>JASGGY010000001.1:0-264518 GCA_047602575.1 Oscillospiraceae bacterium
TATGTGCCGTTCTTCGTTCAGTTACGTATTGCTAAGGTTGATCGGGAAACACGATAGAATCCGAACAGCACCTTGATGCTGGGCGCGATTTTATGGCGACGGATTATGTGACCACGCCGATCACGACAAAAGGCAAGCTGATTTTCGGGCTTGGCTGCGCGGTGATTACGTGCCTGGTGCGGTTTTGCTGGTAACCCGCGAGGGCGTGTCGTTCTCGATTCTCTTGATGAACATCCTCACGCCTTACATTGACATGGCGACGCGCACAAAGGCATTGAGCGGGGAAAGGAAGGGAGGGACGCAGAAATGAGCGAAGCAATCGAAAAAAAGCCTCTGAATCCGGTCGGGATGATTCGACCGGTTCTGACGCTGGTGATAATTCTTGCGGTTTCCGCGGCGGCGGTGGCGGGGGTTTATAAGCTCACCTACTCCGACGAGCTGATGACAGCAGTTTAAAAAAGGCGTGCGAAACGCTGTTCCCCAAGGGCTATGAAATGCTGCTGACAGACAGCGGAGAAGCGCTGACCTTTGACGGATCAATGATGTCATTGCCGACAAGGACAGCGGGCTTCTGGCATTTGACATTACCGAAACCGGCTATACCAAAGACGGCGTGCGCGCCCTTGTGGCAGTGGACGGCGACGGAAAAATCGCGGGAATCGCCATTGTCACGCTGGCGGAAACGCCCGGCATCGGCGACAGAATCAAAGAGAGCGCGTTTCTGGAAAAATACGTTGGGCTGGACGCTTCGACGGTGGGCGACGCGGACACGGTGACGGGCGCAACCTATTCGTCAAAGGGGCTGCGCAAGGCAGCCGCGCAGGCACTGGAAACCTATAACGCGCATAAGGAGGAGATTCTTGATGCCATCGGTTAAAAAGAAAAAGGGCGGTTATTTCCGAGAATTCACCAAAGGCATTCTCAAAGAAAACCCCAATATGGTGACGCTGCTGGGTATGTGCCCGACGCTGGCGATCACAACGAGCGTGTTCAACGGCTTCGGCATGGGCGTGGCGACGACGTTTGTTATGACGCTTGCGAACATCACGGTGTCGCTGATGCGCAAGCTTGTGCCGACCTCGGTGCGACTGCCGGTTTATATTGTGGTGATCACGGCATATGTGACGATTGCGGAGCTGCTTGTCAAGGCATATGTGCCGGCGCTTTATGCGACGCTGGGCATTTTCATTCCGCTGATTGCGGCAAACTGTATTCTGCTCGGTCGGCTTGAGGTGTTCGCGAGCCGCAACGGCGTGGTGAAATCGACGCTTGACGGGCTTGGCATGGGTGTGGGCTTTACGCTGACGCTGGTGCTGATGGGTTCGGTGCGGGAAATTCTCGGCGCGGGAAAATGGTTCGGGCTGGAGATACCGTTCCTCAAGGACAACGCAATGGTGGTGTTCATCCTGCCGGCGGGCGGTTTCTTCGCACTCGGCATCATCATCGCGGCGGTGAATGCGATTCTGCACCGCAAGCCCCCCGCTGAGCTAGGTTGTTCCGGCTGTATTCATTCGGATTCCTGCGCGCTATGTGGCACGGGCGGCGTATGCGACCCGTCAGCCCCGCAGCCCCGCGACTAGCGCCGAAAGGAGTACATAAAATGAAAGAAATTTTTGCCATCATCATCAGCTGCGTGTTTGTCAACAACATTGTGCTGACCAAATTCATGGGAATGTGTTCGTTTCTGGGCGTTTCCAAGGAAATCAAGGGGTCGCTCGGCATGGGCGCGGCGGTGACGTTCGTCATGACGTTCACGGGCGTGATTACCTATCCGATTTATTTCTACGTGCTGATCCCGCACGATGCGGAGTATCTCGGCACGATTACATTCATCCTCATCATCGCCGCACTGGTGCAGATTACCGAAATGTTCCTGCGCAAGATGATCCCGCCGCTGTACAAATCGCTGGGCATTTATCTGCCGCTGATTACGACCAACTGCGCGGTGCTGGGTATTGTGCTGATTAACGTCAACAACGGCTACAACTTCGGCGAAACGATTTTAAGCTCGTTTGCGACCGGCATTGCGTTCACCATGGCGCTGCTCTTGTTCTCGGGTGTTCGTCAGCGCATCGAGTATTCCGACATTCCCGCCGCGTTCAAGGGTGTGCCGTCAACGCTGATTGCCGCGTCCATTGTTGCGTTAAGCTTCATCGGCTTCTCCGGCTTTTTAAGCTGAAGCAAAACCTGCCTTTACAGCTTCTAACCTCTAACATCTAATTTCCAACCTCTAATAAAGGAGAACCTATATGGATATTTTGTATCCGGTATTCATCTTTGCGGCAATCGGTGTCGTGATGGGGCTTGTACTCACGGCAGTTTATAAGCTGTTCGAGGTGCATATCGACGAGCGCGTCGCGCAGATCACCGAAAAGCTGCCCAACATCAACTGCGGTGCGTGTGGATTTCCGGGCTGCGCGGAATACGCAAGCCATGTTGCCGCGGGTGAATGCGCAGTCAATCTCTGCCTTGCTGGCGGCGAGGAAACCGCCGAAAGCATCGCGGAACTGCTGGGTGTGGAAGCCGGCGGCGTCAACAAGGCAAAGGCGTTCATCCGCTGCGGCGGAAACGGCGACGCGGCACAGCGCAAGTATCAGTTCGACGGCTACGAAAGCTGCGCGCAGGCAGCACGGTTTTTCGGCGGAGAAAAGCGCTGTAAATACGCGTGTCTGGGCTACGGCGACTGCGCGGCGGTCTGTCCGGAAAACGCGGTTGCGGTTATCAACGGGGTGGCGGTTGTCAACCGGCATCTTTGCATGGGCTGCGGTCTGTGCGCAACGCGCTGTCCGGTCAATATCATCAAGGTGTTTGACATCAGCGCGGGCGACCTCGTGCGCTGCGCCTCCCATGACGCGGGAAAAGCCGTGCGTGAAGCCTGCGCAAACGGCTGCATCGCCTGCGGACTCTGCGTGAAAAAATGCCCCTCCGGCGCAATCGTCATCACCGACAACCTCGCCGTCATCGACCACGACCTCTGCACCGCCTGCGGCCTCTGCGCCAAAGTCTGCCCCACCGGCGCGATTGTGCGGTTGGTGTAGGCGGGGGGGCTTGTCAGAGGGTTTCACCCTCCGACACCTCCCACCAAAGGGGGCACGCCCCCTTTGGAAACCCGTTGTTTCGTAGATTGGTACTTTGTTTGCTCATATGAGGTTGATTGATTTGATACATTGTGAATCTCAAAGGACGGATCTTTCCACTGACCGGAGCGCTGAACAGAGCGCTCCGGTTTTTGTTTGGTGCGAAATTCGCCCTTGCTTTTTTGCGCGGGGTCTGTTATAATAAATACTGCATGATAACCAATATGCCCCCATAGTTAAATGGATATAACGAACCCCTCCTAAGGGTTAGTTATCAGTTCGATTCTGGTTGGGGGTGCCAGTTAGAGGTCAGAGGTCAGAAGTCAGGGGTCAGAAATTGGGAGAATGGGGTGTTCCTTGATTCTCTTTGGCGCGAAAAACGGGCTGCGTCCTTGCGGATGCAGCCTGTTTGTTTTTATTCCAGAGGGGTGGAGGAGTCGGATTCTTTGAGGAAGTCGGGAAGAGGCTCGGCGGCGGCGAGTGGGGATTCGATGACAGGGGGCTGAGCGGTGACGGCGGACATCTCAGCGACCTGGGGGGTTGCCGCCTGGGGGGTTGCGGGCTGTGCGGGGGTTTGCGCGGGAGGACTGGGTGGGAACATTCCCAGAAGCGTCATGGGTACGGCGGCGGGGAAGGTGTGCAGGAGTGCCGCGACGAAAGCTTTTGATACCGATAGATTACGCACGGCGATGTGCTTTTGGTATTTCCTGTTCTTTTTCACATAGGTGTTGCGGTAAATGCTGAGGTAATTCTCCGTGAAATCGGCGGAGTGGTAAAGCTCGATGCTCAGGAACGGATTTGACGGGGGAACGGACTGCACGGCGGACAGCAGGAGCGACTCCGGATCGGCTTCGACCTGTGCCTTGAGACGCTTGGGTTCGATGTCGTTGAAGCGAATCAGGGGGTTTGCAAAGAGCGCGGCATAGCGGCGTTCGTATTCGATGAACGGGATTTCCAGCCGGTGTTTTACCATCATAAGCGGCACGATGAAGAACAGCAGGGCTTCGCCGAGCCACGCGATCCACAGCATGATGCCGTGAACGGCTTCGTTGTCCGTATTGGAGGAGGAATAGCTTCTGTGCATACTCCAGCGTCCCTCTTTGTTGATGTTGACGATGGTCGCCCAAAGGTTCTGCGGGTCGGTGAGGACTTTCCCGAGCGCATACCGCGGTGCGATGTCGTCGAAATAGAAATCATAGGCGGAAAGGTCGGAGTTCTGCGCGGTTTTGAGTATGTAATCCGCGGCGTCGTTGATGTCCGAGCCATACAGATACTGCATTTGGTTTGACTCATAAGCGGTCAGGTGTCGTGTCTTATACAGATTGAGCAGTTCGGAATTGGTTCCGATTACCGAATAACCGGTGTCCTTCAGATATGCTTGATAATCATCATAAGCGGACTCGGTTTTCAGTTTCTCGAGAACGGCGGTAATCTGACTTTTTGTGACAGCTTCCGGGTTTTCGCCGAAATACCAGTCATAACCCCAGTATTCATAGGCGGAAGACTGCTTCATATCTGTGCCGTAATCCGCTTTCGTCTGGTCAAGGGTAGCCTGATAATCCCTCGCCACATAAACCGCCCAGTTAAAATAGGTGAAAATCACAACACCGATAATCACCGCGAGATATGTCACCGGCGCGTTGGTGATCTTAAAGGCTTTCACAAATTGGGAACAGATCCATCCCAGCCCCCCCGCGAACAGAAACGCCAGCAGGATTCCGAGATATATAAGCGGGTTTTTTTCCTGAACAAACAGGTAAATAAAGCTCAGCGCCGCACCCACCGCGCACATGGAAACGATCATCAGGATCAATCCGGGCGCGGAAATCCGATTCGATAGCTTGTAATACTTTGACATTACAACACCTCCATATAAATTATTTCAATTATATCACAAAAAAATCATGATTACAATGCATTTGCGAAATTTTTTAAACGATTTCAGTACGAGCTTTCCGGAGAATTGTCTTTTATTTCACAAAAAGTGATTGCAATTTGTGCCGCCTTGCGGTATAATAATCGTATGTAGGCGCAGGGCAAGTCCTTTGCGCCGGATAGATCGCGGCAAAAATCGCCGCAAAGGAAAGGCAAGGTATTCAATATGCTGGTATCTGCAAAGGAAATGCTTAACAAAGCACGCGACGGGAAATATGCCGTCGGTCAATTCAACATCAACAACCTCGAATGGACAAAGGCTGTCCTCCTCACCGCGCAGGAGCTCAACTCCCCTGTTATTTTGGGTGTGTCAGAGGGCGCGGGCAAATATATGTGCGGCTATAAAACCGTTGTCGGCATGGTGAACGGAATGCTCGAGGAGCTGAAAATCACTGTTCCCGTTGCGCTGCACCTTGACCACGGCTCTTATGACGGTGCAAAAGCGTGCATTGCGGCTGGCTTCTCGTCGATCATGTTCGACGGTTCGCACTACCCGATTGAAGAAAACATCGCAAAGACAACCGATCTGGTGAAAATCTGCAACGATCTGGGACTTTCCCTTGAGGCGGAGGTCGGCTCGATCGGCGGCGAGGAAGACGGCGTTGTCGGCGCGGGCGAATGCGCGGATGCCGACGAGTGCAAGGCGATTGCCGATCTCGGCGTAACCATGCTCGCGGCGGGAATCGGCAACATCCACGGCAAGTATCCCGCAAACTGGCCCGGACTTTCGTTTGAAACCCTTGCGGCAGTCAAGGACAAAGTGGGCGATATGCCCCTCGTGCTCCACGGCGGCACGGGCATTCCGGCAGACATGATCAAAAAAGCAATCTCCCTCGGCGTGGCAAAAATTAATGTGAACACCGAGTGCCAGCTCTCTTTTCAGGAAGCCACCAGAAAATACATCGAAGCCGGCAAAGACCTCACCGGCAAAGGCTTCGACCCCAGAAAACTCCTCGCCCCCGGCTTCGAAGCCATCAAAGCCACCGTCAAAGAAAAAATGGAACTCTTTGGCTCTGTAAACAAGGCGTAAGCTTACTGGGGGCTCCTCGCCCCCAGACCCCGCGCCAAAGGAGGCATGCCCCCTTTGGAAACCCGTTGCGCGCGTTTGGGTGCCTGCTTTTCGACCGGATCGCGTGCGCGATGATACAATTGTGATGCTCAAAGGTTTTTGGAATGCAATGTGGGAGAATATGTACGATGTATCCTCCCAACTTCTGACCTCCGACCTCTGACATCTGACTTCTAATAGAGTGTAACCTAGATCAACCACTCTTCAAAAAAACAGGGAGGAATTTTCATGTCGAAATTTTCTGGAAACATTACGGTAAAAAAGCTTGCCGCGCTTGGGCTGGTGGCGGCATTGTATGCGGCGCTGACGGTGGGGCTGTCGTTTATGTCCTACATGGGTGTGCAGTTCCGCGTGGCGGAAGCGCTGATGCTGCTTTGCTTTTATCGCAGGGAGTATGTGCTGTCAATGACGGTGGGATGCTTTCTTGCGAATCTGTTCAGCCCGATGGCGCTGGACATGGTGTTCGGCACGGCGGCGACGCTGATTGCGGCACTGCTGATGACGGCGGTGAAAAACCGCATCGCCGCATCGCTCCTGCCAATGCTTGTCAACGCACTTGTGGTTGGTTTTGAGCTGTGGTATTTTGTCGGACTGCCGTTGTGGCTGTCCTGCGGGCAGGTCGCGCTGGGCGAATTTGTGTGCGTGAGCATACTTGGCACGGTGCTGTTCCGGACGCTTGAGAAAAAGCCCGCAGTCATGCGGATGCTCTGCTTTGGCGAGGAACATTGGGCAAAATAAGGTAACATAAAGAAAGCGCTCCGATGGGGGCGCTTTTTTGCGGCTATTTTACCTGTTTTGCGAGAAAGGTGAGGACTTCCTCGACGGTGGGTTTTTTTCCGCGTCGGGGGATGCGATTCCAATAAGCTTGCACGAGCGGATCGGGGTTTTGCATCCCGATGTCCAGCGCAGACTGGATTTCGCGGCGGACCTCCGCAACGGTCGTTCCGTTTTTTGACGCAATATCACGCAGGATTTTGGTTGTGTTCATAAATGTTACTCCGTTTCGCGAAGAGTTTATCTATTTTATAATAGCGTTTGCGCTATGGTATCAATATGACACTATACAGACTTATATCATTGTGGTATGATGAAGAAAAATCATACAGGAGGCGTTCTGATGGCAGTGTTAAAAACCCAGTTCACCATGCGTCTGGATCTGATTGATCACGCCAAAATCCGTAAAATCGCGTGGGAGGAAAACCGTTCCATGACCACTCTGCTGAAAGTGCTTGTCCGCAGAGAAATTCGGCGCTATGAGCAGGAGCATGGGGAGATTTCCGTCACGGATGAGGATCTGATGCTGAAGTAGTTCTTTTTCTAAGCGTGTCGACGGTATATCAACTATTATAACATAAGTTTTTGAAAAAGTCGATATATCGACGCAAAAAATTTCTTTAGACTGTATACTTGACTTAGTCTATATATGGTCGGAGGAATTGCGATGAAAGTACGGCAGGCGGTTGCGGTGCGGCTTATGGAGCTGTGCGATGCGCAAGGAATTACGCTCAATGCGTTGTCAAGACTCTCGGCGGTTCCGCCGTCCACTCTGAAAAGCATCATATACGGCAATAGCCGCAATCCCGGCATTGTCACAATAAAAATGCTTTGCGACGGATTGGAGATTTCACTTGAGGAGTTTTTCAGCGCCGATGTTTTCCGGAATCTGCTTCAAGAATTAGAATAGTTGTTGGTTTTACAGAATCCGGAACAGAAGGTGGCGTTAATCTTGCACGATTTTGGCTTGCTGCCGCAGCGGGCGGTTACGGCACGGATTTTAGAGCTGTGTAATGAGCGCGGAATTACAGTTAATGCACTGGCGACGCTCGCGGCAGTGCCGCCGTCCACACTTAAGAATATCCTGTGCGGCAACAGCCGCAATCCCGGTATTGTCACAATAAAAATGCTTTGCGACGGACTGGAGATTTCACTGGAGGAGTTTTTCAGCGCCGATGTGTTTAAGAACTTGCTGCAAGAGTTGGAATAGTAGCCGGTTTTACAGAATTCGCTTAGCAGGGAGTTTTGAAATTGTACGATTTTGGTATGCTGCTTCGGCAGCTCCGTGAAAAAAGCGGCATGACACAGGCACAGCTTGCGGAGAAAATCAACCGCAACAAAACCGCAGTCAGCAAATATGAAAGCAATCTACAGTTTCCAACGCTGGAAACACTGATACAGCTCGCGGCGGTGTTTCGTGTTTCGCTGGATTATCTTGCGGGGCTGGATAAGAGAAACGCGCTGTCCCTTCAAGGTTTGACGGGCAAACAGGAAGAGCTGCTCGTAGAATTTGCCTTCCTGGTGCGGATGAAGAACGTGCATCCGGAAACCGCCGGTGCAGACGGGCTTACCTCGCGACAGCTTGCGCTGCTGAATGAAATCATGATAGTGTTTACAAAAAAATGATAGCCAATTGCGAAAGCCACCCAATCCGGGCGGCTTTTTTGATTCCTACGCGTCCGTCGTCGATAATGCACAAATCAGCGGGAAATATAATTGTGAAGTTTATTGAAAAAAATCCGCGTACCCCCTTGACAAAGGCGAAAAAAGATGTTAAATTAGAATTAGCACTCAAGGTCAACGAGTGCTAACACTCGCGAAGGCGAGCTGCTAAAAGGATGGGCGTGAAAATGGACGGCAGAAAGCTGAAAATTCTGGCGGCGGTTGTGGATGAATACATTGTGACGGGCGAGCCTGTCGGGTCAAAAGCAGTGATGAAATACATCACCGCTTCTTCGGCAACCATCCGCAACGAAATGGCGGAGCTGGAAAAGCAGGGTTATCTCGAACAGCCGCATACCTCCGCGGGGCGGATTCCGACCTACAGCGGGTACCGGATTTATGTGGATGATCTGATGGAACGCAGCCCGCTGACGGCGGAGGAGCAAACGCTGGTGGAGTCCATGCTCCCGCAGGCCAGCTTTAATGAGCAGGAGATCGTCCAGTCTGCGTCGCTGGCACTCGCGGAGCTGACAAAATGCGCGGCGGTTGTGGCGCATTCCACACCGAAATTTTCGGTAATTTCTAAGGTTGAGGTGATTCCCACCGGCAAGCGGATGTATGTGATTTTGCTGGTGACTTCCTCCGGCTCGGTGAAAAACCGCGTGTGCAGACTTTCGTTTGACCTGACCACCGAACAGCTTGCGTTTTTCTCAAATTTCGTCAAACAGAATCTTGAGGGCATCGCGCTCGAGAAGCTTTCCGACGACCTCTGTACGCGGCTTGAGGAAGCGCTCGGAACGTATATGATGACGCTTTCCCCGCTGGTGGATGAGATTTACCGCATGAGCCGCGAGATGACCGGCGAGGACATTTCCCTCAAGGGCGAATTGAATTTGCTGAAAACCGGCGAATTCGACCAGAACGAAATCATCCGCTTTCTTGACAACAAGAGCCTGCTCAACCAGTTTCTCGATTCCAGCTTCGGCGGCATCCATGTGATGTTTTCGGAGGAAACCGACAGCTTTATCATCAACAATTCCAGCCTCATCACCTCGACCTACTCCCGCGGGGGAATGCCCGCCGGAACGCTCGGCTTAATCGGTCCGATGCGGCTTGACTACGCAAAGTTTATCCCGTATCTGGAATATTTCACACAGAAAATCACAGAGCTGCTCTCTGAACCGGAACAAGACGACACAGATCACCAAAGTTGAAAGGACGAATGGCATGGCGATTTTTAATAAGGATAAAACCCCGCAGACAGAAGCGGAAACCCAAGAGGAAACGGTTGTGAACGCGCAGGCGGAAACCCCCGCAGCGGAAGCCGCTGAAGCAGAACTGCCCGCGACGGAAGCTGCCGACGAAACCGAAAAGCTGACCGCGGAGCTTGCAGAAGCAAAGGATCGCTGCCTGCGCCTGATGGCGGAGTATGACAACTTCCGCAAGCGCTCGCAGAAGGAACGCGCGGAGCTTTCCGCCGGTGTGACCGCAAGCGTCATCGGCGACCTGCTGCCGGTTTATGACAACTTCGAGCGCGCGCTTGCCACGGAAACCGCCGACGAACGCTTTAAACAGGGCGTGACGATGATTTACAGCCAGTTCGGCGACGCACTGAAAAAGCTCGGCGTTGAGCAGATTGACCCCTCCGGACAGCCGTTTGACCCCAACGTCGCAAACGCTGTCACCCAGCTGGAAAACGACGAGCTGCCCCCCAACACCGTCGCGCAGGTCTTTCAGAAGGGCTACCGCATCGGCGACAAGGTGATCCGTTACGCCATGGTTGCCGTCGCAAACCCGTAAAACTTACGCACCCCGCATCTGTTACACAAACAACAATTACAAACTTGTAGATAGGAAAGGATGTTTTTTATGGCTAAAATTATCGGTATCGACCTCGGTACAACCAACTCCTGCGTGGCAGTGATGGAGGGCGGCGAAGCCGTCGTCATTCCCAACAACGAAGGCGCACGGACGACTCCCTCGGTAGTCGGCGTTTCCAAAAACGGCGACCGGCTCATCGGTCAGGTTGCAAAGCGTCAGGCTGTGACAAATTACGACAACACGGTGATTTCCATCAAGCGGCATATGGGCTCGGATTTTAAGGCAAAGATGGGCGGTAAGGATTATACCCCGCAGGAAATCTCCGCCATGATTCTCCAGAAGCTCAAAGCGGACGCGGAAAGCTATCTCGGCGAAAAGGTCACCGAAGCGGTGATTACCGTTCCGGCTTATTTCACCGATGCACAGCGCCAGGCAACCAAGGATGCCGGACAGATTGCCGGTTTAACCGTCAAGCGCATTATCAACGAGCCGACCGCCGCAGCCCTTGCATATGGCATTGATAAGGAAGAAGACCAGAAAATCATGGTTTATGACCTCGGCGGCGGAACGTTCGACGTTTCGATCATCGAGATGGGCGACGGCGTAACGGAAGTGCTTGCTACGGCGGGAAACAACCGCTTAGGCGGCGACGATTTCGACCAGCGCGTGATCAACTGGATGGCTGCGGAGTTCAAAAAGAACGAGGGCATCGATCTGACCAACGACAAGATGGCGATGCAGCGCTTAAAGGAAGCGGCAGAAAAAGCGAAAATCGAGCTTTCCTCCACCGCGTCAAGCGCAATCAGCCTGCCGTTTATCACCGCCGACGCAACGGGACCGAAGCACCTTGAGCTGACGCTGACACAGGCGAAATTCAACGAGCTGACCAGCGATCTGGTGGAAGCAACCATGGGCCCTGTTCGTCAGGCGCTTTCCGACAGCGGACTGAAAACCGGCGATCTGCACAAGGTTTTGCTGGTGGGCGGTTCGACAAGAATTCCCGCCGTTCAGGACGCGGTGAAAAAGCTCATCGGCAAAGAGCCGTTTAAGGGCATCAACCCCGACGAGTGCGTGGCAATCGGCGCGGCTTATCAGGCAGGTGTGCTTGCCGGCGACGTCAAGGACGGTCTGCTTCTGCTTGACGTAACCCCCCTCTCCCTCGGACTGGAAACCATGGGTGGCGTTTGCACAAGAATCATCGAGCGCAACACCACCATCCCGACCAAAAAGTCGCAGGTGTTCTCGACGGCGGCGGACAGCCAGACAGCCGTTGACATCAACATCCTCCAGGGCGAGCGGGAATTTGCAAAGGACAACAAGCAGCTGGGCTTGTTCCGCCTTGACGGAATCGCACCCGCACCGCGCGGCGTTCCGCAGATCGAGGTAACATTCGACATCGACGCAAACGGCATTGTTCACGTTTCCGCAAAGGATCTCGGCACGGGCAAGGAGCAGCACATCAGCATCACCGCTTCCACCAATATGTCGAAGGATGATATTTCAAAAGCTGTCGCCGACGCGGAGAAATTCGCCGCCGAGGACAAGAAGAAGAAGGAAGAAGTAGACACCAGAAACGGCGCGGACCAGATGGTGTTCCAAATTGAAAAGGCACTTGCGGACTTCGGCGACAAGGTAAACGAGGGCGAAAAGTCGGCCGTCAACGCAAAGCTTGATGCGCTCAAGGAAGCCATCAAGGGCAGCGACATCGAAGCGATTAAAGCAAAGCAAAAAGAACTTGAAACCGAATTCCAAGCGGTTGCGACCCGCGTTTACCAGCAGGCAGCACCGCAGGGCGACATGGGCGGAAATACAACCGGCGGCGCATCCGGCGGTGCAGCATCCGGCAAGAACGACGACGTGATCGACGCGGAGTTCACCGACGCAAATTAATGAAAACGGACAGTCTGTCCGTCTGATACCGCGGTAAAAGGCTGCGGAGGAAAAACCGGACAACGGTGCTTCCTCCGCGCCTTTGTCCGCCGTTATAATGAAAGTTGTTTGTCAATTTTCTAACGTCTAATATCTAACATCTAACCTCTAAGGAGTTACTTATGGCTGAAAAACGAGATTTTTACGAGGTGCTGGGGGTTTCCAAGGGTGCTTCGGACGATGAGCTGAAAAAAGCGTACCGCAAGCTTGCGCGGGAATACCACCCCGATTATCACCCCGATGATAAGGAAGCCGAAACGAAGTTTAAGGAAGTCAACGAGGCATATGAGGTGCTTTCCGACAAAGACAAGCGCGCGAAATACGACCAGTTCGGCCATGCGGGCGTTGATCCGAATTTCGGCGCGGGAAGCGGCTTCGGCGGCGGCTTCGGGGGCTTCGGCGATGTCAGCGATATTTTTGAAAGCTTTTTCGGGGGCTTCGGCGGCGCATCGCGTGCGGCAAACCCCAACGCGCCCCGCCGCGGCGAGGACATCGGTGCAACCATCGCACTTGATTTTATGGAAGCTTGCAAGGGCAAACGTGCGGAGGTCACCGTCAACCGCATGGAGCAGTGCCCGGACTGCGCAGGCTCGGGCGCGAAGTCCGGCACGACGTCGAAAACCTGTCCGGACTGCCGCGGAACGGGTGCGGTCAAGGTTGCCCAGCGCACGCCGTTCGGCTCGATTTCGTCCACGCGCGCCTGCACAAAATGCGGTGGCAGGGGCAAGATCATCGAAACGCCCTGTGCTAAATGCGGCGGGCGCGGCAGAGTGCGAAAGTCCTCTGTGCGCGAGGTGGAGATTCCGGCGGGCATTGACGACGGACAGACGCTGCGGGTTTCCGGCGGCGGCGACGCGGGCGCAAACGGCGGGCCGAACGGCGATCTGCTGCTGACAGTCACGGTGCGTCCGGATGCGATTTTTGACCGCGACGGCTATGACATCTGGACGGAGATCCCCATCACCTATGTGCAGGCGGCGCTCGGCGACGAGATCACCGTCCCCACCATCGACGGAAAGGTGAAGTACAGCGTTCCCGCTGGCACGCAGCCCGCAACGGTGTTCCGCCTGCGCGGCAAGGGCGTGACAAGGCTCGGCTCGTCCGCGCGCGGGGATCATTACGTCAAGGTGATCGTGGAAGTTCCCAAAAACATTACCAAGGAGCAGGAAAAGCTCCTGCGCGAGCTGGACAAAAGCATGACCGCCGCAAACTACCAGAAGCGCGAGTCGTTTTTCGATAAGTTGAAAGAGAAGTTTAAGTGACAAAATAAGGATAGCACGGTGTGCTACCTTTTGTCAGAGGGCGTTGCCCGTGCTGTCGCGCACGGCAGCATCGACACCCGCCCACCAAAGGGGGCATGCCCCTTTGGAAACCCGTTGTTTTTGGAATTTTACTTTCGTTTGCTCAAACAAGGTTCAACTGGATTTGCAGTTTGTGATTCTCACGGTTTGCATTTGAAAGCGAAGGTGCTCTATTTCATTCTTAGGGAAGAGCTGCGGTTCTGCCCTTGTTTTGTTCAAAAAAATGCTATAAAAAAGCCAGCCCCGATTTTGTTTTTCACAAATCGGGGCTGCGTTATTTCATCTGGAGCTGCTAACCGGATTCGAACCGGTGACCTCATCCTTACCAAGGATGTGCTCTGCCAACTGAGCCATAGCAGCATTTGCCGCGCGGATGTTGTTGAAAATCATCAAGCGTCTGACAAGATAACATTATACACGAAACCGGCGCGTTTGTCAATACTTTTTTCAGAAAAATTTATGGAGCGGCGGGAAGAGCATTTTCGGGGGAATCCGGATTGGCGCGGCGCTCCGCGCGCAGTACGCTGTTTAGATAGAACACGCAGCACATCATGTAGTAGGGCATCAGGACAAACAGCGGATAAATCATCACGCACAGCGGAAGAAACTTCAGAAAACTCAGCTGAAAGAGGAAAAATCCGTATTTTCTGCCGGACATGATGCTCCACGACGCGCGGATGGCTTCCGCCGGACGGGTGGCAGGCGCGTCGATGAGGATGTAGGGCACCAGCACCAGCGACATATGTACAAAACATAGCACCAGCGTAAACACCAGCAGCAGCGCGATCGAGATCGAAAACAGCAGCAGGCGCGGCGTTGTGATGCGCTCGTAAAGGTTGATGTAAACGCTGTAATACAACAGCGCGCCCGCCGCAGCCGCGGGGATCACGCTCAGGAGTTTGATCAGAAAGCTGAGCAGGGACGCGCCCACCGCGTTTGCCGTCAGCTTCTGCATATCGTGGCAGATCGTGCTGCCCTCTACGCCCGCCCGCCCAAACGCCATGACATAGAACGCCCGCCGGTAGATGTTAAGCTCCAGCATTAGGAAACCAGCCGCCAGCAGCAGCGTGAGTGTCAGCAGCGTCCAACCGACCGCGTTGTCGGGCTTTGAGCTGAAGTCGTACATTCCGTTAAATGCACGCAGCGTGCTGAGCCGGTACAGAAGATATTGTATCAGCAGAAAGAACAGCAGAACGCTCGCGAAAATCAGCGTCAGAAACGCGCAGTTGCTCCAATGCGCGCGCAGCTTCGCCGCCGCCGCGGACTTCATTTTCCGGAGGCTCATTCTTCCGCTCCTTTCTTTAGGGCATCACCGTGCCATGCTGGTGTGCAGACAGCGCGTTGTTGCCTTCGTCTGCTACTCCGGCAGCTTTCCCAGAATTTCAAATGCGCCTGAGCGCTGCCACATCGCCGCCGTCACCAGGATCTCAAAGCCCTCGCCGTAGCCGCAGGCATATTCAAGCGGCTTGCGCTTTGGAAGACCGAAGCACGCAAGCAGATTCATCATCACACCGCCGTGCGTCACCGCCGCGACGTTGGTGAAGCCCTCCTCCATCATGTCCGCGATCACCGTGCCGATGCCGTTGTAGCACCGCTCGATCAGTGCCCGCACGCTCTCTCCGCCCGGCGGCGCGTTGTCAAGCCCGCCCTTGAGAAATTCCTTGTAGCCCGGCATCCCGACCAGTTCTTCCGCCGTCTTTTCCTCAAATATGCCGAAATCAAGCTCCGTCAGCTCCGGCACAACCGCAATCCGCGCGTCGGGGTAGAGAATTTCCGCGGTCTGGATGCACCTTGAAAGCGGCGAGGAATACACTTTCTGGACGCTGCCGTAATCGTGTTCCTCCTGCGCGCGGGTCAGCTGCGCTTCGCCCTCCTCGCATAAGGGACGATCGGTGCGCCCGATGAAGCGTCCCTCCAGATTCGCCGCGGTCATTCCGTGGCGCAAAAGCTTGATGCGGTAGCCTTTCAAGCAGGTCATTCCTTTCCTTGCTGAATTTTCCTGACGGAATATTACTCTCTGTAATATCAGAGATTGTTATTTTATCCACAAAAATTTTCTGTTTATAATATTTATCCATTGTATAAATTTGTGAACAGTGTTCTTTACAATTACGGAGAATTCCGGTATACTGTAAGTATGTTTTGATAATCTGTGAATAACGCCGCACCCAATGGTGTCGTGCACACGGTTTAAAGAAAAACACGGACGGCACAATCGACAAAACCGGAAGGATATGAGGACATGGCATGTGAGTTTCCCCGCATACTGACCCTTCTGCGCAAAGAGCGCAAAATCAGCCAGAGGCAGGCGGCGGACAGCCTTGGAATTTCGCAGGGGCTGCTTTCCCATTATGAAAAAGGCAAGCGGGAATGCGGGTTGGATTTCATCGTCCGCGCCGCGGCATATTATCAGGTATCCTGCGATTATCTGCTCGGGCGCTCCCCCGATCCTGCCGGAAAAACCATCGCGGTGGCAGAGCTTCCCGATTCCTCCGTGCGCCCCGTACCGGGGTCGGACGCGGCGATTCAATACCACAAGCGTCTGATTTCAAACTCCGTCAGCGTGTTGTTTTCGCTGGTGGAACAGACGGACTCCGCGGTGATTATTAAGGAATCGAGCGCGTTCATCATGCTGGCAGTCTATAAGCTGTTCCGCAAGCTCTATGTGGTCAACCCGCACAACAGCCAGAAGTTCTTTTCCGTTGACGCGGCATCCGCGGATGCGCTGGCGGACGCAGCAATGAGTGTCGCGGCGGCGCGGCTGGATGCGGCGGCGGCGGGGGTCAGCTTGTCCGGAAAGCGCGTGGGTGCGATTTGTGCCGCACCGGAAATCTCCACGAATTCCCTTGCGACCAATTTCCCCGAAAACTACGCCGCAATTCTCAACCTCATCAAGGTCAGCGAAGCGCAGATCAAAATCATGAATCTTACCGATGAATAAAGTATAACATAGTTTTTCGCAAAACACAAGTGCAAACCCTTCACAAACCGCCCCGCTTTCAACGGAGCGGTTTCTTGCGCAGGGCGGCAAAGCGGATATGAAAATTGATTTTTTTCTTCATTTATTATTGACAATTTTATAAATATTTGATATGATAAAAATAGAATATTATGCCTTGCCTCCGGGCGGGGCGGAAATGGAGTTGACCTGAAATGAAAAAGAAGCTGTTTGCGGCGGCGACCGCAGCGGTGATGATGCTTTCGTGTGCAGTCGCGGCGATTCCGGAAGGCACGGGCGGGCTGTTGGACGGATTCCTGATTGCCGCATCCGCAGCCGATGCGGACTTTTCCACCGCCGCTCTGACTGCGACGACCGTCAGCATCACAGGCTGTACGTTAAGCGGGGATGTGACCATTCCCTCGACCATCGGCGGAAAAACCGTCACGGCGATTGCCGCGAATGCGTTTTATAACAACGCAAATGTCACTGCGGTGATTGTGCCGTCAACCGTAACCGCCATCGGCGCGAATGCGTTTAACAACACCACCGCACTCAAAAAGCTGGTTGTTTTAAACAGCAGCGCCGCCATCACCGCACAGTCGATCGGTTACAGCGGCACTGCGGTTAACAGCGCGCTTGTGATTTGCGGTTATACCGGCTCAACCGCGCAGGCATATGCGTCGGCAAACCTGATGACATTCTCGACATTTTCAACAACGCTCGGTGACATCACCGCAACAGCGAATTACAGCAGCTTTCTCACCACCGGGCTGTGGGCAAGCAACGGCAAGATCAACGGAGATATCATCCAGCTCTATGCCCTTGTGGACGACAGCACGGCGAACGCGGTGATCTGGACGTCTGAAAACACTGCGCAGCTGACGATCAATCAGCTTGCGGCGACGGATTCCTCCACAACGGGAAAAGATTGCGCCAATGTGGAAATCCTGGCGCAGGGCAAAGGCGACGGAACTTGTAAAATTTATGCCAGAACAGCGGACGGCGCACTGGTGAAAAGCATTGAGCTGACGCTCAAGCAGCCTGCCGACAGCGGGGCTGTTACATACAACGACACCCCCATCACCGAGATTTACTCCACCCTTTATGTGGATATCGGCGAAACCTGCATACTCTATGGCGCGCTGGCTTATTCCGGCGGCGCGTTTGACGACACGGCGGGATGGTTTGTACCAAGCGAAGAGCTGGTTACCTGCGCGGGCGACGGTGCGGGCAACATCTATGTCACCGGCGTAAAGATCGGCACGGGTACGTTCACCTACACCTCCAGAAGCGGACGCGTCAACTATCATATTACGATGTATGTGCTTGATAAAGCCGATTCAGTGGAAATTTATGTAGGAAAAACTGAAATTACCGGAAGCGGCACAAATGTAGTTGCCAACCACTCGCTCACCCTGACGACGAAGTTTAATCCCAGGACTTCTACCGATACCGTCACATGGACGTCCTCCAACCCGAGCATTGCGGAGGTTTCCGCCGACGGCGTTGTCACCGGAAAAGCTGCGGGCATGACCACCCTCACTGCCGCGCTTACCGACACGCCCAACGACCCCATGCGTCACGAAACATATTCAACGACAAGAATTACGGTCATTGCCAACCCGCCCGCCACACAGCTGGAGTTTTATAACAAGCCCGACGGAACGGCGTTTACCGAGCGGGAAGTCCTTGCGGGCGATGTCCTCAGCTGCGGCGCGCTGGCAACGGACGAGTACTATTTAAAGAAAACGCCTGTTGACACCAACAACACCATTTACTGGAGTTCCAGCAACACGTCCATCGCGACGGTTGACGACATCGGCACGATCACCGCGAAATCGGGCGGAACGGTTGTCATCACCGCCATGGCAGAGAGCGGTATTTATGCGCAGATGACGCTCGACGTTAAGGTACGCGTCGCCTCCATGACGGCGAATTTCTTGAGCAAGACCATGGCAAAGGGCAGCGCTGCGGAGCTTGCTGCCGTGACAACGCCCTCAACGGCGACCGAGCCGATCACATGGCGCTCCAGCGATGAGTCCTTAGTAAAAATCGTCACCACCTCCGACGGCAAAACCTATGTTGACACCAACACCGGCAACACCAAAATCGGCACGGCGGTGATCACCGGAACGGCAACCTTAAGCGGCGTTCAGACCACCTGCTCGGTCACGGTGAAAGCGGCTGTCCCCACGACCGCTTTGGCTGTCGCACCCGTAAGCGGTACATACCAATCCTACACCGGCAGCGACAATCTGACGCATTACATTGTTTCCAAGGATGATGAGCTTGTCTTTAACGCGGTAATCACACCCGCGGAGTCAACCGATCAGATTTATGCAATCAAGATCACGGAAAACATCAAAAAGCCCCATATTGATTATGTGGTTGAGGGTAAAAAAATCACCGTTACCGGGCTGCTTGCCGGCACGGATCAGCTCATCGTGCGGGCGTATTACGATTCGATAAAAACGAAGATCGAAAACGGTGTTACCATCATTTATTTTGAACCGACCGAGATGGGTACAGCCACCATCAGCGTGGATGTCCAGCTCCCCATAACAAGCATTGTCCTTGCCGGCGGGTACACCGAATCGAGCATGAACAAAGATACCACTTATAAGATAACCACAACCATTCTGCCGAGCGGATATACGGACAAACTCGAGTGGACATCGGAGAACCTCGCGTATGCCACCGTTAGCGAGGACGGCACCGTCACCGCGCTGAAAACGACACAGGATCTTGACAAGGGCTATGTGACGATCACCTGCAAGCCTTATTACACACTACCCGGCAGTGACACCAGATACTACCGCGGCGTTACCGACACGCTCAACGTCAAAATCACAAACCCGACCGAGAGCATCACCGTTTCCGACAGCGCCGGCAACCTGATTCTCGACGGATCGACGGTGTATTTGAAAGCGGGAACGAAGCTGACCGTCACCGGAACAGGCGATAAGGCGGATACCAGCGATACTTTTTCTGCCACCACATCGGCGTCATCAACGCTTTCGCTCACAAGCACATCCACAACCAAGAATGTCATCACTACCACTCTCAACGGACTCAAAGCCGGTACGGTAACCGTGGCCGTAAAAGCGTCCAACGGTGTCCAGGTCAGCTTCACTGTCGTGGTTTATACCATGGCTTCGAGCGTTTCGCTGAATACCGCAAGCGCAACGATTAACCTCGGCACAACCACCACACAGCTCACCGCCACACTCGGCGCAGTAGCGGGCGTGACCGCCACCGAGCCGATCCTCTGGCAATCCAGCGACACGACGGCGGTTTCCTTCACAGTGACCAGCAACACCGCAATCAAACTCAGTGCGTTTAAAACAGGCACGGTGACCATCACCGCAACCACCCTGTTCAGCGGCTATTCCGCCAGCGCGCAGATCACGGTCAAAGCCCCAGCCACTGCGGTTTCCTTCTCGCCGGACACCTTAACCATGGGCAGGGGCGAAACCCAGACGATGCTGCCGACCGTCACCACCGCCATTTCTGGTGTTACCTCGACGGATGTGCTCACGTGGAAATCTTCCGACGAAAGCGTCGCGACCGTTGACGCCACCGGAGCGGTTCATGCCGTCAAACTCGGCACAGCAAAAATCACCGCCACCGCGGACAGCGGCAAGAGTGATTACTACACCGTCACCGTCAACACCGGCTTGAGCGATATCACCATCGCGGCGATTCCCGACCAGACCTATACCGGAAGCGCCCTGAAGCCGAAGCTGACCCTCACCGACGGGTATGCCGCACTCGCCACGACCAGCTACGCAGCGGTTTACACCGACAACACCAATGTCGGTACGGCGACCGTTACCATCACCGGAAAGGGCAGCTATACCGGCACTGCGACCGTAACATTTAAGATTATCAACGCGGATTTTGCCGCAACCGCCATCAAGCCGGCGCCCTATTCCGGAACGTATGACGGAAAGGCCCACACGGCATCCGTGAAAGCAAGCGGCACCGCGGCAGGCGCAACCATTACCTACAGCAAGGACAATAAGACCTTCACTGCAACCGCGCCGACCTTCACCAACGCAGGCACTTACACCGTATACTACAAGGTGACGAAGGACAATTACAATCCTGCCGCAGGCTCGACGACCGTCACCATCGCTAAAAAAGCATTTACAAGCTCTTATCGAGCTGCGCTGACTTCCACGACAAAATTGATTTACAAAGGCACAGCGCTCAAGCCCACCATCAAGGTAACATACTCCACGACGACACTGAAGCTCAACACCGACTACACCGTGACGTATTCCGCAAACAACGCCATCGGCACGGCGACCGTCACCGTCACCGGAAAGGGCAATTATTCCGGCACAATCAAGACGACCTTTGTTATCTATCCCGGAAAAACAGCCTCCCTCAAGGCGACCGCAGGTTCAAAATCCGCCACGCTCAAATGGAGCAAGGTGACGGGCATTTCGGGCTATGACATCAAGCGTTCGACCTCCAAGACCAGCGGATTTACGACAATCAAGAGCGTATCCTCCTCCACGATTTCCTACAAAGTGACGGGGCTGGCGAAGGGGAAGACCTATTACTTCCAGCTCATCGCGTATAAGACCGTCAGCGGCAAGAAGGTTTACGGCGACCCCGTGCTGGTTTCCGTCAAAGCAAAGTAAGCAAATCAGAACTGAAAAACGCGCGCTCTTTCGGGGACGCGTGTTTTTTGTGCTGTGATTAAAGTATAATTTTTGCGGCACGGGGAAAAATTTATCAAAAAGCCCGCCGCTTTCTTGCAAATAACAAGCAGAAATGCTATACTGATCTTAACACCGAAATTTGTACCAAAAGACCGGAAGGATGATGAAGCATGAAAAAGCGCATCGGTATTCTCACCAGCGGGGGCGACTGCCCGGGACTTAACGCGACCATCCGCGGCGTGGCGAAGGCGGTTTATGAAAAATTCGGGACGGACGGTGTGGAGTTTGTCGGAATTTCCGACGGCTACGCCGGACTGATCGGCAACCAGTGCCGCGACATGACGCCCAACCAGTTCAGCGGCATCCTGACACTGGGCGGCACGATCCTCGGCACAAAGCGCACGCCGTTTAAGTCCATGCAGATCATCGGCGACGACAACGTAGACAAGGTCAAGGCGATGAAGGAAACCTACAAAAAGCAAAAGCTCGACTGCCTGCTCACCTTGGGCGGCAACGGCACGCACAAAACAGCCAACCTGCTTTCGCAGGAGGGGCTCAACGTCATCGGCTTGCCCAAAACGATTGACAATGATATTTTCGGCACGGATGTGACCTTTGGCTTTCACACCGCCGTTGACATCGCCACCGAGGTCATTGACCGCCTGCACACGACCGCGAATTCCCACGGGCGAATCATGGTGGTGGAAATCATGGGCAACAAAGCCGGCTGGCTGACGCTCTACGCAGGGCTTGCGGGGGGCGCGGACACGATTGTGATTCCCGAAATTCCCTTTGAAATCAGCAAGCTCAGCGATGCTTGTCTGCGCCGCGCATCGTCCGGCAAGGCATTCTCCATCATCGCCGTCGCCGAGGGCGCGTTCGACAAGGAAGAAGCAAAGCTGAAGAAAAAAGATCGCCTCAAAAAGCGCGAGGAGTCCGGCGAGGTCACTGCCACCGCCCGCATCGCACGCGGCATCCAGCAGCTCACCGGCATTGAAACTCGCACCTGTGTTCCCGGGCATATGCTGCGCGGCGGAAGTCCCTCCGCTTACGACCGGATTCTCGCCACCAAGTTCGGCTCGCGCGCCGCATCGCTCATCGCCGACGAGAAATTCGGCACAACCGTTGCCATGAAAAACAACGAAATTACCGAAAACCAGCTCGCCGACATCGCCGGCAAAAACAAATTCGTCCCCGCCGACGACCAAATCATCCGCACCGCCCGCGACATCGGAATCTGTTTCGGCGATTAAGGGTTTGATGGGGTTTCTTGGAGGGCGTTGCCCTCCAAACCACCTACCAAAGGGGGCGTTGCCCCCTCTGGACTTCCTCACCAAAGGGTACAAGTACCCTTTGGAAACCCATAGTTATGTGGATTATGCATTTGTGGTGCATCATTGGTTTCTGCTGATTTTGTAGTTTGTGATGTTCTATTTGAGGATAAGATGAAAGCGCCGGTTCATTTCGAGCCGGCGCTTTCATCTTCCTAAAGATAAGAGCATAACAAACAATAAAACCCATCAAATTTACAGAGTACACAAAGGTGTACTTCCAATAAACAACGGGTTTCCAAAGGGGGCACGCCCCCTTTGGCAGGAGGTGTCGGGGGGCGGCGCCCCCTGACAAGGTTTTATCTACAGTTTGTCTACAGATAGCGAACAACCGCGATGACTTTGCCGAGGATTTTTACTTCGTCTAAAATGATGGGGTCCATGGTGTCGTTTTCGGGCTGGAGGCGGAAAACGCCGTTTTCCTTGTAGAAGCGCTTGACGGTTGCGTCCTCGTCGTCGATGAGGGCGACGACGATGTCGCCGTTCTGGGCGACGGGGGTTTGCTCGACGATCACGAGGTCGCCGTCGAGGATAGCGGCGTTGATCATGCTTTCCCCGCGCACGCGCAGGGCAAACAGTGTGCCGGAATAGCGCTTTGCCGGCTGGAAGCTGATGAAGTCGGTGATCTCCTCGATGGCGGTGATGGGCTTGCCCGCGGTGACTGTGCCGACCAGCGGAACGCGCATACCGTTTCCGCCGGCAAGGCGGATGGCGCGGTTCTGGTTGTTGCCTTTTTCGAGCAGACCCTGTTCGGTGAGGGCTGCGATGGCGCGGTGACCGGTGGAGGTGGATTTAAAGCCGAACTCCGCGCAGACCTCACGCACCGTCGGCGCGTAGCCCTCCTCGATTCTTTGTTTAATAAACTCATAAACTCTGCGCTCTTTGTCCGTCAGTCCCATAACCTGCGCTCCTTTCGATTTTTCCGCGTAGCTTAAGCGGTACGCGCCGCATTGGATTTTGGTTGGTTATGCCAGCATACCTGCCAGCTTTTTCGCGAGCTTATAAACATCCCCGCAGCCCATGGTGATCACGAGGTCGCCGGGCGCAACGTTTGCGGCGAGGTACTGTGCGATTTCGGTGAAATTCTCCTCCTTGCGCGCGGCGGACTGTTCGTCCACCACCGCGTCGGGCGCGTCGAACCAGACCGCGCCGGGGATTTTTTCGCCGAGGACGCGGGTGTAGGTGTGGTTGAGATTCTTTTCACGACTGCCCATGATGTCAGTCAGAACAACTCTGTCCGCGATGCCGAGGGCTTCTGCGAAATTGTCGAGCAGAAGCTCCGTGCGCGAATAGGTGAACGGCTGGAACACCGCCCAGACGCGTGTTGCTTCGTCCTGCTTGGCGGCGGTGAGGGTGGCGGCGATTTCCGCGGGGTGGTGGGCATAATCGTCCACGATCGTGACCCCGCGCACCTCCGCGATTTTCTGAAAGCGCCGGATCGCGCCGCGGAACACCTGAAGTCCCAGTGCGATGCCGTTCCACGAAACCCCGCAGTACCGCGCGCAGGCCGCCGCTGCCGCCGCGTTGAGGACGTTGTGCTTACCGGGAACATAAATGCTAAGGCGGTGCGCCTCGCCGTCGGTAATCAAATCAAAGTCCGTCCGCAAGCCGTCAACCGTGACGATTTTTGCGCAAATATCATTGTCCGCGCCAAAGCCGAAGGTGACAAACTCCTTGCCCGTGATGCCCGCAACGGCTTTTTTTGTGTTTTCGTCATCACCGTTGTACACAATCGCTTTTGATGCGTTCTCCGCGAATTTGCGGAACGAGCGGATGATGTTATCGAGGGTTTTGAAATAATCCAGATGATCCGCGTCGATGTTCAGAATCACCGACACATCGGGGAACAGGTGCAGAAAGGTGTCCACGAACTCGCACGCCTCGCAGACCATGACGTCGCTTGTGCCTGCGCGCCCGCTGCCGCCGATGCTCGGAAGCTTTCCGCCGATGACGCAGGACAGGTCAACGCCTTCCTCCAAGAAAATCTGCGTGAGCATACTGGTGGCGGTTGTTTTGCCGTGCGTGCCGGAGATGCAGACCGCGTCGCTGTACCAGCTTGTCACAAGCCCGAGCAGCTCGCTGCGCTCGAGTACCGGAACGCCGCTTGCCTTTGCCGCGACCAGCTCCGGATTGTCCGCCATGATCGCTGCGGAATAAACGATCAGATCCGCGCCCGCGATGTTTTCCGCCGCCTGTCCCATAAAAACGCGGATGCCGAGGCTTTCCACCGCGTCGAGGGTTTCGGTGCGGTTGTTGTCCGAGCCGGTGAGCAGGAAGCCTTTTTTGTGAAGAATCTGCGCGAGCGGGTACATCCCCGAGCCGCCGATTCCGATGAGGTGGATGTGGTGCCGGTTATCAAGGATTTTGTCAAGCGGTCTGTCCGCGTTTGTCATAGGGCGTCCGTCTCCTTTTTTCTCTGTTTTGCCGCGCGGGGATGCCCGCGGACGGGCTGAACATATATTCTCATCTTATTATAGTATACTTTTCAGAAAAAATAAAGGGCTTTTTGCATAAAATTTTTGCGTTTGACAAAAATAATTGTGCAGGGGAACACATAATCGGAAAATAAAAGCAGGATTTTTTGATTAATTAACAATTATACATACAAACTTTAGAATCATGGCATAATTTCGTTACCGAAATAATGTAACATAGAAGAGTAGCGGTTATTACTCTATGTAATATCAGACAGGAAAGAAAGCGACGCTTGCGAAAGCTTATGGAATAACAAAACGAAAGGAATCATGAAACATGACAATCACCGATATCAAGGTAAGAAAGATCTTTACCGCAGGAAAACTCAAAGGCATCGTGAGCATCACGATTGACAACGTATTCGCCGTACACGACATCAAGGTCGTTCAGGGCGACGAGCGCCTGTTTGTGGCAATGCCCAGCAGAAAGGACGACAACGGTATGTACCGTGACATCGTCCACCCCATCAACCCCGAAGCGCGCAGAGAGATTGAGTCCCACATTCTCGACGCATATAAAATCGAGGTTGAGCGTCAGGAAGCCGAGGCGGAAGCCGAAGCTGACGGCGATTCCTACGAAAATTAGCGATCAGCAGCCGGAGGGCGGTGATCAGAACGGTTAAGGGGACGGTTTTGTCCGCGTCTTTCGGCGGGATACGGTTGCGGGTGCTTGAAGAAGCTGCTCCGGCCGTATTTTTATTTGTGCGGGTTTTTGCAGGCAGCGCCTTGTATCATATGCTGAAAAAATATCACCAACGGGCTGTTAAAAGTTTAACAAGGTGTAAAATCTGAAAATCCCCGAAATTTGGCGGAATTGCTATTTACAAAAGGGCATTCTTGTGCTAAAATATATAGTTGAAGTAATCAATTGCTTTTTTCGCTGCGCAATGCGTAACAGCGCCTGCGCGCGGAATGCTAAGAACAGCAATGTTCTTAGCAAAAATGCGGTGAAAACCGCATAGGGGCAGTGAGTTACAAGTTTCAAATTTCTAAGGAGGATAAAAAATGGCAAGAGAAAAGAAAACCATGGACGGCAACAACGCCGCCGCCTGGGCAGCCTATCCGTTTACCGAGGTTGCGGCAATCTATCCGATCACACCGTCCTCTGTCATGGCGGAAGTGACCGAGCAGTGGTCCGTGAAGGGACAAACCAACCTGTTCGGACAGCCCGTAAGAGTTACCGAGATGCAGTCTGAGGCTGGTGCGGCGGGAACCGTACACGGCTCTCTCTCAGCCGGCGCGCTGACGACCACCTACACCGCGTCGCAGGGTCTGCTGCTGATGATCCCCAATATGTATAAAATCGCAGGCGAGCTGCTTCCGTGCGTCATTCATGTGTCCGCGCGCTGCGTGGCTTCCCATGCGCTGAACATCTTCGGCGACCATTCCGACATATATGCCTGTCGCCAGACCGGCTTTGCGATGCTGTGCGCAACCAACCCGCAGGAGGTTATGGACTTAGGCACCGTCGCACACCTTGCCACCATCAAGGGCCGCGTGCCGTTCCTCCACTTCTTTGACGGCTTCCGTACGTCCCACGAGATCCAGAAGATCGACGCGTGGAAGAAAGAGGACATTGCCGAGCTGGTTGACTTTGATTCCATCGACGCATTCCGCAACCGCGCACTCAACCCCGAGCGCCCCGTCCTCAGAGGCACGGCGCAGAATCCCGATATTTTCTTCCAGGCGCGTGAAGCCTGCAACAAATACTATGACGCGATCCCCGGCATTGTCGAGGACTACATGGCGAAGGTCAACGCGAAGATCGGTTCTGACTATCAGTTGTTCAACTATTACGGCGCACCGGATGCCGACCACGTCATCATCGCGATGGGCAGCGTCTGTGACACCATTGAGGAAACCATCGATTACCTCAACGGCACGATGGGCACAAAGCTTGGTCTTGTCAAGGTGCGTCTGTTCAGACCGTTCTGTGCAGACAAGCTCCTTGCCGCTATCCCAGCTTCCGCACAGCAGATCACGGTTCTTGACAGAACCAAAGAGCCGGGCGCAATCGGCGAGCCGCTGTTCTTAGACGTGATCGCAGCCCTCAAGGGTTCGCAGTTCCATGACATTCCGGTGGCTTCCGGACGTTACGGCTTAGGCTCGAAGGACACCACCCCGGCACAGATCAAGGCCGTTTACTGGAACGACTTCAAAAAGGCTGAATTCAAGCCGAAGTTCACCATCGGCATCGATGACGACGTAACCTACCTCTCGCTTACCGCGGAGGGCAAGCTCAATTCCGCGCCTGCCGGCACAACCGCCTGCAAGTTCTGGGGTCTGGGAGCGGACGGTACGGTCGGCGCGAACAAGAACTCCATCAAAATCATCGGCGACCACACCGACCTCTATGCGCAGGCGTATTTCGCATACGACTCCAAGAAGTCCGGCGGCGTTACCGTTTCCCACCTGCGTTTCGGCAAATCCCCCATCAAGTCCACCTACCTCATCAACCAGGCGGATTTCGTGGCTTGCCACAACGAGAGCTATGTTTCCAAGTATGACATGGTCAGCGACATCAAGCCTGGCGGAACCTTCCTGCTTAATTGCCAGTGGGACGCCGCAGGTCTTGAAGCACACCTTCCCGGTCAGGTGAAGCGCTTTATCGCCGAGAACAACATTAAGTTCTACACCATCAACGGCGTGAAAATCGGCAAGGAAATCGGTCTGGGCAACCGCATCAACACCGTACTCCAGTCCGCATTCTTCAAGCTCGCGAACATCATCCCGATCGAGGATGCCGTCAAGTATATGAAAGACGCGGCGACAAAGTCCTATTCCAAGAAGGGCGAAGCCATTGTCAAGATGAACCACGACGCAATCGATGCCGGCTTAACCGGACTGGTTGAAGTCAAGGTTCCCGCAGCGTGGAAAAAGGCAAAGGACACCGCAATGGGCTTTGCTTGCGCAAAGGGCAAGAACAAGGTGCTGGTTGATTTCGTCAACAACATCCTCATTCCCTGCAACTCCCAAAAGGGCGACGAGCTGCCGGTTTCGACGTTCGTTGACGCTGCGGACGGCACATTCCCGCAAGGCTCTGCGGCATTTGAGAAGCGCGGTATCGCGGTGGACGTTCCGAAGTGGGCAAGCGAAAACTGTATCCAGTGCAACTTCTGTTCCTATGTCTGCCCGCACGGTGTCATCCGTCCGGCTGTTTTCACCAAGGACGAGCTTGACAAAGCACCCGAATTCGCAAAGAGCAAGGCTATCCCGATGATGGGCATCGCCGATCATTATTTCATGATCACCATTTCCGCACTCGACTGCACAGGCTGCGGCTCTTGCGCAAACGTTTGCCCTGGCAAGAAGGGCAACAAGGCACTCAACCTCCAGCCGCTTGAAACCCAGCTCGCAGAACAAGAGCTGTTCAACTATGCAATGACCCTCTCCGAGAAGCCGGAAGTCCTCGCGAAGTTCAAGGAAACCTCGGTGAAGGGCTCACAGTTCAAGCAGCCCCTCCTCGAATTCTCCGGCGCGTGCGCAGGCTGCGGCGAAACACCGTACGCAAAGCTGATTACCCAGTTGTTCGGCGACAGAATGTATATCGCCAACGCAACCGGCTGCTCCTCCATCTGGGGTGGCTCTGCACCGTCTACCCCTTACACCACCAACAAGGCAGGCAAGGGTCCGGCATGGGCGAACTCCCTGTTCGAGGACAACGCGGAATACGGCTACGGTATGTTCTTAGCACAGTCCACCATCCGTCAGCGCGTGATTTCTAAGGTGCTGGAACTGACCAAGACCACCAAGAAGGACGACGTAAAGGCTGCCGCTGAAGAATACCTCTCCACCGTCAACGACGGAAACGCAAACTCCGCAGCAACCGACAAGCTCGTCGCACTCCTCAAAAAGGACAAAACCGCAGCCGCACAGGCAGTCCTCAAGGACGCGGATTTCTTGAGAAAGAAATCAATGTGGGTATTCGGCGGCGATGGATGGGCTTATGATATCGGCTTCTCCGGACTTGACCACGTTATCGCACAGAACGAGGATGTTAATATTTTCGTATTCGATACCGAGGTTTATTCCAATACCGGCGGACAGTCCTCAAAGGCTACCCCCACCGGCGCAATTGCGCAGTTCGCCGCAGGCGGCAAGGAAATCCGTAAAAAGGATCTCGCCGGCATCGCCATGAGCTACGGCTACGTTTACGTTGCTATGGTCGCAATGGGCGCTGACTACAACCAGTGCATCAAGGCAATCACCGAAGCCGAAGCTTACAACGGTCCTTCCCTCGTCATCGCCTATGCTCCGTGTATCAACCACGGCATCAAGGGCGGTATGGGTCTTGCGCAAACCGAAGAAAAACGCGCCGTCGAAGCGGGCTACTGGTATATGTTCCGCTATGATCCCCGCCTTAAGGCAGAGGGCAAGAATCCCTTCCAGCTCGATTCGAAAGCCCCCACCGCAAGCTACAAGGACTTCATCATGAGCGAAGTGCGCTACAGCGCCCTCGCCCGCCAGAACCCCGAAAGAGCCGAAAAACTCTTCACCAGCGCCGATGCGGTCGCAGCCGACAAGTACGACTACCTCACCCGCCTCGCCGCTCTTTACAACGACAAGTAAACCCTGTGGGGGCGTTGCCCCCATACCCCCGATGCAAGGGGCTTTGCCCCCTGCACCCCCACCAAAGGGTGCAAGCACCCTTTGGAAACCCGTTGTCGCGTTATGGGCTTTGTGCATTATCGTATAATGCTTGCGCGGGGAGCTTTGCGGCTCTCAATGGGTGAATGAAAAATCGAACAGTGTGTATGCTTGCATACACACTGTTCTTTTTTCGTTGTGACAAAAAATCCGCGTTGTGTCATTGACACAATGCGGATTAATTTATGTAAGGACAGGGATCGTGCGTAGCTACTTCATACAATCTTCCCCACACCACAAACAAATCCCAATGAGAACCCCAAAGCATCAATGCGCACACGATCCGGTCGAAAAGCAGGCACTCCCCCACAAAACAACGGGTTTCCAAAGGGGGCATGCCCCCTTTGGTGGGGGAGTCAAGAGGGGGCAACGCCCCCTTTTGTAGCGCGGCAGTTACTTATCGACGATCTGAAACCCGGCGGTGGAGAGGGCGGAGCGGATTTGGGTGATGTGGTCGAAGTTGCGGGTTTCGAGGACGATGCGGAGGAAGCAGGCGTTGATGTCCATGGTTTCGGAAGCGCGTTCGTGGTGGATGGAAACGACGTTGCCGCCGAGGTCGGCGATGATGCGGGAAACGCCTTTGAGCTGACCGGGTTTGTCCATGAGGGCGATGGTGATGGAATCGGAGCGACCGGATTTCAACAGACCGCGTTTGATGACGCGGGAGAGGATGGTTACGTCGATATTGCCGCCGGAGAGGAGGCAAACGACTTTTTTGCCGGCGAGTTCGGGGAGCTTGTTGAACATCATGGCGGCGACGGCGACAGCACCCGCGCCCTCGGCGATGAGCTTGCGGTCCTCGATGAGGGCGAGGATGGCGGTGGAGATCTCGTCGTCGGTGACGGAAACGAAGCCGTCCACGTATTGGCAGCAAAGGCAGAAGGTATTTTCGCCGGGGGACTTGACGGCGATGCCGTCGGCGATGGTGTTGACACAGGAGAGGGTTTCGATTTTTTGTTCTAGCACAGAATTGAGCATACTGGAAGCGCCGGCGGCTTGCACGCCGTAAACCTTGATGGAGGGCTTGAGGGATTTCAGCGCAAAGCTGATGCCGGAAATCAACCCGCCGCCGCCTACAGGAACGACCACCGCGTCCACGTTGTCGAGCTCCTCGAGGATTTCGAGGGCGATTGTGCCCTGACCGGCGATGACGTTGTCATCGTCAAAGGGGTGGATGAACGTATAGCCGTGTGCGTCGCGCAGCTCGATGGCTTTGGCGTAAGCGTCGTCGTAAACGCCGTCAACCAGACAAACCTCCGCGCCGTAGCCCTTTGTGGCTTCAACCTTTGAGATCGGCGCGCCGTCGGGCAGGCAGATCAGCGACTTGATGCCGTTTTTCGCCGCGGCAAGCGCAACGCCCTGCGCGTGGTTGCCCGCCGAGCAGGCGATGACGCCACGCGCTTTTTCCTTCGCCGAAAGCTGGGAAATCTTATAGTATGCCCCGCGCACCTTGAACGAGCCGGTGATCTGGAGGTTCTCCGGCTTGAGATACAGCGTGCAGTCCGGCGCAAGGCGCGGCGCGTGGATGAGATGCGTTGTGCGGACGACCTCTTTTAGCACATACGATGCGTGGTAGATTTTGTCTAATGTCAGCATGGGGGAAGCTCCTTTCTTGTTCGCGGAAAAGTTACGATTGTTTTTCTCAAATAAAAATCCCGCCCTACGGCAACAAACACGGGGTTTGTTTGACATAGAGGCGGGGAAATTCCTCGCGGTACCACTCTATTTGCCGGCGAAAAGCCGACCGCTTACGCACGCCCGCACCGCGGGTTATGCGCCCTCATGTAACGGTGAGTGCCGGACAAGCCTACTGCCGCGGGGCGGGTTTGGTTGTCAGCTCGAGGGTGATGAGAAAAAGCGCTGTCTGCCGCCTCGCACCAAACGGCGGCTCTCTGAAAAACAGGCTGTGCTTTTTCAATCCCTGTCAAAGCATTTTTTGAAAATCAACCGGGCGCGTGAAAACGTCCGTGTTTTTTATTATACTCCGATTTTCCGGTTTGTCAAGGGGCGGGGCGAAAATTTTACATAAGGCGCGTTCGCGGCGAAATCCGACTATTCATCCGCCATGAGCTTAAAACTGATGTCGAATTCGGTAAGCTTGCCGTCGTCGGCTTTGCGGGTGACCTTGGCAGTCATGGTGTCGCCGGGCTTTTTTCCGGTAAGCTGCGCGAGAACGTCCTCGGAGGACCGCACCGGCGCGCCGTCAAGGGCGGTGATGGTGTCGCCGACCTGCAATGCACTCTGCGCGATGTCGCAGTCCGGGTCAATGGTTTTGATTTGCAGCCCCGCCGTTTCGCCCGTTGCTTCCGCCGCCTGATCGCTGACTTCATAAAAGCCGATGCCGATGCGCACGCGATCCTTGACGTAGCCGTATGCCATAAGGCTTTCGATAACGGGCTTTGCGGCGTTGACGGAAATGGCAAAGCCAATGCCGTCGTATTCGCTGGATGCAAGCTTTGAGGACGTCATGCCGATGACCTGCCCCCACATATTAAACAGCGCGCCGCCGGAGTTGCCGGGGTTGATTGCCGCGTCGATCTGGATACACGCCATCGGTGTCGCGCCGCTTTCGACCGTAACCATGCGGTTGACGCCGGACACAACGCCGTCGGTCACGGAGTTAAAAAAGCCCGCCGGCGAGCCGATTGCCACGACTTCCTCGCCGAGCGCGACTGAGTCTGAATCCGCAAACTGCGCGGGCGTGAGGTTATCCGCGCGGATTTTCAACACGGCGATGTCGGTTTTTGTGTCGCTGCCGATGACCTGCGCGTCATATTTTGTTTCGTCGTTTAAAATTACCGTGATGCCCGCCGACGCTTCGCTGATGACATGGGCATTGGTGAGAATATAGCCGTCCGCAGACATAATGATGCCCGAGCCCTGCCCGTATTCACCCAGAAACGCATCTGTTGAATAGCATTCAATCATCACCACCGATGCGCCCACCGCTTTGGCAAGCCCCTGCGGGGTGAACATTCCGTTCTCCCGATGATCCTCCTGCGCGCCCTGCGGTACTTCCGCCACGGGGAGGGTGAACTCCACGCGCGCGCCGCCGGCAAGCTCGTTGGCAAGCCAGCCTTTTCCGCGCATGATCGCCACCGCGCCCGCAAAGCCCATCACCGCCGCCGTGATCATCGGTATCGCGATCATCAGCGCCGTGCGCATGGGATGCTTTTTCGGCTGGGGAAACGCGTCCGCCCAGAACATCCGGTGAAAGGCATCCCCGTTATAATCGCCGGCGGGGAACGGATTGCCGGCGGGATCCGGTGCGCTTCCCTGTGCGGCGGAATTCTGCGCAAAATCCTGCGGCGGGACGTCCTGCCCTGCCGGCGGTGGGGTGTTGTTTAAAAAGCTGTCATCGTCAAAAATATTCAAACCGTTCTACCCTTTCCTACCTGCTGACAATTGCGAATTAAGCTTCCTCCGGCGGGTTTGCCGGAAGCGTAAAGACAAATTCCGTATATTCGTTGCGGATGCTGCGCACCATGATTTTACCGTTGTGGAGCTTGATGATGGACTTGACGATGTTCAGCCCCAGACCGACGCCGTTTTTGTCTTTTCCGCGGGATTCGTCGGTTTTATAGAACCGGTCGAACACCAGCGGCAGCTCAGTTTCGCCCAGCCCATCTCCCGAGTTTTTGATGGAGATTTCCACGAAATTCTCGATGTGGCGGAACGAGAAGGAGATTTTTCCGCCGTCGTTGACGAACTTAATCGCGTTTTCGAGGAGGTTGTAAACCACCTGATGGACGAGGTCGTTGTCGGCAAACACAATCACACGGTCGCCGTCAAGCCCTTCGATTTCGATGTGCTTTTCCTCCAGCCGCGCGGTGAAGGTTTCCAGCGTATGGACGATCGGCTCAAGGATGCTGAAAAATTCGCCGGTGAGCTGCATCGTGCCGGATTCGATTTTTGCGAGGTTGAGCATCGAGCGTACAAGCCTTGTTAGTCTGTGCACTTCGTCGGAAACGATGCGCAGGTATTTTTTTTGCTCCGCGCGGGGGATGGTTCCGTCGATCATGCCGTCAACAAATCCGCCGATGGAGGTCATGGGCGTGCGCAGTTCATGCGAAACATTCGCCACGAACGAGCTGCGCATGATATCGTAGTTCTTAATCGACACCGCCATGTCGTTGAGGGCGCTGGCAAGCTCGCGGTATTCGGTGATGTCATACAGCGGCACGCGCTCGTCAAAATTGCCCTGCCCGATGCGTTTTGCGGTTTTTGCCATTTCCTTGATCGGGGAAGTAAGGTTGAGCGTGGTGAGATAAACCAGCACGATGACGATGATATAGGCGATGGCGCAGGAAAGCGCATAGATCTCCATGATATTCCAGATATAATCGTCCTGTTCGCTTTCTGACGCGGCGGCGAAGATGTAATAGGTGCTGCTGTAGTATTGGAATTTCAGCCCGACTGTGTGGTAATTTGCGTTAAAAAAATGATCGAGGTCGGTGAATTCGTATTCGCCCTTGTCGTCAAAATCCGCGAGTGCACTGCCGGAGATCTGCTGTCCGTAGCTGCCGCCGTTGACGCTATAGACCAGAACCCTGCCATTGGCATCCGTGATGAAAAAATTCGCGTTTGCGGTCAGGGTGAAGGTTTTGAGGGAATCCTTTGCCTCGTCTGCCCAGTGCTCGGTGCTGCGGTCCATAGCCGTTTGGGTTGCTATCGCCGCCTGACGGACGTTTGTGAGGAGCATATCCTGCTTTTCGCCGATAAAGTAGCGGGAAGAAACCAGCAGCAATACCGCACCTAAGCATAGAAAGCTTATGAGTATTACTGCTGAACAGATGATAAAATATTTAAAGAATATGCTCCGGGTGTCGCGCATTAATCCTCGTCGGCTTCAAATTTGTATCCGACGCCCCAAACAGTTTTCAGCGCCCATTTGTCGGACACGCCTTCAAGCTTTTCGCGCAGACGCTTTACGTGAACGTCGATGGTTCTCGAGTCGCCGTAGTACTCAAAGCCCCATACTTCGTCAAGCAGCTGGTCGCGGGTATAAACACGGTTGGGGTTCGATGCCAGATGGAACAGCAGCTCAAGCTCTTTGGGCGGGGTATCGAGGACTTTGCCGTCCACACGCAGCTCATAGCGCGTCATGTTGACGGAGAGCTTGTCGTACTTAACTTCCTTGATTTCGGTTTCTGTGGTGGTCTGACCGGCTCTGCGGTAAACCGCCTTAATGCGGGCGATGATTTCCTTGGTGTCAAAGGGCTTGACAACATAGTCGTCCGCGCCCAGCTCAAGTCCGAGTACCTTGTCAAAGGTTTCTGCCTTGGCTGTGATCATGATGATCGGCACGTTGGATTTTTTGCGGATTTCGCGGCAGACCTGCCAGCCGTCGAGTCCCGGGAGCATGATGTCAAGCAGCACGATGTCTGGCTTGAGGGCGTTGAATTTCACAACCGCTTCCTCGCCGTCGTGCGAAAGAATGACGCTGTAGCCTTCCTTCTCCAGATAGAGCCTGAGCAGCTCACAGATGTTTTTGTCGTCGTCAACGACCAGTACCTTTCCAAGTGACATAAACAACCTTCCTTCCCCTTTTTACGGCCGCTCTGGAAAATGCAGGCGGTCGCGCATCCTTAAATCAACCGTTGCAATTTTGGTTTGCGCGCCTGTCTTTCCTGAAATCCGCGCGGGACTTCCGGATTTGAACAGACGAAAATCAAAATCTATATTGATAATCCCATTATAACAAATTCACATTTAAATGTCTGAACATATATAATAAAATAGATGTCCTTTTAATTAAATTTACCAGACGTTTCGATTCCGGCTTGAAAGCGTTAATAAAAAACGTGAAAAGTTTAATCGTTTAAGATTGTTACAAAAATAACATAATAGAGTTGCTCTAATCGCTGCGGCACGCAGATTTTGTTTCATGGTTTCAAATGCTTTTGTGCAAGGAGCAAAGAACAGTAAAAATAATCATTGAAAAATTGTTAAAACTGCTGAAAATTGCACAAAATGCCTTTCCACTCTTGAAATTTCGTTCAAACGTGATAAAATAGTATTAGCACTCAAAGCTAATGAGTGCTAACCAACGACGGCAATTTAATGAAATATCAAGGAGGTCATGAACATGACAATCAAACCGTTGCTCGACAGAGTTGTCATCAAAATGCTCGAGGCGGAGGAAACCACCAAGAGCGGTATCCTGCTTGCGGGAGCGGCAAAGGAAAAGCCGCAGATTGCGGAAGTCGTGGCGGTCGGCACAGGCGGACTGGTTGACGGCAAGGAAGTCACCATGTATCTGAAAAAGGGCGACAAGGTGCTGATCAGCAAATACTCCGGCACAGAGGTCAAGCTTGACGGCACGGAATACACCATCCTCAAGCAGTCCGACGTACTGGCGGTTGTGGAATAAGCTTACAAGAATCGGAAAGGGGCATGAATCAAGATGGCAAAGGATATTATTTACGGCGAGGAAGCGCGCAAGGCGCTGCAGGCGGGCATTGACAAGCTTGCGGATACAGTAAAAATCACACTCGGACCCAAGGGCAGAAACGTGGTGCTCGACAAGAGCTACGGCGCGCCGCTGATCACAAACGACGGCGTGACGATTGCCAAGGAAATCGAACTGAAGGATTCCTTTGAAAACATGGGCGCGCAGCTTGTCAAGGAAGTTGCGACCAAGACAAACGACGCGGCAGGCGACGGAACGACCACTGCAACGCTGCTTGCACAGGCGCTGGTACGCGAGGGCATGAAGAACATCGCAGCGGGCGCAAACCCGATGGTGGTGAAAAAGGGCATTGCAAAGGCGGTTGACACAGCGGTAGAAGCCATCGTGGCAAACTCCAAGAAAATCGAGGGCAGCGCGGACATCGAGCGCGTGGCGACGGTTTCCTCCGCCGACGAAACGGTGGGCAAGCTGATTGCCGAGGCGATGGAAAAGGTCACGAGCGACGGTGTTATTACGATTGAAGAATCCAAGACTGCGGAAACCTACAGCGAAGTGGTTGAGGGTATGCAGTTTGACCGCGGCTATATCACCCCCTACATGGTAACGGATACCGAGAAAATGGAAGCTGTCATCGACGATCCGTTCATCCTGATCACCGACAAGAAAATCTCGAGCATTCAAGAGATCCTGCCGGTTCTGGAGCAAATCGTACAGAGCGGCAAGAAGCTTGTGATCATTGCCGAGGACGTTGAGGGCGAAGCGCTTTCGACGCTCATTCTCAACAAGCTGCGCGGCACGTTCACCTGTGTGGCAGTCAAAGCACCGGGCTTCGGCGACCGCAGAAAAGATATGCTGCGTGACATCGCGATCCTCACCGCCGGCGAAGTCATCACCGAGGAAATCGGTCTTGAGCTGAAAGAAACCACTTTGGCACAGCTCGGCCGCGCGCGTCAGATCGTGGTTTCCAAAGAGAACACCATCATCGTGGACGGTGCGGGCGACAAAGCCGCCATCAAGGCACGCGTTTCCGAAATCAAAGCGCAGATCGAGGTTTCTACCTCTGATTTCGACAAGGAAAAAATGTCCGAGCGTGTGGCAAAGCTTTCCGGCGGTGTTGCCGTGATCAAAGTCGGCGCTGCGACGGAAGTCGAGATGAAAGAAAAGAAGCTGCGCATCGAGGACGCGCTTGCGGCGACCAAGGCGGCTGTCGAGGAAGGCATTGTTGCCGGCGGCGGAACATCGCTCATCAATGCGATGCCTGCGGTTGACAAGCTGATCGCGAAGCTTGAGGGCGACGAAAAGACGGGCGCAAAGATCGTTCTGCGCGCACTGGAAGAACCCCTGCGTCAGATTGCCATCAACGCCGGACTTGAAGGCAGCGTCATCATCGACAAAATCATCCGTTCCCGCAAGGTTGGCTACGGCTTTGACGCATACAAGGAAACCTACGTTGATATGATTCCCGCGGGAATTGTTGACCCGACCAAGGTAACACGTTCCGCGCTGCAGAACGCGGCAAGCGTTGCGGCGATGGTGCTGACCACCGAGAGCCTTGTCACCGAAATCAAGGAGAAATCCGCACCCGCACCCGACATGGGCGCAGGCGGCATGGGCGGCATGGGCGGAATGTACTGATTAGAGGTTAGAGGTCAGAGGTTAGAAGTCAGAAGGTTCGTAAGGTTAGATTGTGCGATTGTTGAAAAATCCCCCTCGCTGACGCGAGAGGGGATTTTTGTTTGTGGGGTGTATTGGAAAAGAAAAAATCGCCTCCCGCTGATGCGGGGAGGCGATTTGAGAATTACTTGATTTCGATGGTTGCGCCGGCTGCTTCGAGCTTGGTCTTAAGTTCTTCAGCATCGTTCTTGGAGATGCCTTCCTTGATTGCTTTCGGAGCGGATTCAACCAGTTCCTTGGACTCCTTGAGTCCGAGGCCGGTGATTTCCTTGACAGCCTTGATAACGTTCATCTTTGCGTCGCCGAAGGAAGCGAGGATTACGTCAAATTCGGTCTTTTCTTCAACTGCTGCCGCTGCTGCTGCGGGAGCTGCTGCGACTGCTGCGGTTACGCCGAATTCGTCCTGGATTGCTTCAACCAGCTCTGCCAGTTCCAGCACGCTAAGAGTCTTGATGTCTTCTACAAATTTCAAAATTTTCTCGGAAGCCATTGTGATAATCTCCTTCATAATTTAAATTGCGCCGCGTCAGGCGGCTGTTGTTTCCGTGCGGAGAAACCGCACGGCTGTGTGTGGGGCGGAAATTAAGCCGCGCCATTTTCCTTGTCCACAATTGCCTGCAGGGTTGCGGCAAGCTTCTGGATGGGTCCCTGAAGGGAGCCGACCAGCTGGGAAAGGAGGATTTCTCTCGACGGAATTTTCGACAGAGCGGCTACGCCCTTTTCGTCGTAAATTTCTGTTCCGATGAAGCCCGCTTTGAGCGCGAAGCCCGTTTTGCTGCTCTCGGCAAATGCTCCGAGAATGCGTGCGGGTGCGGTCTGGTCGCCGGTGGAGATGGCAAGTGCGGTTGTTCCTTCCAGTGCGCCCAGAAGTCCTTCCAGTCCTACGCTTTTCATTGCAAAACGCAGCATGGTGTTCTTCTCGACGGTGTAGGCGATACCGGCTTCACGCAGCTCTTTTCTCAGCTTCGTGTCCTGCTCCACGGTGATGCCCTTGTAGTCTACGAGTACGCCCGATGCGGCGTTCTTGAGCAGCTCGGTGAGGGCTTCGACCTTTGCTTTTTTGGTTTCAAGTACCTTTTTGCTCGGCATGTTTTCTTTTCACCTCGTGTTTCAGAATTGCCTGTTCTTAATTGACAAGAAAATCCTCTTTCGCCGAAAAGACGAAAAAGGATACAAAGTTCATATAAAGCGATGCTTCTGTGAAACTCTGCGTTCTTCCTCGGTCGGGCTTCCGGATTGCTCCTGCCGACTGTCTTAAGATACGAATGCCTAATCATTATAGCACACTATACTTTGCATTGTCAATAGTTTTTTCAAAAAAATATTTCTGCTGTTTTTTACATCATCACATCGTCAAAAGCTTACTTGATACAATAAAACCCCGCCTGCATATAGGAATACCAGAGCAGCTCCACAACCCGAAAACCGCAGCTTCTGTACAGCGCAAGATGCTGCTCCACCGTAATCGGGTGATAGTCATTGCCGTATCGGTCAAGGTGCGTTTCAACCTGTTCCTTTGTTTTGCCGGATTGAAGCTGAAAATTCCCCCAGAGGCTTTTTCCGATCCGGACGCCATCCTCGGTGAACGGCGCAATGTTTTCAAAGGTGATAAAAATGCCGTTTTCTTTCAGCAAGTCAAAGCAAACCTGCGTTGCCTGTTCGCGCTCCGCCGCAGAAAGGTAGTGATGTGCCTGAATGGCGGTTATCACATCGGGCTTTTCTTTCAGGAACGCATTGAGCTGTTGGCTGGAAACCGCCGGCAGAAAAGTGATCCTGTCCGCATCATCCGCAAGCTTCTCCCTTGCCACCGCAAGCATATCCGCAGCCGGATCTGCCAGAATAAACCTTGTCTGCGGAAAGCAATCCGCACACTTTTTTATCAACGACCCTGTTCCGCAGCCGGTATCAAGCCACAAGGCGGGCTTTGGCTGATGCGCTTTTACCGCTTCCATGGTTTGAGTATGAAAAGCGGCATACATCGGGATGGTGGCTAATATTTGCTCGTCATAGTCGGAAGGAAAATGCGGTGTCGTATTTCCTGATCTTTGGTGCATAAAAAGCTTCCTTTCCAATGCAAAGCGGGCTTTTCAGACGAATTACGGTTCATCTAAAAAGCCCGCTGTTTATTGATTTCTATTTTTTGAAATTATCGTAGATTGAATTTTTAATCTGTTCTGCGATGCCATCGATGTCCATGTTGCTGGCGATTTCCTCCGCAATTTCATCAAGGTCAATTTCGTTGAGCACCTGCTCCCGAATGCGCTCCGCGAAGCCTTCCATATTTGAAAAATCGAAATCCTTTGGGAATTCCCCGTTAAAGTTAAACACCGGTGCGGTATTCTGATAAGTGTTTCCGCTGTCACTTCTATTTGCGTAATCATAATTTTTGTTGTCCCAACCATTGGAGAAAACCAGATTGGAGTGCTGCACCTTGCCTTCGTTGATGTCGGTTTCATCAAGCTTTGAGAGCGCTTCCGCGTCCTGATAAACGGGCATAATCGCCATCGGCGCGCGCATGGCAACAAATTTTAACGTGGTATATTCGTTGTCCTCCGTCATGAACGGAAGCTCGAACAGCAGCCAGCCGCAGCTTTTTTTAACGGGCTTGATATAGTTGCGGTTGAGCATATAAGTCAACTCGTCGTTGGTATCGCCGTTAAAAATTACTTTAAACTGACACACCTCGTCATTTTGGTCATTCTCTCCGCCGTTGAGCCAGAAGCGGAACAGGTGCTTTGTGTTTTTCTTTAAGGTCAGCTCTTTCGTGCGAATTTCCGTCCATTCCCAGCGCCAGTTGCCAATCTGCCACGCTTCAACCAGTTTCGTGTCGAACGGCGTCGAGATAAATGTGCGGTTTCCACGGTTTTTGTCGCAGTCGGGGTTGAATCTGAACTCCCGCGCGTTGAAGTTGAGGACAATGGGTTCTGCGGGCGTGTACGAATTAGCCGCGGTGTTGTCAGTGGTCTGCGCTGCGTTGGGTTCGGTTGTATCAATATTAAAATTTTCCATTCTTGTATCCTCCGTTAATTCCGGCGGACAGTTCAGACGAATTTCCGAGTCGTTCATCCAGAATGCCCGACCGTTTTTGACCAGCCCCCTCGCCCGTTTCGGGTAAGTAGAGCCGCGTTTGTTTCCGAATTCGTCTGCCACAAGCACAGTCTGCTCCGCTTTTGGTGCGGCTTGACCGTTGTTTTTTATCATGGGTGTCTTCCCCTTTGCGGCAATTTCAACCGTTTGCGGTGTCTGTTTTTTGTGATGGGTGCCGTCCCCTCCGCGCGTGGTTTCAATTTATTGTAACAGCTTTCCCGCCCTTTGTCAAGCGGGAATGTGCAGAATTTCCACAAAAAATCAAGAGAAAAAACGCGTGGACTTTTTACAAAAAGGTCGCGCGCTCAAAATAAAAATTAGCTCGCTATCCATAAATAAATTATGAGAAGCACAAATAATACCCTATTTCAAACTCGAAAAGCAAACAACAGTATAACCTACAAAACAACGGGTTTCCAAAGGGTGCATGCACCCTTTGGCGAGGGAGTCCCAGAGGGGGCAACGCCCCCCTTGGTAGGTGGTTTGGAGGGCAACGTCCTCCAACAGCTATGATCGTTTGATACTCCGGAGATATTTCACCGCTTCCGTGCCTGCAAGCGCACCCTCATAGACGGCTTTTGCGACCTGCAAAAGCCCGCCCGTGCAGTCGCCGGCGGCGAACAGACCGGGGATGCCCGTGGATGCGGCGGAATCAGTCACGATGCGATTGTTTTCCACCGGCGCGCCGATTTTTTTCGCAAGGTCAGCACTGCCAGCCACGCCAACGGCGACGAACAAGCCAGCAGCGTCAAGTTTTTCTCCATCGGCAAATTCCACACCGGAAACGCGGTCGCTGCCAAGAATGCGCGTGATTTTGCGCGTGTCAACCAATGCCCCTGCCGGAAATTCTGCCGTCGGCGCTTTACTGTCGGTGAGAATGGTGACGCTTGCGGAGGTTGCGAGAAGCGCTTCCGCTTCGTGCGCGGCGAATTCCCCCTCGCCCAGCACCGCAACATCCCTGCCCCGATAAAAAAATGCGTCGCACATCGCACAAAAGCTCACGCCGTGCCCCTCAAGCTCTTTCAGTCCGGGAAGCTTCGGCGCGCCGCGCGCAGCCCCCGTCGCGATAATGACGCTGGCTGCGGCATAATTTCCGTCCTTGGTATAAACGGTGAGCGTTTCCTCAAAGCCGATGCCGACCGCTTCCGTCGTCACAAGCTGCACCCCCAGCCGCTTTGCCTGCGCAACCCCACGCCGCGCCAGCTCCGCACCCGACACCGGTTCTTCCAAACCATAGTAATTTTCAATCTCATGCGCTTTCCCCAGCGCCCCGACGTCCTTCGCCAGCACACACGCCCGAAACCCCGCGCGCTGCACATAAACCGCCGCCGAAATCCCCGCAGGTCCCGCGCCGATAATCACAACATCATACATCCCAAACACCCCTTCCTTATTATAATATACCGCATTTCCGCCCGCCATTCAGTGAGTTTGTCACACGGAGGCTTGTCAGAGTGCGTTGCCCGTGCTGCTGCGTCCCCTTTGGAAACCCGTTGTTGTGCAATTGGAGTTTGTTGTTCACGATTGGATGGCGGTCGTTGTGATTCTCATTGGGTTTAGTTTGCGGCGCGGGGGAGATTGTATTGCAATCCGTAGGAACTTGACTGGATGAGCAGAGAATCCAGCCAGTAATCGCGATTATTCAATCCGCGAAAACCGACTGAACAGCAACCGCATGCAACAAGTTTTATTTCCCGCACAAATAAAATCCGTGTCTGATTATGTCGAAAATCCTTGACTTAATCAGCATAGTTTCGTATAATGAAAGCAGAAACTTGAATTACGCGTTCGCGGGTTGCTCGAACTGCGTGTGATTTTCAGATTTCTGCTTTTTCATTAAAAACAACACGCGATTCAATGATAAGGCGGTGACATCATGTGGGCGAAGTGGAAGCTGCCGGTGTTTCTGGCGGGGTATGTTGTGATTTCGCTGCTGCTGGTGTGGATTTATCTGGAAAGCTGCAATGCCGTTGTCGCGCCGCTTCACGGCAATTCCGCTTCCGCGCAGGCACAGGACGAAGCTTCCCCCGCGCAAACCACCGCGAAGCCGGACAAGCCGTCCGGCGCGTCGTCTGAAACGTCCGCGACCGAAGCGGCATCTTCAGCGCCGGACATAGAGGATGTGTTTCCGGCGGATCTGAACCGCGTGACGGCGGCGGAGCTGGAACTGATCCCCGGCATCGGTGCGGTCAAAGCGGCGGCGATTGTTTCTTACCGCGATGCGCACGACGGGTTTGCGCGGCTTTCGCAGCTGACGGAGGTTTCCGGCATCGGCGAAAAAACGCTGGCGCTGCTGTCAGAATATCTGTATGTCAAAGGCGAACAGCCCGAAACAAAGCCGGCGGTGACAACGGCACCAACCACGAAACCTTCCGCGACAAAGCCCGACCTGACCACCAAAAAGCCGGTTGTTACCGCGGAAACCACAACGCATAAGCCCGTAACTTCCGCGACGACAACCCCTACGCCGGTGCGGCACAAGGTCTGTATCAATACCGCCGACGCGCGGGAGATTTCCGAAGCGCTGCTGCTCGACCGCGAAACCGCGCGGGGGATTGTGGATTTGCGCACGAAAATCGGCAGGTTTGAAAACACCTACGAGCTGCTCTACGTGGACGGCATCACGGACGCGGTGTTTGTGGAGATACGGGGGTTTGTGACGGTGTGAGGGGACGGCTTTACTGTTCGCCATACTCCTGCGATCAATGGTTCGATATGATGAATTAGTACGATAAAGGAGGATGTGTTGTGCGTAATGAAACACTCAATCAATGGGATGAAGCCGCGCCACATTATTTTTCATCACAGCAAGACTCTGGATTTGTTAAAGTCAATAAATGCGTCGTGCAGCGCAGATTTGAAAAGTTAGAAAATGAGAAAGTATTGGATATGGGTATTTCACCGACTATTTCAGATCTGTCGGCGGCAATGCTGTCGGCTGTGATGGCTCGGAAAGGATGTTATCCATTGCGTGGGAACAATATCCGCTTTGCGTATTTGAACACGCCGACATTGAAAAACCTCTTGCTTATTCTGTTAATGAATATGATATTGTTTTTTGCAATCAGGTGCTGATGGATGTTAAAAACACGACAAGCCGATTCAGGGAATTCATAGGGCAATAAAGGACAACGACTTATTTTATATGTCAATTGTCCATCTGACTTTTGATGTGCATTGAGTGACACAATATTTTTAAGAGATGAGGTTTTTGTAATGAGACTATTTCATGTTAGCGAAGAACCAGGTATTTCCGAGTTTGTTCCACGCGTTCCATACAGAAATGATATGGATAAATCCAAAGGATTGGTGTGGTCATTAACAGAGCCAAGTTTACCAAATTGGTTAACGCCGCGAGACTGCCCTCGGGTGGGTTACAGAGCCACGAACCAAACAACGCAGGATGACATATCAAAGTTTTTTTGTTCGGCCTCGCGTCATGCTGTTGCCATCGAGTATGGTTGGTATAAACGTATGACAACTACAACTATATATCTATACGAATTTGATGCGTCAAACTTTTACTTTGACGAAGTGGCAGGATTTTATGTTAGCGATAAAACCGAGAAACCAATTTCAGTAGTTAAATACGATGGCCTCTTTGAAGAACAATTCAAGAGAAATGTTGAAGTACGGATACTAAACAATCTATGGATGTTAAGTGAAGAAGTAAAGAAATCCTCCTTAAAATGGTCTCTATGTCGCATGGGAAACGCACTGCCTAATCCTACTGAATAAAGTTTTCCGCAGTAAATGAAGGATTGATTTAATGGAGAACAAAACAGATAACATAATGAATCCAAGGAGTACTCTTATGAACATCTACGAAACCTGTCCGATGATTGAAAACGAGGACTTTCTTCTGCGGCTTGTAACAATTGACGACGCAGAAAATCTGCTTACGGTTTATTCCGATGAGGTGGCTGTGCCGATTTTTAACAGCGACAATTGTAGGGGAGATAATTTTCATTATACCACGCTTGCGCGGATGAGAGAGATCATTGACTTCTGGATTTATTCCTACAACGAGAAAATTTTCGTGCGCTTTTCGATAATCGACAAGCGAAGCCAGACCGCGGTCGGCACAATTGAGCTATTCAACCGTGTTTCGCAGGACGCCTTCAACGGCTGTGGAATTTTCCGCCTTGACCTGCGCAGCGACTTTGAGAAATCCGAAATAATTCTCTCGATTCTAAACATGATTATCCCGCCTGCGTTTGAACTTGTTCACTGCATGCTCATCGCAACAAAGGCAATCCCCACGGCTGCGGAGAGGATTTCTGCGCTAAATGCTTTCGGGTTTAAGCGTTCGGCTGAAAATCTTGTCGGTCAGGATGGAACGATTTACGGGGATTATTTTGAGATAAGATGCGAATAAAGGCTTGAGATAATTGCGTATAAACGCGAACAACCGCACAGAGAGCATAGATTTTATGCTTTCAGTGCGGTTGTTTTTTAAGTTAAACCGGGGTGAAGGCTTCTGCATGCGGGTTTCAGCAATGCTTTCTAAGAGCGAAACGTCGTCTGATACCAAGTCGGTACGAAATTTTTCATATTATCAAACCAACGCAGTACATCCTCATTCAGCCGCAGAATTTCAGCCAGCCTTTCCGGTGCAAAATATTTTGACCATACGATTGATGTGATTGCGCTTGCCGAAAGATAATAAGCGAGCAGCTTCCAGAATTCAGTAGGAGGAACATTATGAAAATACCCGTTAATCTGACCTGAAGCGAATGCCGGAAAAGCAACTACGATCCGATTAAATTCATACCACGGATCGCCGAAATTATCAAAGTCAACCATGTGCCAGTCTATAACAGACAAAGTGCCGCCATCAGAAATTATCATATTCCCTTCGTGATAATCTCCGTGGTGACGAAGCTGCGGGCGACCATTAAGCAAAAAACGATTACTTTCGAGAAAATCCAGAATCAGATTGTCTCCGTCAAACGGAACGCCTTCAGCTCGAAAGGCGTTAAGTCGTTCATCTATCACCGCAAAATATCTTTCAGCCCAGTCGGCGGAATTTTCCGGCGCAGGGATTGCATGAATTCTGCGCAATATTTCGCCTGATTTCGTGCCGAGCGCATACTGCTCAGCTTCTGACAGTGTCGGCAGAACTTCTTCAACTTCCCTTCCGTCAATCCACGTAAGCAAGGTGTACACACAATTACCGTTATCGCATTTACCGAATGCAACCGGCTGCGGCATTGGAATAGTAAGTGCCGCCATTTTCTCAACCAGCTTGAATTCAGCCCTTTTGCGGTCATATTCAGACATCTCGGAAACACGCAGCAGGTATTTCCCGTCCGTAGCTTCTGCAAAAAATTTTTTATCTCCGGACATTCCTTTTGTTATCGGCTCAATCCTCGTGAATTTTCGCCCCAAATCGTTCCAAAGATGAGCAACTTCAATCATGCCGGCGACATAATCCTGTTTCCCCATATGGTAGCTGTGAAGACTTCCGTCCGAACCGCTTTCACTCGCCAATTGAAGCTTTAGTGCTTCATATTCGCTTGCGGCTGAAGGGCAGGCGTTCATATAATCGCGGAAATTTATATAGCTGTGCCATTGAGTGCTGTCAGCCTTGACGATATGAATATAGTGCGTCAAAAGCCGCATATCATCTTCACCCTGTATGTACTCGCCGCACTGAAAAACCGGCTGTCTTTCCTTCCCCTCAAATCCGCGAAAAAAGAAGCCTTCCTTCTCCATTTCAGGTGTAAAATTCAACACCTCGTCAAAATCATTCACCTCAACGGCAATATCTATCACCGGTTTTGCTTTTATCCCCTTAATTGCAGTGCTGCCGACGTGCTGAATGTCCTTTGCAGTCAAACCAAGAATACAACGAAGCTGTTTAATCGTCTGAGCGGCTGAGTTTTCCCAGCCAGGATCGTGTTCGGCAAGCATAATATTTTTGCGTTTTATCCCTAACATCATTGTACTCCTCTTTTCTTATATGTTTTAAATTTCAAACTGTAATTCTTATTGTATGTATAAATATTATCCCAGATCAACCAAATATTTATAAGAATTAACCATGTCGTTAAACTGTCCGGCAACTCTTTCGTATGAGCAGTTTTTCAAGTAATACGCCCAGAATGAAAATGTATTAAGAACCGTCGATGCGTGCTTTTCTCTTAAAAGGACTGTCTTGCTTATGTTCATTCCTCTATATTTTGATAATCTCTCACAATAATAATCCAGCAGATCATCGGCGTTCATATTTATACCGAAGCCTATTCCTCTGCTGATAAAAAACGAAATATCCCCTATGCACTTGCCAATCTGTATGTTCTGCCAGTCGCATATGTAAAGCTTATCACCGTCGTGCAGCATATTTTCAGGATGAAAATCGCCGTGGCAAACATAATGCGGCTCGTTGTTAAGAATAGGGCAGACAATATCAATGTTCGCGTAAATCTCGTCAAGCATTTTCGTATCAAACCGCCCTTCATGCTGAGAAAGCACGAGCTTCCATTCCTGATAAGATTTTTCGGTAAACGTCCAATCTATTTCTATTTTGTTCTGCGGCAAATGCAGAGGGCTTACCGATTCTAAGCTTATGCTGTTGAGCCTTGCGCATAAATCGACCGCATTCTTTTGAAGCTCCTCGCTCCACTGGTGATGCTCAACAGGCGGGTAATATTTCATCACCAGAATGCAGCCGTATTCATCATGAATTTCCGAATAAACCGTTTCCGGAACATACGGGATTTCCAAAGTCCGGTTTAATTGATAAAACTCCAGCTCTTTTTTGTAGGACGCAACAAGACTTTTATCATCGTGAAAAGACTTATGTGCAAGCTTCAGAACAAAGCTTTTATTCCCGTCAATTACCTTAAAAAGCTTTGCGCCGCTCGCGCCGACATTAATCTGCTCGGCTAAAATAATTTCCTGAAACACCTGCCTGTTAATGAGATAACTAAGTACGCTTTTTATTTCCATCGGTCAATTCCCCACCCTTATAACAAAATAATACGATTTTCATTTTGAATTAAAATCCCCGAAGCCCGCTTCTGATTGTTTTTAATAATTCCTGTTTCTGTTCGGCTGTCCGACTGCTTCCGAGCTTAAATGCCAGAAGCGGAATGCTCCATTTATGGTAATCGGATACATCCTCGCCCGAAATACGTTTGTATTCCTCCAGAAACGCGGAGCTTATCGCGTCACCCTTGCCTTGAATAAAGCTTTTTACGGATTCGGGAAAATCCTTGGGCAGCTCATTTTCTCTTGGGGTTGATACCCATACATATTCCGCAATGTCATACATGAAGTGACCTGCACCCGAATTAACCCAGTCAATTAATCGGAACCCATTCTCTCCGATGATAATATTATTGGGGTTCGGATCACCGTGACAAACGGATTGCTTTTTCGGCAAAGCATCGATCATGGAAATTATCCGGAGCTTTTCATTGTCGGTCAGAAGCGGAGTATTTTCTGTATGCCACTTCAATTGGTCCTCGAATGAATTTATCCCTGAAATCTGCGTTTTTGAAAGCACTGATTTATGCACTTCAAACAGGCAGGCTGCGGTTTTGCGGACAGCTTCTTCCACTTCGCACGAAAACTCTTGTTCCGACAAATCGCCTGACAAAAGACTCTGTATTTTCGTTTGCAGAAAATCGCCGAGCGTTGCGCCGTCTATGCGCTCCATGATATATCCATACTGCTGTCCAACTTGAACAATCTCGTACACCTCAGGTGCAGGAACGCCAGAGCGGCACAGATTTTTCATCTTATCGTATTCCCATTTCAGCGAATGGTAATCGCTTTCGCTGTGACGGTGATAAAGCTTTATCACCGCCCCGTTTTCGTATTCATAAACATTTGCGGTTGCGCCGCATCCGACCAGCCGACCGAGCGTGATATTCATCGTTTACCTCGCTTTTTATATGAAGTGTAATATGGGCAATGCGCATACCTACATGTAATTTTTCCATCTTTACTATAACACTTTTTCTCCCGCATGTCAAATGGATCTCGCACTTTTGTTCTTTTTCTCTTGATTTCTTACAAATTATGTGGTATAATTTATTGCAGATATTACAGCGGACAAATGAATGCTTTAGACGAGAGATCTCTAAATATTCTATATCAGAAAGAAGGAGCTGCGATGCTTGTAAAAATGATTGTTACCGATCTTGATAACACGCTGCTCAGGCGGGATAAGACAATCAGCGCGTATACCTGTGATGTGTTCAGGCGTTTACATGAGTGCGGAATACTAATTATAGTCGCAACGGCTCGTAATCTTATGAGTTCAAAAGATTACCGTGCGGCGATAAGCCCTGACGGCTGTATACTTATCGGCGGGTGTCTGGTTTATGCGAACAGGCAATTGCTGAAAACCCATTATCTGCCCGAGCCGCAATGCTCGGATCTGCTTGCCGAGTTTACCGCTTATCCGGCAATTAAGCGTATATCCGCCCGCACTATTGATACGAGTTACAGCAACATACCGCTGGAGGGCAGAATCTGCACAGACTTTAAGACTCCGCTGCCCGAAAGATTGCTGCACTGTTCCTGCCGGACTGACGATGACGCTCTTATGCAGACAATTATACCTCGTTATCCGGAATTGAAATTTCTGCGTGTCAGTGATGAAGATTTGTACGATGTTAATCCCAAAGAGGCGACTAAGCTGGGCGGTATCAATGTTCTCTGTGAGCATTTTGGAATAAAGCTCTCAGAGATTGCAGCATTTGGCGACGACTTTAACGACATTGAAATGCTTCGCGGATGCGGCATAAGCGTGGCAATGTCAAATGCAATAAAGGAATGCAAAGCCGTTGCGCAACATATTTGCGGTGACTGTGACAATGACGGCGTAGCAAGATGGCTGGAGGAGAATGTATTGCTGTAAACTTTGAAAAGAATTGCTACAACTAAGCGGAATATTGATTCGGGTGTTTATATATTCGGTTAGTTGTGTTATCGTATGGATGCCAGTAATAAGATGAAATACATAGTTGTCGAGTGCCTCGGCGACCAATATTATGAAGTAATTCAGAAAGCTTTAAGTTTATTTACTACAAAACCATAGGGAGATATCAACAGCAGGGATTACTTATAATCCGGAAGAAAGGTGCTATATGACCGAAGATGAAATCCTCCGCCGCCGCATGCACGGGCTATATCTATCAAGGAAGTGCGGCGATCTTATGGAACTTGCCCATGAATTGATGGGACTGCATTGCTGGTTTCACCGCAATGTGGTCTTTTCTGCGCTCATTCGCGGGGCAGAACTCCGGGGCTGGAAAACGTCGCTAACAAAAACATGGGTTCATCACGCACTTCACGGTGTGGCTTATGAAGATTTGCCGGATTTGCTGGCAATTCACCCCCGCAGCGAACCCCTGAGCGATTTTGAGCGCGAGGTTTTGCGTTATATGGAGGATGGCGTTTATTCCCGCGCGGAATTCAGACGGTTATTCGCTGATCTGTATGACTGGCAATTTATCAATTGGGCGTTCAGTCCGTGGGGTGGGGTGTTCGTGGGATTGGCGCAAAGAGGGCTTGTCGCGTTTCGGGACATGACCAGCCGCGACTTTGACCTCATCAGCGCGGAACCTACACGAACAAAGGATGAAGTTTTGCCGGAGCTGCTCCGCCGTTATTTCGCTGTTTACGGGCCTGCCACGCTTGCAGATGCGGCTTGGTTTCTGGGGCTTTGGAAGGACGATGCAAAAAAGCTGTACACCCTGCCGCTTGATGACCTGAACCGCTTTGAGCACAACAAAAGTACATATTATTTTTACGACAATACGAGCGGTATGGATGATATTCCTGAAATCACCCTGTTATCAGGGTTTGACCCTTTTATCGTATCCTATATTGACAGAAGTGCCGTCATGCCGCCCGAATACAAGAGCAGGGTTGTTATGAAATCGGGCATCTGCTTGCCGACGGTTGCAATAAACGGGCGCATTGCCGGCATATGGAACATCAAAAAGAATGAACCGACGCTCGAATTATTTGCCAAGCAGCCAAAGCGAATCGAAAACGCAGTGCTTGAGTCGGTGGAATCAATCTGCTGGCGGGCAAAACAATATTTATAAATTTTCTATTAAAAGCTTGACTCTGCCGTTGGGGAAGCGTTTATACTAAAATCAAACCCAACGTTTAGGAGGAATTATAGATGAATGAGTTAATTAAAATCAGGGATGTATCAGCCAAATATGATATATCCGCACGCACGCTTCGTTATTATGAGGATATGGGGCTAATCAACAGTATCCGCAGCAATGATTATGCATATAGAATGTATGATGATACCGCTGTAAAGCGATTGGAGCAAATCTTAATCTTACGCAAATTGAATATCAGCATCAAAGACATTCAGCGTATTTTCAGCACATCCGATTCGGAAGTCGTTTTAGAAGTGCTTTCTAAAAAGGTCGATGATATTGATGGTGAGGTTTCCCTTCTCCACGAGCTCAAAGAGATTGTATTAGAGTTTATCCGTCAGATAAAAAATGCTGATTTCGGCAGGGATTCCGACGTCAAGCTGCTTTATGAAAAAGCGAAAGAAATTGAAACGCAGATTGTCAATGTGGATTATGACGGCAATGCGGCGAATGTGAACAGGCTGTTTGAGGTTACGGAAAAACTTGCGGTCACATCTGATATAGTAGAAAAACGTTCCTACTGCTACCTGATATTCAATTTGGGAAGTAAAAGCAATGTGCTTGAAGCGTGCGAAATGTACGGCAAAGCATTCGGGGCGGAAAAGCTTTCGGAAGATATCTCTGCGGCTGATTGGATAAACGATTGGATTGGCATAGACATAAAGCTGTTTAATTTTACTATATTCATGCAATCCACCAGTAATCCGCGCGGAGGAAACTGCTGCATTAAATTTACTTCGCCCAACGAATTGCAGAAAGCTTATGATGTTATCAAGGAGGAAGCGATTGAATGTTCATTAAATTCTGACTGGCACTGGACTCCTTTGTCCGCAATTATTAAAGATAAATTCGGTGTGAACTGGTTGTTCTGCGTTTGATAAAGAAACTTGTACTATTGTTCCATCTGGATAATTACATTGCCGTGATTGTTGAAGATTATGGAATGGTTATGTTCGGAAAGACAGAATAGAGCATTGCAGAATACGAAAAAGCAATTATAAATCGAACCCTGCCGTCCGTGTTTTATCACAGGCGGCAGGGCTTGTTCAGGAGTATAAATGAATAGAATCTGATGTAAAAATCAGCACAATTTATGGAGATATTGCTTGTTATTTTTGTGATTTATGGTATAATTGGTTTATGAGAAAATCTGAGGAAAAAGACAGCGGGGATTTTGACGTAAGACTTGGGTTTGTTGAAACACTTAAGAGCGAAATAAAATCAATCCAGGAGAATTTACATGAATTGTGCAGGTATGTTATCGAACAAATCATGGCTTTTGCAGACAGCCGACGTGCCGATACGATATAATCTTATCCGTGACAGCGCGGATGCCGAAGCAATAATCAATAACCCCGAAGCGGCGGCGTGGCTTTCGCGTTTGGCGAAGCGGCATCTTCAGCGCCGGACATAGAGGATGTGTTTCCGGCGGATCTGAACCGCGTGACGGCGGCGGAGCTGGAACTGATCCCCAGCATCGGTGCGGTCAAAGCGGCGGCGATTGTTTCTTACCGCGATGCGCACGACGGGTTTGCGCGGCTTTCGCAGCTGACGGAGGTTTCCGGCATCGGCGAAAAAACGCTGGCGTTGTTGTCAGAATATCTGTACGTCAAAGGCGAACAGCCCAACACTAAGCCGGCGGTGACAGCTGCATCAACCACGAAATCATCGGCGACTGCTTCCGCGACAAAGCCCGACCTGACCACCAAAAAGCCGGTTGTTACCGCGAAAACCACGACGCACAAGTCCGTAACTTCCGCGACGACAACCGCTACGCCGGTGCGGCACAAGGTCTGTATCAACACCGCCGACGCGCTGGAGCACCCGAAAAGAAAGCGGCACCTGCCATTGAGGAAGCAGGTGCCGCGAGTGAATGATTATTGCTGTGTGTCAGGAAAAATGTTTAAACCAACATGTTCTCGTTTTGCTCATTTTCTGCAAATAACTATATTGGCCTTTATATAATGCGTATTGCCATACGAATCTTTGAAGGAATAGGTAAACGGCTTGATATTTACATCGTGTTCAGCATACAAGGCGCGTATTTCTTGCTCATCTGAATAATGATGAGGAATCTCTTCTTCCCCGGGTGTATTGTTGAGGAATGTATTACTTTCAATTTCTGTTCCAACACCAAATAATTCATCTTCTTTTGAAACGTAATCAACAAAAACATAACCGCCCGTTTTAACAACACGCAGCATCTCGTGTGCGTGCTTTGTCATATCGTCGAGTGTGCCATGTCCTGATGTCCATATACAAAACACTGCGTCAAATGTGTTATCAGTAAAAGGGATATCTCTCATATCATGACATGCTGTTTCGATTTCAAGTCCAAGTTCTGTTGCCTTCTGTCTTGTTGTTTCCACACCTTTTGGGGAAATATCGGTCGCTGTTACTTGGAATCCCTGTCTTGCAAGAAAAATAGAATGTCTCCCCATGCCACAGCCTAAATCTAATATCGTTTTTACGTTTTCTCTTTTGAATAGTTCAGCGGCCATTACAGCGGTAGGCAATACTTCGTATTGCACATTGCCTTGTGTTTGATAGATTTCATCCCAAACAAGTTTCCATGCCATCCTGTTTCTCCAATTCTATTATATAAACAATCCAAATTTTGAACCCTTTATTAAATATCTTACCACGCTTCAAGCGTTCTGTCCACCGTAATCTTCGCTACCGGATTTTAGCGCCGGCGGGGATGGTTTGGTCGGGGAAAACCACTTTTGCCGAGCCGTCGGGGAGGTCTGCGGCGCAGATCATGCCGTTTGATTCCACGCCGCGCAGCTTGACGGGTTTAAGGTTTGCGACGAGGATGATTTTTTTGCCGACGAGGTCGTCCGGCTTGTACCACTTGGCGATGCCGGAAACGACCTGCCTGCCGCCGCTGCCGTCGTCAAGCTGTAAGCACAGCAGCTTGTCGGATTTCGGCACAGGTGCAACGCTTTTGACTTGTGCTACGATCAGTTCGACCTTTGCGAAATCGTCAATTGTGATTTCTGCTGTCGGTGCGGGAGCATTTTCCTTGGGCAGCGTGTCCGGAAGCTGCGATGCCGGTGCGTTCGGAGTTTGCGCGGTGAGAAGGGCATTGAGTGCCTCGATTTCCTTTTCCGCATCGATGCGGGGAAACAGCACCTCGCCCTTTTTCACGGTCACATCGGCGGGCAGAATGCCGAATTTGGACGCATTTTCATAAGTTGCGTCTTCCGTGCGTGCGCCGATCTGCTTCCATACTTTGGGCATACTAGTGGGCATAAATGCTGACAGCAGCGTTGACACAATGCGAATGCTTTCCAGCAAATTATAAAGCACCGTCGCTAAGCGCGGTTTGTTCGCCTCGTCGCGGGCAAGCACCCACGGGGCGGTTTCGTCAATATATTTGTTTGCGCGAGAAACAACCTTGAAAATTTCCGCCAGTGCAAGATTGAGCTGGGTCTTGTCGATGAATTCGTCAACCTTTGCGGTTAATCCGGATGCTTCAGCAATTAACGCGTCGTCGAAGTCACCCGCTGTGCGATCGGCGGGCAGCGTTCCGCCGAAATATTTGTCAACCATCGCCACGGTGCGGGAAACGAGATTCCCTAAGCCGTTGGCAAGATCGGTGTTGATGCGTGTGATCATGATTTCGTTGGAAAACGAGCTGTCCGCGCCCAGCGCCATTTCGCGCAGGATGTGATAGCGGATCGCGTCGGGGGAATACCGCGCGCCCAGCACGAGCGGGTCAACCACGTTGCCGATCGACTTGCTCATCTTCTGCCCGTTGAACGTGATCCAGCCGTGCACGGCGAGGTGCTTGGGCAGGGGAAGGTCGAGCGCCATCAGCATTGCGGGCCACAAAAGCGCATGGAAGCGCATGATGTCCTTTGCCACCATATGCACATTCGCCGGCCAGTAGCGGTTAAAATCATCATGGGCGGAATTTTCATAGCCAAGCGCCGTAATATAATTAGAAAGCGCGTCCACCCACACATAAACCACGTGCTTGGTGTCGAACGTCACCGGAATGCCCCATTTGAAGGTGGTGCGCGACACACAGACATCCTCCAGCCCGGGCTTGATGAAATTATTCACCAGCTCGGTGGCGCGGGTTTTCGGCTGCAAGAAGTCCGTTTGCGTCAGAAGCGTTTCCAGCCGCTCGGCAAAGGGCGCCATGCGGAAGAAATATGCTTCCTCCTTTTCGTCGGTCACATCGCGGCCGCATTCGGGGCATTTGCCGTCAGCAAGCTGGCTTTCCGTCCAGAAGCTTTCGCAGGGCGTGCAGTATTTTCCGGCATATTCGCCTTTATAAATAAATCCCTTGTCATAAAGCGTTTTAAAGATTTTCTGCACGCTTTCGATGTGATAATCGTCCGTGGTGCGGATATAGCGGTCGTAGCTGATGTTCATATATTTCCAGAGATTTTTAAAAATCTCCACGATTTCGTCAACATAGGCCTTCGGCGTAATGCCCTTTTCAGCGGCTTTCTGCTCGATTTTCAAGCCATGCTCGTCCGTGCCGGTGAGGAACATCACGTCAAAGCCCTGCATTCGGCGGTACCTCGCGATGGAATCGCACGCAACGGTGGTGTAGCAATGACCGACGTGCGGGTTTCCGGACGGGTAATAAATGGGCGTCGTGATATAATATGGCTTTTTCGTCATATTACTTCCTCCTTTTTTCTCATAATCCGCAAAACACGGTTGTTTTTATTATACCCCATTCCGCGGAAAAGTCAAGGAAAACTTGCGGTTTAACAGCGGGGCGGAGATTTTCGCACGCGGGTGAGAAGAAAGTAATGCCGTGTTCTGCGGTTGACAGAATCTTCCGGGTGTGGTATAATCATTTTACACAAAACACCTGAATTTGAACAAACGAGAGGATTGACTGCTTATGACAACCAAAAAACTGCTCTTATTTGCCGGATTGGGTGCTTTAGCGCTTGCCGTGCTGGCACTAGGAATTTATACAATGTTCTTTTTTGCGCATACCCAAAACGCCGTTGAGGTGGTCGCTGAGCTGAACAGCGGCAACGCGACGGCGGACTTTGTCAGTATGGATGACACCGGCTTTGACCGGTATGTCTTTTATCTCAATCGGGAGCATGGCACGAAAGAGCAGCATCTGGCGATTTATGAAAAGGAGTACTTCCTTTTCACAAAGTGGTATCGGCTTCAGCCTTACATCGGCGCATCCACACACAGCGGCACGGATATGCCTGTCGACACAACAGCCTGTATGTTGGATGACAATAACGGCTGTGAAACGCAATCGCAGATTTTCTTTGCAGCCAGCGACAGCGGCGTCGCGAAAATCAAATACACAATGACCTATGGCGGCACACCGGCGGTGAAAGAGGCGAGCGTTTCCGATCCGATGCTTTTTGTCATTTCCGGATTGGGGTTGCCAGCAATCAACCAACCGGTTAATTTAGCCAAAGCAGAATTTTATGATGCAAACGGACAGTTAATCGATACCTATCCGAATGGCGGTTAATGTAACAAATCAGAAAACCCTCCCGCGATTTTTCTGCGGGAGGTTTTTTGCGCATCCGTGCGCAACGTGAAAAAATTTGAATGTCATAAACTGTATAAAATCCCGCGCGCCGGAGAAAATACTTACAAACGCCCGTGCGTTCGGGCGGAAATTTGAAACGGAGGTCATGGTATGCTGGATAAAATTGCGCTGTTTTTGCTGATCATCGGCGGGCTGAACTGGGGTCTGGTGGGAATTTTTGAGTTTGACTTGGTCGCGTTCCTGTTCGGCGGAGCGGCGGCGCTGGTGAGCCGGATTGTGTACGTACTGGTCGCGGCGTCGGCAATCTGGTGCATTTCGCTGTATTTCAGGAACAACCGTCTGGTGGAAGCCGACTGACCGGGAGGCGATTTTCGCGGGATAATGCCCGAAAAATCACGGTAAAAAGCCCAAAAACAAAAACGAAACTTTGTTTATTCCGCCAAATTCTCAAAAAATACGCGAGAAATAAGCATATTTTTCTTGACGAAACCTGTCCGGCGGATTATAATAAAGATGATGTTAAACGACCGGATTTCCGGTCTGACATCCGTTTTGTTGTCTCCTTTCTTTTGTTCTACACATCATTTTATTTCATCTTATCTTCCGCAGCACACGAATGTGCTGCATTTTTTTTGTTGTTCGCGCAAAATGCCCGACAAAAAACTCTGAAAATTGTAATTTTTGTTGTAGACAAACGCATTATTTCATGATATAATTTCTTTGTGTAATTCTAATCGTTTAAGTTGCCGTCAGAAAAAATTTCCACAAGAAAAGAGAACGACCCATGGCTGAAGTTCAAGAAGCGTTTCTGTTTAAAAACACACTCTGCGTGCGGCTTGCCGCGGCGGGTTATACGGCGGTTATCTCGCCCCTGACGGGTGCGAGCGTGCTGCGGCTGCGCAACGAGGAGAAAAACTGCGAGATTTTCCGCTATCAGGAAGCCGTTTCTATGGAGGAAATCGACTGTGCGCGCGAAATCTGGGGGCTGCCCACGCTCTATCTCCCCAACCGCTATGACGGCGGCGTGCTGAAAACCGCCGATGCGGTATACAAGCTCCCCATTAACGAAGCGCCGCTGGGCAATTTCATACACGGCTTTGTCCACAAGCGTCCGCACACAGTCGAAAGCGTTTTCGCAGATGCTGACACCGCAAGCGTGACGACGCGCTTTTACTACGGTGCAGACGATGTTTTATTCGCGGCGTTTCCGCTGGCGTTTGAGATTACGTATACGTTTACGCTCTCCGCGCGCGGACTCGCGCAGAACATCACGCTCATCAGCCATGCGGACAAAGCGCTTCCCGTGTCAATCTGTACACATACCTGCCTGAACGCGCCCCTCGTAGACAGCGGCGACGAGCGGGCAATGACGCTGCGCGTTCCGGTGACGGAAAAATGCGGGCTTGACGCACGCTGCCTGCCCGACGAAATGCTTTCTCCCCTCGATGATTGGGATATGGAATACAAAACCGGCACAAAGCGCCCCACAAAACAGAACATTTCAAACGATATGTACACAGCGGACTTCACGGAGCTCGACAGCGCGCCGTTTTACGGCGTTGTTGTGACCGATGCGCAAAGCGGTCTGCGTCTCTGCAATGAGGTTTCGCCGGAATTCAAGTTCTGGAATATGTGGAACGACGGCGGCGAAAAGGGCTATTTCTGCCCCGAGCCGATGACCGCGATGATCAACGCACCAAACCTCTCCCTCCCGCGCGAGGTCACGGGCTATCGCGAGCTATCGAATGGCGAGCGGTTTGACTGCTGGCAGCGTTTTTTTGTGATTTAACGGTGCATCGCACACATAGAGATTTAATTTATTTAAATTATAAATACAACTTTTGAAAGGCAGGAAACGAAATGAAATTCGGGCATTTTGACGACGCAAGAAAGGAATATGTCATTACCGAGCCGAAAACTCCCTATCCGTGGATCAACTATCTTGGCACACAGGAGTTTTTCTCCCTGATTTCCAACACCGCCGGCGGCTACCATTTTTATAAGGACGCACGTCTGCGGAGAATCACGCGCTATCGGTACAACAACGTTCCGGTGGACATGGGCGGACGGTATTTCTATATCAACGACGAGGGCGACGTTTGGTCGCCGGGCTGGGCGCCGGTCAAGAAGGACTTAGACGCATATTCCTGCCGTCACGGCATGGGCTACACAATTATCAAGGGCGAAAGAAACGGCGTGGAAGCGGAAGTAATGTTCTTCGTGCCGCAGGACTTTAACGGCGAGGTGCAGAAGGTTGTCCTGAAAAACACCTCTGCGGGCGAAAAGAACTTCAAGCTGTTTTCGTTCCTCGAGTGGTGTCTGTGGAACGCGCAGGACGACTCGACGAACTTCCAACGCAACTTCAACACGGGCGAGGTTGAAATTGACGGCTCGACAATTTATCACAAAACCGAATATAAGGAGCGCCGTGATCACTTTGCGTTCTACACCGTCAACACCGCAATCAGCGGCTTTGACACCGACCGTGAAGCGTTCATGGGACTGTATAACGGCTTTGAAAACCCGCAGACCGTCATGGCTGGCAAGCCCTCGAATTCCGTTGCCGACGGTTGGTCGCCGGTGGCTTCGCACTGCATCGACGTGACCCTTGCCGCAGGCGAAACAAGGGAGCTTGTGTTCGTGCTTGGCTATGTGGAAAACGCGTTTGCCGACAAATTCAATGCCGACGGCTCGATGAACAAGTCCAAAGCACAGGCGATGATTGCCTCCATGGACACCGCGGAAAAAGCGGACAAAGCACTCGCAAAGCTGAAAGAAACATGGGAATCCCTCCTTTCTCAATATACGGTACAAACACAGGACGACAACCTCAACCGTATGGTGAACATCTGGAACCAGTACCAGTGCATGGTGACGTTCAATATGTCCCGCTCCGCGTCTTATTTTGAAAGCGGCATCGGCAGAGGCATGGGTTTCCGAGACTCGAATCAGGATCTGCTGGGCTTTGTGCATCAGATTCCCGACCGCGCGCGTGAAAGAATTCTCGATCTTGCGGCAACGCAGTTTGAGGACGGCGGCTGCTTCCACCAGTACCAGCCACTGACCAAAAAAGGCAACGACGAGGTCGGCGGCGATTTCTCGGACGACCCGCTGTGGATGATTCTTTCCACCGCTGCTTATATCAAGGAAACCGGCGACTTCTCGATCCTTGACGAAAAAGTTCCTTACGAAAACAAGGATGAGCTTGCGCAGACGCTAATGCATCATCTCAAGCAGTCCTTCTACCGCGTGGTGACCAACGTCGGACCGCACGGTCTGCCGCTGAGCATGAGAGCCGATTGGAACGACTGCCTGAACCTGAGCTGTTTTTCCAGCGAGCCGGGCGAATCCTTCCAGACTTCCACCTCGCCGAAATATGGCGACGACAAGTACAGCCGCGTTGCGGAATCCATCATGGTTGCCGCCCTGTTTACCTATGCCGGCCCTGAGTACGTTGCGCTTTGCAACTACAAGGGCGATGCCGCGGAAGCCGCAAAGGCACAGGCGGAGATCGACAAAATGGCGGGCAACATCATGGCATCCGGCTTCGACGGCGAATGGTTTCTGCGCGCTTATGACGATTTCGGCAAAAAGGTCGGTTCAAAGGAATGCGATGAGGGCAAGATTTTCATCGAATCACAGGGCTTCGCCGTAATGAGCGGGCTTGGCAAGGCGGACGGCAAGGACATTCTGACTCTTGACAGCGTAAAGAAGTATCTTGATACGCCCTATGGACTTGTGCTGAACAACCCAGCGTTCACAAAGTATCGGATTGAATACGGTGAGATTTCCACCTATCCCGCCGGATACAAGGAAAATGCGGGTATCTTCTGCCACAACAACGCGTGGATGATCTGCGCGGAAGCCGCAGTCGGCAGAGGCGATCAGGCGTTTGAGTATTACTCCAAGATTGCGCCCGCTTATCTCGAGGAAATCTCCGAAATCCACAGAACAGAGCCTTACGTTTACGCGCAGATGATTGCCGGAAAGGACGCAAAGCGTCACGGCGAGGCGAAAAACAGCTGGCTGACCGGTACGGCGGCATGGAACTTTGTTGCGGTTTCGCAGTATATTCTCGGTATCATTCCGGATTATGACGGGTTGAAGGTTGACCCCGCCATTCCCGCAGCCTGGGACGACTTCTCGGCGACAAGAAAGTTCCGCGGCGCGACGTATGCGATTGAATTCAAGAACCCCGCCCATGTGTGCAAGGGCGTGAAGTCCGTCACTGTGGACGGAAACGCAATCGACGGCAACATCCTCCCCGTGTTCGGCGACGGAAAAACCCACAACGTCGTCGTAACCCTCGGCTAAAAAACATTTGACACACCCGCAGATATGCTGTATAATAAGCATATCTGCGGGTGTTTTGCGGTGGCTTTGCCCCCACACCCCCACTTAAGGGGCGCTGCCCCTTAAGAATCCCCGCCAAAGGGTGCAAGCACCCTTTGGAAACCCGTTGTCGCGGTTGGGTGCCTGCTTTTCGACTGGATGGTGAACGCGTTGACACTTTGTGCATCTCAATGGGTATACTAAACTGGTAAGAATGAGCGTATTGCCGGCAACGGCGATAATAATAAGTGCAAGCCAGAAAGAAAAGTTTTGGTCAAGCTTTTTCAAAAGCTTGCGGTTTCCAAAGGCAGCGCCTTTGGTCGCTGTCCGCAGACAGCGAAACTCCAAACCCAACGGGAGCTCCGCACAGGGGGAATTGCCAAAACAGTCCAGTGGACTGTTTTGGCAAGGGAGGCATGCCCTGCGAAAGAGGGCTGCCCCCAAGTAGGGACCTCTCCAAACCCTCCTCCGTTCGTTAAGACGAACGGACAAACAAACCCTGATTCCCGCTCAAGAAAAGCCAAAACAGCTTCTCCTGCCTCATGGCACGGACTAACTCTCCCACCTAAACCTCTAACATCTGACATCTGACCTCTAACTTCTAAAATGGCACGAACAAATTCCCCCATCAACCTCTAACTTCTAATAAAAGGATTGATAAAAATGACCCCCATTCTGCAAACCCTCACAGAAAAAGTTTCCGCTGCGTTTGAGCAGTGCGGCTATGACGGAAAACTCGGCACGGTTACGGTGTCCGACCGGCTGGATTTATGCCAGTTCCAGTGCAACGGCGCGTTCGCCGGCGCGAAGCTTTACCGGAAAGCACCGAAGATGATTGCCGACGAGGTGGCGGCGGTGCTTGCCGCGGATGAAATGTTCGCGAAAGCGGAAACCGCCGGCGCGGGATTTCTGAACCTGACGCTGTGTGACCAATTCCTCACAGCGTTCGTAAACAGCATTGCCGCGGACGAACACAACGGCGTTCCGCAGGCGGATGTGCCGGAAACCATCGTAATGGATTACGGCGGGCCAAACGTCGCAAAGCCGCTCCATATCGGGCATTTGCGTCCGGCAATCATCGGCGAGGCAATGAAGCGCATCGCACGCGCGGCGGGGCATAAAGTGATTTCCGACATCCACATGGGCGACTGGGGGCTTCCCATCGGGCTTGTGATTGCGGAGCTGGAAGTCCGCCATCCGGATTGGGCTTGCTTTGCTCCCGATTTTCCGGCGGGGGGCGCTGTTCCCACGCTCGATGCGGATTCGCTCAACGAGATTTATCCGTTTGCAAGCGCGAAAAGCAAGGAGGACGCGGATTTCCGCCTTCGCGCGCAGGCTGTGACTGCGGCGCTTCAGGACGGCGCGCCCGGCTTTACCGCGCTGTGGAAAGAAATTCTGCGCGTTTCCGTGCAGGATATGCGGAAAAATTACACGCGGCTGGGCGTGGATTTTGATCTGTGGTACGGCGAAAGCGACGCGTCTGCATTTATCCCCCGCATGATGAATATGCTGAAAGAAAAAAAGCTTTTACGCGAAAGCGAGGGTGCGTTGGTTGTGGATGTGGCGGAGGAAAGCGACAAAGCGCCCGTTCCGCCGGTGATTGTTCAGAAATCAGACGGTGCTGACATTTATGCCACGACCGACTTAGCAACGATTTTGCAGCGGCAGGAGGACTTCTCGCCCACCCGGGTCTGGTATTTTGTGGACATTCGGCAAAGCCTGCACTTTTTACAAGTGTTCCGCTGCGCAAAGCTGGCGGGAATTGTGCCGGAAACAACAGAGCTTGCGTTTAACCCCAACGGCACAATGAACGGACCGGACGGCAAGCCGTTCAAAACGCGCGACGGCGGTGTGCTGCCCCTGTCGGCGTTTTTCGACATGGTTTTAGCGGAAGCAAAGGCGCGCATTGCCCAGTCTGCCCACGGCGAGGACGGCGATAAGGACGCGGCGGCGGAGAAAATCGCCTGCGCGGCAATCAAATTCGGCGACCTCATCAACCACCGCGCCAAGGATTATATTTTCGATATGGACAAATTCATGTCCTCCGAGGGCAAGACCGGTGCGTATATTTTGTACACCATCGCGCGGATTAACAGCGTTCTGCGCAAGGCGGGGGGCTGCCCGGCGGGCGCGGAAATCACCGTCGTTACCGTTGCCGAGGAACGCGCGCTGCTGCTGACCATCGCGCTGGGAAGCCAGGCAGTTCTGGGGGCGCTTGCCGAAAAAGCGCCGAGCTTTATCTGTGAATACGCTTATAATTTAGCGGTTGCGTTCTCGAAATTCTACCACGCCTGCCCGATTGCGAGCGAAGCGGATGCGGCGGTGCGCGGCTCACGCCTTGCGCTTGCGGCGCTGACAAAAGCGGCTTTGATACAGTATCTGGATATGCTTGGCATTGAGCCGGTTGATTTTATGTAAGCGGAAAGGACATTTTGCTATGAACAAGGGCGAAAAAGCGGTCATTCTGGCGGGTGGTCAGGGAAAACGCATGAAGTCGGAGCTGCCTAAGGCGCTGCTCAGCGTGCTGGAAAAACCCATGCTGCGCTGGGTGACGGATGCCTGCGAAGCGGCGGGACTGAGCAATTTGTGCGTGGTCAAGGGCTTTGGTGCGGAGAAAATTGACGACTATCTGGACGGACGCTATCAGACCGTGCTGCAGGCGGAGCGTCTGGGGACGGGTCACGCGGTGATGCAGACGGCGGACTTTCTGCGGGAGGGCGGCGCGTCGGACACGCTGTTGCTCAACGGCGATGCGCCCTTTATCGACGCGGAAACCATCTTGGGTGCGCTTGCCCAGCACCGCGCGGGCGGCTATTCCGTGACCGTTGTAACCAGCGAGGTGAACAACCCGCACGGCTACGGCAGGATTCTGCGCGACGGCGATTTTGTCACGGGTATTGTCGAGGAAACCGACTGCACACAGGAGCAGCGCGCCATCCGCGAAATCAACTCCGGCTGTTATTGGTTTGACACCGAGGCGCTGCTGGAGGCGCTTGATAAGCTCACCCCTGCCAATGCGCAGGGTGAGTATTATCTCACCGACTGTCTGGGGCTTATTATCGGTGCGGGGCTGCGCGCAGGCGCGTTTCTTTCGCCGAATCCGGACGTGGTGCTCGGCGCAAACGACCGCCGCGGCTTGCTCGAACTCAACGACATCGCCCGCCGCCGCGTGATCGACAAGCACCTTGACAACGGCGTGGAATTCACCTGCACCGAGGGCGTGGTGATTTCCCCGGCGGTGAAAATCGGCGCGGGAACGCGCATCCTCAGCGGCGTTGTGCTGCGCGGGACGACACTCATCGGCGAAAACTGCGTCATCGGACCGAACTGCGTCATCAAGGATGCGCTCGTCGGCGCGCGGACGGTGCTTAACAACGTGCAGGCGGAGGAATGCGAGATCTGCGCGGATGTGAAAATGGGTCCTTTTGTGAACATCCGCCCCGGCTCGGTGATCAAAAGCTTTGCGAAAATCGGTGATTTTGTGGAAATTAAAAATTCCACCGTCGGCGAAGGCACGGCGGTTTCACACCTGACCTATATCGGCGACAGCGACGTGGGCGAAAACGTCAACTTCGGCTGCGGCGTTGTGACGGTCAATTATGACGGCGAGCAGAAATTCCGCACCGCCATCGGAAACAACGCGTTCATCGGCTGCAACACCAACCTCATCGCGCCGGTGAAGATCGGCAACGGCGCTTACACCGCTGCCGGATCGACGGTCACGGGCGAAATCCCCGACAATGCCCTCGTCATTGAACGCGGCAAGCAGGTTGTCAAGGAGGGCTACGCCGCACGCAAGCTGCGCACCCGCACCGAAAAGTACGAAAAAACAAAGAGTCAGGAATAAAGCGGCATACGGAGAATCACCGGTCTGACCGCCGCAATAAACACAGACACCCCCAACCCGTCAGGGTTTGGGGCTGAAGTGTTTTCCGAGAATGACAGCATCAGCTTATTATGTAAAATAGGGGAAATATATCGAAGCAAAGGAATGAAAAAGATGGGCTTTTTCCGAAAAAAACAAACACCGACCGTCGCCGCCGCATTGCTGACGGGGAAGGTGGAATACATCGTCGCGGGGCTGGGAAATCCCGGCTTACAGTATGAAAAAACCCGCCACAATGCCGGCTTTTTCGCCGCGGATGTGCTTTGTGCGGCGCATGGAGCGCGGTGCGATCGGGCGCGCTTTAAGGCGATGTGCGGCGAGCTGATGGCGGCTGGCAAGCGCGTTTTGGTGATGAAGCCGATGACCTATATGAACAACAGCGGCGAAGCGATTGCCGAAGCGATGCGGTATTATCGGATTCCGCCCGAGCGGGTGATTGTGCTGTTTGACGACATTTCGCTCGAACCCGGACTGCTGCGTGTGCGGCGAAAAGGCTCTGACGGCGGACACAACGGAATTAAGAGCATTGTGGCACTGGCGGGAAGCGAGGACTTTCCGCGCGTGAAAATCGGTGTGGGGAAAAAGCCTCACCCGCAGATGAATCTTGCCGACTGGGTGCTGTCGAGTTTCACCGACGACGAGCTGACCGCCGTAAGCGGCGCGGCGGAAAAAGCCGCCCAAGCCGCCGAACTCATCATCGCCGGCGAAGCCGACAAAGCCATGAACCTTTATAATTAACCTACCTCCTGCCCCCTAACCCCCCAACCCCTAAAAGTGAGGTCAGTATGAAGAACATTTTCGATTCGATTTGCGGCGCGCTTCCTGTTTTTAAAGAGCTGCGGACGGCGGTGGTGAAAAACTACACACCGTGCGGCGTGACGGGAGTTTCAAATATTCATAAATCGCACCTGCTGGCGGGCTTGAGCGGCGTGGGACGGGTCTGTGTGATCTGCGACGACGAAAGTGCTGCGCACCGGCTGGTGAGTGACATCAACGCACTGGCGGGGGAAGAATCCGCGTGTGTGTTTCCGGCGCGGGATTTTAACTTCTCTCACCTCGAGGGCGTTTCACGCGAGTATGAGCAGGCGCGGATCACGGCGCTGACCAAGCTCGAAACGCGCCGTGCGTCCATTGTGGTCGCGAGCGTCGAGGCGGCGCTCCAGTCAACCATCCCGCCGCAGGCACTGCGTAAAGAAACCTTTTCGCTCAAAGCCGGCGCGCAGATTGAGCTGAAACTGCTGGTCGAACGCCTGCTTGAAAACGGCTATACCCGCACCGAGCAGATCGAGGGGCCCGCACAGTTTGCCGTGCGCGGCGCAATTGCGGATGTTTTCCCAATTGCAAGCGGCGCGCCGGTGCGCGTTGAGCTTTGGGGCGATGAGATTGATTCGATTTCATATTTTGATATAGAAACCCAGCGCCGGACAGACACCGCCGAGGAAATCGCCGTTCCGCCCGCTGCTGAAATCCTGCTGCCCGCGCGGGAGGAGCTGCTTGGGCGGCTTTCTTCGTTGGCGGCAAAAGCGCGCGGCAAGAACGCGGAGAAGATCCGCGCCGTGCTTGCGCGTGAGGCGGAGCTTGTCCGCGCGGGCATAACGCTTACGAATACGGATAAATTCTATTCGGTTGCCTACGAAACGCCCGCCACACTGCTTGATTATTTTGACAGCGGCATCGCGGTTTTTTCGGAATACACAAACTGCGCCGAGCGCGCAAAGGGCTTTTTCGGGCAGTTGAGCGAGGATCTGAAGATTCTCTACGAGGAGGGCATTCTGTTCAAAGAGCTGGACGGCTTTTATACCGAGCTGCCGGCGCTGACCGCGCGGGCGGAGCAGCTGCGCGCGGTGTATCTCGACACGTTCATGCGCGGCTACGGCGATGTGAAATTCAAAAAGCTCATCAACGCCAACTGCTACCAGACCGCAAGCTGGGGCGGCAATCTGCCCCATCTTGTCGATGAGCTGAAAACCTTTACCGAGCAGAATTACTGCACGGTCGTATTTGCGGGAAGCGAACGGACGCTGCCGATTATCGTCAATGACCTGCGCGAAAGCGGCATCAACGCCGCCGTGCTTTCTGCGGAGTCGCCCATCGAGCGCGGGGTCGTCTATGTCGCGACGGGGAGCGTGTCGGGCGGGTTTGAATACCCCGACATCAAATGCGCGCTCATCACCCAGATCAAAACCCTCAAATCCAAAAAGCGCGCCCCGCAGAAAAAGCACATCGGCGAGGGCTTGAAAAACCTAAGCGACATCAGCGCCGGCGACCTCGTCGTCCATTCGCTCTACGGCATCGGCAAGTTCACGGGCATCTCAAAAATTGAAACCAATAATGTGACAAAAGATTACATTACCATCAAATACGCAGGCACGGACGTGCTGTATGTTCCGGTGACGCAGCTCGATCTGGTGTCGCGCTATGTCGGCGCGCAGGACGACAGTGCGGTGCGCTTGAACAAGCTCAATTCCCAGGAATGGGCGAAAACCCGCACGCGTGTGAAAACCGCCGTCCGCGATATGGCGGAGGAGCTGACAAAGCTTTACGCCAAGCGGCAGCTCGCGATGGGTTTTGCCTTTTCGCCGGACAACGACTGGCAGAACGATTTTGAGCAGCGCTTTGATTATCAGGAAACCGACGACCAGCTGCGTTCGATTGCCGAAATCAAAGCGGATATGCAGAAAGCGGTTCCCATGGATCGCCTGCTTTGCGGCGACGTGGGCTTCGGCAAAACGGAGGTCGCGCTGCGGGCGGCATTTAAGTGTATGCTCGACTCGAAGCAGTGCGCGATTTTAGTGCCCACGACGGTGCTTGCGTGGCAGCATTACCAGACCGCCATCAAGCGCTTTGAGCATTTCCCCATCAAGGTGGAGCTTCTCTCGCGCTTCCGCAGCCCGAAGGAGCAGCAGCAGATTCTGCGCAAGGTGAAAACGGGCGAGGTTGATTTAATCATCGGCACGCATCGCCTTGTGCAAAAGGACGTGAAATTCCGCGATCTGGGGCTGGTCGTCATTGACGAGGAGCAGCGCTTCGGCGTTGCGCACAAGGAGAAATTCAAGGAAAGCTTTTCCGGGGTGGACGTGCTGACGCTGTCCGCAACGCCGATTCCGCGCACGCTCAACATGGCGATGAGCGGCATCCGCGATATGTCTGTCATCGAAGAACCGCCGCAGGATCGCTATCCGGTGCAGACCTATGTCATTGAGCAGAACAACGGCATCATCGCGCAGGCGATTTCCAAAGAAATCCGGCGCGGCGGGCAGGTTTATTATATTCACAATCGCATCGAAACCATTGACCGCTGCGTAACGCGCTTACAGGGGCTTGTGCCGGAGGCGCGCATCGGGGTTGCGCACGGACAGATTTCCGAAACCGCACTCTCCGAAATCTGGCGGCAGCTTATTGACCGCGAGATTGACGTTCTCGTTTGCACCACGCTGATTGAAACCGGCGTGGACGTTCCCAATGTCAACACCCTCATCATCGAGGATGCCGACCGGCTGGGCTTGTCGCAGCTTTACCAGCTGCGCGGGCGCGTGGGGCGGTCAAACCGACGCGCGTTTGCGTATTTCACATTCCGGCGCGGCAAGGTTCTCACCGAAATTGCCGCGAAGCGTTTAAATGCCATTAAAGAATTTACCCAGTTCGGTTCGGGCTTCCGCATCGCCATGCGCGACCTTGAAATCCGCGGCGCAGGCTCGGTGTTAAGCGGAAAGCAACACGGGCATCTCGAAGCCGTCGGCTATGATATGTACCTGCGCTTGCTCAGTGAAGCGATTGCCGAGCAAAAGGGCGAAGCGCTCCCCCGTTCGCCGGAGGACTGTTTGGTGGATGTTTCCATCGACGCGTATATTCCGGACAAATATATCCGCAGCTTAACACAGCGGATTGACTGTTACCGCCGCATCGCGTCCATTCAGGACAAGGAGGACAGCGCGGACGTCATTGACGAGTTGATTGACCGTTACGGCGAGCCGCCGAAGTCCGTGATGGGGCTGATTAACGTCGCCCTCATGCGCAACACCGCCTCAAGCCTTGGCATCACCGAAATCAGCCAGCGCAACGACAGCCTGTTTTTCTTTATCAAACAGCCGCAGGTTGCGCAGATTCTTTCCTTGTCCAAAAAGTATAAGGGAAGAATTTCGTTCAGCGACTCCACGCGCCCCTATATCAGCGTCGCCCTTGACAAGCCCGCCAAGCAAAAAGCACCCGACCTCATGGCGGAGGTTCTTGCGGCGATGAAAGAAGCGACGGTCTAAGCGGCTGCCGTACTATCATTCGACAACAAGCGGGCGCTTCCGTTGCCTGCGAGGGTTAAGGGAAGCGCGGTAACAGTTAAAAAAGCAGGAGGGCTGACAGATGAAAAAACTCATAATTTTAATCACGGTGCTGCTGTGCGGTTGAACGGAGATCACCGGTTCGGCGGAGGGCGATGATCTTGTGAAGCGGATTTTCCCGGATCAGTATACGTCCGGCGACTATTCGTATTATATGAACGAGGACGGCTCGGCGGCGATTTTCAAATATACGGGAACGGCGGCGGAGGTGGTTGTCCCTGATGCACTCGACGGAAGAACCGTCACCGTTATCTATGATGCGTTTCTAAAACATACCGAGCTGACGGCGGTCACATTGCCGGCGGGGCTTCAGTCGCTGGGGAACTTTGCGTTCGGTCTTTGTACATCACTGACAAAGGTTGTATTTCCGCAACATCTGGAAACCATCGGCATGGGCGCGTTTCTGAAATGCACCGCGCTTGCGGAGTTGGATATTCCGGACAGTGTTATCTCAGTGGCGAGTACCGTGGCTGATGAAACGGCATGGTATGCCGCGCAGCCAGACGGAATTTTATACCTTGGCGGCTTTGCTTACAGCTATAAAGGTGACCGGAACACCGTGACAAGCATTGAGATTGCCGCCGGAACAAAGGGTATCGCGGATTCGGCGTTTGGCTTTATGCCGGCGCTTGAGCGCGTTACGTTTCCGGAGAATTTGCAATACCTTGGTGTGAGTATGTTTTATGATACACCGCGGCTGACGGAATTGACGATTCCGGCGGGTGTGCGTGATATATCACTCTGCGCGTTCGATCTCTGCAACGGGCTGAAAAGAATAACGCTACCCGATACCATGCGGATCATCGAAACCTACGCTTTTGTTGATTGTGAAAATTTGGAGTATGTCAACATTCCCGAGGGGGTGGAATACATACAATCAGGCGCGTTTCAGAACTGCCCGAAGCTTTTGACGGTAACGCTGCCGGAAAGTGTGAAGGAAATTGAAAGCGGCGCGTTTTATAACATCGAAACAGATGACGGCTATGCGCCGGCGGAGGGGTTCACACTGGTCTGCCCGAAAGGCTCTGTGGGCGAGGAATACGCAAAACAGGATGGCATTGCGTTTCGGTATTCGCATGAAATCTCCGTCGTCGAAATCGGGTTGAATCTGGCGGGCATAGCCGCCTGGGCGGCTGCCGTGCTGATTGTGCGCAGAAAAAGAAACGGAAATTGACAAAAGCTGTATACTATTTATAATGGAAGCCTCTCCGACCGCTTGCCGGCGAATATCCGGCAGGCGGTTTTTGCTTGCGCACGAGGGTGCGGAAAACGGCGCAACGGCATGATATACAATTATTTTAATCAATACAAGGCGCATTTACGCGAAATTTTACTATTCACATATATTTGACACGAAGCAGTTTAAATCGATGAACATTTTATATAATGTGCAAACTCGCCAAATGTTTTTATGTTTAATGATTAATTCTATGCACAGTAGATAAATAGTACGGCTAGATTCCGTCTATTGACTTGAGGGCGGGGATTGCTTATAATAAAGATATCAGCTTCATAAAGTTGTGTAAACGATTTTATGTTTTCAGATCGGAGGAGAATATGAAACTCAAGAAGATTCTGGCAGCGGCGATTTCCGGGGTAATGGCAATCACCATGCTACCCTTTCCCGCCGCTGTGGCAGAAGACGCCGCCGACACCGTAACCAACATCACGCAGCTAAAGTATGACTTCACGCTGACCGGCGTGACGACGGAAACAAGCCTGACCTTTGAGGTGACCACCGCGAGCAGCTGGACAAACGTGAAGAAAACCATCGCCGTTTCCGGCGACGGTACGTATTCCGTCATCCTGACGCTCAACAACGTCGTCGGTATGCGGAACATGGGCTATTTTGACACCGTCGCCGGCAGCGGCATTCAGGCGAAGCTTGACAAGCTTACCGTCAACGGCACGTATGAGGTGGCTTATGACAAAACCCTTGAAATCGGCTCAAGCTCGGCAAACGGCACGAACGACATCTGGGGCGCCGGCATCGCGGGCACAACCATCGCAAGCGGCGCACACAGCTATTTCAAATGCAACGCAGCGGCATCAAAAATCGAGTTCTTTGTCCAGACAAGAACCGAACCCGGCACGGGGCTGACCGCAACCAATCTGCTGACCGCGAGCGGTGACACATTGGTTTCCAACACCAGTGAGCACGACGCGGATGCTTACAACGGCTACATACAATCCAATCAAGATGCAAATCTTCCCGCGGGCGAATATGTCAAGCTGGTCTATTCCCTCACCGGCGCGGCAACGGAATCGACAAAGGTCTTTGACCTGCAGCCCTATGACGTTTCGTGGGGCGGGTGGACGGACAATTTCGTGACCGTCGGCGATTCATTCTACAATTCCACCGACAAAACCTATGCGGCATACGTAAAGATTTCCGACATCAAGGCGTCCCTGACCACGGGCAAAGCGCTCAAGGGCATTAACCTTGCGTTCTGCGCGAAAGAGCCGGTCGTGACGCTGCTCAGCTATTCCGCGCTGGCAACACCCTCGACGGAGGTTTCTCCCACCGCGCCCAAGGTCCTGTTCAAGGTGACGGAAGCCGAGCTGACGGCGGCGGGGCTGCAGACTTCCGACTGGAGTGCGGCGAGCAAATTCACGCTCTATGTAAAAATCACCTCCGGCAACAGCAGCTCCGTCCTTAACGCTTACGCACGCTACGGACCGGATGATACAACCACCGGTGTGGCGGTCGGAAAGTCCTCCAGCAAATATCTGGTCGGACAGTACACCACCTCCGGCAAGACCGGAAACGCCATCCAGAAAAATCTCATCGGCGACGCGGGCACGGGTAAATACGCGTTCCCCGCCATTAATCTCAACAAATCTATGCAGGACACCACCAAGACGTGGTCGGACAGCTATATGAGCGAGGTCGAGATTGTCGTTTCGGCAATGTCGCCGGATACCGACTGCGAGCTGCTGGGCATTGTGTTCAACAACGGAAAAACCTATCCCCTCGGCTTCACCACGCCGGTGGTGGAAGCGGCAACCTATGACGTGGAAAAAAGCACCTCTAAGGAAATGCTGAAGAATGCGCTGGATTACGCACAGACCATGACCGCGGCGAAATATACCGACGCGTCGTGGCAGGCGTTCTCGGAGCAGCGCACCGCGGCGCAGGCGGTGTATGACAATGCCTCCGCCACCGACGCACAGTACGGCGCGGCACAAGCGGCGCTGCACAAGGTCAAAGCGGCGCTGGAATTCCTGCCCGCTGCGGACTCCGCCGATGCACTGGCGTTCCGCGAGCTCAGCGGCGACCAGACGGTTTATGAAATGGCAGCCGGCATCAATTTAGGCAACACCCTCGACGGACATTCCGGCTTCACCCCCTCAGAAACGGCATGGCAGGGCGTTGTGACCACCAAGGTTTACATCAAAGCCCTGCACGACGCAGGCTATAACACCGTGCGGATTCCTGTGACGTGGGGAACCATGATCAACGCCGATTATACCATCAACGACAACTGGATGAGCAGGGTGCAGGACATCGTGGACTACTGCGTTTCGCAGGATATGTACGCGATCATCAACATCCACCACGACGGCGCGGAGCAAAGCGGCTGGCTGCGCGTTGCGTCCGAGAACATTGATCAGGTTTATGAAAAATACGAGGGCGTTTGGCGCACCATCGCGACACGCTTCCGGGATTATGACGAGCATCTGATTTTTGAATCCCTCAACGAGATTTCCTGCATGGAGGGCGACGCGAAAAACAGTGCGGATGCCGTAACCTACGACACGCCGATCATTGTCAACCTCAACCAGATTTTTGTCAACACCGTGCGCGCCACCGGCTCAAACAACACCAAGCGCTGGCTTGCGGTTGCCGCACACTATGCAAACAACGGCACAAGCAGTCTGTTCACCCTGCCCACGGACAGCGCGGGACGGATTATGTTCGCCGCGCATATGTACAAGAATTCCACCAATACCACATGGACCTACAGCCAAGCATATGAATATGTTTCCGGGCTGAAAGCCATGGCGAACAAATTCAACGTGCCGATGTATCTGGGCGAATACGGCACGAGAACCTACACGCAGACCGGTACGGAAACCGGCTATAACGACGCCGCGCGCGCTTATCTGGATATGATTGTTTCCAGAGCGTGTCAGGTCGCCGGTGTTGTTCCGATCGCATGGGATCAGGGGCACGGAACCGATCCGTATCAGACCGGCTTGTTTACTTACTGGAACCGGTTCACCAACCAGCCGATTTTCAAGGACATTGTTGACGGTATCATGCGCGGCGTTTATCTGCCGGCGACGGATGCGGAACAGGGCTATGATCTCACGGATATCCCGGCGCAGACAACGGTTGTTCCCATCACGGAGCTGACTGTTTCCGAAGAAAGCGCAACGATGACGATCGGCGACAACAAGACCATCGACGCGACGGTGCTTCCCGCAGATACCAACGATGTGGTGCTGTGGAGCACGGACGACGATCAGGTTGTCACCGTGTCAAGAGGCATCCTGCGCGCCCGCGGCATCGGCACAACGACCGTGCGCGCGTATTCCCAGAGCGGCTCGGTTGTCAAAACCATCGCCGTGACGGTGAAAGCGGACAGCACGGCTGAAAAATCCGCCGTTTCCGTCAGCGAAAATACCTATACCCTTCTCACCGGAAAATACGTATTCCTTGATGCGTCCGTTTCGGACGAGAGCGGCGCAAGCCTGACCTACAAGTCCTCGAACACCGCCGTTGCGACGGTTTCCGCATTGGGCAAGGTGGTCGGCGTCAAAGCCGGCACGGCGTTCGTGACCGTAACAAGCAGCGCGGGCACGACAAAAACCGTCAAGGTCAAGGTAACGGACAGCCTGGTGTCGGATTCCATCGACCTGACGCTCAATGTGCTTTACAACGATTCCGCGCTCAAATACTACGGCAACGAGCACGGTGAAACCATCTCGGTCAGCGGCGACGGGCAGTATACCCTGACCTTCGACGTTTCCAAGGATCTTAGTGCGGCGGGAAAAACCGCGGGTGTTTCTGCCATCAAGAACCTGACCGCCGTCTTCATCAAGGACGCGGACATCGTCGGCGGCACAGCAACCGCTTCCCCCGTGACGAGCGCGGAAATCCGCTACGACGCGATCACCGTCAACGGGCAGGCGCTGACTATCACCAAATCGGATTTCAAATCCGCGCTTAAGAGCAAAATCTTTGACACCAACGACCCTGTCAACGCATGGGATGGCTCGGCGGTTTCCGAAGCTGTGTCAAGCGACCACGTGGCAAATTTCAACGGCATCACGAATCCCACGACCATCTCGGTGACATTCACGATCCAGAATCTCAACTTCATTTCCGAAACCTCGGATAAGACCAACGCGGCGAAATCCATGACCGCGGCAAGCGCACAGCGGGTTGTCATTCCCACAGTCGGCACGGCGGCGGATTTATCCGTTCTGCTCAACCCGACGACGACCGATTCGTTTGTTTCCTTCCACAGCGCGGACGCATCGGTGGCTTCTGTTGACGTAACCGCACAGTCCGCAGATCAGACCGGCACAGCCGCCGTACGTGTTACGGCGATGAGCATGGGCACAACCGAAATCACCGCCATCACCGAAAACGGACTTACCGTTGCGTTTACGGTTGTGGTCGGCGAGGACGAGAACCCCGACAGCTCAAGCGACTCCGACACCGAAAGCACAAGTGACTCCGACACGGACAGCACAAGTGATTCCAATACGGACAGCACAAGCGACTCCGATACGGACAGCACAAGCGACTCCGATACGGACAGCACAAGCGACTCCGGCACGGACAGCACAAGCGACTCCAATACGGACAGCACAAGTGATTCCGACACGGACAGCACGGGCGACTCCGATTCAGACAACGCAAACGGCTCGGATACGGATTCCGATTCCGACGAAACCACCACCCCGCGCACCGGTATGTATACAGGCTTCCTTCTGGTCATCATCGCGGCGGGAAGCGTCATGATCCTGTTCTCGAAAAAGCGCAGCAACCCGCAGGAAAAGTGGCTCAACCGCTAAATAATCAAAACCCAAAACGCACCGCCTGAAAAGCGGTGCGTTTTGGGTTTTGCGCGAATTTTGACAAAAACAACGCGCGTTATCCGTGAACAAAAAATCATAAAAAATTAAATATTTACAAATCAGATACGTTATAGACATGTAAAATAATATAATATTATTATGATGCGATATATAATTGGAAATATCCCTTATTAGGGAAATATTAATCAAATAAAAGGAGTATTGTTATGAAAAAGGCAAAATGTTTGGTATCTCTGATGTTAGCGCTCGGAATAAGCTGTTCCGTAGCAATCCCCTCAAGTGCGGCTACGCCGGTATATAAAAATCGCACTTGTACAGTTACATATGGTACACAAACAGGTACGAGCACTTATACAAGTTATTATCAAACCGCAATTGATGTAGAAAGTAACTACTATAAGATGGATGGATATGCTGAAGTTCATCAACTTAGCACAAGCAGTCTGCTTCGCAGTTTCTCAGCACAAATTGTTTCATATTATAGCGGTGCAACGGGCGCGGATGATACCATATATAAATCCAGTACAGGTGCGGCGATTCCTGCAAGTACATGGACTGCTGATTCGATGGCATTTACATGCAAAGCTTTGGATTATTATCAAGGAAGTGTAATCAAATCATACCAAAGAAAAGATTATATATATTCTGCTCTATCAGCAAAAAACTTCTCTGGTTTTGCGAATGCGCTTTCATCCACCGATAAAATTAATGTTATGTTTACCCTGGAGGCTAGCTGTGATTATGCTAGTTGTGTTTCATTCCCTAATAGAATTTTATAATCCGCAGGAGGACTTATTATGAAACAACGCGCAATATTTATATTATTGTGCGCTGTTTTGCTTTCTTCCTGTGGGAACAAGCAGAACAACAGCACTGTTGCGTCCGATACGAAAGTAGCAATAACCTCGAACCCGTTTGTCCAGACGACTACGGGGAATGACGCCATTGCCGATAATGGAGCGATTGACGATGATACACCAAAAATTTCTTTCAGTTATAATATGCGTGAGATTGCTAATCAGGAGTTTGTTTTCACTGGTAAAGAAATCACGTTAAGTTATACATTAACGAATGAAGGTGAGGCATGCAGTTATGACCTGATGCTGTTTGCGGATGGGATTCCGATTGCGTTTTCCGTAAACGGTGCGCCGGCATCGAATTGCAACCGCTTAAAGTTTGACAGCGAGCAGGAGAAGGAAATCAAAATGAAATTCACCATGCCCTTTGGAAAAAAGGGTGATTTAATTAATGTTGTTCCCGTTGTGATGGGTAATACCAATGTGGACATGCCGCAGGCACGCTGCCGCTATATCCCGCAGGATTATTTTGTTCCCGCGTTCTTTTATGCGTCTTATATAAAAATGGAATGTGATGTTGACGGAACTAAGCAGTACTGCACGAACTACACCTCAAGTGTGATCCCCGCCGAAATCCTTCAGGATATCAGGGATCGGGAAGATGAAATGGAACAAGGAGGAGAAGAACGTAATCTTCTTGAAGATGGATTGAATATCAATTTCGCATCGAACAATGATTATTTGAATCTGAAAAATTATCTGGTTAAATCTGAGCAGAATCAGATAGATGTACCGTTAATCATTTATGGCGCCGGTTCGGATACCATCTATTTATCCTGTTATGTGGACGGAAAGCTTCTCCCTGTGTTTGACGGCGCTTATACGCTCAAGGTCAACTGCGTTTACGACAAGATGGAAACCTATCCGCTTCACATTGATTTATCAGATTACCCCGACGCAAAAACAATAAAAATAGTCGGCGTTGATGACCCCGATAAAGAGGGGAATTTGACGACGAACACCACCGATGTCAAAGCGATTTTCACCTCACAGGACGAGGTGGATTATCAAGCATGGGTGGACAGTTTCAAAGGGGGCGCGCAGGGATGAACGAGCTGAACATGGAGCAGGTATCCAAGTTTTACGGTAAAACACACGCGCTTGACCAGTTTTCCCACACGCTGACCGACGGCATTTACGGCTTGCTCGGTCCCAACGGCGCGGGGAAAACCACGCTGATACATATCATTGTCCGGCTGATTTCGTCCAGCGCAGGCAGGGTGGTGTTCAACGGCAAGGACATTGTCAAGGCGGGGAATGCTTATTTCGACCACATCGGCTATATGCCCCAGTATCCGAAGTTCTATCCGGACTATTCGGCGTATGAGCTGCTCGATTATCTTTGCGCCATCAAGGGCATCGGGCGCAAGGATGCGCGGGAACGCATTTTGCAGATGCTTGAATTTGTGAACCTGTCGGATGCGGCAAAAAAGAAAGTCGGCGCGTTTTCCGGCGGAATGCGGCAGCGGCTCGGCATCGCGGCGGTGATGCTCAACAATCCGTCCGTGCTGATTCTCGACGAGCCGACCGCGGGGCTTGACCCGAAGGAGCGCATCCGCTTCCGCAATCTGATTTCAAAGCTCGGGGAAAACCGGATCGTGCTGCTTGCCACGCACATTGTCAGCGACATTGAGTACATCGCCAAGGAAGTGCTGATGCTCGGCGAGGGGAAGCTGCTTGCCGTGCAGACTCCTGAACAGCTGATCGCCGGCATGACGGGAAAGGTGTGGAACGCACCGGTTGCAGAAAAGGAAGAAATGGAACGGCTGATGGCGGCATATATCACCGTCAATGTGCAGAACGCGCCGCAGGGCTATGTGCTGCGTCTGGTCAGCGCGGAGCAGCCGCACGAAAATGCCACACCCGCTATCCCCAATCTGGAGGATGTGTACTTGTCCTTTTTCGGGGAGGCGGCGGTCTGATGCTGTTAAAAATCACGCGCTATGAAATTAAAAAAATTTTTCGGCAGAAATCCGTCTGGGTCATCTGCCTTGTTTTATTGTTTGTTTCGATGTTTAATATCTATAAGGCGCATTATCAGTTTACGCCGCAGGACGGGCATCCGTCGTCGGCGAGCGGGGTTTTGCGGGTTTATGACAAATATTCCGGCGAAATGACACCGGCGCGCATTGCACAGGTGGTTGCGGATGAAGCGGCACTCAGCGCGGCGGTTCAGGAGCCGGATTCGTATCTGGGCTATTCGCCGGAGCAATACGAAACAGGATATCTGTATGCACAGAGTGAAACCGTTTCGGAAATCCGCAGCGAGATGGAGCGGATTTATTTTTATAACGATCAGGTGCAGAAAATCAGCGCAAAGGCGCAGAAATATGCCGACGCTTATGAAAGCCGCAACACCTATTTGAGCAACCTCAACCAAAAAATCGCGGACACCTACAACGCGCGTGAAATCACGTCATTTTATAACACCAAAGATTTTCCGCAGTATTTTTCCTATCTGTTTTCGTCCATGGCGGTGTTAGTTCTGCTTGTTCTCGGGCTGGCGGGGAAGTTTTCCGCCGAGCGCGAGTTGGAAGCGGATCGGATTCTGCTGACTTCCCGCTATGGGCGCGAAAAAACCGCGCTGGCAAAGCTGCTGTCGGGATGGGTTTATGTGCTGATGCTGTCGGTGGTGTTCGGCGCGGCGGATCTGGCAATGTTCTGGTACTGTTATGACTTCACCGGCTTTTCGCAACCGATTTATGCGATTTTAGAGTATGAAAACACCGCGCTGAACATGACGATTGCGCAGGTGATCGGGTTAATTTTCGTATTGGAAACACTGGGCTTTCTGGTATTCGGCACGGCGGTGATGCTGCTGTCGGCACTCAGCAGGAGCGGCTTTGCCACGTTCGTCTGGGCAGCGTGCTTTCTTGCGGGAATGCTCACGCTATCCATTCTGTACCCGTTCGGCGCGGGTGCGTACCTCAACCTCGTCAACCCCGTCAAGCTCATCGGCAGCATCAGCCTGTTCTCGGAATTTTCCGTCATTCGCATTTACAACACACCGGTGTCAACCGCAGCGCTTGCGATTGCGGCGGGTCTGCTTGCGCTTGTGCTGCTGTCGGCGGGGACAATTCTCGGCGGGCGGCGGTTCATCAGCCGTACCGGTCTGCGCAAAAAAATCCGGCATTTCCTCTCTCGTAAAAAGGAGGCGGTTTCGTGCTGAGATGTGAGCTGAAAAAGCTTTTTATCAAGCGGAAAATCCTGCTGCTGTTTCTTGTTACGCTGGTATTGGAAGGCTTGTTTGCGATGCGCGTCAAGCAGGTTGATCTCGATCTGGATGCAGAACAATACAAGCTTTATAACAGCCAGCTCACACATTACGCGGGCAGGATTACGGAGCAGACCACGCAGGAAATCACGCAGCTCTACCTTGATGCCTCCGGCGCGCAGACGAAACTTGAAGCGCTTTCCGAACAGCTTGCGGACGGCGAAATCACGCAGGAGCAGTATTACACGCAGTTTGCCGCACTCAACCAGACGCTCGACACCCAACCCGCCGCGCAGGCGCTCTATGATGCCTACAGCGCGGCATATGAAAATCCGGACAACGTCTGGCTGATGCCGGAAAATGCCTGGAAGCTGTTTTTTGAAACGTCGTCCGCGGACTGGCTGCTGTTGTTCTTTATCCTGATTGTTTGCACAGCGGCGGTGAAAACCGAAACTGACTGTTCGATGAATCTATATAACCACACGTCGAAAAACGGCAGGCTGCGCCTGACGGCGACGAAGCTGACCGCGGTTGTGCTGACGGTGTTTGTGCTGTCGGCGGCGGTGTCCTTGCTGCGGATGGGCATTTTATCGGTGCGTTACGGAACGCAGGGCATGGACTTCCCGCTTGCTTCGGTGGAAAAGTTCCGGTTCTCCGACACGGCGCTTTCGGTGGGAGCGGGCTTTGCGGCGGTTATATTGCTCAAAGCTTTTGGCTATGTCTACGCGGCGGCGGTTGCGCTGCTGCTGATTAGTCTGTTGCAAACCGTTCCGGCGGCGACCTGTATGGCGGGAATCACTATGCTGCCGGAGTTCATCGCCGCGCGCGCCGGCGATGGCAGCGCGATATATCGCTATTATCTGCCGGTCGGACTCATGAAAAGCGTCGGCTTTTTGCAGGGCAATTCGCCGGAGCAGGCAGCACTGCTGTTCAAGGCGCTCACCGACGGACAGAAGCGCGGAATTTTGGCGGTTTCGCTCGCGGTCACCATCGGGTGTCTGCTTTTCGCGGCGGTGAAAGGCGCAGGCATTCGGCTCAGGCTCAGGAAAAAACCAACAAAGCTTGCGCTGTTCATGCTGCCGTTTCTGCTGCTGTCCGCCTGTTCCCCGCGGGAGAATATCGACGCGGTTTTTGCGGATAACACGGATGGAAGATACATTTTTGTGATGGATCAAATTTACGACAAGGAGTTGAAAACCGTCATTCCCATCGCGCAGACACCCTTTCACACCTATCAGGTCTTAGGGCTCTACGGCGAAAATGCGCTTGTGGCGGATGAGATGCTCAACGGGGAAACCGTTAGCTGCACGCAATATAAGCTGATCAACCTCAATGACTACACAGAAACCGTGCTGTTCACCAACGGGGATTACTGCGATTTTGGCGGGATGCTGGATATCGAGCAGATTTATCCGAATGTAATCAGTTTGTTTACCGATGCCGAGCGGCTGACCGGAAACCAGATTGCGTTCGACGAAAACAATCTGTATTTCATCGGCGAGAAACAGGTTGATGCGGTGGAATTACATACCGGCAAGGAGCGGGTTTTTCTCGAAGATGCCGGCGCAAGCGCCATTCAATACGCGGCGGGCGCGTTGTATTACATTGACCGCGGCAACTTTCTGATGCGTTATACCGTGGCAACCGGCGAAACCGAAAAGATTTATGACCGCCCGACAGCGCGGTTTAAGGCATTGAGCGGATCGGTTCTGGTTGTTCCGTTTGCGTCAGAAAACTGCATCCTGCTTTCCGCGGACGCAACAACGCGGCAGTTGGAGTTCCACCTGCCCGACGTCGCGCAGGAAACCGAACCCAATCTCATCGCCTTTTCGGGCATGACGGTGACAATCGTCAACAAGCAAAGCGGTGCGGTCACAACGTTTTCGACACAAGCATTCCCGATTGCCGCCGACAGCACAACGATTTATGCCAAAGAAATAACGGAGGACGCGGAGTTCGTCGTTCTGTACGACTATGCCGGAAACGAAATCAGTCGCTGCGCAGTGTGAGGGGGCGGTGTCCCCTGATATATGCTTTTTCTTTATTCTGATACCCCGCTATATGCGGGGTAAATCTTTATAACGGATTTTCGTTTTTGTAAGATATGTGCTGTTCGGCGCGGTGTTGCAAGTGCGTTATTTCGCCGACTGGGGAAATGCATGAATATGAATAATCTTTCATGGGACTTGACGAAATGAACAGAAAAAGATATACTGAAAGGGGTAAAAAATCCACGGACAAGCATGCAGCGCGGTGCAGGGCGCGCCGTACATGCGCCGAAACGAGAGGAACATTTTATGAGATCAAGCGGTTTGCTTTTACATATCGCAAGCCTCCCAAACGATTCCGGTATCGGCACGATGGGACGGGAAACGTATGCGTTTGTCGATTATTTGGAGCAATGCGGACAAAGCGTGTGGCAGGTGCTGCCGCTTTCGCCGACGAGCTACGGCGATTCCCCGTACCAGAGCTTTTCGGTGTTCGCGGGGAATCCGTATTTGATCAGTCTGGAATTTCTTGAACGCGATGGCTTGCTCAAAAGCGATGTGTACAAAAAAACGGACTTGTTTACCGACCCGCGCAGGATTGATTACGGGCTGCTTTATGAAACGCTTTTTCCGATCCTGAAGCTTGCTTTTGCTCGGTTTGACTTAACCGACGCAGCGTTTTGTGCATACTGCGCCGACAACAGCGAATGGCTGCGGGAGTACGGCTTGTTTATGGCGCTCAAGGACGCGCATGACGGCTTGCCCTGGAACGCGTGGGAAAAGCCGCTGCGCGAACGCGACACGGCGGCGATCGCGCAAGCGAAGCTGAAATTTGCCGCAGAAATCGACTTTTGGTGTTTTTTACAGTACCAGTTTTACGCGCAGTGGACTGCGCTCAAGCGGTATGCAAATGGTAAGGGCATTCAGATCATCGGCGACATCCCGATTTACTGCGCATATGACAGCGTTGACGTGTGGTGTGAGCCGGCGCTGTTCCAGCTTGACGAGGCGCTGAACCCGATTGTCGTGGCAGGCTTTCCGCCCGATGCGTTTTCGCCCGACGGGCAGCTGTGGGGCAATCCGATTTATGACTGGGAAAAGATGCAGGCGGACGGCTTTCGCTGGTGGATCAAGCGCATCGCGTTTGCGAAAAGCATTTACGACACCGTCAGAATCGACCATTTCATTGGGTTTAACCGCTACTATGCAATCCCATTCGGCAGTCCGACGGCGCGCGGCGGACATTGGGCGGAGGGCCCGGGCTACGTGCTGTTTCAAGCCGTCAAAGCCGCGACCGGCAAGGGCGGCATCATCGCGGAGGATCTTGGGATCATCACACCCGCGGTCAGAAAGCTGCTGCGGGAATGCGGCTATCCGGGGATGAAGGTGCTGCAGTTCGGGTTTTCGCCCGACGGTGACAGTGCGTATTTGCCGCAGAATTACACATCTCCGAACTGTGTGGTTTACACCGGCACACACGACAACGAAACGGTGATGGGCTGGGTGAAAAGCGCGGATAAAAAAACACTGGGCTTTTGCAAATCGTATCTCGGAGTACGAAAAAACGCAGAAATCGCGTGGGGCTTCATCGACCTCGCATGGAAAAGCATCGCGCGGATTTCCGTCACCACCGTACAGGACTTGTGCGGCTACGGCAACGAAGCACGAATCAATACGCCGTCAACATTGGGCGGCAACTGGCAATGGCGCGCGCTTCCGTCCGATTTTTCGGACAGTAACGCACAGCGTCTGCGGGAGCTGACCGCGCTTTCCAACCGGCTTCACGGCGTCAAAAAAACCGCTATCAAAACAAAAAAGGGGGCAACGCTTCGGCGGCGAAATGAACAAGAATGAAGTAACGGGCTTTCAGGCGGAGCTGGCACGGCGGCTTGAGAAGAATATGTCCGCGCAAACGCTGCACAATGTGATTTCTGCGCTTGTGCTGGAACAAATCAAAACGCGGTGGGACGCAAGCCGCGCCGCGCATGACAAGACGCGCAAATGCAGCTATCTGTCGATGGAATTTCTGGTCGGCAGGGCGGTTTTTAACAATCTGCTCTGCCTTGGGCTGACCGAAACGGTGGAGCGCGCATTGAACGAAGCCGGCACATCGCTGCGCACGCTTGAGGACATCGAGGATCAGGCGCTCGGAAACGGCGGGCTTGGGCGGCTTGCGGCGTGTTTTTTAGACAGCGCGGCGACCTTAAACCTGCCGCTCGACGGCTACGGCATCCGGTATAAATACGGGCTGTTTAAACAAAGCTTCAAGGACGGCTTTCAGTGCGAGGAAGCGGACGACTGGTCGCGCTTCGGCGATCCGTGGGGTGTGCGCCGCGACGACGAAACGGTGTTGGTTTCTTACGCCGACCAGAGGGTAAAAGCCGTGCCCTATGATTATCCGGTGATCGGCTTTGGCACGGACAACATCGGCACGCTGCGGCTTTATCAGAGCGAGCCGGTGAACGCCTTTGATTTTCAGCTTTTTAACGACCAAAAATATGACCTTGCCAGTGCCGAGGAGCGGCGCGCGGCGGACATATCGCGGGTGTTATATCCCAACGACGATACCGACGAGGGGAAAATCCTGCGCCTGAAGCAGGAATATTTCTTCAGCGCGGCAACGGTGGCAGACTTGATCCGCAGGCATAAGCAGCAGTTCGGCACGCTTGAAAGCTTTGCGCAATACAATGCCATTCAGCTTAACGACACGCATCCGGTGATTGCCATCGCGGAGCTGATTCGCGTGTTGACCGCCGACGAAAACTACTCCTTTGAGCAGGCGTATCAGACGGCGCGGGAAACCTTTGCTTACACCAACCACACCGTGATGCCCGAGGCGCTGGAAAAATGGAGCTGCGACCTGATGCGGCAAATTTTACCGGAGATTTACGCGGTCATCCTCCAGCTCAACGAGCGGTTTATCACGGAACTATACCGGCGCAAAGTCCTCAAAGCAGACGTTGACAAAATGAAACTGATCCGCGGCGGGATGGTGCATATGGCGAACATCGCGTCGTTTGTCGGCGGCTTTATCAACGGTGTGGCGGCGGTTCACACGCAGATTCTCAAGGATTCCTGCCTGAAAGAATGGTATGCGGTTTCGCCGGAGAAATTTCAGAACAAAACAAACGGCATCACTCAGCGCCGGTGGCTTGCGCTGTGCAATCCGGAGTTGTCCGCTTTGCTGACAGAATTGCTCGGGACGGACGCGTGGATCACGGATCTTTCGCTGCTGAGAAAGCTCACGCGCTTTGCCGACGACGCTGCGGTGCTGGAACGGTTTGCGCAAATCAAAACCCAAAAGAAGCAGCAGCTTGCCGCTTACATCGCGCAGCACGAGGGTGTGACGCTGAATGTCAACGCCGCGTTTTTCATCCAGATCAAGCGCCTGCACGAATATAAGCGCCAGCTGATGAACGCACTTTCCATTTTGTATCTTTATTTCGGCATTAAGGACGGCAGCATCGTCGGCTTTACGCCTGCAGTGTTTATTTTCGGCGCAAAATCAGCCCCCGGTTATGCGCGCGCAAAGGGCATTATCAAGCTGATTAATGAAGTGGGCAAGCTGGTGAATGCCGATCCGTCGACAAAGGATTTGCTGCAGGTTGTGTTCGTGTCAAATTATTGCGTCAGCTATGCCGAAAAGCTTGTTGCGGCGGCGGATGTGTCGGAGCAGATTTCCACCGCCGGCACGGAAGCGTCGGGAACGGGCAACATGAAGCTGATGCTCAACGGCGCGGTCACGCTGGGAACGCTCGACGGTGCAAACATTGAAATCGTCGAGGAAGCCGGCGCAGAAAACAATTACATCTTCGGCGCGCGCGTGGAGGAAATCGACGCGCTGATGGACGACTATGACCCGCGCGAAATCGTCGAAGCCGATCCCGCAATCAAGCGTGTGGTGAGCGCGCTCATCGACGGCACGCTTTCCGACGGCGGCACAGACATCTTCCGCGAGCTGTATTTTTCGCTCCTTGAGGGCGCAAGCTGGCACGTGCCGGATCATTACTATGTACTGGGCGATTTAAACGCTTACGTCGCCGCAAAGCTGCGCGCAAACAGCGCCTACAACAACCGGCTCGAATTCGCGCGCAAGTGCTGGCTCAACATCTGCGGCGCCGGAAAATTCAGCTCCGACCGCACCATCGCAGAGTACGCCGCAGATATCTGGAATATCGCGCCGACGGTATAGATAAACGCTAACCAAAGGGGGCGTTGCCCCCTCTGGACTCCTCCACCAAAGGGTACAAGTACCCTTTGGAAACCCATTGTTTTTGAATCGTACTTTGTATTTTTTAGCGAATTTTGTTGTCGCTGCTACGTTGTGATTCTATCGGACGGGCGCGCGGAAAATGAGCATGTGTTTTATCTTCAGTCTCAAGAAGTGGTTTGCTTTATATCATCTTCACAAAAAAATTCCCGCCCCGGCTCGGAATGCGATACGCGCAAACCGAATCAAGGGCGGGATTTTTTATCAGTACTTATCCGTGCGGCGCTGGGCGCGGAGGTCGCGGCGGCGTTTGCCCGCCTCAAACTCGGCGGCTTCTTCCTCGGTCTGCGTAATCAGCGCGGGAACAGGCGTCGGGTTTTCGTCCTCATCCAAAGCGACCAGCACGAGATACGCGGTGTTGATGAGCTTTTTATAGCCGGACAGCGTTTCGATATACGTGTCCACGCGCACCTCCATCGAGGTTTTTCCCACATAGGTCATCCTGCCCGAAAGCACCAGCGTACTGTTGACGCGGGCGGGTTCTTTGAACTGGAGGTTGTCAATCGTGACGGTGGTCACGTTCCGGTTGGAATGGCGGCGCGCGACGACGGCGGCGACAACGTCAATCCACTCTACAAGCTTTCCGCCGAACAGCCGCTGAAAGCCGTTGATATGCCCGGGCATAAGAATCTGAATCTGTTCGGTTGCGGAATCCGCGACGGTTTTGGCATTGAGCGTACAGGATTCTGTGAAATTGGACATGGTATGCTCCTTTCTGATGGTTCTACTCTTTGTAAATATGAGCGGAAAGCGCCGCAACCCGGTTGAAATCGTCCGGCATGACGGTGTTCTCCGCAATCCGGTTGCGCCGGACAAAGCCGCAGATTGTGCATTTATGGACAATCTGCCAGCCCTTTTTTCCGGAATAAACCGCGCCGACCGGCTCCATCAGCCCCTGACAGGGGCTTGCCCGATCACCCGGCACGACATCCGCATGCAGGGAATACAGACAAAACGGACAATGATTGCGGCAGCTTCCGTTGGTCAGCGGCAGAACTTCTCTGCCGCAGTGAGCGCAGACAAACGCGCTGTTTTCAGTGTGCTTGCTCACACAAAACCCTCCTGAACAATGAAGTTTCATTGTCAGAAAGGCGGGGTTCTGTTTCCTCTCAGGTTCTCCGGGCTTGCGGAAAGAAGGGACCGATTCTCCGCCGTTCTCTTGAAACAGCGGATACTTCTGCTTCCTGCTTCAAACGGGCATATGACATCCCGTTATCCGGACTGGCTCCGGTTTTACCCCAGACAGTGTCTGCGGTCTGTGCCGGGCAATGTATGGCGTATTACTCCACCATCCAGCAGTAGGTGTGGCTTTCCCTCACCGGCAGCGGCGTCATCCCCCGTCAGTGTGCGAACGCATGATGTGTAGTTTTTTGCATGAAATCTCCTCCGATAAAATCCGACGGGACATTCCCGCCTGTTCCGATTATACCATACCACACCCCCATATGCAAGCATTTACGGCGAGTTTGTGTGTTGACAAGCTGCTTGCGGGGGAGTATAATTGAGAAAATGGAAAGCTTCGCGGGCGGAGCTGAGAAAACGAAGGATTTGGAGATGCATATGAAGCAGTATTTGGAGATTGGAAAAATCGTCGCAATTTTCGGCATCAAGGGCGAGGTTAAGGTGCAGCCCTGGTGCGACTCGCCGGAGTTTCTGGCGGAATTTGACACGCTGTATGACAAAGACGGTGCGCCGGTGGAAATTGTTTCCGCAAGGGCGGCGAAAAATGTCACTGTGATGAAGCTGGCGGGTGTGGATACGGTTGCGGCAGCGCAGGCGCTCATCGGGCGCGTGCTTTATATCAACCGCGACGATGTGGAGCTGGACGAAGGCTGTTATTTTATTCAGGATCTGATCGGGCTGCGCGCGGAAAATGCGCAGACGGGTGAGGTTTACGGCGTGCTTTCTGATGTGAGCCAGACGGGTGCTGCGGATATTTACCACATCAAAACTGCCGACGGACGGGAGCTGCTTTTCCCTGCGGCGGGGGAATTTGTCGAGGAAACGGATCTGGAGGGCGGTGTAATCCGGATTCTGCCGCCGGAGGGCTTGTTTGATGCGCTTTGACATTGCCACGCTGTTTCCGGAGATGGTGGATTACTATTTAAACCAGAGCGTCGTCGGGCGCGCGCGGGCAAAGGGCGTGTTCGAGGCGCACTGCCACAACATCCGTGATTATACCTTGGACAAGCACCGCCGCGTGGACGACACCCCCTACAGCGAACGGCAGGGGATGCTTTTACAGGCAGAACCCATCTGGCGCTGTTTTGAAGCGGTGACGGAAAACCGTCCGCGTCCGCACGTGATTTATCTGTCGCCGCAGGGCAAGGTGCTGACCCAGCAGCGGGCAAAGGAGCTGACGGGGATGGACAATTTGTTTCTGCTGTGCGGGCATTACGAGGGCGTTGACCAGCGGGTGCTGGATGTGCTTAAGGTCGAGGAGCTGTCCGTGGGCGATTATGTGCTGACCGGCGGCGAGCTGCCCGCGCTGGTGCTGATTGACTGCGTAGTCAGGATGCTCGAGGGCGCGCTGTCGGACAAGGACTGCTACGAGGACGAGAGCCACTACCACGGACTGCTCGAATACCCGCAGTACACACGCCCCGAGGTCTGGAACGGGATGCGCGTGCCGGAAATTCTGCTCTCCGGTCATCACGCGAACATCTTAAAATGGCGGCATGAGCAGGCGCTGATCAACACGCTGCGCAAGCGTCCGGATCTGATCGACGCGGAAAGCCTTTCGCAGAAGGACAAGGAATTTCTTGCGCGGGAAAGCACGGACGGTGATTGACAATCAGGTTTTTTTCACGGAATCCGACACATTCCGCGCGGCGGAAAACGCGATATACAGCCGAATTGTTAAATGAAATTAGCGATATTGTTTTAAAAGGTGTGAAACTACTGTATAAATTGTACAAAGCGGAGCGTTTTGGTGGGGCTATGTGTAATCAAATCGCAGAAATTTGCCCCGCTTTGGGATTTTGTACATATTTACACGTTGACTATACAGAATAATAACGTTATAATTAGGTTGTTCCAAAAACGCGCGGGGCGATGACACGCCGCGAACGTGTGCATATAATAAGGGAAAGAGTTTCTGCGGCAAATGCCGCAATTCTTAGAATGGAGAGATTTAGTATGTTCGTGAAAGATGTAGTGGTTCAGAATCAGGTAGGTCTGCACGCACGCCCGGCAACATTCTTCATCCAGAAAGCCAATGAGTTCAAGTCGTCGATCTGGATCGAAAAGGAAGAGCGCAGAGTCAATGCCAAGAGCCTGCTGGGGATTCTTTCCTTAGGCATCGTCGGCGGAACCTCCATCCGCATCATCGCCGACGGCGCAGACGAACAGGCAGCTGTTGACGGTCTGGTTGATCTGGTTGAGAGCGGCTTTGCCGAGGAAGCAAGATAGAAGTACGCATACCCGGAATCAGGGTGTTTTCTATATGACTGAAAGGCGGATTGCTCCGCCTTTTATTTTTTATCTGCGGATCGGGCTTTTCGGTCGCGGCGGAAAGATTACAATTTGGCGACAATGTCCTTCTTGGAATTGTCGATTTTGCGCAAAAACGCGCGGGAATTTTCGGCGATTTTACGGTTTATTCACACACTGGGGCACGAAATGTGTTACAATTTGTAATATATAAGCGTCATTGCGCGCATTTTTTCGTTTTTTTGCGTGCGAATCAACATTTTCACCAGAAATGACTTGCAAAATCCGCGGTTTTTTGTTATACTATATGCTGTATGGCGGCGTGTCTGCCGCGCATTTCAACGGCAAGGAGCTTCAGACGGATCAACCGCCGCTGCTCAGAAAGGAATGATCACCACTATGTCAAACAGATTGTTTCAGAGCGTTGTCCACCAAATGCGGGATACCATCGACTGTGTCATCGGCGTGATTGACGAAACCGCTACCATCATCGCCTGCTCGGAGCTGTCGAAAATCGGCACAACCAACGAATATGTTTCGCTCGACCTGAATGATTCTCACGACATTTTCGTGCGCGACGGCTACACCTACAAGCCCTTCGGTTCCCACATCAAGCCGGATTATGCCGTGTTTGTCGAGGGAACGGACGAAGTCGCCGCAAAATATGCCAGCATCCTCTCGGTCACCCTCGCCAGCATCAAGCAATATTATGACGAGAAATATGACCGCAACAATTTCATTAAAAACGTCGTGCTTGACAACGTCCTGCCCGGCGATGTGCACGTCAAGGCACGTGAGCTGCACTTCAGTGCAGACGTGTCGCGCGTTGTACTGCTCATTCGCATCATCTCCTCCACTGACGTATCCGCTTACGACGTGATCCAGAACCTGTTTCCTGACAAGAACAAGGACTTTGTCTTTAACATCACCGAGAGCGACATCGTTCTGGTGAAGGAAGTCAAGGCAGGCGTTGAGCCGAAGGATCTTGAGAAGCTTGCGAGAAGCATCTCCGACACCCTCAGCAGCGAGTTTTACACCCGCGTCAACGTGGGCATCGGTACGGTTGTCGAGGGTGTGAAGGATCTTGCGCGCTCTTTTAAAGAAGCGCAGATCGCCCTTGAAGTCGGCAAGGTGTTTGACACGGACAAAATCATCGTGTCGTATGACAATCTGGGCATCGCGCGCCTGATTTATCACCTCCCCACGACGCTGTGCGAAACCTTTCTGAAAGAAGTGTTCAAAAAAGGCTCGATCGAGTCGCTCGACCACGAAACCCTGTTCACCATCCAGCGCTTTTTTGAAAACAACCTCAACGTGTCCGAAACCTCGCGCAAGCTGTTTGTCCACAGAAATACGCTGGTTTACCGCTTGGAGAAAATCAAGAAGCTTACCGGGCTTGACCTGCGCGAGTTTGATCATGCAATCATCTTTAAAATTGCGCTGATGGTTAAGAAATATCTTTCCGCAAATCCGGTGAAGTTCTAATACCGGACGGGCGGCGGGCGTGTGCCCTTGCCGCGCCATCACAAAATTAAGGCGGTGTCAAATTGGTTGAATTCAAGGATGTGTCGGTGACGTATTCGAGCGGCGTCGATGCGCTCAATAAGATTAACCTGACGATAAACGACGGAGATTTCGCGTTTGTGGTGGGGCAGTCCGGTGCGGGCAAATCCACGCTGATCAAGCTGGTTTTAAAAGAGCTGGACGCGACGGCGGGAAAAGTCAACGTCAACGGCTTTGATTTAAGCCGCCTCAAAAAGCGGAAAATCCCAACCCTGCGCAGAACCATCGGCGTGGTGTTCCAGGATTTCCGGCTGATCCCGACGATGACGGTTTATGAAAACGTCGCATTTGTGCTGCGCGTGATCGACGCGCCGAAGAAGTATATTAAGTCCCGCGTGCCGTATGTCATCGGGCTGGTGGGGCTGACGCATAAAATGGCGAGCTATCCGACGGAGCTGTCCGGCGGAGAGCAGCAGCGTGTCGCGCTAGCGCGGGCGCTGGTCAACGACCCGAAGCTCATCATCGCCGACGAGCCGACGGGCAACATCGATCCCGCGCTTTCCTATGAAATCGTCGGGCTTTTAAAGGGCATCAACGAGTGCGGCACAACCATCCTCATGGTGACGCACGAGCATGATATCGTGCGCCATTTCGGCGGACGTGTCATCAACATCAACGCCGGCGTGATCGGCTTCGACGAGGTAATAGGAGGCGCAAATGAAACCAAGCAGCGTTAATTACCTGGTCGGGCAGGGGCTGAAAAGTACATGGAAAAACCGTATGATGTCGTTCGCGTCGTTCTGCATCATTCTGGTTTCGCTGCTGATGGTGGGCATTTCCGTTTTGGCAGCGGTCAACCTGAACCGCATCATCAGTGGCATCGAGGGGAAAAACGAAGCGGTCGTCCAGATCAAGGACGGCGCAACCAAACAGCAGATCGACGCGCTCGGCGAGCAGCTGCGCGCGGTCAAGAATATCAGCAAGGTGGAATTCTACTCCCGCGATCAGGCGCTCGAGGATATGCTCGACGACTATGACGACGAGGAGGTCAAGGAGCTGTTCCAGTACGGCAAGGAGCAGAACGAATCTGTAACCGACGCGTCCTCCGACAACGGCGGGCTTGCTTCCGACCAGAGCAACAGCGTCAGCGACAGCGACATTGCCGCGGCGGAGTCCGGCACGGACAAAACCGACGCAACCGGTGATTCGACCGCTGCTACCGTAGATTCTACAGCGGCAACGGACGATTCCACGGCTTCGACGGACGATTCCATCGCCGCAACCGCAGGGACGACGGACGACGCACCCAATGCCGACGCACAGATTTCCGACGACGGAAACCCGCTGCCGGACGTGTATAAAATCAGTGTTTCCAACATTGATAACATGGAGCTGACCACCGGTCAGATTTCCGCGTTTGACAACGTCGAAACTGTGCGTTCGCCCACCAAGTTCGCGGAGGTTCTGATCAACATCCGAAACATCGTGTCGCTTGTTTCCGCGGCGATCATTCTCGCGCTGATCGTGGTGTGCCTTGTCATCATCTCCAACACCACCCGCACCAGCGTTTTCGCCCGCCGCAAAGAAATCAGCATTATGAAATACGTGGGCGCGACCAACAGCTTCATCAAAATTCCGTTCTTTATCGAGGGAATGCTCATCGGCGTGGTTGCCGCCGGCGGCGCGCTGCTGCTGACGAAATTCGCCTACGAGGGCGTTTACGACATCATGAACAGCAACGTTCAGCTCTGGAGCGTGCTGGGTGTGCGGTCACTTTACAGCTTTGACAAAATTCTGCTGCCCGTCACCATCGCTTACGCGGCGGTCGGCGCGCTCATCGGTGCGATCGGTTCAACCATCAGCACCGGAAAATACGTGAAGGTTTAAAGCGAAGCAAGCGCAAAGGGGGCGGATTTTTGAAGATTAAACAGCTTTGCAAACGTGCCGTCGCCTGTGCAATCGCGCTCTGCACCGGCGCTGTCCTGATCGCGAATGCCGTTCCGGCGCGCAATGCCGTTTCTCCGGCGGGCGGGCTGACCGCTTATGCGGACGAAAACAGCGACCTGATCTCGAAATATCAGGACAAGCTTGACGCGCTCGAAGGAACAGCAAAAGGCGCTCGACGAAAAAATTGCCGCCACCAACGACGATATTTCCAAAGAACAGGAAAACCAGCAGGCGATCGCCGACCAGCTCGTCACGGTGCAGGACACGCTGCAGGAGCTTGACAAGCTGCTTGCCGACATCAAAGACCAGATCACCAACCAGCAGGCGAAAATCGATGCAACCGACCTGCTGATTACCGCCAAGCGCGCGGAAATCAACGGCGGCGTTGAGGACTTCAAGGTGCGCCTACGGGCGATGTATCTTGCCGGAAACGCCAGCTACACCGAGCTGCTTTTAGGTTCGGACGATTTTTACGACTTACTGATGAAGATGGAGCTTGTCCGCCGCGTTACCAAGCACGACAGCGACCAGCTTAACGCGCTCATTGATTTGAAAAAGCAATACGAATCCACGCAGACACTGCAGCAGGATCAACAGGCGGAGCTTGAAGCGCAGAAAACCGAGCAGGTTTCCCAGCAGGACAAGTGGAAAGAACAGGTCAAAAAGCTCAATGATCTCTATGCGCAGAGCAAAGAAGCGCAGGCGGATCTGGAAGCCGAGCAGCAGGGCTATTACGACGACCGCGACCGCATCGACGCAGAGTCCGACGCGTTTGAAAAGGATCTGCAGGACGCAATTGACGCAGCGGAAAAAGCCCGTCAGGAAGCCGAAAACAACAGTTCCGGTCACTCCGGCGGCACGGTGACAGGCTCTGGTTCGTTCATCTGGCCTGTGCCCGGGTTTTACACCGTCACCTCCCCCTTCGGACCACGCTGGGGAACGAACCACAAGGGCATGGACATTGCGGGCGCGGGCGTGCATTACGCAAATTTCGTTGCCGCGGATGCCGGTGTGGTGATTAAAACCAACGACACCTGCACGCATGATTACGGCAAATCCGACAGCTGCGGCTGCGGCGGCGGCTACGGAAACTATGTCATGATCGACCACGGCAACGGCTACATAACCGTCTACGGACACGCCGCATCCATCAACGTGAGCGTCGGCGACAAAGTCACACAGGGTCAGGTCATCGGACAAGTCGGCTCAACCGGCTGGTCAACCGGCTACCACCTCCACTTTGAAGTACGCGAAAACGGCACGCCCATCAATCCAGCGCAGTTTTTTAATTGGTGAGGACTTATGTCAGGGGGCGCCGCCCCTGCTGCCGCGCACGGCAGCATCGACACACTCCTGCCAAAGGGTACAAGTACCCTTTGGAAACCCGTTTTTGTGCAGTTATTGCTGCTGTTTGTCTTTTGAAATTTCAGATTGGTTGTGGTTTGTGCGTCTTAGATTTAGTATTGAATAAAAAATATGTTGTTAAATGAAACAGCCCGCTTTGAAAACGGGCTGTTTGTTTTTGGGGGAACGCGGACTGAAATTGTATACAATTCAAAAACATCGCGCGAACCCTCTTGACTTATGCACAATCTTTGTTTATAATGGGGAATAACAGGTGCGATTGCAAAGGAAACGGAGGACTGCGAATGGATGAGGCGCTGAGAACCGAGCTTGCGGGGTTTCTCCCGTTCTGGAAGCATCTGAACGATGCGGACAGGGCATATCTCGAGGCGAACACCATGTGCGTGGCGTTCGGCAAGGGCGCGCTGCTTCACAGCGGGGAAGCCGACTGCATCGGCGTGCTGCTGATCCGTTCGGGTAGCCTTTGCACGTCGCTGCTTTCCGAGGAGGGGCGCGAGATCATGCTGTTTCGGCTGGGCGCGGGAGAGGTTTGCATTCTGGCGGCGAGCTGTGTGATCGAGCAGATCACCTTTGACGTTCAGATCACAACCGAGTCGCCGACCGAGCTGATTGTCATCAACGCGCACGCCTATAAGCTGCTTTGCGAGCGCAATGTTTATGTCGAAAGCTTTACGTTCAAGTCGGCGGTGGATCGCTTCTCCGATGTAATGTGGACGATGCAGCAGATTTTGTTTAAGGGCTTTGACCGGCGGCTTGCCTCGTATCTTTACGACGAAACCGTCCGGCTTTCCGGTGACACCGTCCGCGAAACCCACGAGGACATCGCCCGCCACACCGGCAGCGCGCGTGAGGTGGTTTCCCGCATGCTGACGCGCTTTGCCGACGACGGGATTGTATCGCTCTCCCGCGGGGCGATCAAAATCACCGACCGCGCGAAGCTCAAGGCGCTTTTATAGACATAGATAAACCCTAGTCGGAGGGCGTTGCCCTCCAACGCCACCCACCAAAGGCGGCATGCCTCCTTTGGAAACCCGTTGTTTTTTGGGATAGCACTTTGTTGGGCTCAGCAAATCTGTGCTTTCGCTACGGCTTTGTGATTTCTATAGGGACTCCAAAAATGAGCATATACTTTATTTTCAGTCTTAGGCACTTGTATAAAACAGCGCAACCCCTTTAGTTCCGTTAAATTCCGGAAACGCCCGGAATCACATACCTCAAATCAGAAAGGATGGTACATTACCATGGCAAAATTCTATGTCTGTAAACACTGCGGCAACCTCGTTGGCATCATCAACGCTTCCGGCGCGCCCCTGACCTGCTGCGGAGAGCATATGAAGGAACTGATCCCCAACACAACCGAAGCCGCAACCGAAAAGCATCTTCCCGTTGTTGCGGTGGACGGCGACCTTGTGACAGTGGCAGTCGGCTCTGTGGCACACCCCATGCTCCCCGAGCATCACATTGTATGGGTTTATCTGGAGACCGAACAAGGCGGTCAGCGCAAGAATCTCGAAGTCGGCGCAGACCCCGTTGCGGCATTCGCCCTCACCGACGGCGACAAGCCGATCGCGGCATACGCGTACTGCAACCTCCATGGCTTATGGAAAACCGAGCTGTAAAGCAAGCAAAATAACAACCGCCCCTGCCGATTTTAATACCGGCAGGGGCGATTCTTACTAAAGATAAAGTGTCTGTTCACTTTTTAAATGCCACAATGGATTCACAAAGCAGTAGTCAAAGTACAAATTTGCTAAGCCCGACAAAGTATAATCCAAAAAACAACGGGTTTCCAAAGGGTACTTGTACCCTTTGGTGGGGGAGTCCAGAGGGGGCAAAGCCCCCTTTGGTAGGGGAGTTCAGAGGGGGGCAAAGCCCCCTTTGGCAGGAGGGTTACAGTAAAATAAACGGCGTTCCGGCGTCGCGGGCGGAGTTGATGGCGGCTTGAATGCCGGCGGTCAGCTCGCTGTAGCGCAGGACGGAAAAATCCAGCCTGACCGCGGCGGCGCGCATGGAAACCGGAATTTCCCTGCCGTCCTGCAGCACCGGCGCGCCGTTGCCGGCGAGGATGTCCATGGCGAGGGCTTGCGCCTGCGCGTCGTCGTCAAGCCCGGTGACGAGGACAAATTCGTCGCCGCCGATGCGGAAAAACAGCATATCCTCCGCCGCCGCGTCGTCAATCCGGCGGATACATTCCGCGATCGTCTTGTCGCCCGCCGCGTGTGAGATTTCGTTGATTGCCATCAGCCCCACGGTGTCAAAGCAGAGGATGTACGTGCCTTTTTTCGCTTTCAAAATATCATAAAGCGCGGTTGTATCGACGGTTCTTCTGGTCATAAGGGAATCTCCTCTCAGCTCCGGCGTAAATTTTGGGAACAGATCCGGAAAACGCCGGTTTTTCCGGAACTCCGAGGGCGTACAGTCCCATACGCGGATGAACGCACGGGTGAACACCTCCGGCGAGTTGAATTGATAATCGAGCGCGATGTCAAGAATGCTCCGCCGGGTGGAAATCAGCGCGCGCGAGGCGAGGGTGATGCGGCGCTTTGCGATGTATTCCCCGATGCCGCAGTACATGGCATACCGGAACAGCTTCTGGAGCGCCGACAGCGAGCAGGCGCAGTGACGGGCAATCTGCTCCTGCGTGAGCGCGGCGGTGAGATTTGTTTCGATAAAATCCAGCGCATCAGTTATGAGATAAAAATTCTTCACGCCGCTCCCCCCCGTTTGAAAAAATCTGTAACGTTACAAGCTGATTATACCACACAAAAGCCGCGCTGTCTTGATTTTTTGCGTAATTTTCGGAAAAAGGCTCATACTAATCGCGCTGAGAACCCGTGCCGAAAAATTTTCCTGCGCACCCCCTTGACAAAGGCTTTGGAATGCGTTATAATTCTTATTAAGAACTATTCCTGTTAAGCGCGTGTTTACGCTTCAGGCTTCAGGCTTTAGAAAGAGTGACCGCCATGAACAAATCACCCACCACCCCGGCGGATACCGGCGGCGCGCAAGCTCGGCACTGTGCGGATTCCTGTACCGCCTGCAAAAGCGGCTGTGCAAACATCCAGCGCAACACGGTGCAGCGGGAGATTATCTTACAGACCGTGCGTAGCCTGCACAATCACCCCACCGCGGAAGCGCTCTACCGCCGCGTTGCGGAAAGCCACCCCCACATCAGCCGCGCGACGGTGTACCGGAATCTGAAAACGCTCTCCGATGCGGGGCTAGTCAACCACGTCCGGATGTACGACGGGGCGGATCGCTATGATTTCCAGACCCATCAGCATTATCATTTTCAATGCGAGCGGTGCGGCGGCGTGTTTGACATCGACGTGAAGCCCGACGCCGATTTTACGGCAGCAATCGCCGACACCGCGGGCTTTGAAATCCACGCCTGCCAAACGGTGTTCAGCGGGTTCTGCCCGGACTGCAAGGCGGCGGGCGCTCCATTTTCAGCGGAAGAAAGCCGGTAAGCGGCTTCGATAGAAAGGATGGTATCTCAAATGAAGGATCTCAAGGGAACAAAGACCGAAGCAAACCTGATGGCGGCGTTTGCCGGCGAATCACAGGCAAGAACAAAGTACACCTATTACGCATCCAAGGCGAAAAAAGAAGGCTACGAGCAGATTGCGGGCATCTTTCAGGAAACCGCAGACAACGAGAAGGAACACGCTAAGATCTGGTTCAAGCTCCTGCACGGCGGCGATATTCCGGACACCCTCACCAACCTCGAGGACTGCGCAGCCGGCGAAAACTACGAGTGGACGGATATGTACGTGAAGTTTGCTGCGGACGCAAGAGAAGAAGGCTTCAACGACATCGCGTTCCTCTTTGACGGTGTGGCAAAAATCGAGAAAGAGCATGAAGCGCGTTACCGTAAGCTCATCGCAAACATCGAAAACGGACTGGTGTTCTCCCGCGACGGCGATGCAATCTGGCAGTGCGCAAACTGCGGACACATTGTCATCGGCAAGAAAGCCCCCGAGAAATGTCCCGTCTGTGCGCATCCCAAGGCGTATTTCCAGATTAAGGCTGAGAATTATTAATCGTCGGTTTCCCGACAAAAATCACTCCGCTGCGTTTTAAACGGGCGGAGTATTTTTTTGTCGACGAAAGAAAATATTATGAGAAAAATAAAGAAATATGTTGACAATGTGACAGATATACATTATAATAAAAAGTGTTAAAATTATCCGTGCAGTTCGCATATGCGAGATGACCCGAATGAACAACGCGCGTAATATCGTACAGGTTGGCTATGAAAAAAATTCTTATCGGTAAAATCAAATTTCTCGCAGTACTCAGTGCGCTCCTGTTGGCACTCTATGTGATTGGAGTGGGCTGCCCGATCCGGCGCATTACCGGCGCTTCTTGTCCGGGCTGCGGGATGACGCGTGCTGTTTTATCTCTGCTGCGATTCCATTTTCATGATGCAATTGCGTTCCATCCCCTTGTGATCCTGATGCCCATCGCGCTGCCTTTCTTTTTGTTCTACGAAAAAATCCCGCGGCGGTTGGCAAAAATTCTGTTGTGGCTGGCGATTGCGACTTTTTTTGCTGTTTATATCATACGATTGTTATGGGAAAACGGTGATGTGGTTAATATTGATTTCCACGAATCATTATTATATATCATTTTTAGGAGGCTTTTCTTATGACGTACTTAAGAACCGACCGCAACTTGTTCTCGTACATCCTACTCTCCATTATTACCTGCGGCATTTACGGCATCTATTATACCTGGTCACTCAACAAGGACCTCGACCCCATCGCTGAAGGCGACGGAGAAAAACAACCTGAATTTATCATGCTGGTTCTGTTGACGATTGTGACATGCGGAATTTATTACTACTATTGGCTTTATAAATACGGCAATCGTCTGAATTTGGCGCTCAACCGTAAATACGGTATCCCCTCGCAGGAGAACGGCACAACCTACCTGCTGTGGTGGATCGTGGGTTCGTTGATTTGCGGGATTGGTCAGTTCATCGGCATGTATCTGCTGATTAAGAACGTCAATATGGCTGCAATTGCTTACAACACAAGAATCCAAGGCTAAAGAAACCTGTATTCCAGACAGCCGCGTTGCGAAACGCGGTTGTTTTTGCGTTTCTTTTACCCGCCCAAAGTATATTGTGAATATAATGTCAATAAGTTTGTGATATTGTCGGATTACACAAAATCGCTTTGTAAAATTCTACATAAATGCGGCGGAAATCTATTTACTTTTTCTGTGTAATCTGCTATAATGGACTTGTAAAAACTGGACGGAGGAGGTCGAGGCATGAAAACCATCATTACCGTCAGCCGCGAATTCGGAAGCGGCGGCAAAGAAATCGGACGCAGGCTCGCCGATCATTTCGGCATACCATTTTATGACAGGGAAATTCTTGAGCGCAGCGCCAAGGACAGCGGTATCTGTGAAGCACTGTTCGAGCGCAACGACGAAGCGTACACAAACAGCCTGCTCTACTCTCTTGTGATGGGAACGTATCCCGTCACGCCGGACGGGAAGATTTTCCCCGAAATGCCCGTCAACCACCGCATTTTCATCGCCCAGTTTGAAACCATCCGTAAGCTTGCCGACCAAGGTCCGTGCGTGTTCGTCGGGCGGTGCGCGGACTATGTGCTCAAGCCGCGGTGCGACACGGTCAACTTCTTCATCGTGGGCGGTTTGGCGGATAAGAAACACCGTGTGCTCGAGCGCTACGACATCGAGAAAAACAAGGTGGAGGACTTTATCCGAAAAACCGACAAGCGGCGCGCAAATTATTATAACTACTATACGGATATGAAGTGGGGTGAAGCAAAGAATTTTGACCTGTGCGTCAATTCATCCAAAAGCGGCATCGACGGCGCCGTGAAGCTGATGATTGACTACATTGCCATCAAGGAAAGCACGTCCGATTGCTGATGCAAAAAGGGGATTCCGCGCTTGCGGAATAAGCCGGTTGAACCGGCAGAGATTTCACTTTTACGAAAAAAGCCACACCGCTTTGGTGTGGCTTTTGTGCTTTATAAAGCTGTGTCCGGATTCTCCGCGTGTCAGACGCTGACACTGCGGTATTCGGTGGCTTTGAGATAGAAGTGTCCGATGATATCCTTGCGGGTGACGATGCCGATGAAGATCCCGCGGTCGTCGGTGACGGGAACAAAATTCTGGTTCATCATCATCAGCAGGAGATCCTCCAGCTTCGCGTTGACGGAAACGGAGAGGTTCTGGGTGCTTTTGTGCAGATCGCGGATGGAGGACTGCTCGGCGGCTTTGAGTTCGGCATTGTCCTTCCCCAAGAGATACCAGAGGAAGTCACCCTCGGTGACCGTGCCGGTGTAATGCCCATCCTTGTCGATCAGCGGGAGCGCGGTATAGCCGTTGTGCTTCATTTTTTCGAGTGCCTGACGGATTGTGCAGTCGTCACGCAGATAGGCGACCTCATTTTTTGGCTTGAGAAAAAACAAAATATTCATAAATTTATCGTTGCCGCGCAAGGCATTGCTTTACGTGGCTTCTCCTCAAAAATACTGCCGGAAAATCACGCAGACGTATTTCCCCGACAGTATCATTATAGCACAGTTTCGGGTGTAATTTCAATAGATTGCACAAAAATATTTCGCACTTTTCTCTGAAATTCCGTGATTGTGCTTTGGAAAACAACCGGTACGGCATTTTCCGACGGCTGGAAAGTCGGCTGCTTCCGGATGGGTATAAGCCAACTTCGACCCATCTGCGTCGGAAGCGGCACACCGGTTTGGTTTCTTTATAGCCACTGAACAAATGCGGTTTTGTCCGCGCTGTTATAGCCGGCTTTGCGATAGAAGCGCAGGGTCTGTTCCTCTTTGCTGCCGGTCATCAGCATGATTTTGTAGCAGTCCTGCGCGGCGGCGATTTGTTTGGCGTAAGCAAGGCAGGACGAAGCAAGCCCCCGGTTGCGGTAAGCAGGATCTGTGATCACATTTTCAATCAGGGCATAGGGTCGCTGGCTGTGCGTCAGATTCGGCACAATCAGCAGGACGCAGGACGAGCGGAGCTGCTCGTTTTCGACGGCGACGATGATGTGATGGTTGTTGTCCTCACAAATCGCGTCCCACAACCGGAGCAGCCCATCGTCAAGGCGCGGCATTGTGTTGGCGTGCAGCTGGGTATAAAGCGTGAGCAACGCGCCCAGCTCCTCTTTTCTGATTTCGCGAAGTTCCATGTGAAGCCTCCTTGTTACATTGTTTGGGCAAGCATGCTACATGTTGAATGCGTGGTGAGAGAATGGATGTCACGATTTTTTCACATATCAATCCAAATAAATTAATTTATTCCATCTATTTTTGCGATGATAAGTTAATAGAACAAATCTTAGAGTCGTGTATATCTACCACTAATGGGATATGATCACTATAAGGCAACCACTCATCTCTATTTAATATCTTCATGCTAGCTTCTAAAGATTGTTGACAGAAAAAATAATCTATGTGGTAAGACTTATTGATTTTTTTACGATGATAGAAAGTTGCTTGCGTTTCCTCTCCCATTAGTTGCTTACAGTGCCAGTGGTAGGCGCTTGTCAGTCCGATATTTTCAAGCTGGTTAACTACGGCGGTATGATTTCTTCTCTTATGAGCACGATCCCAAATTGCATTACTGTTAAAGTCACCAGAAATTATTGAGCCATAAAGATTATCAGAATAAATTCGTTGGTAAACATAATAATCTTCTATATAATTACCACAAGCCCAAACACCCAGTAAGGTAAAAGAATCATTTATTCTACAGGGTAAAAAATATTCTAGACCATATGAATCCCATTTCAACGGCTCTAATTTTATCTTTTGGTCACAAAAAATCCCCAAACCTCTATTTTTGTTCGCTCCAATCCATAAATGATTAATTGCAAATTTTTGATAATCCATTTCTGATCTCATTTTTGGATTTTCACATTCTTGTATAATATAGATATCGGCTTTTAAATCCATTAATTTATAAATTTTTTTGCGAAAAGCTCCATTGCAATTCCAGCTAACAATTCTCATCGATTTTTCTACCTTCTTCGTCATTAAGCAAGATCCTCAACGCTCCCATCCCCGTCTCCCACCGATTCACGCCGCATTCCCTCACACAAAAATGCACCACCGCACGCCGTACCGGTCAATCAGGTCCGTCATGAGCGGGCTGTAGGAACACGCACCCAACGGGTAAATCACCGCCGCCCCGTCTTTCAGAACGCCGTAGGCCTTCTCCACGAGGGCTTCGTTTCCTGCGCCGAAGTGCAGACAGAACTGCATCGTCGTTCCCGTAACGCGTGCTTCCTCCTTGCTCGCTTCGGAAACCGCCAGAATCTGCCCGTATACATTCAGCTCTGCGTGCATAAACGTGCCGTCGTCATGCGGATAGCTTGCCGTCAGTTCCGCGCCAAACGCTTTCTGATAAAAGGCGACCGCCCGGTCGCTTTGTTTTACATAAACCTGCAGCATGGAACGATGCATTTTAATTCCTCCGTTACAATAACAATTTCCGGCACAATCCTGACAGACTGCACCGGAAAATAAATTTAAATATCGTGATTGTGCTTTGCGGAAACCCGCAAACGGTTCATCGCGCGGTTGAGCGCGGTCTGGGTGTGGTAATATTCCATCTGGCTCTGCTTTTGCCGCAGCTTTTCCTGCGCCATTTCTTTCGCCCGCTCGGCGCGCACGCGGTCGATTTCCTCCGGATGCTCAATGGAATCCGCAAGCAGCGTGACGATTTTTGGTGTGATTTCCACAAATCCGTCACTCACCGCCGCGTAGCGCCATGCGCCGTCCGTGAAAAAGCGCAGCTCGCCCGCCTTGAGCGCAGTCACCATCGCTTCGTGGTTCGCCAGAATGCCGCACTCGCCGTCGATTGCCGGAAAAATCAGCTTCTCGCAGTCGCCCTTGAAAAACACACGGTCGCTTGCGACGATTTCCAGATAAAAGGTCTGTGCCATAGCAGCTCCTTTCGCCGACGGTTAACCGGCGGTCAGCTTTTTCGCCTTTTCGATGACATCCTCCACCGTGCCGACCATCATGAAAGCGGCTTCGGGATATTCGTCCAGCTCGCCCTCGATGATTGCCTTAAAGCCACGGATGGTTTCCTTCAGCGGAACATACTTGCCCTTTAAGCCGGTGAAGTTCTCCGCCACGTTAAACGGCTGCGAGAGGAATTTCTGGATTTTGCGCGCGCGGTATACCGCAAGCTTATCCTCCTCGTCGAGTTCCTCCATGCCCAGAATCGCAATAATGTCCTGCAATTCCTTATACCGCTGCAAAAGCTCCTGTGTTTTGCGCGCCACGCGGTAATGCTCCTCGCCCACCACGTCCGGCTCAAGAATCCGCGACGTCGATTCCAGCGGGTCAACCGCGGGGTAAATGCCCTGCTCCACGATTTTACGTGAAAGCACCGTCGTTGCGTCCAAATGCGCAAATGTTGTTGCCGGCGCGGGGTCGGTCAGGTCGTCCGCCGGCACGTAAATCGCCTGAACAGACGTAATCGAGCCGTTCTTTGTCGAGGTGATGCGCTCCTGCAGCTCGCCGACTTCGCTCGCCAGCGTCGGCTGATAACCAACCGCCGACGGCATTCTGCCCAGCAGCGCCGAAACCTCAGAGCCAGCCTGCACATACCGGAAAATGTTGTCGATGAACAACAGAACGTCCTTTTTCTCCACATCGCGGAAGTATTCCGCCATCGTCAGCCCCGACTGTGCCACACGCATACGCGCCCCCGGCGGTTCGTTCATCTGCCCGAACACCAGGGCTGTTTTTGAGATAACGCCGGATTCTTTCATATCAACCCAAAGGTCGTTGCCCTCGCGCGAACGCTCGCCAACACCGGTGAAAATTGAATAGCCGCCATGCTCCGTCGCAATGTTGCGGATCAGCTCCTGAATCAACACGGTTTTTCCTACCCCCGCACCGCCGAACAAGCCGATCTTTCCGCCCTTTGCGTAAGGCGCAAGCAGGTCGATGACTTTAATTCCCGTTTCCAGAATCTCAACCACCGGGCTTTGATCCTCAAACTTCGGCGGGTCACGGTGAATCTCCCACCGCTCCTGCGCGTCAACCGCACCGCCCTCGTCAATCTCCTGCCCCAAAACATTGAACATCCGCCCCAGCGTGCATTCGCCCACCGGTACCTTGATGCACGAACCCGTTTGCTTCACTTCCAGACCCTTCGACAAGCCCTCGCTCGACGCAAGCATAATGCAGCGCACCGTGTTGTTTCCTAAATGCGCCGCGCACTCCATCACAAGCGTCCGCCCGCCTAATTCAACCTCCAGCGCATCCTTGATCATCGGGAGCTTTCCGCCCTCAAACGCAACATCCACAACAGGCCCTAACACCTGCACAACTCTGCCCGCCTCCATATCCGACTTCCTCTCTTTTTAATTTGTAATCCGCCCTATGGGGCGCTGCCCCCATGCCCCCTGGCTTAAGGGGCGCCGCCCCTTAAGAATCCCCGCCAAAGGAGCTGCGCCCCTTTGGAATCCCATTGTTTTTGATTGGGGAGTTGGATATGCTCACGGGGGAGTAGGGATTTATGCTTTGTTTTTCTATCGTACGAATTGGAATTATAGTTTTTTCATTACCTGAAAAGAAGATCCGATGTGCCGTTACGTAAAACCAACCAGCAAATTACCAAAACCATCGAACTATCCATCCCCCACAAACCATAGCAAACAAAAACAAAGGGTTTCCAAAGGGGGCATGCCCCCTTTGGCGGGGATTCTTAAGGGGCAGCGCCCCTTAAGTGGGGGTATGGGGGCAACGCCCCCCAAAGGACGGTCACTTTTTGAGGGATTTCGCGCCGCTGGAGATTTCGGTGATTTCTTGGGTGATAGCGGCTTGGCGGGCGCGGTTGAACTGGAGGGAGAGCGCCTTGATCATGTCTTTGGCGCTGGTGGTGGCGGCGTCCATTGCCATCATGCGTTCGTTTTGTTCGCTGGAGAATGCTTCTACGAGCGCGCCGAAGAGCAAGCCTTTGACGTAGTTGGGGACAAGACAGTCGAGAACGGTGTGTTCGTTGGGCTGATAGTTGGTGATGTAGTTCCCGTCGTCGGGGAGGTCGTTCTCGAGAAAATTATTCTTGTCGAGGGGAAGGATGCGCAGCGCGGTCGCCTGCGATTTCATGGAGGTCACCATTTTGGTGTATACAATATAAACCTCGTGCGCCTCGCCTTTTGTGTAAAGATCGAGGGCGGTGTGGGCGATGCAGTCCGCCTCGTACATAGTCGGGTTGTGGGCAGAGAAGAAAAACTCCGGTTGCAGGCAGAAGCCCTTGCGGGAAAAATAGTGCTTGCCCATTTGTCCGATGGGGAGGATGACGTTGCTGCAATCCTGATTGATGATGCTTTCGGAAAGCTTTGTGATGTTGTGGTTGTATGCGCCGGCAAGTCCCTTGTCCGCGGTCACGACGATGTAAGCGCGTTTGAGCGCAGCGTCTGGAACAGCCTTGTGCTGGTCGAAGAAGCGGTTCTGGGTGTTGGGGGCGTGGGCTAAAATATGGTGAATGGTCTGTTGGAGCTTGTTAAAATACGGCTCGGTCGCAAGGAGCATCTTGCGCGCCTTTTTCAGCTTTGAGGATGAAATCAGGTACATGGCGTTGGTGATTTTCATGGTGTCCTTGACGCTGTTCATCCGCATTTTGATTTCGGTAACGCCTGCCATGCCAGCCCTCCTTGGTTGTGCCGGAAACCGGCATGAATGTTAAGCTTCCGCGGGCACGCCGAAGCCGGATTTTTCCTTAAATTCCCGTGCAAGCCGCTTGATTTCGGCGGCGGTTTCGTCGGAAAGCACCTTGGTGGTATCAAGCTCGCCTACGATTGCCTTGTGGTCGTTCACAAAGAACGAAAGCAGGCTCTTGCAGAAGTCGCGGATTTTGTTCACGGGGATGTCAAGCAGCAGCTTGTCCGACGCAACGGCAAGCAGAATGACCTGCTCGTGGATCGGCTTCGGCGCATAGAGGGGCTGCTTGAGCAGCTCGACTAAGCGGTTGCCGTGATCAAGAAGATCCTTTGTCGTCTTATCGAGATCCGAGCTGAACTGCGTGAAGACTTCCATTTCGCGGAACTGCGCTAAATCAATACGCAGGCTTCCCGAAACCTTTTTCACCGCCTTGGTCTGCGCGGCGCCGCCCACGCGGGAAACCGACAAACCGACGTTGACCGCAGGGCGGATGCCCGAGAAGAACAGCTCGCTTTCGAGGAAGATCTGACCGTCGGTGATCGAGATCACGTTCGTCGGGATATAAGCCGACACGTCGCCCGCAAGGGTTTCGATGACGGGGAGCGCTGTGATCGAACCGCCGCCGTATTCCTGCGCAACGCGGCACGCACGCTCGAGCAGACGGGAGTGCAGATAGAACACGTCGCCCGGATATGCCTCACGACCCGGCGGACGTTGGAGCAGCAGGGACATCTCGCGGTAAGCCACCGCGTGCTTGGACAGATCGTCGTATACGATCAGCACGTCCTTGCCCTGGCTCATGAAAAATTCAGCCATCGCACAGCCCGCATAGGGTGCGATGTATTGAATCGGCGCAAGTTCACTCGCCGTTGCCGAAACAACAATCGAGTAATCCATCGCGCCGTATTTGCTCAGCGTCGAAACAATTTTCGCCACGGTGGAAGCCTTTTGACCGATGGCGACGTAGATGCAGATGACATCCTGCCCCTTCTGGTTGATGATCGTATCCACCGCGATCGAGGTTTTTCCAGTCTGGCGGTCGCCGATGATCAGCTCGCGCTGACCGCGTCCGATGGGGAACATCGTGTCAATCGACAGAATGCCCGTCTGGAGCGGCACGGTAACGGATTTGCGCTTGACAACGCCGGGAGCTTCATTCTCGATGGGGAAGAAGTCCTCCGCCGCAATTTCGCCGCGTCCGTCAATCGGCGCGCCCAGTGCGTTGACAACGCGTCCGATGAGCGCCTGCCCAACGGGAACGCCCGCCTTTTTGCCGGTGCGCATCACCTTAGCGCCCTCGGTAAGACCATAGTCCGAGCCGAGCAGCACAACGCCGATGGTTTTCGATTCCAGATTCTGCACAATGCCCTTGACGCCGGTTTCAAATTCCACCAGCTCGCCGTACATGACATTGTCCAGCCCGTAAATATTCGCGATGCCGTCGCTGATCTGAATGACCGTGCCGGTTTCAGAAACCTCCGATACGGCATGATAGTTGGATATTTCACTCTTTAAAACAGAGATAATCTCGTTCGGTTTAATCCCCGCCAATGCCGCTCACCTCCATAATAGCCTTTTGCGGATATTCTCCAGGCTGTTTTTGATACTGCGGTCATATTCATAACCGTTGACGCACAGGACGAATCCGCCCAGCAGGCTTTTATCCTCGGTGAGGATGAGCCTGACGTCGCTTCTTTTATATTTTGTGCAAATCATGCGTTTGATTTTCTCGAGCTGCTCCGGCGCGGGCATGACGAAATAACGCAGTGCTGCGTCAATTCCGCCGCGGCTTTCCAGAACATACCGGTCATATGCCTCGTAAATCTCCCTGTGCCGCGTCAGTGCGTTGTTTTCGCACATCAGACACACAAAGTCCGCGATCTGCACCGGAAAAATCCGCTCCGCCACACGGCGCTTTTCTGCCGCGCTGACAACAGGGCTGGAAAGCGCTCCCGTCAGCTCCGGTGACTGGTCAAGCAGCGCAAATGCCGCTTCCACCTCGTCGGGCGGTAAGTTCTGCTCAAATAAAACCTTGCCCCAGACGGTGTCGGACTGTTTGATCATTCCGTCACACCTTCCTCCGCGAGGAATTTATCGAGCATACGGCTGTCAACGCTGTCGTCCACGCTTGATTCAAGCACGCGTCTTGCCGCGGAAACAGCGAGTCCGGCGATTTCGTTCTGGATCTCGGCAACCGCACGGGTGCGCTGTGCTTCGATGGTGCGGTCTGCGTCTGCGCGCAGCTGTGCCGCTTCAAGCTTTGCTTTTGCAACCTCTGCGTCGCGCTCGTCGGATGCCTGTTTGCGGGCGGTTTTAAGAATATCGTCCGCCTGCACATGGGCGTCTGCGACGGCTGCGCGGTATTTTTCCTTGAGCTGCGCGGCTTCCTCGTTGACGGTTTCGGCGCGCTTGATGGAATCCTCAATCGCCTGTTTGCGTTTTTCCATATGCGAGGCAACCGGCTTGAACAGGAATTTACGCATGAGCAGGTAAAGGATCAGGATATTGAGCAATGTCCATACCAGATCCCAGCCTAAATGTAACATTCGGATTTCCTCTTTCCTATCGGATAGTCGTTTAGGCATCGTTGCATAATTCTGGTGCGCAGATAGCGCAGTCAAAAATTTTGTCAGTTTGTTCAAAAAGACTGCAGCAAGGCTGCCGCCTTGCAAAGGATTTTTGGGCAAAATGACGGAATTTTTGCAAGCTAGATGCGCGCCAAGCCGAAGGCGCGAATTGTGCGGCGATGCCTCAGCTGAACAGGATCAGGATGGACATAACAAGTCCGTAAATCGCGGTTGATTCGGCGAGTGCCGCGCCGAGGATGAAGGTTGAGGTGATTGAGCTTTTTGCCTCCGGCTGGCGTGCGATTGCCTCGCAGGCTCTCGATGCCGCGATACCGATTCCGACGCCCGCGCCGCTTCCCGTCAGAACGGCGATACCTGCGCCAATTGCTTCGTACATAAGATACAACTCCTTAAATCTTTTTTGATTTATTGCAACCCCGTAAGCGAGTTTGAAGCAAGCGCGGGGCAATGCGCGAAAAGTGAACTGCGCCGTTATTCGTGCGCGCTCTCCAGTCCCTCACCGATGAAGATCGAGGTCAGGAAAACGAAGATATACGCCTGAAGAATGCCGTCAAAGAAATCGAAGTACAAGCTCATCACTGCCGGAATGCCGACGGGGACAAAGCTCTTGAGAATTTCCATGAGGATGAACGCGCCGAGGATGTTGCCGAAAAGTCGCATACAAAGCGACAGCGGCCGGATGAGCAGCTCCATCAGGTTGATCGGCAGCATCCCCTTCATCGGGTGAAGGAAGTTTCCCAGCCAGCCCTTGACGCCCTTTGCGTAGATGGCGGAGAACTGGACAAGCACGATGCTGATGATCGCCAGCGCCGCGGTGACGTTGAGGTTCTTCGTCGGCGGGCGGAAGCCGAATACGCCGGTAATGGTGTTTGAAAAAATCAGAAAGAGGAAGACCGTTCCTAAATAAGGAACATAGCGCCTGCCCTTGGGCCCGAGCATTCCGGAAAGCATGTTGTAGATCAGCTCTACAATCATTTCAGCCACATTTTGTTTTCCGGTGGGGACGGTTTCGAGCTTCCGGACAAAGATGATCGCGAGCAGCACCATGATCGCCATGATGATCCACGTAACGACCACCGATTCAGACACCGGAATGCCGCCGAACAGAGGGATGGTAAAGAGGACTTTTATTTCTAGCATTTCCGCGACGTCCACGGGAACACCTCCTAGCCTTACGGGATTCTAAAAATACGGAGAAATGCGCCTTACACAAATCTCCGTTGATTTAGTTTATATTATACTCACCTTTTTTCGGAAGTCAAGTTTTTTTTATTATCTTTCCACTTCATTCATACAAGTCGCGCATTTTGCAAATTTTATGTAATGTGTGCAGAAAACTGTCGTAAAAACTATGCAAATTGCACAGGTGCATCTTCCGGCAATTTGCATAATATGTACGTTATAATACGGATAATAAAAAATTATTTGAATACGAAAAATAAATAAAGTGCAAAACAACGTGACAATTGAGAATAATTTAACATTCGTACATATTAATTGTGCAGATTCACAAGTCATTCCCGTGCTACAATTAAGATGGAAATTTATGCGCTGATTGCAGCAGCGGGAACGCAGCCTGACAGAAGCAGAAAAAGCGCCGTTTTATGGGGAAGTCCGACGCACTTCGCGCCTGCCATGGGCAGAATGCACAGATGTCGGCAACGCCGTGCCGAAAGAGGAAAACGATGGCAACGCAGTGGCGAAAGCGGAAAGCGATACGCGGCTTGCGCACAGCGGTTGCTGCCGCGCAAAACGGCGCAGAAAACGGGGGCAGGCGCGGCAGCGGGATTTGTGTGCGGCGGGAATTCCCCCATCGCGCGTCCGATGCCAGCGCCTGACCCCTGAACAAAACCGCAGCCGACTGCGTGAAAGCTTACTCTTCGATTTGCTTGCCAAGGAACATGGCAGCCGCTTGAGCGAGCATCAGCTGGTTCTCGCTTGCCTTTGCGTTGCCCTCGCCGGCGACAAATGCCACAGCGCCCGTCACGTCGCCGGACGAGATGATCGGCGAAATCGCCAGTGCGTGCTTGCCGATGCCCTCGATGGGCTGGATCTGCGTTGCCTGATCACCGTTATAAACAAAGTTCTTGCGGTTTTCGAGCAGATCCTCCAGCGCCGCGGAAATGCGCCGCTCGTTGTATTCCTTCTTCTGCGCGCCCGCTACGGCGACCACATGATCACGGTCAAAAATCACCGCCGGTGCGCCGCCGAGCTTGTAGATGACCTCAGCTGCCTGTGCCGCGCCGTCGCTCAGTTCATGGATGGGCGAGTATTTCTTAAAAATAACCTCACCGTCGTTGCTGGTATAAATTTCAAGAGGGTCGCCCTCTCGGATGCGCATGGTTCTTCTGATTTCCTTCGGAATCACAACCCGTCCGAGATCGTCGATCCGGCGTACAATGCCTGTCGCTTTCATAAATAACCTCCAAATGCTTAAAATCGGATTTGTAATGCTATTGTCCTCGTTTGTGGCATAAATATACCCATTCGGACACAAAAATTTTGCAGCGAATTTTTCGAGGCAGATGCGGAAAATCTTCCCCCACACGGCGGTATTGAATTTTCGGAAAAGCCGCCGATATATAAAGGAGAAGAAAGCAGTCCGCGGAATCCGCCGCCGGAATACTGAAATTTTCGTGTTGAGTTTGTCAAATTTCGCGTTTATTCTTGACAATAACTTTAAATCTTGTATAATGATTTTATAGATATTTTATGAAACACCACCGGGAGGAGGCGCGCTTGTCGCGAGCGCGGTCACAGGTATGGATTTTTCACTCGTCATAGGCATTGTCATCGGCATGGCGATGATTCTCGGCGGATTTACACTGGAGCACGGCGTCATCGCGTCGCTGATTCAGCTGAGTCCGGCGATGATCGTCATCGGCGGAACGATCGGTGCGGTATTCGCGTCGTTTTCAACCGCGGACATCGTCAAGGCGTTCAAAGCGCTCAAGGGCTCGTTCTCAAAATCCGCGCGCGGAAATCCGCAGATGGTCATCGCGAAGCTGTGCGAGATTTCCGACAAGTGCCGCAAGGAAGGTATCCTGTCGCTGGAAGCCTCTCTCGACGATCCGGATCTGAAGAAGGACGATTATCTATTTTTAAAGGAAGGGCTGATCCTTGTTCTGGATGGAAAGAGCGAGGAGGAGCTTGCCAATACGCTCGAAAGCGACATCAAAGCGTTTGTCGTACATAAACAGCTTGAGATCGCCGTGTTCGAGGGTGCGGGCGGATTTTCGCCGACCATGGGCGTGTTAGGAACGGTTATGTCGCTGGTCAACGTGCTTGCGCACATGGGAAATGATCCCACCGCACTTGCGGAGTCGATTGCGTCTGCGTTCATCGCGACGCTGTACGGCGTCGGTCTTGCCAACATCGTGTGGCTTCCCATTGCGAGCAAGCTCAAATCCAACCTCAAGCGCCTGAAGCTCCAGCGCGAGATGATTCTGGACGGCATCTGCATGATCGCCCGCGGCGAGCCGTCGAGAAACGTTGAGAACAAGCTTTCCCTCTACTGGCAGGCTTTCCCCGGCGGCGCAAAGAAATATAAAGCTGGTATTGAGAATTAACGCTCGGATTGCACAAACTACTATAACACCGCCGCGCGCGCAACGGACGAACCAGGGAAGGAGCAGTCGCTGTGAGCAGAAAGCACGAAGAAGAAGAGCCGGAAAAGGAAAACAGCGAACGATGGCTGCTGACCTATTCCGACTTGATTACGCTGCTGTTGGCGTTCTTTATCATCCTGTATACCATCAGCTCGATGGACTTGGAAAAAATGAAAGCGCTTTCTCACGGACTGAGCGAGGCGTTTAAAACAGAGGATTCCCAGAGCGTTCAGATTGGTCCCGGCGTTGCGTTGGGCGAGGATTCCACCGCGGACGGAACGCCGACGGATTCTTCCAGCGAGGATGAATCCAGCGGAACGGATTCCACTGGCGAGGCGGAGAAAAACAAAGCCCTTGAGCTGGTTTTCAACGAAATCACCGAATACATCAAAGCAAACGACCTCGAGGATCTGGTGGATGTGCAGAAATTCGGCACATATGTGAAAATTGTGCTGCGCGACACGGTGCTGTTCGAGCCGGACAGCCCGGTGATGCTCACGACAAGCAAGCCCGTCCTCAACGAGATTGAGCAGGTCATCGCGAAGGTATACGATCAGGTCGATCTAATCGCCATCACCGGTCATACCGCCGATGTGGCGGATTTAGGGGATAAAAGCACGGACTTTGAGTGGGATCTTTCCACCAACCGCGCCCTCGCCGTTTTAAACTATATGCGTGATCTCGGCATTTCAGCAAAGAAATTCTCCGCGACCGGCCGCGCGCATTTTGAACCCATTGCCTCCAACGACACCGCCGACGGCAGGGCGCAGAACCGCCGCGTCGAGTTTGTCATCACGACCGGCTACACCATTTCCTGATGCGAATCCCAAATCCCAAAGGAGCGTTTTCCCATGATGAATCTCACCTATACCATCGGCGATGCGCTGTATGTCAACCTCACCAACCGCTGCCCGTGCGCGTGTACGTTCTGCATCCGCAACAACGGCGATGGGGCTTACGGCTCGGAAAGCCTGTGGCTTGACCGCGAGCCCGCGCCGGAGGAAGTCATCGCCGATCTCAAGCGCTATGATTTAAGCCGCTTTTCGGAAATCGTCTACTGCGGCTACGGCGAGCCGACCGAAGCCCTTGACGCACTCATCGCGTCCGCGCGCTTCATCCGTTCGGTCTGCGCGACAAAAATCCGCATCAATACCAACGGGCTTTCCGATCTCATTCACGGAAAACCGACGGCCATGCTGATGCAGGGGCTGTTCGACGAGGTTTCCATCAGCCTGAATGCCGGAAACGCCGCCACGTATTGCCGCGTGACAAACCCCGCGTTCGGCATGCATAGCTTTGACGCGATGCTGCAGTTCGCGGCACAGGCGAAAGAACTGTTCCCGCAGGTGGTGTTCACGGTGGTGGATGTGATTTCCGCCGAAGAAATCAAGGAAGCGCAGATTGTGGCAGAAAACATGGGTATTCCGCTGCGGGTGCGGGCTTATACAGAATAATGTTCTCAAAATGTTTACAAATATCCGCCGCAAGTGCTTGACATCGGGGAAAGCTTGTGGTAAAATAAATATACCTCTTTGTGAGGTCTATTTTTTTGCGCAAATTTTTGCGCGGGAACAGACAACACAAACCGGCATCGTGCCGGACGCGCCAGCGCGAGGGAGGCAGACCGTGTTTTGCCGGATGCGCGCGGAAAACGCGCGGCGGGAAAGCATAATTTTAATCTGGAGGTGCCGCAATGAGAATCAAGGTAACGCTCGCCTGCACAGAATGCAAGCAGAGAAACTACAACAGCAAGAAGAACAAGAAGAATGACCCTGAAAGACTTGAAATGAACAAGCATTGCAAGTTTTGCAGAAAGCATACTCTTCACAAAGAAACCAAGTAAGGGGGCGTTCTGATGAGCGAAGAAAAGCGCACGGCAGCTCCCCAGAAGCCGGCGAAAAAGACCCCCGCCAAAGCAAAATCCAAGCAGCCGCACAGACGCTTTAAGTTCTTTAAAGAGCTGAAGGGCGAGATGAAGAAGGTCGTTTGGCCCAGCCGCAAAAAGGTCATCAACAACACCAGTGTTGTTCTGACACTGATGGTCATCATCGGCTTGTTCTTAGCGGGCGTGGATTTCTGCGTGGGACTCGGGCTGGACAAGCTTCTTTCCATCGGCGCATAAATCACCCCGACACGGGCGAAAAACATGGAGGATTACGATGGCGGAACAGGCAAAATGGTATGTGATTCACACTTATTCCGGCTATGAGAATAAGGTCGCACAGAACATTGAAAAAGTCGTTGACAACCGCAAGCTCCGCGACCTCATCCCTGAGGTGAGAATCCCGATGGAGCTTTATACCGAGGTCAAGGACAACAAAACCAGCGAAGCGGAGCGCAAGCTTTTTCCGAGCTATGTGCTGGTGAAAATGGTGATGACCGACGACTCGTGGTATATCGTGCGCAACACGCGCGGTGTGACGGGCTTTGTCGGACCGGCATCAAAGCCCATCCCGCTCACCGACCGCGAGGTCGCGGCACTCGGCGTTGACGCACGCTCCACGGTGCTGGAGGTCAACTTCAGCGTGGGCAGTACGGTCAAGATTTCCGGCGGTTCGTTCAAGGATCTGTCGGGCATCGTCAAGGCAATCGACCTGGAGCTTCAGACGGTGGATGTCGCCGTTTCCATGTTCGGGCGCGAAACACCCGTGACCCTGCCGATTACGCAGGTTACGCCGGAGTAAATTTTATCAGGACGCAAAGGGAAAGCAACGCTTTCCGCAAAGTGGGAGAGTCAAACAGGCTCGCCTTACCACAAATAATGGAGGTTTCAGAAAATGGCACAGAAGGTAGTAGGCTTTATCAAGCTTCAGATTCCCGCGGGAAAAGCAACGCCCGCACCGCCGGTTGGTCCTGCGCTGGGACAGCACGGTGTCAACATCATGGCGTTTACCAAGGATTTTAACGAGAGAACCAAAGCCGACATCGGTCTGATCATCCCGGTTGTTATCACCGTGTATTCCGACCGTTCGTTCAGCTTTATCACAAAAACTCCGCCGGCAGCCGTTCTGATCAAGAAGGCCTGCGGCATTCCGTCCGGTTCGGGCGTTCCGAACAAGACGAAGGTTGCGAAGATCACCAAGGAACAGATCAGAAAAATCGCTGAGCTGAAAATGCCCGACCTCAATGCCGCTACGATTGATACGGCAATGAGCATGATCGCCGGAACAGCACGTTCCATGGGCGTAGAAGTCATCGATTAGTTATACGGCTGCAAGTCAAAGTGGGAGGAATATTCCGCTAACTGTGCCGCGAAATTCACAGCGGTACGGTGTCACCACAACGAGGAGGAAAAATTGTAATGAAACACGGCAAGAAGTATGTTGACAGCGCGAAGCTGGTTGACAAAGCGAAATTATATGACGTTCCCGAGGCGCTGGAGCTTGCCTGCACCACCGCCAAGGCGAAGTTTGATGAAACCATCGAAGCACACATCCGTCTGGGCGTTGACTCCCGTCATGCCGACCAGCAGGTGCGCGGCGCGGTTGTACTGCCCAACGGAACGGGAAAAACCATCAAGGTCTGCGTTTTCTGTAAAGAAGACAAGTTCGACGCGGCGAAGGAAGCCGGCGCTGACTATGTCGGCGGACTGGATCTGGTAGAGAAGATCACCAAGGAAAACTGGATGGATTTCGACGTGGTTGTTGCGTCGCCGGACATGATGGGTCTTGTCGGCCGTCTCGGTAAAATCTTAGGACCCCGCGGCCTGATGCCCAACCCCAAGGCAGGAACGGTTACGCCGGATGTGGCAAAGGCAGTCGCCGAAGCCAAGGCTGGTAAAATCGAATACCGTCTGGACAAAACCAACATCATCCACTGCCCCATCGGCAAGGCATCCTTCGGCAAGGAGAAGCTGGAAACCAACTTCAACACCCTTGTGGAAGCCGTTGTCAAGGCAAAGCCTGCCGCAGCAAAGGGTCAGTACCTCAAGAGCATCGTTGTTGCCTCCACCATGGGCGTGGGCATCAAGGTTGCCACCGCGAAGTACGGTAATTAGAGGTTAGAGATTAGCTATTAGAGGTTAGAAGAAGCGCCTTCCCTTTCAGGGAAGGCGCTTTTATTGTTTACAGTAAGCTATAGGCTCGATTTTCAAGTGTCCATAGTAGAATCACAAACCGCAGCTATAGCACAAAGTATCAAAGAAAATCAAAGTATAAGCCTAAAAACAATGGGATTCCAAAGGGGCTTGCTCCTTTGGTGAGGGAGTCCAGAGGGGGCAACGCCCCCTTTGGTTGGGGCGCACTTTGTTGTTTTTAGCTGGCGGCGGAGGAGTCTGCTTTGGGATCCTCGGCTTCCTGGATGTCCATGATGTACCACTTGCCGTTGATTTTTGCGGTCAGTACATCGTATTTCAGCACGGCGGTGTTTTTGCTTCCGGTGAAGGTGACGATTGCGCGGGTTTCGTAAGCCTCGCTGATGGAAATCGTTTTGCCGTAATTTTCTTTATACATCCGCTCGCTGTCCGCAACGGTTGAACCCTCGTTGGTGATGTTGTCCGCATCACCGAATTCCACCGAAGCGGTAAAGCTGTCGCCGAAATAGTCGTAGTAGTCGGAATAGGATTCCTTGAGGTAGCTGCTTTTGGTCAGTTTCTGTTCTTTGAGCATATCGTCATAGGATTTGCGCACTGCTTTTGGCATGGTTTTAAGGTATTTGTCATAGTCGTTCTCCGCGATGGAAACGAAATAATTGCGGATGACGTCCTCGCGGCTGTTCTTGCCGAACGCACCGTTTTTATAAAGCACCAACAGCACGACCGCAGCCACCGCCGCAAGCAGCACGCACAGCACAATGTTGCGTGTGCGCTTTTGTACCGCGATTTTCGCTGCGTCCGGGGGGAGCTTCTGCCCGTGATACTGCGCGGAAAGCCGATCCTCGTGCCGACCGGTTTTTGTCAGTTGCTTTTCGATTTTTTCTACCGCGCGGCTTTTCTGCGCGGGCTTGCCGAAGCCGCATTGCTCGCAGTATGCGCCGGTGTATTCCGCTCCGCAGCTTTTACAAATCTTACTCATGAAACGAATCCAGCTTTCTTAAAAAATCAACGCGTCAGTCGTTGTCGTTTTCTTCCGGCGGATCGGTTTCCTCCGGCGTGGTGGCGGGCTTTGGCGTGGTGGTTTTCGGGGGAGTGGTCGTAGTCTTGGGTGTTGTAACGGCGGGCTTTTTCGTTGTGTCAGCCGGCTTGGAGGTGGTTTCCTCCGGCGTTGTCACGGTTTTTTTGGTTGTTGCGGGTGTCACGGACGCGGGCTTTTTGGTCGAAGCAATGGTGGTGGTTTCCATGCCGGTCGAATCGTCCGGTGCGGATGTGGTCTGGTCGGGGGGGATTGTGCCCTGGGTCGATGTGGTGGTGGGTGCGGTCGCGGCGGTGGTCGTCGCATCCGCCGGAATCACGGGATCAAGCCGGTTTTCGAGCAAAAAGCGATAAACGTCGAGATACCCTTCCTCGGAAAGCCCCAGTTCACCGTCCGGCGCAAAATCGCCGCTTTCCAAAGCCGCGGAAACATCCAGAAACCTGACATCGTTTAATTCTGCAACGCGCGCCTTCACGGCATCGTTGTAATCGGCGACATCGCTTTGTTCGGCGGAAACGGCGGACAGCACGCAGATCGTTGCATCGGGGAACAATGTACGCAGGTGCGTGATCAGCGTTTCATACTGATCGGCGAGCGCGTCGGGCGTGACGGTGGCTGCCGGCGGGCTTCCGAACCAGAGATATAAGAACGCCGCATTTTGTTTGGCGGCGATGGTGTCAAAGGTGAATGCAGCGCCGTTGCTCTGAAATTTTGTGGAAAGTATGCTCTCGGGCGTTGCGCTTGGCTCATATAAAAATGTGGCAGGCGCGAGTGCCGCGACGGCGCTGTTGAGCGCGTAGGGGTATAGATCGCCGATGATGAGGCTTTGTTTGAGGTAGGCTGCGGGGGTAATCCTGCCGTCCGCGCCGGTTTCGGCGGTGGTGACAGCGTCGGTTGTGCCGCCGCCGATGGTGGTGATGTCAAATGTGCGGTAATTCTCGTTGTCCGTGCCGCAGGCGGTCAGCAGCGCGGCACAGCAAAGCATCGCTGCGAAGACGCAGACGCGGGTTGCATACAACAGTTTCACGGTGCAAGGACCTCCTTTTTTAAGGATTAGGGGTTAGGGCGGCGACGAGCGCAAGGACTTCGTTGGCGGTTTCGATTGACGTACCCGTGCCGGAAACCTTGCCCAGACTGTGCTTTTCGTAGAACGGGCGGCGCGCGTCATACCGTGCCAAAAGCTCTTCGCGGGTCGCGGCGGCAAGGGGGCGATTTTTGTCGCCCTGAATGCGCACGTAACACAGCGCAAACGGCGTGTCAACCAGAATCGGAATTCCCCGCGCAAGCACCGCCGCGCCGTTTTCCTCGCTCACCAGCGCACCGCCGCCCGTCGCGATCACCGCGCATTTTTGGGGAAAGCTCACCAGCGCTTCGGCTTCCAGCTTGCGGAAATGCGCTTCGCCGTGGGTTTTAAAAATCTCCGGAATCGTCATACCGGCGCGTTTTTCGATGAACGCGTCCAGATCGGTGAATTGGCATCCCAACATTTTCGCCAGAATCCGCCCCACCGTCGTTTTCCCGCAGCCCATAAAGCCGCACAAATAAATCGGTTTTTTAACCGTCGTTACATTCATTCCCTATCTCCTAAACCATAAGCCCTAAATACTATACGGGGAATTCCTTTAAAACCTGTTCCTCCATCTCGCGGATGATCGCTTCAACCTCTGCGTCGGCGTAGCTGTCGCCGTCCCAGATTTCGTGGGCGGAAACGGCTTGCCAGACGAGCATCGCCATGCCGCCGGCGTTTTTGATGCCCAGTGCGTCCGCTTTTTTCAGCAAAGCGGTTCTGCCGGGGTTATACACCGCGTCAAACACAAAGCCCGCACGGGCGATGACATCGTCGGTCGCCGCACAGCCGTCCAGATGCGGGTACATCCCAAGCGGCGTGGCGTTGATGAGGGTGTCAAAGCTGCCGGCTGCCGCCGAAAGGGTGGTGACTGTCACCTGCGCATCTGGAACAAGCGCCGCAATGTCCGCTTTCACGCGTGCGCATTCCGTCAGATCCTGCTCGCGCACGGCGATGGTGAGCGACCCGCCCGCGCGCGTGGCTTCAATCGCCATCATCCGTCCCACGCCGCCCGAGCCTAAGAGCAGAACGCTGCCGGTGAGCGTTCCGCCCGCCGCGGAAAGCCCGCGCAGAAAGCCGTCCACATCGGTGTTATACCCGCGCGAAACGCCGTTTTTTGTGCAGACGCAATTGACCGCACCGTAGCGCGCCGCGGTTTCATCCAGTTCGTCGAGCAGCGGGATAATCCCCACCTTGTGCGGAATCGTCACATTAAACCCGCTCATCGCCCGTAGTGCAGGCATTTCCTGCGCCAGAACCTCCGGCGGAAGCTCTTTCACGCAATAGGAAAACGCGCGTCCGCGCAGTTCAAACAGCCGCTTGTGAATCGGCGGCGACATGGTATGCTTGAGCGGATAGCCCAGCACACAGTAAGCTCTATTCTCAGACATAACAATGCTCCTATTATAATGGGATGAAATACCCCGATTTCTGTTTGCTAAAGGGTAATGGCAAAGGTTCTTCCCGTGGAGTTGTAGAGGCTGTATTTCACGCCCGCCATATCGAACATCCGCTTTGACGCTTTCACCGAATCGGTGTCGGCGTAAATATCGCGCAGATACACAACCTCGCCGATGCCGCTCTGGATGATTGCCTTCGCGCATTCGTTGCACGGAAACAGTGTCACAAACAGCCGCGCGCCCTTGAGCGAGCCGGTGGAGCGGTTTAAAATCGCGTTCATTTCTGCATGGCAGACAAAGGGATATTTGGTGTCAAGCGCGTCGCCCTCACGTTCCCACGGCATCTCGTCGTCGGAACAGCCGATGGGCATACCGTTGTAGCCCACGGAGAGAATCTTGTTCTCGCCGCTGACGATGCAAGCGCCGACCTGCGTGTTGCTGTCCTTGCTGCGCCCGGCGGAAAGCAGGGCAAGCCCCATGAAATATTCATCCCAGGTGAGATAATCCGCGCGTTTCATACCATTCACTCCTTTGGCGGTGTTGGTTATTCGGCGGCAAGTGCCGCAAGCGATTTGTCAAGTGACGCGCTGTCCTCGATGTTCAGCGCGCGTGCGGTTTTCAGCGTTTTTTTCACAAGTCCGGTCAGAACCTTGTTCGGCCCGAGTTCGATGAAATCCGTGTATCCCGCCGCCGAAAGCGCCTCCAGCTCCGCCGTAAAGCGCACGGGCGAAACAATGTGCCGTGCCATCAGCGCAGGGAAGTCCGCAAAATCCGTCAGCCGCGCACCGGTGACGTTGCTGTAAAACGCGGCTTGCGGCGCACGGAACGCAATGCCTTTGATTTCTGCGAGAAATTCATCCGCCGCAGGTTGCATCAGCGTCGAGTGGAACGCCGCCGCGACGTTGAGCTTCATTGCTTTTGCCTTGCGCGCGGTGAATGCCGCCGCGGCGCGGGCTGCGGCTTCGGTTTCGCCCGCGATGACGGTCTGGACGGGCGAATTGTAGTTGACCGCCGTCACATAGCCGTCGGTTTCTGCGCAAACCGCTTCCACCTCGTCCGCCGGCAGGCCGATGATTGCGTACATCGCACCGCCCGCGGTCTGCGCGGCTTTTTCCATCGCCTGCGCGCGGGCTTTGATGACGCGGAAGCCCTCCTCCGCCGTCAGAACACCTGCCGCAACGAGTGCCGCGTATTCGCCCAGCGAATGCCCCGCGACCGCGCCGCAGTCCAGTCCGCTCTCCCGCGCCGCCGCCAGCGCACAGAGCGAGCAGGCGAAAATCGCCGGCTGCGTGAACGCCGTCCGCGCAAGCTTGTCCTCGTCAAAATTGGTGCTGTCGGGGAACATCACATCCTCGAGCCGGTAGCCGAGCACATCGCCGGCAAGCTCCAGCACCTGCGCCGCCGCAGGGAAGCGCTCGCACAGCTCCTTCGCCATGCCGTGATACTGTGAGCCTTGTCCGGAAAATAAAAATGCGGTCTGGTTTTTCATAAGAAACGTCCTTTCGTGCAGGAAAATTGTTGTATGAAGATTGGGAACAAGCGGATAAAATGCCGTTTGTTTTAAAAAATTAACATAATATCGGGAATTTTCACGGCTTTTCGCGGGAAATGTACAAGGAAATTCTGAAATACTTGTTGACGAGCCGTGCGAAAACGGTTATAATGGAAAAAGATTGACCAAGTTCATCAACAGATTTACGGTGCGCAGCCCGGCGGATACCGCACCGCCCGTTCTTTCAGAAATCACCGGCGGAAGCTGCGCGGCACATTTCTTATATTATAGCATAATTTTAAGTTTCAAGCAATACACGGGAGGAATTTTTTTGGCTGGCATCAAAGTTCTCGGCACAGGTTCTTACGCGCCGCAGCGCATTGCGACGAATCAGGATTACACGGCGGTTGTGGAAACCTCCGACGAGTGGATATCCACCCGCACAGGGATGCACGAGCGCCACATTTCGCAGGGCGAGCCCACATGGTACATGGGCGCGAAAGCCGCGCAGGAAGCCGTTGACCGGGCGGGGATTTCCGCGGGGGATGTCGGGCTGATCATCGCGGCGACCATCACGGGCGATTTTTATACCCCGTCGCTGGCGTGCCTTGTGCAGCGCGAGCTTGGGGTTTCGGGCGGCATGGCGATTGATGTCAACTGCGCGTGCGCGGGCTTTGTGTATGCCTTTGACATGGCGCGGCGCTATCTGGAAACCGACCCCTCGCTGACCTACGCGGTGGTGGTTTCCTCAGAGAACCTCACCAAGCTGACCGATTACAGCGACCGCTCGACCTGTGTGCTGTTCGGCGACGGCGCGGCGGCATGCGTGCTGACCCGCAGTGAGGGCTTGTACACAAGTTTCCTCGGTGCGGACGGAACGGGCGCAAAGAGCCTGTTTTCGCGCTCTATCCCGCCGGCCAACGCGTTTATGCCGGATGCGCCGCAGACATATCCCGACGGCTTCCCCGCCTGCAAGGGGCATTATATCTATCAGGACGGCAGGGAAGTTTATAAATTCGCGATCAAGGCCCTCCCCCTTGCGGTCAACGGCGCGGCGGAAAAAATCGGCTTTGATATCCACAGCCTGGATCTGATCATCCCGCACCAGGCGAACATCCGCATCATCGAAACCGCCGTGGACAGACTTGGCGTTTCGCCGGAGAAGTTCTATATCAACCTCGAGAGATACGGCAACACCTCCAGCGCCAGCATCCCGCTCGCCCTCGACGAGGTGGTCAAAGCCGGCAAAATCAAGCGCGGCGACAAGGTTTGCCTGGTGGGCTTCGGCGCGGGGCTGACCTACGGCGCGGTGATTTTTGAATATTAAGATCAGTAATTAAGAAAGCTCCAACGGAAAGGAATGGTTTGTAAAATGAACACCAGAATCACAGAGCTTCTGGGCATACAATACCCGCTGATTCAGGGCGGTATGGCGTGGGTTGCGGAGAGCACCCTCGCGGCGGCGGTTTCCAACGCGGGCGGACTTGGTCTGATCGCGGGCGGATCGGCACCCATCGACTACCTGCGCGCGCAGATCCGCCGGTGCAGAGAACTGACGGATAAGCCCTTTGGCGTGAACATCATGCTCATGTCCCCCAACGCGGAGGAGCTTGCGCAGCTTGTGATCGACGAGAAGGTTCCCGTTGTCACCACCGGCGCGGGCAGCCCGGCAAAATATATGCCCGCATGGAAAGAAGCGGGCATCAAGGTCATCCCCGTTATCCCGTCGGTCGCGCTGGCGAAGCGCATGGAGCGCGCGGGTGCGGACGCGGTGGTCGCGGAGGGCACGGAGTCCGGCGGACACATCGGCGAAAACACCACGATGTGCCTTGTGCCGCAGGTTGCTGACGCGGTGGAAATTCCCGTCATCGCGGCGGGCGGCATCGCGGACGGACGCGGCGTTGCGGCGGCGTTCATGCTCGGCGCAGAGGGCGTTCAGCTCGGCACGCGGTTTCTCGCGGCGGAGGAATGTCAGATTCACGAAAATTTCAAGAAGCTTGTAATAGGCGCAAAGGACACCGACAGCATCGTTACGGGACGCTTCACCGGTCACCCGTGCCGCGGGGTCAAGACGAAGTTTGCAAAGAGTCTTTTGACCTTTGAGCGCGAGGGCGGCACGCCGGAGGCGTTTGAGGAAATCACCTTAGGCTCGCTGCGCAAGGCGGTTGTGGACGGCAACATCGAGGAAGGCTCGTTTTTGTGCGGCGCGATTGCCGGTATGGTCAACAAAATCCAGCCCACCTCCGAAATCGTCGCGGAGATCATGACGGAAGCAGAACGCTTGCTGGGTAAAACCGTTTAGCAGAAAAAGCGACAAGTTTCAGCATATGAGAGTGTTTCCATAATTTATATAGATCAGCGCGATACCATGAGGAAAGATTATTAAATCATTTAACAAATAATCCGCACAGCTTCCAGGCGCTTGACGCGCACGGGGGCGTTGCCCGTCAAAAAACCAACCGGCGGCGCGGAATTCAGAAAGGATTGTGTTCACATGGGCAAAGGAACCGCAGTGATAACCGGCTCATCCCGCGGCATCGGCGCGTCGATCGCGCTCAGACTGGCAAAGGACGGCTATGACATCGTCATCAACGACGTAAACGAAGCAATGCTCGAAAGCGGCGGCTATGCCGTTGCGGAGGAATGCAGGGCGCTGGGCGTGCGTGCGGAATGCTACGCAGCAGATGTATCGAATTTCGCGCAGTGCGAGGCGATGGTCAAGCAGATCAAAGCGGATTTCGACTCCGTTGATGTGCTGGTCAACAACGCCGGTATCACACGCGACGGCTTGCTTGCGCGCATGAGCGAGGAGAATTACGATCTCGTGATTTCTGTCAACCAAAAGAGCGTCTTTAATATGATGAAGCTTGTTTCCGCGGTAATGATCAAGCAGCGCAGCGGAACAATCATCAATCTTTCCTCCGTCGCCGGTCTTTACGGCAACGCGGGGCAGTTCAATTATTCCGCGTCAAAAGCGGCAATCATCGGCATGACGAAATCCGGCGCAAAGGAACTCGGCGCGCGCGGCATCACCGTCAACGCCGTCGCACCCGGCTTTATCCAGACGCCCATGACCGACAAGCTCACGGAGGATCAAAAAGCCGCGATTCTCAGCATGATCGCCATGAAGCGCTACGGTCAGGTGGAGGAAATCGCGGGTGTGGTTTCGTTTTTGGCAAGCGCGGACGCAAGCTATGTCACCGGTCAGGTGATTGAAATTTCCGGCGGACTGTCGATGTAACACCGCGGGGCAAAGCCGCGAAAACGGAGGAAACGGATATGAAAAGAGTTGTGATCACCGGTATGGGAACCGTCAATCCGCTGGGAAAGAGCGTGGACGAGTTCTATGAAAATCTCAAAGCCAACAAGCTGGGCTTTTCCGAAATCGACCAGTTTGACGCGGCGGATTTTGATGTGAAATACGTGGGCGCGGTCAAGGATTTTGACAGCGTCAGGTATATCGACAAAAAGGAAGCGCGCCGCATGGATCGCTTCACGCAGTTTGCCGTCTACGCGGCTTATGAGGCGCTTGCCGACGCGGGGACGCAGTTTGCGGACATCGACCCGTTCCGTGCGGGCGTGATCGTGGGTGCAGGCATCGGCGGACTCAACCAGACGGAAGTCGAGCACGGCAAGTTTTTAGAAAAAGGCGCGGATCGTATCTCGGTATTCTACATACCGATGATGATTGCCAACATGGCGGCAGGTACGATTGCGATGAAAACCGGCTTTAAGGGCGACAATTTTGCGACCGTGACCGCCTGTGCGTCCGGCACACACGCGATCGGCGAAGCGTTCCGCAAGATCAAGGACGGCTATCTCGACGTCTGCGTCACCGGCGGAACGGAAGCCTGCATCACGAAATTTGCTCTGGGCGGTTTTAATAATATGAAAGCGCTCTCCCGCGCACAGACCGCGGAGGAGGCCTCCACGCCCTTTGACGCGAACCGGCAGGGCTTTGTTCTGGGCGAGGGCGCGGGCATTCTGGTGCTTGAGGAGCTTGAGCACGCCAAGGCGCGCGGGGCGAAGATTTATGCCGAAATCGCCGGCTACGGCGCGACGGGCGACGCGTTCCACATGACAAGCCCCGATCCGGAGGGCGCGGCGGCGGCGCGCGCGATGGTCAACGCTTACACTGAAGCCGGACTGAAGCCTGCGGACATCGCCTATGTCAACGCGCACGGCACGTCCACGCCGCTCAACGACAAGTATGAAACCACCGCGCTGAAAATCGCGCTGGGCGACGCGGCGGCGAAAACCGTGGTCAACTCCACCAAGTCGATGATCGGGCATCTGCTGGGCGCTGCGGGCGCGGTGGAAGCCATCGTAACCGCGCTGTCAGTGAAAAATGATTTCATTCATCGCACCATCGGGTTCACCACCGCTGACCCCGACTGCGACCTGAATTACAACACCGAAGAAAACCTGTTCACACCGGTTGACGCCGCCCTCTCCAACTCCCTGGGCTTCGGCGGCCACAACGCGACGCTGTGTATTGTGAAATATAAGTAAGACTGTAGATAAACCATAGTCAGAGGGTTTCACCCTCCGACACCTCCCACCAAAGGGTACAAGTACCCTTTGGAAACCCACTGTTATGTTGTTAATGGATTTGTGCGGGGTTTTCATTTGTGCATTTAACGCGTGGGTGTATGGGTTGTACGTAAGGATCATGAGCGATGAGAAAGGAAAAAAGATGCCCGGTAAGATTTTGGTTGCGTATACGTCCAAGCATGGGGCAACACAAAGATATGCGGAATGGATAGCGGAAGCGCTCCACGCTGATTTGGTTCAGGCGCAAAAGGTGAAGCCGGAAACGCTTATGCAGTATGACCTTGTGATATACGGCGGCGGTTTGTATGCGGGCGGTATCGCGGGGACAAAGCTGGTGACAAAAAATCCGTGCAAAAAGCTGGTTGTGTTTACGGTCGGACTGGCTGATCCGAACGCTACGGATTACACCGCGATCATCAATAGAAATTTTGCACCCGCGCTTCGCGCAAAAACAAGATTTTTTCACCTGCGCGGCGGAATGGACTACAAAGCGCTTAGCGTTGCGCACCGCATCATGATGTCGATGATGAAAGGCATGGTTGAGAAAAAGCCTGAAGCCGAACGCAGTGCCGAGGACAACGCGTTCCTTGCGTCCTACAACGGCAAAGTGAATTTCGCGGATCAGCAAACAATCAATCCAATCATCGCGTACGCTACAAGCATATAAGTTCCGCAGAATGAAAAGCGCAAATCTCTAACCTCCAACCTCCAATAATGAAAGGATTTGAACGAGTATGGCGATAGAAAAGAAACCCATCGGCAACGGGCTTGATCTGGGCGATGTCGAGGAAATCGCAAAGCTGATGAAAAAGAATAAGCTCAGCCGGATTGAAATTGAGAACAAAGGCTTTAAGCTGGTTGTTGAGGGCGAGCGCCCGCAGCAAGCACCCGCGTTCCTCCCGCCGCAGGGCTTTGCCGCGCAGGCTGCTCCGGCAGCTGAACAAACCGCAGGTTCTGCCGCAAGCACGCCAAGCGCGCCGGCGGTGTGCGGTCAGGTTATCGCAGCGCCCATCGTGGGAACATATTACTCCGCGCCGTCACCGGACTCCGAGCCGTTTGTCAAGGTCGGCGCGCGGGTGAAAAAGGGCGAGGTGATTTTCATCATCGAGTCGATGAAGGTCATGAGCGAGGTGCAGAGCGAGTTCTCCGGCACGGTGAAGGAAATCTGCGTGAAAAACGGTGATGCCGTTGAGTTCGGGCAGAAGATTCTCATTCTGGAATAAACCGGCTGGCGGGGTTTTCCGCCAAAAACGCCGTTATCGAAAGGATCAGGTATGGCTGTTATCATGAACCACGCGCAGATTATGGAGGTCATTCCTCACCGCGACCCCTTTCTGCTGATCGATGAAATCAACGAGTTGGAAGCGGGTAAGCGCGTGGTTGCAACGAAGTACATCCGCGCGGAGGATTTCTGGTTCGCCGGGCATTTTCCGGAATATCCCGTCACACCGGGCGTTCTGATGCTCGAAATGCTTGCGCAGGCGGGCGCTGTAGCGCTGCTGTCCCTGCCCGAAAACAAGGGGAAGATCGGCTTGTTCGGCGGCATCGACAAAGCAAAATTCCGCCGTCAGGTCGTGCCGGGCGACGTGCTGCGTCTTGAGGTGGAAATCACCAAGACCAAGGGCCCGATCGGTGTCGGCGAGGCGATTGCCACGGTGGACGGCAAAAAAGCCGTTTCCGCCGAGATTACATTTGCGATAAAGTGATGAATTAGGACGGGTGAATATGTTCAAAAAGGTTCTGATTGCAAACAGAGGCGAAATCGCGGTGCGGATCATCCGTGCCTGCCGCGAGCTGGGGCTTGCCACGGTGGCTGTGTATTCGACCGCCGACCGCAACGCGCTTCATGCCAAAATCGCGGACGAAGCGGTCTGCATCGGTCCGGCGCAGAGCAAGGACAGCTACCTCAACATCCGCGCGGTGATTTCCGCGTGTGAGCTGACGGGGGCGGATGCCGTGCATCCGGGCTTCGGCTTTTTGTCGGAAAACGCCCATTTCGCGCGGACCTGCGAGAAGTGCGGCATCACGTTCATCGGACCGCGTCCGGAGAGCATTGATATGCTCGGCGATAAGGCGCAGGCGAAGGAAACGATGAAAGCGGCGGGCGTGCCGGTCATTCCCGGCTCGGATGGTGCTGTGCAGCGCCTTGATTATGCGCGCGATATCGCGGCGCAGATGGGCTATCCCGTGATGGTGAAGGCCTCCGCGGGCGGCGGCGGGCGCGGTATCCGCATTGTCCGCACACCGGAGGAGCTTGACGCGCAGATTATTTCTGCCAAGCAGGAAGCCCTCGCGTGCTTTGCCAATGACGAGATTTACATCGAAAAATTCATCGACAGCCCGAAACATATTGAAATTCAGATTCTTGCCGACAATTTCGGCAACACCGTCCATCTCGGCGAGCGCGACTGCTCGATGCAGCGGCGCAACCAGAAGGTGCTTGAGGAGTCGCCCTCGGTAGTCATGACGCCGGAGCTGCGGGCGAAAATGGGTGACGCGGCGGTGCGCGCGGCGAAAACCTGCGGCTACCGCAACGCGGGAACAATCGAGTTCCTCGTGGACAGAGCGGGCAACTTCTATTTCATGGAAATGAACACGCGTATTCAGGTGGAACATCCCGTGACGGAAGCGGTGACGGGCATTGATCTGGTCAAGCAGCAGCTGCTTGTGGCGCAGGGCGAAAAGCTTTCGTTCACGCAGGAAGAAATCCACTTGACAGGACACGCAATTGAGTGTAGAATAAATGCAGAGAATCCGCTGATAAATTTCCGCCCGTCGCCGGGCACAATCCGCTCGCTGCATATCCCGGGCGGCTTCGGCGTGCGCGTGGACAGCGCGGTGTATCAGGGCTACGAAATCCCGCCGTATTACGACTCGATGATCGGCAAGCTGATTGTCCACGGGAAAACCCGCGACGAGGCAATCGCAAAACTGCGCTGGGCGCTGGCGGAATTCATTGTGGACGGCGTTTCCACCAACATCGACTTCCACTTAAAGCTCATCCGCACCAAGGAGTTTTTGGCGGGGGATTATGACAACGGCTTCTTGTCGCGCACCGATATTATGAATGACGTGTAAAATTTATATAGCATAAGTGTATTTCCCTTTAAGCAGGAAAGGATAGAAGAACCATGCTCGAAGACCTCTTTTCCGTTGTCAAAACGCGCTTTAACGGCGAGCAGAAAGCCGACGACGCGGCGAGAAAAGCATCCAAAGCCGCGGCGAAGGATGCCATTCCCAACGATCTGCTGTTTAAATGCCCGCGCTGCTCAACGGTGACGTTCACGGACGAATTCAACAGCTCCGGAAAAATTTGCCCACACTGCAACTACCATGCGCGGCTTTCCGCAAGAGAGCGGCTGGATATCACTGTGGATAAGGGCAGCCTGGAGGAGTTTGACCGCGGGATGATCTCCCAGAACCCGATTGATTTTCCAGATTATGCCGAAAAGCAAGCGGCGCTGCGGGCTTCCACAGGGCTCAACGACGCGGTTGTGACCGGAAAAGCGACCATCCGCGGCATGGAGGTCGTGGTGATTGTGATGGATTCGCGCTACATGATGGCATCCATGGGCAGCGTGGTGGGCGAGAAAATCACGCGCGCGATTGAATTTGCGACCGAACAGGGGCTTCCCGTCATCGCGTTTACCGCTTCCGGCGGCGCGCGAATGCAGGAGGGAATTGTGTCGCTGATGCAGATGGCGAAAACCTCCGGCGCGGTGGCAAAGCACAGCGAGGCGGGCGGGCTTTACATCAGCGTAATGACCGACCCGACCACGGGCGGCGTAACGGCGTCGTTTGCGTCGCTCGGCGACATCATCATTGCCGAACCCAAGGTGCTCATCGGCTTTGCCGGACGGCGCGTCATTGAGGGCACCATCCGCCAGCGACTTCCCGACGACTTCCAGTCTGCGGAGTTTATGCTGGAGGCGGGCTTCATCGATATGATTGTTGACCGCAAAAAACTGCGCCGCACTTTGGCGCACCTGCTCAAGCTCCACAACGCCAAAACGCTGTAACAGCGGCTTTTCCGAACTTAACGCCCGAAAGGATTTTCCCGAATGAGTAATCTGACCGCTTTTGAACGGCTGGAATTGATCCGCAACCGCAACCGTCCTACGGTGCGGGACTATATCCCGCTGATTTTTGATGATTTCTACGAGCTGCACGGCGACCGGTATTACGGCGACGACGGCGCGGTTGTGGGCGGAATCTGCTATTTCCGCGGCACACCCGTGACGGTGATCGCGCAGGTCAAGGGACGCAATTTAGATGAAAACAAAGCATCGAATTTCTCCATGCCCCATCCGGAGGGCTATCGCAAGGCACTGCGCCTGGCAAAGCAGGCGGAGAAGTTTCACCGCCCCGTGATCTGCCTGATCGACACCCCTGGCGCGTTCTGCGGCGTGGAAGCCGAAAAGCGCGGACAGGGTGAAGCGATCGCCCGCAACCTGATGGAGTTTATGACGCTCAAAACACAGGTGATCTCGATTGTCCTTGGCGAGGGCGGAAGCGGCGGCGCGCTGGCGCTGGGCGTGTGCGACGAGCTGGCAATGCTTGAAAACGCAATCTACTCCGTGATCTCCCCGCGCGGCTTCGCGAGCATCCTCTGGAAAGACGCCGCCCGCGAAAAGGACGCCTGCAACATCATGAAGGTCACTGCCGAGGATTTACAGCGGCTGGGCGTGTGTGATTTTGTGATTCCCGAGGCAATCGGCGGCGCGCACAACAGCGCCGAACAGACCGCGGAGTTCATTTCGGACTACCTTTTCGCCGCGCTGAAAAGAAAATTTGAAAAAGGTATTGACGAATTGCTTTCAGAACGCTATACTAAGTTTAGAAAAATCGGCGCGTTTGAAGAAAACGAGTAAGTGCAGTTATTGCGCGGCGGTGTGAAAACGCCGGCGCGGGTAATATAGAACAGCAAAGAATGGAGGGTTATACAGTGGTATTTGATAAAGTAAAGGATATCATCGTTGAACAGCTCGGCGTTGACGCGGAGAATGTGACGATGGAGGCTTCCATCACCGAGGATCTCGGTGCGGATTCTTTGGATGTCGTTGACCTCGTGATGTCAATCGAGGAAGAATTCGACGTTGAAATTCCTGAAGATGAAGTCGAGAACATCAAAACCGTCGGCAACATCGTCAAGTTCATCGAAGAAAAAACCGCGGAATAAGTTCCGTCCGGTTCCAGTGAACATAAAAGCCGCCCTGCTTTGCCGCGGGGCGGTTTTTTCGTCGGTGAGGCTAAAAACAAAAATATATAAGTTTTTTTGAAAAAGTGCAGACAAAAGAGAGATTATATGCTATAATAGAAATAACTAACGAAAGCGGATCACCGCTTTGAATACCCAGAAAGAAGTGGAGCGTTTTGCAGAACGAAAAAAGCTGCGGAGGGATTGTCTACCGGAAATATCACGGAAACACGGAGATATTACTCATCAAGCACATCAACAGCGGGCATTGGTCCTTCCCGAAAGGACACGTTGAGGACAACGAAACCGAGGAACAGACAGCCCATCGCGAAATCATGGAGGAAACCGGCATCGACGCGATGATCGACACATCCTTCCGCGAGACGGTGTCGTATTCCCCGCGCAAGGACACCAAGAAGGTGGTGGTGTATTTCATCGCCAAGGCAAAAAACACCGACTATTTTCCCAAAGAGGACGAAATCGCCGAGATCCGCTGGGTGGAAATCGGTCGCGCGACGAGTGTACTGTCCTATGAGAACGACAAGAATCTCGTCAACAAGGCAAAGAACTACATAACATTCTGACAAAAAATCCCCGTCCGGTACAGCATCGGACGGGGATTTTGGTAAAATAACGCGCATCATTCGCCTGTGAGCCTGCTGATTATTTTTTTCAGACGGTTCTCTTTGGTTTCATCCTTTTTGGCGACCTCGATGAAATTGATCTGCTCGCGCTTGAAGTAGTCCGGCTGTTTGAGAAACTGCTCCAGCACCCCTGCATCCCGCAGCGCGGTTTCGATCTTCGCCGGAATCACAAGCGTCCGCTTTTTCGTATCCGGTTCCAGCGTGACATGTACAAGATCACCGATGTCTTTTCCGACCGCCTGCCGGATGAATTCATTGTAAACCAGATAATGCCCGTTTTTCGACGGAAGCAGCATATGGTCAAATGGATGCCCGTCCACGGTGATGCAAACCGGCACATTGCCTTTTGTGCCGAACTGTTCCTGAGTAGAGTACGGGAAATAAAATACGCTCCATTTGATTTTACCGGCAAGCCGCTTAATCTCGCTGTCAAATTCAAATCGCATCGGAACACCTCCAAACGATTCCATGATAGCATATACAAGCGCTGTTGTCAAGAATAAAAGGACTTATTCCGCCAGAGCAGCCTCAATCTGTGCAAGCTCCTGCGCGGTGAAATCAAGCCGCTCAACCGCCTTGACGTTTTCGATAATCTGTTCTGGACGCGATGCGCCGATGAGGACGGTGGCAACCTCCGGCTTGCGCAGAACCCACGCAAGCGCAAGCTGCGGGAGCGTCTGTCCGCGCTGTGCGGCGATGATGTTGAGGGTTTGCAGCCGCGCAAGCCCCGCGTCGTCCAGCTCGCGCCTGAGCCAGTCGCTTGCCGCCGCGCGCGAGTCCGCCGGAATGCCGTTTAAATATCGTTCGGTCAGAATCCCCTGATGCAGCGGGCAGTATGCCGCAAAGGCAAAGCCCTCCTGTGCTGCAAGCTCGGCGAGCTTGTCGTGTTCGATCCAGCGGTTGCGCATGGAATACATCGGCTGGTTGAGGACAAACGGCGTTTTCAATTCGCGGAAAATCGCCAGAATCTCCGCGGTTTGCGCGCGGTTGTAGTTCGAGATGCCCACATACAGCGCCTTGCCCTGCTTCACGGCGTGGTCAAGAGCGAGTGCGGTTTCCTCCGCCGGCGTTTCGGGGTCGGCGACGTGGTGGTAAAAAACGTCCACATAGTCAAGCCCGAGCCGTTTCAGGCTCTGGTCAAGGCTTGCGAGCAGATATTTCCGCGAGCCGCCCTTTGCGCCGTAAGGCCCCGCCCACATATCATAGCCGGCTTTTGTGGTAATGGTCAGCTCGTCGCGATAAGCCCCCAGCCCCCGCGCCAGAATCCTCGCAAAGGTTTCCTCCGCCGATCCGTTGTAAGGGTTGCCGTAGTTGTTGGCAAGGTCAAAGTGGTTGATCCCGAGGTCAAATGCCGTCCGGCACATCGCCTCGCTGTTCTCAAAGCTGTTCTTCAGCCCGAAATTCTGCCACAACCCCAGCGAAATCGCTGAAACCTTCAGCCCGCTGCGCCCGCACCGCCGGTAGGGCATTTTCTCATAACGCTTGTCATCTGCCAAATAAGCCATTGTGTAGTCCTCCTTTTACTTTGTGACCGCTCCCTTAAGGGGCGCTGCCCCTTAAGAATCCTCGCCAAATGGGGCAAGCCCCCTTTGGAAACCCGTTATCGCGCGTTTGGGTGCCTGCATATCGACCGGATAGCGTGCGCGTTGATACCATAGTGAATCGCATTGGTTTTTGATTCGAGAGATGGGTATGCTTTGCGATAGAAGGCTGCTTTTGAGAAGTTAAAACAGCGTTCCCTACCGCATGGTACGGACAAGCCTGCCTCCCAGCTTCTGACCTCTGACTTCTAACCTCTGACTTCTATTATAAAACATAGAGTTTGCTCAAAGTCAATACCTATTGACAAAATATTTTTTTCGTGGTAAGGTTATCATTGTGAAGTCTGCATAAATTACAAAGGGGCGAGGATATGAGCTATACGATACAAGAAGCGGCGGAGAAAACCGGACTGAGCGCGTATACGCTGCGGTATTATGACAAGGAGGGGCTGCTGCCCTTGCTCAAGCGCACCCGCAGCGGGATCAGGAGCTTTTCCGACTGCGATCTGGAGTGGCTCGGGCTGATTTGCTGCCTGAAAAACTCCGGTATGTCCATCGAGCGCATCAAGGAATTCATGAACCTTTGCTTAGAGGGCGAAAAAACCTGCGAGCAGCGCAAGGCGATTTTAGAGTCGCATAAATCCTATATCGCCGACAAAATGCACGAGCTGCAGAAAAGCCTGTGGACAATCGATTACAAGATCGAGCATTATAAGGAAATCGGAATTTTCCACATCGACGGCGCATCGCCCGACGCTTCAGAAGTTTCAAACGATTGCGTTTCTTATTTTGTGAAGAAACGAAAAAGTTTATACGAAAACCGCTCCTTACCCCCTTGTCAAGGACGGCGTTGTATGTTAAAATACTAATGTTGCCGAAAACAGGCATGTGAATATACAGGATTTTCTGAAAGGATGGATTACATGAAATACGGCTATTTTGACCTTGAGAACAAGGAATACGTCATCACCAATCCCGCAACCCCCGCACCCTGGGCGAACTACCTCGGCTCGCCGGAGTACGGCGCGATTATCTCCAACAACGCGGCAGGCTACAGCTTTGTGAAGAGCGGCGCGCACGGACGTATCATCCGCTACCGCTTCAACACAAACATCGGTCTGCCGGGCAGATACATCTACCTGCGCGACAACGAAACCAGCGACTACTGGTCCGCGTCGTGGCAGCCCGTGGGCAAGCCCCTTGATCAGTACAAGAGCGAATGCCGCCACGGTACGGCTTACACCGTCATCAGCGCGCAGTATGCGGGGATTTCCTCCGAGGTGACTTATTATGTGCCGCTGGGCAAGACTTATGAAGTATGGCGCGCAAAGGTCAAGAACGATTCCGACAAGCCGCGCAAGCTTTCCGTTTACGGCTTGGTGGAATTCTCAAACGACAGCAACTACAATCAGGATCAGGTCAACCTCCAGTACACCCTGTTTATCACGCGGACAAGCTTTGAGGGCAACAAGATCCTCCAGCACATCAACGAGAACAGCGGCAAGGATGCAACCGGCTCGAACTACCGCGAGCGTTTCTTCGGGCTTGCCGGCGCAAAGGTTGACGCTTATAACGGCAACCTAGAAAGCTTCTTCGGACCGTACAGAACCCACGCGAACCCCATCGCCGTGGAAAGCGGCAGGTGTGACGGCACGCTCAACTACAACTCCAACGGCTGTGGCGCGTTGCAGTCTGACGTGGAGCTTGCTCCGGGCGAAACAAAGGAATTTATTTATCTCGTTGGACAGTACAACAACACCGCCGCCAACGAAATCATTGCCGCTTACGACAAAGCCGGCACGGCGGACGCAGAAATCGCCGCCCTGAAGGACTGGTGGCACGCAAAGCTCGAAACCTTTAAGGTTGAAACGCCGAGCGCCGAATTCAACAACATGGTCAACGTGTGGAACGCATACCAGTGCTTCACGACGTTCATCTGGTCAAGAGCCGCGTCGTTTGTTTACTGCGGAGAAAGAAACGGCTACGGCTACCGCGACACGGTGCAGGACATTCAGGGCATCATCCATCTCGACCCCGAGCGGGCGCTGGGCATGATCCGCTTTATGATTTCCGCGCAGGTTGACAACGGCGGCGGTCTGCCGCTGGTGAAATACAACCACAATGCTGGTCACGAGGACACCCCTGACGACGCTTCCTATGTCAAGGAAACCGGTCATCCCTCCTACCGCGCGGACGACGCGCTGTGGCTGTTCCCGACGATTGTCAAGTACATCGGCGAGAGCGGAAACAAGGCATTCTTAGACGAAGTGATTCCTTACGCAAACGGCGGCGAGGATACGGTTTATGACCACCTCAAGCGCGCAATCCGCTTCTCGATGGAGCGTTTGGGCGATCACAATATGCCTGCGGGCTTACACGCGGACTGGAACGACTGCCTGCGTCTGGGCAAAAAGGGCGAGTCTACCTTTGTGGCATTCCAGCTTTATTACGCGATGAGCGTTCTGCGCGGCATCGCGGCGGAAAAGAACGACACCGCCTATGTGGGCTATCTGGGCGGCGTGCAGGGCAAGCTTGGCGAGGAGCTGACGAAGTGCTGGGACGAGGATCGCTTCATCCGCGGTATCCGCGAGGACGGTGTGATTGTCGGCGCGAAGAAAGACCCCGAGGCGAGTATGTGGCTCAACCCCCAGAGCTGGTCGGTTATCTCCGGCTTTGCGGCGAAGGATCAGGGCGAAACCGCGATGGACAGCGTTCACAGCATCCTCAACACAAAGTATGGTGCGAAGCTGCTTGACCCGCCCTATGTGGATCACTATTTCGACGGTGCGCTGATGCACATCTTCAACCCCGATACCAAAGAAAACGGCGGCATCTTCTCGCAGTCGCAGGGCTGGGTGATCCTTGCCGAGGCGCTGCTTGGTCACGGTGACCGCGCGTTTGAATACTTTATGGAAACCTCCCCCGCCGCGATGAACGACAACGCGGAAACCCGTGTGCTCGAGCCTTATGCGCACGGACAGTTTGTGGAATCCACCCGCTCGCCGTTCGAGGGCAGGGCGCACGTGCACTGGCTGACGGGAACGGCATCCACGGTCATGGTGGGCTGCGTCGAGGGTATCTGCGGCATGCGTCCGAACGCGGACGGACTGGTGATCAACCCGTCTATCCCCGCCGCATGGGACGGCTTCAAAATCACAAAGCAGTTCCGCGGCAAGAAGCTTGTCATCGACGTGCAGAACCCCAGCCACGTTGAGAGCGGCGTCAAGGAGCTGATTGTCAACGGCGAAAAGCTCGAGGGCAATTTCGTATGCGAATGCAAGCTTGCTGGCGAGAACACTGTGACGGTTGTTCTGGGATAAGTTAAATTACAAAGAAACCTGTCCGGGTAGTTTACTCGGACAGGTTTTTATTTTTTGAAAACTCTTGACATATTGTTGCTACAGTGCTATAATTAATGTAGCGACAGAAAGGAGGTGCGTTATGTCGCAAGGGAAAATCGGACGTCCGAAATCTGATGATTCCAAACATACCATGTTCCGTGTACGTCTTGATGATAAGGATCTTAAAATACTGGATGAATGTGCGGAAAAGCTAAAAACCACCCGCTCTGAAGTGGTACGCAATGGAATTACAATGGTTTATGAACGTCTTGAGGAAAAATAGAAGAAGCGGTTCTCTCCCACAAAAGACAAAACCGCTTCCACAATCCCACACAATGCCCAAACAGGCAATCGCGGTGTAAATATTATACCATGCACCGCGCCTGCCTGTCAAGCATTGTGATAGCAAAGAAAGCAGGTAAATTGCGGCAGTAATCGCATTCAAATAAAATTTTCAGAATATCATAAAACCCTCTTGACTTTCCGGGTCTCATAATATATAATGGATATTGTGAGTTCCGAAAAGAGGTGATTATTTCCATGAGCCCACGTACGGGACGTCCAAAAGTAATAAACCCGAAAATAGTTGACATTAAAGTGCGGCTGGATGATGACACAAATAAAAAGCTGATGGAATATTGCAAGGAATGTGGTATTACAAGAGCTGAAGCCGTCCGAAACGGAATTTTATTGCTTCTGAACAAAAAAAAATAGAAGAAGCGGTTCTCCCCATCAAAAGACAACCGCTTCTAGTCACACACAATACCCAAACAGGCAATTGCAGTGTAAATATTATACCATGCGCCGCGCCTGTCTGTCAAGCATTGTAGGAATCTTGACCAATCGCAGAAATATTTGCTTGACAAATAAAAATAAAAGTTTGACATTAGAAGTTCTTATGTGATATAATATAAGAAGTTCTAAAGTGAGGTGATGGAGTGGGAACAAAGAAGATGGGACGTCCGACTGATAACCCTAAAAAATATCAAATGACAATCAAGTTCGATCATGACTGCAAGGAGATTTTAGATGCTTATTGTGCGCAGGAAAACGTATCTAAGATGGAAGCGACACGCAGGGGTGTGAAAAAGTTAAAGGACGACCTAAAAAAATAGAAGAAGCGGTTCATTCCTACTAAAGACAAACCGCTTCCACAACCCCACAATGCCCAAACAGGCAATCGCGGTGTAAATATTATACCATGCGCCGCGCCTGCCTGTCAAGCATTGTGACATTAAAGAAAGCAGGTGATTTGCGGCGACGATCGTTGCTGATCAAGATTTTCGGAAAACATAAAAAATCGCTTGACTTTAGGTGCTACACATACTATACTATATTTAGGTGCTACGAAAGTGGGGTGAACCATTCAGTGCCTAATAAAAAAATGGGTCGTCCTACTGATAGTCCAAAGACCTTTATGCTCCGTGTGAAAATGGATAAGCAAACGTTGGATAAATTAGATGACTGCTGCAAAGCACAAGATGTAAATAAATCTGAATTTGTACGCAGAATCATTCATGAAAAGCATGACGACCTGAAAAAATAGAAGAAGCGGTTCTTCCCGACAAAAGATGAAACCGCTTCTAATCACCCACAATGCCCAAACAGGCAATCGCGGTGTAAATATTATACCATGCACTGCGCCTGCCTGTCAAGCATTGTGACATCAAAGAAAGCAGGTAAAACAATGAATTACATCGATCAGATTTTTCACAGAGCGGATTTGCAGCAGCTTGCAAGCTTCCTGCTCTGCGGCGTGGAGAGCAATGTGATCAGCCAAAAGTCGTATCAGGAAAGGCTGGATGAAACCGGCGCGGCGCTGATGCATGCGACCGAGGTCTATTTTCCGGACCGAAAGGAAAGAGAAGATTTTGAACGCCTCATACTGGATTCATGGGGCGCATACGAAAGCGTTTATCTTGAAATCGGTTTGCTGACAGGAACAAAGCTTTCGCGACAAGCCATTGACTGTGTCAAAGAAGCACGAGAACGCTGACAAACAGCCGCCCGCACCTATTCGGTACGGGCGGCTGTTGTTTCAGCTTTGGTGTTAAACCGCCTGGTGGCCAAGCCACGCGTTGGCGATGTCAAGGGCTTCGTAAAGACCGTTTTTCTCCGTTGTGTTGACGATTTTCTGGGCTGCGGGGACGGTGTCGTCCGTGGCGATTTTAAAAAGCCGGATTTTGTTGGCGACTTCGATGCCGCTGATGGTGGATGTGCTTAAAATCTGCATCCAAACCACGTAATCGTCTGACATATTGCCGTAATAAATCTCGTTCCCTTTGCGCACGAGGGGATACCCCTTGTAGCTGAAAAACGAACGCTGCGGGGTTGCTGTAGGTTCACTCATGATGCTGCTCCTCCTTTGTTGGGCATTGCGCCGCGTTGCGGGCACAAGGTCTATGATACCACAGTGTGTGCGGTGAAACCTGTCGTTTTGCGGTGCGTTTTTTGAATTAATAAGTTGTCTCCATCTCTTTGCCCTGCGCTAGGTTTACAAGGTTTGCTTTGAGGGCGGTGAGATAGGTTGTGGGAATGCGGAAAGATGTTTTTCCGTTGAGCTTGATGATCGTGCGTCGCTCGGTGTCGGGGTAGAATTCCAGAACATCACCGCCGCCGGCGGTCAGGTTGATGGAAATGCGGTATACGCACGCGTTTTTCGGCTCAGTGGAGTAAATCTCCGTGGTCGGACTGCCCATCAGGAATTGGTAGAACTGCTTGGTGAGATCTGACGTGACTGCTGTGCCGTCGAGATCCGGCGTGATGGTCAGTGCCGGCTTGTCGGCGTGGAAATTCAGCGTCGAGGTAGCGGAGGCGGTCAGATCTTCTATCACGATATTCTTGATGTTGTAGATGTAGTTATAGGTCATCAGGCTCGTAATGACATCCGACGGCTGGAACGTCACCCAGGGGAGATCGTCCGCGGCGACGGTGTAAATCGCGTCGCAGCCCTTCGCGTCAATCCAGCAGTAATAGGATTCCACCGTGGTGGTGTCGTCGCCGTTGTCGTCCTTGGCATATACGGGGTTGCCGATTTTCAGCACATAGTCCGCGCCGCCGGAAACCAGCGTCACCTTTGTCTGCGGGTCGGCCAGCCCGTATTTGGCGAAGTCCTTGTCCGTGGGGAACACCGCCGCGCAGGAGGTTGCATTCAGCCCCCAGATGCCGTGGGTGACAGGGGTGGAGTTGGTGACATTGAGATAAGCAAAAATCGGGGAGGTCATGACCTGTGCCGAAACCATGCTCGGGTCATCCGCGTCGGTGGAGCTGGGCGTGGGATCCTGTTCAAAGATAACCGGATAGTCCAGATCCTTCCGCACAATGGTTTCCTTAACATAAGTGGGGTAAGCGTCGTTGGCGGGCGCTTCCACCAATGCGAGCGCAGCAAAGGACGCGAGGGTGTCAGTGAAATAACTCAGGCTGGCAGCGGAGGCGATATAGACGGTTTTTGAACCCTGTTCGTTGAGATAAACCGTGTTGTTCACCGGGCTGTCGTTGCCGATGAGAAAGGTCCGTGCCGGTGTGGAATCGCCGAAGGTGACGGTAAAGGTCGAGCGCGGCTTGTCAAATCCGTATTTGGAAAGATCCTGCGCATCCTTTTCGGCGATGTTGGTCGCTTTAAGGGTGGAGGCGATGTTCGCCATTGCGCCGGTCAGAGTGTCGGACTGGTTGACGTCTTTCAGCTCCTTGAGTGAAAACGTCGGGTCGCCGGTGGAGGAGTCTGTTCCGGACTGGACGAGGGTGTAGTCCGCGTTGGTGTTCTTCACCGTGATTTGTTTGATGTTGGCGGAATCGGTGCTGATGATCGATACCGATGTGTCGGCGGTCGTCACGGCGGCGGAAGTCGAGGAGGAATCTGTATCCGTGGTGTCCAGCCCGTTTAGTTTTAAAACGACGAGCATGATGCCCAGCGCCAGGATGAATACACCGCTGACAATCAGGCTTTTGATTTTTCCGTTCATTGCAAGCTTCCTTTCCGCAGCGTTACTTGTTCTTTCTCTTGAGCCAGATCACAAGCCCCACGATCAGGATGATCACGGGAATCGCCAGCGTAAAGAGCCACTTGAGGGTGTTTGCCTGATGATTGGTGAGGTCAAAAAGATTGCCTGTGATGGTTTTTGGCTTAATGGTGATGCTGGTTTTAGTCTTGTCGTTAAAGCCGTTCATCAGGCTGAGGATATAGTCGCTGTTCTGATACTGCGCATACCGCAGGTAAGCGTCGTTGAGGAACTGCACCGAACCGATGGCGAGGATGTTGCTGTAAAGCTCGATGTCATTGCCCGCGGCATCCTTGGCGAATGCGCCCTTTGAGGCGACGACAAGTCCGTTCTGAACGCCCTTGACCGTGGCGGCTGTGTCGTCAACGGCGGCGGTTGCGGTGGCGTAAGCCCCGGAGGAGGACTGTACATACGCTTCGGTGATCTGCATCCCGCTTTCTTTAAAGAGCTGGGTAATCGGGCGTGCGTTATAGAACAGCAGCAGGTTGGAGGCCTTCGCTTTTTTCAGATCCTGCGTGAAATTGTCGCTGGTGACAAACTCGGTGATCAGGTTCGGATAGCCGCCCACGGTGTAATTCTCGTTGCTTTCTTTGACGAAAGTCGGTTCGATTTTTAAGCCGTATTCGGCGAGGAATTCGTCGATGTTGGGTGTGTCCTTTTGCGAGTCGGAGGCGAGGTAAATTAAGTTTTTCTCAAGCTTGCCGTCGTTGGTGAGGAAATTGGATACCTTGGTGATTTCCTCGGGGAGATAGTCCTCCTGCGGGGCTGCCATGACGATGCACTTTGCGTCCGCGGGGATATCCTGGCTGGTGATGTTGACGGAATTGACGATATAACCGTTTGCCTCAAGCAGGGTTTGGAAGTAGCTTAAGTCAGAGGACTCGTTGCGTCCGGTGAGCATGGTGATCGTGACGGGGTTGGGATCGGTCACGGCAATGAGTGCGGAGGTGATCGCCTGCTCGGCGTTGGAGGATTCGATGTAGCTTGCAAACTGCTGCATTGCAAAATCCGCGCCGTACTGTGCAATCATGGTATCAAACGTCATGCCGTAATTCTGGAGCATCGTATCAAGCTCCGCGCTGAAATTCACCAGATCAACCGGCTCGAGCACGCGAGTTTTCTTGTATTCCTTGCCGTCGCTGCCCTTCGCACTGGTTTCCACGATGATGTCATACTGCGCGAGGTCGTCGGAATAATCCTTAAGCACATCGGGGTTTGAGAGGAAGTCCACATACCGGATGGAAATCCGGCTGTTGTGCGTGGCATAATCGTGGAGCATCCGGCTCGCCTGTAGGGTATAATCGTTATACGCCTCAAAGGTGTCCTGCTCGGCAAGAACGGTGATCTGTACATCCACGTCGATTTTTTCGACATAGTCAAGTGTTTCCTGTGAAACGGAATAGGTGTTGGTGTTGGTCAGGTCAAAGGTGATGGGGAATTTGTCAAACACAATCGTTGCCACCACGTTGAGCAGAACCAGAACCGCCAGAAACACCGCTGTCAAAATCGTGGCAAGCGTGCCATGCTTGAGCGTTTTGGTGTTAAAACGTCTTTCGCGCTTTTCGGGGGTCAGGTCGGGGACCTTGATCGCTTTAACGGCTTCTTCCGCCGCCTCAAGCGCTTCGTTTTTTTCCATATCATTCTCGTGATTCTTCATCGTGTTCTCCTCCTTTAACCCCAACGGCGTTTCTCAAGCACGCGCACGGTCAGATAGAGGAACGCCACCGCGACGCTGACGAAAAACAATACATTTGAAAGGTCGAATATGCCGTAGGTAAAGTCGTTGTACCGCTTTGTAAACGAAAGCGTATCGAGAATCTTCGAGATGAAATCCACCGTAACAACCGAGGAAATCATACCGATTAGGAACAGCCCCACCATGATGACAAAGCTGATGACAACGGAAACCATCTGGTTCTCCGTCAGGGAAGACACAAAGATGCCCACGGCGATGAATGCCGCGCCCAGCAGGAGCAGACCGGTGATGTTGCCGAACACAACCAGCCAGTCGGGCTTTGCAAATGCCGAAACCACCACCGCGTAAACCAGCGTGATGGCAACCGCCATGATCAGCACCAGGAAAGCTGCTAAGAATTTTCCGAACACAAGACCGGGCAGGCTCACCGGAGAGGTCAGCAGGCACTGGTCGGTTTTTTGCTTCTTCTCCTCAGAAAGCGTGCGCATGGTGAGGATCGGAATGAGGATCAGCAGCACGATAATGAGCGTGCCGAACATGGAGGTCAGCGATGCCGAACCTGCCTGCAGCGCAGTGACGGTAAACAGAAAACCGGAGCTTGCGTAAAACGCCGCAAGAACAATATAGCCGATCGGCGAGGTGAAATACGAAAGAAGCTCGCGTCTGAAGACTGCGCCCATCTTAATTGCCCCCCTTCTTCAGCTTGATGTTTTCGCCCACGGTGAGCTTGAGGAAGATGTCCTCGAGTGAAAGCTCCATGGAGCGCATTTCGAGGATCATCCAGCCGTTTGTGCTGGCGGCGGTGAAAATATCGCGGCGGATATCGCGCTCGTCCTCGGCTTCGATCCGGTATTCATAAACGCCGGGCTCGCGCTCGATGCCGACAGTGACCTTTTCCACGCCGGGGATGTCGTCAAGTGCCGCATAAACCGCGTTCTTGTCGCCCTCAATTTTCACGATGATGCGGTGGTCAAGGGAGAGGGATTTCGAGAGGTTGCTTTCCGTGTCGTCGGCGACGATTTTACCCTGATTGATGACAACGATCCGGTCGCAGACCGCCTGTACCTCCGACAGAATGTGGGAGGAGAACACAACGGTGTGGTTCTTGCCGAGCTTTTTAATCAGCGAGCGGATTTCAATGACCTGATTCGGGTCAAGTCCGACGGTGGGCTCGTCGAGAATCAGCACGTTCGGGTTGCCGACGAGCGCCTGCGCAAGCCCCACGCGCTGCTTATATCCTTTTGAAAGGTTGCGGATCAGACGCTTGTAAACATGGTCGATTTTCACCAGCTTGCAGATGTCCATCAGATGGGTGTTGCGCGGCATCTTGCATTTTTTCAAATCATAGATAAAGCAGAGGTATTCTTTTACGGTCATGTCCATGTAGAGGGGGGGCTGCTCCGGCAAATAGCCGATGCGCGCCTTTGCCTTCTGCGGTTCCTCTAAAATATCGATGCCGTCGATGAGCGCCTTGCCCTCGCTGCTGGAGATAAACCCTGTGAGAATGTTCATCGTGGTGGATTTTCCCGCACCATTGGGTCCTAAGAAACCGAGAATTTCGCCGTCGTTCGCCTTGAACGAAATGTCGTCAACCGCTTTGATGTCGCCGAAGTGCTTGCTCAGGTTCACAACCTCAATCATTGTTCAATCATTCCTTTCCCGCCCGCAAAAACCGCGGAGAGGTATCCAAATCAACACAATTTTTATTGTACCGTCTGTTTGTGATAATCCGGTGACAGACCACCGAAAAATGGACTTTTTTTCGTGCGAAACTTACAAATTACTTCGAAAGTTTTTCGATGCCCTTGCGAATTCTGTCCAAACTGTCCGCCTTGCCCATCAGCGCGCAAAGCTCAATGCCGCCGCCGGGGGTAAAGGCTTTTCCCGAAACCGCCACGCGCAGCGGCCAAAGAATCAGACCGTTTTTCACACCCAGCCGCTCGATGAGCGCAAAGAGCGCCGTGTGGATGGCTTCCTCGCTCCAGTCGTCGAGCGCTTCAAGAACGGGGAGGATTTTCTTAAGACTTTCGAGCGAATTCTCGGGATTGGTTTTCATTTTTTTGTGAGAATACAGGTCGGTGCTGTAGTCCGGCAGCGCGTCAAAGAAGTCCACCTGTTCGGGGATATCGGTGAACACCTCCGTGCGCGGCTGAAGAAGCTTTGCCAGCGCCAGACAATCCACATCGGTGCGGGTGAGGGTTTTCTTCATATAGGGGACGGCATATTCCGCGAACTGTTCGGGGGAAAGCTTGCGGATATAAACGCCGTTGATTGCCTTTAATTTCAGCGGGTCGAAAATCGCGGGCGACTTGGAAAGACCGCCGATGTCAAATTCGCGGATCAGCTCCTCGAAGCGTGAAGATTTCGTTCTCGCCCTTGGGCGCCCAGCCCAGCAGCGCGATGTAGTTGATCACCGCTTCGGTGAGGAAGCCTTTTTCCATCAAATCTTCAAAGGACGCGTCGCCGTCGCGCTTGGAGAGCTTGTGCTGCTTGTCCTTCATAATGTGTTCCACATGAATATAGGTCGGCACATCCCAGCCGAACGCGTTGTAGAGCAGATTATATTTGGGCGCGGAGGAGAGATACTCGTTGCCGCGGACAACGTGGGTGATGCCCATGAGGTGGTCGTCCACGACGTTGGCGAAGTTATAGGTCGGCATGCCGTCGGTTTTCAGCAGAACCTGATCGTCGAGCGTCGCGCAGTCCACGGTGATGTCGCCGTAAAGCTCGTCGTGGAACGTGATCGAGCCGGACTCCGGAATCTTCTGCCGGATGACATAGGGAACGCCGTCGGCAAGATTTTTTGCGATTTCGGCGGCAGGGAGAGTGCGGCAGTGGCGGTCGTACATCGTCGCCATACCGCTTGCTTCCTGCACGGCGCGCAGCTCGTCGAGCCGGCACTTGTCGCAGAAGCAGTAATACGCTTCGCCCTTTTCTACCAGATCAACGGCATATTGCTTAAATAGCCCCATGCGCGCGGACTGCACGTAAGGACCGACCGGTCCGCCGATGTCCGGACCTTCGTCCCAGTTCAGCCCGACCTGCTCGAGCGTGCGGTAAATGACCTCCGTCGCGCCCTCAACAAAGCGTTCCTGATCGGTGTCCTCGATGCGCAGGATGAAATCCCCGCCGTATTTTTTCGCAAGGATATAGGTGAAAAGTGCCGTGCGCAGATTGCCGATGTGCATATAGCCGGTGGGGCTGGGCGCAAATCGGGTGCGGACTTTTTTCGGTGCGGTATTCTCACTCATAACAAAGCATCCTTTCGGTGTTTTTTGGAAAATCCGATGCGGCGGAAAATCGCACGCCGCGTTTATTCGGCAGAATCGGCTTGTTGGCTGAAAAAGGCATCCGCGCGGGTTAAGTCTGCGGCAATCTGTTCCTTCAGCGCTTCAAGCGACGGGAATTTCTGCTCCGCGCGCAGGAAGCCGATTAGCCCGACGTCCACAGTCTGACCGTAGAGATCGCCGTTAAAATCGATGAGGTAGGTTTCCGCGCAGGGGCGGATGTCCGTTTCGCTGACGGTGGGCTTGACGCCGACGTTGGTGACGGCGCGGTAAGAAACGCCGTTTACCATCGCGTTCGCGGCATAAACCCCGAAGCGCGGCAGAACAAGCCCGTTTGGGATCAGCTGGTTGATGGTGGGGAAGTTGAGCTTGCGCCCGATTGCGTTTCCGTGAACAACGGGCAGGCGGAAGCCGAAGGGATAGCCGAGCATGGCGTTTGCGCTTTCGATTTCACCCGCGCGCACGGCCTGCCGGATCGCGGTGGAGCTGACGGGCGCGCCGTGGTAGACGGTATGCGTGAGGATTTCCACATCGATGCCGTACCTTGCGCCGAGGGCTTTTAATTCATAGCAATCGCCGCGCGCGCCGCGCCCGAAGCGGAAGTCCTCGCCGCAGACCGCGGCGCACGCGTTTAAGCGCCCGCGCAGAACCGAGCGGACAAATTCCTCCGGCGGCATGTCCTTCAGCGCTGAAAAGGGCGGTGTATAGAGATAATCCACGCCCAGCCGCTCGAATTTTTCCCATTTCATTTCGTCGGAAAGCAGCATTTCCAGCCGCCCGTCCCGCCCTTTGGAAGTTACCGAGTCGGTCTGAAAGGTGAACACCGCCGCCGCATAGCCGCGCGCGCGCAGCGATGCCGCCCGGCGGATGACAGCCTGATGCCCGATGTGTACGCCGTCAAACAGCCCGAGCGCCACCGCGCACCGCTGCTGCGGGATCAATCCGTCCTGCGTAAGATTGTGCAAAGCGAGCATCCTTTCGTCGGAAAATTCATCATCCATAATCGTTAGAAAAAAGCAATCAAAATAGCGTAGACTGAAAAAAAGCATACGCTCAAATCTCGAGCGCTTTAGTGAAATCACAAAGTAACAAAAAATCAAAGTATAAAATCCAAAAGACAATGGGTTTCCAAAGGGTACTTGTACCCTTTGGTGAGGGGAGTCAAGGGGGCAAAGCCCCTTTGGGAGGGTTTATCTACAGTCTGATTGATCAGAAATTGCGGTAAACCCGCAGGAGCTGTTCGGTCAGATCCGCGCGTGCAAGCCCGAGAAACACGCCGTCTGCACCGTAAACGCGATAGAGCGCTTCCTGTTCCGGCATAATGGAAAGCACCTGCGAAAGGTTCAGCTTCACGCCGTTGAGATACAGTGCGGAAAGCCGCGCGTCAAGCGTGAGCGCTTCATAAGAAGCAAACACCGCGTCCGGCTTGATCAGTGCGTTTGCAATTGTGCCGGACTGCGCGAGGACTTCAATCTGCGCCAAGGTCAGGCAGTCGGCAAGGGCAATGCCGCCGGAGAGCGTCCGCTCGAGGCTTGTCATTACCGCGCCGACGCCGAGCGCCTGCCCCGCATCGTGGAGGAGCGTGCGCACATCAGTACGCTTTGAACAGAGGATGTCCGCCGTACCGCACTGCGTTTGTTCGTCAAATGTGAGCAGCGTGAACGCTTTCACCGTGACGGTGCGTGCGGCGCGTTCGATTTCCACACCGTCGCGCGCGTATTCGTAAAGGCGCTTTCCGCCCACCGAAACCGCCGAGAACATGGGCGGAAGCTGCTCGATTTCGCCGGTGCGCGTGGCAAACGCGGCGGTAAGTTCTTGTGCCGTCACCGCGGACGGCTGTTCGCGCAGCACGGTGCCGGTGCTGTCCTGCGTATCGGTTTCGATGCCCAGATGGAAGCCCGCCGTATAGCGCTTTTCGTTGGTGGGGAGAATGTCGCAGGCGCGTGTGCATTTTCCCGCAAAAACGGGAAGCACGCCGGTCGCCATTGGGTCGAGCGTTCCGCCGTGACCGAGGCGCTTCATTTTTAAAATCCCGCGCAGCTTCGCGATCACGTCAAAGGACGTAAACCCCGCAGGCTTATTGACGGGAAGAATGCCGTTAAAGCCGTAGTTATCCGTGTTCAATAGCCGAACACCTCGCGCAGGGCGGCAACGAGCTTTTGCTTGACCTCGTCGAGTGTGCCGGTGATTTCGCAGCCCGCTGCGCGGATGTGTCCGCCGCCGCCGAAATTGCGGCAGAACGCGGACGCGTCGTGCTGTTCGGTGGTGCGCGCGGAAACCTTAAACACGCTTTCGTGGCGCTGGCGCACGGTCAGCCCGATTTCCACGCCCTCAATCTGGAGCGGGATCGACGCAAGCCCGTCAAACTCCGCGGGCTCCATGCCGCTCTCGTCCATCATTTTCTTGGTAATCACAAGCATCGAGCAGCGGTCGTTGAAGAAAAATTCGATTGACTGCACAGCCTGCTGCTGCAAGCAGCACCCTGCCCTTGCTTTTTACATCGAACATCCGGCGGTTGATGCCGGCGAAATCGATGCCGCATTCCATCAGCGCGGCGCAGGCGATGTGTGCGGCGGGGGTGGTGTTTTCGTATTTAAAACAGCCCGTGTCCGTGGCGATGCCGGTGTAAAGGCAGGTCGCGACGCGCTTTGTGAGTTCCCTACCCATAAAACGGAACAGCTCAAACAGGATCAGCGCCGCCGCAGACGCGCGGGCATCGACATAGGTTTGCTTGGCAAAGCCGGTGTTGGAAATATGGTGGTCGATGCAAAGGTCGATCGCGCCCGGCTCGGCGTATTTCGTCATGCGGCTGCCCAGCAGCTGGAGATCCGCGATGTCCACCGCGATCACGAACCGCTCGTCGAATTCCTCGACGGTATAACCTTCATAAAGTGGGTCGTAGCGCGCCGGAAACGGGTCGTTGTTGACCACATTCGCGCGCTTGCCCATCCCGCGCAGCACCGCGCACAGGGCAAAGGCGCTGCCCAAGGTATCGCCGTCGGGACCTTTGTGGGTAAGAATGGTAAAGCAATCGTTCTGTTCGAGCAAAGCTTGAATTTCTGTAAAATCCATTTCGGACAAATCCTTTCCGGTCGTGCGGTTGCGTTGTTTATTCCTGCGGTTCTTCCGGCGGGTTTTCCTTTTCGGAAATCTCACGCAGGAGTTTGTTGATCTGCTGCGAATGCGCCGCGGAGTCGTCGGCGATGAATTTCAGCTCCGGACTTTTTTTCAGATGCAGGACGTTGGAAATCTCCCGCTTGATATAGCCCGACGCGGATTCAAAGCCCTTGACAGCTTGCTTGGCGTGGTCAAAGCCCTTGAGGCTTGAGATATAAACCTTGCAGTACGAACCGTCCGCCGTCACATCGCACCGCATGACGGTGAGCATATCTCCGCCGTCGATGCGGGGGTCTTTCAGCTCTCGCATCATGCCGGAGAGGATGCGGCGGATGTCCTCGGACATTCTTCCTGATTTAAAACCGGACATATTAAGCTCCTTTTAATTGAAAAACATTACGTTTTGCTGTAGGGCGGGGGCTTGCTCCCGCCGCGGCTGCGCTCGGGCATTCCGGTATCGCAAACCGGACTCCGCAGCGCGCTTAGTCCTTGTATTCTTCCATGAGGTAAGCCTCGAAAATATCGCCCTCATGCAGATCGCTGAATTTTTCCAGCGTGATGCCGCACTCATAGCCGGCGGCAACATCCTTGACGTCGTCCTTGAAGCGCTTGAGGGAGCTGAGCTTTTCGTCGGCGACGATGATGCCGTCGCGGACAACGCGGAGTAAGTCATGTCTGCCGACCTTGCCGTCAAGCACATAACAGCCGGCAACAATGCCCACGTTGGTGATTTTATAAACCTGACGCACTTCGATGCGGGCGGTTTCAACCTCGCGGAATTTCGGTGCGAGCATACCCTTCATCGCAGTGGTGACTTCCTCGATTGCGTCGTAAATAATTCTGTACAAACGGATTTCCACACCGTCGCGCACGGCGTTTTCCTTTGCGATTGGATCGGGGCGCACGTTGAAGCCCACGATGATGGCGTTCGATGCGGCAGCAAGCATGACGTCGCTCTCGGAAACCGCACCCACCGCGCTGTGAATCACGCGCACGCGCACTTCCTCATTGGAAATCTTCTCAAGCGACTGCTTGACGGCTTCCGCCGAGCCCTGTACGTCCGCCTTAACGATGATGGGAAGCTCCTTCATTTCGCCCTGAGAAATCTGGCTGAACAAGTTGTCCAGCGTGACTTTCTGGTACTTGCTGAACTCCTCCTCCTTCGCTTCGTGCTTGCGCTGCTCGACCAGCTCGCGGGCAAGCTTTTCGTCGCTGACCGCGTTGAAGGTGTCGCCCGCTGCGGGAACTTCTGCAAAGCCCGTGATTTCCACCGGCGTGGAAGGTCCGGCGCTCTCGACCGGCTTGCCCTTGTCGTCGCACATGGTACGAATGCGTCCAACGGATTTTCCTGCGATGATGACCTCGCCCTGGTGCAGCGTTCCGTTTTGAACCAGCACCGTCGCGGTCGGCCCTTTGCCCTTGTCAAGGCGTGCCTCAATGACCGTACCCTTTGCCTGGCGGTTGGGGTTGGCTTTCAGCTCGCGTACCTCGGTGAGCAGCAGGATGTTTTCAAGCAGATCGTCGATGCCCATGCCCGTTTTCGCGGAAACCTCGACGGCAATGACGTCGCCGCCCCATTCCTCGACCACAAGCTCATGCTCGGTCAGCTCCTGCTTCACGCGGGTGGGGTCAGCGCCTTCCTTATCCATCTTGTTGATCGCGACAATCATCGAAATGCCCGCCGCTTTGGCGTGGTTGATGGATTCCACGGTCTGGGGCATGATGCCGTCGTCAGCAGCAACCACCAGAATCGCGATGTCGGTGATGTTCGCACCGCGCGCACGCATGGAAGTAAACGCTTCGTGACCGGGCGTGTCAAGGAATGTGATGCGCTTTCCGTTGTGGGAAACCTGATAAGCGCCGATGTGCTGCGTGATGCCGCCGGCTTCGGAGGCGGTGACGTTCGCGCTGCGGATGCGGTCTAAGATAGAGGTCTTTCCGTGATCGACGTGTCCCATGACAACCACCACGGGCGAACGGTCAACCAGATCCTCGTCCTTGTCGGCTTCGTCCTCGATCAGGCGCTCCTCGATGGTGACGATGACTTCCCTTTCAACCTTTGCGCCCAGCTCCTCGGCAACCAGTGCTGCGGTATCATAGTCGATGATTTCGTTGATGGAAGCCATCACGCCCAGCTGCATGAGCTTCTTGATGATGACGTTCACCGTTACCTTTAAGCGCGCCGCAAGCTCCGACACCACGATTTCGGCGGGGATCAGAACCTTGAGCTGCTGCTTTCTCGCACGCTGAAGCTTAAGCGGCGCAGTTTCTCGGCTTCCGTTTCGCGCTTGTTGGAGAACTGCTGTTTTTTATGCTGCTGAGATTTCTGGGTAATTTTCTGCTTTTTCGAGAAATTATCCTTATTCTTGCTCTGTCGGTTGTCGGCAAGACTGTCGTAGCGTTCGTTGTATTTGTCAAGCTCCACGTAGCTGCCGCGCGTGTCGATGGTGCGGACCTTCTGCGGAACAACCGCCGGCTGTGCCGTGGCGGACGCGTTGACGGCAAGCTGCTGCTTGATGACATTTTCTTTTTTCTTAACCGGCTTGTTTTCTTTTTTCGGCAGCTGGGGCTTGGGCTGCGCAAAATAGCCGGGCTGTTGCTGCGCGGTCTTTGCCATGGGCTGAGCGGACTGCGCAGGTTGAATGGGCTTTGCCGCCTGCTGTGCGGGCTGATTCTGGCGAACGGGCTGCGCGGGGGAATTTGTGCGCGCCACCGGACGCTCCGGCTCTGCGGTATAAACGGGCTTCGCCGCGGACTGGGGTCTTGCGGGCTGCTGCGCGGGCTTTGCGGCGGGACGCGCACTCTGCTCGAACGGCTTGCCCGCGGGCTTTGCGGCAGGCTTCGTCTGGGAAGCGGGCTGCTCCGGCTTTTTAAACGGCAGCTTCACCGGCTCGGGCTTCGGCTCTGCCTTTTTGGGGCGGTTCTGCTTTTCGGCGAAATACGCGTCAAAGCTTTCCACCTGATGCTTCTGGGAATAGAACTCCAGCGCATAGCTGATTTCGTCGGTTGTCAGCGCGGAAACCGTTTTTTTCGCGCCCTCAAACGCCGCCGTCAGCAGCTCGAGTACCTCGTTGTTGGAAACTCCCAGATCCTTTGCCAGCTCGTTGAGTTTATATTTTGTAATCATAGGCGAAATATCCTCCTTATTCTGCGCCGTTTCCGGCATTGCCGCGCGTGGTTTCTTCGATGATTGCCTTTGCCTTTTTAAAGAAACCCGCGTCGCACACGGCGAGGGCTCCCGTTCGTTTTCCAAGCTGTTCGGACACCTCGTCCATGGTCATGCCGAGGGGGAAGAGCGGCCGGCTGTAGCGCGCGCAGTGAAAGCGCAGCTCCTTCAGCGATTTTTCGGAAAGATCACTTGCGGCGAACACGCCCCATGCTGTGCCGGTCTTGAGCGCGTCCTTGACAAGATCCGCGCCCAGCGCGAGCTTTCCGGCTCTGCGGCATACGGTCAGCAGCGACATGATTTTATTCATTGCCAAGCTCTCCCTCCATCCTGTCGTAGAGCGCTTCCTCGATGACGCAGGAAAACGCACGTTCAAACTTCTTTGCCTTCCGTGCTTTTTTAAAGCAGGCACGGCTTTTACAGATATATGCGCCCCGTCCGGGCAGCTTTCCGGTCAGATCCAGAGAAAGCGCGCCTTCTTTGGATCGCACCATGCGGATGAGCTCGCGTTTGGACTTCAGCGCGCCGCACCCCAAGCACATTCTTTCCGGAATTTTTTTAACCTTTGCCATTGCCCGCCTCCCTGATTTTGTGAAAGCCGGTTATTCCTGCTCCGCGGAAAACTCCGGCACAATGTCGATTTTATAGCCCGTGAGCCGTGCGGCAAGCTTTGCGTTCTGCCCCTTGTTGCCGATGGCAAGCGAAAGCTGGTTGTTGGGAACCACCACGCGGCACGCGCGGATGTCGCCCTCTAAGATTTCCACGCTGATGACCTCAGCGGGGGAAAGCGCTTTGGCGATGAATTCCGCATCATCCTCGCTGAAGCCGATGATGTCGATTTTCTCCCCGCGCAGCTCGCTGACGATGCTCGTGATACGCGACCGCTTCGGTCCGATGCAAGCGCCCACCGCGTCAACGTTGGAATTCTTGCTGAAAACGGCAATCTTGCTTCTCGAGCCCGCCTCGCGGGAGATTGCGCGCACCTCGACCGTGCCGTCGTAAATCTCGGGAACTTCCAGCTCAAACAGGCGCTTGACCAGATCCTTGTGCGTTCTGGAGATTTTGATGATCGGCTTCTTGTCGGGGTTGATGATGCCCACCACGAACACCTTGACGATGTCGCCGGCTTTTAATACCTCGCCGGGGATCTGTTCGGTTCTGGTGAGGTAAACCTCGCTTTTATCAATGGTAAGTATGGCGTTGAGCGTCGCCGGTTCAACCTTTTGGACGATTGCCGAAACGCACTCCTGTGTCTTGTCCTCGAACTGCGCCAGCAAACGGTCGCGCTCGAATTCCTTGATGTCCTGCTTGATGGACTGCTTTGCCGACTGTGCGGCGACGCGTCCGAATTTCGCGGCGTTGATTTTGATTTCCGCCATACCGCCAACGCGGGCACGCTTTGAGAGGGTTTTTGCCGCGTCGATATTGATCTGATTGTCCGGATCCTCCGGCTCGCCCTCGACGATTTCCTTGAGAATTTTCATTTCAAACTTGCCCGTTTCGGGGTTGATTTCGATGTTGATGTTCTCACAATTGGGGTAATCCTTTTTGATTGCTTTCAGGATGCCCTGTTTGATTTTCTCGATCAGCACCGAGCCGTCGATGTCGTTTTCCTTTTCCAGTAGGCGCAGTGCCTCAAAAAACTCGTTGTTCATTTTTCCGACCAATCCTTCCTGTTCTATTGTAATCGCTTGTTGCTTTTATGAAAATGCTTCGTCGCTGAATAAATCCGCGTCGTCGGCAAGTCGCACATACGCGCAGTCCGCGGTTTTCACCGTGAGGGCTGTTCCGACGCAGTCGAGTGTCAGCGCGCCGTCGCTGTGCGCAACCAGCCGCGCGGTGAACTCCTTGCGCCCGTCGGTTTCACGGAATAGCTTCACGCGCACGTCGCATCCCAAGAATTTCTCAAAATGCGCCGCCTTGCGCAGCAGCCGACCAAGTCCCGGGCCGCCGACCTCCAGCACATAGCTTTGGTCGATCGGGTCAGCCGCGTCGAGAATTTCATTAAACGGCGCGGTGAACGCTTCGCAGTCCGCCATGCCGATCCCCGCGTCGCTGTCGATCATCACGCTGAGAATCCACATCGAGCCTTCTTTTTCAAATGTCACATCCCACAGTGTATAGCCGAGCTTTTTGCATAGCGGCTCGGCGAGCCGTTCGATCACGGCGGTGGTGTTTTTTGTTCCCGTGGTTTTCCCCATAAGCGGGCGTTCTCCTTCCGTAGTGGTTTTCTTTTACAAAAGCGAAAGACCGGAACCAAGTTTCCAGTCTTTCATCATACTTATTGTACCCAGTATAGCACAAACGCGCGGAAAATTCAAGCGCTTCCCGTATTTTTGGCACTATGCGGTAAATTCATCCTTTGTGCCCATCCTACTTTGGCGATATTGCGCAAATCAAACGGGATTCCTGTCGGTTTTTACAATCCCCTCCGCGAAATCCACCGGAACGGTAAAGAGAATGCCGGTGTTCGGCTCTGAAAGATTGCCCACCGTGGCGTAGCAGACCTTGCGCACCAGCTCGATCTGGTCGTCGGAAATCAGCGAGAGGATGGTTTTGTTGCCCTCCGCCGTGCTGAACAGCGCCCGCAGCGACGCGCCGAAGAAATTGCCGTCAAGCCTTGACACCGTCGCGGCAAGCCCCTCGGAGTCGAGAATGGTTGCGCCCTTGATTCCTGCGGTGCTGAGCCCCTCTAAAAACTGCGCGAGGACCTCGGTGCGGCTGAGAATGAAAATCATCAGTTTCATTGTGCGGTCCCTTTCTTTTTTAGATGTTGAAGTTAGAAGTCAGAGGTTAGAATTGGGGTTACCTACCGTCTGCTTCGCTAGGCGGCGGGTTGGGTGCTGTCCGCCGTGGCTGCGGCGGGGTTGAGGAAGCCGCCGAGCATTTCCTTGAACACGGCGCTGACGGTGAATGTGCCGGCGGGCGACCAGGTTCCCGTGGGGATGATGCAGTAAGCGGGGCGGACGGCGTTGTTGCGCAGATAATTGATTGACACTTTGGCAACCTTATATTCAACCGTTGTGATATTTGAGTCGGATTGTTCATATAAAGCATTGAATACGCTGTCGATGTCGTCGTCGGTCAGACCGGCTGTCTGGAAAACGGTGTTGAGCCAATCCGCCAGAAGCGTTCCCGTGACCTTGACGTTTGCTGCCGCACCGTCGGAAAAGGTGGGGTAATTCATGATCATACGCAGCTGTGCGCCCTCAAGCGCGGTTTTTGTTCCTTTGGGATAAGCCACGGATTCCTTTGTGATGGGATCGCGATAAAACAGCTCCTCGGTGACGGTGTAAAGCACACCGCCGGTCAGCTTAACAACCTTGTCAAACGCATCGCCGGTGACGGTCATGTATTTGTCCGTCGTGATGCCAAGCTCCGTTTCCAGCGATTTGCGCACGGAGATGATTCCCCCCGCGGCATAGAGGTTGGAGATCGTCTGTCCTTCGCAGACCGTCGCCGGAGAGAGCGGAATCACAACCAGCTTGCCCGTCGCGGGCAGAGAGCGGATCACGGCGCAGTTGCTCACCTTTCCGGAATCGATCATCAGAAAGAGCATGGTGCGGTTGTTTGCCTCGCTGATGCCGGCGGACTGGGCGGTGGGAACGGACGAGGCGTCGTCGCCGGTCGAACTGAGGCTCTGCATCAGCTTCATGCCGGCAAAGCCGAACACCACCAGACACAGCATCAGGGTCAGGAAATACACCAGCGCCACGGGGGCTTGCGAGCGCTTCTTGCGCGCGGGCTTGCCGTCCGCCGGCACGGCGGGCAGGGGGAGGGGTGCGCCCGTCGGTTTCTCGGGGGTGGGGGTGTTGGAATTCACGCTGCACAGCTCCTTTTTCTATCCGGTGATAAAAAAATCCGGAAAAGGTCTTGAATAATTGCGTCCGGGGGTGTAAACTGATAAATGGCGTCACGGGGAATCTTCCCCGACCAGCGGGGCGATCCTGTCGATGCGGATGACGTGGGTGTCAAGCTGCTTGCGTTCGGCATAGCGGATGGTCTGCCCCGTTCCGCTGCGGAAATCCGCCACGACCGCGATGAGCTTTGACGCGCGGTCAATCATGTATTCGTTGCGCAGGCGCATGGCTGCGGGGGAATAGTGTTCGCAGACATAAACCATTTCATCCGCCTGCTCGGCGATGATACCGTAGTTGAATTTGTCCTCGCCGCGGAATTTTGCGGCATAGCCGGGAAACGGCACGGCGCAGATCAGGCGCAGCGGGTAGGTTTTTTTCAGATCCAGTACAATCGACGCGGCAAGCAGGTCAATGCCCTGCGCCATGCCGGTGATGAAGTCGGTATAGCCCGACGCGGCGGTGCGTTCGGTTTCAAGGCGCAGGATGCTGAGGATTCTGCGCAGCGCGGCGGAGCTTCTGTCGCCGCAGCCGGGAAGCTTTTCGCAGCGGTGACCGGAGAACGCGCAGGTTTTTTCTCTGTCGGAAATAACGCTCCCCTCCCTCGCATGATGTCAGAACCGCCGCGGCAATCAAAGCGGCACTTTCAGCATACCACACCCGCGGAAATTTTTCAAGTGTTCCGCGCATTTTTTAGAAATATATACTGCGGTCCGCATACGGTCGGGCTGTGCGGGAAGGAATGGAATCAAATGGACTATCTCAAGCGGACATGGGCGGAGATTCATCTGGATCGGCTCAAGCTGAATATGGAGGGCTTTCGTGCGGCACTCGGACGCGATGCGGCGGGCAATACGGCGCAGATCATGTGCGTGGTCAAGGCGGACTGCTACGGGCATTGCGACCGGGCGATCGCGCCGTTTTTACAGGACACGCTGGGCGTGGACTGGTTTGCGGTGTCCAATCTGGAGGAAGCCGTGCATATGCGCGACAGCGGCATCACGGGGGAAATTCTCATCTTAGGCTACACCCCGCCGGAAGCCGCGGGCGAAATTGAGCGCTATGACATCATCCAGACGGTGACGGAGCTTCCCTACGCGCGGGAGCTGGCGCGTTACATCGCACCGGGGAAGCGGGTGCGCGTTCATATTAAAATAGACACGGGCATGACGCGGATCGGGCTTCACGCGCAGGGCGTTTCCGGCGAAGCGGCGGTGAACGCCGTCTGTGACGAAGCGCAGGAAATCGTCCGCACGCCGGGCATCTGCGCGGAGGGTATTTTCACCCACCTCGCCGTCGCGGACAGCGACGCGCCCGACGACGCGGCTTATACCGAAAACCAGCGCGCGATGATTCTGGCGGTTGCCGCACAGTTGAAAAAGCGCCTTGTCCTGCTGGAGCAGGTGCATTACCTCAACTCCGCCGGTGGGCTTTATTTAAATGACAGCCAGAGTACGCTGGCGCGTCTTGGCATTGTGCTGTACGGGCTTTGTCCGAACCCGGCGCTTGCCGTGCCGTTTCCGCTGCATCCGGTGATGGAGCTGCGTTCCCGCGTGGCGCAGGTGAAAACGGTGAAAGCTGGAACCTGTGTCAGCTACGGCAGAACGTTCACAGCTCCCCGAGACATGGAAATCGCCACCGTCTGCGCGGGCTATGCCGACGGCTATCCGCGGGCGCTGTCCAACCGCGGCGCGGTTCTCGTCGGCGGAAAGCGCGCCCCCATTGTCGGACGCGTCTGCATGGATCAGTTCATGTGCGATGTGACGGGGCTTGGCGTGAAGTCCGGCGACGTCGCCACGCTCATCGGCACGGACGGCTGCGAAACCGTCACCGCCGACGACATTGCGGCGCTCTGTGGGACAATCGGGTATGAAATCGTCTGCGGCATCTCAAAACGCGTCCCGCGGGTTATTTTCCGCGACGGGGCGGCATACAATGTTTACAAATAAGACACGAGAAAATTTGTGATTTTTATGTGGAAATTTGTCGGAAAGGCTATTGACAATTTTTTTTATGAATGTTAAAATAGAATTGGTATCCGAATGCAGCAAATAACATTCGGCATCAGTCCGGTGCGGTGCCGCCAAGAAATGCACCGGATCACAGTTTAAAATCAGGAGGGCTTTTATGTCAAAATTCTGTACATCCTGCGGTGCATCCTTGTCCGATGAGGCGGGCTTCTGCACCAATTGCGGCGCAAAGTCGCCGCAGACTGCGCCCGCTCAGCCGGCTTTCCAAACCGCGCCGGCAATGAATCAGAACACGCCGATATCCAACATCACCGCGGCGCTGGGAACGCCGGTTGATTTCATAAAAGCCAGGCTTAAAAATATGAACAAAAATGTCTGCGTCGGCATCTGTGCTGTGGTGGCAGGCGTGTTGGTGATCATTCTGCTGCTGAGTATACTGGGTGGCGCCTATAAAAAACCGATCCGCAACATGGTCAAGGGTATGGATCAACAGGATTTTGACAAATACCTCTCCGCTTTCGCCGACGACGAGCAGGACTCGATAAAGGACAGTGTTGACGACGAAGATGACTACATGAAAGATCAGATGGATATCTATGAGGATATCGTCGGAAACGACGTTGATATCTCCTATGACATTCTCGACAAAACGAAGCTTGACAAGGATCAGCTCGACGATTATGAGGACAGCTACAAATCGCGTTACGATGAAAAAACAGACATCACCAAGGGCTACGATGTCTGCGTGAAAGTTACCATCAAAGGCGACGACGAGAAGCGGGTCAACTACCGCGACGTGACGGTGTTAAAAATTGACGGCAAGTGGTGCGTTTACAGCGGCGGTCTTTAAGGCAATCAAATCGCATTCGTTTTATAAAAGATATACATAAACTAGGAGGAAAAACTATGTCAAAATTCTGCACATCCTGCGGCGCAGCCCTATCCGATGATGCCGGCTTCTGCACAAGTTGCGGCGCAAAAACCGCACAAGCTGTCGCACCCCAGCCCGCTCCCGTGGTTACACCCACCCCTGTTCCCGCCGGCGCAACGGTTGCACAGGGCACACCGCTTGATTCGTTCAAGAAAAAAGTAAAGGAAATCTGGACAGGTCCTAACCGCAATAAGATCATCGGCATCGCCGCCATCGCTGTGGTTGCGATCATTGTGCTGTGTATTCTGGCAAGTCTTTTGGGCGGCGGCTATAAAAAACCCATTGACAATCTGTTCAAGGGAATGGAAAAGGGCGACGAAGACAAATTCTTTTCCGCGTTCCCGAAAGAGGCAGAGGATCAATTTAAATCCTACAGCTCGATCCTCGGCTCATCGTCATCGTTCTTGGATTCCATCACCGACGAGCTGGAAGATAAATACGGTGACGACATTAAAATATCCTATAAGGTTAAAGATAAGGATAAAATGGACAAAGACGATCTTGACGATCTCGAAGATGATTATAAGGATAAATACGATGAGAAAGTTAAAATTACCAAAGGCTATGAGTTGACGTTGGATGTTACCATTAAAGGTGACGACGATAAGGATACCGATGATATGGATATCACGGTTCTGAAAATTGACGGCGATTGGTATGTCGATTTCTCGTCATTCGATGTAATGGACTAAACCGGAACTAGGCAATTAACAAAATTCTCAATTCGTTTAAATCTAATACATACCCATGCGCTATAATACACTTAACAGGTATAATTTGCGACCGCAGAAGATTTGTTCTGACGCGCCCGCACAATCGATGAAACACTGAACCGCAAGATTCGTTCTGACGGGAAAGGCTGCGCTAAGGGATTACTGTAAGCAAAGGCTTTCCGCGTTGCGGAGAGCCTTTTTTGCGTTTAAAACAAATAGGAAGGGAAGTCCTCTATGGAAAATCGGATTGCACTCATCGGAATCATCGTCGAAAACTACGATTCCGCGCAGCAACTCAACGAAATCCTGCACCAGTTTGGGCAATACATCATCGGGCGCATGGGCGTGCCTTATGAAAAGCGTAAAATCCAGATAATCAGCGTGGCGGTTGACGCGCCGCAGACAATCATCAGCACCCTTTCCGGCAAGCTCGGAATGCTTCCCGGTGTGACGACCAAAACAGTGTATTCCAAACAATAGCCAAAGGAGGGCAAACGATGGAGCAGATTTCCCAAACGGTTCTGACGGCATACATCGACCGGCTCGAACGTGAGCGTACCCTCACCGCCGATGAATTTTCGGCACTGGTGGAATTCCACACCCCCGCTTTGGCGGAATATGTCGCACAAAAAGCCCGCACCCTGCGCGCGCAATACTACGACAACGATGTTTATATGCGCGGGCTGATTGAGTTCACCAATTACTGTAAAAACGACTGCTTTTATTGCGGCATCCGCCGGAGCAACACCGCTGCCGAGCGGTACAGGCTGACAAAGGACGACATCCTCGCCTGTGCGGCGGAAGGCTATCAGCTGGGCTTCCGGACGTTCGTTTTGCAGGGCGGTGAAGATCCCTTTTTCACCGATGAGCGGCTAACGGAAATTGTTTCGGCGCTCAAAGCGGCTTACCCCGACTGCGCGGTGACGCTTTCCGTGGGGGAACGCAGCTTTGAAAGCTATAAAAAGCTGTATGACGCGGGGGCTGACCGGTATTTGCTGCGCCACGAAACCGCCGACGAGGCGCATTACGCAACGCTTCATCCCGCAGAACTGACGCTCGAAAACCGCAAGCGCTGTTTGTTTGATTTAAAGAAAATCGGCTTTGAAGTCGGAACGGGCTTTATGGTTGGCTCGCCGCACCAGACCCCGCAGACCATCGCCAAGGATCTGCTGTTTCTGCGGGAGCTTTTGCCCCAGATGGTGGGCATCGGGCCGTTCATCCCGCACGCGGACACGCCGCTGAAAAGCCATCCCGCCGGAAGTGCGCAGCTGACGACATTTTTGCTCTCGCTCATCCGGATTATGCTGCCAAACGTCCTGCTCCCCGCCACCACTGCGCTCGGCACAATCGACCCCGCCGGGCGGGAAAAGGGCATTCTCTCCGGCGCAAATGTCGTGATGCCAAACCTCTCCCCCGTCGCGGTGCGGAAAAAATATATGCTCTACGACAATAAAATCTGCACCGGCGACGAGGCGGCGGAGTGCCGCTTCTGTATGCAGCGCAGGGTGGAGTCCATCGGCTATAAAATCGCCGTCTGTCGGGGGGATTGGAAGTCAGAAGTCAGAAGCCAGAAGTCAGAGGTCAGAAGATGATGCGGCAAGATAGCGAGGGACGGATGAAAACCTTATATGTAACGGATTTGGACGGAACGCTTTTAAAGAGCGATGAGATGATTTCGGAATTCAGCCTGCAAGTAATCAACAAGCTTACTGCGTCCGGCACACTGTTTTCCTACGCGACCGCGCGCTCGCTGTCATCGGCGGTGGTTGTCACGAAAGGGCTGGAGCTGAATGTTCCGGTTGTGATATACAACGGCGTTTTTCTTGTTAATCCCAAGACGGGGGAACAGATGGCGGAAAACACGTTCTGCGCGGACGAAATGAAAGAGGTTGTGCAATTTTTGACCGAACAGGAAATTTCCCCGCTTGTATATTCCTTTGTGAACGGTGAGGAAAAGGTATCGTGGCTTGCCGGAAGTGAGAACGAAGGCATGCGTCATTACCTATCCAACCGCAGGGGCGACCGCAGGCTGCGGGAGATTTCCGACCGCAAGGAGCTGTACGCAGGCGAGGTGTTCTATTTCACCTGTATCGGAACAAAAGAACGGCTTGCACCTGTTTATGCGCGGTTTCGGAACGATCCGCATTACAATGTGATTTTCCAGCAGGAGCTTTACAGAAATGAGTTTTGGTGTGAAATGATGCCAAAAAATGCGACAAAAGCGAATGCCTTGCTTCAACTGAAAAAAATATTGGGGTGCGATCGGCTTGTGACCTTTGGCGACCGCATCAATGACTTGCCGATGTTTGAGATTTCTGACGAATGCTACGCGGTGGAAAATGCTGTTTCAGAACTGAAAGAAAAAGCCACCGGAATCATCCGCTCAAACGATGCGGATGGTGTTGCGCGGTGGATGGAGGCAGAGGTTCGTAGGCAGTAGGAGCATTTGTATGTGAACGGTAAGGACGATTCCCCGCTGTTTAGCAAGGAGTGAACTATGTATAGATTATTCAAAGGCGCAGACTGGCTTTTTTTCGATATCGGCTCAACGCTTGTGGACGAGAGCGAAGCATATACCCGCAGGCTGCGGGAAGCAATTCGGCACACAGACATTACATATGAACAAATCTCAGGAAAAGCGGAGGAGTTTTACCGCGAGAATAAAAAGGGGGATCTGGAAGCGCTTGCGTTTTTCGGTCTTGCGAAACCGCCTTGGTATAAAGAAGAGGAGCGGCTTTATCCCGACACCGCCGCGGTGCTGGAAAACTTGCACAAGCGCTATAAAATCGGCGTGATTGCCAACCAGTCTGCCGGAAGCGTCGAACGCCTGCACGGGTTCGGGATTGGCGGGCTGATTGATCTTGTGATTGCTTCCGCAGAGGAAGGCATGGCAAAGCCCGATCCACGCATCTTCCGGCTTGCCCTAGAACGCGCCCACTGCCCGCCGGAACGCGCCGTCATGATCGGTGACCGGTTGGACAATGATATTTATCCGGCGAAAGCCCTTGGAATGAAAACGGTGTGGGTGAAGCAGGGCTTTGCGCGGTTCAGTTCGCCGTCAACGGCGGAATACACCGCCGATTTTACGGCGGAAAGCTTGACGGAATTGCTTGCACTGGAATGAAAAATTTGCATTACATGACGGGTGAGGGTATTCAATATGGCAATCAGCATCCGGTGAAAAATCCGGAGGTTCAAATAAGAAAGGGATGCATTGGTATGTACGATGTAAAATCACCCCGCGCGGCGGAGTTTATCAGCGATGAGGAGGTGCTGGACACGCTGGATTACGCGTGGAAAAACCGACACAACGACGAACTGGTCTGTCAGATTATCGAGAAAGCAAGGCTGCGCAAGGGCTTGAGCCACCGGGAAGCGGCGGTGCTGCTCGACTGCGATATTCCGGCGCGCAACGAGGAGATTTTTGCGCTTGCCGAGCAGATCAAGAAAGACTTTTACGGCAACCGCATTGTCATGTTCGCGCCGCTTTATCTCTCGAATTATTGCGTCAACGGCTGTGTGTACTGCCCGTATCATCTGAAAAACAAAACCATCTGCCGCAAAAAGCTCACGCAGGAGGAAATTGAAAAGGAAGTCATCGCCTTGCAGGACATGGGGCATAAGCGCCTCGCGCTCGAAACGGGCGAAGATCCGGTCATCAACCCCATTGAGTATGTGCTGGAAAGCATTAAAACCATCTATGGCATCAAGCACAAAAACGGCGCGATCCGCCGTGTCAATGTCAACATCGCCGCGACCACGGTGGAGAATTACACCAAACTGCGCGATGCTGGCATCGGCACGTACATCCTTTTTCAGGAAACCTATAACAAGGAAACCTATGAGAAGCTCCATCCGACCGGCCCCAAGCACAACTATGCCTACCACACCGAGGCCATGGACAGAGCCATGCAGGGCGGCATCGACGACGTGGGCTGCGGCGTGCTGTTCGGGCTGGAATTGTACCGCTATGACTTCACGGCGCTGCTCATGCACGCGGAGCATCTTGAAGCCGCGTTCGGCGTCGGCCCGCATACCATCAGTGTGCCGCGCATCCGCAGCGCCGACGACATTGACGCGGATACCTTTGATAACGGAATTAACGACGATATTTTCGCAAAAATCATCGCCTGCATCCGCGTCGCCGTGCCTTATACCGGCATGATTGTGTCCACCAGAGAAAGCCAGAAGTGCCGCGAGCGCGTGCTGCGGCTGGGCGTTTCCCAGATCAGCGGCGGCTCGAAAACCAGCGTGGGCGGTTATGCCGAACCGGAAATTCCGGAAGAGAATTCTCAGCAGTTTGACGTTGCCGACACGCGTACCCTTGACGAGATTGTCAACTGGCTCATGCGCATGGGCTATATCCCGAGCTTCTGCACCGCCTGCTACCGCGAGGGAAGAACAGGCGACCGCTTTATGAGCCTGTTGAAATCCGGTCAGATTCAGAACTGCTGTCACCCGAACGCGCTGATGACACTGCTGGAATACTTAGAAGACTACGCGTCAGACGACACGAAACGTATCGGCAGCGAAATGATCCTTAACGAAATCGGTAATGTGCCCAACGAGAAGGTGCGCAGGATCGTGACGGAGAACATCGAGAAAATCCGCGGCGGGCAAAGAGATTTCAGATTTTAGGCTGTTAGGGGTTAGGAAACAAGGATTGGGAGGAGAAGGTTGCTCAACTTCTCCCATTTCACAAACCAAACCATATAGCGTCACAAGGAGTCAACGCGCCCGCCATCCCGTTGAGAACATCTCACTACAACGCGCGCAACGGGTTTCCAAAGGGGGCATGCCCCCTTTGGTGGGAGAGTCAAGAGGGGGCAAAGCCCCCTTTTGTGGGGTCAGGGGTGAAGCCCCTGCATAAGAGGCAACAAAAGGAGGAAAATAAATGGGGATGAATGAAACGCCGGCGGGGGAGCGCGTGCACATCGGGCTGTTCGGGCGGCGCAATGCGGGGAAGTCAAGCTTAATTAACGCGCTGACCGGGCAGGCGCTTTCCATCGTGTCCGATGTGGCGGGAACGACGACAGACCCCGTGTATAAAGCCATGGAGCTGCTGCCGCTCGGACCTGTGATGCTCATCGACACGGCGGGGCTGGACGAGCTGGGCGAGCTGGGCGGGCTTCGCGTGAAAAAAACGCTGCAGGTGCTCAATAAAACCGACGTGGCGGTGGTGGTCTGTGACGCGCGGGAGGGAATTACCGCGGACGACCAAATGATCATTGACCGATGCAGGGCAAAAAAAATTCCGCTTGTGATTGTGATGAACAAGATTGATCTGGCGAGCGGAATTCCCGCGCGGCAGGATGCGGACGCGGTGTTTGTCAGCGCCGCGACGGGCGAGAACATCGCCGCGCTGAAGGAGAAAATCGCACAGTCTGTCAAAGCCTCCGACGAAAAGTTGCGGCTGGTGGCGGATCTGGTTGCGCCGTCGGACTTTGTGGTGCTGGTTGTGCCGATTGACAAGGCGGCGCCCAAGGGCAGGTTGATTCTGCCCCAGCAGCAAACCATTCGCGACCTGCTGGAAGCCGACGCGGTGTCGGTTGTGGTGAAAGAATACGAGCTGCGCGACACGCTGATGACGCTCGGGAAAAAGCCGAGGCTCGTCATCACCGACAGCCAGGTGTTCGCGAAGGTGTCCGCGGACACGCCGCAGGACATCCCGCTGACGTCGTTTTCGATCCTTTTTGCGCGGTATAAGGGCATGCTGGAGGAGGCGGTGCGCGGGGCGCAGGCGCTTGATACGCTCACCGACGGCGACCGAGTGCTGATTGCGGAGGGCTGTACGCACCACCGCCAGTGCGACGACATCGGCACGGTGAAGCTCCCCCGCTGGATCGGGCAGCACACGGGCAAAAAGCTTGATTTTACGTTCACAAGCGGCGGGGAATTCCCCGACGATCTGTCGTCTTACAAGCTCGTTGTTCACTGCGGCGGCTGTATGCTGGGCGACCGCGAGGTGAAATTCCGCACAAAATGCGCCGCCGAGCAGAACATCCCCATCACCAATTACGGCATCGCCATCGCCCATATGCAGGGCATTCTAAAACGCAGCGTCGCCGTTTTCCCCCACATCGCAGCAATGTTGCCTTAGATAAAACCTATGTCAGGGGGCGCCGCCCCCCGACACCCCCTGCCAAAGGGGGCGTTGCCCCCTCTGGACTCCCTCACCAAAGGGGGCATGCCCCCTTTGGAAACCCGTCGTTTCAGGGATTATACTTTGTTTTGCTTAACAGATTTGTATTATCGCTGCTACTTTGTGAATCTATCGGGGCGCTCGAAAAGGAAGCAAATACTTTGCTCTCAAGAAGAACTGGTTATCGCAGCAATTTTTCAATTTTTCAACAATCTGCCCTCCCAATTTCTAACGTCCAACCTCTAACATCTAACTTCAAAACGTGACTTCATCACGGTAAGAACGGAAAAAACAGGGTATACTAAACGCATAACAGTTCCGGAACTGCCGGACAAAGAAAGGAAGATGCTTTATGGCGGCAATCACCATTACAAACAACAATTTTGAATCCGAGGTGCTTTATTCTGACAAGCCGGTGCTCCTTGATTTCTGGGCAAGCTGGTGCGGACCGTGCAGAATGCTTTCCCCCGTGGTGGAGGAAATCGCGGATGAAACCGACGCGGTAAAAGTAGGCAAGGTGAACGTGGACGAAGAACCGGAGCTTGCGCGGCAGTTTCAGGTAATGAGCATCCCGACACTCGTCGTGTTCAAGGACGGCAAGGTGGTCAACACCGCAATCGGTGTCAAGCCCAAGAGTGCGATTCAGGATATGATCAACGTCTGACCGGCGCGGACGGCTTTCGCAAGGGAAATTCCCGGCAGCGGAAGCCGTTTTCTATTTTCGGAAAATGAAAGGGAGGGTTATCGGATGGCAAAGAAGGTTCTCATCGTCGGCGGCGTGGCGGGCGGCGCGACGGCTGCGGCAAGGCTGCGCAGGCTGGATGAAAGCGCGCAGATCATGATGTTTGAAAAAGGCGGGTACATCTCGTTTGCGAACTGCGGGCTGCCCTATTACATCGGCGGGGCGATCCGCGAGAAGTCCGCACTTACACTTCAGACACCGCAGAGCTTCAAGGCGCGGTTCAACGTGGATGTGCGGGTCAACAGCGAGGTTGTTTCCATCGACAAGGAAAGAAAAACCGTTTCGGTGCGCAATCACGCGACGGGTGAAACCTATGAGGAGCGCTATGACGCACTGGTGCTGTCGCCGGGCGCAGAACCGATCCGCCCGAATCTCGAGGGGATGGATTCTGACAAGATTTTCACCCTGCGCAACATCCCCGACACCGTGAAAATCAAGGAATACATCCAGACGCACCGCCCGAAAACCGCGGCGGTCGTTGGCGGCGGCTTCATCGGCGTGGAAATGGCGGAGAACCTGCACGCAGCGGGACTTTCGGTGTCGCTCATCGAGCTGGCGGATCAGGTCATCGCACCGATTGACTATGACATGGCGGGGGATGTCCATCGCCACATCGAGAGCAAGGGCGTTGCGCTTTATCTCGGCAATGCCGTGCGGAGCATTTCCGACAACGGAAAGCAGCTCGAAATCGCCCTGGGCAGCGGCATGATTACCGCCGACCTGCTCATCATGGCAATCGGCGTAAAGCCCGACACGAAGCTTGCGAAGGAAGCCGGTCTGGCACTCAACGCACGCGGTGCAATCCTCGTGGACGACCATATGCGCACCGGCGCGCCGGATGTCTACGCCGTCGGCGATGCGGTGGAAATCACCGATTTCGTCACCGGCGAAAAGGGCTTTGTTCCCCTTGCAGGGCCTGCCAACAAGCAGGGCAGGATTGCCGCGGACAATATCTGCGGGTTGGACAGCATTTACACCGGAACGCAGGGCTCGTCGATTTTAAAGGTGTTTGACTTAACCGTCGCCGCCACCGGCATCAACGAAAAAACCGCCAAGCGGCTTGGGCTGGATTATGAGAAATCCTTCACCTATTCCGCCAGCCACGCCAGCTATTATCCCGGTGCGGTGAATATGTCGATCAAGACGATTTTTGAGAAAGCCACAGGCAAGATCCTCGGCGCGCAGGTGGTGGGCTATGACGGCGCGGATAAGCGCTGCGATGTGCTTGCGACGGCGATCCGCGCCGGCATGACCGCACTGGATCTCGCCCGGCTCGAGCTTTGCTACGCGCCGCCCTACGGCTCGGCAAAAGACCCGGTCAACATGGCGGGCTATGTGATAGAAAACATCCTCGCCGGCAGGGAAAAGATTTTCCACTGGCACGATGTGGAGAAGCTTCCCCGCGACGGCAGCGTAACGCTGCTCGACACCCGCACACCCATAGAATATGCCAACGGACACATCGGCGGCTTTATCAACATCCCGCTCGACGAGCTGCGCGGGCGGCTGGGCGAGCTTGACAAGAAAAAGCCCGTGTATGTTACCTGCCAGATCGGGCTGCGGGGTTATGTGGCTGCGCGGATTTTGATGCAGAACGGCTTTGACGCGTTCAATTTAAGCGGGGGCTACCGGCTTTACAACTCCATTTTCGGTGCGCATCCGCCCAAGCCCGCCGCCGGCATCAACCCCGAAACCCAGCTTCCCGAGCCGCCGGCGGAGAAGCTCGCAGAAGCTCCCGCAAAGATCGTTTCCGTTGACGCGTGCGGCTTGCAGTGCCCCGGACCGATTGTGAAGCTTTCCGCGGCGCTCGAAACAGCGGCGGAGGGCGATGTGGTGGAAATTTCCACGACTGACCCCGCGTTTGCCGGCGACATTGAGGGCTTTTGCCGGCGCACGGGAAACGAGTTCCTCGGTATCACGAGCGCAAAGGGCGTATCGGCGGCGCGGATCAGAAAAAAGCATGTTGTTTCGGGCGGAACGGCTCAAGCTGAATCCAAGGACAAAAAGAACATCATTGTGTTTTCCGGTGATCTGGATAAAGCGATTGCGTCGTTCATCATCGCCAACGCCGCCGCCGCGATGGGGCGCAAGGTGAGTATGTTCTTCACCTTCTGGGGGCTGAACATCCTGCGCCGCGCGGAAAAGGTAAGGGTGCGGAAGAATTTTATCTCGAAAATGTTCGGGATGATGATGCCGCGCGGCGCTGGGCGGCTCAAGCTTTCTAAAATGAATATGGGCGGCATGGGAGCGAAGATGATACGCGGCGTGATGAAATCCAAAAATGTCAGCAGTCTTGAGGAGCTCATTGCCCTTGCGCAGCAAAACGGCGTAGAGCTGATTGCCTGCTCGATGTCGATGGACGTCATGGGCATCACGCAGGAGGAGCTTCTCCCCGGCGTCAAGCTTGCAGGCGCCGCCGCCATGCTCGCCAACGCCGAAGAATCCGACATGTCATTGTTTATTTAGAGGTCAGAAGTCAGAGGCCAGAGGTCAGAAACGAAAGAGGACTTATGCGCACGCGCATAAGTCCTCTTTATCACAATTTTTAGTATCTCAAGACTGTTCCCTTGTAACTTCTGACTTCTGACCTCTGACTTCTGACCTCTAATAGGGCATCGGGAATTCGTTGAGGTAGTCGTCGGTGCTGTCCTGCTCCTGTGTGCCGGAGTTTGAGCCGGAGGATTGCGGGGAGGCGCTGCTTTCGCCCAGAACAACGTCGAGGTCGATGATTTTATCGTCGCGGTAAACGGATACCTTGATGGTATCGCCCACGCTGAAGGTTTCTTTGACTTGGTTGAATTCGTCGATGGAATTGATGAGCTTGCCGTTGATGCCGATGACAATGTCGTTGACTTTGATGCCCGCCTTGTCAGCGCCCGAGCCTTCGGTGACGGACTTGACGATGAAGCCCTGGGGAACATCATAATAGCGGGAGTAAAGCTCGCTGACGTCAACGCCTGCCATGCCGGTGGTGGGTCTGCCCTTGACATAGCCGTATTTGATGAGGTCGTCCACAATCGGAATCGCCGCGTCAATCGGGATCGCAAAGCCCAGTCCCTCGCCGTAGGTGGAGGAAACCTTTGCCGACGTGATGCCGACCACCTGTCCGTAAGCATTGATCAGCGGACCGCCTGAGTTGCCGGAGTTGATGGGCGCGTCGGTCTGAATGAGGTTCATTTCTCTGTCTTCAATGGTCAGCTTCCGGTCAAGGGCGGAGATGATGCCGCTGGTGACAGAGCCCTTCAGCTCAAAGCCCAGCGGGTTTCCGATGACGATGGAAAGTTCGCCGACGACCAGATCAGCGGATTTGCCGAATTCCGCGGCGGTCAGACCGGTTTTCTCGATCTTGATCACGGCGATGTCGGTCTGTGTGTCGCTGCCGATGAGCGTTCCGGTGAACTCAAGAGATGATTCCCCGGAGTCGTCAGAATCCGCCTCGGCTTCCGCATAGGTGGAAGGAAGCACAACCATAATCGACTGCGCGCCCTCAACAACGTGTGCGTTGGTGATGATATAGCCGTCCGCGCTCATGATGATGCCCGTTCCCGTCGCCGTGCCGTTGGAAAGCGTGCAGGAAATGCCGACCACGGAGGGCGAAACCTTGGTGGCGATGTCGGGAATGCTCATCGCATCCGACGGAGCGGCAAGCTGTTCAAGCGTGGGATAGGTGCGGGTGGAGGTTTCCACCGCGGTGTCGCTTACGCTGTTGACGGAGGACTTGCTTGAGGAATCGGTATCGCTGTCCGGCTTGCCGTCTAAGCCGCCGGTGAAAAGCTGGTAGCCGACAATCGATGTTGTACCGATCGCGCCCGCGCAAAGCACGGCAACTGCGGCGGTGAAAATTTTCTTGCCGGTTGATTTTTTCTTGCGCGGATCGTTGGGTTCCTGACCGGGCGGGTAATAGTTGACCTCGCCGTAGCGCGCGTCCGTGCGGCGCGGGTCGGCTCCGTCAAAGCGATAACGGTAAAAGCCGTCGGGCGGGGTCGCCGGGGTGTTGTCTGTCAAGGGCGTTTCGGCTGACGGATTTATGTTGTTTTCATCAAAGCCATTCATGTAAAAAAAACCTCCTTTGAAAGTTTCGGTTCGTTTTCTTTGTTCTTTTGTGTGGTTTTGCTATACTCTCATTATACCCCCGAATGTGATAATCTTATGATAACCGCTGGAATTTTTCATGTGTTTGCCGTCAAAATGCTTTCACGAAAAAAAGCAGAACCGCTTCGGCTCTGCTTTGTTGTGCGGGGTAACGCTGTGGGCTATTTCACGCCGTATTGTGCGCGGTAAGCGCGCATTGCGTCGAGGTATTCTTTACCGGGGATCACGCCGGATTCAATCGCGGCGATGATGTCCTCCATGGTGACGATGGCATAAACGCGGATGCCGAACTCGGTGAACGCGTCCTGCACCGCGGAGGTTTCGCCCAGACCCTTTTCCATGCGATCCACGGTGATGAGCATCGCGCGCACTTCCACATCCGCAGCGGCTTTGAGCTTCGGGATGCTCTCGCGCAGGGCTTTTCCGGAGGTCATCACGTCCTCGATGATCGCAACGCGCTCGCCGTCAGTGAGCTGTTTTCCGACCAGCACGCCGCCCTCGCCGTGATCCTTGGCTTCCTTGCGGTCAAAGCAGTAGTTGACGGTCACGCCGAATTTGTTAAACAGCCCGACTGCCGCCGATGCCGCCAGCGGGATGCCTTTATAGGCAGGACCGAACAGCGTGTCAACCTCGATCTTGTTTTCCGTCATACATTCCGCGTAATATTCGCCGAGCTTTGCAAGCTGCGCGCCGGTGCAGTATTCGCCGGTGTTGATGAAATAAGGCGCAATGCGTCCGCTTTTGAGGGTAAACGTGCCGAATTTCAGCACGTGGCTTTCGTACATGAATTGAATGAAGCTTTCTTTGTAGGTCATTTGTACACTTCCCTTATCAAATTAGAAGAACAATTCCAGCGCGATGCCGCTCACCGCGGCGGTTGCGTAAAGAATTCCCAGAATTGCGAAATTTTCTTTCAGGTGCTTGTTCGCTTTAAACAGCATCGCAAGCCCCACGCCGGCACTGGTGACAAGCCCCGCGATGACCGAGCCAAAGCTCAGTGCGCCGTCGATGTAAAGCTGTGTGATGATTGCCGAAGCCGCGCAGTTGGGAATGAAGCCGACAACCGCCGCGAGCAGGGGCTGGAACACGCTGTCGGTCATGAGGATTTTGCTGATGTTGTTCTCACCGGCAAAGGTGATGGCGCTGTTTAAAAGAAAGTTGACCGCGAACAGGAACAGCGCGATTTCCCCCGTGTGGCGCAGGGCGGAAAGAAAAACCGAATGCCCCTCGCAGCCGCAGTGCGTGCAGATTTCTTTGAAGTGGTCGGTGTTGTCGGCGCGGCGTTTTTTTCGCGCAACCCGCAGGACCGCGTCGATGAGGATACCCACGGTCAGGGCGATGAGGATTTTCACAACGACGATTTTCCACATGATGCCGAGGTTTGTTTTCAAATTCTCCGGGTCGGAAAGCAGGATGATGACCGCCTCGTCGCTGGTGGAAATATACACCGCAAGCAGCGTTCCAAGCGTCACGAGCCGTCCGGCGTAGAGATTTGTTGCCGCCACGGAAAAGCCGCACTGCGGCACAGCCCCCAGCAGCGCCCCTCCCGCGGGGCCGAACGGTCCGAGCTTTTTCAGCCCGCCCGCGAGCCTGCCTGCCTGGTGGTGTTCGAGAAATTCGATGAGTAAGAATGCAGCGTAAAGAAAGGGTGCTGTTTTTGCCGTGTCGAGCAGCGCGTCGAGAAAAACGTCCAGTAATTGTTGTGCCATAAAAATCCTTTCGCCCAAAAGTTGTCCGGCAAGAAGCCGGTTAGCCGTACCTTATCATTGTACAGGACAAGGAACGTTTTGTCAAGCGTCGGCGATGCTTTTCACCGGAAAACCGTTTTCGGCGAGCAGCTTCATCAACTCGCGCTCCCGCAGCTGGCGGATGTAATGGATGTTGCGGGTTTCGGATACGGTATAAATCTTCACCGAACAGGTGCCGGCGCGCTTCTGGAAAACGGTGCGCCGGATGGTGAGCTTGCTGATTTTCGCGGTCGGAACGGTCACGCGGTGGAATTTATAAAGCTTGCAGTAGCTCAGCACCGCGAAGCCGTCGTCAAAACCGACGCCGGTTGTAAAGACCGAAAAGAGCTGCACGACCGAAAGCCACACCAGCGGAATGCCCAGAATCACGCCTGCAAAGCGGATGATTTCCGACCAGACAGGGAAGAAAAACGCCCCCGCGATGCCGGCAGCCGCAACGCCCGCCGCCGCGCACAAAGGCGGCAGGAAGAAGCTTGCCGCGCGCCGCGCGCCGGGCTTGAGCGAGATTTTTACCGCGCGCATACCGGGCAGCAGCATTTTCAGTGACGCGGGAACGTGCCGGATGGTCGTGATGGGGATGAGTGCTGCGATCTGGCGGCGCTTTTTGCCGTAGCCCGCGCAGTGGATGATGACCGAGCAGATGCGGAACAGCTTGGTGAGCATATTCTGCTGCATATCGGCGTAGTTGATTTTGTTGATGCTTAAGATGGTTGCCTGACGTGTGAGGATGCCGCTTTCGATGACGATGTTTGTGCCCGTGCGCATACTTGTAAAGCTCCAGTGGCGGATGACATTGGCGAGGAAGGACAAGAACCAGCCGCCGGAAATCAACACCGAAATGCCCAGCGCAATCGGCGGGATGTGAACGGCAAAGCGCTCCGCCGCCGTGCTGAGGCGGTAAAGCAGGCGATCCTCCAGCTCCTGCCCGACGATGCGCCCCGCCTGATAAAAAAACGTCGCAAACAGCACCACACCTGAAAACGCCGACGAGAAAATCAGCGAAAACACCAGCAGATACAGGCTGCCGGAGGAATAGGTGTATTTCATCACGTCGCGGTTTTCGGCGTTGAAAATATCCGCGAGGTGCCGGAAATCCGAATTGCGGACGGTCAGCACCAGATCCGAGGACTTTGCGCTGCCGGAGTTGGTGTCCACCGTGATCCGGCTTGCCCGGAACGCGCGGTAAAACACGCCCTGCTTGGCGTGAATTGACGTAACCTGTGCGTAAAAGATTTTCGATTCCATCAGCCCGAAATACCCCTGCCGTGCCACAATGCAGTCGCTCTCAAACCGGAACGACATGAACACCCATCGCAAAAACGCATAGGAAAAAATCAGCGCGATGACAAGCACGTCCAGCCACCGCCCGCGCAGCCACGTCGCAAGGTCAAACTTCAGCGCCACCAGACTGCGCGTGAGCGGAATCAGCAGCAGCCAAAAGCTCTTTGTCGTATACGCCAGTATCCGGATCGGGTGCTGGCGAACCCCGAAAAACCGCTTTGAAAACCCCGTCATGTTCAGCCCCTACTTCCTTTTTCGGATCGCGTGATTGAGCGTGGCGGAAATCTCGATGACCTCGTTGGAACGCAGAAAGGCAAGCAGAACCTTTCCGCCTAACGCGTTGACGATGATGAAATTGAGTGCGGTAAAGCGCGAGAACGGAATCGTCACCGTGGTCAGATACTGAATCGAGCCGGTGAGCATATAATCCTTGCGCACAACGAAAAGCCCCGAAATTTTCGTGATGTCGTCCGCGGAAATCAGATAGCTGGTTTTTGCGAAATAAACCGGCAGCAGGAAAATCCCCACCGTCACAAAAACCCCCGCGCATATTGCGTACACGCAGTACATAAGTATGGGATAAGCCTCCAGATAGCGGTTTGCGGCATAGCAAGCCGCGGCGCAGGCAAGAAAAATCAGCAGCCGGATAAAGGACAAAGCGCTTTTGTTGGGCTTGTATTTTCTCATAAAAACTTTGTCCTTTCGGCGGAAGGTGGAACGGATTTGATTGCTCAGCTCAACGCGCGCTTATCGGAAGCCGTCTGGGGCGCGCCCGTCATTATACTTATGCTCGTGACCGGCGTTTTGTTCACCGTCGGCACAGGTTTTTTTCAGGTGCGCTGCGCGGGCAGAATCCTGCGCGAAACGCTCGGCACGCTGTTTCATAAAACCCCCGGCGCGGACGCATCAAGCCTTTCGCAGCTCCAGACGGTGTCCGCGTCGTTGGGCGCAACCATCGGCACGGGTAGTGTGGTCGGCGTGGCGGCGGCGATTTCCGTCGGTGGGGCGGGTGCGGTGTTCTGGATGTGGGTGTCGGCATTTTTCGGGATGATGACGGCTTATGCGGAAAATGTCCTCGCGATTTTGTTCCGCGAAAAGAAAAACGGCGTCACTGTCTGCACCGCCGCGGATTATATGGAAAAAGGACTCGGCGCGCGGTGGATGGGAGTGATATTCTCGGTTTTCTGCGTGTTGGCTTCCTTCGGCATGGGCAACATGGCGCAGGGGAACGCCATCGCCGGTGCTTGCGCGGAAAGCTTCGGCGTTCCGGCGGCGGTGTGCGGGGCTGCGCTTACAGCACTGGTCTGTGCGGTGATGCTTGGCGGCAGAAAGCGCCTCGGGCGCGTGGCGGAGCGGCTTGTGCCGTTTATGGCGGTCTTTTTCATCGGCGGGGCGCTGGTGATTATCCTGCTCAATTGCAGCGAGCTCGGCGGTGCGTTCGGCGAAATTTTTGCCGGCGCGTTCGGCGTAAAGTCCGCGGCGGGTGGCGCGGTGGGGGTAACACTCCAGATGGCGGTTTCCACCGGCTTCCGGCGCGGAAGCTTTTCTCACGAAGCCGGACTCGGCTCAACCGTCGCACTCCATGCCGCCACAGAGGTCAGAGATCCTGTCAAGCAGGGAATGTGGGGCATTTTTGAGGTGTTCGTTGACACCATGGTCATCTGCACGCTCACCGCGCTCGTCATCCTCGTCACCGGTCAGACCGGCGGCGGAAGTGACTGCATCGTGCGCGCGTTCTCGACGGGTTTCGGAACGCTGGGCGGCACATTCGTGTCCGTGTCCATCGCGCTGTTCGCCCTTGCGACCATCCTAAGCTGGTCATATATCGGCATCCAGTCATGGAACTGGCTGTTCCCGCGCTCAAAGGGCAGGCTCTATAAAAGCATCTTCTGTGTCGCGGCTTTTTTCGGCTGCACAATGAACCTGAAGCTCGTGTGGGACATCTCCGACACCTTTAACGGACTCATGGCAATTCCAAACCTAACCGCATTACTGCTACTAAGCAGAAAAGTTTTTAAGGCGTCTAGAAGTTAGAAGTCAGAAGTCAGAGGTCAGAAGTCAGAAGCTAGGAGGGTAATCTGTACAGATTACCTCACATCGCAAACCAAATCCCATTGAGCATCACAAAGAGCAGGCGCGCCCGCACACTGATCGAAAAGCAGGCACCCCAACGCGCGCAAAGGGTTTCCAAAGGGGGCATGCCCCCTTTAGCGGGGGTCTGGGGGCGAGGAGCCCCCAGTGAAGTCCTCACAAAGTCACCTCGGCGTGTCTTGTGACGTGGCAGCCGATGTTGACGGCGACGGGGAGGCCGGCGATGTGGGTGGGGGCTTGTTCGATGTTGACGGCGAGGGCGGTGATTGAGCCGCCGAAGCCCTGCGGACCGATGCCGAGGCGGTTGATCTCGCGGAGGATGACGACTTCCATGCCGGCGTAGAGGGGATTGGGGTTGCGCACCGACACGGGGCGGCAGAGGGCTTTTTTCGCGAGATAGGCACAGCTTTCAAAATTTCCGCCGATGCCGACACCCACGACCATGGGCGGGCAAGGGTTCGACCCTGCTCTTGCGCAAACCTCGACGACGAAGTCCACGATATCCGCTTTGGACACCGAGGGAGTCATCATTTTCAGCGCGGACATATTCTCGCTGCCGAAGCCCTTTGGTGCGACGACGATTTTCACTGATTCGCCGGGAACGAATCGGGTATGTACAACGGGCGGGGTGTTGTCGTCGGTGTTGACGCGCTCAAGCGGATCGGCGACAATCGAACAACGCAGCTTGCCCTCCACATAGCCGCGCGCCACGCCGCGATTGATCGCTTCGTTGATGCCGCCGCCGGTGAAATGCACATCCTGCCCGACCTCGAGAAAAATCACCGCCATGCCGGTGTCCTGGCAAATCGGAATCTGCTCCTCGCGCGCGGCGATGAGGTTGTTCTTCATGTCGTCAAACACAGCCCGCCCGACGGGGGATTTCTCCTCCTTTGCGGCGCAGTTGATGCACGCCTCCAGATCGGCGGGGAGATATAAATTTGCTTTGATACAAAGCGCCCGCACCGCGTTTTCGACTTCTAAAACGTTCAGCTCACGCACAGGGGACATCCTCTTTCTATAATAAATTTACAGTTTATCAACAACAATCTTTCCGTCCGCCACAACCATCACCGGATCATTGGCAAGCGCCAGCGGGTCGCCGCAGAATACCGCGAAATCCGCGTCCTTGCCCGGCTCGATGCTGCCCACGCGGTCGGCGATGCCCGCGATTTCCGCCGCCTGTGCCGTAATGGCGCGCAGCGCGGCGCGCGGGTCAAGCCCGTTTTTCACCGCCAGCGCCGCCGACAGCGGAAGATACTGAATCGGCACTTCGCTGTGGTCGGTGCAGATGGCGATTTTTACTCCCGCAGCGTTCAGCAGCGCGGCATTTTTTGGAGTAAAGTGCGCAAGTTCGGGCTTGCTGCGGTCGCTGATAACGGGCCCCACCACCGCGCAGGCGTTCTCTTGTGCAAGCTCGTCCGCGATCAGGCAGCCCTCCGTGCAGTGGATGAGCACATAGTCAAGGCTGAATTCCTTTGCGATGCGCACGGCGGTAAAAATATCGTCGCTACGGTGACAGTGAAAATGCGCGCGCGTTTCCCGCCGCAGAAGCGGCAGCAGGGCTTCACACTTCAGATCAAACTCCGGCTCGTCCAGCTCGGGGTCATTTTTTGCGTCTTCAAGCGCCTTTGCGTAGCGCTTTGCCTTAAAGAGCGCCTCGCGGATGAGCGCCGCGACACCCATGCGCGTCACGGGGGCGGCGTCCTTGTTGAGATAGGTCATCTTCGGGTTTTCGCCAAGGGAGAACTTCATGCCGATTTCGCGCATGAGCATCTTGTCCGCGCGGACTCCGTGCGTTTTCATGGCGATGATCGCGCCGGCAATGGTGTTGGTCGAACCGGGCGAAACCGCACAGCACGTCACACCCGCCGCAATCGCATCGGCAAAGCACGCGTCGGTCGGATTCACTGCGTCCAGCACGCGCAGCTGGGGTGTGACGGGGTCGGAGTCCTCGTTAAAGTCCTCACCCTCGACACCCACGCCGCTCGACGCAAGCCCAAGGTGTGTGTGTGCGTCCACAAAGCCGGGATAGAGTGACGTGCCACCAAGGTCAAGCCCGCCCGCGCAGTCGTCTGGTGTGCCTTCGGCGACGGCGGTGATTCTGCCGTTTTCCAGTATAACATAGCCGCAGTCGATTATTTTGTCGGATTGATTCATCGTAAAAATTTTACAGTTATAAAAAATCATAAAGCCCCTCACGTAATTTCAAGATAAGTCAACGCGCCCGTGTTCGAATCGATGACATAGCCGCCCACGGCGATTTCCGCCGTAATCAGCGGATGACGGCGCAAAAGCCGCACGCTGTCCGCCACCGCTTCCTCCACGCCGGAAAAGCCCGAGAACCACGCGCGCGTGTCGGTGTGATGATCCATAAAATCAAGCGCGTCCTCCGGAACGCCGCGCTTTCGCATCGCATCATAAAGGCTCTCGCGCGAGAGGCTGAGCGCGCCGCAGTCGGTGTGCCCGACGACCATGATTTCCGCAGCGCCGAGCTGATAAACCGCCACCAGAAGGCTTTTCACCGCCTGATCGGTCAGGCTCGTCACCGAAGCCCCCGCGACTTTGATGATCTTTGCGTCGCCGTTTCTTAAGCCCAGCGCTTTGGGCAGCAGCACCGTCAGCCGTGTGTCCATACAGGTGAGAATCGCAAGCTTTCTGCGCGGGCTTTTCTGCGCGAGGAAGGGGACGTATTTTTTGTCGGCAACAAACGCGCAGTTGTATTCCAGAATCTCGCGGTTGGGCGTGTAAGCGATGAGAACCAGCCTCCTTTTGGATAAAAATATACCACAATCAGTATACCCTAAAGCGCCGGTTTTGTCAAAGCTTTTTGCGCGGTTTAAAATTATACTAAAATGATAGGATTTAAACCCGCGCGGCTGTGACAAAATCACAATTTTTCGGACAACGCGCCGCAGCGCTTGACAAGCTTCGCATGATCCGTTATAATATAGATACTGAATCGCCTTATCAAGAGTGGCTGAGGAAACAGGTCCTTTGAAGCCCGGCAACCTGATTAACCCGCGTAGGGTTAAAAAAGGTGCTAAATCCTGCGGAGTATTCCGGAAGATGAGGATAGGCATCATGGTACAAAAACGCGGGAAGCGGGTTTGTGTTGTGTGCGTATAAAAAATCTGCTTCGGAAACGGTATGGTTTTCGGAGTTTTTCTTTTGTTAAAAAGGCGTTCGGGGAAAATCGATGTGACTGCCGGTGACGCGGTAGGAAAGGAGTTTAAAATGGCAAACTATTTATTTACGTCAGAATCCGTGACGGAGGGGCATCCGGACAAGCTTTGTGATCAGGTTTCCGACGCGGTGCTTGACGCAATGCTCGCACAAGACCCCCTCTCGCGCGTGGCGTGCGAAACGGTTGCGACGACAGGTGTCGTGATGCTGATGGGCGAGGTTTCGACCAATGCGAATGTGGACATCCCCGCCATTGTGCGGGAGGTTGTGACGGGCATCGGCTACAATTGCTCGGACTGCGGCTTTGACGGGAACACCTGCGCGGTGATGACGACGCTCGACAAGCAATCCCCCGACATCGCGATGGGCGTGGACAACGCGCTCGAAGGTCGCGCGGAAAACGCGTTCGACACGGGCGCGGGCGATCAGGGCATGATGTTCGGCTATGCCTGCGACGAAACGCCGGAGCTGATGCCGATGCCGGTTTCGCTCTCCCACCGCCTGGCAAAACGCCTGACGGAGGTGCGGAAGAGTGGGCTTCTGCCCTATCTGCGTCCGGACGGGAAAACGCAGGTGACGGTGGAATACGACAGCGGGCGCGTTGTGCGCGTGGACACGGTGGTGGTTTCCTCCCAGCATGACGACGCGGTGACGCTTGCACAAATCCGCGCCGATCTGATTGAACACGTCGTAAAGGCCGTGATTCCGTCAGAACTGCTTGACGAGAAAACCAAATATTTCATCAATCCCACCGGACGCTTTGTCATCGGCGGCCCGCACGGCGACAGCGGCTTGACGGGCAGAAAAATCATCGTTGACACCTACGGCGGCTATTCCCGTCACGGCGGCGGCGCGTTCTCAGGTAAAGACCCCACCAAGGTTGACCGTTCGGGTGCGTACGCGGCGCGCTATGTGGCGAAAAACATTGTCGCGGCGGGATTGGCAAAGCGCTGCGAGGTTGAGCTTGCATACGCAATCGGCGTTGCCCACCCCGTGTCCGTCATGGTGGACACATTCGGCACGGGTACGGTTTCCGATGCGGTGCTTTCCGCGGCGGTGCAGAAGGAATTCGACCTGCGCCCGGCTGCAATCATCAAAGCCCTTGACTTAAGAAAGCCCCAGTACCGCGCCCTCGCGGCATACGGCCACATGGGGCGGGAGGAGCTTGGCGTTGCGTGGGAGAAAACCGACCGCATTCAAGCGTTAATAAACGCAGTGCAGGATTAATGTCAGGGGGCGCCGCCCCCCGACACCTCCTGCCAAAGGGGGCATGCCCCCTTTGGAAACCCGTTGTTTTTGGAATTATAGTTTGTTTGCGTCTGTGAATTTGTGGGGATGTTCAGGTTTGGATGTTTACGGTGTTTCCGTTTATACTTTGATATGTAAAGGCTGCACAGCGCGGGGAATGCGCAGTGCAGCCTTTTTTTATTTTTCACGCTCCGGATGCGTTTAGCTTGACGGGAAACAGTCGTCCATCTGTCCGTAGTTATGGCTTTACGCGTGGAAGGATGGGGGTGCTTTTCACCTTAAAAATACTGATCCGTCGGCGCTTTGACGGGTGGTTATTAAGTATACCTATGAAAGTACGTAAAATGTTAATTAATTATCTCTCGAAAAGCCTTGACGCGGGCGGCGTGGTATAGTATAATTACACTTACACGCAAATCACCGCCCGAAAAAGCGGGGCTGACCGGTTGAAAGATTCAACCAATCCGGTTCTCGCCGGCAGAGCTTTGCAAATAAAGGAGGCGACTTACTATGAAAGCCAGTCAGGCGATGGCGGAATGTTTGAAAGCGGAGCAGATTAAAGTCGTCTTCGGGTATCCGGGCGCTGCGATCTGTCCGTTTTATGACGCGCTGATGGACACCGACATCCGCCACGTTCTCGTGCGGCAGGAAGCAAACGGCGGTCACGCGGCGAGCGGTTATGCGCGCGTGACGGGAAAGCCCGCGGTTTGCATCGCGACCAGCGGACCGGGCGCGACAAATCTGCTCACGGCGATTGCCACGGCTTATGCGGATTCGATTCCGCTGGTTGCGATCACCGGTCAGGTCAACTGCGACCAGATCGGCAGCGACGCGTTTCAGGAAGCGGACATCACTGGCTCGGCGGAACCCTTTGTCAAACACAGCTTTCTCGTGAAAAACGCGCAGGACATTCCGCGCGTGTTCAAGGAAGCGTTCTATATCGCCGGTTCAGGCAGACCCGGTCCGGTGCTCATCGACGTGCCGATGGACGTGCAAAATGTGGAGATTGATTTTTCTTATCCCGAAAAAGCCGACATCCGCAGCTACCGCCCGACCGGAAAGGGCAACTATGCGCAGATTAAAAAGGTGCTGAAAACGCTCGAAGCGGCGCAGAAGCCGCTCATCTGCATCGGCGGCGGTGTGTTCAACGCCGGCGCGCAGGAGGAAATCAAGGCGCTTGCACGCAGGATGAACATTCCCGTGATCACGACGATGATGGGGCTGTCGGTGTTTGAGAGCGATGACCCGCTGTTTTTCGGAATGCTCGGAATGCACGGCGTGAAAGCGGCGAATTTCGCGGTCAACGGCTGCGACGTGCTGTTTTTAGCCGGTGCGAGGGTGGGCGACCGCGCGGTGCGCACGCCGCTGAAGCTTGCGGAAACCACGACCATCATCCACATCGATGTTGACCCCGCCGAAATCGGCAAGAACATCAAGACCGACATTCCGCTGGTGGGCGATGCGAAGCTTGTTCTGGGGCAGCTGCTCGAAGCTTGCGCAGGAAGCGGCGCATCCGCTGTGGATTGAGAAGCTTTCCGCGCTGAAAAAAGCACCGGAATTCAAGGATGTGCCGGCTGGCACGGTCAACCCGCGTGAATTCCTGTACAAGCTTTCTCTTGCGGCGGACGCGCGGACGATTCTCGCGGCGGACGTGGGGCAGAGCCAGATCTGGGCGTCGAATTACTGGCAATCACGCGGCGGGCGCTTTCTGACCAGCGGCGGCATGGGAACGATGGGCTATTCCGTTCCCGCGGCGATCGGCGCGAAGCTTGCCGCACCGGACAAGCCCGTGATCGCGCTTTGCGGCGACGGCGCGTTTCAGATGTGTCTGATGGAGCTTGCCACTGCCGTTCAGCACGGCGCGGACATCGGCATTGTTGTGATGCAGAACGGGTTTCTCGGCATGGTACGCGAGGTGCAGACCAGGCAGTACGACGACCGGCAGATCGGCGTAAGCTTAGACGGCTCGCCGGATTTCATCGCGCTGGCGCGGGCTTACGGCTTTGAAGCGATGCGCGTGACCAACGCCGAAGAAGCGGAAACGGCGATCGGGCGGCTTGCCGGCGGCGGCAGGTTTTTTGTCGAGTGCGTGGTTGATCCGCTGGCATCGACGCTATAAAACTTGGGGAGGATAGATGAATGAAACATACCATTTCGGTTTTGGTGGAGAACCATGCGGGCGTGTTGTCGAGAATTTCGGGACTGTTTTCGCGGCGCGGATTTAACATTGACAGCCTTGCGGTGGGTGTGACCGACGACCCGAACATTTCCCGTGTGACCATCATTGCAGACGGAAACGATTATACCGTTGAACAGCTCGAAAAACAGCTCAACAAGCTCATTGATGTGATTAAAGTAAAAACCCTCGGCACGGACGAGCTGATTGCGCGGGAGCTGTTGCTGGTGAAGCTTGCGGTGAGTGCGGAAAAGCGCAGCGAGGTTATGACCATCGCGGAAATCATGGGAGCAAATATTATTGATATGTCCCTGACCACGATGACGCTCGAAATCGCCGATACCTCTGCGCATTTACAGCGTTTTGAAGCGCTCGTCAAGCCCTACGGCGTGATGGAAATGGTGCGCACCGGCACAATTGCCATCCAAAAGGGCACGGAAACCATTGCACCGAAAAAGTAAGCAACAAGCATTTTAAGCTTTGCGGCAGCATTTACTGCAATACGGAGCTGAAAATATAAATTAAAATCGGGAGGAAAAGAAAATGGCAAAAATTTATTATCAGCAGGACTGTGATTTGAGTTTCCTTGGCGGCAAGACCGTCGCAATCATCGGCTACGGCAGTCAGGGACACGCACACGCACTCAACCTGCACGAGAGCGGCGTTGACGTTGTGGTTGGACTTTATACCGGCAGCAAGAGCTGGGCGAAAGCGGAGGCGGCAGGGCTCAAGGTCGCAACGGCGGCTGACGCGGCGAAAGCAGCTGACATCATCATGATTCTCATCAACGACGAAAAGCAGGCGAAGCTTTACACCGACAGCATCGCCCCTTATCTGACCGAGGGCAAAACCCTTGCGTTCGCGCACGGCTTCAACATCCACTTCAAGTGTATCGCCCCGCCGGCAAACGTGGACGTCATCATGGTTGCGCCCAAAGGCCCCGGACACACGGTGCGCTATGAGTATCAGGAGGGCAAGGGTGTTCCCTGTCTGGTTGCCGTTCATCAGGATTACACCGGCAGCGCGATGAAAACCGGACTTGCTTATGCGGCTGGCATCGGCGGCGCGAGAGCGGGCGTGCTGGAAACCACGTTCCGTCAGGAAACCGAAACTGACCTGTTCGGCGAGCAGGCAGTGCTTTGCGGCGGCGTAACGGCGCTGATGAAAGCCGGCTTTGAAACGCTGGTAGAAGCAGGCTATGACCCCCAGAACGCATATTTTGAGTGCATTCACGAAATGAAGCTGATTGTCGATTTGATTTATCAGGGCGGTTTCTCGAGAATGCGTTATTCGATCTCTGATACCGCGGAATACGGCGATTATCAGATCGGAAAGCGCATCATCACCGACGAAACCAAGAAGGAAATGAAAAAGGTTCTGCGCGAAATTCAGGACGGAACCTTTGCGCGCAACTGGATTCTTGAGAACCAGTGCGGCCGTCCGAACTTCAACGCAACCCGTACCCTCGAGTCCGAGCACGAGCTTGAAAAGGTCGGCGGCGAGCTGAGAAAGCTCTATAGCTGGAACAAAGAGCTGACGGACTAATTTCCTACCCCTCAGAAAAATCAAACCGGCAGCATCGCTTTGATGCTGCCGGTTTTTGACTGTAGATAAAACCTCCCAAAGGGGGCGTTGCCCCCTCTGGACTCCCTCACCAAAGGGTACAAGTACCCTTTGGAAACCCGTCGTTTCAGGGATTAACTTTGTTTTGTTTAGCGGATTTGTGTTTTCGCTACTACTTCGTGATTTCACAGGGCGCTCGAAAAAAGAGTATAGACTTTTTATTCAGTCTGGACTAAATCCTTTCTCCCTAAAAAATCAAACCGGCGGCATTTGCGCTATATTCCCCATATAAGAATTAAAGTACAAGTAATTGACAAACTGAAAAAGACTACAAAACATAAAAAACAAAAACAAAGGGTTTCCAAAGGGGGCATGCCTCCTTTGGTGAGGGAGTCCAGAGGGGGCAACGCCCCCTTTGGTCATAGCCGGTATTTGTTACGGAACGAGCGGCTTGTAGAAATGCTGGTAGTCCTTTTCGTCCGTCCAGTCGCCGCCCCAGAGCCAGCCGTGGGCTGCGAACAGTTGGAAACACAAGTCGTCGTGCGTGATTTTATGCGGGAAATCCTGCGAACGGTCGACATAATCCTTGGCGGCGGCGGGCATGACAAAGCCGCGCGCGAGGTAGGGGTTATACAGCGGGTTGATGTCCACGGCAAGCCCCAGACTGTGCAGGGAGAGCGTGGCGGTGTGCGCGATGCAGCGGTAGCAGAACGCGGAGGAATTGTTGGCGGTCATCGAGCGCTCATCGTCCGCACCGTAATCGTCGATCAGGCGGATTTGCTCGATCGGATATCGGTTTTCGTAAAGCGCTTTGAAGATCGCCAAAACATCGTCGGCAACTTCGGCATTGACAATCAGCTCGCCGGTGTGGGTTTCACCGTCAAAGCCCGTGTGCAGAACCGTAAGATGGCGCAGCTGCGCGGGGGTGATGTGCGGATTTTCGCGGTAGGAAACGCCGTTGATGCGCGCGAAAACCTGCGGGGTGATTTCCTGCGCAAAAAATCCTGCAGCGGTGTTTGTAATTTCCATTCCAGCCCCGTCCTTTCCGGATTCGCCTCGTCAGGTGTTCTGACTGATATAAATATATGAAACAGCGTTCTATTTATGAATACATATGTTTCATAACTCTTACGAAATGTAAATATTCCGCATTAGTTTAAGAAAAGCACTTGACTTATAGCCCGCTCTATGGTATATAATACACCACGGAACGAAAAAAAGCAAGGGTGTTTCGACAAAATCATACAAAAAAACGAAATCGTTAACGGAAACCGTTTTCATGCCGGCGGCTGGAAATTTTCTGCCGCGGTTTCCGGTAGTGGAGGAGAAAAATGTTTCTCATCAGATGGATGTGGACCAACTTAAAAGGCTACCGCGCGGTTTACATCACCGCGCTGGGGTTCACGGTGCTGTGCAATGCAATGTACATCACCACGCCTTATTTTTCGCAGAAAATCATCGACACCTTCCTGTCCTCCAGCGACGCGATGGCGAACATCACCGAAAAGCGCACGCTGTTTCTGGAGCTTCTGGCGGGGATGGTTGTGTTCACGCTGCTGCGCACGGTGCTGCAGTACAGCACGAACATGATTTATGAGTATTCGTCACAGGGCACGATTTTCAAAATCCGCGCGAAGCTGTTTGAGAACGTCCTCGGGCAGGATATGCAGTATTACGACAAGAACCGCACCGGCGACCTGATGACGCGCCTGACCGGCGACCTGGACATGGTGCGCCACTGTATGTCATGGATCATCAAGAGTATCGTCGAGTGCGTCGCGCTGTTTACGGCGACCTCGGTGTACTTCCTGCTCACCAACTGGAAAATGGCGATTTGCCTGCTTGCCATCACGCCGCTGATCTTCATCGTGACGACCCTGTTCCGGAAAAAGGTGCGCCCGCTGTATTTCAATCTGCGCGAGCGGCTTGCCGGGCTGAACACTGCCGCACAGGAGAACATCTCCGGCAACCGCGTGGTGAAAGCCTTTGCCCGCGAGGAATACGAAAAGCAGCGCTTCGGCGAAAAGAACAAGGAGTTCTCCGCCGCCAATAAAACCGCCGCGCTGACGTGGCTGAAGTTCTCGCCCTTTGTGGACGGGCTTGCCGAGGCGATGCAGGTATCCATGCTGCTGGGCGGCGGCGTGCTGCTCATTCAGGGAAGCCTTGCGCCCGGCGAGTATGTGGCGTTCTCCTCCCTGATCTGGACGCTGGCAAACCCCATGCGGCAGTTCGGTATGCTGGTGAATGACCTCCAGCGCTTCACCGCGTCGGCGAATAAAATCATCGAGATTTATTATGCCCGCCCCACGGTTGTGGACAGGGCGGACGTCGCCGAGCCGGACGGACGGATGCGCGGGGACATCGAATTTTCCCACGTCAATTTCAGCTTTGACCGTACCGAGGTGCTACACGACATCAGCTTCTCTGTCAAAGCCGGCGAAACCGTCGCCATCATGGGTGAAACCGGCAGCGGTAAAACGGCACTCATCAACCTTATCCCGCGTTTTTACAACGTCACCTCCGGCGTTATCCGCATTGACGGCACGGACATCCGCCTGCGTAAGCTGCGCGGACTGCGCCGCAGCATCGGTCTGGCTACACAGGATGTGCTGCTGTTTTCTGACACCATCGACGGCAACATCGCATTCGGCAATTCCGACCTGCCAGAGGAGGACGTGCGCGGTTATGCCGAAGCCGCCGCCGCATCGGAGTTCATCGATGCCATGCCCGAGGGCTATAACACCGTCATCGGCGAACGCGGCGTGGGACTTTCCGGCGGACAGAAGCAGCGCATTTCCTTAGCACGCGCGCTGGCGATCCGTCCGGCGGTGCTGATTTTAGACGACACGACCTCCGCCGTGGACATGGAAACCGAAGCACACATTCAGGAAAGCCTGAAAAACCTCGACTTCCCCTGCACAAAGCTCATCATCGCCCAGCGGATTTCTTCCACGAAGGAAGTGGATAAAATCATCATTCTGGAAAACGGCAGAATCACCGAAATGGGCACGCACGCCGAGCTGCTGCAGAACAAGGGCTATTATTACGACGTGTTCATGCTGCAGAACGAGGGCGCGAAAACAGAGGAGGTGACCGCATAATGGCACGCAATAAATTTGACATCGACGAGGAGCTGGAGTCCCCCCTTTGATTTCTCCCACCTCAAGCGCTCGTATGTTTACATAAAAAAATACAAGCACAAAATGATCACCGCGCTGGTGCTGTCGGTGCTTGCAGCGGTTTCGGGGCTTGTCGCGCCGATCATCGTCCAGCACGCGCTCGACCATGCGATCCCCGAAAAAAACATCCCGCAGCTCATCCTCACCGCAGGGCTGCTGGTGCTGACCATCGGGGTGTCGATCACGCTTTCCACCATCCGCGGGCGGATTCTCACCGTCGTGGGGCAGGACATCATTTTTGACATCCGCACCGATGTGTTCGCGCATTTACAGGAATTGCCGTTCCAATACTACGACGACCGCCCGCACGGAAAAATCCTTATCCGCGTGGTCAACTACGTCAACTCCGTGTCGGATATGCTCTCAAACGGCATCATCAACATCATTCTCGAATTCATGAATATGTTCTTTATCACCATCTTCATGTTTATGGTCAACGCACGGCTTTCGTTGGTGATTCTGGCGGGTGTGCCGTTCTTCGTGCTATTCATGGGGCTAATCAAAAAGCGCCAGCGCCGCGCGTGGCAGGCGGTTTCCAACAAAAGCTCGAACCTTAATGCTTACTTACAGGAAAACATCACCGGTGCGCGGGTGACGCAGATTTTCGTCCGCGAGGAAGAAAACGCCGGCATTTTCAACAAGCTTTCCGCCAACTACCGGCGGGAATGGATGAAGGCAGTGAAGTACTCCAACCTCGTCTGGCCGACGGTGGACAACATCTCGAACATCGTGCGCGCGGGGCTGTTCTTCGTAGGGCTGCTCGTGATTGGACCGGCGGGGATTACATTCGGCACAATCGTCGCCATGACCTCCTACGGCGCGCGCTTCTGGCAGCCGATTTTGAACCTCTCGAATCTTTACAACAACTTCATCAACAACATCGCGTATCTCGAGCGCATTTTTGAAACCCTCGACGAACCGGTGACGGTCAAGGACGCACCGGACGCGCATCAGATTCCCGCGCTCACGGGTGCGGTGCGCTTTGAGGACGTAACATTTTCGTATGACGAAAGCAAAACCGTACTCGAGCACGTCAGCTTTGACGTAAAAGCCGGCGAAAGCATTGCGCTGGTTGGTCCGACGGGTGCGGGAAAATCCACAATCGTGAGCCTGCTGTCGCGGTTTTACAACGTCAGCGATGGAAAGATTACCATCGACGGACACGACATTTCCGCCGTAACGCTCAAAAGCCTGCGCGAGCAGATGGGCATCATGCTGCAGGACAGCTTTATTTTCAGCGGAACAATTTTGGATAATATCCGCTACGGCCGCCTTGACGCGACCGCCGACGAAATCCGCTCCGCCGCGAAAACTGTCTGCGCCGACGGCTTTATTTCCGCGATGGAGGACGGCTATCTGACCGAGGTCAACGAGCGCGGCTCAAAGCTTTCGCAGGGGCAGAAACAGCTTATTTCGTTTGCGCGCACGCTGCTTTCCGACCCGAAAATCTTGATTCTTGACGAAGCGACCTCCAGCATCGACGCAAACACCGAGCGCCTGCTCCAGCAGGGGCTTGCGCGGCTGCTCGAAGGGCAGGACGTCCTTCATCATCGCCCACAGGCTTTCAACCATCAAAAACTGCGATCGGATTCTCTACATCGACCGCAAGGGCATCACGGAAGCCGGCACGCACGACGAGCTGATGGCGAAAAAAGGTGCCTATTATGCCCTCTACACCGCCCAGCACGAGGAAGTCCCCGCTTAGGGAACATAGATCAACGCTAGTCAGGGGGCGCTGCCCCCCGACACCTCCTGCCAAAGGGTACAAGTACCCTTTGGAAACCCATTGTTTTATAGTTTATACTTTGATTTTCTTTGCTATTTTGTGCGAGAGCTGTTGTTTTGTGCTTCTATATAAGGCGATAAAAAACGCTTGTGTGTGGTTTTTTACCAAACGCAAGCGTTTTTTGTTATGTAATTAGCACTTTCCGCGCAGAACCGGCGCAAGCTTTTTGTAAACCAGCAGTGTGATGAACACGCTGGCAAGACCTTTGATGAAGGTGAAGGGCAGGTTAAAAATCAGCAGGCACTTGAGCAGGGTGGAAGCCGCGGGGAGGATTGCTTTGTACATTCCCACCACCACGGGGATGGGGAAGCCCACAAAGCGCTCGTACATGGGGTAGATCAGGAAGAGGTTGATCGGCACGCTCGCCGCCGCCATCAACATCGCCCCGCCCAACGCGCTGAGAATCGCCGCGGTGCGCGTTTTCACGCGCTTGTAAATCAGCCCCGCGGGCAGAATGAACGCCGTTCCCATCAGGAAGTTTGACAGCTCGCCGATGCCCATACTTTGGCTGAACGGCAGGTGAACGAGGTTTTTCACCGCGCACACCACAATGCCGGAGAGCGGACCGAACGTAAACGCTGCGATCAGCGCAGGCAAATCGGAAAAATCAAACTTGATGAATGCCGGCATCAGCCCGGGCAGGGGGATTTCCAGAAACATCAGAATCGCCGCCGCCGCGCCCAGCATGGCGGTGGAGGTCATTTTGCGGATATTGCGGGCTTTTTGGTTGACTTTCGGATCGGTACTGCAGTTCATAGGGATCATTTCCTTTCAAAATTAATATCGCTATAGGAAACAGCAGTACCCGCTTTTTTGAAAACAAAAGCCCCCGCACGTAAAACGAACGGGGGCACAGCTTTGCCGTACTGTTGTTTCTCTCATCCGGACTATAACCGTTGGTACCGGAATCTAACCGGTTCGGCGGGATTCCTCAGAAATCCCGTTCGCGGACTTTACCGCCAGTGTGGAGTTGCACCACGCCCCGAAACAAATATGAAATTGTGTGTAAGATTAGCGTTAGGTGTCGCTTTTCTCCGGTTCGGCTTCCTCGTCCTCGATGTCGTTGAAGTCGAATTCCAGCAGCTGTCCGCAGTTCGGGCACTCGATCGAGCCTTCCTCTACGATGTTTTCGCCGATGCAGAGGCTGTCGCCGCAGTTTGTGCAGACGCATTCATACATCTGCTCGTCCTCAAAGTCGTCGAAATACTCCTCGTCGTCCTCATCCTCGTCGTCGTCGCATTCGTCGCAGTTACAATCGCAGTCGTCGTCGCACTCGAACACGGCTTCTTCAACCTCGCCCAGATCCGCGTCGAGAATGTCAACCAGCTCGACAACCTCGTCAAGCTCCTCGGACAAATCGGTCACGCTCAGCGCCAGCTCCTCAAGAACCTCCGCCATTGCGGCAAGGATTTTGCCTTCCTTCGTGGTCAGGTCAGGCTCAAGCCCGTCCATCAGCCCTTTTAAATAGGAAACCTTTTCGGTCAGATTCATTGCGATCTTCCTTTCGTCTTGGCGGCTTCTGCGCGGGGGAAAGCCGCGTTGTTATGCGTTCCGGAATTTATGCGGGGAGTTTTTATGCGTGTTCCATATGAAATTGACGCGCGCAAATGCGGGGTAATCACATGAGATCAAGAGGGAGCTTTTACGCTCTTTCCATGTACTCTCCGGTGCGGGTGTCGATGCGGATTCTGTCGCCGGTGCTGATAAACAGCGGCACTTTGATTTCCGCGCCCGTTTCGAGAATTGCGGGCTTGGTGGCGTTGGTGGCGGTGTCGCCCTTAAAGCCGGGGTCGGTCTCCGTCACCTCAAGGTCAACGAAATACGGTGGCTCAACGCCGAATACCTTGCCTTTATAGGACAGAATCTTGCAGACCATGTTTTCCTTCACGAATTTGAAGTTGTCAGCCACATCGCTCGGGTTTACCGGAACCTGCTCGTAGGTTTCGGGGTCCATAAAATAATACAGGTCGCCGTCGCCATAGGAGTATTCCATCTCCTTGCGCTCAACGAACGCGGAGGGGAATTTTGCGGTGGGGTTGTAGGTTTTTTCAACCACGGAACCTGTGATGACGTTGCGGATTTTCGTTCTGACAAACGCAGCACCCTTGCCGGGCTTTACGTGCTGGAACTCAACAATCTGCATGACATTTCCGTCCTCCTCAAAGGTCATGCCGTTTCTGAAATCGCCGGCTGTAATCATGAATCAAACCATTCCTTTCGGGAAGCGCACCCTTGCAGCCGCTTCCGTTATTATTGTCATTCTAAAAGCATTTCATGCAACAGTCAGGGCAGCGGGGAAGCCCGCACGCCTGTGTTTTCATTCATCATTTATCATAACCGATTTCGTCGTTTTTTGCAAGGGCTTTTTTCATGTTTTTCCGCCTATCTGAAATTATTCAATAAAAGTTTACAATAAATATTTTAAAACCGACAAAAAATCCGCGCGGGCGCTTGTAAAACGGATTCGGATGTGTTATAATAAATATCTGTTGAAAAGTGCGCACATTTTTTACGGCTTTTTTACGCAAAAGCGTTTGCGCAAAGCAGGCTTTTATGGTAATCTAACAGGGAAGCATCGGAAAGGACGTTTTTACTTATGAGTATGGGAGTTCCACAGATCATCGCGGGCGCGATTTTATTCTTGGCGAGCATTGTCATCATCCTCATCGTATTGATGCAGGAAAGCAAGGATCAGGGCTTGACCGGTGCCATCGGCGGCGGCGTGAACGAATCCCATTACGGCAAGAATCCTTCGCGGACACGCGACGCGCGGCTTTCGCGTTACACCAAGGTTTCCGCGTTCATCCTGTTCGGACTGACGATTGCCGTGAACATTGTCAACCAGGTCGCAAACTGATCATAATTCCCCGCACGGCTTGTGCGGGGTTTTTTAATGTCAGACATCAGACAAGCGCTTTGACAGAAAACAAGCGGATGCTTTTTTAAGAAGGCAAGAAAAGAAAGGAAACAGGAATGAATCAGGACGACATTTACAGAACACGGATTTTGGGTAAGATTAAAGCAGCGGGGAAAAATCCGCTGCCGTTTCAGACACTGCTGCGGGAGAGCCGGGGCAGCGGGTTTGAATTTGCGCGCTTCACGGCGGCAGTAACCGCGCTCAAGCGCAGCGGCGAGATTTATGAAACCGACCAGGGCTTTCTCCTCCCCGACAAGGACAGCTATGTCCACGGCACGGTGGTCAAGCTTGCAAAGACCTTCGGCTTTGTGAAAAACACGGACACGGGCGAGGATATTTTTGTGTCGGGGCGCTTTTTAAAGGGCGCGATGCCCGGCGATCTGGTGACGCTGCGTACCTTTAAAGGGCGGGGCGAGTCGCCGGAGGGCGAGGTTATGAGCGTGGATGAGGAGAATTTCACGAAATTCACGGGCGTGATTGTCTTTGAATTCGGTGCGCTGAAGATCATGCCCGACACACTGTCGAAGTTCGCCATGTCGTTCACCAACCCCGGCCACATCGACCTGCGCGAGGGCGACAAGGTCATGGCGGCGGTCACAAAGCGCGGTATGCGCCACAGCGACCACAAGTGCGAAATTCTGTCGAGCTTCGGCTCGTCGCTGAAAGCCTCGGTCTGCGCGATGAGCGTGCTGGAGGTCAACGGCTTAACGCCGGTGTTCCCGTTCCCGGTTGTGGATGAGGCAAGGCGGGTTTCCGCAAAGGGCATCGCCGGCGACATGGCAGGACGGGTTGATCTGCGCGGTGAACCGATTTTCACCATCGACGGCGCGGACACCAAGGACATCGACGACGCGGTCTGCGTGTTCCGTACAGAGGACGGCTATGAGCTGGGCGTTCACATCGCGGACGTTTCGCACTATGTCACGCCGAAATCCGCACTCGACGACGAAGCGTTCACGCGCGGCACGAGTGTTTATTATGCCAACCGCGTCATCCCGATGCTGCCGGAGGAGCTGTCAAACGGCATCTGCTCGCTCAACCCGCAGGAGGACAGGCTTGTGTTTTCGGTGAAAATCAACCTCGATAAATCCGGGACGATCAAGAGCTACAAATTCTTCAAGTCTGTCATCCGTTCGCGCGTCAAGGGCGTTTATTCGGAATTAAACAGCATTCTGGCAGGCGAACTCACCCCCGCGCTTGCTGAAAAATACGCGGAGGTGCTTGACAGCATTCCGCTGATGAAGGAACTGGCAGAGGTTCTCAAACGCAGTCGTGTGGGACGGGGTGCACCCCAGCTTTCCAGCACGGAGAGCAAGCTTGTGCTGGATGAAAACGACGTCTGCGTCGGCGTCATCCCCCGTAAGAGCGGGCGCAGCGAGGAGCTGATCGAGGACTTCATGCTCATGGCGAACACCTGCGCGGCGCGCTTCGGCACAGAAAACGCCCTGCCCTTCGTCTACCGCATTCATGAAGATCCGCCGGAGGAAAAGGTCAACGGCATGACCAACGGTCTGCTGTCGCTCGGCGTGAATTACCAGCCAAAAGCAACATGGTCAGCGACGGATTTCTCCGCAATTCTGGCGAGCGTCAAGGATACGCCGCTCGAAATCCCTGTCAACACGCTCGTGCTGCGCTCCATGGCAAAGGCGAAGTATTCGCCGGAGCCGGTCGGGCATTTCGGGCTTGTGTTAAAGGACTATGCACATTTCACCTCGCCCATCCGCCGGTTTCCCGATCTGACGATCCACCGGATCATGAGCGATTTTCTGGCTGGGAAAAGCATTGACGACTGCGAAACGCGTTACCGGAAATTTGTCTGCGCTTCCGCGGAAATGTCTACCCGCACGGAAATCACCGCCATGACCGTCGAGCGCACCTGCGAGGATTTATACAAGGCGGAATATATGAAGTCGCATCTCGGCGACGTGTTCGAGGGCGTTGTGATGTCGGTGATGGAATTCGGGATGTTTATCGAGCTGCCCGACACCTGCGAGGGGCTGCTGCGCGTGGACGATCTGCCCGCGGGCGAGTATGCTTATGACGGGATGACGAAGCTCAAAAACCTCAACACCGGCATCACTTATCAGGTCGGCAATCGCGTTAAGGTGCAGGTTGCCAAAGCGGACGTGAGCGCGGGTAAAGTTGATTTTGTGCCGGCGGATGAATTTCTGCTCGCTTAAAATTACAGAAAATTTGTGATTTAAGCAATTCATTCACCTAATTCCGGCAAAAAATGAATGATTGCCGCGCCGTTCCTGCATAAATAAATCTGAATTCCGAAAAAACACGCTTGACAACTTGACACGGATGCGGTATACTAGTATTTGTGGGAATTTGGATTTGTAAGCCGGATTTTAACAGACGGCTTTCAAGGATAGATTGGAAAGGAAGGTATCACAATGGCAAGTCTGACAAAGAACCCGAATGTCAACAACTGGGTCACTGAAATGGCGGCTCTCACCAAACCGGACAAAATCGTATGGATCGACGGCAGCGACGAACAGCTGGCATCCCTGCGCGCGGAGTCAATTTCCGCCGGCGAGGTCATGGAACTCAATCAGGAGAAGCTCCCCGGCTGTCTTTATCACAGAACCAAGGTCAACGACGTTGCGCGCGTCGAGGACAGAACCTTCATCTGCTCAAAGTCCAAGGCCGACGCGGGCCCGACCAACAACTGGTGCGACCCCGCCGAAATGTACGCAAAGCTCACCCCCATGTTCGACGGCGTGATGAAGGGCAGAACCATGTATGTCATCCCGTATTCCATGGGACCGATCGGCTCGCCCCTTGCGAAAGTCGGCGTTGAGCTGACCGACTCGATTTATGTTGTTCTGAACATGGACATCATGACGCGAATGGGCGCAAAAGCCTTCGACAACCTCGGCGACGTGTCTGACGACTTCGTAAGAGGTCTGCATTCCAAGGCTGACATTGATCCCGAAAATCGTTATATTGTGCATTTTCCGGAGGACAATACCATTTGGTCAATCAACTCCGGCTACGGCGGAAACGTTCTGCTGGGCAAAAAATGCTTTGCACTGCGCATCGCGTCCTTCCAGGGCAAGAACGAGGGCTGGATGGCGGAGCATATGCTCATTCTCGGCATCGAGAAGCCCGACGGCGACGTGAAGTACGTGACCGCGGCATTCCCCTCCGCTTGTGGAAAAACCAATCTGGCAATGCTCATCCCGCCTGAGGTTTACACCAAAAAGGGCTATAAGGTATGGACAGTCGGCGACGACATCGCGTGGCTCAAGCAGGGCGACGACGGAAGGCTCTATGCCATCAACCCCGAGAACGGCTTCTTCGGCGTTGCACCGGGAACAAACGTGAAGTCCAACTTCAACGCACTCGAGTCCACCAAGAAAAATACGATTTTCACCAACGTTGCCCTGAACAACGACGACAACACCGTTTGGTGGGAAGGACTTGATAAGAACCCGCCTGTCAATGCCACCGAGTGGAAGGGCGCGGTCGTCAACGGCAAGGAGTTCTCCGCCGAGGGCAACAAGCTTGCGCACCCCAACTCCCGCTTCACCGCACCGGCAATCAACTGCCCGTGCATTTCTTCTGAATTTAACAACCCCAAGGGCGTGCCGATTTCGGCAATTGTGTTCGGCGGCCGCCGCGCGAAAACCGCTCCACTGGTGTATCAGTCCTTTGACTGGCAGCATGGCACATTCGTCGGCTCGATCATGGCTTCGGAAACCACCGCAGCCGCCATCGGCGCAGTCGGTGTCGTAAGACGCGATCCCATGGCAATGCTGCCGTTCTGCGGCTACCACATGGGCGACTACTGGGCGCACTGGCTCGAAATGGGCAAGAAGCTCGGCGACAAAGCACCGCTGATTTTCAACGTAAACTGGTTCCGCACCGATGCTCAGGGACGCTTCATCTGGCCCGGCTTCGGCGACAATATGCGTGTGCTCGAATGGATCATCGACCGCTGCGAGGGCAAGGCTGACGCAGTCGAAACCGCTATTGGCTACGAGCCCAAGCCCGAGGACATCAACATCGAAGGCCTCAAGGAAGAGGGCATCACCCTCGACGTCGTCAAGGATCTCCTCGACGTTGACACCGCACTGTGGAAGTCCGAAGCAGACGGCATCCGCGAATTCTACGGCAAGTTCGGCGATAAGCTCCCCGCCGCAATGACCGACGAGCTGAACAAACTCGTCGCCCGCCTCGGCTAATCAAACCAAACCAAAGCGCACACAGCTCCAATGCTGTGTGCGCTTTTTGCTTTCGCTAAACGTTATGTCAGGGGGCGCCGCCCCCCGACACCCCCTGCCAAAGGGTACAAGTACCCTTTGGAAACCCATAGTTTTTGTTATTATTCGTTTGTAATCTTTTCTGGTTTGCTAATTACTGTTACTTTGTGTTTTTATTTAGCAACAAAGCACAAATGCCGCCAGCTGATGGTTCAGACGGGCGGCATAAAGCGCATATTTAATGTATGTTTTTATAATGAAGAGGAGAAATCCAAAGTAAAAGTCTGCGCAAATTAAAATCGTTTTACAAAGTTATAATTACACAAACAAAGGGTTTCCAAAGGGGGCAGGCCCCCTTTGGTGGGAGGTGTCGGAGGGTGAAACCCTCTGACAAAGTGTAAGTTCAATACGCTTCTAGTCGGTAAATCGGTTTTCCCTCTGCAACAAATTTCGCTTCGTATTCGGTGATGATGTTTTCGGCGGTGAAGGGGCTGTTGTGCAGGTCGAGGGAGATGTTTTTCAGGCGGAAACCGTTCTGGGAGAATTCGGCGAGGGAGAATTCGAACAAGCCCATCGCGTCGGTTTTCTGGTGAATTTCGCCGCCGGGGAGCAGCAGACCCTTGTAGATTTCAAGAAAACGCCGGTGGGTGAGTCGGTGAACAGCGTAGGTGTTTTTGGGGAACGGGCAGCTGAAGTTCAGATAAATCGTGCGCACCGACGCGGGCGGGATGTAGCAGGCGAGGTATTCCGCACCCCCGCGCAGGAAGCGCAGGTTGGGGATGTTCTCTTGCTCGGCGCGTTCGGCGGCGGAGAGGATCACGTTACTGCTCTGCTCGACGGCGAGGAAATTCGTGTTGGGATCGCGCTTTGCCGCTTCACAGGCAAACTGCCCCTTGCCGCAGCCGATTTCGAGTGCGAGGGGATTGGTGTTGCCGAACACCGCCGCGAGATCGATCAGTGTGCGCTCCGTTTCGGCGAGGCGATGATCGCGGTTGGGGCGGTCCATGTAAAGGATTCTGCCGCCTGTGTGTTCTAAGCGTGTGTCAAGGTTCTTTTTCTTTCTCATTCTCATGGTGCGCGTCAATCTCCCGCTTCGTTATAAAGTGATGGCAACCTCTGTGCCGCCGACGGGGCGGATGCTCAGCACGTGGCAGCTGCCCTTGCCGAACACCGCGTCCATGCGCGCGATGAATTCCGAAATCAAATCCACCGGCACAAACGCCTGAATCGTCCCCGCAAAGCCCCCGCCGTGAACGCGGTAAGCGCCCCTGCCGCACAGTACGCTTTTTGCCGTGTAGAGTGCCAGGGAAACGCCCTGCTCGCGCGGATTTGCCGCCGAGAACACATTCTGCAGGTATTTGCACGACGAGTTGCCCGACGCGCGCACGAGCCGGAGAAATTCGTCGAAATTACCCTTGCGCAGCGCGTGGCTTTCCGCGGTCACGCGGTCGTTGTCGTCAAAGAAATGCAGCGCCCGCAGCACCGCGCGGTCGGAGCATTTTGCCCGCAGCTTTGCGATGTTTTCCACCACGTCGTCGCGGGTCAGCTCGGAAAGAAAATTCTTGCCGAAAAACCGTGCCACCGACTTCATCTCCTCCGGGATCGCCGCGTATTCGGGCGTGAGGTCGGCGTGGCTGCCCTTGGTGTCCACAATGCAGAGCCTGTGTCCGCTGCGCGCGAAATCGAAGTTGATTTCCTCGATCACCGGCGCGGTCGGATCGGCGAAATCAATCGTGATGAAGCCGCCCACCGACGATGCCATCTGATCCATCAGTCCGGAGGGCTTGCCGAAGAAGCGGTTTTCGGCGTATTGCGCGATCTGGGCGATCTCCACCGCCGACACCGCGCCGTTGTTGTAAAGCCGGTTGAGGATGTTCGCAACCAGCACCTCAAACGCCGCCGAGGAGGAAAGCCCCGAACCCTTGAGCACGCTCGAGGTCGTGAACGCGCGGAAGCCGCCGATTTTGTAGCCCCTGTCCTTGAATGCAGCGGCCACACCGCGGATGAGCGCGGCGGAGGTGTTGATCTCCAGCGCGGAGGGATCTAAGCGTGCGAGATCGACGCGGTCGCGGGGGAAGAACTCCGACTGAATTTCGATGATGTTGTCGGTGGTCGCCGCCGCCGCCGCAATTACGTCAAGTGACACGCCCGCGGCAAGCACCTTGCCGTGGTTGTGATCGGTGTGGTTGCCGCCGACTTCGGTTCTGCCGGGAGCGGAGAAAAATCGCGCCGTCCGGTTTCCGTAAATCTCGGTAAAGCCGGCGTAGCAGTGCTGATAACGTGGCTTCTGCACCGCCCAGTCCGCGCCGTAAATGGTTTCAAGCGTGTGAATCCCCGTATCTTTTCGGTTGTCCATATCCAAAACCCCTTTTGATATTTGTAATAAATTTCCTTAGCCGACGCGTTTCGCCAGAAAACCGTCCGCCTCTTGGTTTATTATACAATAAGACAAGCCTCTTTACAAGTGGATTTTATGAAGGAAACGGATTTTCGCGGAAATTTTCTTAGGCAACACCGCGCAATGAAAACGGGAGGGATTGGGATGAAAAGCTATATCAAGCTGTTCGCGCTGTTTGCCGGACTGCTGGTGCTGATACCGGCGCTGGCGTTTTATTTCGGAAAAGGAGAATCGGCTGCGCCCGCTGACGCGCCTGTGCGGATTTCCGATGCGGAAAGCGTCAAAATGCTCGATACCGAAACCGGTGCGGTCACAGAGCTTTCGATGCGGGACTACCTCATCGGCAGCGTCTTTGCCCAGATGCCGGCGGAATTTGAACCGGAAGCGCTCAAGGCGCAGGCGGTGCTGGCACATACCTACATACTCAAGCGCCGCCTACAGGAGCAGGCGAGTCCTGACGCGACGCTTTCCGGCGCGGATTTCAGCACGGACTCCACCCGTTATCAGGCGTTTTTCACCGAAAGTTACGCCAAGGAATTCTACGGTGATTCTTATGCCGCCAATTTCGACAAGATCGCCGCCGCCGTGGATGCGGTTCCCGGAAAAATCTGCACCTATGACGGCGCGCTGATCACCGTGGCGTTCCACGCGATTTCGTGCGGCGTAACCGAGAGTGCCGCCTACGCGTGGGGGATACAGATTCCGTACCTTGTCAGCGTGGACAGCGCTTCCGACACCACCGTCACGGGCTGCACAAAAACCGTCAGCTTCACCGCGGAGGAAGTCAAGGCGCGCCTGACGCAGGGCTTTGATCATCTGACGTTCAGCGGAGAGCCGGCACATTGGCTGGAAATCGCCGAAAAAAGTCCGGCGGGAACGGTGCTAACGGTCGCTGCCGGCGACAGCAAAACACCGCTTAACGCGAACGCGTTCGCGGTCTGCCTGAATCTGCCCTCCCAGCATTTTTCGGTCGCCTATGCCGATGAGAAGTTCACCTTCACCGTCATGGGATCGGGGCATCAGGTGGGGATGTCGCAGTACGGCGCGGAAGCCATGGCGCAGCAAGGCGATGATTTTCAGAAAATTCTCACCCATTATTTTACCGGGATCACCGTCGCGGATGCAACCGATTAAGCAATCTCCACAAAACGAGGACTGTAACCTATGCAATTGAAACAAAAATGCGAAAAGCTTATGCAAAAGAACAATAAAAAATTAGCTTTATAAAAAAAAATTAGCGATAATGCCCCAAAAAAGTATTGACAACGTTTTCAGGATGTATTATAATGAGGTACGTAGGTTGGCTGATTCTATGGATTTTAAGGAGGAATATTTTATGAAGACTTGTAAAAAAACGCTGGCAATGCTGCTGGCACTGACCGCGGCGCTCAGCGTTGTCGGCTGCGGAGACAAAGATGACGGCAGTGCCGCAGAAACCTCGCACGTCGATCTCGTGTCGGTGAATTCGCTGAATCTTTCCAACGAAAGCGGAACCGATTCCGGCTCGCTGACCCAGACCATGAGTAAGATTCCGGACGGACAGGGCGAAATCGAATGGCTGTCGTATTTTGACCTTAACCCGGTCGGAACGGAAGAAAAAAGCACCCAGCTGTCACTGTTTGAGCAGCTCGGCGGAAGCATCAAGTACACGAGATGCGCTTCCATGAGTAAATATGACGCACTCGCAAAGCGAGAGATTTCCGGCGATGTGCCCGATATTTTCTGGCATGAAGGTATGACCTTCCCCGCCAACGTTATCGACGGCATGTTCCAGTCCATCGATCCGATTGTTGACTTTGACACACCGCTGTGGGCGGACGTGAAGAACGCTGCGAGTCAGTATGTTCTCAACGGCAAGCATTATGTTGCGCCGATCGCGTTCAACCAGCTTTCGGTGATCTGCTATGACAAGGCGCGCATGAACGATGCGGGACTGAAAGATCCGTATGATCTTTACAAGAAAAACGAGTGGACATGGGACACCATGGAAGATATGATGCGCACCTATGTTGAGGCAGCAACGGGCGATCAGGTTCGTTACGGCGTAAACGGCTGGTTCCATGCCTTTATTTTCAGAAGCACCGGTGAAACACTGATCAAATATGACGCAGACAAACAGGAATATGTCAACAACATGGACAGCCCGCAGCTTCAGCGTGCGGCAAACTGGCTGTATGATCTTTCCTCAGACGGACTTGTCAACCTCACTTGGTATGACGAGGCGAGAAAAGCGTTTGACGACAATACGCTGTTCTATGCCATGGGACCTTGGGCATCCACCGGCATTCATACACCCACGGGCGATGAGGAATACGGCGTTGTGCCGATGCCGCGTGATCCCCAGTCCGACACCTATTACACCTCGCTCGAAACCAATGCGTATATGTGGGTAAAGGGCTCGACCAAAACCGCTGCGGTCAAGACTTGGATGGAATGCGCAAAGCTTGCCAACACCCAAGAGGATTATATTGCAACCGGTAAGGAAAAATTCTTTGTAAACAACCCGGGCTGGACGGAAGATATGTGGAATCTGGTATATGGTCCGGAAGCAAGATCGAACTTCACCATTGTGGTTGACCCCGGCTACGGCATCACCACCGCGCTGTCGAACAACGATGCGGCAACCAACGATACCAAGGAAGCCCTCATTCCTTACCTCTATTCCTCCGTCAGCAAGAAGGACGAAAACGAAACCCAGATGACATGGACCGGTCTGCGCACTGCCTATGCGGGAACTGTGGACAGCGAGCTTGCCACATTCAACGCAAAGCTCAAGGACTTCATCGCCAAGGGCGAATAATCTCAATCATAAAAGCGGAGCTTTCATGCTCCGCTTTTTCTTTTGCACAATTCAAACAAAATTAAAACGCCCGCCGTTACTAAAAACGACGGGCGTATTTTTGCTTGTGTGCTTAGTTGAGCTCTGCGAAATACTTGATAGTTCTTACCATCTGGCTGGTGTAGGAGTTCTCGTTGTCGTACCATGCAATAACCTGAACCTGATAGGTTTCGTCGTCAAGCTTGGAAACCATGGTCTGGGTTGCGTCGAACAGCGAGCCGTAGGTGATGCCGATGACGTCGGAGGATACGATCTCGTCGGTGGTGTAGCCGAACGAAGCGGAAGAAGCAGCTTTCATTGCGGCATTGATGCCGTCAACGGTAACGTCCTTGCCCTTGACAACAGCCACGAGGATCGTGGTAGAGCCAGTCGGAACAGGAACGCGCTGTGCGGAGCCGATGAGCTTGCCCTTCAGCTCGGGGATAACCAGTCCGATTGCCTTTGCAGCGCCGGTGGAGTTGGGAACGATGTTTGCAGCACCCGCTCTTGCTCTGCGCAGGTCACCCTTTCTGTGAGGGCCGTCGAGGATCATCTGGTCGCCGGTATAAGCATGGATGGTGGACATGATGCCGCTCTGGATGGGCGCGTAGTCATTGAGCGCCTTTGCCATCGGAGCAAGACAGTTCGTTGTGCAGGATGCCGCGGAAATGATGGTGTCGTCCTTGGTCAGGATGTTCTCGTTTACGGAGAATACGACAGTGGGCAGGTCATTTCCGGCAGGAGCAGAGATAACGACTTTCTTGGCACCTGCGTCGATGTGCGCCTGGCTGGCTGCCTTGGATACATAGAAGCCCGTGCATTCGAGAACCACGTCAACGCCGATTTCACCCCAGGGAAGCTCTGCTGCCTTGGGCTTTGCGTAGATGATGATTTTCTTTCCGTCAACGGTGATGAAATCCTCGCCTGCTTCGACGGTATGACCATCGTATCTGCCCTGTGCGGTGTCATATTTGAGCAGGTGCGCAAGCATATCGGGCTTTGTCAAGTCGTTGATTGCAACAACCTCGTAGCCCTCCGCGCCAAACATCTGCCGGAACGCAAGGCGTCCGATTCTGCCGAAACCATTGATTGCAACTTTAACTGCCATAATTTATTAACCTCCTAAAAAAATTCATGTATTTATTGTACACCATTTCCTGTGTTTTTTCAAGGGCTTTGATAAAAAAATAACTAAATTTTTATATATCACACAAACTTGCCGCCCATTTTCCCGAAAAACCAGCCACAACGCTTGAATCGGAAAAATCCGACGCCCGATGATTGCCGGATCGGGTGGAACGTATATTCCATATATAGAAATATCAGATAGTATCCCATGATAAAGAAAACTACACTTGATTTGTCGTATATCTGAATTTTTCCTTAATTCGTGCGAGTTGGACTATAATTGACTACTATTATGTGATATAATAGAACAAATATACGATTGATATTCTTCCGCCGAAAACAAATACTACTACGGATGTCAAATGCAACGTGTTACAAATGCCCTGCCCACAAAAACTTTGTCTGATACGACAAATAAATGACACGAAATTTGTAGAAACGCATAAATTAAGGGCGACAAACACATCAACAAGGAGCAAATGCAATGGACAAGCGGAAATTGGAAATCTTGGCGGAACTCTATGGTACGGCTGCACAAAAAGCCGCGGTCACGGACGAGCAGATGTGCGTTTTGTGGACAAACCAACCGGATTTTTTTAAAGACTTTTTTCCCGGCGCGCTGTTTGAGCGCCCTGAGCCGAAAGCCGAATTTGCACTCCGGCTGCCAATTGAAACAGACACAATGTGCATTCTTTTTCAAAGCGGCGAGCCTTATACCGCGCGGGTATTGCCGGTGTCAGAAGGCGGCGCGGTGGGCGGCTATCTCATCGAAGCGGTCACAATGACGGAATTTGATTTACTTGCCATGCGGCTTGACACGAATGTGGTTCAGGATCGCCAGCGCCAGATCGCCGGCATCCGCACAGCCGTTTCGGAGATCGTCGCCACCAACGCCATGCTCTACGAAGCGCTTGTCCAGCAGGGGCAGTTCGAGCTGGTGGAGATGGTCAAGAACCAAAGCGCCAGCTGTTACAAAGCCTTATCCTACAGCAGCAATCTCTCCGAGCTGCTCAAATATAGCATGGGTGTCTTTAAGCCCGTGCGCAGCAACGCATCGGTGTACCTCGCCGACATCGTAGGAACCTGCGCGCATTTCCTGCGCGACCTGAATGTGGAGATCACCCGGCAGATTGAACCGGATATTCATCTGGAGCTTGACTACGACCGGTTTACCGCCGCGGTGATGAACCTGATCATCAACGCCGTCCAGAATAACATTTCCGAGAAAAAAACCGTTCAGATCACCCTGCGCCGCAGCCGGTCTGAAATTATCTTCTCTATCGAGGACAACGGCATCGGCATCCCGCCGGAGAATATCCCGAAGCTGTTCACACCGTATGCACTGACGGAAAAGTTCTCCGAAAAAACCGGACTGGGGCTGCCACTCTGCAATATGTTCGCGGAAAAGTTTGGCGCTGCGATCACCGTTTCCTCAAAGCTTGATATGGGCACGCAGATTTTCATGCGTTTTCCCGCGGACGACGACCCGACCATTCCCGCATCGCTCGAATCCCCCTCAAAAGCGTATATCACCGAACGCTTCTCCCCGCTGTACCTGTATCTGTCAAAGGTCATTAAAATCAAAATTGTATAACAAACAAGAAGCCCGGCGCTGCATTTTACAGCGTCGGGCTAATTTTAGAGGTTGGGGTTACTTAATGAAAGTCCGTCCGGTGAGGAATTTGTCAACCTCGCGTGCGCAGAGCTTGCCTTCCTGGATTGCCCAGACCACAAGGCTCTGACCGCGGCGCATATCGCCGGCTGCGAACACATTGTCCGTACCGGTGCGGAAATCGCCGTATTCCGCCTTGACGTTGGTGCGCGCGTCGCGTTCAAGCGTAAGTTGCGCGGGAACAGTGTCCTCCGGTCCGATGAAGCCCATGGCGATCAGCACCAGATCCGCTTCCCAGACCTTTTCGCTGCCGGGGAGTTCCTTCGGAACAAAGCGTCCGGCGGCATCCTTTTCCCAAACCACGCTCACCGTGTGCAGCTCTTTGACCGCGCCCTTGCTGCCCGCGATTTTTTTGGTGGAAATGAGATAATTGCGCGGATCTGCGCCGAATTTGAAGATCGCTTCATCCTGACCGTAGTCAACCTTCAGCTTTTTGGGCCATTCCGGCCACGGGTTGGAAACGGGATCGCGCTTTGCCGCAGGCTCGGGCATGATTTCAAACTGCACAACGCTCTTGCAGCCGTGCCGGATGGAGGTCGCCACGCAGTCCGTACCGGTGTCGCCGCCGCCGATGACGACGACGTTCTTGTCCTTGGCACTGATGAACTTGCCGTCGGCAAGCTTGGAGTCAAGCAGGCTCTTGGTATTCTGCGTCAGGAAATCCACCGCGAAGTGAACGCCCTTTAAGTCGCTGCCGGGCACAGCCAGCCCGCGCGCCTTGGTTGCGCCGCAGCACAATACCACCGCGTCGAATTTCGCCGCTAAGGAATCGGCGGTGATGTCCTTACCGATTTCGGTGTTAAAAACAAACTTCACGCCAGCGTCGGTCATCTGGTCGATTCTGCGCTGTACGATGCTTTTGTCAAGCTTGACATTGGGAATGCCGTACATCAGCAGTCCGCCCGCGCGGTCGGCGCGCTCGAACACGGTGACGTCATGACCCGCGCCGTTGAGGTACTGTGCCGCCGACAAGCCCGACGGTCCCGAGCCGACAACCGCCACGGTTTTACCGGTTGCGGTCGCCTTGGGCGTTTTCACCCAGCCCTCTTTGAAGGCGCGCTCGATGATTTCATATTCGATGGCGCTGATGGTGACAGCCTCCATGTGATAGCCCTCTGTGCAAGAGCCCTCGCACGGGGCGGGGCAGACCCTGCCCGTGAATTCGGGGAACGGATTTGTGCGGGAAAGGCGCTTATACGCTTCCTCCCACTGATTTTTATAAACCAGATCGTTCCACTCGGGGATCAGATTTTTGACCGGACAGCCCGCGGTCATACCGCCGAGCATCGCGCCGCCGTGGCAGAACGGAATGCCGCAGTTCATGCAGCGCGCCGCCTGTGTCGTGATGACTTCCATATCGGTCGGAAGCCGGATTTCGTCCCAGTCGCCGATGCGTTCCTCGCAGGGGCGCTTTCCGGGATTGACTCTCTCATATTCTAAAAAGCCGGTTGCTTTTCCCATTATAATTCTCCTCTCATCCAGATTTACTTCGCCATGCTTGCTTTAAATGCGTGCATGAGCGCTTCTTCGCCCGCAAGACCCGCCGTGTGTGCCTGCTCGATGTTTTCCATCATCACCTTGTAGTCTTTCGGAATGACCTTGGTAAAGCGCGTTCCGTAATCCCACCAGTTGTCAAGAATTTTCTTACCGAGAGGGCTGTTGGTGTAATCCACGTGCTTCTGGATGCAGGATTTAAGCTCCGCAAGCTCCTTGTCCGATTCGATTTTCTCGATCAGCACAATGCTCTTGTTGCAGTAAGCGTCGTTAAAATCAAGGATGTACGCTACGCCGCCGGACATACCCGCCGCGAAGTTTCTTCCGGTTTTACCGAGAATGACCGCTTTTCCGCCCGTCATATACTCGCAGCCGTGATCGCCCACGCCCTCAACCACGGCGGTGATGCCGCTGTTTCTGACACAGAAGCGCTCGCCGGCGATGCCGTTGATGTAAGCCTCTCCGTCCGTTGCGCCGTAGAAGGCGACGTTGCCGATGAGGATGTTGTTTTCGGGGGCGAAGTTGGGGATGTTCGGCGGGTAAACGATGATTTTTCCGCCCGACAAGCCCTTGCCGATGTAGTCGTTCGCGTCGCCCTCAAGCTCCAGCGTGATGCCCTTGGGCGCAAACGCACCAAAGCTCTGACCAGCCGAGCCGACAAAGGTCAGGTCGATGGTATCCTCCGGCAGTCCGGCTTCCCCGTATTTCTTGGAGATCTCGCTGCCGATGAGCGTGCCGACTACGCGGTCAACATTGTTGATTTCGAGCTTCGCACGGATCGGTCTGCCGTGCTTGAGCGCGGGCTTGCACATTCTGAGCAGCTTTTTCATGCCCAGCGAATGCTCCAGTCCGTGGTTCTGCTCCTGTGTGTTGAATCTGCCCACGTCCGCGCCGGCATAGGGCTGATAGAGAACCTTCGACAGGTCAACCTTGGAAGCCTTCCAGTGGTTGATGTTGTCCTTCATCTTCGAGCTTGTCGGTGCGTCCGACCAGCTCGTTGATCGTGCGCAGTCCCATTTTCGCCATGATTTCGCGCATTTCCTGTGCGATAAAGCGCATGAAGTTCTCGACGTACTCCGGCTTGCCGTTGAAGCATGCACGAAGCCGCTCGTCCTGTGTCGCAATGCCCACGGGGCAGGTGTTGAGGTTGCACACGCGCATCATTACGCAGCCGATGGCGATTAGCGGCGTGGTGGCAAAGCCGAATTCCTCCGCGCCGAGGAGCGCCGCGATCACGACATCCCGTCCGGTCAGAAGCTTGCCGTCTGTTTCAACCTTGACGCGGTCACGCAGGCGGTTCATGGTCAGCGTCTGGTGGGTTTCCGCCAGACCGAGTTCCCAGGGAAGACCCGCGTGCTTGATGCTCGTCAAGGGAGAAGCGCCTGTTCCGCCGTCATAACCGCTGATGAGGATGACGTCCGCCTTGCCCTTTGCAACGCCGGCGGCGATTGTGCCGACACCGACTTCCGAAACCAGCTTGACGTTGATTTTTGCGTCGCGGTTTGCGTTTTTCAGGTCATGAATCAGCTCCGCGAGATCCTCGATGGAATAAATATCGTGGTGGGGGGGGGGCGAAATCAGATCCACGCCGGGGGTGGAATGGCGCACCTTGGCAATCGGGGGATAAACCTTTTTACCGGGGAGCTGTCCGCCCTCGCCGGGCTTTGCGCCCTGTGCCATTTTGATCTGGATTTCCTCTGCGTTGACAAGGTAATTGCTTGTCACGCCGAAGCGGCCGGAAGCCACCTGCTTGATGGCGCTGCGCTTGGAGTCGCCGTTTTCCATCGGCAGGAAGCGCTCGGGATCTTCGCCGCCCTCGCCGGTGTTGCTCTTTCCGCCTAAGCGGTTCATCGCAATGGCAAGACATTCGTGCGCTTCCTTGCTGATCGAGCCGTAGCTCATTGCGCCCGTTTTAAAGCGCTTGACAATCGCGTCAACCGACTCGACTTCCTCAAGCGGAATGATCTCGCCCTTGGTGTTGTTAAACTCGAGCAGGTTGCGCAGGTTATAAATCTGCTCGTCGTTGATTTTCGCGGAATATTGCTTGAAGAGCGCATAGTCGCCCTCGCGGCAGGCTTTCTGAAGCATATAGATGGTTTCGGGGTTGTACATATGCTCCTCGCCGTCGTCCTTGCACTGGAAGATGCCGCCGGTTTCGAGCGAATCCGCATAGGGCGTTTCGCCGAACGCGCTTTCGTGGCGCATTGCGTTTTCCTGCGCAACCTCATCAAAGCCGATGCCCTCGATGCGGGAGGGGGTAAAGGTAAAGAACTTGTCGATGAATTCGCGGCGCAAGCCCACGGCTTCAAAGATCTGTGCGCCGTGGTAGCTGCGGATGGTGGAGATGCCCATTTTCGTGAGCACCTTGAGCATACCCTTAACGCTGCCCTTGATGAAATTATAAATACCCTGTGCGGCTGAAATGCCGCCGAGCAGATTCTTTGCGGCAAGATCCTCAATCGTTTCGTAAGCCACATACGGGTTGATCGCCGTCACGCCGTAGCCGACGAGCGTGCAGAAATGATGCACCTCGCGCGGTTCGCCGGACTCAAGCACAAGACCGACGTTGGTGCGGATTTCCTGACGGATGAGGTGATGATGCAGTCCGGCACAGGCAAGCAGGGCGGGAATCGCCGCAAACTCGCTGTTTACGCCGCGGTCGGAGAGGATGATGATGTTTGCGCCCTCCGCAACGGCTTTGTCCGACTGGCGGAAAATGTTCTGGATCGCGCGTTCCATCGCCCGCGGTCCTTCCGCGATTTTATAAAGCATGGAAATGGTCACTGCGCGGAAGTTTTCTGTGTCAAGGGCTTTGACGGCGGCGAACTGCTCGTTGGTCAGCAGGGGGCTTTCGAGGAAAATCGCAGCCGTCCCGTCGCGGTTGGGGTTGAGCAGGTTGCCGGAATTGCCCAGCAGGATGCTCGAGGAGGTGACGATTTCCTCGCGGATGCCGTCGATGGGCGGGTTGGTGACCTGCGCGAACAGCTGCTTGAAATACATATACAGCATCTGCGGCTTTTCCGACAAAACGGCAAGCGGAACATCCATGCCCATCGCGCCGACGGGGTCGAGTATTCCCGTAACCATGGGCGTAATCAGCTTGTAGATATCCTCATAGGTATAACCGAACGCCTTCTGCAGCTTCACCAGATCCGTCACAGCGCTTTCTTTTTCGGCGGGTGCGGCGGCGGGCAGGTCGGAAAGCTTGTAAATATGATGCGCAATCCATTGCTGATACGGGAATTCCGTTGCAACGGTTTTCTTGATTTCATCGTCGGAAATGATACGCTTTGCGAGGGTGTCGATGAGCAGCATTTTGCCCGGCTCAAGTCTGCCCTTATACTTGACGTTCTCCGGCTTGATGTCCACCACGCCCACCTCGGACGCAAGCACAACCCGATCGTCGTTTGTGACATAATAGCGCGACGGACGCAGCCCGTTGCGGTCGAGCATTCCGCCGATGACGTCGCCGTCGGTGAACGCAATTGCCGCCGGACCGTCCCAGGGCTCCATCACAAAGTTTTGGAATTCATAGAACGCCTTTTTTTCCGGGCTCATCAGGTCGTTTTTCTCCCAGGGCTCGGGGATCATCATCAATACCGCCTGCGCAAGGCTCTTGCCCGTCAGGTGGATGAATTCGAGGCTGTTGTCAAACATCGACGAGTCGCTTCCGCTCTCATCAATGATCGGGAACACCTTTTCCACATCGTCAAACGGCGACTGGTCAATGCACTTCTGACGTGCTTTCATCCAGTTGACGTTGCCGCGGATGGTGTTGATTTCGCCGTTATGAACCATATAACGGTTCGGGTGCGCACGCTCCCAGCTCGGGAATGTGTTGGTACTAAACCGCGAATGGACCATCGCCAGCGCCGAAACAAAATCCAGATCCGATAAATCCAGATAGAAATTCCGAAGCTGCTCCGCGGTGAGCATCCCTTTATATACAATCGTCTTGGAGGACAGGCTTGCCACGTAGAAGTTGCCGCCGTTCTCCTCGCTCATAGGGACAATGGTTTTTTCCGCCCGCTTGCGGATGGTGTAGAGCTTGCGTTCAAACTCAACGCCCTCGGCGAGATCGTCGCTTTTTCCGATGAAAACCTGAATGAATCTGGGCATGACGGACAAAGCGCTTTCGCCCACCGTCGTCTTGTCGATGGGGACTTCTCTTCCAGCCCAGGATTTTCTGACCTTCTTCTTCCACGATCCGGTTAAATACAGCCTTCTGCTTCTTTCTGAAATCCCGGTAGCGGTGCGCGAAAATCATGCCCACGCCGTAGCTGCCCTTCGCGGGAAGGTCAAAGCCGATGACGCCGCATTCGCGTACAAAGAAGTCATGGGGGATCTGCACGAGGATTCCCGCGCCGTCGCCCGTGTTTTCATCGGCGCCGCTTGCGCCTCTGTGACTGAGTTTTTCGAGAACCGTGAGCGCGTCGGAAACAATGTCGTGGGATTTCTTGCCGTTGATATCGGCAACAAAGCCCATTCCGCACGCGTCATGTTCATACGCAGGGTCGTAGAGCCCCTGCTTGTTCGGCAAACCGTTGCTCAACATAACACACATCCTTATTCTGCGCTTTTTGCCTGTATGCAATTCATTGCAGCACAGCAAGCAAAGCGAAATCCGGCGCGAACACCGCGCCGCGGCGAAATCCCGTCCGCCCGTGAACCTTACGCAGCCGTCCTCCCGTTTATTAATCGAAAAACGAAAGAATCCCCGCGCAGACTTTCATTCGGACGTTTTGTCGGAATTTAGTTCAGTATAGCACAATGCGCGAAAAAAAGCAAGAAAAACTTTAGTTTCCTTGCTTTTTCGCTTAAATTTACAGAAACAGGCTTCTGTGCGAGAAATATTTTGTCATTCCCCTTGCAAGAACAGCACCAATCGGTCAGCCGCGCGGGAAGCATTCGCCGGTCAGGGCTTTGGGGCAGGTTTTTTCGGAAATCGAGCCGTTCGCGCAGTGGTAGCAGATTTCGTTGTCAAGCGCGCTGCCGTCGAAAAACGCGCGCAGGTTAGCGATTGTGGTTTCGGCGATGTTGTGCAGGGCTTCTTTTGTTAAAAAAGCCTGGTGGCTGGTCACAAGAACGTTGGGCATCGAAACGAGCAGAGCCAGCACATCGTCCTGAATCACCGAGCCGGAGAAATCCTCAAAGAAAACGCTCGATTCCTCCTCGTAGACATCCAGCCCTGCCCCGCCGATTCTGCCGTCCTTCAGACCGTGCAAAAGCGCTTCGCTGTCAATCAGCGCGCCACGCGAGGTGTTGAGCAAAATCACGCCGGGCTTCATTTTCTCGATGCTGGCGGCGTTGACGATGTGGTGGGTGGACTCCGCCAGCGGGCAGTGGAGCGAAATCACGTCGCTTTGCGCAAACAGCGCGTCAAGCGGCACATAGTTGATGTCCGTGTCTTTGGCGGGATAGGGGTCATAGGCGACAACGTTCATGCCGAAGCCCTTGCAGATGTCGATAAAAATGCGCCCGATTTTGCCCGTGCCGATCACGCCGCAGGTTTTTCCGTGCAGGTCAAAGCCCGTCAGTCCGGCGATGCTGAAGTTGAAATCCCGCGTGCGGCTGTATGCCTTGTGTGTTTTGCGGTTGAGCGTCAGCAGGAGTGCCGCGGCGTGTTCCGCGACGGCATAGGGCGAGTATGCCGGTACGCGCACGACGTGGAGCTTCCCGAACGCTTCTTTGAAGTCGATGTTGTTATACCCCGCGCACCGCATGGCGAGAATTTTCACGCCCTCCGCGCACAGTGTATCAATCGTCTGCGCGTCCACCGTGTCGTTGACAAACGCACAAGCCCCATCGTAGCCCTTTGCCAGCGCGGCGGTGTCGGCGGTGAGCTTGTGTTCAAAAAACTTGAACTTCAGCCCCTCGTGTTCGGCGGCTTCAAACGATTCGATGTCGTATTTTTTAGAGTCGAAAAAAGCAATCTTTTTCATAAACAGCATCCTTTAAAAAAGTCGGAGTTTGATTGTAGTGCTTAGAACGGGAAAATCGGCGCGTCCGCGCGGTCGCCCTGAAAAATACCGTGGCAGGTAAGGGTTTTGTCGATGGCGTTGAGGGTGGGGAATTTGTCCGCACTCCAGCGCGGGGCAATGAGGTCGGCGGCTTTTCCGTCACCGGTGAGGCGCTCGATGATGACCGACGGCGGGAGAACTGCCAGCTGTTCGCAGACAAGCCCCACATAGTCTTCACGCGTGAGCGGTTCAAACAGCCCGCGGGCGTAATCGGCGGCGAGCGCAGTGTGCTTTAACACATGGAGGAGGTGAATTTTTACCGCGTGCGGCGAAAGCGTGCCGACGACGCGTGCGGTTTCAAGCATCATGGGGAATGTTTCGCCGGGAAGCCCGTTGATAAGATGCACGCAGACGGCAATCCCGCGCCGCGCAAGCGCCTGATAGCCCGCGAGAAATTCCGCGAAATCGTGGCAGCGGTTGACACGGGCGGCGGTTGCGTCGTGAACGGTCTGGAGTCCCAGCTCCACGACGAGATAAGTCCGCTTGTTCAGTGCCTCGAGCAGCGCCAGCACCGCCGCATCCAGACAGTCTGCGCGCGTGGCGATGCGCAAACCCACCGCACCGGGCAGGGTGAGCGCCTGATCAAACAGCGCCCGCAGCGTTTCAACGGGCGCGTAGGTGTTTGTTCCGGCTTGGAAATAGGGGATGTACAGCGCGTCGCGCCACTTTTTGTGCAGAACGCCGCGCATGGCTTCAAATTGCGCCGCAAGGCTCTCGGCGGGATTGCCGGCGAACTCGCCGCTTTTTTCGGGCGAGCAGTAGGAACAGCCGCCGAAGCCCTTTGTACCGTCGCGGTTCGGGCAGGTAAAGCCGCCGTTGAGCGGCACTTTAAACACCTTGCAGCCGAACCGTTCCTTTAAATATCCGCTTAAAGTCCGATAGCGCTTCCCGCCCGGGAATGGATTGCAGCCGTTCAAGGCGCAGGCGAATCCGCGTCGCTTTCCGCAACGGTCGCGGTGTCGGGCTCGGTGTCAGTCGGGCTTTCGTCCGGAGAAGATGTGGTTTCCGGTGTGGTGGTTTCCTCCGGCGGCGTGGTTTCCGTATCGGTTTTGGTCTTTTTGGTCGTGCTCGGCTTGGCGGTTTTCGACGGCTTGGTCGTCGTCAGCTTAAAGGGCGCGGTGGAGGTCGTTTCCTTGGAAATGGTCGTGGTGGTGGACCAGGGGTTGGTTGCGCCGCCGGTGACGGACGCAAGCTCGGTTTCGGTGGCGTGTTTGGTTGTTTTTTTTGTTTTGCCGGTGTCGGATTCCGTCTCGTCGGAATCTGGTGCGGCGGTTGTGCCGACGGTTGTGCCGGGGCGCAGGGGGGAAGGGATGCCGGGCGTTACCGTTTTATTGCCGGTGGGAATCCGATCCGCACCGAAGCCGCTGAGCTTTAAAAACCGTGCGTCAATTTTTCGCGCAAGCTCCTGCGCGGGCAGCTCGGCGTAATAGTTTTCTGAAAACACCTCGGTAAAGCGTCCGGATAGGAAGTTTTCCGCCGACAGGACATTTGACGCGGCGGAGGTCACGCCGCCCTGACTCATGATGAGCATCGTCAGCGCGATGAGGATGCCGATGATGCTGATCGCCGCGATATTGATAAACGAATGCTGCGCCTCCGCGGTGGCTTCCGCAAGCGCGGTGAGCGCCTGCTCCTCGCCGCTTTCGGGTGCGTCCTCCGGCGGAATCACGCGGGCTTCCGGTATGTTGTCGGGGACGATCTCATCGGGACGCGGTATCCGTACTTCATCCGTATGGACGGGTTTGTCCTCCGCGGGGGTTACAGCCTGAACGGGGGTGCGGTTCTTTTTTCTGCTCATTTGTTCATCTCCATTTTTTACCGGACAATTACCATTTTCGCCGCGCATACCAAGAGCAGCACGCAGGTTGCAGCCGTGCCGGCAATGCGCAGCGTACTGAGCGCGGACGGGCTTTTTTTTGACATCGCGGCGAAAAACGCAAGAATCGCCCGCCGTACGGGAAGAATCACATATGCCGCGCAGACCGCGTAAATCGCGAGATTGGACAGGAAGGTGTATTTCATCCGCACACTGAGCAGATAGTCCGTGCCCGCGCCGACGAGCATCCGCGCCCAGTGAAGCAGATCGCCCTTGTCATCAAAGCATACCAGTGCGAAAATCGCAAGCATTGCAATGCCGCTGTATAAAGCACTCACCGCGGCGGGCAGTGCCGCAAGCTTTTTTTTCAGCCAGCATTGTTCAAGGATAATCAGCGCCGCCGCCAGAAGCCCCGCCGCCAGCATATGGCGCGAGAATGCGTACCACAGTGCGATGAACACACATCCCGCGATCAGCGCAAGCCCCGCGATGGGTTTGCTTTTCGCGGTGAGCTTGTTTTTTAAAAGCACGTCGCCCGTCAGCCGTACCAGCGTGGTGTTAAAGCCCGACAGAATCCCGCTCACGCCCCCGCGCAGGGAAACCGGTGCGAAGTTTTCCGGATAAGTGAACCCGAACAGCAGACCCATGCCGATGGAAAGATCGGCAAGACCGGTGTAGGTGAAGAAAAACTGTCCGATGAAGCCGAGGATGCCCAGCCATGCGCCGAAAAACGTATCCTCGTTTGTGCCGATGCCCGCGGCGCGCAGCGCACCCAGCGCCGATGCCGCGATCAGGATTTTTGAAAGCCCGATCACAAAGCGCGTCAGTCCTTTGCTGAACTGCGCCGAGGAAAAACGCCGCTTGCGGATCTGTGCGGACAGCTCGCCGTAGCGCACGATCGGTCCGGCAAGCATGAGGTGAAAGTTGAGCATATAGGTCAGCAGGCAGAAGAAATTTTTCTCCGACCTGATCCGTCCGGTGTATACATCATAAACATAGGAAAAACCGCGCAGCGTCCAGACCGTCATGCCGATGGGCAGAAGACTGTCGGGCACATTGAGCGCGGTGATCCCTCCCAGCCACTGACCGGGATTGAACAGGCCGCTCCACCCCAGCACAACGAACAGCGCGCCGTTGATCAGCAAATCCACGCCCGCCGCCGCAAAACGCAGCCCGCGCGGCTTCAGCCCGCCCGCGGCAAGCCCCAGCAGCCAGTCCGCCAGCACCGAAAGAAACACCAGCGCCACGGCAAACGGCTTCCCCCAGGTGAAAAACAACACGGAGGCAAGCACCAGGATCAGGTTTTTATATTCGGCGCTTTTATCGAGGAACGACAAGATCACCGTAGCTGGAATGAACAGGAAAACAAAAATCAATTCTGTATACTGCAAAACAGATAATCTCCTTGCATTTGTCCGCGCAATGCGGTATAATGGAAACAAGCCGGGAAAACGTTACCGGAGAACAGGATGGTTTTCAGATTTAATATAGCACATTGAACCGGATTTAGTTTGAATATTGCCTGAATTTTATAGTAAATTCTGAAATCTGCGACTGATTTAACAGAATCGCGTCCGGATTGCTCTATTTATTTTATCACATTTCACAAATTTCCGCAAGCAAAATTATTTATAAAATAAAACTTTGTGCGTTTTCTCAAATTATATTTGCAAAAACGACGGATTGTGGTATAATCATAATGTAGCACTTTCGTTTTAAGCCGCAGCGGCGGATTATTTTAAGTAACATTTGGCGAGGCCGCGGCAAGGCGGATGCTGGTTCGGTACATCCGTACAGGCCTCTATGAAAGGAATGGTTATTTTTATGGCAACTGTTTTCGTAACAGGCGCAAGTGGCATGATCGGAATGTATCTGACGTCGAGTCTGCTGCACAAGGGGCATCGTGTCTTTGGCGTGGACAACAAGACCAATGACTTTGTCGGTACAAACCCGAATTACACCTTTGTGCAGTGTGACATTACAGATAAATCCACGGTTTCCGGCATCATCGAGAGCAATAAAATCGACTCGGTCGTGCATCTTGCCTGCTCGGTTGACAACGACATCGATTCCTATGTCACCGACGACGAGATCAAAAACAGCAAACTTGCCGACAAATATCTTTACAAATCCGCGGTTGACGCGTCGGTGAAAAACTTTGTCCTGCTCAGCACAACCCACGTTTACGGCGTGGTGAAGGGCAGAGAGCCGATCCGTGAAACAACGCCGGAAAAAGGTTCGTCAAACTACATCGACATTAAGATGGCAGCGGAAGCCGCACTGTATAAGGAAGTGAAGAAGTCCGACATGGTGCCGGTCATTGTGCGTGTTGCGCCGGTTTATACCGCGGAATACACGCAGAATCTCCGCGACCGCGTTTACGACCCGAAGGACGACGTTGCGTTTGTGGTAAACGACGGAGAATACGGCTTCTCGTTCTGCTGCGTGTTCAATCTCATCGATTTCATCAACGGCATCATCGCGATTCCGTCCGGACGTTATGAGGGCATTTACAACGTATGCGACACCCGACCGACCACCGCGCGGGAGATCGTGGACTATGAGCGCGCGCACCACAGAATCGGTGCGGTCATCCAGAAAACGCTGTCCGGTATCAGCCTGCCCATCGGCAAGCAGCGCGCCAAGACGGACTACCGCTACGTGGATTTCTCGAACCTGCTGAGCAACTGGCACTACGACAACACCAAAGCCCAGCGTATCTCGACCTTCCGTTGGAAGCTCTCCAACACCAAGTAATACATAAAACCGGTTCGCACAAGCGAGCCGGTTTTTTTATGCCCAAATAAAAAGAGGTCAGAAACCAGAAATGCCCATTCTGACTTCTGACCTCTGACTTCTAATACGCTTTGCCCCACAGCACCATGTGCTTTGCGGGCTTTCCGCAGCAGACACAGGTGCCGGAAAGCGCTTCCTGCTCGTTGGGGATGCAGCGCGAGCCCGCGCCGGTTTTTTCCTTGACCGCATCCTCGCAGGCTTCCCCGCCGCACCACATCGCCTTGATGAAGCCGTCACCCTGCTCGGTGAGCGCCGCGGTGATTTCGTCAAGTGTTGTGCAGGTGTAGGTGCGTTTGCCGCGGTTTTCGAGTGCTTTGGCAAGCAGCCCGTCGTGTACCGCCGCAAGCTTCTGCTGCGCCGCCGCAACGAATCCGGAAAGCGTCTGGTCAAGCACAACCGTCGTCTTTTCGCGGTTGTGGCGCGTCACGACGACGCACTGACCGTTTTCGATGTCCTTCGGACCGATCTCCACGCGCACGGGAACGCCCTTCATTTCGTATTCGGCATATTTCCAGCCGGGGGAGTTGTCAGAATCGTCGAGCTTCACGCGGATACCGGCAGCTTTGAGCGCAGTGTAAAGCGCGTTTGCCTTGTCAAGAACGCCCTCCTTGTGCTGCGCTACGGGGATGATCACGACCTGAATCGGTGCGATTGCCGGCGGCAGGACAAGCCCGTTGTCGTCGCCGTGGGTCATGATGATGCCGCCAATGAGCCGTGTTGAAACACCCCACGAGGTCTGGTGCGGGAACACGCGCTTGTTTTCCTTGTCGGTGTATTGAATGTCAAACGCCTGCGCGAAGCCGTCACCGAAATAGTGGCTTGTGCCGGCTTGCAGCGCCTTGCCGTCGTGCATCAGCGCCTCGATGGCATAGGTGGAAACCGCCCCCGCGAACTTGTCACTTTCGGTCTTTTTGCCCTTGATCACAGGCATTGCCAGCGACTTCTCGCAGAATTCCGCGTAGCAGTCAAGCATCCGTTCGGTTTCCCAAACGGCTTCCTCGGCGGTTGCATGAATGGTGTGACCCTCCTGCCAGAGAAATTCACGCGAGCGCAGGAACGGGCGGGTTGTTTTTTCCCAACGGACAACAGACACCCACTGGTTATAAAGCTTCGGCAGATCGCGGTAGGAATGCACAATGTTCGCATAATGCTCGCAGAACAGTGTTTCGGAGGTCGGGCGGACGCAGAGCCGCTCCTCAAGCCGCTCGCTGCCGCCGTGCGTCACCCATGCGACCTCCGGCGCAAAGCCCTTGACATGATCCTTTTCCTTGTTGAGCAGGCTTTCCGGAATGAACATCGGCATACACACATTCTCGTGGCCGAGCGCTTTGAACATCCCGTCGAGAATCTTCTGCATGTTTTCCCAGATTGCGTAGCCGTAGGGGCGGATGACCATGCAGCCCTTGATGCTGGTGTATTCAATCAGCTCCGCTTTTTTGCAGATATCCGTATACCACTGGGCGAAATCCTCGTCCATGGAGGTGATGGCGCTGACCATCTTGTCATTGTTTTTTGCCATAATAACCATCCTTTTAGGTTTTAGGTTTAGGGGTTTAGCCCCTGAATGGACTGCTCAATCTTCGCAAGCTTTTCCTGTGCTGCCGCAAGCTTGCCCTGTTCGGTCTGAACCAGCTTTTCGGGCGCTTTGGCAAGGAAGCTGGGGTTGTTAAGCTTTCCGGCCAAGAACGCCACATCCTTCTGCGCGGCTTTCTGCTCACGCGTCAGGCGGGCAAGCTCTTTTTCCACGTCAATGATGTCGGAAAGCGGGATGAAAATCCGCGCGTGCGGCGTGACCGCTGTCACCGTGTCGGCAGGGTTTTCCGGCGCTTCGAGCGTGATGCCGCTTGCCGACGCAAGGGCTTTAAAGAACAGCTCTCCCGCCGCGAACACGTCGGGGCAAGCGGTTTCGATATAAAGCGCCGCCTTGACGGACGGGGGCACGTTCATGCCGGTGCGTAGTGCGCGAACGGCACGGATTGCCTCAACGATTTTCTCGAAATCCTCCGCATCCGCCGAAAAGTCGAGCGCTTGCGTGTAAACCGGGAATTTCTCCGTCATCAGAACGGACGCACCGCCGGTCAGTGTCTGCCAGATTTCCTCCGTAATAAAGGGCATAAACGGATGGAGTAGCTTTAGTATGCCCTGCATCACCCACACCAGAACACCCTGTGCCTGCGCCGCCGTTTCGCCGCCCGCAGAAATGCGCGGCTTTGTCAGCTCGATATACCAGTCGCAATAAATATCCCAGATAAAGTCATACAGCTTTGACACCGCCACGCCAAGCTCAAAGCTATCAAGGTTCGTGTTCACCTCGCCGGCAAGGCGGTTAAAGCCGGAGATGACCCACTTGTCCTCAATGTTAAGCGTTTCGGGCAGACCGGCGGACTTAAAGCCCTCCGGCAAGTTCATCATGATAAAACGCGATGCGTTCCAAAGCTTGTTTGCGAAGTTTCGTGAAGCTTTTACCTTGTCGTCAAGGAAGCGCATGTCGTTTCCGGGGGAATTTCCGGTGACAAGCGAAAAACGCAGCGCATCCGCGCCGAACTGGTCAATCACATCGAGCGGGTCGATGCCGTTGCCGAGGGATTTTGACATCTTGCGCCCCTGTGGGTCACGCACAAGCCCCGTGAACAGCACGGTGTCGAAAGGCTTTTCGCCCATCCATTCCAGCCCCGAGAAAATCATGCGGGCAACCCAGAAAAAGATAATATCATAGCCCGTAACGAGCGTGTTTGTGGGGTAAAAATATTTTAAATCTTCGGTTTCGTCGGGCCAGCCGAGCGTGGAGAACGGCCAGAGCGCCGATGAGAACCACGTGTCGAGCGTGTCCTCGTCCTGCCGCATTGCCTTGCCGCATTTCGGACAGGCTGCACCCGCGTCCTTTGTGACAACCATCTCGCCGCACGCGTCGCAGTAAAACGCCGGAATCCGATGCCCCCACCACAGCTGACGGGAAATGCACCAGTCCTTGATGTTGTTCATCCAGTTATAATACACTTTGACAAACCGCTCCGGAATGATCTCAACACCGCCGTTTTCGACTACCTCGACAGCGGGCTTTGCGAGCGGTTCCATATTCACAAACCACTGCTCCGAAACGCGCGGCTCGACGGTTGACGAGCAGCGATAGCATGTTCCGACATTGTGCGCGTGATCCTCGACTTTTATCAAAAATCCCTGTGCTTCTAAGTTCGCGACAATTTTCTTGCGTGCGTCATAGCGGTCAAGACCGGCATAAGCAGGATAATCCGCCGTAATTTTTGCGTCGTCGGTCATCACATTGATGATGGGAAGTTTATGGCGCAAGCCGACCTCAAAGTCGTTCGGATCATGGGCGGGAGTGATTTTTACAACGCCCGTGCCGAAATCAACGGCAACGTAATCATCCGCAATGACAGGGATTTCACGTCCGACCAGCGGCAGGCGCAGGGTTTTTCCGACAAAATCCTGATAACGCTCGTCGTTCGGATTAACTGCTACCGCCGTGTCGCCCAGCAGCGTTTCGGGGCGGGTTGTGGCGAGCTCCAGATACCCGCTGCCGTCCGTGAACGGATAGCGGATATGCCAGAAATGCCCCGCCTGGTCCTCATGTTCAACCTCTGCGTCGGAGATGGATGTCAGGCAGTGCGGACACCAGTTGATGATGCGCTCTCCCTTATAAATCAAGCCCTTTTCGTACATCCGCACGAAAACTTCCTTTACGGCTTTGTTGCAGCCCTCGTCCATCGTGAAGCGCTCACGCGACCAATCGCAGGACGAGCCGAGCTTTTTGAGCTGCTCGATGATCCGACCGCCGTATTTGGCTTTCCATTCCCAAGCGCGCTCGAGGAACTTCTCGCGCCCGAGGTCTTCCTTTGAAACGCCCTCCTTGCGCATTGCTTCGACGATTTTCGCTTCTGTGGCAATGGAAGCGTGATCCGTTCCCGGCACCCACAGCGCCGCGTAGCCGCTCATGCGTTTGTAGCGGATGAGGATGTCCTGTAACGTATTGTTGAGCGCGTGCCCCATGTGAAGCTGCCCTGTGATATTCGGCGGCGGAATCACAATCGTGTACGGCTTTTTGTCCGGGTCGGGCTTTGCCTTGAAGCATTCGCCGTCCAGCCAGAACTGATAAATTCTGTCCTCAAATTCCTTTGGCTCGTATGCTTTTGAAAGCTCTTTTTTCATAAAAATTCAATCCTTTCATCATATATCAGTCAATCAGCCCGCCGGACTCGCACGCCGGGTTGTCTGATGAGGAAAGGCAGTTGTTCTCGCTGCATAAAAATCCCTTTCACAATCAAAATAATCACTATTTATTATGGCACATTCCGCACAAAAAGTCAAACAATTTTTTGCAAACCGCGTGTGCGGCAGTTTTTACAACAAAAAGCCCCCGCACACACGGAGGCTTTTTAATTGCTGACTTATTCAAACACAGTGCAGGGCTGGGAAGTCGCTAGGATGCCGTTTTCGCCGTTGATGAGCACCTCGCCCCAGTCAGAGGAAAGCACCGAGCCGTCCCATTCTTTGGCAAGATCCAGATATTCCACGCCGCCGCCGTTGCCCTTCCAGCTCCAGCCCAGATAGCCGACGGAGAGCTCCTGACAATGCTTCATAATATAACTCTCGTCCACGTCGCCGTCGGAGTGCTTGTAGCCGAACTCGCCCACGCACACGCAAAGCCCCATCTCGCGCACGCCGTCAAGGTTTGCGTCAATGCTGTTTACATTCTTGCCAGCCGTGCCGTACATATGAACGGAGAACATCGTGTTTTTCTCGCTGTCGGAGGCGAAAACTGCCGATCCGGTGTCCATGATGCAATCGCCGTACTGTCCCCAGCCCGCCGCGTCAACCATGAGGGTGTTCTTGATGCCCGCCGCGCGGATTTCCGGAATCACCTGTGTGTAGCCTGCTTTCCAGGTGGCGCTGTCCCATGTGCCCACCCACTCGTTGGCGATGTTGAGGATGACATAAGCTTCGTTGCCGATGAGCGCGTCCTTGATGTCGATCCAGTACTGCGCGGCGGCTTCAAGCGACGCGATGTCGTCCTTGCCCGTTGCGTCATGCACCTCAAGAATCGCAATCAGCTTGTTCTCGCGGCAGGTTTTGATCAGGCTTTTCACCGTTTTCGCGTCATCCCTTGACCACTGTCCGCCGTCGGAAAGCACAATGCGGATGCTGTTTGCACCCGTCGCGGCGATGGCTGGGATCGCGATTGCGTCGTCGCTTGCGAACCAGGCGTGCGCGTGGTTGATGCCGCGGAACACGAACGGCTGTCCGTTTGCGTCAAGCAGCTCCGTGCCGCTGACGGTGAAGCCGCCGGTGACCGCGTCCGGTGTCGAAGCGGCTGGGATCAGTGATGCCGAACCGCCGGAGGAGTCGCTGTCCGCGCAGCCCACGGCGGAGAACAGCAGTATTAGGGGCAGCAGCAGGGAAAAAATTTTTTTCATGCGGGAACGTCCTTTCGGTTGAAAATGAAGCTTCATTTAGCTAATCGTCTGATAAAATAAGTCTATCACGCCGCAAAAAGCTTGTCAATCCGCACCGCATTTTTCAATCGTTTGCGCAGGAATATTCGTAGAAACCGACAGATTCCCGCCCGGAAAACTGGCGAACAGGCTAAAGCGGCAAGGAAAAACCAGAGCGGAACATGATGTCCCGCTCTGGTGTGAATTCATTCCCCGTAAAGCTCTTTTTTCAGTGCGGCTGTATTCGCCGCGAAGTCAGGCACAAGCACTGACATATCGCGTATGGTCATGGAGCGGTAGGAATTGTTCAGCGGGATGCGCAGTTGGTTGATGTCATAGCTGAGATAGGTGGGCGCTTTCAGGATCATGCCGAACACCTCTCCCTGCGTCATGTCGGTGGTGATCTGGGGGAAGAACACGTCCACGAAGTCGCTGAGCTCGGAAACGCTCATGCCCTTTGCCTTTTCGATGACCTTCATCAGCACGTCGCGCTGGCGCTGGGTGCGCTGGTAGTCGGCGTTGCCCACATAGCGGATGCGGCAGTAGCCAAGCGCCTGCTTGCCGGTGAGGTTGTAGGTTCCGCCGCCGGAAAGCTTGTCGGTATCAAGCGGATCGCCTTCGAGCTTGTTCTGCTCTTGAATATAATTGTTCATCACCGCAACCTCGGCGTCGGTGACGGTGATTTGCACGCCGCCGATCTCGTCGATGACGTCCATGAACGAATAGAAATTCACCTGCGCAAAGCGGTCGATGCGGATGCCGAAGTTATTCTGGATGGTGGAGATGAGCATCGCCGGACCGCCGAAGGCATACGCGGCGTTGATGCGGTTGTTCTGTTTTCCCGGAATGGCGACGTAGAGGTCGCGCATGAAGGAGGTGAGCGTGATTTCTTTGGTTTCTTTGTTGATGGAAACGAGGATCATACTGTCGGAGCGTCCGCGTTCGGTCTTGCTGCGCGCGTCCGTGCCGACGAGGAGGATGTTGTAGACATTGTCACTGAAGGTCAGCTCCTGCGCGTGATTCTTAAGGTTGTCAATCAGATCCTGATCCGCCTTGTCAATGTCGCTCTGGTCGGAATTGATCGCGTTGCTGTCCGTGTCGTCGTCGGGGATGGAGTCGAGAATGCTGTTGTCGAAGGTGGAGGGAACATAGTTGATCTTCCCCACCTTCTGCCACACCAGCGCAAGCGCCACACCGGACACAACAAACACCGCCGCCAGAACCGAAACCAGCACGGTGATGATTACACGGCGTTTTGTCCAGCTTTTTTTGCGGCGCTTTCCGCCGCGCGGCGGGTTGGTATCGCCGTGCAGGATTTGTTCTCCCGCGGCGGTGTCGGCATCGTCCGCTTGCTGCTTTTTTTGCATCGCCTCGGAAATGATCCGGTCAAGCGCTTTATCATCCATATCATTCATGGCAATGCCCATGCACTCCATGCTCAAATCGCTGTGAAAGAGCACGCATGGGCTCGCCTCCTCTCCTCATCTGATTTATTTGTTCTTTACACGCAAAAAGCCTTGTCCGTTCACGATTGAAATCTCTGTTATTATACACCTTACAGGAAAAATTATCAACCTTTTTTTTAGTGTTTTCGCCAAATGGTGAAAAATTTTACATTGCCGCATCACTTTTCGCCGGAAAAACCGGTTGCATTCCGCGAAGCGCCGTGCTATAATGTCGGTAAAAGGAGGCGTTGTCTGATGAAAGCCATCGTCATTTATTATTCGCTCGAGGGAAACACGGAGCTGGTTGCGCAGGAAATCGCCAAAAATACCGGCGCGGAACTGTTCCGGCTTGTTCCGGAAAAGCAATATCCCGACAAGGGTATCGCGAAATTTTTCTGGGGCGGAAAGAGCGTGATGTTCGGCGACAAGCCCGCGCTGAAAAATCCCGTACCCGATCTGTCGGAATTCGACACTGTGTTTGTCGGCACGCCGGTGTGGGCGGGTTCGTTCGCGCCGCCGCTGAACACGTTTCTCAGCGGCACGGATCTATCGGGAAAAAATGTGGCTTTCTTTGTCTGCTGCGGCGGGGGAAGCACGGAGAAGTGCTTCCAAAAGCTCGGAAAGGCAGCCGAAGGCGCGAACATTTTAAACCGACTCGATTTTGTTGATCCGCGCAAAGCCGACCCCGCCGAAGTCGCCTGCAAGGTGAAAAATTACTGCAGCGCGCTGGAGCTGTGGAAGTAATTCCCGCCCCGTCCGTCATCAGGAAAACGTGATAGCTCCGCCGTTTACCCCCGCGGAAATCGTTGCATTCCCTTGATAAACCGCATAGAATGTGATATAATCAGGAGAGAGCGATTTTCACGGGAGGGGGTGAAACGGTGGGGTTGTTTTTTTGTATACTAGGTGCGGCTGCCCTGCTGGGGATTGCCGCACTGATACGAGCAAAGCGCATGGAAGCGCCCCCGCCGGAGAGCCGTTCGTTTACCGTGGGCGTGGACGACCTCGACGCGCAGCGCCACGCCAGCAATCTCTCGCGCATGATCCGCATCGCGACGGTTTCCGACCGTGAGAGCGACGATTTATCAAAAATTTACGAGATGCACCGCTGTCTGCAGCAGCTCTATCCCCTCATCCACAGCCGGCTGGAGAAGCTTGACCTCGACGGCGCGCTGCTGTTCCGGTGGAAGGGGCGGCTGCCGCGCTGCAAGCCCATTCTGCTGATGTCGCACATGGACGTGGTGGAAGCGTCCGGAAGCTGGAAATATCCGCCGTTTTCCGGCACGATCGCCGACGGGAAAATCTGGGGACGCGGCACGGTGGACACCAAGGGCGCTTTGTGCGCGATTCTTGAGGCGGTGGAGCATCTGCTCGAATCGGGCTTTGTCCCGCGGCAGGATGTTTACATCGCGTCCTCCAACAACGAGGAAATCACCGGTGACGGTGCGGTCAAAACGGTGGAGTACCTTCATGCCAGAGGGGTGGAGCTTGAGCTTGTCATGGACGAGGGTGGCGCTGTTATGGGCGGAATGCTCGGTGCGGACGCTGCGTCGGCAATGATCGGCGTTGTGGAAAAGGGGCGCGCGAACGTCCGGTTCTCCGCGCATTCTCACGGCGGACACGCGTCGATTCCATTTCGCAACAACCCGTTTGCACGGCTTGCGCGCTTCATCGACACGGTGGAGTCCCACCCGCCGTTTTGCAAAAAAATCAACCCCACGGTAAAAAAAATGTACGCCGCAATGGCGCCCATCATGCCGCTGAAGTACCGCTTTTTCCTCGGCAATCTCTGGTTGTTCGGCGGGCTTCTGCCGCGGATTCTCTCCCGCATGGGCGGGCAGGCGGCGGCGCTCGTGCAGTCCACCTGCGTGTTCACCATGGCGCAGGGCAGCCACGGTGCGAATGTAATTCCGGAAACCGCAACCGTGACGGCAAATCTGCGCTTCATCCAGCACGAGCCGATGCAGCCCACCCTCGCCAAGCTTCGAGCGGCTTGCCCACAAAAACCACATCGACATGGAGATCATCTCCGGCTACGACTGCTGTCCGGCGGCGGATACCAGATCCTATGCCTATCAGAAGGTCGTGAGGCAGATCGGCGAAACCTTCGGCGGGATACCGGTTGTGCCGTATGTGATGCTTGCGGGAACGGATTCGCGGCATTACACGAAAATCTGCGACTGCGTGCTGCGCTTTGTTCCGCTGACATTTTCGGAATCCCAGCAGAAATCCGCCCATGCGGTGGACGAAAACCTCAACGTCGATTCCCTCGCCCGCGCGGTGGTGTTTTACACAAAGCTGATCGAGTCCTACGGCAATTGAATAAAATGAATACCGCCCGGTTCATATAAGAAGCGGGCGGCTGTTTTTATTTACCGGGGGAATAGGTGAAGGTAACGGAAATCTTGCTGACGGCAAGCGAGCCGATGTCCAGGTTCACGGGGGACACGTTGTCCAGCGAGCCGTCGGCGGTGCGGGCATCGTCGGGTGCTTTGGACACCCAGCTGTTATACAGGTTGACCCGTGTGGTGTTTTCGTCGTCGGAGTTGGTGTAGAAATCCTTTTGCGGGGTGAAAGGCTCACCGTTGATTTCGATGCGGTCAATGGTGATGATATAGCCGGGGAACAGCTTTTCACCGTTGAAAATACCCAGCGCGGAAAACGACACGCCCTTTGCGATGCCGCTTTTGCTGAAGTCGAGGCTGACCGTGTAAGTTCCCGCTTTTTTGATCACAACGTTTTCGGCGACAACGCCGTCGCTTTTCGAGGCGGGGTCGTATTTATCGCCGACGCTGTAGGTTTTGGAGTAATCCGCGCTGCTGTACATAATCCATGCCACGGCGGTGTTTTCGTCCGCTTCCACGGCGGTTTCGTTGTCAAAGGAAGCTGGCGCTGCGGCGAGGGTTTCGTTGATGCGGTTCTGTGCATTGTCCTTAACCGCCTGCTCGGTCAGATTTTTCTGAGCGGTATAGCTGCGGGTGGAGAACAGCTCTGCAATGCCTGCGTCAAGGATTTTTCCGTCATCGCGGGAGTAGAGGTTGTTGCAGTCCCACAGCACGGGGCAGTAGTTGTACAGGTCGCAGTTGTCGAGGAAATTGGAAATGAACTTGTCGGTGTCGGCTTTGGGCGTATGACCGTCAGTCAGCACGCCGTATTCGCCCAGCACAACGCCGTAGCCCGCATCGGTGAATTTAGTCAGCAGCTCGAGCAGCTGGTTCTGTTCTTTATAATCCCTGATTTTGCCCCAGTGGTTGAGTCCGTCCGTTCCGCAGTAATTCCACGGCGTGTAGTAATGCACGGAAACAAGCAGCTTTGCGTTGGCGGTGTCGGTGGGCATTTTATAACGGTCGTCCACGGTTTTCTGCACGTCGGTGTTATAGCCGGCAATCAGCAGGAAGCGCAGTGCGTTGTTGCCGCCCGTCGCGCGGACGGTGTCCACAAAGGTCTGGTTGATGAGGTTTGCGGTTTCATAGCACTGATCCTCAGAGAGCGAGCCGGAGTCCTTCGCCACGTCCTTGTCGTTGAGCCGGTCGCCCAGTTCCTCGTTGGCGGATTCAAAAATCAGATAGTCGGAGTAGTTCTTGTACCGCGTGGCGATCTGCGTCCAGATGGATTTGTACATTTCCATCGCCTTGGTGCGGGTGGCTTCGGTCTTTGAACCGAACATGCCCCACCAGCCGCCGTCCCAGTGGTCGTTGATAATGACGTACATCCCCGCGTTCAGCCCGTAGTTGATGATTTCTTCAACGCGGGCGAGGTATGCGTCGTTGATGGTGTAGTCGCCGCTTTCGTAAGCGATGGCGTTGGTCCAAGCGATGGGAACCCGCATCGAGTCAAAGCCCGCTGCTTTCATGCCGTCCACCATTGCCTGCGTGGTGATGGGCTGTCCCCAGAGGGTTTCAAAATGAGAAGGGGCTTGGCTGTTGTTCGCGCTGTGTCCGTAGGCTTCCATGGTGTTGCCCAGATTGACGCCGTTGCCCATGAGCGTGACCAGCTCGCTTGCGGTCAGGTCCGAGCGCATTTCGCCGCTTGTCGCCTGGGGCGCGTTATTTTTTGTGGGGGTGCTGGTGTCGTCACCCGCGCAGCCGGTGAGCAGCAGCGCGCCCGCCGTCAGTGCCGCCGCAAGCGCAGAAAGAGTTTTCGTGCGTTTCATAATCATCCGCTTCCTGTTTTTAAATATCGGGTTTCCCGCGCCGCGGGGGAATTTACGCAATGAGTATAACACGGCAATTCGGGGATTTCAACAAGAAAAACAAACACATCAAAGACATTTCTGTAAACGTTTCCTGAAAGATTGAAAAATGCGTGCGGGTATGTTATAATGATGTTTTAGCAGAAGATAAACTATGAAATGAGGAGGAGATTGTCTTGGAATGGTTCCCAATTGTATTCGTGTTATTTTTGTGTATCTTTGCGGTGGTTTTTATCAGCACACTGGTGCGGGGTGTGCTGACATGGGGGAAAAACAACGCCGCCCCCGTGCTGACCGTTGGCGCGGTGATCCGCGCAACACGCGAGGCGCATCGCAGTCATCACACCGGAAATGATATGATGGTCAGCGGATCATACAGCAGATATTACGCGACCTTTGAATTTGCTTCCGGATCTCGGATTGAGCTGGCTGTGCCGCATTATGAAATCGGTATGCTTGCCGTAGGCGACCGCGGACAGCTGACATTTCAGGGGACGCGGTTTATTAAATTCGAGCGGATATAAGTGTCGGCTTATGATAAACGGGTCAAACTATGCCGCCTCCTGTTTTGAATAGGGGGTTTCCCGTCCTGCGGGGGAATTTACGAAATGATTATAACACGACGCTGTGTTATAATGGCTTATTGACAGAAAAGAGGGCTTGCTTATGGAACATGGCGGAATTTTCGCCTTATTATTTTTCTTGATGGTAATTTTCTTATACATCTGGCAGATATTTGACCAGATCAGGCGGAGAAACCCGTTCAGACGTCTGGAGGAGTTGTTTAGACGTCTGCGGCGCGTGTCGAGACCGCCGCTCGGTAGAGAACAGGCGGTTGTGAAAGCACGGCGCACGGACGGGTGTTACAAAGAACAGTGGAGATACGGACGATACGCTTTTGGGGATGAAAAGTATTGTGTGCAATATTATGTGCAGTTTGAATTAAAAACCGGCAGACTGATGGAGCTGGAGGTCAGCGCAAAGGAATACGGGCGCATCCACGAGCGTGATCGTGGGACGCTGGAGTGGCAGGGCGACTGTTTCGTGCGCTTTCATCGGCAAAACTACCGCAAGCCGGAAGAATAACCGCAACACGCTTTAAGAAACCCTTAAGAAACATCCCGCGTTTTTCTTTGGAAACCCGTTGTAGAATAAAACTACGGATTCATCCGGCTGAAAGGAAACAGAACATGGCAACTGAAATCACACCGCGCATTCTCGTTGTGGACGACGACCGCGACATCGTCGGCGCAATCGCAAAGCTGCTCGAGCTGGAGGGCTATCAGATCACGCGTGCTTACAATGGACTGGAAGCGCTTGAGAAGCTGGCGGAATGCGACATCCAGCTGATTCTCATTGATGTGATGATGCCAAAGCTCGACGGGCTTTCCGCCGTGATGAAAATCCGTGCAACCAGAAATATCCCCATCATCGTTCTTTCAGCCAAATCAGAGGACAGCGACAAAATCATCGGACTTTCCATGGGTGCGGACGATTATATCACCAAGCCCTACAACCCGATGGAACTGGTCGCCCGTGTGCGCGCTCAGCTGCGGCGGTATCTGCACTTAGGCGACATCGGCAGCGGCGCGAAATCCGGCAGGCTGTGCATCGGCGGGTTAGAGCTTGATTCGGACGCGAAGCAGCTTTACGCCGATGGCGAGCCGGTGAAGCTAACCGCAACGGAGCTGAAAATCGTAGAGCTTCTCATGCGCAATGCCGGACGGATTTTTCCGGCGGAGGAGATTTACGAAAAGGTCTGGAACGAGGATGCGTTTTCGGTGGAAAACACGGTCATGGTACATATCCGGCATATCCGCGAGAAGATTGAAATCAACCCGCGTGAGCCGAAGTATCTGAAGGTCGTATGGGGAATCGGCTATAAAATGGAGAAGCTGTAAGCTTTTCTTCAAACGACGGGAGATGCGGAGAATGAAATTTATTCACTGGGTTACACCGCTATGGGCGCGGATTACGGCATTCGTTGTGCTGGCGGCGATGATGTTCGCAGGGGCATACGAAGGCTCGAAATGGAAGGACGCGGAACGGTATCAGTCGGAGCTGGCATATTCAGATTCGGCGCAGGATGGGGCGATGGAGCAGATTACGGACGAAAACCACAATTTGGCGAGAAATCTCTATGTTTATGCGATTGCAGACAGTGTGTATCACAACAGTGCCTATTCGTGTACAGATCGCTTTCGCAGTCAAGCGGAGGCATATTTGTTAAACTGGAATATCAGCGCGAATTTAAATACTTCCACAATTTCCGGCGAATTTGCAGACAATTATAATTATTACATTACCTGCGACGGAAAAACCTTTACCAATATGGCAGCGGCTCCCACGCAGGAGCAACTGTCATCGGATCAGTATTATTCCTGTTATAACGCAGGGTATGCGGTTATCCGTGATTCTGACGCATATGAAAACCGTTGGCAGAGCAATGAGGATTGCACAGCGTGGGTAACAAGTTTTGGCGCGTATACGCTCGGTGCTTGCTGGGTCAATGATTTCAATATGGATAATGTGTTTGAAAACAGCACGACACCCGGACTTGCGGGACGGTTCGGCTTCTGGCAGGGCTCGGATATCCTTTATGACATGCAGACGGATGCGCAATATTATCTGCATACCAGCCTGCTGTCAAGCTACCAGTTAGATGATAGTTTTATTGTCGATAACGGGGAAGAAGATGAGGATTATCCCGACACCGAGAACATCAGCGCACAGGAGCAAGCCATCATACAGGCAGTTTATCAGGCAAGCTATAAAAAGCAGATTACCTTTGACGCGCTGACGGTTTATGCCGCGCCCAAGGACAGCTATATTGCAGCAAAGATTGCCTCCATTCAGGATAAGTATGACACGGTTCAAAACAGCAAAACCAGAATGATGGTGTGCGGGGGTATCATTTGTCTGGCGGGGCTTTATTTACTTGCCACGGCGGGCTACAGCCGCAAAGAACGAAAATTCCGCGCAATTTCGTTTGACAGGGTGTATGCGGAGCTTATGATCATCGCGGGCGTGCTGGTATTTGTCATTATCAATTCCGTGTATGATGATTATTTTCATAGCTTATACAGCTTTTATAGCAACAAGGACGGCGCAAGTCCCGTGTTTGCCGGCATTCTCACAGCTTGCGGGCTTGCCGGTGTCGCACTTATACTTTCCCTTTCCCGTCGGCTGAAAGCACGCTGCTTCCTGCGCAGTTTGGGTCTGCCAAAAGTGTTCCGATATCTTATGGGAAAGCTGACAGCAGGTATGATCTGGCTTTACCGAAACGTGAAAAGCGGTAAAACCAAGAAAATGCTGGCATTGTTTATTCTGCGGGATGTGATTTTTATCCCACTTGCGGCAATTCTGGTACTGCTTGCAGTATTCGACTATGACGCTATCGCTTATTCGCTGTGTTTTCTGGCGATTCTGGCGGTGCTTTATGTGGCACTCAACGTTCGGGATTACCGCGCGGTATCGAAGCTCAGCGAGCAGATTGAGCAAATTCACGGCGGGAATACCGGCGAAACCGTTGAGGAAACCTCCGTGCTGCACGTTGCGAGCGTTCAGCTTTCGGAAATCGCCGCGGGCATGAAAACCAACATCGACAAGCAGGTGCGCGCCGAGCGCATGAAGGTGGAGCTGGTCACAAATGTTTCCCATGATTTGAAAACACCGCTGACCTCCATCATCAGCTACATTGATTTGCTGCAAAAAGAAGACCTGCCCGACGCGGCACGGGATTACGTGCAGGTGCTGGAAAAGAAAAGCGATCGGCTTAAAAACATCGTCGCGGATCTGTTTGATCTGGCAAAAGCAGCGAGCGGGGTTGAAATCGAACGCGAATCCCTTGACGCGGTGGTGCTACTCAATCAGATTATCGCCGATATGGACGACAAAATCCGCGAAAGCGGACGCGAGCTGCGCATACAGATTGTGCCGGAAACCGCGCACATCAGCGGCGACGGCAAGCGCCTTTACCGCGTATTCCAGAATCTCATTGACAATGCGCTGAAATATTCGCTCAAAGGAACGCGGATTTTTATTAAGCTCACAACGGAAGCCGGATTGGTGCATATCGCGATCAAGAACACGTCAAGCTACGAAATCAAATTCACCGCCGATGAAATCACCGAGCGCTTCAACCGCGCCGATGCGTCGCGCAGCGAAGATGGAAACGGGTTGGGTTTATCTATCGCAAAAAGTTTTACCGAAGCTTGCGGCGGTACGTTCCGCATCACGATTGACGGAGATTTGTTCGTCGCCGAAACCAGTTTTCCCGCACAAAGTGATAAATAAAATTTCTGCAAGCCCTATGACAATCGTCTGGCTGAAAAGCATTGCTCAATTTTACCCCCCAGAATGGAATCACAAACCATCAGCTAAATCACAAAGCAGCAAAGAAAATCAAAGAATAAGCCATAAAACAATGGGTTTCCAAAGGGTACGCAGCTGTCGCGCACGACAGCTTGACCCTCTTGGTGGCGGTGTGTCGATGCTGCCGTGCGCGGCAGCACGGGCAACGCCCCCTGACAAAGGTTATATCTACAACAAAAATCTCCGGTTCGTGCCGGAGGTTTTTTTCGTGGGATAAACGTTTTAGATACGAAAGTTTCACTAAAAAACCGAAAAAATGCGTTGCGCTTTTTGACCGTGCATGGTATTATGAATACGATTACGACTTTTACAAATGCACAACGCGGAAAGGAACCATTTATGACGGAGATACAGAATATTGGCGGGGAATGGCAGTTTTTCATGGGTGCGCAGGAGGGCGGGGAGACGGTACTTCCGGCGGCGTTTACCGATACGATGATGCTGCCCGGCACGACGTCCTCCGCGCGCAAGGGCGAGAAAAGCGACAAGCGCGAGGTGGGTTATCTGACCGACGAGTATCCGTTTGAGGGCTTTGTGTGGTTTCAGCGGACGGTGGATCTGCGGTTTGCGGCGGGGAAGAACCTGTTTTTGTTCCTTGAGCGCACGCGCATCACAACGCTGTTTGTTGACGGCGCGGAAATCGGTACGCGGGAAAGCCTTTGTACGCCTCATCGGTACGACCTGACGGCATTCGCGGGCGGGGTGCATACGCTTGTCATCCGCGTGGCGAACATCGGCTATAAAACGCGCGGCGGACACCTCACTTCCCCCGACACGCAGACCAATTGGAACGGCATTACGGGCAGAATCGAATTACAGGCGTTCGGCGGCGCGTATCTGACCGACGTAAAGGTGACGGCTTCGGCGCAGACGAAATCCGCACGCATTACGGCAAAAGCCGTGGGTGCAGAAAGCGGTGTGCTGACGGTTTCGGCGGCGTGCGGGGATAAGCACACAGCGCCTGACGCGCGGGTGGAATTTGCATCGCCGGACATTGCGTTTGACTATTTCTTCGGCGAGGACGCGCTGCTGTGGGACGAGTACGCGCCGGATTTCTACACGCTGCGCATTGCACTGAACGGCGATGTGTTTGAAACAGCCGTCGGACTGCGCGATTTCAAAGCCGCCGGTGATAAGTTCACCGTCAACGGGCGGAAAACGTTTCTGCGCGGCAAGCACGACGGGATGATCTTTCCGCGGACGGGCTACGCGCCGACCGAAGTTGGCGAATGGCTGCGCGTGATGAAAACCGCGCAGGACTACGGCATGAACCACTACCGCTTCCACACCTGCTGCCCACCGGAAGCGGCATTTATTGCGGCCGATATGCTTGGTATTTATATGGAGCCCGAGCTGCCGTTTTGGGGCACGATTGCTGCCCCCGGCGAGGAGCAGTATAACGAAGCGGAGCAGGCGTTCCTCATCAGCGAGGGGCTGGCGATGCTGCGGGAATTCGGCAACCATCCGTCGTTCTGCATGATTTCGATGGGCAACGAGCTGTGGGGCAACCCCGCCCGCATCAACGAAATCATGGGAATTCTGAAGCAATCGGACGACCGACCGTTGTATACACAAGGCTCGAACAACTTCCAGTTCATCCCCAACGCGTTGGAAAACGACGACTTTTTCTGCGGTGTAAGGCTTTCCAAAAACCGGCTCATCCGCGGCTCTTACGCGATGTGCGACGCGCCGCTCGGACATGTTCTGACCGAAAAGCCCTCCACGGCAAAGGATTACGACAGCGTGATTGCCATGCCGGCGGCGGAGGAAACCACGGCGGGCGGCAAGCTTCTGATCCAGTACGGTACGACGATGAAGGAAGTGGACGCGAGCGAGGCGACGGAGGGCTTTAACCCGACGATCCCCATCGTGACGCATGAAATCGGGCAGTACGAAACCTATCCGGATTACCGGTCGATTGAGAAATTCAACGGTGTGCTGAAAGCGAAAAACCTTGAGGTGTTCCGCGAGCGGCTCACAAAAGCGGGTCTGCTGGAGCTGGCGGACGATTATTTCAAAGCCTCCGGCGCGCTGGCAGTTGCTTGTTACCAGGAAGAAATGGAAGCGGTGTTCCGCTCGAAGCTGCTGGCGGGCTTCCAGATTCTTGACATTCAAGATTTCACCGGTCAGGGTACGGCGCTGGTGGGCGTGCTGGACGCGTTTATGGAAAGCAAGGGGCTTGTGTCGCCCGAAGCATGGCGCAGCTTCTGCTCCGACGCGGTGCTGACGGCACGGTTTGACAGCTATGTATACGAGTCGGAAGCCGAATTCCACGCGAAAATCGGCTTTACAACCTACCGGCGGGAGTCGTTTGACGGTGCGCGTCTGACGTGGAGCATCTCCGACGGCAACAGTCTGATTGCCGGCAACGAGTACGAGATTTCCCATCCGGACGGCGAGAATTATCTGGATGTCTGCGAGATTTCCGCGCGGCTGCCGTTTGCCTCCGCGGTGCGCAAGCTTCGAGCTGCGCATCGGCATTGCGGATGCGGGGATTTTCAAGAACTACACCCTATGGCTGATGCCCGTCTGCGCGGACGCAGAAATACAGAGCGACCGGATTTTCAGCACGGTCAACGACACCGCCCGCAAGCACCTCGCCGCAGGAAGGAACGTTCTCGTTCTGCAAACGCCCGCGAAGTCCATTGAGGGCTTTTACAGTGCGGATTTCTGGTGTTACCCGATGTTCCGGATGATTTCGGAGATGATGAAAAAGCCTGTTCCGGTGGGAACGATGGGGCTTCTGATTGACAACACGCATCCGGCGCTGGCGCTGTTTCCGTCGGAGGTTTTCTCCACGCCCCAGTGGTGGGAAATTGTGCAGAATTCCCGCTCGGAAATCCTTGACCGCCGCCGCGGAAAGACCGTCATCGTGCGCACAATCGACAATTTCGAGCGCAACCACAACCTCGGGCTGATTTATGAATACAGCCACAGCGGCGCAAAGGTCGTCGTGTGCAACTGTCCCCGTGAAAAGCTCATTGCTTCGCCGGAGGGCAGGCAGCTGCTTAAATCGCTGATTGCGTATATCGGGTAGGCGGCGTCGAGCTGGTTTTCAAAATGCGGGGATAAAAACCCGAGAAGGCGGGACGGTGCAGCATGATTCAAAAAACAACGACATCTGGTCTTGCGATATGTATAAGACCGGAAACCACGGAGGAATACAGAAAAGTTGACGAACTGATTGAGCAAGCGTTTGCCGCGAGCCATGGTGCGGATATTGGAAGATTCATGATGGAACATCTTAGCGCAGAGCGAAAAAAGGATACGTTCATACCGGAGCTTTCCCTCGTTGCTTTATCAGAAAACGGAACCATCATCGGTCAGGTAACGCTGCACAAGACTGATATCATTACCGATTTCGGGAGGGTGACGCAGCTTACGCTTTCGCAGAGTGCGGTTCTGCCCGCATACCGAATGCGCGGCATTATGAGAGAATTGGTTATGTACGTGTTAAGCAAGGCAAAGGAAATGGGTTATGCCGCTGTTTTTCTGGGCGGGAATCCGGCGATCTATGCAAGATTCGGGTTTGAACCATCCGCCAAGTATGGGATTTTTCATGAAAATCGTGTAAAATGGGGAGATAAGGGCTTTCTGGTATGCAAATTGGTTCCGGATGCACTGGATGGAATCACCGGTACGACGTATTATTACGGCGGGTAAATATAGTAAATTGTTTAGTAGATAAAAATGGAGAAATTGCTCATATCACAAGCCGTCCGATTACGGGCGGTTTTTGTTTTTGGAAACATAATTTTCTTTGTTCAGGTTATAATAATCGGGAAAACTTGGCGGAGAGGATGAATGTTATGGGAATCAGAACGGATTTGGCGCTGGAATCAGCGCAGGCAGTGCAAAGCGGCGAGGAAACCGGAGCGGGCGCGCTGCGGGGGATTTCTCAGGAAAAATACGAGTCGTCGGGCTTTGAGGTGACGACCATCACCATCGAAACGGAAGAAGCCGCACGGCTGATTGAAAAGCCCTGCGGGCGGTATATTACCATCGAAACGCGGGGCGCGGGGCTGGACGCGCATCCGGACGATTTCGACGAGCGGGTGGATGTGATTGCGGCGGAGCTCGTGAAGCTTTGCGGCGGGGCAAAACGCATTCTTGTGGCGGGGCTTGGCAACGAGCAAATCACTCCCGACAGCTTAGGCCCGAAATGCGCGGCGCAGGTGTTTGCGACGCGCCACATCAAGGCGCTTGCGGCGGAGCTTGACACCGAGGAGCTTGCGGATGTGGCGGTGCTGGCGACGGGGGTTCTGGGGCAAACGGGTGTGGAGGCTTCTGAAATCGTCAAGGCGGTTGCCGACCGCATTCATCCGGAAAAAGTTGTCGTCATCGACGCGCTAGCCTGTTCGGAGGTTTCGCACTTAGGCACGACCATCCAGCTCACGGACACGGGCATTTCCCCGGGTAGCGGTGTCGAGAACGCCCGCAAGGAGCTTTCCCGCGCGACACTCGGCGTGGATGTGGTGGTACTCGGCGTGCCGACGGTGGTGGATATGCAGACCATCGCCGAGCAGGTGTTCGGGCAGGCGGCACCCGCCAACGGCTTCAAGGGGATGATGGTTACGCCGCGCTCGATTGACAAGCTCATCGATCGCACGGCGCGGCTCGTTTCCATGGGAATCAACCGCGCGTTCCAGCCCGGGCTGACCATCGAGGAGCTGACCTCGATCGTCAGCTGACGACAAAAAGGCGAAACCGCAGATACGGTTTCGCCTCAGACTGAAGAAAAAGCCTAGCTTATTTTTCAAGCGCCCCAATGGAATCACAAAGCAACAGTGAAAGCATAAATCTGCCAAGCAATACAAAGAATAATCCCTGAAACAACGGGTTTCCAAAGGGTCAATTGACCCTTTGGGAGGGTTTATCTACAATATAAGGCGAAACCGCCGATGATGGTTTCGCCTTATTGATTGGTTTAAAATTAGTCCTCGTCCTTGATGAACGCCTTGTCGAACAGCGCCGCTAACAGCGCGCCCGCCAGCGGACCGACGATGAATACCCACAGCTGTGCGATGTTGTCAAAGCCCGAGAACAGCGCCGGACCGATGCTGCGCGCGGGGTTGACGGATGTGCCGGTGAGGTTGATGCCGATGATATGTACGAAGGTCAGCGCGATGCCGATGAAAATTGCGGCAGAACCGGCGGTTTTCTTGCTTCTCGTCACCGTAAGAACCACGAGGATGAAGATGAAGGTCAGGATGATTTCCGTCAGCAGCGCGCCGCCGAGGTTGATTCTCGTGGAGGAGAAATCACCGAAGCCGTTTGCGCCGTAGGATGCCGTATCACTGTCGGCGAGGTCATCGAGATAATCGCTCGATTGCGCTAGACAGAACACCAGTCCGCCGCCGACGATGCCGCCGGCAACCTGTCCGATCACATAGCCGATGAAATCGGGCAAGCTCATTCTGCCCTCCAGATAGAGCGCGAAGAAACCGCGGGGTTGATGTGGCAGCCGGTTGCTTTGCAGACGGTGTAAGCCGCGATGATGATGGAAAGACCGAACGCGATTGCCGTTGCGAGCAGATTGCCGCCGGTGAACACGGCCGCGCCACAGCCGAAGAACACCAGAATCGCCGTGCCGATGGCTTCAGAAACATAAGCCTTGACATTTTGTCCCATGGGGGAAGCCCTCCTTATAAATCATTACGCGCATTGCGCAATTTAATTATAACGCGCGGCTGCGGTGTTGTCTATCTTTTTTAAAAAGAAGAACGGACGGAAATTGAAAATCATCGCTTTGAACGAATTTCTGGATAAAAGTTTGAGCAAATTTTCCAAAGACGCAAAAAAGCCGGCTGTTGTCCGCCGGCTTTTTATATGGTTCAATTACTTTGCTGCTGCGTTTGCCTCAAGCTTTGCGTTTGCGTCGTCAACCAGCCACTGGATTGCTTTTTCATAGCTGGTGCGCGCTTCCGTCCAGGTGGTAGCCTGACCGTCGGTCATCATTGTTGCCTGAGAAAGTGACAGCATCTGCGAGTCCATATCCTTGGAAACGCCGCTGCTGAACTCAAATACGGGATGTTCTGCCGCCATCTGGTAAACCGTTTCTCTCATGGCGATCATATCGTCGGACCACTTATACTGATCCTTGAGCTGCTCTGTAGAAATCGCGGAAACGCCGTCATCCAGCAAAGCGACACGCTTGCAGTTGAGGTATGCCGCAACGCCCTGCGGGTTCGGTGCGCCCTTGCAGATATTGTATCCGTTGACGCGGGAGCTCATGTAATAGGTATCGGAATCCTTATCCTTGGGCATCGGTACAAACATGATATCGCCGGCTGCCATGTCGCCGAAGAGCTTGGTGTTGTCAGGAGAATTTTCAAGCGCCCAGATGCCGACCGGTACAAACAGCGTCAGACCCGAGCCGATGCCGTTGCCGGTTTCGCCGGCGCCTCTGGTCTGCCAGTTGTTTGTGGCGCGCGGGTAGCACAGGCTGTTTTTCTGGAAATCATACATAAAGTTCTGGATTTTCTCAATTGCGGGATCGGATACGTTGCTGACGATCTTTCCGTCCTTGATGCCGATGAAAGGAACGCCGCAGGTTTCTTCGAGGGCATATACATACCAGTAGCCGTCCACGCCGTATTTATCTTCATCCGCATTGGTGAAGTCTTCGCAGTATTCCTGGAATTTATCGAGCGTCCACTTTCCGTCGGCAAACAGCTCCGCAGGGTCGGTTACGCCCATCTTATCAATGGTGTTTCTGTTATAAACGCATATGTAGTTGGGTGTCGTCTGAACAACGGCAACATAATGCTTACCGCCGAGGGAGAACTGGTCGAGGGAAGCTTTCTGGTCCTTCCAAAGATCAGAGTTGACATCAACATAATCGTCGATGGGCTGGAACATATTCTCGATCGCGCCCTTGGGGAAGGTGTCCATATCATCGGCGGGGAAGAAGTCAGGCGCGTTGCCGTCGAGAACGAGCTTTGCAAGGGTATTGTAACGCTCGCCGTATGTCGTCTGTATGAATTCGATGGTTCCGCCGTATGCTTCTTTAAATAAGTGAAGGTCGGCGGGTTCCACCTGACCGTTGCCTGGGTTTATATCATAATGGGCAAGCCACTTGATGTTGGTATTCTCCAATGTAACTTTGGGAAGTGAATCGCGCGCTTTTTCTACTGCGGCTGCCTGGCTTTCGTTGAGGTTTGACACGTCCGCTTTGCTGTCGCCGCTGCTATCCTTGTCGCCGCAGGCAGTCACGGATAAAACGCTGGAAAGTGCGATGGTAAGTGCAAGCAGTCTTTTAACCTTTTTCATAAAATACCTCCTTAAAGTAAGCAAACGCGAAACCCGGCCATTCGGCTGCTGCGCACGAATCGTCGGACGCGAAGCTGTTTCTGTGCGATTTCGCCGCGAAATCCGGTGGATTGTTACAGACTGTACGCAAGCGCTGCCGTGCGCGTTTACACAGAACTGCCGTTTGTTTCCGCCAAGATGCACATGAGACGATTACACAATGATCACAGGCTGATTTGCTTCGCCTTTAATCATATCAAATGCGCAAATTTGTGTCAATCATCAAAATGCAATATTATCCCCACGCTCTTTTGGTAAAAATGACTGACGAACAAACGAAAACGTTTCACGAAAACGTTGTTGCTACTAATTGAAGCGCCAAATCAGTGTAATTAACAAAAAATTTACATGGCCGCGGGAGCGTTTTTAGCTAAATATAAGTTTACGCAACCGCCGTTTTTCGGCGCAAAAAAAAGAAACCGGAGCGCAAACTCCGGTTTCCCATTCTTATGCTTTGACGTCGCCCATAATGATGCCGCGACCGTTTGTGCTGACATAAACGCGTCCGAATACCTTCGGGTCACCGGAGATGTTCATGTTGACATTGCCCCATTTTTCGGTGTCGTCGTTGATGCGCTTCCAGGTTGCGCCCTTGTCAGTGGAGCGATAGATGCCGTGACCCTGGTTGTTGCATTCGCCGATGATATAAAGCGCCATATAGCCGCCCTCGGTTTCGGCTTTGCCAAAGCCGATCGCATCAGCGTCGTTGACTGCGGCGGAGGTTTTCACCAGCTCGCCGTTGTCCGCATCCATATAGAACACGCCCGCCGAACCCAGCGCAAACCAGAGATCGCCCTCTGTATCCGGGCACGCGTCGTAGTTGATGTTGGAAATGAGCAGACTGCTGATTTCCTTGAACGTTGCGCCGCCGTCGGTGGAGCGGTAGATTAAACTGTCATAATTTGCGTAGATGACATTGTCGTTCACGCCGTCCGCAACAAACTTTGATTTGCCGGGCAGTCCCTCGACAGCCGTCCAGGTTTTTCCGAAGTCACGGGTATAGAACGCGTTGACCGATACGCTGCCGGGCTGCCAGAGAATGGTCGTTCCGTCGGCGGAAACAACCGCCTGACCGCCGACTGCCTGCTCTGTTCCTTTGGGGAGGCTCTCCACCGCGTTCCAGGTTTCCGCCGCGTCGGTGCTGTAGAACACGCGGTTGTCCGCGGTTGCGGTTCTCACGACGATTTTATAGTTGTTGGAAGCGGCAGCAAGCGATGTGCATTTGTATTCGCCGAACAGGGATTCGGGGGCTTTGTTCACGTCATCGTGCCGGAAGCCGTCTAAGTCGCCCATGATGGAATACAGTGCCGGTGCGCCGTCGCCCTTGGGCGAAACGAAATCGAACAGTGCATTTTCCTCAAGTCCCGCAACCGCGACGGTGATTTTCACCTTTTCGGTATCCGCCTTGGTGAAATTGGTGGTCTTGAAAATGGTAGCGCCCGTGCCGTAATAAACCTCGTCGTTGTTAAACGGATTGATTGCCAGCGCGCTGATCCACCAGCCGATCTTGGGCGTGCCGTTCCAGTCCAGCCACGGCGAGAAGGAAATATCAAGCTCGTTGTTGACTTCCTTTGTGGTGGGATTCCAGAAGCCGTTCCAGGTCGCGCCGCCGTCCTTTGAGATCATCACGTTGTCCTGCGGACCTGCCCAGAGGTCAAGGGTGGAAACGGCGATGAGGTTGGTTTTCGGGTCAACCGAAAGCCCACAGTAGGAACAGGAGAAGATGACGGGGGTAATGTCCGTCCATGTGCCGTCGGCGATGTTTAATTTCTCGACGTTGCCGATGACGGCGTTGTTCGGTCCGGCTTTATCAGAGAAGGTCACATAGAGATAACCGTTTGCAACCTTACCCTGAAGCGGCTTCATGGACTGGTTGGATTTGTTTTTATAGGTGGTAGGGTTCGCCACTGCCGTCCAGGTTGCGCCCGCGTCGTCAGAGCGGTAAATGCTCTCGCTCTTGTCGGTTTTCGGTACGCCCACAAAAATGGTTTTCGTCGCCGAACCCTTTGATGCGCTGCTCTGGTCAAAAGCAACCCAGGATAAGCCGACTTGATAAGTTTCCTCCACATAGCCGCCCTCGGTGGGGAAGCTTGCGACAGGGTTCCAGCTCTTGCCGTAGTCCTTTGACACATATAAGCCCGCGTGTCTTGTGGCGAAATAGATGATGCTGTTGTCGTTGGGGTCCACCATCAGGCGCTCGCCGACGCTTCTGCCCACTTCGTTTGCGCCGCAGCCGAACGGCAGGTCAACCTTCGTCCAGTTATCGCCGTAATCATAGGAATAGAAAATCGCACCGTTGGAATTGGAGTATGTGCCCAGCGCCATATAAACGCGGTTGGGCTCGACGGGATCGGTTGCGATGCTCTCCGCACCGTTGTAGTTCCAGTCGTCGCCGCCAATGTAGTCGGTGATGGACTCCCATTTCTGTTCGATTTTATTCCATCGGTAAGCGCCGCCCATATCGGTGCGCGCATACATCACGCCCTCCTCCGTGGGGTTGATGACAATGCCCGGCACATAACCGCCGCCGCCGATGGTGACGTTGCCCCAGGTATAGCCCGTGTCAACCGGCTGGGGATTGTAGTAATTCGCCGGATCGGCGGTTACGCTCCCCGATGCGGAGCTGTCGTTCTTGTCCGCACAAGCGGAGAGTGCGCCCGCGCCGAGTGCCGCCGCCAGGACAAGTGCGAGAAGTTTCCTTTTTTTCATCCGATACATTCCTTTCTTAAAAACAACATGATTGTGTCATGTATACGTTTTCACTGTGATGGACAGGCAAGAGCGGACGCAAAGCGCAATCCGCTCTGTTTTTATCATACCCGTTTTTCCGCCGCTTTTCAATTGACAAACCGCACAATCCACTTGTGCGTAAATCGTCGTTTTTCACATCACAGCATTTCATGATACGCGGATAAAATGCATAAGCCTGCGCGGTAGGCTGTCGAATCAACAACAGTGCGGCAGCGAATTATACGCGGATGAAATGAAGCAGCTTACTCTGGAAATCGCCCCACAGGGCCTGGATGTTCACGCCCGCGTACAGAAGTGCCGCGCCGGACAGCTTGCGCTCCGGTGCGCTTTCCTCGATATAGAATGCCTCCGGGTCAAGCCCGCGCAGGTAAAGCCGGCGGGAGCGCTGGTTCGGGCGCGAAAGCACCTGTACGAATTCCACCAGTGCTTCGGACTTATCCTTTGCCACGAACATCCACGCGTCCCAGTGAAAATCCGCAAAGGGATCGCCGAGGCGGTAATGGTCGCCGGTGCGTACAAGGGCGTTGTATTTGTTGAACTCCGCGATCTGACCGGGGATCTGGTCGCGCTGCTCCTGCGGGATGCGGGTGACATCCAGCTCATAGCCGAATGTGCCGACCATCGCCACATGGCCGCGCGTGGTGAACGGCGTGTTTCTGCCGATGATGTGGTTGGGGCAGTCGGACACGTGCGCGCCCATCGCCGAGCAGGGGTAAACAAGAGAGGTGCCGTGCTGGATCTTCAGCCGTTCCGCCGCGTCGGTGTTGTCGCTTGTCCAGATCTGCGGGCTGTAGAACAGCATACCGGGGTCAAACCGCGCGCCGCCGCCGGAGCAGTTTTCGAGCAGAAGCTGCGGGTAATCGGTTGTCAGGCGCTCCATGATTTCATAAACGCCCAGCACATAGCGATGCCACAGCTCACGCTGGCGCGACGCGGGCAGGCAAGCCGAGCCGACCTCGGTCAGCTGGCGGTTCATATCCCACTTCACATATTCGATGTTGGCGCTGTCGAGTATGTTTTTCAGCATGCCGTACACATAATCGCGCACGTCTTTTCTCGAATAATCCAGCACGCACTGTTCGCGGCTGAGCGTCAGCGCCCGTCCGGGAATTTGAATCGCCCAGTCCGGATGTGCGCGGAACAGCTCGCTGTCCGGCGAAACCATCTCCGGCTCAAACCAGATGCCGAATTTCATGCCCAGCGCGTTGACCTGATCGACAAGCTTTTTCAGTCCGCCCTCGATTTTTTTCTCGTAAACAAACCAGTCGCCCAGCGAGGAATTGTCCGCGTCGCGGCTACCGAACCAGCCGTCGTCCATCACGAGCATCTCAATGCCGCACTTTGCGGCTTCCTCTGCGATCTGTACGATCTTCTCGGCAGTGAAATTGAAATAGGTCGCCTCCCAGTTGTTGATCAGAATCGGGCGGCGCTTGTCCTTATAATACCCGCGGATCAGATGCCCGCGGAACAGGTCATGGAAGGTCCGCGACATTGCGCCGATGCCCTGCGCGGAATAAACCTCGAGCACTTCCGGCGCGGTAAAGGCTTCGCCGGGGGCGAGCTGCCATGCGAAATCAAAGCTGTTGATGCCCATCAGGAAGCGGGTTTTCTTGTACTGCGTGACCTCAGCCTGCGAGAGGAAGTTGCCGGAGTAGACAAAGGAAAAACCGAATGCTTCGCCGCTGTCCTCGTCGGCGTTGTGCGAAACAAGTGCGGTAAAGGGGTTGTTCTGGTGGGAGCTTTCGCCACGCATGGAGTCGATGCGCTGCTTGCCGTGGTGCAGGCGGCAGCGCTCGACATGGCGCTCCCGTCCCCACGAGCCGTTGAGGGTGATCATGTCAAAGCCGTCGTCATCAAATTCCGTACAGCACGACAGGACGCGCTTCGAGCGTCACGACGTCGCTTCCGACGTTGACCACGCGCACGCTGCGCGCGATGACATCCAGCTTGCGGAACGCCGTATACAGCAGCACAACATCAAGCCCTGCGGCCTCGTCGGTCATGGTCAGCTCGAGCGTGTCGGCTTCCTCCTCGCCGGCAAAGGTCGCGGGCAGACCGTCAAGCTTCGGCTTTCCCGCATAAATGATGTGGGATTTGTAACGCAGGTCGCAGGTCGTCATGCCGTTCTTGTCCTCAATGCGCAGCGCCGGCTCGCGGTAGTCGCCCGTGCCGAAGCAGGGGTACTCCAGGGGCAGGGAGTCAAGGAATGACGCGCGGTCGCGGTTGTTGGTTTCGGGGGTGAAGGGGTTTTCGTCAAGCCGGAGCAGACAGGTCAGATCGTCGTCGGGAATTGCTCTGCCATAGTAAACATGGGCGAGATAACCGCCCCAGGTGATTTTCATCCGATAGCTTGCGCCCGGCGTGTCAAGCCGGAATGTGCGGCTGGCTTCGTGAAAGGCAATACTCATGGTTTTCCTCCGTAACATAAAAGTAGTGTTTGTGCGCTTCTACCATTATAACACATTAAAATTTTCCCGCAAGAAGCCGCAAAAAAAGAAAACGTTTGTGTTTGTATCTTTTTTCTGAATTCTGTCCGCGCGGGATGCGTCTAAATCAGGCGGACACCCGCATATATATGAATGATAGCGGGCGTGGGTCCGCGCTGTTGTGACGACTTATTAAAAGGATGGTGGCAGATGACTTATAAAAAACAACCCGCCCCCGAAACGCCCGGCAAGCACAGTCTGGTTCTCGAAAACCGCGCCCGCCTTGTGCTCACCGGTGTGACGGATGTGGACAATTTCGACGAGAGCGCTGTGATGCTCTATACCCAGCTCGGCGAGCTGACCGTGCGCGGGCGGAATCTGCACATCAACGTGATGAACGTGGAAAGCGGCGATCTGACCGTCGAGGGCGAAATCTGGTCGCTTGTCTACGGCGACAAAAAACACAGCAAGAAAACCGGCGCGCTGGGCAAGCTGTTCCGGTAGCGGCGCGGAAGGGGGGACTGACCGATGGGGTGGATGGAACTGCTCGCGCGCCTTGTGCGGGAAACGCCGCGTCCGGAGGTAACCTTCGGCGTGGCGATGGAAACAAGGCTGTTCCTGTGGTCGTGCGTGCTGGGCTTTGCGCTGGGGGCGGCATATGACTGCCTGCGTGTGTTCCGGATTCTGATCCCGCAGGGCAAGCGTCTGGCGGGCAAGCTCGCCGTCGCCGCGCAGGATGTGCTGTTTTTTCTGGCTGGCGGGGCGGGGTATTACCTGTTTGTCAGCGAGCTTGCGTGGGGGCAGCTGCGCCTGTTTATCTTGGGCGGCATTTTGCTGGGCTTTTTTACCGAGCATTTCACAATCGGCAATCTGCTCACCGGCGCGCTGCGGGCGGTGGTGGGGTGGCTGTTCAGGAAGCTTTTTTATCCGGTTATGAAGCTGATCACCGCTGCATTCCGGATTTTAAATAACAGGACCGTGAAAATACTATTAAATTTTATGAAAAAGCAAAAAACTGAGCGAAAACGCTTGAAAGTTGAGAAAAGCATGGTGTATAATAATCACGTATCAAATGATATAACCAAAAAGAGAAAAACAGGCGGGCGCGGAAACAGAAAAAAACGCAGCTCCGGTAAACAAGCGCGCATCATCGGATGACGGATGGCGCATATGGGAACAAGAAAAGAGGGACCCGGCATGGCAAAGCCCACGACCTATTCCGCGGCGCGGAAAAAATCAAGACGCACCTTGACCGGCAGGCTGCTTGTGCTGTCGGTGTCCTTGCTTGTGATTTACGCCGTGGCGACGCTGATCACCCAACAAAGCCAGATCAAGGACGAGCAGACAAAGACCGCGGCGCTTCAGGCAAAGATCGAAAAGACCCAGCAGCAGAACGACGAGTTCCGCCGCCTGCTCAGCAGCGAGGACGAGAACGAGTACATCGAACGGATTGCGATAGAACGCCTTGGGTATGCGTATCCCGGCGAACGGCGTTTCTATGTAATAGAAAGCGGCGAATAACCGCTTCAAGGAAACATAAACAGAGAGGAAATTCAGATTTCTATGCAGCTCGAAGTGGGTAAAATTTACGACGGAAAAGTCACCGGCATCACAAAATTCGGGGCGTTTGTTGAACTTGACGCCAAAATCACCGGAATGGTACATATTTCGGAAGTGGCGAACACGTTCGTCAGCGAGATCAAGGATCACTTGACCGAGGGACAAGCCGTCAAGGTCAAGGTGCTTGCTGTGAACGACGACGGGAAAATCAGCCTGTCGATCAAAAAAGCCCTCCCGCCGCCGCCGCGCAGAAACGATGCACCGGGGGCTGGCGCCGCAAGACCCGCTCCGCGTCCGGGCGGCTTCTCAAGACCGCCGCAGACCGGCGCCAGACCGCCGATGGCACCGTCACAGGGCGGCGGCTTCGGCAACTTTGGAAAGCGCCGCGCACCCGCGCAGTTTGACAAGGAAGCAAGCGGCGACGCATCGTTTGAGGACATGCTCAACCGCTTCAAGCAAACCAGCGAGGAGAAATTCTCCGACTTAAAGCGCGTGATCGACAACAAGCGCAAGGGCGGCTCAAGGCGCGGAAAATAAACCGGATCACCAACATACAAACCCGAGCCGCGTGCGCCTTTCTATAAGGCAGCAGGGCGGCTCTTTTGTACGAAAGAGGAACAGTATGCAGAATTTTAAAAGAACCTTTGCGTTTGTGTTTTTCCTGCTGGCGGGCATTGTGCTGGGCTCGTTCATCAGCTATTTGTGCGAAGGGAAAGCCGGACTTGACTGGCTGGCATGGGGAAAAAGCATCGGCGTTCCGACGGACGATCCGTTTGTGCTGGATCTGATGGTGCTGAAAATCTCACTGGGCTGTATGATCAAAGTCACCATCGCACAGATATTCACCATCGCGCTGGCGATTTTCGCGTTTGCGAAAACCTGCAAGAGCATTTAGCGATGCGGAGAATTTTAGCCGTACTTGCCTTGTCGCTTCTGATTATTACCGCGGGTTGCGGAAAGACGGAGCTTCCGGCCGTTGACGGACAAGCGCTGATCGAACGGGCGCGCGCGCAGTATACAGCACTTGACAGCGCGCAGGTCGTCACCACCGATCTGTCGGACAACCACATCGCGCAGAGCTTTACGTTCAAATATGACGAGGTTGGGATGCTGATTTACAGCTATACGATCGCCGCCGACGGCGAAGTACGCGCGGAGTACAACAACGGCTTCCTGTGCGAGGTGCTTGAGAACAGCGTTTATACCGTCACCGAAAAGGGCATGGCGGACTTTTCTGCCTATAACCGTGCTTATCCCCACCGTATGGCGGGTGCGGGGCTGATCGCCTTTGACCGCGCCGCGGTGCTGACATCGTCGCTGAAAACCGAGGGCGAAGTGACGACCGTTACGGTGACGTTTGATCCCAGCAAAATCGGGCTGGATGCAATGGCTTACGCAATGGTTTACCGCTTTTCTGCGGACGGCACGCTGATCGATTTTACCTCAGCCACCGTCACAAAGACCGATGCGGGCGAGAAAACACTGGCGTTCCGCACGGAAATCAAACAGCGCAACAGCATTACCGCGGTTGAAAATCCCGTAAAACCGCCGGAAACACCAGCATCTGCGCAGTAATTGTGCAAACTATACAAAATTATTTGGATATTTGCATGATATTTCTCTGCACGAACAGCGGAATAATTTCATTTTCTCTTGTAATCGGGAGAAAATAGTGGTATGATATATCTTGCGTGACTACCAAGGCACCCTTGCGGTGCCGACTGAATGCGCCAAACGGATGAATTTCCGCAAGCCGCGTTCGGTTGATATGCGATGAGGCGAAAGGTTGCCGGCGGTATGCCGGGTAATTTTCGCGGAGTATGTCCGATTTAAAACCGGGCGACAGTAATACCGAGCACTGTATGTGGCTTATGACCGTGGATGTGACGCGTCTGCGGGGATGTGCAAGATACAATAACGAGTGTTTCCGTCGGTTCCGAAAAACATTGGTTTTTCGGTATTTTTTATGAAGACGGCAGGGAACACACGGGAGCGTGTAAACGGTGTTAAGCCCCAAGAACCAAAATTTAAGGAGGCGAAAAATATGGCAGTCAACGAAAGAATCAGAATCAAAATCAAAGGTTATGAACATGCAGTTGTTGATGCCGCCGCAAGCAAAATTGTTGAAGCCGCAAAGCGTAGCGGAGCAAGGGTTTCAGGACCAATCCCGCTACCAACTGATAAGGAAATTGTAACAGTCTTAAGAGCGGTTCATAAGTACAAGGATAGTCGTGAGCAGTTTGAAATGAGAACACACAAGAGATTGTTGATGTAATCAGACCGATGCTAAGATAACTCGCTGCTCTCCAGAACCTTAAGGTTCCAGCTGGTGTTGATATCGTGATGGAAATCAAGTAATTTCCTAAAGAGATTGCGTGCAATCTCTCAGCGATGCTCCTTATATAAGTAAGGAGAAGAACGCGCAGGTCATGTTGGGGAATTCCCCTCAACCAATAACCATAAGGAGGAAACTATGCAAAAAGGAATCATCGGAAAAAAAATCGGTATGACACATATTTTTGATGAATCGGGAAAAGTAATTCCTGTAACAGTCGTTGAAGCTGGTCCATGTGTGGTCGTGCAGAAGAAAACTGTTGAAAATGACGGCTACGAAGCTGTCCAGTTAGGTTACGGCGATATTCGCGCAAAGCGAGTAAACAAGCCACTGAAAGGTCACTTCGAAAAAGCTGATGTCGCTCTTAAGCAGCACCCTCGAAGGAATTCAGTCTTGCTGACTGCGCTGTAACGTTGGCGATATCTCTAAAGGCTGATACTTTTGCTGTTGGCGACATCGTTGACGTTAGCGGAACCAGCAAGGGTAAAGGATTCTCGGGGTCAATTAAGCGTCACAACTTCTCAAGTCTGAAGGAAACCCATGGTACAGGTCCTGTTCACAGACACGCTGGTTCAATGGGTGCAAATTCCACACCGTCACGTATTTTCAAGGGCAAGGTAATGCCTGGACATCATGGGTGCTGAAAAGGTCACTGTTCAGAATCTTGATGATCGTTAAGGTTGACGCTGAAAATAATCTTATCGCAGTCAAGGGCGCAGTTCCAGGTCCTAAGGGCGGAATAGTCATCATTACGATAGTGTTAAGAAGGCTTAATGGAAGGAGGAAGTAATATGCCTAAGGTTGCAGTATTTGATATGACTGGCAAGCAGGTTGCAGAAACTGAACTTAGTGATGCTGTTTTCGGAATCAATCCTAATGAGGATGTTATGCACGCGATGGTGGTAAACTATCTCGCAAATCAGCGTCAGGGTACGCAGTCCACTTTAACCCGTACAGAAGTTAGCGGCGGCGGCAGAAAGCCGTGGAGACAAAAGGGTACAGGTCATGCACGTCAGGGCTCAATCCGTGCTCCTCAGTGGAAACATGGTGGTATCGCTTTGGGACCCAAGCCCAGAGATTACAGATTCTCCTTGAATAAGAAAGTGAAAAGACTTGCAATGAAGTCTGCTCTTTCCAGCAAGGTGCTTGACAGCAATCTTGTGATTGTGGACAACATCCAGTTCGACGCGTTCAGCACCAAGAACATGATCGAGATGCTCAAGGCACTCAACGTACAGGGTAAAGCACTCATTGTGATGCCGGAATCCGATCTGAAGGTGATCAAGAGCGCTTCCAACATCCCCGGCGTGAAAACCGCGCTGGTCAACACCCTGAACGTTTACGACATCCTCAACTATGACAGCTTCGTGGTTGCTGCGGATGCGGTGAAGATGATTGAGGAGGTTTACGCGTAATGGAAAAGACCGGCTGCAGATGTTATCATCAAGCCCATCATCACAGAGGCTTCGATGGAAGCGCTTCAGGAAGGCAAGTATACCTTCAAAGTCATGAAGAGCGCAAACAAGATTGAGATCAAAAACGCCGTTGCGGAGCTGTTCGACGTCAAGGTCGAGAAGGTTACCACAATGAACGTAAAGGGCAAATACAAGAGAATGGGCAAAACCGGCGGCTAACAAGTCCGACTGGAAAAAAGCCATCGTCGTTCTCAAGCAGGGCGAAAAGCCGATCGAGTTCTTTGAAAACATGATCTAAGCCCCGCCGCCCGACCCGCTTTTCCGGGCGTATGTATGGGGTTCTCTTGAAGAACCTCGCAAAACTTCAACAAGGAGAGATACCGCAATGGCAATTAAAAGCTATAAGCCCGTAACTGCCGGCAGACGCGGCATGACGGTAACTGATTATCCCGGCCTGTCAAAGGTAGCGCCCGAAAAGAGCCTGCTCAAGCCGATGAAGAAAAATTCCGGAAGAAACAGCTACGGCAGAATCACTGTCCGCCACAGAGGCGGCGGAAACAAAAGAAAATACCGCGTCATTGACTTCAAGAGAAACAAGCTCGGCATCAACGCGACGGTTCTGACCCTCGAGTACGATCCCAACCGTTCCGCATTCATCGCGCTTGTTCAGTACGAGGACGGCGAAAAGCGCTATATCCTCGCTCCCAACGGTCTTTCCGTGGGCGATACGGTGAGAGCCGGCGCAGACGCCGACATCAAGCCCGGCAACGCGCTCGCGCTCGCGAACATCCCCGTGGGTACGTTCATCCACAACCTAGAGCTTTATCCCGGCAAGGGCGCACAGCTCGTCCGCGCAGCCGGCAACATGGCACAGCTCATGGGTAAGGAAGGCGCTTATGCGCTGGTTCGTCTTCCCTCGGGCGAAATGAGAAAAATTGCCATCAACTGCATGGCGACCGTCGGTCAGGTGGGCAACATTGACCACGAGAACGTAAACCTCGGTAAAGCAGGCCGCCGCCGCCATATGGGCTGGCGTCCGACCGTCAGAGGATCTGTCATGAACCCCTGTGACCACCCGCACGGCGGCGGCGAGGGCAAATCGCCCATCGGACGTCCCGGACCGGTTACTCCTTGGGGCAAGCCTACGATGGGCTACAAGACACGTTCCAAGCACAACCGCTCGGATAAGTTCATCGTAAAACGCAGAAACGGAAAGTAATGCTGAAGGGAGGCAGATGAACACATGGGAAGAAGTATCAAAAAGGGACCTTTCGTCCAGGAAGTTCTCTTAAAAAGAGTCATCACTATGAACGAAAACGGTGAGAAAAAGGTTCTGAAAACTTGGAGCCGCACTTCTACAATTTTCCCCGGATTTCGTAGGGCATACATTCGCAGTTCACGACGGCCGTAAGCACGTTCCCGTTTTTGTGAGCGAGGACATGGTAGGCCACAAGCTCGGTGAGTTTGCACCGACCAGAACGTTCAAGGGTCGCGCCGGTTCCAAGACCTCGAACAACGGCAAGAGATAACGGAAGGAGGAATTCAGATGGAAGCAAGAGCAATTTTCAAAGAATGCTCGCATCGCTCCGCGAAAAGTTGAGATTGTTCTCAACCTCATCCGGGGCAAAAGTCTGGACGTTGCGTTGGCAACCGTCAGACATACCCCCAAAGCTGCCAGTGAATACCTGGAGAAGCTTCTGAAATCGGCTGCCGCAAACGCGGAAAACAACCACAACATGGACAAGAACAGCCTGTTCGTGTCCGAGTGCTTTGTTTGCCCGGGACCGATTATGAAAAGAGTTATGCCCAGAGCAAGAGGAAGTGCCGCAAGGATTCTCAAGAGAACCTCGCACGTCACCCTTGTGCTCAAGGAAAAAGAATAGCTGAAAGAGGAGGTAAACTATGGGCCAGAAAGTAAACCCGCACGGTCTTCGTGTCGGCATCATCAAGGATTGGGACTCCCGTTGGTTTGCAAACAAGAGCACTTTCGGCGACACGCTGGTTGAAGATTACAAGGTTCGTAACTTCATCAAAAAGAAGCTGTATGACGCAGGTGTTTTTGCCGCATAGAAATCGAACGGTTCGCCGATAAGGTGAGAATCCACATCCATTGCGCAAAGCCCGGCATTGTCATCGGACGCGGCGGCACGGAGATCGAAAAGCTCCGCCTTACTGAAGAATTTTCAACGGTAAGGCGGAGCTTTTCGATCTCCGTGCCGCGTCGACAATGCCGGGCTTTGCGCAATGGATGTGGATTCTCCTTTTATCGGCAAACTATTCATTACTATGCGGGGAACACCTGCGTCATACAGCTTCTTTTTGATGAAGTTACGAACCTTGTAATCTTCAACCAGCGTGTCGCCGAAAGTGCTCTTGTTTGCAAACCAACGGGAGTCCCAATCCTTGATGATGCCGACACGAAAAGCATGCGGGTTTACTTTCTGGCCCATAGTTTACCTCCTCTTTCAGCTATTCTTCCTTGACACAAGGGTGACATGCGAGGTTCTCTTGAGAATCCTTGCGGCACTTCCTCTTGCTCTGGGCGTAGACCTTTTCATAATCGGTCCCGGGCAAACAAAGCACTCGGACACGAACAGGCTGTTACTTGTCTCATGTTGTGGTTGTTTGCCGCGTTTGCGGCAGCCGATTTCAGAAGCTTCTCCAGGTATTCACTCGAGCTTTGAGGTGATGTCTGACGGTTGCCAACGCAACGTCCGGACTTTTTTTGCCCCGGATGAGGTCTGAGAACAATCTCAACTTTTCGCGGAGCGATGCGAGCATTCTTTAAAATTGCTCTTGCTTCCATCTGAATTCCTCCCTTCCGTTATCTCTTGCCGTTGTTCGAGGTCTTGGAACCTGCGTGACCCTTGAATGTTCTGGTCGGTGCAAACTCACCGAAAGCTTGTGGCCTACCATGTCCTCGCTCACAAAAACGGGAAGTTAGTGCTTACGGCCGTCGTGAACTGCGAATGTATGCCCTACGAAATCCGGGAAAATTGTAGAAGCGCGGCTCCAAGTTTTCAGAACCTTTTTCTCACCGTTTTCGTTCATAGTGATGACTCTTTTTGAGAAAACTTCCTGGACCAAGGGTCCCTTTTTGATACTACTTCCCCATGTGTTCGATCTGCCTCCCTTCAGCATTACTTTCCGTTTCTGCGTTTTACGATGAACTTATCCGAGCGGTTGTGCTTGGAAACGTGTCTTGTAGCCCATCGTAGGCTTGCCCCAAGGAGTAACCGGTCCGGGACGTCCGATGGGCGATTTGCCCTCGCCGCCGCCCGTGCGGGTGGTCACAGGGGTTCATGACAGATCTTCTCACGGTCGGATGTCAGCCCATATGGCGGCGGCGGCCTGCTTTACCGAGGTTTACGTTCTCGTGGTCAATGTTGCCCACCTCATCCTGACGGTCGCCATGCAGTTGATGGCAATTTTTCTCATTTCGCCCCAAGAGGGAAGACGAACCAGCGCATAAGCGCCTTCTTTACCCATGAGCTGTGCCATGTTGCCGGCTGCGCGGACGAGCTGTGCGCCCTTGCCGGGATAAAGTCTGAGGTTGTGGATGAACGTACCCACGGGGATGTTCGCGAGTGCGAGCGCGTTGCCGGGCTTGATGTCGGCGTCTGCGCCGGCTCTCACCGTATCGCCCACGGAAAGACCGTTGGGAGCGAGGATATAGCGCTTTTCGCCGTCTCTCGTACTGAACAAGCGCGATGAATGCGGAAACGGTTGGGATCGTACTCGAAGGGTCAGAACCGTCGCGTTGAGCCGAGCTTGTTTCTCTTGAAGTCAATGACGTACAGTTTCCTTCGTTTCCGCCGCCTCTCTGTGGCGGACGGTGATTCTGCCGTAGCTGTTTCTTTGGGAATTTTTCTTCATCGGATCGAAGCGGGCTCTTTTCGGGCGCTACCTTTGACAGGCCCGGATTAACTGTTACCGTCATGCTGCGTCTGCCGGCAGTTACGGGCTTATAGCTTTCTAAATGCCATTGCGGTATCTCTCCTTGTTTTAGTTTTGCGAGGTTCTTCGAAGAGAAATCCAGTACATACGCCTGTGAAAAGCGGTCGGGCGGCGGGGCTTAGATCATGTTTTCAAAGAACTCGATCGGCTTTTCGTCCTGCTTGAGAATGACGATGGCTTTTTTCCAGTCGGAACTTTGTAGCCGCCGGTTTTGCCCATTCTCTTTGTATCTGCCCCTTACGTTCATTGTGGTCAACCCTCTCGACTTTGACGTCGAACAGCTCCGCAATGGCGTTTTTGATCTCAATCTTGTTTGCGCTCTTCATGACTTTGAAGGTATACTTGCCTTCCTGGAGCGCTTCCATCGAAGCCTCTGTGATGATGGGCTTGATGATAATATCTTGAGCGGTCTTTTCCATTACGCGTAAACCTCCTCAATCATCTTCACCGCATCCGCAGCAACCACGAAGCTGTCGTAGTTGAGGATGTCGTAAACGTTCAGGGTGTTGACCAGCGCGGTTTTCACGCCGGGGATGTTGGAAGCGCTCTTGATCACCTTCAGATCGGATTCCGGCATCACAATGAGTGCTTTACCCTGTACGTTGAGTGCCTTGAGCATCTCGATCATGTTCTTGGTGCTGAACGCGTCGAACTGGATGTTGTCCACAATCACAAGATTGCTGTCAAGCACCTTGCTGGAAAGTGCGGACTTCATCGCGAGTCTTTTCACCTTTTTGTTGAGGGAGAACCGGTAGCTTCTGGGCTTGGGTCCCAATGCGATTCCTCCGTGTGTCCACTGAGGAGAACGGATTGAGCCCTGACGTGCGTGTCCTGTTCCCTTTTGACGCCACGGTTTTCTGCCGCCGCCGCGCACTTCCGTTCTGGTAAGTGTGGACTGCGTGCCCTGGCGCTGGTTTGCGAGGTAGTTGACTACCATCGCGTGCATAACTTCCTTATTCGGCTTGATGCCGAAAATTGCATCGCTAAGCTCAGTGTCGGCAACCTGCTTGCCCTTCATATCAAATACTGAAACCTTAGGCATGTTACTTCCTCCTTCCACTAAGCCTTCTTAACGCAGTCGGTAATGGTGACTGTTCCGCCCTTAGGACCGGGAACTGCGCCCTTGACCGCGATAAGGTTATTTTCTGCGTCAATCTTGACGATCACAGGTTCTGTACGGTGACTTTTTCGTGACCCATGTGTCCGGGCATTCCCTTGCCCTTGAAGATTCTCGACGGCGTGGAGTTTGCACCCATTGAGCCGGCGTGTCTGTGGACAGGGCCTGTACCGTGGGTTTCCTTCAGACGCGAGAAGTTGTGACGCTTGATTGATCCCGAGAAGCCTTTACCCTTGCTGGTTCCGGAAACGTCAACGATGTCGCCCACCGCGAACGTATCCGCTTTGATGATGTCGCCTACGTTGAGCGCAGCGGTGTCCGCAAACGGAACTCCTTTGAGGGTGCGCTTGAGTGCGACATCGGCTTTCTTGAAGTGTCCTGCCAGGGGCTTGTTCACGCGCTTTGCGCGGATGTCGCCGTAGCCCAGCTGGACAGCCTCGTAGCCGTCATTTTCAGCCGTTTTCTTCTGCACGACCACACAGGGTCCCGCTTCAACGACCGTTACGGGAATTGCTTTTCCCGATTCATCGAAAATACGGGTCATACCGATTTTCTTTCCGATGATGCCTTTTTCCATACTGTTTCCTCCTTGATGGTTATTGGTTGAGGGGGAATCCCCCAACATGACCTGCGCGTTCTTCTCCTTACTTATATAAGGAGCATCGCTGAGAGATTGCACGCAATCTCTTTAGGAAATTACTTGATTTCCATCACGATTTCAACGCCGGCAGGGAGCTCAAGACTCTGGAGAGCCGCGATGGTATCGTTGCTCGGTCTGAGTACGTCAACAAGCCGCTTGTGGGTTCTCATTTCAAACTGCTCACGACTGTCCTTGTACTTATGCACCGCTCTTAAGACTGTGATGATTTCCTTGTCCGTGGGCAGGGGAATCGGTCCAGAAACCTTTGCCTGCGTACGCTTGGCGGCTTCCACAATCTTCGCAGCGGCGGCATCTACAACCGCATGCTCGTAACCCTTGATCCTGATTCTGATTCTTTCGTTGACTGCCATTTTCTTCGCCTCCTTAAATTTTGGTTCTTGGGGCTTAACACCGTTTACACGCTCCCGTGTGTTCCCTGCCGTCTTCATAAAAAATACCGAAAAACCAATGTTTTTCGGAACCGACGGAAACACTCGTTATTGTATCTTGCACATCCCCGCAGACGCGTCACATCCACGGTCATAAGCCACATACAGTGCTCGGTATTACTGTCGCCCGGTTTTAAATCGGACATACTCCGCGAAAATTACCCGGCATACCGCCGGCAACCTTTCGCCTCATCGCATATCAACCGAACGCGGCTTGCGGAAATTCATCCGTTTGGCGCATTCAGTCCGCACCGCAAGGGTGCCTTGGTAGTCACGCAAGATATATCATACCACTATTTTCTCCCGATTACAAGAGAAAATCGAAATTATTCCGCTGTTCGTGCAGAGAAATATCATGCAAATATCCAAATAATTTTGTATAGTTTGCACAATTACTGCGCAGATGCTGGTGTTTCCGGCGGTTTTACGGGATTTTCAACCGCGGTAACGCCGTTGCGCTGTTTGATTTCCGTGCGGAACGCCAGTGTTTTCTCGCCCGCATCGGTCTTTGTGACGGTGGCTGAGGTAAAATCGATCAGCGTGCCGTCCGCAGAAAAGCGGTAAACCATTGCGTAAGCCATTGCATCCAGCCCGATTTTGCTGGGATCAAACGTCACCGTAACGGTCGTCACTTCGCCCTCGGTTTTCAGCGACGATGTCAGCACCGCGGCGCGGTCAAAGGCGATCAGCCCCGCACCCGCCATACGGTGGGGATAAGCACGGTTATAGGCAGAAAAGTCCGCCATGCCCTTTTCGGTGACGGTATAAACGCCGTTCTCAAGCACCTCGCACAGGAAGCCGTTGTTGTACTCCGCGCGTACTTCGCCGTCGGCGGCGATCGTATAGCTGTAAATCAGCATCCCAACCTCGTCATATTTGAACGTAAAGCTCTGCGCGATGTGGTTGTCCGACAGATCGGTGGTGACGACCTGCGCGCTGTCAAGTGCTGTATACTGCGCGCGTGCCTGTTCGATCAGCGCTTGTCCGTCAACGGCCGGAAGCTCCGTCTTTCCGCAACCCGCGGTAATAATCAGAAGCGACAAGGCAAGTACGGCTAAAATTCTCCGCATCGCTAAATGCTCTTGCAGGTTTTCGCAAACGCGAAAATCGCCAGCGCGATGGTGAATATCTGTGCGATGGTGACTTTGATCATACAGCCCAGTGAGATTTTCAGCACCATCAGATCCAGCACAAACGGATCGTCCGTCGGAACGCCGATGCTTTTTCCCCATGCCAGCCAGTCAAGTCCGGCTTTCCCTTCGCACAAATAGCTGATGAACGAGCCCAGCACAATGCCCGCCAGCAGGAAAAACACAAACGCAAAGGTTCTTTTAAAATTCTGCATACTGTTCCTCTTTCGTACAAAAGAGCCGCCCTGCTGCCTTATAGAAAGGCGCACGCGGCTCGGGTTTGTATGTTGGTGATCCGGTTTATTTTCCGCGCCTTGAGCCGCCCTTGCGCTTGTTGTCGATCACGCGCTTTAAGTCGGAGAATTTCTCCTCGCTGGTTTGCTTGAAGCGGTTGAGCATGTCCTCAAACGATGCGTCGCCGCTTGCTTCCTTGTCAAACTGCGCGGGTGCGCGGCGCTTTCCAAAGTTGCCGAAGCCGCCGCCCTGTGACGGTGCCATCGGCGGTCTGGCGCCGGTCTGCGGCGGTCTTGAGAAGCCGCCCGGACGCGGAGCGGGTCTTGCGGCGCCAGCCCCCGGTGCATCGTTTCTGCGCGGCGGCGGCGGGAGGGCTTTTTTGATCGACAGGCTGATTTTCCCGTCGTCGTTCACAGCAAGCACCTTGACCTTGACGGCTTGTCCCTCGGTCAAGTGATCCTTGATCTCGCTGACGAACGTGTTCGCCACTTCCGAAATATGTACCATTCCGGTGATTTTGGCGTCAAGTTCAACAAACGCCCCGAATTTTGTGATGCCGGTGACTTTTCCGTCGTAAATTTTACCCACTTCGAGCTGCATAGAAATCTGAATTTCCTCTCTGTTTATGTTTCCTTGAAGCGGTTATTCGCCGCTTTCTATTACATAGAAACGCCGTTCGCCGGGATACGCATACCCAAGGCGTTCTATCGCAATCCGTTCGATGTACTCGTTCTCGTCCTCGCTGCTGAGCAGGCGGCGGAACTCGTCGTTCTGCTGCTGGGTCTTTTCGATCTTTGCCTGAAGCGCCGCGGTCTTTGTCTGCTCGTCCTTGATCTGGCTTTGTTGGGTGATCAGCGTCGCCACGGCGTAAATCACAAGCAAGGACACCGACAGCACAAGCAGCCTGCCGGTCAAGGTGCGTCTTGATTTTTTCCGCGCCGCGGAATAGGTCGTGGGCTTTGCCATGCCGGGTCCCTCTTTTCTTGTTCCCATATGCGCCATCCGTCATCCGATGATGCGCGCTTGTTTACCGGAGCTGCGTTTTTTTCTGTTTCCGCGCCCGCCTGTTTTTCTCTTTTTGGTTATATCATTTGATACGTGATTATTATACACCATGCTTTTCTCAACTTTCAAGCGTTTTCGCTCAGTTTTTTGCTTTTTCATAAAATTTAATAGTATTTTCACGGTCCTGTTATTTAAAATCCGGAATGCAGCGGTGATCAGCTTCATAACCGGATAAAAAAGCTTCCTGAACAGCCACCCCACCACCGCCCGCAGCGCGCCGGTGAGCAGATTGCCGATTGTGAAATGCTCGGTAAAAAAGCCCAGCAAAATGCCGCCCAAGATAAACAGGCGCAGCTGCCCCCACGCAAGCTCGCTGACAAACAGGTAATACCCCGCCCCGCCAGCCAGAAAAAACAGCACATCCTGCGCGGCGACGGCGAGCTTGCCCGCCAGACGCTTGCCCTGCGGGATCAGAATCCGGAACACACGCAGGCAGTCATATGCCGCCCCCAGCGCAAAGCCCAGCACGCACGACCACAGGAACAGCCTTGTTTCCATCGCCACGCCGAAGGTTACCTCCGGACGCGGCGTTTCCCGCACAAGGCGCGCGAGCAGTTCCATCCACCCCATCGGTCAGTCCCCCCTTCCGCGCCGCTACCGGAACAGCTTGCCCAGCGCGCCGGTTTTCTTGCTGTGTTTTTTGTCGCCGTAGACAAGCGACCAGATTTCGCCCTCGACGGTCAGATCGCCGCTTTCCACGTTCATCACGTTGATGTGCAGATTCCGCCCGCGCACGGTCAGCTCGCCGAGCTGGGTATAGAGCATCACAGCGCTCTCGTCGAAATTGTCCACATCCGTCACACCGGTGAGCACAAGGCGGGCGCGGTTTTCGAGAACCAGACTGTGCTTGCCGGGCGTTTCGGGGGCGGGTTGTTTTTTATAAGTCATCTGCCACCATCCTTTTAATAAGTCGTCACAACAGCGCGGACCCACGCCCGCTATCATTCATATATATGCGGGTGTCCGCCTGATTTAGACGCATCCCGCGCGGACAGAATTCAGAAAAAAGATACAAACACAAACGTTTTCTTTTTTTGCGGCTTCTTGCGGGAAAATTTTAATGTGTTATAATGGTAGAAGCGCACAAACACTACTTTTATGTTACGGAGGAAAACCATGAGTATTGCCTTTCACGAAGCCAGCCGCACATTCCGGCTTGACACGCCGGGCGCAAGCTATCGGATGAAAATCACCTGGGGCGGTTATCTCGCCCATGTTTACTATGGCAGAGCAATTCCCGACGACGATCTGACCTGTCTGCTCCGGCTTGACGAAAACCCCTTCACCCCCGAAACCAACAACCGCGACCGCGCGTCATTCCTTGACTCCCTGCCCCTGGAGTACCCCTGCTTCGGCACGGGCGACTACCGCGAGCCGGCGCTGCGCATTGAGGACAAGAACGGCATGACGACCTGCGACCTGCGTTACAAATCCCACATCATTTATGCGGGAAAGCCGAAGCTTGACGGTCTGCCCGCGACCTTTGCCGGCGAGGAGGAAGCCGACACGCTCGAACTGACCATGACCGACGAGGCCGCAGGGCTTGATGTTGTGCTGCTGTATACGGCGTTCCGCAAGCTGGATGTCATCGCGCGCAGCGTGCGCGTGGTCAACGTCGGAAGCGACGTCGTGACGCTCGAAGCGCGTCCTGTCGTGCTGTACGGAATTTGATGACGACGGCTTTGACATGATCACCCTCAACGGCTCGTGGGGACGGGAGCGCCATGTCGAGCGCTGCCGCCTGCACCACGGCAAGCAGCGCATCGACTCCATGCGTGGCGAAAGCTCCCACCAGAACAACCCCTTTACCGCACTTGTTTCGCACAACGCCGACGAGGACAGCGGCGAAGCATTCGGTTTTTCCTTTGTCTACTCCGGCAACTTCCTCTCGCAGGCTGAGGTCACGCAGTACAAGAAAACCCGCTTCCTGATGGGCATCAACAGCTTTGATTTCGCATGGCAGCTCGCCCCCGGCGAAGCCTTTACCGCGCCGGAAGTGCTCAAGGTTTATTCCGCGCAGGGCATCGGCGCAATGTCGCGGACCTTCCATGACCTGTTCCGCGGGCATCTGATCCGCGGGTATTATAAGGACAAGCGCCGCCCGATTCTGATCAACAACTGGGAGGCGACCTATTTCAATTTCACTGCCGAGAAGATCGTACAGATCGCAGAGGAAGCCGCAAAGTGCGGCATTGAGATGCTCGTGATGGACGACGGCTGGTTCGGTAGCCGCGACGCGGACAATTCCTCGCTGGGCGACTGGTTTGTTTACGAGAAAAAAATCGAGGGCGGACTGAAAAAGCTTGTCGATCAGGTCAACGCGCTGGGCATGAAATTCGGCATCTGGTTTGAGCCGGAGATGGTTTCGCCGGACAGCGAGCTGTTCCGCGCACATCCGGACTGGGCGATTCAAATTCCCGGACGGGCGCTGACGCTCAGCCGCGAACAGTGCGTGCTGGATTATTCGAGAAAAGACGTGCGCGATTATGTGTACGGCATGCTGAAAAACATACTCGACAGCGCCAACATCGAATATGTGAAGTGGGATATGAACCGCCAGCTGACCGAGGTCGGCTCGGCTTGCCTGCCCGCGTCGCGCCAGCGTGAGCTGTGGCATCGCTATGTGCTGGGCGTTTATGAAATCATGGAGCGCCTGACAACCGATTACCCGCAGCTTCTGCTCGAAAACTGCTCCGGCGGCGGCGCGCGGTTTGACCCCGGTATGCTGTTCTACAGCCCGCAGATCTGGACAAGCGACAACACCGACGCGGCGGAACGGCTGAAGATCCAGCACGGCACCTCTCTTGTTTACCCCTGCTCGGCGATGGGCGCGCACGTGTCCGACTGCCCCAACCACATCATCGGCAGAAACACGCCGTTCACCACGCGCGGCCATGTGGCGATGGTCGGCACATTCGGCTATGAGCTGGATGTCACCCGCATCCCGCAGGAGCAGCGCGACCAGATCCCCGGTCAGATCGCGGAGTTCAACAAATACAACGCCCTTGTACGCACCGGCGACCATTACCGCCTCGGCGATCCCTTTGCGGATTTTCACTGGGACGCGTGGATGTTCGTGGCAAAGGATAAGTCCGAAGCACTGGTGGAATTCGTACAGGTGCTTTCGCGCCCGAACCAGCGCTCCCGCCGGCTTTACCTGCGCGGGCTTGACCCGGAGGCATTCTATATCGAGGAAAGCGCACCGGAGCGCAAGCTGTCCGGCGCGGCACTTCTGTACGCGGGCGTGAACATCCAGGCCCTGTGGGGCGATTTCCAGAGTAAGCTGCTTCATTTCATCCGCGTATAATTCGCTGCCGCACTGTTGTTGATTCGACAGCCTACCGCGCAGGCTTATGCATTTTATCCGCGTATCATGAAATGCTGTGATGTGAAAAACGACGATTTACGCACAAGTGGATTGTGCGGTTTGTCAATTGAAAAGCGGCGGAAAAACGGGTATGATAAAAACAGAGCGGATTGCGCTTTGCGTCCGCTCTTGCCTGTCCATCACAGTGAAAACGTATACATGACACAATCATGTTGTTTTTAAGAAAGGAATGTATCGGATGAAAAAAAGGAAACTTCTCGCACTTGTCCTGGCGGCGGCACTCGGCGCGGGCGCACTCTCCGCTTGTGCGGACAAGAACGACAGCTCCGCATCGGGGAGCGTAACCGCCGATCCGGCGAATTACTACAATCCCCAGCCGGTTGACACGGGCTATACCTGGGGCAACGTCACCATCGGCGGCGGCGGTTATGTGCCGGGCATTGTCATCAACCCCACGGAGGAGGGCGTGATGTATGCGCGCACCGATATGGGCGGCGCTTACCGATGGAATAAAATCGAACAGAAATGGGAGTCCATCACCGACTACATTGGCGGCGACGACTGGAACTACAACGGTGCGGAGAGCATCGCAACCGATCCCGTCGAGCCCAACCGCGTTTATATGGCGCTGGGCACATACTCCAATTCCAACGGTGCGATTTTCTATTCCTATGATTACGGCGATAACTGGACGAAGGTTGACCTGCCGTTCGGCTGCGGCGCAAACGAAGTGGGCAGAAGCGTCGGCGAGCGCCTGATGGTGGACCCCGACGACAACAGCATCATCTATTTCGCCACAAGACACGCGGGCTTATATGTACAAAGGATTACGCAAGAGCCGTGGACCCCTGTCGCAAGCTTCCCCACCGAGGGCGGTTATGTGGAGAAAAAACTTATGCAAGTCGGCTTATCCTGGGTTACTTTTGACCAGAGCAGCGCATGAAAGGGTTCGGCGACGAAAACCATTTTTGTGGCGTACCGAAAACCGACAAGAGCGAGAGCATTTACCGCTCTGACGACGCGGGCGCAACCTGGACGGCAGTGGCGAACCCTACCACCTATAAAAACAAATCCAACCAGTCCATGAAGCCGCTTCAGGGGAAGTTGCGGAACGGTTATCTCTATGTGACCTTCTCTGAATAAAGCCGGACCGAACAACGCCGTCATCGGCAACATCGAGAAATTAAACATCGCCGACGGCACATGGACGGACATACCCGGTCATCTTCTGTGACGTTCCTACTGTGGGCTTTCGGTTGACCCGAAAACCAACCTCATCGCCGTTTCCACCCTTGACCTATGGGCAGGTCCGCAGGACAACGTGATGATCCCAAAGGACGGCGGCGCGACCTGGAACGGCTTCTGGAATCCACCACAAAGGAAGTCAACAACGAGCTTGATATTTCCTTCTCGCCGTGGCTGGACTGGAACGGCACGCCCAAGATCGGCTGGTGGATCAGCGCGCTGGCAATCAATCCGTTTAACAACGACGAGGTTTATTTACGGCGCGGGCGCTACCATTTTCAAGACCACCAAGATTCACCAAGGCGGATCCCGAAAAGGTGAAAATCACCGGTCGCGGTTGCGGGACTTGAGGAAAATGCACTGTTGATTTCGTTTCGCCCAAGGGCGACGGCGCACCCGGCACTGTATTCCATCATGGGCGACTTAGACGGCTTCCGGCACGATGACGTGAACAAAGCCCCCGAATCCCTGTTCGGCGAATACAAATGCACATCGCTTGCTGCCGCTCCAACAACTATAAAATCGTCGTGAGAACCGCAACCGCGGACAACCGCGTGTTCTACAGCACCGACGCGGCGGAAACCTGGAACGCGGTGGAGAGCCTCCCCAAAGGAACAGAGCAGGACAATGGCGGTCAGGCGGTTGTTTCCGCCGACGGAACGACCATTCTCTGGCAGCCCGGCAGCGTATCGGTCAACGCGTTCTATACCCGTGACTTCGGAAAAACCTGGACGGCTGTCGAGGGACTGCCCGGCAAATCAAAGTTTGTTGCGGACGGCGTGAACGACAATGTCATCTACGCAAATTATGACAGTTTAATCTACCGCTCCACCGACGGCGGCGCAACGTTCAAGGAAATCAGCAGTCTGCTCATTTCCAACATCAACTACGACGCGTGCCCGGATACAGAGGGCGATCTCTGGTTTGCGCTGGGTTCGGCGGGCGTGTTCTATATGGATGCGGACAACGGCGAGCTGGTGAAAACGTCCGCCGCAGTCAACGACGCTGATGCGATCGGCTTTGGCAAAGCCGAAACCGAGGGCGGCTATATGGCGCTTTATATCATCGGCGAATGCAACAACCAGGGTCACGGCATCTATCGCTCCACTGACAAGGGCGCAACCTGGAAGCGCATCAACGACGACACCGAAAAATGGGGCAATGTCAACATGAACATCTCCGGTGACCCGAAGGTATTCGGACGCGTTTATGTCAGCACAAACGGTCGCGGCATCATTATGGGCGACGTCAAAGCATAAGAATGGGAAACCGGAGTTTGCGCTCCGGTTTCTTTTTTTTGCGCCGAAAAACGGCGGTTGCGTAAACTTATATTTAGCTAAAAACGCTCCCGCGGCCATGTAAATTTTTTGTTAATTACACTGATTTGGCGCTTCAATTAGTAGCAACAACGTTTTCGTGAAACGTTTTCGTTTGTTCGTCAGTCATTTTTACCAAAAGAGCGTGGGGATAATATTGCATTTTGATGATTGACACAAATTTGCGCATTTGATATGATTAAAGGCGAAGCAAATCAGCCTGTGATCATTGTGTAATCGTCTCATGTGCATCTTGGCGGAAACAAACGGCAGTTCTGTGTAAACGCGCACGGCAGCGCTTGCGTACAGTCTGTAACAATCCACCGGATTTCGCGGCGAAATCGCACAGAAACAGCTTCGCGTCCGACGATTCGTGCGCAGCAGCCGAATGGCCGGGTTTCGCGTTTGCTTACTTTAAGGAGGTATTTTATGAAAAAGGTTAAAAGACTGCTTGCACTTACCATCGCACTTTCCAGCGTTTTATCCGTGACTGCCTGCGGCGACAAGGATAGCAGCGGCGACAGCAAAGCGGACGTGTCAAACCTCAACGAAAGCCAGGCAGCCGCAGTAGAAAAAGCGCGCGATTCACTTCCCAAAGTTACATTGGAGAATACCAACATCAAGTGGCTTGCCCATTATGATATAAACCCAGGCAACGGTCAGGTGGAACCCGCCGACCTTCACTTATTTAAAGAAGCATACGGCGGAACCATCGAATTCATACAGACGACATACGGCGAGCGTTACAATACCCTTGCAAAGCTCGTTCTCGACGGCAACGCGCCTGACTTCTTCCCCGCCGATGATATGGACACCTTCCCCAAGGGCGCGATCGAGAATATGTTCCAGCCCATCGACGATTATGTTGATGTCAACTCTGATCTTTGGAAGGACCAGAAAGCTTCCCTCGACCAGTTCTCCCTCGGCGGTAAGCATTATGTTGCCGTTGTTCAGACGACACCCAACTACATATGCGTTTATAACAGAAACACCATTGATAAGATGGGCGTAACCGACCCTGCGGAGCTGTTTGCCGACGGAAAGTGGACGCTCGATAAATTCCAGGAATACTGCGAAGACTTCACCAATGCGGATGAAGATAAATACGGCGTGGACGGCTACTGGTATGTATATGCCCTCGAAGAAACCTGCGGCGTTCCTTTCATCGGCATCAAGGACGGAAAGATCGTCAGCAACGTATCCGATCCCGCAATTGAGAAAATCCAGAACTTTATGTATGATTTCCAGAAAAACAGCCTGTGCTACCCGCGCGCCACAAACAACTGGCAGACCAGAGGCGCCGGCGAAACCGGCAACGGCATCGGCTCGGGTCTGACGCTGTTTGTACCGGTCGGCATCTGGGCGCTTGAAAATTCTCCTGACAACACCAAGCTCTTCGGCGACATGGCAGCCGGCGATATCATGTTTGTACCGATGCCCAAGGATAAGGATTCCGATACCTATTACATGAGCTCCCGCGTCAACGGATACAATATCTGCAAGGGCGCACCGAACCCGCAGGGCGTTGCGGCATACCTCAACTGCAAGCGTGTCGCTTTGCTGGATGACGGCGTTTCCGCGATTTCTACAGAGCAGCTCAAGGATCAGTATAAGTGGTCCGACGATATGATCGCCATGAGAGAAACGGTTTACCAGATGGCGGCAGAACATCCCGTATTTGAGTTCAGCAGCGGCGTTTCCAAGGATATGGACTCGCAGATGCTGTCACTTTCTCA
>JASGGY010000002.1:0-221599 GCA_047602575.1 Oscillospiraceae bacterium
GCACGGAGCGCCCGGGTGCGGTCTACCTCGCGGCGGCGATGTCCGCATACGCGCAGAACGGAATGCCTTGCTTTTCCATTTACGGCCATGACGTAAAAGACATCGGCGACACGGAAGTTCCCGCAGATGTGGAAGAAAAGCTTGTCCGGTTCGCGAAGTGCGCGATTGCCGTGGGCGGAGTAACAAATCCTATGTCAACATCGGTGCGGTTTCGATGGGCATTGCCGGCTCTTACTGCAACGTGGATTTCTTTTGCGAAATACCTCGGCATCCGCGCGGAATGGGTGGACATGGTGGAGCTGCTGCGCCGGATTGATTGAAATTTACGACAAGGACGAGTACGAGAAAGCGCTTGCGTGGACGAAAGAAAAATGCAAATACGGTGAAGATTTCATCAACGACCCGCCGATGAGCGCGGAGCGCCGCGCAGCCGACTGGGAAACCGTCGTGAAGATGACGCTCATCATCCGCGACATCATGCTCGGCAACCCGAAGCTTGCCGAATTGGGCTGGGCGGAGGAGGCCTGCGGACGCAACGCGATTCTGGGCGGCTTCTCCAGGAGCAGCGCCAGTGGACGGAGTATATGCCCAACGCGGACTTTCCGGAGGCAATCCTCAACTCGACCTTTGACTGGAACGGCAAGCGGAAGCCTGTGCTGCTTGCGACGGAAAACGACGGCTTAAACGGCGTTTCCATGCTGTTCGGACACCTGCTGACCCATTCGGCGAGCATTTTTGCCGAACGTGAGAACCTACTGGAGTCCCGACGCGGTGGAGCGCGTGTGCGGGCAAAGGCCCACCGGTGCGGCGGCGAACGGCTTCATCCACCTCATCAACAGCGGCGCTGCCGCCCTCGACGGCACGGGGCTTGCCGGCGGGATGATGAAAAAATGGTGGGATATGGCCGACGCGGACATCGACGCGTGTCTTTCCGTGACGGACTGGAAACCGGCGAACCTGAGCTATTTCCGCGGCGGCGGATTCTCGTCCCACTGGAAAACGCAAGCTGAGATGCCTGTGACCATTGATGCGCCTCAACAGCGGGCAGGGTCCCGTTCTCCAAGATCGCGGAGGGAACAACCTGCGTTCTGCCCGATGAGATCCACAACACCATTGACCAACGCACCGATCCCGCGTGGCCGACCACATGGTTTGCGCCCCGCCTGACCGGAACAGGCGCATTTGCGGACGTTTATTCCGTGATGGCGAACTGGGGCGCGAACCACGGCTCGCTGTCCTACGGGCACATCGGCAAGGACTTAATCACCCTCGCTTCCATGCTCAGAATCCCCGTGGCGATGCACAATGTTCCCGATGCCGACATCTATCGCCCCCATGCGTGGTCTGCGTTCGGCACAAAGGAGCTTGAGTCCGCGGACTACCGCGCGTGTGCGGCTTACGGCGCGCTGTATCGGTAAGTTGCGATTTCATATTTTGATAGGGATTTCAAATTCTTGCTCACTTAAATTTATATTAAATTTGCTTAAATGTAAAATTAATATGAAATGCTGCTTGGAAACGGTTTCGCATAGGGTTTAAACGTTTGAAATTTATTTTTCCGCAAAAAAAGTGCTTGCAAAATTCTTTCAACTGTGGTTTAATTAGAAACGGCGGGATTCGTTAATCGGATTTCAAGCCATTCAAGCAAACGGTTAAGAAATAATTCGCCTATTGCGGCGAAATGGAGGAGTAGTATGAGCTTAGAAATCATCAACGGTCAGTCCATTCCCAATATGCCCTGGCAGGACAAGCCCGCAGGCTGTTCGGAGGTTGTCTGGCGCTACAGCGCAAACCCCATCATCCCGAGAAACCTCATCCCCACGTCCAACTCGATTTTTAACTCCGCAATCGTTCCCTTTGAAGGCAAATTCGCCGGTGTGTTCCGCTGCGACGACAAGCAGAGAAACATGGAGCTGCACGCAGGCTTCTCCGACGACGGCATCAACTGGACGCTTGTTCCCGAGCGCATTTCCTTTGTGCAGGCGGACAAGTCCACCGAGGAAGTCAACCAGTGGGGCTACGGCTACGACCCGCGCGTATGCTGGATCGACGACAGATACTATGTAACCTGGTGCAACGCATACGGCTGGAAGCCCACCATCGGCGTTGGCTACACCTATGATTTCAAGACTTTCTATCAGCTGGAAAACGCATTCCTACCCTTCAACAGAAACGGCGTACTGTTCCCCCGCAAGATTGACGGCAAGTTCCTGATGTTCTCCCGTCCGTCTGATTCCGGACACACCCCCGTCGGGCGATATGTATATTTCTCAGTCGCCCGACATGAAGTACTGGGGCGAACACCGCCACGTGATGGGACCCCTCAAAGGCTGGGAGTCCAAGAAAATCGGCGCAGGTCCGATCCCGATCGAAACCAGCGAGGGCTGGCTGTGCTTCTACCACGGTGTGCTTGAGTCCTGCAACGGTTTTGTTTATAGTTTCTCCGCTGCCATCCTTGACATCGACCAGCCGTGGAAGGTCAAGTATCGCTGCGCAGAATACCTCATCTCCCCCCAGACAATCTACGAGTGCGTCGGCGATGTGCCCAACGTAACCTTCCCCTGCGCGACCCTCTGCGACAAGGACACCGGCAGAATCGCCATCTATTACGGCGCAGCAGACACCGTTGTCGGCCTCGCTTTCTGCAACATCGACGAAGTCGTGGACTACGTCAAAACCCACAGCTCTATCTAGTCACCCAATCCCTCTGCGAAAGCAGGGGGATTTTTTATTTGATACCTTTCCTTGGAGGGCGTCGCCCTCCAAACCACCCACCAGAGGGGGCGTTGCTCCCTCTGGACTCCTCCACCAAAGGGTACAAGTACCCTTTGGAAACCCGTTGTTTTTGTGTTTATGCTTGTGTTTTAACTTGAGAATTTGAGATGATTTATTACTTTGTTAGCTTTAATGGTTTCTTTTACTGCGGCTTCATAGCAAAACCGAGTGCGTAAATAGGGGACTTTGGTGCATGAAAACGACAAAGTTCCTTGAATTAATTGATTTGAAAATTTATATACATATATAATTAACGAAAAGGCGCTTGGAATCTCATATAATGAAATGGTACATCTTGATTATACCATCGGGCATTGCCAGAAAGGACCACACGATGAACTGTATCATTTGCGGACAATCCATCGACGGCGAAAAGAGCTTCTGTAAATTCTGCGGCGCGCCGGTTCACCCCGCCCCGCCGACCGAAACGGCGGCTTCCGGGCAAACACCTCCCGGTCAAGACGCATCCGCCGCACAGATGCCGCCTCCAAATGCGCAGACCCCACCGCCGCCGCATGGACAAATCCCGCCCCCGCCGTTCGGACAGACCGTTCCGCCCCCGCATGGAGCGCCGCAGTATTTCCACAGGGGCAGTATCCGCCGCCCTATCTGCGTCCGCGGGACGCGCGAAAGCTCAATGTTGCGGCCATCGTGGGATTTTCGGTTTCCTTTGCGGGAATCGTGCTGGACATTTTCGGCTTGGTTTCCATCGTGTCGTTGATTTATTCCATCATGGGCATGGTGCAGATTCACAACGAAAAGGACAAGCAAAAAGGGCTGGGCTTTGCCATCGCGGGGCTTGTCATCAGTATCCTTTTCATTCTGGTAGGCGCATCGAACTTATATCAAATCACAAACTATTTTGACACCGACGATGTGGCAAACGAATTGCTGCGTTGCTTGTTCATCTGACAAAGTGCGCCGTCCGGCTTTCGGGCGGCGTTTTGATTGGCGGCGGGAATGTGAAAACTTTTTCGCACGTTAATAATGTATCGAAACATTTCGTAAATGACGGCGGTTTTTGTGGGATAAATACATAAGTTCGGCTTGAAATTTGTTGATTATTCTGTGTAAAAAACACGAAAAGTACTAGACTTTTTCATTGAAATTTGCTAAAATGTAAGTATAGCGCCGTGACGATACCGGAGAAGTTTCCGAAAGCTGTGACGGCAATTGTTTCTTGAAAGGATTTTTCTGTATGAAAAGTAAGCTCCAACGGATCCTTGCGTTTTGCACGGCGGGTGCGCTTGCCGGCGCGCTGCTGACCGGCTGTGTGTTTCTCCCCGACGAGGAGGAGGTCATCGCCCCACCGACGGTCAAAGCCAGCGAGGTGAAATACTCCACCGTAAAGGTCGAGAAAAAGGATTTCATCAAACAGGTTACGAATTCCGGAACGGTTACCTCCGTACATAGCTATGACATGGCGTTTGAGGAGCAGAGCGGTGTCATCGCCAAGATTTATGTCCGCCCCGGCGACAAGGTAAAAAAAGGCGACATCATCTGTAAGCTTGACACCTATGATCTGGATTATTCCATCTCCGAAAAAGAGCTTTATGTCAAGCGCGCAAAGCTGACCAAGACGGTTCTCGAACAGCAAAAAGCATCGCAGGCGGAAATCGACAAGGCGCAGGTTGATGTCGAGATTTTGCAGAACGAGCTTGACACCCTCACCGCGCAGAAGGATGCCGCATCCCTGTATGCGACAAAGTCCGGCACGGTTGCGTCCTTAGGCGATTTCAGCGCGGGGGACAACATCAACGTCGGCACGGTGGTCGCCACGATCATCGACACCGCAAACCTCTACATCGCGCTCAAGCCCAGCGACACCACCGTTTATAAAATCGGTCAGGCGGTTCAGATCCGCATCGACGAAACCTATTACGACGGCGAAGTATTCATGACGCCGAAGGATTTGCTTGCCATGACCGACGATGAAAAGAAAGACGCGGACATTGCGTACGAGTCTGAATACGTTTACGTGAAATTCACCGGCAAAGCACCGTCCGCCGCGGTGGGCATCTTAGCAGACGTGGTGCTGGTGCTGCAACAGAAGGACGATGTCATTGTCATTGCGAAAAACCTGATTAAAACAGTCAACGACCAGAAAGTGGTTTACTTGCTCAAGGACGGTGCAAAAATCGAACAGCCTATCACAGTCGGTCTGGAAACCGGCTCGGTGGCGGAAATCACCGCCGGACTGTCGGAAGGTGATGAAATCATCATCCGCTGATCGGCTGAAAATCGCCCAGAGAGAAGGGAATCATAGAAATGTTCACACTACTGTTCCGGAAAATGCGCAATACAAAATGGATGGTGCTGTGCCTGCTCATCGGTTTTGTGATGGCGTCGGCAATGATGAGTACCATACCGATCTATATGAATGCGTCCTTACAGAGAATGCTCGTCAAGGACATGGAAGCGTTTCAGGTTGATGAAAACGTTTATCCCGGCATTTACGGCGTCAGCGACCAGCTTGAGCTGGGAATAACACCGGATGCTCAGCGCCAGAACGTGAAAAAGGTTGTCGGCGACATCCAGTCGAATTACGACGCGCTCAAGCTCCCCACCGAAAACTCCAAGGTTGTCATCGCCGATCCTTATCTAACCGTCACCTCTATCGCAGTCACAGACGGCAACGCTGCCTCGCGCATTGAGATGAGTTCAATGACAAACATCGCCGATCATATCACCATTTCTCAGGGAAGAATGTTTAAACCGGGCGCGGACAGCGACGGCGTGTATGAGTGCATCGCCTCCGAGCGCGCGATGAAGGTTTCGCGGCTGACGCTTGATACGGTGTATGACATCGCCAACGTCTTTGACAACAACGCGGAGCGCACCATCAAAATCAAAGTTGTCGGCATTTTCAGCGTCTCCGATTTAAACGACGCCTATTGGTCCGAGGGGATCGACATCACCTATGTCAACACCCTGTTCACCGATTATGACACGATGATCAATGACATGGTCAACTCCCAGACGGTGTCGGTCAGTCAGGTCGATGCGCGTTATTCCATCGATTACCCCAACATGGATATGACCGACCTCGACACCGTGAACACCAAGATTGACGAGCAGAGCGTTTCTTATGTCAAAAACGGATATGAATTTGAATTTCCGGCAAAGGACATTCTGATTGATTACGCAAGCCGTGCGGCACAGCTCAGGCTCATCCTTTGGCTGCTCCAGATCCCCGTGATGCTGATGATTGTGTTCTATCTGTTCATGGTGTCACGGATGAACGTCGAGCAGGAGCGCAACGAGATTGCGGTGTTCCGCAGCCGCGGTGCGTCGGCGTTCCAGATTTTCAGCATCTATGCGCTGGAAACGCTTGTGTTGGGTGCCGCGACCGCGCTCATCGGCCCGTTTGTCGGGCTGGGGCTTTGTCAGGTGCTCGGCGCGTCAAACGGTTTCCTCGAATTTGTCAACCGGAAAGCCCTGCCCGTTGGGCTGTCGCTGGACGCGTTCCTTTACTCCACGGCGGCGGTGGCGGTGTTCTTTATCACAACGATGCTGCCGATTATTCCGGCGGCGAAAACGACCATCGTCGAACACAAGCAGTCTAAGGCGCGCCGTCAGAAGCGCCCGCTGTGGGAGCGCGTGTTTCTTGACATTCTGCTTGTCGGCGGCTCGGCGGGCTGGCTGTATTATTATAACAAAACCCAGAACGCTCTGCTTGACGAGGGCATGACAAACACCAAAGCAACCATCAACCCGCTGCTGTTTGTGGCTTCGACCGCGTTCATTCTCGGCGCGGGACTGTTCCTGCTGCGCATATACCCGCTGCTCGTGCGGCTGATTTACCGCATCGGAAAACGCTTCTGGTCACCCGCGCAGTATGTTTCCCTCAACAACATCGGGCGTTCCTCCTCCGGGCGCGAACGTTTTATCATGACCTTCCTGATTCTGACGGTTTCGCTGGGGCTGTTTTTCGCAAACACCGCCCGTGCTTTGAACCGAAACGCGGAGGAACGCGTGTCATATTCCGTGGGTGCGGATGTGACCATGACCGAGGACTGGGAAAGCAACTCCACCTCCGGCAGCGTGTCACAGGAGCAAGCGACCTCCATGGGCGGCTCGCAGAATCTGGGCACGGATACCGAGGAAGCGGACACCACCGACAGCTCGGATCTGCAATACATCGAGCCGGTGTTCGAGCGCTTTGAAAAGCTTGCAGGCGTCCAATCGGCGACAAAGGTATTCACCCGCGCCGACGTCGCTGTTCAAAGCGACGATATGAAGGTTCCGGCGAAAGTCACAAGCAACTCCAACAACCGCTGGGGCGACGACAACGAGAACAGTGCGCGCACCTTAAACACCGCGTCGGGCGTCCGGCTAATGACCGTCATTCCGGATGAATTCGCCAAGGTTTGCTGGTCCGACGATACGCTGCTACCAACGCACATCAACAACTACTTAAACGCGCTTGCGGAATTCAACTCCGGCGTGATTTTATCCTCCTCTTTTCAAGAGAAATACGGGCTGAAGATCGGCGACTCCGTCAATGTTGAGTGGGGATCAAACGACCCCGTCGCCGCTACGGTGCTTGCGTTTGTGGACTACTGGCCGTCGATCAATCCATACGACCAGAACGATGACGGAAGCTATGTTGATTTTGCAATCATGAATTTCGACTACGTCCGCGTTGTGACGGCGATTGAACCGTACCAGATCTGGATCGACCTCAAGGACGGCGCATCGGTGGAGAATTTCTACTCCTCGATCGAAACCAGCGGCATCGAGCCGACCACGCTCAATGTTGCCAGCCAGAAGATCATCACCGAAAAGAACGACCCCATGCTGCAGGGCATGAACGGCGCGCTCACGCTGGGCTTTATCATCATCATGATCATGTGCATCATCGGCTTTTTGATCTACTGGATTCTTTCCATCAAGAGCCGCACGCTCCAGTTCGGTATCCTGCGCGCGATGGGCATGAGCTTTAAAGAAATCATCGCGGTGCTGCTGTATGAACAGCTCCTCGTATCGGGCGTGGCAATCGTCTTTGCGGTGGTTGTCGGCTCGTATGCAAGCCGGCTCTTTACCCCGCTGTTCCAGTCGCTCTACGACGCGGCGCAGCGCGTACCGCCCTTCCGTGTCATCCCGCTGCAAAGCGATTACCTGAAGCTGTATGCCATCATCGCAGGTATGCTGCTCATCGGCTTTACCGTACTCGGACGGTTGATTTCCAAGATTAAAATCAGCCAGGCGCTCAAGCTCGGGGAGGATTAGTTGAAACCTTTGTCAGAGGGCGTTGCCCTCCGACACCTCCCACCAAAGGGGGCATGCCCCCTTTGGAAACCCGTTGTTTTTGTTTACTGGTACATTCGTTATCTTCTTTACCTTGATGGTTTATAAACACTTCATGAGATTTAACATTTATTACAGGGTTTGAGATTATAAAACGAGCTTGTGCGTTTTCCGCACAAGCTCGTTTTTTATATGACTCTACTCCCGTATGATGAAATGTATCCCAGTTATTCGCGGTAATCCGATGCGTAGATTTCGCCGTCGTTGACATTGATATAAAGGGTAATCGGACCTAGAACAGCATCATCGCTGGTTTTAAATGAGATGCGGTAAAAATCCTTGCCGTCCAGGCTGGTGTGGCCGCCCAGCATACATTTATCGGGCGTTGCGTCATAATGCCAGATGGACACATCGGGATTGGCTAGGTCAACGGTGGTATCCTTGGAGGTGTTCGCTTCGACATAGCTGCGCGCGGTTTGAATCGCAGCTTCTTTTGTTACCGGATAAGTGAGGGCGATGTCGGTGTCCTTGGGCGCAACTATCATTCTTACCAGCTGGACGAACGTGTCGTCGGTGAAGCCGGTTGCTGTTAGATTGTACTGATCGTCGCCGATCATAAACACTGCATCAAAGCTCGTGTCGTCTTTGTATTTGTAGAGCATGACATTTGTATCGCCGATGCGTGTGGTTTTAGTAGCAAGAGATGCGTTATTGGTAAGGAAGTATTCAAGCGGCGTATCCCGCAAAATGACTAACGAAAAGCCGCGATCCGCTTCCTGATGGCTCAGTATTCCTTGCATAGCATTATCATTGGTGAAAGTGGAGTCATCGGGGGTTGGATTGTAAAATTCAGGATACTCATATGCGAATTCGCAAATCGGCATCCACAGCGCTAAATTGCCCAACTCGAACTGCTCGGTCATCTCATCAATGCCTGTGAAGCGCTCCCCACTACCCATCTCGGGCAAGTTGATTTTTCCGTGATTGAAAATCGGGGTGATTGTGTCGTCTGTGGTTGGGTCGTTGGTGGATATTTCAATCGGATTATCCATCACCAGCGCACTGTCTTTTATCGCAAGCGTACCCAACGAGCAGGATCCGTCTCCCGAACCATACGGCACACTAGTAACAGTCAGCATATTCTCGTTTTTCGTCATCAAACCATAATTAACTATTCCAGGCGAAGCCAGTTCATATTGCTTTCCGGCAGCATAATCATAAACATCAATTGCTGTGACTGCATGATCAAAGACTTCAGTTGTGTATGCCTCTGGATTGATATCCGCAGCCGAGCAAAATTCGGGCTTTCCGTCGCCGGTCAGATCAGTCAGGTACACATTCCATATCGTTGTTGCGCTGTACAGCTCCGTCCGGACGCCGTCCTTCACTGCGCTGACAGAAGTTCCGGTAAATTCAAAGGTCACGTCCGGGAATTCCGCTATCGTCAGCGTCATGGTTTCCGGCGGAATGGGATTGTCGTTTCCGTTGCCTTTAAAATCATACCATGTCTTCACGCTCGCCGCCGCCCCGCTGTTTTGCGATGTGGATGGCCCGCCGTTTTGCGTCGCCGCGGAATCGGCAGTCTGCGGCGCGTTGCGATCCAACCCGTTGAGCGCAACCCCCGTTCCCACGACTACCGCCGCGCAAGCCGCAACCGCAAGCACCCGCGTCCATACAATGCCCCTGCCCGCGCCGTCGTCCTGCGCAAGCTCGGTTTCGCCGGGAACAGCATCCCGAACTTTTTCCCATACCGAGGGAACGGGAATCCTTACGTCCGCGCGTACCCGATCAAATACTTCTTTTTTCTGCATTGAAAACTACTCCTTTTCCGTCATAAAATTTCCGCAGCTTTTTAACCGCGTACCCATAGCTCGATCGCACTTTTATGTAGTTGTACCCCAACAACCGTGCAATTTCGGTTTGTTTGAATCCGCCGAATACCGCAAGCAGTATGATTTCGCGCTCTGTGCCCGTTAAAACCTGCAAGCAGCCCACCGCGTCAAGCGCGCCGGTGATGCGTTCCTCCGTCGCTTCTGCCGCGGGCAGCGTGTCAAGCGCGTCACTGCCCATACTGTGTCCCCTGCGCGCCAGTGCGTCCATGCACACATTCCGCGCCACGGTGAACAGCCACGCAGATGGATTTGAGCCGGCACGATAGGTTTTCACCGATGCCATGATGCGCAAAAAAGTGTCCTGCAACGCGTCCTCCGCTTGCGTTTCGTTGCGCAGTACCGACAGCGCAAACAGGTAGAGCGGCTTTTTCGTGCCTGTGTACAAGTCCGCCCAAGCCGTGCGGTCACCGTCTGCTGCTTTGGTTAAAAGAATGTCAAGCTGTTGCTTATTTTGGATTAATCCGTTGTCCAAAGTTTCACCCCCGTTCTCTTTCTGTCTGTATAACCGAAAAATTCCCCCGAATGCGGAAAACGGAGGAATTTTTTATTCAATATTTTTTACGACACGCGGTCAAACTGGGAATTATACAGCTCGCAGTAGAAGCCGCCCTGCGCCATCAGCTCGTCATGGCTGCCAAGCTCGATGATGTCGCCGTCCTTCATCACCAGAATCAGATCCGCGTCGCGGATGGTGGAAAGCCTGTGCGCAATGACAAAGCTTGTGCGTCCGCGCAGGAGGTTATCCATGGCTTTCTGGATGCGGATTTCGGTACGGGTATCGACGGATGACGTTGCCTCGTCGAGGATCATAATCTTGTTTTGTGCCAGAATCGCCCGCGCGATGGTGAGCAGCTGTTTCTGCCCTTGTGAAACATTCGTCGCGTCTTCGTTCAGCTCCATCTCGTAGCCGCCGGGCAGGGTCTTGATGAAGTTGTGAACATGGGCGGATTTCGCGGCGGCGATGACTTCCTCATCGGTTGCGTCAAGCCTGCCGTAGCGGATGTTTTCCATAATCGTACCCTTAAACAGCCAGGTGTCCTGCAGCACCATGCCGAATAGCTTGCGCACCTCGCCGCGGTCAAAGCCCGCCATGTCGCAGCCGTCCACCTTGATTGCGCCGCTGTTTAAGTCGTAGAACCGCATCAGCAGCTTGACAATCGTGGTCTTGCCAGCACCCGTCGGACCGACGATGGCGACTTTCTGTCCTTCTTTGACATGGGCGGAGAAATCGTTGATGATGATCTTCTCCGGATCATAGCCGAAGTGAACATGCTCGAATTCCACGCTGCCCGCAAGCGTCTTGACATCGGCAACCTTTGCGCGCGCGGCAATGGCTTTTGTTCCGTCGGCAAGCGTTGTGACGCCCAGACCGCTTTCCTCCTCCTCGCCCAAGAACTCAAAAATGCGTTCTGCGGCGGCAGCGGTGGACTGGAGCATACCCGCAACCTGTGCGATCTGCTGTACGGGCTGGGTGAACTGACGGATATACTGAATAAACGCCGTAATGTCGCCGACTGCGATGCTTCCCTTTGCGGCGAAAAACGCGCCGGAGAGGGTGATCGCCACATAGCCGAGGTTTCCGACGAACATCATAATCGGCATCATCATGCCGGACAGGAACTGAGATTTCCACGCCGATTGGTACAAAACGGTGTTGGCGGTATCAAATTCGCCCGACACGGCGGCTTCGCGGTTAAACGCCTTGACGACGTTGTGTCCGCTGTATACCTCCTCGACTTGCCCGTTGACGTGGCCGAGGTATTCCTGCTGGGCGCTGAAATGCTTCTGCGATTTCTTAATGACAAACGACAGCAGCACCGCCGAAACCGGCAGCATCAGCAGCGCGATCAGCGTCATCCAGACGTTGATGGAAAGCATCATGATCAGCACACCGATGAGTGTTGCCACGCTGGTGACGATGGTGGTGACGCTTTGGTTCAGGCTCTGCGAAAGCGTGTCCACGTCGTTGGTCACGCGGGAGAGAATCTCGCCGTGGGTGCGCTTGTCGAAGAAATTCATCGGCAGCTTGTCGATTTTCTCCGAAAGCTCCCTGCGCATCCGGTAGGCGACCTTCTGGGAAATTCCCGTCATGATAAAGCCCTGGATAAACGACAGCAACGCGGAGACGACGTACAGTCCCATCGCCAGAATAATCAGATTGCGGATGGCGGTGAAATCGATCGACCCGCCCATCAGCCCTTTTGCGAGTTTGGTGATGATTTTACCGGTCAGCTTCGGTCCGTAAATGGTGAACACGGTACTTGCCGCGGCGAAAATCACAACCGCGATCACGCCGGCGCGGAAATCCGCGATGTAACGGATGAGTTTTTTCATTGAGCCTTTAAAGTCGTGCGCTTTTTCCGCGCCGAGGAGGGAACCCATCGGACCGCCTGCGCCGGGACCGTGACGTCTGGGACCGTGGTGCTTTCTTTCGTTGGTATCAGGCATGGTTTGATTCCTCCTTTTCCGCGGACTTTTTGAATTTCGCGATTTCATCCTCAGAAAGCTGGCTTCTGACGATCTGCTGGTATACCTCGCAGCTGTCAAGCAGCTCCATATGCGTGCCGATGCCCTTGATTTCGCCGTCGTCAAGGACGATGATACGGTCTGCGTTTAAGATGGTGACGATTCGTTGCGCGACGATCAGCACGGTGCTTGCGCCCACATTTTCGCCGAGTGCCTTGCGCAGGGCGACATCCGTTTTATAGTCGAGCGCCGAGAAGCTGTCGTCGAAGATATAAACAGGGGGCTTTTTGGCAATCGCCCGTGCGATGGAAAGCCGCTGCTTCTGCCCACCGGACACGTTCGTGCCGCCCTGTGCGATTTCGCTTTCAAAGCCCTCCGGCTTTGCGGAAATAAACTCCGATGCCTGTGCGATTTCGGCGGATTTCTCAATCCATTCCTCCGGCGCGTCCTCGCCGCCGAAGCGCAGGTTCGAGCCGATGGTTCCGGAGAACAGCGTCGCCTTCTGCGGAACAAAGCCGATGCTCTCGCGCAGGGAAGCTTGTGTTCTGTCGCGGATATCCGTGCCGTCGATGGTGATTTTGCCTTCCGTCACATCATAAAAGCGCAGAATCAGGTGCGCAAGCGTAGACTTGCCGCAGCCCGTGCTGCCGATGATGGCGGTGGTTTTTCCCGGCTCTGCGGTAAAGCTGATGTTGCGCAGCACATCCTCGCTCGCGTTGGGATACCGGAAGCTTACGTTATCGAATTTCACCAGTCCCTTGGTGATTCCTGTGGATACTGCGTTGGGTCTGTCAAGAATTTCGGGTGCGGTGTCAAGCACCTCCGCGATGCGGTTTGCCGAAACAACCGAACGCGGCAGCATGACTGAAATCATCGTCAGCATCAGGAAAGACATGACAATCATCATCGAATACTGGATGAACGCCATCATCTGTCCGACCTGCAGCGTTCCCGCATCGATTTTATGTCCGCCCACCCAGACAACCAGCAGCACCGTGCCGTTCATGATCAGCATCATCAGCGGGAACATAAAGGTCATCACGCGGTTTGTGAACAAGGAAACGTCGGTTAAGTCGTTGTTTGCCTTATCAAAGCGCTTCTCCTCGAACTTGCCGCGTCCGAACGCGCGGATGACGGTCAGTCCGGTGAGAATCTCGCGCATGACAAGGTTGACGCGGTCAACAAGCGACTGCATTGCCTTGAATTTCGGCATCGCGATTTTGATCAGAACGCCCACGATGACCAGCACCGCGCCCACGGCAATTCCGATGATCCAGGTCATGGAGGAATTCGTCGCCAGCACCTTGAGCATACCGCCGATGCCGAGAATCGGCGCGTAAGCCACCATGCGCAGCAAAAGCACAATGATCAGCTGCACCTGCTGGATGTCGTTGGTGCTGCGGGTGATGAGGCTGGCGGTGGAGAACTTGTCCATCTCGTTGTTTGAGAAGCTTACCACGCGCTTGAAAATCGCACCGCGCAGCTGCATACCGATTTTTGCGGAAACCTTTGCCGCAATTAGTCCCACAACGATGGTGATTGCCATCATCGCCAGCGCCATGGCAAGCATTTTCGCGCCCGTGATGAACAGATACTGTTTTTGTACCGCGTCAATGTCAATGCCGAGGGTTTCATAATCCGCGGCGTTGATGGTAGCATACACCGTATCGGCGTAATTCTCAAGCTTGTCGCCGAACGAATCCTTGACATACTGCCGGATTTCCTGCGGCGTTTTCTTGCTCATGTCCTCCTGCGGCGCGGAAGCATTCGCATCGGGATGTGCGGATTGATACACAATTAAAAGGGGAATCTGCACCGCGTCGGACAGTGCCTGGGGATAGTCCTCGTCGGTGAGATAGTAATACTGCGCGCCCGCGGTTTCGGTTTTCACCGGATAACCTGCGTCGGATAAATCTGCGGTCTGCACGTAATACTGCGCGAGCGTTACCTTTTCGTTGTCGGTCATAAAAAACTGGATCGACTGATAGGTTTGCTGGGACATGATTTTCGGGACGGTGTCGGTGACACCGCTGGTGGTTATTCCCGTATCCACCAGCTTGGAGGTGTAGGTCGGCAATGCCAGATCGCAGAATGCCTGTGCAATCAGCAGCGCAACAATCAGCAGCATCCACGGCACATACTTTTTCAGATAACGCAATACCTGACGCATTCGCAGCTTCCTTTCCCGGCGCGCCCATACGCGCCGCTTCCCGCGTGGGAAGTTCTTATAAAAAATTTGAATATCCCTCATTATAGTACCGCGGCATTTTCTTGTGAAGTGACAATTGTCACAAACTGAAATTGTTACAATTCATTAATACAGCCATGCACCGCGGCGTGGAGAATGCAGGCGGACGTTGTTCATTTTACCTGTTTTTGTCCGGACAATCAAGCATTATTTCTGAATTTTGGCGCGTGTTTTTGTGAATCCCGACGAAAAACGACGGTGCTGTTTACTTTGTGAAAAATATATCAGATTTATGCTTTTCTGCTTGACTTGAGGCGCCAAAAGTACTATAATAGTTGTGTAATTTATTTTTCCAGAAAACATTTGATGGGGGTTTTTCTAATGAGCAGAGTTTACAATTTCAGCGCCGGTCCGGCAATCCTGCCGGAGGAGGTTCTGCGCATCGCCGCGGACGAAATGCTTGAGTACGGCACGACCGGTCAGTCGGTGATGGAGATGTCCCACCGTTCCAAGGAATATCAGGCGATCATCGACGCGTGCGAAGCACTCCTGCGTGAGGTGATGGGCATTCCGGAAAACTACAAGGTGCTGTTCTTACAGGGCGGTGCGTCGAGCCAGTTTGCGATGATCCCGCTCAACCTGATGACCAAAAACGGCAAGGCGGACTATGTCCTCACCGGACAGTGGGCGACCAAGGCTTACAAAGAAGGTGCGCGTTACGGCGAAGCAAGAGTCGTCGCATCCTCAAAGGATAAGACCTTCTCCTATATTCCGGAGCTGACAAAGGATATGTTTGACCCGGAAGCGGATTACGTGCATATCTGCCAGAACAATACCATCTACGGCACGAAGTTTGCCGCACTCCCCGATGTGGGCGATGTTCCGCTGGTTTCGGATATGTCCTCGTGCATCCTTTCCGAGCCGGTTGATGTGTCGAAATTCGGCTTGATTTATGCCGGCGCACAGAAAAACATGGGACCTGCGGGCTTGACGGTTGTCATCATCCGCGAAGACCTCATCGGCAACGCAAAGGACTTCACACCGACCATGTTCAATTACCAGACACATTCCGAAAACGGCTCGATGTTCAACACCCCGCCGACCTATGGCATCTACATCCTGAAGCTTGTGCTGGATTGGGTGAAGGCAAAGGGCGGCTTGACCGCGATGAAGGAACTCAACGAGAAGAAAGCCGCCGTGCTGTATGATTTCCTTGACAACTCCAAGCTGTTCAAGGCGACGGTGTTCGGTGACGCGCGTTCGCTGATGAACATTCCCTTTGTCACGGGCAGCGACGAGCTCGATGCGAAATTTGTCACCGAAGCGAAAAAAGCCGGCTTCATCAACCTCAAGGGGCACCGCTCCGTGGGCGGTATGCGCGCTTCCATTTACAATGCAATGCCGGCAGAGGGCGTTGAGAAGCTGGTTGCGTTCATGAAGAAGTTTGAGGAAGAAAACGCGTAGGTTCAAATTTACACCGGAAAGGAATTATACCAATGTATACAATCAAAACCTTAAATAAAATTGCCGCCATCGGCACGGACAATTTCGACGCGGCAAACTATACCATCTCCGACACCGCCGCAAACGCGGACGCCGTGCTGGTGCGTTCGGCTTCCATGCTTGATGCGGAATTCAACCCCGAACTGATCGCCATCGCGCGCGCGGGTGCTGGCGTGAACAACATCCCCGTTGAGCGCTGCAGCGAAGCGGGTATCTGCGTGTTCAATACCCCCGGCGCAAACGCAAATGCCGTAAAAGAGCTTGCCGTAGCGGGTCTGCTGATGGCATCGCGGCGCATTCCCGACGCCATTGACTGGGCAAAAACCCTCAAGGGCAAGGGCGCTGAGGTCGGCAAGCTGGTCGAAAAAGGAAAGGGCGACTTTGTGGGTCCTGAAATTGCTGGCAAAACCCTCGGTCTGGTCGGACTCGGCGCAATCGGCGGAAAAATCGCCAACGCCGCCATCGCACTCGGCATGAAGGTTATCGGCTTTGACCCGTTCCTGTCGGTTTCCTCGGCGCTGCACATTGATCCGGCGGTCAAGGTCACGGCAAACAAGAACGAGCTTTACGCCAATGCGGATTACCTTTCGCTCCACCTGCCTTATAACAAGGAAACCAAGGAAAGCATCAACGCCGACACGTTTGCCCTCATGAAAGACGGCGTGCGGATTCTCAACTTCGCGCGCGGCGAGCTGGTCAACGATGCCGATATGCTCAATGCCCTTGAGAGCGGAAAAATCGCGCGCTATGTGACGGATTTCCCCACGGACGAACTCATCGGTGCAAAGAACGTCATCGCCATCCCGCACTTAGGCGCTTCCACACCCGAGAGCGAGGACAACTGCGCGTATATGGCGGCGATTCAGCTGATTGACTATATCGAAAACGGCAACATCACCAACTCCGTGAATCTGCCCAACGCGTCCCTGCCAAAAACCGGCGACGTGCTGATCTGCGTGATTCACAAGAATGTGCCCGCGACGATTTCGCAGATCACTTCTGCCATCAGCGACAGCGGCGCGAACATCGAGAATCTGGTCAACAAGTCCAGCAAGGAATGGGCTTACACCATGCTCGACGTAACCGGAACACCGGATATCTCCAAAATCGAAAGCATCCCCGGCATTGTCAGGGTGCGGGCGCTTTAATCAACGAACAAAAAAACGGGCGTGTTTGCGGGCTTTCCGCGGACACGTCCGTTTTTATAATTGGTAACAAAGCAATGCTACAGCAGGCGCTCCTCGATGAAGAACTTCGGGCGGGATTTGGTTTCGAGGTAGATTTTACCGATGTATTCGCCGATGATGCCGATGGCGAAAAGCTGAAGTCCGCCGATTGCCCAGATCGAAATGACGATGGTTGACCAGCCCGCGACGGCTTTGTCGAGAAAATACGTCACCAGAAAATAAATTAACATCGCGATGCTGATGCCGAAAATCGTCAGCCCCAGCGTTGTGATCATGCGGATGGGCTTCACGGAAAGGCTCGTAACGCCCTCGAGCGCGAAAGCAATCATTTTCCGCAGGGGATATTTTGACTCGCCCGCCGCGCGTTCGCTGCGCACATACGAAACGATATCGCTTTTAAAGCCGAGCATCGGCACAATCCCGCGCAGGAACAAATTCACCTCGCGGAAATCCGAAAGGGCTTCCGCCGCGCGCTTTGACAGCAGGCGGTAGTCCGAATGGTTGTAGGTGATTTCAACGCCCATTTTCCCGAGCAGCTTGTAATAGCCCTGCGCGGTGGAGCGCTTGAACGCCGTGTCTTTCTCGCGTGAGGAGCGCACGCCGTACACAATGTCGCAGCCCTCCGCGCGCTTTTCGAGGAAGCCGTCAATCGCGTTGATGTCGTCCTGCAAGTCCGCGTCCATCGACACGAGGATGTCCGCATGGCTCTTTGCTTCTGTCAGACCGGCGAGCAGCGCGTTCTGATGCCCGCGGTTGCGCGAAAGCTTCAGCCCGCAGAACAGCGCGTCCACTTTATGCAGCCCGCTGATGCCGTGCCATGTCGCGTCCTTTGACCCGTCGTCCACAAACAGCACGCGGCTGTCGGGCGAAATCTTCCCCGCCGCGATCAGCGCCTGCAGCTTTTCTTTCACCGCCCGCGCCGTGAGGGGGAGCATTTCCTCCTCGTTGTAGCAGGGGATTACCAGATATAAAATTTCAGCCATAAAGAGTCCTCCGCGTTAATTTGATAAACCGAAAAGCGCACATGCATTTTCCGCTGTCAGATTCAAAATCTCCTGCGGCGATAATCCCTTTTCGCGGGCAATCACCTCGGCGCTGCGCGCGATCATCGCGCTTGTGCAGCGCGTCCCGCGGTAAGGCTCGGGCGCCATGTAAGGGCAGTCGGTTTCCACCAGAATCTTGTCCGTCGACACTTCGGCGAGTGCTTTCAGCGCCTTTTTTGCGTTCTTAAAGGTCAGCACACCGGTGAAGCTGATCAGCATCCCCAGCGCCAGCACCGCGCGCGCTGTTTCTGCCGAGCCGGAAAAGCAGTGCATCACCCCGCGCGGCTTGTATTTCGTCAAAAGCGCCATGCAATCCTCCGTCGCGTCGCGCATATGCACAATCACGGGCAGGTTGTATTCCCGCGCCAGCACAAGCTGTTGTTCAAACAACGCGAGCTGCGCCGCGCGGTCAAAGCCGTCGTAGTGATAATCCAGCCCGATTTCCCCCACCGCGACAATTCGCCGCTTTTCGCCGGTCGGGTGCGCGCGGTCGGCTGCAATCCGCTGCGCAAGCAATTCAATCGCACCGGCAGGCACATCCGCGGCAGACTCCGGATGAATGCCGACGCTGGTGTAAAACCCCGCGAACCGTCCCGCATAGGCGATGCCGAATTCCGACGAACGCAGATCCGTCGCCGCGTGGACAATCCCCGCAACCGACGTTTCAAACAGCGCCGTAAGCAGCGTGTCGCGGTCGCCGTCAAAGCGGTCGTCGTCGTAATGGGAATGCGAGTCAAAAATATTGCAGTAAAGCTCGTCCATAAACAATCTCCTGAATTTTTCTTCTCTTATCTTACCACGTTCGGGCGGGTTTGTCAAAGCCGTTGGGAAATTTCCGCATGAATTCGCCCGTTCCACACAAAAACATCACACAAATTTGGTTTACTGGGATTACACCAATCAACCAAGCGCCACCGATAACGGCGCGCGAAAGGAAGACGACTATGAAAAAACTACTTGCGGCTTGTCTGGCATTGTCGCTGTGCGCGTTCGGGCTTGCGGGCTGCGGCTCGGACGACGCGTCCTCCGGCGCAACCTCCACAACCTCCTCCGCATCGCGGGAAAACAACCGCGGCGCAAACAACAACGGCGGCTTAAGCCAGCAATTTGCGGAGGGAACGTTGTTCGGCGAAATCACAGCCATTGACGGCGATGCGATTACCGTGAACCTCGGCACAATGGGCGGCGGTCAGCGTCCCGGCGGCGAAAGCGATTCCGCCGCGTCCGGCGACCAATCCGGCGGTGCGGTTGCGGGCAATCCCGGCACACCCCCGACCGGCGATCAGCCGACCGGTGACATGAGCTTGCCGGCGGATATGAGTTTACCGGATGACATGAGCTTCCCCGATGACATGAGCCGACCCGGCGGGGGAAGCGGCGGCTTCGGTGGCGGACAGGGCATGAACCTCACCCTCACCGGCGAGGAGCAGACCATCACCGTCACGGCCTCCACCAAAATCACCTCTATGACCGGAGGCGATACACTCGCACTGTCCGACCTCGCGGAGGGCGACACCATTGCCTTTACCGTTGATACGGATAAAACCAGCGCGCTGACGGTGAGCAAATTCAGCGGCTTTGACGGCGCGCCAAAGGACGGCAAAACGAACGAAACCTCCGGTGATACCGACTCATCCGCCGCATCCGCATAAACGCGGGGCAGGGAATTCGGCGGTCAGAACGAAATCGGCGCAATCAACTGCAAACAAAACGACCGTGCATCCGCAAAACGCGATGTACGGTTGTTGTTTATATGATTCGGAGTTTGTGCGGATTGATACCAGCGAACTGATTGCAGAACATCAAAGATATTTTCTGGAAAGTGTGATGATACCGCCGAGGTCTCCGCAAGCCTCAAACCCGCTTTTTTCATACATCGAAAGCGGACCTGTGCAGGAATGCTCCGCGTTTTGTGTGAACGGATAGGCTTCGATATACGCATACCCGTCGTCCGCCGCGTCCGCACAAAGCCGTTCCAGCATCCGCGTCGCGATGCCTTTCCCGCGGAAGTCAGGGGCGATGCAGAAGCAGACCACGGCTTTGATCTTGCCGTCCTGTTCCGCAGCATCCCGCGGCAAGGGAATAATCACGCCGTCATAAGCTTGCTTGTCGTTTGCATTGCACCAGCCGACGACAGCCCCGCCGCAGTACGCCAGATAGCCCTGCATCCCGCCGGTTCTGATCAATTCTCCGGCGAGCGCGCGGTTGTACGAAGCGCCGGTTTCCGTGCAATCCCATGCCCGCTCCCACTGCATCGCCGCATTCCAGTGATGGCACATACAATAACACCCCGCCCAGTCCCGGTTGTCAGAAAAAGCAGCGTTGTCAAAAAAGCGCAGCCACTCTTCCAACCGGTCGGCGGACAATTTTTGGATTTCAATTTCCATGTGTACGGCTCCCTAAAAAAATAAGTTAAACCTGTTTTTTCTTCTTAAATATCCCCAGAATCCGCGATAGCAGCGATTTTTTCTTCGCTTTGACCGCCTGCTGCGGCGCAGGCTCCTGCTTCGGCGGGGGCGCGGCGGCGAGCCGTGCGGCTTCGTATGCCTGATGGTAGAGGGCTTCCTGCGCGTTGATGTGGGGCTGGGCGGCTTCTTTTTTGACATAACTGCCGTCGGGCTGCTGCACGCGCGCCTTCACGTTGTCGGAAAGCTCCAGCTTGAACAGCTGAATCAGGCGCGTCCGGATTTTGTCGTCATAAACCGGCGCGGCAACTTCGATTCTGCGCACGGTGTTGCGCGTCATCAGATCGGCGGAGGAGAGATAAACCTTGCGCGTTGCCTCGTTCGCACCGAAGAAATAAATCCGCGCGTGTTCCAGAAACCGCCCGACAATCGACACGATTTTGATGTTGTCCGTCACCCCGGGAACGCCCGCGATCAGGCAGCTGATTCCCCGCACGACCAGCTCGATCCGCACGCCCGCGCGCGAGCATTCAATCAGCTTGTCAATGATGACCTTATCCGTGAGCGAGTTGAGCTTAAAGCCCGCATAAGCCGGCTCGCCGTTTTTTGCCTTTGCAATCTCCGTGTCGAGCAGCTCCAGCAAACGGCTTTGCAGCAGGCGAGGGGCGACCAGCAGGTGGCTTGCCGTTTCCACCAGAGCGCCCGTTGAGAGCGCACCGAACACCTCCGCCGCGTCCGCCGCGATGCCGGGGTGGCTTGTGATCAGGCATAAGTCCGTGTATTGCTGGGCGGTTTTTTCATTGTAATTTCCCGTGCCGATCTGCACGGTGTACTTTACATCCTCGCCGATGCGGCGCGTGATGAGCAGAAGCTTGGAATGCACCTTGAGCGACTCCGGTCCGTAAATGACCGCGCAGCCCGCATCCTCGAGCCGCTTTGACCAGCCGATGTTGTTTTCCTCGTCAAAGCGCGCCCGCAGCTCGACCAGCACAAGCACTTCCTTGCCGTTTTCCGCCGCATCGATGAGCGCCTGAATGACCTTGCTGTCGCGCGCCACGCGGTAGAGTGTGATTTTCACCGAAACAACCTCCGGGCTGACGGCGGCTTCCTGTAACAGCCGGATAAACGGCTTGATGCTCTCATAGGGGTAGGAAAGCAGGATGTCGGTTTCGTCCGCCTGCTCTATCATGGAACGCTTTTCGTTGACGGCGGGCGAATTCTGTGGAACAAGCCGCCCGAAAAACAATTCTGTGCGGCGGGCGGTTTTCTCAAACACAGCCGGAACAAAGCTTAAATCCAGCGGCGCATGGGAAAAATAAACCTGTGCCGGTGTCAGCTCCAGCCGTGTGCAGATTTCCCCGAACAGCAGGTCGGAAAGCTCCTTTGATACCTGCAGCCGCACCGGACAAAGCCGCTTGCGCTTGCGGATGAGCTCCGACATTACCGCGCGGAAGTCCAACTCATAGTCAAACAGCCCTTCCTCCACATTAATGTCCGCGTTGCGCGTGACGCGGATGAGGGCTTTTTCTTCCGTTTTATATTCCGCAAACGCGTTGGCGGCAAAGTGCAGGATGATTTCCTCCGCAAGCAGATACCGCACAGCACCGTCTTTTTCCGGCAGAAACACCACCCGTGCCGCCGTCGCCGGAATGATGCCGAGCGTGACGTTGTTTTTCGACGAAAGCTTCGCCAAAACATACAGCTCCTTGTTCTTTAAAAACGGGAATGGATGCCGTTTGTCCACGATCTGCGGCGAAATGAAGGGCTTGATTTCATAGTTGTAATATGCCTTGAGGAACTCCGCGTCGTCTTTGGTCAGCTCTTTGATTTTCAGGTGTTCGATCCGCGCGGCTTTCAGCTCCGCGGTCAGATCCGCAAAGGTTTCGTCCTTGAGGATGTTCAGCTCCTGCACCTTTTTGAAAATTCGCTCCAGCTGCTCGCTGGGCTTCAGGCGCGTTTTGTTCTCCCTGTCCGAGTCGTCAATGAGCATGCTGTCGTGGAGCGAGCCCACCCGCACCATAAAGAACTCGTCCAGATTGTTCTCAAAAATCGACACGAACAACAGCCGTTCCATCAGTGGAACGGCGCGATCGCGGGCTTCTTCCAGCACGCGCTTATTGAATTTCAGCCACGAAAGCTCGCGGTTGTCATATACTTTCAATGTAAAACTACCCCATCTTTAATAATGAAACTTCTTATCCTTATTATACCGCACCGCAAGCGGGAATGTCAACCTTGCGCAGGGAGAAGCGGCGTAAAAAACAGGTAAAATCTCAGGAGAAGTTTTCTTTGGGCACCCATTTGTGCCGCCGCAGTACACCATATGCAAAAACCCCGCCGCTTAGAAGCAAAAAGCGCCCCCGCAATAAACGGAGGCGCTCTTGTTTAAAGTTGAAAGAAGTCCATGAAATTCTCTGCCAGAATCCGGCGATTTTCCGCTTGCGAAAAGCCCAGCGCGAAGAAATTGTGCAGCTCCTTGCGGATGTTCCACATGGGGAAGTCCGTGCCGAAGAAAACCTTGTCCGTGCCGAAGGCCTTGATGATGTCGTGCGCGTATTCCTTTGAGATGAATTCCAGCGACGAACAGGTATCAAAGCGGATGTTGTCGAAATACAAACAGCCCGACGCTTCCTCCCAGCGCTCGTAGCCGCCGAGATGCGCCGCAAACACTGTCAGGTCGGGAAGCGCCTTCATCACGTTCTCCAGCCGGTTCGGGCGGGAATAGTCAAACCGGCTGTCACCCATATGCACAAGCACCGGCAGCCGACCCGCGCAGAGCTTGAAAATCTTGTACGCGCGTTCCTCGTCGATGTAAAACTCCTGAAAATCCGGATGAATCTTGATGCCGCGCAAGCCGTCGGCGATGCAGCGTTCAATCTCCGCCTCCGTGTCGGGATAATCCGGATGCAGCGTGCCGAAGCCGACAAATTCCGGATGCGCGCGGCATTCCGTCGCGATGAAGCGGTTGATGCTTTCCACCTGATGCGCCTGTGTTGCGGTGGAGCAAACCAGGTAATGCTTGACGTCCGCCGTAGCGCCCACCCGCAGCAGCTCCGCCGACGTGCCCTGCGTGAAGGACATCGGCAGCCCATAGAAGCCCCCGATGGATTCCGCCGCTTTCAGGGCGATTTTTTCCGGAAAGATGTGTGTATGCGCGTCGCATACAGTGTAGCCCGCCAGCTGTTCGGTCAGTGCCGCGTCCTGCGCGGGGGTCAGCTCATGTTCCAATGCCATTACTTCCTTTTATTGAAATTCCGCAGCATCCGGATAAACCGGACGGATGCCGATGATGGACAGATTGTCTGCCGTGCCTTTTTCCAGCGCCAGATCAAACAACGCTTCGATTTTTGCCTTGAAATCCGCGTCGAGCGACAGGCAGATTTCGATCTCATCCGCGCCAACAAAGTCGGAGATGCCGTCGGAGCAGAGAATCAGCGCTTCGTCCGCGCATTCGCCCAGCCGCCCGCCGATGGGGATTATGTCAACCGACGGGTTCTCCGCCGCGATGCCGAGCGCCGCCGTGATGACGTGGGAATCCGGATGATGCGCAAGCCCGCGCGCGTCAATTTGCCCCGCGTCAAACAAATGCTGCGCCAGCGTGTGGTCAACCGACACCTGTGCGGTCTTTCCGCCGCGGTGCAGAAACAGCCTGCTGTCGCCGCAGTTGAAGCAATACGCCCGCCCCGCCGCGTCCGCTGCCAGGCAGCAGAGGGTTGTCTGCATATCGCGGCATTCCTCGTGCACCTGCCCATAGGCGCGGATGGCGCGGTGGATTGCGGCGATGCGGTCCGAAAGCTCGTCCGGATCGGAAAACGCGCGCTCCGCCAGCATACCGGCGCACAGGCGCGCGGCGACCTCACCGGATCGGATGCCACCCACGCCGTCGCACACCGCCGCCAGAAACGGCTCGTCCAGTCGCCGTGCCAGCTCGCCGTCGGTGATAAAATCGCGCCCGAGCACAACGCAGTCCTCATTGTGCGTGCGCACCGTTCCCGCGTCGGTGATTGCGAAAGCTTCATATTGCATAAGCACAAAAGCGCTCCTTGTTAAAATGTTTAGAATGAATCGACAAAGGTTCTTGTCACACCGGTTCGCGTCAATCGCACAAAGAAAATTATAGCGCTTTTTCGCCCAAAAGTCAAGGGCGGCATCGCGCAAATCCGCAAATCGGCGTGTATATATTACTCCACCAACGAAACTTTGCACAGCATTGGCAGTATTTTTTTGCACAGCCACGTTGCTTGCCAAGCGTCAGCTTAGCTGTGTCCTCCGCCTTGCTGTACGAAAAAATCCGCGCCAATCAGAGTGCAAGCTTTCATTGGTGCAGCAATAAGATCAACTGCAAATTATGCAGAACGCAAAAAAGAACAGCGACGGCGCGCTGCTCTTTTTTCATTTTAAATAAACCGCGGTTACGTGATGAGGAAGAAGCCCGCACCGGCGATGACGTAAATCATCATCATCTTTAAGCCCTCCACCCAGTTTGTCCTGCCCGAGGATACAACCTGGTTGGCGACGAGGACGCTCGCGAAGAAGATGAACAGCTCGATCGGCTCTAAGGTCAGCGCGATGGGCGAGAAGAACAGGCTGAGGATGACGATGACGGGGAGGACAAAGAGCGAAATCTGAAGGCTGGAGCCGACTGCGATTTCGATGGAGATGTCCATTTTGTTTTTCAGCGCCATGATAACGGCGGTGCTGTGTTCGGCGACGTTGCCCACAATCGGGACGATGATCAGTCCGATAAACGCCTGCGGAATGCCGGCGGATTCGGTCATCGGGGTAATGCTTTCCACCAGATAGTCCGACATGAACGCGATCAGAACCGTTGAAAGCCCCAGCACAAGAATCGCGATGGGCAGCTTCATGGTGGTTTCCACATCCTCGGCGTGCTCTACGCCGTAGAGATCCTCCTGCGTTTTGAACGAATAAACCAGACCGATGATGTAAATCACCAGCAGGATCGCCGCGACGATCACGCTGAAGTTTTCAAAATGCGGTTTTGACGAAAGCTCCGACGACGAGATGTGACCCTGCGTCATGGTGAAGATGGTCGGCAGGGAAAGCCCCACGATGGCAAACAGCAGCATCGATCCGGTGAAGCTGCCCGCCTTTGCGTCGAACTTCAGCTCCTTGTGGCGCAGCCCGCCGAAGAAGATGCTGCAGCCCAGCACAAGCAGGATGTTTCCAAGCACAGAGCCGGCGAGGGATTGCCGCACCAGCGCCGCGTTGCCCTCAACCAGCGCGAAAATGCTGATAATCAGCTCCGTCGCGTTGCCGAAGGTCGCGTTGAGAAAGCCGCCGAATTTCGGCCCCGTGTAAGCGGCGATTTCCTCCGTTGCCACACCCAGATAGCCGGCCAGCGGTACGATTGCCAGACAGGAGCCGATGAAGATGAATGTTTCGCTCCAGTGCGCGAACACGGCGATAAAGGTCAGCGGCACGAAGATCAATAGGTAGCGCAGATACTTCATTTTCAATTACCTCTCTTACTGTGGATTTTAGCGAAAAAAATAGAAGGACGTTTCCGATCGTCGCAGCGCTCACATAATGCCGCAAACCGCGCGCCGCCGCTGCTTGCGGGAATACATAACCCCTGCGAAATGATCAAATCAGTTCTTAGCATATCACATTAATTTTAACATTATCAAACGATTGAGTGAATAATGTCTGACTTTTAGATATTCTGTCGGAAAGTTTTTATGCGCGTCTAATATTTTCGTTTATTAATCCAACAAAAGCGTTGCTTTTGTGTCAGTTAAGTGAAATAAGGTCAATCCGCCCAGAGTGCATCGCCCATCGCGGAAAGATATGCCGTCAGCTCCTCCGCCATTTCGTACTGCTCGGTGATGCGCGGGTGCCCGGGGGTCGCAGCACCATTACGCCGGAAGTAAAAATGCGAAACGCGCGGGCTGTCCAGCTCCAGCCGGATTTCCTCGATCGCCGCATCCCACTGTGCGTCGTGCATCAGCACCGTCGTCAGCAGCACAAAATGCGCGCGGGGATATTTGCCCAAAAGATCGGTGAGAATGCGCTTGTATGCAGCTTTCCAGCTTGCGCGGTAAGCGGAGTTGCGGATGTCGTTGTCGGGGAAGCCCTCGCGGTGCGGGTCGTTCTGCCCGACGGCAAACAGCACCGCCTGGGGCGTGTACCGCGCAAAATCCCACGCCTTCATCCCGAACACGCCGTCGCCGCTCGGGAAAACGCCGCCCTCGGGGAAATAAATCAGCTTGTCGTATGCGGTTTCCATGCCGATGCAGTCCGGTGCGTGGTAATAGCCCGTGTGGTCAAAAACCGCGATGCCGCCCTGCGCCACATTGTGCAGCGACGCGCCCAGATTGCGCGCGGTGATTGCCGCATAGCTGTAAAACGCGTTGTCGAACACACCCTGCGTGTCGGGCGGATCCTGCGCTCCGGCACAGTCCCACGCTTCGCTGACCGCCCCCGCCGAAACCGAATCGCCGTAGCATTCCATCCGCCGCACAGCAGCCGGGGGCGGAGTGAGCACACATGCATCCGCATCAAGCACCGCGCCGAAAAACGCAAAGCAGTGCGTCGCGTCCTGCCGCTTAAAGACCGTCAGCTCGTGGGTGCCGTCTGTGAGGTTTTCCGCCACGGGCAGGTAAATCGCCTTGTCGTTTTCGTCGAACGAAAGCTTGCCCTGCGCGCCGTCAAGCAGAAAGCCTACCTCCATGTTGTTGTAAAACCGGCGGTTGCGGATGAGAATCCCAGCACTTGTTCCGGTGAAGCGTATGGTCACGGCACTCCCCGCGAACACAAATACCGGTGCGTTTTGCACATCAAAGTCAATCCGTCCGGTGAAGGCATACTCCTTTGCATCGGCAGGAATCAACCGCTTCTCGGCAGGAATCAGATCTTGTAAATTTTCCGTAAACATCATCGCTCCGTTTCCGGAGAGCCAACGCCCTCCGTGTAGTATTATCCGCCGCGTAAGAAAAATGACGCGGCAATCAAAGCACGCCGTATTGCCGCAGGAAGCGTTCTGTCGCATCCTCATTCTTCCGGTCAAAGGAATCCGGACACGGACAAATCGTCCAGTCCTCGGTCGCTTCGGCGTTCTGACCGGGTGCAAGGTTTTGCAGGGGGCTGAGGCTTTCGACTTCCATCATAAAGAAATTCGCGAACGCCTCGCAGTTGCAGCCGCTGTCGGGATAGGATGCACCTTCTTCATAAGCAAAGCGCTTGACAAAGAGCTGGTTGTTGGAAAGCAGCGCAAGCCAGCCGGGCGCGCAGTTTGTGCCGATTTTGATGTTGGTTTTGATGTCCGGATTCTGGTTGAGCGTGATGAATTTATTCCCGATAAAAAGCCGGTCGTCGTACACATCGGTGTAAGCCCACAGCGATAAGTTCCGGTTGTGGAGCAGTCCGGTGTCGCGCGCGTTGGTGGGAATCACCGCCGTACAGTGTTCCGCACCCAGCGTCATCGGCCAGAGTGCCAGCGTTTTCGCGCCGCCGCCGATGTTGGTGATCCGATGCAAAACCTTCACCGCGGGGGCATCCTCCGCAATAGTGACTTCCATGCAGAACTGAAGCCCCGCCTCGGTCTGGGGCGGCGGGGTCAGGATCACGGTATTGCCGCGCACCTCCCACGCAACGGGATCGTTGTCGGGGTAATAGCTCAAAGGGTTATGCTCCGGCGAAAACCAGAGCCTGTGACCGCCGTAGATGTGCCAGCGCTTGTCGCCGAACACCTCCGCGAACGCGCCGCCGTCCATGTGGCTGAAGTCGCTGCGATCCTCGCCGAACGCATTTTCCATTCCGCTGACGGAATAGGAAATCACGCGCGGTCCGATGTCAAGGGTCATGACAACGCGGCAGTGCCCGTTGTCGGCTTCTAAGCAGTTTCCAAAAAACGAATCGTGGATTTGTTTGAACGCAATCATAGTGTTTGCTCCTTTTCGGTAATCGTTGATGGGGGAAGTGATGAAAGCCTTGTCGCGGCAAGGGTGAACGCGGTGACATGGGCAGCGCCGGCTTGCTTTAACACGCGGGCGCATTCGCTCAGGGTGCTGCCGGTGGTGACGATGTCGTCGCAAATCAGGAGGTGCTTGCCGGTTAAAGCGAGTCGTCCGCGCAGGGCAAACGCGCCGCGCACGTTTTCGATGCGCTCGGCGTAGCCCAGCGTGTGCTGGGGGCTTCTGCCGTCGGTTTTGACGAGCGCGTCAAGTACGGGCTTGCGCAGCTGCTTTGCGGCGATCCGCGCGATGACCTGCGCCTGGTTGTAATTGCGCAAAGCGCGGCTTTCCCGCGACATGGGAACAAAGCAGACCGCGTCGATGCGCGCAAATTGCGCGGAATTGTTACGCCCGAAAAGCTCCGCCGCAAGCAGCTTTGCCAGATTGACACCGTTGTCGTTTTTCAGCGCCAAAATGCCCGCGCGCAGGTTCCCTTCATAAAACGCCGCGGTCAGACACCGGTCGTAGTGCAGTGCGCGCTCCTGCCCGCAGCCCGCGCCGGCTTGCATAAAGGGAATTTCCGCATAACAGCCTGCGCAGCAAAGCCTGTCCCACGGAATGATCCCGCCGCAGAACGGGCAGCGGTTCGGGAACAGGATGTCCAGCCAGAAGTCAGACCTCAAAAGCTTGTTGCGCATCCGCGTCCTCCGTATCCGCCGCGACAGCCGCGATGCCGCCGGCATTCCCGCAAAGCATCTCCCGCAGGCAGGTGTAACGCAGCGTGCGCCTGTTGTTGCGGATCATAAATTCCACGCGTTTTTTTGAACCGACGATGATCAGCATTTTTTTTGCCCTTGTCACCGCCGTGTAGAGCAGGTTACGGTAATAAAGCTTGTCAAAACCGGAAAACGCCGTCATGATCACCACATCAAACTCGCTGCCCTGACTTTTATGCACCGTCACCGCGTAGGCAAGCTCCACCCACTCAAGCATCTCGGTGGTGTAGATTGCCACGCGCCCGTCAAAGTCGATGGTTACGGTGGCGGCGTGTTTGTTCACCGACGTGATGCGCCCGATGTCGCCGTTGAAAATTCCCGCGCCGTTTTCGCCGTCCTTTTTCCACTCGATGTCATAATTGTTGCGGTTCTGCATCACCTTGTCGCCGATGCGGAACGCCGTGCCGAATACGCTCAGCTCTGCCTTGTCGCGGGCGGGGGGATTGAGTCGGTTCTGGAGCAGCTTGTTCAGCTCGCCCGTCCCCGCAGGGCCTTTGCGCGAGGGCGAAAGCACCTGAATCTGTTCGAGCGGCGAAAAGCCGTAAGCCTCGGGCAGGCGCTTCTGGCAAAGCTCCACCACCAGCTCCTGCAAGGCGGGATATTCCAGCCGCTGAAAAAAGAAAAAATCCGCGTCCTTGCGCGTCAAGTCGATGTCCTCGCCGCGCACAATCCGGTGAGCGTTGGTGACGATGCTGCTTTCCTGCGCCTGCCGGAAAATTTCCGTCAGCGTCACCGTCGGCACAACGCCGCTGTCGATGATGTCTTTGAGGACATTTCCCGCGCCCACGCTCGGCAACTGGTCGCTGTCGCCCACCATCACAAGCTTACAAGAAAAGCTCACCGCTTTCAGCACCGCTTCAAACAGCAGTGTGTCCACCATCGACATTTCGTCGATGATCAGCACATCGCAGTCGAGCAGATTGTTCTCGTCGTGGATGAATTTCACCCGCGACGCTTCGGCAAAGCCGACCTCCAGCAGGCGGTGAATGGTTTTTGCTTCGTACCCCGTCAGGTCGGAAATGCGCTTCGCCGCCCGTCCGGTGGGCGCGCAGATCATCACGTTCATGCCCTGCTGCGCAAACAGCGAGATGATTGCGTTGAGGGTGGTGGTTTTGCCCGTACCGGGGCCGCCGGTGAGGACGAGGAAGCCGCCGGTGAGCGCGGAATTGATCGCCTCGCGCTGCTTTTCGGCATAATGGATGCCTTTTTCCTCCTCCGCAAGGTCGATGACTTCGGAGAAGTCGATGCGGTTGTCAAATAGCGTTTCCTTCATCACCATTAAGCGACGGGCAATGTAGGATTCTGCGGCGAAAAAGTCGCGGCTGATGATGTAAGTTCTGCCCCCGCGCGGATAGGCGTATAGGTTTTCCGCCTCCAGCTCCTCAGCAAGCACGGCGTCAAACAGTTCCTCGCCGATGCCAAGCCACGCGCAGGACAGCTTTTTCAGCACTTCTGCCGGCAGACAGGTGTGACCGCTGTCTGCGTTTTCCGCCAGCACATGGGAAATCCCCGCCCGCACGCGCATTTTCGCATCGCGCGGGATGTGCAGCTTCGCTGCCGCTTCGTCCGCCTTCACAAACGGCAGCTCCACTTCCGGCGCGCAAAGTACATAGGGGTTCGCGGCAATCATTTCCTCGCTCGGCGCACCCCAGCGCCGCCATGCCCGTACGCCGAAAATCGGCGGGATTTCATATCCAGCCAGGAAAATCATCAGCGCCCGCACCCCGAACACCGTCTGGAATTCGTCGCTGATCTTCCGGCATTTTTTCGGGGTGATGCCATCCACTTCGGTGAGCCTGTCCGGCTCATGCTCAAGGATGTCCAGCGCGCGGTCGCCGAATTTCGCCACGATTTTTTTTGCCAAAACCGGACCGATGCCCTTGATCACGCCGGAAGCGAGATATTTCTGGATCTGACGCGTGCCGTGGGGCAGGCGGCGCTCACAAAGCTCCGCCTTGAACTGAACGCCGTACTTCGGATGACTCACATATTCCCCCGAAAGCGTGACCTCCTCGCCCTCCTCGACGTTGCCAAGCTCCCCGACCGCCGTCACAAGCTCGCCGCCCGCGTCAAGCATCAGCACCACATAGCCGTTTTCGTCGTTGCGATAAACGATACAGTCCACACAGCCGTCTATCTGTGTCATTTGCATTCCTCATTTTCTTGAAAAACATAAGCTAAGATTCATCCAGCCGCGTGTTGTCAAGGGTCTGCGCAAGTGCATGCAGCGCCGCGCGATCCGTCGGCGAACAGTCCTTTGCCTCAATCACAAGCTGCCGGTAAGCCGGCGCGTCATAAAAGCGCAGATCCTGCCAGAGCGCTTTGACGGCAATTCGCGACGCGTCCGACGCATCCGCAACTTCAAGAACAATCGGTTCGTCCGCGGGCGGCTTCACCGGAAAAAAGATCTGTGCGCAGAAAAACGCCAGCGTTCCCGCGCAGCAAGCCAGCACGATCAATGTACAAAACAGCGTCATAAGCGTCTCCTTTTCCGCAATACAACGAAACTCTTCCGCTATATTCTATGGAAAACGGAGGGAAAATGCTACCGCCTATTCTGCGGCGGAGGGGTGCTCCGGCACGGGGTTTTCGACAAGCTCCGCCGCCTGCTTTTTCGCAAGGCGCGCGTTGACGATGCGTTTTGTGTATTCATACGCCACCGACGCGAAGGGCACTGCAACCGCCATGCCCAGCACGCCGCCCAGTCCGCCGCCCACGGTGATGGAAAGCAGTACCCACAGCGCGGGCAGCCCCACGGAGTTGCCCACCACGCGGGGATAGATGAGGTTCGACTCCAGCTGCTGCAGCGTGATGATGAACAATAAGAACCACAGCACGCTTTCCGGCTTTGCCATCAGCAGCACGAACACTGCGGGAATTGTGCCGAGAATCGGACCGACAATGGGGATGACATTGGTCATTCCCATGATAACACTGATGAGCAGCGCATAAGGAAAGCCGAAAATCGTCATGCCGATGAAGCACAGCACACCTAAAATACAAGCCTCAATGAGCTGACCGTTGACGAAATTGCCGAAAATCGTGACCGACGTGCGGATCACGCCGACGGTTTTATTGAACCATTTTTCCGGCAGTGCCGCCCGCAGGACTTTTTTAAACTGCACCTTGTATTTGGCTTTCTCCGCCAGCAGATACACCGAGATCACAATGCCGATGATAACGTCCGTCACCACGCCCAGAATGCTACGTGTCGTGTCAACCATCGAGCCGAGCAGGTCGGGAACCATCTTGCTCAGCTCCGAAAGCTTTCCGCCGATGTCAAGCTTATCCCAGATGCCGTAGCGCTCGATGGTGTCGGAAATGTCGATGTTGTATTTTGCCGCAAGCCCCGTAAAAAAGGCGAACGCGTTGTTGTAATAATCATCAAAGCTGCTGATGAACGTCGAGATACTGTCGATAAACTGCGGAATGATCGCAAAAAAAAGCCCCAGCAAAAGCCCGATGAGCAGCAGGTAAATGAGCACCAGCGACAGCAGATAGGGGAGCTTTTTCAGCTTCGTTTTCCGGAACAGCCTGTTCAGCAGCCCGTGAATCTTATTAAAGGGGCGGTTTAAAATAAACGCGATGGCGCCGCCGATGATCAGCGGGCGCAATACACCGATCACCAGCCCGATGACATACAGAATGCCCGTGAATTTCCACAGCACCAGCACCGGAATCATACACACCAGAATGGCTGCGGTGAGTGTGCGGAACAATCTCTTATCCATATCAAAGTCCTCTCGTCGTTTCTTATTAAAGCCGTTCTTTAAACAGTATAGCATGACTCACCGCGAAAATCAAGGGCGCAGATAAAAAGCGCGGACGGCTTTTTATCGAAAAAGCAGCCCGCGCTGTGTGTTAAATTTCCATGATGATGGGGAGAATCATCGGGTCGCGTTTGGTTTTGACGTAGATATAGTCCGACAGCGCGTCCTTCATTTTGTTCTTAATTGCATTCCACTCACGGTTGTTTGACTCCAGACACTTTTTCAGCGTCTTGAGCAGCACCGCTTTTGCGCCCTCCATGAGCACTTCGCTCTCGCGCACATAAACAAACCCGCGCGATACGATGTCCGGCCCCGCAAGCAGCTGCCCCGTTGCCCCGTCGATGGTCGCCACAGTGATGATCAGCCCGTCCTGCGCCAGATGCTTTCTGTCGCGCAGCACAATCGCGCCCACGTCGCCAACGCCCAGACCGTCCACAAGAACACGTCCGGCGGGAACCTGACCGGTGATTTTCATGTCCACGCCGTCGGTTTCGATGACGTTGCCGATTTCACCGATAATGATGTTCTCGGGCGGAATGCCGATTGCAAGCGCAATGCCCGCGTGCTTTTTCAGGTGCTTGTATTCGCCGTGAACGGGGATGAAAAACTTTGGCTTTGTGATGGAGAGAATCAGCTTCAGCTCCTCCTGACAAGCATGACCGGAAACATGCACCTCGTACATCGCTTCATAAACAACCTCCGCGCCGGCGCGCATCAGCTCGTTGACGACCTTGGTGACGAATTTTTCGTTGCCCGGAATCGGCGTCGCGGAGATGATGATGAAGTCCATCGGCGTGATGCTTACCTTGCGGTGTTCGTTCATCGCCATGCGCGTGAGCGCACTCATCGGCTCACCCTGGCTGCCGGTTGTGATCAGAACGACCTTTTCCGGCGGCAATTTATCGAGCATATCAAGATCAATGATCATGCCCTGCGGGATTTTTAAATAACCCAGCTCAATGCCCTTGCCGATGACGTTGATCATGCTCCGTCCGGAAACCGCAACCTTGCGTCCGGTTTTTTCCGCGTTGTCGATGATCTGCTGCACACGGTGGACATTCGATGCAAACGTCGCAATGATGATGCGCTTGCCCTCCGCCTGACTGAACAGGCGCGTGAAGCTGTCGCCCACCTTGCGCTCGGTCATGGTGAAGCCCGGACGCTCGGCGTTGGTCGAGTCGGACATCAGCGCAAGAACGCCCTTGTTGCCAAGCTCCGAGAACCGCGCCAAATCAATGATTCCGCCCTCGATCGGCGTAAAATCGACCTTGAAGTCGCCTGTGTGGACAATGACACCTGCGGGGGTGTGAATCGCCATACCCACCGCGTCGGGAATCGAGTGGTTGACGCGGATGAATTCCACCGCCATACAGCCGAATTTCACGGTCTGCTTCGGCGTAACCGTCGAGAGCGTGACGGTGTTGAGCATCCCATGCTCCTTCAGCTTGCCCTCCACCAGCCCGAGCGTGAGCCTTGTGCCGTAAACCGGCACGTTGACTTTTTTCAGGAAATAAGGCAGCCCGCCGATGTGATCCTCATGCCCGTGCGTCAGAACCACGCCACGCACCTTTTCGATGTTCTTTTCCACATAGGTGTAATCGGGGATGACGATGTCCACGCCCGGCATTTCGCTGTCCGGGAATGCCAGTCCGCAGTCGATGATCACCATGTCATTGGCGCACTCGATGCAGGTAAAGTTCTTTCCGATTTCGTTCAAACCGCCCAGCGGAATGATTCTCACCGGCGTTTTGCGCTGCGCGCGGGCGGAATCCTGCCGTCTGGGGGCGTTCTTTGCCGGCGCGGGATGCTCCGCGGGTTCAGCCTTCGGCGCGATCAGTCCCGCGACTGCCGCCTTGAGTCCGCCGCTGTTTTTCGTCTGTCGTCTGCCGCGGTTCTGCTGCCTGCTTTTGTTCGCCGTCTTTTCTGCAAGCTCCGTTTTGTCCTGCGCCTCCGGCTTGTCCGCAGGAGCTTTCTTCGCCGGTCTGCGGAAATTTTTCTCCGGACGCTTTTTGTCGGGGTTCGGCGCGCCGTTTTCGGCACTCTTATTCAATTTTTCCATGGGTGATACGATTCCGGCACGCGCAAAGCCTGTACCGTTTTATGAAAAAGCGGCACACCAAAGGCTTCCGGCGCGTTGCCGGATTGACTCCTTTCAATTTAAGCAATTTGATTTTTCCGTTCGCAATCAGTAAAATGGTTTCAGCGTGGCAGAAATGAATTGTTAAAACAGCTAAAACCGATGTAAATGGCGGATTCCGCTTCCGGTGTCACCGCAGGGAATCCGCACTGCCCGTTCCGCACAAAAATATCTTTCTTTATCATAACCGATATTTTCGTCCTTGTCAAGCTTTTTTCCGCAGGAGGAAGAACCCCCGGGTCAGACGTTGTTCTGGGGGAACGCGGCTTTGATTTTCTTTTCGATTTCGTCGCAGATGCTCGACGCGGATTCCGACTGGAATGCTTCCGCGAACACCATGATGCCGTTTCCGGACTTCAGCGGGCGAATCAGCGCGCGGGAGGCGCTGTTGCGGAACACCACGCCCTCGCCCCAGCCGGCTTCCTCGGCGGCAAATTTCTTTAAGATTTCGGGCGGGCTGCCGGCGACGCTGACAAAGCGCTGCGACGCGTGGAAATCCGGAATGCCCGTGATCGCCTGCTCGAAGCGTCTGCTCCTTGTCGGTCAGCTCGGTGAGAATCATCGCCGCGAGGATCAGGCTGTCGCGCACAAAGGCGTTGTCAAAGCGCCGTGCAACCTGACGCGCGCGCTTGTCGGAGTCATCGCACGGGCAATTGTAATACCGCAGCAGCACCGCGTCCGCCTGCTCCGCCAGCTCGTCCGCCGCGACGGGGAACGAATAGGGAAGCGACACGGCAAGCCCCTTGTCAAAATTAATCCGCGCGCCGAGCAGCACAAGGCGCTCGTGGAACACATAGCCTGTCCGGTCGGAATATGCGGACATGCGCTTTGCGTCCGTGCCGAGATGGAACACAACGCGTTCGCCGTTTAAGTCGTTGCGCGGGGTGAAGATCGTATCCGTGATGCGCGCGATTTCGGGAACGGTCGTGCGGAATTCCGCGTTGACCCCGCGGAAACGGCGGGGCATCAGCCGGTCGAGATAGCCCTCGTAGAGCGCTTTCATGCTGGTTGCGTCAAACTCGCCGCCGTAGTGGTCAAAGCCCTCCACGCGGTAATCGCGGTGGTTGATGCCCATCTCGATTTTGCGCTCCGTCTGCCGCGTGACGGGTAAGCCGCCCGACGCGGTGACGCTGATTTTCAGCGTATAATCCGCCTGCACATAGCAAGCCATATCCGCCCCCAGAATCTTCATGCAGTAAGCAAGCTGATGCTCCGTGCATTCGCCCAGAAACCACGATTTCACGCCCGCCGCCGTCACGCCCGCGCTCAGCGCCTGCGCAATCGGCTTTGCCGCCGGTTTTCCGCGGAAGCCCACAATCACTGCGCTGCCGATGTCCAGCGCCGATGCTGCCGCCATGCCGAACTCGCAAGCCGTTGCCGGCGTGGTGAACGCGGTGGTTTCCGTGACGGAGCCTTCATCGTCAATCTGCATCGGTCTGCCGCTGCCGTGCCGGATGTCGGCGGAAACCACCGTGCCGTTGGCGATGGTTTTCCCTGCCCAGATTTTCACCCCGTCATAAACCTGCGAATGCTCGCCGATGACCGTGTTCGAGCCGATTGCCGACAGCTCGCCCAGCTGCGCGCCCTTCATGATCCGCACGTTTCTGCCGATGATGCCGCGATTTAGCTCCGCGTTGCTGCCGATGATCGTGCCCTTGCCGACGGTGCTTGCGTGAATCCAGCAATGCTCCTCCACCGTCACATCGTCCTCAAGCACCGTGCCTTCTTCAATCACAGAACCCTTGCCGATGGTGACATTCTTTCCGATATAAACCGGCGGGCGGATGGTCGCGCCCGCAAACGACGTGTCCGTCAGGCTGAACATGCCCTCCGCCGGTTGCGGCGCGTCGATTGCAATGCCGGTTTCGCCGTAAAGCATTGCGCGCTGGCATTCGGCGTAATTCTCCACGCTGCCGATGTCGAGCCAGTAGCCCTGTTCGGGATAGCCGTAAAGCTTCATGCCCTGCGCCATCATTTTCGGGAACAGATCTTTTGCGAAATCGCTTTTCTTGCCCAGCTCAATAAGGTTCATCGCGGCTTTCGAAAGGACATAAACACCCGTGTTGACGGCATTGGTCGGACAGCTTTCATACGACGGCTTCTCAAGGAAGCCCGTGATCTGCCCGCTCTTGTCCGTGCGGACGATGCCGAACTCGCGCGGGTCGGCGACTTCCTTTGTGACGATGGTCACGTCCGCCTTTTTCGCGCGGTGGAATTTTACCGCTGCGGCAAGATTGAAGTTCTGCAGCGCGTCGCCCGAAAGCACCAGCACCTCCTCGCCGTTCCAGCAGTTGCGCACGCACCCTGCCGTGCCGAGCGGGAACGTTTCGCGTCGGAAATCAAGCGCAATATCGTGGTAGCTTGCCGAATCAAAATTGGCGATGAGCTTCTCCGCCTGATACTGGATGGTGAGCGTCGCGGCGGGAAAGCCGTTCTCCTTCACACCGTCCAAAATCCGCTCGAGAATCGGCACGCCGCACACCCTCATCAGGGGCTTCGGCGTGTCGTTTGTCAAAGGCGCAAGCCGCGTACCCTCGCCGCCACAAAGAATCACAATCTGCATGGTTAGATGCCTCCCTTACCTTTTGATGGGAGTATGGGAAAGATCGCCCTTTATTATTCGCGGCGAGGCAAAAAAAGATGTTAGAGGTTAGAGGTTAGAAACTAGGAGGGCAGTATGTTGATCACCGCTAATTTGCGGAGCTCAGCATACTGCCCTCTCTAAAAAACTTTGATTTCGAACATCTGACCTCTGACTTCTGACCTCTAAAAGCGAAAGCGTTCTATTTCATGAAAGCGCTTGCGGTCGATGAGGGCGTCAAGAAGCAGACCGTCGGGGGTGTATTCTTCGGAGAAAATTTTGCCGTCCGTGCGGATTTTCGCCGCCAGCGCCGCCTTGTCAAACGGTAGGAGCAGCTTTGCGCGTACGGGTGCGTCGGGGAGTGCTTTTGTGATTTCTGCAAGCAGCTCGTCAAGCCCCGCACCTGTTTTCGCGGAAATCCGCACCGTGCCGGCAACGGGTTCGTCGGGCTGCTCCGCCGGAATCAGATCGCATTTGTTCAGGGCGGTGACAACGGGAATTCCGTCGCAGCCAAGCTCGCTGAGCAGACGGCGCGTCACAGTGCTTTTTTCGGCAAAATCGGGTGCGGACGCATCGGCGAGGTGGATGAGCACATCCGCCTGCACGGCTTCCTCCAGCGTGGACTTGAACGCCTCCACCAGATGGTGGGGCAGGCGGCTGATGAAGCCGACCGTGTCCACAAAGGTTACGCTGCGTCCGTCGGGCAGCTCCGCCGCGCGTGCGGTGGTTTCGAGCGTCGCAAACAGCTTGTCCTCCGCGAACGCCGAAGCGCCGGTGAGCTTGTTGAGCAGCGTGGATTTCCCCGCGTTGGTGTAGCCCACAATCGCGCAGACCAGCACATTGTCCTTTTTGCGGCGTACGCGTGAGAACGCACGCCGTTTTTCGATTTCCTTCAGCTCGTCCGAGAGTGCGTCGATGCGCGCCCGGATGTGCCGGCGGTCGGTTTCCAGCTTCGATTCGCCCGGTCCGCGCGTGCCGATGCCCGCGCCGAGCCGCGACAGCGCCACGCCCATGCCGGCAAGGCGCGGCAGGCGGTAGCGGTACTGCGCAAGCTCCACCTGAAGCCTGCCCTCGCGGGTTTTTGCGCGCTGCGCGAAGATGTCCAGAATGAGCATTGTGCGGTCGATGGTGTGCAGCTTGACGACTTCCTCGATGTTGCGGATCTGCGTCGCCGTCAGCTCGCAGTCAAAAATCACCTGATCCGCGCTGAGCTGTTCGCAGAGCAGCGCGACTTCCTCAAGCTTCCCCGCGCCCATACAAGTCGCCGTGTCAAACGCCGGACGATTCTGGACGATCCGTGCGACGACCTCCGCGCCCGCGGTGTCCGTCAGCTCCGCCAGCTCGTCAAGCGACCGCCCGCAGTCGTATTCCCCCGTATCCACCGCGCAGAGTACGACCCGCACGGCTTTTTCCTGTGTATCAAACAAAGCTTCACCCTCTTTTTTCTGCGATCCAGTCCTGTAACAGACGGTTCGCGACATAGCTGTTCTTCAGCGCTTCCGCCGCCTGCGGCACGGTCATCCACCGCGCTGTTTTCACCTCGCCGGAAAGCGTAAATTCCTGTTTTTTCACCCGCGCCCAGAAGCCAGCCATCAGGTTGTCGCGCTTTTGGTAAGCATAGCTGCGGATGTACCGCGCATCCTGCGTCCGCAAGCCGATTTCCTCAAAAAGCTCCCGCGCCGCAGCATCCTCAAGGCTCTCGTTTTCTTTCACGAAGCCCGCCACCAGCACAAAGCGCTCCATGTCGCCGTAGGACTGCCGGATGACCGCAAGCTCACCCAGCTCGTTTTCCGCCAGCACTAGCACGCAGGGCGCCGAATAATCAAAAAAAGGTCTGCCGCAACGTCCGCAGCAGCCCACATCTTTTTCGTCCCCGAAGTCGCGCGGGGAAAGCTTCTCCCCGCACAAGGGACAGTACGCAAACTTCATAATCCGCTCCCATACCGGAATCGCCGGTCACAGAATCTCATCCATATCCTTATTTTCCAGAACCAGCTGCGCATTATACATCATCCGGTCAAAAAAGTCCGGCGAGAATTTCTTGTCAAGCACTTCCCGCGCCTCGCGGATGAGCCACTGACCGCTTTCAATGCGGTGAAAATCCGTTCCCAGCACATGGATAAAGCCCTTTTCCATCAGCTTGAGCAGCGGCTTGCGCGCCTTGCCGGAGAGGGATTTGGTGTTTGCCTGCCCGAGCACATACTGGTTCATCAGCGCGTCGATGCTGCGCGCGTCGGTGAAACTGAGATAGCGCTCCACATGGGCGATGATGATCTTTGCACCGGCTCGTTCGGCGATGTCCCCAACCCCCGCGATGAGCTTATCGGTCAGCTTTTCGTAGGGCATTTCCAGCAGCAGATAATCCGTTCCCTGAATTTTAAAGCGGCTGAGCACCTCCGGATCTTGCAGCGCGCGGGAATACAGCACCTCCGCGCCGAGCAGGATGTGCGGATGGTGGGGCTTGAGATAGGGTGCAAGCGTTTGAAACGCCGCGTCACGCCGGGCGAGAAATTGTTCGGGCGATTCGTTGTAAAAATAATAATGGGGTGTGGCGACGACGAGCGCAATGCCCTCCGCAGCTATCCGGTTGAGCATGGCGACAGACTCCTCCGGAGTGCGCGCGCCGTCGTCAAAGCCAGGAAGTATGTGGGAATGCAGGTCGATGATCATGCTTTCCACCTCTGTCTGAATAAATCGTGGTACGAAAAAGCGGTGTTATTTTCCGGAAAAGGTGGGGGTGTCCTGCCCGATGATGTGTGAATCATCCTCCGCGGTGCCGGCATCGTTGCGGCCGTAGTTCGTACCATATTTATAGCCGTATTTATAACCATATTTGTAGCCGTGTTTTTTGTAATAACCGCCCTTGCCCTCGGGCAGGCAACCGGTTTTAATAAAGCCCAGCACCTTTCCGTTTGACAGCTTGATGCTGCTAAGGGCTTTTTGTAAATCCGGATGTTCGGTGAAATTTTCGCGGATAATAAGGATTGTGCCAGCGACATGGCCGTTAAAGAGCAGATTGTCCGTCACCACATTGACCGGCGGGGTGTCGATGCAGATGTAGTCATAGTGCTTCTCAAGCACCATCAGAAGCTCCGTCATGTTTTTGGAGGCGATCAACTCGGCGGGGTTCGGCGGAATCGGACCGGAGGCAATGACGTCGAGATCCTCGCGTACATCAGTGTTGATTGCCTCAGCGACGGTACACATCCCGCTGAGGATGGAGGACAGCCCTAAATTCTTGTTGAGCTTGAGGTAATTGTGTATGGTGGGCTTGCGCATATCCGCGTCGATGATGATGACCTTCGAGCCGGTTTGGGCGAGCGTGATCGCCATGTTGACGCAGGTGGTGGACTTGCCCTCCGCCGGCAGCGGTGAGGTAAAGGTAATTGCTTTGTGCTCGCTGGTGCTGATGGAAAAGCTGAGGTTGGTGCGAGCGGTGCGGTATGCCTCGCTGATGATGAACTTCGTGCCGTCGTTTAAGATGAACTTGCGTGAATCGCGTTTTGAAAGCCGCAGCGGGTGTTCCGACGAATGTTTTTTATTTTTCGCTGTACTCATAGCTGTAGCCTCCCTTCACGATGGAATTGAAGTCCATGATTTCCGCAAAAACCGGAATGTCATAGAGCCGGTAAAGATCGTCGCTCGGACGGATTTTTTTGCTCAGCGCGTTTTTGATAAACACAATGATAATCGAAATCAGCGCGCCCAGCAGCATACCCGCCGCCGTATACAGCCGGACGTTCGGCGAGGAGGGCGACAGGGGAATGTTCGCTTTGTTGACCGCCTTGACCTTGCCCTGCTCGATGACGTCTTTGTAGACGGTGTTGGCGTTTTCCTGCACAAGGTTTGCGATGATGGCGGAAAGCTCGGGGTCGGTGGTGGTGACCACGATGTCCATGATCATGGTGTCCTCCTGCGAGGTGGGGGAAATGGCGCTTTTTATGTAACCGGGATTTTTTGTGTAGTCATAGCCGTATTTTTCCTTCAACTGTGTTACAACCAGATCCACCATCGAGTCGCCGTCAAAAAGCCGTTCGCAGGTATTCATGATCTGGATCGCCGCGTTGATGTCGTTGTAATTGAGCGCGTCCTCCTCCGTTGCAGTTGCGGCGGTGGTTGAAACCGCAATCTGTGCAGAGGCGGTGTATTGCTTGCTGATGACAAATTTTGAAAGACTAAACCCTGCCGCACCGCAGATTACGGCGATCAGGATGATGAGCTTGATGTTCTTGAGCAGCAGCGCCGCCAGATCCAGCAAGTCGATTGTACCCTCTTGGTTTTCCATTCCCGTATCAAAACCTTTCTTGATCAGATTCATTCACACAACGACTTCAGTATAGCACAATTCTAACCTTCCGTCAATAAAAATCAGAAGATTGTTCAAAAGAAACTACTGGTTTTTCGACTGGAAGCGCCATACATCCCGCGTCAGCTCCAGTACTTCCGGTCAAGGCTGCGGTACTGCACCGCCTGTGAGATATGCCGGCGGGTGATGACATCCGCGCCGTCCATGTCCGCGGCGGTGCGGGCGACCTTTAATATCCGGTCATAGGCGCGCGCGGACAGACCGAGCTTTTCAAACACATTCTTAAAAGCCTCCGACGCGTCGGGCGTCATGGGGCAGACCTCCCGCAGGATGTCGGAGGTGATGCGCGCGTTGCAGGTAATGCTTGTTCCGGCAAAGCGGGCGAGCTGGATTTCACGCACCTTCATCACGCGTTCGCGGATGGCGGCGGAGGGTTCTTCCTTCGCGTCGGAGGCTAAGTGCGTGTATTCGACCGGCGCGACCTCGAGATGCACGTCAAACCGATCCAGCACTGGACCGCTGATGCGCGAGAGGTACTGTCCGACGGTTTTTTTCGAGCAGATGCATGCGCGTGTGGGATGCCCGTGATACCCGCACGGGCAGGGGTTCATCGCGGCGATGAGCATGATCGAGCAGGGATAGGTGACGCTGCCCGCCACGCGGGAGATCGTCACGCGCTGATCCTCAAGCGGCTGGCGCAGGATTTCCAGCGTCGGGCGGGAGAATTCCGCCAGCTCGTCCAGAAACAACAGTCCGTTGTGCGCGAGGGAAATCTCCCCCGGTCGCGGGATCGAGCCGCCGCCGGTCAGCCCTGCCGGAGAGATCGTGTGATGGGGCGCGCGGAACGGGCGTCTTGTGACAAGCGGCATTTTCTTGTCGATCATGCCGGAGATGGAGTGGATGTTGGTGGTTTCAATTGATTCCGCAAAGGTCAGGGCGGGGAGGATGGAGGGCATCCGCTTGGCGAGCATACTTTTTCCCGAGCCGGGCGCGCCGACCATCAGGACATTGTGTCCGCCCGCGGCGGCGATTTCAAGCGCTTTTTTGGCGCTCTGCTGACCGCGCACGTCTGCGAAATCCAGCTCCGCGGAGTAGTCCTCCGCCGCCGGACGGTAGGGCGTTTCCGGCGCAATCCGCACCCGACCCGCGAGGTGAAGCACCAGCTGTGCCAATGTCGGCACGCCGTAGACGGAAAGCCCCTCGACCACCGACGCCTCAAACGCGTTGTCCGCCGGCACATAAATCTCCCGCAGTCCGCTTTCTTTGGCGAGAATCGCCATCGGCAAAACGCCGTTGACCGGACGAATTTCGCCGCTGAGCGAAACCTCGCCGATGAACGCGCAGCCCGCCAGCCGCTCGGCATCCGCGATGCCTGCCGCCGCAAGGAGCGCGACCGCTATGCCCAAATCGTGAACCGAACCGGTTTTCTTCGTGTCGGCGGGGGCGAGGTTGACCATCAGCCGCCGCCGCGGGAACGCGATCTCGCTGGTACGGAACGCGCTCTTGATCCGTTCGCGGCTTTCCCGCACGGCAGCGTCGGCAAGCCCGACAATGTCAAAGCTCTCCAGACCCTTGCTCGCCTCGATTTCCACAAACACCCGAAAGGCATTGAGCCCGTAAAGCCCCAGACTGTTGATTTTCGCAAACAAACGACCAACTCCCCGCATCCTGTCGAATTTTCTGACACCCCTTATTTTACAGCATTTTTTCGTTTTCCGCAAGTGCTTTCCTGAAATTGTCCGGGAAAACGTTTCCTTTTCCAGCGGGCGGCGGAAAGTTATTTACAAAAAGTAAAAAATTATATTTATTCTTGCAATATGCAACCAGTATGTTATAATAACGTTGTGCTGTGCGTTTGGGCGTACGGTGCGCGTGACGACATGAAATGAAACTTTTTTGATAAAGGATGATAAGCGTGAACGAACAGGAACTTTACACACTCTGGCGCGAAAACGCCGTTGAGGATGCCGATCTGGTGACGGAGCTGGCTGCCGTTGCGGGCGATGAGGAAGCAATCAAGGATCGGTTTTACCGCGATCTGGAATTCGGCACGGGCGGACTGCGCGGTGTGATCGGCGCGGGCGCAAACCGGATGAATATCTACACCATCCGCCGCGCGACGCAGGGGCTTGCTGCCTATGTCAGCGAGGCGTTTGAAAACGGCAGCGTGGCAATCGCCTATGACTCGCGCATCAAGTCTGATGTGTTTGCGCGGGAAGCCGCGCGTGTGCTTGCCGCAAACGGAATCAAGGTGCATCTTTATACGGAACTGATGCCGACCCCGATGCTGTCGTTCGCGGTGCGGGCGCTGGGTTGTTCGGCGGGCATCGTCGTGACCGCTTCCCACAACCCAGCGAAGTACAACGGCTACAAGGTCTACGGCGCGGACGGCTGTCAGATGACCATCGACGCGGCGGATCGCGTTCTGGCGAAAATCAACACCACGCCCATGTTCGGCGGCGCGAAGCTCACGGGCTTTGACGAGGGACTGGCAAGCGGCATGATCTCGTACATTCCACAGGAAGTCATCGACGCGTATCTGGACAATGTCGCGGCGCAGGGCATTCACACGGATCTTGTTCCCGCCAGCGGACTGAAGGTAGTTTACACCCCGCTCAACGGTACGGGCAACAAGCCCGTACGTGCGATTTTAAAGCGCATCGGCATCAGCGAAGTAACGGTTGTGCCGGAGCAGGAAAATCCGGACGGCAATTTCCCGACCTGTCCGTTCCCGAATCCGGAAATCACCGAAGCGCTCAATCTGGGCTTACAGCTTTCAGTGAAAGTCAAGCCCGACCTGCTGCTTGCCACTGACCCCGACTGCGACCGCGTGGGCATCGCCGTTCCCGCGCCGGACGGCAGCTATGTGCTGTTCTCCGGCAACGAGGTGGGCGCACTGCTGCTCGAGTATGTCTGTGCGCAGCGCACGGCGCTCGGAACCATGCCCGACCATCCGGTTGCGGTAAAAACCATCGTTTCCACCGACATCACCCGCGCAATCTGCGCGAAATACAACGTCGAGCTGCGCGAGGTGCTGACGGGCTTCAAATTCATCGGCGAGCAGATCGGTTTTCTGGAACAGAACGGCGAAGCGGAGCGCTATGTGTTCGGCTTTGAGGAAAGCTACGGCTACCTCGCCGGCTCGTATGTCCGCGACAAGGACGCGGTTGTCGCGTCAATGCTCATCTGCGAAATGGCGGCGTTCTACCGCACAAAGGGTATTTCCCTGTTAGAAGCGCGCGCGCAGCTTTACGCGGCTTACGGCAACTACGTCCACACGCAGAAGTCCTTTACCTGTGAGGGCGCGTCGGGCATGGCGCGGATGAAAGAGCTGATGCAGATGCTGCGCACCCAGCCCCCTGCCGAAATCGGCGGGCTGAAGGTCACCGGCTTTGCGGACTATGTTGCGCAGACGGATACGGATTACGAAACCGGCGCGGTGACAGCGCTCACCCTGCCCAAATCCGACGTGCTGGCGTTCCGGCTTGCGGGCGGCGCTTCGGTCATCATCCGCCCCTCCGGGACAGAGCCGAAAATCAAGGCATACTACACCACCATCGCCGCCGATCGCGCACAAGCAGTCAAGCGCGAGGAGGAAATCGCGGACAGCTTTAAGGCAATTCTCGGCTTTTAATCCGGTGATTTCCTCGCGGAAACCGGTAAAACACACCGGTTTTCGCCAAATCCCTGTGCAAAAAATACAAACAGCCATAATTTTCTAGTAGGAAATATGGCTGTTTTGCCGTTTTTTCAAAACTTAGCCCGCTCCTGTTGACAATGGGGGCGGGTTGTTATATAATTATATAATGTATCATAATGGAGTTTTACACCTTTTTATATTAAAAGTATAAACAACGGGAAGTGAAACGGGTTATATTTCAATGGTTTTGTATAAAAAAGTGCGCCATGATACGAAACGTAACTTGAAAGAATTGAGGAGTGATTGAGCCTATGGTGAATGTCAAGGACGTAAGACTTGGCAAGACGACCCGCAAGAGCTTTGCTAAAATCAATGAGGTTCTGGAAATGCCCAACCTGATTGAGGTTCAGAAAAACTCGTATAAGTGGTTTCTCGAGGAAGGGCTGCGGGAGGTTTTCAGAGATGTCGCAACCATAACCGATTACAACGAAACGCTGGAACTGACCTTTATAGATTATCATTTCGACGAAACGCCGAAATATACCGTTGCCGAGTGCAAGGAGCGCGACGTGACCTTTGCCGCACCTCTGCGCGTCATGGCGCGGCTGAACAACCTTGAAACAGGCGAAATCAAGGACAGCGAAGTGTTCATGGGCGATTTTCCGCTGATGACCGAGAGCGGAACGTTCGTCATCAACGGCGCGGAGCGTGTCATTGTTTCCCAGCTCGTGCGTTCGCCGGGCGTGTATTATTCCTTTGATAAGGATAAAACTGGTAAGGATTTGTTCAAGTCCACCGTCATCCCCAACCGCGGCGCGTGGCTGGAATACGAAATGGACTCCAACGACGTGGTTTATGTCAGAATTGACAAAAACCGTAAAATTCCCCTGACAACCTTCATCCGTGCGCTCGGGCTCGGCACAAACGAGGAGATCGAAGCCACCTTCGGTCCGGACGAGCGTATCCGCCAGACCATTCTCCAGAAGGATCAGACCGTTAACCGCGAGGAAGCCCTCCTCGAGGTTTATAAAAAGCTGCGCCCCGGCGAGCCGCCGACGGTGGACAGCGCCGTTTCGCATCTGAACAATCTGTTCTTTGACGCAAAGCGCTATGACCTTTCCCGTTTCGGACGGTATAAGTATAACAAAAAGCTCGGCGTGGGTTCAAGACTCTCCGGGCATATCGTGTCGCGTCCGATCATCAACCCCCTCACCGGCGAAATCATGGCGGAGGAGGGCGAGCTGATCGGCTTTGACCGCGCGATGGAAATCGAATCCGCCGGCGTTTACGAGGCGTATGTCAAGATTGATTTCAAAGAAACCGTTACCGCCCCCACGGGCGAATCCGTCGCAAAGGTCGAAACCCGCGAGGTGAAAATCATCGGCAACGGCATGGTGGACATCAGCAAATACGTCAGCTTCGACGTCGAAACATACGGCATCAACGAAAAGGTTTCGTTCAACATCCTCAAGCTCATTTTAGATGAGTCCGAGGACGAAAAGACGCTGATGGAAAACGTGCGCCTGCGCGCGGAGGAGCTTGTCCCCAAGCACATCACGCTTGACGACATCATCGCAACGGTGTCGTATTTCCTCAACCTCTGCGAGGGCGTGGGCACACCTGACGACATCGACCATCTGGGCAACCGCCGTATCCGTTCGGTGGGTGAGCTGCTCCAGAACCAGTTCCGCATCGGCTTTACGCGCATGGAGCGTGTCATCCGCGAGCGCATGAACATCCAGTCGCAGGACGTGAAGGCTGTTACCGCCGCCGCACTCATCAACATCCGCCCCATCACCGCTTCCATCAAGGAGTTTTTTGGTTCATCGCCGCTGTCGCAGTTCATGGATCAGACCAACCCCTTAGCGGAGCTTACCCATAAGCGCCGTCTGTCCGCACTCGGACCCGGTGGACTTTCCCGCGACCGCGCCGGATTTGAGGTGCGTGACGTTCACTATTCCCACTACGGAAGAATGTGTCCGATCGAGACACCGGAAGGTCCGAACATCGGACTGATTTCCTATCTCGCATCATTTGCAAGAATCAACCAGTACGGCTTCATCGAAGCGCCCTATCGCCGCGTTGACCGCGACACAGGCGTTGTCACCGACGAAATCGTCTATATGACCGCCGACCTTGAGGACAATTACTCCGTCGCACAGGCGAACGAACCGCTGACCGCGGAAGGAAAATTCCTTCACGCAAAGGTCAACGGACGTTACCGCGACCGCATCTTAAAAATCGAGCGCGAGAAAATCGAGTTCATGGACGTTTCGCCGAAGATGCTCGTTTCCGTGGCGACGGCGATGATCCCGTTCCTTGAGAACGACGACGCAAACCGCGCCCTGATGGGCTCGAACATGCAGCGTCAGGCTGTCCCGCTGCTCAAGACCGAAGCCCCCGTTGTCGGCACGGGCATGGAATACAAGGCTTGTGTGGATTCCGGCGTGGCAGTGGTTTCCACCGCACCCGGCGTAGTCGAAACCGTCACCGCCGACAAGGTTGTTGTGCGCGAGGACGGCGGAAGCCTTCACACCTACGACCTGATCAAGTTCAAGCGTTCCAACGCCGGTACTTGCACAAACCAGCGTCCCATCGTCGATAAGGGCGAACGCATCGAAGCGCGTCAGGTCATCGCGGACGGTCCGGCGACCGCCGACGGCGAGATTTCTCTGGGTAAAAACGCCCTCGTCGGCTTTATGACGTGGGAAGGCTATAACTACGAGGACGCCGTTCTGCTCAACGAAAAGCTCGTGCGCGAGGATCGGTATACCTCTATCCACATCGAGGAATACGAAATCGAAGCCCGCGACACCAAATTAGGACCCGAGGAAATCACACGCGACATCCCCAACGTCGGCGAGGAAGCCCTCAAGGATCTCGACGAAAACGGCATCATCCGCATCGGTGCGGAGGTGCGCTCCGGCGACATTCTCGTGGGTAAGGTTACGCCGAAGGGCGAAACGGAGCTGACGGCGGAAGAACGCCTGCTGCGCGCGATTTTCGGCGAAAAGGCAAGAGAAGTCCGCGACAATTCGCTCAAGGTTCCCCACGGCGAATCCGGCGTCATCATCGACGTGAAGATTTTCACCAGAGAGAACTGCGACGAGCTTTCTCCCGGCGTGAATATGCTCGTGCGCTGCTATATCGCGCAGAAGCGTAAGATTTCTGTCGGCGATAAAATGGCGGGCCGTCACGGCAACAAGGGTGTCGTTTCCCGCATTCTGCCGCAGGAGGATATGCCGTTCCTCGAGGACGGAACGCCCCTCGACATCGTGCTTAACCCGCTGGGCGTGCCTTCCCGTATGAACATCGGTCAGGTGCTGGAAGTCCATCTCGGTATGGCTGCGAAAGCGCTCGGCTGGAAAATCATGACGCCCGTGTTCGACGGCGCGCACGAGGAGGACATCCGCGCCTGCTTCCGCGAAGCCGGCATGGCGGAGGACGGCAAAACCGTGCTTTATGACGGACGCACCGGCGACAGGTTCGACAACCGCGTCACCGTCGGCTATATGTATTACCTCAAGCTGCACCATCTGGTTGACGATAAAATCCATGCGCGTTCCGTCGGACCTTACTCGCTTGTTACCCAGCAGCCTTTGGGCGGTAAGGCGCAGTTCGGCGGTCAGCGCTTCGGAGAGATGGAAGTTTGGGCGCTGGAAGCATACGGCGCGGCTTACACCCTTCAGGAAATTCTCACCGTCAAGTCCGACGATACGGTCGGACGTGTCAAGACTTATGAAGCCATTGTCAAGGGGCAGAACGTACCCAAGCCGGGCATTCCGGAGTCGTTCAAGGTGCTGATCAAAGAGCTGCAGTCCCTGTCACTTGACGTGCAGGTGCTCAATATCAACGGCGAGGAAATTGACCTGCGCCAGTCCTTCGAGGACGACGAGGACTTCCTGCCCAAGGTTGCGGCGGACGACGACCTGACCTATTCGCTTGACGACGGCGACACCGACGACGGCTTCATCACCGAGGACGCGGACGGCGAAATCGAGCTCGACGACGATTTGGATGATGATTTTGCCGACGACGAGGAAGAAGATCTCTTAGGCGGCGACGACGACGAGTTCGATCTGCTTGAGGGCGATGAATAAGCGCGTTGTTTGAAAACTAGAGGAAGAAGGGTCGTATATTGGAATTTAATGTGTTCGAATCAATCAAAATCGGTCTTGCTTCGCCCGTACAGATCAAGGATTGGTCCTACGGCGCGGTGGAGCGTCCGGAAACGATAAATTACCGCACCCAAAAGCCGGAGAAGGACGGTCTGTTCTGCGAAAAAATCTTCGGACCCCAAAAGGACTGGGAGTGCCACTGCGGCAAGTATAAGAAAATCCGCTTCAAGGGCAAGGTGTGCGAGCGCTGCGGCGTTGAGGTCACAAGAGCAAAGGTGCGCCGCGAACGCATGGGTCACATCGACCTTGCCGCACCGGTTTCCCATATCTGGTATTTTAAAGGCACGCCCTCCCGCATCGGGCAGATTCTGGAGGTTTCTCAGAAAAGGCTGGAAGAAGTTCTTTATTTCACCAAATATATCGTCATCGATCCCGGCGACACGGGCGAGCTGCTCAAGTGCCAGCTGCTTTCGGAAAAAGATTACACCGAAATGCGCGAAAAGTACGAGGATCGCTTCGACGCCGGCATGGGCGCGGAAGCGGTGCAGGAGCTGCTGAGCCAGTACGCCCCCGGACGGTATGAGGAATTCATGTTCCGCAACCGCATCAAATTCGCGCGCGTGCTGGGTATGTCTGAGGCGGAGCTGGAAAAATGGCTGCGCTGCCGGCAGTATTATGTGACGGAGCTTCCCGAGAACATCGAAAAGCCGCTGAAAACATACAAGGGCACCGTGCCGGAGGTCGGCGACGTGATTTCCCGCGAGGACTATAAAGCGATGAAGCTCGATGCGTTTCTGCGCAAGCTGACGTTCGCCGCCGTGAGCGGATCGGACTATATCCGTCCGATTTTCGAGGAGAAATTCGCGGATCTGGGCTACAGCGAGGAGTTTGCCGACATCGATCCGGCGAACTGGTGCAACACCGCAAACGAAGCCACCGACATCAACAACCTGAAAATCGTCAGCGACGACCTCAAGGAAGAGCTGCGCGATCTGCCCCCCGGTCAGAAGAAAATCAAGCTGCTCAAGCGTCTGGAAATCATCGAGGCATTCCGCCTTTCCGGCAACCGTCCGGAGTGGATGGTGCTCAACATCGTGCCGGTCATCCCGCCAGATCTGCGCCCGATGGTCATGCTCGACGGCGGCCGTTACGCGACCAGCGACTTGAACGACCTCTATCGCCGCGTCATCAACCGCAACAACCGTCTTTACAGAATGCTTGAGCTGAAAGCGCCCGACATCATCGTGCGCAACGAGAAGCGTATGCTACAGGAAGCGGTTGACGCACTCATCGACAACGGCAGACACGGCAGAGCCGTAACAGGCCCGAACAACCGCGCCTTCAAATCCCTGTCGGATATGCTCAAGGGTAAGCAGGGACGCTTTCGGCAGAACCTGCTCGGAAAGCGCGTGGACTATTCCGGACGTTCGGTTATCGTCGTCGGACCGGAGCTGAAGATGTACCAGTGCGGTCTGCCGAAGGAAATGGCACTCGAGCTGTTCAAGCCCTTCGTCATGAAGCGCCTGGTGGACACCAACCCCTCCAACATCAACATCAAATCCGCCAGAAAGATGGTGGACAGAGCCAAGCCCGAGGTATGGGACGCGCTGGAGTCCGTGATTCAGGGACATCCCGTGCTGCTCAACCGCGCGCCGACGCTCCACCGTCTGGGCATTCAGGCGTTTGAGCCGGTTCTCGTCGAGGGCAGGGCGCTCAAGCTCCATCCGCTGGTTTGTACGGCTTACAACGCCGACTTTGACGGCGACCAGATGGCGGTTCACGTTCCGCTTTCTGCGGAAGCGCAGGCGGAAGCACGTTTCCTGATGCTTGCCGCAAACAACCTCCTCAAGCCCTCCGACGGACGGCCGGTTGCCGTTCCGACGCAGGACATGGTGCTGGGCTCGTATTACCTGACCCTTGAGAAAAAGGGCGAGGGTGAAGTCGGCGAGGGCAAGGTGTTCCGCGACACGAGCGAGGCGCTGATGGCTTATGACGCGGGCGCGGTTTCGCTCCATGCGCCGATCAAGGTGAAAATCACCAAGAACATCGGCGAGAAGCAGGTTTCCAAGCTCATCGACGCAACTGTCGGCAGGCTGATTTTCAACGAAGTCATCCCGCAGAATCTCGGCTATGTGGACAGAACCAATTCCGAAAAGCAGTTCGATCTGGAAATCTCGTTCCTTGTCAACAACAAAAAGCTTTCCCAGATCATCGAGCGTTGCATCCGGATGCACGGCACGGCTGCCACCTCCGAAGTGCTTGACAAGGTAAAAGCCCTCGGCTTCAAGTTCTCGACCAGAGCCGCGATTACCGTTGCGGTCAGCGATGCGGAAATCCCCGCGCAGAAAAAGGACATTCTCGCGGAAGCAGACGAGCTTGTGGACAAAATTGACCGGCAGTATAACCGCGGTTATATTTCCCGCGACGAGAAATCCAAGAAGTTCATCGAAATCTGGAACGAAGCCACCGACAAGGTTACCAAAGCCCTCCAGCAGGGGCTTGACAAATACAACCCCATCTTCATGATGGCGGACTCCGGCGCGCGCGGATCGATCAACCAGATTCGTCAGCTCGCGGGTATGCGCGGACTGATCGCGAATACGTCCGGTTCGACCATTGAAATGCCGATCCGCGCCAATTACCGCGAGGGACTCAATGTACTCGAATACTTCATCTCCTCCCGCGGCGCGCGTAAGGGACTTGCCGACACCGCACTGCGTACCGCCGACTCCGGTTATCTGACCCGCCGTCTGGTGGACGTTTCGCAGGATGTCATCATCCGCGAGGAGGATTGCGGCACACACAACGGCATCGAAGTGTTTGAAATCAAAAACGGCAACGAGATGATCGAGCCGCTCCACGAGCGTCTGATCGGGCGCTTCCTGGTTGAGGATCTGAAAGACCCCAAGACCGGCGAAATGATCGTTTCCAGAAACAAGCTCATGAGCGATCACGAGGCGAAAAAAGTCGTCACCGCCCTCGCCGCAGAGGACAGAAAGAAAATCGCCATCCGTTCCGTGCTGCAGTGCCAGTCGGCAAACGGCGTGTGCGCGAAGTGCTACGGTGCGAACCTTGCCAACGGCAACATCGTGGCAATCGGCGAAGCGGTCGGCATCATCTCCGCGCAGTCAATCGGTGAGCCGGGTACACAGCTGACCATGAGAACCTTCCACACCGGCGGTATCGCGTCGGCGGAGGATATCACACAAGGTCTGCCCCGCGTCGAGGAGCTGTTTGAAAGCCGTCGTCCGAAGGGCGCTGCGATCATCACCCGCATCGCCGGCGTTGCCAAGATCGAGGAAGTCAAGAAAACCCGTCAGGTGACGGTGACAAGCACCGACATGGAAAACCCCGCACAGGAAAGCTACACCATTCCCTACGGCTACAAGATCAAAATCCGCGACGGCGCGACGGTGACACCCGGCGAGTCGCTGACAGAAGGCTCGATTTACCCCGGCGATATCCTGGCGGTAAACGGTGGTCAGGCAGTGCAGAACTATATCATCACCGAAGTGCAAAAGGTTTACCGCCTGCAGGGCGTTGACATCAACGACAAGCACATCGAGGTCATCGTGCGCCAGATGATGAAGAAGGTCAAGGTCGAGGACAGCGGCAGCAGCTACCTGCTCCCCGGCGCACTGGTCGATAACAACGAAATTCAGGAAATCAACCGCCAGATCCAACAGGAAATCGAAGCGGGCGACATCAACGCTCGTCTTGTGACAATCGCTCCGGTGCTTCAGGGTATCACAAAGGCATCCTCGAACTCCGACAGCTGGCTCTCCGCTGCGTCCTTCCAGGAAACCACCAAAGCCCTCACCGACGCGGCAATCCGCTGCAAGAGCGACAAGCTTGTCGGCTTAAAGGAAAATGTTATCATCGGCAAGCTCATCCCCGCCGGCACAGGCATGGCAGTCTACAACAACGTCGAAGTCGTCAAAAACGAAAGCTTCACCGAGCATGCCGTCACTTATCACGGGTAAATGATTACCACCTTTGTCAGAGGGTTTCACCCTCCGACACCTCTCACCAAAGGGGGCATGCCCCCTTTGGAAACCCGTTGTTTTGTGATTGGGTATTTGTGACCTTTTCCGATTTGAGAAGCATTTCCTCTTTGTATTATTTCTATCGATGAAACAAAAGCATAACGCCGTCCGCTGATTTTTTCAGACGGGCGGCGTTATTAGTTGCTGACGATACGGATGAACGGCGCACCGGGTCGTCGAGCCCTACGATGGCTCATAAATATAATGAATCATAAAACTGTCAAACATCAGAAATTATTATAGATCATCAAAGTCACAACATCAAAAACAACGGGTTTCCAAAGGGTCAATGACCCTTTGGTAGAGGACGTCAATGCTGCCGTACGCAAACTCAAAAATGCAGAACGCCGGCGGCGGTGCGGTATTGGGTGGGGGTGACGCCGAGTTGTTTGCGAAACATACGGGAGAAATAATTGCAGTCGCCGTAGCCGGATTTGAGGGCGACTTCGGTGACGGAGGAGCGGGTGGTTTCGAGGAGGCGGCAGGCACAGCGGATGCGCAGGTTGGTGAGGTAGTCTGTGGGGCGGCAGCGGTAAGCCTTCTCGAACACACGGATGAACTGCCGTTCGGAGTAATTTGACATACGCGCGAGCTGGGCGACCGAAACGTTCTCGGTGAAATGCGTTTCCATAAAGGCGACGGATTTCGCCAGATTGAGGAAGATGTCCTTTGCATCCACCTGCTCGATGCGGTACATCCGGGAGAGTGACGCGGACAGACGCAGGAAATCAGCGGTAAAAGCGGTTTTCCAGCCGTCGCGCCGGTCGGTATACTCGCGGTATAATTCGTTGCAGACGGACACCACGCCCATGTATTCGTCAAGGGTCAGGCGCAGGCGGCTTGAGAAGCGGCTTTGTCTGACGTAGTGCGGCTCGAGCACGAACAGCGCCTGAAAGCCGGCGGTTTTGACGATGTCGTATTCGCCGCCGAGCCAGAATGAGGGTCTGAACATAATATTACAGATCTGAAAATTTTGCGTGTCCTCATAGCCGTGCGCGGTGTCGTTGTTGATGACGAACACGTCACCCTTCTGGATGCGGTAGCGTTCCTGATTGACGATATGCTCCGCGCTGCCCTCCGTGACGATGACAAGCTCGGAAAAATCCGTATGCACGTGCATATAAAGCCCGTTTTTATGCCCGCCGAACTGGATGAAAAACGGGAAGCTCTCATCTTCTGTGAAAACAGACAGGGCCATATTGAACATGACGAGTCCTCCTTGCCGATGTCGGATTTGTGCTGTTATGCGTCAGTTTATTTATAGAATTCAAGTAATAAACGTGTTACGATAAAGACAGTATAACACACTATTTTTTGAAAAGCAAGGAGAATGTTCTGTGCCTAATCCGATTCTCCCCCTGTGGGAGTACATTCCCGACGGCGAACCCCGCGTTTTCGGCGACCGCGTCTATCTTTACGGCTCACACGACAGCGCTTCGTCGGAGATGTTCTGCGACTTCAAGCTCAAGGTCTGGTCTGCGCCGGTGAACGACTTGTCCCGCTGGACTTGTCACGGCGACAGCTTCCACACCGCAGCCGATCGTGACCACGACGGCGATGTAAGCTGGACGCAGCGCGAGCTTTACGCGCCCGACGTGGTCTGCAAGGACGGGAAGTACTACCTTTACGCCTATATCTTAGGCTCAAAGGGCTGCGTGGGCGTCAGCGACGTGCCGGAAGGACCGTTTAAAGCGCTGTCCGCCTACTGTTATGAAGAAGCCGACGCGGGCGACGGCGGCATTTTCAACGATGCCGGTGTGCTGGTGGACGACGACGGTCAGGTTTATATTTATTACGGCTTTGGAAAATCCCACATGAACAAAATCAATCCGGAGAATATGGTGGAAATCATCCCCGGCTCTTATCAGGCGGACGTGATTCCGGAGGGCGACGGCGAGGCGGATTTCTTCGAGGCAAGCTCCCCGCGCAAAATCAACGGGAAGTATTATCTCATCTATTCCCCCAAGTGCGGAAGCCGGCTGGCATATGCGATTTCCGACAGCCCGACGGGGCCGTTCCGGCGCATGGGCTGGATTGTTGACAACGGTGTGAATTACCCCGGCGGCAACGACCACGGCTCGCTTTGTGAAATCAACGGACAGTGGTATATTTTCTATCACCGCATGACGAACAACACGATCATGTCGCGCCGCGCGTGTGCGGAGCGGGTGGAAATCAACCCCGACGGTAGCATCACACCGGTGGAAATGACCTCGCTGGGCTTTGCCGAATCGCTCAGCCCCTATCTGGCAACGCCCGCGGAAATCGCCTGCGTGCTGAAGGGCGGCTGCTTTGTCACGGAAGCCTCCGTCTTTATGCGGCCGGTAACAAACATCCGGCACGGCGCTGTGCTGGGGTATAAATACTTCGACTTCGGCGCGGATTTCTCCGCCACAAGCCTGGAGTTCCACGCGCAGGTCACAGGCGCGGGTATGCGGTCAAGGCTGCGAATCATGCTCGACGACCCCGATACCGGCGTGGAAATCGGCGTATGCGAAATCGGTACAAACAGCGGCGATTACAGCGCGGTGGTTAAAAACGTCACCGGACGACACGCGGTCTATCTCATCGCGGAGCATTGCTACACGGGCTGGGCAAAAGACGGCTTTAACACCCGCAATCTGTTCGACCTGATCACGTTTGTGTTTACGAAATAATGAAGTCGTAGGGCGCGCCGAGGTCGTCATGTCTTACAGATTATCAGAAACAGGAGGAATTCAATGAAAGCATTACGCAGGGTTTTCTCGATGCTGACCGCCGCGGCATTGGCGGCGACGCTGTTTGCCGGCTGCGGCTCGGACGACGACAAGCCCGCAACAGGTGTCATGCGGGACATCACCACCGCCGCAATCATACGGGATATGGGCGTGGGCATCAATCTGGGAAATACCTTCGAGGCACAGGGCTCGGGCACGGAAGTCCGCAACTACGAAACCGCGTGGGGCAGTCCGGAAATCACGCAGGAAATCATCAAGGGCTACGCGGACGCAGGCTTCGGTGTGCTGCGGATTCCCGTTGGCTGGTCGAACATGATGGATACGAAAAACAACTACACAATCAGCCCCGAATACCTTGCGCGGGTAAAGCAGGTTGCGGATTGGGCGCTGGCAGACGGGATGTACGTCATCGTCAACATCCACTGGGACGGCGGCTGGTGGGAAGATTTTCCTACGGACAAAGAAAAATGCATGACCAAATACACCCGTATCTGGGAGCAGCTTTCCGTAGCGTTCAAAGACTACAGCGATTACCTTATGCTTGAGTCGCTCAACGAGGAGGGCTGCTGGAACGACGTGTGGAATCGCTACGGCAGCAATGACGAGGGCAGAGCGGAAGCGTACGGCTTGCTCAATGAAATTAACCAGAAGTTTGTCGATATCGTGCGCGCGTCGGGCGGAAACAACGCCAAGCGCCACCTGCTCATCGCCGGCTACGCGACCGACATCGAGCTGACCTGCAATGAGAATTTCAAAATGCCGACCGATCCGGCAAGCCGCTGCGCGGTGAGCGTGCATTACTACACCCCACCGACCTTCTGCATTCTGGAAAAAGATGCTGACTGGGGCAAGGCGCGCACCGAGTGGGGAACGGACGCGGATTACACGGAGCTGAACAAGTACATGGACATGGTGAAAACGACCTTCGCGGATAAGGGCATCCCCGTGATTGTCGGTGAGTTCGGCGTTTCCACCAAAAACAAAACGCCGGAGATGATCCGGCTGTATATGACCAGCGTGGCAAAAGCAGTTTATGACCGCGGAATGTGTCCGGTGGTGTGGGACATCACGGATGTATTCTACAACCGAACGACGTGCAAATTCAACGACCAGCAGCTGCTTGACGGGCTGATGGCGGTGAAAAAAGCACAGTGACAAATCTTTAAAGGAGGAACGGCAATGACAGGTAAAAAATGTACGGCGGTAATTCTGGCACTTCTTGCGGCGCTCAGCACAAGCGCCTGCGGCAGCAAGGAGGAGGATTCCTCCGAAGCGTTTTCGGGAACAGAGAATGTTTCCGTTGCGCCGACGGACAAAATCAGCGCGATTCCCGACGGGCAGGCCCAAGAGATCCTCTACATGGGCGTTGACGATCTCAACCCCACGCGCGCAAACCCCGAAAAAACCACACAGCTTGCGCTTTTTGAGGCAAAGGGCGGATCGATTCAGTACACCCCCGTGACCTATGTAGATCGTTTCGACAAAATCGCGGCAGCGGTCATGGCACAAACCGGCGCGCCGGACATTGTCAACTATGAGTGGCTGTCCTTCCCGTCGCAGGTGGTTGTGGATATGTATAAGCCCATTGACAGCCTTGTTGATTTCAACGACTCGCTCTGGTCCGGCGTGAAAAAAACAGCGGATCAGTTCGTGCTCGGCGGCAAGCACTATGTCGCGCCGCTTTCCTTTGAAGCATCAGCGATAATGTGTTACGACAAAGACAGAATTGACGAGAACAGCCTTGCCGACCCGTATACGCTTTATCAAAAAGGCGAGTGGAACTGGGATAACTGGGAAAAAATCATGCGCACTTATGTTGAAAACGCTTCCGGTGACGAAGCGCGTTACGGCATCAACGGCTTCTACAAGCAGCATGTGATCCAGCAGACGGGCAAGACGCTCGTCACTTATGACGCGGCGACCAACCAGTTTTCCGCAAACCTCGATGACCCCGATATCGAAAAAGGTCAGGATTTGTTATATGATATGATGAAGGACGGGCTGGTTCTCAACGGCTGGATCGGCGACGCACGCAGCGCTTTCAACAGCGGCTGCCTGTTCTATGCGATGGGCGACTGGGGCTTCTCCGGAAAAACAAACGGTCCGAAGGACGACGACAACTGGCTCGTTGTGCCGATGCCGCAGTACACCGGCAACCCGCAGAACATCACCACCTCCGACATGAAGGCGTTTATGTGGATGAAGACCTCCGAAAAGGATGCGGCGGTGAAATGCTGGCTGGAATGCTGCCGTGTGGCGGCGACCGACCCGACCTATCTGGAAACCACCAAGCAGAAATTCATGCAGAACAACCCCAACTGGACGGATGAAATGTACGACGTCAAGCGCGCGGTAAGCTCGGACGACTACCTGATGGTATTCGATTACGCATACGGGCTTTCCGCTGCTATGGGCGACCCGAAGGGCTTTGACGGCAACACGAGTCTGGTGGACGCGCTGTACACCTTTGCGTCGTCACTCGACGAGGACGGCAACCAGCCCACCTGGACGCAGCTGCGTGAGCAATACGAACAGACCGTGCAGTATGAGGTAGACACCATCAACAAAAAGGTTGCGGATTACAACGCAAAATAACGGATTTACTTACAACACGCATGATTCTATTCCTCCATCCCGCGCCCTCTGAAAAGAAACAGGGGGCGCGGATTTATTGTACGGATGGGGGCTAACGGCGCGCGGGGGCGTCGTGCCCAATGGGGAGGGGGGTGGGATAGCATGATGAAAAAATGATTTTTATCGCAAAAAACACTTGACAAACGGCGCGGGATGTGGTAATATGTTATTCTGCGGGGCGAGAGAGAAACCGCAGCGAGCATTTTGTGCGTTGTTAGCTCAGCCGGATAGAGTGACTGGCTACGAACCAGTAGGTCGGGGGTTCGAGTCCCTCACAGCGCGCCAAAGCAGATTTCCCGTGTTTACGGGGATTTCCGTTCTTCTGATGTAGGTCAGGAGGGCGGATTTTTGTTTTATGAAAAGTCCAAAACCCAATAATAACCCAACAATTTTCCAAAAACGAATTGAAAAGCGGGACTTGCACCGAAAAAACGTGCAGTCCCGCTTTGTTTTATTGCGCGTTTTTATCCTGCCCACCCCGAAGTATCACGTCGGCAATACACTCGGCGGACTTCTCGTCGGCTTCTTTCATGATATGGCTGTAAATGTCGGTCGTGGTTGAAACCTTGCTATGCCCCAATCGCTTGCTTATGCTGATGCTGTCCACGCCGTTGAAATACAGCACGGAAGCCATTGTATGCCGGAACGCGTGAGGGTTAATATGTGGAAGCCCGTTGCGCTCTGAGAACTCCACAAGCCACGCGTTAATGGTGTCGGGGTCATGGGCTTGCCCTCATTGCCGGACTTCTCCTGAAAGAACAGAAAGCCCGAATTATGCCAGAGTGAGCCGTACTTACTCGATTGCTCCATGTACCAGAGCCGGTACTGCTTAAGAAGCTCCATTGTTTCCGGCGGAAGCTTAACCCAACGGTCAGAGCTTGTGGTTTTGGTACTGTCCTCGTACAGTCCTATCTCCGGCGAATACAGTAAATTACGGCAGATGTGAATCTTATTATTTTTCCAGTCAATGCAGCTCCACTTCAAGCCCGCTATTTCTCCACGCCTTGCGCCGGTTATCAGAAACAGGTGTACAATCGCTTTCCACTTAATCGGGACGGCTTCCAGACAGTCGCGGATCTGCTCAATGTCATCAAGCTGGAAGTAGTTCGCCGGTTTGACCGTTATCTTCGGCGGGGTGGCTTTCCGCGAGGGACTGAACAGGATGAGGGATTCCTTTTCAGCCTGATTGAGAACCGCAGAAATAAAGCGGTGATACTCATTGATGGTCTTGTTTGAAAGCGGCTCTTGATTCTTGGCGACGGTGAAAAGTGCGGAAACATCTTTGCCCAAAGCTTCCGCAAGCTTCAAAGCGGAATTATGTTCAACGGTCTTTCCGGCGCAGGCGGTTTCTATGGTGTTTATGCAAAGTCCCGCTTTTTCGGAAAGCGCTTTCTGCGTATAGCCTGCTGCTTTTACTTGCTCCTTGAAGTCCTTGCGCGGCTTACAGCGGGCTTGATTCCCTCTTACGCCCTCTTGTGAAAGCTGCTCATAGAAAATATTCAAGTGCTGTGCTTTCAGGTCACCAATGCGTATATGCCCGATTGCTTGAGTAGTTCTCTTGAGCAGATACCGGTACAGCTCAATTGTGCGGCGTTTTACGCCTGTACGCTCTTTCAAAGCTATAACGTATTCGGCATACTGCGCGAACGTCTGACGAGTGTCAGCTACAAGCCCGCTTTTGCATTTCCCCTCAAACTCCACGACAAACTTGTTCAGGGCTTTCTCGTTCTGCTTGGCAGTTTTGGCGAGGTCTGGTGAAAAGGAAGCTGTATATGGCTTCAAATTCTTGCCGTCCTCGTCCTTGTGGACGCGCACGGAGTAGCTTATGACCTCACTGGTTTTGTTATAGCGGAGTTGAACATATGCCATGCTAATCAGCTCCCAATGATGTTATTCTTTATTTATTTCTTGATTGTTGAAGTCAGCAAGTATCCAAGAAAGTAATGAATTACACGATTCTGTATTTTCCATTACAAGCGAATAATATTCATTCATAACATTCTTTAAACATGGAGACACTCTTTTACAATCGGTTGTATATGTTTGTAAGATTAACTTCATGATCTCCGAATAGCGGAAAATAACATCTCGCATATGTGAAAACAACAACTTATTAAAATCTATTGTTAATCGGAAATAAGAATCCATATCTGCGGCTAATTTACCGGATTCAATGGCTTTATTCATACAAAAATTTAAATCCGTAAATATACTGTGAGCTAATGGTTGAAAATTTCTCTTGTAATTTATGAGATGATCATTGTACTCTTTCTCATTAATAGAAAGTTCGGCAAAGCTAATTGGTTCAAATGTGTTTGAAATCCCAAGTAAGTAATCTGTAGATACATTAAAGCATTCAGATACTCGTACAAGAGCATCAATATCGGGATTGGTTTCACCTCTAATCCATTTCCCGATATTCTGCCTGGACGTTCCTATTTTATCAGCTAGGTATTGATGAGTATAGGTTGCAGCCAAATCCTTAAATCTTTGCGTGAATGGAGATTCTTGCTTTCGGCTTGGTCTTCCAATGCTATTTTCTTGAGTCATTCTTCTTGGTCTCCTTTTGAAAATATAATTTCGTAGTCTTAATAACAGAAATTATTATTGACAAATCATTTTATTTGCTTTATAATAATAGCAAATAAAAGTTCCTATGTCAAACCAAAAGAAAAATAAATTTCAAAAAGCATGTGAACCCATGAAAAACCTTAATGTACTGTCCCCTGAGGAGCGAGAGGTAGCTGAAGCAAAGCGCGAATACCAAAGGCGATGGAGAGCTGCAAACAAGGACAAGGTAAAAGAGCATAACCACCGCTTCTATGCGAAGCAGGCAGCAAAGCTCAAAACCCAAAAAGAAACCGCCTGAGTACAGCGAATACTCAGACGGCAGCGGGTATCACGCCCACGAGAACACACCCAACGTTGAAATGCGTTCCTGCCTGTATTGTACCCCAATTTCGGCGGGAATACAAGCCGATTACGGCAGAAAGGACGCCATGACCGAAATTAAAATTCCCCCAATGCGGAGTATCAAGCAGGCTGCGGCTGAATGTTCAATTCCTGAGCATTTCCTCCGACAGCTCGTGAAGCAGAACAAAGTTGTTTACGTGAGAACAGGCACGAAAGCACTTGTTAATCTGGAGAGCCTCGCCGCTTATCTGAGCAGCGGAGAGCAGGGGGCTTGACATGGTTAACATAATTGAGTATATCTCGACAGGTGCAGAGAATGCCGTTACACAAGCGAAACTTGCTGCGGTTCTGGGGGTGGAAACCCGAACAGTGCGCCAACTCATACACAAAGCCCGCTGTATGGGCGCGGTGATCTGCTCCACACCGGATGAACGCACTGGGGGCTATTATCTTCCCGCCTCGCCGGAGCAGGCAAAGCCCTATGTGCGGTTTCAGCAGTCCAGAAATAAGAGCGCACAGCGGGCGTTGAGAAGCGCTGAGGATTATATTCAGGAACGGGAGGAATAACACCTGTGATAAACATCCAGTCAATCCCCGAAGCCCTGAAAGTATCCGCGTTGTTCTGCCTGTGGAGGTATGAGGAACGGAAAGGAAAACGTACCAAAGTTCCATATAACCCGCATACAAAGGGTAAGGCACAGCCGAACAACCCGGACACCTTCGCGCCCTTTGAGGTGGCGGTGAGCGCCGCAGATGGCTTTGACGGTGTCGGCATCGGGATTTTCGATGACGTCTGCGCGGTGGACATTGACCACTGCGTCAATCCTGAAACCGGCGAGGTTTCCCCGATGGCGCTTGGTATTGTGGAAACCATGCGTTCGTACACCGAGATAAGCCCGAGCGGAAAAGGTGTCCGGATTCTGTTCAAAGCACCCGGTAGCCGGTACGACAAGACGCGGTATTACATCAACAACCAGAAACGCGGACTTGAAATCTACGCAGCGGGTGTTACGCAGAAATACGTCACCGTAACGGGTAACGCATGCGCTTGTTGAAAGATGGTTTAATGAACGCATCTATGGAATTCACCAATGCTGACAACGAGCTTCTTGAAGCAGGAGATCTGTTTGAAGTTAAACAAATGAGGTATCAGGACAACATTGAAAACCTCCTTGACCGCCTGAAGAAACCCGAAGTAAGCAAATTCGTGAATGAGTATATCAAGGATTACAAAATTTCGTCGGAAAATGAAATTGTTAAGCTGTATCTGTCAGAAGACGGGCGGCAGATTTCCACCGAGAGAATTAGGAACAACGGAATTTATGACAAGTCAGCCGATTGCACGGAGTGTGAATTTTATCTTCCGTCCGGTTATCGCGTTGATCAGCGCAATGGGAGGACAAGGGTGGTGAATCAGCAGGGAGAAGCCGTATTCTTCCGACCTAAAAACGGAGAGCCTGTACTGTATAACCCTGATGAGCGCTACACTTTTACCATTCTTCAACACGCCGACCGGTCGCAGGGGTGGACGAAGCCGTCAAACGACTTATCAGTATCAAAACCGCCGCCCATTATAAGGGCAAATAAATCCCGCGGACGATAGACGATAGGAGGAACAACCGTGAAAAGCTTATACAATGAAAAAGAGAACAGTTTTTTTTTTCGGAAAGCGATAACCGGATGTATGCTGTCGTTGATACCCGAGATGAAAATGACGGTTCCCGAACAGCTATACTGAAACGGATCGGCGGGAATGAAGAACCGCAGTACTGCGTTGCCAATGATGTTCGCTTGAAGGACGGACACATTGGTTTTTTCTTTATCAAACCATTTGACAACCTGCACGATGCTGCCATTGAGTTCGAGCTGCAAAAGCATATTGCACCCTTACGACCGGTGTTGAACCGAACCGTGTCACGGTGACACAAAATTATTATGAGGAAAATTATTGGATATTGCTGGAAAATATGCTATACTGGAGGGAAGCAAGTGGAAACAGTGTTTTACATACTGATCGGCTTCGTCACATATTTCGTCGCTATATTGTTAAGAGGAGAGTCCGCAATGAACGAGCGAGATATTGCCGAAGCTGCACGGAGAGCAGAACGTGAAAAGTGGCTGACCCCGCAGCAGATGGAAATAAAAAAGCGCATTGAAGATCTGACGGAAATGTCTGAAAACTGGCAGAAACAAGCTGAGCAAATTGCCGTTCTTGAGAAAAGAACCATGGAGCTGGAGCAGCTGAACTATCTGAAAGATGAAAAGATTCATGAACTGGAACAGCAATTGAAGCAATCAAACGGCATCGTCTGTCCGAAAGAAAATACCCGCGGCAGATAACCGTGTCACGGTGACACGATTTTTGCATAAATCAATAATTTCTGTAAAAAGTATTGACGTACAGATAAATGTACGCTATAATAAAAGCAGGAGGGGATATTTATGCTGAATATTAACATCACAAGCTTCCGCAAGGACATTTTTCATACGCTGGAGAACACGATTCGGTATAACGAGCCGGTGAATGTGAGTACAAAGGACGGCAATGTGGTCATCCTGAGCGAAGAAGAATATCGCGGATTAATGGAAACGCTTTCTCTTTCGTCCATTCCCGGCATGAAGGAAAAAATAATCGACGGACTCAATACACCGCTCTCGGAATGTGTTCCCGAAAGCGAGGTTCAATGGTAGATGTATCAGATTTCCTATACCAAAACCGCGTTAAAAGACATTCCAAAACTGAAATCAGCTCACCTTGATAAAACGGCGTTGAATCTGATCGAAATTCTCAAGGAAAATCCGTATCAGTCGCCGCCGTCCTACGAGAAGCTGGTGGGGGATTTGCAGGGCGTGTATTCCAGAAGGATCAACGTCAAGCACAGGATAGTTTATGCTGTTGACGAAGAATCGAAAACAGTGAAAATCATCAGCCTTTGGACGCATTATGAACGATAACCGGTTGTGACATCGTGTCACCCGCAACATCGTGTCACCGTGACACACCAACAAGGAGGGACGCATATGTTAAATAAAAAACTGCTCTGCGCGGCGCTGACACTGACCGCCGCCGTTGTACTGACCGCCTGCGGCAAGCAAGCAGAAACCACACAGCCCGCCGTTACGTTGGGGACGGACTCCCCTGCGGTTACGACCGCGCCGGCTGACACGTCCCTGCCCCAGGTGACGACTGCACCGATCACCACGACCGGCGCACCGGTGCAGACGTGCGTAACCTCCGTCACCACCGTTCCCGCAATCACGACGACGCTTCCGGCATCGGATGAGCAGCCCGCAAAGACTTCCGCCGACGTGATGCCAGTGACGACAAAGAAAACCACTACGACGGTGAAACAGACCACCACCGCAGCCAAAACCACAGCCGCACCCCAGACAACCACCAAGAAAAAGACCACCACTCCGAAAAAAACCTCTGGTTGGACGGATTGGTTCGGCACCACCTACAAGGACTATCCGACCGATAAGCTGACGGGTGTGCTGCTGTCTTACTATAACATCTCGCATAACAAGGCAACCAAGGCGGATATTGCGGCGGTGGAGCAGGATTGTATTGATTATGCGTTGGAGTTGAATGGCAAAAAATCAATTTATGTCGCGATGTATGACGAAACATCTAAATTCAAATATCCCATCAAGCTTGAATATCATCCGGAATTCTGTGCATGGGAAGATGATGCAAGAAATTCTAACGCCGGCAAGTATGGTAGCTCAGATTTTAACCCAGGTGTGGGGTTTGATGACTATAATCTTTCCGATACATCGCTGATGATGTGTTAAGCGATATGAAACGGCTTCAGAAAGCTTGTTATGCGCAACTTTTTGTTTTTGATGATAGTGATGCACCAACTTGGTTTGATTTTGAGATTTACCGAGAACCTCGAAATGATAGTATCAATGATTGCACATTCGGTTGGAAAGCATATACCTTAGTATTCCTATATTAATTTAATAAACCCACGCAGAATGCGGTACAGAAATGTGCCGCATTTTTCTTTTTCCTAAATTCGACTGAGTGTCTTTATATAAACAAAAATTTAATCATATCGAAAGGACAAGATTGAAATGAAGAAAAAAAGCATTTTCAAGAGAATCATCAGCTTGGCTGCTGCCGGTGTAATGATGCTCACGGCAAACGTGGCGGCGCTGGAGGCTGCCGCTTCCGAGGTATCGCTTAATTCTCCTAGAAATGGCGTGTCAGCGTCAGAAATCCCGCACCTCAACATCCCCGACAGTATTCTCTCTACGGTGGATGGAGAAAAAGCGCTGAAAGCGTTGAATTACGCAGCGACCGGCTCATATCTCGTTGAAGGTTCCGCGCTGTATCAGTTTGAGCTGGATGACAGCGACACCCTGGGGCTTTGCGTACAGCCAGGCAAAGAAGTCCGTACATACGACCAGTATGTCGAGGACGGAGAGAAATGGGACGGCAGCGACTATGCAGGAGCAAGCACATATTGGGCAAAAATCAACAGTATCAAAGGCGCTCCATATACACTTGCACTCATCAGCTATTACGGCTATCCCAATGCGTCGGAGAACAACGCATATTTTTATGCCTCACAGCTTTTGATGTGGGAAGTGGTAATGGGTTTCCGAAGCCCAGTCACAATGCAAGCTAACAATGGAAAAGACACAACAACATTTGCGAATTACACCACCCGGCTGCGGAACTACTATGTCGCACCCAGCGATACCAGCAGCGATTACTATGCTTCTAAAACAGCCGTGCAGGCAGCTTACGATCGAATTGTGAGCAAAGTAACATCACATAGTCTGTTCACTTCGACTTTAGGCGAAAAACCCTCAGAACCCAAAGAATACACGCTCAAATACAACTCTGAAAAAAAGCGCTGGGAAAACACCATCACAGTCGGAACAAAGTGGGTTTCCGATTCTAATTTTGTGAATCAGCTAAAAGCAGCCGGTTATTCCGTGTCAACTGCTGTTTCCGGCAGCAATACGGTTTTAACCGTTTACAGCGCGATAAAATCTGGTTCTGCCAACACGATCAAAGTAACAAAGACTTCCACAGCCACCTGCGCTGACGGTACGATCGGACAAATGGTGCTGAACACCGGCACCTCTCAAACCCTTGTAAAAAACGCACAAGCCGACCCTGTTTCCGGCTATCTCAAGCTCAACTATGCTAACACCTACGACTACACCGTCAATAAAACCTACTACAACAGCACCACAGGCACAGCAATCACCGCCACGGCGCTCCTGCGCTCCGGCACAGCATTCAAGATCTACTATACCGCCACCAACGGCAGCAAGTACTACGTCACCGCCACCGGCAGCAGCGGTACTTACAGCTTCACCGGCATTGCAACCACCGCCGGCGCAGCAGCCGGCACGACATTCAACCTTTCTTCCACCACCCAGTTTACAATCGCCGGTATGCCCTCCGGTAAATACACGCTCGAGGAAACCTCCACCCCGGCGGGCTTTAAAAAGGCGACCAGCAAAACCATCACCATTGGTTCGGCTGATGTTTCTTCTTCTGTCCAGAACAACACCATCAACACCGAGCATACTACCGTCGCGCTGACTAAGGAGCTGAACGATACCACCACGGTGGAAGCGCAGACGTACTTCCAGCAGGGCGCAATCAGCTTTCTTGCTTACTACATCGACGGTTCCGGCACACGGCAGTATCTCCTGCTCGACCGCACAGCCGGCAGGAATAAGCTCACCAACGCCTTGTATACCGGCAACGGATCTGCGTATACCTACAACTGCCGCGCATCCACGCTGACCACGGACACCGGAACATCCCGCCAGCTCAACGATGCCGGCACAGGATACACAACCGAAACCTACACCGGCTGGCTGCTCGCATCCGGACACACCACCACCCGCAGCAGCGCAACGGTTCTGTATCCGTATGCCTACTATTTCCCCTCTACCTCCGGCACAATCACAACAACCACCGGCGCGGATACCTATTCTTCTTCTTTCGGCAAGATAAATTTGACCAACGTCCCCGTTGACGACGAGGGCGAACCCCTTACCGTCTACTTCGAGGAAATCTCGACCCTGACCGGCTGGGGATATACCGGTGATACCTACAGCACTTCCACCTATGCTCCCAACGGTCCGATTGTATTCAATGATTCCGACGGTGATGCCGAGCTGGGCAATGCCCCGTATTTCTATCAAGTGCAGCTGACCAAAAGCGACGACGGATCAGCCCCCCTCGCCGGCGCGGAGTACGCAATCACACAGTATGTCCGCGATGCAACCGCAGCGGATCTGGCGGCAGCCGTCACCATCGACGGAACAGTATACACCAGCAGCGCCAAAGCGTATGTCATCCGCGATGATGCTGTGTACAAGATAATTGAAACACAGACCACCGACGAGGACGGCATCGCATCGTTCAGCGCGGATCTGTATAACGGTGAGTCCTATTATTTGTTAGAAACCATTGCACCGTCCGGCTATCTGATCAACGCGAACATCCTTGACATTACACAGGACGCACCGGCATCCAGCACCATCCTGCCGGCTGCGCGCCCGATCTATGCGGTATCTGAAACCGATGACCTGATCCCCGGACAGATCAATATCGTCAAAACGGACAGCGTAACCGCAAAACCCGTTTCCGGCGCGAAGTTCAGCGTAACAACTGATCAGACCATCATGTATCAGGGAAGAACCTACACTGCCGGGCAGATCGTTGCGACCATGACAACCGACGGGCAGGGCAAGGCATCCGTTACCGGGCTGCCGGTGGGTGCGGGATATGCCAACACCTATACAGTGAAAGAAATATCTGTCCCTGCGCCGTATCTGCTCGAAAGCGACAAGCTGCCGGTGCAGTTTACTTCGGATAATTTCAACGGCACATTTGCCGCCGTTACGCTGGAGCTGACCAATACGCAGATGCCAATTCAAGTTATAATCCACAAGGTAAGCGCCACCAACTCTGGAGCTTCACTCGCCGGCGCGGTATTTACGATTATACCGATGCAGGATTATCTTGCAGCTGACGGCACAAAGCTGCAAACCATGATGCAGCCGATTGCGACGATGACGACCGATGCCAACGGCGATGCGAATACCCTCGTGGGTCCGGACGATGAAACCAGCCCCTACAATCCCACACCGCTCTATTTTGGCGTGAGATACGCGCTCGTGGAAACAAAAGCACCGGCTGGATATGTCCTCACAGATGCCGACGGCAACAAGGTTGAGCAGCTGATCTACTATTTCCAGCTTGACTGCGATGGTGGTAAGTACTCTGTTAAGGTATTCGATTCGGACTTAGAACAGGTATCCGATAACCCGATGTATCAGAAACAATTTGATTTCGATTTAAGCAGTTCTGACTATATGCAGACATTGTTTTTCAGAATAAAAAACACGCCCAGCGTGGGATGGATCCACCTCCAGAAAAATTTCAACATGATGTACCAGCCGGCATCGACTTATCAAATTCCGGGTCTGCTCACCCGACAGGTAAGCTTCACGGTTGAGGACAAGGAAGGAAATTATGTTGTAGCGGACGGTTTTGCCGGTGTCTATACCGCAACCGGAACAACCACTGACAAAACCGCCGCGACAAAGTTTTATCTGTCCTCACCAAATCTGAACAAGGCAACACTTGATGTTTTTAACCTTGCGGCGGATTCAGAAACAGGAACAGATTATATCGTCAAAGAAGCAGGCGGTCCCGTCACATATGACTGGGAAGCCGCATCCGGCGGTAAGAGCGTTACGGTGACGTACTCCCCTACCGGGCAGGCAGCTCAGGTTGTCATTACCAATACGGAAAAGACCGGATCTATTCAGGTCACAAAATCGACTGTCGGCAATCGGAATATCGCCGGCATCAGATTTAACCTAGCCGGCACATCGGATTCCGGACGTGCAATCAGTGACAGCGCAGTCACGGACACATCCGGCGTTGCGACGTTTAACAATATCCCGATCGGTACTTATACCGTGACGGAGGACAGCGCCACTGTTCCGACCGCGTATCTGGTGGCTGATCCGGAAACCGTGACAGTTACTTATGCGGAAACCACAATGCTGCCCATCAGTAATGACGAAAAAACCGGAGCTGTACAGGTTACAAAGTCCACCGTTGGAAGTCAGAATATCGCCGACATTGACTTTGTGCTTACCGGCACGTCAGATTCCGGACGCGAAATCGAACTGACGGCAACAACTGATGAGAACGGCATTGCAACTTTCGCGAACGTGCCGATCGGTACATACACTGTTTCCGAGGATGGCAGCTCAGTCCCGACAGCGTATCTGGTTGCTGACGATCAGGAAGTTACCGTTAATTATGCGCAGACCTCGGCGCTGACAGTCAGCAACGCAGAAAAAACAGGTTCAATTCAGGTCACAAAAGCAACAACAGGAAACCTGAATATCGCCGGTATTGATTTCATTCTTTCAGGCACATCCGACTCCGGACGCGAAATCGAACTGACGGCGACAACCGATGAGAACGGCATTGCAACCTTTACGGGTGTTCCGATCGGCACTTACACAGTTTCCGAGGACGGCAGCACAGTACCGGTAGCATATCTGGTAGCGGACGACCGGGAGGTCAATGTTATCTATGCGCAGACTACAGCGCTGACTGTCAATAACGCAGAAAAGACAGGTTCAATTCAGGTAACGAAAAGCACGACGGAGAACAAGAACATCGCCGCAATTGACTTTATCCTTACCGGCACGTCAGATTCCGGACGCGAAATTGAGCTGACGGCGACAACCGATGAAAACGGTATTGCATCGTTCGCGAACGTGCCGATTGGAACTTACACCGTTTCGGAGGATGGCAGCTCTGTGCCGACGGCGTATCTGGTGGCTGACGATCAGCAGGTTACTGTGACATATGCGGAAACGTTAAACTTGCCGGTATTTAACCAAGAAAAGTTTGGCACAATCGAACTGACAAAGACAACCGTCGGCAATCTCAATATTTCCGACATTCGGTTTATACTTGAGGGAACCTCAGATAGTGGACGGGCAATCCACGAAGAAATTATCACCGATGAAAACGGCAAGGGTACATTCTCCGTGCCGATCGGCACATATACCATCACGGAGGATGAATCCACGGTCAATGTCGCCTATCTGGTCGCAGATCCGTTCACTGTGGATGTTTTTTATTCGCAATCCACAAGGAGCGCGTCCAAAATGATATGAAAACTGGCAGTCTGAAGCTTACCAAGCAAGATTCTGTAACAGGACATCCGCTGGAAGGCTGCGGCTTCAAGGTATACGATGCCGACAAGAAGCTGCTCGTGACCGGCTTCACCGATGCCAACGGTGAAGTATCCTTTGATAATCTGCCGTATGGCGATTACTACTATCAGGAGTTCCAAGCGCCTGATGGATATTACAATGACGATGACAGCCTGAAGCTGTTCTCGATCGTTGACGACGGCGCGGTGATTGAAACGGTAGTAACAGACACGCCTAAAGACGAAACTCCACCGCGGACGGACTTTGACGACGGAAGCTGGGATAAGTCGTATATCATCCTGCTGACGTTGATCATTGGATCTGGAGCGGCTGTGCTTCTGGCGGCGCTCCGAAAGAAGAAACAAGAATAATCGCTCAACACAATTTCATTTCGTGTCACGGTGACACAAATAGCCTGCCGTTTTTTTTCGGCAGGCATATGAATCCTGAGAGGGAGATACTTGAGGGGTTCGTCATAAGACAGAGAAACCAATAAGATTAGGAGGTGACGAAGTGGGCGATCTTATTTTTAGCGTTATAAACATTGCATTTATAATTGCTGCCTTCCAGTGTTGTTGGTATAACATCACAGGAGACCGACATTATCCGTTTACGGTGCTGGGAAAAAATATCCGCAGAATTTTTCGACGAGTACGATCGGGTTTCTCCAACAAAGCAAATTGAGAGGGATAAGTATTATTAATAAAAATTTATAATCTGATATCCTATTGTCACTTAAATCATCATAGCTTCTTTTGTCAAGAAACCTTTTCGCCGTGTATAAGAAGACACGGATAACGAAGAAAAGTTCTATCATATTGATTAGATAATAAAAAGTCATAATTTTTTGTTCCCAAAGATATAGATACATTGCTTTTGAGAATTTAATTGAAGCAAGGTGGTTTAAATAACTACTCCTATTATTTTCAAATATCGTATATTCCAATTGAGCATCTGTATATGGGTTGAACTTTTTGATTAACAAAACAGAAGTGACAATGAGAAAGAAGCAAAGGTATGTAAGAGGGGTGAAAAGAAGCGTTTTCACATAATCTTTATTAGTAGGTGTGTGTTTATATGGTTCTTCAACTTTAATGAATACATATAAAAAAATTATAATAAAAACACAGAAAACTACCACCAGAGCACAAACACCTTCTTGGATAGACTGATACCTGGGAAGAAGCAGCTGTATACACAACAGGATGAGCGCCAGCACAATAAGAACAAAACGAGACTTTTTCACGTTGTTTCTTTCAGATGAGCTGACAAAGAAGGACGATAAGAATGAAAAAATGAAATCAAGCATATAAACCTCGAAAGGATGATTTTATGGATCGAATAACACAAGTGCTGCACCTATTTAGGGTGACATACTGGGTGTTTAATGCTATAGCCTTAATAATATATCTCAATACAAAAAAGCGAAAGAAATAATTACCTGAGAACATAATACCATAAAATGAACAGGAGTGCAATATGTTAAGCGAGAAAATTGTAGAATTAAGGAAAAGCAAAAAAAGCTCTGAGCGAGAACTCGCTCGAAGAAGCGGTCATCCGGTATCATCAATCAGTAATATTGAAAGAGGTATAATTAAAAACCCACGCTTCAGGATTATCATTGATCTTGCAAATGCACTTGAGGTTAGTCTGGATGAGCTTGCCGAAGCTTTTCAAGAGGATGAAAAGTAAGTCTATCATGGTGACACAAAAAGCCTGCCGATTTCTTTCGGCAGGCATACGAATCCTGAGAGGGAGATACTTGAGGGGTTCGCTATAATCATAGAGATTGACAAACAATGTATTTTGTTGTAGAATGGAGAAGGAATATGGATAATAGCTTGAAAGTATATCTGTTTTTTAGCTATGTTTGGAATATCATCATCGTACTTTACGTCTTGGAGGGCAATCGTATGAACTTCACTTTTTTACAATCAGTATTGTTGGCGATATTACCTGCGGTATTTGCTGCAATAATAACCTTCCTGCTTCAACGCAGATCTTATATTGGGACGAACACAAAGAAAATTGAAGATTTGATTCAAAAGATCGGCAACTCATCTGATAGAAGTCTGCAAAGCATGGTAGGGGTTAATAATGATGCTTCTTTATCTCGGCAGCATCAGAATATCGAGGGAGAAATAAAAAAGAGCTTTGGGCTGATACTAGATCGTTATGACAACGAGGATAAAGCATACCGCTCTTTTTCGATACAGCAAAGGGATCTCAAGCAAACTTTAGATAACTTTTCCCGGGACTATTTTGAAAATATAAAGAATGCCGATTTACTGCAACAGAAGAACAGTGAGCTTGCTACCATCAACGAGCAGCTCAAAGTTGAGAATACCCAATTACGAAAAACAATTGCTCATTTGAAAGAACAAGAAGCTTTCAGAAACGATGAAAAACGTTACCCTTTTACCCAACAAGCGGAAGGGGGCGATGAATTTTTTCAAGAAATAGGCGATGAGGATGAATTTGAGTTAATATAAAACAACGCGATGGAAGAAGATTATGGGGGAAACATGGAATTAAATCTAAAATCAATGATCAAGTTTTTATTCAGGCTTATAGAAATAGTGGTTTTAACAGCAGCATTTACCCTCTCATTGTATGAGTACTTGAATAATAAACGTGAAGCACTTACCTTGGCAGTGACCAATCCCGATAAATATCATATTGGATTTACATATCAAGATCAATTGGTAGATCTTATTAATAATCATTTTACAACAATAGATCCTGATACGTCATTTACAATGGCGTTAGATTTTTCATTATCCATCACAAACACTTCCAGCAATGATATTTATATTAAAAATATTGATTTTATAAAAAGCGATTCGATTGCCAATGACTATAAGGATTATTCTGTTGTTATATCTGACAATCTAGAAAATCAACCTATAAAACCAAAGGAATGCGTTTCATGTGATGTATATGTGAAATTTATACTACAAGACGAAGCGATAGACTACATAAACAAATATCTTGAAAGTGATGAAATAATAACTCTTTTGGATAGTAACCTGTATAACTATGATATTCCGTTTCACCTTGGTTTAGCTGGATATTTGCAAAGTAAAAATATTAGTTCGTTAGATTATAAAATATCAGTATATACCACTCTGGACAAGTGTTTTACATCAAGTGGAACCATTAACTATATGGATGTTTCTTATTTTAACTATCCAATAAGTTAAAATAAGATATAAAATACCACTGTGTTATATAATAGATTTAGAAGCTTGCGATTATTAAGGTTTTATGTAATACAGGACAGGCAGGATTCTTCTAACAAAATGAAAGGATATGAAAGTCACAAAAAAGATAATGGAAAATGAATTACGCAGGAACTTTGTAAGTAGACGGTAGTTGATAACTATGATAATGTCAATTAGTATTGGGAAAGAAGTCTGAATTTTCAGGCTTCTTTTTCTTTTCGGAAAGCTTCCCGCATCCGCAGGACGCGGTTGTTACGATGACACAGCTAAAATAAAGGAGATGATTCAAATGAACAAACCAATCTGCAAAACCTGCCAATATGCCGTATTTGAGCGGCATTACTACAGCCCGTCACGCTATTATTGCATCAAACGCTCGCAGCCTGAAGTAATTTGCCGCTGTGAGCGCGGGTCAGATATTATCACGATAAAGACATCACCGAGATGGTGTCCGATTAATCAGGAGGGTATATGACCAAAAATAATGTGCTGATTCATCCCCAGCAGACTCGAGACCGGCGATGACAATACAGGAACAGCGCTTCGGGATCGAAATAGAGTTTACCGGTATAACCCGAAATAAGGCGGCTGATGTCATCGCCGAATATTTCGCCACGTTCCCACGGCATCTCGGCGGCATATACGACGCGTACAGCGTGCCGGACACAACGGGGCGCGCGTGGCGAGTGGTGAGCGATTCTTCAATTTCATCAAGAGCAACCGGGCATGTCCGTGCCGGACGGAGCTATGAGTGTGAGCTGGTTTCTCCGATCTGCACATATGAGGATATAAAAACGGTTCAGGCTCTTGTACGGGCATTACGCGAGGAGGGCGCTATCAGTAACTCGTCCTGCGGCATCCATATTCATATTGACGGTTCCCCGCACACCGCGCAAAGTGTCCGGAATATCGTCAATATCATTTCATCAAAGGAAGACATCCTATACCGAGCGCTAAACGTACATCTCGGTCGGGAAACAAGCTACTGTAAAAAAACAGATAAAGCTTTTCTGGATAAAATCAACCAATATAAGCCGGTTTCACTGGAGGAAGTGAAAGATCTCTGGTACGAGGGCTGTCCGTCCCGTAGCAACGAGCATTATGACAACTCACGGTATCGTTGCTTGAACCTCCATAGCCTGTTTAACAAAGGCACCATTGAATTCCGATGCTTCAACAGCGACATCCAGCACGCCGGAAAAATTAGAGACTACATACAATTCTGTCTGGCAGTATCGGCGCAGGCAATTAACCAAAAACGCGCCTATGCCCATGAAACCGTGTCAGTCAACGAGTGCTATACGTTTCGCACCTGGCTGATACGCATTGGACTTAACGGCAAGGAGTTTGAATCCTGCCGGCTGCATATGCTGGCCAACCTCAACGGCCCGAAGGACTGGAAGGACAAAGAAGCCGCGATGCGGCGGCGGGAGGAACGGGCGTATGAGTTGGCGCAGCTGCTGACCGAAGAAAGCAATCATCCCGAACCGGCTGTCAGCGAACCGACAGCGGACACACAACCGGTTATTCCGCTCCGGCAGCAGGTAAATGAATTTGTTCAGCTGCTTGAAAGTGTAGGAGCGGAAGAAAGGGCGCGTATCATGGACATTCTGAATGGACGCACGCAGCAGCAGACACCTGGCGACGGTGCTGCCGCAGGTATTGTGCCGGCGCAAAGGGGGCGACGTTAAAGTGAAGAAGCTATATATCGCATATGGAAGCAATATCAGCATCAAACAAATGCAGCAGCGCTGCCCGGGTGCAGAGATTTTCGGCACAGGGGTAATTGAAGGCTACGAGCTGAATTTCAACCATGTTGCGACAATCACCAAAAAGCAGTCCGCGCAGACTCCGGCGTTGGTCTGGAGCATTACTCCCGAGGATGAAAGAATGCTGGACGTGTATGAGGGCGTTCCGCACAAATACCATAAGGCACGGATCCCGGTGACAATCAACGGCGAAACGGTCAGAGCGCTGGCGTATGTCATGAATGAGTCCAGAAAATACTTTCAGCCCGCCGCCGATTACTATAACCGGATAGCGGACGGGTATAACGACTGCGGACTGGATCAGAGTGTTCTCGAAGAAGCATATGACCGGTCGCTGCAGTATATGGAGAAGCATCCGCAATATAATCCGGTTGAACAGAAACGAAAGTCCGGGATTTCAAAAATGGTTGCGTTCGATCAATCGGAACGGCTGCTGCAGGAGCTTGCACCGGAAGCTTTTCTTTCGGGTGGTGATAAATATCTGTTGAAAAAGTATCTGTATGACAACTATACGGATGCGAAAGGCTTCTGCGATTATGCCCGCCGTGAAATCAATGATTTTCTTTCGCAGAATGCGGAGGAGCTGGTTCTTGAACCCGAGAAAATCCTGTATGCCGCATACGGCAGCAATCTGAATCTCAAGCAAATGCGGCAGCGCTGTCCTGCTTCAGACAAAGTATCCGTCGGCACAATCAAGGGCTATCGGCTCGCATTTAACGGCTGCGCGACCATCGAGCCGGAGCAGGGTGCGAAAACGCCGGTACTGCTGTGGGATATTGATGAATCCGACTGGCGCGGACTTGATGCGTATGAAGGCTTTCCGGTGTATTACCGAAAAGAGCGTGTGCGCGTCGCCATCGACGGGCAGGAAAAGGATGCGACGGTATACATTATGAACAACGCCGATCATCATCACGCACCGCCTTCGGACGTATATTTTCACGGTATTCTGCAGGGCTATAAGGAAAATGGGCTTGATACGGACTATCTGTTTAAGGCGCTCCGGCAATCCGGCACTTACCGCCAGACGACACTGTTTACCCGGCAGAAAAGCCGGTAGAAAGGAAACTGCATATGAAAAATGAAATGGAACGCGAGTTTACCCCGGAGGAGCAGACCGAACGGGTTTATGAGGCAATCAGCAGCCTGCTTGTTAAATCGGGCATTGACGCGGCAGCGTCCGTACACACGCTTTCCGGCGATCAAGTGGCAATCATCGGTCAAGCTGATCCGGACGACGAGGAAGGTTATGCGTTCACTACGGCGCTATTCGACGCAGCCATCAACGATGCCCCCGATGAGGTGCTTCAGGAGGCGCTGGCGAAAATCCAGGAAGAATTAAAAAGGCGCAACGCGTAGCGCCGGAAAGGATCGGGCATGAACAATCAGCAGCAAGACCTTGCGGTTGATCGGCAGCTGTACATTAAGGCAAGCGATGGGAAGGCCGAAATACAACTCATTAATAACACCTCCAATATCGCGGCGTATCTGTGCCGGGCTTCGCCGGGCGACAGCGTTCGGCTCTCCACACCGGACAATACGCTGATCCTATCGACCTTCGGTCCGTTTCTGGATCAGTGCAATGACATGGCATATCTGCGCAATCGTCTGCAGCCGGAGTTGGAACGGCTGCAGACAGCGGGAAAGGAGGTGCCCAAGCCGCAGATCTATCAATCCGCAGTCATTGACAGAGGCAGAGGACGGTAATCGTGTCAATGCAGCTTTGATCAAAGAAACCGTGTCACGGTGACACAGAAAGGAGGAACGCATGAGCATGAAACCGCATAAGGATTTTGTCCGGTATTCCCCGGATGAAATCAGTAACGCACGGGAGTGTGACACACTGGATGTCATATCAAAAACCGAAGGGTTCACCTTCGAGCGCGCCGGCTCTGAGTGGCATTGCAAAGAGCATGACAGCCTTGTCGTGTTCCGTGACCGTAAGGGGTGGACCTGGTATGCCCGCGATCTGAAAGGGCCGACGGCGATCGATTGGTTGATGACCGTCCGGGGGATGGAGTTCAAGGAGGCCGTCGGCTATCTGATCGGTGATCATCGGGATTCTAGTTATTCCGTAAGCGCTGACCGAAAAAGAATAACGGAACGACGGTTTGAGCAGGTAAAAAAAGAAGACATTCCGGAGAAACCGAAGGAGCTTGTTTTACCGGAAAAAGCGCAGGGGCAATATAAGCGGGTCGGGGCATATCTGACGATCTCCCGTGGATTGGATGCGGAAGTTGTGAATTACTGCATCCAGAATAAGCAGCTCTATCAGGATGTGAAAGGAAACTGTGTTTTCCTCGGACATGATGAGCAGGGCGAGGTGAAGTTTGCAACCACCCGGGGAACGCTTTCCAACATCCAGTACCGCGGGGACTGCGCCGGTAGCGACAAAAACTACAGCTTTCGGATGGACGGCACAATAAAGCAACAGATTTTTGTGTTTGAAGCCCCCATTGACCTGCTCAGCCACGCCACGCTGCACAAACTCCGCGACCAGCTGGACGGGCGCGAGGATTACAAGACATCCTGGCAGAAGGTAACAAGACTTACGCTTTCGGGATTTTCTGATAAGGCACTTGACCATTACCTTGAAGGGCATCCCGAGGTGAAGCGAATCAACTTCTGCCTTGATAAGGATGAGAAAGGACTGCAGCGCACAGAAAAAATGAAACTTAAATATGCGGAAAAGGGCTTCAATGTGAAGTCTTTTTTTGTGCCTGAAGGACAGGGCAAGGACTGGAACGACTATCTGGTCAACTATCGAAACGGTGCGAACAGCCAACAACAGGCTGTGGCATATACAACACAGCGGAAACGCTGAAATTAAAGGAGGAAATACTTATGAACGCGCTTTTACTTGCACATCAGCAAATCCTTCGGGTAACGCTGCTCGCGTCAGACCCGACGACCGGTATCACGGCATGGTTAGGAAAAGTCCAGGGTTGGTTAAAAACACTTTCCTGGTCTCTTTGCGGAGTGGTTGTAATGATTCTCGGCATTGTATTTTTGGTGGGCGGAAAACAGGCGTTTGAGAAGGGTAAGTCGATGGGTATCAATATTGTTATTGGTATCGGAATCATCTCTTTCGGCCTCGGCGTGGTTACTTCGCTTAAAGGCGGCTAATCGGAATCAGGCACGATGAAACGTGCCTGGCTCAAACCGCTCCGGCCGGAACGGCTTGAACCGGGCATGACATACTTAAAAAAATCGGAGGGTATCCATATGAAGTGGAGTATTTTATTGAAGCATAAAAAGTCCGTTATGGTTCTGTTTAGCTTTATCTTTCTCATCAGTTCGGCAATCACCGTCTACGCAGTTGATTATGATGCGCTGCCGCTTTCCGTTGTAGAACACGTCAGAGTATCAACAAAATGGAGCGACATCCTGAATACTGTCGGTTATTCCATCCTGAAGTTTATCGCAAAACTAATTGACAGCATCACGGTTTCTATCGATATGCTGCTTTCCATCAACCTTTACACGGCGGTGAGCCACATCTTTCCGTATCAATCCGTTATTAAACCGCTGGCATGGTCGATTCTCGCAACCGCGATGATTGTGACAGCAATTTTCCTGATGATAAAACCGGATATGAAAATGAAAGAAAACGTTCGGAATATGCTCATCGCCATGTTTATGATTATCGCAACACCCTCTCTGTTTTCCGCGCTGCAAGATCTGAAAACCGCGGGAGCTGCCGATATGCAGGGTGTCAGCGTGGTTGCGGACGACTCGGATCATTCGCTGGGCGAGCAGCTGCTTGCATCAGTTGTGGTGGACCTCGGGCAATCCCAGCTGTACAATGAATTACGGATGTACAGCAGCAGCCCGAACTACATAAACAACGAAATCAGTCCGTATACGATGAATATCAACCAGGTATTTTATAACGAGGGTTCCGGAGCATGGGATCGGAAGCTGGTGAATATTATCAGCCCTCCGTCTGCGACAAGAATGTTTGACGACCTGACTGAAGAAAATATGATGGATCTGCTTGGCATGAGTACAGAATACACGGCACTTGTGAATGCCAGAGCCAACGGCACTGACGTGGAGGATTACGGTGAAATCACCGGATACAACAACGAGGGCATCCCCCAATATGACAGCTATACAGTTTACACCGCGCATGATTATGAACGGGAACTAATCCGGCGCATATCGGTGCGCAGCGATATAACCATTTCGGCAAGTACGATCACCGCTGCAAGCAGCTTAACCGCAGCGCTGCAGCTGATTAAGGATACAACAATCCGAAATCTGAATTATGTGGAAAATTCGCATATTACTGCATCGCAGTCTACTGACCCGAATATCGTCGGGCAATATGCTTGGGCAGACCTGCGCACGGCAGATGATGTCGAAGATTTGAAATGGTATACGGAACTGAAACTATACCTTATAACGGGCGGCTATGTGGTCGAAAATGTGTACTCGCATGATATGATGTTCCTGAAAGGCTTGGTGTTGCTGCTGACAACCTTGATTTGCCTAGTTTTCTCCGGAATTAAGCTGGCGAAGCTGATCTATGACATCATGTTTATGCAGCTCATATCACCGCTTGTGTATGCTTCTGACCTGCAGCAGGGACAGAGAACTAAGAAAATCATTCAGGAAATTATCGCGTCTTTTATCGTAATCATCGTCGTGCTGCTGGTGTTCAAGCTATACCTCATTAGCGTGCTGGCTTTTGTAGTGCCGGCGACGAATCTGATGTTTCAGCTATTCCTTTTGATTGCAGGTATGCAGTTTGTCATCGGCGGGCCGGATATTGTGGTAAAGCTGATCGGGTTGGATGCCGGTGTGAAAAATGGTATGGCGGCGATGATTGCCGGACAGACGATTGCGCGTACTACCATGTCCGTTGGCAGAGGAGCAAAATCTCTCGGATCATCTGTAGTTTCTGCGCCGGGACGCGTTTTTGGGGCAATGTCCACCGGAGCGGAAAAGATAAAAACCACAGGATCAGCAGCACGGAACTCCGCAATGCAGATGAAAGATTCTGCGCAGAAAATTGGTCAATCTGCAGCCGGCGCTGCAAAAATGACGAAATCCGGTGCGCAGACCGGCGCAAAGCTCGGCTCTGCCCTGGGTCCTGTTGGTTCAGCCATCGGCGGCGCAGCAGGAGCGGCCACCGGTGCAGCTGCAGGTGTGCTTCGCGTCGGCGGTCGCACGGCGGTTGAAACGTTGAAAAACGCAAATACAGCCCGCAAGGGTGCATCGCAGATTCATCATGCAAGCCAGCAAAACAAAAATCCGGCGAAAGCGGCAAGGGAAGCGCGGCAGGAAAAGTTGAGCCGTCCTGCCCCGCCGTCACCTGCTTCAAAGAATGAAGCTGCAGCATCCGCGTCTAGCAGTACATCGTCGTCTTCCGCAGCACAAAGACCGTCGAGTCCGGCTTCCGGCGACGAAAATCCTGCACAGGCGACAACGAATCAACCTTCAGCAAATAACAAAGCCAAGGATTCTGTAAATCCGTCTGCAGCAGCGCGACCGGCAACACCGTCTTCTCAAGAAGCGGGTGCAGTACACCCTGCAGTGAACGCACAAGCAGAGCCTCCTGTTTCAACCGGCAGCAATGAATCCAAAGTGACGAAGAAGGAGATATAGAATGGGACTCATACCGAAACAAACAAAATCAGAAATCAAGGTTGTCGGCAACTTTGCGCTGATCCGGATATTCGGGCTGGCATTCACGCTGATGTTGTCCAGTGCAATCGGCTCTGTCGCGGTGCATAAATACTTGCAGCCGGTTTTCATCCCTTTTAACCTGATCGTATTCTTGATTTTAAGCAAGCAGTCCCCCACCAACCCGAGGAAATCGTATTGGCGGGGACTTGCTTCGTTTCTGTTATTTAAAATCACCCTGAAAAAATTAAGATGGAAGGAGGAGCGGGCGCATGATCATGAAGAAGCAGATGCAGACCCAGAAACAAAAATCCAGCCCGAAGGGGATTAAAGCACTTTTTTCTTTCGGCAGGTATGCTGATAACGGAATCATTGAGATGGACGATACATTGGAGAAAAGATATATCTGTGTCATCCGGATCTCCGGTATTGATATTTTCGGCTACTCTGAGGCAGACACCAATATGGTATACGGCAATTTCGCAAAGGCCACCATTGCGCTGAAGCTGCCGCACAAGTATGTGTTTACGGATTCCCATCCGTTTCTGAGCGCAAATAAGGAGTTTTTGCAGTACAAGCTGGAACGGACGGAGCATCCGTTCCGCCGGCATCTGCTTGCGCGTGAAATCCAGCGGATGGAGCTGCTTGAGCAGAATCAACAGGATCGTCTGGCATATCTGATTGTTTTCGGAACCTATCCCGACAACCTGTTAAAAGCCTGCCGGGAATATATCAGCATGATGCAGATTGATACCAGCGTGGAAATCTGTGATAAGACAGAGGTCATGCACGTGCTGCACAAGTATGTAAATTTCGGGGACAATATTTACAAAACAGACTTTACGCAGGATCTGAATACGGCGATTCTCCCGGATGAAATTGAGCTGCATCATGACTGTATCCGCGTCGGCGATAAATATGTCACTTCTCTGGTGGTTTCCGAATACCCGTCATTCATACCGGCGCTTGCCTATGCAAATATTTTTGCAAGCTTTGAGTCTGTCACCGTGACACTGGACGTGACGATGGACTCAAAATCAAACGTGGTAGCAAACATCAAGAAATCACTGAAGGAGCTGAATTCGCGTAATGGCATCCGTCAGGATCTTTCAGATGAAATTGATACCGGCACAGAACTCAGTGACCTGACACAGATGTATACCGAGCTTACACGGGGCAAAGAGCAGATTCTATCAACAACCCTGCGGTTTTATGCGTCATCGGAAAGCTACACCGGTCTGAAGACGCAGATTGAAAAAATCAATAACATTCTGGAGGACAACGGCATCAGTACTTTCATCGGCATCAATGAGATGCGGCAGGAATACAGCGCGTTGCTGAAATCGGCGGATACCGTCGGCAACCCCATCCCGCTGCAAGGCACGTTCAAAGAGCAGTATCCCTTCTATTATCAATCACATATCGACGAATTTGCGCCTCTATACGCTTTTACCGAAACCGACGGAATGGTATGCCTGGATACTTTTGTCCGCAACCAGCACCGGAAGTCTTATGACAAAGTGCTGCTGGGCATCAAGGGGTCAGGAAAATCCCTGACGCTGAAAGCAGATATGCAGCAGTACTGTATCTGCGGCAACCGTCTGCTGGTGCTGGATCTCGAGGGTGAATATACCGATCTTGCTGATGTGCTGGGCGGCAAGGTGCTGTATCTCAACCGCAATTCCGTAATCAATCCTCTGCAGCTGCAGGATTCCGACGAGGATGAGAACAACTTTGCGGCGGAGCTTTCCCGCATCATGACGTTTTTCGCACAGTATATCCCGAATCTGAGCGAAACCGCGTTCGACGAACTGAAAAGTCTGCTGCAGCTTACCTTTGAACGGAAAAATATCACCGAAGCAACGGATATCAGCAGCCTTCAGGCAAAGGATTTCCCTATGATTTCAGACTTGCTTGCAATCCTGCGGGAACGGCTTTACGAGAATCACGCTGCGGAGCAGGATAAAATCAACACGAATATTTCCCGCCGCCGCGCGGAGGTGCTTGAAACACTGGAAATCAGCCTGAAGCCCATCGCGGAGGGAATCTACGCTTCCATGTTCAACGGACATACAACGCTGGACATCGGGGACAGCGACTTTGTAGTGTTCAACACCAAGCAGCTGGCCGAAATGGAAGCTCGTGTGTTTAACGCGCAGCTGTTCAATATCCTGTCCCTGATCTGGGGCGAGATCTGCCGGAACAAAGCGTATAACCAGCAGATTTATCATCCTTATGACCGGCGGTATGTGATTGCGGTCATAGAGGAGGCGCACCGGTACATCAACAGCAAGAATTCACAGGTGACGGATTTTATCGAAAAGCTGGAGCGTCGGACGCGAAAATATGACGCGGCACTTTGGTATGCGTCCCAGTCCATCCTCGACCACACCCCCTCCGGCACCGGCGAGGGCAACGATCAAGTGAAGAAAATTTTTGACCTGGTGCAATACAAGATGATCATGAACCAGCCGGAAAACTGTATCGCAACGTTATCTGAAATGTTTTCGCAGTTTACCGAATCCGAGCTGGCCGAAGTACCGATGCTGGAAGCCGGCGAAATGCTGATTTCATTGTCGTCCGGCAGGCATAAGATCCGGTGCAAACGCTTTGTTGACCGGGACGATATGTTTTACATGGGCAACTCCCGCGACCGGGAGGACATCATCCGTAAGCTCCTGCCGGAGATCTACAACGATATGACGCAAGACGAGATGAACCGCATGGTTCTGGACGATCCCAACGGGTTCGTGCAAGAATTCACCGATCAGGTGATCGTTGTTCTTTATTCGGATGATTATTCTGTCAGCATCCGTATTATGATCGAAAAATCCGTGAAAGCGCTGGTGCAACAGATTTTACAGACGCAAAGGAGAGCTTATGAAAATCAACCCCAATAAAAGCTACCTGCTGTTTCTTGTCATAGTGATTCCGCTGTATATTGTATTTTTCACATCGCCGGACTGGCTGAAAACCAAGTCGGTGAGCGAATCGGAAAATTACAACGTCACCCTGCAGCTTTCAGAATACTATGTCAAGGCGGCTTATGCGATGTATAACACGGATACGAAGGATCTGACGGTGAATATCTACTGTAAAGCCCCGGAACAGTCTGCAGCCGGTTATCCGGAGATTTACAGCGTTTCTGTCACAGAAACACCGGATTCTCCGGAGGACGAACCTCTCACGTATGCTTACACCGATCTGCCGGCAGGCAACGGAAAAAAGCTGACCATCCATCAGGTTCGTTCGGACTTTCCGATGATAAAAATCTGGCTGCAATCCAGCCGGCCGGATATTGTGCATGAGCAGACGGTTGACGAGTTCGGCAACATCATTCCCGCATATTCAGAGCCGCAGGAACCCGAAAATCTACGGATTCTGATCGATGCGCAGGATGTGCAGTTTCTGAGCAATGAGGAAGCAATGACCGTGACGGAGCTGCAACGGACGATCATCTTTGATACGGATGCGGAGTCTTCCCAAGCATCGTCCATATCTTCCCCCTCAGTCACAACACGGCCGGAAACAACGACATCCGCACCGCCGGCGACCGGACAGGAACAGACCGGATCGACTTCCGGTTCTTCTGCCGGTACGGTTTCTGCAAATTCTGCCGCGTCGATGCCGGTAACAACATCCGCCGATACAACAAGTACAACGCCGCCTACGACTACTGTGAAACCGGCATCCACCGATACCCCTGCGGCAACGACAAAGCCGAAGACCACCACAACCGCCCGTACCTCTGTCAAGACGCAGACAAAAACCACGACCACAGCAAAGACAACAACCACTACCAAAAAGACCACAACGGAAACCATGCCGCCTATTTCGGTAAACGGCATAAAACTAGCCACCACCGCACTGGACAATAACGTCAAGCTCGCGATCGGTGACACCTCGGTCATCACGCCGGTTATTTCACCTTCGTCGGCGACGAATAAGACGGTTATGTGGAGCAGTAACAAGCCCGCGGTGGCGTGTGTGGACAGCTCCGGAAAGGTGCTGGCACGTTCTCCGGGGAAGGCGATCATTACTGCGACAACGGAGGATGGCGGACTGACGGCAAGCTGTATGATTACGGTTACAGAATAAATTGCTTGACAAAATGGAGTTTGCTAAGTATAATATATAGGTGGTGGATATAATGGGTATTAAAAGCAATTTAAAAACCTCACGTCTGGCGAAATTTATGAAAAATAGTTCTTTTGACTTTATGTTTTGGTTTTATGAGAAAATGAATAAAACGCCATCTAGAAAAATATGGTTTCTATCAATACCCTTTTGTATTATCGCTGCTTATTATTTTATTATTTATCATAACGGTTGTTTTTTTGTTAACGACGATTCGCTCAAAGTTCCTTTTTTAAATGATTATTCAAATAGTTTTGCACTGGCATACATATTATTGATTTCGTATTTTTATAGCGGGTATTATGAAAAGTGTTCACAATTAATAGTATCCGAGCAGCTAAATCTTTTACCTATTGAAAAAAGGCTATATATAAACAAATACAAAATTTGGCGAAAAAGATGCAATTTAATCTGTTTTATTGTTGCAATATTCGCAACAATACTTGTTATATTGTATGTAAATTCGGACCCTGTGACGTGGGGATATCATCTTAAGCAAGAGTGCATGTTCGGTATTATATATTATTATTTTGTAATTTTCATCACTTGGTATATGTCCGGATATTTATTTTTCTCATCTGTGTTTACAGTTATTTTATCCACATCAAATTTATATAGAACAACGATTATACACTTAAACGGAAGCAACTTTGATAATTGTTTCGGATTAAAACGCACTTCAAAAATCCTCTTACAGAATATTTCACTGGCGATTTTCTATGTGTTAGGACTAATTGTGATTATAATAACGGATTATGTAACACAGAAATCGACAAAGAAAGAAAACTTTTTTTATCAATATTTCTTAGCTGATGTAATTTCACTTCTTATTATTATCATATACCTCGCAAGCACAGTGATTCCACTTACTAAATGTATTAGTTTGATTCAAGAGAAAAAAGCTCTGTTAATTTCCCAATGTGATGAAGAAATAACAAAATTGGAAGCGATAAATCACAATGAACTTAGTATTTCCGATGCAAAAAGAAGATCAATTGAAATAGAAATATTGAACAATAAAAGGCAAAGATTACAGATGGTTGAGGACTCATTAATAGCAACAACTGATAACAAGATTATCTTGTTATCATCCATACTAATCCCTGTTATTGGTATCTTAGTTCAAGTTATTAGATTATAGGAGTATGGGAAAATGGTTTGTAAGTTAAATAACGGTTATGTTGAAACACCACAAGTAATGTACTTACAGAGTAGAGTAATTTAATTCAAGAAATGCTTGACAAAGCAGAATCAGTTGTATATAATGATAGTGTAACCTTGAGTTATTAATGCGACTGACATTACAATAATCCGACACTATTCCCGGACTTCGTGTGCCGGTGGTTGGCAGGCAACAGAAAAACCTGACGTGTGCAGCAATGTGCATGATTCCGGACGTATGAGCCGGAAGGTTGGCGGACAACTTAATAATCAGTCATGAAGGAGCGATTGGTGCGCAAGCACTGATAGCTCCTTTTATTTTTGGAGGATAGCAGAATGGACAAAAGGCAAGCAGCTGCGGTTGTGACAGATTGCGCAAGAAAATATGAAAACCAACTCAGCGGAACGAATTTAATGTTTGTTGCAACCGATAAAACAAAGTATTATTTGATGGAAACAGACTATAAGCCGCAATACTTCTTTCATCTGACAGGGCTGAAGAGCATTCAGGGTGAAACAAGCTACTCATTTTATAATAAGTGCATCCGGGGGCAGTTACGGACAGAGGATATTGAGCTTGACAGAACCGGTATCGCGGAGCAGAAGCTGTCCGTCTTACCTCAGCTTATGGACATCGCGAAGAATGCCAGAATGCTCGGAACGTACAACTATTCAAAGCCCGTTCTGTTGACCGATGAGGTAGTCGGGAATAACAGTGCCTGTATGGGCTTTCGGTTGGCTGAGGACATATACATACCGAATACCGTATTGAAAGAGGATCTCCGCCGGCTCACCCACAGCGTCATGCCGGTCATGGCGGTTTTCCAAAAGCTGAATACAGAGGAGCAATACACTTCTTTGACCTACCGGTCGAAGAAGTTTTTTCATGAGCAAACGGCGCTCCCGGAAGACATCCGCGCGCTGCTCAGCCCCCAGCTGAGGCAGGATCAGAATCTGGATCCGCCGACGATATTCCTCGCCCGCACGCAGGGCAGAAAGTGATGTGCCAAAATGAACGATCAAGTAATTTATGTCTATCCCACGGAGCAGGAACTTCCAGCTGTGGATGCCAAAATCGACCGGAGGAAGCGTGCGGAGAAAAGGATGCGGTGGTTTCTGCTGACCGGTGTGGCGCTGACACTGCTGTGCTTCCTGCTGTCGGCACTGATCGCATCACACGAAAAAATCAGCACCGCGCTGCTTGCCGCAGCAATCATAACGCTGATTGTTACCACGTTCTTTTATCGCAGGCTTGCACCAAAAGCAGCCTCGTACTTGTACATGACGGCCTACGAGGATCGTATGGAGCTGTGCTATGTCCGCACGGCAGACGGCAGCACAGAAGCTTGTATTTATTACGAAGATATTCAGGAAGCGATTTTTCAGGACAGCAGCAGGACCAGCTTGCTGCTGCGTTTCAAGGACTTTCAATCCTTCGGCGACGCGTCTTCCTACAAGAAGGTATTTGACCTCCAGGGAGATGAAACAGATGATTTTGAAAAGGGAACAATGTTCATCCGGCTGGATCCCGCGACAACCCAGCAAAGCTTTTTCACCTATACAGCACCTTCATATTTTAATATTTTCTCGTATGAAAAAAAGCGGTTCAGAAAGGGGCGGTTCGTCCAGCTGCCAGGTGAGCCGGCTGACGACGAAGAATGAAAGGAGCGTTCTCTATGTTTAACAACCCGGCAAACCGCTGTATCATGAAAGGCTATCTGGTGACGGACATTCAACCCTACCAGGATACGGACTATGCAATTACCTTTGACATCAAGGTTGAGCGTCCGCACCAGGCGGGCAAGCCGAACTACACAGACACATTCACCGTGTATGTTGCCGACAAGCAGAACGTGAACAACTGTAAGGCATACTTGACCAAGGGCATGAGCGTGTCGGTCAAGGGTGAGATGCGGGTATGGAACGACGGAGCGATGAAGCTCTGCGCCAACACCGTTACGCACATCTGGTGAGGAGGAAGATATGGCTGAATTGAAGTTTCGCGACATCAACCCAACGGTCATTGAGCAGCTCGATCGGATCGTCAAGAATGAAAATTATGATTCCCGCAATCAACTGGTGAATGAAATTCTTACGCTTTACGTTGCATCAAGGAATGAATTTTTCCTCAAGGCACTCCCTCCGACGGTTCACAGTTTATGCACAAACTTAATAACTGACCAAAATGAAGCGCTTGAAAAAACGCTGGACGCATTAATCCCCATATACCGCAAACTGCTGGATCGGATGGATGAACTCATTTCTCTCTTTCGGATGGACACGGAAATTGAATGATTCTGTGTATGGCAAACGTATGGCAAGCGCCATCGTTGGTATGGCAGATGTATGGCATATCCCATAAAACAACAAATATGTAATGCGTTTTGTATGGCTTGCGTATGGCAGAACCTATTTTGAGTATGGCAAATGTATGGAAAATTGCTTTTGGTGGGGTCACATCTCGGCTCAGGAAACCTCGGTACTACCGAGGTTTCTCCGCGGGCGTGGGGTCACGCCCCTTATGCTCTTTCAAGGGATATCAGGTCGGGGTTGGCAGGAGGCGCAAAGAGAATACCAAAATACGGTAATTGCGTGGCTATCCGCTTTGCGGGTTTCCCTGCCAGCTGAGGCGAAATGAGAGCTGTGTGAAGGCACAATATATTGTAAAATCGATTAACAAATAAGAGAAGGGGGCTATATTGTGAAAAAGACGATTCGTATTAACGACGAAACAGACCAGTTGGTTAAGGATATGTCCAGGCAGCTGTACAAGACAGAATCGGCGGTAATAGATGAAGCGATACGGCAATTTGCTTCAGGTGTACTTTCAAGAGAGAGTAATGCTTCCGCAATAAATCAGCCAATTATTGATCTGTTAGAAGAACAGACAAAGAGGCTTAAGGTCCTCGAAGAAAACAACGGACACTTATTAAATCTTGTTAATTCGCTTGTTACCCATTTGAATTTTGATGACTATATGTCGGCAGCAGAACAACCGCACAGCTGGTTGAAAAAATCACGCGAACAGTATAAGGATAGAATCCTCCGGCGGCAGACCACCAATCTGCTGAAAGGATAGACCGTGTCACCGTGACACGGCTGCGGCGGGATAGGGGGAACGGAATATGAGGTCAACACCGGCAGTGGTATTCAGTATGGAATTTGCGCAAACGTGGAAGATCGGCGGATATGATTTCTATAGCTATCTTCAGCGCCCGGAAGCCTTTGTTTCAAAAAATCATACACAGGATGCGGAATACAAAGACTTTATGAACTACATGAGCAACTCCGAGAAGTCCGACGGAATTTTTGATATGACGCATGACCGCATCACTTATGAGCAAGTCGAGGACTACCGTGATCTGGAACGCTTCAGCCAGTCGCAGGGCTGCCCGAAGTACATCGGCGTTATGTCGTTCGACAACGACTTTCTGCTCGAGCATGGAATTCTGACGGAGCATGGACTCAATACGCACCGGCTGAAAGAACTGGCAAGAACAGGAATCACGGAGATGATTCATGAATCCCGGAAGCTGGACGACGACAATGTATACTGGACGGCTGCCATCCATACCAATACGGATAACGTCCACATCCATTACCAGCTTTGCGAATATGAAAAACGGGAACGCGCGAGGGATATGCTCGAGGTCAGGGCATTTGATAAAATGAAGTCCAAGGTTGTGAATCAGATCATCGGCTCCGACAGGGTGAAAGAGCTGACAAAGCTGCAGCGCGAGGTTCTGCTACCCCAGCTGCGGGAGTCGGCTTCTGCCGGCAATGCACGCGAACAGATAACCGAGCTGGCACTGCGTCTTCCGGAGCGGAACAGCTGGCAATATAACCACGGTTCCATGCGAGGCTGCCGAAAAGCTGTGGACAGCTGTGTGAACAGCATCATCGCCACCGATCCGGCGCTGAAAGAACAGTTTGACGGATATATGCAAAAGGTCGAGGAGCAGACGGAGTACCTGATGGGTCTGTATGGTTCGGGAAACCGGCGAATGTACCTGAAATACAAATCAAACCGCATTCACGACTTCTATGAGCGTGCCGGCAATACCCTGCTCCGTGAGATTAAGGAGAACAGAATCCGGGAACTGGCGCTGCAGAGCCGACTGGTCAATCTTCAGGATGATAGTGGCGGCATCCTGCAACAGCGAGCGTATCTTTCCGAAAGAAAAAATGATTTGGATGACCTAGAGCTACCGATTGAAGATCCTTTTGACGGTTTTCCCGAACAGAAAGATCCGGCCATTTTTGAGAGTCTGGCTTCCGCAGTTCCCGAACAGTCAGATTTCGGCCCTGGAGCGCATCCGTCCGAAGGAAAAATTGTGGAGTCAGGTGCGGGTAAGCAGTATTGCATCGACTGGAATGCGGATTACAAAGAAGCTCGCCGCCAACTGTATAAACAGAAAGATTATCAGAAAGCGTTTGATTTGATGTCGCTTGAGGCGAACAGCGGTAATGTGCTGGCGCTCCTTGACCTTGGACAGATGTACAAGAAGGAACTGATATCAAGCGACACACCCGAGGAAACCTCCTTTCTTCTTTTTCGGGAAGCCTTAGAGGGCTTCCAGCAAGTATACAACCAACCAGATTTAAAGGCGCATTGTATAGTTACATTAACTACCGCATTGGTAAAATGCACAGTTATGGCATGGGTACAGAAAAAGATGATGAAAAAGCCGAGCAGTACCTGCTGCTGGCTGCGGGGAAAAACAATGAGTACGCCCAGTATGCTCTGGGGCGGATGTATTTTTCTTCGGAAGTCAAAAAAGACCTGCAGAAAGCCGAACAGTATTTTCTGCTTTCCGCGGCAAAGGGCAACCAGTACGCCCAGCTCGGACTCGGAATGCTGTACTACAAAGACGGCGATCGCGGACTTGCGCGGGAATGGTTTCGGGAAGCTGCGAAGCAAGGAAACGAGTTTGCACAGAAAATGCTGACGCTGCAGGAGCAACGCTATGACCGTCAGCTCGCACAGCGCGTACGACCGGCGAAAGCACGGCTGAATATGGCGAAAAATTCCTTGATGAAAAAAGCAACGGCTGAACTGGATCGGCACATCAAGCAGCTTGAGCGTGAGAACAACCCCGAGCTTGTACAACAGAGGGGAATTTAAGTGCTAAGCTGTAATAATTGCATCAGTTTATTGCGAAATTATATCTTTACGGTTACAGCGCAATGCCAGTTATACGTCTTTTCTTGACTTGTGAATCGATTGTGTGGTAGAATGAAAAAAAACAAGGAGAACAGCCAATGAAAAAACGATTTTTGCACGCTATCATTCTATCTGCACTACTCCTGTTGCTTCCGGCATGTACGGATTCCGACGGGGGTAGAAATTCTGACGGAGCGCAGACCTCTGTCACTTCACAGACTTCGGATTTTGTGAGTTCCGATACGGATTCAATTCCTGTAAACGAAGTAAAAGACATCGACCTGTCAAACTATGCCATGTCCGGTCAAAAACAGCTTTATGCCTTGTCCGATGAAATTGCCGCGGACGGATATCATCTTATAAATGCCTCATTCTATGATGATAACAGCCTTCTGCTAATCTATTGCGATGATGCCGGAAACGGAAAAATCACAGTGTTTTCTTTGTCCGACGCAACGCGGAAGGATGTGTGGCAGGGGAAATTTTCCGATGATAACGGCTCCAACATGAATTTTGCAACCACAAAGATTCTGTCATCTTCACCGTTAATTTTTTTCGATCAGACAACCGGTAATATCTATTGTCTTGATGATGCGAGCGGCAAACTGAGCTGTTATGCGCTAAATACGGAATCCGGCGTGGCAGTTTATGATAAGAGCAGCAATAAAATCTTCTACACTTCAAATAATATGCTTTATTCAGCAGATGCCGCAACCGGTAATAAGGAAAATCTGCCGCTGAGTATGTATTATCAGGATGTGCAGATATATGGGATGTCGGATGCCCATACAATTTATGCCGGTGCGACGGATGCTTTATTGCAAAAGAAAGTCGCCTTTTATTATGACCTGAACAGTCGCACCGTCACGGCACAATATGATGCTTCCGTATTAGAAACAAGATTCAGCTATTGCCCGTCAGGCACTGCATACGTGCAGGAGAAGGACGGAATAATACAATCCGTCGGCTGTTACCGTGGAGAGAATGCTGTTTGCGCAAAGCCAAAGGGAATTGCCGGAGATAACAACTATACAATCTGCGGTGATTCCGTTCTCAGCATTGATTATAAAGATATGAAAACGTTGCAGCTATCTGCAATGAACTTGTTCACCGGGGATTTATACAGTACTTCATTCCTGAATAAAGCGTTCACCGGTCAGCCGTCCGGCTCTGCGGATATGCCGCTGCAGCTGCTTTCCAGCGATGCCTATTCCGAAACGCAGAATCTGTATCTGTTGTGCGTACCGGATGAAATCTACATCAAGCAATTGATTCTATGGAAACCGGATGCTGCCAATGAGCAAGCGGAGCTTACCGCGGAATCGAAACCGATTAAGGAACTGAGTATTTCCACCGAAAAAACCTACGGCGAAGTGACGGAGTATGCGAATGAACTTGAGCAGAAATATAACGTTGAAATTGTTCTCGGAAAAAATACCGCGGGTCTGAAAAGTTCCTATGATTACGCAATCTGTGAGAATAAAGCTGTCATTATGAAAGCTCTTAAAACGATGGACAAGGCGATGGCTAAATACCCGCAGAACTTCTTTGCGCAATTTCGTGAAAACTCAAACGGTGTGGTATTGATTCTCACCGGAGGAGAATTCAAGGCTAATTTTATTAATATCGGAGAAGCCGGTGCGTATTCCGAGCAAAGCAATGGTTGTTATAAAGCGGTTTTTAACGCGAATTATTATGATGAAAAAGAGTATGCTCTGTTATCGATTCAGTTTTATCATGAAATCAGCCATTTAATTGATTACCATCTGATGGAAAAGAAGTTATTTGATGCGGATGAATGGGAAGCACTAAATCCGGATGGATTTGAATATTACAATAGGTATGGTCAGGATGAAAACAATCAAAACACACCCTACTGCATGTTTTATGACAAAAACAAGAATGTGTACTTTTATTTAACATACGCCAAGACCAATATTTATGAGGATCGGGCAACTTTGATGGAATTGATGATGTCTGGTGATGACATCAGTTCCTATCCGCATTTGAAAGAAAAAGCAGCGCTTTTCAGCAGCGTAATACGCAAAGGTTTTGACACCACGGGATGGGGCAAGACAACGTGGGAGTCTTGGAAATAGCGGGACAGATAAATTTGATATTCTTGCCTTTTTATGCCCGAATTAAAAACTTTAAATAAATAACTGTGCGCTGAAAACGCTTAATAGAAGATAAAAAAGACCTCTCACGGGGTCTTTTTTATTTTCGGAAGGAGTGAGTAGGATGAATAAACGCTTATTTGTAGACATGGACGGAACATTGGCGCGCTTTCATGATGAAGTACAGTACCTAGAGCGGATGTATGAGCAGGGCTTTTTTGAGAATCTCCAGCCCTTTGACAATCTGGTTTCGGGCTTAAAGCAGTTTGTGCGGAAGAATCCGGACGTTGAAGGCTTTATCCTCTCCGGCGCGGTCGTCGGCGAGCCGCCCTTTTGCGTGGAGGAGAAAAACCGTTGGCTTGACAGAAACCTGCCGGAGATCGACAAAGACCACCGGATATTCACGAAAATCGGCAAGCATAAATCGGAGTTTATCGCCGGTGGCATCTCAAAGGAGGATTACCTCCTCGACGACTACAACGTCGTGCCGGACGATCGCCCGAACAGACACGTCATCGCGTCACTGTTTATCAATCAGTGCTATGTCAGCCTGGTGGAGTATCTGCATAAAAACGAGCTGCTGAGCCTGCCGCGCCGGGTGGATTTCATCCTCGATGAGTTCGGTAATATGGTGCGCATCCCCGGCATGGACAACAAAATCACCGTCAGCGCCGGATGCAACATCCTGTGGCATCTGTTCATACAGGACTTAAACCAGCTCGACACCAAATACGAAAAGGAAGCCAAGACCATCCGGGGCAACTGCGGCAATTTCATCTACATTTTGTCCAACGACAACGACACCAACGAGTACGTCAGCAAGATGCTCGGACAGGAAACCAAGGAGTACACAACCTACGACGGCAAGCTCGATGAATGGCTCTCCCACCAGAGCCAGCACCAAAAGGGCAGAGCGCTGTTCTTCGGCGACGAGCTGCGGCGCTTTAAATACGGCGAAACTGTCGTCATCCGCAGCCGGATGAACCCCATCTATTCCCGGTTCAAGCCGTTTTACAAGCTGGGACTTCCGGTGGCGAAACTCAGGGACATCCCATTGCAGGACAACCGCCGCGCGTTGGCGGACAGCCTGTTCCCATTCGACCTCATCGACGGTGCAAAACCGCTTCCGCTGGGGGAATGGGACGAACAGGAGGTTTCTGTCGGAAATGTTGTTCGCATGGAAGCGTCGAAACCCGGCACCCGCAGACCGCCTGTGCGTCCTGCATTTGACAAGTCCATTCTGTCCCCGCGCAGATCCTCCTCCGGAACAGACGGCGACCGCCGCGGCGATGTAAAGATTTCCGCCCTCAAGGCAGCACTGCAGCAGATTGATACGGTTACAAACGGCGAGTTCGGCAACTGCCTGACCGAGCGCGATTTCGAGCAGTGCATGACGATGCTCAAGCGTGTCAAAATGAAACGCCAGATGGAAGCCGAACAGGTTGAAACCCTGATGAATTACATCAAATCAAACGGAAAGTAGGTGCCGGTATATCCGGCATTTTTCTTTTCGGAAGGAATTGTTATGAGAAAAACAATAAGCAGCTATTTCCACCTGCCCAATGAGATCCTCAGCTGCGGGCTGACCGGAACAGAGCTGGCGGTCGCCGTACACCTGTACAGCCTCCAGTCCGCCGGGCGGCAGACAAATCTCCTCGGCGGCTGCGTGAAGGTGCGGCAGGAAACCCTCTGCACCCTGTGCGGCATCAGCCTGGCTTCCGTCAAGCGTGCGGTAGTGCGGCTGATGGAGATCGGCATCATTACTTCGGCGACGCGAACAGTCCGCCGGGATCGAATGCTCGGAACGTATACCTACTGCCTGAAGCTGTTCCCGAACAGACGGGCGTACTTTCGTGTCTTCCGGGCGGCGATCCGGAAGCTGCCGGCAAACCTCCTGCGCACGTATCTCTATGCGGTAAAAAGAAAAACCTCCGGCATCGGAGGCTTTTTCAAGAGCTATTCAGAGCTTGCACTGGAGCTGGGGATGAAACGAAGCGATATAATCAAACAGATGACTGCTTTAAGCAACCTGGGGCTGCTCCGTCGCATCCGGAAGCGCACCTCCTGCGGGGATTACACAGACAACACCTACATCGTTGTTGTATTTGTACAGGGCAGGGTAAGAGCAAAGGCTCCGTCGATCCTACTCGACGAAGCCCCCATTGTATGCACGAAGCACACAGCAATTATAATTGTTAAGAACATCATACAACGCCTCTGTGCATTTGTCAAGGGTTTTCCAAAAATATTTTTTGCTTCCGGGTAAGGGGTAGGGTCCAAAATGAGCTGTCAGGTATAATACCCACTAAAGCTTTATCTTTCCGAAGAAAAAAATAGATTTTAGTCTTACTGGTTTGAATAAACTTATACTGCGGGTATAAGCTTTTTTATACGGTGAAAAGAGAAAATGCCGGATTTTTTGCGCGTATGAACTTTTCGGGCTGAATTGACGTATTTGCGCGAAGAAACATTTTTTCTTTCGGAAGATAAACGCCAGAATTTTAAACAAAAGGAGCTTTTTTTATGGGGAGAGGTCAGAAAAATTTTGTTTCGAGAACACTTGCACGGATTTTTGAGTATCTGCTGACTGAGGGCAGCACAAATGCCGAGGCAGGTGTCTTTCTGCGGCAGGTGCTGTTTTGCCTGTACTGTGACCGGACAGGCATTTTTCTGGGGCGGCAGTTTGAAAGCGCCGTCCGCCGGTCGAATGAGGACGGATCAGATTTGCCGGCGGGGCTGGAAGCCGTATTTTCGTTTCTGCCGCCCGTGCTGGAATGCACACCGGTGCAGATTGCGCCGTCCGCCAAGCTGCGGGAGCTGCTGCTTGCGGCGTGCGCGGTAGACTGGACGGCATTTGACCCGTCGATGTTCGGCTCGCTGTATCAGCTGGCGCTTGCCGAGAGCCAGCGGGACGGTTTGGGAATCCACTATACGGCGAAGCACAGCGTGGTGCGGCTGCTGGACGATCTTTTCGCGGATGCGTACCGCGCCGAACAGAAAGCGCTTGCGCCGGCGGATCAGGATCAGGCAGCTGCTTTTCTTGCAAAGCTAGAACAGACGGCTGTGCTGGATCCTGCCTGCGGCTGCGGGAACATCCTGACGGCGGCGTATGAGGAAATCCGGACATTGGAGCTGGATACGCTCGCCGGCGCAGGTATGAAAGCGAACAGAAGCCGGATTCATCCTGCGAACTTCTGCGGCGTGGAATACCGGGACGACGCGGCGATGCTTTGCAGAACAGCGCTGTTCCTTCAGCAGCGGCTGCTGGACATCCGGTTCGCCGACAAGCTGGAGCAAAGGCTTCCGAGCGTTGATACCTATGTGGAGTTCGGGAACATCCAAGCCGGCAATGCGCTGCGGATGGACTGGGACGAGGTGTTCCCGCAAGCAGCTCATCGGTATATTGCCGGAAACCCGCCGTTTATCTCATCCGCCAATCAGTCCGACACACAGCGTGCGGATATGGAAAGGCTATTCTCGTGTGAAAGAAGATTGCTGGATTACTGTGCCGGCTGGGTGAAGAAATCGGCGCAGTATAGTTCCGGAACAGACATCCGGTGCGGACTGATCCTCACCAGCTCCGTCTGCCAGGGCATACAGATGGCAACGGTATGGAGGGATGTGATCCGCTCCGGTATTTCTATCAATTTCGCGCATCGTCCGTTTTCCTGGTATACCGCTGACGACCTCCAGCCCTGGGGTGTCGCGCAGGTGAAATGCGTGATTGTGGGCTTTTCGGCGGTTGAAACGTCCGAGAACAGGCTGTATGAATACGATGTTGACTCCAATCCGGTAAAAGTCCGGGTCGTTGAGCATATCAATCCGTACCTGCTGGATGCCCGGGACATCTTCCCGCGGGAACTAAAAACAAACAAGTCGGAGCTGCCGGCGATGTGTCAGGGCAAGGCGCTTCCTTCCGGAACAGTCATTTACACCGAAGGCGACCGTGCGCGGTGCATTGCCGCGGGAACTGAAGAAGCGGAAAAGTTTATGCTGTATCTGACTGCGGAGGATATGCTGACCGGGCGGGCGCGTTACATCATGCCGGCGGCAAAGCCTGAGCCGAACAGTTATCTTGTTATCCCGCGGCACAGCTCGGAGAAGCGGCGGTACATCCCAATCGGATTCTTTGAAGACGAACAGCTTCGGTGCAACGACAGCGTTCATGTCATCGAGGGTGCGGATTTGTTTCTTTTCGGGCTGCTTACGTCGTCCATGCATATGGCGTGGACATCGGCGGTCTGCGGCCGGCTGGAGATGCGATACCGGTACTCGAACACGCTGGTTTACAACAACTTCCCCGTCATCACGCCGGCGCAGCGGCAGCGGGAGGTCATTTCGCAGCGCGCGCGGGAGGTGCTGACGGTGCGCGGCAGCATCAACATGAGTCTGGGCTGCTATGACGTATCGGGTTATGTTCACCGAAAAAGCCCGGAAAGAACTGAAGAAGCTGGATCGACAGACGGCGGCATTTCTGACCGGCTGGATTCACAGGAATCTGGAGGGCTGCGAAAATCCCCGCGCACACGGGAAAGGTTTGACGGCAAACAACGCAGGACTCCGGCGGTACCGCGTTGGCGATTACCGGCTGATTGCAGAGATTCGTGAAAATGAAATTGTAATTTATCTCCTGAACATCGGACACCGGAGCAATGTGTATATGGCATAGGGTTCTGGAATTATTCTTTTTCGGACCGTTTTACGTGTGTCACCGTGACACATTCTTTGCTCTCATTAGCGCAAAGTCCAACAAATGAAAAAAATATTGTCAGGAGTATTGACAGCTCGCACTTTTTGTGCTATTTTTCGTGCTATACTGTAGAACAAAAAAATAACAAAAAGCGCTCCACAGGCGGCGAACTTGCTTCCAACAAGCTCACCGCCCATCATCAAACAGATGCACGAACATCTGAAAGACTTAGTGAAATGCTATTATCGTGTACTCTTGTACATGATTTATAGAGTTTTGTCAAGAGCTTTTCAGAGAGTTTTGCGGACGATCTGAAAGGCTCTTTCGCTTTGCTTTTTAAGGTAATAACTTCTTTTGAAGCTATTATAAATACAATTGAATCGTTGTTTATACGACAAAGTCAAAGGGCTATTGCTCTTTGACGGGGCGTTCTATGCACGCGTTGTCCTGATAACAACCAGACTCAATGCCATTTGCAGTATTCATGTGTTATCATGAATTACAAGGCTTTGATGAAAGAAAAGAGTAGGTTTGAAACAGCCACCGCACAACCGTGTTTCCGTCCAATTCGCAAGGGACATTTAAATAAAGAAATCATAATAATTACGCGGCAGGCTGGACTTGACTGGTCTGTCCGTTTTTATTTAATACGGGAGGGGTACAAATAATTACAGAGCTGTTTTAAAACGAAATCGGAGCGCAGCAGAATCTCTATCATGAAATTCCGCCGCACTCCGAATGCTTGGTGAGCTATCGGGGACTCGAACCCCGGACCCTTTGATTAAAAGTCAAATGCTCTGCCAACTGAGCTAATAACTCGAATAAACAGCTTTATAATTATAACACTCCGTTTTCTGCTTGTCAAGGCTTTTTTGAAAAATTTTCGCGTTTTTTTGCCGTCTGCACCGTTTTCGCTTGTCGGAACGCGGCGCTATGCCATGTCGAACGCGAAAATATAGTCGTCCATCACAAACCCGCCGCCGATGTCCTTGACCTGCTCGCGCTCAATGTGCATCCCGAAACGCTTGTATGCCGCGATTGCGCCCACGTTGCCGCGATTGACCGTCAGCCAGAGCTTTGTCAGCCGTTCCCGCGCGGCGATGTCTTTGAGGAAACGGAAGGCTTCGCCCGCCAGCCCGCACCCGCGATAATCCCGCCGGATGTAGAGCTTCGACAAAAACAGCGTCCCTTCTGTCGGCTGATAGGCGAAATACCCCGCCGTTTCGCCGCCGACTGTAACGGTGTAATACACATACCCCGCCGCAATCTGCGCCTGCATCGCCACAGCGGACTGGAACCGTTCGACCATGTAGTCAATTTGTTCCGCCCCAATCATGCCGGAAAAGCACTCGTGCCAGATTTCGTCAGCGAGCTGTGCCGTCTGCGCGATCTCGGCGGGGGTTATTACCGGGTGAAATGCGGTTGCCGTCTGCATCAGTGCCGCTCCTTTCCGCTGGCTGCCTGCCCTTGCAAAAGCTCGATCAGCTGCTTTGCCGCGCGCGGAGAACGTCCCCCGCGCCGCAGGGCGAATTGCTCGGCTTTCAACGCCAGTTCCTCCGGCGAAAGTGTCAGCCCTGCCTGTTTCGCCAGCGCCGTCACGATGTCGAAATACACCGCGCGGCTGGGTTTTGAGAACGTCACCGTCACGCCGAAGCGATCCGACAGCGACAGAAGCTCCTGCATGGTGTCCTGCCGGTGGATGTCGTCGCCCTCGCGCGCGGAAAAGGATTCCCGCACCAGATGCCGTCGGTTTGAAGTGGCGAAAACCGCCGCGTTGGGGGCAGCGGTGGAAACCGAACCCTCCAGCATCGCCTTGAGCGCCGCAAAATCGTCGTCGTCCTCCGCAAAGCTTAAGTCGTCGATGAAAAGAATGAATTTCAGCGGGTTGTCCGCGATGGCGGCAACAACATCCGGCAGCAAATGAAGCTGCTTCTTTTTCAGCTCAATCAGCCGCAGACCATCCCGCGCAAGGGCATTCGCGACCGCCTTGACCGTCGCGGATTTGCCCGTGCCGCAGTCGCCGTAAAGCAGCACGTTGTTGGCAGGCTGACCGGAAAGCAGCGCACGCGCGTTGGCAAGCACCTCCCCGCGTTCGCGCTCATAGCCGGACAAGTTCGCCGGCTTCACCGGATCGGGTTTTTTCACCGGCGTAAGCGTGCCGTGTTCATAAACAAACACATGGTGCGCCGCGAAAATCCCATACCCGCGCTTCGGAATTTCCGCCAGACGCGCGTGATATAACGCGGTAAGATCCATCGGTTCGATCTGCCAGCCGGGCAGAAAGCCGTCATACTCCAGCCGCTGCGGGAAGTCATGACACGCAACCTGCGACAGCGCCCCGAGCGTTTTCAGCTCCACCGCAAGGCATTCTTCAAGCAGCACGCCCGGCGCAAGCCCCTGCGCAACCGCGCGGACATACAGATTTTCATCCGACAAAACCAGCTCGCGCAAAAACACGGTCAGGTTGTCGGCATTGTTTTCATAAAGTGCTGCGGCAAAGTCCGCGTATGCGTCAAGCTTCGCGTCGCCGGCATCTGCGCTTTCGCACAGCGTCAGCAGCCGAAGCAGCTTTTGAACGGCGGGGCCATTTTTCACATTCCGGAAAATGACAATGGTGCGCAGGGCGGTGAGGATGGGCTGAAAGGACTGCATGAAATCCCGCTTTCTTTCCGGCAAGATGCACCGGTGATTCGATACCTTTATTATAAGCCCCTCCGCCGCGCTTGTCAAGCATTCGGAAAGCGAAAAGTCGCAGCATCGACACACACCTACCAAAGGAGGCGTTTCCCCCTCTGGACTCCCTCACCAAAGGAGGCATGCCCCCTCTGGAAACCCGTTGTTAATGTGATTACGCATTTGCGGTCTTTTTTGCTTAGAGAAAATTTTAACATATTACAGTACCATGATTTATCATATGCGTGTAAAGTCATTTAATAAAAGAGCTTGTGCAGAAAACGCACAAACTCTTTTACAATCTCATACCCATGTAATAACTGATAAAACCATAAAGTGATAAAAACGCTCAATACAAATAAAATCACTAATGATTAATAAACTAAAACAATGGGTTTCCAAAGGGTACGCAGCTGTCGCGCACGACAGCTTGACCCTCTTGGTGAGGGAGTCCAGAGGGGGCAACGCCCCCTTTGGTAGTAGCAATCAATATTTGAGTGTACTTCCGCCGATGAATTCGCGGATGAGGGAATCGCCGGGGACGGATTTTTTCGGCACCTGCTCCATGAGCGAAAGGGCTTGCGCCACGTCTGAGAAGCGGGCGAAATCGGGATAGGTTTTTTCCGCCTCGAGCAGCCCGGGGAGCAGGACACTGCGGTACACGGCGGCTTCGAAGGGGATCATCGTGTCCACCTGATGCAGCGCGCGGTCTTTATAGGGCATGATGTAGAGGTTCTCGCCGCGTTCCACGCTGTCAAACATATTCATGGTTTCCGTAAACGGGCGCGCGCGATAGAGCTTATCGCGGATGAGCCGGCGCATCAGGCGGATTTTTGACGGGTGAAGCATCTGCCCGCCGAACTTGATACGCGTGCGCACGCTGACATAAATGCCCGTGACGAACGCATCGCTTAAACCTGTGACGGTGGGGTTGAGCGCGTGAATGCCCTCAAAGATGACCATTTCTCCGTGTCTGCGGCGGAATTTCTTTCCCGGCGCGCGTTTTTGCTCGGCAAAGACAAAGCGCGGGATTTCGATTTCCTCGCAGTCCGCAATCCGCCGGATGTGGTCGTTGAACAGGGGGATGTCTAAGCGATAGGGCGATTCGTAATCGATGTTGCCGTTTTCGTCCACCGCTTTGGTGTGGTGGGGGGCGGGGAGGAAGTAATTGTCCATCGAAATCGTATGGACGGTCACGCCCCGCTGCGCGGCAAGTCTGCCGATGCGCAGGGCGGAGGTGGTTTTTCCCGAGCCGGACGGACCGGCAAGCAGGATGACGGGTCTTTCTTCGGCGTGTTCGCAAAGAGCGGCGGCGATGCGTACAAGCTGGTCGGAATAAAGCCGCTCGCCGCGCGCAATCCAGCCGTCGGGGTCTTTGAGAAAACTCTCGTTCATGGCGTTGACGGAAATGTAGTTCATGGTGTGAAATTCCCGCACAGGGCGGGTTTCCCCTTTCGGTTATTCAAATTTATCGCAGAGGTCGTTGATGCGGTCGGTCAGGCGCGCTAAGTCCTTGTTCGTCCGCCCGCGGGAGGCTTTTACCAGAGCGGTCAGGCGTTCAAGCGCCGCCGTCAGCCGTGCAAACACGGCGGAAACCGCAGCGGGCTTGTGCTCCAGCTCTGCCGGAATTTCCTTTGAAACAAAAGCATCGGCGAGCAGGTCGAATTCCCAGCCCGTATAGGGCGCGTCGGCGGCAAGCTGGTGTTCTGTGTGCAGGAGGGCGGCAAAGCGCTCGGCGGTGTCTTTTTCGCCGTGATTGATGAACACGTGCCGCAGTCCGCCGATGGCGGTGATCCAGCGGATGAGTCCGTTTTTGTCCGCGTGGGCGCTCATGCCGGGAAGCGTTTCGATCCGCGCGTTGACGGAAATTTCCTCCCCGAACAGCTGTACCTTTTTCGCGCCCTCTGAAATCGCGCGCCCCAGCGTTCCCGCCGCCTGATAGCCGACAAACAGGATTGTGCATTCCGCCCGCCAGAGGTTGTGCTTGAGGTGGTGGCGGATGCGTCCGGCTTCGCACATACCGCTTGCGGAGATGATGACCTTCGGGTTTTGCGAGAAATTGATCGCGCGGGAATCGTCCGCCGTCACCGCTGTTTTCAGCCCCGGAAAGGCAATCGGGTTGCGCCCGCTTTTCACATAGGCGAGGGCTTCCGCGTCAAAGCACGACGCGGTGTTGCGGTTGAAAATCTCGGTGGCTTCGATGGCAAGCGGGCTGTCAACATAAACCTCAAAGTCCGGCTGCACCATCACAAGCCCTCGTTCCTTAATCTGCCGCAGAAAATAAAGCAGCTCCTGCGTTCTGCCCACCGCAAAGGACGGAATCACCACGTTGCCGCCTTTGGCAAAGGTCTGGCTGATGAGGTCGGCTAAGGACTGCGCATAGTCCGCCGCGCGCTCGTGCAGGCGGTCGCCGTAGGTGGATTCCATCACCGCGTAATCGGCTTTCTCAATGTAAGTCGGGTCGCAGATCAGGGGTTGGTCGTTGTTTCCCACGTCGCCGGAAAAGACGATGGTGCGCGTTTCGCCGTTTTCGGTCAGCGCAAGCTCGATGCTTGCCGATCCCAGCAGATGCCCCGCGTCGATGAACCGTGTGCGAATGCCGTCGGCAAGGAGAATTGCTTCATCATATGCGTGGGGAACGAATTTGGCGATTGCCGCCTCCGCGTCCTCCATTGTATAGAGCGGTGCGGTTTCCTCCCTGCCGGAGCGCTTGCCCTTACGGTTTTTCCACTCGGCTTCAAACATCTGGATGTGGGCGGAGTCGCGCAGCATGATTTCGCACAGATTCGCGGTCGCGGCGGTGGCATGAATCTGCCCCGTAAAGCCGCCCGCCGTCAGAAACGGCAGCAGTCCGGAGTGGTCAATGTGCGCATGGGTCAGCAGCACAAAATCAATCTGCGCCGGCGCACAGGGAATCTTCGCGTTTTCATACACGTCATGCCCCTGCTCCATGCCGAAATCCACCAGAAAGCGTTTCCCGCAGGCTTCCAGGTACGTACAGCTGCCCGTGACCTCACGTGCCGCGCCAATAAACGTCATTTTCATATAGAAACGTCTGCCTTTCGCATTGATAGGATTGTGGATGAACCCGCCCTCCACCAAAGGGGGCGTCGCCCCCTCTGGACTCCTCCACCAAAGGGTACAAGTACCCTTTGGAAACCCATTGTTTTTGGGATTTTACTTTGATATTCTTAGCTAATTTGTGTTTTAGCTGCTGCTTTGTGATTCCATTGGTGCACTTTAAAATAGGGCAGATATATTGCCGTTGGTTCGTGGCTGCGAAATAATTTGTTGTCATTATAGCACAAATTTCGTTTTAATGCAAGGGTTTTTGTACAGGTTTTACAAAGAGAAGCCGCTTCCACAACGGGTGTATGGAAGCGGCATTGTTTTTAAACGGTCAGCACACCGAATTCGGACTCGATGAGGATGAGGATCTGCTCCTCCTTGCCGGTGAGGGCATTGACGTAGACCAGCACATGGCGGTTGTTTTTCGCCGTACAGGTGAACTCATAGCACAGCAGCTCTTCCGTTGCGTCGGAGGGGATGAGTGCAAGGCTCTTGCTCTGGACGTTGAGCAGGGGAGAGAGCTTTTTCTGCGCGTCCTCGACGGTCAGATTGGGTTTGGAAAGGGTGCGTTCCTTGTGGTTGACCAGCCAGCCGCGCGCGTCAAAGCCGAGAATCTCGCCGTTTTCCATCGAAACGGACACTTTGATCAGATCCGTGTAGAGCGTCACATCGTTCTGCACGCCGGCGTAGTTGATGATGCAGACGTTGTTATAGGTTTCGTAATAGGTGGTTTTCACGCCGCTGATGCCTAAGGTTTTGAGGTAAGCGTCTGCGTAATCAATCGCCTGGTCGTTGGAAATCGCCGTGCTCTGTGCGCTGCGTTCCTTTAAGAAATAACTCAGGAATCCGCCCGCCTTTGTCACGGAGCAGTACGCACCGTTCGCGCTGAAGGTATAGGAGGGCATTTTACCCGCCTCTGCGGACTGTGCGGTGAGGTCGGTGGCGGCGATGTTGAGTGCTTTCGCGGCAACCTGTGCGGCAGCGTCCTGTGTGACCTCTGCCTGTCCCTTCAGCATCTCCGGCTCTTTCTCAAGAATGTTATCCGAGAACGGTCCGTCGTAAATCAGCGAGGGGTAGTCATCAAAACCTTCCTCAAAGTCGGTGAAGCCGTCGGACACGGTGGGCGTGCCTTCTCCACCGCCGGAAAGCGTGTCGGAAATCAAGTTAAGATCGATTTCGCCGACGGAAACACGGCGCTCGAAGATCCACATATCGTCGCAGAGCTTTTCGGAAAAGGTATAGAGCGATTCCAGATTCTTGTATTCCTCGTCGGAAAGCTCCTTGCCCTGCGCGACTTTTTCGGATAGGGCAAGGGAATAGTTGCCCACCTGCGAGAGGAATTTATAGGTGTTGCTTAAATTCAGGTCATTGACGGGAAGCTGTGAGAGTGCGTTCTTTGCGTCGGACGCATCGCTCCACAAGCGGTTGGCAAGGGTCATCTGCAGCTCCGGCGTACCGGTGTAAAGCTCTTTGGCGAGGGTGGTGTTGATTTTATCCGCGGAAGCGGAGAGATCCTCGATGGCTTTGCGGTAGCTGGTCGAAACCGTCTGGGCGGTGGCACTCGATTGGTTCATCAGCTGGCAGTTGCGCACGGTCAGCGCCGAAATCGCCGCCACACCGAACAATACGATCCTGATTATGCCGCGTCTTGAGAGGGTCAAATTTATCATCCTTTCTTTGACTGGGAGTTTCGCTGTTAATTTGTCATCAGTAGTATTTCCTGCCGTTAATCAATTATCCAAAAAAGTCATTTGAAAAAACCTGAAAATTATGTTATAATAATAGTAGTGAGCTTTTATCAAATTGTTTTTTTACAGCTTGCCGGCGATCATCGATGCGTGAATTTCTATCACACAAAGCTTGCCGCAGCAAAGAGAACAGGCAGACAGCGATAAAATATCTACGCATTTTCTGAGCGCCCAATGGAATCACAAAGCAGCAGCTAAAACACAAATTAGCTGAGAAATGCAAAGTATAAACCATAAAACAACGGGTTTCCAAAGGGTCTATGACCCTTTGGTGAGGGAGTCCAGAGGGGGCAAAGCCCCCTTTGGGAAGGTTTCATCTACAGCAAAAAGAAAGAAGGATTCGTCTGGTTTATTTCGACAACGCCGCCACGACACAGCCCTGTCCGGAAGCGGTACAAGCCGTCACGGAAGCGCTTGAACACGGCTGGGGCAATCCGTCGAGCCTGCACAGCTTTGGGCTTGCGGCGCAGAAGCGCGTGGACGGCGCGCGGGCGGAGCTTGCCGCCGCACTGGGCGCGCTGCCGGAGGAGATTGTGTTCACCTCCTGCGCAACGGAAAGCACGAGCCTTGCCCTGCTGGGCTGCGCGCGCACATATGGGCGGCGCAAACGCAAGCTGGTGATTTCCGGCGTTGAGCATCCGGCGACCGCCGCGACAGCACAGCGGCTTGAGGAGGACGGCTTCACCGTTGTGCGCATCGCGCCGGAGAACGGGATGGTTTCGCCCGCGCGTTTTGCTGAAGCAGTGGACGACGAAACCTTTCTCGTGTCGTGTATGCTGGTCAACAACGAAACCGGCGCACAGCTACCGGCAGCGGAAATCTTCGCGGCGGTAAAACGCAAAAATCCCACCGTTGTGACGCACTGCGACGCGGTGCAGGGCTTTTTAAAACAAGCATTGCGGGTGAAGCAGCTCGACGCGGATTTGATCAGCGTCAGCGGGCATAAGGTTTACGCGCCCAAGGGCGTGGGCGCTTTGTTTGTGAAAAAAGGCATAAGGCTTGCGCCCGTTTTGCTGGGCGGCGGACAGGAGCGCGGGCTGCGTTCCGGCACGGAAGCCGTTCCCCTGATCGCGGGCTTCGGCGCGGCGGTGAAAGCCCTGCGCGCAACCGTCGAGGAACGCGACGCGGCGGTGCGCGGCTGCAACGCCTATCTGCGCAGTCGGCTGGCGGAGCTTGACGGGGTACGGATTCATTCCGATGAAACCGCTTCGCCTTATATTTTGAGCATCGGCGTTAAGAATATGAAAGCGGAACCGCTGCTGCATTTTCTCGCGCAGTCAAAAATTTATGTTTCCAGCGGCTCTGCCTGCGCAAAGGGCAAGAAAAGCGGCGTGCTGGAAGCGTTCGGCATCAACGCGGCTTATCTGGATTCTACCATCCGCGTCAGCTTTTCTCACCAAAACACCCGCGCGGACTGCGACGCGCTGTGCGACGCGCTCACCCGCGCCATGCAGACACTCTGCGGCATCCGGCAAACACCGCATTCCAACCGAAAGGACTGACCCGCCATGAAACAAATGATTTTAGCAAAATACGGCGAAATCGCACTCAAAGGGCTTAACCGCAATTCTTTTGAGGAAATCCTGCTGCGCAACATCCGGCGGCGGCTCAAGCGCTGCGGGAAGTTTTCCTATTCCAAAGCACAGTCTACCATTTATATAGAGCCGGCGGACGAACGCGTCGATCTGGACGAAGCGCTCGAGGAATTAAAACGCATTTTCGGCATCGCCAAGCTTTGCCGCGCATATGAAGTGCCGAAGGATTGGGCGGGGCTTGTGCCGCAGGCGCTGACCCTGTTTTCCGACGCGCTGGGTGCGGCAAAAACCTTTAAGGTGGAAGCCAAGCGCGCGGACAAGCGTTACCCCATGACCTCGCCGCAAATCTGTATGGAGCTGGGCGGTGCGCTTCTAGAACGCTTCCCGCATCTGACGGTGGATGTGCACAACCCCGACCTCACCGTCACCGTCGAAATCCGCGAGCAGAACGCATACCTCCACGCGGTGAAGCTCGACGGCGCGGGCGGAATGCCGCTGGGCAGTGCCGGACAGGCACTGCTGCTGCTCTCCGGCGGCATTGATTCGCCGGTGGCGGGATTTATGACCGCAAAGCGCGGCGTGCGCGTTTCGGCAATTCACTTTGAGTCGCCGCCCTACACCTCCGAGCGCGCGCGTATGAAGGTTGAGCGGCTGGCGGTGAAGATGTCAGCGTTCTGCGGCACAATCGAATTCTGGTGCGTACCGTTCACAGCGATTCAGGAAACGCTGCGGGAGCATTGCCCGCAGGAGCTGTTCACCATTCTCATGCGCCGCCTGATGATGGAAATTGCCCAGCGCATCGCCCGCGCACAGGGCATACAGGCGCTTGTCACCGGCGAAAGCATCGGTCAGGTCGCCAGCCAGACCATGGACGCAATCGTCTGCACCGACGCGGTCAGCACCATGCCGGTGTTCCGCCCCGTCATCGCGATGGACAAGTCGGAAATCGTCGCGATTTCCAGAAAAATCGGCACGTTCGATATCTCGATTGAGCCGTATGAGGACTGCTGCACCGTCTTTACCCCCAAGCATCCCAAAACCCGCCCCGTCCTCGCCGATGTGGAGCAGGCGCAGGCGCTGTTTGACTTTGAACCGCTCATCGAACAGGCGGTGCGTGACACGGTGATGCGTCCGATGAGCCGCATGGCGTACCAGCCGGCGGGTGCTGCGGAATAAAGTTTAAGAAAACCGTCGGATTCATAAACCGTACAAAAACGCTTGTGCATTGTTGTACAAATCGTTAGTTTCATGGAGGTGATTCTGTTGAAAATCAATAAGAATGACAATTCGGTTACAGAAAAGCTTGACATAGTAACAAAACGTGTAGTAAACTATCTATACGGTAACAAAATCACTGTCGCCACAGCCGAAAGCTGTACGGGCGGGTTGGTCAGCGAGCGGATCACTTCGGTGTCCGGCGCGTCGGAGATTTTTTCTCTGGGGCTTTGCACCTATTCCAACCAAGCCAAAGCGGAGGTGCTGGGCGTTGACGCGGCGCTGCTTGCGGCGCACGGAGCGGTCAGCGAATCGGTCGCGGTTTCCATGGCGGAAAACGCAAAGCGGCTGGCAGGCGCACAGATCGGTGTCGGTATCACCGGCATCGCGGGACCCACGGGCGGGACAGAGAAAAAACCCGTCGGAACGGTTTTTGTGGCGGTTGTTTCAAACGAACGGCAGCTGGTGAAAAACCTTGCACTTTACGGCGCGGACGGGGAGCCGCCGGACAGAGAAGGCATACGAAAGCTTACGGCAATCGGGGCGCTCGAGATGATCGAAACGCTCTGCACAACAAGGAAAGCTGAGGTTGACTGACGATGTCCATGGCAAACGAACTGCACTATATCGGCAAGCGCGACGAGACGAACTTTTTTGTCCGTGTGTTAAAGAGCGTGCTTCCGTGGAAGGGCGACAACGCCGCTGAAATTTTCAGGAAAGCGATTTTAATCGGCGCGGCGGCGGTATTTGTGATGTCGCTGCACCAGCTGATGGAATTTTTTCAGGGCGATGAAGTCAGCAACGAAGCGATCCATTCCGTTCAGGAGATTCAGCCCGACTTTGACACCATCCAGCAGGTTGACCCCACCGCAAACAACCAGGGCAGTGTGGGCGCACCCTCCGCGGACGGATCGGTGGTCAAGGGTATGAGCTCGATGTGGAACGATCTGTATAAAGCCAACGGCGACACCATCGGGCTGATCAGCATCGACACCCTCCTCAACGAAAAGGGCGAAAAAATCATCAACTACGCGGTTGTGAAAGATCCCGACGACAACGAGTTCTATCTTCACAACGGATTCTATAAGCAAAAAAGCGGCTACGGCTGGATTTTCGCGGACTACCGCAACCGGATTTCACCGGACGGAAACTCCGACAACATCGTCATCTACGGGCACAACGTCCGCAAGTACGCATCGATGTTCACACGCCTCAACGAATATAAGTCCGGCGTGGACTTCCTCCAGAAAAACCCGCTGATCACCTTTTCCACCATCTATGATTCGAGCAAGGTGCAGTGGATCATCGTCGGCGCATTCGTCACCAACGCCGAAGCCTATCAAGACAACGGCAAGCGCTTTGAATACTGGAACTACATCAATTTCAACGAGGACTATCCCTATGATACGTTTATCAGCGAGGTAAAAAAACGCTCGTGGTATACAAGCGACATTGACTGCTCCGAAGACGACGAATACCTGACCCTGCAAACCTGCAGCGACGAGGTCACCGGATTTAAATATGTGGTGGTCGCGCGCAAGGTGCGCATCGATGACAACGTCGACGCACTCATTGCCTCGTACAAAGAAAAAGCGGACGAGGACATCTACTTCCCGGCTGCGTGGACACGCGTCTACGGCAACAAAAAAATATACAAGGGCTGGGACATTTAATCGTATGAAAGCCGGATTTCCGGTTTCATAAATATGTTTTTCCGCAAAACGTCCCCTGAGGATTTTCTGCGGATTGGCGGCAACTCTTCTGCCGCCGGAAAGCGAAGTGATTGCGTGAAGCACAACCGTACTTCAGAAACACCCGCCGCTTACGAAAAAGAAATAAAGAAATCTTCGGTAAAGAAGGTAGGCGCGGCACTCAGCATCGGTGCGATCAGCATGTTTGCCATCGGTACAGTCGGCGTGTTCGGTTTAAGCACCGACGACACGGCATCCCCCGTCTCCGCAAAGGCACAAACAGCGGCACAGACGGCAATTACCGCGGGTACAACCGTTCCCGCACAGACGGCAAGCGACCTTGTGGCAGTGGCAAGCATCAGCCTGTGGAAGGCGGGCGTGGAGGAATATGACTTCAGCAACGCCGAAGTCAGTGAGGAAACCTCTGTGACGACGGTCACAACACCGGAGGAAACCACCGCAAAAAAAACCACCACAAAGGCAAAAACCACCACCGCACCCGTTACCACAACAGAAAAGATAACAACAACGGAGCAGAAAGAAAGTTATAAGCTTACCAAATATGATGACGATGTCACCATGTACACAACCGGCGACGTCAACCTGCGCAAGGGCCCGGGCACGGACTACACGAAGCTCACCACGCTCAGCGAGGGTAAAAAGGTTTCGGTGATCGGTGTGACGGATACCGGCTGGTACAAGGTCGAGGTTTCCGAAAAGTCCGGCTACATAAAGAAAAGCTATCTGAGCAAGGACGAGCCGGAGGAGGAAGTTGTCACAACGGTTTCCAAAGAAAGCGAAACGCATTCCAGAAAAACCGTCGTCAGCTGTACGGATACCGAACGCGAGATGATGTATTATATCGTGGAAGCTGAAGTGGGCGGATGCTCGGAAAAGAGCAAGCTTGCCGTGGCGAACGTGATCATCAACCGCGCACAGAGTAGCCGCTTCCCCGACACCATCAAAGGCGTGCTGACCGCGAGAGGACAGTTCTCCACCATCGGGAATTACTACGACAAGTACAGAACGCCCACCAAATCCACAAAGGACTGTGTGGACAGAGCGCTTGCCGGCGAGGACAACAGCAAGGGCGCGGTTTATTTTTACTCACCCAAAAACTGCGGCGGCTCAACCTCGTCATGGTTTGAAAGCCTGACGTTCTGCATGAGCATCGACGGACAGCGGTATTTCAAATAGAAAAGTGAAAAACACCGGAATTCATAAGCGGAATTTGTAGAAAACAACAAAAAGTCAAGGCTGGTTTTTGATCGCCTTGACTTTTTTATTTGGATTGGTTAAAATGAGGATACAATGCTGTTAGGGCGAATTTATGCCGCAGCCGTCTGGAACAAATACCTGCGGCGGGGGCGGCGGAACGGAGCAATTCATGGATATATTCGATAAATTAGGCAGCAAGATTACCGGCGGTGTGAGTGCGGCTGCGACGAAAACAAAGGCTCTGGCGGGATCCAACAAGCTGAGCGGTCAGGTTTCCCAAAACACGGCCGCCATCACAGACCAGTACACCGCGCTGGGAAAGCTTATAAAGGAAGAATTTCCGGCGCTTGTCACCGACGAGCGCGCGAAAACACTCATTGCGGATATCCTTGCACTTGAGGAAGAAAATGAGCAGCTGAAAAAGCAGATTGCCGAAAGCAAGGGCTACGGCACGTGCAAGAATTGCGGCGGGGATCTCGCACCGAACATCGCATTCTGCCCGTCGTGCGGTGAGCGCGCCGTACATATGACGACACAGGTTTTCTGCGCACGGTGCGGCAGACCGGAAGCCATCGGCACAAAATTCTGCGCAGGATGCGGTTCGCCGATCATTCCCCTTGCGGCGGCACCCGAACAGGAAATCCCGGCACAACCGGAAACCCCCACGCCGGAGGGCGGCGCTTCCATCGCCGAAACCCTCGAGAACATCCCGACGCAGGTGTAAAAACAAACTTTTGTCAGAGGGCGTTGCCCTCCGACACCGCCTACCAAGAGGATGAAACCCTCTGACTAAATCTAATCAAAGTCCGATGCGGAGTACAAACGTATTCCGCATTTTTATGAGGAGGAGCTTCAACATGAACGAATGCTTACAGGGCAGGCGCGTTGTGCTGGCGTCGCAGTCGCCCAGACGGCGGGAGCTGTTAAAACTCATTTGCGATGAATTCACAGTCGCACCCGCCGATGCGGATGAAACCGTCACCGCGGAGCTGCTCGGCGGGGGAGCGGAGAACATTCCGGCGGTATTCGCGGCGCGCAAGGCGCTGGCGGCAAATGCACAGCCGGCGGACTTCGTCATCGCCTGCGACACGGCGGTGCTGGCGGGCGATGAGATTCTGGGCAAGCCCGCGGACGCGGCGGACGCGCACCGGATGCTCTCAATGCTTTCCGGAAAAACCCACGAGGTGGTCAGCGGTGTCTGTATGCGCCACATGGGCAAAAGCCTTTCGTTCTCGGTAAAAACGGCGGTGGAATTCTTCCCGCTCACCGACACGGAAATCGCCGCTTATATCGCAACGGGCGAGCCGTTTGACAAAGCGGGCGCGTATGGCATTCAGGAGCGCGGTGCGCTGTTTGTCCGCCGGATTCAGGGGGACTATTTCAACGTGGTGGGATTGCCCGTCGGGCGGCTCAACCGCGAGATCATGACGTTTTTCGCCCTCAATCCGGCGCTGTGATCATTCAAAATAATCCTTCTTGTCTTTGGCGTCGTTGGCTGGGAACACCGTGAGTGCGTTGTCCGTACCGAGCGTGGCGAGAAAAACCTCCCGCGCGTTGCGGTAGCCCTGCGCCTTGAGCTGCTTGTTCAGCCAGATTTCGTCCTTGCCCATGTGCTTGAGGTTTTTTGTCATGACGTTGCCGTCCATGATGACGTTGGCGAACAGATACTGATCCTGCGGCGGCAGGTTGAGATCCGAAATGCTTGGCGCGCGGAATTCCGGCTTTTGCAGAAAACTGATTTCGCCGTTGTCCTCCATGATCGCATAGGCGATTTCCGCGATGTTGAAATAACCGCTCATCCGCGCTTTGGTGAGCAGGTCGTTGATGTCAAGGCGTGCGCGCTTGAGGTTTTTCGGGTAAATCTTCCCGTTGTCGATGAGCAGAATGGTTTCGCTGGAAAAAAACCGGCGCGAAATGACGGACTTGATGGTGGCAAAGGACAGCGCAATGCCGGCGAGGGCATAAATAATCAGCGCGGTGGCGGTGACGAACAAATCGTTGCGCTCATCCGCAACCGCCATTTCGGCGGCGATCGAGCCGATGGTGATGCCGTTGATGTAATCAAACATATTCAGCTGGGAAATCTGCTTGTTGCCAAGCCCCTTTGCCGCGCCGAACAGGATGACAATCGAGCCGAGTGACGCGAGGGCGGTTTTCAGAATCTGCATGAAAATTTCCGACATGGCGCTGCTCCTTCTTACAGAAAATCGTTACAGCTTAGTATGAACGGCGCGGATTCAGATATGCGGGCGCGCCGCAGAAAACGGAGGTCATGTACCATGTTTTTTCAAAAGAAAAAGCCGGAGGAAACCGAATTAAAACAACTCAGAAGCTTTCACGGAAAACGCCTGAGCTATGTCAGCGAACGCACGCCGGACGGCGAGCTTGTTCTGGGGAAAACCGGCGGGATTTCGATAACAGACACGGACATCGTGCTGGTGTGCGACGGACATGAGGTGTTTCGCTGCGCCATACGCGGCGCGGTCGCGGCGGAGCTGATGAGCGGTAACGGCATGGACATCAAGGGCTTGGATGCCGCCGGCGCAAAGCGGCACGTGGTGGCATACTACAGCCGTTACCGCGGATAAAATCTCATATCCCGATGAAAGAAAAAATCTGTACAAAGCATTTTGGCTCTGTACAGATTTTTATACATGAAAACGGATAAAGCGGCTACTGATAAACCGCCCAGTCTGAAGATCAAGCAAATACTTGTGTTTCAAGTGCCTTAATGAAATCACAAACCAGCAGTTAAACACAAAAAAGCAAAGAGAATCAAAGTATAAATAATAAAACAATGGGTTTCCAAAGGGTACTTGTACCCTTTGGCGGGGGGCGTTGGGGGGCAGCGCCCCCTGACATAGGGTTGCGGTTACTGATAAATTGACATCATCGCGTCAACAATGCTCTTTGCGCGCCAGGTCGCGGTTGCGCGGTCCATCAGCCCAAAGCTTTCGGAGGTCGCCGAGCCGACATAGAGGTTGTTGTCCCACCAGATGCAGGGGATGCCGGCGTTTTTCGCGGCGGAGAGATAGTACTTCACCCAGTTGATGCGCGCCTCGTCATTGTATTTGTTCATCGCGCCGTATTCACCGATGACGACGGGAATGCCCTGTGAGATGAAAAAGGTGTTGAGCGTGTCCATCAGCTGGTCAATGGGCTGCGTGGAGTTGGAGTCGTCCGCGCTCCATGCGTCCGTGCCGCTGGTGTTGAGCGCGAAATCGTAGGGCAGATATGCGTGGATGGATACGATGATTTTTTTGTCGTCCTTCGGAACGGTCATCGCGTTCACCGCCACGCTCGTGGAGGATGCCGCATAGGTCGGAATCATCAGGCAGCGCTTGGGGTTGTTGCCCGCGGAGGAGCGGATGGTATCGACAAAGGTCTGGTTGAGCTGGTTGACGCAGTCGCGCGACTCGTCATCGCCGCCCGTCCATTCCTGCGCCGTGCCGACCTTGCGGGGTTCGTTCATGCCCTCAAAAATCAGATGCTCGTCGTAATTCTGGAAGCGTGCCGCAAGCTGTGACCACACGGCGGTCAGCTCCGCTTTTGCCGCGTCAAGATTCGCGTAAGAGGGGAAATGCCAGTCCTCGTGGTGGATGTTGAGAATCACGTACATCCCGTTGTCGATGCCGTAATTGACAACCTCCTGCACGCGGTCAAGCCACGCTTCGTCGATGGTGAAGGTCGGTCCTGCGCCGAGATGATCCTGCCACGACACGGGAACACGCATCACGTTAAAGCCGGTGTTTTTGAGCAGATCCACCATCGCCTTGGAAGTCTTGACGTCCTGCCACGCGGTTTCCGCGTCAAGGGTTGCGCCGGACGCGTCAAAGGTGTTGCCTAAGTTCCAGCCGATTTTCATTTCTTTGACCAGATCCACCGCGGTCATGTCGCGAATCGGCATAAGGGTTGTGCCGGTGGTCGAGGTCGGCGCGCTGTCCGTTTCGGACGAGCCTGCCGTGCCGGATGCGGTTTCGCTATCGGTTTTACCCGCGCAAGCGCCGAGCGCCGAGCAGGCGAGCGCCGCGCCCACGGCAAGGGCGATGAGTTTTTTCAGCTTCATTGGTGTTCGTTCCTCCGTTTTCTGCGGGGTTATTCCCCGAGCAGTTCAAATTTTTGCTTCTTTCGAAGCGCCTTGACATAATCCTGCGCGCTGTAAAACCGGACGGGGGAGCGTATCCCCGCCGCCTCCGTCATGCCCGCCCAGTGCGCGTCAGAACCGGACACCATGCCAAGCCCGAACAGCTCCGCATACCGCCGCGCAATCAGGTTAAACGAAACGCCGAGCTTCTGCGTGTTGCCGAGATTGACGACCTCCGCCGCATCGGTGTGATCGGGAACAAGGTGCATTTCGCGGATATAATCGGCTTTGCGGAACGGATGCGCGTGGACAATGCCCGCGCCGCTTTCCCGCACAAGGCGCAGGAACTGCTTCAGCTCCAGCGTCATGACCTCCGGGTGTGCCTTCAACCAGTCCTTGTCCAAGCCGTAAATGAGAAAGTCCGTTCCCTCGCAGCTGTACTCAAAGCCGAAAAACACGTCCAGCCCGATTGCAGCGCCCCGCGCGCGTGCGTTTTCAAAGCCGCGGCACAAGCCGTCCACCTGCGCGTCCCACGGCAGGGAACGGTCAACGGCGGTGTTTGCATTGAGGAAATGATCGGTGATGAAAATGCCGTCATAGCCGAGCTTTTTGTAGTTTTCCGCCATCTCAGCCCCCGTCGAAGCCGCACAGGCGCTGCTTTCTGAGGTGTGGATATGCAGGTCGTATAAATAAGTTTTCATCGCAACTCCTTTCGCATCTATATCCAGTATACAAATTCCGGCGGTTTTATAAAGCGGATAATATAAATTTTCGGGAAAATTCCTGTGTATAATGAACATCCGAAGACCTATGCGCGCTTTCTGCATTTTTTTCAAACGATTTCCGTAACTGTCTTGACAGAACGTGTGAAATCGACTATAATTAAAATGGATTTTTTATGATTATTAATGAATAAAACGGGACTTTTCATCCGAGTGATGGAATTTTCCCGTTCAGAAAGGGTTATACCAATGTTATCAGTCATCATCCCCAGCTACAACGAGGAGGGGAATATCCTCAACACCGCGTCGGTGGTGGACAAGCTGTTACACGAGATTGACCACGAGCTGATTTTTGTCAACGACGGCTCGTCGGACGGCACATGGGCGAGAATCTGCGAGGCGGCAAAAATCTATAAAAGCGTGGTGGGCGTGAATTTCAGCCGGAATTTCGGCAAGGAAAGCGCCATTTTCGCGGGGCTGAAAACCGCTTGCGGTGATGCGTGTGTGCTGATGGACTGCGATTTACAGCACCCGCCGCAGGTGATTTTACAGATGTATGAGGTCTGGAAAAACAACGACATCGAGGTTGTCGAGGGCGTAAAAGCCGACAGGGGCAAGGAAAACCCTCTCTATCGCGGAATGTCAAAGCTGTTTTACCGTATCATTAAAAACGCGTCGGGGCTGGATATGAGCGGCGCGTCGGATTTCAAGCTACTTGACCGGAAGGCGGTTGACGCGCTCAGCGAAATGCCCGAGCGGCTGACGTTTTTCCGTGCGATGTCAAGCTGGGTGGGCTTCCGGACGGAGAAGGTCTACTTTGAGGTCGCAGAGCGCCAGACGGGCGAATCCAAGTGGTCAATCAAAAGCCTGATGAAATATGCGGTCAATTCCATCACAAGCTTCACCAGCGCGCCGCTGCATTTCGTCACGGTGTTCGGTGCAATCCTGCTGGCGATCTCCGCGGTGTTCGGTGTGAACACCCTGTACAACAAGCTTGCCGGTCATTCCGAAGCCGGCTTCTCGACGGTCATTCTGCTGCAGCTGATCACCAGCAGTATCCTGATGATCAGCATCGGTATCATAGGATATTATATTTCAAAGATTTATGAGGAAATCAAGTGCCGCCCGCGCTTTATCATCAGCGAAATCAAACGCGGCGGTGACGTTGCCGCTCAGAAAACACAAGACTCTCCGGAAGGGAATGAACAACATGGATGAGCACTCCATGCCCCCCGCCAACGACCCGCGTGAAAATGAATCAACCGCGTCCGGCGAAACCGGTCAAGTACCTGCGACCGGAGCGGATGCCGGAAGCACAGCTGTGATCAAGGATGCCGCATCCGCCGCGGGCAGCCGTGCCGTGCCGCAGAGGCTGCGGAAAATCAAACGTCCGGAAATCCCGCACATACCGGATCTGAGCAAGACCGCGCAGGGGATGCTTGCGCGCTGCATCCGGCGCGTGACGGACAACTGGGTTTACCTGGCTGCGTTCTGCATTCCCGCGTTGCTGCTGTACATTGCCTACGCAGTGTTTGAGGTGCATCCGTGGGGGGATAACTCTGTTCTGGTGCTTGACCTCAACGGGCAGTATGTGTATTATTACGAACGGATGCGCGACGCGCTCTGGGGCGACGCGAGCATGATTTACAGCTGGAGCCGCAGCTTGTCCGGCGAAATGTTCGGCGTGTTTGCCTATTATCTGGCAAGCCCGTTTATGATCATCCCGTGCATTCTGCCGCGCACATGGATGCTGGGCGCGATCGAGCTGGTTCAGATTCTGAAAATCGGCACGGCTGCGGTGACGTTTGCGTTCTGCTGCCGCCGGTTCGGCAACCGCAACGCCTATGCCGTGCTTGCCGGTGCGATCAGCTATGCGCTGATGGCGTATATGATCGTCGAGCTGATGGATCCGATGTGGCTGGACGGTCTGATCTATCTGCCGCTGATTGTGTGGGGCGTTCACAGGCTGGTGGACGAGGGGCGGATTCTGCCCTTTGCGATCCCGCTGTCGCTGATGTTCATCGCACATTTTTACATCGGCTATATGGTGGGCATTTTCACGGGAATTTATTTTATTCTGCGTTTTTTCACCTGCCAGGGAAGAATTCTGCCCAAACGCTTTGTGTCGGTTTTGTTCAAGTTTATTTTCGGCACGCTCACGGCAATTCTTGCCGCGTCGGCGGTGCTGATTACGGTTTACAATTCGCTCAAGCTTGGCAAGTTTGAATTCACCGAGCCGGATCTGACGCTGAAAACCCAGTTTGACCTCTTTACCTTTTTCACAAAGCTGTTCCCGATGAGCTACGACACCGTGCGGCCGGAGGGGCTGCCGGTGCTGTACTGCGGCGTGCTGACGCTGATTATGGTTCCGCTGTATTTTATGAACAGCAAAATCAACATCAAGGAAAAGGTCTGCAACGGGCTTGCGGCGGCGATTCTGATGGCGAGTATGTACATCGCACCGCTCGACATCATCTGGCACGGGCTTCAGGTTCCGAACTGGCTGCCCTACCGGTATTCGTTTATCTTCTGCTTCATGCTGGTGTTCATGGCGTACCGTGCGCTAGACAACCTCGATGGCATTTCGTTCAAGGACCTGGGTGGGGCGGTGTTCGCGCTGTTCGTGCTGGTGGTTTACCTCGAACACGAGGGCGTGGATTACCTCAAAACCTTTGATACCGAAACCGTTGCAGGCGTGGGCGATGTTTATTCGATCCAGAGCATCTGGCTGACGCTGTTGGCACTGCTCGTCTATTTCGGCGTCGTCCATATTATTAAGGGGCATAAATCCGCGGCGGCGGCGGTCGTGCTGGTGATTGCGGTGGGCGGGGAATGCTATCTCAACACCATCGATACGATCCGGAAAATCGACAAGGACGTCGTGTACAGCACCTATTCGAGCTATTATGACTATATGATCGACGGGCGCGACGCGGTGAAGATGATCAACTCCAACGACTCCACCTTCTTCCGCACGGAAGCGACCTTCCACCGCACGGTCAATGACCCTGTGGGCATGGGCTACGCGGGCATTTCGCACTCCAGCTCCACCATGAACACCCCCGCGATGCTGGCGCTAAAGTACTTAGGCTATGCCTACGGCGGAAATTACACCAAATACGACGGCGCAACGCCGCTAACCGATGCGGTGTTCGGCATCAAATACCTGATGAACCGCACCGACGGCGAGTACGAGAGCCAGAAGCTGATTCCGGAGGACTATGCCCTGCGCTATACCACGCAGCAGACAGGCTCGCCGATAGAAGTTTATCAGAACCCCTACGCGCTGGGGCTCGGTATCGTGTCCGACAAGCGCATCACCGATCTCACGTTTGACCCCATGGATCCCTTTGCCAACCAGAACGCGCTGCTCAACAGCCTGCTCTCGACGGACTCGGATGTGGATTTCTTTCAGACACTGACCCCCTATGAAACCGCCGACGAGAATGTAATGCGCGCCACGGCAAGCGGCGGCTACACCAAATACAGCTACTCGGACGAAACCAACTATGAGTGCCATCTGGATTATGTGTTCAAGATGAAAAAAACGCAGCATATGTATATGTTCCTGCCCACGCAGTACGAACGCAAGGTCAATGTCTGGGTCAAGACCGATCCGGAATACGCCGACGCAGAGGGCGATTTTGACTTCATCGACAGCTTCTTTGAGGGCGATGATTATTCGATCATGGATCTTGGGGAATACCAGTCCGGTGAGTCGGTGCGGGTGCGCATTTCCATTCCCACCACACCGGGCGAGGCATATTGGACGAAGGAGCTGTTCTGCACGCTGGATACAGACGCGCTGAAAACTGCGGTTGCGACGCTCAAGGATCGCCAGTGGAAGCTCACCGAACACACCGATACCTATCTGGAGGGAACAGTCACCGCGCAGAACGATCAGGTTCTGTTCACCACCATCCCCTATGAGGAGGGCTGGACCATCCGCGTGGACGGGCAGGAGGTTTCCCCGCTGGTGAGCGCGGGCACGTTCATCACCATCCCCCTGACCGCGGGTACGCACACGGTAACAATGAAATTCCTGCCGAATTATTTCATTATGGGACTGGTGCTGTCGGCGTTCGGCGTGCTAGTGTTTGTGCTGATTTTCCTATTTGAATACAAGGACGGCGTGTTGATTCTCCGGCTGCTCGGCAAGCAGAAAAACAAAGAAAAAGCACAGATAAAAGCCATTGACAAACGTTAAAAAAAGTATTATGATAGAATTGTTACAGGCGGATTTTTCCTGCGGGAATGCCCGCGCGGACACCGGATTGTCAAATTGAAGGGATGGGGTTTTCAAACATGAAAAAGCTGACTTATACCGGCGGCGCACCGATCGTGCTGACGCTGATGGCATTGCTTTTCTCACTCATCAGTGCGGCGCACAGCGTGATCATGGCTCTTGTCGAAGCGTCCGTATATGACATTGATTTCTCGGATACAAAGCTGTTCGGTGATTTCTATTTCAGCGTATCAACTTACAGCACAGACTATTCCGTCATACATGCCAAAGACGACTGGTTTTATTCCGCCTTGTCATGGAACACAATCGGCTACATATTTCTGGTTCTGTCCCTCGCTACGCTGTTCGTGCTGCTGACCTCCCTGCGCAAAAAGAAAACCGGGATGCAGTTTCCGGCGTTTCTGCTGATGATTCTGCTCGGCATCGGCGCTTCGCTCGGCGATGTGATTTATCAAGTTGCAAACCATGGCGGATTCGATGATCTTTTTACCAACCCATCTGATTTATACCAGTCCGAGATTCTCCTGAATGCCGATATTGCGCTGCACTCCATCATTCCGGCGACGGCGCTGCTGTTCCTGCTGCTTGCGGCAGTTGTGCTGCTGGTGCGCGCGGGAACCGAAAGCTTCTCCGTTCAGACACCGCGCTGCGAGGAAGCACCCGCGCCGAATTCAACCCGCCCTGACCTGACCACAACGACGGGCACTTTCACTCCCTATGATCAACTCCTCCAGACCCCTGTTAACAACGCCTTCACACAGCCGCACGATGAGAATCGGTACGCGCCCGAAATACCCGAGCAGCCCGCGCCGGAAAGTATCCCCGCAGAGGATACCGTCACAGAAGATCTTTCCGAGCCTGTTCTGGAAACCGTTCCCGCACAAGCGGCGGATGTACAGCCAGATGCACAGCCGACAGCTTCATCAAACCTCGCGTTCTGCCCGGGCTGCGGCAATCGCGTTGCCCCCGAAATGAAGTTCTGCAACAACTGCGGGAAACAGGTTCGCTGATCGGGTCTCAGCGTCAAAAATTGTATTAATCAGGAAAGCATCTGCGTTTTTCGCATGTGCTTTCTTTTTTGCGCCAAAAAAAACCCACCCGACAAGCGGATGGGTTTTGGAATGTTGGTGAAAAATTATCGGAGAATGACCTGTTCGCCGCCGGACAAACCGCCGGTGATTTCGACGTTGTCCTCGTTTTCGATGCCGGTTTCCACGTCGGCTTCCACCTTGACGCCGTTGACAAGCAGATATACAAACTTGCGGTCGGAAACGGTCTTGATCGCTGCGGCAGGAACGGTGACAACATTCTGCTTTTCATAGACGTTGAAGGTAACATCCACACTGCCGAAGTCTACAAACTCCACGTCCTTGTCGTCCGGTTCGATGACATAGGTCCAGCCGGAATAGTCCGTGCCGCCGTCAAAATAAAGGATGTCTGTAACCTTGCCGGTGGTGTTGATGAGCTTGCCCTGGGTGAGGGTGACTTTGCTGCCGAAATTGACGTTTTCAAGCTGGTTGTCGTAAATAAACGCACACAGCTTTTGTTCGGATTGATCCACCATCGTTGCAAATTTTGTTCCTGAGGATACTCGTGAGCCGGATGAAAGGGGCTGCGCGAAATCCTGCCTGCCGTTTGCGGCAAGCGCAATCGTTCCGTCTGCCGGGGCTTTGATGGTATAACGGCTGCGGGTTTCCTTGAGTTTTTTGTATGCGATGGTTTCGATATCGTAATCGATTTTCGCAAATTCCAGCTCGTTGCCGCCGATGCCCTCGTTCACAAGCGTATCATAGGTCTTTTTTGCCGCGTCCAGCCGGAGTTTTTCGTCATCGAGCTGTTTGTCAATGTCATCGGTTTCGAGCTTGCAAAGCACGTCGCCTTTTTTGACCGTCGCGCCGTCATCAACGAGAACGTCCGCGATCGTGCCGTCCTGATCAAAGCTGATCACGGTTTTATAGGGGTAATCCATCGACGCGGTGCTTTTATAGATTTTGGAAATCGTGCCGACCTCCGCCTGCGCGGTGGAGTAGGAGATTTCCTGCGTGTCGAGAATTGGAATGCTGATGGTTTCGCTGTCGTCGTCGGACGAGCAGGAAGCCAGCGGCGCGGCAGCCAAAACCGCCGCAAGCAGCAGGGCAAGTTTTTTCATTGCGCGTATCCTCCAAAATAACCGTGAAAATCAACAATTTTACGGTTCGCTATCAAGTTTATTTTATCATTTTACTGACTGTTTTTCAACAGCATTTCGGTGAATAATCTATGATTGTATAACCCGACAAATCCGATAAGCGATCTTTAGTAATTTTCCCCAACGAGCAATGCGCCAATGACGGTGTTTGACAACAAAAATCCAGCCCGCGTCAGGGCGATGCCCTCCGCCGTACGTCGCGCCAGATCGGCGGAAAGAAACCGCCGCGCGCGTTCTTCCAAAAGCCGCGCATTGCCCCCGAGCGCATCCAGCCGTGCGAACGAAATTCCCTCCGCCAGTCGCAGCCCGAGCAGGATGTATTCCTCGTGTGCGACGACCTGCGCTTCCTCCGTTTCCTCCTGCTGAACCGGCGCACGGAGAAACGCATCGGCGGAGGACGGCACATAGAACCGTCGGCCGTTCAAAAAAGAATGCGCCGACGGGCCGATGCCCAGATAGTCCGCCCCGCGCCAGTATTTCAGATTGTGACGGCTCTCAAAGCCGGGCAGCGCAAAGTTTGAAATCTCATAATGCCGGTAGCCCGCCGCTTCAAGAAAATCCGCCAGCGCTTCGTACAAATCCGCCTGCGTGTCCGCATCCGCGGAAACCGCCGCCTCCCCGCGCTGCGCAAAGGGCGTTCCGGGTTCGATTTTCAAAAGATACGCCGAGATGTGCGGAACACCTGCACCCACCAGCCGAGCCGCCGACGTCAGCAGCGTTTCCTGCGTCTGACCGGCAAGCCCGAGGATCAGGTCGCACGATAGGTTTTCAAAGCCCGCCGCCTGCGCCGCGCGGATGGTCGCTTGTGCAGATGCCGCGTCGTGCAGCCGCCCGAGCAGCGCAAGCTCCGCCGTGTCAAAGCTCTGAACACCGATCGACAGGCGGTTGACGCCGATGGTTCGGAGTGCAAGCAGTTGGTTCGGCGCGTGCGCGGCGGGGTTGACCTCGAGCGTGATTTCGGGGCTTCTGACGCGCAGATGTGCATATGCCGCCGCGAGGATCTGTTCAACCTGCGAAAAAGACAAAAGCGACGGAGTTCCGCCGCCAAAGTAAATCGTGTCGAATGCGCGTTGAGAGAGTTGCGCGCCGTAAGCGCCGAGATTGCGCACCGCCGCATCGGTATAAGCTTGTGCCGCATCCGGCGAAAAAGCGCCGGAATAAAAATCGCAGTACGGGCATTTGCGCAGGCAAAACGGCACATGGAGGTAAAGTCCCGCATCGCTCATCGCTTTTCACCGTGCTTTGCGCCGCTTAAAGCGTTGTCGTTGTCGGAAAATGCTTCGTCAATAAAGCGACCCGCGTCGTCGGCGTTTTTCTGCGCCCGGCTGCGGAAGCCGCGAAACCCGATGCGCGCCCCCGCGATGGCATAGGTGAACAGCAGCACCGTGCCGGCTTTGAGCAGAAAGTTCCCGTAGCCCGTTGCGGAAAGATGAAAATACGTGCTGTGGGCATTGAGAAAATCCACCGTGCGCGGATGCAGCCAGAGCCAGAAGATCGCCCCCAAAATCCCCGCGAACAGCAGGAAAGTCGTCACGCCCAGAAGCGCGTCGCGCAGCCTGAGTGCGCCAAATTTCACGCCCGCGAAAACCGCCAGACACGCGATGAGCACCATGCCGCCCATATGCCCGATGTTTGCATAGATCTCAAGCCCGAACGGCAGCACGAGCATTCCGGCAAAGCCGTAAATCAGCGCGTACCGTACCGCTTTGAAAAATTCCGATGTCATGCCGCTTCCTCCTTCCGCACTACTCATCCAGCTTTAACACACTCATGAACGCGTCCTGCGGCACCTCGACCGAGCCGAGCTGACGCATGCGCTTCTTGCCTTCCTTCTGCTTTTCGAGCAGCTTTTTCTTTCGTGTAATGTCGCCGCCATAGCATTTCGCAAGCACGTCCTTGCGCATCGCCTTGACGGTTTCGCGCGCGATGACCTTGCCGCCGATTGCTGCCTGAATCGGAATTTCAAACAGCTGCCGCGGGATGTGCTCCTTGAGTTTTTCGGCGATCTTCCGTCCGCGCGCGTAAGCTTTTTCGTGATGCATGATGAACGAGAGCGCGTCCACCACGTCGCCGTTGATGAGAATGTCAAGCTTGACCAGCTTGCTTTGCGCATAGCCCTTGAGTTCATAATCAAAGGACGCATACCCCCGCGTGCGGGATTTGAGTGCGTCGAAAAAGTCGTAGACAATCTCGTTGAGCGGCAGCTCGTAATGCAGATCCACGCGTGTTTCGTCGATGTATTTCATGTCCTTGAACGTGCCGCGCCGGTCCTGGCACAGGTCCATGATATTGCCCACATAGTCCGACGGCGCTAAAATATGCGCTTCCACCACCGGTTCTTCCGCCGACGCGATGAGGGCGGGGTCGGGGTAATTGGTCGGGTTGTCGATGAAAACAGTCGTGCCGTTGGTGAGGTTGACTTTATAAACAACCGACGGGGCGGTGGTGATCAGGTCAAGGTTGTACTCGCGCTCCAGCCGCTCCTGCACGATTTCCATATGCAGAAGCCCCAGAAAGCCCCCGCGGAAGCCGAAGCCGAGCGCTAAGGAGGTTTCCGGCTCAAAGGTCAGGGCGGCGTCGTTTAAGGTGAGCTTTTCAAGTGCATCGCGCAGGTCGCCGTAACGCGCCCCATCCGACGGATAGATGCCGGAGAACACCATGGAGTTTACTTTTTTGTAACCCGCAAGCGCCTGCGCGCAGGGATTGGCGTTGTTTGTCACCGTGTCGCCCACGCGTGTTTCGCCGATGTTTTTAATGGAAGCCGCGATGTAGCCTACCTCGCCTGCGTTAAGCTCGCCCACGGGAACAAGATTTTTCGCGCCCATATAGCCGATTTCCACCGTCTGGTACACAGCGCCCGTTGACATGAGCCGGATGCTGTCGCCGACTTTGATCGAGCCGTCCGTCACGCGGATATTGATGATAACGCCCTTATACTGGTCATAATAGCTGTCAAAAATCAACGCCTTGAGCGGTGCGTCCGGGTCGCCCTGCGGCGGGGGAACGTCTTTCACCACGCGCTCCAGAACAGCGCGGATGTTCACGCCGGTTTTTGCGCTGATGCGCGGCGCGTCCATGGCGGGAATGCCGATGACGCTTTCGATTTCGCGGCAGGCGCTGTCCGGATCGGCGCTGGGAAGGTCGATTTTATTGACCACCGGCAGGACCTCCAGATCATGCTCGATGGCAAGATAGGTGTTTGCAAGGGTCTGCGCCTCAATGCCCTGCGACGCGTCCACCACCAGCACAGCCCCCTCGCACGCGGCAAGGGAACGCGAAACTTCGTAGTTAAAGTCCACATGACCGGGGGTGTCAATGAGGTTGAAAACATAAGTTCCTCCGTCGTCGGCGGTATAATTAAGCCGCACGGCACGCGCTTTGATGGTGATACCGCGCTCACGCTCGATGTCCATGTTGTCAAGGAGCTGTTCCTCCATGTCGCGCAGCTCAACTGACGAGGTTAGTTCTAAGATGCGGTCAGCAAGGGTGGACTTTCCGTGGTCTATATGGGCAATGATGCAAAAGTTTCTGATATGATTCTGGTCCATTGAATTTGTTCAAGCCTTTCAGTTTACAATTTATATACAGAAAATAGTATAGCATATTTCGGGGCATTTGTCCAGAAAATTTTTTCTGTTTCATGCTGCACAAGCTTTTTGGAAGCGAAATCCAATGAAATAAAAATATTTATGTTTAATGTTAAGTGTACTTGACATTGAGTAAAAAATGATGTACAATATGTTTATCATTTAAAACATTATAAAGGAATGATTGTATGTCCTATCATGAAAAAAGAGCCTTATCTGGAATCATCACAGTTTTACTGATGGCTGCCGGATATTGTTTGTATACATTCGGAACCTATGCATCGGGAAGCGTCGGGCGTGATGACCTGAAATTCTGGGTTGCGGCTGAGCTTATTTTCATCGCCGCCGGAGCAATTGTCACAGCGGCGACACAGATTCTGTTGAGCCTGAACGAATATGCGCAGCAGAATAAAACGAGCCCACGCCGCATTTCTGCCTTACAGAAAATCAAGGAAGTGACCGCGGAGGATGAAATGGATCATCTAATAGCACTCAAAACGGCGAAAATTAGTTATGCGTTTACTGGATTCGGCTTCATTGCGGGATTGGTAACTGTACTTACTGGGTGCTCGGCATCGGTGATGGTAAATATCCTGTTTTTTTCAGTCTGTGCTGGAAGTTTGGCAGAGGGCGCAGCCGTATTCTATTATTATAAGGTCGGAGTTACAAATGCCTAAGAAGTATAGTATTAAAAATAAAATCAGAACCCTGCGCTTTTTTGCGGATGAAATGACACAACAGGCACTCGCTGAAAAAATCGGCGCATCACGCCAAACAGTCATTGCAATTGAAGCAGGTAAATATGCACCGTCATTGGAAATGGCGTTCCGCATCGCTGATGTGTTCGGTGTAAAGCTTGAGGAGGTGTTTTCTTATGAGATAACAGATACGGCAGATGAAACGGTAAAAAATATATAGGAGGGTATACCATGAGTAAACTGACTTTGGAACAAACCGTAACTTTCAACCGAAAAAGGGATATTCTTTCTGCTCTTTGGATTTTTCTGTCTGTCAACTACATTTTATGCGATGTGTTGTCAAACATGGAGGCATCTGTTCTGAGGGGACTGCTTGAGGGCAATACTGCTGGAATTGAAATGAACCAGGGTTTTCTTCTGATGGCAGGGATTTCTCTGGAAATTCCGTTTGTGATGATTGTGATAGCAAAGGTTCTGAAATTCAAGGCGAATAAAATTATCAACATCACGGCGGGACTGCTTATGACGGTTTATCAGGCAAGTTCGTTCTTCTTCGGAACAGCACCATCGCTTCATTATATCTTTTTCAGCGGTGTCGAAATCATTGGTAACTTGTTGATTGTGATTCTGGCATGGAAATGGGTTGCCCCGGTGAATGATATGTAGCAGACAGGAATATGGATGGCGCGAAAAGCTGTAACCTTTTTTATGGTCACAGCTTTTTGCTTATGGTGTCATCATGAATAGTAATTTATTCTGGTTATCATTCATGAAACACACCATAGTATAATTGCTTACAAGCTTGCTGTCAGCATACTTGATTCCGCTATCTCACGTTTGTTTTAAATGTAACAGCAGTTTTTGATTGAGGACATGAATAGCGCGGAGTCCGTACCGAATGGTTTTACGATTTTTGATGATGACAACGATACTGACGGAATCTGGAGCGGAATTGCCTGATACAAATCCATTAAAAAGCATGAATAGTATTATGGAAACACCATACAAATCGCGCCTGCGAATTGTATGGTGCTTCTACATATAACTATATAATCCCTAATCTCTCATGAAAACATCCCTTGTGTACACCTTTTCCTTCACATCATCAAGACAGGAATCGTATCTGTTTGCAATGATTGCATGCGACTTCGATTTAAATGCATTCAGGTCGTTTACCAAAAGGCTGCCGAAAAACGTTTCGCCGTTTTTTAGTGACGGCTCATATATGATAACGGATGCGCCCTTGGCTTTGACTCTTTTCATGACACCTTGGATGGAACTATGTCTGAAATTATCGGAATTGCTTTTCATGGTTAGTCTATAAACGCCGATTACAACGTCCTTTTCTTTTTCTGGTGCATACTCGGTATCGCTGTCATAGCAGTAATATCCGGTCTTTTTCAGCGCACGGTCAGCAATAAAATTTTTCCGCGTTTTATTCGACTCAACGATGGCTGTTATCAGATTTTGAGGAACATTTGTGTAATTTGCAAGCAGCTGCTTCGTATCCTTCGGCAGACAATATCCACCATATCCGAAGCTTGGATTGTTGTAGCTTTCACCAATGCGAGGGTCAAGACAAACGCCGTCTATAATCTGATTTGTATCAAGTCCTTTCAGCTCTGCATACGTGTCAAGCTCGTTGAAATAACTGACACGAAGCGCCAGATATGTATTGGAAAAAAGCTTTACCGCTTCAGCTTCTGTAAATCCCATGAACTTGGTGTCTATGAATTGTTTGATCGCACCATTTTGTAAAAGCTCCGCAAAAGTATGTGCAGCATCAACCAGCTTTTTATCTGACAAATCCGTTCCTACAATGATTCTAGACGGAAAAAGATTATCATACAATGCTTTTGATTCCCGTAGGAATTCAGGACTGAAAATAATATTTTTACTGCCTGTTTTTTTTCGGATGTGTTTTGTGTAACCGACAGGAACAGTCGATTTTATCACCATGATTGCATTCCGATTGCATTCCATCACACGCTTGATCACTGCTTCGACAGCTGACGTATCAAAAAAATTTTTCTCGCTGTTATAATTTGTCGGCACAGCGATAACAACAAAATCAGCGCTTGCATATGCTTGCTTTGCGTCTAGTGTAGCTTTCAGATTCAGTTCTTTCTCTGTTAAGTATTTTTCAATATATTCATCGTGTATCGGTGACTTTTTTTGATTAATCAGCGCAACCTTTTCCGGAATAATATCAACCGCGGTTACGCAATTGTGCTGTGCTAAAAGTGCGGCAATTGACAAACCAACATATCCTGTTCCTGCAACTGCAATGTTCATTTTATTTTCCTCGTAAAAATAAAGTAGTAGTTTTAAGTTCCTCTCCAAGAACAAATTTTCAGATTGTCATTGAATGACTGGGTTGAAATAGAATGATTTATACCATTCTGCGAATTGCCTGATACCCTCACGCAAGCTGGTATGCGGCTTAAATCCGAAATCAGCTTCCAGAGCAGAAGTATCGGCATATGTTTCGTAAACGTCGCCCGGCTGCATCGGAACAAGCTTTTTATGTAATTGAAAATCATAATCATCCGGCAAAATCGTTGCTTTTACAAGCTCTTCCTGAAGAATTGTTATAAAATCAAGGAGGTTTTCCGGATTGCTATTACCGATATTATAAAGCTTATAGGGCGGTGTGGACAGACCAGTTTCATCATTTTCCTTTTGGGGAGGAGCCTGCATAATCAGCTTGATTCCCTGAACAATGTCATCAATATACGTAAAATCGCGTTTGCAGTTACCATAATTAAAAAGCTCAATTGTTTCGCCGTTTAACAGCTTATCTGTAAATTTGAAATAAGCCATATCCGGACGTCCTGCAGGACCGTAAACCGTAAAAAACCGCAAGCCCGTTGTTGGAATATCATAGAGCTTTGAATATGTGTGAGCAAACAGCTCGTTGGATTTTTTGGTTGCCGCGTAAAGAGAAACCGGATTGTCCACTTTATCATCCGTACTGTACGGGATCTTCTCGTTAGCACCGTAAACTGACGAGGACGATGCATATACGAGATGTTCAACAGGGTTGTGACGACAAGCTTCAAGTATATTATAAAAGCCGATTATATTTGACTCGATGTATGTATCGGGATTCGTAATTGAATAACGAACGCCCGCTTGAGCAGCAAGATTTACAACAATCTGCGGCTTGTATCTCTCAAAAATGCGCGCAAGCAAAGGCTTGTCCGCTAAATTTCCTTGAATGAAACTCCAGTTGCTGCTCGGATTTGACTGCGCAAGCACAGCAATTTGTTCAAGACGATATTCTTTCAGCGAAACGTTATAATAATCATTCATGCTGTCAAGACCGATGATGGTGATATCATCCACTGTGCCAAGCAGCTCAATGATCAGATTGCTGCCGATAAAGCCGGCTGCACCAGTTACAAAAATTGTTTTTTGCGTTAGGATTGCTTTTTTGTTCATGTTACACCTTGCCTGTATGATTCCAACATTTAATAAATATCAGAGCGCTTATTTCCATATAACCACTTCTGATTGGCACGGTTTATGGAAAAGCCTGTGAAGCTTCATCACTTTGTTGATCAGTTTTAAGGTATCGTCAAAACCACCTTGCTTGGGTTCATCTTTTTGTTCGTTTATCAGCCAGTTGTACGCTTTTGCAGAAAAATGAACGCCGTCTTTTTTTCCGATATGAAGCTTCCTGACGATATTCATAATAAACGGGCTTGCGGTGCTGAACACCGAACCAAAATTCCCGCCTGCATAATCCTGTGTTTTTTTGCAAAATTCAAGGCGCTCGGCGATTTTTTTACGCGATTCTTCTTTTGAAACGTTCGGAAAACTAAATTTGACGGATAAGATCAAAAAGTCATTATTCTGGAAGATGGATTTTCGATATTCAAACTGGCATTGTTCTTTTGTCAGCGTTTTTATATCGCCTACATCACCCAATGAAGTTGCAGTTAAACAAAGCACTTCAACCGAAACGATATAATCAGATATGGAGCAGTTGTATTGTTTTCCTCTCCCCGCGTTCATATAAACCGCGCCGCCAACAAGACCCGGAACGGAATACAGATACTCAATGCCGCCATACTCTTTTTCGTTAATGAACCGAATCAGCTTTTGCAGCCTTACCCCCGAAGAACATCGTATTTCATTCGTTTCATTTTCAGATAACTGCTGTGAAAACGCACGAAGACAAATGACATTATCAAATTCGCTTTTGTCGTTAATAAGCAAATTAGAACCTCCGCCGATGAATCTATACTCCTTACCATCCGTGACGAGCTTAATAAGCTCGTCACGGGTTTCAGGAATAAAAAGATTACGTGAGATTCCCCCCATACCAAATGTGGTGAATTTGCTTAATTCGGCATTTAAAATCCTCTTCATATTGATTACTGAATGGTGAATGTCTTTGTAACCGTACCGCTGGCATTATTAACGCCCTTGATCGTAACGGTTGCTGTTCCTTTGTTTACGTTATTGGTATACGTGACTGTATAGTTTCCGTTATACATTGCGAGTCCGCCGCAGCTTACGCTGACAGAAGGCTTGATTGCGCTGCCGGTGTAGCTGTAGGAGGTTTTTTCAAGTGACACGGTACAGGTTGAAAGACTTACGGGGGTGATCTTAAACGATTTTTTCACCGTTCCGGTCAGATTGTTTTGTCCTGTCAGCGTGATGGTTGCAGTACCGGCGGAAAGGTTATTTGTATACGATACGGTGTAGTTCCCGTTGTAGAGCGCATTGCCGCCGCAGGAAACTGTAAGCGCAGGCTTTATTCTGCTGCCCGTAAATGAAAAGCTGTCTGCGGAAAGCGTAATATCACAGTTTCCGATGGAACGCTGTTTGATGGCAAAGGTTTTGGTTACACTTCCGGTGTAGTTTCCCTTACCGGTAATCTTCACCGTTGCTGTTCCGACAGAAAGATTGTTTGTGTATACGGCGGTGTAATCCGTACCCTGCGTTAAAGTAGTCGCACCATCCTTGACCGTCACAGCCGGCTTGTGTCTTGCTCCGTTGAAATATATCGTTGTACTAGGAAGTGAAATGCTGCAATCTGAAATGGCAGTATCGGTTTCCGCGGTAGAATCATAAAGCGTAATGTTGTCAATATAAATTGTGCCGGAAGTTGTTGAACCGTGTTTACCGACATAAAGTGAATACGAAGCAATGCTTGCCTTGTTAATCGCACCCTGACCTGTAGCCCATGAGGGATTTGTGAATGAGCTGAACGGAATGATAAGGTTTTTAGCGCCTGTGAAGTTCAGAGAAAGCGTGTATTCCTTATATACCTTACTGGAATCCATAAGCTGGATTGTCAAATCATTACCCGATCCGTCACCGTATACCGTCATGTATACATTCTCAAAAGCAGAGCAATCCAGGCCAAGTGCTTTTGTGATACCGCAGTAGCCGTTGCTTCCAACGGTATACCCCAGCGCAAGCGCTTGTGAGTTGTCCTTCTGTGCAAGATTCAATGAAACAGCATCCCCGCTTGTGTTTCTGGTGTATAAACTCCAAATGTCATTAGATGATGTATAGGAGTCAAACGTATCAAATTCATCAAGACCGGTTGTGTCATTGACAGTCAGAAGAAAATCAATGTCTGATGCGGGGTCAAAATCAAGCGTCAACGTTGCAGAACCCTTTTTCAAGGTCATTAAGAAGGACTTGTTCAGTGTAAGCACACTTCCCGAAACAGTATAGTCACTGCCGTTAGTGAGGGCTGTGTTGTTATACTTCACGCCGACAAGATTGTTGCTGTTGAGCGTCATGTTGATTGTAACATTCTTGCACTGTCTGGGGCTTACATCAATCGTTGCTGACTGAGAATTAAGAACAACATCCAAGACTCTTGCATCCGTAACCTTTACCTTGAATACGGGATTGTTTCCCTGCGTACAAACAAGCTTGAATGTGTGTGTACCCAGACTTAAATTCGAGAGGTAAGCCTTTTTCAGCGTAATCGTTGTTCCGCTGATTGTATAGTTTGTGCCGCTTGTCAGAGCAACGCCGTCACACTGAACGGATGAAGGTGTTCCGTATTTCATGGTTGCTGTAAATGTAAGGTCTGCCGCACTGGTTTTTTCAAAGGAAGCCGTCTCAGGCGCTACCACGTTACAGATATTTTTCTGGTTCATTTTAGCGGCAGATTGTATGATATAGTTTCTTGCCTGCGCAGTGCCTTTTGCCGCTTCAACATCTGCAGGACCGTATACGGTATACCCATCATAGTCAGGATAATAGGTGCCGTCTCCCATATAAGATGCAATCATCCAATAGTTGAATCCTTGAAACGCATATTCGCCGTTGTAAGTTGTGCCATCCATAAGGTCAAGCCATGCCTTGTACTTGGCATCTCTGATCGTCTTGTCTTTTAACCCGAATTCTTCAAGAACAACGGGCTTGTTGGCAGCTTGCGCCGATTCTGCGTGAAGCTGTAGCCAGTCAATATCATCGTTACCGCCGTTTGCACCTGTACCTGTAATACTAAGATTCCAGGAATCGCAATAGAAATGAGGCGTGCCGAAATCGATGGTATCAATTGTCATCAGCTTATCGAAATCCACGCCTGCGCCGCCGCAGAACGCGTAATCAGAATCAACAACCGTTTGCTTAATCGTTCCTTGACGGTCATAATTGTAAAAGCCTTCATCACCAACTGATACCATGTGATTGGGGTCAACGCTCTTTACATATTCGGACATTTCCTTTGCCCAGTTGTAAAGCTTGTTGGTTCCGCAGCCAACGTCTGTGTTTTCACATCTCGGCTCGTTGCAAAGCTCCCAGGCGAAAACACCTGCGGAGTCCTTTAGTTTTTCGCCGGTATAATAATTGGTGTGATTAAGTAAAGTATTTACGTAATCCTTATACCAGCCCTTCATGGTTGCGTTGGTATAGAAATCCTCTTTGCTGAAATTGCTGCCAAGTCCAGCTTCATTCATCCATTTCACATACTGTTCCATGCCGCCGAATGCCTGCCAGTAGTTTGTGAAAGTGATGATAAGCTTAATGTTATGTGCCTCGGCTTGTTCGATCACATAATCGAGATGTCTGAGCCCATCTTCGCCCTCGTTGACAACAGGTTTGTTCTTGCTTTTGTCGAAATACTGAAAATAAACACCGTCTTTTTCACCGGAACCGTCTGCACTGTTCTGGAAAACCTCATATCCGCTTGAATTTTTTGTCCCAGTGTCAGTGCCTGCATCAATATTTCCCCACACACGGATCACGTTGAGCCCCATGTCGTTACAATTCTCCATGACATTGTCAACTGCTTGCTTTGACTTGAATGTCAGATAGTAACAGTTTGTGCCGCCATAGTTATAAGGGCTGCCATCGCACATGAATTGTGTTCCGCTTGTATAAACGAAACCTTCTCGGCTGCTCGCAGCCGAAACATCCTGCGGGATAAACGGGATTGACGCAGCCATCATGGCTGCCGCAATTACACCAGTAATTGACTTGGTTGCGATTTTGTTCATCTTCTTCATAAAAATTGACCTCCTCAAGCTTTAACATCGGCTTAAATATTAAGCGTATATTAGCTGAAATTAGCTTATCATCTTGTCGAATACAAGTCAATACTATAAATTAAAAAAGAACGGTAAAAACAATAAAATCCATATAACATACAATAGATGTGGTCATTATATATGCAATATGCCCAATTTACGCCTATTTTTGTGATATCGTTTTCAATTTTGGTGCGTATTAGTGAATCTAAACTAAAACATTGAAGAATATTTGGTTAATAAAACGATGGGCAAAGTCTTGACTATTCAAAGAATTTAAGATATGATATTTAATGTAATATTAAGAGAAATTAATTAAACGTTTGAGAGGTTGATTCCATGTTGAGTAGTCGTCTTGATAAAACGCATGAATCAATTTCCCAATTACAGTCAGGAGCAAAGGCAAGAATACTCCTATGTAACCGGTTACGGTGACCACGCTATGCAGTATGTTCATCACAGATACTGGTCGGGGATGATCAACAGCAATTTCCCATACGCTCCATCTGGCGTGCTTGCAGGCGGACCAAACTCAGCAATGCAGGATCCCTGGATTAAGGGTGTGGGTTATAAAACAGGTGAATTAGCGCCGCAAAATTGTTACCTTGACCACATTGAAGCATGGTCTGTCAATGAATGCACAATTAACTGATGCCGTTTATAAAGCCAAAGGATGTTGATTTGATGAGTAATAAAAAAATATGGTTGGTAAGAACGGGCGAAATCCTCCCAATAGACGAACAATTCCCCAGACTTTTCAGGATGGGATTAATTGCTCAAATTTGCTCTGCTAATCCGGACAATGAGGTTACATGGTGGTGCTCGACATATAATCATTTTAAGAAAGAGTTTAGATATAACAGCGATAAAATAGTTGATATGTCGGATCAGTATCGGCTTTATCTGATACATAGCGGAGGCTACAAAAAAAATATGTCCTTCAAAAGGCTCTATCATCAGTTGCATGAAGGCAGACGTTTTATCAAGCTTGCCGAAAAAGAGGACAAGCCGGACTTCATTCTATGTTCGATGCCGACTCCGGAAATACTTTTCTATGTAACAAAATATGCCCGCAAGCATAATATTCCTGTTTATGCAGATATCAGAGATACATTTCCAGATATGTATGTTGATTTTTGCGCGGACAAGCTCAAACCATTTATGAAAATCGGAATTATTCCGTATCAGCATATGCTTTCCGCAGGACTAAAAAGGTGTACGGGAATTTGTGCTACAAGCGAAAAGTTCCTGGAATGGGGGCTTCATTATGCAAAGCGTGAAAAAACCGAGATGGACAGAGCATTTTATGTTTCCTATCCGGACAACAATGCCGTAGAGCTTTCAGACAGCGATATTGAATATTGGTACGGGCTGGGAGTCAAAGAGGACGATTTCGTATGCTGCTTTTTTGGTCAATTCGGATTTACAGTAGATCTTGAAACCGTTATGCGGGCTTCACTGCTTACTGCAAAAGAAAATCCCAAAATAAAATTCGTGATTTGTGGGGTCGGAGAAAAAATCACAGAATACAAAAAAATCATCAGCAATGCCGACAACGTAATATTTCCGGGTTGGGTTGACCGCGTGAAGATTTGTTCGTTAGGGAAAATAGCTCAGGTCGGTTTGTTGTCATACAGACCAGGAGATAATTATAGAAATTCAATGCCCAACAAATTCTGTGAATATCTTTCTTTGGGGATTGTCTGTCTGATTCAGCCTGAAGGAATGATGAAACAGCTTGCAGAGCAAAGAAATTGCGGCATTCATTATGCTGATGAAAACGAGCTTTCGAAGTATTTGTTAAAGCTTGCTGAAAACAGAGGGCTTACCGATACTATGAAAAGGAATGCCAGACAGCTCTACGAAGAAAAATTCTGCGCCGAAAAGGTATATAGTGAAATGGTTGCGTTTTTGATAAAGAACACTTGAGGAGGTTGATCATGAAGATAAAATATGTCATAGTCGGAGCAGGAATTTCAGGATTGACAATGGCGGAGAGAATCGCAAACAAACTCAATCAAAAGGTTCTGGTGATTGAAAAACGCAGCCATATCGCAGGAAATATTTATGACAGCTATAATGATGACGGAATATTGATACATAATTACGGCCCGCATACCTTTCACACCGATGATAAAGAGGTTTTCGACTATTTACTTCATTTTACGCAATGGCACGATTATCAGCACAGGGTCATGTCGTTTGTCAACGGCAGGTTTGTTCCAATGCCAATTTCACTGGAAACAATCAATCAGCTTTATAATCTGAATCTTTCCGAAGATGATATGGATGCTTTTTTAGCCGGCAAACGAGAGAAAATTGATAAGATTAAAACCAGCGAGGACGTTGTTCTCAGTCAGGGCGGAAGAGATATATACGAAAAGTTTTTTAAATATTTTACAATCAAACAATGGGGCGTGTCACCTGCGGAGCTTGACAAATCCGTAATATCAAGAATACCGTTTCGGAAAAACCGTGATACAAGATATTTTACAGATATTTATCAGGGAAATCCAAAGTATGGATATACCAAAATGTGCGAAAAAATGTGTGAAAATAAAAACATACGCCTGCTGCTCAATACGGATTATAAAGACGTGATTGACGATATTGACTATGAAACAATGATATATACGGGTCCGTTGGATTATTTCTATGATTTCGAATATGGAAAGCTGCTCTACAGGAGTATTCATTTTAAATTTGAAACTTATGAAATGGATTCCTTTCAGCCGACCGCTTCGTCAAGGTATCCCATGGATTACGATTATACAAGAATTACGGAATTCAAGAAAATGACAGGTCAAAAGCACGATAAGACAACCATTCTTAAAGAATATCCATGCTTTGGCGGTGAACCGTATTATCCATATCCAACGGACGAGTGGAAAACGCTTGCGGGGAAGTATAGAGAACGCAGCACGCGGGAAAAGAATGTTATTTTTCTGGGAAGACTCGCAGAACATAGGTATTACGATATGGATGATGTGATCAGGCGGGCTTTAGACTGTTTTCGGGATTTGGAGAAAATGAAGCAATGAAAATAGGATTGATAGGATATCTCGGATATTCGGTGAAAAATCCGATCATCGGCGGGCAAATGAGCAAAACGGTTGGGATATATCATCAACTGGAAATTGATTTTACAGACAAGAATGTCTATGCTGTAGATACTTCAAATTGGAAAAAAAGCTTTCCTATGCTTATTTTGCGTTGTTTTCTAGCTGCGCGAAGCTGTGATGTCATTATCATGATGCCGAATAAAAACGGCATAAAATTCATTCTGCCTTTTTTCAGCTTTTTTAAGCATATATACAAATTCAGACTGGCGTATCCGGTGGTCGGCGGGTGGCTGCCAAAGCTGCTCGGCGCTCATAAATATCTGACACGGGCTATCAAAGCGGTAGACATTCTTTTCCCTGAAACCGCAGCACTCAAGAGCGAGCTAAAAAGCTTTTGTCAATGCCCCATTGAAGTCATGCCTGTATTTTCTTCCAGAAGTCCTGTCAGCGAAGGGCGTATTCCGGATCATTTTGAAAATCCTGTTACAATATGTACGTTTTCCAGAGTTACGAAAGAAAAAGGAATCGACGATGCAGTTCAGGCTGTTGAAGGGGCAAATCAATTAGCTGGGAAGCAAATTTGCAGATTGGACGTCTACGGCCCTCTCGATGAGCGTTATGCGGCGCATTATGCAGAACTTTTTGAACAGAAAAAAGCATTTGTGAATTACAGGGGCATTCTAAAGGGCGACAGCTTGAAAACACTCTCGCAGTATTATATGCTGATTTTCCCAACGTTTTATCACGGGGAAGGCTTTCCGATCACAATTTGTGAGAGCTTTATGTCCGGGCTCCCCGTCCTTGCTTATAACTGGAGATTTAATCATGAGCTGATTTGTCATGAGAAAACAGGATACTTAGTTGAAGTACACGATCTTTCAGCACTTACGCAAAGGCTTTTCCAAGCGATCAATAACAAAGAGGAAAATTACAGAATGCGGATCAATTGTTATGAAAAAAGCAAGTATTATCAGCCGCAGAAGGTTATGGAACGCTTGAATCAATGGATTACTACCGCAGAGTGAAATGATATCTGCGGCTTTTTGAGTTTCATCATATAAGGAGCATTCGATGTATAAATTTCTCCATTTTATACCGCCATATTTCAGAGAATTTTTGTTGCTGATCAGAGGGCGACTGAAGCGCGGATATAAGAAATCAATCGGCGAAATCATAGAAATGGCACAGCGTGATGACAAGGAGTTCTATCATAAATCCGGTGATGTGCGTATATGGGAAAAATCATTTATAAAACTTTGTGCAGCAACAGACAATCGCGGGAAAATGCTTGCAGCTGAATTTTATAGCAATCCGATTAAAATACTGCATGAAAACTATCCGGTGAATCATCAGGGAATGATTCTCATCTGTGCGGTTAAAGATGAGTTGGAAAATATGATGAAACTATATTCACATTATCAGTCGCTGGGAGTCAAGCAATTTGCATTTATTGACAATCTGTCCTCGGATGGGTTTGTGGATTTTTTTTCAGCATGCAGCAACGTGAATCTTTATCAGGCACAGGAGCTATATTCAAGCATCAGACGTCAGGCATGGATCAACAGAATTATGGCAAGGTATGGTTTTGATCGATGGTATCTCGTGGTTGATTCTGATGAGTATCTGGATTATAACAACGCTGATACGAAAACCGTGCAGGATCTTGTATGTTTTTTTGAATCACGGCGAATTAAGAGAGGAAAAGCAATGATGCTTGATTTGTACCCAAGAGAAATAAAGTTCAATGATTCAAATGTTGATTTTCTGAAAGAATATAAATTTTTCGATTCCAAGGGGTACACCTCATTGAGCGCAAGAAATTCACTGCTTATTGACGGGATGCAAGGCGGTGTAAGAGGAAGAATTTTTTCAGCGGAGAACACTGCCCACAAACCATGGCTTACAAAATATCCGTTGATGTATTTGGAAGCAGGGGATATTCAATTTCAATCGCATATGTCGTATCCTTTTTATAAGAATTTTAAAAGCAAGAATCATCTTGTTCTGAGGCATTATAAATTCATGCCTTCTGACTTGACCAAGTATCAGCAAAGAGCAGAAAACAAAAACTTTTCCGCCGAAAGCAAGGAATATCTGCAATACATTCAAATCATCGAAAAAGGAACCATTACATTTTATGATGAAGGTGTTTCACAAGCGTTTTTAGACCACAATTCTTTTTATTCAATCGCACAGATGAAGAAAATCGATTGGTGAACAGAGGCGAAAGAAGGCGTGTTTATAGGAGAATCATGATATATGTACAGACTGCAAAAAAAACATTCGATTGATACGATATTCGACTACCTGGCTTTTTTTCAGATATTTTCAATTCCGACAGAGCCTTTTTTTCCAATTCATTTCAGGCTTTTTACGTTAACACTCTTATCGATGCAAGTCATTCTGAAAAGAAAACGAACTTTCAGAAACGCCTTCCTGCTGTTTGCATTTGCATTTTTTACTTTAACAGCAGCATCGCTCGCCTATACCCCTAAAAATGCGCAAGGGTTTGATACTGTGAAAGTGATGTTGTACGTTTATTTCGCAGCAGTTGTGATAACAAGTTACCTGAATAAACGATTTGATAAAATTGAAAAGCAAACCTCTTTTCTAATGAATTCATTTTGTCTGGGTACAGTTTTGATTCTTGTATATACAATGCTGGTTGAGAAAGATCATATTTTCAATGGTTACTGGCGGTTGGGCAAAATTGTTTTTCAAAATGACGGCACATTTATGATGCTTTCGTATTGTATCATTGTATCTTTCATATGGGCAATCTTTTGCGCAATGGCTAAAAAAAGAAAAATATATTTTTTTCTGATTCTTTTTCTTACATTTGCTTCGATTCTCTCCGGAACAAAAAAAACCTTCATTGTGTTTTTCATGACGATGCTTTTATTTATTTTACTGCGATACAGAAAGCATACAGTGAAGCTTACAATGCTGATGCTTTGTGTGATTGCTATTTTAATCGCTGTTTATGATTGCTTGTTAAATATAACATTTTTGTATCAATCGCTGGGATTCCGTATAGAAAGCTATCTCCATTCTCTTGCAGATTCCTCCAGCTCTCTGTCCGCATCTTCTTTGGAAAGGGCAGTGATGCAAGACTATGCGATGGAATGGTTTAAAGACAATCCAATCTTCGGGAACGGCGTATCAGCATTTCGCGCGAAGTATGTTCTGGTTTCGGGGCGGTTTCTGTATTCGCACTGCAATTACACGGAACTGTTATGCAATAACGGATTAATCGGATTTACACTTTATTACGGGTATATGCTGTATCTCACAAATAAGCTTTATATTCTCTATAAAAAAACGAAATGCGAATCATGTATGTTTTTCACAATATTCATGGTAGTGCTTCTTATCATTGATTATGGACAGGTTTCATATTATAGGCTGCATTATATCCTGATTGTTGCTGCTGCGTCGGTATGTGTATCTGTAAGTCAAGCAAAATTACAGCAAGTAAACACAATTACGCAAGAGCGAATGCCGGATCCCAGACTGCGGAGAGAATCCGATGTGTAAGAGCAGCTGGACCCGGCACGATACAATCGATGGACAAGTTTATGTATGATTCCTTTTTCAAAGCCAGCGGAAATCATACATATCAAAACAATGAGGTGTATCAAATGATTTATATACTGAGCGTTTACGACAGCATGAATTATGGCAGTTATTTTCAGGCTTATTCGCTGTTTCATATATTAAAAAAATACGATAAAACGGCTTTTTTAGACGTTCATCATCAATGCGTTTTGAAACAGGCAATCAAAAGCGTCTGTGGACATATCTATCACCGACGCGTAAGCGGAATTGGATTTGAACTAAAAAAATTCAAGCTGTTTTCAGATGAGAGAAAAAAATTATGTATCGTGCCGCAGAAATCTGCTGAGGAGAATGCGACTTATGTTTTAGGGAGTGACGAAATCTGGAATATAAGAAGAAAGAAATTTCAGAAAACGCCTGCCTTTTTTGGAATAGGCTTAAAAGGTTCCAAAAAGATTTCTTATGCGCCGTCTGTAAACAATTCATCTGAGAATGATTTTATTCACCATACAGAACTGATCGCTGCAATCAAAGAATTAGACGCGATCACAGTCCGCGACAGACATTCTCAAACACTGATAGCGGCGTTGACCGGTAGAGAAGCGATGGTTGTCGCTGACCCGACGTTCTTGTTCATGATTGAGGGGTTCAGAAAGCTGCAACAGCCGATCAACCGAAAAGCAGGCTATATTATGATTTATACATACGGGAAAATGTTTAAAATACCAGATATGATTGACAGAATGAAGCGCATTGCCGCAAAAAAAAGATTACACCTTATTTCAGTCGGAAATAAATATTTAGATTGGTGCGACGAAAATGTTGCTGTTATGCCGGGAGCGTTTTTGTCGTATGTTGATCAAGCTGATTATATCATTACTGACACATTTCACGGAACAGTTTTTTCTCTTTTATATCAGAAAAAATTTGTTGTTGTAAACGGAACAAATAAAACATCTGATTTGCTTCACAGCTGCAGGCTCGAAAGTAACAACATAACAGCTGTCACACAACTTGAAGAGGTCATGGATCAGCAAATTGATTATGTGCAGTGCGGCAAGTATCTCAAGGACATTGTAGAAAGATCTTTTCTGTTTCTTAATGAGCAATTTGCAAAAGAGGAGGATAAAAAGTGAGCAGGGAGAGAAGTCTTGCCAAAAACACGCTGATTCTTTCAATTGGTGCTTTTTTTCCGAAACTTGTGAGTATCATCACGCTGCCAATATTGACAGGAGTTCTGACAAAAAACGAATATGGATCATATGACCTGATTGTCACACTCGCATCATTATTTTTACCAATTATCACCTTGCAGATTCAATCCGCCGCATTTCGTTTTTTAATTGATGCCCGCAAAGATCAAAAAACGGTAAATGCCATTATTTCAAATATAATGGCATTTACGATTCCGGTTTCTGTGGCAGGATTAATCGTTCTTTACTTATTTATTCCCGGAATACCCGCTTTCACGAAGCTGCTTGTATGTGCTTATTATTTTTTTGACATACTGTATGTATCATTACAGCAAGTCACAAGAGGGCTGTCGTATCATATTTATTATTCGATCAGTGCCATTGTTTTATCTTTGCTGAATCTATTGTCCATCCTATTGTTTGTATCGAAATTTCTTATGGGATTAAACGGAATCCTAATCTCGCTTATCGTTTCATATGCAGCGGCAACGCTGTTTCTTTCTTTCAAAATCAGGAATAAATGGACGTTTACTTTTTCGCTTGTTTCATTGACGGAGCTGAAACATATGCTTTCTTACTCATGGCCCATGGTGTTTAATAATCTTTCATCATGGATTTTAAGGTTATCGGACAGATTGATTATTACATTATTTTTAGGCGTGCGTGCAAATGCAATTTATGCGGTTGCATGTAAAATTCCGAATCTGCTTTTAATTGCACAGAGTACATTTACAATGGCATGGCATGAAAATGCGGTCATTGCATCAAAGGATGAGGACGCAGCAAACTATTACTCAAAAATGTATGATTATATATTCAGTATAATCGCAGGAATTACAGCTTTGCTGATCGCTGCAACGCCTGTTTTATTTCATTTTCTTGTAAGGGGCAGCTATGATGAGGCTTATAAACAAATGCCGCTTCTTTTTATCGGAACAATGTTCTGCTGCCTGTCGGCATTTCAAGGAGGCATTTATGTCGCCTATTCCAAAACAAAGGATGTTGGTTTAACGACTGCAGCCGCCGCAGTGATTAATCTGTTGATAAATTTATTATTAGTTAAAGAAATCGGTATAACCGCAGCATCAGTCGCAACCCTTATCAGCTATTTTGCATTAACCGCTTTCAGAATGCATGATTTGCAAAAAATCATTCATGTCGAATATCAGTATGTCAAGAATATATCGGTATCATTCATTCTGACCGGTATCTGCATTTTATCTGCAGTAAATTCTTTATATATGAATATTCTCAATGCAGTCATTGCATTAATCCTGTGTGGCATTCTTGTTGTTACACAAAAAAAATAGCTTCTGTGAAGGTTTTACAACTCCACAGAAGCAGATAGTGTGAAAGAACAAATAAATCAGCACAGGAGAGGCATGGGCATCACCGCTGCGGCGCTTGCCGCGGAAAGAAGCTTCTTCATGTAAGGTTCCCTCCGTTTATTTACTTCGCCTTCGCGGATTTGATCGCGGAATATCCGCTGTAATATTTCACGCCGCCGACAGTCTGATAAGCGCGTATTTTATAATAGTATGTTTTGCCCTGGGTCAGCCCTGTGTTGGTGTAGCTGGTGGAAGTTGTGGTTTTCACCTTCGTGTATGTACCGGTTTTGGACGTTGCGCGGTAGATTTCATAGCCGGTCACGCCGGTGACCTTGGTGAATTTCACCGTGGCTTTTTTTGCTCCCGCGGTGACGGAGGAAAGTGTGGGTTTCTTAGGGTTGATCTTGAAGGTTTTGGTGATTGTACCGGAATAGTTGCCCTTGCCCTTAATGGTGACAGTCGCCTTGCCAACCGCTTTGTTTGCGGAATAGGTAACCGTATAATCCGTGTCGGATTTCAGGGTTTTGCTGCTGTCTTTGAGCGTGATGGATGGCTTGATGGCAGCACCCGTGTAGGTCACGTCTTTGGGCTGTGTCGCCGTGAAGCCCGAGATGGACTTGGCAGTAATTTTAAAATGAGCGGTTGCTGTTCCGGTATAAATGCCTGTTCCTGTGACGGTGACGGTCGCTGTGCCGACATTTGTGTTGTTGCTATAGGACACGGTATAATCCGTTCCGCCGGTGAGTGTACTCCACATACTGGAGCCTACAACGACATCCGGTTTGTTCGCGGCACCGCTGAAAATATAGGTTGACTGTGATAATGCGGGAGTGAGTTTTGATAGATTTGCGATGTGAGCCAACCCGCTGGTTTCGGCATACGATTCGCCGGTGTCGCCGACATAGCAGAATACGATAAAGCCGGGTATTTTGGTGTAAAGCGTGCCGGATGAGTTGGTATAAAACCCGAAGCAGGACGCATAAAGCGTTGCATAACTAGGCGGTATGGATATGCTTAAGAGTGATGTACAGTTGTAAAAAGCATTGTTCTTGATGCTCTTTATACTGTTTGGCAGACTGACGGTTGAAAGGCTTGTGCAGCCATAGAATGCGGAGTCGCCAATTGCCGTAATGTTTTCGGGAATGGTGATTGAAGCAAGACCCGTGCTTCCATAAAACAGTCCATCGGGAATGGAGCTTATACCCGACGGAATGGTGAAGCTGGTGAATGCTTCACATTTCGCAAATGCATAATTACCAATTGAAGTCACGGTTGACGGAATTGTGATGTTTTTAAGCGCGGAACAGCTATAAAACGCACTGTCTTTTAAGGTGGTCAGTCCGCTGCTCATGTTGACAGACTCAAGCGCTGTGCAAAATTCAAAAGCATTGACGCCGATACTCTTGACACTCGCCGGAATGGTGATACTTGTCAGGCTTGAGCAAGAGTTAAACGTACTGTCGGCAATATCGGTTAAGCCTGACGGTAAAACGACGGATGAAAGGTTTACACAATTGAAGAAAGCCATCGAGCCGATTGATGTGCAACTGTTTGGAATTGAAATCGCAGAAAGGCTTGTGCAATTAAAGAATGATTTCGAGCCGATTGATGTGCAGCCGCTGGGAATTGAAATTGCAGATAGACTTGTGCAATTTGCAAACGCCGATTCGCCGATGGATGAACGGCTTCCGTTAAAAGTTACAGTGGTCAGGCTTGAAGCTGACATAAAAGCACGGTCGCCGATTATAACGGACGATCCATTTATTGTCACAGATGTTAGCTTTGAAGCATTCAAAAAAGATTCATTATCGATGACATTGACGGTTGAGGGGATTGTTAGATTTGTGATAACAGAATTCTGAGCAAATGCGCTGCTTCCGATGCTCGAAACCGTATAACCGGCGTAGGTTGACGGAATCGACAGCGTTGCGGTTTCGTTTGTCACACCGGTGATTTCCGCCGTTCCGTCCGGAAGAACGGTATAACTGAAAATGTTGGAAATCGGGATAATGATGATACCGCCGCCTAGGTCTAGCGCGCCTGCGGGAGCGGCTGACGCACCGGCGGTGAGCATGATTGCCGCTGCGGACAGGCTTGCGATGAGCTTCTTGAAATTCATAATCTTCCTCCTTTGAAGTTTTTGGGGGGCGTCGAACGGTTTTTATTTCCTAATTATATCATATTCGCTGAGAATAACAATCACCCCAGGGGTGATTTTTCTCAAGAACGAAAAGATTTCGCTTATTTTCATGTAAAAAATGAAGCAAAATCAACAGTTATAGAAAATCTGTATGATATACGACCGCGTGTCTGATAGACGCCGGCGGCTTCCTCCTTCCCGGCGGGGATGATGTGAGAAATCGGCACGCACAGGTGAGCTGAAAAAAAACCTTGATTTTTTCGCGGATTTGGTATACAATATAAAACAGGTTCCTCAATCATCCCAACGCAAAACGGAAGAAAGGGATTTCTCTCATGATTGCCATTCTAAAGAACATATGGGTACAGCGCGCAATCGCTGTGTTTAATCTCATTTACATCGCCATCATCGCATTTTTGGTCTACGCGACTTTTCTGTATACCTTTGTCATCAACAACGGAAAAACCAATGCGTTCCTCGGCGTTTTTATCGCGGCAAATGTGATCTTCCTCGCCACGCTCGTCCTCACCCGCCGCAACGTTCTCACAAAAATCAACGCGGTGATCCTGCTGCCGCTGGTGTTCTTCCTGATTATCCTGAACATGGGACAGTGGGCGCTGATTATCCCGCCGTTCATTGTGGCGGTGGTGGTGTTTTTCGTCAGCGGTCTGCACGAAACGGCAAAGGTCGTCGTGGGTACGATTTATCTGCTGGTGTATGTGCTGGGGCTGATGGCACTGCTGGTGCTTAATTACTTAATGGGCGGCTCGTCGGTGGAAACGCGCCTTGACGCGTCGCTGGATCAGTCTAGCGCGGTTTACAGTATGTACGACATGAGCTGGGCACTCAATTATTATACCGACGCGGTGACGGTTTCGCCGGACGGCACGATGAAATTCTATTTTGCTGACGTTAAAAACAGCGAGAACGGTCAGATTAAAATTTATGTCGAGCCGTATAACCGCGACAAAAAATTCCGCTTTTTCACCTTAAAAGAAAAGGGCATCCGCAGCACCATTAAATTCTACAACACCCGCGGCGGGGATCTGCCCATCGTTCAGTGGACTGCCGATAACAAAATCCAGTACCGTATGCCCGACGAGGCGGATTTTAAAACCACCACGCCGCGCCTGCCGGAAAAGGATTACTTTGGTTTCCTCGGCATATAGCAATCAAAACCGGCGGGAATGCTCCTGCCGGTTTTTTATCTTTTTTAGCAATTTCCGCGCATAATCGCGCGTTGGCGGCATACGCTAAAGCTATCAATTGAGTGCGGAGGTTTTTTCATGAACATGGTCTATTGCACGGAACGCTGCCGCCACCAGAAGGACGGCTATTGTATCCTCGAATACGGCGCGACCGTCACAAACGCCGTTGACGGGATGTGCGAATGCTGCTATTTCTCGCCGATGGGCGTTGAGGAAATCTGATTGGATGCCACTTGCTTTTCATTAAATACACCTGCGCCGGAGAAACGCCGGCGTATTTTTTTGAAAAATCTCCGCAAATGGAATTGTAGCAAAAAAACCCGTTTTTTCATAAACTGAAGAAAGATCTTCACAGAAAGCGGGTGTTTTTTTATATGATGGAACGATATTTTTCGGGAGTCTTTACGCCGGAGGGCTACGAAAGCGAATTGTGCGCGTTTGCGCGGTCGGCGGAGATTTTCACCTATATTCTGAAGGGCGCGCCCGGCACTGGCAAATCCACACTGATCAAAGCCCTTGCCGCAGAATTTGACGATGAGCGTACGGTGCTGTTCTGCTCCCCGTCAGAGCCGCAGAGCGCGGACGGGGTGCTGTTCGCGGACATGAGCCTGTTTGTCGCGGACGGCAGCGAGCCGAATTTTTTAGAGCCGCATTACCGCAGCGTGCGGCAGAAGGTGGTCAGCTTCGACCAGTTTCTCGACAATTACCGCTTAGCGGAAAGTGCGGAGAAAATCATCGCCGCCGCCGCGGAGCACCGGCAGCTGTTTTCACGGTGCCAAAGCTATGTGCGGGCGGTTTCCGCGCTGTATGCGGATACCTATGTGCTTGCAGACGCGTGCGTGGCTTCGGAAAAGCTGCGCGCATTCGGCGGGCGGTTTCTGAAAAAGTATAAGCTGCCCAGACACGCCGAGCGCGCCGGAACGCTCGAATTCCGCCGGATGTCGGCGCTGACGCCGAGCGGTTACCTGACGCTCGCGCCGGAGGGATACCAGACGGTGCTGCTCAGCGACCGGTATTATGCCGCCTCCGACCGGTTTTTGCGCGCGCTGGCGGAGCAGCTGACGCGCGGCGGTCTGGATGTGATTGTCAGCCAGAACGCACTGTTTCCGTTCCCTGTGTGCGAGCATCTGCTTTGCCCGGCACTGGGGCTGGCGGTGCTGAGTGCGAATCCGATGACGGAGGAACACCTCCCGCAGGTTGAAACAAAGCCGGTCAATATGCTGCGCTTTTACGACGAGGAAACGCTCTCCGCACGGCGCAGACGGCTGCGGCTGAATGAGAACTCCTGTGCGTATCTGCTGGGAGAAGCGGCTTCCGCTTGCGCAGACCAGCAAAGCGCCCGCCGCAGGATGCGCAGGTTTTATACCCCCGCTACGGATTTTGACGCGGTCAAGGAAATACTTTCGAGCCTGACCGCGCAGATGACTTTTTACCGCCGCCTGCGCAATGCCGCAGCGGAGGATTTAGGAGATGATCAGATATGAACGGAACAAATTCTGCCTTCGGAAATAACCCCGCGCCGCGGACTTACCCCTTTGTGCGCATCCGGCTGCCGTATGCGTTTGACGCGCTCGCGCCGTATATCGACGCGCGCACCATGAAAATCCATTACACCGAGCTTTACAGCGGCTATATCGACAAGCTCAACGCCGTGCTGAAAACCCAGCCCGCACTGCAAAAGATGACCTTAGAGGAGCTTCTTACAACAGACATTCCGACGGCGGTGCGCGTGCCGGTGCAGCGTTTTGCGGGGGGCGTGTATAACCACGAGCTGTTTTTCACAAGCTTAGCGCCGCGTGCGGACTTTATGCCGCCGCCGAAGCTCAAAGCTAAGCTGACCGAAGCGTTCGGCTCGTTTGAAGCGTTTACGGAAAAACTCATCGCCACAGGCATGGCGGTGTTCGGCTCGGGCTATACAAACCTCGCCGCCGATCCGTCGGGTATGCTCCAGATTATGCAGACCGCAAATCAGGACACCCCGCTGAAATACGGCTTAACACCCCTGCTTTCCGTCGATGTGTGGGAACACGCGTACTTCCTCTATTATACCTCCCACAGGGAGGACTATCTCAAACGCGTGATGCACGTGATCAACTGGAACGCGGTGGAAGCAAGGATGTTCTGACGCCGCAAGCTGTAGATAACCCTTCCAAAGGGGGCGTTGCCCCCTCTGGACTCCCTCACCAAAGGGTGCATGCACCCTTTGGAAACCCGTTGTTTTTGAGATTATACTTTGTTTTACTTTGCTGCTTTGTGCTTTCACTACTGCTTTGAGATCCCATTAAGGTACTTGAAAATGAGCATAGACTTTTCTTAAAAATGAAGCACATTTGCGAATTTACCGCAAATGTGCTTTTTTCACAACCAAAAACCATTGAGCATCACAAACCATTATCGCGAAATATCCCCGTTGAGAACATCTCACTCCCCCACACAACAACGGGTTTCCAAAGGGTACTTGTACCCTTTGGCGGGGTGCAGGGGCGGCGCCCCTGCTAAGCGTTGATCAAACTACCTCTGGCGGGAGAAATTGCGGCGGGGGCGTTGGGTGGGTTTGGCTTTGGGGGTGAGGGTGGTGTTGAGGAGGGGGTAGGGGTTTTCGCGCACCTCGGGGAGGACTTTGCCGATGCGTTTCTGGATGGCGTTGAGGAGGGGCAGCTCGTCATAGTCGCAGAAAGCGATTGCCTGACCGCCCAGTCCGGCTCTGCCGGTGCGCCCGACGCGATGGATGTAGGTTTCGGGGACTTCGGGGAGGTTGTAATTCACGACGTGGGAAAGCTCTTGAATATCCAGACCGCGCGCGGCGATGTCGGTCGCCACGAGGATGCGGATTTTACGGTGCTTGAACGCATCGAGCGCCCACTCGCGGTTTGTCTGGGACTTGTTGCCGTGAATCGCCGCCGCGGTCAGCCCGCCGCGCGCAAGCTCCTTGACCACCTTGTCCGCACCGTGCTTGGTGCGCGTGAATACAATGACCGAGTCGTAGTCCGTTTTGCCGAGCAGGTGCGCGAGCAGAGCGGTTTTGTTTTCTTTGTCAACAAAATAAACGGACTGCTCGATGATGTCGAGCGGTGTGAATTTCGGCTTGATCTCAATTTTCACCGGCTTGTTCAGAATCGCGTGCGCAAGGCTCTCGATTTCAATCGGCATGGTCGCGGAGAAAAGCATCGTCTGGCGCTGCTTCGGAAGATGTGTGATGATGCGCTTGACCTCGTGAATCATGCCCATGTCAAGCATATGATCGGCTTCGTCCAGAACAAAATGATCTACGTTCTGCAGGCTGATAAAGCCCTGCCCGATTAAATCGAGCAAGCGTCCCGGCGTCGCCACGAGAATGTCAACACCGTTTCTCAGCACGTTTGTCTGCGGGGTCTGCCCAACACCGCCGAAAATCACCAGCGTACGCAGCGATAAATGCGCGCTGTAGGCGACAAAGCAGTTGCCGATCTGGGTGGCAAGCTCGCGCGTGGGCGCGACAATCAGCGCGCGGATCTGCCGCTTGCCGCGCGGTGCGGCTGCGACGCGCTGGGAGAGATGCTGAATGATCGGGATGGCGAATGCCGCGGTCTTGCCTGTTCCCGTCTGGGCGCAGCCGAGTAAATCCGCACCCTCCAGCAGCAAGGGGATCGCTTTCGCTTGAATCGGTGTGGGTTCGGCATAGCCTTGATTTTCAAGCGCGGTACGGATGGGTTGAATGATGTTCAGTTCTTGAAATAACATGAAAAGCTCCTTTGATTTTAGGTTTTGTGTAAGCGGGGTCGCTACAGCAGGGATTGGATGAAAATCACAGCCGGCAGAGTTAAAACAGACAGCAGGGTGGAAAAGGCGAACAGCTCCGCGGCGTAATCGGCATCCTTGTTGAAAATCACACAGAGCATGATACCGATGGTCGCACTCGGGCAGGCAAACGCGAGAACGGTCGTGACCATGACGGTTTCATCGAGCGCAACCGGCAGCAGCGCGAAAATCACCGCGCAGACAAGAGGCAGAACGAGCAGCTTGAGTGTGACAACGAGGTAAACGCGCGGCTTTTTCAAGGCGCGGCGCAGGTTCGTCTGCGCGATGGTCACGCCCGCAACCAGCATCGCGAGGGGTGCGATCACGGCGCCGATGTCCGTTGCAGCGTCCGTGAGCAGGGGCGGCAGCTTCACATTCACCAGAAAGCAAAGGATACCTGCGGCTGTCGCAAGCACAGTGGGGTTTGTGACGACTTTCCGCAAGGACATATTCGACTTGTCACCCGTGACGGTAAAAATGCCGTGCGTCCAGACCAGCAGGTTGAATGACACGTTGAACGCCGTGATGAAAAACACGCCGCGCGCGCCGAACAGCGCGTTCGCGATTGGAATGCCCATGAAGCCGCAGTTTGAATACACCGCTGCGAAGCGCTCAACACCCAAGTCCGGCGACTTCCCGCGGATGAGGGCATACGCGCCGAGCATCGTCACACCATAGCCCAGCACGCTGAGGACGAGCGTCTGCCCAAGCCCGGTAAGCAGTGCGGGGGAGTAGTTCTGCTGAAAGGAGATGAAAACCAGCACGGGGTTGACGATGTAGAGCACGATGTTCGAAAGGCTTCTGTTGCCCTCGTCGGTGACAAGCTTTGCCTTAAAACAAACGATGCCGATGAGGATGAAAATCAGCATGATGCCCACGCGGTAGAGGAGGATGAGGGAGAGATCCATGAAAGAACTTCACTTTCTGCGTTTCTTCAAAGAAAGAATGCGCCGATTGTTTCAGCGCATTCTCTTGTTTGTTTTACAATTTAAGCTTGCGTTGCTTTTTTATCGGGAAGCAGGTGCGTAATCGCTTTGGCGATTCCCGCGCCCACCACAAGGCAGACACCCGCTTCCAGCAAGCCGTTGAAGCCGACAAAGGCAACGGCGAATTTTGCGTAATGATCGATCGGCAGCGTCGCACCCATTGCGTCCGTAAACGCTGTGGTATGCCAGAAGAACACGTACAGCGACAGCATGAACAGCAGTGTGTTGAGCAGCGCGCCCACGGTTGTTGTGACAAAGAATGAAACAGTTTTTGTCTTGTCTGCGCGGGAAATTACCTTGAACACAAGCCCTGCGATCGCACCCGCCAGAATGCGCGGGATAAAGCACAGCAGAAGTGTGAACAAGGGATTGAGCCCAAGCAGAAATTCGCCGAATGTGCTTGCGCCGAAGCACTGAATGAAGCTCGTTAATCCGAAAACGCCGCCGAGCAGCGCGCCGCCGGCAGGACCGACGAGAATTGCTCCGATGACGACGGGGAGCATCATGAACGAGATTTCAATCACACCCACATGGAGATACCCCAGTGGTGTGACCGCGAACACGACCATGACGGCTGTGAGAACCGCGAGCTGTGTGAGTTTCAAGATGCTGATTTTGGTGGTTGCCATAACAATAACTCCTTGCTGCTGTTCCTTTTCATCAGGATACAGCGCGTTTATTTGAGTCAGGCGTTTTTCTTGTAAATCAGATACAGTCCGTCCAGCAGCAGGTCGGGGTCGTATGTAACCGCGCGCCGGCAGTAGGGAGCAATGCCCCCCGCGATGCCGCCGGTGACAACAACCGCCGCGTTTTCGCCCAGAACCTCGCGGTAACGGTCGATCATTCCGTCGATCATCGAAGCCGTTCCCAGCACGATGCCTGTTTTCATCGAGTCGATCGTGTTCGCGCCGATGATTGCGTTACTGGTCAGCTCCGTGTTGATGTAGGGAAGCTGCGCGGTTGCCGCGGAAAGCGCGTTGAGCGATACCCGCACGCCGGGGAAAATCGCGCCGCCGAGAAACGCACCGTTCTTGTCGAGTGCTGAAATGGTCGTCGCCGTGCCCAGATCAAAGATGATGCAGGGCATGGGATATTTTTTCAGCGCCGCCACCGCCCCGCAAACCAAGTCGCTGCCCAGAATCGCGGGATCGTCGATGCGGATGTTCAGCCCCGTTTTGATGCCGGGTCCCACGATTAACACGCGGCAGGATAAAAGCTTTTCCAGCGCGCGCTTCAGCGTGGGGACGAGGGGAGGGACAACCGCTGATATGATCGCCCCGTCAAACTGCGCTGGACGCAAACCGTAAAGCCGGATGATGTCCGCGAATTCAATGGCATACTGATCCTCCATTTTAGAGGCTTCGGTTGCCACGCGCGCGGTAAAAACCAGCTTGTCGTTTTCGAAAGCGCCCAGAACGATGTTGGTGTTTCCGACATCGACGGTGAAAATCATGGTCATATCCCCCAATACCGGTGTGTGCATCTGATAGAGCAAACGCCTTGCTCATATGAGTAGTATATCGCTTTTGCGCCAATTTTTCAAGAGGATTGCATAAAAATTCACACCGGCGCGCGAATTTTCGTAGCTTTGGATAAAACCTGTAACCCGGCGGGCGGATTTGTAATCACAATGTGATAAATTGTAATTCGTGTGTTGTTGAAATTTTCCTCCGCAAACGGTATGATAAAGCTGTCAGTTTCATTTGTTTTTTTCTAAAAAGCCGCAGTGCCTCCAAGCTGCGGCTTTTTTGCGCCCGGAATCACGTCCAGTTTTTCCAGATGGCGGGGCAGAAGCCCACCGTCGCCTCCTTGCCATTTCGCACAATCGGCGTGCGGAACAGCTTCGGGGTATCGAGCAGTTTTTCTATTTTCGCCTCGTCGGAAGCAAGGTATTTTAACAGCAGCGCGTCGGGCGTTTTCGCGTCCGCGTCAATGAGCTTGTCCAGCCCGCCCACGGTGGAAAGCACGCTCGTCAGCTCGCCGCGGCTCATGCCCTTCGCCGCCATGTCAACGGACTGGAATTTCACACCGCGCTCCATGAACCAGCGCTCGGCTTTTCTGGTATCGAAACATTTCGTTTTTCCGAAAATCTGTATGTTCATTTTCGCCCTCCGCTATTCTAAAATCAGGGTGAAAGGCCCGTCGTTGACCAGTTGCACCCGCATATCCGCGCCGAACACGCCGCAGGGAACGGCAAGCCCCATTTTCTGCCGCAGCAGCGCGATGAAATGCTCATATAACCGCGCGGCTTCCTTGGGGCTGGCGGCGGCAGTGAAATTCGGGCGGTTGCCTTTGCGGCAGTCGGCATAGAGCGTGAACTGCGACACAACGAGGATTTCGCCGCCCACATCGCGCAGGGAAAGATTGATTTTGTCGTTTTCGTCGGAAAAAATCCGCAGCCCGGCGAGCTTGTCCGCCAGCCGCGCGCAGTCGGCTTCGCTGTCGCCCGCCCCCACGCCCAGAAGAACAAGAAAGCCCTTGCCGATTTCGCCGGCGACAACGCCGTCTACAGTCACACCGGCGCTTAAAACGCGCTGGAGAACGATTCGCATTGCGCACACTCCTTGATCCGTGAATTTTCTTTAGCATTATTATAGTATAGCACAATTTCCCGTGCTTGTCACGCAATTTTCCGCTGTTTTATGATTTCGTGAATATGTGACGGATTTCGTTACAGCTTATTAAAACGTATATATTATCAATGTCATAATTGCGGATAAAAAATCCGGTAAATTCCATTTTATTATGGAAAATAAGCTTTCGAAAACGTTTATTTATGCAGGTTGTATAGACTAATTCTAATAATTTGGACAAAAAGGATATTGATATTGATTACAAAGCATGTTACAATAGCCTTACAGTCTATGTTGAGGAGATATCGCTCAACATGGGATGAAATCCGAAATTTTTAGGAGGAAATGAAAATGAAGTTAAGCAAACTTCTGGCTGCTACATCTGCGGCTGCACTGGCGATCTCGACCATTGCAACGGTGATGACAGCAACCACAGCATCTGCTGGACAGACCACTTCTGATACGTCAGTCATCGACGCAACCGGAACTGTAAACCTGTACAGCTACGACGACGAAACCGATACCTATTCCGGATTCCTTTATGACCTCGGTATTGATGTAACGTCGGTATACTCGTTCTCGTTCGATGTAACCCTCGATGCAACTGAGGCTGCAAACCAGCCCACATGGATCGGCGGCGGCATCGGAACCAACTCCGAGTCCACTGGCTGGGCATCCACCGAGTGGGGCAGAGTTGACGAAAACGGCGACGCAACAAAGCCCATCACGCTCGATACCACCAGCACCTCGTCGACTCTGGTTTACCCCAGCGACGGAAATCCGCTGTTCGCAAGCACCGATACATTCTGCCAGATCTGGATGCAGACATGGGGCGGCACGGTCGTTGTTGACGATTTCGACGTGTTCGATGCAGACGGCAACAGCCTGATTCCCACTACGCTTGATTTGAGCGCATACCTGATGTTCGCTGATTCAGGTTGGACATACCAGTATTGGCAAGATGGCAATGCATATGACAGAGTAGCAAATACGAATGCACATATCACTGGCGAAGGACAGTACACAGTAAGCGTTTCGATGAATTCTTTCGATACCGTGAATGACAACGGTACAACGGAGGATACTTCAGATGATACCACTGTCACAACTTCTCATGCTGTTGGCCTTGCATTTGCGGCAGTCGGCATCAATGACGGTGAAACCAATGTTCCTGTAGGCAAGAAGCTTGTACTGACCATCGACGGCGTAAATGTTGACGATGCAGCACAGACTCTGGTTGGCTCACCTTATACATCTTCTGATGACGGTATCGTAACCAGATCGAATCTGTACAATTCTTGGGTATCTTCCATCCCGACTGATGACGAGACTGTCAGAACGGTTAACGGCTTCCTTGCAAACGGCGATATCGCTGCGGAAGACATCACACCTACTTCCCTTTCGACTTTTGCAACTGCCGGCACAGAATGGACGACCATGAGTGTAACCTTTACAGTTTCCCTCATTGACGATCCGTTCTATGTACCGACCGAGTCCACAACCGATCCCACCGATTCTTCTGAGCCGACCGATGAAACCACAACTTCCACCGGTGATACAGATTCTACCGGTGACACAGATTCGACCGGCGACACCGACTCTACCACGGACGAAGACGACACTGCAAAGACAGGTGCTACCACCGGTCTTGCACTCCTCGGAATCTCGCTGGCAGCAGCGGCAGTCGTTGCGGCAAAGAAATTCAGCAAGTAATTTGCTTAAATTTAAGTAAACACTGACTGCTCTAACAAAGTAAAAAGGGAAGCCTGCAAACGCGGGTTTCCCTTTCTTTGTGTACGAAGCGTGAGGGAATCTAAAACGTTTTCTGACGAAATGCACAAGTTTTGTCGAGAAGATTTGGTAACTTTTTAAGCGTGTTTCACAGAAATTGTTCGGCAAAACAGTTGATTTTTTTGATTCATAGTGGTATAATGAAGTTGTAATTAAGAGCTTAAATCATAAGCTACCGAATTCGCTCGGTAAATTACAAATTTAAGTTTATTTTATTGGAGGAAAACGAAATGAAAATCAGAAGCTTACTCGCAGTAGCAGCAGCAACCGTCGTTGCAGGCGCAACCGTTGCAATCCCCGCATCAGCAGATTCCACCGCTTATCTGCAGACCGTTCAGGCATCTTGGTCTGGTTCGTCCCCGAATGACCTCATTGATAGCGGCGCAGGCGATCTGAACGCTTGGGATTCCGGCAACCAGTGGAACGGCAACTGGGTTCAGGTTCTTCTAACGAGCGATGACCTTTCCAACACTTCTATTGAGTTCACCATCGACACAAGCGATGCAACTTGGCAGGATGCCGGCGAAGGCGAAGATGCAATGACCGAGTGGACGGTACTCAGAGTCGGCGATACCAGCGACACCTCTGCTTATCAGCTGTTTGCCGAGGATACAACGCTCGGTTCCTACACTTACACAATGACCTCTGACATGTTGACCGAAGCACTTGGCAATGACAAGATCAAATGCCCTGCCAATGAAGATGGTACCTATACACTGGGCTTCAGCATTCAGATTGGTCACCTTGCAAACGCAAAGGTTACCGGCGTTGTGACTTCTGACGTTCTTCCCGCAACAGAAGAAACCACTTCTGATACAGAAGTGACTTCTGACACGGAAACAACCGGCGACGCTGACACTGACAGCACAACCGCTGAAGACGATACCGCTACCACCGGCGCAACCACCGGCCTTGCATTCCTCGGTCTGGCAGTTGCAGCTTGCGCAGTCGTAGCAGCAAAGAGAAAGTAAATTCACTTTCCCTAAAAAATCATTCTGATTAAGCTATTTTTAAGAAATCTCGCTTTCGCGAGGTTTCTTTTTGTTATAGATAGTTTGCTGCCAGAAATACGTGATTATGGTGAAATAATTGTGTTAAATTAACAAAAAGATTCAGAAAAATTGTGCAAAGAGTGTATTGCATGTTCAATGGGGGAATGTTATAATAGAATTGCAAATTAACTTAATGTTAACTGGAGGAATTATGATGGAAATGAAGAAGCTCACCGCCGTTGTGCTGTCCGTAATCACCGCGGCATCCGTTCTCTCAGCCTGCGGCAAGGACAAGGATGATTCAAAGGCTGCAACTACCACCAAAGCAACGACTCCTGCCGTTACGACAGCCGCCACCACCACAGCGGCCGTAACAACCACCGCGGCTGCAACCACAACCGCTGCAACCACCACAACCGTTGGAGAAACCACCACAGAAACTTGGCCGGTAATTACACCCGCAGCAGGCGCGCTCGTGTTTGACGATTCCAAGATGGATTTGTCCTTTGTCCACGCGATGGCAGAAAAGGATTATAAGGGCACGGATGAATCTCACGTAAAAGTTTCAATCGCCAAATATAACGGCGAAAAAATGCTGAAGGTGGAGACACTCGATCAGAACCTGGCAAAAACCGGTTATAAGATTCCGAAGCTCCAGTTCGATATGCAGACCATTTTCAAGGGCAAAGAAGCAGACCTGCCCAAGATTGCGTTCATCGAAATTGATGCATTCTATGTAGCAGTTGGTCCTTTTACTAGCCCGAGCACCGGCGAAGAAGCACAGGTTCCCGGAAACTTCATGGGTGCGATCGCAACCCAGCCCTACAATGCTTCCAAGGAAACCACCGACTGGAAACAGCTCATCGACTTCTCAGACTCCGAGTGGACAAAGGAATGGGGCTATGTGCAGATTGAAGCGAAATCCATCTTAGGACCCTTCGTTGAAACCACCGAGCCGCAGTACCTGACCATAATGAGATGGTCCATCCCCAACGACGCTTGCTTCTATATCAAGGACATCACCTTCCTTGATGAGAACAAAGAAGTTATCGCAACCGCACTTTCTTAAACAACAAAATCTAACCCTGCCGATGAAAGTCAGCAGGGTTTTTTCTATGTTTTCTGAAAGTCCGAAATTTCGACTGTCAAACCCTCGCCCTCGACCGAAAGCGCAACGGGCGTTTTGCCGTCAAATTTCAGGGTGTAATCCGCGCCGTCCACCAAGCCGCGTGCTTGCGTAAAGCCGCCGCTTTTCGTGAAATCCGCATCGCCGGACAGTGCCGCATCATCAAGCGCCTGCGTCGTCAGCCGCGCCGCTGCACTCTGCGGAAGCTCCGCTGCAAGCCCCTCATACCGCAGCCCCTGATAGGTGAGCGTGCAGGCGTCATTTTGGGCGGAAAGCGTCAGTCCCGCCAGCGTTTCGGGGGCAAGGTACGTCACCGTCCAGCCAGTTTCTCCGTGCGTGAAAGTCGCTTGTGATTCCGCGCCGTTCTGCGTTAAAACACCGGTGAAGCTGTAGTTAAAATTCAAATCAACCGGCGCGGCTTCTCCGCCGCAAGCCGAACAACCCGCTGCAATTGCCAGCACACAGCCGGCGGCAAGCAGCCGTTTCATTGCTCTTTTCAAGTCATCAGCCCTTCCGGACAGCCGATCTTAAAGCGTTTCGAGCGCCGCGAAACTTTCGGGAAGCAACTGCAACAGATCACCGGCGGTCACGCCGCGCGGTGAACGCCGTTCAGTCAGTCGCTGCGCCGCGTCACCGACCAGAAATGCCGCCAGCGCGCAAGCACCTTCCGGTGAAAAAACGCCCGCCCGCGCCGTTTGCGCGGCAATTCCGCAAAGCAGTCCCGCCAGTAAATCGCCGCTCGCACCCTTGCTTTGCGCGGTGTTTCCCGCGGCGCTGAAAAGCGTACGCGCTTGTCCGGCGATGAAGCTTCCCGCGCCCTTCGCAAGCACCGTGCAGCGGTGCGCAAGCGCAATCTCACGCGCGCAGTCGAGCCGCGCCGCTTCATCCGCACGCGCTTGCCCCGCCAGCCGCGCCAGTTCGCCCGGATGGGGTGTGAGCAGAACGGCGGCTTTTGTGCTGTCCAGTACATATATATGCGGCACAAGGCTTGTTATGCCGTCCGCGTCAAGAATCAGCGGACACGCAAGCCGTTTGAGCAGCGCTGCGCAGATCGCGGCGGTCGATGCCGTGTTGCCCATGCCGCAGCCGGCAAGCACCGCGTCGGCGTTTTCACACAGCGAAACAATTTCGTCCGTTTTTGCGGCGGGAATTGAACCGTCCGCGTCGGCTTCAAACGCGGTCACAATTGCTTCCGGACAGCGCACCCGCACCGCCGCCGCCGTTTCTGTGGTCGTGACAAGCTTCACAAGCCCCGCGCCGCTGCGCAGAGCGGCTTCGCAGGCAATCGCCGCAGCGCCGGTATAACGCGCGCTGCCGCAGATTAAAACCGCCGTGCCGAACGTTCCCTTATGCCCGTCAACCGGACGCGGCGGCAGAAACGACGCAGCAGCCCGAGACGAAACCACCGAAATTTTCGCCGCATGATTCGGTATTTCGGGAATGCCGATGTCAACGGTTGTGATCTTGCCGCAAACAATGCGTCCGGCGGGCAGCAGCATCCCGATTTTCGGCGCATGGAAGGTCACTGTGTACTCGCAGACCGGCGTATGCTGCGCAGGTTTGCCGGTCAGGCAGTCCAGCCCGCTAGGTGCGTCGCAGGCGATTTTAACGGCGTTGCTGCGGGAAAACGCATCCAGCGCTTCCTGTGTCACTGCGTCTGGCGTTCCGTGAAAGCCCGTTCCGAATAGCGCATCCACCAGCACCTGTGCGCCGCGAAGCGCTTGCGCAAAGGAAAACCCCGCCGCAGTCGCATCGAAAATTTCGATGTACGGCGCAGCGTTTCGCAATTTCTCCAGCGCCTGTGCAGCGGGCGCGGAAGACGGCGCGCCGTGTGTCAGCACCACACGCGGGCGGATGCCGTACTGCGCCGCCAGATACTGCGCGCAGACCAGCCCGTCCCCGCCGTTGTTGCCCTTGCCGCACAGCAGTACGACCGCACGCAGCATTCCGCGGTAGCAGACATTCTTGACAAACCCCGCCAGCGCGTAACCGGCGTTGTCCATGAGCGTTTCGAGCGAAATCCCGCGTGTCACCGCAAACTGCTCTGCGGCTGCCATCTGCGCGGGGGAAAGACAAACCTCCATCGTGACCTCCTGTTCGGTAAAAGCGGGTCAATCCCGCAGGGCAACAGTCACCGCTGACGAATCGGAATGCGTGGTTACTTTAAGCTGTAACAACCGCCCTGCTCCAGCAGGGCAATTACCACCGCCGACGCGTAGGAACGCGTGTGCGTGATGCTGACTTGAAAGGTAAGCCCCGCGGCAAGCCGTTTCGCAGCCCCCGTGAGGACAAGCTCCGGCGCACCCAGCGCGTTTCGCAGTACCGAAATTTCGCTGAGCAAAAACCCGTCCACACCCGTTCCAAGTGCCTTTGAAAACGCCTCCTTCGCCGCCCAGTTGCCCGCCATTGACGGTATAGGCGCGCGTTTCGACGAAAAAAGGGCAAGCTCCTCCGCGGAGTATACCCTTTCTAAAAACCGTTTATGCGCGACACTTTTCGCAATCCGCGAAATTTCGACCGTGTCGATGCCGATCCCGACCAACTGCATCCGGATTTCCCGCTAAAACGCCGACCGCGCGGTTTTCGGCAGGAACGGACGCATCAGCTCCAGCAGTTCCTCGTTCGGCGAAACGAGTACATACGCAGCGCCGTAAGTCTTATCGCTGATTTCCACGAAATAGGTTTCGTCCTCGCCTCCGCCGGAAGCGTCGATGACGGTATGGCTGGGGTCGAGCTTCTGCTCGCTTTCCAGCTTGCCGAAGCTGAGCGCAGCGCCGAGCCGGAACGTCACAAGACGTTTGCGCTTGCGCTGCCCGATGATTTTGTCGATGTCGATCTCGCCGTTGGTGAGAATGTATTCATACTCCACGCTCATCCCGGCCATGAGGTAGATATCGCCGTAAATCATGCCGCCCACGGCAAGCAGATAAATCATAATCAGCTGTGGGATGGCGGAAACCACGAAAAAGAGGATGCCCGCCAGCGAAATTGTGCCGAGAATGATGCAGAGCTTCTTGATTCGGTCACTTTCGTTGGGAATTTTTTTAACAATCTGTTCTTTGTAAACATCGGTCATGATAAACGCTCCGTTTCCGCGCTAAGCGCGTTGTTTTTTTCAGTATACAATATTTCCAAACGGATTACAAGCCCTGATTTTTTGAAAAACAAAAAGCACCCGGGGTCACGGATGCTCATGGTTGTTATGATGCAAAAAGCCTTACGCGTTGGGTTGCGCATTGAGCTTCTTTGCAAGCTGGGATTTTTTTCTGGCGGCCTTGTTCTTATGCACGATACCCTTTGCAGAAGCCTGGTCAACCTTCTTTATAGCGGCTTTGACAGCGTCCGCTTTGGCTGCGTCGTTGCTGACAACAGCGGCTTCCGCCTTCTTCGAGAACCGTCTTAAGTTCGGACTTCGCAATTTTGTTTACGAGTGTTTTCTTTGCGATGATCCTAACGCGCTTTTTCACCGATTTGCTTTTCTTTGGCATATTTACCCTCCTTGCTGACAAAAAATCTGCACGCATCCGAATGTGCCCCTGCACGACTGAGAGGAAATGCAATTTGCGCATACGTAACAAGCATCAAGAAACATTTTACCACATCCCGCCGTAAAATGCAAGCGTTTTCCCGAATTAATTTTGAATTTTTCCGTAATAAATCTTTTCTGAAAGATAAAGAAGCGCACTTGCCGGAACAGGCTCTCGCTGCTTCCGCATTTTATCACAATTTGACACGTCGGGGCTGTCCGGTAAAAACCGCACAGCCCCGTTTTCTTATAAAAAGCACTGCTTTTCTACGCCCCAGCTTTGCCGTAAAAATCTTGCATTCGCTGTGAAACTGTGTTATAATATACTATTATCATAGAAAAAACGCTTCCGAAAGCTGGTACGCCATGAAACGCTGGAAAATCAACCGCCCCGACCCGGCAAAAACCCTTGCGCTCACAAGCCGCACCGACCTCACGCCCCTTTGCGCGGATGTACTGGTATCGCGTGGGATCAGCTCCGTTGAGGACGCCGCCACGTTTTTTGCTCAGGAGGAGCTTTCCGACCCATTCCTGCTCAAGGATATGCAAACCGCCGCGGACATTCTCACCGAGGCGGCGGAGGACGGCGAACGCATCTGCGTTTATGGCGATTATGACTGCGACGGGGTGACGGCGACGGCGGTGCTTTATAGCTATCTGCTGTGCATGGGTGCGGATGCGGTGTATTATATTCCCGAACGCAGCGAGGGCTATGGATTGAGCATTGCGGCTGTTGATCAAATTGCGGCGATGGGCGTTTCGGTGATTGTGACGGTGGACAACGGCATTTCCGCTGTAGCGGAAGCCGCACATATCAGAGAGCTTGGGATGCGCCTTGTCATCACCGACCACCACCAGCCCCCCGCGGCGCTGCCCGACGCGGAAGCGATTGTCAACCCCCACCGCGCGGATTGTCCCTCCCCGTTTAAGGAGCTTGCGGGTGTGGGCGTGGCGCTCAAGCTTTGCGCGGCGCTTGACGGGGGCGATTACGGCGCTGTGCTGAGCAATACGGCGACCTTGCCGCCATCGGTACAATCGCTGATGTCGTTTCGCTGACGGGGGAGAACCGCACGCTGGTGCGCACGGGCTTGCGGCTTTTAAAGAACACGGAAAACCATGCGCTTGATTTGCTGCTTGACCAAGCCGCCGTCAAACGGGAAGCCATCACCGCACAGGCGGTTGCGTTCGGCATCGCGCCGCGCATCAATGCCGCCGGACGCTTCGGCTCGCCGAAAACTGCGCTGGAAGCGTTTGTCGGCGAAGATCCGGAGGAAATCTCTGCGCTCGTCGATCAGCTCAGCGGGCTGAACACCCGCCGCCGCGCCGCGGAAGCGGAAATCCTCGCGCAGATTTACGCGCACATTGACGCGCACCCGCAGCTTGCATACGAGCGTGTGCTGGTGCTTGACGGAACGGGCTGGCACCACGGCGTGATCGGCATCATTGCCGCAAAGGTGCTGGAGCGGTTCGGCAAGCCCTGCATCATTCTTTCCACCGACGACGGCGTGACCGCAAAAGGCTCCGCGCGCAGCTTTAAGGGCTTTCATATCTATCACTGCCTTGCCGCGTGTGCGGCGTTGCTCAAGCGTTTCGGCGGGCATGAATGCGCGGGCGGGCTGGAGCTTCCCTGCGACAACATCCCCGCCCTCCGCGCGGCGGTGGCGCAGTATGCCGCGTGCGAGGCACCGACCATGCCGGCGCTGACACTTACGGCGGATAAGCTGCTCACCGGTGCGGATTTTGACCTGGCGCAGGTGGAAAGTCTGGCGATTCTAGAACCGTTCGGCGAGGGCAATCCCCAGCCGGTGTTCGCGGCGCTGGGCGCAAAGGCGGAGCGGCTCATACCCCTTTCGCAGGGCAAGCACACGAAAATCGAATTTTCTTATGACGGAATCAAACAGAGCGCGTTGCTGTTTTCCCGCGCGCCGGAAACGCTGGGGATTGCAATCGGCGACCGGATTGATTTGTTGATGACGCTGGAGGTCAGCACATACGGCGGGCAAAAAAGCGTTGCGGCAAAGCTGATGGATTTCCGTCCGTCGGGCATCAAACAAGAGCCGTTTTTCGCGGCAAAGGATTGTTACGAGCGGTTTCTGCGCGGGGAGAAAATCGAGCCGGCGCTCGTGGCAAAAATCGTGCCGTCGCGTGCGGAGCTGGTGGATGTTTATAAGCTGATGGGTGAATTAAAAACCGCGACCGCAGAAAAGCTGTTTGCGGCATTGTTCACAAAGCATGCAGCTGCTCATCCTGCGCTTGGCGGGATGAATTTCTGCAAGCTGAAGCTCTGTGCGGATATTTTCGCCGAAGCCGGACTGGTTTCGCATCAGGCAAGCACCGATACCTACACCGTTTTGCCGGTGACAAAAAAAGCCGATCTGGAAGCGACGGTGCTGTTACAACGGCTGCGGAAACAGGTTTGAGTTCATAAGATTTACATAACAGCATACACAACGCGCAGTTCACGTTGGGGAGTAAGGAGTAACAAAATGGGCGAACAAATTCACTACACAATTGACACGCTGATTCAAAAAATACTAAACGACGACAAGCAGTATGACCTGTCGAAAATCGTGTCGGCATATGAGCTTGCCGCGCAGTATCATATCAGCCAGAAGCGCGACTCGGGCGAGCCGTATATTTCTCACCCGCTGGCGGTTGCGTATATTCTGCTCGAGCTTGGTATGGACACCGACACCATCTGTGCCGCACTCCTGCATGATGTGGTGGAGGATACGGAATGCACGGTGCAGGAATTGCAGAAAAAATTCGGCGTGGACGTGGCAATGCTCGTCAACGGCGTGACCAAGCTCGGAAAAATCCCGATTTTCACCAAAGAGGAACAAAAAGCCGAGAACATCCGCAAGATTCTCCTTGCCATGAGCGAGGACATCCGCGTCATCATCATCAAGCTTGCCGACCGCCTGCACAATATGCGCACCCTCCATTACCGCAACGACGAAAAGCGCCGCGCAACCGCCCACGAAACGATGAACATTTATGCACCCATCGCCCACCGGCTCGGTATCCGTTCCATCAAGGACGAGCTGGAGGAGCTTGCGTTTCAGTACCTTGACCCGTATGCCTATGAGGAGATTGAAAAGCAAATGGCGCTGCGCAAGGACGCGCGTGAGGATTTGGTGGAAAAAATCAAAGCACGCATCGCCGAGCGTCTGGCAAAGGATTTCAACCCCCTGCCGCTCATTGAGGGACGCGTGAAAAGCAATTATGGCATTTACAAAAAAGTTTATCGCGACGGCAAGGAAATCGACCAGATTTACGACCGCTATGCCGTGCGGATTATCGTGGAAACGGTGACGGAATGCTATTATGTTCTGGGCATCATCCACGATATGTACAAGCCCATTCCCAACCGCTTCAAGGACTATATTTCCACCCCAAAAGCCAATATGTACCAATCTCTCCATACCACCGTCATCAGTCGCGTCGGACTGCCCTTTGAGGTGCAGATCCGCACATGGGAAATGCACCACACCGCGGAGTTCGGTATCGCCGCGCACTGGAAGTACAAAGAGGGCTTAAAAGGCGCGCGTTCGAGCAAGGACGACAACCGCCTTGCGTGGATCCGGCAGATCATCGAAGCGCAGCAGGAATCCGACGATGTGGAGGAAATTGTCCGCACCATCAAAAACGACCTTGCGCCGGAGGATGTGTTCGCGTTCACACCAAAAGGCGACATGATTTCGCTTCCCATCGGTTCGACCGTCATTGACTTTGCGTATGCCATTCACACCCAGGTCGGACACCGGATGTGCGGGGCGAAGGTTGACAAGAAAATGGAGAGCTATGACCATCAGGTCAAGACCGGCGAAATCATCGAAATTCTCACCACCAACGCGCCCGGTCACGGCCCAAGCCGTTCATGGCTCAACCTTTGCAAGACCAACGAAGCGAAGTCGAAAATCCGTTCGTGGTTTAAAAAAGAACGTCGCGAGGAAAACATCGCCGAGGGTAAAGCGGATCTCGAACGCGAATTCCGCCGCAACATGATTCGCATTCCCGAGGAGGAGCTGGAGGAGTTCCTGTCGCTTGACATGAAGCGGCACAACTGCGAAACGCTCGACGACTTCTACGCGGCGGTGGGCTACGGCGGCATTGTGCTGTCAAAGGTTCTCCAGCGTTTAAAAGATGAATACAACAAGAGATATGTTTCCGTCCGCAAGGAGGAGGAGGAGCGGCTCAGAGCGCTCCAGAACCGTCCGACGAAAAGCCGCTCCGGCGTGATTGTGGACGGCATCGCAGACTGTGTGATTAAATTTTCACAGTGCTGCAATCCCTTGCCCGGCGACGATATCGTGGGCTTCATCACGCGCGGACACGGCATTTCTGTGCATAAAAAAGACTGCGTGAACTACATCGCGCAAAAGGATCAGGACGGATCGCGCGAGCGGTGGCTGGACGTACACTGGGCGGACGAGAGCGAGCCGACGTATTTTAAAGCGACGCTCGACATCGTGGCATTTGACCGCATCGGGCTTTTGGCGGACATTTCCTCCACCCTTGCCGGCATCCGGATTCCCATGCACGAAGCAAGCGCGCGGGAGTTGAAAAACGGCAACGCGAACGTGATGGTGACCATCAGCATCGCGGGCGTTGACCAGCTCAATTCCGTCATCGCGCGGCTGAAAAAAATCGAAAGCGTCATTTCCGTGGACAGAAGCGGAAAGTAACGCGATTTCTATCATCGAAAGAAGGGGAAACCATGACCATCCACCGCCTCCCGCCTTTGTCCGCGTTTCGCACAAACAGCTATCTTGTCACGGCGGACGACAAAAATGCCGTGCTGATTGACGCGCCCGCAAATGCGGAATTTATTTTGGACGAGTTAGTGCGTTACGGCTTGACGCTTAAAAAAATCCTGCTCACACACGGACACCATGACCACATTGGTGCGGCGGCGCAGCTTTCGCAAAAGACAGGCTGCGCGGTGCTGATTCACAGCGCGGATGCGGTAATGCTTGCCGACAGCGTCGCAAATCTGGGCGCGGTGTTCGGGCTTGAAACGCTTGCGCCGGTGCGCAATGCAAGGGAAATCGCGGACGGGGATCGCATCGACGAAGCGGGGCTGGAGTTCCGCGTCCTCCACACGCCCGGGCATACGGTGGGAAGTGTGTGTTATATCGCGGAGAATGCGCTTTTTTCGGGCGACACGCTCTTTGCCGGCACAATCGGCAGAACGGACTTCCCCGGCGGCAGCATGGCAGTCATCCGGAAATCGCTAGAAACGCTGTGCGCCTTGCCGGGCGATTATGACGTATACCCAGGCCACGAGGACAGCACGACGCTTTCCTACGAGCGGGCAACGAATTTCTACCTGCGGTTTTAGCCGCATTTCCATGTAATAAGCCCAAACGGGGAGGATTGTTCATGACGTTGATTTTCAGCGGAAACACTTATAAATACGAAGCCGAAAGCGTTGTGAAATTGTTTTTCCCCGCCGAGAAATTCGACTTTTTGTATGAGCATTCCCCGCGCGACGCCGACGGGGATGTTTGCTTTCTGCGCCGGAAGAACTTTGGCGGGAACATCCTGCTCTATGCGATCTGTTCCGTGGGCGGGAAAACCGCGCGGCACGGCGTGACCATCCGCGCGGCTGACGAAAACACCGCGGAGCGCACGCTTTGTACGCAGCTGTTTCTGTGCCTGTGCGCCCTCACGGGGAAGCGTCCGGAATGGGGGATTCTCACGGGCGTGCGTCCGGTCAAGACGTATACCGCGCTGCTCAACGGCGGGAAAACGCAGGACGAAGCTGCCGCGTTTCTGCGCGATACGTATCTTTGTGCCGACGCAAAAATCCGCCTTGCCGCCCAGACCGCCGCCAACCAGACGCGCATTCTTTCGGCACTCGCACCGGATTTGTTCAGCCTGTATGTTTCGATTCCGTTCTGCCCGTCGCGCTGCTCTTACTGCTCGTTTGTTTCCCATACGGCGGCGCAGAGCGCGAAGCTGATTCCGCAATATGTCCACCGCCTTTGCCGCGAAATTGAAGCGACCGGCGCAATCGCAAAGCGGCTCGGCTTACGGCTTTACACCGTTTATATCGGCGGGGGAACGCCCACAGTGCTGGACGCACCCCTCCTCGCGGCGGTGATGGAGGCGGTTTCGCGCAGCTTTGATTCGTCGCACATCCGCGAATACACGGTCGAGGCCGGTCGCGCGGATACCGTTACGCCCGAAAAGCTCGACGTGATCAAAGCAAACGGTGCGGACAGAATTTCCGTCAACCCGCAGACGCTCAGCGATGCTGTACTTGCCGCCATCGGCAGAAAGCACACCGCCGCACAGTTTTATACCGCTTACAATCAAGCCGTGCAGGCGGGCTTTCGCCTGATCAACACCGACCTCATCGCGGGGCTTCCGACCGACACACCCGAAAATTTCGCGCAAACCCTTGATCAGATCACAGCCCTTTCGCCCGCCAACATCACCGTCCACACGCTTTCGATCAAGCGCTCGTCCGCGCTCAACACCGACCTGCGCGCGACGCTTGCGGACGTTCTGACCAGCCCGGCGCACCGGATGACGGACGATGCGGCGCAGCAGCTTCCCGCCGCCGGCTACCAGCCGTATTACTTATACCGCCAGAAAAATATGCTCGACAACCTCGAGAACACCGGCTGGTGCAAGCCCGGCACTGAGAGCGCTTACAACGTGCTGATCATGGAGGAAGTCCAGACGATTCTTGCCTGCGGGGCGGGCGCGTCCACGAAGCTTTGCGGGCTGCCGAACAAGGGCATACAGCGCAGCTTTAATTTTAAGCACGCCCACGAGTATATCAAGCGCTTTGAAGAGGTGCTTTCCCGAAAAAAATATATTGAGGAGTTTTACGGCTTTGGATAAAATCAGCCCGCGCAAAAACGATGTTGTGACAATCGAAATCACCGGCATGACCGCCGAGGGCAGCGGCGTCGGCAGAACCACGGACGGCATGGCGGTGTTCGTTCCCGCGGCGGCGGTGGGCGACACGGCGGAGGTTGTGCTGGTCAAGGTGCTGAAAAGCTACGCGTTCGGGAAGATTCTTGCGCTGAAAAGCGCTGCCAATACGCGGATTACACCGGACTGCGCGGCGTTTCCGCAGTGCGGCGGGTGTGTGTTCCGCCACATCAGCTACGCGGAGGAGCTGCGCATCAAGGACGGCTTTGTGCGGGATTCCTTCGCGCGCATCGGCAAGCTTGACGTTCCCTTTGAGCCGCCGGAGGCAGCGCCGGAAACCGCGCGTTACCGCAACAAAGCGCAGTTTCCGGTTGCGGAAAAGGACGGGAAAGCGGTGTGCGGCTTTTACGCGAAAAACTCGCACAGGGTGATCCCTGTGGCCGACTGCGCGCTTGAGCCGGAGGTGTTCTTGCGGCTCACCGCGCGGGTTCTGGAATATGTAAACAGGCAGCACATCGCGCCCTATGACGAGCGGACGGGGAAGGGGCTGCTGCGGCACATTTACCTGCGGCGCGGCGCGCACACCGGCGAAACGATGGTGTGTCTGGTGACGGCGGACAATGCGGCGGACGAATTTCGCCCGCTTGCGCAGGCGCTGACGGCGGAGTTCCCCGAAATCGTGAGCGTGGTGCTAAATGTGAACAGGTGCGACACAAATGTGATTCTCGGGAACAAGACGCTGGTGCTGGCGGGGCGTGAAACGATCACCGACCGGATGTGCGGGAATGAAATCACGCTGTCGCCGCACGCGTTTTATCAGGTCAACACCCCCGCGGCGGAGGGCTTGTACCGGATTGCCGCGGAATACGCGGAGCTGACGGGCGCGGAAACGCTGCTCGATTTATACTGCGGTGCGGGAACAATCGGGTTGTCGATGGCGGGCAAGGCGAAAAAAGTGATCGGCGTGGAGGAGGTTGCCCCTGCGATCGCGAACGCCCGCGCCAACGCCGCCGCGAACGGCATCACAAACGCAGAATTCCTGTGCGGCGACGCAGGAAAAACGGCAGAGCTGCTGCTTGCGCGCGGCGAGCGTCCGAACGTGATCATCGCCGACCCCGCCCGCAAGGGCTGCGACCAAACGGCGCTTGACGCGATGCTTGCTCTCGCACCGGAGCGGATCGTGATGATTTCCTGCAACCACGCCACCGCAGCGCGCGACTGCGCGTATCTGTGCGCGAATGGGTATAGGGCGGTGAGGGCAAGGGCAGTGGATTTGTTTCCGCGGACGGGGCATGTTGAGACTTGCGTATTGATGTCGCGCAATATATAGTAATATTCAGCAGCATGGAATAAGAGAGCAGTAGCAAAAAATATAGCTCGAAGAAGAAGTAACAAATCTTAAGTTGTAGAGGGACACATAATGCAAGAATACAAGAATTTATTGGTTAGATTTGTAGACGTGAATAGAAAAATTTTAGGTGAGAATCTTGTGGGAGTTTACCTGCATGGCTCTTCTGTGATGGATTGTTTTAATCCTAAGGAGAGCGATTTGGATCTGTTGATCGTTGTGAATGATGTAATTCCGGATAATGTAAAGAAGAAGTATATGGATATGGTAGTGCTCCTGAACGAAGAAGCACCGGCAAAGGGAATTGAGCTTAGTATTGTAGGAAAAAGCGTTTGCAATCCGTTTGTTTATCCGACGCCCTTTGATCTTCATTTTTCAATCACTCATCTTGATTGGTTTAAAAACAGTCCTGAGGACTATGTTGAAAAAATGAAGGGAACAGACAAGGATCTGGCCGCTCATTTCACAATTATCAACCATAGAGGCAAGGTGTTATATGGTCAGGAAATAAAAGAGGTATTTGGTGAGGTAAGCAAACAGGACTATTTTGATAGTATCTGGTTTGATATAGAGGGCGCGCAGGAAGATATTCTGGATAATACAATGTACATTACATTAAACCTTGCGAGAGTACTTGCGTACCAGAAAAATAATTTCATTCTATCTAAAAAAGAAGGTGGTGAGTGGGGACTTTCCAATTTACCAGAGAAGTATCACCCTCTCATCATCTCAGCACTTGAGGAGTACGCAAGCGTAAACCCATTTCGTTACAATATGGAACTGGCTGCTGAATATGCAAAATATATGCTGGGAGAAATACAAAATTGTATGAATATATGAATAGCATACTTAAGAGAAGCGATAGATTAGATATCAAGAAATTGATGGACTAACGAAAAAACATTAATCCTGTCCACTCAACCTATCAGCGTTGACTTATTCCCGAGAACGAGTAAAAGGTGTAAAACGGCGTAGACTTATTTCCTTTGACGTAAAAATGCAAAAATACACGTAAGACATCAATCTGATGACCTCGTTCCACGTTGAGACGGTTGTATTGATGGCAAGGGTTTAGGGATGTTTTATAAAAGTTATTAATTATGAGGTGAATTATGCAAGGTTATAATGTAATAGCTGTCTTTAATTACACGGCGGATAAATGGTTGATGTGCAAGCGAAGAAAGAATCCATATATCGGATTGTCAAATCTTGTTGGTGGAAAAATAGAAATAGCTGAAGAGGGTATTGACGCCGCATATCGTGAATTAGAGGAAGAAACCTCAATCACAAAAGAAGATATAACATTAATTCATTTAATGGATTTTACATATTATATTGATAATTGTTACGTTGAGGTTTATGTTGGCAAGTTAAATAAGCCAATCGCTGTCAAGGGGGACGAAAATGAATTGTATTGGTCAGAGGTAGATTGTGATTTTTTTGATATGACTCAATACGCTGGAGAAGGAAATATTGGGCATATTATTCACCATATTGATTACTCGAAGAAAAAACTGTTTGGAGAAACATAATTACCTTATAATTATTAAATCGCTTCGCGGGAACAAGTCCAGAGTGCGGATTTCAGGCGCGAGTGAACGATCTTGATGTCGGCGATTCGCGAGTGAACAGGATAGATGTTTTTTGAGTTTTGGCGTATGCGTGAGAACAGGGCGAAAATGTGGACTATGAATTTTTTTACGCGGAGGTTTTTCAGCCAAAAATGCGATGCTTTTGCGGTTTGATCGATAAAACGTATTTAAGCTAATAAAAAGATTATTATAATTACGAATTGATTGTGATAAGCAAGGAGTTGAGAAAACATGGACTTATTGAATATAAAAGTGAAACATACTGTGTTCGGAGTAGGCACTGTCACTGAGGTAGACGACAAATATATCACTGTTCAGTTTGCTGCAAAGAGTAGCAAATTTGCATATCCAGATGCTTTTGAAAAGTTTATTAAAGCTGAGAATTCAGCCATACAGGAAACGGTACTAAATGACATGGTTGTTGCAAGACGTGCAGAGGAAGAAAGACGTCTAGCAGAGCTTGCTGAACGTATAGCAGCAACAGAAGAAGAAAAAAGACGAGCCACTGAAAGGCAGACTTCTTCTTCGACGAAAAAAGTGAAAAATATCGAGGAGGGTTTTGGTGCTGATTATAATGTTGAGCATTTAGCAAGACAGCCCATTTTAACTTATCAGCAGGTTGAAGAACAGTTTGGCATTAGGATTTCGGGATTTGGTAGAGGCATTAACAAAACTCCGTCAACAGTAGTTCTTATATCTTCTGTTGATAAAAAAGACAGGCTTTGTGTATCACGACCACTGGACCACAACTGGTGAGTATATTGATTCCGGCGAAGGAGAAATTGGTGACCAAACAATGTCATCCGGCAAAACAGCCATTGTAAATGCTTTAGATGAAGGAAAAGATATTCACCTGTTTGTTAAGTTCTCACCGCAAGAGTGTTACTATCAAGGCGTGTTTGAGTTTGTTGGATATATTTATGAAGATGATCTAGATGAGAACGGAACTACAAAAAAAGAGTATAAGTTTAGATTCAGAAAAGCAAATTGAGGTGCGAGTATTTTGATTGATGTTACCGCTACAATTATACATCATGACGGTAAATTGCTTATTTGTCGGATGCCCCAAGAAATGTTGTGAAATGCTGTGGAAATTTTCTGAGGGAAAGATGGAAGCCTGAGAAACGCCAGAAGAATGCCACATGCGCGAATGCCGCGAAGAAGTAGGCGTTACAATTGAAACTGAGCAGTTACTTCGAAATGAACTTGTCAACAAAACTGCACGACTTAAGGCATGGTAAATGTTGTGGAACAGGCTACGTTTTCATCGGTTCAGTATAGCAGAAAATCCCGTCGGTATTCACGACTGCGGCTGCGCATTCCATCTTAATTGCGCGTTTCTTAAACCACGCTGTCATTTTGTCGGAAAATCCGCCGACGAGTAGGTGCTTTGTTCTTCATATGCCCCCAGAAGGCGCATCCGGCTGAACTCGTCTATTGCCGTGTATTGATAGAGCTTCAGCTCCGGGTCTGCAATACAGTATTTCGGAGCGACTTTCACATCGACCTGGACGCGCTCTCCCGGGCGGGTCATCTGCTCGTAGGGCTTCGGTATGTACTTCTTTTTCGGCTTTTGTTTCTGGAGCATACCGAGCTTTCTCATTGTTCTGAACAAGCGCTCCGGGCATCGTGTATAGCCGCGTTTTTTCAGCCTGTGCCACAGCTCGACCATGCCAAGCTTCGGGTTACGCTTTTGCATATCCGTTATCAGCTTTATTTCCGCGCCGCTTTGCTGGTTGGGGTGCGAATGCGGTCGTCTGGACTGACACGCAAGGGATTCCAGCGCTCTGCCATACTTTTTTATCCAAAAATAGATGTATAACTGTCCTTTGTTATATTTTCGGATCGCTCTGCTTACACCAAATTTTTCTGCGTAGCAAATTAGGGATCGCTTAAATCTCATGTCTTGTGTTATACTATTCATGTGGAGGTTGTTCTTCCTTTCGGCTTGTGTTGGTGCGGTAACTACATTTTAACCGATTTGAACTTCCTCCGCAATGTTTTATGCTTTTGTCCAATATGTATTGTACACATACAATCCCTACTACAAATTATCTGCAACAGCGTTGAAGCTAAAAAAAGGTGCTGCCTCTGCCGCGGAAGGGGGTACCGTTTTTATCGCTGACGAGATAGCGAAAATCAAGGTGTGGAGCTATAACGCAAGAAGAATTTGATGCAAATAAAAGACAGTTACTTGGTCTTTAATTTGACTAAAAACAAAGAATCAGCTGTAGAGATTTGTTCGGGGAGGAAAATACATATGAATATATTTAAAATATCCTATAAAGTTGTTCGGGAGAACAACGACGAGATTTATAAGGGGTTCGGATTTAAGCACCACTCTGATGTTACACAGTATTATTTGCATCCGAACAACCAATCTTTCAAAGGGACTACCACGCTTTGTCAACCGATCGGAGAGTCTCTTGTGCTGTTTTCTCTGCTTTGTTCGTCCATCGCAAAAGGAGATGGGGCAGTAGTTGGTGATTACTTCGTCAGCGATGACGGCAGTCAGGTTTTCTTTCAGATTGAGATTCCGGATGACTGGCGGCAGAACGGCGTCGTCGAGTTAAACATCCATCGTTATGAGGCGCTTCTGGAGGATGACGAAATAACCATCGCAGCCTATGACGTAATGGGACGGTGGATTGATGGCAATATGGAGCATATGCACCTGCTGTATAAGTTGCTTCCCTGTTTCTGCGTTTTGCTTGCCCATGAGTGTCGTCAGGACAGCGATTACCATGCGATGCTCATGAACTTTGCGGAAAGTCCTGCAGCCGATTCATTCGTGAATCTGCATGAGGATTTTTACCAGGCACACAAGTTTGATGAGTGTGTTGTTAACTATGCAAACCTGAATGGTTTTGACCGTGACGGTATGCTCTCGTTCAGGGAGCGTTTTAAAGTCATTGCTGAAAACAAAGCAGAGGCAAAAAAGGAACTGGAACGGGAAGTCCCGATTATAGCATTTGAGGACGATGTTTTCCTGCCAGAATATCATTCGCTTATTCCGAACTTACCGCCAGAACTGGTCATCCCGAAAGCCGTGAGCAGGATATGCAGCGCGATAACGGCGGGCGACATACGGGCCGTCCTTTTCCATGGTCCCGCAGGCACAGGCAAGACAATATCCTGCAAATTGGTCTGTCAGGAAATTGCTATGCCAATCATGGATGTGATTAACTGCACAGAGAATCTTGACGAGTTTGTTCTCGGCAAATTTATTCCTGAACAGGACAAAATTATCTTCATGGAAAGCTATGTCACGAAAGCTATCCGTTCCGGCGGAGCGGTCGTCTTTGAGGAAATTAACTTTGCCAAACCGCAGTATCTTGCGTTCTTAAATTCTCTCCTTGATGACAACGGATTCGTACGGCTTGATAACGGTGAAGTGGTCAAGCGGCATCCGAACTTCCGCTTCTTTGCCACGATGAACCTTGGCTATTTCGGTACAAAGGAATTGAATCAGGCTCTTTACAACCGTTTTAATGTCATTCTGGAACTATCCGCTCTTTCAGACGAAGCTATCGCAAAGATGCTGACCGCACGTGTACCTGAATGCACTGACAAAGTAGATAAACTGCTCAGTGTGTACCACAAGTTGAAAAAGAAGATTGACAGCGAGGAATTGGATATCGTTATTTCACCACGCAATCTTGAAAACTGGGCGCGGCTGGCAAAGTACGAAGGCTACCTTGCCGCTGCCGAGAAAACGATAATACCCATCGCAAAATGCGATCGGGCTATGGAAGAAACAATACGTGGGATTTTAGATTTGTATAAATGGAGTTGATGTAACAGGATAGGGGGTATTCGTTAAAGTAAATGGCGGGGACATTAAACAAAGAGAATACTTGAATCCTTCTCCTGAACTTATCGAGCAATCCATCGACGACTTGATTCCTGTTCTTTATCATTTTGCGATTTTGGATGCAAATGATGATTATTATGAGGATGAGGACGCAGCCGAGCTGGCGCTTTGCAAGAACGACGACGCGGTTGTGCGGAAAAATACCGCCAACGCCGTGCAAGGTTTTGTTGGTGGAGCAATAAATGGATGGCAGGATGTTAGCGACCAGGTTCTTTACGGTGATCACGGGAGAGAAGAATAGGTTGAAGTATAGAGGACGGAGATTAGGGAAAGTGGGGTGGGCAATCTGTGAAAAAGGAAATGAAAAAGACTCTTAAACTTTTTCAATGCGATTTCAACCGTAGTATTGAAGAAAATTTTGCACAGGTTCTCACAGAAAATGAAAAGGTACGCCTATTTTTCATTAATGAAAATCAAGCATTCACTGACGGGCAAAATATCGTCGTTGACCCAGCAGTAGGCGGTGTGTTCGCAGACATTAAGGCTCTGTACCGTGCAGAGGAATTTATGCGTTTGGAACATCTTATATCCTGCGACCCATGGTATGCTTTGAGGATGATAACACGCGGGCAGAATATTCACGAGTGCTTGCATATCCTCTACACAAATTTCCCTACGGAAGTGATGAGCGATAGTCGCTCTACGACCAAAGCCCGTCGCAAGACACTTGCGTTGATTTCCAACATCATTGAAGATGCTTTTATCGAAGCTGCCGGCTGCAGCGTTTTTGATAATCTGGAGTTGTATCTACTTTTCGAGCGGTTGACTACATTGTTTTCCAATACACCTATCGAGGGGACGGTCAACCGTGCTTTTGAAGAAGAACTCGTTGATAAACCAGAGCCGTTACCGCTAACCGAATATCTGAATTATATGGGTATATTTTTATTATACCCTATGATAAAACAAAATGACCCGACAGAATCCATTTCCAAATATGTAGAACAAACAAAACAATTGTTTTTGGATGGTAGTGCTTGCGGCAATGCAAATGAACGTTTCACATTTTCTCAACGAGCATTTGACATAATCGAGCCGCTCATTCCCGAATCGGAAGCGGACATTGATGATACCCGCTTGCAGAAAATGCTCTACGGGACAAGAACCCATAGCGGCGAGTCGACAGCGATAACGAACATTGAAAGCAAAGGACGGACGATTAAAGTGACACGCCGTCTATTCACAGATTTACACGGAAATCCACTACCCGATCAAGATTTCAACGAACAAGTATCTGTACTGGTTGACGATTATAAGGATGAAAAGAAAACGGCACTCAGCATCGCGCTTTTTCAGCCTGTAGTAACGACATGGAAAGGTAGTCAGTTTGATTGTCACACAATTCATAAAGGTATTGAGATAATTGAAACAAAGCCAAAGCCGAACCTGAATCTTCGTAAGGCATATCAGAACATATACAGCAAGTATCGTATCAATATTAATTCATATAACAGTCGTTTCACACAGTTTCTCAAGGCAAGGATTCCATCAAGGGATAAGCGTAAGCTGTTCGGAGCAGGGATTTCCTCCCGTTATCTTGTCGACACAAAAAAGCGGTATTGGTATCGAAACGATGATGACTTCGGCATTCCCGATATGGCTGTAATGCTCTTGATTGACGGCTCCGGCTCAATGGAAGGAGCGCGGCGAGAAAGTGCGATGGTATCGAGCATAATTCTACACGAAGTGTTAAAAAAGCAATGTATAACCCACGCGATTGTAGAGCATAGGGCTATTTACGATGAACCGAAAGTCAAGCATAATATCCTGATTGACTTTCGCGGGCGAGAAGAAGAAAAGTTTAATATATTAGCTTTGGATGCCAACGAGGGAACACGAGAAGGTCTATCTTTGTTTTGGGCAGAAAAATATATTATGAGCAACACGGTCGAAACGGAGCGGCTCATTATTGTTCTTTCAGATGGTATTCCGGCACACGGAATTTATGGTGATGGCAACTATGTACCGCCGATTTCAGTGAAAGATACCGCCAACGCTGCTATGAAAATAATTAAGCGTGGAACCAATATAATAGCCGTTGCCTTGGATGACGGCGAGGTGGGTGGTTGCTATGATGACTTATGCGAAATCTATCCATCGGTTGTCGCTTGTACAGAACTTAAGCGCCTGACGGGGCAACTGCTTGGAATAATATCGAAACACCTGCGAGGGTAAACCATGTAGATTTTGAGGATGGACGAGGAAATATTAGGAACTATCTCTTAACGATTCGCCAACAGGGGGTTGCAGATATTAACGATTGCATACTTTTATCGATTTCCGAATTGGCTGCGGTGCATGGTATCATTAGTTACTTTGCCACCTGAGATGACAGGATTATATCAACTATGTTATATCAGGATCAGGGTGGGCTTGTTGTGACGGAAACGAGGAAATTCTTACAACGGACTTCTGCCATATATGCAGGAAAGGATCTGAGCATAGTATTGTAAATACTGGTGATGAGGATTTGGTTTTGTTGACAATAGTTGTGGAACGCTAAATTCAATTTTATGGAGGAAGAACTATGCAGAACAAAGCACTCATCGTTATCGACATTCAAAACGACATTACAAAGAATTACAAGGAAATCATCGGTAATATCAACACCGCAATTGATTGGGCTGTCGCTTGCGGTCTTCATGTGGTTTATATTAAGCATAATAATTTATCTGCCGGTACAAGAACCTTCAAGCCCGACACACATGGCGCCGAATTGGTTCCTGATATGACAATCGTATCCGAAAATATTTTCACAAAAACCAAGGGCAATGCATTAACAAGCGAAGGGTTTGCCGCTTTTGTAAGCGAAAACGAAATCAGAGAATTTTACATTGCCGGTGCGGACGCCATAGCCTGTGTAAAAGCCACTTGCTACAATATGGCGAAAGAAGGCGATATCGTTCACGTTCTGTCTGATTGTATTACCAGTTACGACAAAAGAAAAATCGACGAGATGCTTCAATACTATGCAAGCAAGGGTTGTATTGTCGAGAAACTGAGCGGAGTGATGTAAAATTGCCGCAATAGAAAGATGAATTCCAATTCTCTTGTAAGTTTAAACACGAAAATGAGCAAGGTACCCTACGATTATAATTTCGTAGAGTGCCTTGTTTTTTTCTGCCTGATTCCTTCACATCCACTGCCAACACACCCCTCTCACAAATTCCGCCCATCGTTCATCCTGCCGCTTTACATTTTCGCAAAAATCGGTTATAATGATTGGAAAAGATGTACACGGAAAGGATTATCCCGATGATTTTACTTGACGACCTCAAACAGGAACTGGAAAACTATCGCCCGAAGCTCGACGAGCTGTACGAGGTGCTTGACATCGCGCATTGTTCGGAGGAAGCGGAGACGTTGAAGCAGGAATCCGCCGCGCCGGAATTCTGGAACGATAACGAGAATTCGCAGAAGGTTCTGAAAAAAATCAAGACGCTCGAAAACACCGTCGCGAAGTACGCAAAGCTGCGCGGTGCGTTTGAGGACACGCTCACGCTCATTGCCCTTGCCGGCGAGGAGGACGACACGAGTCTGATTCCCGAAATCCGCGAGGAAATCGCCGCGTTCCAGAAAGCGGTGGACGAGGTGACGCTCTCGACGCTTCTGACCGGAGAATACGATGCCTGCTCGGCGATTGTGTCCTTTCACGCGGGCGCGGGCGGAACGGAGGCGCAGGACTGGGCGGAGATGCTGTTTCGGATGTACACCCGCTGGGGCGAGCGCCGCGGATATAAGGTGAAAACGCTCGACTATCTCGACGGCAACGACGCGGGGATCAAGAGTGCCGCGATCATCATCGAGGGCGAAAACGCCTATGGCTATCTCAAGAGCGAAGCGGGCATTCACCGGCTGGTGCGGATTTCCCCCTTTGACAGCTCGGGAAGCCGCCACACGTCCTTTGCCGCACTCGATGTTATGCCGGAGCTTGACGAGAGCTTTGATGTTGACATCCGCGCCGAGGACATCGAGGTGGACACCTACCGCGCCAGCGGTGCGGGCGGTCAGCACATCAACAAAACCGACTCTGCGGTGCGCATCACGCATCTGCCCACGGGCATTGTCTGCGCCTGCCAGACCCAGCGTTCCCAGCACCAGAACCGCGATTATGCCATGAAGATGCTCAAGGCGAAGCTTGTGGAAATCAAGGAGCGCGAGCATCTGGACAAAATTGAGGACATCAAGGGCGTTCAGAAAGAAATTGCATGGGGTGCACAGATCCGCTCCTACGTGTTCATGCCCTACACGCTCGCAAAGGACCACCGCACGGGCTTTGAGAGCGGCAATATCGGTGCTGTGATGGACGGCGAAATCGACGGTTTCATCAACGCCTACCTCAAGGCGGCGTCCCTGGGGAACAGGGAGTAGGGCTTGTGATAGGTTACGGGCTTGTTCTAAACCGCCGGACGGCGCATAAAATGAAAACGGGCAACCTGTCCGTTTTCTGAAAGAAACGTAAAAAGAAAAGGGAAGCCATTGGCTTCCCTTTTTTTGGGTATGTACTGCGGACTAGTCGCCGAGCTTCTTTACCAGAAGCGCAAGGCAATCCTTGCAGATCGGCTTGGTTTTGAAATCCTCTACGTCGTCGCCGCTTCCGCAGAAGATGCAGGAACGCTGGAATTTCTTGAGGACAATCATGTCATGATCTACGTAGATTTCGATGGCGTCCTTGACGTTGATATCGAAGGTTCTGCGCAGTTCAATCGGAAGAACGATTCTTCCCAGTTCGTCGATTTTCCTTACAATGCCTGTTGATTTCATAAACTTTTCCCCTTTTACAAAATTCAATCTTCTTCTTCACTTCTCTTCACTTACAAATCTATTATAATATTTTACAAGATGCTTGTCAAGGCTTTTCTGTTGATTTTTGTAATTTTATATATTATTTTATATTAATAGAGCATGAAAGAAATCTTATATGTGACAAAATTATGAGAAATACCGAAATTCTGTCCCGAATTCGTTGCAAATATGGGAACAAGTAGAATATTCGGCCGGAGAAAGAGGGGTTTGGAAATGATGAAAGTGGTATTTTCCGGACTGATTCTGTTTTCCGTCTTTATCGGGGCGATCACCGGGCGGATGAACGCGGTGTCAAACGCGGCAATTTCGGGCTGTACGCGGGCGGTGGAGCTGATGATCACGCTCATCGGCTCGATCGCGCTGTGGGGCGGACTGATGCGGATTGCGGAAAAATCGGGGTTGACCGACAAATTGACCATGCTGTTCCGTCCGCTGCTCAAGCGGCTGTTCAAGGGGCTTTCGCCGACAGGCGGGGCGTTTCAGGCGATCAGCATGAACATCACCGCCAATCTTCTTGGGCTTGGCAACGCCGCCACGCCGCTGGGCATCCTTGCGGTCAAGCGCATTGCGCAGGAGGAACACTGTCTGGGCAAGGCGAGTCGGAACATGGTGCTGTTTCTGGTACTCAACACCGCGTCGATTCAGCTCATCCCAGCCACCATCGCCACGCTGCGGATGCAGTACGGCGCACAGAACCCGATGGATGTTCTGCCGGCGATTCTGCTGTCGTCGCTGGGCGCGGTGACGGTGGGAATCGTGCTGGCGTTCCTGACCGACGCGTACTCACGCAGGAAGTCCGCCGCCGGAACAGCCGCCGCACCGGCACGAACCGGAATTCCCGCACCGGATGTGCGCGGAAAGGCAAGGCGCATATGAGCATCACCTCGTTTTTTGTGCCGGCGGTTATCTGCGCGATATTGATTTACGGGCTGTACAAGGGCGTGGATGTGTTTGACGAATTTCTCGCCGGTGCGCGGGAGAATCTCAGGGTCGGCGTGGACATTCTCCCTGCGCTGATCGCACTGGTGACGTGCGTGGCAATGTTCAACGCATCGGGGGGACTGGATCTGGTTTCTTCGCTGGTCGCACATTTGACGAATAAAATCGGCTTTCCGTCGGAATGCATCCCCCTGGCGCTCATCCGCCCGATTTCCGGCAGCGGCGCAATCGCGGTGTTTGAAAGCATACTAACCGACAATTCGCCGGATTCTTATGTCGGACGGGTGGCAAGTGTTTTGCTCGGCTCAACGGAAACGACGTTTTACACCATTGCGGTTTATTATGGTGCTGCGAAAATCAAAAAAACAGGACACACCGTCACCTGTGCTTTGTCGGCGGATATCGCGGGGTTCATCCTGAGCGCACTGGTGGTAAGGCTGTTGTTTTACTAAACGCAAAAAAAGCCGCCGGCACACAACCGGCGACTCAGACTGTAGATAAATCCTCCCAGAGGGGGCTTTGCCCCCTCTGGACTCCCTCACCAAAGGAGGCATGCCCCCTTTGGAAACCCGTTGTTTATGTGATTACGCATGTGTTGTTTTACTTTGTGTATATTAAAACATTTTACAGTCACACGAAAGTACGGTTAAAAAATAAAAGAGCTTGTGCGTTTTCAGCACAAGCTCTCATTCTAACCTCAAATCTTAGAATACCCGTAGGTGTTCACCAGTGCGTCCACTTTTACGCCGTCGCGGCAGAGCGCGCAGCTGTCGGTGGTCGCGGTTTTGTAGCCCGCAAGGTCGCTCGGGACAAAAAGCGCGTGGATTCCCGTGCCCTTGAATTCCTCGATCGCGCTGAAAATTGCGGTGATCGCGGCGACGTTTCCGTTGTAATAGCGGAAGCAGTCTAAGCTGCGCGAGATGGTTTTTCCGGTGGAAACCGACGAAAGCAGGAGCAGGATCTTCTTGCCCCAGATTTTTTTCTGGATGTTGTCGCGGAAAATCATCTGGTTGTTGGAATTGAACTCCGGCGTGATGACGTAGATGGTCTTGCCGCTGTTGACGCCACCCTCGGACAGCGCCATCGCCAGAAATGCGCCCAGCACCTCCATGCCCTCAAGGCAGACGATGGTGTCGATGTCGGTTTTCTGATACGTTTCGGCAAGGCTGTCTGCCGCAGCCATTGCCATTTTGTGGTTGGTTTTTACGGAGGTAATGTCGATATAATAGTTGACGTGGGAGTGGTTGGTGGCGAAATGTCCGGGGATCACCGAGATTTTGATGTTCTTGTCCGACCTGGATTTAATCTCCTGCGCTCTTGCTTCCATAAAGCTTCCTCCTTAGAAAGATTGATCCGTGAATGGTTGGGGTTGTCCGGTATTGTTATTATATCACAAAAGTTTTCAAATTTCAAGAGGTAAAATAGAAATTGTTGCACAATGTTGTGAATACATAATTCGTTTCATATTTACAAAACAAAAAATTTTCCGCGCGCAGATAACCTGCGCGCGCCGCGGCAATGTTCAGAAAAAGCCCCTTGCAAAAAAAGCGCGGACGTGTTAAAATAAGATATATACTGATGAAAAAACACATTGCACGGGGGGATGACGATGCAGGCGTACAACCTCATGATCAAAACCAATCACTTTCTCATCAAGGGCGGAATTCTGACGCAGCAGCAGAAGCTCCGCGCCGCCGCAAGTTTTTTGTCCGCCGTCAGTACGCTGCAGCAAGCGCAGCGGTTTTATAAGGGCATGCGCGTGCCGGATAACAAGGCTGACGGGCGTGAGATGTATCCGGTTTTCTTTGTTCCTCCGTACAATGACGGAAAGAAGCTCCGGACGATATTAAACCAGACACCGCTCACGCATATTCTTTCGGCGAACACATACGAGCTGGAAATCATCCGGCTGCTGTGTCTGCTTGCGCCGGAGGATGACCGTGTGCGGGATATGACAGCAAAAACGCTTTCCCGTCTTAAAACAACCTGCTTCGGCAATCAGGACGACGGTGTGGGGGAATGCTTTGACGCGTCGCTCGTGGTGCTGCGCTTTCTGGCGGCGGCAGCGCCGGCGGATGCCGTGTGGCTGCAAAGCCGGATGGATAATTACAACCGTCATGCCGGGGAGAAAAAGCGTCCGTGGTTTTCGGAGTGGTATTACTGGCTGTGCCTGTCGGAATTGCCGTTTGAACTGGCGCAACCGGAGCTTGATAAATACAAACCGGTGATGCTGAACTGGCTGGAGCATAAAAGCTGCGTGATGAACAGTGAGCAGGACAAGCTGATTCACCCTGTGATTCTTTGCATCCTGCGTAATGCGCTCAGCCGGTATCCTGAGTTTGCGTATATCAAAAACCGCCAACCCTATGTCAGCGAAACCGATGGACGGCTGCATTTTAATATGGAGGCGGAATATGAGTAATGATGATACAATCGAATGGCTTCTGGAGGATGAAAATCCAGCCGTACAATATCGAACGAGAACAGAAATCCTTGAACAACCGTCAGATAATTCAAAAGTGAAAGAATGGATTTCTTTAAAATTACCACCAGATTGGTATCAAACAGACGGGCTTTGGTATCGTTATTATGTTACCGCTTTTGCAGAATGCGGACTGTCCTATGAGGATTTGCCTGACGGTTGTTTCAATAAAGCATTTTCAGAACTTGATACAAGATTTGATTGCAATTGTGGCGACTTTATGCTTCTTACTGCAATGGTTAAGTTAGGCTTGGAAAATGATAAAACCGTTCAAAAAATAATAAGCAACTTGCCTTCCTTACAATTACCTGATGGCGGATTTCTTTGTTTACACAGAGCAGATAAACTAAAATATGTCCCCAAAAGCTGTTATAAAGCCAACCGCCACGCGCTTATGTTTCTGGCAGAGTGCAATAAAAAGGGGATTAAGACAAACTTCGGAACCCAGCTGATTGATTACTTTTTTAAACGAAATATATTTTACAAATCTGCCGAACCGGCGCAGCTTGTGCTGCAAAGCCGCGAAGGTTGGCGGACAATCGATACGTTTTATCCATTTGAGGTAATGCGCGTAGGTATACAAAATGTAGCGGAATCCTTTTCTGCGTTGGGCTTTGGAAATGATGAGCGCTTAAAAGAAACGTGGGAAATATTACAGGGATATAGAAATGATTCAGGAAAGATCGATTTGAAAGGAACGTTGACCAAGTCTTACTTACCGAAAGAAAAACGTGGGAAACCAAGTAAGTGGGTAACGTTCTATACCGTTCTTGCTGAAAAAGAGAGAACGAAAACTTTTAATGAAAGGGTTCAGACAAAATAAAATTAAACAGATTAATCTGACCGTTGTTTCGATAACGTGTTTTAAGAAATAAGAAAAGAGGAGAATTTATGTCACATCAGTTTGTGCTGATACTGGATTTCGGCGGGCAGTATAATCAGCTCATCGCGCGCAGAGTGCGTGAATGCGGAGTTTACTGCGAGGTTCGCCCATATAATAAGCTCAGTATTGCGGAAATCAAGGCGCTTGATCCCGTGGGCATTATTTTTACGGGGGGACCCAACAGCGTTTATCTGGAAAGCTCTCCGCATATTTCAAAAGAAGTTTTCGAGCTGGGTGTACCGGTTCTGGGCATCTGCTACGGCTGTCAGCTGATGGCGTATACGCTCGGCGGTGAGGTTTCGACCTGCGTTTCGAGCGAATATGGTAAGACGGCGACGGCTTATGACACGCAGTCCCTGCTGTTTGACGGGCTTGCAGAAAGTGCTGTTTCGTGGATGAGCCACACGGACTATGTTTCAAAGCTGCCGGAGGGCTTTACCGCCACGGCGAAAACCGCGAATTGCCCCTATGCCGGCATGGAAAATGCCGCGAAGAAATTGTATGCGATTCAGTTTCACCCCGAGGTCAACCACACGGAGAACGGGCTTGCCATGCTGCGCAATTTCCTGTTCAGGGTCTGCGGCTGCATGGGCGACTGGACGATGGAGAATTTCGCCGAAACACAAATCAAAGCCATCCGCGAAAAGGTCGGTAGCGGAAAGGTTCTGCTTGCGCTGTCGGGCGGCGTGGACAGCTCGGTTGCGGCGGCGCTGCTGTCAAAAGCGGTCGGAAATCAGCTGACGTGTATTTTCGTTGACCACGGCTTTATGCGCAAAAACGAGGGCGACGAGGTCGAGGAAGCGTTTGCGGACTGGGATATCAATTTTGTCCGCGTCAATGTCAAGGAGCGCTTTTTGGCAAAGCTTGCGGGGATCAGCGACCCCGAAACCAAGCGCAAAATCATCGGCGAGGAATTTATCCGCGTTTTCGAGGAAGAAGCCAAGAAAATCGGGCGCGTGGATTTTCTCGTGCAGGGAACGATTTACCCCGATATCATTGAGTCCGGTGCGGGCGATGCGGCGGTCATCAAGAGCCACCACAACGTCGGCGGCTTGCCGGACTATGTGGATTTCAAAGAAATCATCGAGCCGCTGCGGCTGCTGTTTAAGGACGAAACGAGAAAGCTCGGGATGGAGCTTGGGCTGTCGGACAAGCTTGTCTGGCGGCAGCCGTTCCCCGGCCCGGGGCTTGCGATTCGTATCATCGGCGATATCACGGAGGAGAAGCTGGACATTCTGCGCGACGCGGACTTCATCTTCCGCGAGGAGATCGCAAAGGCGGGGATGGACAGAAGCATCCACCAGTATTTCGCGGTGCTGACCAATATGCGCTCGGTGGGTGTGATGGGCGACGGACGGACGTATGATTACACGCTTGCGCTGCGCGGCGTGACGACGACGGACTTCATGACTGCGGATTTCGCGAAAATCCCGTACGAGGTGCTGGAGGTCTGCGCGAGCCGGATTGTCAACGAGGTAAAGTGTGTCAACCGGATTGTGTATGATATTACAACCAAGCCGCCGTCTACGATTGAGTGGGAGTAAGCTACAAGTGGTTTTCGAGTGGAGGTGGATATAATTTGAAGCTGTTATTTTTAATTGGCGACACGGCAGTTGGTAAAATGACAGTCGGGCAGGAATTAATGAAGATAACCGATTTACGACTTTTCCATAACCACATGATGATTGAACCGGTGATTGAAATTTTCGGTCAGTTTCGAGGGGAAACCATACAGCGCCTGCGAGAAGTTATTTTTGAGGAGTTTGCCGCTTCCAATTGTTACGGTATGATTTTCACTATTTTATGGGCTTTTGACATGCAATCTGATTGGGATTATGTCGCCTATATCAGCGATGTTTTCAAACAGCATAATGCGGACATTTATTATGCGGAATTAGTAGCTCCACAAGAAACACGCTTACAGCGCAATACCACAGAAAACCGCTTAAAACACAAACCATCAAAGCGTAATATTATAATTTCAAACCAACGATTGCTGATGGATGATGATAAACATCGTTGTGTCAGTAATGATGGCGAGCTTACATTTGAAAATTATATTAAAATTGACAACAGCAGCTTGTCACCTGAAACAGTGGCGAAAATGATTAAAGAATGTTTTCTGCTGTGATTGACAGTTGATGTTCAGCGAACACCGCAGAGTATGGATAATCTAAATCAAAATAAGTAAAAGGAATTAAACAACCGAAACAAAATTGGTTAAACTCAGTTAGCTTGCGCGAGTGGGAATAACCCCGAACCCCATCGTCCCCCACAGCCCGGCCCGGCTGAAAAAATAAAAGGAGGTCACCCCCATGTCCTGCTATTACATCATCGGTATCCGGATGGATAACCGCACCGGCAACGCGCTGAGGTTTCAGGAAACACTCACCAAGAACGGCTGCAAAATCAAAACCCGCTTAGGTCTGCACCAGACAAGCGAGGACGCCTGCGCAAACGACGGGCTTGTGATTCTCCAGCCCTGCGGCACGGCGGAGGAGGTTGAAGCCCTTGTCAGCGACTTAAACGCGCTCGAGGGAATCACCGCGAAGCTGATGGATCTCAACCGGTAAACAACGCGCCCTCCCACAAAACGGGAGGGCGTTTAACTTTATGATAAAAATCTACAGATTCAGACTTGAAAAGTCGATAAAAATCTGCTATAATATACAATAACATCATGTAACGCGACGGAAATTCTAGAAAAACAACGAATGAAAAGCGAGGTGCTGCTCCGTGTTTCTGCGGCTGTATGGGCAATTGACAAAAAAAAGAATCTGCGTGATAACACTTGCTGCGGCGCTTTTGTTTGCCGTGGCTTGCGCCAGTCTGCGCTTGCTGCCCGCGCAATCCGTGAGCGCACAGAGTGCAACGGAATTCTCCTGCCGAACCCTTGACGACGGCACGCTGGAAATCACAGGCTGTACAAACGAATCCGAAACACTTGTCATTCCCGACCAAATTGAAGGGAAAACCGTTACCGGAATCGATGACTGGGCGTTTGCCTTTTATGACGGGGAAGCGATACAAATTCCGGACACGGTAACAAGCATAGGAGCGTTTGCCTTTTATTGCTGCGAAAACTTAGTGTATTGTTCCGTGTCTGCCAGCGTGACTACGATTGGAAATGGTGCGTTTGTAAACTGCGGTTTGCTTGAGCGGATGGAGTTCGGCGCGGGAGCGGTCGCGTTCGGGGACGGCGTGTTTGACGGTTGCACCAATTTGATGCTGTATTGCCGCACCGGTTCAACCGCGGCTGCTTACGCGGCAGCCAACGGACTGCGCTCAGTGACGACAGACAGACTGACTTCCGTTTCCGGGCTGGATATGTCCTTGCCGGCGGTGTCCTTTGTTTATTCCGGCACTGCCGTTACGCCGGCTGTGACCGTCGCGGGGCTGACCGAGGGCGTTGACTTTACGGTGACATACTATGCCAATGACGATTACGGAACTGCCTGTGCGGTTGTTTCGGGCATCGGGGATTACTGCGGAAGCAAGCTGCTTTCGTTTGAAATCACAAAGCCTGCGCTCACCGGCATCGCCGTCGGCGGAACAAGCTGGACCTACGACGGAGAATATCACGGCATCACCGTCACAGCGCCCGCGGGTGCGGAGATTACCTTCAGCGAAGACGGCGACTATTATACATATGAACCGCCCGTCTACAGCGATGCGGGCAGCTATCTTGTATATTATAAAGTTACGCTGGACGGATACGAGGAGTATGACGCGACGGCAACGATGACCATTTCACCCATGCCGCTTGATCAGGCGGGGCTGAAGCTTTCCGCCGCGAGCTTCGTCTACACCGGCACGCAGATCAAGCCCGCGGCGGTTGTGCCGGATGCGTGGTGGTATCTGTCGCTGCGGTATTCTTACGCCAACAACATCAACCCCGGCACGGCGACGGTTGTCATCAGCACGACGGATGCCAATTTCACCGGAACGGTTACGCTCACGTTTTCCATCACGGCGGGAAACATCACGGGGCTTACGGCTTACAGCAATTCCACCACGACCGTCACGCTGACGTGGGATAAGATTCCCTGCACGAATTACCGGATTTACCGCTATGACACCGCAACAAAGACGTATAAGCTGCTGAAAACAACGACGGCAACATCGTTCACGAACATCAACTTAACGCAGTGTACTTACTATGAATACAAAGTCAAAGCGAACTGTGCCGGAACGTTCGGTGCGACTGCGGCGGCCGCAACGCTCACCGTCATCGCCCCGCCGTCGCGGTGTACGATTACATCGGTCAAAAACGCGGCGACCATCAAGTGGAGCAAGAACACCCGCGCAACCGGCTATATCCTCTACCGCTGCACCGCATATGACTGGATGACGGGAACGGGCGGGGAAGAAAAGAAGCTCAAAACCCTCGTCGGTACTACCGTCACAAGCTTCCAAAACACCAACATAAATCTGCTTAAGTCGTATTATTATTACGTTGTTGTCTATAAAAAAGTGGGGGACACGGTGTATTACAGCGAGCCGGTTTTTACGGCTTGCACCGATTCCCCGACCGCGCTTTGCAACGGCGCGACGCTCAAGTCGCACACGACCTACAAGGTTTCCAACACACAGGGTAAAACGACCACCAGCTATACGGCGAAGCTTTCCGCAAACGACATCAAGATTCTCAAGGCATTTGCGAAAAAGCATTTCACCACCGACATGACCCGAGCGGACAAGGTCACTTACACCCTCAACTGGATCAACCGGAATGTGACCTACGCGTCAAGCTCCGCAAACTGGAACAAGATTTCCGGAAAAAGCTACGTGGATGCGATTTTCAACTACAAGCTCGGGCAGTGCGCGCAGTACAACGGCGCGCTGGTGGGGATGCTCGCATATCTCGGCTATGATGTGACCCTGATTCAGGGCTATCGCGGAAATATTTCCGGCAGCCACTGGCAGCATTTCTGGGGCGAAATCAAAATTGCCGGACTGACGCTGCTGCTCGAAACCGGCAACTATGGTAAAAACGGCGATTGGATGTACTGTATGACCCCGTACAGCGAAGCGGGCGGCTATATCAAAAACCGCAAGAATTTGTAAGTCGGAATTAAATAAATTGCCCTCCCCGAAAAAGGGAGGGCAATTTGTATATGCTCATTGTTCAAGTGTGCTAATCGAAGTGTAAAGCAGTAGCACAAACACAAATTGGCAAAGAAAATCAAAGTATTAACGTTAAAACAATGGGTTGCCAAAGGGTACTTGTACCCTTTGGCGGGGGGTGTTGGGGGGCAGAGCCCCCTGACATAGGTTCGATGATTCGTTTTTATGCAGCGGAAAACTAGTCTTGTGTTTTTCTGGTAATCAAATCCGCTGCGTAAGGCAGCGACTCGATCCACGCGCAGAACACGTGCCACTCGTCGAGCTTGTGGCTGCGGCGTGCGTTGTAGATGTTAATGAGCGTTTCGTAATTGAGCGTGACGGTGCGCAGCTGGTTGTAACCCGCGGGCATGAGTTGGATGAGGCTGTACCAGTACGCCTTATCCTTGGTTTCCACGAAGTTCAGGCGCAGCGTTTCGAGGTAAGCCACGAGCGCGTCCATCTGCGCGGCGCATTCCGGCAGCATTTTGTCCGTGCTGAAATCCGCTGTGGAAAAGGGTTTGCTGTGGATTTTGTGCATGGTGCTGGTGGAATTCGCCACCGTTGCGACTTTATAGGTGTCAAATTCCTTCCACCAATAAAGCGGCGCGTCGATGTCAACGGATACGAGGATCTGCCGGATGAATTTACGGTGATCGCTGCCCGCTTTACAAAGCCGCACCGCAAGCTTGAGGTCGTTTTCGCCGAAAACAAACCTGCCGGCGGGATCGGTGTAGCTGTCGCTTTTCTCCCAGCTTGAGAGGGGATTGCGCGCGCCGCGCACGGCGTTTTCAAAATTCATCACGGCGGTTTTGCTGAGTGTTATCATGGTTCACGCTCCATTTTCATTTGCTTTTCCGGCGGAATTGACACACCAATCGCCGCAAGCCCGTTTGTGCGTGCTTACGGCGTGAGGTGCGTTGTTTTACTTTCTGATCGCGGCGGGTGCGGCGGCTTGTGCGTCCTCGGTCACGATGCCCTTGAGGCTGGCGGCAAGCCCTGCCAAACCTTGAATCTCGCTGGGGATGATGATCTTTGTCGATTTGCCGTCGGCGACCTTCGCGAGCGTTTCCAGACTCTTGAGCGCAATGACCTGTCCGTTGGGGTTTGCTTCGTTGAGTTTTTTGATGCTGTCGGCAAGCGCCTGCTGCACAAGGCTGATTGCCTCGGCTTCACCGGTGGCTTCGAGAATCTTCTGCTCGCGGGTTGCGTCCGCGCGCAGGATCAGCGCCTGCTTGTCGGCCTCGGCATGAAGGATCACGGCTTGCTTTTCGGCTTCGGCGCGGAGAATCTTCGACTCGCGCTCGCCCTCCGCCACAAGGATCTGCGACTTTTTGTCGCCCTCTGCCTGCAGGATTTTTTCGCGGCGTTCCCGCTCTGCTTTCATCTGGCGCTCCATCGCGTCCTGAATCTCACGCGGGGGAAGGATGTTTTTCAGCTCGACGCGATTGACCTTGATGCCCCAGCGGTCGGTCGCCATGTCGAGAATCGCGGTGATTTTGGTGTTGATGACATCGCGCGAGGTGAGCGTTGAATCCAGCTCGAGGTCGCCGATGATGTTACGCAGGGTGGTTGCGGACAGGTTCTCGATCGCCGCGAGGGGGCGCTCCACGCCATATGCAAACTGCTTGGCGTCGGTGACTTGAAAGAACACCACGGTGTCGATTTGCATAGTGACATTGTCCTTGGTGATCACAGGCTGCGGCTTGAAGTCCACCACCTGTTCCTTGACGGAAACTTTTCTTGAAATGCGGTCGATGAACGGCATTTTAAAATGCAGCCCCGTATCCCATGACGCGTGGAACGCGCCGAACCGCTCGATGACATACACCGTTGCCTGCGGAACAAACTTGATGCACGATACGATGATCAGCAGTGCGAAAATGATGATGCCTAATACAACATAGCCTTGAAAATCCATAAGTATCTCTCCTCAACTCTCTCGTTATGATTTTTCCGAAACGATCAGCTTTGCGCCGGCAATCTGTTTGACAACGACTGTCGTTCCCTCCGCAATCACGCCGCCGTCCTCGGATACGGCAATCCAGTCTACGCCGCTGAGCGTAGCTCTGCCTTTTTGTTGCGCGGGGTTGATTTCCTCAATTACCGTTGCGGTTTTCCCCACATCAAGCTCCGCATTGGTGGGCACGGTTTTTTTCAGCAATTTCCGCACCAGCGGTCTGGTCGAAACCAGCAGCACCACCGACGCCGCGATGAACACCACCAGCTGCGCCGCGAAGTTCTCAAGCCCGATCGCCACGAACATGGTGATCAGCGCGCCGAACGCGAACCAGATGGAAATCATCTGCACCGAGAAAATCTCCACCACCGTGAAGAACACGAATACCGCTGCCCAGAATAGAATCCACATCCCAAATAACTCCTTTCCGAATCGCTCCTGCCGCCGTGCGGCTCTGACCTCCGGCTTCGGATCTTTCCGAAGTCCATGAATATAGTGTAACATAACCGCGACAATATTTCAAGCTTCATTTTCACTTGTTTTCGGCGAAAAGAACGCGAAAACCGCCCGCGCTGTGGACTGTGCCGCCGGATTGCCCCCGCTTGTGCCTTATCGCGCGCGCACAGCTCTGCACAAGCTTTTGTTTTCTCCAGAATGCTTTGGTTTTCTTTGAATTTCGTAAAACCGGCAGACCGCCGCCCGCGTGAATTTATCGGAAAGCGGTTGACACGGATGGCGCTTTGGTGGTAAACTGAACCTATATCATACAATGAACGGGCATCGAATTTAAATAACCGTACCACCATTAACTTCGCGAAAGGAATTCCACACATGAGCGATATCATCACCGTCACCATGAACCCCTCCATCGACAAAACCGTCACAGTTGATCGGCTTGTGCCATACGGACTGAACCGTGTGACGAGCGCGCGGCTTGACGCGGGCGGAAAGGGCATCAATGTGGCAAAGGTTCTGCGCGGCTTTCAGACCGATGCGCTCATCTCCGGGCTTGTCGCCGGAACGCAGGGCAGCTTGCTGGAAAGCTTCCTCGCGCGTGACGGGCTGCGGTACGAATTCCTGCGCGCGGAGGGAGAAACGCGCACCAACCTCAAGGTCGTGGACACCGCCGCGGCGCAGACCACCGAGATCAACGAGAGCGGCTTTGCGGTGGATGCGGACACATTGGAGCGGTACACGGTGCTGTTCGCGCGTCAGCTTGCGCAAGCGTCGCTGGCGGTGCTGTCCGGAAGCTTGCCGCCCGGTGTGCCGAGCGGGTTTTACGCGCACTGTATCGAAACGGCGAAGCGGTCGGGCATTCCCGCGGTTCTCGATGCGTCGGGGGAAGCCCTCCGTGCCGGCATCGGTGCGATTCCCTATGCCGTCAAGCCGAATCTCGAGGAGCTGGAAGTCCTGACCGGAAAAACGCTCGCGACGAAATGCGCGGTGCTTTCCGCCGCGCGGGAGCTGCTTGCCGCGGGAATCAAGCTTGTAATCGTGTCGATGGGCGCGGACGGCGCGGTGGTCGCGGATGCCGAGGAAGCGTTTTTTACCGCACCGTGGCGCTGCGATGTGAAAAGCACGGTGGGCGCGGGCGACGCGATGGTCGGCGCGCTGGCATTCGGCATCCGGCACGGACTTTCGCTTTGCGAAATCGCAGCGCTGACAACGACGGCGGGAACGGTCACAGCAACGAAGGAAGGCACGCAGGTCTGCGGGCTGGCTGAGGTTATGGACTGTAAAGCGCGCGTCACGCTCGAACAGCCGCCTGATGGCTTCGGACAATGACCATACACAGGAATTTCAACAGATACAAAAATATGTTATGCACGGTCTTTAAAATGTGCAAAATTGAACCAAAAAATTGTTTTATTTTACGAAAACATCGGATTTTAGTTGCAAACTGGGGAAGAATATTGTATAATATGATGGAACAGCAGAAGCTGCGCAGATTGTATGTGAAAACATGGGTGACATTGGGAGGGGGCGTACGTGCTTCCCAGGCACGGACGGAATGGCAGAGAAAAGCGGACAAATTATTCGGGAAAACAGCAACCGGATTCTTGAGGAATACAATCGGTTTCAGCTTGTGGCAGAGGGCTTGCGCGACGTGATTTGGGAAATGGACAAGCACTTGATTTTCACCTTTGTCACGCCCACAATCAAGGCGGTGTCCGGCTATACGGTCGAGGAAATGCTCGGGCGTTGCATCCTTGACTTCCTCACCGAGGAATCGCGGGAATTCCTGCTTTCTCAGGTTGAGCGGCGCGGCATCGCAAACGGAAATTTTCACCCCGCCAAATATCCGGCGTATGATCTGCAGTTTATCTGCAAAGACGGCAGGGTGCAATGGAATCATGTGACTGTCAAGGCGGTGATTGAAAACAACGAAATCCGCTGCATCGTCGGCACAACCCGCGACATCACCGAGCAGCGGCAGTACGAAGAACGCTTAGAGCAGATGCTCCGCGAACAGTGGGAGGTCAACGCTCGGCTCGAGGAGCTGCTGACCTATGACCAGCTCACCGGCGCGTTTCACCGGCGTAAGGTTGACGGCGTGATCGAGCAGGGAATCGAAGCGTTTGAAGCGGATTGCACACCCTTTTCGATCCTGATGTTTGACGTGGACAATTTCAAGCGCATCAACGATTTGAACGGTCATGTCAAGGGCGACGGCGTTTTGCAGAAAATCGCCGGACTGATTATGGAAAGCCTGCAGGAGGGCGACAAGCTGTTCCGCTGGGGCGGAGATGAATTTCTCATCACGCTGCCCGGAAAGGAAACTGCGCAGGCGCTTGAAGTTGCGGAGACGATCCGTGCGCGGGTCAATAATGCGCGGTTTAAAATCGCCGGCGAAAGCGCATCCATCAGCATCGGCGCGGGCGGCTATCAGGCGGACGAAAACGTCGAGCAATTCGTCGCGCGTGTGGATACCGCCCTCATCAACGCAAAAAATTCCGGTAAAAACACAGCCAGATCCGGCTGAGCATTATCGATTGAAATCGCCATGCAGACGATTTTCCCCCGCTGCAATGCCGGCGGGGGTTTTTTATACAAGGAACTTTATGAATGCCATGTTAATTAAAACAGATGAAAACGGTATATTTATAATTTATCAAAATAAATGGGCTGAAAACACAGACAATTGTGTAATGAATTCCAATGAGTGATAGAACCAAATATAAGGGTGATCAAATGACGGTGAAAGAAAAACCAAAACGAAAATTGTGTATTTCAGCGCGTCTGCGCAGCCAGCTCGAGCAGATTGCGGTATATCCGCTGACGGTGATCGAAGCGCCTGCCGGGTTCGGAAAAACCACGGCGGTGCGCGAATTGTTAACTGATATGCGCGACGGCGGCGCGCAGGTGCATTGGTACACGTGCATGGGCGAGCCAGCGCAGACTGCATGGGCGGGGATCTGCGGGCTGTTTGAGAAAATCGGCGGAGAGGGTGTTCAGGGACTGAAAAACCTGGAGATGCCAAATATGGAAACGCTCATCTGTATCATGTCGCTGATGCGCGAGGTTCGTTGTGCGGTGGAAACTTATCTGGTGATCGACAATTTCCATCTTGCCGACTGCGAAATTCCGCGGGAGCTGATGAGTGTGTTTGCCATGCACGAATGCCCCCGCCTGCATATTATTTTCATCACCCAGCAGCTGCATGCCCGCCAGAAGCTTCCGGTCGGGAGCGCCGACATCCACGTCGTGGGCGCGTCCGCGTTTTTCTTTGACCGCGCAGGCATACGTGCTCTGTTTAAGCTGGAGGGCATCCGGCTGACGGACGACGAGGTCGAGCGCGTGTTCATGAGTACGGACGGTTGGGTTTCGGCGATCCGGCTGGTGGCGATGAGCTGGCAGTACGGCGGTGCGGACTGCGCGGCGGACATCGAGCAGCTGGTGGAAAACGCCATATGGAACCGGCTTTCGCAGGAGGAGCAGGAATTTCTGGTCGCGGTTTCGGTGCTGGATGGCTTTCGTCCGGCACAGGCGGCGGCGATTGTCGGCGCGGAGGTGTTACCCCAGCCGCTGGAGCGTTTGCTCAAGAGCATGGATTTCATCCGCTTTTTTCCCGAACAGGGAGTGTACAGCATTCACAGCATCCTGCGCGAATATCTGCTCAGCCGCTTTCGCGATTACACCGACGCGAAAACAAAACGCCTGATCCTGACCCGAGCGGCGCAGAGCCACGCCGCGGCGGGGGAGTACAGCGCGGCGATGCGCTTTTATTTCCGGCTGGGTGCGTTTGACGCGCTGCTTTCTTTGCCGTTTGACAGCGTGTATCTCGCCGATCACCGCGAGTCGCGCATGGCGGATTTTTTCACCGAGGTGCTGCGCGCGTGTCCGGAGGCGGTGCTTTCCCGCTATCCGTTCCGGCTGATTACGGTGGCGTATTTGATGCTGTTCGAGGGGCGGCACGAAGCGTTTTCCAACCTGCTCAAACAGATTGACGACGCGATCACGCAGAACACTGCGGGGCTTTCCGCGGATGAGCACCGGCAGGCGCGCGGGGAATACGAGCTGCTGCTGACGTATGCCGATTACAACGACCTGACCGGAATGAACAAAGCTACGCGCGCCGCGTCGGACGTTTTGCAGGCGCCGAGCCGGATTATGGTCAAGACCATGCCCTGTACCTATGGCGGAACGTCGCTGCTGTCGATGTTCTGGAGCAAGCCGGGGAAATTGACGGAAATCACAGCCGCGTTTTCGCGCCACCTTGCCGCTTATATGGAGCTGACCGAGGGGCATTGCGCGGGAGCGGACAGCGTCCTGACCGCGGAGGCGGAGCTTGTGCGCGGGGATGACGCAGCTGCGGAGGTGTTTTGCCACAAAGCGATTTACGAAGCCGGTGCGCACCACCAGACGGAAATCATCATCTGTGCGCTGCAGGTGCTTGCGCGGATTCAGATTCTGCGCGGCGACGCGGCGAGCTTTCTTGAAACGCTTGGGCGGGTGAAGCAGTATGCCGACGGGGACTTCCCACTTTGTACAAGGCGCATGGCGGAGCTTAGCGCGTGTGTGCTGAATATGCTCATCGGGACGGATGATAACATTCCGGTGTGGTTCGGCAGTCTGGAAAGCATCGAGGGTACGCTCTACGCGCCAACGATTCCGTATGCGCAGGCAGTTTACGCGCAGTTTCTGGTCACGACGCGGCAGTACAATGTCCTGTTCGGCGTTGCGGAACGTTTTCTCAAAGACGCGCGGCGGCACCGCTATCTTGTGCCGCAGATTTATCTCAACCTTGCCCTTTCTCAGGCAAAACAATCGACGGGTTCTCCCGCGCATGCGCGGGAGCTGCTCATACAGGCGCTGACTCTTGCGCTGCCCGACCGGGCGTATCTCTACCTCGCCCAGCAGGAGGGCATGGAGGACGCGCTCAATGCCTTGCCCGCTTCGTTTTTCAAAGACTTTGACACAAACTACGGTGCGTCCGCGCGCGGGCGGCTTAGCGAATTAAAAGCCCTCTGCCACCGCCAGGTCAAAGGGGCGAACACCGTGCGCAAAGCAATTTGTTCGGCAAGATCACCCTTAACGCCCCGCGAACGCGAAATTGCGCTGCTCACCCGCGACCGGCTCAGCGCAAAGGAAATTTCCGCCAGGCTTTTTATCGCGGAGGCGACTGTGCGCACGATTATTAAGAATATTTACAGTAAGCTGGATATTCATTCAAAGTCAGAACTCGAAGATCAAAATATTTAACCATATCTTGTCGAATCGTGTAAAAATACCGCAGAATTGGGTATGCGAAAAAAAGCAATCCGCTGTATAATAACAGCAGGTTGCTTTTCTTCTTGTAACAGAAAAGCGCGGGAAGCTGTGCCGCTTTGCGGCGAAAGGAGGAATCGGTTTGAGTCAGGGCGTTTCCGGCGAGCCGATGCTCGATTTATTCATCTATGAATCCACGCAGAATCTCGAACAGCTTGAGGAGCTTGTGCTGGGCTGCGAAAAAGCGGGCGGGTATCAGCCCGCGACGGTCAACGAGATTTTCCGGATTATGCACACCATCAAGGGCTCGTCGGCGATGATGCTCTTTAATAACATCGCCACGCTTTCTCATGCGGTGGAGGACGTGTTTTACTATATCCGCGAACAGAAGCCGGAGGGTTATGATTTTGCGGCGCTTTCGGATCTGGTGCTGGAGAGCGGGGACTTCATCCGCTTAGAGCTTGAAAAGGTGCGCAACTCCGATCCCGCCGACGGCGATCCGTCCGGGCTGAGCGTTCGCCTGTGCGCGTTTCTGGCAAGAATCAAGGGCGAAAATGACGTGCCTGTTCCTAAAAGCGAACCGCCTGCGGCAGGACAGTATTATCTGGCTTCCGACAAAAGCCCCGCGGCGTCGGTGCGGAAAAATTATGACATCACCATCTGGTTCGACGAGGACAGCGGCATGGAAAACATCCGTGCCTTTGCGATCGTTCACAACCTCAAGGACATTTCCGAGAACATCGTCAGCTTCCCCGCCGACATCATTGAGAACAACGACAGCGCGGCGATCATCCGCGAGCAGGGCTTCCGGATCACACTGCGGTGCGATCGGAGTATGCAGGAGATGCGTGACTTCATCGGTGTGGGTGCATATGTGCGGGACATCGAAATCGCTGAAATTGACGAAGCGCAGCTGGCGCGCCGCCTGACCGCCCCCAAAGAAGCATCCGGTCAGATTCTCACCGCGCCGCCCGCTTATTCCGATAAGCAGGACAGCACACCCATCGAGTTGCGCAGCAGCCACCAGAGCATCATCAGCGTGGATGTGCTTAAGCTTGACAAGTTGCTGGACATGGTGGGTGAGCTTGTCATTGCCGAGGCGATGGTGACGCAGAATCCCGAGCTGAAAACCTTGCAGCTGAACAATTTCTTCAAAGCGTCGCGGCAGCTGCGCAAGATCACCGGCGAGATCCAGGATATGGTCATGTCCATCCGCATGGTGCCGCTTGCTGCGACCTTCCATAAAATGAACCGCATCGTGCGCGATATGAGCCGAAAGCTTGGCAAGGACATCGAGCTGGTTCTGGTGGGGGAGAACACCGAGGTGGACAAAAACATCATCGAGCATATCTCCGACCCGCTGATGCATCTGGTGCGCAATTCCGTTGACCACGGCATCGAGTATCCCGACGAGCGTGCCGCCGCGCAGAAGCCGCACACCGGAAAAATTACGCTCGAAGCTCAAAACGCGGGCGGCGATGTCATCGTAACCGTGCGTGACGACGGCAAGGGGCTTGACCGGCAGAAAATCATCGCCAAAGCGCTCGAACACGGCCTGATCTTGAAGCCGCCGGAGGAAATGACGGACAAGGAGATTTACGGCATGATTTTCCTCCCGGATTTTCCACCAACGAAAAGGTGACCGAATATTCCGGGCGCGGCGTGGGCATGGATGTGACGATGAAAAATCTCGAAACCGTCGGCGGTACGGTTTCCGTTGACAGCGCGGTCGGGCTCGGCATGGTGACGACACTGAAAATCCCGCTGACCCTCGCGATCATCGACGGCATGAACATCCGTGTGGGCGACGGGCGGTATACCATTCCCACCACGCAAATCAAAGAAACCTTCCGTGCGAAAGCCGCCGATCTGCTCCGCGATCCCGACGGAATGGAGATGATCATGCTGCGGGGCGAGTGCCGTCCGGTACTCAGGTTGCACAGGCTGTTCGGTGTTGCGGCGGAAACGGAGGATCTGACACAGGGGATTATGCTGGTGCTGGAATACGAAGGGAAAACCTGGTGTCTGTTTGCCGATGAGCTGATCGGGCAGTATCAGGTGGTCGTCAAGGCACTGCCGGATTACATGAAGAACATCCGCCGGGTGGAGGGGCTTGCGGGCTGCACCCTTTTGGGTGACGGAAGCATCAGCCTGATCATTAACATTGGCGGACTGATCAGCCAATAGCGTTCCGCTTTCAGAAAAGCGGTGCAATCGCTTGCGAGAAACCAAAAACAAGAAACGAAAGTGAGGTGTAAGCCCATGCATGCCCTTTCATCGCGCGCCGCGCGGGAAGTGCATGGGCATTCTTATGTCAGACGATTTTATCAACCTCATCGAGGAAGGCGACGATGACACGCTTAAGGGAAAGTATCTCATCTTCAGCATGGACGAGGAGCTTTACGGTATGGAAATCCGGTTTATCACCGAAATCATCGGCATCCAGCCGATTACGGCGGTTCCGGAAATGCCGTCGTATGTGCGCGGGATCACAAATCTGCGCGGAAAAATCATCCCCGTGATGGACGCGCGGCTGCGGTTTAAAAAGGAAATCCGCGAATACGACGGGCGCACCTGCATCATTGTCATCGACACCAACGACATTTCCATCGGGCTGGTGGTGGACAGCGTTTCCGAGGTCGTCACCCTAGCCGACGAGGACATCGCGCCCCCGCCCGAGGTCAAAAAAAGCGGGCATAAATTCATCAAGGGCGTTGGAAAAGCGGGCGGAACGGTCAAGCTGCTGCTCGACTGCCACAAGCTGCTTGAGGACGACGACATCGAGCTTTTGGGAAATCTGGCATAACCAATCGGTTTCCCCGCACGGGAGATTTTCAGCGGAGGGTCTTGCATGGCGGATAAGAAAAACATACGGGTGCTGGTGGTGGACGACAGCAAGCTGTTTGCGCAAAGCATCCTGCGGGGACTTTCCGCCGAGCCGGGCATCGAGGTTGTCGGCGCGGCGTGCGATCCCTTTGAAGCGCGGGACATGATACTTGCCACCCATCCCGACGTGATCACCTGTGATGTGGAAATGCCGAAAATGAACGGAATTGAGTTCGTGCGCAGGCTTCTGCCGCAGTATTTTGTGCCGGTGGTCATGGTCAGCGCAATCGGCGGGGCGGTGTTTGACGCGATGGCTGCAGGGGCGGTGGATTTTGCCGCAAAGCCCGACGGCATTGCGCCGGCAGACGGCTTTATCAAGGATCTGGCGCAAAAAATCCGCGCGGCTGCCATGGCGAAAAGCCCGACGCGCGCACCGGCGCAGACCGCGGCTATCAAGCCGGAAGCGGTCACGCGCGGCACGGGAACGCCCGGCGGGATCAAGGTCATTGCCATCGGCGCTTCCACCGGCGGAACGGAAGCGATTTTTTCCGTCCTCAGTGCGCTGCCGCCGACGCTGCCGCCGATTGTTGTGGTGCAGCACATTCCGGCGGGCTTCTCGAATATGTTTGCGCAACGGCTCGACGACCAAACCGCGCTGCGGGTCAAGGAAGCGCGCAGCGGCGATTTTCTCGAGCGGGGAAAGGTTCTGATCGCGCCGGGGGACAAGCATCTGAAGGTTGTGAAAAACGGCGCGTTTTTTCAGGCGGAATGTATTCCGGGCGAGCGGGTCAACGGACACTGCCCGTCGGCGGACGTTTTGTTTGAGTCGGTTGCGCGGACGGCGGGCAGCGCCGCATTGGGCGTAATTCTGACCGGCATGGGTTATGACGGGGCAAAGGGCTTGCTTGCGATGAAGCGGGCGGGCGCGCGCACCATCGGACAGGACGAGGCGACCTCTGTGGTTTACGGAATGCCAAAAGTGGCGTTCGATGTGGGCGCGGTGGAATTTCAGGTGCCCATTCATGGCGCGGCGGCGGCGATCATCCGGTTGGCGTCAGGATCATAAACAACGGCGGATTCGTAATTTTTTAATACAAGTAGGAGGTGACGCGTATGTTTCAGGGCGTTGAGTTAGGCAGCCGGGCGAATTTCATCCGCGCCACGGTTTCAAGCATCGGCGAGGGCGTTCTGGTTGCCGATAAAAACGGCAGGATCATTTATATGAACAATGCGGCGGAGGAACTGACGGGGATGCTTTTTGAAGAAGCAGCCGGGAAGCCCGCAGGCGAGGTGTTCCCGCTTAAGAACGCGTATTCGGGCAATTCGCTGCCCGATCCGGTGCGCACAACGCTGCTCATGGGCGTTCAGACGGGGCTTCAGAACAACACAGTGCTTTGCACCAAAGATGGAAAAACCATCTTCGTGTCCGCAAACTGCTCGCCGATTATCAGCGAGAACGGACAGACCGACGGCGTGGCGGTGGTGTTCCGCGACATTGACCGGATCAAGCACATGGAGGAAAACCTGCGCAGCGAGCGCAATCACCTCAAAAGCGTTCTGGAAGCGCTGCCGACCGGCATCATCCGTTTCGGCGGAGACGGGCGCATCCGCTGGGTCAACGCACAGCTGCTCAAGTTATTCCAGATCGAGGCGGAGGATATAATTGGGTTGAAAATCGGCGACGCGACGCACTGCGTCAATCGCCCGGAGGAAGGCTGCGGAACGGGAGAAAAATGTGAGCTGTGTGAAATCCGCACCAATGTGCATCGGGTGTTTGCCGACGGGATTCCGCGCAAGGATGTCATTGTGGAGCGGTCGTTCATCACGGCGGGAATGCTCAACGAAATGTGGCTGCGGGTGAATTTCATCCCGCTGGAATCCGGCGAAAACACACAGGTACTTGCGGCGATCGAGGACATCACCGAGCAGCGCCGTTTTGAGGAAGCCCTCATGAAGCGGCGCGACGAAGCGGAGTCCGCAAACCGTATGAAAAGCGAGTTTCTGGCGAACATGAGCCACGAAATCCGCACCCCGCTCAACGGCATGATCGGAATGCTCGACCTGCTGCTCGGCACAGACGCAGACGAGGAGCAGGGGGAGTACATCCGCATGGCGAAATACAGCGCGGAGTCGCTGCTGTCGGTCATCAACGACATTCTCGACTTTTCGCGGCTGGAAGCAGGGCGGGTGGCGATTTCCGACGAGCCGTTCAATCTGAAAGCGATGCTTGCGGATGTGGCGAAAATCCAGTCGGTACTGGCAAAGAACAAGGGATTGCGGCTGGAACATTCGGTGGATGCCGCGCTGCCGGAGATTGTCAGCGGCGACATGGTGCGGCTGCGTCAGGTGCTTAACAACCTCATCGGCAACGCCATGAAATTCACCGAGCGCGGCGTGATCCGGATGGAGGCATATTTAACCGCACAGACGGACGACAGCCTGACGGTTGGCTTTTCGGTGACGGACACCGGCATCGGCATTTCGCAGGAAAAAATGGAGCTGCTGTTTCAGCGCTTCAGTCAGGTGGACGGCTCGGCGACGCGGCGCTTCAGCGGAACGGGACTCGGGCTTGCCATCTGCAAGCAGCTTGTTGAGCTGATGGGCGGCAGAATCACCGCCGAGAGTACAGCGGGCATGGGCAGTACATTTTCCTTCACCATTGCCCTTCGCCGCGTGTCGGCGGAAATTGAGGTGGCGGACAACCTGTTTACCCACGCATATGCCATCGTGACCGACCGCGCGCAGCTTGCCGAGCCGTCGGGCGGGGAAGCCGCACAACCGGTGGTTTTTATGGGCGAGAACGGCGAAGCGCTGACGTTCGGCGGAAATACAGATCCGCCGCCGACCCCTGCGGTTCTTTCGAACGAGGAATTGTTTGAGCGTGCGCGGGAGCTGAAAATCCGGCTGACCCGCCTGCGGGAGGATGTTTCCGCAGGACACGTCCGCAGACTCGAGGACGATGCCCATACCGTGCGGGAAGCGGCGGTGCAGGCGGGCGCTGATACAATCGGCGATCTGGCTTTTAAAGCGGAGATGGCTGCGCGCAAGAGCCGCTGGGATGCGATCGCGGAGCTTTCGGTGAAAATGCTGATTGAATATACGGCGAATTTTGATCATGAATAAGCGTTGAAAGGATGGAGGAGCGATGCGGATTTTGATTGCGGAGGACGACCTGGTGAGCAGAAGCTTTCTGAGTCGGTTTCTTGACAAGTACGGCGAATGCGATCTGGTGGTGGACGGCATGGAGGCGCTCGATGCGTTTCTGATTGCCTTAAAGGAAAAGCAGCCCTATGATTTAATCTGTCTGGACATCATGATGCCGAAGCTCGACGGCGTAAAGGCGCTCAAGGCGATCCGCGAGCTGGAAGCACAGTATAAAATCCCCACGGAACGCCGTGCGAAAATTATCATGACCACTGCGCTTGCGGAAGCGGCGCTGGTACGCACGGCGTTTGATTACGGCTGTGAGGCATATGCGGCAAAGCCGATTGATACGGGAAAATTCATCGAGGTTCTGACCAAGCTGGGGCTGATTGACGCGGCTGCAAAACAACCGGAGAAGCAACCCGATTCCGTGCCGGATGTTCCCCCAAAACAACCCGATGCGGCAAAGGGAAATCCGCAGGGGTATTTCCAAAGCGTGAAAGCGCTCGACGGGTACAACCTTGAGGTGACAATGGCGACCGGCTCGACGGTGCGGTTTGCGTTCGGCTCGCGCATGAACACCGCGCGCTTCGGGCGGCTGCGTGACGAGGAAATGTTCCGCAGCGTGACGACGGACGGCGAATATCTGATTTTTGAAAAAGCCGGCAGGATGCCGCTGAAGATCACGGCGTCGGAATTCATGGATCTGATTCTGATTGACAGAAGAAAATAATCCCCGTAAAAACAGAAAGGTGAGGTTTCTATGAAAAATTTATCCATCAGTCTGAAGCTTGTTATCGGCTTCGGTATCATTCTTGCGATGATGATCGTGTCCATCGTGGTATCGCTGACCAACATCTCGACCATCGGTAAACAGGCGGATCTGTATGGGGAACAGACTGTTCCCAACAACACCGTCGTGTGGGAAGTACGGCGCAACATCGTATCCTGCCAGCGGTATGTGTCGGAAGCGCTGCTTGATCCGACGCAGGCAACCACCTATCTGGAAAGTGCGAAAACCGATGCGGACAGCGCCATCGAAGAAATCAAGTCCTATGCCGAAAACAAATACAATTCCGGCGATAAGGAACAAACCGATTCACTTCTGGATTATGAAACCAAAGCCGGCGAATACCGGGTTCAGATTGCTGAGCTGTTAGAAAACCCGACCGACGCGAATGTCAAAGAAGCGACGGAGCTTTTCCACAACAACTATGTCCCCCAGTTTGACAGCATGACGACCATTCTGAAGGATCTTACCGATCAGGCTAACGACGAAGCGGATCAACAGGCAATCGACGCGGACAACGCACAGGCAACGGCTGAGAAAACCCTGATCATCTGTATCGTGGCTGCGGCAATTCTGACCATCTCGGTCATCATCATCATCCGTAAGTCGATTCTTTCGCCGGTCAACGAGATCGTCGGCGTGTTCAGCGAGATTTCAAAGGGCAATATGAAAATGCAGATCAAATACGACGGCAAGGACGAGCTTGGGCAGATGGCAAGGCTCATCGCCGCCGCAAACCAGATGCAGGGCACGGTGCTGGCAGACGTCATCACAAACTTTGGTAAGATTTCACAGGGCGATCTGCGCATCCGCGTGACCGCGGACTATCCCGGCGATTTCACCGCACTCAGAGAAGCGACGGAAAACACGGCGGCGGCGCTCAACAAAACCCTTGCGACCATCAACACCGCAGCCGAGCAGGTAAGCATCGGTTCCTCACAAGTTTCGAGCGGCGCACAGGCACTGGCATCCGGTTCTGCGGAGCAAGCAGCTTCGGTTGAGGAACTCAATGCAGCGGTGATCCGAATTGCCGAGCAAGCGGTGGATAACTCGCTGAATGTGAAAACCGCGTCCGATACCATGGGAGAAGCCGGCGCGAACGTGGTGCGCGCAACTGAGCATATGCAGGTTCTCACCGGCGCGATGAACGAAATCGGTTCGTCCTCCAACCAGATCACCAACATCACCAAGGTCATCGAGGACATTGCGTTCCAGACCAATATTCTCGCACTCAACGCTGCGATCGAAGCCGCCCGCGCCGGAAACGCCGGAAAAGGCTTTGCCGTTGTTGCCGATGAGGTGAGAAACCTTGCCGCGAAGTCCGCGGAAGCCGCAAAGCAAACCGCAGCCCTGATCAGAACGAGCGTGGAAACCGTCGCGAAGGGCACGCAGGTGACCGGCGAAACCGCCGAGATTCTCCACGTCGTCGCACAGAATGCCGCGTCGGTCAGCGACTCGGTCAACAAAATCGAAAAAGCATCCGCGGAGCAGGTCGCCGCAATCGAACAGATCAAAATCGGCTTGTCGCAGGTGTCCTCCGTTGTCCAGACCAACGCCGCAACCGCCGAGGAGAACTCCGCAACGAGCGAAGAAATGTCCGCACAGGCAGCGACACTGCGTGAGGAAGTCGGAAAATTCCAGCTCGACGGCAGCTACGAACGCGACAGCCAGTCGCCGATTTCCCTGCTCAAAGCCCCCGGCACGTCGGTTTATTCGATGCCGCTGACACTCGGGAAATATTAACCATGTGATAATGTTTGTATGTCAGTCTGTAAATTTGTTAACTTTCTACAAAATCCGTGAAGTTTCGGCGCGGATGATTGACAGAATGAGATCCATGTCGTATAATGTAGACTTAAGAAAGAGAGAGTTCATCTCTCTTTCTTTGAAAAGCGGCATATGAACGAAGTCGGAGAAAGGGCTGACAAAATGGAGAACCATAATTACAAAACAGGAAGCGCCGCGAAGATTCCGTTTTTGAAACGGATCGGATTTAAGCTGGGGATTTTTGCACTGGCTTCCATCATTTTTGTAGGAGTCGTAAATATCGTGTTTACCACGGTAACTTACAAAAATGTCATCAATCAGGCGTATTTCGACCAAAGCGTAAATGCGCTGAAAACTTTGGATCATCAAGTTTCACAGCAAGAGCAAAACGCCAAGCGCGCGGCGGTGAATATGGCAGCAGATGCGACCGTGGTTTCGGCGTGCGAAAAAAAGGATGGCACAGCTGCCGGACAAGCCATCACGAACATCGAAAAGAAAATGGAACTCGGCATCGATGCATATATCCTGCTGGATGTCGACGGGAATTTGATCACTGACACCTCCGGCAAGGACGGTGCGGATTGTTCCGCTGATGTGAAAAAGAATGCACTTGATGGGGATACCGCGACCGATTTGTTTGCGGGCACGAACATCAAGGTCGGCATATCGGCAGGCACGTCGATTGAAAATGCCAAAGGCGAACAAATCGGTGCAATCATCGCCGTAATTTCGCTGGTGGACAATGACTTTGTGGACAGCTTAAAGGATATGACCGGCAACGAATTTACTATTTTCGCGGGGAACATCCGCGCGGACACCACCGTGATGATGGACGGAAAGCGCGTGACCGGCACTGCGCTGAAAGCCGACATCGCCGATAAGGTCATCACCCAGAAGGAAGATTATACCGGAAAGGCGGACATTCTCGAAATGCCCTACGCGACCTCTTACGAGCCGATCACCGACGACAACGGAAAGGTTCTGGGCGTGTTCTTTTCAGGCGTTTCGCTGGAAGCAATGAACGCGAAGTTTTTAAAGACCGTGATGATTTCCGCGTTGATTCTGACGTTTTGTACGCTTGCTGTATCTGTTTCCTATATTATCTTTGTGCGGAAAAAGCTTGCCGAGCCGATGGGCGATATGGCAGCTTGCGCACAGCAGATTGCGGGCGGAACGCTCAATGTCAGCATCGGCTTTCGGTCGGAGGATGAGCTGGGCATTCTGGCGGATTCTCTGCGGACGATGGTTTCCTCCCAAAAGAATTACATCGGTGACATATCGGACAAGCTTGGAAAAATCGCAGACGGCGACCTCACAACGCGGGTTACGATGGATTATATCGGCGACTTTGTGAAAATCAAAGAGTCGATGCGCAACATCGCGCTGACCCTCAACGAGTCGCTGACCGGCATCAACCAAGCCGCCGTTCAGGTGAGCATCGGCGCATCGCAGGTTTCCGACGGTGCACAGGCGCTGGCGTCCGGCTCGACCGAGCAGGCATCGGCGATTCAGCAGCTCAGCGCCACGGTGCTGAAAATCGCGGATCAGGCAAACGAGAATTCAGCCAATGTGAGAACCGCCACGCGCTATGTCAAGCAGACGAGCACGAACGTCGCCGAGGGCACGGAGCAGATGCACAATCTCACCGACGCGATGAATGAAATCAGCGATTCTTCCAAGCAGATCACAAAGATTACCAAGGTCATCGAGGACATTGCGTTCCAGACCAATATCTTAGCCCTGAACGCCGCGGTGGAAGCCGCACGGGCGGGCGCGTCGGGCAAGGGCTTCTCCGTCGTCGCGGATGAGGTGCGCAACTTAGCCGCGAAGTCCGCGGAGGCGGCAAAGCAAACCGCAGACCTGATCGAATCGACGGTGGAAACCATCTCAAAGGGCACACACCTCATGAAGCAGACCGCCGAGATTCTCACCAGCATTAAGGAGAAATCCGGACTGGTTGCCGAAAGCATCGTGAAGATTGAAGTCGCCTCCGAGGAGCAGGCGGCGGCAATCAAGGAGGTTCGCCAGGGACTGATGCAGGTGTCGGACGTGGTGCAGAACAACGCAGCCACCGCCGAGGAGAACTCCGCAACGAGCGAAGAAATGTCCGCACAGGCAGTCGCACTGCGCGAGGAGGTTTCGCGCTTCCAGCTTCAAAAAGGCGGCGCAAAGCGCAAGAAAGCGGTTTCCTATCACGAAGCTGAAGATGAGGAAGAGGACGAGGATCTCGACCGCGACTACATCGAATTATAAGCAATAAAAACTTGCCCCGCCGGTATCCATCGGCGGGGCAAGTTTTCATTTGGTTACTTCACTTTTACGGACTTCACCGGTGAATATGCACTGTAGAATTTCGCGCCGCTCGCCGTCTTGTAGGTTCGGACTTTATAATAATAGGTCTTGCCCTTTGTCAGTCAGGTGTTGGTGAAGCTGGTGAAGGTTTTGGCTGATCCTGTTTTTTACGATATTTGTTTAGGTAAATCACGAATATACCCAAATACCCCAAACATACGGCGCTCAGCAGCAGGAAGCCTGCAAAGATCGAATATTTTGTACTCAAATACCCGAAGAGCAATCCCACCCCCGCCGATATGACCCGCAACCCCAGCGATGAAAAGGATTCAACCGTCGCGCGGACATGGCTCTCCGTGTGATGATGCAGATCCCCGATCACAAGCGGGTCGGCAATTCCCGCGACCGTAAAGAGCAGCATCATCGGAAGCAGGCAGAACAGGCTTCTGAAAAGAAAAACAGCGGCATATCCGACAATGCTGATGGCGATGATGCAGGTCAGAATCCGCTTATACGGATGCTTCGCTTTCAGCTTATATGCGAAAAGAGTTCCGGGAATGCGGAGCATGGATGCCAGCGAGCCGATTGCGCCAAAAAACAGAACCGGGATGCCGATCTGTTCTGAAATAATCTGCCAGAATTCATCCAGATAAAGGATGCATGCACCTAAAACCGAACCGGTTAAACAATAAACCAGCACAAGCGGGTTTTTACCGAATACGCACAACGCTTGTTTTGCATAATGGGTTACGCCGGAGCGCTCATTTTCTGGTTTTGTACGCATCGGCGGTTCTTGCAACGACAGCGTCAGAGCAAACGCGATGCACATACTGGCGATTGACACCATGTAATTCATCTCAAACCGAAAGAAGCTTGCCAGAATACTACCGCTGATAGCGGCAATGACCGAGCCGGAGAAATCAATTGCCGATAACCGTCCCCGAAGCTTTTCAAAATCTCCCTGCCGACCGGTTTCTAAAAGCGAATCGTAAAGCAACGCATTCTCACTTCCGCTGGACATCGCCTTACCGATTCCCGCCAATAAAATTGCAACGGCAAACTGCAAAAAACAATGTGCGAATACTAACAGAATCAGCTCGACGGCAGCCAGCGCGTGATAAGCTGCCAGCAGTCTTTTCCTCCCGCATTTATCTGCCAGAATGCCCGATGGAATTTCACAGACAGTGACCGCAACCGCATAAATGATTTCGGTGTAAACGACCATTTGCACGTTCATTCCGCGCTGCTGCCAAAACAGTCTTTCAATGACATAAGCAGGGATCAACGCATGAAAAAACGAAATAAAATACAGCCTTTTGACATTAAGCAACAAGCCCATTAGAATCTTCCTTTCAAAATTGTCTTTCAGAAGATTCACATAGGCGGCGCTCGTGTTCTTTTATAACCTAAGAGTTAACAGGGAGGACGCGCTTTCAGCATATTTTTCACCTGCCAAAACATTCTAATCTCGCTGACAAAATTATATCACGCCGTTTACAGAAAGTCAAACTTTACAAGAAAAATTCCACCGCTTATGCCCCACTTTGCCCGCAAACAAAAAGCCCGGCGCAGACGCACCGGGCTTTCACAATTATTTTACTATAACGGACTTCACCGGTGAATATGCACTGTAGAATTTCGCGCCGCTCGCCGTCTTGTAGGTTCGGACTTTGTAATAATAGGTCTTCCCCTTGGTCAGTCCGGTGTTTGTGAAGCTGGTGGAGGTTGTGGTTTTTACCTTGGTGTAAGTACCCGATTTGGATGTTGCGCGGTAGATTTCATAGCCCGTCGCGCCCGGAACTTTCGTGAACTTCACCGTGGCTTTTTTTGTGCCGGCGGTGAGGGAAACGGTGGCGGGCTTGGGATTGATTTTAAAAGTTTTGGTGATTGTGCCGCTGTATCTGCCCTTACCTTTTATGGTGACGGTCGCTTTACCGACGATGGTGTTATTCTTGTATGTAACCGTGTAGTCGGTGCCGGATTTAAGGGCGGTCGCGCCGTTTTTCAGGGTGACGGAGGGCTTGAATGATGTGCCGGTGTAGGTGTAGCTAGTTGCGGAGAGGGCAGCGTTCATTTGCGCAATGCTGGTATTATCTATGATGTAATAGGAAAGCGTATAGATCAATGCGAAGTTTTCCGCGACGGTTTGCTGATAACAGTTGAGTGTAAAACCATCGACGTAAACGAGTTCCCCCGTGTCATCCATCGTAAAGCCCACCGCACACTCACCCATGCTCGTCACACTCTTGGGGATGGTCAGCGACGTAAGATTGTCGCAAAAATAGACCGCGTATTCATCCATCGTCTTGAGCCTGTCGGGGAGTATCAGATTTGTCAGATAGAACGCACAGGTAAACGCGGTCGTTCCGATTTTTGTGACCGTGGACGGAACGGTATAGCTTATTTGGTTGCGCATACAGGGGTATGCAATCAGTGTCGTCTGGTTTTTATTGAACAGCACACCGGAAATGCTGGAATACGAAGGATTTGTCGGCGCAACCGTGATGCTTTTCAGGTACAAACACAACGTAAACGCCGTGTCACCGATTGATGTAACTTTGCTGGGAATGGTGATTTTATTCAGCGAGATGCAATACCCGAATGCCGCGTAGCCGATGCTGGTCAGCGATTCCGGCAGCGTGATGCTTTCGAGTGAAGATGACATGAAAAACGCATAATCGCCGATGCTGGTCAGCGTTTCCGGCAGGGTGACGGTTTCAAGCACCGACGCGGCAAAAACATATTGGCCGATGCCTGTCACCGTATGTCCATCAAGCGTGGATGGAATTGTCAAGTCCGTTGTTTTCGCATTGTCGTAAGCAATGATTACTGCCGTTCCGTTGTCACGCAGGGTATAGGTGAAATCCCCGCTCGTATAATCGGCATCGTCCGCAGCGGCGGTAATGGGTGTCGAAAAGAGCGTTGATTGTGCGTTGCCGATTGCGCCTGCCGTGCCGGTGAAAATCACCGCTGCGGCAGAAAGCACAGCCAGTAGTTTCTTCATTCTGTTTCCTCCGTTCTTTCCTCCGGCGAAATGCATACCGGAAGCTACATGAAAATTATACAGCAGCATGGAACATCTGTCAATCCCTTATGGAATAATTGATCAATCTTTTACAGTTGGCTCCTGTTTTTATGGTGCAGAATATTCCCCCTTGCGCCGCGCTTGCCGCTGTGGTATACTGGTGCTATACCATTATAAGCGGCTTGTCCGCTGGAACGGGGTTTTTTCATGCTCAACCAGTTCTCCCGCACGGAGCTTCTGCTCGGCGCGGACGCAATCAAAAAGCTTTCGGAAGCACGCGTGGCGATATTCGGCATCGGCGGTGTGGGCGGGTATGCCGGGGAAGCCCTCGCCCGCGCGGGGGTCGGCGCGTTTGACCTCATCGACGACGATAAAATCTGCCTGACCAATTTAAACCGCCAGATCATCGCCCTGCGTTCCACCATCGGCAAGAACAAAACCGACGTCATGCGCGACCGCATTCTCGACATCAACCCCGCCGCAAAGGTCGCCGTTCATAACTGCTTCTACCTCCCCGAAAACGCCGATGACTTTGATTTTTCGCAGTACGATTTCATCATCGATGCGGTGGACACCGTGACCGCGAAGCTTGAATTAATCACCCGTGCGGAAGCGGCAGGCGTGCCAATCATCAGCTGTATGGGCATGGGCAACAAGCTCGACCCGACGCAGATCAAAGCGGCGGATATTTATGAAACCGCGGTCTGCCCGCTTGCACGCGTGATGCGGCATGAGCTGAAAAAGCGCGGCGTCAAAAAACTGCGCGTGGTTTATTCCACCGAGCAGGCGATGAAGCCGCTCGCCGATCCCGCCGCCGGCTGCCGCGCGAACTGCGTCTGCCCGCCCGGCACGGCGCGCAAATGCACCGCGCGGCGCGACATCCCCGGAAGCGTGTCCTTTGTGCCGTCGGCGGCGGGGCTTGTCATGGCGGGCGAAGTCGTGCGCGCGCTGGCGGGGATTGCCGGAAAGCGATGAGGTTGTGTAAAAGGCGGGATTTCTTCCGCTTGATTTGGCGTTTTTGCTGAAAATCCCGCCCGTGCTTGCGCCGCCGCGTCGGATGTGTTATGCTTAGATCAGAAGCTGTTACGATACGGATCGACAAAGGAGAACACCATGAAACTCAAACAAATTCTCGGCAAACTGACGGCTGCGTTTTCCGCCGCGGCAATCGCAATGACCGCACTTGCTTACGCGCCCGCCGCTTCATCCGATACTGCTTTCATCACCGCGTCCGCCGGGTCGGCTGCGCTGACGGGGCTTACCGGAAAGCAGCTTGTTTCACGGCTGAGCGTGGGCTGGAATCTGGGCAACACGCTGGAATGCTACGGCGATTGGCTGAGCGGAAAAAGCGCTTCGGAATTCGAAACTGCCTGGGGCAACCCCATCACCACCAAAGCCATGATCGACGCGGTCAAAGCGGAGGGCTTCACCGCTGTCCGCCTGCCGGTGACGTGGTATCAGCACATCAACGCCGTCGGTAAAATCGATGCGGCGTGGCTTGCGCGGGTCAAGGCAGTTGTGGATTACGGCATTGACAACGGGATGTATGTCATCCTCAACACCCACCACGAGGACTGGATCAGCCTGACCGACGCGGATTATTCTGCGACGCTTGCCTCCATGACAACGGTCTGGACGGGCGTTGCCGCTGCATTCAAGGACTATGACCAGCACTTGATTTTCGAGGATCTCAACGAGCCGCGTCAGGGCGAGGACTGGACGGGGAACGCCACCTATTACAAAAATCTCAACAAGCTCAACGCCGCGTTTGTCACCCTCATCCGCGCAAGCGGCGGAAACAACGACGAGCGATGCCTGATGATTCCTGGCTATGCCGCGTCGTCTAACGCGGGCAGTCTTGCCGCAGTCGCCGTGCCGGACGACGCCAACGTGATCGTATCCGTCCACGCGTACACCCCCAACAACTTCGCCCTTGCCAAGGACGGAACGGCGGACTTTAACGCGTCGGGCAGAAGCGATCTTGATACGCTCTTTTCCAACCTCAATACGTATTTTCTGTCTAAAGATATCCCCGTCATTCTGGGCGAATTCGGCGCGCAGAACCGCAACAATCCCGCCGAACGCGTGGAGTGGGCGGATTATTATCTCACCAAAGCCAAAGCCTACGGCGTGCCTTGCTTTGTCTGGGACAACAATCTGTATGCCGGAGCGGGCGAGCTGTTTGGCTATCTTGACCGCGCCGCGCTGACTTGGTTTGACAAAAACGTCACCGACGCGATGATCAGCGCATGGGCAAACGGCACGGCGGGTATTCCAGCCCCGCCCGCACAGATGACGCTGTTCAGCGGCACGGGAACAAGCAACGACTGGGGACAAGCGGTTTCGCTCAACAATTTTAATTTTTCAAACCTGACCGCCGGAAAAACCATCGCGGTGACTTATTCCGGAACAAAAGCACCCGAACTAATTGTGCAGGGCGGCACGGCTGCCAAGCCCTATGACATCTGGGCGAAGGTTTCCCCGAAATCGAAAACCGCAACAACAGCGGTGTTTGACTGCGCGGACATCATCGCGGCATACCGCAGCGACTATCGAACGCTCAGCGGCAGTTACCCCGCCGCTGATTTCACCGGCGCGACGGCGCTTTATATCGGCGACACGGGTGCTGCGCTGACGGTGACAAGTGTTCTGCTGAACGCTGCGGGCAGCCAGAATTTGATTGACATTTCCGCCTGTATCACCGGTATCTCGCCTTCCGTGGCATACAACGGCACGGCACAGCGCCCGGGTGTCAGCCTCATTTACGGAACCAGCTTTCTCGTCGCTGGAACAGATTACACCGTGACGTATTCCGACAATGTGGCGGCGGGAACGGCGACCGCGACGGTCACGGGCATTGGCAATTATAAAGGAACCATTACCCTGCACTTTTCCATCACCGGTACGGCGATTTCCGCCTGCACCGCTACCCTCTCCGCGACCAGCTACACCTATGACGGCACCCCGAAAAAGCCAGCCGTCACTGTCAAAAACGGTGCGCTGACGCTCACTGCGGGAACGGATTACACCGTCGCATATTCTGCCAACACCGCCGCAGGCACAGCCAAGGTCACCGTCACGGGCAGGAACGGCTATTCCGGAACGCTCACAAAGACATTCAAAATCACCGCGAAGTCCATCACCGGTATGACCGCAACGCTTTCTGCGACCAACTACACCGATTCCGGCGCGGCGAAAAAGCCCGCCGTCACCGTGAAAAACGGTGCGACCGCCCTCAAGTCCGGCACGGACTACACGGTTACATACAAAAACAACACGGCAGTCGGCAAGGCGACCGTCACGATCACGGGTAAGGGCAACTACGCCGGAACAATCACCAAGACCTTTAAAATCAACCCCAAGTCCACTGCGGTAACCCTCACCGCCGGCACGAAAAAAGCCACGGTAAAATACACGAAAGTTGCGGGCGTGACGGGCTATGAAATCTACCGCGCGACTTCCAAAACCGGTACATACACCCGAGTCAAAACCACAACGGCAACCAGCTTCACAAACACCGGACTGACAAAGGGCAAGACCTATTATTACAAAGTCCGAACCTACAAGACGGCGAGCGGTGCGAAATTCTACAGTGCATATTCGGCGGTGAAGTCAGTGAAAGTCAAATAGCATAAAAATCCCGGCTTAAAACAAGCTGGGATTTTTCATTTGTCGAAGATGAGGGCATGTGGGTTGACTTTATATGGTAATACGATGCGTTTCATCATCATAAAATGACGTCTTGTCAGGAATGCTTGTTTTCCATAAAAAATTGTTATATAATCATGGTATAAATTTTTGACAGATGAAAGAAGGTTTTGGTATGAAAAAGAAGGTTTTCTCAACACTTGCGGCGGCGGTTATGCTTTTCAGTGCGGCAGTGAGTGCCATGCCGGAGGGCGTGGGAGGGATTTTTGACGGCGGTCTTATTAAGGCGAGCGCGGCGACGGAGTATACCTCCGGGTTGTGGAAGTATGTGGAGTACGATGACGGAACAGCGGGTATTACTGCATATTCGGGGTTCGATGAAGATTTGACAATACCATCGACGTTGGATGGACTTACAGTTACGGGGATAGAAGATGAGGCATTCAAGAATAATCAAAATATCAGCACGGTGACAATCCCTGATACTGTGACATATCTTGGTTATCAAGCATTCCGGAATTCATCGCTGACTAGCATCTTGATCCCAAGTTCAGTTGCAAATTGGGGAGGCTGGAATGATGAATATTATACGTTTGCTGATTGTGAAAATCTAATATATGTTACCGTAAACGGATGGTATGGAAGTTTTTTGTTCGGCAATGGGAATGTACCCAACACCGCTTTTCAAAGCTGTGACTCGCTGACAACTGTGACGCTTGGTAGCAATGTGACGCAAATAGGCTCGAATGCGTTTAAGGACTGCAAAAAACTATCCAGTGTAACAATGTCAAATAATGTTACAGAGATAGGGGATGAAGCATTTTTGAACTGCACAAGTTTAAAATCAATCAATTTAAGTAATAGTTTATTCGCCCTTGGTTATTCTGCATTCCGGAATTCTGGGTTAACAAGTGTTGTCATACCGAATTCTGTTGTAAGTTGGGAAAGAACCGCTGGCTTTGGTTATAACTATTATACGTTTGCAGATTGCGAGAATCTAAAAAGTGTGACTGTAAATGGTTGGGGTGTACCTGATACAGCTTTTAAAAGCTGTGACACGCTGACAACTGTGACGCTTGGCAGCAATGTGACGCAGATAGGGTCAGCTGCGTTTATGGACTGCAAAAAACTATCCAGTGTAACAATGACAAATAACGTCAAAAGTATAGGTGAAGAGGCTTTTATCAACTGCACTAGTCTGAAATCAATCAATTTAAGTAATAATTTATCCTCCCTTGGTTATCAAGCATTCCGGAATTCAGGGTTAACAAGCATTGTGATTCCAAATTCTGTAACGACTTGGGATCGTGATTGGATGGGTCGTGCATCATGTGCTTTTGAAGATTGTCAGAATTTATCCATTGTCACAATTGGTAACGCAATCGGGATGTCAAACGCAACTGCTATTTTTTATAACAGTCCAAATGTGAAAATCAAGTGTATCTCGGGCTCTGAAGCAGAAACATACGCAAAAAACAACAGCATTCAATACTCCTATATCACCGCGATTCCTGCAACTTCAATCAAGCTGAATGCATCGACTTATACTGTAGCGCGAGGAGTCTTAGCATTGCACCCCATTGCGGTTCCCGCAAACACAACTGATGTTATCAGATGGATTTCCGGCAATACTGACATAGCAACCATCGACAGCACAGGGCTTGTATCCACGCACTCAACAGGAACTGTTCAGATCAAAGCGACAACAACCAGCGGTAAAACAGCAATCTGCACAATTGAGGTTGTTTCCAGCGGAACAACAAGTGTTGATAAAGAAAATGTCAAGAATATCACGCTCGGCTACATTGAATCCATTTCGGATCAGACCGTGACAGGTTTGGCAATCAAGCCTACTGTCAATGTGATGTTCAACTCCTGCACCAAGCTGATTCCTGATGTGGACTACACTGTTGCGTATACCAATAACACTGGCATCGGCACAGCCACTGTAACCATCACCGGAAAGGGCAACTACACCGGAACGCTCACAAAGACATTCAAAATCGCCGCGAAGTCCATCACCGGCATGACTGCAACGCTTTCCGCAACAAGCTACACCTACACCGGCACTGCCAGAAAGCCCGCAGTGACCGTCAAATCCGGCTCAACAACGTTGAAAAACGGCACAGACTACACGGTTACATACAAATCCAATACCGCCGTCGGCAAAGCCACCGTGACCATCAAAGGCATAGGCAAATACACCGACACAATCACCAAGACCTTTAAAATCAACCCCAAGTCCACTGCGGTAACTCTCACCGCCGGCACGAAAAAAGCCACGGTGAAGTTCACGAAAGTTCCGGGCGCGACGGGCTATGAAATCTACCGCGCAACATCCAAATCGGGTACTTACACCAAGGTAAAAACCACAACGGCAACCAGCTTCACAAACACCGGACTGACAAAGGGCAAGACCTATTATTACAAAGTCCGAACCTACAAGACGGCGAACGGTGCGAAATTCTACAGTGCATATTCACCGGTGAAGTCCGTTAAAGTCAAATAATTGTGAAAGTCCGGTGCGTCTGCGCCGGGCTTTTCGTTTATGAACAAAGTTTTTTGGCAAAACTTCTTTACAAGACGCAAGTTTTATAGTAAAATATAAGTTGTGAATATCCGCGGACAAAGTCGGTGCGCCGCGCGTTGTCCTGCGGGAAACCATGAGCCTGAACGGCGGAACGGAGCGATACATGAAACCAGTCTATAAACGTGTGATGTTAAAACTCAGCGGCGAGGCGCTTGCGGGGGATAAAAAAACCGGACTTGACTATGACGTAATCAGAACCTATGCCGAGAGCATCAAAAAATGCGCCGATGCGGGCGTCGAAATCGGCATCGTCGTCGGCGGCGGAAACTTCTGGCGCGGACGCTCGTCGGGCGCAATGGACCGTACCCGCGCCGACCACATCGGGATGCTCGCCACGGCGATGAATGCACTTGCCGTCGCCGATGTGCTCGAAAGCGTCGGGCTTCAGGTGCGCGTGCAGACCGCCATCACGATGAGCCAGGTCGCCGAGCCTTATATCCGCAACAAAGCTATGCGGCATTTTGAAAAAGGGCGCGTCGTTATTTTCGGCTGCGGAACGGGCAATCCGTTCTTTTCCACCGACACCGCCGCCGCCCTGCGCGCCGCGGAAATCGAAGCCGATATTTTCCTCAAAGCCACGATGGTGGACGGCGTGTATGACAAGGATCCCCATAAATATCCGGATGCGGTGAAATACGACACCCTGACCTTCGGTGAGGTGCTTTCCAAGAGCCTTGCCGTGATGGATTCCACCGCCGCGGCTATGTGCAAAGACAACAGCATTCCCATCCTCGTGTTCGATCTGGCGCGGCCGGACAACATCTACGACGCCTGCATGGGAAAGACTGTCGGAACAATCGTCAGCGGAAGCTGATTTTAAACAATGATAAGCGACACGGAAACGGAAGGGATGGATTTTTTTATGAAAGAACAGATGAAACTCGCAACCGAAAAAATGCAGAAAACAATTAAGGTGCTCGAGAGCGATTTTGCGGCAATCCGCGCGGGCAGAGCAAATCCGGCGATTCTTGACAAGGTGACGGTCGATTATTACGGCTCGCCGACGCCGATCAACCAGACCGCCGCGATTTCCGTGTCGGAAGCGCGTGTGCTGGTCATCCAGCCGTGGGACAGGACGCTTTTAAAGGCGATTGAAAAGGCGATTCAGGCATCCGACATCGGGATCAATCCCAACAACGACGGTCAGGTCATCCGCCTGATGTTCCCGCCGCTGACTGAGGAGCGCCGCAAGGATCTGGTAAAAGACATCCACAAGCTCGGCGAGGAGTCAAAGGTCGCCGTGCGCTCCATCCGCCGCGACGCGATGGAAAAGTACAAGGCGATGAAAAAGAACGCCGAGATCACCGAGGACGACCTCAAGACCTGTGAGAAGGACATCCAGACGCTGACGGACAAGAACACGAAGCTCATCGACGAACTGGTTTCGGCAAAACAGACCGAAATCATGTCACTGTAAGCGAGGCTGTTGCATTGCCAAAAGAACATTTGCCCGCGGGAACGATCGTACCCGCGCACATCGGCGTGATCATGGACGGCAACGGGCGCTGGGCGAAAAAGCGCGGGCTTCCGCGCAAGCTCGGGCATCGGCAGGGCGCGAAAACCTTCCGGATGATTACGCGCCACGCGAAAGCGCTCGGCGTAAAAGTCATCACGTTCTACGCGTTTTCCACCGAAAACTGGAAGCGCCCGCAGGACGAGGTGGACGCGCTGATGAAGCTCTTTGAGAAGAATCTGGGCGAGGTGACGGATTTTTTAAAAGAAAAAGTCCGGCTGCGCTTCATCGGCGACCGGTCGGTGCTGCCCGCGAGCCTGAAAGCGAAGATGGAGGACGCGGAGCGCCTGTCAAAGGACTTTGACACCATGACGCTGGTGCTGGCGATCAATTACGGCGGACGCAGCGAGCTTGCGGGCGCGGTGCGCGGCATTGCCGAGGCGGTGCGCGCGGGAACGCTTCAGCCGAAGGATATTGACGAGGAAACGGTCAACAATAGCCTTGACACCGCCGGTCTGCCGGATGTGGATTTGCTGATCCGCCCGAGCGGCGAGATGCGGCTGTCGAATTTTCTCATTTGGCAGAGCGCGTATGCGGAGTTTTATTTTACGGACATTCTCTGGCCGGATTTCGGCAAAAAGGATCTGGAGAATGCGATCATCGCCTACAACCAGCGTTGCAGGCGTTTTGGAGGAGTCTGATTGGCGACAAGAATTTTATCCGCGGCGGTCGCGATTGTGTTTGCGGCAGGGGTGCTGTATCTGCATGACACACCGCTGTTTCTGATCGTGCTTGCGGTTTTTTCGGTGGGAATGCTGTACGAGCTGTTCAACGCGGCAAAGCTGCTGAAAATCCGCTCCGTGTCGGTGCTGAGCCTCGTTTATGCGGCGGTGTTTTTTCTGCAATACCAGACCGGCTGGAACCTCTATTCCGGTTATTTCTACATACTGGGAATGTTCGCGCTCTACCTGCGGCTTTACAACACGCTGCCGTTTCAGGATCTGTTTTTTGCCATCGCGGCAACGCTGCTGATTCCATACGCGATGCGGATGCTGCTGGTTTTAGACGGAATGAACCGGCACGGGCTGTTCCTGGTGGTGCTGACACTGTGCGGGGCATGGCTGGCGGATACCGGCGCGTATTTCGCGGGAACGTTTTTCGGTAAGCACAAGCTTTGTCCGGTCATCAGCCCGAAAAAAACGGTGGAAGGCTTCATCGGCGGCATTGTGACAAACGCGGTGCTGTTCGTTGTGATCTCGGCGGGGTACAACAGCCTGTTCGCGGACGGGGAACTTGATTTTAACTACGCAGGGCTGATTCTGGCGGGAATGCTCTGTGCGGTCATCGGCGTCATTGGCGATCTGTCCGCGTCGGTCATCAAGCGCAAATGCGGTATCAAGGATTACGGCAACATCATGCCCGGACACGGCGGACTGCTCGACCGGTTTGACAGTGTGCTGTTCGTCGCGCCGTTCATGGCATATATGTTCACGCTGGGGCTGATATACTAAGCGAACAAAACGGGGCGGGTGCGAAGGCGCTTGCCCGTATTTGTCTATTGGGAGGACTTATGACGAAAACCATTACGATTCTGGGTTCGACCGGTTCCATCGGAACGCAGGCATTAGAAGTCGCAAAAAAGCATAACATAAGG
>JASGGY010000003.1:0-1282742 GCA_047602575.1 Oscillospiraceae bacterium
TGTCATAAAAATCCACAAAAATATACGAATCGGTGCTGCGGCTGATGAATTCAGCGTAATCGTTTGAAATTTGTCCGATAAGAATAAGCCCCGAAATGCCGCCCTCCGAAATCATTTTCGGAAGTCGCAGCTCGCGCTCCGTTTCCACCGGTATAATATCGAGCATACCGTAGCAGTTGTATTTGCGCAGCTCCTGAATGATCGCGTTATACAGCGCCCAATAGAAAGAGCCGTATGGTCCGATATAGCGCTCGGGGATGATGAAGCCGATGTTCTCGGATTTCGTCTGCCGGTCGCTTTTTTTGCCGGGCTGAAACTTGTATCCCAGCTCAAGGGCGGTGACTTTAATTTTTTCCCGCAGCTCCTCGCTCACGCCGTCCTTGTCGGACAGGGCATTGGAAACGGTTACATTGCTGATTTTAAGGTGTTTGGCAATGTCGCTCATTGTTACGCTTTTTTTCATTTTACATATTCCTTACTAAAAATGATGATAGAACTATCATAATATTTTTTTACGAAAAAAGCAAGAGGTTTAAGCAAATTTAATCTAAAATTCCCTTTTATACAAAGTCAATGGTGTAAATTTGTTGATTCTGTTCAGAGATTTCAGGAAAATAAAACGTTTGAAAAGAAAAAGCTTCCGAAACGCAAACGTTATCGGAAGCGAAAAGTAAGACAAGCATAAAAAAGGAAGATTTATGAAGATAGATGAATGCAGTAAAGAGGCGATCATTTCCTATATTTACCTGAAACTTCATCATAGGTTTTACAGAATCGCGCGTGGCTGAGCGAGCCGCCGGACATATTGTCGTCTACCTGCGGGTCAAAGACATAGACCGTACCATCGAGCGTTGCTTCCACCCAAGTATGCTCGCCGAAGCCGCCCGCAGCTAGGTGCGTTGAACCGGAAACGGTCGCCGCATCAAAGCCGAGGTAGCGCAGCATCGCCGCGTAAACGTAGGAGTATTCCGTGCAAGTACCGTAGCCGTTGACCAGCACCGAGCGGATTTTGTCACTCCAGCCGCCGTAGTCATAATAGGTGTTTTCGATCAGATAGTCATAGCAGGCAAGCGCTTTGTCGTAATTAGACATATCATCGGTGCAGATTTTATTCAGGCAGCGCTGCAGGATCTTTTCGTCCTCACCCTTTAAGAACGAATCAGGGGAGAGTGCTACGGCATTCAGCCGCTCCTTTGCGGAGGCGCTGACAGGCTGCTTTGCAACAGTTTTATTTTTTTCCGTAACGGTTTTGGTTGAAGCTGTGGCCGATTTTTCCTTTTCTTTGGAAGCCGTTGTTGTCACGGCGGTTTTTTTCGATATTTTTTTGCTTTTATCAGAAGTTTTTTCGCCGGCGTCGGAATCCGTTGTCACTGCTGTGGCGAAATCCGCAGTATCACTGCTCACATCAGAAGCCTGTGCAATCGCGCCGAACGTCGTCACGCTGAAGATATGCGCGGAGTCCGATTCAGCCTGTGCAGGTGCTGCGCAAGGAACTGTTACCGACGCCGAAGATGCGATCAGGGTATCAGAAGCAATCGCGGCGGAAAACGTCGCCTCGGCTTCGGGCTGACTGGAAAGATAGCTGACGCTCGCAGCCGTCAGAACGGCGATGCCGAGAAATCCCGTGGCAAGCAGCTTTGCGCGGCAGGGAAGGTTCGCCGACAGCGCACGAACGCGGACATTCATCGCCCGCACACGGGCGGTCATCTTGTAAAAAACAGACATCAGTGCCTCCGTTTCTGTTCACTTTCCAAACGCTCTCTTTCGGTTTTGTTAAAAATCACGAATGGCGTCTTTTGAAAGCGACGGGTTCGTTGGTGTAGCCTTATTATATACGAAATGATTACAAATGTCAAGCATGAAAGTAACCATTGTGTAATCTATTGCCTGGTTTGGAGAATCGGTCAGTGCAAGATGCTTGTCGAATTGTAAGATACTGGCGCATGAAACTGTAAGTTATGCACGACATATGCGTATATTATTTGCATCAATTGCAGCATTCCGCTGAATTTATCTATTTTGACTGGTAACAGAATTATAACAAAATTTCAGCCGGATTGTTCCAGAAAATCTGCGTTCTCTGTGCCATTTTCAAAAAAAATTGCGAAAGCTCTTGCCTTTTCGCGCAAAAAATAGTATGATATTAAAGTATGATAACGGCGCGGTGTTCTATCGGAATTCCGCCCGTTCGTTTGTTAGCGGGGCGGCAGGGGTTTGCCGCTTCAATGAAAGGGAGTCGTTCTATGGCAATCAAGTACATTTTCGTGACCGGAGGCGTTGTTTCCGGATTGGGCAAGGGCATCACCGCCGCATCGCTGGGCAGACTGCTCAAAGCGCGCGGCTATCGGGTGACCATCCAGAAATTTGACCCGTATATCAACGTAGACCCCGGCACGATGTCGCCCTATCAGCACGGCGAGGTTTTCGTCACCGATGACGGCGCGGAAACCGATCTGGATCTGGGGCATTACGAGCGCTTTATCGATGAAAATCTGTCGGTCAATTCCAACGTCACAACCGGTAAGATTTATTGGAACGTTCTAAATAAGGAGCGCCGCGGCGATTATCTGGGCGGCACGGTGCAGGTCATTCCGCACATCACCAACGAAATCAAAGAGCGTGTTTACCGCGTGGGCAAGGACGCAAATACCGACGTGGTGATCACCGAGGTCGGTGGAACGGTCGGCGACATCGAGTCAACGCCCTTCCTCGAAGCAATCCGTCAGGCGGCGATTGAGGTCGGCCGCGAGAACGCGATTTTCATCCACGTGACCCTAGTGCCTTATATCCACGGCTCGAACGAACTGAAATCGAAGCCCACCCAGCACTCGGTGAAAGAGCTGCTCTCGCTCGGCATCCAGCCGAACATTCTCGTTCTTCGTTCCGAGCGCGAAATTCCCGACGACATGGCAAAAAAAATCGCGCTGTTTTGCAACGTCCGCACGGAGGATGTCATTCAGAACCTGACCGCGCCGTCGCTGTATGAAGTGCCGCTGTGGCTGGAAAACGAAGGACTTGCGGACGTAGTCTGCGAGCATCTGAAGCTTGAAAAGAGAACGCCCGATCTAACCGAATGGGAAACAATGGTGCAAAGCCAGAAAAGCGCAACGCGCAACGCCGTCATCGGTCTGGTCGGAAAATATGTGGAACTCGGCGACGCGTATTTATCCGTCGCGGAAGCGCTCCGACACGCGGGCTTTGAGAACGCCGCAACTGTGGACATCCGCTGGATTCAGTCCGAGGACATCGACGCCTGCACCGTTGCGCAGAAGCTTGCCGGACTCGACGGCATCATCGTGCCGGGCGGCTTCGGCGACCGCGGCATCGAGGGCATGATCGAATCCATCCGCTTTGCGCGTGAGAACAAAATCCCCATGTTCGGCATTTGCCTCGGTATGCAGATGTCCGTCATCGAGTTCGCGCGCAACGTCGCGGGCAAGACCGGCGCAAATTCTGCAGAGTTCGGCGAAACGCCGTTCCCCGTCATTGATATCATGGAGGATCAGAAGAACATCACAGAAAAGGGCGGCACAATGCGCCTTGGTTTATATCCCTGCAAGCTTGCGGAAGGCTCGATTTCGCACGCGGTATACGGTGAGGATCTGATTTACGAGCGCCACCGCCACCGGTTTGAATTCAACAACCAATTCCGCACGGAGTTCAGCGAAAAGGGACTTGTGCTTGCGGGTGTTTCCCCCGACAATAAACTGGTGGAAATCGTTGAGCTGAAGCGGGATGTTCACCCATGGTTTGTCGGTGTACAGTTCCATCCGGAGTTTAAATCCCGCCCCAACCGCGCACAGCGTCTGTTCAAGGACTTCATCCGTGCTTCTTTGGAAAACAGCGGTAAATAAGCAGTGAAATAAAAAGAAAGCTTCGCACGCGCGGAGCTTTTCTTAATAGGAGGGTTATGAGCATGAACCATCTTGGAACACAGGAACTCGCAACGCGACGGCTTGTTCTGCGAAAATTCACGCCCGGCGACGCGGAAGCGATGTTCCGAAACTGGGCAAGCGACGAGCGGGTGACGCGATTTCTGACATGGGAACCGCACGGCTCGCAGGAGGATACCAAAAACCTGCTGACCGCATGGGCGGCGGCTTATGACACACGGAATTACAACTGGGTCATTACGCTTGACGGCGAAGCAATCGGCTCTATCGCCGCGGTGCGGTTTTCGGAGCAGCACGAAACCGCCGAAATCGGCTACTGTCTGGGAACGGCGTTCTGGGGCAGGGGACTGATGACCGAAGCGCTCGGCGCGGTGCTGGATTTCCTGTTTGATGAGGTTGGTTTTTACCGCATCGAACTCCATCACGCAGCAAAAAATCCCGCATCCGGCAAGGTTGCCAGAAAATGCGGGATGCTATATGAAGGAACACAACGCGGTCGCGTCCTTCGCCATGGGGCGCGCAACGACCTTGTGCTGTACGGCTTGCTAAAAATCGACCGTGCTTAGGGCATGTCCATGTGGCACTCGCCACCCTGATCGATCATGTCCTGTAAGGTCACGGTGTCCACCACATCGTTAATGGCGGTGTACAGCTTATTCCAGAGCGCCAGCGTCGCGCAGATGTCCTTGCGCCCGCACTGGTTTTCTTCATCCTCCAGACACGCGACGGGTGCTAAATTGCCCTCGGTGATGCGCAGGATCATCCCCGCGGTGTAGTAACGCGGCTCGTGCGTCAGGCGATAGCCGCCCGACGAGCCGCGTGTGCTTTTCACATAGCCCGCCCGCGTGAGCAGGGTAATGATCTGCTCAAGATATTTCTCCGAAATCTCCTGCCGCGCGGCAATCGCCTTGACCGGAATATAGCCACCCGCGTCGTTGAGCGCCAAATCCAGCATCAGCCGGAGCGCGTACCGCCCTTTTGTGGAAATCTTCATCCAACCGCCTGCTTTCTGATCGGGTTTCATTCTACTATAACTATACCGCTTTACTATGGAAATGTCAACGGCTCGGCAAAGATTATTTCTTGTGGGCTGTGCGGAGTTTCTAAATTTGCGACAAACCGCGCGGATAATTTTATACAAAATGCGGAATAATTTTTTCGGATGAGAAAATTCTTGACAAAACAAAATACAAGTGCTATGATAGGAATATGAAAACATACAAAGCATATATGTGATTCATTTAATAAGAAAGGATCTGAGTTTATGGCAAGAATTTATCAGGGAATCACGGAGCTGATTGGCAGAACACCGCTGCTCGCGCTGACCAATTACACCAAAGCAAACGGGCTTGACGCAAAAATCATCGCGAAGCTTGAGTATTTCAATCCCGCGGGAAGCGTGAAGGACAGGATCGCAGCGGCGATGATTGCCGATGCGGAAGAAAAGGGCGTTCTGAAAGCGGGTGCGACCATCATCGAGCCGACCAGCGGAAACACCGGCATCGGGCTTGCGGCAGTCGCGGCGGCAAAGGGCTATAGGGTCATCCTGACCATGCCCGAAACCATGAGCGTGGAGCGCCGCAACCTCCTGCGCGCTTACGGTGCGGAGTTGGTTCTGACCGAAGGGGCAAAGGGCATGAAGGGCGCAATCGAGAAAGCGGATGCGCTCAACGCAGAAATCGAAAACTCCGTCATCTTGGGTCAGTTCGTCAATCCCGCTAATCCGGCTGTGCATAAAGCGACCACCGGTCCTGAAATCTGGGAAGACACCGACGGCGCGGTGGACATTCTGGTCGCCGGCATCGGCACGGGCGGAACGATCACCGGCGTCGGCGAATACTTAAAGTCAAAAAATCCGGCTGTAAAAATCATCGCCGTTGAGCCTGCCGCGTCGCCGGTTCTGTCAAAAGGAACACCCGGACCGCACAAAATTCAGGGCATCGGCGCGGGATTTGTGCCGAAAACGCTCAACACCGGTGTTTACGACGAAATCATCGCCGTTGAAAATGACGACGCGTTCTTCGCCGGAAACGCCGTGGCAAAGGCTGAGGGCGTGCTGGTCGGCATTTCCTCCGGCGCGGCACTCTGGGCTGCGACTGAGGTTGCAAAGCGTCCGGAAAATGCAGGAAAGAGCATCGTCGTTGTGTTCCCCGACACCGGCGAGCGCTATCTGTCCACACCGCTGTTCGGTTAAAGAATCCGTGCAAAAAGCCTGATCGGAAACGGTCGGGCTTTTTTTCTTAAATTTCCGGAAAAAACCGCTCCGGCGCTTGAAATCTGAAAAAGAAAAGCGTATAATAAGGTTGTGCAAAAAAAGAAAAAAATTGTACAGGAAAGAAAAGGACGGGATGACATATGAAAGGAAAAACGGCGCTGATAACGGGCGCAAGCTCCGGCATCGGCAAGGACATCGCAAAAATTCTGAGCAAAAAAGGCTGGCGCGTTATTCTGGTGGCAAGGCGCGAGGGACGGCTGTTGGATCTGGCGCAGGAACTGGCGGGGGAGTCGCGGATCATCACCGCAGATCTGTCCGCTGCGGAGGCGTGCTTTGAGTTGTATGAAAAGGTGCGCGACGAGCATATCAGCATTCTGATCAACTGCGCAGGCTTCGGCATACTCGGCGAATTTGAAAACATTCCCATCGAAAAAGAACTCGAGATGATCAACGTCAACGTCCGCGCCGTTCACATTCTTACGAAACTGTTCGTAAAAGAGTTCGGAGAAAAGAACCGCGGGTTCATTCTGAATGTCGCTTCCGTAGCGGGGCTGATGCCCGCCGGTCCGCTCATGGCGGCGTACTACGCGTCAAAAGCATATGTGACCAGTCTGAGCCTAGCCGTCAACCGTGAGCTGAAAACCGCGCAGAGCGACGTCTATGTCGGTGTTTTATGCCCCGGACCGGTGGATACGGAGTTTAATCAGGTTGCGAATTCTTCTTTCGCCGTGCCGTCGCTTTCCAGCAAAAAATGTGCGGCATACGCGGTTAAAATGATGTTCCGCCGCAAGCCCCTCATCGTGCCTTCGCTGTCCGTACGTCTGCTTTCGTTCGGCGCACGGTTTTTGCCCAAACAGGCGGTACTGTCCTTTACAGAAGATGTTCAGACGATGAAGCGCAAGTGATAAGTCTGTGTAAAAATTTGCATTTGCCAAGCATTGTTTATGCGAAATTGTGGTTTATCTCGCTATTTCTTATGCATGATGCACAAGAAACCGTTTACACTTTTATGCAAAAAGAGTCTTGCTTTTTTCACACGCGTCCTGTATAATGTAATTACAATATTTATTGAAAAGGAGTTTTTCAAAATGAAACTGACAAAGATTTTAGCTGGAGTATCAGCTGTTGTTCTGGCAGCTGCAACTTTAGCGATCTCGGCAAGTGCATTCGACTTCACTGGCGGAGATTCCGATCACCGCGCAATGCTCATGTTCGCCGACAGCACTTGGGCTTGGGGCAACTGGGACTTTGACGACGGCGCAAAGGGCGCTGCTGACGTTGCAGGCGCAACGGATGTAACCATCGACGGCAACGGAACCTACACGGTTGCAATTTCCCGTCCGACCGCTGACGGCACACTTGACGTTCTCGGCGCAGTTGTATTCCTCGTTCAGACGACCATCGACGTAAACACCAATCCTGACGTTGTTCTGACCCTTGACGACATCAAGGCAGACGGTACTTCCGTAATGACCGGCGACGCTAGCCTCGCAGTTCAGTGCACAGAAGACAACACCGACAAGACCTGCTCTTATGCAAGACTTGAAATCTACAACGCATACGGTCCGACCGTTGCCGGCGTTGACGGTGCAGACCCGCAGACTGAATGGGCGATCGATCCTGTCAACATGGCAGCAGTTGATTCCCTCGAAGTAACCTTCACGGTTGCCGGACTTGCCGGCGGCGACACCGAAACAACCGGTGACACCGATTCTGACACTGATTCCGATTCCGACACCGATTCTACCGATGACGCTACTTCCACTCCTACTACCGGCGCAACAACCGGACTTGCACTTGCTGGCGTAGCACTTGCCGGCGTTGCAATCGCAGTAGCAAGAAAGAAGAACTAAGTTATAACTTACAATGAGGAGCTGAGAAATCAGCTCCTTTTTTGTTTGATCCGACAAAATTTTTCGTTTCTTTGCACAAGAAACCGATTACAAATTTAGTGAAACATCCACTTGTATTCCCTTAGAAATGTGGTATAATAAACGTATCATATTTATGGAGGAATCATTATGAAATTTAAAAGACTAATGATGGCAGTTACCTCGGCTCTGCTTTTAAGCACCGCTTTTTCGGGCTGCGGAAGCAGCGACGAAAGCAGTAAAGCAACCACTACCCCGAAGACAACCACCACCGCAGCAACCACCGTTGCCACAACAACAACCGCAGCAACCACGACAGCCGCCCCTGTGACGACCACCGCACCGATGACCACCGTTGACCCGAACGCCGATATTGCGCGGATTATGATCCAGACGGATTCGTTTGTCTTCCGTGATGAAATCCAGAAATCGCCCTATGGTTCTGATCCGGTCAAAGGCAACCAGCTGTCCGGCATTGACTCATCCAACGCAGCGTATAATTTCGGAGATGTGACACCGGTTTCCTTTAAGGACGTTGAGATCACCGGCGACGGCGAGTACAAGGTTGGCGTGTATGTTGATCTGACCGACGCTGCAATGGGTCTGAACATCCTCGGCGTTTCAACGAACCTCCCCAGAACAGACGAAGATGCGAAAGCCGGATTTGACACGCAGGATATCCAGTTCACCGATGTCAAGCTCTATGTTGACGGCGTTGAGCAGAAACTTCCCAGTGGCAAATTCCTGTTAGACTCCAATCACACCGACCAGATCAACTGCATCCTCGTTAACCAGTGGAACGCTGATTTGACCGGCGGCGTTTATCAGACAGTCTGCAAAAAATCCTATGAGATCAGTTTCAAAATCAAGGGCTATGATGCGTATCGCAAGGCGCATCCCAAGAAAGACTAACATGACCCAAACAGTCCGGCGATGTGATCATTGCCGGACTGTTTTTGATTTGTGAGTAATCTTAAAAGATGTGTTCGTTAGACGAAAACATAGCAAATTTTGCGCAGAATCCATTGTAAACTTTGCGCCGTTGTGGTATAATAGAGCTACAAAAAAGAAAGGCGCGCTTATGAAAACGGATGATTATCAGAAACAGCTTGACACACTGCTGCGGGATCTTGAGCAGTCGAAAACAACGCCGGCTTTATTGATCCACAGCTGCTGCGCACCCTGCTCAAGCTATGTGCTGGAGTATCTCTCCAACTGGTTTTTTATCACCGTGCTGTATGATAACCCGAATCTTTACCCGCCGCAGGAATTCGATCTGCGCGCCGCCGAACAAGCGCGCTTCATCCAAGCATTTCCCGCAAAGCACCCGATTCGCTATGTGGAAATCCCATATGACAGCGAACGTTTTTATCACGTGGTGCGCGGTCTTCGAGCATGAACCCGAGGGTGGCAAGCGCTGTGAGCCTGCTTTAGGCTGCGCCTTGAAGATACGGCACGGTATGCCGCAGAAAACGACTTTGATTATTTCACAACAACCCTGTCCGTCAGTCCGCATAAGAATGCGGCTCTGTTATACGAAATTTCTCAAACGTTTTCTGAACAATATGGCGTAAAGGCTCTCCCCGCGGATTTTAAAAAGCGCGGGGCTTCCAGCGCTCAACAAAGCTTTCCGCGGCGTACGGGATGTATCGGCAAACCTACTGCGGATGCGTTTTTTCCTATCAAGAACGCGAACAACGTGCGAATTCAACGACTCATCAAGCCGATTCATGGCAGAAGGGCGGTCAGCGTTTTGAATAATACGAATACCAAATTCATCGGACTATGTAGCTGTAACATCGACAAGCAATATCAGTCCGTTCGTGATGGAAAACCTTCATATGACTGCACAGGACTACGGCTTTAAGTTGCTGTGCTTTCAGGCGCTTGACTTCAATACATTTAAAGAGGATCATTATTCGATCGGCGAAATGAACATCTTCAATCTGATCAATTATGATATGCTCGATGCGATGATTATCCTTTGCTCGACCCTTTCAGCCAGCCCTGTGATGCAAACAATTATCCGGAATTCGCAGCTTGCGGGCATTCCGGTTGTTTGCTATGACGCCAACACGGAAAGCTGTATCAACATCAGCTTCGAGCAAGGCACCGCAACCTATGACATGGTCGATCATTTTATAACAAAGCATCACCATGATCGGTTGTGCTTTATGACCTCGTGGTTGGGTGAAGTATACGGCGATCAGCGTCTGAAGGCATATCAGCAAGCTCTTGCGGATCATGGCATCGCCTATGACGAAACCCGCGTTTTTGAGGGGCTTTATTCCCGTGAAACCGCAATCGAACAGACACAGAAAATTTTAGCGCTTGATCCGCTGCCGCAAGCAATCATCTGCGCGAATGACACCATGGCAATCGGTGTCATCAAAGTCCTGAACGATCACGGTATGCGCTGTCCGGAGGACATCTGCGTGTCGGGTTTTGACGGAATCATCGAGGGGCGCAACCACATCCCGCAGCTGACAACCGTCATTCCGAATTTTGCGGAAGGCGCACGCAACGCCATTGCATTGCTCAACGATTATTTCACGACAGGGGAATGTGCGCAGCTCCGCGCATTTTCGTCCTACATCAACTACAGCGAATCCTGCGGTTGCCGCACGCTTCCGCCACGCAGCTTCAATGATCTGTGCCATAGCCTTTACTATGAAGTGGACAACATGAAAGTCAACTCCCGCCATCTGATACAATCCAGTGCGACCATCACCGGCAGTCCCGATATGCAGACTGCCTTTGCGCGCCTGCGGGAAGAAATCAGTTCTTCCTGGACGAAAAAGCTCTGGGTCTGCATCACGGAAAATTTCTTTGCGGAATCCAGCTTTGTCAACGGAACCGTCAAGAGCGGTCAGTATTATATCAACGGATTTTCTGACAATATGCGTGTCATTGCTTTTAAGCATTATGATACCTGTACCGACGGTGCTGAATTCCCGACAAAAACCATGCTGCCGGATCTTTTCAGCCAATTCGACGACACGTCATTTATCACATTTCTGCCGCTTCACATCGGCGAACACACCATCGGTTATATGGCATTTGAAATTTCAGATCACTTTGACCTGTTCGATTATTGGTATTCGCTTTCCATGAACATCGCAAGCTCGCTTTCTATTTTAAAAACACAATACGAGCTGCGCAACTTCATCGCACATTCTGGAGAATATGTATATCCATGATCCGCTCACCGGTCTGTATAACCGCCGCGGCTTCTTCCAGATCCTCAGCGGGGTATTTGCCAAGCGGGAAACCAACGCCAGTCTGATGGTGCTTTCCATCGACATCGACGATCTGAAAACCATCAACGACAAATTCGGACATCTCGAGGGCGACAATGCCATCAAAACCGTCGCAAAAGCACTGTCCTCCATTTCCATTCGCGACGAAATCTGCGCGCGATTCGGCGGGGATGAGTTCATCGTCGCAGGGGTGAACGAGTCGCTGGAATATTCCCGCCAATTTTCCCAGCGCTTTCTGGAATTCATTGATTATTACAACAAGCACTCCGACAAGCCGTATCAGGTTGTCGCAAGCATCGGCGAAACCATCGGCGAGCGGAAATCCATTTCAAGCATCGACGAGCTGATTGCCGCGGCGGACTTCCGGATGTATGAACAAAAAGCCGCCCACAAGACGCAGTCAAGACAATCGAATCGATAGGGGAGCGCATGGAGGAACGGATTTATATCGTCCGGCGCATCGACGGGGATTATGCACGGCTGGTCAATGCCCAGAGCGGCGAGGAGCTGCTGGTTGCGCGGGCTTTGCTTCCCGAGGAAATCGATGAGAACGACCGCCTGCTGTGGAAGGATTTTTCGTATACCATTTTATAAGTGCAAAGCAGTATGCCGGCGCGCCGGTGTGCTGCTTTTTAATTCAATTCGGCTGACCACAGCGCCGTTTAAAGAGAAAATTATATAAAACGATAGGTTACACAAGATATTAAACGATAACTTATGCAAATTTACTAAATTTCGCTGGAAATAACCGTGAATCTGTTCATTGACAACGATTACTTGTGTTGATATAATGATAGATATTGATTGTGCATTTCACAATTAAAACGATGGAGGTTATTCAGATGAAAAGTTTGAAAAGGTATCTTGCAGCGCTGACCGCAATTGCCTTGACCGCAGGTATGACTGCTTGCGGCGGAAAAGACGATTCGGCAAATTCCAAGGATTCTTTCGTATACAGCGGTGACACCGTTACCGTTGACCTCACAAAAGCGGAAAACATTGCAGCCATTCCCGCAGGCGCAGAAACCACAATCACCTATTTAGGCGAGGGCGACCTCAACCCGACCAAGGCAAGCCCCGAAAAAACAACGGAGATGAACCTGTTTAATAGCAAGGGCGGAACAATGAACTTTGTCTACACCGCAAACGCCGATCGCTTTGACGACCTTGCCGCACACGTAATGTCCGGCGACATCGACCTGTTCAAATATGAATGGCTGGCGTTCCCATCGCAGATCGCAAAGGATATGTATCAGCCCATCGACGACATCGTTGACTTTGATTCCGCACTCTGGAGCGGCGTAAAATCCACGGCGGATCAGTTTGTAATTTCCGGAAAGCACTACATCGCACCGCTGAGCTTCAGCGCGGTGTATGTTTATTACGACAAATCCGTGATTGAGAAAAATGCCCTGAAAGATCCGTTAAAGCTTTACCAGGAAAATAACTGGAACTGGAATACATTTGAAGATCTCATGAAAGAGTACGTACAGGGCGCAACCGGCGATGAGGTACGCTACGGCGTAAACGGCTTCTTTAAGCCCCATATCGTTCAGCAGACCGGTAAAACTATGGTGACCTATGATGCAGCTTCCAACAAATACGTCAGCAACCTTGCCGACGCGGACATCGCAAGAGCCGAACAGTTCCTGTATGACATCAGCAAGGAAGGGCTTGTAAACAACGCATGGCTCGGCAACGCAAAAACCTGCTTTGACACCAACGTATTGTTCTATATCATGGGACCCTGGGCTGCCACCGGACAGTGGCAACCGGCTGACGGCGAAGAATGGGGCGTTCTTCCCGTTCCGAAAGACCCCAACAACATGGATCTGAACATCACAACCTCCGATATGGCAGCATATATGTGGGTGAAGGGCTCAACCGCGAAGGACGCAGTAAAAACATGGCTCGAATGCTGCCGCGTGTCCAGCACGGATGAAACCTACCTCAACACCACCAAGGAAAAATGGCTCGCAACCAACACCGGCTGGACCGAGCAGGATTATGATATGATGAGAAGCATCACAGGCGACGACTATAAAATGGTAACAGACATTGCATACGGCGTTTCCGCGGTGCTCGGCGACAGAAAGCAGTTCGAGGAGCACAATGAGTGCCTCGTTGACGCACTGTACGGACGCGTTACCGTCATCAACGACGACGGCAGCCAGTCCACATGGTCACAGGTTCGTGATTCCTACGGCGGAGTTGTGGATTCCGAGCTGACAAAGCTCAACGACGAGCTGGCAAAAATTCAATAACTACCAAACGACCTTCTGCACAAGCGGAAGGTCGTTTTTTGAAAAAATTTCAGGGATCAAAATTCAAACGGAAATTTCCATATTAAAATTCCCGCCGTGATGCAAACTAAAGGTGATCACGTTTGCGTGAAATTTACAACAAAGAGGAAAAGTATGGAAAAGTTGTTTGTGAAAACCGACACAGGCATTCTGCCTGCCGATATGGATCTGATTAAGAAATACGCACTGGGAAAGGGCATGTATACGCCGTTTACGCATTTTCCCATCGTTTCGGAAAACGGTGATTTTACGCCGGATAAGCACCGCAATAAACGCGTTTTAAAAACCGATCCGGCGGCTGACCGGATGTTTTCCGTCGCGGAATCGCTGGACATCGCAGCGGGTGCAGATTCGTGAGGATAATTTTTTTTACGAAACTCCGGATAATTTTGCGGAAAACCCTTGACAAATAAGAAGCTTTATAGTATAATAAACTTCGCCACTTGAAAAAGCGGCGTGTGGGAGCTTAGCTCAGCTGGGAGAGCGTCTGTCTTACAAACAGAGGGTCATAGGTTCGAGCCCTATAGTTCCCACCAATGGCCTGGTAGTTCAGTTGGTTAGAACGCTAGCCTGTCACGCTAGAGGTCGTGGGTTCGAGCCCCATTCAGGTCGCCAAGTCTATTTTTATCAAACCCGGCATATGCTTTTTTAGAAATGCCGGTATGCGGATTTAGCTCATCTGGTAGAGCGCCACCTTGCCAAGGTGGAGGTAGCGAGTTCGAGCCTCGTAATCCGCTCCAGCGGCGCTATAGCCAAGGGGTAAGGCAAAGGTCTGCAACACCTTGATCCCCGGTTCAAATCCGGGTGGCGCCTCCACAATGAAGGAAGTCCTTGAGCAATCAAGGGCTTTTTGTCTATGTGTCAGTAAAACGTTTCAACCGATTCACAGACGAAGAATTCAAACAAGAAAGACGGATGATTATGAAAAAACTGCTAGCCTGCGCGACAGCTATCATGATGCTTTTATCGGAAGCCTTGCTTTTTCCGCAATTCGGGGAAACGGCACAAACGGGAATTCTTTCCGCGAGCGCTTTGACCAGCGGAAATTTTTCTTATTCGATTCTTACCGGCGGCAATGTTTCGATCACCGGCTATACCGGCACGGAAACACAGCTGTCCATTCCTGCAGCCATCAATGGTTCTGCGGTAACAAGCATCGGCACGATGGCATTTTACCATAATAGCACACTGACCTCCGTCACGATCCCCGACAGCGTAACCGTCATAGACACATTTGCGTTTTACACCTGCACAAGCCTGTCGGAAGTAACAATTTCAAACACCGCCGCACAGATCGGCGGCGGTGCGTTTTACGGCTGCTCGTCACTGACAAGCGTTGCAATTCCGCAAAGCGTGACAAGCATCGGCGATTACGCCTTCGGTAATTGCCCCGCGCTCACGCAAATCAACGTCGCCGCAGACAATGCGCAATACAGCAGCTTCGACGGCGCACTCTACAACAAAAGCCGTACGCAGCTGATCTGCTGTCCGGCTGCAAAAACAAGCTACACCGTACCGGACGGCGTAACAAGCCTTGCGCACTGGGCATTCGGTGATTGCACGTCATTGTCCGATGTAACCATACCGGACAGCGTAACCAGTATCGGTCAGTATGCTTTTTACAACTCCCTATGGCTCGGTTCCCAGCCGGACGGCGTTGTCTACGCCGGAAAAGTGGCTTATACCTACAAAGGCACAATGCCCGAAAGCACCTCCGTCACGCTGCGCAGCAACACCGTCGGCGTTGCAGAAATCGCTTTTTACAACGCCGCCGCTTTGACCAGCGTTACCATTCCGTCCGGCGTGTCCGTGGTGGGAGATTATGCCTTTCACGGCTGTGATCAAATGACGAGCGCCACGATTCTTTCTGATTCGGTCAGCATCGGCGCATCCGCATTCGGCTATACCTACAATCAAACCGAAATCATGATTCCCGATTTTACGATTTTCTGCTATGCCGCGTCGGCGGGGGAAGCTTATGCGCAAGAAAAAGGCTTCGCCTATGTGACGCTGGTTGATCTCTCCGCACTGAGCGCCGCGCTTACCGAAACGACATCCACCTATGACGGAACAGCGAAAACCCCAGCCGTCACCATCGACGGGCTGACCGCAGGAACGGATTTCACCGTCGCTTATGAAAACAACACCGCCGCGGGAACGGCAACCGTAACCGTCACAGGCATCGGCAATTACACCGGAACAATCACAAAGACCTTTGCCATCACAGCACCGCCTGTCGCCGCGCCTACAAAGCTAAGCAGTTCAACTGTTACAGCATCCTCCGTGACGCTGGGCTGGACAGCTGCATCCGGCGTTTCCGGCTATGTGCTGGAAACAAAAAACGCCGCCGGCGGCTGGGATCAGGTTAAAACCCTTTCCGGTTCGGCAACAAGCTGCACTGTTACCGGACTGATCCCAGGAACGGCATATTCTTACCGCCTGCGCGCGTATCTGAACATCGCGGACAGCACTTTTTACAGCACAGGGGCGACCTGCAGCGCACTGACACTTCCAGCCAAGGTCAGCGGTCTGAAAGCGACCGCCGTCACCACCACCGGCTATACCATCAGCTGGACCGCGGCAAAGGGCGCTGACCAGTATGTAATCTATCGCTACGACAGCGCATCAAAAAAATATGTGAAGCTGAAAACCGTGACCGGAACTTCCTATGCCGTAACCGGTCGCACCGCCGGACAAAAGAACACTTATCGTGTGGTTGCCGTCGCGAAAGAGGGGGGTCTGACACAAAACGCCGCTCCCGCCGCCATCAAGCTCACCACGAAGCCCGCACAAGTGAAAAACTTAAAGTCCGCTGTCAGCCGCAGCACCGTAACGTTAAGCTGGAGCAAGGTGACAAACGCCACCGGCTACAAAATCTATTATTCCACCTCAAAAACCGGCACATATAAGCTGCTCAAAACCATTACCTCCGGCACGACGGTGAAGTATTCCACCGCATCGCTGACCGTCGGGAAAACCTATTACTTCAAAGTCGGCGCGGTGTCGGCGACCGACAATATGACCGCAACGGGAAGCTTATCCGCTGCAGTCAAGCAAAAGGTGTTCAACAACAAAAGCTTTAACACGATTCTTTCCGATTACACCAACTCCAAATCCGTGAAAACTGTCAACACACAGGGCTACACCATTTCCGCGGCGAATAAAAAACGCCTGACCAACGCGATGACCTCACAGGGCGGCGCGGCGGGCTTCCTGATGTACGACCTCGACAGCGGTGCGGTGGTGGCTTACAACGCCAACACCTATTTCGGCACGGCAAGCACCGCGAAGCTGCCCTATATGCTCTACGCGCTCACCCAGATGGAGGACGGCACACCGACCATGAACACCCTTGTGACGCTGCAAGCCGGCGACAAGCACGCGGGCTCGGGCATTCTGCAATACGCAAAGAACGGCACAAAGCATTCTCTCAAAGAGATTTTCCAGAACATCTGCAATTACAGCGACAACACCGCCTACTATATGCTGCAGCGGACGTTCAATTATAAGGGCTACAACAAATACATCGCCTCGCTCGGCTGTAAAACCAGCATCAACGGTAGCTCGATCCGTTGGGGCGTTGTTTCCGCCGCAGACTCCGCGCGCGAGTGGATCGAGATGGACAAGTATCTGAAAACCGGCAAGTACCGCACGATGATGAAAGCCGAGCTTTCCGATGTCATTGCCGGCTATTTCCGGCAAGGGCTGAATAACAAATACACCGTATATTCCAAGTCCGGCTGGACAAAGGTATATCAGAATGACACGGCGCTGATTATGGCGGAGCATCCTTACATCCTCATCTGCCTGACCGATCGCGTCAGCACCGCCCGCATTCAGGAGGTTGCAAAAACCGCCGAAGCCATCCACAACGAGATGTGGGCATATTACGATTAAATGATACAGCGCTCCGGCAGCAAACCGGAGCGTTTTCATTCGCACGGGAAGTTGATTAGCATGAATCTGATGCGCTTCACGTGTTCCAATCTGTTCCGGCGAAATTTCTTAACTTTGCCTTAAATGCTTGCAATATACGGATAATTGTTATATAATACAGTTTGGGTATCACCGCGAAACTCTAAAATATGTTTAGAAATAACTTCAGACGGAGGCATTATGTTCCCAACAATCCGAGCGTTCTATTTAAAATACAGCCCGAAACCCACCGCGAGCTTCCTTGCGGGACTATTCGTCGGCATGGTTGTTTTCTTTGCTGTTTACGGCGTACGCATCATCAACCCGGGTTATGACGGCTGGCTGCTGTCCAACGACGGAGATGTCACGCAGCATTACATAGGCTGGATGTTTTTCCGCGACACCCCGTGGCAATTCCCGTTCGGCTTAACGGAGGGGCTTACGCCGGAAAAGGTCAGCGTGCTTTATACTGATTCCATTCCGCTGTTCGCGCTGTTTTTTAAGCTGCTTTCTCCGATTCTGCCCGCCACCTTCCAGTATTTCGGGATCTGGGGACTGATGAGCTTCATGCTGATGGGCGGCTTCGGTGCGTTGATCGTGCGGCGTTTTTCGGAGCAGTTTCCGGTCAGCGTGGTGGGTTCGTTGTTTTTCGCCGGCTCATCCGTCGTATTCCAGCGGATGTACGGTCACACCGCGCTTGCCGGGCATTGGATTCTGCTTGCGGGCATCCTGCTGTGGCTTTATGATGCCCGGCTGAAAAGCAACCCGAAAAAAATCGTTCTTTGGAGCGCTTTGACCTTTGTGGGTGTTTCGGTACATCCGTATTTTGTGCCGATGATTTTTATTCTGCTGTGTGTGGATCTGCTGGATTCGCTTCTAAGACGGCGCGAACTGCTTCTGCATATCCTGCTTCTTTTCTGTGCGGGAATTGTGGTTCTCCTCACATCATGGGCAGAGGGAACTTTTTACGGGAAGAACGAAGCGTTCACGGACTTTGGTTTTGGCATATTCAATATGAACATGAATTCTTTTATAAATCCGTTTGAAGATGATTCCATAGTTCTCCCCGCGCTGCCCACCACTATGCCGGGGCAGGCAGAAGGCTTTGCTTATCTTGGCGCCGGTATGCTGCTGCTCGGTCTGCTGACAGTGGTATTCACTGTGCTGAAGCTAAAAAAGCTTGGAAAACAGGGTGCCATTCGCGCGATCAAATCGCACTGCCCCATGCTTGTTTCCTGTGGGGCAGGGATCCTCGTCAGTATCATTGTCGCAGCAGGACTATCCGTTTCATGGAATCAGCACACGCTGTTTTCGCTGCATTATCCGCACCAGATTCTGCGCATTCTATGCGTTTTCCGCGCGTCGGGTAGGCTTAGCTGGGTCGCGTTTTATCTGATCCAGACCGCAATCATCGCGCTTGCTGTTCGCAGCATCCGCAGCAAGCAGGTGGCTTTTATCACACTGTGTGCCTGCGTTGCGGTTCAGATGACGGACTTCACCAGATTGTTTCAGCTGCTACATTCCCGCTATAAAGCGGAGATATCCTATTCATCTCCGCTCGATGACGAATCATGGCAAGCCTTAGCCGTCAACCGGACACAGATTGTTTTCCTGCCGTTGAAAAATACATTTTTAGAAGAGTCAACAAAGTATTTTCAATTCGCAGTCTATGCCAAAGCGCATGATATGACCATGAGCAGCTTTTACCTCGCGCGAATCGGCTATGACGATCTGCGCATTTACGCCGATGTCGCACTCGCCGCACTCGCCGCGGGAAATCCCGATCCGCACACCCTCTATATTTTCCCCGCCGATTTTAACGCGACGCAATTTGCTTCCGCGCACTTCACCGTGAAGAATCTCAATGGCTTCACCGTCGGCTTCACAACCGAATAGTCCAATGAAAAGCCGACGCGCGTAGACATGCCGGCTTTTTTTCTTGAACAAGCACAGTGAACAACCGCGTTCCCATATCGCATGAAGATTTGTGGGAATGCGAAAATCCGGTGTGAAAGCGATTGACAAATTCCTCCGTTCGCGGTACAATTGCTTTAAGCTGATTTTAGAAAGAACGGAGCAATTCGATATGAGTAAAACCGCAGCGCGCAGCTATGTGCCGGTGATGGTGACGTATCTGCTGGGCATTTTTATGGGCGCGATTGACACCGGAATTGTCACCCCCGCCCGCACCGTCATTCAGAACAACATGGGCGTTGATGAAAAAACCGGCATCTGGATGATCACCATTTACACTCTCGCGTATGCGGCAAGCATCCCGATCACCGGCAAGCTAGCCGACAAAAAGGGGAGGAAGGTCGTTTACCTCACCAGCATCTTCCTATTCGGCTTCGGCTCGCTGCTGTGCGGGCTGTCGGAGCAGACGGGTAGCTTTGCGTTTCTGCTCGCGGCAAGGGTCATTCAGGCGGTGGGCGGCGGCGGCATCATGCCGGTTGCGACCGCGGAATTCGGCACGACCTTCCCCAAAGAAAAACGCGGTCTGGCGCTGGGTCTGGTCGGTGGCGTCTACGGTGTGGCAAACATCGTCGGCGCGTCTGCGGGCAGCTTTATCCTCGATCTGTTCGGCACGGATCGCTGGCAGTTCATTTTCTATGTCAATGTGCCGATTACCGCAGTCATTCTTGTCATGGGCTTTCTTAATCTGCCCAACTCCCGCAATGACGACACGCGCAAAATTGACATCGCCGGCATTTTTGTGCTGACCGTCATGGTGCTGTCGCTGATGTATGGGCTGAAGAACATTGACTTTTTCGACTTTGCAAACACCATCGCCGCGCGCAATGTTCTGCCGTTCCTGCTGGTGTTTGCCGTTCTCGTTCCCGTGTTCATCTTCGCGGAAAAGCACGCGCAAGATCCGGTGGTCAACATCGGGTATTTCAAAAACCCGCGGATTCTGGTGACGCTGTTCCTCGGCTTTCTGACAGGAATTGTTCTGATGGGCATGATTTTTGTCCCGCAGTTTTCTGAAAACGCCATGCGCATTGCAACAGGCAAGGGTGGATATTTCGTTCTGATCCTCGGGCTGTTTTCCGGTGCGGCTGCGCCTTTTTCCGGAAAGCTGATTGATATGCTGGGTGTGAAGCTTGTTCTGGGCACGGGCTTTCTGGTGTCGGCGGCGGGCGCGCTGTTCCTGATTCTGGTTGTCGAACCACACCCGAGCTTTCTAAGCATTTTTGCCGGGCTCGCGTTAATCGGCGCGGGCATCGGCTTCACCATCGGCACACCGCTCAACTATATGATGCTCGACAACACCCGCGCGGAGGAATCGAACTCCGCACTCGCGGCACTCTCGCTCATCCGCTCGATCGGAACGGCAATCGCGCCGGCGATCATGGTGGGCTTTCTCTCACACGCGGGGATGAATCTGCAGCAGAATATCACAGCGCTGCTGCCGACCGAAGTCGCTGTGCAGCCGTTTGCCAATGCGCAGGAACTTGACCAGACGCTGACCACGCTCAAAGCCGACCCAATGATGGGGGAGCGGCTTGCAGATGTGAACATCCCCGATTTTTCCGCGCAGAATACCATCACGATTGATTTCTCCGCATCCGGCGGGAACGCCTTTCCGCAGGAGCTGATCGACTTATTGAAAACCTCGGATGTCACCACAATCACGGACAATTGCAAGACCATTTCCCGGGCAATGTTCGCACAGACCACGCCGCCGGTGATTGCCGGCATACAAAATGGCATTGCGTCTGGCATCACCGCGGTGGACGATGCCCGCGCCCAGCTTGACGGTGCGATTGCCTCTGTGTCGGCAGATGCGGCGCTTAAAGCGATGCGGGACGCACAGGCACAGCTTGCCGATGTTTCCGCGAAAATGACGGTGATGAACAACGACATTCCGGGCGCGTTCAACACGGCGCAGGAGAATTACCTCGCCGCCATCGAAGCCCGCCGCACGCCGCTCGAGGATGAATTTATCAGCACCCTCAACACCGGCTTTACGCAGCTGTATCTGACCGTCACCATCGCATCCACGGCGGGGTTGGCGGTGCTGATGCTCTACCGCAGAAAGCGTCCGGAGGAAGCCTGACGCACTGCCTCGCACTTTAAGTAAAAACGAAGCGCACCCAAATGTTGATTGAACATTTGGGTGCGCTTTTTTGTTCGGTTCAGACAAGCTTGTTCTCAATCCAGACATTCATTTCGCTCTTTGCGGGTACTTCAAACATATCCCAGAACCCCGCTATCAAATCATCGGAGAAGCAATAGGCTTGCGTCAACCCCTGCGCAATCTCGCGGTTGCGCTTGCTGAGATTCGCCCGCAGCGCTTCCTCGGCGGTGTCTATATAGTGCCACTCGAATGCGACCTTGTGTTCGGTGTAAAACGCAGCCGCCTGCTGTCGGTCATTTTGCGTCCAGAAGCCCCAGTCCAGAATTACATCTATGCCCGCGCCGGTGATCTCCAGGGATTTTCGATAAAGGTAGTCCTGCAATTTATCTACCACCATACCATGCTCCTGTCCGCCATTTGAACCAAACAGCGCAAGGGTGATTTCATCCGATGACAGCAAAACCGCGGGCTTTGTTTTCATGAGCAATCTGGCATAGCGTGTTTTTCCGGAACTGATTTTTCCGCAAATTAGTATGACTTTTGCCATTCGTACAACCTCGCTTTCAATTGATATTTACTTCGTAAGTTCCCAAAACATGAATATCGGGATTTTTTGCATCCAGGCGATACCTACATTGATTGCAGCTTGTTCTGCCGTAGGAATTGGCTCATTAAGGTCAGTAATGGTTAATCCACATTTAATAAATGTTTTTACATAGTCTTCTATTGTCCGATGCCGCCATATCACTTTTACATTTTCCGAAGATAAAGGCGCTTCCCATTGCGCCGGATGATAATAATTTGATACAACAACCTTTCGATCAATTCCAATATCTTGGCGTCCGATACCAGGACTCTTGGAAAAACATGGGTGGCATACACTTGCGAACAGTTTTCCGGATGGTTTTAATACACGCTCTATTTCTTTGATCGTTCCTTCAAAATCTTCGCAATCCATCAGCATCATAGAAGCCAGGACAATGTCAAACGAATCATCGGTAATCTCATTTAAATCGCTGCTGTTGCGAACTTGATATGTAATTCTTAAGTGTTCTTCCGCAGCTTTGGAAACGCAATATTTGATTGCTTCCTCTGAACAATCAACTGCGGTAACGATCGCACCTTTCCGTGCCAACTCCCTTGAATAGCCCCCTTCACCACAGCCTAAATCTAGTATAACTTTCCCGGAAACATCTCCAAGCTGCTGAAAAGTAAACGGCATGATGAAATCTATTCGGAATGAATTTGTTTGCACATATTGAATCCATTCGTCGTTCATCGCAACATTTCCCCAACTTTCGGTTGAACTGTCTTTTAACATAAAAAATCACCCCTAATACAAAATTTTTATTATATACAAATACCGTAGAAAGTAAAAATCCACCCCTATTAATTCACAACAATAGTGGGTGGATTCGTTGGTGGAGCATAGGGGATTCGAACCCCTGACCCCCGCACTGCCAGTGCGGTGCGCTACCAACTGCGCTAATGCCCCAAATGCGGATTGATCCGCATATGTATTATTTCTTGTGTGCCGCCGCTTCCGGCTTCGGCGCAACGCCGCTTAATGCTTTGAGCGCATTTTTGGCGGTTGCGATTTCGTTGATGTTCTTGCGCAGAGATCTGTCCACCTCGTCGAGCATCTTGTCCATTTTTGCATTGAGCGCCTGCTTGATTTCCTTGTCCTTTTTATAAGCCTGTGCGGTGATGTCGTTGGCGAAATCACGCGCTTGCTTGACAATGGTATCATTTGCGACAAGAATCTTCGCGCGTTCCTCCGCGCGCTTGACGATCTCATCTGCTTTTCTGTTCGCGTCCGCTATGATCTTCGACTTGTCGTCGGCAAGCTCTTTCGCACGTTTGATTTCAGAGGGCATATTATAACGCATACTGTCAATCAGCTCGCGCATTTTCTCCCCGTCAACCAGCAGCTTTTTGTTTGCAAACGGAACGGTCGTCGCCTTGTCGAGCATCTCGTCCATCACATCCAGAATTTCTTCAATGGTCATGTTTCCATCTCCTTCGGATTGTTACCGGCCGTTGATCAGCCGCGTTTTGATTGGTTCGTGAATTTCCGGCGGAACAAAGGGGGAAATATCCCCGCCGAAGCGCGCGATCTCTTTCACCACGCTTGAGCTGAGATACATATTTTCCGCTGCGGTGGTCAGAAAGACCGTTTCCGCATCGCTGTAAAGCTTTTTATTGGCAAGCGCCATCTGAAATTCGTATTCAAAGTCGGATACCGCGCGCAATCCCTTAACAATTGCCGATGCGCCGGTTGTTTTTAAATAATCTGCCAACAACCCGCCGTTGCAGTCGATGTAAACGTTGGGCATATCCTTGGTCACAACGCTGAGCATTTCCATGCGTTCCTCGACGGTGAAGCTCACCAGCTTTTGCGTATTAAAGGAAACCAGCACAATGACCTTGTCGAACAGCCGCGAGGCGCGGGTGATGATGTCGAGATGTCCGAGTGTGACCGGATCAAAGCTTCCGGGGCAAACCGCAAGGCGCATCGCTAACACGCTCCTTCTTCTTCGGAAGGCGCGTCCTCCCGCTCGTCATCCTGCGGAATTTCATACGCGGTCAGCATAATTTTTCCGTAGCGATATTGCTTTTTTAAAACCAACCTGCCGACTGTTTCGGGAAGCACAAGCTCTTTTTCATGCTCACAAATCACCACCGCGTCGCAGGAAAGCTTTGGTTCAAGCAACGGGAGTGCTTTTTCGACAAGTCCGTTGCGATATGGCGGGTCGATGAAAACAATGTCAAGACCGCTTTTTGCGCCGACTAAATAGTCAAGGCTGTCCATGTGTAAAACGCGCGCGTCGCTGTACAGTCCGCAGGCGGTCAGGTTTTCTTTAACGGTATCAATGCTTGCGACACTTTTATCAACAAACACGCAATGCGCAGCGCCACGGCTTAATGCTTCAATGCCAAGCTGTCCGCTTCCCGCAAACAGATCTAAAACACTTGCACCGGGTAGCTGGAAGTGAACAATCGAAAAAAGTGCTTCCTTCACCCTGTCCGAGGTCGGGCGAACGTCGAGTCCGTCTAAGGTTTTCAGCTTTTTTCCGCGCGCGGAACCGGTTATAACTCTCATAGCTCATTCCTTATTTCAAAATACTCATTTATTATAATACATTTTCGCGCGTTTGTCCAGAAATTTTTTTATTTTTCCGTAAATTTTTCATTCTCAACAGGTCGGTGATTTCCAGTAAATTTAATAACTAAAATTACCAGTCGTACAAATATTGACGCAATCAGCGCGATGCCGAGAAAAAAAAGTCGAAAATCGCTTGAGAAACCGATTCAATAAGCTTTTGCTGTATCCCTAAAAAGTCGCCATAAAACACATCCATTGCATAAAAAAGCACAGGAACCAGAAACCACCACGCAAGCGCAGCGTTCAAGCAATATCCTATGCAGAACCAAACCCGTGCTTTTTTCCCGAATCGTGATTCCATCGGGTAATAAAGGCACATAATGATCACGGACAATGCGCACAAAATGATGAACCACAGCGTTCCATTATGAATCATGGCAGCAACAAACTTCATGATCAGCGTGAATACTGTAATAAAAACAATTGCCGTGATGCCGCCTTTGAGCGCGCTGATCAGCTGCTTTATGTGACCACCCCACTTTCTGTAAAAAGTATAGCATAGTTCTGTCGAAAAGTAAAGGCTGCGGGTTTACAAAATTGTTTGAGAGAAAGCGGATTACGGATTGAAATAAACAACGGATTATGTTATAATGACAACTAGATGAGGTGTTCGATTTGAAGTACGATATAAATATCAAAGCATGGGGCAGGCGGTTTTCCGTTCCATGCAGCGTGGTGGATGCGCATATGAAGCTTGCGTCCGGTGCGTTTTTAAAAGTGATTCTTTACATATTGTCCGCGGGCTCACCGGAAATGACCTCTGCGGAAATCGCAGCAGCATGCGGCATTGACGAGCGGGAAGCAGACGACGCAGTACTGTTCTGGTGCGCCAAAAAAGTGATTACTGTTGACGGAAGCACAGCCGACGACAGCATTGCTGTACCGAAAAACCCCGTTTCTGCGGCGGCTGAACCGGAGCGGGCTTTCCCGGCGACGGATGAGCCGATGCAAAGCATTCCTGCGGCAGACCCTGCGGCGCACACCTTGCAGAAAAAGACGCATCTCAAGCTTTCTCCACAGGACATCGAGGCGATGACGCACAAGGACAAGGATTTAAAATATCTGTTTGACAGCATTCAGGTGATATTAAAGCGTCCGATTAATTTTACCGAGGAAAGCGGCTTGATTACGCTGCGCGATTATTACGGCTTTTCCGCGCCGTCCATCCTGATGCTGGTCGAATACTGCGAGCAGATCGGGAAATCCCGTCTGGCTTATATCGAAGCGGTCGCAAAGGGCTGGTTTGAAAGCGGTATCACGGCGTTCGCCGACATCGAACGCGAGATCATCCGGCTGACCGCGCAGCATACCTTTGAGCGACAGGTCGCAAAATCCATCGGGCTTGAAACAGCGCTCACCGCCAAGCAGCGCGCTTATTTTGCGCAGTGGCAGGACTGGGACTTTGACACGGAGATGATCGCGGCAGCGTATGAAAAATGCGTTGACCAGACCAATAAGCTGTCCTTGCCTTATATGAATAAGATTCTCGAACGCTGGCACAGTGCGGGGATTTCCACGCCGGCGCAGGCACTGGCGGAGGAAGCGCCGAAGAATAAATTCCGAGGGAAAAACGCGCCAGCTGAAAAAGAGCATTCCTATGATCTGGATGAATTTAACGACTTTGCGATGAATTATAAACCTCAGCTGAAATAGCGCGAAAGGAGCAGCGAAATGGCAGCAAGCATCGATGCAATCGACAGCGCGCGGGCGGAGCTTTCTGCGCGCCATGCAAACGCGGAGGAGGAAAACCGCCGCCGGATTGACGAAATCAACCGGACTGCGCCGGAAATCACCGCGCTGAGCAAGAAGCTTTTTGAAACAAATGCGCAGATCGTGCGGGCGATTTTGTCCCGCGAGCGGGATGTGAACAATGCCATTGCCGATATTCGTCATGAAAACGAGATGTTCCGGCGGATGATGACGGAGCTGCTGCGCGATTTCGGCTATCCTGCGGATTATTTAGAAGTGCATTACACCTGCGCGGTCTGCGGGGACACCGGCTACCGCGAGGGCGTGCGCTGCCAATGCTTTGAGGAGCTGATCAAAGCCCATGAAATGCGCCGACTCAACCGCAGCTGCCGGATTCAACTGCGGGATTTTGCGGAGTTCCGGCTGGATGTGTATCCGGAAAACCGCGCCGGCATCAACGTCCGCGAGCGGATGGAGTGGGTGCTGGAGCAGTGCAGGTATTACGCGGAGCATTTCACCCCGCAATCCGATTCGCTGCTCATGCTCGGCGGCACAGGGCTGGGGAAAACCTTCCTGTCCTCGGCAATCGCCAAGCGCCTGCTCGAACGCGGCGTTCGCGTGGCGTTTGACTCGGTGCAGAACTTCCTGCGCGACATCGAGAACAGCCACTTTGGGCGCTCCGACAACAACACGCTTGAGCTGCTGCTCTCCTGCGACCTGCTCATCATCGACGACTTAGGCGCGGAGTTCTGCACAAGCTTCAGCCAGTCCGCTCTCTATAATCTGCTCAACACGCGCATCAACGAGGGCAAGCCGACCATCGTGTCCACAAACCTCAATCTTGAGGAGCTAAGCGGCATTTACAACGAGCGCATGATTTCGCGCCTGACCGGAATGTTCAAACCCGTTCTATTTCTTGGCAACGACGTGCGCCAGCAACTGCGCCGCGACATGGCGGGGAAGTAAGTACGAAACCTATAGATGGAATCGCCTGCCAAAGGGGGGCGTTGCCCCCTCTGGACTCCCTCACCAAAGGGTACAAGTACCCTTTGGAAACCCATAATTTTATGGATTATACTTTGCTCTTCTTAGCCAATTTGTGTTTATTTAACTGCTTTGTGATTCTATTGGTGCGCTCTGAAAATAGCATATACTTTATCTTCGGCAAGAAAGGGCGCAAAGCCCTTTTTTGCATTCTGATATAGCGTTTTTTCGTTCTCAGTGTTAGTAATGCAAGGTTGTAAACCTGTAAGAAATGTCATGAAACAACCAATGTACAATCTACAAAACAACGGGATTCCAAAGGGTCAATTGACCCTTTGGTGGGTGGTTTGGAGGGCGACGCCCTCCAAGGAAAGGTCACAATTTCCTTAATTCTAACATAAATATAGCAAAATTTTACCCATACCGCACGAAAAAAAACCTGCTCTGCGAATATATAATCAAAGAGGAAAACTGGGGGGAAAGCAGATGAACACAGCCGAAACCTGTGCCTTTACGGCGGAGGAACTGATAGCGCGCATCAGAAACGGCGAAACGCACCTGCGAGATGTTTTGTTAAAGTCAAACTGGGGCTTTATCACCGCTGTCGTCACCAAGATGACCGGTGCGAAAGCCAAAAATACCGAGGCGTTCAGCGTTGCGCTGGAGGCATTCAACGAAGCGATTGACCGGTATGATCCGGAGAAGAACGCAAGCTTTGCGAGCTTTTCCGGCATGGTGATCAACCGCCGTGTGATTGATTATCTGCGGCGCGTCAAGAAATACGCCGTGGAGCGGTCATATTCCAGCTTTGACACAGACGGGGCGGAAAACCCGGTCGAGCAAATTTCCTCCGACAGCCACCGATTTGTGGAAACCCTCGAGATTCAGGAGGAAATCATGGAGTTTAAGCAAGCACTGTCCGGCTATGGCATCAGCTTTGAGGATCTGATCCGGCTGTCACCAAAGCACGGCGACACCCGACTGCTTTGCGCAAAAATCTCCGGCGCGCTTTACGCCGACAAACAGTTTTCACGTTTGCTGAAAACAGACGGCAGGCTGCCCGTCGCGGACATCGCCGCACGGTTTCGCCTTAGCCGCCGCACGGTCGAAAAGCACCGCAAGTATATCATTGCGTTGTATCTGGTCTTAGAAAGCAATTTAGAACTCATTAAAAGCTATATCGAAGCGCTTACGAAAGGGGTGGACGGACAATGACTTATACGGGAACCGTGATGGAAATTTCCGACAGACTGACCTATGTCTTTACCTCTGACTGCCGTATGCGATCGGTGAAAACGAAGGAGGAATATTTCGTGGGCAAACAGATTCAATTTACCGAACAGGAATGCACCCAAAACATTTTTTTTACACGAACCAGAAAAATATTGAGCTTTGCAGTCGCCGCTGCATTGTTAATTGTATCCATACCGGTCTTTGCGATGCTGATCAATAAGGAAGAACCCACCGCTGTCTGCACGGCGCTTGTCTATGTGGACATCAACCCCGGCGTCGCGCTCGAAATTTCACAGGACAATGTCATCCTCAGCGCGAAGTCAACCAATCTCGACGGAGAAAAGGTTTTGGACGGGCTTTCGCTCAATGACCAATCCCTTTCGTACGGGTTCGGTGCGCTGCTTGACAAAGCCGACTCACTTGGTTATTTCAGCAGCGGCAACAGCCATGTAATGGTCAGCGCCACGCTCAGAAACAACGCAGGGCTGGACGATCCGAATGCTTATAAAGAAGAACTTGACCGGACGCTGGCAGGCTTGGCACAGGTAAACAGCAACGTCAGCGTACTGACCGCCGTTGTCTGCAACGAGGACGTTCTGGATGACGCCGCTGCGAATACGGTTTCGCCGGGCAGGGAACTGATTTATAAATTCGCGCTGTCAAACGGCATTACGCTCACCCTTGAACAGGTGCAGAGCCTTAACATTTCGGAGCTGCTCGCCGCAGCCGGCGCTTCTGACACCGACGGCGTACTCACCGACGCGTTTAAAGCCTTCATCAGAAATCCCGAGGAGTCGTGTGTCACAACCCCCGATACGACGCAAGCGCCGGAAACAACCACCGCACCCGAAGTCACAACCGATCCGGTTACAATGACCGAGCCGGCTACCACAACCGTTCCGAAAACAACCGAACCCGATCAAACCACCAAAGAAACCAAAACCGCCGTGCAGACCACGAACAATGAGAAAGATTACCGTCTTTCTGTTTCCAAAGACGGCGACGCGCTTGCGTTCAGCTGGACAAAACTCAGCCAGGACAGCGTGACAAAGGACGGAAAAACCTACAACGATTTCTGTTTTTATAAAATCGTTGCATCCGCAACCGATTCCACGCCGATTTATCCGGACAACGGATATCTGTATTATACCACCAACCGCGGCGATACCAGCTGGAGCGTGAATCCACAGGAGGACTGCTACAACCAGTCGCCGGAGTTGAAGCCGGGTAAAACCTATTATTTCAGCATCACCTATGTGTTCGACAACGGCAAATTCACCTCCCAGACCGTTCAGATAAAGGTGCCGGGAAGCGTAACCACCACGCCGGAGGAAACCAACACGGCGTTCTGCGACCCCTCGCTGTCCGTTTCCGCATCCGGAAACAAGCTGCAATTCAACTGGTCAGAGCTTCCCGATTCCGATGTATCGCATGATGGAAAAGACTACAACAATTTCTGTTACTACAAAGTCGTGGCATCCGCAACCGATTCCACACCGACTTATCCGGAAAACGGATACCTCTATTACACCACCGACTGCGGCAAAAACAGCTGGAGCGTAAACCCTTCAAAAGACGATTATAACGAATCGCCGAAGCTGGAAGCCGGAAAAACCTATTACTTCAGCATCACCTATGTGTTTGAAAACGGCTATATTTACACCGACGCGGTGAGATATAAAGTGCCGGCACAAGCCGTTACCACAACACCGACGGATGATTTCACCGCACCGGTGCTGACCGTTTCCCAGTCCGACGGAACATTGAATTTCTCGTGGACCGGTATTGACGGCGATGTCACCTATGGCGGAAAGGACTACTCAACCTTCTACTATTATAAAGTCGTTGCTTCTCAGACCAACCCCAAGCCCGTTTATCCGGATGACGGATATTTATACTTCACAACGGACACCGACGAGACAGATTGGTCGCTCAACCCCACCGAATGCGATGCGTATAATCAAAATCCGGAGCTGATTTCCGGCAAGTCCTACTACTTCAGCATCACCTATGTGTATGAAACCGGCAAGTTTTCTTCCAACACCGTCAAAGTAACCATTCAATAGTCCTTCACAAAACGCCCGCGGGAGTGATTCCGCGGGCATTTTTGCGTAATTGATACCATAAATTTTCAAACTGGAGTGAAGTTGTACAAGCATCCTGCATAAACTGTATTACCGACACGAACAAAAGGAGGCTTTTCGATGCGGGAAACAGCGGCGCAGAGCGCGTATTTGTCAAGGACGATGAAACACTTCAATGCGGTGGCGGATGATCCGGTTTGTGAGCTGCTGGCGGCTGTCTGCGCGCTGGTGCTGGTTGTGACCGCGCCGCTTTGGATCGTGCCTTACGGGGCGGTAAAGCTGCTCCGAAAACTGAAAAAGCTGTCATACAAAAAAAGGATCGGTTGAGCAACCGATCCTTCAAACTGTTGATAATTCCTCGTCAGAGGGTTTATCAACTTTCAAACGTTACGATAGAATCACAAAACGATAGTTTACGTAAAAACTATCAAAGAAACCCAAGTTATAATCCCCAAAACAACGGGTTTCCAAAGGGGGCATTCCCCCTTTGGTGAGGGAGTCCTGAGGGGGCAACGCCCCCTTTGGTTGACGGGATTAACTGCTTAAAACGCCGCAAATCCAGCGCCGAATTCTTTGCACTGCGCAAGCGCAGCACCATCGGGGGCTTCGTTGACGATCAGTCCTTCGCCTGTGTAAAGAACGGCGTTGTCCGCGTCAACACGGCTCTGCCAGATGCGCATCCATTCGCCGTCGCCCCAGCCGTAAGAACCAAAGAGTGCAATTTTCTTTCCGGCAAGCTCGCTTTCGATGCTTGCAAAAAACGGCTCAAACTCGCTTTCCTCCAGAACCTCGTCGCCCATTGCGGAGCAGCCGAAAGCAACCTTGTTATAATCCGAAAGCTTTCCCGAGAATTCAGCCACGCTGAACACATCAGCACCTGCGCCCTCCGCGACCGCCAGTGCCATCTGCTCGGTGTTTCCCGAGCCGCTCCAATAGATTACCGCGATTTTACTCATATATCTCATCCTTTCAATCATATACCGGTTAAGCGATTTTCAACGCTTCATAAATACTCATGCCCTGCGCGAGCTTTGCGCAAAGATGCCGCCGGCATTTGCCGTAATTCTTAAACATCCGCGCGGCGTGCCGCTCGTCACCGTAGACCTTCCATGCGCCGCAAAGCTTGTAGTTTCTGCCGCCATTGTCGATAAAGCCCTGCACATCCTCCGGCGGATAGCCGAGAAATACGCCGCTTTCATGCGGAAATTCCGCAATGCCCTCGATGCGCGAAACAAGCCTGTCAAGCTTTTCAGCAAGCGTCATATCGGCAGTATACCCGAATTTTTCAAGCAAATCCGCCGCTGCGGGCGTGCGCAGGAATGCGTCGAGCTTTTGCTCATGATACAGATACAGCAGCATCTTTTTGCGGCACGAGCAGACCGTGCGGATCGCAAGACCCTTCGCCGCCGCTTTTTTGTTGAACCGGACAAGCTCGGCAGTAAGCCTTGCGTTGCCGTGGTCAAAGGTGAACAGACCCGCCGGCTTGATTCCCAGCAGCACCGGAGCGCCGTGGAACGCAACCGTGTGTTCAAACGTCCCGCGCTCAAACCCCGGCGCGGGGTGGGGGGAGGATTCTTTCCATACAAGCACTCCTTTCAGGTTAGTTATAGCTAACTTATGAGGATAAAGAACAGCAGTACTGCGCGAGTACATTTTTCAGCGCACTGATGCTGGAGCTGTGGACATGAGCGACATCAAATTCGCCGCGACCGGCTTTCTGGTTGACGGTATGCACCATCTTGTGCGAAACCGTGTCCGTCAGCACGATCACCAGATCCGGACAACCGAGCTTACTCTCGAAATCCGCGGGCATTTTGATAAAAACCTTTGCTTTGCATTTGTGCGCTTTACAAACTTCTTTATAGCGTGTCGCCATTCTGTCGTTTCCGCCGACTACCACAACGCTCATATGAAATCAGTCCTTTCCAACGAAGTTAGCGTTTGCTAACCTACAAATAGCATAGCACTTTCCTAGGATAATGTCAAGCTGTTTTCGCACGCTTCAGATGATTTAACAATTTGTTCAGCATTTTGCCAGTCATAGGATTACAGTTTCCGCAAAAATCGAGCCGCGTGCTTGAATTTAACTCCCGGACGTGTTATAATGAAGGCTGAAAACAAAGGAGCGTGCGCGGATGAAACAGATTTTAAACATCACACAACTTGACGAAGCGGCGGCGCTGATTCCGCAGTCGCTTCAGCAGCGCATCCGCGCGGGCGGGCTGAACCGGTTTGAGTGCCATGCGGACGTGAATCTGATTTCGTTCGAGCGCTATGATTTCAGCGTGCCGGACGGACGATCGGCGCGGATTACGGCGTTTCATGACAAAGAGAACCTGGTTTTTCTCTGCGAAGCCGACGACGATGTGCGGTTTATTGAAAAATTATTCACAAAAGAAGCAGGGCAGGGGAGCGAGCAGGAGCGCACGGAGCACAGCCTATATCAGTTTTTCAACGAGCTGATTACCGGCGACACCGATTATCTCGAGCGGCTTGAGGAAAAAATCACGGAAACCGACGACGGGATTTTCAGCGCCTCGAATCGGGAATGCGTGACGAACATCATCGCGTTCCGGCGCGAGCTTTTGCGGTTAAAGCGATATTACGACCAGCTCAACACGATTTTTGAGGGGCTGATGGAGAACGAAAACAAGCTGATTTCGCATGACAGTCTGCGATATTTCCGCATTTTAAACAACAAAATCGACCGCCTTTACGCCAACGTTTTAAACCTGCGCGACTATGTCACACAGGTGCGTGAGGCGTATCAGGCGCAGATTGACATCGAACAGAACAATCTGATGAAAATTTTCACGGTTGTCACGTCGATTTTCCTGCCGTTGACGCTGATTGCCGGCTGGTACGGGATGAATTTACAGATGCCGGAATTCAACTGGCGGTACGGCTATGCGTTCGTGATCGGGCTGAGCGCCGCGATTCTGTGCCTGCTGCTGTGGATTTTCCGGAGGAAAAAGTGGTTTTAAACCGCAAATGAAATTTCACATTTTTATACTTGACAAACCGGAAGGAGCAATATCGTGGGCAAACTAATCGCAATCATTGTTACTCTTTTGATTACTTTATTATTAAGCATCCCTTTGCTCGGCTATTCTTCAGCAATGGTTGTTATAATTTTTGTTTGCTTTGCTGTGTTTTTATCTGGCATTATCATTTACTTCGTTGTTCGACATATGCACAATGAAAAGGCAAAGAACTCGGAATTTTATCTCACATTTGTTACAAATGGAATAGAACAGATTACAAAAACAGTACTTTATAAGCAACCGTATCATTATGATTTTTCTGAAAATCTAAACTCATATAACAAATATGCTAATTTTAATTATCAGGATTGTGTTAAAGCGAAACTTGAGTCTAATAAATCTATGTATGAATATGTAAAATTAAATTATTTAAATTGGATGAGATTTGCTACGACTTATGCAAGTCAATACAACCAAATAATAGAATCATGGAATCAACAAAAAGAACTTGGCGTAAAAGAATATATCGCTCGTTATATAGATAATGAGATATACAGAATGGGTCATTCTTTTTATGAGAGCAATTATTATAGAATCGTTACTTTGACATGGTATTATACATCGCCGAAACAGAGAAACAAACACCAGACAACTTATAATTTTACAATTGATGAAATAAATAAGTTGATAGAAGAGTTGGAAATAAAACTAAGTTATAAAAAAACTGTAAAGTACCAGAGGAGTTTAATGTCAAGTCGTTTGCGGTACGAAATACTTACTCGTGATAAATCTACCTGTCAGATTTGTGGCGCATCTGCAAAAACAGGCGCTAAACTACATGTCGATCATATCATTCCGGTTTCAAAAGGCGGATTAACAGAAGCACGCAACCTGCGCGTGCTTTGCGACGCTTGTAACTTAGGAAAAGGAGCGCAAATGCCAAAATAAAGCGTTACTGACATCCATCTTCATTGCTTGAATTGCCGCCGGATTCCGGCTCACCGCCTTTCTTCTCGCTCGTTAAATTTTTCACATTTGCAAGCGGGGAGGAATCAGCGGCTTTTTTCATGCTTTCGCTGGAAAGATGGGTGTAAATTTCCGTGGTGGCAAGGCTTTTGTGCCCAAGGATTTCTTTGAGGACCAGCGTATCCGTGCCGCCATGCTGGTACATCAGCGTAGCGGCGGTATGGCGGAGCTTATGTGTCGTCACGCCCGTGTTGCCAAGACCGGCGGCGGCAAGGCTCGATTCGACGATTTCCTGCACACGCCGGCGGCTGATGCGGTTGAATTTTTGCGAAACAAACAGCGCGTTCTGCCCGGCGCTGTGTTTCACCAATGCGGCGCGCTCCGGCAGATACGCGTCGAGTGCCGCGATGCACGCGTCGTTGATGTAAACAATGCGCTCCTTCGAGCCTTTGCCGAACAGGCGCAGCGTCCGGTTTTCGCGGCTGATATCGCCTAAATTGATCCCCACCAGCTCGCTGAGCCGCATGCCGCAGTTGAGGAAAAACGTCAGAATGCAGTAATCCCGCGCCGGATGGCTTGAGCCGTTGTTTTGCAGTAGCGTCAGCGATTCTTCCAAGGACAGGAATTTCGGCAGCTTGTTTTTCACGCGCGGAAGCTCCAGCTCCGCCACCGGATTTTTCGCGATCAGCATGGCTTTTTTGTTGAGGTACAGAAAAAATTGCTTCAGCGCCGAGGTTTTGCGCGCGCGCGTGGCGGTGGAATTTCCGCGCTCATCCTTTAAATAGCGCAGGTACTGGTACGCGTCCGTTAGCGTAAAGCGCTCCACCAGCGCCAGCGAAACATCCGCAATCCGGATATCACCGTATGCTGTGTCCGCCGGAACATCGCCGTTTCGGAGTTTCAAGAAGCGTAAAAACGTGCGCAGGTCTATGTAATAAGCTTCCTCAGTGCGATCGGCGCGGTCGCGGATGATTTTCAGGTTGATCAGAAAATCGTTGAGGTATACCGGGCAATCCTCCATATAAGCCTTTTTCATGTTTCCGCTCCCCCTCAACCGCACTAAATTTTTATTTAGTGCGGTTGTTCGTTCCTGAAAATGCGGCAAACTCAACTGCCACATTTTCTCTATTTAAGCTCCACAACCGTTACGCCGTCCTCGCCTTCGCCGTAGATGCCTTTTCTGGAGCTTTTCACATGACGATGCCGCCGCAGATGCTCACGTACCGCGTTTTTTAAAACACCCGTACCTTTTCCGTGAATGATCATGACCGTGCCCATGCCCGCCATCACCGCGTTGTCCAGAAAGCTGTCCAGCTCATACAGCCCGTCGTCCACCGCGTAGCCGCGAATATCAAGCTCCATCTGCGCGGCGCGCGTCATGCGGCTCTCCACGCCCTTGGTCGAAACCGCAAGCTTTTTTCCGCCGACAGTCGTTTTGGAATCTTCCTGCGACAGGCGCAGCTTTTCAACGGCAATCTTGGTTTTCATAATGCCCGCCTGCACCATACAGTTGCCCGCATTGTCCGGCAGGGTCAGCACCACCGCTTTTTTTCCAGTGTCGGAAAGAATCACCTGATCGCCTTTTTTTAACGCGCGCGGAAGCTGATAGGTGTTCTCGCGTTTTGTCACTGGGTTGGCTTCCAGATAAAGTTTATCCAGCTTTCCTTTATAAGAATGCTTCTGCTCCTGCGCCAGGCGCTCGAACTGCGCGCTATCCTTTTGTTTTAAAACAGCCGAAAGCTCGTCCATCAGCGCCTCGGATTCCCGCGTGACGCGTGCGACAATTGCTGCAGCTTCGCGTCTGGCGCGGTCGATTTCAACTTCCTTTTCTTTGGAAATCCGCTCCCGCTCGGTTTGCAGCTGTTCGGTCAGCTCCTTGGCGGTGCGCTCGTGCGTGGCAATCCGGCGGCGGGCTTCCTCCAGCTCGATCCGCGCCGTTTCCAGCGATTCTATGATCTTCTCAAACCGTTTGCTGTCCGCGGAAAGCATGGATTTTGCGTGGTCGATGATGGATGCATCCATGCCGAGCTTCGCAGAAATCTCAAACGCGTTGGATTTGCCTGGCGAGCCGATGATCAGCCGATACGTCGGCATCAAGGTTCGGACATCAAACTCGCAGGACGCGTTTTCCACGTCCGGCGTGTCGATGGCAAAGAGCTTTAGCTCCTGATAATGCGTCGTCGTCACAAGCTCCGCACCCTGTTTGAGCAGCTGCTCGATGATCGCAACCGCAAGTGCTGCGCCCTCCACAGGGTCCGTTCCCGAGCCCAGCTCGTCAAGCAGCACCAGCGACCGCGCATCGGCGGTGCGGATAATCTCGTTCACGCGGTTGATGTGGGAGGAAAAGGTGGAAAGGCTCTGCTCGATGGACTGCTGGTCGCCGATGTCCACCAGAATGTTGTCGAACACGGAAATTCTGCTTTCCTCCGCCGCCGGAATCAGCAGTCCGCACATGGTCATTTCCGTCAGCAAGCCTACGGTTTTCAACACAACCGTCTTACCGCCGGTGTTAGGTCCCGTGATAATCAGCGCGTGATAGCCTGCGCCCAGTGTAAAATCCACCGGCACGACTTTTTCCTTGGCGATCAGCGGGTGGCGCGCTTTTTTCAGAACAATCACACCGTCGTCGGAAATCTCCGGCGCGGCGGCGTTCATTTTTAAAGCAAGCTCTGACTTTGCAAAATACAGATTGAGCATCACACAAGCGTCATAGCCCGCGCAGATGCGCTCCATATCTGCGGCGCATTCCGAGGAAAGCTCCGCCAGAATGCGGCGAATTTCGTCCTGTTCCCTGCCCTTAAGTAAGCGGATGTCGTTGTTGGCTTCCACCACGCTCATCGGCTCGACAAACAGCGTCGCGCCCGTTGCCGAGGAATCATGCACAAGCCCCGGCACGCTGCCCTTGAATTCCGCTTTGACGGGTATGACAAACCGTCCGTCGCGGATGGTTACGATGGATTCCTGCAAATATTTTTGTGTGGAAGTGCTTTTGATCATCGAATCGAGCGTTTCGCGGATGCGCAGCCCCGCCTGTGCGAGCTTCCGCCGGATGGTATACAGCTCTGCGCTTGCGTCGTCGGCGATTTCGTCCGCGCTGATCAGGCATTTGTCCAGCTTCGCGTAAAGATATCGGTTCGGGAACAGCGATTCAAAATACGCTTGCAGCGCGTTTTCCTTTTCCTCGTCCTTCAGTTCCGCATACCAGTCCGCCGCAGCACCAATCTGCCACAGCATGCGCCGGATTTCAATCAGCTCAGCCGGCGTCAGCACAGCGCCCGTATCCGCACGCTTGAGCAGGCTCTGGACATTGACAAACGAGAGAAATGCCGGTCTGCCGTATTTGACCGACAGCTCCAACGCCGCCGTGGCTTTTGAAATCTCGCGTTTTACCTCGTATAAATCCCGGCTCGGGGTCAGCGCCAGCGCCTTTTGCGCGGAGGCTTCGTTCGTACACTGCCCGGCGAGCAGCTCTAAAATTTTATGTAATTCCAGTATTTCATCATTCTGATTCAAGTTATTTCCGTGCGAAAGCACGCCTCCCTAAGTCTGCTCACTTTCGCGCGGCAGACCTTGTAAAAACGGCGGATCGGTTTCGTCCGCGATGACTTCCTGATAAAATTGCAAGGTTGGGAACGCGGTGTTGAGCTGTGCGCGCAGATAGCGCTCGGTAATGCGCGAAAGCTTCGCCAGCGTTTTGTCGGATGTTTTGAAATGAAAGATCCGCTCCTGCTCGACCAGCGCGATGTAGCGAATGATGTACAGCAGCGTTTTGTCAAGCTCGGCGGTTTTCGTGAGATCAAGCGCCGTTTCCTGCTCTACCGCGCAATGTTCGCAAAGCAGCACGCCCTTGTCCAGACGGAAATACATCCGCTCGTCCGCATAGCAGCCGCAAGTGTCGCACCCGATCAGCGCCGGCATCAGCCCGATGTCCGAAGCCAGCCGCAGCTCGAAAACCGCTTTCACCAGCGCCTGCGGTCGATCGCCCGCGCAGAGATGCCGGATCGCCGCCAGCAGCAGATTCACAGCCGGCGGGCATGGCATTTCCGGCAGAATCGTAAACTTCATCAATTCCGAAAAATAAGAAACGAGTGCCAGCTTTGACAGATCCTCGCGGATCGCATAGTGTGAATCAATGACCTCTGCGCTGTTTAAAATATAAAAAAACGTTCGGTTTTTCAAAATACAAAGCCGCGCATAACTGAATAGCTGGGTCGCCGCAGCACTTTTTGAACCGGCTTTTCTTGCACCCCTGATTTTAATTTCCACAAGCCCCTGTTCCGCGGACAAAAAGTCGATAAACTTGTCGTTCTCCCCGATGGCGCGTTCACGCAGAACAATGCCCGTGATCGTTGTCAGCTTCTGCATGGCGGCATACTCCTAGCCCAGTGCCACCCGACGGTTGCGTGCGGGCAAGCCTGTATTTGAGATAATCCTCGATTTTACCGCTGTTTATAAAAGCATTCCAGATCTCGTCCATTCGGTTTCCGTCCTTTCAGGGTCAGCCCCTGAAATTAGGTTCTGCGGTTTGAAGTCTTTTATAAGCGGTATTTTTTTGTAAACTAATCCGCGTTGAGCCCGAAGTTGCGGATCACGCCCTCGCGGTTGCGCCAGCCCTCTTTGACCTTGACCCAGCACTTGAGGTTGACCTTAATCTGGAAGAATTCCTCCAGCTCCTCGCGGGCAAGCACGCCGATGCGCTTGAGCATTGCGCCGTTTTTGCCGATGACAATGCCCTTGTGCGATTCTTTTTCGCAATAAATCACAGCGCCGATGTCAAGAATCGCTTCCCCTGCCCTGCTCTCGCGTTCCTCAAGGCTTTCGATGCCGACCGCGATGCCGTGCGGGATCTCGTCGTTTAAGTTTTGCAATGCTTTTTCGCGGATCAGCTCCGCCATTAAAACGCGTTCGGGCTGATCGGTGACCTTATCATCCGGAAAATAATGCGGACCCACCACCGCGTGGCGGTCAGCCGCAGCCATCACAAGCTCCAGTCCGTCACGCTCAATCACGCTGACCGGAATGACTTCCTCAAATGTTCGGATCTGTGTGTATTCCGCGATTTTCATCATCAGCGCATTTTTATCCTCCAGCAGATCAATCTTGTTGAGCAGTAGGACGACCTGCGCGTTTTCTTTTAGGCTTGAAAGCAATGCCAGCTCGGCTTCGTTGATTTTCTTCGTGCAGTCCGCCACGAGAAAGAGCAGCTCACCCTCGTTGACCGTGGCTTCGATGGTCTTTGTCATATGCGCGGACAGCTTGGTTTTGGCTTTGTGCGCGCCCGGCGTGTCGAAAAAAATATACTGCGTTTCGTTTTTGGTCAGAATGCCGGTGATGCGGGTGCGCGTTGTTTGCGGCTTGCTGCTGACCGCGGCGATTTTTTCGCCGACCAACGCGTTGAGCAGCGAGGATTTCCCCGCATTTGCACGTCCGGCGATGGTGATAAATACATTTTTGGTTTGCATCTTAAGTCCTTCCCGGGCTTCCCCGTCAATTCTTTTTCTTTGTTTGACAATCCTTTGGCTGCGACGATTCCACGCTGAAAATAAACCAGATCCATAGCAAGGCGCTCATCCCGAGCAGCGCCAGCCGCATCGGATGCACCCGCAAATAGCCTAGCATTTCATAAATGGCTTTCATATCCCAGAACAAGTAAAACCCATATGTCGCCGCGAACACAGCACTCACAAGAACAGCGCCGGCGGCGATGTCCTTCGCGCGCTTTGCCAGTTCGCAGTATTGCGGGCTTGCCATGTCCACGATGGCTTCGATGGAGGTGTTGAGCATTTCCGCGGCAATTACCAGCGCGATGAACACAAACAGCAGTCCAAGCTCGGCTTTTGAGAAATCATAGAAGCGCGAAAACACCAGCACAAAAAACACCACAGAAAAATGAATCCGCATATTCCGCTCGGTTTTTAAGCAGGAAAACACCCCGCACAGTGCGAAGTAAAAGCTCCGCAGCAGTCCGGTGATCTTAGTTTTCGCTTTCATTGTCGTTCACAAAGCTGATGTCGCGGGCGATTCCCAGCTCCGTCAGCACCGCTTCCTCTTTCTCGCGCATGATGCGCTCCTCCAACAGACCGGCTTCGTGATCATAACCCAGCAGATGCAGCATGGAATGCACCGTCAGAAAGCCGATTTCCCGCTCGAGCGAATGCCCGAACACCGCTGCCTGCTTTACTGCGGTTTCCAGCGAAATCACGATGTCGCCCAGAAGCAGCGCACCGGTTTCGTTGTTGATGTCGTAGTTCCCCTGTTCGCCCAGCGGGAAGGACAGCACATCGGTGGCTTTGTCCATATCGCGATAAGTGTTGTTCAGCTCCCGGATGCGGTCGTTGTCCACAAAGGAGATGCTCACCTCCGCGTCCTCCGAGAAGCCCTCGTGTGTCAGCACTGCGTGGCAGCAGCGCCGCATTAACAGCCGGATACCCGTAGGAATCCGGACTTTGGTCTGATTATTGGTGATAAGTGCTTTTACCTTCCCCATGGCTCTTGTGCTTCTTCCTTTCATCGTTATATTTTTCATAAGCCTTGATAATGTCTTGTACAAGGCGATGCCGCACCACATCCGCTTGAGAAAAATGACAAAGGGCAATGTCCTCAATCCCGTGCAGGACGCGCTCCGCTTCTATCAGTCCCGAACGCTGCGGATCGGGCAGGTCAATCTGTGTCACGTCGCCGGTGATGACGATTTTGCTGTTGTTCCCGAGTCTGGTGAGGAACATTTTCATTTGCTCCGGCGTGGTATTCTGTGCTTCATCAAGAATAATAAACGCATCATCCAGTGTTCGTCCGCGCATATACGCAAGCGGCGCAACCTCGATACTGCCGCGCTCCTGCTGCTTGGTGAACGTTTCCGGTCCGAGCATATCAAACAGTGCGTCGTACAGCGGGCGCAGATAGGGGTCTACTTTATTCTGCAAGTCGCCGGGCAGGAAGCCCAGCTTCTCCCCTGCTTCCACCGCAGGGCGCGTGAGGATGATCTTATTGACCTCATGTGCGCGGAAGGCTTTCACCGCCATGGCAACAGCAAGGTAGGTTTTTCCCGTTCCCGCCGGCCCGATGCCGACGACGATGGTGTTATTACGGATCGCATCGACGTAGGTTTTTTGCCCGAAGGTTTTCGGCTTGACAATTTTTCCGTTCATCGTCACGCAAATGCCATCATCGGTAAGCTGGTGGATGACGTTCTGTTTGCCCTCGCGGACGAGAGAAAACACATAGCGAATGTTCTGCTCGCTGATCAGCTCACCTTTTCTGGCAATGGTAATCAACGCGTTGACCGCTTGCGCGGCATTAAAGACATTTTCCTCGTCGCCGGTGATCTTCAGATCCGTTCCGCGGCTGAGCAGAACGACATTGTATTGCTTTTGGATCAGGTTGATGTTCTCGTCATAGCTGCCGAACAGGTTGAGCAGCAGCTCGGTGTTATCGACATTGATTGTATTTTCTACCATGCTTTCACCTTTCGGCGGCAGGCAACGCAGACTACGCGTTCCGCCATGAATTTCACCATTTATTATAACACAATTTTTCCCGCTTGAAAAGGGATTTTTGCGAAATTTGAACAGTTTTTTTGCGTAATAAAAACGGCGCAGTCTGCACTACGCCGTGTTCTTATGATTCAATATAAGATTTTACCAGCACTTGCAGCAGCTCGTCGCGATCGATGTGGCGGATGAGGCTGCGGGCGTTGTTGTAGGTTGTTATGTATGTCGGATCCTCGGAGAGTATATAGCCTACAATCTGGTTGATGGGGTTATAGCCTTTGACGCGCAGCGCGTCGTATATGATCATCAGGGTGTTTTTCAGCTCGGATTCCTTGTCGGTATGAAGCTTGAACTGCATGGTCTGGTCTTGCATAATGCGCCTCCTTTGATAAAGCACGGAATATTTTTACTGCTCATTGATACAACTTATTCCCTGCTTTTTTTATTATAACCGATGTTGCGGAAAATAACAAGCTTTTTGCACAACTTTATTTCTTAAAATTCGTGTTTTTTTAGAAATCCTACAAATGCCAGATTAGGTTCTTGTTGATTTTACCGGTAATTTTGAGGGGCTGTTTCCAGCCGCCAAAGCGCCGGTATGTAAAACGGACAGCAAACGCCGTCCGTTCTGATGACTATTGAAGCTGTGATTTTACCTGTGCGATTTCCGACTCCGACGCCTGTGCGGCGGGCTTGTAGAAGTTCTTCGACTCGGCAAGCTTATACAGCTCATACTGCGAAGCTTCACAGTTGTTGCGGATCTGCTGCATTGCCGCGCGCAGACTGGGATTCGAGCATTCCGTGATGGTGGTGGCGTAGGTTGAGAGGCTGTTTTTCACCATGGAAAGCGTGTCGTTGATCATAACTTTTTCCTGCATGATGGCATCCTCCTTAATTTAAAAATGACAGAAGCTGTCTTTTTGTCTGCTGCGCGTCCTGCGCGGAGCGGGTGAAAAACGCTTTTACCTGCGGGTCAACCGCATCCTGTGCATACTGGTTGAGCTTTTCAAAAGCGGTTTCATGCGCACCGATGATGTGGCGCAGGCTTTGCAGTTCGAGTTGATTTAACTGAGTCATAACAAATCCCCTTTCAAATTGGTTGTTTCTATTGTTTGTCTGAAAAGCGGAAATATACTGCAGCACAACAGGAAATATCAGGAAAATAAAAAGCACCCGAATTGCTTCGAGTGCTTTTGTCGGTGTGAATTACTTGGTTACAGCGGTTACGACGCCGGAACCAACGGTTCTGCCGCCCTCGCGGATTGCAAAACGGAGTCCGTTTTCAATTGCGATGGGGGTGATCAGCTCAACGCCGATTTCAACGTTGTCGCCGGGCATGCACATTTCCTTGCCCTCGGGCAGGGAGATCACGCCGGTAACGTCGGTTGTTCTGAAATAGAACTGCGGTCTGTAGTTGTTGAAGAACGGTGTATGACGGCCGCCTTCTTCTTTCTTCAGAACGTAGATCTGACCGGTGAACTTGGTCAGGGGGTGAATGGAGTTGGGCTTGCAAAGAACCTGACCTCTTTCGATGTCGGATCTCTGAACGCCGCGGAGCAGCGCACCGATGTTGTCGCCTGCCTCTGCGTAATCGAGGATCTTTCTGAACATCTCGATACCGGTAACAACGGACTTTGCTCTCTCTTCGGTCAGACCGATGATTTCAACTTCGTCGCCGGTCTTAAGCTGACCTCTCTCCACTCTTCCGGTTGCAACGGTGCCGCGTCCGGTGATGGTGAAAACGTCCTCGACAGGCATCAGGAAAGGCAGGTCTGCCTTTCTCTCGGGGGTGGGGATATAGCTGTCAACAGCTGCCATCAGTTCAAGGATCGGCGCATAAGCGGCGTCGTTGATATCGGTGGAAGTTGTTTCGATTGCGGCAAGTGCAGAGCCCTTGATGATCGGGGTGTTGTCGCCGTCGAATTTGTACTTGGTCAGGGTGTCGCGAACGTCCATCTCAACGAGATCGAGCAGCTCCGGATCGTCAACCTGGTCAACCTTGTTCATGAAAACAACGATATAAGGTACGCCTACCTGGTAAGCCAGAAGCAGGTGCTCCTTGGTCTGAGCCATCGGGCCGTCGGTGGATGCAACCACGAGGATTGCGCCGTCCATCTGAGCGGCACCGGTGATCATGTTCTTGACATAGTCGGCGTGGCCGGGGCAGTCAACGTGCGCATAGTGACGATTCTCGGTCTCATACTCAACGTGCGCGGTGTTGATGGTGATGCCTCTCTCGCGCTCCTCGGGAGCCTTGTCGATCATGTCATATGCTTCGTACTTCGCCATACCCTTGAGTGCGAGGGTTTTGGTGATCGCAGCGGTCAGCGTGGTCTTGCCGTGGTCAACGTGTCCGATGGTACCGATATTGACGTGGGGCTTGGTACGTTCAAATTTTGCCTTTGCCATTGGAATTCCTCCTCAAATTTTTAATCAGTTTGTTTTGTGCTTGGAAAATCACAGGTTTATTATATCAGATAAATTCGGAGATTTCAAGTGAAATTCACAAATTTCTGAAATTTTTAACCGTTGGACTTATTGCGGGTGGACATGATCTTCTCCGCAATGGATTTCGGCACTTCGATATAGCTGTCAGGCTCCATAGAGTACTGACCGCGTCCCTGCGTTTTGCTGCGCAGGTCGTTGGAATAGCCGAACATTTCGGACAGCGGCACGAGTGCGGTGATCTGCTGTGCGCCGGGGGTAGCTTCCATACCTTGGATCTGACCGCGGCGGGAGTTGAGATCGCCGATGACGTCGCCCATGTAGTCCTCCGCCACGATTACGATAACTTTCATAATCGGCTCGAGAATCACGGGGTCGGCTTTTTTCATCGCTTCCTTGAACGCCATCGATCCGGCGATCTTAAACGCCATTTCAGAGGAGTCCACTTCGTGGTACGATCCGTCGTAAAGTGTTACCTTTACGTCAACAACCTGATAGCAGGCAAGCACGCCTGCCTGCATCGCGCCCTTGATACCGGAGTCAACCGCAGGGATATACTCTCTGGGGATCGCTCCGCCGACAACGGCATTGATGAACTCGTAGCCCTTACCGGAAACGTTCGGTTCAACCTTGATTTTAACGTGACCGTACTGACCCTTACCGCCGGACTGACGGGCATATTTGTGGTCAACATCTGCGTTTCTGCGAATGGTTTCCTTATAAGAAACCTGCGGTGCGCCGACGTTTGCCTCAACCTTAAATTCGCGCAGCATTCTGTCTACGATGATTTCAAGATGCAGCTCGCCCATGCCTGCGATGATGGTCTGTCCGGTTTCCTCGTCGGTCCAGGTTCTGAACGTCGGATCTTCCTCGGCAAGCTTGGAGAGGGCAATACCCATTTTCTCCTGACCGGCTTTGGTTTTCGGTTCGATCGCCAGATTGATAACCGGCTCGGGGAATTCCATCGACTCAAGAATAACGGGATGGCTTTCGTCACACAGCGTGTCACCGGTCGTGGTGTTCTTCAATCCCACGGCGGCGGCGATGTCGCCGGCATAAACTACATCGATCTCGTTGCGGTGGTTGGAGTGCATCTGCAGGATACGTCCGATTCTTTCGTTGTGGTCCTTCGTGGCGTTGTAAACGCTCGAACCCTTCTGAAGCGAGCCGGAGTACACGCGGAAGAAGCAAAGCTTTCCGACAAACGGGTCAGTTGCGATTTTAAACGCAAGCGCCGCGAACGGTGCTTCGTCGGCGGAAGGCCGTTCCTCGTCCTCACCGGTGTCGGGGTTTACGCCCTTGATGTGAGGAACGTCGAGCGGAGAGGGCATATAATCCACAACCGCGTCGAGCATTTTCTGAACGCCCTTGTTTTTGTAGGAAGTGCCGCAAACAACCGGAACCATGTGGTTGCCGATGGTTGCTTTGCGGATACAGTGCTTCATTTCCTCGATGGTGAGGGTTTCACCGTCGAGGTATTTCACCATGATGTCCTCGTCCTGCTCCGCGATGGCGTCAAGCAACTTAGCGTGATATTCCGCAGCCTTATCAGCCAGATCGGCGGGAATTTCCTCAACGCGGATATCCTTTCCGAGGTCGTCATAATAAACATAGGCTTTCATCTCGATTAAGTCGATGATGCCCTTGAATTCGTCCTCAGCGCCGATGGGCAGCTGGATCGGAACGGCGTTGGTTTTGAGTCTGTTGTGGAGCATATCCACGACTCTGTAGAAGTCCGCACCCATGATGTCCATCTTGTTGACATACACCATACGGGGAACTTTGTACTTGTCAGCCTGACGCCAAACGGTTTCCGTCTGGGGCTCAACGCCGCCCTTTGCGCACAGAACGGTTACAGAACCGTCAAGCACACGCAGCGAACGCTCAACCTCTACGGTAAAGTCAACGTGGCCGGGGGTATCGATGATATTAACGCGATGCCCTTTCCAGAATGCAGTGGTGGCGGCGGAGGTAATGGTGATACCTCTCTCCTGCTCCTGCTCCATCCAGTCCATGGTGGCAGCGCCTTCGTGAACCTCGCCTATTTTATGGGTAATACCGGTGTAAAACAGGATACGCTCAGTCGTCGTGGTTTTTCCCGCGTCAATGTGCGCCATGATACCAATATTTCGCGTGTCCTTAAGAGAACAATCTCTCGACATATTTTACCTCCTTGTTTTACTCGGTTACCATCTGAAATGCGAGAATGCCTTGTTGGCTTCTGCCATCTTGTGCATTTCGTCACGTTTCTTGCAGCTTCCGCCCACGCCGTTGAGCGCGTCTAAAATTTCCGCCGCAAGTCTTTCTTTCATTGTCTGCTCGTTTCTCTCGCGAGAATATTTTGTAATCCATCTCAGTCCGAGTGTCTGGCGTCTTTCCGGACGAACCTCCATCGGAACCTGATAAGTCGCACCGCCTACACGGCGTGCCTTGACTTCAAGATTCGGCATGATGTTTTCCATTGCCTGCTCAAACGCTTCGAGTGCGGGTTTATTCGACTTGGCTTCAACAATTTCAAATGCGCCGTAAACGATCTTCTGGGAAACGCCCTTCTTACCGTCGAGCATGATGTTGTTGATCAGACGCGTCACCAGCTTGGAACCATAAATCGGATCCTGTAAAACGTCTCTCTTTGCAATACTACCTCTTCTTGGCACTTGAATTCCCTCCTTCACATAAAATGATATCATAGGTACTCGTTCCGCTTTTACGCGGCTCCGTCAGTCCGTTGCGAGGCATTATAGCATCTATAATACTCCACATGACTGTGGCAAATTGTGAGTTCTAAGATACTGGGTCTACTTCTTCTTGGCTGCTGCGGCTGCGGCGCCCGGCTTGGGTCTCTTTGCGCCGTACTTGGAGCGGCCCTGCATTCTCTTGGCAACGCCCTGTGCGTCGAGTGTGCCTCTGACGATGTGGTAACGCACACCGGGGAGGTCTCTTACGCGTCCGCCTCTGATGAGGACAACGCTATGCTCCTGCAGGTTGTGTCCGATGCCGGGGATATAAGCGGTGACTTCGGTCTGGTTGGTCAGTCTAACCCTAGCGACCTTTCTCATTGCGGAGTTCGGCTTCTTGGGGGTTCTGGTTTTTACCGAGGTGCAAACGCCTCTTTTCTGGGGGCAGTTCTGGTCAATCGCTGCTTTCTTCTTTGAGTTGTAACCCACCTGAAGTGCCGGTGCGGTTGACTTGGTCACTGCGACTTCACGTCCCTTGCGTACGAGCTGGTTAAAGGTTGGCATGGTATTCTCTCCTTTCGTGTAAAAATCCGCATCCCGATTTCTTCTCAAATCAGCATACCATATTATTATACCGAATCATAAATCATTTGTCAAGTATTTTTCCTCATTTTTTTCAAGATATTTAATCCTCCGGGCTTTTTTCTTTCAAATCGCAGAAATCTCGCGAAAAAGCACCGTTTTCATCAATTAGCCCATTGCTTAAAAAAGCAAACAGCCGGTTTTCACACCGGCTGCTGTGCGGCTATTTCTTGTCCTCGCCCCGGATTTCCACGCGGCGGATTTTTCCGCTGATGGTTTTGGGAAGCTCCTTGACAAATTCCACGATGCGGGGATATTTATATGGAGCGGTGGCGTTTTTCACATAGTCCTGTAATTCTTTCACCAGCGCGTCCGAGCCTTCATAGCCCTTTGCAAGCACGATGGTCGCCTTGACGACCTGACCGCGGATGGGATCCTTTGCACCGGTCACGGCGCATTCCAGAACGGACGGGTGTTCCATCAGCACGCTTTCAATCTCAAACGGTCCGATGCGGTAGCCGCTCGCCTTGATGAGGTCGTCGGTTCTTCCCACATACCAGATATAGCCGTCCTCATCGCGCCATGCGGTGTCGCCGGTGTGGTAAAGCCCGTCGTGCCATGCGGCGTTCGTGCCCTCTTCATTGCGGTAATAGCCCATAAACAGCCCCATGTGCGTTTCATCGGGCGTGCGGATGACGATTTCGCCGACCTCGCCCACGGGAACGGTATTGCCGTCCTCGTCCACGATGTCCAGATCATACAGCGGAACGGGCTTGCCCATCGAGCCGGGTTTTGGTTCCATGCCCACCAGATTGCAGGCAGCGACGACCATCTCGGTCTGACCAAAGCCCTCCATAAGCTTGAGCCCCGTGAACTCGTAGAACTTGTTGAACACCTCAGGGTTGAGTGCCTCGCCGGCAATGGTCGCGTATTTCAGGTTCGACAGATCATACTGCTCGATGCCTTCCTTGATAAAGAAGCGGTACATCGTCGGCGGTGCGCAGAAAGAATTTATTTTATTATCCTGAATCACCCGCAGCATTTCCTTGGGATCAAATTTATCAAAATCATAAACAAAGATAATGCCGCCGCAGGTGAGCTGCGCAAAAATTTTGCCCCACGCGCATTTTGCCCAGCCGGTTTCGGAAATCGTCAGATGCAGCGTGCCGTCCTGAATATTGTGCCAGTGCTTGGCGGTGATGATGTGCGCGGCGGTGTAGTAATAGTCGTGCATGACCATCTTCGGATAGCCCGTCGTGCCGGAGCTGAAAAACAGCACCATCGGCTCGCTTGCCTTGGTCGGAACGCGGTCGAGGGTTTTCGGGTATTTCTCCAGCTCCTCGTCAAAGCTTGTCCAACCGTCGCGTGTTCCGCGGACGATGAAGCGCTCCTCGATGCCGGTGTATTTCTCCATCGCTTCCTCAACGTGCGCCGTGCTTTCGCCGTCGGCGGTGACACAGACATACTTCACCGACGCAGATTCAAAGCGGTAAACATAATCCTTGACCATGAGCTGGTTGGTTGCCGGAATGAGAATCACGCCGATTTTGCTTAAACCGTAAATCAAAAACCAGAACTGATAATGACGCTTCAACACCGCCATGACCATATCGCCCTTTTTCGCGCCGTGGGCTAAGAACATATTTGCAACCTGATTGCTTTTTTCCTTCAGCTCGCGGAATGTAAACCGATGCTCCTCGCCCTGCGTGTTGAGCCAGTGAAGCGCCACACGGTCAGGCTCTGCGTCGGCAATCGCGTCGATAACGTCATAGGAGAAATTATAGTCGTCCTTACAGGCAACCTCAAATTTTGACAAAATCCCGTGTTCGTCAAATTCCTCTTTGACGAACTGTTTATAAAAATCCTTCATCAAGGGTGAACAAATCCTTTCCGTTGCTTATTTTTTGATCAGAACCGCCAGAAACTCGCAGTCCGCGCCGTCCACTGCAATCATGCCGTGCGGGGTTTTGGAATCATAATAGAGCGAATCGCCCTCGCTGAGAATTTCGGTATGGTCGCCGATGATGAACCTGATGCTGCCCTTGAGAATGAAATCCCACTCCTGTCCTTCGTGGACGGAAAGCCGGATGGGCTTGTCCTGCTCCAGCGCGTCATAGGGCGCTTTGACCAGCAGCGGCTCAATTTCCTTGTGCTTGAACAGGTACGCCAGATGCTGATAAGCAAAGCGCTCGCGGCGCTCAATCGGCAGTCCCTTTCCCCGTCTGACAATGGAATAGGTGGAAAGCGTGGGTGCTGTGCCGGTAAGCAGCTCGATCAGATCCACGTTGAACAGCTCCGCACATTTGTACAGGAACGTCACAGAAAAATCCTTTTCGCCGGCTTCGATTTTCTCATACTCCTCCGCCGAAATACCGGTCTTTTCGCAGAAATCCTCCACGGAAAGCTCGCAGGAAATCCGCAGACCCTTCAGCCGCTGCGCGACTTCTTTCATGTTGTACTGCATGGTATGAATCCCTTCCCTCACTATTTAAAATTTGCCGTTGTTCCGGGCAATCGCTCAATAATCAGTGCGGCAAGTCGGTCCGGCGTGTCCGCAACCGCATCCGCGCCCGCTGCTTCCAGCTCATCTCTGCCGCGAAAGCCCCACGCGCAGCCCACGCAGGGAATCCCCGCATGACGCGCCGTCGCAGCATCCACGCCGCTGTCGCCCGCAAAAACCGTGTGCGCCGCGTCCGCATCAAAGCGCGCCATCAGTGCCAGCACAGCCGACGGGTCGGGCTTTTCCGGAAACCGCTCGTTCTTTCCGAACACCGCCGCGAACGTGCCGGGTGCAAAGAGCGCCTCTATGATTACATCGGCGAAAAACTGTGGCTTGTTGGTGTTGACCGCGCAGAGAATGCCCGCATCCTTGAGCGCCGCCAGTGTTCGCGTGATGCCCGCGTAGGGCTTGGTTTTGTCGGTTAAATGCACGGTATAAAATGCGTTGTAATCCGCCAGAACCGTCCGCGCAAGCGCCTCGCTGCGGCAAGCTTCCGGCAACATCCGTTCGATGAGCTTTTCCCGCCCGTTTCCGACAAAAAGCCGGTACGCGTCGGCTTCGTGCGTCGGCTGCTGCGCCTTTATCAGCGCCGCGTTGCAGGCATCCGCCAGATCCTCCAGCGAATCCACCAGCGTCCCGTCCAGATCAAAAATCGCAAGCCTTGTCAATTGAAATGCTCCCACTCTTCCGCCGCACACAGAATTATTGTACACATTGGTAAAAAAATCATGCGCAATCCGCTAAATTATTGATAAGTATACCAGATGATCCACCTAATATGATGAACCAATTAAATCAAATTAGTTAACAATCATGAGAAAACGGTATGCTCCAGAAAAATCTTGACGCCGATGCCGATGAGGATCAAGCCGCCGGCGATCTGCGCTTTTTTTCCCAGCTTTCCGCCGGAGCGCCGCCCGATACAGACCGCCAAAACGCTCAGCAGTGCCGTTACTGCACAGATAAAAGCCGCCGCATAGGTGATTTTCACATCCAGTGCCGCCAACGAAATTCCTGCGGCGAGCGCGTCCACGCTTGTGGCAAAGCCCTGCGTCAACAGCAGCCCAACCGTCATCTGTGCGCTTGTCACGCAGCTGTCGGCGGGTGTGCGCATCGCGTCAACCAGCATTTTCCCGCCCAAAAAGCCCAGCAGCATCAGCGCGATCACATGATCCACGCTGCGGATATAGTCGGCGAAGCTGCGCCCGAGTAAGAAGCCGATCGTCGGCATCGCCCCCTGGAACAGCCCGAAACAGACGCCGATTGCGGCGGTCCAGCGGCGGTTGATGTTGCGCATACAAAGTCCGTCCGCCGCCGCCGCCGCGCAGGCATCCGCCGAAAGCCCCAATGCCAGCAAAAAAAGCTCCGCAAAATTCATATATCACAATCCTTTCGGTTTATCACAAGCCAGATCGGCTTGTTAAAGCGCCGGGTCAAGCTTTGATTCTAAAAGCGGCGAATACTGCGCACGGAACGCGTCAAACGTGCCGTTCTCGATGCTTTCGCGAATCCGCGCGGTGAGCGTGTTGTAGAAAAACAGGTTGTGCATCACCGCAAGCCGTCCGGCAAGCTGTTCGCCGGATTTGAACAAATGCCGCACATATGCCCGCGAGAATTGCCGGCAGGTCGGACAGTCGCACTGTGTGTCAATCGCGCGGTCGTCGGTTTCGTAGCGGCTGTTGGTGATGTGCATGATGCCGTTCCATGTGAACAGCGTGCCGTGGCGCGCGTTGCGGCTGGGCATGACGCAGTCAAAAAAGTCAATCCCGCGCGCGACCGCCTCGATGATGTTCGAGGGCGTTCCCACGCCCATCAGATAGCGCGGCTTATCTTCCGGCATAAAGGGCACAACCTGCTCTAAAATGTGGTACATCACCGGAATCGGCTCGCCCACCGCCAATCCGCCCACCGCAAAGCCGTCTAAATCCAGCTCGCGGATTTCCTTCATATGCTCGATCCGCAGCTCGTCATAGGTACAGCCCTGGTTGATGCCAAAAAGCATCTGCTGCGGATTAAGCGTGGTTTCAAGCGCGTTGAGGCGGCGCATTTCGTCAATGCAGCGCTTGAGCCAGCGCGTCGTCATCCGGCAGCTCTGCGCGGCATAAGCGCGCTCGGCGGGGTTTTCCACACATTCGTCAAACGCCATGGCAATGGTCGAGGCAAGGTTTGACTGGATGCGCATACTCTCCTCCGGACCCATGAAAATCTTCCGCCCGTCCACGTGGGAGTTGAAATATACGCCCTCCTCCTTGATCTTCCGCAGCTTAGAGAGCGAAAACACCTGAAACCCGCCGCTGTCCGTCAGCACCGGTCCGTCCCAGCGCATGAACTTCCGCAGTCCGCCCAGTTTGCGGATCACCTCGTCGCCCGGACGCACATGCAGGTGATAGGTGTTGCAAAGCTCCACCTGGCAGTTCAGCTCCCCCGCCAGATCCGCGGACGATACCCCGCCCTTGATGGCGGCGCTTGTTCCCACATTCATAAAAACTGGCGTCTGAATGACGCCGTGGGGTGTTGTAAAGGTACCGCGGCGGGCTTCCCCCTGCCGTGCAATGAGTCTGTACATCGTATCCATATGCTCCCGTGCGGGAACATATCCTCCTCCCGGACAAATTTTCCGTAACAGCTTTCAGTATACCAAATTACGGCGCGGAAAGCAAGTATTTTTGCTTGTTCTCTTGGATTGAAATATATTTTCACTTTGTGGAAATTCGCCTTTGCTTTTTGGATGGAAATCTGTTATAATGTATATAACAGCCTTTTGTATCGGCAGGGTGCTGGATGTCCGCAAACAAACACGTAAAAAATTTGGAGGTACACTATGTACGAACAGGGCAGCTACCTTGTATACGGCACGGGCGAAATCTGCCGCGTCGAAGGCAGCGTCATGAAATGCTTTGACGGAAAAAACGAACGCGAATACATCTGTCTTGCGCCGCTTGAGGCGGGCAATTCCACCTATTACATCCCGGCGGATAAGCTCGGCGAAAAAGCGCGGGCGCTTCTGACGCGTGAGGAAATTCTCGCGCTCATCGACCGGATTCCGCAGGCGACCGAGCTTTGGATTCCCGACAAAAACGAGCGCCGGAATCACTTTGACCGTGTGCTGCGCGGGGGCGACTTCATGCAGCTTGCCGCGATGATGCAGGCGATTTTTCTGGAGCGGGAAAAGAAATGCTCCGGTGGCAAGCACCTGTGCGCCACCGACGAAAAGGCGTTTTCCGCAGCGGAACGGCTGATCGCAAAGGAGTTTTCATTCGTCCTCAACATCACCGAAGCGGAGGTTGCGGGCTTCATCGACGCGCGGCTCGAGCAGCAGGCTCAATAGCGCTCCATCATCAGTGCCGGCATTCTGCCAGCAAGCATCTGCTCGGCGCTTGCACGGTCAAGCAGCCAGCTCGTCAGGCTTTCCCGCGCAAGCACCACCGGCATCCGGTCGTGAATGTGCGCGATTTCCCCGGAAGCGGCAGTCGTCAGAATCACAAAGTGCGGCGCGCCGTCCACCGGCAGGAAAATCCCCGCCAGATACAGCGTCGCGCGATCCGGCAGGCGGAACAGGTAACGCAGCTTCTCCTTCCCCGCCCTGTCCCACTCGAAAAATCCTGTGGACGGCACGACACAGCGCCGCTGCGCGAAGCTTTGCGCGAACAGACTGCGCGTGGCTGCGGTTTCGCTGCGCGCGTTGATGATAACGCCGCTTGATCCGGCGCGCGGAAAGCCCCAGTGCATCGCTACTGGCTGCATCCCAGTCTGTTCCTGTGTTTTAAACACCACCGCGTTGTCGGTTGGGCGCACAATGCCGGTTTTTACCGGCGGTTCACCACGCTGCACAAGGCGCAGGTTCATTTGCGCGACCACCTCGGCGGCGCACGGGTTTTCGTCGTCAAAAAGCGTGAACTGACCGCACATACGCGTTCCTCCGATGGCTGATTTCACCTTTATATTAAGTGGCTGCTGATCCGAATATGTTATGATTATACCAGCATGATGCGGATTCTTTTTGAACGGCAGGCAAACTCTGTATAAATTTCACCGTTTTTTCAGGAAGGGGCGAATGACTTGAACATCAAAATCACCTCCGACAGCACCTGCGACTTATCGCCGGAACTGATTGCCGCGCAGAACATCTCCATTGTGCCGCTGACCGTCGTCATGGGCGGAAAGAACTACCGCGACGCAATAGACGTTGTTCCGGCGGACATTTTCGCGTTTGTTGGCGCGGGGCACGGTTTTTGTTCCACAGCGGCGGTGAACATCGCGGAGTACGAACAGTTTTTCGGGCAGTTTTCAGCCGATTATGATGCGGTTGTTCACATTTGTCTGGGTGCGGGATTTTCCTCCTGTTACCAGAACGCCTGTATCGCAGCGGCGGACTTCCCCAATGTTCACGTCGTGGATTCGCAAAATCTTTCGACTGGTCACGGTCATATTGTGCTGGAAGCCGCGCGCAGGGCTGCGGATTGCACGGACGCGGGCGCACTCAGCGATGCACTACGTGAACTTGCCGGTCGCGTGGAAGCAAGCTTTTTGCTCGACAAGCTTGACTATATGGTCAAGGGCGGACGCTGCTCTGCAGTCGCGGCACTCGGCGCGAATCTGCTGCGGCTCAAGCCCTGCATCGAGGTTGCGGACGGCAAGATGAAGGTCGTGAAAAAATACCGTGGCAGCTACGCAAAGTGCATTGCCGATTATGTGGACGAGCGCCTTTGCGGGCGCGGTGATATTGTGGAAGATACCATTTTCATCACGCACACGCCGGTGGATGATGGGATTGTGGAGCTTGTCAAAGACCGCGTCGCACACAGCGGAAAGCAGTTCTCCGAGATTTATCAGACACAGGCGGGCTGCACGGTGTCCTGTCACTGCGGGCCGGGCACGCTGGGTGTGCTGTTTATCAGGAAGTAGAACGGATTGTATACCGATAAAATCCCGCCCATCCGGTTCATGAACCAGATGGGCGGAATTTGTTATTACAGCAGCTTTCTATACAGCTCAATAATCTCCGCAACGCTTGTTTCGCGCGGGTTTCCGGGGCGGCACGCGTCGGCGTAGGCGGATTCCGCAAGGAACTCGAGATCCTCCTCCTTGACAATCGCCTTTAAGTCCTGCGGGATGCCTACATCCGCGGCAAGCTTTGCCACCGCGTCGATGGCGGCTTTGCGGTATTCCTCCTGCGTCATGGCTTCCGTGCCGGACACGCCCATCGCTTTGGCGATGTCGCGGTATTTTTCGTCGGTGGCAGGCGCGTTGTATGCCATTACCGTGGGCAGAATGATCGCGTTCGCAACGCCATGCGGGGTGTCATACAACGCGCCCAGCGGATGCGCCATGGAATGCACAATGCCAAGTCCCACGTTTGAGAAGCCCATGCCGGCGATGTATTGCCCGAGCGCCATGCCCTCGCGTCCCTCCGGCGTGTTGTCCACCGCGCCGCGCAGAGAAGCGGAAATCAGCTCAATTGCTTTCAGATGGAACATATCCGACAGCGTCCATGCCGCGCCGGTGATATAGCCCTCGATTGCGTGCGTGAGCGCGTCCATGCCGGTGGCGGCGGTCAGCCCTTTGGGCATCGATGCCATCATGTCGGGGTCAACCACGGCAACAACGGGAATGTCATGCGGATCAACGCAGACGAATTTACGGTTTTTCTCAACGTCGGTGATGACGTAGTTGATCGTGACCTCCGCCGCTGTGCCGGCTGTGGTGGGAACGGCGATGATCGGCACACAGGGTTTTTTCGTCGGGGCAACGCCCTCAAGGCTTCTCACGTCGGCGTACTCGGGATTGGTGATGATGATGCCGATTGCTTTTGCGGTGTCAATGGATGAGCCGCCGCCGATTGCGACGATATAATCCGCACCGGAAGCCTGAAAAGCCGTCACACCGTTCTGTACGTTCTCGATCGTGGGGTTCGCCTTGATGTCGGAATACAGGCTGTAGGCAAGCCCCGCGCCGTCCAGCACGTCCGTGACTTTCTTTGCCACGCCGAATTTGATCAGATCCGGATCGGTGCAGACGAACGCTTTTTGTACCCGCGCGCCTTTGCCTCGTCCGCAACCGCAGAAACAGCACCCTTGCCGTGATAAGAGGTTTCGTTGAGAATGAATCTGTTTGCCATTTTGTACACTCCTTTATAAATAATCACTGAAACTGCACATTGAAACACGGTGTTTGTCCGTTATCTTTACTATATCAGATTGATAAAATAATGTCAATCCCCTTTTCCTGAAATCTGTGTGATAATTCAGCGTGACAGGCGGCATATACGATACAACGAGCGTCCTGTTAAATCTAAGCGCATCTGTCAATCATCTGCTACAGTGATTCATCGTGGCGCAAAAATCAAGATTGTCGTCAGTCAGAACCCATTGTTCACTTGACAAAACCGCCGATTTTCGTTACACTGATTAAGAAGGTATTACTTGTCAGAAAAATTACGAACTTTATTATTAAAATTTTAAAAGCGGGGTGAAACCTGTGGCGGCGAAGCAGTTTGTCGCACATGGGCAATTGATTTGAGTGGAAACATAAAAATTCGTCCGGCATCGGTAGCGGATACGGAAAGCTTACTTGCGATTTATACACCGTACGTAATGGAAACAGCGGTTACATTTGATTATACCGTACCCAGTGCCGCAGCGTTTGCGGCGAAGATGCGGAAAATCACGGAAAAATATCCTTTTTTCGTTGCGGAGGAGGACGGACAGATAGTCGGTTATGCCTATGCATCAGCGTTCAAAGACCGTGCAGCTTATAACTGGACGGTGGAAACCACGATTTATCTTTCCCAAAAATCGCGCGGAAAAGGCATCGGCAGAACCTTATACCTTGCCTTGGAGGATGCGTTAAAGCGCCAGAATGTTCTGAACCTCAACGCTTGTATTGCCGTAACAACGACGGAGGATGCTTACTTAACCAATGCAAGTGTCTACTTCCACGAGAAATTAGGCTACCGTAAAGTTGCGCATTTTTCCGCATGCGGATTCAAATTCGGAAGATGGTATGATATGATTTGGATGGAAAAGCTGCTCGGTGCGCATACGAACGCGCCAACGCAATTCGTGCCGTTTCCGCAAGTGCAATGAATCAACATAGCGGGTTTTGACGAGAGGAAAACTGCTATTTCTTTTTGCCCTCGATGTAAAAGGTCGCTTCCATATCGGCAATGTTGAGCGCTAAGGCAAGCGGGAACATCTCCAGCGCTGCGCCGACAGTGTTTTTATTCTCCTCACCGGAAAAGCCCATGTGATAGCGCACAGCGAACGCTTCCTCGCGGGAAAGCTTCATGAAGCCGGAGATAATATAAACCGACTTTTCGCCGTGACCATAGGGCAGGCTGTCGCTGAACTCATAGCTTGGCACCTTCTGCCACACGCCGTTGTCGTTCTTGACATTGCGGAAGGAGCGCTTGTAGACGTCGATTTTGCACACATCATGCAGAAGCGCAACCAGCGCGACGGTTTCGTCGGAATAGCTCAGACCATAATCGTCTTTCACCCGCTTGCGTTCCAGATAAGCGCGCAGGCAGTCATAGACATTGAGGCTGTGTTCCACCAGTCCCCCGTCATACGCGCCGTGGTAGCGCGTGGAAGCAGGCGCTGTGAAAAAGTCGCACTTAGGCGAGGTCAGGTATTTGAGCAGCGCCTCCGCGCCCTCGCGCTTGACAAGTGCATTGTAGAGTTCGATAAACCGTTCCTTATGTTCCATACTCATCGGGAGAATCTCCTTATGTAAAATCGTTTGTGTACCTGAAATGATTATAGCACAAAATCTAGCATTTGCAAAGACCGCGCTTAAATTTATTCATAAGACTTGATTTTTTTTCCGAAGATGATATAATAGATAAGAAACAATACGGCGAAAGCCTGTAAAGAGAAACAAAGCCGTGCAAAGCGGCGGAACGGAGCGCAATTATGTGTGGAATTGTCGGCTATGTCGGAGAAAAGGAATGTACGGAGGTGCTGCTGGACGCACTGGATAAGCTGAAATACAGAGGATATGATTCAGCGGGAATTTCCATATTTGAAAACGATACCATTCAAACCATAAAAAGCAAGGGTATGCTGACTGAGCTTGAAGCTAAGGTTGCTTCTTCAGGATTAAGACCGAGCCACTGCGGAATCGGTCATACAAGATGGGCAACGCACGGTGAGCCGTCCGATATTAACTCACATCCCCATGGCAACGCGCGAATTTCGATCGTCCATAATGGTATCATCGAGAATTACAAAAAGCTCAAAGCTTTTCTCGAGGGTAAGGGTTATGTGTTTGAGAGCCAGACCGACACCGAAACCGTCGCAAAGCTTCTCGATTTTTATTATAACGGTAACCCGAAGGAAACCATTAGAAAGGCGCTTGCCGACATTGAGGGCTCATACGCGCTCGGGATAATGTTCAGCGATTTCCCGACGACGATTTTTGCAGTCAGAAAAGACTCACCGCTAATTGTCGGCATCGGCAAGGAAGAAGCTTACATCGCTTCCGATGTTCCTGCGATTTTAAAGTACACACGTGAATATTTAATGCTTGATGTTAATGAAATTGCGGAAATTTCAGCGTCGTTGGTTAATATTTTCGACCAGCATGGCGATCCCGTTACCAAAGACCTCCAAATCGCAACTTGGGATATGGAAGCTGCCGAAAAAGGCGGTTATGAGCATTACATGCTCAAAGAAATTCACGAGCAGCCAGAATCAATCCGGCGGACAATTACACCAAGAATTTCCGACGGCTTGCCGAATCTTGAGGAATGCGGTATCACACCGGAAAAACTCAGAAGCTATAATAATATTTTCATCGTAGCCTGCGGAACGGCAATGCACGCGGGACTTGTGGCGAAATATGTGATTGAAAAGCTTGCTAGGGTGAGCGTAACAGTCGATGTTGCGTCTGAATTCAGATATAGAAATCCGATTCTTTCCGACAAGGATCTAGTGATTCTTGTTTCTCAGTCAGGAACGACTGCAGATACGCTCGAAGCACTGCGACTTTCAAAGCGCATCGGCGCGACAACGCTTTCAATTGTCAACGTCAAAGGCTCGACGATTGCACAGGAGTCTGACATGGTCATTTATACCCATGCGGGTCCGGAAATTTCTGTTGCTTCAACAAAAGCTTATATGGTTCAGATTGCAACGTTTTATCTGCTTGCATTTGAACTTGCTTACGCAAAGGGCAGGATTGACGAAGCAGAATTAAGGCGGCTTACTTCCCTACTCTGCGCCATTCCGCAGAAAATTGAAGAAATTCTCAGCGCGCCGGATAAGTGCCAGTATGTCGCTTCGACGCTGGTGAATGCAGAAAACCTCCTCTATATCGGAAGAGGGTTGGACTATGCCCTGAGCATGGAAGGCTCGCTCAAGCTCAAAGAGATCTCCTACATCCATTCAGAATCCTATGCCGCTGGTGAACTTAAACACGGAACTATCTCGCTAGTTACCGCCATTATGCCTGTGATCGCTGTTGCGACTCAACACGATGTTTTTGATAAAACCATGAGCAACGTCGAGGAGGTCATCACCAGAGGAGCGAAAGTCACTCTTATCACACATGAAGGTATTTCCTGTGACATCGCTGAACATGTCATCCATCTTCCTACCACGGACGACATTCTTATGCCAATGGTAACCGTTGTTCCGCTCCAGCTGATCGCCTACTACACATCAGTTCTACGCGGAAACAGCGTTGATACGCCCCGCAATCTGGCGAAATCGGTGACGGTGGAATAGCGCACGCATCATATTTTTCAAGAAACAAAACTCCGGTTTAGCTTTTGCTTAAGCCGGAGTTTTGTGCCTTTTCATCCGTTCCGGCAGCTCCAGTATCTTTTTTCATATCCCTCAACATATCTCACTCGGCATGACAAAGCCCTCTTATGGTTTTATTTCACCACAGGAGGGCTATTTTTTCATTATTTCGCTCACCCCATCCGCCGGTACGCACGCATTGCGCAGCCATAAGCGACCAGCATGATTCCGCCGCACCAGGCAAGCGCAATCCACAGTTCCCTGCCGACGGGCTGTGCGCTGAGCAGGGCGCGCAGCGACTCGACGATGGAGGTAACGGGTTGATTTTCCGCAAAAGCGCGGACAGCTGCGGGCATGGTTTGAGTGGGAACAAACGCGGAGCTGATAAACGGCAGGAAGATCAGCGGATACGAGAACGCACCCGCACCTTCCGCCGATTTAGCCGTCAACCCCGGAATGACCGCAAGCCACGTCAGCGCCAGCGTGAACAGCGTAAGAATTCCCGCAACGCCGAGCCAGCCGAAAATTCCCGCATCCGACCGAAAACCGATGAGCACCGCGATGCCGATGATCACAACGATGGAAATCACATTGGAAACAAGTGATGTCAGCACGTGCGCCCACAGCACCGACGAACGCGCCACCGGCATCGCATGAAACCGCGCAAATAAGCCCCTCTGCATGTCGTTGAAAATGCGCAGCGCGGTGTAGGCGATTCCGCTGGCAACGGTGATCAAGAGAATGCCGGGCAGCAGGTAGTTTACATAATTCGCTGTTCCGGTCTGGATCGCGCCCCCGAACACGTAGACAAACAGCAGCATCATCATAACCGGCATGATCGCAACTGTAATAATCGTGTCCGGACTGCGAAGAATGTGGCGCATCGAGCGCCCGAACAGCACCGTCGTATGGTACATGAATTTCATCTGCCTGCCGCCTCCTTTCCGATCATCGCGAGGAAGATTTCCTCCAGCGTCGGCTGCTTTTCCACATATTCCACCTTCGCCGGCGGGAAGCGCTTTTTCAGCTCACCGAGCGTTCCGTTCGCGACGATTTTTCCGTCATGCAGTATCGCAATCCGATCCGCGAGCTGCTCCGCTTCCTCCAGATACTGTGTCGTCAGCAGAATCGTCGTGCCGCCGTCCGCAAGCTCCTTGATCGTTTTCCAAACCTCGAGCCGTGCCTCCGGGTCAAGCCCGGTCGTCGGTTCGTCAAGAAAAATCACGGCGGGCGTTCCGACCAGACTCATCGCGATGTCCAGCCTGCGGAGCATCCCGCCGGAATAAGTGTCCGCACGGCGCTGTGCCGCATCGGTCAAGCCGAACCGCGCAAGCAGGCTGTCAGCGGTTTGCTTGGGATTGTGAATCCCGCGCAGCTTTGCGATCAGCGTCAGATTCTCGCGCCCGGTCAAAATGCCGTCCACGGCGGCGAATTGCCCCGTCAGGCTGATGTTTTCGCGCACCTTGCCGGACTGCCGCGCGGTGTCAAATCCGCAGATGAACGCTTCCCCGCCGTCCGCTTTTAACAGTGTCGAGAGAATCCGGATGATTGTGGTTTTTCCGGCGCCGTTTGAGCCGAGCAGCGCAAAAATCTCACCGCGTGCGACCTCCAGTTCAATGCCCTTAAGTACCTGCACATCTTTAAAAGATTTGATCAGAGCCTTTACCTGAATTGCCGCTTCCGTCATTCTGCGTCCTCCTTCTTCCCGAGCTTTTTCCGGATGTCGCGGTTGAGCGTTTCGCGCCAGTTTTCGGTGTAGGTATGCGCACTGCGCAGCAGCTCGTCGCAGAATGCCGCGACGTCCTCGCCGGTGAGTTCCAGAACCGGTCTGCCGTTTGCGGCACCCTCCTCGAACAATTCGACCAGATCGTACTGTATGTTCAGAATATCATAGCCCGATCCCGATGCGTTCATCCACATATACCGCTGGATCTTCTCAAACACAAAGCGATACTCCTTCGGCAGCGCATCGACCCGTGCCATGTTCTGCTTGTATTCACGCTTGTCTGCCATGATTTTTTTGATGTTGAAATACTCGTTGAAAAACTTACGCATCCGACTCATCCTCCCTTAATTCGTTCATTTTTGATGCGACAAATGCCCATTTCGCCCAGAACCGTTGCAGCTCCGCGCGCCCCGCATCATTGAGCGCGTAGAATTTTCGCGGCGGTCCCATGTCGGAGGGCTTTTTCTGCGTCTCAACCAGCTCGTTTTTTTCCAACCGAACCAGTATCGTATACACCGTTCCCTCCACCACATCCGTGAAGCCGAGGGCTTGCAGCCGCCGCGTGATTTCGTAGCCGTAAGTTTCCTCGCGGCGGATGATTTCCAGCACGCAGCCCTCCAGCACACCCTTGAGCAGTTCGGTCAGGTTATCCGTGTTCAACACCTCCCTGTTTTGATTATTCAGTATTCAGTATGACTTACTACTACTATATAGTAACACAAAATAGTGCCCTTGTCAATAGGCAAAATCAAAAAATATTTTCCAAATGAAAAACAGCCCGCCGTAAGGTGAGCTGTTTTAAAACTGACGCATCGCGCCGGTGATCCGGTTTGAGAAAACCATCCGCTTAATGATTCAAATCCCGTTTGAGATAGCAGAAATAGCACGCGCAAACAAACGCGCCGGACAGCAGCGCGGAAAGCACCAGAATCAGACCGTTCAGCCCGCCGCCCGCAGCAAGGGTTTCCGCGTTGAAATACTGAAACGGCGTGAGAACCTTTAACGCGGCAAGCTTGTCGGTCAGGTCGGTGATTTTTGCGAGGACAAACGCGGCAAACAGAATTCCCGTTGCCAACGAGCCGGCGTGCTTCGGGTTTTTCATCGCTGCGGATAGCGCCGCGCCCAGCGTGAAGAAAATCAGCTGGATGAACAACACAGTGACGCAAAACAGCACAACTTCCTCTGTCACGTCAGCGCCTTTGTTGTAAGACGCGGTCATCAGCAGCGCGGAAATGAGCGTCACTACGCTCAATGCAACCACATTCAGCAGCCCCGCTGCCAGCTTTGCGGTGACAACAGTGCGTCTTGATACCGGCTTCATCATCAGAAATTCCGTCCTTTTGTCGCGTTCCTCTTTGGCGATGATGCACGCACCGAGCAGCGCCGCGTGGATTGCCAGTGCCAGCGCCACATAGCCGATCAGCATGGCAAAATAACCGCTCATCTGCGTGACCGCGAAGGATTTCATCCCGAACAGCGCTTTCATCGAAGCCGGCATATCCGCAAACACATCGCCCGCGTTCGGATCAGATGAATACGCCGTGTATTTCGCCATTCCGCTCCACACGCCGAGCACCATGCAGGCACACCAGATGAGAAACGCTTTTCTGTTGGATTTTAATTCCCAGAAAAAAATATTCAACCCAAACCCTCCCCGTTATGAAAATCAGACTGCATGAATGTCTTTTTTGGTATAAACCGCATAGCTTGCGACAACGGAAGCCGCGATAATTACCGCGCCCGCAATCAGATAAGCTTGTTCATAACCGGTGTGACGGATGATATAATTGACATTGATATAGCGCAGCGGGAACAGTATGCGCACCTTGTCGCTGTTGTCCGTTACCACCAGCGTTCCGAGGATGTAAAGCCCGAACACAATGCCGAGCGTCACCGGTAAAACGGATTTCAACTTCCGGAAGAACACCGATACCGCAAGCCCGAGGAAGAAGAAAATCATCTGCGTAAAGAACAGCCCGGCGTTGATGAGAAAAAACTGTCTGCCGCTGTAATGCTCTGTCGTCGCCGCGTTCGCCATGCAGACAGCCGCGCCGTAATAGACCGCGTTTGTGACCGCGAGCATCGTGACCGCGGCAAGAATTTTCATGCTGATGATTTTTGCGCGGGACACGGGCTTCACCAGCAGAAAATCCGCCGTCCGCTCTCGCGCTTCTTTTGACAGCACGGACGCGCCGAAGTTCATTGCCTGAATTGCGCCGCAGAGCAGCACGAAGCCGAACATCATCGCATAAAACCCAAGCACCGAGGACAGGTTATCCACCGAAAGATTCAGCATCGCCCGAATTTTTTCGGGATAGCCCTCCAGGAGCTTTTTGAATTCGCCGGCATCCTGCGCAACGCTCGGGTAGACCGCAAAATAAATGCCCGCCAGCGCGATGATGGAGAGCGTCCAGATCACCGTGGATTTTGTCAGAGAGCGTAATTCATGCCGATACAGGTTCATTTCTTTAGTCCTCCTTCGCATAATAATGACAGAAAGATTTCCTCGAGATCCGGCTCGTCAATCGAGATATTGGTCAGCTCAAGCTGCGCAAGCTGCTTCATCATGACGTTGATATTGCCCCGAAACATGAACGCGGCGGTGTTTCCGGCAAGCTCCAGCCTGCTCACGCCGTCCAACGCGAACAGCTCCGCCGACAGTGCGGTTTTTGCTTCAAGCCGGATGTTTTTGTAATTGTTCTCCGCAAGCGCGCTCATATCTTCCAGTTTGATAATTTTCCCCTCTTTGATAAAAGCGACCCGACTGCATAGTTTCTGCACCTCGCTGAGAATATGAGAGGAAAAGAACACCGCGGCACCCTTTTTGTTTTCCTCCTCAATCAGCGCAAAAAACCGCTGCTGCATCAGCGGATCAAGCCCGCTCGTCGGCTCGTCGAGAATGATCAGCTTCGGCTCGTGCAGAAGCCCCTGCACAATGCCGACCTTTTTCTTGTTGCCGAAGGAAAGATCCTCGATCCTTTTTTTCAGGTCAAGCTCCATGATTTCCGCAAGCTCGTTCATGCGTTTTGTACAGTCCTTCTGATAAAAACTTGCCGAATACCGCAGCAGGTCGATCACCCGCATTTTGTCATAATAGAACACCTCGCTGGGCAGATAGCCGACCTCGGCGCGCACCCTCCGGATGCTTGCCACAATCCTTCCCGAACAGCGCCGCACTGCCGCTGTCCGGATGAATCAGCCCGAGCAGCGTGCGGATGGTGGTGGATTTTCCCGCGCCGTTGGGCCCGATAAAGCCGAAAATCTCGCCCTGCCCGACCGTCAGGCTGACGTCCGTGATGCCCCGCGATTTGCCGTAATTCTTTGTGAGATGCTTCAGTTCAATGACATTCATAGCCCGCTTCCTCCTGTTTATAAAGACAGTTTTCCAATAGATCCAAATAGCGCATCGCTTCGTCATACAGCCGCGCATAATTCTGCTCGTCCATCGGGTCATTTCCGGCGGCGAAAATACGGTTGGCAAAGCCCTCAAACGTCCAAATAATGATGTTGACCGCTTTCTCGATCGGAATGCCGTCGCGGAATTTCGACAAATCGATGTTGCCGCACAGCTGGTTCATTCCGTCCGTTACCGCTTTGCTGCTCCTATGCTCAAGTTCGGCGCGAACCTCCTCGTCCGTTTCCCCCGCCGCGCTGAACATGAAGTTGTAAATGCGCGGATATTTCCGGTAAACCGCGAATTTCAGCTTTGAGGTCTTGCGCATGATTTGAAATAAATCCCGCTCGCCGGTATCGAGCTTTGCGTAGATTTCGTCCTCGACAATTTCAAGAAAATAGTCGTAGAGAAACAGGTATAAGGTTTTTTTATTCTTGAAATAGTGAAAAAGCAGGCCCTTTGAAATCTCCGCGTTTCTGACGATCTCATTGGTTGACGCATGCTTATAGCCCTTTTGTGTAAATTCATTGACTGCCGCGTTGATGATCCTGTCCTGCTTTTCGGCATCCAGATTCAGAAATTTAGAAACAAGCCACCCCTTCTTTCAGAAATCTTCAATTGACCACTAAGGTCAATGCCATTATACCACCGTTGACCGGATTAGTCAATAGGGCTTTTGATTTATTTTTCAGAAAAACCGACGGCAGTTTTCCGTGCTGTCTTAATGCAATCTTAATATCGGACAAGCGCTTTCTAACACCATCCTTACGCGCGCGGTGCTATACTGGATTTATGCAAAACGGTGCGGGATCATAAAAGCCGCTTTGCAGGCAAATACTGAACATACATTATTTTTTAGGAGCGATGAACATGAGCAACGCGGTTCTTCAATACGGCTTATACCTGATCATCCTGATTGCGCTGGCAGTGCCTTTAGGCTTGTATATCGGCAGGGTCATGAACGGAGAAAAAGTATTTCTGTCAAAAATTCTTGTTCCGGCTGAAAACCTGACCTATAAGGCGCTGCGCATCAACAAAGACGAGCAGATGGGCTGGAAAAAATACGCGCTGTCCACGCTGCTGTTCAGTCTGATCGGATTTGTTTTCCTGTTTCTGCTTTGCTTGCTGCAGGGGGTTCTCCCGTTGAATCCGGAAAACCGCAGCGGAACGAGCTGGCATCTCGCGTTTAATATCGCGGCGAGCTTTGTGACCAACACCAACTGGCAGTCCTATTCCGGCGAAACCACGCTGAGTAATCTCACGCAGATGCTCGGGCTGACGGTTCAGAACTTCGTTTCCGCCGCCGTGGGCATCGCGGTGCTGTTTGTGCTGATCCGCGGCTTTACGAAAGTGAATGAAAAAGGCATCGGCAGCTTCTGGGTGGACATGACGCGGATTACGCTCTACATTCTTTTACCGCTCTCGCTGATCATCGCGCTTTTGCTGGTGTCACAGGGCGTTGTGCAGAGCTTTAGCGGTAACCAGACGGTCGAACTGCTCCAGCCCGTCACCCTGCAGGACGGCACAGTCATCACCAGTCAGGTCATTCCGTCCGGGCCGGCAGCCAGCCAGATTGCCATCAAGCAGCTCGGCACAAACGGCGGCGGCTTCTTCGGGATGAATTCCGCCTTTCCGCTTGAGAACCCGACTGTTTTTTCCAACCTCCTCGAGCTGCTGTCCATCCTGCTGATCCCGGTGGCGCTGTGCTTTACCTTCGGCAGAAATGTGAAAGACAAGCGGCAGGGCATCACGGTTTTCGCCGCAATGTTCATCCTGCTCACGGCAAGCCTCGGTATCATTGCCGTCAACGAGCAGACGGCGTCAAGCGGGCTTTCGCAGTCGGAAACGGTTGACACCGCCGCGTCCTCCGAACAGGCGGGCGGCAATATGGAGGGCAAGGAAACGCGCTTCGGCATTGCTTCCTCCGCGACATGGGCGGCGTTTACCACCGCCGCTTCAAACGGCTCGGTCAATTCCGCACTCGACAGCAACAACCCGCTTTCGGGGCTTGCGGAGATGCTTTCCATCCAGCTGGGCGAAGTTATTTTCGGCGGCGTGGGCTGCGGACTTTACGGTATGCTCGCGTTTGTGATCCTGACGGTTTTCATCGCCGGGCTGATGGTCGGGCGCACGCCGGAATATCTGGGCAAAAAAATCGAGCCGTTTGAAATGAAAATGGCGGTTGTGATCTGTCTGGCAGCGCCTGTCGCGATCCTGACCGGAAGCATGATCGCCGCAATGATACCGGGTATGTCAGAAAACCTGACCAACGGCGGCGCACACGGCTTTTCGGAGCTGTTATACGCGTTCTCGTCCGCGGGCGGCAACAACGGCTCGGCATTTGCGGGGCTGTCGGCAAACATTCCGTTCCTGAACACCGCGCTGGGCGTGATCATGCTGCTGACCAGATTCGTGCCGATGATCGCGGCGCTTGCGATTGCAGGCTCGCTTTGTGCAAAGAAAAAGCTTGCGGTCACTGCCGGCACACTGCCCACCCATAACGCACTGTTTGTCGGAATGCTCATCGTGGTCGTGCTGCTGGTCGGCGCACTGAGCTTCTTCCCGGCGCTGGCGCTCGGCCCGATTGCAGAATTTTTACAGAAGTAAGGGGGTAAAGGAATATGAATGAAAAAAACAAATCCTCCTTTGCGGACAAGGGCATGCTTGCGCGCGCCGTCAAGGATTCGTTTATGAAATTAAGCCCGAGAACGCAGATCAAAAACCCCGTGATGTTCGTCGTTTATCTTTCCTCGATCATGACCAGCGTTCTGTTCATCCTTTCGCTGTTCAGCATAAAGGACGCAAATCCCGGTTTCATTTTCGCAATTGCCATGATTCTGTGGCTGACCAGTCTGTTCGCGAATTTCGCCGAAGCCATTGCCGAGGGGCGTGGAAAGGCGCAGGCGGACTCGCTGCGCGCCGCGAAAAAGGACGTTGCCGCCAACCGGATTCCCTCGATGGAGCAGCGTGACCGCATGGAAAAGGTTGCGTCCTCGCTGCTGAAAAAGGGCGACATTGTCGTTGTGTACGCGGGCGAGCAGATTCCGGCGGACGGCGAGGTCATTGACGGCGCTGCGTCCGTGGACGAGAGTGCCATTACGGGCGAATCCGCACCCGTCATCCGCGAAAGCGGCGGCGACCGAAGCGCCGTTACGGGCGGCACGACGGTGATTTCCGACTGGCTCGTCATCGCGGTGACAAACGAAGTAGGCGAAAGCTTTCTGGATAAAATGATTGCCATGGTGGAGGGGGCGGCACGCAAGAAAACGCCCAACGAAATCGCGCTGCAGATCCTGTTGATTTCGCTGACGATTATCTTTGTGCTTGTGACCGCCGCGCTGTATCCGTTCTCCGACTTCACCGCAAGGCTTGCCGAAAAAGACAGCGATCTGTCGCTGACCGCGATGATTGCGCTGCTGGTGTGCCTTGCGCCGACGACCATCGGTGCGCTGCTTTCCTCCATCGGCATTGCGGGGATGAGCAGGCTCAATCAGGCAAATGTCCTTGCAATGAGCGGCAGGGCAATCGAGGCCGCCGGCGATGTGGACATTCTGATGCTCGACAAAACCGGCACCATCACCCTCGGCAACCGCCAGGCATACGAGTTTCTTCCGGTTGACGGATGCTCCGCCGAAGCGCTTGCGGATGCGGCGCAGCTTTCTTCCCTTGCCGACGAAACGCCGGAGGGCAGAAGTGTGGTCATTCTCGCGAAAGAAAGCTTCGGCATCCGCGGCAGAAATCTCAGCGAGCTGAACGCGCAGTTTGTTCCCTTCACCGCGAAAACCCGCATGAGCGGGGTGGATTTCGGTGGAAATGAAATCCGCAAGGGCGCTGCGGACAGCATCAGGGACTATGTCATTAATCAGGGCGGCATATATTCCGACGAATGCGACGCAAACGTGAAGATGGTATCCAACAGCGGCGGAACACCGCTTGTTGTGGCGAAAAACGGACAGATTCTGGGCGTGATTCATCTCAAGGACATTGTCAAGCAGGGCGTGAAAGAAAAGTTTTCCGATATGCGAAAAATGGGCATCAAAACCATCATGATCACCGGCGACAATCCGCTCACCGCCGCCGCCATCGCCGCGGAAGCCGGCGTGGACGATTTTCTCGCGGAAGCAACGCCCGAGGGAAAGCTTGAGATGATCCGCGACTTCCAACGAAAAGGCCATCTCGTGGCAATGACGGGCGACGGCACGAACGACGCGCCCGCACTCGCACAGGCGGATGTCGCCGTTGCCATGAACACCGGCACACAGGCGGCAAAGGAAGCCGGAAACATGGTCGATCTTGATTCCTCCCCGACAAAGCTGATCGAGATTGTCCGCATCGGCAAGCAGCTTCTGATGACAAGGGGTGCGCTGACCACGTTCAGCATTTCCAATGATATCGCGAAATATTTTGCGATCATCCCGATGCTGTTCATCGGCGTTTATCCCCAGCTGCAGAAGCTTAACATCATGCACCTGCACAGCCCACAGAGCGCGCTGCTCTCGGCAATCATTTACAACGCGCTGATCATCGTCGCACTGATTCCGCTGGCTTTAAAGGGCGTGAAATACCGCGAGGTTCCGGCGGGAAAGCTGCTCGGCAGAAACATTCTCGTCTACGGCATCGGCGGAATGCTGGCGCCATTTGCGGCAATCAAGCTGATTGACCTGCTCCTGACAGCCGTCGGGATAAACTAAGGAGGACTTGTGATGAAAGAAATAAAAACGGTTCTGCCGAAAGCGCTGGCGTTCTTTCTGATACTGGCGATTGTCTGCGGGGTGCTGTTCCCGCTTGCGGTAACGGGCTTTGCGCAGCTGTTTTTCAAGGACAAAGCAGACGGCAGCATCATTGAAGTCAACGGAACGCAATACGGCAGCGTGCTCCTCGGGCAGGAATTCACCGGCGACGGCTATATGTGGGGGCGCATCATGAACATCGACACAAAGAGCTTTACTGATGAAAACGGCAATCCGCAGCTCTATTCTGTTGCGACCAATCTAAGCCCCGCAAGCGATGAATACAAAGCGCTGGTTGCGGCGCGTGTCGCGAAAATCAGGGCGGCAAATCCGGACAAAGCGGATGAGCCGATCCCCGTTGACCTCGTGACCTGCTCGGGAAGCGGGCTTGATCCGCACATCTCCCCTGCCGCCGCCGCGTATCAGATTGAAAGAATTGCAAAAACAAGGGGCATCCCCACTACACAAGTCGAAGAAATTGTGGTAAAATATACAGAGGGACGACTTTTCGGCGTTTTTGGCGAAAAGACGGTCAATGTCCTGAAGGTGAATCTCGCACTGGACGGCATCCTGCAATAAACCGGCGTATCCGGTCAGAAAGGTGTGAGCGGCATGGGTGAGCAGGCGGCGTTCCGTCCCGATCCGGAGGAACTTCTCAAGCGGATGAACGCAGAAAAAACCGTGTTTCGGCAAGGCAAGTTGAAAATATTTTTCGGATACGCGGCGGGCGTGGGTAAAACCTTTGCCATGCTCGACGCGGCACACAGCGCGCTGAAATCCGGCGTGGACGTGGTGGTCGGTTATGTCGAGCCGCACACGCGTCCGGAAACGCTTGCGCTGCTTGACAACCTCGAGCAGCTTCCGCAAAAGCAGATGGCATACAAGGGCATCACGCTCAACGAATTCGACATTGACGGCGCGCTGGCAAGAAAGCCGCAGCTGATTCTGGTTGATGAGCTTGCGCACACCAACGCCGAGGGTTGCCGCCACACCAAGCGCTACGCGGATGTGGAGGAGCTGCTCAACGCAGGCATCGACGTTTACACCACGGTCAATGTGCAGCACCTCGAGAGCCTGAACGACATCGTCGCGTCGATTACGCACGTCATTGTGCGGGAGCGCATTCCCGACAGCGTTTTTGACAACGCCGCACAGGTCGAGCTGGTGGACATCGAACCGGATGCGCTGATCCAACGCTTGAAGCAAGGTAAAATCTACAAGGAGCATCAGGCAAAAAACGCGCTGGATCATTTTTTCAGCTATGAGAATCTTGCGGCGCTGCGCGAAATCGCACTGCGGCGCACAGCTGACCGCGTAACCCGTGAGGTCGAAAGCATCAAGTCGGCGTCACACGCCAATGATTACTACACTTCGGAGCATATTCTGGTCTGCCTGAGCAGCGCGCCGTCCAACGCGAAGGTCATCCGCACCGCGGCGAGAATGGCAAGCGCGTTCCACGGCAGCTTTACGGCGCTGTTTGTGGAAACGCCCGGCACGACAGAGCTCAACCAGAAAAACCGCGAATGCCTGCGCAGCAACTTAAAGCTTGCGGAGCAGCTCGGCGCGCGGATCGCAACGGTTTACGGCGAGGACATCCCCTTTCAGATTTCGGAATACGCGCGGATCAGCGGCATTTCCAAAATCATCATCGGTCGCTCGATGAGCAGACCGCGCTTCTTCCTCAACCGGCACAACTTCATCGAAAAGCTAACGAAACTTGCGCCGAATCTGGATATTTACGTCATTCCGGATGTGAATTCCGAACCGAAAAAAAAGAAGCCCTACACACTGCGGATGCCGATTGTCACCCTGCCGGATGTTCTGCTTTCGCTCGGCATTCTGACGCTATGTACGCTGATCGGGTATTTTTTCAATCTGCTTGATTTCAGCGAAATCAATACGGTCACGGTATACATTCTCGGCGTTTTGCTGATCGCGAGCCTGACTAAGGGCAGAACCTACGGCATTGCCGCTTCGGTTTTCAGCGTGCTGACGTTCAACTTCTTTTTCACCGAACCGCGTTTTACGCTGGATGTTTACGACGCGGGTTATCCCGTCACCTTTCTGGTGATGCTGTCTGCTTCGCTGATCACCAGCACGCTAACGATGCGCGTGAAAAATCAGGCAAAAATCTCCGCAATCAACGCGCACCGCACCGGCGTACTGTTTGAAACCAGTCAGCGTCTGCACCGTGCAAAGGACATCGACGACATCGTCAGAAAATCCGTTTCACAGGCAATGAAGCTGCTCGGGAAGCCGGTTATTTTCTATCTGGTGAAAGACGGCAGTCTGGTTGCGCCGGTGATTCTCAACACCGGAAACGAGCCGCTTGACGCCGTTTACACCAGTGCCGACGAGCAGGCGGTCGCCGCTTGGGTGATGAACAACCGGAAATCCGCGGGCGTTTCCACGGATACGCTGCCGGGCGCAAAGGCATGGTATCTGCCGGTGGCAAGCCGCAGCGCCGTTCTTGCGGTCGTCGGCATTGTCCTCAGCAGCCGCGAGGAGGTGTTGCCCTTTGAGCGCTCCCTACTGATTGCGATGCTCAACGAAATGTCCTTCGCGATTGAGAAAAACCACCTCAACGAAATGCAGAAGGAAACCCAGATGCTTGCCGAAAAGGAGCGTCTGCGCGCAAATCTCCTGCGTGCGATTTCCCACGATCTGCGTACGCCGCTCACCAGCATTTCCGGCAGCACCAGCATCCTGATGACCGACGGCAACGCCATCGACGCGGGCGAACGCAAACGGCTGCTGGGCGATATTTACGACGATTCGCTCTGGCTGATCAATCTGGTGGAAAACCTGCTGTCGGTAACAAGAATCGACAACGGCAGCATGAGCATCAAGACAAACGCCGAGCTTGTGGATGAGTTGATCGCGGAGGCGCTTCTGCACATCGACCGGCACAAATCCGAGCATGCCATCCATGTGCATACAAAGGACGATCTGATGATGGTGAACGCCGACGCTTCGCTGATGATTCAGGTGCTGGTAAACATCATCGACAACGCGATCAAATACACGGAAAAAGGCTCAGAAATCAACATCACCGCGTTTCGGCGCAAGAATAAAGCCGTGATCGAAATCGCCGACAACGGCGCCGGCATCAGCGACGCGGACAAGGCGCATATTTTCGATATGTTTTTCACCTCCCATGCAAGCTCCGGCGATAACCGCCGCGGGTTGGGGCTGGGGCTGGCGTTATGCAAATCCATCGTAACGGCACACGGCGGCGAGATTTATGTGAAAGACAACAAAAACAGCGGCACGATATTCGGCTTCAGTCTGGAGCTTGTCGAAGTCAGAACGCTCGAAGCCCCGCTTTCCAACGAGCAGAGAGGAGGATGCCCGCGATGAACAATGCTTCTGTTCTTGTGGTTGAGGATGACAAATCCGTCAAGAACCTGATTACCACCACGCTCAAAGCACACGATTATCCCTATTACACCGCCGAAAACGGGGAAAGCGCCATTTTACTTGCGGTGTCGAAGCAGCCGGATCTGGTGATTCTGGATCTCGGGCTGCCGGATATGGACGGCGTGGATGTGATCAAAAACATCCGGTCGTGGTCGAATAACCACATCATCGTCGTCAGCGCGCGCAGCGAGGACAGCGAAAAAATCAACGCGCTCGATGCCGGCGCGGACGATTATCTGACCAAGCCGTTCAACGTCGAAGAGCTGCTTGCGCGCATCCGCGCCGCCGTCCGGAAGCTCAATTATATGCAGAGCAGTCAGGCGAACGAATCGGTGTTCGTCAACGGCGGGCTGACGATTGATTATTCCGCCGGCTGCGTCCGCGTGGACTCCACAGAAATTCACTTAACGCCGATTGAATATAAGCTGCTGTGCCTGCTTGCCAAAAACGCAGGAAAAGTTCTGACGCATCATTTTATCCTCAAAGAAATCTGGGTAAACGCGTTTGAAAGCGACACGCCGTCGCTGCGGGTGTTTATGGCGACGCTACGGAAAAAAATCGAGAAAGATCCATCAAACCCTGTCTATATCCAGACGCACATCGGCATCGGATACCGGATGATCCGGCTGTGACCGTAAAACGCCGTGCCGAACCATCCGCCCGATCCCCGCGTAAGAAAAAGCCTGCACAAACGCTGTGCAGGCTTTTTTTCATCTACTTACCGTGCTTCTGTTTTCCCTGAATTTCGGGCACGGGCGCAACATCGTTTTTCGGCAGTTTCGTTTTGTGGTTGCTCTCCGTTCCATGGGGCTCTTTCGGGTCAGGACGCCGCATTCCGGCTTTTGCCATATTGTCAACTCCTTCTCTCACGCAAGCATTGATTTTCTTTGTATAGTATGGCGCATGAGCCGATTGATTATTCCGGACGCGGTGTTTTCACAAGCACCTGACAGCCATTTTTAAATTTCACTTTTGCGGCAGTGCCAACGCCAAATAAAAACCGCCGGCACTGCGCCGACGGTTGATGGGAATCAGAACTTGATGACTTTCGGCGCTGCCGAAAACGATGCAATCACAGCCTCGGCATCCTTTAAATACAGCACCTGCGTGTTTTCATCCTCCGCCGAATACATGGCTTTCAGGCTCGGATACTGATCAAGCATATACTTTTTTACTGCAAAGTTATCGTCGTTGACCGCAACAGCGGCAACCCGAATCCATTCCTTTCCATTAAAAGCGGAAATCTCAACCTTCGGATTCGCATCCATCTGCTTTGATACATCCTTCTTCTTTCCGGTCTGGATATAGAGCTTGCCCTCATAAACACATACCGTGCCGAACGGACGTACCCGCGGCTGGTCGCCCTCCACCGTCGCAAGGTAGTAAGTCCCGCACTGCTTGAGAAATTCATAGACTTCGTTCATAAAAAAATCCTCCGTTTCATTTGACACAGCGTTCAATCTGTACTATAATTATAACAGCTACGAAAAATATTACAAGTACGATTTTTTATAATACCAAGTATCTTACATGATACCATAGGAGGAAGCATGGAAAAGGATTTATTCGGGCTTTGCCCGTATACAACGGCGCAGTATATTCTGTCCGGAAAATGGACGATGCTGATTCTGCACCATTTGTCCGCAAAAACCATGCGTTTTAATGAATTGCAGCGGATTCTGGGAAATATCACACAGGCGACTCTGACCAAACAGCTCCGCACAATGGAAGAAAACGGTTTGATTCTCCGCAAGATGTACAACCAGATTCCGCCCAAAGTGGAATACTCGCTGAGCGGACTCGGCAGAAAATTCATTCCTGTGCTGGATGCGCTCGGCAAATGGGGCTGCGAATACATTGCGTATTTGAAAGAAAAGAGCGGCGCTGGAGTTGATTCTCTCAATGACGAAGGCGACTCGGTTCTGTGATACTATGGATTGATATTTAAGAAACGATTTGATCGGAGGAGAAAAATGAAGAAGATCATAAAGTCAGTAATTGCGGTGATTTGTGTCATCGGTCTGATTGTTGTAGCTTTGATTGCGATCAATGAATACAGATGGAAAACCGCTGACAAACAATTTACTGCATATGCGCATGAGCATTACGGCAACCATGTTGATGTTTCGGTGGTATATTGTTTCGATTCCAGTGACTTTCAGGCGGAAGTTTTTGATCCAAAAACAAATCTAAGCTATATGTTGTGGAAAGATGAAGACGGAACAATACAAAGCAGGATTTACATACCCGGTTCTGCAGCGACCTTGTATCCGAATGAATCAGCTTTCAATTCAATAACTTCGCAGAGCGTATCCGGTAAACATGATGTTTCCTGATACGCTTTTTTTCGGCAATGTTCGGCGCTGCGGTAACATCTTTGCCTTGCATACAGAGCGCACGTTGTTCCATACTATGGATTTATTTTATGTAGAATGATGTTTTTTCTTGACTTTTTATTAATGATATCATATAAAAATAATTGGTATTAGCAGCTGTTGCAGTTTGCATCAGCCTGATTACTGCTGTAAGCGTTTGGTTAAAGCGATTAACCCCCAGGAAAAGGGATGATGATCATGGAAAAACGTAAGAAAATTCTATTATTGAGTATTTCAATTATTGTTGTAGCAGGATTGGTATGCTGGGCGGTCTATGTTTTTTCTGCGCCGGATAAAAACTAAACAAAACGAAAGTGAGTTTCAAGTCTATTTGAAGTAGCTGAAACAAATGGATGGTCCAATTAATATACAAATCCATTGAATACCGGCTGTAACTGCGTGATTATTCTAGAACCCCCTGTGCTTCCCGCCCGAAGCACAGGGGGTTCTTCGTCCACAAAAATAACAGAGCGTATCCCGAAACCCATGGTTTCAAGATACGCTCTGTTATTGGTTGGGGTAAAAGGATTCGAACCTTTGGAATGTTGGAGTCAGAGTCCGAGAAGCAATTATATGGGAACTAAGTTAACACCATAACATATTATTTCCTATGTATATTGCAATCTCGTTTTATCTCTTAAATTGTATTAAGGAAAAGTCAATAGTGTATAAGCACCGATACAATATTTATATATCACAATATGCCATGAAAACAAATAATTAAATTATAATTGATATTTATGCTTGACATATCATTAACTATAATATATAATAACAAATGGCAATATCGCTTTATTTATGTATGAATGTTATCCATATGACAGCATTACTGATAATCAGAGCAATTTTACTGATAAAAAATATAAATTAATATCGGGGGAAATGTTATGAGTTTATTTAAGTTGAAGAAAATTACAGCCGTCTTCCTGTGCTGCGTCATGTTCGTGGAGATTTTCGCTTTCGATGTATTTGCACAAGACAACTCTGATTTAAGCAGCGCGATAAAAAACGAAACCGGCACAACAACATCCACCGATAATACAGAAGTGAAAGAACCTGTCATTGTATGTGAGGACATAACCAAACGCACAGAAAAATCCAAACAATTCCTGATGAGTGACGGTAGTTATACCATTGCGACTTATGATAACGCTGTGCATTACCTCGATGAAGATGGCGTTTGGAAGGATATAGACAACACCTTATCGCTGGTTACTGATAATGGTTCTCTTGGGTTTCAAACAAATGACAACGCCATGGATGTCAGATTCGCTGTTAACTCTGCATCTCAAAAACTTCTTTCTGTTAAGAAAGATGATTACGAAATTTCATGGGGACTTGACGATGCGAACAACAATGCACGCATCAGTCTATGTGACGGAGATACAGCAGAAAATGACGTGTCTGCGGAAGAGCAGTTCTATACATTAACTGATCTTAGTAAACAAATATCTTATTCAGAAATTGAAACCGGCGTGGATCTTGAGTACAACGTGATCGGAACAAACGTCAAGGAGAATATTGTAATTAAAAATCCTCTGCAGGATTATGATTTTTCTTTCTTAATCAATGTCAAGAATTTAAAGTTAAAACTCAATGATGATGGCAGCATTTCGGCATATAACGGAAATGAAATTGTCATGACCATACCTGCGCCGTTTATGTATGACAAGAATAGCGTGTTGTCTCTTGATGTTCATTATTCACTTGAAGCAGTAACAAATACCTCTTATAGAGTTACCCTGCATGCAGATCCGGAATGGTTCCATGCCGGAGATCGTGCATTTCCAGTCACGATTGATCCGATTCTGACAACGGAAAAAACAGATTTAGACAGCACTTTTGCGATTGAAGGCCTTCCACTTAATTTCAGCTCATCTGGATATTTAGCCCGATCTGTCGGAATGAACGACGGAAAAAGTCAAAACACCTATATCCATTTTGATGTACCACCTCTTGGGAACGGTGACATGTTAGTCAAAGCCCAGGTAAAGCTGACACAAACAAATGCGGTAAATGTCACAGGGTCAAACTACATAAATGCTTACCGCATTAAGTCCGCATGGACGGCAGCCGACCTGACAGGAATCAATCTGCCTGATTATGACCCGGAAATCTACGACTCCATTCCAATGGATACAAACAACACGACGAAATACATTGACATTACAAAATTGGCAAATGAGTGGTATAATAACATAAATACAAATTATGGCATTATGCTGAAGGCTGACTCCTCTGCCCAGGACGGATATGTACTGTTTAACTCAGAGTATTCTGGTTCCACCGTCCCCACCTTGCTTATAAATTACAGAAACACAAAAGGTCTGGAAAGCATCTGGTCATATGAGTCGGCATCTGTCAATAACAATACCTCTGCTGATGTGAATCTGTATAACGGTAATATCGTCGTTACCGGAAATGACGCTTCCACATCCGGAGGAGTTCTTCCCGTTGCGGTCGGTCATATTTTTAACGGGGCACAGGCAAACAGTGAGTTCCGTCCGAATCTGTGTTATGTGACCACAATGCTCGGAAAAGGTTGGAAACTCAATCTTCAAGAGTATATCTTGCCGATTTCCAACCCTGACACACTGGATGTATATAAGTATGTGTGGATAGACAGCGATGGCACCGAACATTATTTTAAATCGCCGACCAGTGCAATTCCTGTATATATAGATGAAGACGGACTGGATATAGATATCTACCATAATAATGATGGTTCGTTTACCATGTACTATCCTAATGGAGAATTCAAATATTTTGATGCCAACGGCTATCTGACATCGTATAAAGATACCAACGGTAATATGATGAGCATTACATACACAGGCTCAGGATATACCAAAAGAATCTCATATGTCACAGACGGCGCAGGAGAAAAGCTGACTTTTACGTACAATGCAAACAATTATCTGACGGCTATTACTGACGCTTCCGGCAAGTCATGGACATATACATACACCAATGGGCATTTAACAAAATCAACATATCCGGACGGTACGGATACCTTATATGCATATAACAACATTGATGGAACTGTTCAGAATATTACAGACAGTGCATCATCATATAGCTTGAATTATGAATACAATGATCTGAAAAAAGTGAAGTCTGTTACAGAAATTGGTGGTACAACTCAGGGACAATCCGTTAAGATTAATTATTCTATTGCGGATTATATCACAACGGTGCAGTACAGTGGAGCAGATGATATCATCGGAACTGATGATGACATATTAACCACATATAACTTTGACACATATGGACGAGCTATTTCCACCTACTCGTCAAATTCAAACCGTACTTCTGTTTACGGAACTTCAACAGCAAGTTACAACAGCGACAGTTCAAACGCTAAGATGCACAAAGTCATCAATACAACGTCTGCAGGCGCGGCGGCTGTTAATCTGCTAAACAATGGTCAGGCCGAGAACGGGATGGTTTCCTGGTCACTTGGATTCTGGGGGACGGACAACAGTTCAAAATCCGGAAATATCAGCACTGATGAAAAATATCTTGGAACATCCTCATTTTTTGTGAATAACACCACGGCGGTGAACGGCGCAACAGTTGGTTTGGTCCAAACTGTAAATCTTGTAAAAGGACATACCTATACGCTGTCAGGATATATCAAAGCAGACAACAACAATGGCAACGGCGCGTTTGTCGGTGCAACGAATAATGCAGGCTTATCATCATATAAATCGGACTACGTTCAGCTGATGGATGGTTCCGTTAATGGCGGCTGGCAGAAGGTATCCGTAACATTCACCGCAAAAATCGACGGAAGTCATCAAGTTATGCTTGGCTTAGATAATTATGTCGGAAAAGCATACTTTGACTGCGTTCAGCTTGAAGATAGCAGCACAATCAGTGATTTCAACCTGCTTAACAATGCTGGTTTTAACAACTGGTACGGGTGGACCAATTACGCAACCGCTGTACTTGGATCAGGAACAGAATCACTGTCCGGCAACAATGCAACGATGAATGGTGCGCAAAACCAAAATAAGTATATTTCTCAGACCGTAAAAATCGGAGAGAATGCATCTACTGCATCCTTTGTTCTCAGCGGTTGGGGAAAAGCCAACAGTATCCCTTTGAAAACTACCGGTACTAACCTCCCCACTTTTAAACTTCAAGCAATATTAAATTATTCCGACAGCACAACGGAAAGCTTTGATGCGGACTTTATGAGTAACATCGATGAATGGCAGCAAACTTCCGTATCTATTGATCCCTCACAAAAAAATTATACAAAGACGATTACATCCATAACGGTAAACTGTTGCTATGATTTCAACGCAAATTCAGCATCTTTCGATAATCTGTCATTAACCAAAGAAACTGTACAGCATTATGAATATGATAACAATGGTAATGTCATATCATCTGCAAGCGGAACAGGAACAACAACAACAGCAACTTATGATTCAAAAAACAACCCTACTTCCATCAGCGATCAGGACGGCGATACCACATCGCTCACTTATGACAATAAAAATAATGCCACAACAGTGAAAGATGCAGAAAACAAAACCAGCGGGTTTACATACGATAGCTTCGGCAATCTTCTCACTTCAATCATGAAAGGTGACGCAACCACGAACATTCCCGCACTTTATACCAAATCAGCTTATTCCAGCGACGGAAAATACCTCACATCTTCCACGGATGAGCGCGGCAACACAACAAGCTACGCTTATAATGCAAGCGGCTTTATGACCGCACTGACCGATCCGAATGGAAATATGACAAGGTACACCTACAATTCGGCAACCGACAAGCTTTCTTCCGTGTATAATGATATCGATAAGGATGGTATTCTCGATACCGGCGAGGCAGCTGTAAATTACGCCTATACAGGAGATTTTCTTTCATCCATAACACATAACGGATTCAGCTATCATTATGCCTATGATGTGTTCGGAAATGTTACAACTGTTAAAGCGGGAACACAGACACTGATCACAAATACCTACAATTCCAATAATGGAAAGCTTTCCGGTTTCACATACGGAAACGGGGATGCTGTCAGCTATGTGTACGACAAGCTTGAACGGATTGTAGAAGTGGATTCTGACGGAGCAGCTGTAAGCAAAATTGAATACGACAGTGACGGAAACGTCAGCAAGCTTTATGACCTTCCCAATGAAAAGGTATATATCTTTGAGTATGACGCACAGGGCAGACAGATCAGAACTTATGAAAGAAGCACGTCCGCGACGGCATCTGTTTTTGCAACACAGGTGTCATACGACGCAACGAGCAGAATCAACGCACTGCTGTATCAATTTGGCGGTGAAGCTGTGCAGAAATACAGCTATGCATACTCGACTACGGATCAGCTTCAGAATATCACGTTACCCAGCACCGACAAGTTGAATTATACCTATGATGCGCTTGGAAGAGTCCAGAACAGCTCTTTCACCGCCGCTGGCAGCACGACGCCGTTTGCGCAGACCGCGTATTCTTATGCTGCCGGCAGTAAGAACGGGCTGGATACCGATACCAACCTGAAAGCGACTACCAATCTGATTTCCGGCATATCCTATAATAACGGTGCGCCCTATTATTACGCCTATGACAAAAACGGAAATATCACTACGATTTATTATGGCTCGACCAGTGCGCCCACCAAAATCACATACACCTATGACAGCTTAAACCAGCTCATCCGCGAGGATAACTATTTCGCCGGAAAAACCTATGTCTATACCTATAACGTTGGCGGAAATATCACCAGCGTGGCGGAATTCGCCTACACGACCGGTAGTTTGAATAGCCCGACAAAGGTTACGCCGTATGTATACGGCAACAGCAACTGGAAGGATCTCCTGACCAGCTACAACGGCACAGCCCTGACCTATGACGCGATCGGCAATCCCCTCACCTATCGTAACGGCATGACAATGACATGGGAAAACGGCAGACAGCTTGCCTCTTTACAAAACGGCACAAATAGTGTATCCTATAAGTACAACACTGACGGACTGCGCACGCAGAAGACCGTTAACGGCGTTGTGACCAAATACACCCTGTCTGGCGACCAGATCATCCGCCAGCAGACGGGCAGCGACACGGCGATTGATTATCTCTATGATGCGTCCGGCTCTGTCATCGGGATGAAGTATAACGGCGCATATTATTACTATGTCAAGGATGCACAAAACAATGTCGCTCGGATTGTAAACGTGGCGGGTGTCCAAGTTACCGAATATCAGTATGATGCGTGGGGTAATATGATCTCGGCAACAGGTACGATGGCATCTACTGTGGGTGCGGTGAATCCGTTCCGCTACAGATCGTATTATTATGATACGGAAACAGGGTTGTATTATCTCCAGTCAAGGTATTATGACCCGGTGGTTAAGCGGTTTGTGAATGCGGATGATAGTGGGGTATTAGGAGCAGAAGTTAATCTTTTCTCGTATTGTAATAATAACCCGGTTAATGTATCTGATTCAAATGGACATTTTGGTACTCCAATTCAATGGGCATGCGCTGTTATTGGCGGCGTTGCTGGTTGGTTTTTTGGCGATTATGTAGCAACAAGCTTAGGATTTTATGATGGGCATTGGTGGCAATGGCGAACATATGCATATTGGGCAGTACGTGGTCTTGTTGTTGTCGGAGGAGCGGTTTTAGGCTATGTTGCAGGAACGGTTCTTCTTGAGATATGTAAAAAATTTTTGTTTAGCAATCCAGCAATACTCGCGAAAATGCCGGATGCACTTTTATGGTTTTTTGGAATAGGCGGTTCTCCCGCAGTCAACAATGCGATACAAAATATTATACAAAATACAATACCCCATATTTTACAATCAAAACATCTTTGGAGTTCAATTGGATGCTATACATGGACATCAGTGTCACAAGTTATACGATATGTATTACTTAATGGTTCTTCGACAGCTTATACGGCTGGTAATACATTATACACTGCTGTATATAATGGACGTACCGTTCAAGTTGTTATTCGTTTTATGGATGGCGTTCTGAGAATAGTTGATGGGTGGGTCGTAAAATGAATCTATACATAGAAATTGACGGGTTGAAACAATTCGAAGATAATGGTGATTGGGAAAGTGCAAGACAATTATTATATGCATTATGGCAATTAGATAAAAGCAACATTGACTTATTAAATCGTTTGATTGCAGAGTGCTGGCTTGTTATGTCCGATTGGGACTGCTGTATCAATACAGATGGACTAGAATATTCAAATTTTCAGAGCAATTTAATTGAAGCAACTGCTTATGGGCTGAACCATTTTTATGAGAATATTTGGTTTCTATGCTTAACCGGCTATATGATTTCTCTATTTCCCCATTTCTTTTATGAAGATAACAATGATGGGTTATATCTTTTCTGGGAGGACAATGGGAAGTCAATGTTGAAGAGATCATATGACATATCGCAAGATGACTTAACAAATATTCTGTATCTTGGATCTACAGATAAAATAATTAAGTATAAATCAAAAAAGAAAGATTTTGTATTAAAATGCGAAGCATATTTTCAAGGTGACACAGCAATCGAATTGTATTTTAGAGATGTGTTACTAATTAATATTGATTGATAATGCGAACTCTTATTTGTTGTATACGGAATATCACACAACCCCCCTGTGCTTCCCGCCCGAAGCGCAGGGGATGTAATACGTATTACAAACGCCTCTGATAAAGCGTTTACTAATTTTGAGGAAAATATAGCGCTCTATAACTCGTCGAATTGGTTCATGAAAAGATCTTTAATAATGAATCCATATTACTATTTTTAATAATTGAACATATAATGTGTCCAAGTTACCGAATATCAGTATGATGCATGGGGCAATATGATCTCGGCGACGGGTACGCTGGCATCTACTATTGGTGCGGTCAATCCGTTCCGGTATCGGTCGTATTATTATGATACGGATACGGGGTTGTACTATCTGCAGTCAAGGTATTATGATCCGGTTGTGAAGAGGTTTATTAATGCGGATAGCTATGCTTCGACTGGTCAAGGCTTTGTTGGAAATAATATGTTTGCTTACTGTAATAATAATCCGGTAAATTTTGTTGATCCAAATGGTACTTTTGGTCAAATTTATGCATACCTTATTAACGATCAACTGAATGAAGTTAGAAGATTAATAAATGTTTATATCGATAATCAAAATAAAAAAAACACACCCTCAAAACCAAAAAGAGCCATTAACGCTATCGGATCTTTTGCTATAGGCTTTGTAAAATTGCCTGCAAGTTTAATCGTTACAACATTTTCTGTGATTGCTGATAATTGGCCAAAAATGAATAATGAGCTTCAATCAATTACAAGGATGCTTGATGATATCATCCATGATTACCCAAGTCCTAAATATCATTATCATGTTTTTCTATTGGACGGTTCGTCAAAAATGCAGATAATGGTATATGCGATTCAAGGCAGTCGGACTAATTGTAAGTTTGATTGTAGAAAAATTATAGAATTTAAATGTTGCAATATTTATTCTGTGATCAAAGATTGTCTGATACAAGCTGGATTATCTATTGAAGAAGATGATGTTACTTGGGGCTTTTATTATAAATAATTCAGTGATTGCGTGATAAAACTAAACAAAACGAAAGTGAGTTTCAAGTCTATGCTAATATTATTTTCATCGATATCTGCGGCAGTGTTTATTATATTTCTGATACTTTATTTGAAAAGGAAAAGGAGTTATAAGTATATTATAGGAATGATTTGTCTTGTTCTGGTGTTTATACCCAATTTCAACAGCCTAAGTGAAACGAAAAAATTTAAGCTTTCTGACAATTTTTTAGATTCCGTGATCAATGAAAATCTAACCGATAAAGAGCATCTGATCGAATTGGGTTTTGAAAGCTATAAGACCGATTTGTATGTAAAGACGATTCATGTCGATAATAGCATCTGCGACATTACTGTTGATTATAACAGCCCTGATTCACACGGTACAACAAAATACAAGAATATTACATATGATGCGAAAGTGTTACGAACGGGACTGCTTAGCTTTGAACGCTTGTCTAGCGAAAAACATTTTAACATGTGGTTTTTTCACTTCTTCATAAATGGTGCAGAAATCACTGTGTCTGAAAACACATATGAGAATGATATGGATCACTTAGTGTTTCAAAGTTTTTTGTCAGGCAATGCTTTGTAATGACAATCTGTTTCTGTTTCGGTCATATCATTCAAAACATATAATAATGAATGTCGAATTGAATGATTAGTCAATCCATTAAACGACAATTTTAACAGTGTAATCATAACATAATCCCCCGGTGCTTCCCACCCGAAGCACCGGGGGATGTAATACGGATTACTAACACCTCTGGCACAACTGTGACCGAGTATATGTACGATGCGTGGGGCAATATCACCTCTACAACGGGTACGATGGCTTCTACTGTGGGTGCGGTGAATCCGTTCCGGTATCGGTCGTATTATTATGATACGGATACGGGGTTGTATTATCTGCAGTCACGGTATTATGATCCGGTTGTGAAGAAGTTTGTGAATGCGGATAATCCTGCTATATTAGGTATCACCTGCTCTAAAATTAATGGAATTAATGTTTATGGATATTGCGGTAACAATCCTGTTATATACGAAGATCCACATGGTTTGTTTTCCATGTTACATGTGTATCCAATTAATAGCGATCAACTAGATGATTTTGCAAGAATGATTGATAATTATGTAAATTTGAATACAAAAAAAGCAGGTATGAGATTTTGGAATGGATCGGGAACAGCTTTAATTGAACTTGTAAACCCATATAAAATCGGCACATATCTTGGCGTAATTTCGCTTGTGGATTCATTATTTCCTAAAGCAAATAATGAGTTAGGTGCTATAAGGTATGCAATTGATCAAATAAGATTCATGTATAAAGATCCAAAATATTTCTTTATAATTGATTTACTTAGCGGATCTAAATATTTACAGATAGCAGTTACCACATACACAACCTATAACCCGTATTCAAATGTATATATTGCTACAAGAATTAGTAGAACAGTTATTAATTTCGCTAGTTATACTAGTTATAAATATCTGGATCGTTATATGAAGCTAATAACTGGAGCTAAATACGGCACCGTAAATGTATCTAACGATTTTAGTTTTTAGTTGGCAATTCATATAAAATAACTGAGAGTGAGGTGTAAGCCCATGCGATATGCTTTCATTGTGATTTACGCATTTTGTGCATGGGCATCAGTATGGAGTTAGTTTTTGTAATTGTTTTGATTTGCATTATACTTTTTTATTTAGTATTCGGCTTAAAAGCGAAGCTGTATACGGAGAAAAAACATATCTTAATGTTTTCATTATTGGCTTTTATTTTAATGACAACAATCAATGCAATTAGCTGTGAAAAAAAAATTAGTCTATCAAATCCTACTCTAGATAAAATCATCAGTAAAAATATTACAACTGAAGAACATTTACTTCAACTTGGTTTTACGAAGCATGATAACTATTATATCATGCATCTTGACAGTGATAAATCGCTGTGCTATATCAAAGTAAGCCTTCATGATTCATCGAAAAAAGATATGAAATTTTCAAATAATTATAAAAATGTAAAATATGAAGCACATGAAGATCGTGCAGGGATTTTTAGCCTAAAGCGCTTATTTACAAATGATGATGATTTATATGTTCGAAGATGGTATACGCTCGTAATTGATGATGTCATTATTGAAATTTCTGAAGATACGACAGAAAATACAACGCCGGCTTTTTTAAGTTACTTCGATAATACGCAATGATCTAGTTGTTCGTAAGATTTTCTGAATAGGTAATGTCTGCTTCAACATGCTCGTTCATGAGCATTTCCCTGACCACGCACGCAGAAGGCCGTTAACGGCGTTGTGACCAAATACACCCTGTCGATCATCCGCCAGCAGACGGGCAGCGACACGGCGATTGATTATCTCTATGATGCGTCCGGCTCTGTCATCGGGATGAAGTATAACGGCGCATATTATTACTATGTCAAGGATGCACAAAACAATGTCGCCCGGATTGTAAACGCGGCGGGTGTCCAAGTTACCGAATATCAGTATGATGCGTGGGGCAATATGATTTCGGCAACAGGTACGATGGCATCTACTATTGGTGCGGTCAATCCGTTTAGGTATCGGTCGTATTATTATGATACGGATACGGGGCTGTATTATCTGCAGTCAAGGTATTATGATTCGGTTGTGAAGAGGTTTGTGAATGAGGATGCGCAACTAAATGAGCCTATTCTCGGCTCTAATGTTTTCGCTTATTGTGAGAATAATCCGGTGAATTATGCAGACCCGAATGGCTATGATGCAATTTTACTCATTAATAAATATGGCGCAAAAGATTTTGGGCATGCCGCATTGCTTATACAATGCGGTCGTTATTGGTACTATTTTTCGGTGACTAACAAGCAAACAAATGGTACCATGATAATTGATTTTAAAAATGTAGGTTATATCTTTTACCCTTCTTCGTGTTCGGTGGACTTACTTAATGAAATAATTAACGTTAACAGCACAAAATTGGCAAAAAAAGCTTCATATACAGATATGCATTATATAACTGGGGATTTTACGCAAACAGCGATATATTGCTATAATTTGGCATCAAACCCAGAAACATATAACCTAATTACGAACAATTGTATCGAACAAGCTAGTATAGCGCTTTCAAAAGGAACTTGTACGGGAAAGTATTCAAAAGAGTATACTAAAGCGATTAAATACTTGTGCAAAATGACAATACCCAATAATGCTAATGATGCATTTTACTATTTTGAAGACCATGTGGCTAGCTATTATTCAGCCTCCAAGTTGAAAAAACTCTTTATGAGAAGTCCATATTACGGATTCGAATTATGTTTTTAATTTCAATAACAACAATACTATATATGTCTTTGCTTGATGCAATTATCATTAAATCTTCAAGATTAGATAGTGAGATAGATTATGAAACATAAAAAGCGATTCATTATTATAATTAGCTTGAGTATCATTGTTATATTGATTGGAGTGTTTATTTTAAAGAACATTTCATTAGATTCAAATGAAAAGAAAGCTGCTACAGAGATTTATACGAAATATGCGCAGGATAATTTCAAAGGTTCTTACGATATGATTGTTTATTACGATTTTAAAAATGATAGATATGTTGCTGAGGTGAATCTTGAATCGGGTGAAGTAGATTTTTTATGGATTGATGAAAATAGAAGAGTGGTGTGTGTAACACCTTCTGTAGTGCCTGAATTGGATCTTGAATCGAGTTAAGAAGATTATTTATAAATTGATGACAACGGAAAGGTGGTGTGTGTAAAACCTTTTGCAGTGCCTGAATTAAAAGTACTTATAATGAGTGCCAGACATTCTCCACGCGGTGGTTACCGAATATCAGTATGATGCGTGGGGCAATATCATCTCTACAACGGGTACGCTGGCTTCTACTGTTGGCACAATCAATCCGTTCAGGTATCGGTCGTATTATTATGCTACGGATTCTGGGTTGTATTATCTGCAGTCAAGGTATTATGATCCGGTTGTGAAGAGGTTTGTGAATGGGGACTGTTATACTTCGACAGGTCAGGGCTTTGTTGGAAATAATATGTTTGCTTATTGTAATAATAATCCAGTTATGTTTGTTGATTCTGACGGTACTATGATTCGAGAGGCTTTGGCTTTTATTGGCATATATGGTACTTTTTTAATTCCATTCAGATTATTAGTAGGTCATGGAGCTACTTTTATAGATATAATTGGTTTTAGATCTTTTTTAAATGCTTTATCTATATCAGAATCCTCAGGTAATTACAAAGCAAAGAATGAATATGGCTATTTAGGCAGATATCAAATGGGAAATCTATCCTTACAAGAAGCAGAATTAATGGATTCTAGTGGCAGTTGGACGTCATATGCTAATGGATTGGGAATATTCTGTGAGGACGATTTTTTAAATAGCAAACCAGTTCAAAATCTTGCAATAGCGAAAGCAATGGCTAAATCATGGAGTTATATTGTAAGTTATGGTTTGGATAAATATATTGGGAAAACAAAATTTAATGTGACAATTACCGAATCTGGTTTATTAGCTGCAGCACATTTAATTGGCGCGAAAGGTTTAAAAGATGCATTAAAAAACAATAACGACACTGCCGATGCTAATGGTACCACAGTATCAAAATACTTGTCTTTATACGCAGGTTATAACATCAAATTGGTAAAAAAATGGAGGTAATTTTATGAAACAAAGAAAAACAATAATATGTTTCATTATTGTAACATTATTATCATCATGTGGCTTCATAAGCTGTTCGAATTATAGTGTTAATAATTTAAATAATAATTCTGATGAAAAGATTACAACATATACTTCGACTTTAGATTCTGAAATTACAAACTTTTCGTCGAATGATAAAACAAGTTACACTCGTTCGATTGTTTTATATCAAGAGTTTTCGATTGACAAAGAGTATAGAACTGCATTTGAAAAAAGCGGGAAAAGCAACGTGGAATTTATTAATATAACATCCGAGTACGCAAATAAATGGGGTATCATGGTAGATAAATACTATAATTATCTATATCAACATTTAGATGCTACCGGAAAGATTTTACTAGAAAAATCTAGACTCGAGTGGGAATCGATGACAGGCATTGACGCGGATTTTTTACAATATATAACCAATAACAATTTAATTTCTAGCAGTTCTTCAAGTACAGCATTAGCTTATGAAGAATATAATCACTACAGAGCAAAAACTATAGAATTAATGCTATATTGTCAGTCGTTGGGTTTTCAAAATGATGATGAATATAAATCTACATTCTCAGATTTTTTCAATATTTCAATATAGTGGATTAGACAAATAAAATATTAATAACTCACAACGGACATAGCAATGACATGGGAAAACGGCAGACAGCTTGCCACTTTACAAAACGGCACAAATAGTGTATCCTATAAGTACAACACCGACGGGCTGCGCACGCAGAAGACCGTTAATGGTGTTGTGACCAAATACACCCTGTCGGGCGACCAGATCATCCGCCAGCAGACGGGCAGCGACGCGGCGATTGACTATCTCTATGATGCGTCCGGCTCTGTCATTGGGATGAAGTATAACGGCGCATATTATTACTATGTCAAGGATGCACAAAACAATGTCGCTCGGATTGTAAACGTGGCGGGTGTCCAAGTTACCGAATATCAGTATGATGCGTGGGGCAATATGATCTCGGCAACGGGTACAATGGCTTCTACTGTGGGTGCGGTCAATCCGTTCAGGTATCGGTCGTATTATTATGATACGGAAACAGGGTTGTATTATCTGCAGTCACGGTATTATGATCCGGTTGTTAAGAGGTTTATTAATGCGGATTCTGCAAGCATTATAGGTAGTGAAGTAAATCTCTTTGCATACTGTACGAATAATCCTGTAAACTTTAATGATCCGACTGGATTATGGAAAAAAGTTAAGGGCGGATGGCAAGTACAGAATGGCGATACGTGTGGAGTGTTGCTCAAAAGCTTTACGGCGATGGATCGAAATGGATAAATATTGGGTACAGCGGAAATCCTCGTACATTAAAAGCTGGGCAGATAATAAAGATGGGTGGCAGTGGTGGAAAAAAGCAAACAATAGGTACTACTTTCCTAAGCAATGGATCTTATATCGTATATGGAGGAACTGTATTAAGACCAGAGGATTTAGGAAATTATACATACGGTTATTTAGGAGCTGCTTTTGGTTTTTCTTATCAAACATTGACTTATGGATCAATGGGAGCAGCAGGACTCCCAACTTCAATTGCTGATCTATTGAATGAAGCAGGTGATGAGAAATATATCTATCTCGGATATCTAAACTACTATATCTCAAGGAGTTGACATTAGAGTGAACAAAATACTCAAAAGGAACAAATTGTTCATTGTTGCTATCATTGTGATTGCAGCTGTTGTAGGATTAGCGTGTGCTTTTATATATTCTTTCGCTCCACCTGATAAAAGTAAAACAGAAAAATACTTTAATCATGATGTTGCTGAAATTAATCTAGTTAAGGATTATATGTCATATTCTGGTTATTTAGAAATTTATATTGATAAAGCAACTATAAAAAACGATACAATGTTTACTGGTGTTATCACGAACGATGTAAGAATTGAAGATAGCGAAGTTGTGAAAGCGATAAAACGCCTTATAAATCAACGAGGAGTTAACTGTATAAGCAAGGACGGAAATACAATTTACTTTGAAAAATGGCGGCTATCCGATCAATCCCGCGGCATTGCATATTCTATTAATAAGACAGACAAACCTGAATTGCAATACCTTACCAAGCTCGAACCATTATCAGAAGATGGATGGTATTATTATGAGACGGATTATAATGAATGGCGGACGCAATAAATTAGTATCTAAACTCATTTTGATATAGTGATTCGCAATACAACACCGACGGGCTGCGCACGCAGAAGACCGTTAACGGCGTTATGACCAAATACACCCTGTCGGGCGACCACATCATTCGCCAGCAGACGGGCAGCGACGCGGTGATTGACTATCTCTATGATGCGTCCGGCTCTGTCATTAGAATGAAAATAACGGCGCGTAATTATTACAACCCCCTGTGCTTCCCACCCGAAGCACAGGGGGTTCTTCGCCCACAAAAATAACAGAGCGTATCCCGGAAACCCATGGTTTCAAGATACGCTCTGTTATTGGTTGGGGTAAAAGGATTCGAACCTTTGGAATGTTGGAGTCAGAGTCCAATGCCTTACCACTTGGCGATACCCCAGTTTGATTTTAACGGAAAATCATAACGATGGTTGGGATAGATGGATTCGAACCATCGGAATGACGGAGTCAAAGTCCGTTGCCTTACCGCTTGGCTATATCCCAAAATCAGCAAGCCACGAACGGTCTCTCTTTGTCGCTTAATTATTATATCAGAAAAGCCGCTTCATTGCAAGCGATTTTGCAAATTTTAAATAAATATTCACAAAACCGCACCCGCTATTGGTTGTAGATCAAAAACATCCGGACATATTCATATGCCAGAATCGCCCAGTATGCCAGCATAAAGAAATTGAAAAACGCCAGCACATATTTTTCGCCGGTGCTGAGAAAGCGCGTTTCGTTCTTCGGCAGCCGGATTTTTTTGTAATACACAAACACCACCAGCCCGCCCAGCAGCATTACCAGCAGGAACACAATCCCGTAAATGTTATAAAGCAGCTGACTGTTCAGCGCGTCGGCGACGTCCGTGACCGAGGAAAAGGCGTTGTTGAGGATATGGATTAAAATCGTCGGCAGGATGGAATTGAACTGTACCGCGATCGTACCCATCAGAAGCCCGAACAGAAACGCGTTGACCGCCTGCGGGATATTGCCGTGCATGAGCGCGAAAACCGCCGACGAAACCACCACCGCCATGCCCTTGCCGTAGGGCTTGAGCAGGCGCAGGGCGATGCCGCGGTAGAGCACCTCCTCCACCACCGGACCTAGAATAACAACATAGAAAATCTGGATCAGGAACGTTCTCAATTCCGGCGTGTCAATCGCAAAGTTTGCTTCCGGAACGGTCACGCCGGATTCCTGCATGATGTTTGAGAAAATGTTCGTCAGCTGGCCTGCCGCGATGTTTCCCAGAAAAGCCGCCGGGAACGCGATCAGCGCGATTTTCATGCTCCCCTTTTCGTAGTGAAACAGCCCGCTTAATTCAATCCGCAGTGCCGGCTTGACCACAAGCAGCACGACCAGCAGCGACGGCACAACACAGCAGATGTTCAGCAGCATTCCCAGAAACGATGAGTAGTTCTCCGCAAAATAATCCCTGACCACGGAATACCGCCCCGAAAAGCTGTGCGCATATGCGATGTGATAGATCGCCATGAACAGATACGGCATGATATAGTTGGAAAGCACCACGTAAATCACCAGCAGGATGCCCAGTCGTGACGCATTTTTTTTCAATCCGCTGCGCTCGAGCTGACGATGCTGTTCAAATTCCGCGTGCGCGTTGCTGTCAAAGGGATTGAACCCAAAATTGTATCCGTTCATCTTTGTCCTCACAAATATAGTTTGTATAGTCTATGCAGCCTTATTACGATTATAACAGATTTCGCGCGGTCTTTCAAGTGAAACTTCACAAAAAAATCCCGTACGCTTTCGTACGGGATCCGGTCGTAGGTTCGTTACTCCTGTGTGTCCTTGCCGGAAATAAACGCGTCGATGGAAGCGGCTGCGGTTTTGCCCGCGCCCATCGCGAGAATGACGGTTGCAGCGCCCGTGACCGCGTCGCCGCCGGCATAAACGGCTTCCTTTGTGGTGCTCATATCCTCGGTCACGACCAGACAGCCGTGCTTGTTCGCCTCAAGCCCCGTTGTGGTGGAACGGATGAGCGGATTCGGCGACGTGCCGATGGACATGATCACGGTATCGGTTTCTAAGATAAAATGCGAATCCGGCACAGCCTTGACATTGCGCCTGCCGCTTGCATCCGGCTCGGTCAGCTCCATCCGGATACATTCCATGCCGGTGACAAAGCCCTTTTCATCGCCGAGGATGCGCACGGGGTTTGTCAGCGTCAGGAACTCGATGCCCTCCTCTGCGGCGTGGTGAACTTCCTCCGCGCGGGCGGGCATTTCCTTTTCGGAACGGCGGTAGACGATATAGACGCGCTCCGCACCGAAACGCAGCGCGCTTCTTGCCGCGTCCATCGCGACGTTTCCGCCGCCGACAACGGCAACGGCTTTTGATTTTCGCACCGGCGTGTCGTAATCGTCGCGGTAGGCTTTCATCAGGTTGATACGCGTCAGGTATTCGTTGGCGGAATAAACGCCCACAAGTCCCTCGCCCTCAATGCCCATAAAGCGCGGCAGCCCCGCGCCCGAGCCGACGAACACCGCTTCAAAGCCGATTTCAAACAGCTCGTCCACGGAATAAATCTTGCCGATGACCATGTTGGTGAGAATCTTGACACCCAGCGCGGTCAGCTTGTCGATTTCCTGCTGGACAATTGCCTTGGGCAGGCGGAATTCGGGAATGCCGTACATCAGAACGCCGCCCGCCACGTGAAACGCTTCGTAAACCGTCACGTCATAGCCGCGCTTCGCCAGATCCCCCGCGCAGGTCAGACCGGCGGGACCCGCGCCGATGACGGCGACCTTATGCCCGTTGGGAATGGGCTTGAGCGCGTCGTCGCATAGGTTTGCGAGCGCGTAATCCGCGCAGAAGCGCTCCAGCCTGCCGACTGCGACCGGCTCGCCCTTGATGCCGCGCACGCAGCGCCCCTCGCACTGGATTTCCTGCGGGCAAACACGTCCGCAGACGGCAGGCAGGGAGTTCGTGGATTTAAGCACCTCGTACGCTTTGATGAATTCCCCCTGTGCAACCTGTGCGATAAATTCCGGAATGCGCACGCTTACCGGACAGCCGGCGACACAGGGCTTGTGCTTGCATTGCAGACAGCGCTTTGCTTCCTCGATGGCTTCCTCGGGGGTGTAGCCCAGCGTCACCTCGTCAAAATTATGTGCGCGCGCCTGCGGGTTCTGCTCGCGCATGGGCGTTTTTTTCAGGTTCATATTCGGCATTTGTATCAAATCCTTTGTATTATCTCTGTTCCCCCGTCATGCGGCAGATGTGTGCGGCTTCCTCGTCGCGGTAGGATGCGTTGCGGCGCATCAGCTCGGTGAAATCAACCTGATGTCCGTCAAAGTCCGGTCCGTCCACGCAGGCATAGCGGATTTTTCCGCCCACGGTCACGCGGCAGCCACCGCACATACCCGTGCCGTCGATCATAATCGGGTTGAGCGACACCAGCGTCGGGATGCCGAACAGCTTTGTCAGCTCGCTGACGGCTTTCATCATCATGACAGGGCCGATGGCGATGACAAGGTCGTACTGTGCGCCCTGCTCAATCTGCGCGCGCAGGATGTCGGTAACAAAGCCCTTTTCGCCGTAGCTGCCGTCGTCCGTGGCAAGAAAAAGCTTGTCCGAAACGGCTTTCAGTTCGTCCTCGAGAATCACAATATCCTTGTTGCGGAAGCCCGCGATCATATCGACCGCAACACCCGCGGTGTGAAGCGCTTTCGCTTGCGGGTACGCAATTGCACAGCCCACTCCCCCGCCGATGACTGCGGCTCTTTTTATATTGTCGCCGTAATGCGTGGCGACACCCAGTGGTCCGGACACGTCGAGAATCTCGTCGCCGGCGCTCAGCGCGGCAAGGGACTGCGTGCTTTTTCCGATGGTCTGGAAGATGATGGTGATTGTGCCGGCTTCCTCGTTCCGGTCGGCGATGGTCAGCGGCACACGCTCGCCCCGCTCGTCCACGCGATAAATGATAAACTGCCCCGCGCGTGCTTTTTTCGCGATCTGCGGCGCTTCGATTTCCATCAGAACGACTTGGTCGTTGAGTTGTTTTCTTGTTTTAATCCGGTACATTCCGTTTCCTTTCCGAGCCGCTGCATATATCGGCGGCTGCCGGTGAAGATTCCTTTTCTTTATTATACAACATTCTTTTGTGTTTTTCAAGAGAGTTCTAATTATTTACGCTAAATTTCTTTATGGCAATTGAGCATTGTGCCTAAATTATATTTCAATAATATGTACATATAGATACCTGCACAACGGAAAAGCGGATCATATATCGTAATCCGCAAAACCCTGGTCAGATTTTTCAGCCGCCGAGCGCTGCGCTGATCAGCGGAAGCTCCTCCTTTACGCGCTGTGCATTCTCATCGGTCGGTGCAAAGAGGTTCAGGTAATTATAAAGCGCCACGCCGCCGTAGTTTTCCAGCGTTTTCGCGTCGGCAATCTGGTCGCCGATGATGCCGACGGTATCGGAAAACTCGCTTTCCTCGCCGAGCTTATACACGGCAAGCCCGATGACAAGCTTAACGCCGGAGTTCTCAACCATCGTGTTCCACTGGGCAATCACGTCGGCATAGGGCGCAGCGGAGGTGTTGTAGCCGTAATAAACCTGCGGCGTGATGTAATCGGCATAGCCCGGCTGCGCGCACCACAGCTTCACATCCGCGTAAAGCGAGGAATAATTGTTCGCGACATTTCCCTGCGGCGAGATGCCGAACAGCGCTTTCGGGTTGGCGCTTTTCACTGCGTTATAAAGAGATTGCACCATCAGGCTGGTGTTGCTCAAGCGAAACTCGGTCAGACTCTGTCCGCCGGTCTGGACAAACGCCGCTTTGTCAAAGCTTGCGTCGGTGGTCGGGTAAAAATAATCGTCGATGTTCAGCCCGTCCACGTCATAGCAGCTGACGATTTCGGCAGCGCCCGCCGCAATCAGCGTGCGAACCTCCGGATAAGCGGGATTGAGCCACAGGTGGTTGTCGCCGGCGGGCTTGACGAGGTAGGTGCCGTTTTTCTGTGCGTCGTTGTACCACGCGCCAAGTGTGTAGGTTTCGCTGACCTTCGCGAGGTTTGCTTCGGTTTCGCAGCGCATGGGGTTGATCCATGCGTGGAAGGACAGCCCGCGGTCGTGGGCTTGCGCAATCATGATTGAAAGCGGATCAAATCCAGGGTCTTCGCCAATCGTACCGGCGGCGCTTTTCGTCCACGGGAACAGGTCGGACGCGTAATAAGCGTCGCCGAACGCGCGCACATGGACGTAAACCGTGTTGCAGCCGAGTGCGCAGGTTTTATCAAACGCATCGCCGACGGCGGCAGTGAACTGCGCTTCGGTTTTTCCGGTGAGCATGGCGCTGACGTCGATGTAGGAAAACCAGACGGCTTTCTGCTCGGCGTAATTGAGGGGGGTATAGTCGTTGCGGCGCGGCTTCCCGAAGGTCAGCGCTTTTTCCTGCGCGGCATACGACGCGGAGAGCTTCTGAGCCTGTGTGTTTTGCACGGCACTGTCGGCACAGGCGGCGAGGAGCATAACGCCCGCGGCAATCAGCGCGGGGAGGATGCTTTTGACGTTCTTTTTCATTGTCGGAATCCTTTCAGCAAAAATATAGCGGCTTGTGTTACCACTATATTTCTGATTCGGGAAAAATATGCGGGTGACTTGTCCGAAACAGCGGACTACTTTGCAAAAATCAGTTTCACCAGCAGTTTTCCGGCGATCACGCCCGCTAGACAAAGGGATACGCTCAACAGAACATAAAGCGACGCCGCACCGTAGCGTGCGCGCTCCATCAGGCGCACGGTTTCGAGCGAAAAGGTGGAGAAGGTCGTAAAGCCGCCGCACACGCCGACGGTCAGGAACGCATAGAAATTCGGGCCCAGCGCAACGCCGCGCACGGGCAGCTCGCTGACCGCACCGATGACAAATGCGCCGGTGAGGTTAATCAACAGCGTTCCGATCGGGAATGACGCACCCGCCAGCACGGGGATGCTGCCGGTCAGATACCGTAGCACGGTGCCGAGAAATCCGCCCGCGCCGATGATCAAAAGCTTCATGGAAAAGCCGTCCTTTTTTGCCGCAGAGAAAATTCAACGCGGCGGATTGTCTTTTTATCTTACCACAATCCGCGGAAATCGTCAAGGAAAACAAGCAAGTGTTTTTTAAAACAAAAAACCGGACGCACCGCCCGGTTTTTGCTTTGATAAGAATCGATATCGTTTGGCTATTCCATTTCCAGCTGCGGCACGGGCTTGCGGAAGCCTTTTGTGACAAAGAGTAAGTAGAGCAGTCCGGCTGCCAGCCATACCACGCCGACCTCATGCGCGACGGGGGCAAGGCTTACGAAAATCGATACGGTGATGATGAAGCCGATGAGCGGAGCGATGAGGTATTGCAGCGCGGATTTGACGGGGTTTGTTTTGCGTTCCGCGCTGTTTCTGACGTAGAAGCGCCAGATAACAGCGATATTGAGGAGCATGAAGCCGACCAGCGCGCCGAAGCTTACCATATTGGAAATCATATTCAGGTCACAGAGCAGTGACAGCGGTGTGATGATGATGCCGACTACGGCGATGGCAACGGCGGGTGTGCGGAATTTCGGACTGATTTTGCCGAGGGCTTTCGGGAGAACGCCGTCGCGTCCCATTGCAAACAGTACGCGGGAAACTGCGGACTGTGATGCCTGGCTTGTCGCCATGCCGAAGGAGAGAATCAGGACGATCGAGGTGACGATGGTCATGCCCGTTCCGCCGACGAAGTCCACGATTTCAATGAAAGCCGCGTCCTCGCTGAGTGCGCCGAAGTTGGGGTATGCCATGCCGGCAAAGAAAGTGATGACGATGAAAATCAGACCGCTGAGCAGGATTGCCCAGATGATAGCGCGTCCGACCGCTTTTTCGGGCTTGATGGTTTCCTCGGCGAGGGTGCTGATTGCGTCAAAGCCCAGATAGCTGAGGATGACGATGCCCGTTGCCTGTAAAACGCCGGATAAGTCAAAGTTTCCGGGGTTATAGAACGAGATGGTGTTGAAGGAGATTTTTCCGCTGACCCACATATGGATGCACAGACCCACAAAGAGGACAATGGTGACAATTTGTAATGCGAACAGCACCCAGCTGATTTTCGACATGATGTCAACGCCGAGAATGTTTGTTACCGTACTGAACGCGATAAACACCAGTGCCCATGCCCAGAACGGAATCGAGGGAATTAGCGAGCTTGCGATGCCGCTGCCGATGATGACGACCGTGGCGGGCATCAGGAAGTAGTCCAGCAGGATCGACCAGCCCGTCAGGAAGCCCAGTGCCGGCGAAACGCCTTTTTGCACATACAGGTAAACCGAACCGGCGAGCGGATACTTGCGCGCCATCGATCGATAGCTGAATCCCGTAAAGAGCATTGCCGCCATGCCGATGAGGTAGCAGAGCGCCACCATGCCGTTGGAAAGTCCGACATAGACGCCGTACATCGCCGCGGGGGCGAGCGGGATCATGAAAACCAAACCGTAAATCACCAGGTCGCGTGTCAACAACGACCGTTTCAGGGATGGCTGCGCTGCTGTGGATACGACGTGTGTTGCGGTGTTTGTTAATGTACTCATAATAAGTTCCTCCATCTTTGCTAGATTTTCAGCACAGTGCTTGCTGTTACAGAACCCGTTAAAATGAAGAAAGGCGCTCTGCATCTGCTGCAGAGCGCCTTTGCTCAGGTTCTATAACCGTATTATATCACATTGAAAATAAAAAAATTGTATTTTTCGGAACAACGCATCAAAGAATGATCAGCTTCTGGGCATAATCGTTGTCGCTGAGCGCGGTGAGGTATTTTTTTGGTGTGATGCCGGTAAAGGTCTTAAAATCCTTGAGCATATGGGACTGGTCGAAATACCCCGCGTCCGCCGCCGCGTCGATGAGCTTTTTTCCCTCCGACTGATTCAACGCACCGATGAGCTGCTGAAAGCGGATGATCCGCGCGAACAGCTTTGGCGAAAGCCCCATTTCCGCGGTGAATGTCTTGTGGATATAGCGCGCGGTATAGCCGGATTGCTCCGACAGCGCGTCGAGCGAAATTTCACCGCCGGTGCGGACAATTTCCCGGGTAATAAAGCGATAGAGCATATTCTTGTCCGGCGACAGCTGCGTGCGGCTGTAGATTTTTAGATACGATTCCATAAAAAAGCCGATTTGCTCAAGAAAACTGCGACTCTCGGTGATTTTTTCAAACAGCGGACGATCCTTGATCAGATCCTCATAGGGAATCATCTGCTCGATCAGCAGCGGAATGACCTGCTTTTCGTTCAGGATCGGATTATACCCCGGCTCAAACCGGACGCCGAAATAATAGCTGTTCTTTTCCTTGAGCGTCAGCGTCGGCTCAAGCACCGTTCCGCAGATGTACGCCGCCGGATGCTCCGTGCAGCAGAACAGGATATCCACACAGCCGTCGGGTACGGCAAGCACACCGGCGAATTCGGCACTCCCCGATTCAAAGCAATAAAAATGCACGATGCCGTATCGATTCATGATGTATTTGTAATAACGATGGGAGTTAATTACAAAAAAAGGCTGTTTCGGTGAAAACCCCGGCGTATTGATCCCGTTCACCCGCTCCCCTGCTGATTTTCTCCATTATACTGCAATTGCCGCAGAAAATCAACAAGGCGTTGTGAATTATTTTTCGGTAAGAAAAGAGCGGATTAAATTTAGTTTGAAGATAACGTATATGCTCATTTTTCGATTGCCCGAATGGAATCACACAGAAGCAGCTATATCACAAATCGCCAAAGAAAACAAAGCATAATCCATAAACAGAGGGTTTCCAAAGGGTGCATGCACCCTTTGGTGGGTGTGTGTCGATGCTGCCGCGCACGGCAGCACGGGTGAAACCCTCTGACTAAGTTTTATCCACAGCTTGTTAAATTCTCTTTGCGAAGCGGTCGTAGCGCAGGGCTGACAGATCGAGCGTGGTCGGCTCGCCGCGCACAAGCTCCGACAGCAGCAGTCCCACGGTCGGTGAAATGCCGAAGCCGTGACCGGAGAAGCCGCACGCCAGCACAAGCCCGGGTACTTCCTCCACCTCGCTGATGACCGGCACATGATCCGCGCAGGAGTCCATCCAGCCAGCCCAGGTCCGCACAACCTTCACATCGGCAAGCGACGGGAAATAGCTGATGATCCCGCGGCAGGCGGCGGATGCCGCGATGCTTGACGCAACCGGCTCGCCGGGCTTTGCGTACGGTTCAAGACCGGAGTTCAGCCCGAACACAAACGAGCCGTGCTTGCTCTGATGTCCGTAGAAATCCGCGTCGGCTGTGCCGAGCATCTGCCAGAACATCGGCGCGACAGCTTCGGTCACGAGCGTTTCCAGCAAAACCGGCTGCATGGGAATGTCAATGCCAACGCTCTGCGCCACCGCTCGGCTCTCAAAGCCCGCCGCCAGCAGAATCCGATCGCCCTCATAGACATTTTCCTCCGTAACGACCTGACGCAAGCTGCCCTTGATTTTGCGCAGCTCAACCGCTTTTTCGCCGGTGATGAACACAGCGCCCAGCTCGCGCGCTTTTTTGTAAAAGCCCAGCGTCGCCATGAGCGGGTTTGCGTGACCGTCGGTTTCGCACCAGCTTGCGCAGTAGACCTCGTCGGAAAGATAGGGATTGATCTCACGCGCTTCGTCGCCGGAAATCATCCGCACACCAACACCCAACGCAGCAGCGCGGTCGGTCAGCCCCTGCAGAATTTTCTCGTGGCGTTCGTTTTTGCCCAGCCGCAGGTTGCCGCAGCCGTAATACTCCACGTCCGTTCCAAGTTCTTCGGAAAGATTCCCCCAAAGATGTTTCACCGCATGCAGGATCAGCGGAATCTCACGCGGGTCGCGCCCAGACTGACGCACGCCGCCGCCGTTGCGCGACGAGCCGCCCCCGCCGATGCTCTCCCCCGCCTCCAGCACGATGACCGACGTTCCCTTTTTCGCCAGATAATACGCAGCCGCGCAGCCCATGATGCCGCCGCCGATGATGATCACGTCCGCTGTTCTTTTCATATGCAATGCTTCCGGCGCGCCCGCTGTTTCCGGAAGCTCCTCCTCTCTGGATATGCTATTTATTTTTTGCCAAAACCTGCATCTCCACCGGACGCATCGGCGCGCGGCCGACGGCGGGTTCAAGCTCCGCCGGGTTGACGCCAAGCTCGCGGGCGACAATCGCCTTGACAAGCTTCGTACAGGTCTGCCCCTGGCAAAGCCCCATTCCCGCGCGGGTATAGCGGCGGATTTCCGCGATGGTGTACATGCCGTCAAACACGGCGCGTCGGATTTCGCCCTTTGTGATTTCCTCGCAGCGGCAGACGATGATGTCGTCGTCCGGCGCGGGTACAAAGCCGCCGGTTCTGATGCTGCGTTCCTTAATCATTCCGCTCACCTGCCTTAAAAAATCTGGCTTGCGCCGCAAATTCCTTCGCCACACGCATCACAAGTAGGTTCGTTTTGTCAAATGCCTTCGCGCTGCGTGTCCGTACAACCTCCGCCGCACAGACCGGCGCACCGCTGCGGTCGAGCGCAAAGCCCGCCGTTCCCGCCGCCGGCAGCGGGAGAAATTCATACGGCAGGGTGATTTCCGCCGCATCGCCGGTTTCGTCAACCAGGAAAATCGCCTGTCCCGAGCAGGACGCCACGCACATACCGCAGCCCGTGCAGTGTGCTTGCGCACTGACCGCAGGCAGGGAGGTGATGTTCTCGCCGATTCGGATGCAGCCCTGTTTGCACGCATCCTGACAGGGGTTGCAGGGGATGTTCTGCGTGCATTCGATCACCGGATGAATCCCCGCCGTGCCGACAAAGCCCGGATAGACGGGAAGCTCCTCGGCGGTCAGGTAGCCTTTTTTTAGCAGGTTTTGCGACACCGCGCAGCCCTCGTCAGTTTTATCGGGCTTCTTCCCGCGGTTCTGCGGGGCGAACATACCCTGCCGCAAGCCCTCGAGCGCTTTTTCCTCAGCGGCGGCGCTTTGTTCAAGCGCTTCGTCGTCAATAAAGCCCAGCCGGTGCGCGGCGGCGATTCCGGCGATTCTGCCCTCGATCATCGCGCTGGAGGCTTCCTCGATACCGGACACGTCGCCCGCCGCGAAGATGCCCTTGACCGACGTTTCGCCGTAAGCGTTCACGACCGGCACATAGCCGGCTTTTGCGGGATTGTCCTCCATCGCGCAGCCCGCCATCCGGCACAGCTGCGACATCGGTGAAAGCCCCACGGACAAGCAGATGGTATCAACCTCAAAGGTTTTTTCCGTACCGGGAATGATCTTCCACGACGCGTCCACCTCGCCGATTGTGACACCCGTCACGCAGTCCGTTCCGTGCGCTTTGACAATCGTGTGCGAGAGATAGAACGGTACGCCGCAGCGCGCAACCTTTGCCGCATGAACGCCGTATCCGCCCACGGACGGCGCTGCGTCCGCCACCGCGACGACCTCGCAGCCCGCTTGTAACAGCTGGAACGCGACGACCAAACCGACGTTGCCGCTGCCGAGCATCAGCACGCGCTGTCCGGGTAGGATACCGTGCAGGTTCATCATCGTCTGCGCGGCGCCCGCCCCGATGACACCGGGCAGCGTCCACCCCGGGAACGTCACCATGTTCTCCGATGCGCCCGTGGCGATGATGATTGCGTCCGCTTTATAATGCTCCACCCGTTCGCCGACGCGCACTGTCACTTCTTTTTCCGGAAAAATACCGATCACAACGGCGTTGAGTGTCACCGACACGCCCGCAGCCGACGCTTCCGCCAGAAGCTCCTCGCCGATGCGGAAGCCGCGAATCTTCGCGCGGTGTTCCTTTGAGCCGAAAAATTTATGGATTTGTTTAAACAGCTGACCGCCCGGGCGCGCATTTTCGTCAAACACTGCAACCTCAAGCCCGCGTCTTGCGGCTTCCACGGCGGCGGAAAGCCCCGCCGGTCCCGCACCGACGATGATCAAGTCATATCGTTTCATTCTCCCGAAGCTCCTTTTCCTTTGTGGTAACGCCGTACTGCGTTTCAACCGTCATTCCCGCCTCGAGCGGCGTGATGCAGGTGCGCACATTGGGCTTGCCGTTGACGACCATTACGCAGTCGGTGCAGCGCCCGATGGCGCAGAATATCCCGCGCGGCTCGTGGCGCTTTTTGGTGTAACGATGCACCATCACACCGGCGTTTTTCAGCGCCGCGGCAATCGGCTCTCCCGCGCGCCCCTCAAGCTCTGTTCCGTTGAAGAAAAACCGCACCGGCTCGCCGCCGTCAAATGTTCCCAAAATCGGATGCTCCTGAATTCTCATACGCGTCCCCTTCCCCTTGCCAAAGTTCTGTTTTTTGTCACGCCAGCTCCGGCACATCCCACAGCTTGAGCTTCACACCGATGCCCTTTTCGAGTGCGTTGCGATAGACCATTGTTCCCCATGCCACGTCCTCGACGGGCATTCCGCCCACAGAATAGACGACGATTTCGCCCTCCTTGCGCTTTGCCGGAATTTTTCCGGTGATCACGTCGCCGAGGTCGTCAATCTGATCGGCGGTCATTTTTCCCTCTTTGATCAGATCCATGCAATGCACGGCTGGGATCGGAATCGAGTTGTAAGCGGGGAATTCCATTTCTTCCTCCCACGCTTCATAAAGCTCGATGTTGTCGGTGACGTTGCGTGCACGATTGATAAGAAAGTCGTCGTCAAACCGTGCCGATGCCGGACAGCAGAACACCGTTCCCGGGCTGATCCACGCTTCGTCCACATAGGGGTAATCCGCCGGATCGCCTGTGGGGCTTGAGGTCGCAAGGCTCACGATGTCGGAATTGCGCACCGCTTCCTCGATGGTGTCAACGGTGAAAACCTCTTTCACGCTCGGAAATTCCTTTGCGATATAATCGATGAAGCTTTTGTTTGACGCAGCGCTTCTGCCTTTGATTTTCACGGTGGTGATGCCGGGGCGGACGGCGTAAATCGCCGCGAACGCGGTTTTGTTCATGACACCCGGTCCGACAATGCCGACGACTTTTGCATCCTCTTTTGCGAAATACTTCACACCCACGCCGGGTACTGCACCGGTACGGTATGCGCTTAAGATGTTCGCGGACATGAACGCGAGCGGTGCGCCGGTGTCCTTGTCCGTAAGTGTCAGCATCAGGATGGAACGCGGCAAGCCTTTTGTACGGTTTTCGGTGTTTGAGCCGTACCACTTCATGCCCGCCATATCGAACTTTCCGCCCAGATACGCTGGCATCGCCATAAAGCGCCGATCCGGACCGTCCACCGGCATATTCGGAAACGGTGAGGAAGCCGGAAAGGTCACCATCACACCGTGGGAGTTACCGTTTGGCCCTCCCATGCGGAAGTCGCCCATTTTCAATAAACGGAACATTTCCTCCATTGTGTCCACGCATCCCGCCATATCCTTGACACCCGCGCGGATCATATCCTCCTCTGATAAATACAAAAATTCAACCTTTGTGCTGCTCATACTGATACCCCTTTCTGACAGAAATAAAAAACACGGAGCCGGCGCGTTTTACGCCGAACTCCGTTGTTCTGTTTTTGAGTATACCACCATGCGCGGCGGATGACTTGTAAATTTCGGAACATATATCCCATGCGGCGAAAGTCGTCACCGCACCGCCGGATGGCTTGCGCGCAACAACTCCTCCGCGTTTTGCAGCATCAGCGCCGACGGGTCGGGCGCGCCACCCATAATCCGCGCCAGCTCGCGCTTGCGCCCCTCAAAGTCCAGCGTCCGCACGCTGGTTTCGGTGCGTCCGTCCGCGACGGCTTTCTCGATGAGAATGTGGTTGTCCGCCACGACAGCGATCTGAGAAAGGTGCGTCACGCACAGAACCTGCCGGATTTTTGCGATCTGACCGATTTTTAAGCCGATTTTCTGTGCGGCGTGACCGCTGACGCCGGCGTCGATTTCATCAAAAATCAGCGTGTCGATGCCGTCTCGCTGCGCGGTGACGTTCTTCAGCGCCAGCATGATGCGCGAAAGCTCGCCACCCGACGCGATTTTCGCAATCGGCTTGGGTACTTCGCCGGGGTTCGCGGAAATGAGCAGCTCCGCGCTGTCCAGCCCGTCGGCAGTCAGCTTCCCTTGCTCCATGCGCACCTCGATTTTTACGCTGGGCATATTGAGAAACTCCAGCTCCGCCGCAACCTGCGCGCAGAAGCGCTGCGCCGCGTTTTTTCGGATTTCTGAAAGCTCCTTCGCGCGCTTTGTGCAGTCGGCAAGCAGCGCCTGCCGCTTTTGCAGCAGCGCATCCAGCCCCGCAGCGCCGCCGCTGAGCGCTTCCAGCTCCGCCGTGGATGTTTCAAAAACCGCCAGCACATCCGCCAGTGACGGACCATACTTGCGTTTGATTTTAATCAGCTCGTCCCGCCGCGCGCTGAGTTGATCGAACCTGCGCCCGTCAAACTCCGTGCGGCTCATAAGTACGGAAAGCTCCGCCGCGATGTCGTCCAACTCAATCGCCGCGCTGCGCAGGCGCTCGGCAAGCGTTTCCATCTCGGGCAGAATGTCACCCATCTTCGTTAAGCGTTCCGCCGCGGTGAAAACCAGCTCCCGCGCGCCGCCTTCCTCGCCGGCAAGGTAGCCGTGCGCCGCTGCCGCCGCTTCCTTCAGCTCCGCGGAATTGAGCAGCACGGAGAATTCCTCCTCCACCTGCTCATCCTCGTTCTCCTCAAGCTTCAGCGCGCCGATTTCGCGGACAATCTCCGTGCGCTTTTCAATCCGCTGCGCGCGCTGGCTCTCCTCAGCTTTCAACTTATTAATCGCGCGTGCGGTTTCCTGCAAAAGCTTAAACTGCGCGCGATAGTCCGCAAGTGCCTCCCCGCATTCCGCAAACGCATCCAGCACCGCCAGATGGCAGTCGGGATTGAGCAGCTGCTGGCTGTCGTGCTGCCCGTGGACGTTGACGAGCAAATCGCCCAGCTCGCGCAGAACCGCCGTATTCACCGTGCGGTAATTGACACGCGCTGTGCTGCGGCCGTCCGCACCGATTTCCCGCGTCATGGTCAGAATCTCGTCGTCCGACGCAAGTCCGAACGCGGCAAGCTTTTCGGAAGCTTCCCGCGGAATTTCATCAAACACCGCCGTGACCGTCGCCTTTGCTTCGCCCGTGCGCACCATGTCGCGCGTGACGCGCTGCCCCAGAATGGCGTTGATGCCGTTGATGAGGATGGATTTTCCCGCGCCGGTTTCACCGGTGAGCGCGTTGAAGCCGCCGGTGAACAGAATGCGTTCGCGGCGGATGACGGCGAGGTTTTCGATGAAAAGCTCTCTAAGCATCTTCCTCACCCGACTTTTCAATCAGATTCTTGAGCTTTGAAACCAGACTGAGCGCGTCCTCCTCGGTTTTCATCAGAATGAAAATGGTATCGTCGCCGGCGATTGTGCCGACCACGCCGTAAAACTGCGCTGCGTCCAGCTTTGCGCAGACCGCCTGCGCCATGCCGATTGCGCACCGCACCGAAACCATGTTCAGCGCAAAATCCACCGCGCGTACTTCCTGCGCGAACACACTGCCCAGCGGGTCGGCGGAAAACGTCCGCGCGGGAATACCCTTGGGACGGGCGTATTTATACTTGCCGTCGCCGGTGATGATTTTGGTCAGCGACAGCTCTTTGATATCGCGTGAAACCGTCGCCTGCGTCACGTCGAAGCCCAGCGCGGAAAGCCGCTCTAAAAGCGCTTCCTGCGTGTCGATTTCGGCGGTTTCAATGATCCTTAAAATTGCGCTGTGTCTTGCTGCTTTCATACAGTACCATGCGGCGTGCGCATGGGTTTTTCACCTCGCTTTGTGTTTGTCCGCCGTTACGGCGCGGTGTCGTCCTTGAGCGGTTTGATCAGCTTGCGGTTGACGGAGGCGAAAAAGCTTCCGCCCGTGATGTCAACCAGACTGATGGAATCCGCCGATTTTTTGATAAATAGGGTATCCTGCGCGGAAATCGCCACACCGCGACCGCCGTCCGCACTCATCACAACCGTCGAATGCCCATCGAGCGGCTGATACCGTACCGAAACTTCGGTTTCCGGCGAAAAAATCATCGAGCGTGAAAAGAGCGAATGCGGGCAGATGGGTGTGAATTCAATGCACTGCATATCCGGTTCAATGAGCGGCCCGCCGGCGGAAAGCGCATACGCGGTCGCTCCCGTCGGGGTGGAAAATATCAGCCCGTCCGCGCGCACGGAATAAATCACCCGCCCGTTTTTTGTCACGGAAAAATCCACGATGCGGCTGCCGTCGGTCTTGGTGAGAATTACGTCGTTGAGGGCGGTGAACTGCTCCTCCCGTCCGTCGGCACAGCGCAGGTGTGCGTCAAGCATCATGCGCTTGTTAAGCGTGAATTCGCCGGTGCAGAACTTCTCGAGCAGGTGCAGCTCGCTGTGTTCGAGCGATGCCATAAAGCCCAGCCTGCCGCAATTGAGCCCCAGCATGGGCTTCTGGTGACGCGCGGCAAGCTTTGCGCATTTTAAAATCGTGCCGTCGCCGCCGACCACTAAGATTACATCGCACTGCGCCGCGAGGGTTTCCTCCGCACCGAAGCGCAGTCCGGCGATGTGCTGGAATTGCGCGCGGTAGGTGGCATCCATCGTGATTTCCACGCAGCGGGAAGCGAGGATTTCACAAGCTTTTTCGGTATAAAGTGCACTGTTATCTTTTTTCAGATTCGGGTAAATGTAGATAATCACGGCTTCCCCTCTCTTTCAGCGCTTGATGCGCCCGCGCAACGCAAGCAACGGGATCGGTTAGTGGGCAGTTTCCGGATGTTTTCAGATAGAGCAAATATTCGATGTTTCCGTCGCCGCCGGTGACCGGAGAATAATCCAGTCCGGCGGGAACAAACCCAGCCGCCTGCGCCGCTTCCAACGCAGCGACAAGCACCGCTTTGTGTGCGTTCGGACTGCGGACAACACCTTGCCTGTTGAGCTGTGTGCGTCCTGCTTCAAACTGGGGCTTCACAAGAACGACCGCTTCCCCACCCGCTGCCAGAACGGCTTTCATCGGCGCAAAAACCTTTGTAACCGAGATAAACGACAAGTCCGCGCACAGGAATTGCGGTGCTTTTTCAAACAGTGCAGGGGTAAGAGCCTTTGCGTTGACACCCTCGCGGTTCACCACGCGGCAATCGCCCCGCAGACGCGCATCCAGCTGATCATGCCCCACATCCACGGCGTAAACCAACCCTGCGCCGTTTTGCAGCAGACAGTCGGTGAAGCCGCCGGTAGAGGCGCCAATGTCCGCGCAGGTTTTCCCCGCAACGGAAATCCCAAACACGCTGAGTGCCTTCTCAAGCTTCAGCCCGCCGCGCCCGACGTAACGCAGCGCCGCGTTCTGCTCGACTGTGATCGCCGCGTCCGTGGGGAGTTCCTCCGACGGCTTTGTGACAAGCCGCTCACCGACCCGTACCGCGCCACTTTTAATCAGCTCCTGCGCCTTTGCCCGGCTCGGCGCGAATCCGCGCGCTGCGAGCAACACGTCCGCGCGCGTCACGGCGCGATCACCGCGCACACGGTCTCCGCCATTTTTGCGGCATTTAGTCCGCTAAGTTCCAGCTGCCGCGCAACACAGGCAGGCTTCACGAAGCCGTCCGCCGCCGTGAGGTGCAGCCCCGGAAACAGCGCGGCGAGCTTCTGCCCGATGCCGCCCTCGCGCATGCCTTCTTCAAAAAAGAACACGTGCCGGTAGCGCCCGAGGATGCGCGCTATGTCCGTTTCAATCGGGAATGCCTTGACAAGCCGCAGGGTGTCCGCCGTGATGCCGTCGGCTTTCAGCAGCTCCCGCGCCGCGGCGGTCTGTGCGGCAAGCCTGCCGTAGGTCACAAGCAGCGTGTCCGCACCGGTGTCGAGATGTACAAACGGCGCAAATACTTCCGGCGTCGACGCGCCGCTCTCGTCCTTTCCGCGCGGGTAACGTACGGCGCTGATGCCCGCGTCCTCATGCACCGCCCTGCGCAGACAAAGCCGCAGCTCCCCGTAATCCGACGGCGTATAAACCGTTGTGTTCGGAATGGAGGTCAGAAACGCCATATCGAACAGTCCCTGGTGCGTTTCGCCGTCCTCGCCGACAAAGCCGGCGCGGTCCACGCCGATGACGGCATGGGTATTGCAGATGGCAAGGTCGTGGATGAGCTGGTCGTAGCCGCGCTGTAAAAGCTCGAATACACCGCGAACACCGGCACAAGCCCCATCGACGCCAGCCCGCCGCAGAAGGTCACCGCGTGTTCCTCCGCGATGCCCACATCAAAGAAACGCTCAGGATGGGCTTTTGCGAAATATTGCAGCCCCGTGCCGAATTTCATCGCCGCGGTCACGGCACAGACGCGCTTGTCCGCGTAGCCGAGCCGGGTCAGTTCTTTTCCGAATACCGCCGAAAAGCAGTCCTTTGTCACAACATCGGGATTTCCGGTGCGGATTTCAAACGCGCCCACACCGTGAAACTCAGACGGGTTGCGTTCCGCCGGCGCGTAGCCCTTGCCCTTGACGGTGTTGACCTGCACCAGAACAGGGCGCTTCATCTCCCGCGCGGCGCGCAGACCGGTTTCCAGTTCCTCCAGATTATGCCCGTCAAGCGGTCCGATGTATGCAAAGCCCAGATCCTCAAACATCGTGCTGTGCAAAAGCGCGTCTTTGATGGCGTTTTTGGACTTCCGAATCATCTCCGCGGTGGGCTTGCCGAAAAGCGGGAGGTGATTAGGGTGTTCTCCACGACGGTTTTTGTCTTATGATAGGAATCCTTTGTACGCAGCGCGGAGAGGTATTTCGCGAAGCTGCCCACATTTCTGGAAATGGACATCTCGTTGTGGTTGAGGATGACAATGGTGTTGGTGTCGGACTTTCCGGCGTTATTCAGCCCCTCAAAAATCATTCCGCCGGTCGCAGCGCCGTCCCCGACCACCGCAACGGCACAGCCGTCCTGACCGGTGAGCTTCATGGCGGTCGCGATGCCGAGTGCCGCGGAAACAGAATTTGAGCTGTGTCCGCTGATGAACGCATCGTGAACGGACTCATCCGGACGGCAAAAGCCCGACAAGCCGTTTTCCTGCCGCAGGGTGTGGAATCGCGCGAGCCGACCGGTGAGAATTTTATGCGCATAGGACTGATGTCCGACGTCCCAGACCAGCTTGTCCGCCGGCGACTCGAACACCCTGTGCAGCGCAAGGGTCAGCTCCACCGTACCGAGGCTCGAGGCAAGATGCCCGCCGGTTTTCGACACGGTTTCAATCATGATTTTCCGCACCACCGCGCAAAGCTCCTTACACTGGGAAAGGCTGAGCATTTTCAGATCGCCGGGGAGGTTCATTTTCAGCAAATCATTTTGATCCATCCGTCATCGTTCCTTTATTTGGAATAAGACAGTCAGTTCTGTCTTGTCAGAAGCTGTTTGGTGAGCGTTTTCAGAAAATCACTGTCCGGAAAGCCGTCGAGCAGCGCAAGCGCTTCTTCGGTCAGCTGTGCGGCGCGGGCGCGGGCTTCCGCAAGCCCGAACAGGGAAACAAAGGTCGTTTTTTCGCGGGATTCGTCACTGCCGATGGGCTTTCCGAGGGCTTGAAAATCGCCGGTCACATCGAGAATGTCGTCGGTGATCTGAAACGCAAGCCCAAGCTTTTGCGCATAAGCCCGCGCGGCGGGCAGCTTGTCCCGCGCACCGGCGAGCAGGCAGCCGATTTCGCAGGCAGCTTCAATCAGCGCACCGGTTTTTTTCGCCTGCAGATTCTCAAGCTCCACTGCGGAAAGCGCGCGGTGTTCGGCTTCCATGTCCAGAATCTGACCGCCGATCATGCCGTTTGTTCCAACAGCGGCGGCAAGCGTCCGGATGCTCTCAAGTGCCGCGGCAAGCGGAATTTTCCCCGTCAGCCCCGCATCGGCGATCGCCTCAAACGGCAGCACGCTCAGCGCGTCGCCCGCAAGCAGCGCGCAGGCTTCCCCGAAGGCTTTGTGGCAGGCGGGCTGACCGCGCCGGAAATCGTCGTCGTCCATGCAGGGCAGGTCGTCGTGGACGAGCGAAAAGGTATGCACAAGCTCCACCGCGCAAGCCGCAGGCAGAACGGACTCCCAGTCGCCGCCGCACAGCCGGCAGAATTCCAGCGCCAGAATCGGACGGATGCGCTTGCCGCCCGCGCGCAGAGAATGCTCCATCGCTTCCAGCACACGCTCGTGCGCTTCGCCGTGACGGACGGTAAAGTCCGCGAGGGTGCGGTTAATCCGCGCGGTATACGCCGCAAGGCGCTCCTGATACTTATCCCGCATCGGCTTGCTCCCGCTCGGTCGTAACCTTCAGCTTTGCGTCCTCCAGCGTTTTCCGGCAGTCTGCCGCGAGTGCGACGCCCTCTTTGTACAAATCAAGCGACTCGTCGAGCGAAAGCGTCCCGCCGGACATCCGGGATACGATTTCATTGAGCCGGCTGAGTTTTTCTTCAAAGGTCATAAATTAAACTTCCTCCGTTTTTTCTTCCTCCGCTTCGGGGAAAAGCGTTGTCACGCACGCGAGGGCTTCGCTTTTTTCAAACCGCAGCCGCACCGTATCGCCGATGCTTACCTGCGTGGCGCCGCGCACAACACGCCCCGACTGTTCTTCTGTCGCAATCACATACCCGCGCGAAAGCACCGCAAACGGGCTTAGGCTGTGTAGAATGGCAAAGTGCTTCCCAAGCGCCGCGTCGAGCGAAACGAGCCTGTTTGACATCGCGCGGTCAAGTGCTGCGAAAAGCGATGCGAGCTTTTCCCCGTCGGATTTGAGCCGCTGTGCCGGAGAAAGCAGTTGTAGCCGCTGACAAGCCGCCTCCACCGCACGGTCAAGCGCCGCCAGCTTGTTTTCCATCTGCCGGTCAAGCGCCGCTTCGAGCTGCGCAACCGCACCGGACAGGGTTTTCAGCTCCGGCACTGCCAGCTCCGCCGCTGCCGATGGGGTGGGCGCGCGCAGATCCGCGGCGTAATCGGCAAGCGTGGTGTCGGTTTCATGCCCCACGGCAGAAATCACCGGCGTGACGCAATCCGCAACCGCAAGGGCGACCGCTTCCGCGTTAAACGCCATCAGATCCTCCGCCGAGCCGCCCCCGCGCGCGAGAATCAGCACATCCGCGCCGGAAGCGTCCGCTTTTTTCAAAGCCCTGACAAGCTGCTCCTTCGCGGCTTCGCCCTGCACCTGCGCGGGGTAAATTGCGACCTCGCACAGCGGAAAGCGCCTCGCCAGAATGTTTAAAATATCCTGCAGCGCAGCGCCCCTGCAGAGGTCACAACGGCGATGCGCTTTGGCAGCGGCACAAGCGGCTTCTTGCGGCTTTCGTCGAATATACCCTGCTTGCGGAGCTTTTCTTTGAGCTGTTCCAGCCCGACCGCGGCTTCCCCCGCGCCGACGGGGAGCAGCTCAGTGCAGACCAGCTGATACGAGCCGTCTTTTTCATAAAGATCCACGCTGCACACGGCGACCACGCGCAGCCCGTTGTCAGGCATGAATTTCAGCCGCTGCGCCGCCGATGCGAACATGACCGCTTTCACTGCCGCGTCCGCGTCCTTGAGCGTGAAATACAGATGACCGGAGCGGTAATGCGCCACGAGGTTGGAGATCTCCCCCGTCACGGCGATGGATTTCAGCCGCAGGTCGCCGCGGATTTTTGAAGCGACATAGCGGTTGAGCTGGGAAACCGTCAGCGTTGAAGCCATTTCAGCAGCCCCCTTTTCAGCGCGGCATACACCGCAACCCCCGCCGCGTTGTCACAGGACAGCGCAGGCTCGGCAAACTGCGCGGAAAATCGTTCGGCAAGCTTGTTCTGAATCAGCCTGTCCGACATTACGCCGCCGGCGAACACCACGGGTTTTGCGCCGTGTGTACCGATGAGAAACGCCGTCATCGCGGAGATGGTTTCCGTCAGAAAATCAAGGCAATACTTCGCGACATCCGCGTTCGGCACGCCGTCGGCAAGCATCCGCGCGCAGCGGTTTTCCAGCCCAGAAAGCGAACAGTCGCCACCGCGTAAAACGGGTTTGATTTTAAAAACCGTATCGCTTTGCGCCGCAAGCTGTTCAAGTGCTGCACCACACGGAAACCGCAACCCAAGGGTCAGTCCGACCCGATCGACCGCTTGTCCGGCTTTCAGGTCAAGCGATTTCGCGAGGGGCGTAATGCGCAGGACGGTTTCCGCGTCCGGCTCGCACAGCACCGCGTCGGTTGTTCCCCCGCTCACGTGGAACGCGTAGAAGCCGCCCGTGCGCCGGATCAGATCCAGCTTACCACACGAAAGCAGCGCCGCCAGAATATGACCGGTCTGGTGGGTGGTTGTTTCAAGCGGAATCCCAGCCGCCCCTGCCGCCGCAGCAGCCGCGCATTCCCCGGCAAGAAAGCAGGGCATATACGAGCCTTCCGCCGCCGTAGGCTTGACCGAAACGCCGACCGCACAGGGTGCATCGCCCGCTTCCGCAAACAGCGCATCGAGCAGCGCGGGCAGCTGGCGCACGTGGTGAAACACCGCGTCGGACTGCCGGATGCCCTTTGCGCCCTCCGCCACGGGCAGAAGCTGCTTTTTCTGGACAAGCATCATGCTGTTTGTGTCAAGCATGGCGCAGGACGTGGTATAATTGCTGGTGTCGATGCCCAGAACCATGTGCTTACTCATGCGCGATGGTTTTCTGCCGCGCGGGGACCGCGTCGTCGCTGCGCGAGAACGCACCCAAAACGCCGTTGATGAACGACACGTCGGGGTCCTGCGCGTAGCCCTTCGCAAGAATAACCGCTTCGCTGATGGCGACGTTGAGCGGAACCTTTTCATCAAACAGCGCCTCATAAAGCGCCAGCCGCAGAATCGCCATGTTTACGCGCGGAATCCGGTCGATGGCGCGTTTGTCGCTGTATCTGGCGATGATTGCGTCAAGCATATCTGCGTTTTCCGTCACCGCGCGAAACAACGCCTCCACTTCCCCGGTGACGACGATGCCCTCAATGAGAGATGCGCTCTCGATGATTTCCGCCAGCTCGCCGGTGCGGAACAATTCCTCAAATACCAATAAAAATGCCGTTTCACGGACCTCGCGCCTTTTCAGCACAAAAACACTTCCTTAAACTTCAGATTCCTGCTGCGTAAAAACCCCGAAAACCTCCGCCGCGATTGCAGCGAAGGCGTTGGGGCGAATGGATATTGCTAATCTGGGAAATCGATTCCCGCGATGATGACATTGACCCGCGAAACCGTCAGACCGGTCATTTCCTGAACGGCTTCCTTGACGCGGCTCTGGATGACCTCGGCAACGCTGACCGCTTTGTGACCCCCCCGCAGGATGATGCTCAGCGTGATGCCGACCACATCGCCGGAAAATACAATCCGGATGTCCGCTCCCTCGGGATCGCCGACGCCCGTAACACGCTTGAGCAGACTGCGCTTACCGGTGCAGATCGCGCTGACGCCGGAGATTTCGTTGACGGCATTTGCCGTGATCGACGCCACGACGCTTTCGCTCACCAGCACAGCGCCCTTTTTTCGCTCGAATTTCTGTTCCATACCCATTGCCTTCCTTGCCCCGGCTTGCTCCGCTGTGAATGATTATACAGACCGGGTTGAATAGATGTATGTTCATTATACCATCTTTTTTTGATTTGTACAACTACTTTACATCGAAAATTCTGATATTTTCGTTATCGACATCCACCTCGCTCAGAAGAATGTCCTTGATCTGCGCTGCCTGACTGGCGTCGAGCGCGCCGGATTTCACCACGATGTTGGCGGATTTTCCGTCCAGATACACCACGCAGTCTTTAAAGCCGGCGGCTTTGATCAGCGATTCGATCTGGGTTTCGCTCTCCATGAGCTTCGAAAGCGCGGTGGCTTTGTCCGTGGCGACCGCCTGCTCTTCCTCGGTGGAATCGCCGCCGTTCATGATGCCGGTGAGGGTGTCGATCGCTTCGTCGCGTGAGGTCATTTTGTCAAGGCGCGCCTTTGTGAAATAATCGTCGCCTGCGGCGTTGACGGTTTCTGTGCCGTCGGTGCTGATGCTCGTTCCGTCAACGGCTTTGGTTGCTTTCAGCTCGTTGCCGGTGCCGGTCACGGCGTAATTGATATAGATCGCCGCGCCGAGCATGAGGGTAAGGCTTGCTAGGATGATTTGCTTCTTTCCGATGATCAGGTTGGGTTTTTTCATGTTAATGACCGTCCTTTCGGGTAATAAATTCAATCAGCAGTCCGCCACGCAGATTTTCGCATAGGAAATTCCCAGCGCCGCCGAAACCGCTTTATAGACCTGTTCGCTGACCGTGAGATTTGAGCCGCCCTGACAGACGACCACCACGCCGCTGACCTTGGGCTGGATGACCTTTTTCACCAGCGCCTGCTTGTCGCCACCGCTTTCCACCAGCACAAGCTCGCTTTTGACATTCTCGTCGCTGCCCGTGCTGTCGCTGCTGATGCTCTTGTCGGTGTCCTCGGCGTAAACATACTCCGTCGTACCTTCAAGTGTGACCAGCACCGTGACCGCACCCACACCGTTGATTTTCTCGAGAATCTTCGTCAGGGACTGCTCAAGCTGCGTGCGGTAAGCGTCCGCGGACTGGGGCTGGGCATATGTCTGCGACGCTGCGTCCGCGCCCCCGCCCTTGTCGGGGAGAAATTCCGTCAGAAGAATCAGCAGCATGGCAAGCAGCCCGACGGCGATGATGAGCTTCGTTTTTTTGTCGCCGGCAAAGAGCGTCTTGAACAGTCCGTTCTTCTTCAGCCGGCTCTGAATTTTTTCCGCCAAAAGCGTTCAGTCCTTTCTTATTGCTCCGCCAATGAAAGCTTGTGCTCTGATTGGCGAGAATTTTTTTCGCACAGCAAGGACGACAACGAAGCTGTGCGGAAAAAATACTGCCAATGCTGTGCAAGGTTTCGTTGGTGGAGCAATATTAACTTACCAGTGAAAAGTTACGGCGACCTCGCTGCCGAGTTCATAGGCAATCACATCCCGTATCGCCCCTGTCTGCTCCAGATTTTCGCGGCGCATGGTGACGAGGGCTTGTTTGATTTCAATGCAATTATATTCGTCCGTTTCAGAAACTATGCTGATTTTTTCAACGGAAAGGGATTTTTGTGCAAGCCTGCCCGCAAGGTAGTCCGCAACGGTGTCATTGACCTCTGCAATCACCAGCGCCGCGGTGTCCTGCTGCGCCTGTTTATAAGAAGCGCTTGCGGCAAGGCTTTCCTTGTCGGGTAAGTTCAGGCTGACGCCGCCGTGCAAAAACGGCGAAGCCACCGCCATGATCATCGTCATGGTGAACACCACCCGCATCACACCGCGCAGCTTTTCCCCCGGAATCAGCGCATCGGCGACCGCAAGCGCCGTTCCCACCAGACAGGCGATAAGGATCGCCGCTTTCATTGTTTCCATCGTACCCTCCCGTTCAGACGTTGAGCGCGCTCATCATGACGACCGCCGTCGCCACGATGAAAATCAGCGCAAAGCAGATGATCGCACTCAGCGCCACCGAAAGCACCGCGCCGATGCTCCGCAGAAGTGCGGTAATGCGGCTCTCCCCCAGCATGCCGTTGACCATGGCGGCAAGCTCAACCGCAAGCTTCATGCACACCACCGCCGCGATCGGGCGCAGCACGGTGATCAGCAGAACGATGATGCCGATGCTGCCCGTACCGGAACGGATGACCCCTAAGCTGCCGCGCACGGTGGTGTATGCCTCCGATACGCTGCTCCCCACCACGGGGATGAAGCTTGATGCGGCGAATTTTGCGGCACGGATGCCCACCGAGTCCGCCGATGTGCCGACGATGGACTGGATGGAGATCATCCCCACAAACACCGTCATTACAATGCCCAGCACCCACGTGGAAATCTTCTTCACGCTCTCCGTCAGCCCGCTGAACGAAAACAGTCCGCCCATGGCTTCCACAATCGAAAACGCCGTCAGAAGCCCCAGAAACGGCAGCACGAACCGGTTCGTCACCAGCGCGATAATTTCACAGAGCGACAGCACCGTCGCATAGTACCCCGCCGCGGAGCTTGGCGTTCCGCCCGCCGCCGTGACGCTCGCGAACACCGGCACATAGGAAATCATAAATTTGTTCATGTCCGACAATGCCGTCACGACGACTGAAAAGCTTCCCGTCAGGTCGTTGTACAGTACCAGCACACAGGTCAGCACGCCCGTGACGCGGAAGGTCTGCGTGACCGCTCCGCTTTGCGGGGCAAGCGACCGTGCCAGCGTGCAGACCAGCGAAATGGCGATGAGCTTCCCCAACAGCGCGAGGGGCTTTGTGACGGCGGAAGCGAACGCGGACAGAATTTCCGAAAAGAAATCCGTCACGCTCACGCCGGCAACGCTTTCCGGCTCGGAGAGGGTGATGTCATGCTCGTCCAGAAAATCATCGGCATCGCCGCCGGTGTCCGCACGGATACCCTTGTCAATACTTGCGGTTATTTCGTCATAGGCGGAATCGGCTTCCTCCGCACCCGCGGCGAGCGGGAACGCAAACAGCGTGAGCAGAAGAACGAGGATGGTGATCGCTGCTTTTTTCATTATTTTTTAACTCCGTTTAGATTTTCTTATCCCAATAATGCCTCAATGATTGCGATGACTGCGGAAAACAATGGGATGGACACCACCAGCACCGCGCATTTTCCGGCAAGCTCCAGCTGCGTGGCAAGCGCATTCTCGCCGTTGTCGCGGCAAACGTCCGTCGCAAGCTGCGTGACAAAGCAGATGCCGAGGGCTTTGAACAGGATCTTCAGATAAGACGCGTCAATGTCCGCTTTCTCAAACAGCTTTCCAAGCATGTCCAGCACACGCTTGATATCGCCCAGCACGTTCACCGCCACAAACACCGCGCAGATGAGTGCCACCAGCGCCGCGGTTTCGCGGCTGTCCCGCTCGATGAGCTTGCACAGAATCGTCACCGCCAGACACAGCCCGGCAAGCGCCGCCAATGACATTGCACCACATCCTTTGCTTTAACTCAGCCCGAAAATATCCTTGATGGAAGCAAACAGGCTGCCGATTTCCTTGATGATCATCATCAGCACCACGATCAGCCCCGCGAGTGCGGTCATCATCGCCTGATCGTCGCGCTCCGCGCGTTTGAGCAGCTGGGTCAGCACACCGACGATGATGCCGATGGCGGCAATTTTAAAGATCAAATCCACTTCCATTGCGTATCGGTTCCTCTCATTTTAGATAATCATCACCGAAATAAACACCCCCGACAGCACGCCCAGCGCGTTGTAAAGGCGCAGCTTCGGCGCACTCGCCAGCACAAGCCGCTCCCGCGCGGCGGAAAACTGTTCGCGGTAAAGCCGCACAAGCTCCATCTGACCGTCCACACCGCTTGTCCCAAGCTCGCGGAAGAAGCCGCGCAGGTGTTCGGTTTCCTCCTCGGAAAGCAGGCTCTCCCACCCGCGGACCGCGCGGTCAATGTCCTCCCGCGCGGTGTAGGGCGACGGGCTGCATTCCAGAAAGCTTAAAGCTGAAAGCGCCGGATTCGCGCGCAGCCGGTCGAGAATTTCTGTAACAGTATAAGCCGAAAAATCGAGATAAATCTGCACCTCCGCCAGCATCCGCTCAATCAGCTTCAGCTGGTCGATCCGCCCCGTCAACCTGCCGGAATACGTGCGGGAAACTAGCGTGGTGCTTGCGACAATCACCCCGCACAGGAGCAGCCTGACAACCATTTTTGATTCCTCCTAAGTCTTTTCACCGACCTTGACCAGCCGGAACAGCCGCCCGCAGAGCGTTCCCGTTCCCAGCACCGCCACGTAGTCAAACACCCCGTCCTTGAGCAGCCGCCCCGTCACCGCCCGCCTTTTTGCTTCCTCAAAAGAAGCGCTGTGCGATGTGGCAATCAGGTTCACGCCCGAGCAGAACGCGTATTCCAGCGCGCGGAGATCCTCCTTTGCGCCAATTTCGTCACAGACTAAGTAATTCGGCGACATGACGCGGATGGCGGTCATGATGCCGTCAAATTTTGTGTAAGAGCTGAACACATCCGTGTGAAGTCCCACGTCGCAGTTTGCAGACCCGCCCGCCGACGCGGCAAGCTCGCAGCGCTCGTCGATCACTGACAGCCGCGCGGTTTCGCCCAGCTGGCGACACAGGTCACGCAGAACGGTCGTTTTTCCGCTGGACGGCGCGCCGGCGATCAGCAGGCTTTTCCCACCCGCACCGAACACCTTTTGTACAATTTCGTTCGCGCAGCCCACCACCTCGCGTGCGACGCGGATGTTGATGGAGGAAATGCTTTTCACATTCTCGACGGCGTTATCGCGTGCGGGGTTGACCACTGCCGTGCCGCAGAAGCCCACGCGGTTTCCGCCGGCAACGGTGACAAAGCCCTGCGAAATTTCCCGCGCGAAGCTGTGGATGGAGTTGTGAAACGCCCGCTGAAAGGTTTCGTCAATGTCGCATTGCGTGATCGCAAGTGCCTGCGCCGGCACGTTGACGAGATTCCCCTGCGGTGTAACGAAGTATTCCTTCCCGAAAATCGTCACGGTCAGGTACTTCCCCGCACGCAGGCGGATCTCCTGTAAACGGCGGGCTTCCAGCTCCGGTATGAATTCCACTGCCCCCCGCACAGCCGCACTGAGTACGGGCAGCGCCAGCGAAAGCTTAGATTCTTCTCGATCCATAACCTGCATCCTCTCCTCACAAGGTTTGTCCTTACCCCACTATATGACCGTTCGGCGCGCGGTATGACTTGCGGCGTGATTTTCCGGATCGGTTTCTGGCAATAATTTCAGATAGGTCTTGAAATGTGAACGATGTCGTGTTATAATTAAAATGGTATTTTACGTGGCTGGAAAAGTTTACAAATTCTGCGGATGTTCTTTCGCAACTATAGAAAGTAAAAAAAGGAGTAATGAACATGGCGGCGACCCTCACCGCACAGCAGCTGTCTGTGCTTTCCAAAACAAAGGAAATCATCTCGGAGGTCAAAAAGGTCATCATTGGAAAGGACGAAACCATCATCAAGGTACTGGTTGCGATTTTCTCCGGCGGGCATATCCTCATCGAGGACATCCCCGGCGTTGGCAAGACAACCCTTGCGCTAGCGCTGTCGAAAGCTTTGTCACTTGACTATAAACGCCTCCAGTTCACCCCCGATGTTCTGCCGACGGACGTGACGGGCTACAGCATTTTTAACCGGCAGACCGGCGCGTTTGAATACCGCGAGGGAACGGCTTACTGCAATCTGTTCCTCGCCGATGAAATCAACCGCACCTCCAGCAAAACACAGTCCGCCCTGCTTGAAATCATGGAGGAGGGCAAGGTCACAGTGGACGGTATCACCCGCGCCATGCCCGACCCCTATGTCGTGATCGCGACACAGAACCCCGTCGGCTCGATCGGCACGCAGATGCTGCCGGAATCGCAGCTTGACCGGTTCATCATCCGCATTAAGATGGGCTATCCGAGCTTTGACAGCGAGGTGGCGATGCTCAAGTCGAAAAACCAGAGCGTCGGACTCGACAGCGTTTGTGCGGTCATGGACAGCGAGCAGATTCTGTTTGCAAAAAAAATCATCGACGATATTTATGTCAGCGATAAGGTCTTTGCATATATCGCGCAGCTTGCCGGCGCAACGCGCGAGAATCCCTATATCGCGCTGGGCTTAAGCCCCCGCGGCACAATCGCCCTCACCCGCACCGCGAAAACCACCGCACTCCTGCGCGGACGGGATTATGTACTGCCGGACGATGTTATCTATATGTTCAAGGACGTGGCGGAGCATCGAATTCTGCTCAGCCCCAAAGCAAAAATCAACGACATCAAAGCATCCTATGTATTGGATGAGCTGGTGCGCGGTGTGGAGATCCCCAAAATTTCTAAAGAATAACACAGGAGGCGGCACGTCGGAACATGAATCAGATACGCTTTTGTTACCTTGTGCTATGCGTAGCGGCGTTCTTCTTTTATATCCTGTATGTGGACAACCTCTCGTTCTATCTGTTCGCGCTGCTGCTGGCGCTGCCCGCGGTGATGCTGGCGACGGTGCTGTATACCGCAAGACACATCCGGGCTTCCGTCAGCAGCGACAACGTGATTTGTATGAACAACGAACAGACAACGACGGAGCTTGTTTTGGAAAACACCGGCTTTCTGCCCGCGACAAAGCTTTGCGTCACGCTGCGCATCATCCCGCGCATCGGCGGAAAACCGGCAAGCCTGCGCTTTTTCACCGCTGTGCCGCCGGGGGAAACCCAACGCCTCGCCATTCCGCTGACCCCCGTTCACTGCGGGCTGACAGAGGTAAAAATCGATCGGATTAAGGTTTATGATTTTCTGCGGCTGTTCACAAAGCGCGTGCGGCTGGACGAAAAAAAGCGGGTTCGCTGCTCACGGCGATTCCGCAGCACCGCTTTGTCAACGCCGCCGCAACCCGCCACGACGCGCACGGGCTGGACTCCGACGTGTTTTCCGCCTTGAAGCCCGGCGATGACCCGTCGGAAATGTTCGGCATCCATGAATACAAGGACGGCGATAAAATCAGCCGCATCCACTGGAAGCTCACCGCCAAGCACGGCACGGTGTTTATTAAAGACTATTCCCTGCCCGTGACGCGCAGCACGATTGTGGTCTGTGACCTTTCCGCGGACGAAAAGAACGTATTCGACGCATTTGACCGCGTCGCCGGCTGTGCGGCGGCAATCAGCCGCTTTCTCATCAGCGCGGAGGAAGCGCATACTTTAGCTTGGTACGACCCGGAAACCGATCGGTGCGCGCTGTCCGACACGGACGATTTTGATTCGCTGCAAAACAGCCTTGCGAAGCTTTGCGGCGTGAAGCCCGCCCCGCAGCGCGGTCTGGCTGTCACACAGCTGGAAAAAAGCTTTTTCGGCGAAACCACGCATTTCGCGCACATGATTGTCGTCACGGAAGCCATGGACGAAAAAACGGCGGCAATGCTGATTGCCTCGGGCAGAGCAAACCGCTGCAGCGTGTTCCTTACCGCCCCCGACGCGCCGAAAAGCGCTGTGCGCGAATCGAACAATGCCTTGCTGCAATACATCCGCGTCAACTGCGACGGCGGCGTGCTTTTTGACACCGCGGTCGAGTTCTGACCCATCCCGACGAAAGGAGCGGCTTCGCCCGGCGAAGCGGTTTGATATATGAAATCCGCTAAAAAACCTCTTGTATGCGCTTCCCTCGTCGTGGGTACGGACATCCGGCTCACGGCGAAACAACGCCGCCGCGGCACGGATCTGTTCCGCGTTGCGCTTGTATGGCTGACGACGGTGTCGTTTTTTTATGTGTTCACAACCGGATCGGCAATCGCCCTGCCGCCGTTTCCGTTTTTATTTGTGACAGCGGTTTTCGCGGCGCTGTTCTGCGGCTTCCGAAAAAAGCATCCCGCGGTCAACATTCTGCTCGCGGCGGTGCTGGCGGTCATTGCGCTGTTGTTTTATTTCACGCGCGAGCGGATTGTCAGCGGCGCTTATCTTGTTGCGAATAAGTATTTCAGCGCCGCGGATGTGAATTATCCGCAGCTTGCAAAGCTCGCAAAGCGCGCGGCGCGGGCGTTTACGACCAACCTCAACTGGTTTGTATCGGCGGCGGCTTTTGTTGTTACCGGCGTCGTTTCGGCGGCATCGTTTTATCTCTCAAGCTTTCCTCTGTTGTTTTTGTTCACGTTCCCTTTTCTGGAGCTTGTGCTGTTCTGGGGGCTTGTTCCGTCGGAGCTGTCGTTTTTCGCGGCGATTATCTGCTGGATTGCGGCAATCGCGAAATCGCTTTATGCCAACCCGCCGCGCCGGCAGAAGGGGCAGAGCTTTCTGCGCGCGCACCGCAAGCCGGTGTTCTATTTGGTGGACAAAGCCACGGTGGCAGGCACGAAACGTGCCGCGGCAAGCTGGGCGGCGGCGGCGGGTGCGGTCACAATCGCGTTGGTGCTGGCGTTTTCGGCACTGTTTTCTTACCAAAGACCGGAGTCCTTCAACGCGGCGCGCCACAATATGAAAACAGCGTTTCATAAAATCGAATCCGGCGATTTCTGGAACGGTCTCAACGACCTCACCGGCGGCTTCGGCGATCTGTTTACTTATCACGACAGCGCGTCCCCTAACCCAGGCAAACCCAACATCGGCGGCACTGCGCTCGGAACGGTCAACGAGCTGCGCTTCACCGATGCGAGCGCTTTAAAGCTCACAACGACGGACGGCAAACATGCGGTTTACCTGCGGGCGAATGTCTGCGGCGACTACCATGACAATGCGTGGAGTCAGTTTGACGATGCGGCATACGACCCGATCGGCAAACTGTTTGCAGATAGCGCCTACAGTCCGCAGACGATGATTTATGACTACACGATGCTGACCACCTACACACAGACCTATCAGATGACAATCAACCTTACCGGCGCGCGTCCGGATTACGCTTTTCTGCCGTATTATGCCGGACTCGGCGATAACAACGGCTTTACGCCCTTCCGCGACAGCTATGTCACCGGCGGACAAACCGCTTACACCGTGCCTTATATCAATACGGATCTAGCGGAAACCGACCTGATTTTCAATCATGCGATCGAACCGTTTTTATCCTATGAGCAATATGTCAAGAAAGCCTACACCGGCACCGGCACACTGAATCTGAGCGACGAAAAGAAGGCAGTCGGAACGATTGATTATGACGCGAAGTCGCGGCCTTACGCGCTTTGCGCAGCGGATGCGATCTCCGCGTATTTCCGGAAAAACTTTACCTATACCCTCAACCCGGGCGCAACGCCGGCGGGAGAGGATTTTGTGGAATATTTTCTGAACGAGCAGAAAAAAGGCTATTGTATGTATTTCGCAACTGCGGGTGTGATGATGCTGCGCAGCTACGGCATTCCGGCGCGGTATGCCGACGGCTATGTCGTCACCGAATCGCAGTTTAAAGCCAACAGCGACGGCACTTATACCGCGGAAGTCACCGACCGCAGCGCACACGCATGGGCGGAGATTTATCTGGAAGGCACAGGTTGGGTACCGTATGACTTCACGCCCGGCTTTGACAACCAAACCAACCCGAATATCACCACCACAACCCCAAAAGCCACGACCTCCCACACCGGAACAACCACGAAAAAGCCGTCCGGCACAACAACCAAAAAAAACAATGCTTCCTCCGCCGCAACGACTACAAGCGGAACTGTCGCCATCACGAAGTTCGATCCGAACAGCGCAGTGCTTACCGCAAGCGGTGTTGTGCTTCTCTCACTGTTGTTCATAGCAATTTGCACTGCTGCGGTCATTCTGCGGCGCAGTATCCTTTATAGAAAAATTCAGCGCAAGGTGTTCCACCCCAACGCAGATCAAACGGTTGTCAACTGTTACCGGCTCGCGCTGCGGTATCTCTCGCTCGTCGGCATCGAGCCGCCGCCGGATGCCACCGACCTTTCCGCCGCCGAAGCGATTGCTGCGGAATTTGAAGCGGCAACGGAGAACAAGCTTTACGGCGACTTTGAAAGGCTGACCGACTGCGCGCTGCGCGTGGACATGGGCGGCGGCGGCATGACCGACGAGGACGTGAAAAACGCCCGCGACGTGCTGGGCACGATCCGCACCGGCGTTTATCAGATGAAAAATCCAGTCGTCCGGTTCATCCTGCGGTATGTGATGGGGCTTTATTGACGCAGCAATCCCCGTTCTGCGCGCAGGGCGGGGGGTTGGCTTGACATGAAGCGAAAATTGTTGTATGATGGTTAAAACGTTGGTTTTGCAACAAAAGGAGCGGACAGCGTGAAAGAACCAATCAACCAGCACAGGAGAGTGGGCGAGCCCATGCATGCACTTTCCTAACGATTTGAGCATGGCGTGCATGGGCATTCGCGTGAAAGAACAAATACATCAGTACAGTAGAGGGGGGCAAGCCCATGCATGCACTTTCCTAGCGATTTGAGCATGGTGTGCATGGGCAATTGTATGACATTCTCGGACATCCCCGCGAAAATGCCTCTGTTCAGCGGCATTTCAAAAGACGATATGGATACGCTGCTCGGCTGTCTTGGCGTGCGCAAGGCGCGTTATGCCGCGAAGGAAGCGATTTTTATCGCGGGCGATCGGGCGGAATACGTGGGCGCGCTGCTTTCCGGCAGGGTGCTGGTGGTGCGGGAGGATTTTTACGGAAACCGCAGCATCCTCGCCCATATCGCGTCCGGTCAGCTGTTCGCGGAAGCGTTCGCGTGCGCGGGTGTTGAAACGCTGCCGGTGAGCGTGTTCGCCGAGGTCGAGAGCGAAATCCTCCTGCTCAATTTCCGCAAGCTGCTTACCGTTTGCACAAACAGCTGCGGCTTCCACAACCGGCTGATCTTCAATCTGATGGGGATCATGGCGCGGAAAAACATTCTGCTTAACCGCAAAACTGAGCTGCTTTCCATGCGCTCGACGCGGGACAAGCTGCTTGCCTATCTGTCCGCGGAAGCGACAAACGCCGGTCGCGCCGCGTTTGAGATTCCGTTTAACCGGCAGGAGCTGGCGGATTACCTCGCCGTGGATCGCAGCGCCATGTCGGCGGAGCTTTCACGGCTCGCGGCGGAGGGCGTTCTGAAATATCGGAAAAACCAGTTTGAATTGCTTTAAAAATCAGCGGAAAACTGTGATTTGAAATTGACTTTGGCGAATAAAAATAGTATAATAGCAGTATATTGCGGGTTCACCCGCACCGAAAGGATGTACAGTATGAACGATCTGTTAAAGCTTCTGCGAAAAAACGCGCGGCTTTCCAACGCGGAGCTGGCGGTTATGCTCGGTCGCACCGAGGAGGACATCGCCGCGGAAATCACGCAGCTTGAGTGCGACGGCATCATCAGGGGCTATACCGCCGTCATCGACAGCGAAGCCCTTGATCGGGACGTTGTAAGCGCCCTCATCGAGCTGCGCGTCGCTCCGAAAGCACAGAGCGGCTTTGACGACATCGCGAAGATCGTTTCCCAATATGACGAGGTGGAAAGCGTTACCCTCATGTCCGGCGCGTATGACATCAGCATCCGCATCACCGGCTCGAGCCTGCGCACCATCTCCCAGTTCGTCGCCCAGCGGCTTTCCGCCATCGACGGCGTGCTTTCCACCGCCACGCATTTCGTTTTAAAAAGCTATAAGGAAAACGGCATCCACATGACCAACGACGACATCGACGAGCGCGGCTTTGTTTCCCCCTGATTGATGAAACGAACAGAAAAGGATTTGTATTCCGATGATCGATTATAATAGCATACTCGCCAAAGCCGCCGTGGATATGAAGCCGTCGGGCATCCGGAAATTCTTTGACATTGCCGAAACCCTCGAGGGCGTGATATCCCTCGGCGTCGGCGAGCCGGACTTTCCGACCCCGTGGAAAATCCGGCAGAAGGCGATCGCAACCCTAGAAAAAGGCAGGATTCCCTATACCGCCAACCGGGGGCTTGCGGAGCTGCGCCGCGCAATCTGTACATATATTCAAGCAACCGTCGGCACAACCTACGACCCCGACAGCGAGGTCATTGTCACCGTGGGCGGCTCGGAAGCCATCGATCTCTCCATCCGCGCGACGGTGGAAGCGGGCGACGAGGTGCTGGTGGTTGAACCGAGCTTTGTCTGCTACGCGCCGATTGTGGCTCTGTGCGGCGGTGTCGCCGTGCCGATCCGGACGCGGGTGGAGGATAAATTCAAGCTCACCGCGCAAGCACTTGCGGAAAAAATCACCCCGAAAACAAAGCTTCTGATCCTTCCCTACCCCAACAACCCGACCGGTGCGGTGATGCACAAAGACGAGCTGGAGGCCATCGCGGAAGTTCTGCGCGGGACGAACATTCTAGTGCTGTCCGACGAGATTTATTCCGAGCTGACCTTCGGCGCGGCGCACGTTTCCATCAGCGCGCTTGACGGTATGCGGGAACGCACGATACTGATCAACGGCTTCTCAAAAGCGTTCGCGATGACGGGCTGGCGGCTGGGCTATATGGCGGGACCGCAGGAAGTCATTGAGCATATGCTCAAAATCCACCAATACGGCATCATGAGCTCCCCCACCGTCAGCCAGCACGCCGCAATCGAAGCGCTGCGCAGCTGTCAGGAGGACGTTGCTGCCATGGTCAGCGAATACAACATCCGCCGGCGCTATATGGTGGATGCGCTCAATAAGCTTGGGCTGCCTTGCTTTGAACCGGAGGGCGCGTTCTATGTGTTCCCGTCCATCCAATCCACGGGACTTTCCAGCACGGACTTCTGCGAACGGCTTGTTTACAGCAAAAAAGTCGCGGTTGTTCCGGGCAACGCGTTCGGCGACTGCGGCGAGGGCTTCATCCGCATTTCCTATGCGTATTCCATCAAGCATCTCAAAGAAGCCATGCGGCGTATCGGCGAATTTCTGGATGAGCTGAAAAACGAGAATTCACAATAATTTTACAACCAACGAAAGGAACGGCGTTCAAATTGGACAAACAGCTTCGCGTGGATGCCCCCGCAAAGGTCAATCTCACCCTAGACATCATCGGAAAGCGGCACGACGGCTATCACACGCTGCGTACCATTATGCAGACGGTGACGGTGTTTGACACCATCACCCTGACCCCCGACCCGGAAACGACGCAGATCGTTCTCACCGCCGAAAGTGAGGACGATAAAATTGCCGTGCCGTGCGACGAAACCAACCTTGTCTGGCGCGCGATTGACGCGTTTTTTTCTCACACCGGAATCACGCGCATCGGTATGCACGCGCACATCGAAAAGCGTATTCCCGCCATGGCTGGGCTTGGCGGCGGAAGCACGGACGCTGCGGCGACGCTCTGCGCGATGAACTGCCTGTTTGACGCAGGGTTGGACGAGGACGCACTGTGCGACATTGCCATCACGCTGGGTGCGGACGTGCCATTTTGTGTGCGCGGGGCGACGGCGCTGTGCGAAGGGATCGGCGACCTGCTCACCCCCCTGCCGGAGCTGGCAGATTGTTATTTCCTGATTGTAAAGCCCGATTTCGGCATCTCCACACCGCAGGCTTATCAAAGCTATGATGCGCTTGAGAACCCGCCGGTGTCGAATTTCGACGATATGTTCGCAGCCCTCGCCGTGGCAAGCCTCGAACAGACCGCCGCGAACCTGTTCAACGCGCTGGAGCTTGCCTGCGAAAACGAACAAATCACGCTGATCAAGCAGACCATGCTTGAAAACGGCGCGCTGGGCGCACTCATGACCGGCAGCGGCTCGGCTGTTTTTGGAATGTTTGACGGCAAAAAAGCCGCAAAACGCTGTGCTGAATTGTTCGACGACCCCGCTTATCCCTTTGTTGCCGTCTGCAAGCCCCACCGCGGCGGCGCAGATTTTGATTAAACCGACTTTGATAAAAAACGAAAACGCCGTTGCGGGTTTTTCCGCAGCGACGTTTCTTTTATTATAAAGGGGAAAGAAATCAGACAACCGACTCGTGCATCCGATAGCCCACGCCGATTTCGGTGAAAATGTACTCGGGGTTTGTGGGGTTGTTTTCGATTTTGCGGCGGATGTTGGTCATGTTGACGCGCAGGATTTTGTTGTCGTCGCTGCCGGCGAAGCCCCAGATTTTGTTGATGATGAAATCGTGGGTCAGAACCGTTCCGCCGTTTTTCGCAAGCAGCGACACAATGCGGAATTCGTTCTGCGTGAGGTGGATTTCATTTTCGGAAAGGCGGATGTTGCGGCGACAGAAATCGATTTTCATATCTTTATATGCGTAGATGCTCGTGTCGCTGACGCGCGTATGCAGATAATGGCGCATGGCAACGCGCAGGCGAGCGAGCATTTCGTTTGTGCCGAAGGGCTTTGTGATAAAATCGTCCGCACCCGCATCGAGTGCTTTGACCTTATCCTCCTCGCGCGCTCTGCCGGAAAGGATCACCACCGGGATGTCGAGATGCTTCTTGATCTGGCACAAAAGCTCCATTTCCACGATATCATGCAGCTCAGTTCCCATCACAACGAGCCGTGGCAGAAGCGTCGGGATCAGCGAAAGCGCCTTTTTTCCACTGCGGGTATAATGGACGTCATAGTTGTTTTTCGACAGGATTGACGAGAGATAAATTCCCATGCTGCGATCGTCTTCCACAACCAGAATCGTTTGCTTCTCCATAAATCTCCCTCCGAAAATCAGTTTCATATTTTTCTATCAGCAGAACGCATCGAACCGGAATAAATACAAAAAAACAAAGATACTCCCGAAGAAGCATCTTTGCTTAATTTACAAGTATTTTGTTATGTTCTTATCTTACACCAAAAAAGCGCCGTTGTCAATACATATTTTAGTCGCATATTGCACAAATATATCAATTTTATCACAAGTTCATTTATGCATATTCACTTTATGTAACAGCAGTAATCAGCAGCACCAATGCGCCCAACACGATTCGATACCAGCCAAAGGGCTTAAAATCGTGCTTTTTGATATAGCCCATGAGGAATTTGATCGCAGCCACCGATACAAGAAACGCCGTGATTGTCCCTGCGAGCAGTGCCGTGGATTCCGCGGCGGTGAAGTCCGCGCCGAACTTGAGCAGCTTCAAAAGGCTTGCGCCGAGCATGACGGGAACGGCGAGGAAGAACGTGAATTCCGCGGCGGCTGTGCGGGAAACGCCGATCAGAATCGCACCCAATATGGTCGCACCCGATCGCGACGTGCCGGGGAAAACCGCCGCAATCAGCTGAAACCCGCCGATGATCATCGCGTCGCGGTAGGTCAGCGCGGCGATGGAATTGACCTTGGGGCGCGTTCCGCGGTTGCGGTTTTCGATCATGATGAACGCCGCGCCGAACACAATCAGCGCCAGCGCAACGGTCACGCCGTTATAAAACAGCGCGTCGATTTTGTCGTCAAACAGCACGCCCACCAGCGCCGCGGGGATGCAGGCGGCAAGAATTTTCCCCCACATCGACAGCGCCCCCGGCTTCAGCTGCGCGCCGCCCTCAAAGCGCACGGGCATCAAGCGCTCCCAATAAACCATGACGACCGCTAGGATTGCGCCCAGCTGGATCACCACGCGGAACATTTCCATGAACGCGGGTGTGACGTCGAGGGGCATAATTTTTTCCAGAATGATCATATGTCCGGTGCTGCTGATGGGAAGCCATTCCGTGATGCCCTCCACAATGCCGAAAAACAAGACCTTTAAAAGCTCGGTGAAATCCATAGGGAAAGTCCTTTCAGGTTATTTGAATGATATAAAAGCTAGGTTCTGTTCCAGTGTATGAGAAAATTGTTTGTTCTATTTCTTTTCCCTGTTCTGATCTTAAAATTGCGCCGCGTCGCCGCAGGAAAGCTTACGCGCCTGCTTATAAGCGGGATGGCTTTTACGGATCGATTCGGCAGAAATCCCAACCGTGCGGCAAAGCGTCAGGCTCACAAGCCCCTTTTCCGTCAGCGGGTGGCGCAAAACGCGGGCTTTCGCCGGTTCACACGGAAATTTCGTCGCCGCGAGATAGGTGAATTTTTCGTCCTCGAACGGCGCATCGCCGCCCTTGAGCTGCTTGTGCAGACGGCTTCTTGCTACGCGGCAGGTGAAATGGCACCAGTCGCCCTCCCCCATCGGACAGGACGCGCTGTGCGGGCAGGGTGCGGCGATGTGTGCGCCCTGACGCAGAAGCAGTTCCCGTGCCGCGCGGAGCTGTCGGAAGCCCTCCGGCGTGCCCGGTTCGACCAGTAACAGCATACCCGACGCGGCTTCCCAGAGGCGGAGAACCGCACGCTCCCGCGCGGCTTCCGCAAGCTCGCCCAGCGCGTAGGACGCAATGACAAGCTCCGCCTGCGGCAGAGCCAGCGCGCCGTCCGTCAAATCGGCATCGATCCAATGCACGTCCGTAATTGCCGGATGGTGCTGTGTAAGCGCCGCTCCCAGCTTTCGCATGACAGGCTCGCGTTCCAGACAATCCGCGCGGGAAAGCGTCAGCAATTCCGCCGCCGCCCAAGTTGCCGCACCCGTCCCCGCGCCCGCGTCAAGGAGTGTGTGCGGGGCAAACGAGCCCGCCGCCTCGATCGCATACAAAAGCGCTGCCGCCACCGCCCCGAAAGTCGCCGGCATTCGCACCGCCGCGTAGATCGCCGCCTGCGTTTCGTCCGTTACAATCCGCTTCCCCGCGCCGGATTCCGTGCGATAGCGCCCGCTCAGCTGCGCCGTCATGTCTGCCAGCTTTTTCAAAGGCATACCGGAAAGACGCGCTTCGATCTGATTTTTCAGTGTTACCGGAAATTCCATTGCTCGTTGTCATGCTCCCTCTCTGCGTGATTTTTATGTATAAAATACAAGGCAGCCGGATTTGTTTCCATATCCGTCAATTAAGTCAAACCGCCCAGATAACACCGTGTCACATTCGGCAGCACAACCGTTTCGCCGGACGAATACCGGTCAAACAGCGCGCCGACAGCTTCGATATAATTGTCGTAAGCATCCTCTGCCGGACGCGGCGCATAGGAAGCGGAGAGATTCCGCGCAATAAAGCTCGCCCGATCATAACGCAGCGCGTTGGGGAATTTCTTCACCGTAAATTCACCGCCGAAAAACAATTGAATGCGCGCATCTTCCTCCGCCATTCCGCCGGAAAATCCGTGAAACGCCGGACAAAATGTACGGTTGATCGCAGCGTTCTCGGCAACCAGAGCGCTGTCCCCGTCGCGGCTGTTCCAGATCAGCGCCGCCTTGCTGTCCGGCTTTAAAATCCGCTTGCATTCCGCGCGAAACCGCTCTGTGTCGAACCAGTGAAACGCCTGCGCCGCAGTCACCAGATCCGCGCAGCCGTCGGCAAGACCGGTTGCCTCGGCAGTTCCGTCCACGCTGATCAGACCCGTTTGCGGCATAAGCTGCGCGCGCATATCCGCGTTCGGCTCAATCGCCCAGACCCTCGCACAAATATCAAGCAGCCGGCTGGTCAGCTTCCCCGTGCCCGCACCGATGTCTGCGGCGGTGCTGCTGCTTTTTTTCAGCCCGCACGCCTGTGTCAGGTAATCAAACAGCGCCTGCGGATAATCCGGACGGCTTCGTCTGTAAAGCCCACCCAGCCCGCTGAAAACGTCCTCGTTCATGTAAACACCTCTGTCCTTTATCATACCACAATCCGCACCGCCCGTCAAGAAATCCCACCTATATTCCATAAAAAAAGCATACCCGCTCCTGTTCAGACCGGTGTATGCCTTGTAAAAACCATTGCGCGGTTTTATTCGCCGACAAACTCCTCCGCGTCCGCCGTGCGACAGACCAGAACGCCGTTCTGCGCCGCGGTGATCTGCACCAGCGTGCCGGTTTCAATCGGAAGGGTTTCGTCAGAAATCGCTTTTTTGATGACAAAGCTGCCGTGAACGTTGATTTTCACCGTTCCCGCGTTTTCCTCATTGAGCCCGAGCCGCGAACAGACCGACGCGGTGCCGCCGACACCCGCACCGTTGCCAGCCGCGCGCGCCGCCGAGAGCTTATGCAGGAAAACAGTGATCAGCCACGCAGCCGCAGCCGAAGCAACCACGCCGACCGCAAGCGATGCAGCTCTGTGTTTGCCCGCGCTCTCAAGCAGCAAGGTCAGCCAGCTCGCCAGCGTGACGAACAACGCGCTGCCGAACACACTCAGCTGCCGCATTTGCGCGCGCGTATCGCCGCTGTTTTTCCGCAGCGCGACGGACACGAGTGTGATTGCCAGCACGATCAGCGACATCACACCGGTCAGGTGCAGACAAAAATGAAAAATTCCCATTTCCAGCCATAACTGAATCACAAAGCGCACCGTCCTTTCATCGATCATGTCCGTCCTTGCATCGGAAATATATACAGGGATTTAGGAAATAAATTGTAATATCATATTCATTTGTTTTCAGTTTTGCGAATCTCTATTATCATTATATCTGCTTTCATGGTGAATGTCAACACTAAATTATAATTTTATTCATATCATCATTTAATCAATTTATGAAAACGATTAAATCATCAATTGATACAGAAATCAGCGTTCCGGCTTGTTGCAAAAGAAAAACGACACCGGAAAACCGGCGCCGTCTGGCGATTGTTACGGGAGCAGGCGGTTGATGTCGCGCGGGAACATTGATGTCTGGCGGATGTTGGGCAGCTCGAGCAGCTTCATCAGCAAGCGCTCCAGCCCAATGCCAAGTCCGCCGTGCGGGGGAAGTCCGTATTTGTGCGCCTCAAGATAGCTCTCGAAGTCAGCGGGGTCAAGTCCCTGCGCGCGCATTTTTTCAATCTGTTCGTTATAGTCGTGGATGCGCTGTCCGCCGGAGGTGATTTCCAGCCCGCGGAATAAGAGGTCGAATTTATAAGCCACACGCGGGTCTTCCTTGCTGTTCATCGCATAGAACGGCGGCTTTGCACTGGGGAAATGGGTGACGAAAATAAAATCGCTGCCGTACTGCTTTTTCGCGTATTCGCAAAGCTTCACCTCGTCCTCGGGGTCAAGGTCAAACTTCTTGCCGGCGGAGGAATTACCGCGCAACATCTCCATCGCTTCTAAGAACGTCAGCGACGGGATGTCGCCGACCTCCGGAATTTTCGCGTCGAGAATGCGAAGCTCCGGCGCGTAATTTTCTTTTAAATAGTCCATCACAAAGCGCAGCATGGCGATTTCCATGTTCATCACGTCGTACATATCGTTGATGTAACCCATCTCGAAGTCCAGACCGATGTATTCGTTGATGTGGCGGGAGGTCGCGTGTTTTTCCGCACGGTAAACAGGCGCGATTTCATAAACACGGTCAAAGAACGCCACCGCCGCCTGCTTATAGAACTGGGGCGACTGGTTGAGGAACGCCGGTTTCTGGAAATAGTCGATTTTAAAAATATTCGCGCCACCCTCCGCGCCCTGTGCAACAATCTTAGGGCTGTGGATTTCGGTGAATTTATTCGCCTGCATAAAGCGGTGAACGCCCTGCACAAGCCCTTCCTGCAGCTTGAAAATCGCGCGCTCATAAGGGTTGCGCAGCGCGACGGTGCGGTTGTCAAGGTTCACATCAAGCGAACAACCGAGCTTGCGCTGCGAAACCTTCAGCGGATAGTCCTCTGCCGGCTTTGAAATCAGCTCCACGCTTTTCAGCGCCAGCTCGATGCCGTTAAACGCGCGCTCCTCCGCCTTGACAAGCCCTGTGATTTTCACAAAGCAGCCCTCGCGGATGCCCTCAAGGCTGCCCGCGCATTCGCCGTCGGTGTAAACCGACTGCACAAGATACCGCCCTGTGCGCAGCACAACGAACGCAAAGCCGCTCATCTGCCGCACCTTGTGGACGCAGGCAGCGATTTCCACCGTTCCTCCTACGTTTGCCAACGCATACGCAAGGTCAAATTCCTGAACAAGTTCTTTCCCGCTAACCGTTTTCATCGCTCTATTCAAGCCTTTCTATCTGAAGTCCGTCCGTTTTTGCGGACGCTTATTTAAGCTTTTCCTCTAGCACTTCCTTGATGACCTTCGGTGTCGCCGCGCCCTTCGAGCGCCTTGGTGCACTGCCCCATCAAAAAGCCAAAAATCTTTGCGTCGCCGCCGCGGTACTGCGCGGTCTGCACGGGGTTTGCGGCGAGGATTTCTTCAATCACCGCTTCCACCTTCGCGTTGTCGGTGACAATCAGCGCGCCGCTTTCCTTGGCGATTTCCTCCGCGTCCTTACCGGTTTCCACCAGCGTGCGGAACACGGTTTTCGCGTCGTTTTTGGAAATCTTCTCGCTGTCGGCGAGCGCCACAAGCTTTGCGAAATTCTCCGGCGTAAAATGCAGCGCTTCGATGTTAATCTCACCCAGATTCACGCGGCGCATGAATTCGCCCAAGATAAACGCGGCGATGCTTTTCGGGCTGTCATAAGCCGCAACGGCGCTTTCAAAAAAGTCGGAGATGATTTTTGACTGAATCAGAATTTCCGCGTCGCGCGCGGTTAAGCCGAACGTGCCGACATAACGCGCAAGTCGCTGTTCGGGCATTTCCGGCAGCTTCGCGCGAATTTCATCGAGCATTTCCTCAGTGAAATTCACCTGCAGAATATCCGGCTCGGGGAAATAACGGTAGTCGTTCGCGTTTTCCTTTGAGCGCATGGATTTGGTTTCGTCGCGGTTGTCGTTGTAGCGGCGGGTTTCCTGCACAACGCGCTTGCCCGCGTCAAGCAGCAGTGCCTGACGGCGCTCCTCATATTCAATCGCGCGTCCGATGGATTTGATGGAGTTTAAGTTTTTGATTTCCGCGCGCGTACCAAGCTCGGTCGCGTCGGGCTTCATCAGCGAAATATTCACGTCGCAGCGCAGGCTTCCCTGCTCCATCTTTACATCGCTCACACCCGCGTATTGCAGCAGCAGCGATACCTTTTCCACAAAAGCCTTGGCTTCCTCCGCGCTCGAAATATCCGGCTCGGTGACAATTTCAATCAACGGAATGCCGCAGCGGTTATAGTCGGCAAGCGACACACCGTTAAAATCGTCGTGGATGAGCTTTCCGGCATCTTCCTCAAGATGGATGCGGTTGATGCGGACGTTCTTCTCAACGCCGTTTACAGTAATTGTCACATTTCCGCCGATGCACAGCGGGTAGTTGAGCTGGGAAATTTGATACGCCTTCGGCAGGTCGGGGTAGAAATAATTCTTCCGGTCGAACACGGAAAAGCGGTTGATGTCGCAACCCAGCGCATATCCGGCTTTTACCGCATATTCCACCGCCGTCTGGTTGATGACGGGGAGCGTGCCGGGCATACCGGTGCAGACCGGACAGCACCGCGTGTTTTTTTCGCCGCCGAATTCCGCACTGCACATGCAGAATACCTTGGATTTGGTCAACAACTCGGAATGGATTTCCAGACCGATGACGGTTTTGTAATTGCTCATTAGTCCGAACCCCCTTTATAATGCCGGCGCGCGCCGTGTGAAGTTTTCCTCAAACGCATCCGCCGCGCGGATGACGGAAGCCTCGTCAAAGGGCTTTCCGACAAGTGACATACCGATCGGCAAGCCGTTTTTGTCGTAGCCGCAGGTCGTCGAAATTGCCGGCAGGGATGCGATGTTGACCGTTACCGTACAAATATCCGCCTGATACATCGCCACGGGATCGCTGACCTTTTCGTCGCAGCGGTAAGCGGTCGTGGGGGCGGTGGGGGTCAGAATCACGTCTGCTTTGGCGAAAATCTCCGCGTATTCCTTGCGGATCAGCTGGCGCAGGGCAAGCGCCTTGCGGTAATATGCGTCGTAATAGCCGCTCGAAAGCGCATAGTTGCCGAGGAGAATTCTGCGCTTGACCTCGTCGCCGAAGCCCTCCGCGCGCGAGTTTTTTATCAGCTCCTCATAGCTCTCGCCTTTTTCCGAACGATGACCGTACTTGATGCCGTCGTAACGCGACAGATTCGAGCAGGCTTCCGCCGAGGAAATCAGGTAGTATGCCGGAATCGCGTATTTGAGCGCGGGAAATTCGCATTCCACCAGCTCAGCGCCAAGCGTCTTGTAGTAATCCGCAGCGGCAAGCACGTTTTCGCGCACCGCATCATCGATGCCCGCGCCGAAGAACTCCTTCACCACAGCGATTTTTACGCCCTTCATGCCCGTTCCGGCAAGCGCGTTGAAATCGGGTACGTTTTCCTGCGAAGACGTGCCGTCGTGGGGGTCGTAGCCGCAGATTGCATTTAAAATCGAGCCGCAGTCGCGCGCGGATTTCGCAATCGGACCAATCTGGTCAAGCGACGAAGCAAACGCCACCAGCCCGTAGCGCGAAACGCGTCCGTAGGTCGGTTTTAATCCGGTTACGCCGCAAAAGGAAGCAGGCTGGCGGATGGAGCCGCCCGTATCCGAGCCGAGCGCCGCCGCACAGAAGTCTGCAGCCACAGCCGCAGCGCTGCCGCCCGATGAGCCACCCGGAACGCGCGAAAGGTCGAACGGATTTTTTGTTTGCGCAAACGCCGAGGTCTGGGTCGAGCCGCCCATGGCGAATTCATCGAGGGAAGCCTTTCCGATGGTCACGGCGTTTTCCGCCGCCAGACGCTCCATCGCGGTCGCGTTATAGGGCGGGATGAAGTTTTCTAAAATCCGTGACGAACAGGTCGTGCGGATGTTTTCAGTGCAGATATTATCCTTGACCGCGAGCGGGATGCCTGTGAGCGTGAAGCTTCGCCCGCGTCGATGCGCACCTGTGCTGCGTCCGCCTGCGCAAACGCTTCTTCCTTGGTGACGGTGATGAAGCTTTTTACCCCCGCGTCGAGCGCGTCGATTCGATCAAAATAAGCTTGCGCCAGCTCGCGTGCGGAAAGCTCCTTCGCGTCAAGATGTTTTCTCAGCGCGGAAATTGTCATCTCAGTCAGCTGCATCGTGCCACGTCCTTTCTATTCCACAACCTTGGGAACCACAAAGCAGTTCTCCGCGTTGACCGCATTTTTCAGCACCTTTGCTGTTTCCATTGACGGCACAGACACATCCGCCCGCAGGTCGGGCAGAAACACATTTGCGTTGTCAAGCCGCGCGTCATACTGGATGTCAATGTCCTTAATCGTATCCATCAGCGCGATGATCTCGGTCATATCTCCCGAAAACCGCACCAGCGCTTCGTCGGAAAGCGAAAGCTTCCCAAGCTCCGCGAGGTATTTCACCATTTCAAGCTCCATTTTCATCTTCCTTTTCTGTTGGGATGAACCTTGCGCCCGCCGTTTTCCGGCAAGCAGCCAATACTAAAGTAATATTATACTACATAAACCGCCGTTATGCAAGTGGTTTTGCCTGAATTTTTACATGACGGAAATTCCGCCACCGGCTGCCGAAGCCCGCAGGTTTGGCATCGCATCCGGCGGAAGCCCGACAGACTTTTCTGTACGACGCAAGCCCGCACTTTTTCGGTTTGCCATATGATTCTACACCATTTTACGGCAGTTTTCAAGCCTCCATCCATTGCGTTCGGTTTCAAAATTTCACATCCATGCGGAATGTAAACGTTTTTTCGTGAAACTATTTCGCTTTGGTACGAATGTGAAAAATCTGATGCGATTGTTCTAACTTTTTAGTAAATTCGCTTTTTCCTGTTGACTTGAACGAGCAGAATATTGTATAGTATAGATAACGGTGAAATGCCCGCGGCACTATTTTTCAGATTGCTGACACGTATTTCTCTGAATTTTACGGAGGTTAGCGTAAAGGAATCATTCAATCCAAAGAGGAGAGGTGGCGAGTCCATGCATGCTCATTGACGGTGATTTGAGTATGAAGTGCGTGGACATTTTATGGCATACGGCAACACATTCATGCGAACGGAGAAAAAATTCATATTGACAGCCAAGCAAGCCGAGCAGCTCCGAACGCGGCTTGCGGATTACATAACCGCCGATCAATACGGCGAACACACCATCTGCAACATCTATCTGGACACCGACGACTTCCTTGTCATCCGCCGCTCGATTGAGAAGCCGGTGTTCAAAGAAAAACTGCGCTTGCGCAGCTATGGTGTGCCGACGCGCGAGTCCCCTGTTTTTCTGGAAATCAAAAAGAAATACAAGGGTGTGGTCTACAAACGGCGCGTTTCCCTGCCCTACAGCGAGGCTTACGGCTTTGTGACGGGCGCGTCAAAGCCTGCCGGAAAATCAGATTATCCGCGAGATGGAGTACTTCATCGAGCTGGATACGCTCAATCCGAAAATCATGATCGCCTATGATCGCATCGCCTTTTTCGGCAAGGAAAACAAAGAGTTCCGCGTGACCTTCGACCGGAACATCCGCAGCCGCACCGACGACCTTGACCTGCTGGACGGCACGCACGGCGAAGCGCTGCTCGATGACTCCACGGTGATCATGGAGTGCAAATGCGTGGGCGGTCTGCCGCTCTGGCTTACAAAGGAGCTGACAAGCGTGCGGATTTTTCCGGCATCGTTTTCAAAATACGGCGAGATCTATAAGAAACACGGCGGGTATCATTATTTAGAAACAGGAGTATGTGTAAATGTCTGAGCTATTCAAGAATTTTCTCACGGAAACCGGCAAAACAAACACCGTCACCGGCGGTGTGAACACCCCTGAGGGCACACTGATTTGCCTGCTTGCGGCACTCGCGATCGGTATCTTCATCGCGGCGGTCTATGCCTGCGGCGGACGTCGCTCCCGTTCGATGATGCTCACCTTGGCGGTGATGCCACTGCTGGTTCAGGTCGTCATCCTCATGGTCAATGGAAACATCGGTGCGGGCGTTGCGGTCATGGGCGCGTTCAACCTTGTGCGCTTCCGCTCGATTCCGGGCAAATCCATTGACATCAGTTATATTTTCTTTGCGATGGCGTGCGGCATCACGGCGGGAATGGGTATGCTCTATTTCGCCGGCGTGATTGCGCTCGGCGTGGGCGTGATCCTGTTCTTAGGCGAGCGCCTGATGGGTGTGCTTTCTCCCCGCTTTGCGAAAACCGACGAGAAACAGCTGCGCATCACCATTCCGGAAGATCTCAATTACACCGAATGCTTTGACGAAATTTTCGCGAAATTCACCGACACACACACGCTTGAGCGCGTGAAAACAACCAACATGGGCATGATGTTCGAGCTGACCTATCGCATCCGGCTTAAAAATTCCTTGCAGGAAAAAGCAATGCTCGACGAGATCCGCGTACGAAACGGCAATTTGCAGATTATCTGCGGCAAGCTCCCCAGTGAAATGGAGGCATTATGATGAAACGCAAACACATTCTGCGGCTTCTGGTTGCTTTGCTGACAACGTCCATGCTCTTCGGCGCGTGTTCGGATTCCGCCGAAAGCGTGACGGAGTCGGGAAACAACAGCACGGCGGATTCCCAGACACAGACGACCGGCGAGGACGACGGCGGCACGGACGTTCCGCCCCGTATCGTCACCGATGCGACGGTTGACTTCAGCAGCGCGGCTGGCGTGTATGCCGATGCGTTTGACCTGACCATCACCGCGTCGGAGTCGGGCAAGATTTATTACACCACCGACGGCAGCGACCCCGTCACCAGCACCACCCGCGTGGAATATACCGCACCCATTCCAGTGAAGGACCGCAGTGCCGACAAGAACGTCGTTGCCGCGGTTGACCCGGGAATCTTTGACGCGGCGCACGATACGGTGAACGCTTCCCGCGACGGCTTTGAAACATCCTCGAAAGCGCCCGCGGACAGTGCCGTGGACAAATGCACCGTCATCCGCGCAGCCGTTGCGGACGCAAGCGGCAATTACTCCGCGGTAAAAACAGCGACCTATTTCATCGGTGCGATGGATTCCCACATCAGCGGCATTCAGTCCGCAGCCGACGCGTGGGGCAAGGATCTCGCGGTGGTTTCGATCAGCGTCAATTACGACGATCTGTTCAGCCCTGACACAGGTATCTATGTCAAAGGCAATATTTATAACAAAGCACTGCTGGAATACATCAACTCCGGCGAAAATCTTGAAGCGGAAACCTCCCGCAGCCTTGACGCGAACTACAAGCAAAAGGGCAGCGACTGGGAACGCGCCGTTCACGTCGATTTCTTTGAAGCGGACGCGTCTGCGGCAAGCCTTGTGCTTTCACAGGACTGCGGCGTAAGGATTCAGGGCAACTACTCCCGCTCGGATCTGCAGAAGGGTCTGCGGCTCTACGCGCGTTCGGATTACGGCGAGAAGAATTTCAAATATGCGGTGTTCGGCGACACGCTGACCAACGACGCGGGCGAGGTCATGGATAAATTCGACACCCTCACCCTGCGCGCCGGCGGAAACTGCGCTTTTACCACCAAATACAGCGACACCTACTGGACGACCTTAGCCAAGGATCTCAACTGCGACACGCTGACCTCCCGCCCGTGCGTGGTGTACATCAACGGCGAATACTGGGGCGCTTATGTGCTTCAGGAGGATTTCTCCGACGACTTTTTCTCCGATACCCACGGTGTGGACAAAGACACGGTTGTTTCATATAAAGGCGACGCGGAATCGCTGAAGCTCGGCTATAAGCTCGACGTGGGTAAAATTCCCGACGGCGAGAGCGAAAGCTATTATTTCAGCGACCTGCTTTCCTTCTTCCGCGAAAACAAGAGCCTTGAGAGCGACGAAGCCTATGAGGCATTCTCAAAGCTTGTGGACGTGGAGTCATGTATGGATTATTTCGCCGCGGAAATCTGGGTCAACAACAAGTGGGACTGGCCCGGAAAGAACTGGTCCATGTGGCGCACGACCGCCGTTGAGAACGGCAACGCATACGCCGACGGACGCTGGCGCTTCATGTTCTATGACATGGAATTCGGCGGCGTGAGCGGCTCACAGGATGCATACACCAACACCATCAAGGAAGACAACTATAAACGAAACGGTTTGCTCGACATGGACACCGACAACCCTGCAGTGCTGTGCTACGCCTACCTGATGACCAACGCCGGCTTCCGTGAACAGTTCGCAGAGCGCCTGACGGGGCTGAGCACCGGCGCGTTTGCCAAGGATACTGCAATGAGTCTGCTTGACAAGTTCAACGCAAGCTACTCCCCGCTTTACGACCAGTTCTTCGCACGCTTCCCCGGCTCCGGCACGACGCAGGATGCCGTATCCGGCGACTATGCAAGCTATCAGTGCATCAAGGACTTCCTCAATCTGCGTGCGGATCACATCCAGACTATGCTCGACTGGGCGGAAGGTCATTACAACTAAAGCCGATCCGTTTTACAGATCTCACAAATCAGCCGTTCGCATTTTTGCGGGCGGCTTTTTGCTGCGAAACCGCCGTGTTCATACGGTGTTTGCTGTTATTTCTATACAAATTTCGTATTTGTTCGTAAATGGCGCTTGACATTCCGCACGGATTTGTTATAATATTTAAGTGAGCAAGCTATGCGATAGCGTGATCGTTCAGATCATGAGGAAAGTCCGGGCATCACAGAGCGGGGTAGCTGATAACGTCAGCCGAGGGCGACCTTAGGGCGAGTGCAGCAGAAAGATACCGCCGGCTTTACGCCGGTAAGGATGGAAAGGCGAGGTAAGAGCTCACCGGAGCGCGGGAGACCGCGCTGCCATGTAAACCCTACCCGATGCAACATCAATGGTTTGCGCAGATTGCAACGTCTGCTCGACGGATCTGCGCTGATAGATGGCTCGAGCCGCGCGGCGACGCACGGCCTAGATAGATTATCGCACACGACAGAACCCGGCTTACCGGCTTGGTCACACCAAAGGGCGGCTTCGGCTTCCCTGACGAATCCTTCTCCGCGGGATTGTGCAGAAGCGCATACCGCGGTTTTTTTATATGCATTCAACCGGAAATTACTGTTTTTATTCCTTGAAAATATGTACAAACAAAGAAATTATGACTATCAGTAGAATAATTCATAGCTGTTTTGTGGAAAATGGCTAATTTCCCGTTATAGCTTGCATTTATATTGATTATATGATACAATTAAGACAATACCGATGACTTAAAGGAAGAAGTGTGGTGATTTTTTGAATCGCTCCGGTAACATCGCGGCAAGAAGCCAGATTACGTCGGATATCCTCAAGCTTTTACAATACTCCGCGTATTTTGAGGATTCCTGTAAGATCATACTCGAAAAAATAACAAATTTTTCCGAGGTTGATGTCGCATTTATTAATATTTTCGACGGCGACTCCGGCGTGCAATACGAGTGGAACAGCAATCTGACCAAGCTTTGCACCGTGGAAACGGACATCTCCGAATTTGCCCATAACTATCCGAATATCATCGCGCGCATGGAAAATTTCGGAACGGTATACCGCGACAAGCTCGGCGCGACCCGCGGCTGCGAGGAGGAAATCACGCGTTTCGGCTTCCCCGGTATGTTTATGTACGCCGTGCGCAACGACGCGGTCAACCGCGCTTACATCGGCGTTCTGAGCCTTGACCCCGAAAAAGTATGGGATAACGACGTCATCGCGCTGGTCTGCGACATGGCGCAGATCATTTCGGTTTTGATTTATAACAAAGAAGTCAATGATAAGCTGTCGCAAAGCAACCGCCTGTTCAAGAGCGTTTTGGACAACATTGACTCCTATGTGTTTGTTTCCGATCCGGCGACTAAGGAAATTATTTTCGCCAACCAGAAATTTGACGACAATTTCGGCGGAGCAACCATCGGAAAAGCCGCCGACGCGGTGGTGGGCATTTACAGCGACAATTACGACGACGATCATACCAGCGCGAACGGTGCCGTGACGTTTGATTATTACTGCAAAAACACCGGACAGTGGTTTGACATCTCGGAAGTTCTGATCATGTGGGATGTTGACAAGCCCATGCGCCTGACCACGCTCAACGATATTTCCGACAAAATCGAATATGAAAAAGTCATCGAGAAGCAGGCTTTTTTTGATCATCTGACCGAGCTTCCGAACCGCCGGCGCTTGGAAAAAGATTTCACCGAATTGTTTGAACAATCCAAAAATGCACACAGTGACAGCCATATTCTTTATTTCGATCTCGATAATTTCAAAAACGTCAATGACAGTCTTGGGCATCATTATGGCGACGAGCTGTTGATTGTGATTGCGGACTATCTGCGCTCGCTACGTACATACGGAGCGATTGCTTATCGCTTCGGCGGCGACGAGTTTCTTGTCATCCTCCCCCATTACGCAAAAATCGGCATCGACCGTTTCATTGATATGCTGCTCGAGCAGTTTCGCTCGGAATGGACGATTCACGACAACCAGTATTTTTGTACGATTTCCATGGGCGTGGTATCCTTCCCGAAGGACGGAAAGAGCCTGAATGACCTGCTCAAATTCGCGGACATGGCGGTTTATCAGGTCAAGAAAAACGGCAGGGACGGCTGTTTCAAGTATAACCGCCAGATCGGCGATTCGGTTTCGCGCCGCATTGAACTCGAGCGCTGCATCCACATCGACATCGCGGGTGGATTTAAGAATTTCAGCGTCAATTATCAGCCCATCATCAACACCATTACCCGCGAGCTGGAGGGCTGCGAAGCCCTTCTGCGCTGGAAAACCGACGCGTTCGGCAACATTCCCCCGTCTGAATTCATCCCCATGGCGGAGGGGCTGGGCTACATCAACCGCCTGGGTGACTTCGTCATCCGGCAGGCATCCGAGCAGCTTAAAAAATGGTGCGACATGGGCAAAAACCTGAAGATGAACATCAACCTTTCCATCGGGCAGCTGGTGGAGGTCGATTTCATGGAGCGCCTGACGCAGATCATCAACGAGGTCGGCGCGCCGTTCGAGAACATCGTACTGGAAGTGACCGAGAGCCTTGCCATCAATGACATGAAAAAAATGAGCGAGCTGCTGCGGCGCATCAACAGCCTTGGCATCAAAATCGCCCTCGATGATTTCGGAACAGGCTATTCGAGCCTTAACTGCCTGAAGGAAATGCCGCTGAACACAATCAAAATCGACAAGTCCTTCATCGACGACATCGCCGAAAATCCCTCCACCGTCGTCTTTGTCAAAACCATCATCAATCTTTCTCACGATTTAGAAATGCGCGTCTGCGCCGAGGGTGTGGAGTATAAGGAGCAATACGAGGTTCTCCGCAGCCTTGACACCGATGTGATTCAGGGATATCTGTTCGGCAGACCCATCAATGCCGAAGAATTTGAATCCCGCTGCGATTTCCAGACGATGATGGTGTAACAAAGCGTTGACGCAGGGGTGTTGCCCGCGCTGCCCGACAAGGCGGCACGAGCAGCACCATTTTTGCGGCGTTTAACTGTAAATGACGTGATTTATTTTGAGGAAAAATGAAATGATTTATCTGGATTACGCGGCGCACACGGCGGCGGACAAGCTGGTGACGGAAGCCTTCTGCGGCGCGGATTGGATCGGCAACCCGAATTCCGCCCACGTAGCCGGACGGGCGGCAAAACACGCGATCGACGCGGCGACGGCGGAAATTGCCACACTGCTCGGCGCAAAGCCCAACGAGATCATCCATACCTCCGGCGCAAGCGAAGCGAACAACACGGCGATCAAGGGCTTTATCCGCGCCGGACGGCACACAGGAAAGCACATCATCTCGTCGGTGCTCGAACATTCCTCCGTCAGCGGCGTGCTGAGCCGGCTGCAGGAGCAGGGCTGCGAGGTCGAGCTGGTGCGGATCACAAGCGATGGAAAAATCGACCTTGCGCATCTGGCGGAGCTGCTGCGGCAGGACACAGTGCTTGTGACGGTGAGCGCGGTGGACAGCGAGCTTGGCAGCATCCAACCGGTGGAAGAAATCACACAGCTGATCAAGGCATACCCCGACTGCCGCCTGCACGTGGACGCGACACAGGCGATCGGCAAGCTTGCCTTTGACTGCGCGGGTGCGGATTCCGTGAGCTTCTCCGCACATAAGTTTTACGGCATCACCGGCGCGGGCGTTCTGTTCCTGCGGGAAAACCGCATCATCGAGCCGCTGATTCACGGCGGAGCCAGCACCACCCTCTACCGCAGCGGCACACCCGCCGTCGCGCTCGCAGTGTCGACAGCGAAAGCGCTTTCGCTCGCCGTGAACAACCAAAGCGCGCGCACCACTGCTGTGGAAGCGCTCGCACGCACCCTGCGCGGGCGGCTGGCAGGCTACAAAAACGTGCGGTTCAACTCCCCTGCCGACGGAGTTCCCCACATCTTAAACCTCAGCGTCGCCGGCATCAAGGGCGCTGATTTCCAGAAAAAGCTTGATGAGCGCGGGGTTTGCGTTTCCGTAAAAAGCGCCTGCTCCGCCGAGCAAACACCGTCAAGAGCGGTGTTTGCCGTCAGTCACGACCGGAAGAACGCGCTTTGCTCATGGCGGATCAGCTTATCCCATCTGACCGGCGCGGACGAACTAGAGGAATTTATGATCCAATTTGATCAGATTTATAAGGAGCTGTACCCGCATGCGTGACTTGCAGAAAAGCGAACTGGTGGAGCGGAGCATTTCAAAAACATACCGCAAAAGCATCTGGAATCCGTTTATCCGCGCGGTGAAGAACTATGCGCTGGTTACGGAAAACGACCGCATCGCCGTGTGCGTTTCCGGCGGGAAGGACTCGATGCTGATGGCGATGCTGATGGGGCAGCTGCAGAAGTTCAGCCCGGTGAAATTCGAGGTGGTAAACCTTGTGATGGATCCTGGCTACAATGCGGTGAATCTGCAGAAAATCCTCTCCAACGCGCAGCTGCTCAACCTGCCGGTGACGGTGTTTGAAACCAATATTTTCGATATCGCCAACAATTCGGAGAAGTCGCCCTGTTATCTCTGCGCGCGGATGCGCAGGGGGCATCTTTACGCGAAAGCAAAGGAGCTTGGCTGCAACAAAATCGCACTCGGGCATCACATGAGCGACGTCATCGAAACCACCCTCATGGGCATGATGTACGGCGCGCAGGTGCAGGGCATGCTGCCGCGGCTCAAAAGCACGAACTTTGACGGAATGGAGCTGATCCGCCCGCTGTACTGCATTCTCGAGGACGACATCATCGCGTGGCGGAATTACAACGAGCTGGAGTTCATCCAGTGCGCATGCCGGTTCACCGAAAGCTGCACCATGTGCGACAACGGGGGCGGCGGCTCGAAGCGGCAGGAAATCAAGCAGCTCATCAAGCGCATCAAGCGCGACAATCCCGCCGTGGAAACCAACCTCTTCAACAGCATCCACAAGGTGCAGGTTGACACGCTGGTCGGCTATAAGCTGCACGGCAAGGCGCATTCGTTCCTTGAGCGGTTTAACGACGCGCAGAGTGAAATCGTAGATGAAACATAAAAAATTGCAAACCGAAGAAAGTTGTATCACGCAAAGCATGATGATTCGCCACAGAATAAACAGCACAAAAAGCACTCCTATGGCAAGATAATAAGTTTTAAGTGATATACTGGCATCTTATTTTGTGAGGTGTACTGATAATCCTGGTCACTGTGGAGTCGTATCTCTCCAGTGACCTTTTTATTGCACTTTGCTTCTTTGATTGTACGCAACACATGATTTCTGCATTCTCTTGACAGGGCAACAGAAATCCGATATACTGAAGCTACAAGTTCAATTGTGGAAGGAGCAATACTGATGAAAATCAGAAGTATATTTTTTATGCTCTCCTTTATTTCATACTTTTTTTTATTAATTGCATCTCCTCATATCACTGCATGTACTTGGGCTGACTTATGTTTATATGGTTTTTTTGCAGCGGTAATATATCAACTTTTATACATCGTAATTTTACGTAAGAAAGACCATGTAAGTCAGGGGCGGAGTATTGCAAGAACATTTTTATTTGCATTCTTTGCCGCAAGCTGCCATATCGCGATGTATTATATTGACAGATATGTAAACGGCTATTCAGAATATACTTTTTTAATGCATGAAAAAATTACAACCTATTACGGATTAGAAGCCTGGAAACATGATACATTTGCAAATTATATAGATACTCCCCTCTTTATTTTCTTTACAATATACGAGATCACATATTTTTCAATCAGTAAAAAACGAAAAAGAAAAGCTGCTGATCTTTCAATATCGCAACAGTATGAGCAGTCCGATCATAAGTGATCGAGCTGCAAATTTTCCGTATAAGCTTTTGAAGATGCCTACGCACATCAGATTATCCCAGACGATTACAAGGATGACGGCTACAAATCCATTTACGAGAAATAACAAAAACGGACGCTACACCTCAAGGTAGCGTCCGTTTCCTATTGTTCAGTTCGCCCTATCCCTGATAAGCCGCGCCGATTGCAATCGCTTTCAGATTGCTTTTTTTTATTTGCGTCTGTGCTGATGCAAAGCCATTCCTTTTGCATTCCATCACAGACTTGATTCGTATCATTAAACACCGATCGTCGTGATTTGCCATTTTACTCCGGCAAGAGGAGCATTCCGATCATTTCGTATACAAATCTCCAGACACCTACCACAGGGTTCCGCATATGATAAGTTAAGACTTTTTGAAAGGATTCACTTATGCTGTTCTTAATATTATTATCACTGTCATTAAGTTTAGACTCACTTGCCGTTTCAGCGGCACACGCATTGAAGGCAACCCGAATCCCTTTGCCTTCTAAGCTGGTTATCGCATTGATCTCCATGCTGCTTTTCGGCAGTGCTGTTTTTTTAGGAGAAAAAGCATCAACATTTTTTAGTCCGCATGCTACAAAAATCATCGGCATCATTTTAATGCTGCTGATCTGTACCTGGATGCTGCTGCAAGTACTGCTGAACAAGAATAAGCATGAAGAACCCAAAACAATCCTGCATTTTTCTATGAAATCACTGGGTCTGACATTCCAGATTATCAGAAATCCATTGTTAAGCGATATGGATCACTCCCACTCGATCAGTCCCATTGAAGCCGTTTTTTTAGGGTTAGCGCTTTCAATCGATTCAATCAGTGTCGGCATCGGCTATTCACTGATTGGTTCTGTAAACATTTTAGCACCCGTTTTTGTTGGCGTATTTCAGCTTGCATTTCTTTATCTCGGCGAAATCATCGGCAATCGCGTGACAAGGTTTAAAAACATGAATACCGATTACCTGCAGTTGATCTCAGTCGCCGTGATGTTTATCCTTTTGATTCTAAGAGTCATTAATTGTTGAATTGCATCGCCTGATGACGTTTAGAAAGCACACAATGCAGCTGTTATATATTGACGAACATTGTATACCGCATTCTCAAAGTGTAAGATTTCATCTTTCAACCAGTGATTAGAACGGTTCGAGAATATCACTGTTGAAAATAATTATCAAAATATAGTTGCAATTACATAGATTTTATGGTATGATTTAACTTACAATATGATTGATTGGGAGGACTACCAGATGGAAGGATATGTAATCGTTGACAGGGTCGAGGAGCAGATTCAGGTATGTTTTTACATCGAAAATGACAAACCTTTTTCGATTGGCGAAAAAATGGGTGAGATCAATGAAGATGCGTATATGAACGGATATAACTGGGAAGCATTTTTCAATTACTATCTCGCGAAAAATGCCCCGGACGTGCTTGACGGAATGGATTCTGATCCCGAGGCAGGATTATATGCCGCTTATTATGATTACACTCCCGAAAATGAAGCGAAAGCAGAAAAATTTGCGTCAATTATTACATCGCTGATCGAAAATCCGGACGAACTTTTCCGCATAATCCGAGATGAGGGCGATGAGATTGAATGGGACTAGAACAGTCCTGCCGGTTATTTGGATCAGATCATAAGTATAATCAAATAAAAACACGAGCAGTCCGATGCATTGTAATCAGGCTGCTCTTTTGCTTTTTTTACAATATGCTGCATATACCGCGGTGTTGTCAGGCTGAAAATCAGGAATCAGAACAAATGGCTGGTGCCGCCCGCTCAAACATCCTGTGCTGTGTTAATCCATTTTGTGCTTGATATCTTCACATACAGCAGCACGCTAATTGGCTTTCATTCCCGTTTTAAGGCTTGGAAATAACCTCTCAGCTCAAATGAATGACCTGTTACTGCTTTTGTATTTACAAATAAGAAATAATGATTTATAATAAATTTGTTGGAGGTGAAGTGATTGAAAATACGAATTGAAATTGATGAAGGAGTTGAGGAGGATGAAGTAATCATCCGTTGCCGGGAGCTTACGAACGATATTCAGAAGATACAAAATTCGATTCTTGAACATTCATCCCAAACGAACTTGATTTTCTATAAAAATCTTACTGAATACTTTTTGCCAATGAATTCTGTTCTATTTTTCGAAACATCCGAAAAAGGGATTGACGCGCATACACCCGATGATGTATATCAGATAAAAAATAAGCTATATGAATTAGAAGAAATTCTCCCGAATCACTTTGTGAGGGTTTCAAAATCGACCATTTTAAATGTAAATCATATTTATTCCATTGAGAAAAATATCACTTCTGCCAGCGTCGTACAATTTAACCGGACACATAAGCAGGTCTATGTGTCAAGAAACTATTATAAGATTTTAAAACAGAAATTACATGAAAGGAGAAATTATTATGAAGCATAAAAATGTATTTTGGGGGTTATTTTTCATTTTGTCAGCGACATTAATTATTTTGAACCAGTTTGATGTGCTGATTGGAGTAAGTATTTTCAAGTTGATCATTTCATTGTTCTTACTGCCGGTGATCTTCAAAAGCATAAAGCATCTGTTTTTCGCCGGAGTATTGTTCCCTCTTGCATTTATCGGAATTATATTCGCAGAACCACTCGGTATTGAAAATCTGACACCATGGCCGATTCTTGGCGTGGCATTGTTTTTAAGTATTGGATTATCGTTCATGTTTCCTAATAAACATAAATCTGAATTCGAAAATTGTTTCCATGGCCATCACGAACAGAATTGGCAAAGCGAATCTTCAGATGACAGCGAAGTGAATGTTTACCTGAAGTTTGGCGGCTGCAGCAAATACATCAATTCCAAAAATCTTAAAAAGGTTCATATCGACTGTAAATTTGGCGGAACAAAAATATTCTTTGATAATTCCGATATTGACGGCAATGAGGCAGTGATTGATGTGGTTGCACAATTTGCAGGCGTCGAGCTGTATGTGCCAAAAAATTGGATTGTGAAAAGCGAAGCCGATTGTATGCTCGGAGGAATTGAGGAAAAGGGTATCCGAAATTCCGGTTCGGTCGAAAAAGCCTTGATTTTAAAAGGTAAAATAAGATTTGCGGGAATCAGTATCATATATATTTAGGAATGCAGCAAACTTGTAATAGGGATTTCAAGACTTATCGCATGACAGAATATATTATAATAGGAGTGAATGAACATGGGCAATGTCATCTTAAAAACAGACAAATTATGCAAAAGCTTCTGCAGCGGAACACAGGAACAACAGGTTTTAAAGGATTTGGATATTGAGATTTACGAAAAAGATTTTACCGTTATCATGGGTTCATCCGGTGCCGGAAAATCCACGCTGCTCTATGCTTTATCCGGCATGGACAGACCGACAAGCGGAACGATTCAGTTTTTTCATGCAGAGATTGCGGGACTGAACAATGATAAGTTAGCGGTGTTCCGCAGACAAAACTGCGGGTTTGTGTTTCAGCAGATGTTTTTACTGGATAACATGAGTATTCTGGATAATATTCTGGCGAGTGGTTTGTTAATCCAAAAAGACAAGAAGCCCATCGTTTCCTACGCAAAGGAACTGCTGACAAAGGTCGGATTGACGGAAACCATTTGGCGGAAATTTCCGAATCAGCTTTCCGGCGGAGAAAATCAGCGTGCGGCAATCGTCAGAGCATTGATTAACAAGCCGAAGGTCGTTTTTGCAGATGAACCGACAGGCGCTTTGAATTCATCCTCCGGAACGGCTGTATTGGATGTTTTAACGGATGTAAACAACAACGGACAAAGTATCATCATGGTAACACATGACCTTCGTTCAGCGAGGAGGGGCAATCGCATTCTTTACATAAAAGACGGCATCATCAGCGGTGAATGCAATTTAGGCGCATACGTAAGCGGTGATACGCAGCGCCATCAGAAGCTTCAGCTGTTCCTTTCTGAAATGGGGTGGTAACGTGAAGAAGCTGTGGATGCACGCCTTTGCAAACATACGAAAAACAAAGTCAGCTTCCGTGACACTGGTGGTTATGTTTATCATTGCATCATTTCTACTGAATGCAGGGCTTTTGGTTGTTGTCAATTATGGCGGTTTTTTTGATTCGCTTAAGAAAGAACTTTCTCCGTCAGATGTTTATTATCTGATTCCCGATAAGCTCTATACGAATGAAGTAAAAACCTATCTCGATGAAAACGAACATATTACAAAAACGGAAAAGCAAGATGCATTGTGCCTTAACTCAAAAATCCGATCCAAAGGGGAAGATAAATCTTTTACGGTTTTATTTAATAAAATGGATGAACCACGAGAGATAAGCAAATGGAAATTCGTCGGTGAGCATTTACCGGCGGAAGAAATGTCTGTCTATGTACCGGATATTTTTAAAGCGGTCAGCGGTTATCAGCTCAATGATCAGATTGAGTTGAAATACACCGATGCGCAGACACAGGCGGATAAAACGCTAACATTTACGGTAAAGGGTTATACGGAAGACATCTTTTTCAGCTCTACGGATACAGGAGCGATGGGATTTTACCTGCCGCCGGCAACTTATCAACAGGTTGAAAGCATTCTGAATGATCCCGTATATCGTGCGCATATCGTTTTTGCGAATTTAGACGATATGAAAAATACTTCAGTAGTAGAAAGCGGCATCAGAAATATTCTGAAATTAAACTCCTCTTCGTTGATCGCCGGAGATCCGTCTTCCATGCTGGTGGTCATTGACATTGAGTTGATAGAGATGTCCCGCTGTATGATGGCAAGCATGGTTGCCATGATGATGGTTGTATTTTCAATGATCATTGTTGTTGTGTGCCTGCTGGTTGTTCGGTTCAGGATCGTAAACAGCATCGAAGATGATGTCATGAAAATCGGCTCGTTAAAATCAATCGGTTATACCAGCCGTCAGATCATTGCCTCGGTTCTGATGCAATTCCTGTTGATTGCAGGCGTCGGCAGTCTTGCCGGCATTGCGCTCTCTTATCCGGCTTTACCGACAATCTCCTCCGTATTTGAACAGCAATCCGGACTGAAGTGGGTGCAGGGTTTTGATGGCGCAGTGAGTTCCATCGCATTTTTTATCCTGATGTTAATCGTCGTATTTGTTGCATGGCTTGCCGCAAACCGCATCAGCAAGCTCAATCCAATCAGTGCGTTACGGGGAGAAACCACCGTCCGTAAATACAAAAAGAATCATTTGCAGTTAGAAAATTCAATGGGAAGACTTCCGTCGATACTGGCTTTCAAATCTGTTTTGCAGAGCATGAAGCAAAATATCATGATTATGATGATTCTTGTTGCGGTAACTTTTTCCGGCGCATTCGGTGTGATTATGTTTTATAATACAACCATTGATACGACAGCTTTTGCAGAAGTTCCTGGCTTTGAAATCTGCAATGCGATTGCTGTGCTGAATCCGGAAAAGGATCAGACGGAAGCTGTGAAAACAATTGAGAATATGGATTCTGTCCGAAAAGTTCAATACCTGGATGAAGTGAAGGTAAAGGTCGAGGGCGGTGATGTCGCCGCATTTGTGATGGATGATTATTCAAGGCGGGAAACCATTCTTGTGTATGAGGGACGCTATCCGAAATCGAAGAACGAGATTACGCTCGCGGGTGTTTTGGCTGAAAGACTGGATAAAAAGATAAATGATACCGTCCGTGTAAGCGTCGGTGACAAGCAAGAAGATTTTAAGGTAGTCGGATTATCGAATGGTTCATCCATGGGCGGATTAAATGTTTCGATCCTTTCTGATGACTATATACGGCTGAATCCGGATTATAAACACCAGTCGTTATATATTTATCTGGACAAAGGCACGGATGCCGGAGCGTTTACCGAAACACTTAAGAAAACCTTTGATAAAGACCTGTTGCTTGGGGTAACAAATTTTGATAAAGAAATGGCTGACGGTATGGCATCCTATCAAAACATCGTTGCTGCAATGGGATTAGCGATGCTGATCATCACGCTTTTTGTGGTTGCGTTGGTTCTGTATTTTGTGATCAGCTCATCCGTGATTCGAAAAAAACGTGAGCTTGGCATTCAAAAAGCGATTGGGTTTACGACGGTTCAGCTGATGAATCAGCTTTCAATCAGCTTTACCGTTCCAATCATCATTGGTTCCGTCATTGGCAGTCTTTTGGGTGCATGTTATACAAACCCGCTGATGTCAGCAACCATGAAGGGTATGGGCGTTATGAGAGCCGGATTCATTGTAAATCCATACTGGATTGTCGCTTTCGGCATCGCAACGATTGTATTTTCCTATCTGTTGTCCATGATGATTACCTTAAGAATCCGCAGAATTTCCGCTTATGCGCTTGTAACAGAATAAAATCCAAGTTTTCGTGCAATGATAAACTTTCTGTATGCGTATTTCGTGATTTGAAATCAAACCCTTTTGGATTGTTAATACCAATCCAAAAGGGTTTCTTCAATAAAAATTTTGTGTCACCACTCATTACAGCGCCATCAGCGCCTCTGCTGTCCGCGCCTTGCTCCTGCACACCTGCGGTTGTAACAGGGGCTTTCGTCGTTTCTTCCCTGTCTACTGCAATCTGATACGCACAATCTCATTGTTTGAGCCGACCCGCAGCGGCGTTCCCCAAGTTCCCGCACCGGACGAAACGATTACCTGCGGGCTGTCGATGTCTTTTTGGTAATACCCATAGCTTACCGTAAACATCGCTTTTGTGATAAAATTTCCGGGAACAATATGCCCGCCGTGCGTATGACCAGAGAGAATCAAGTCAACCTCGCCGCCGTATTGATTGATGACCGCGGGATTATGATCCATGACGACAACGGGCAGATCCGTATCGAGCGCAGCCAACAGATCTTTGGTGTCTTTCCGCTGCAGCGCACCGAAGCCGCCGATCGGCGACGGGTCTAACCGCCCCATCAGGACAAGCCGGTCATCAATCGTCACATACGCGTCATTCAAAAGCTTGATGTTGCTCTCCTCGAGAAAACACTCCATATCATGAAAGGTGTGTCCGCTGTCATGATTCCCCATGCTGGCATATACGCCATAGGTTGCGCGGATGCTTTTCAGCAGATTGCAAGCTTCCGCGGGGTTTTGTATGGCATTGAAATTATCATTGAACACATCGCCCGCCATGCACACGAGATCGGGCTTCAATTCGTTGATACGCCGTACGATTTCAGCAAGATTTTGTTCGTTGTCTGTCGCGCCCAGATGCAAATCGCTAAGCAGGACGATTGTCATTTCATTCGGCAAGCGATGCCCGTTGAGTTGAACATCATAGGTTACCAGTTTGATTTGTCTTGCGTTATAGACACCGTAACCGACAATTCCGGCGGTCAGCACAAACACAAGCAGACCTGCAACGAATGGATCGTTGACGGCAGAGGCTGCGGGATTATTTTTACAATCGTTCCGAGCAAAAACGCGAAGTCCGACACCAGAAACAGCATCAGTAAAAAAGCAAAAATACCCGCCCAGTACATATTGACCCAGTTGAGTATTGTTTTCACAACCACCGGAACAGGCAAAGCAGTCCGTACAAACCCAAGAATCATGATGATCACAAGAGCGATGTATACCGCGATGTATAGCTTTGCGTTCATATGCGGCAAGAAAATGCTAAGCCACTGATAGATTTTCCGCCCGACATAAAAGTTTGCGCCCCCCAGCACGGATATGAGCATGACCGCTGCAAAAATGATACCCACGATCGGCATGACGATTTCTCCTTTTTCTATTTGCTTTCCCCGATTTCAGAGCCCATACTGACAGCATCCGAGCAGTCCGGCGCAAGCCCCGGGATTTATTTTGTCAGCACGCGACTGACTGCGTCTTTCCAGCCGGCATAGTATTTTTCTCTGCGTTGCGCGTCCATATTTGGCGTATAAACCGCCGCCGCTTTTCTGAACTGTTTGATTTCATCGACAGACTTCCAGATGCCCACCGCAAGTCCGGCAAGGTAACACGCGCCCATGGCGGACAACTCCGCGACTTCTGATTTTGCGATTTTGACGTCGAGCAGATCGGCTTGAAACTGCATCAGAAACCTGTTTGTAGTCGGACCGCCGTCCGCACGGAGTTCTTTCAATTTGATTGCGCTTTCTGTCTGAACAACCTCGACTGCGTCCTTGACTTGATAGGCGATGCTTTCAACCGCCGCCCGCACAATATGATTTTTGTTGCTCCCGCGCGACATACCGACGATGGCGGCTCGTGCATAAGCGTCCCAATACGGTATCCCCAGCCCCGAAAAAGCCGGAACCACATAGACGTTCCCGTTGTCGCTGACGGCATTCATCATTTCTTCCATCTCGGAAAAATCCCGGAACATCCCAAGGTTTTCTTTCAGCCATTTCAGCGTATCACCCGTACAATGAACAATCCCTTCAAACGCGTAGGAAACTTCGCCCTGAACGCCCCATGCGATGGTTGTTACCAGTCCGTTGCGGGAGTCCATACAGTGCTTGCCGGTGTTCATCAGAATGAACGAGCCTGTGCCGTAGGTTGCCTTTGCCATGCCGACCTCAAAGCACTGCTGCCCAAACAGCGCGCCCTGCGAATCGCCGATGACACCCGCGATGGGCAGGCTTTCATCAAACAGTTCCCCTGCCTTTGTTTGACCGAATATCTCGTCGGAACACCTGACCTGCGGTAACATCGACACCGGAATTCCGAACAGCTCCAGCAGTTCTTTATCCCACTGCAGCGTTTTGATATTGAACAGCATGGTTCTGCTTGCGTTGCTGAAATCCGTGGTATGGCTTTTGCCGCCGGTAAGCTTCCAGATCAGCCAGCTGTCGATATTCCCGAACAGCAGCTCCCCTCTTGCGGCTTTTTCGCGCGCGCCCGGTACATGGTCAAGAATCCACCTTATTTTTGAAGCCGAAAAATACGGGTCTATGATCAGCCCGGTTTTTTCTTTTATCATGCTTTCAAAGCCTTTGTTTTTCAGCTCGCCGCAGAAATCTGCCGTTCTTCTGCATAACCAAACAATGGCATTATAAACCGGAACGCCCGTGGTTTTATCCCATATGACGACGGTTTCCCGCTGATTCGTCACCGCAAGCACATCCAGATCGACGGGAGATACGCTACACTTGCTCACAACATCTTTTAAAAGCAGTTTGACATTTTCATAGATTTCCATCGGATCATGCTCGACCCAGCCCGACTCGGGATAATACTGCGCGTGACCTTTCGCGCTTTTTGCGAGAATCTCGCCTTTGCTGTCAACGACCATCGTTTTCGTTCCCGAAGTGCTCTGGTCAACGGCGAGAATATATTCTTTTCCCATATGATCGCCCATGCACTCCATGCTCAAATCGCTATGAAAGCGCATTGCATGGGCTCACCCCCTCTCCTGTGCTGATTTATTTCTTCTTTCACGCTAATGCCCATGCACTCAATACGCAGCATGCACGGGCGAACCATTCTTACACCATTAATCATAGCATCTTTATACCAAAGCTGCAATAGTGCCAGAAAAATATTTATTAAACATGCCACAATTGTCATAGGTTCTTCTTTCCATTCTGGTTAAATAAAAGAACCCTCGCAATAACAAAAACGGTGTACCGTTTGCCTGCACACCGTTTCATTTTACGGGGGTATCCTATTTCTTCCTTACCGGATAGCAGACCTCCGTTACAAGCTTATCCGGATCGCTTTCAAACGCGGGGCTGACATGATAAATACAAAACATTGCACTATAATGCTCATTTAATTGTTCTTGCAGTCTGAATAATTTACCTTTTGCTGTTTGAATAAGATGACCATATGTTACGACATCAATACGTCCACTGGTAGTTTCTTTTTTCTCATCCACATCACCGATTTGGGCACCAACCACAAAAGCCCTAATAGTAGCAGAACTATGTAAAACAGCTGATTTCCTAAGCTGTCTGACATAGTTTTCCGCTTGAGAAACTTCATCTGAAGTTATTTCATATCCACCACGCTTTAGCTCAACAATCAAAACTTGGTCCGGCTTCATAATTTCAGATTCATCGCTCTCCACTCGCTCTGTACATATTGCTTTGACAGTTTTATCTTTCAAGCATACAATATCAGGGCGTTTTCTTGGGTTTGAAATAACATCTAAGTCATATTCATTATCTTTAAAAAGTTGTTTAACAACAGTGTCCAGAGTTCTATTAGAAACAAACATTGGTGAGTCAAACTCCGAGCCAAACAACCACCGCTCATTTAATACAAGTGGATGTAATGTATGTAGCTCATCTGTCTCCTTACCACAATTTCTTTGGGAAATCCATCACCAAAGGCAATAAAAATGTGCCTTGTGAATCTATCACAAAGCACATAAGTCATTCCATATCTTCAAACAGCTTCGGGTAATCGGTTCTGCCGTCAGCAATATGGTAAACATATACCGTCTGTCCGACTACCTTATAAAAAATAAGGTGCTTTCCACAGACAAGATTTCTGTAATTCTCCCCGGCAAGAACAGGAGCCTCCATTTTCTTTCCCATAAGAGGGTGTTCCTCAAGCAGTTCGATGGCATTCAGAATTTTGTCCGTTATGTTTTCAGCCGATTTTGCACTGACGAGTTCCATATGAATGTCCGCAATCTGATCCAGTTCACGCCATGCCGCCGAAAGAAGCTCTGCCTTATACTTCTGCATTTCTATATTTCTCCGCAAGTTTTTTTCTTGCCTCGCTTATGGAAAAAGCGGGTTCTCCGGACAACCTGCCCTGCTCTGCCGCGTCGAGCTTTGCTTTCAGCCTGATTAATTCCTCTCGTTTTTCAAACGCCTCAATACTCATCACCACAAGATCTCCCTCCCCATTTTTGGTAATATAAATCGGCTCCTGCTTTTCGTGTGCAAGATTGGATATGGTCACGTAATCATTTCTGAGTACAGTTGATGGCTTAATAATCACAGTAATCCCCCCCATAAGTATTCTACGATTATTATACTATAATCCTATCAGAATATCAATACATTTTAGCAGAAAAAATTTCATTTTATGCAATAAAAATGTGCCTTGTGAATCCATCACAAAGCACAAAAATAACAACTAACTGAAAAAATTTAAATAATCCCGTCTGCCGTAAAAACTTCTGGGCAGATTTACATTTTTCTTCTTTTCATCTACAGAATAGATGATAATGTAGTTTTTCAAGACAAGCTTGCGGTACTCCATCACATCTAGCGGTTCTTCGCAGACTGGGTACATATACGGCATTTCTCTGAGGTTCATAATCGCATCATCGATTTCCCTCATCAGTTTCTTTGCCGCTCCCGGCACAGTCAATGTGCAGGAAATATATTCAAATGTACTGTCTAAATCCCGGACGAATTCAGGTGCAAAAATCAGCTTATACATATCCGTATTTTTCCCTCAACCCGGTAAGCACGCTTTCGCCGTCCACACCTTCACCATTGTCAATCTGCCGCTGTGCAATCAGCAGCTTTCTAAAAATTACAGACGCAGCCATTTCTCTTTCGTAAGTTTCGTTGCTCATAACCACCATATCGCCGTAACCGTTTTTCGTGATGAAAACCGGTTCCTGCAAACTGTGGCACAGCTCGGAGATTTCCGTTGTGTTTCTTAAATCTGTTATCGGTCTGATCTGAGGCATACTCATCACCCTTTCGATTTATTATGTCATTATTATAGCATAATTATGCGTGAGTGTCAAATGATTTTAAAATATTTTCTCCGTCAGCTTCAACCCTCCGTACATCGCAAATTCAAACTCATTTCTGCTGATGACCGTTATTTTCTCAATCAAGCTTTCAAAAAGCACTTCATCAAATTCTGTAAGCACCCCTGCCCTCTTTTCTATGATGGAAGCAATATGCGTATTCTGCCTGTCCGTATTTTTTCATTTCATTCCACCCCCAAGCTTATTTTGATTGCACGATCTGCCTCATTCATCAAACTGTTATCCAAAGTACCGAGATATCTGCCGAGCCGTTTTCTGTCGATGGTGCGAATCTGTTCAGCGAGGATGACAGATTCCCTGTACAGAATTTCCGGTGCGTCAATCCTGATATGCGTTGGCATCGGCGGTTTTCCTTTTCTTGCGGTAATCGGTATAACCACGGCGGTTTGGCTGAACCTATTTCCAACATCGTTAGAAACTACGAGGACAGGTCTGATTCCGTTCTGCTCTGACCCGACTCCGATGCCTAAGTCTGCGTAATCGATATCCCCTCTTTTAATTTCCCTGACCATTTTTACCTCCTATGTAAAACAGGCAGAGCAAAGCCTGCCTGTTTAATTCGTTTTGCCTTCGTCTGATTCCTCAGACGGTTTTCCGCAGTATTTATTCCCGGTACCCGCTGCGGCGGAGCGTCAGAAACGATGAGCTGCAAACTCATCTCATGGAATTCTCATCCCTTCGAGGTTCTCCCGGAGCCGCCCTCATCAGAAAGAAAAAAGGTCTTGACGCACAAAAAGCGGAACAGCTTTTCAGTTGCTCCGCTCAGATTCATAAATAAAAAAGGATTCCGGCTTGTTTTTCACACACTGGAGACCATACTATATTTTTCTCTTTGCTATTATATTATTAGTTTTTCTACTTAACTTTGCTGTTTCATGGCGACATGGAGCCTATAGAAATTTTTATATATACCATTATTAACATAGCTCGCTTACTGAAACAGATGGAGCAAATAGCCGTAGCCGTGTGATTCCATCTCATCTTTTGGAATGAACCGCAAAGCCGCGCTATTAATGCAATAACGCAGTCCGCCTGTTTCTGACGGTCCGTCATCAAATACATGTCCCAAATGAGAATCTCCCGTTCGGCTTCTCACTTCTGTTCTGATCATGCCATGCGTGTTGTCTGTTTTTTCTTTAATCACATTCGGATCAATCGGCTCTGAAAAGCTTGGCCAGCCGCATCCGGAATCGAACTTGTCCTTTGATGAAAACAACGGCTCTCCGGTAGTGATATCCACATAAATTCCTTCTTCAAAATGATGGTCGAATTCATTGCGGAAAGGCGGATCAGTTGCATTTTTTTGCGTGACGGCATACTGAATGTCCGTCAAATGTTCACGCAGGGATGTATCGTCTGATTTACTGTACAATGCTGGATTGACAATTGCTTTCAATGCCTTTTCAAACGTCCCGCGTCCGATATGACAGTAACCGTTCGGATTTTTATCAAGATATTTCTGGTGGTATTCTTCAGCGGGATAATAGTTTTCATGCGGTTTCACTTCAATCTCAATCGGCTTATCAAAGCGTTTTTGCAGTTCCCTGATAGAAGTGTCGATCACTTCCCTATCCTTTTCATCCACATAGTAAATGCCTGTTCGGTACTGGATTCCGGAGTCACCGCCTTGTCGGTTTACTGAGACCGGATTGATGGATTCGTAGAATAAATCTAACAGGAATGACAGAGGGAGTATCTTTTCATCATACTCAACCTTAACCGCTTCCGCATGTCCCGAACTATTGCAAACTTCCTCATAGGTGGGATTTTTCATGCTCCCGTTTACGTATCCGACTTCTGTTGACTGTATGCCATGAATCAAGGAAAGATATTTTTCTGTTCCCCAGAAACAGCCGCCTGCCAAATAAACCAATGCCATATTGTCCCTCACTTATCCTTTTATTTTCTCTGATATGAGTTATGATGCTCTAAAGTTGGGTTTTTATTATATAGTATAAACAAGCCGTGAATTTTTGTGCGTGTCTCGAACTGCCAATTTGCAACTTAGGCTTATTGCTGCGATATAATAAACGGGTTTAAAACCGTATGGCACCATCGATCCAGTGTTTGTATAAATTTTTCATCTTGATCTATTTTATTGTGATGCGACGCGATATAGCTTATGGGATAAAGCGCGGTAAACATACGGAAAAAGAAATGGTTTATCGTACGCTCTGTAGCAGCTTCATATCCTGTAAAAAGAGACGGCGTCAATTTCTCATTGTGTAACGTCCAGTTTATGTCGGCCAGATCCTGATCTGGAAGCGAATACCCTGATAATGAAAAATCAATCGGGCATATTTCACCATGTGATTGAATCAGATTGGATTTGCTAAGATCGGCATGCAAAAAAACAAATTCCCACCTCTCCTTCACGATTGTTCGCCGTACGCACGATAGCACTTCCTGCATCGGTTTGTAATGACGCTCAGCGATATGCTTTAATTCATAAGCTGCGTTGATATCGTTTGATACCTTGTCTATATACGTTTCATCATAAATATATCTGTCTCTACCCGGGATATTAGACATGGCATTATGTAATTTTCCGATTGTCTCACCGATTTTATATGCGAGTTCATCGGATATAACTGTTTTTTGTAAATCTTCTCCATCCAACCAGGTAAGTACAGTCGCCGACACCCCGTTTTCAAGATATGTAATGTATTTGCCTAAATTGTTTTTTACCGGGCGCTGTGTTTTTATACCTCCGGCAGCATGCAGCTGATTTAGCAGTTCAATTTCGCTGCTAATAAGAGCTTGACGCTGAATGTTTCTGCATCCATGTGAAAGATCAAGACCGTCGATGGTTTTATGGATTCTTAAAAGGTATTTTTGATTATCATCCTTAACCATATATGTCATGTTTTCGTTATGACGTATAAATATAGCTTCGGGATGTTTGAATTTATAGTTTTTGAATACTTCATTAAGCATATTTTTTCTCCCTATAATCTGAGTGAAAATTGCGTCAATAATAATTTTTTGCAAATCTTTATTAAGACCTGCAGTTGGCGTGTTGTCTAATATTGCTATGTCATGTCGCTGTGCGAACTTCACATAATTGCTATTATCCTCAATTGACTCACTTCAAATAGTGATAACGATAACATATCAATAACTAAAGCATTTTTGTAGATATAAATCATTTTTATTGCTCCTAATTATACCATAAATAATCAGATAATACAACTCTTTTTTATAAAATACTACAGTATCTATTAATTTTCAGCACTCAATATGGTATATAATCTATAAAATATATTCAGAGTTATGTAAAACAGGCAGGGCAATACCTGCCTGTTAATTTCGTTTTGCCTTCGTCTGATTCATTGCTGATCCAGACGGTTTTCCGCAGTATTTATCCCCAATACCCGCTGCGGCGGAGCGTCAGAAACGATGAGCTGCTACTCATCTCATGGAATTCTCATCCCTCCGAGGTTCTCCCGGAGCCGCCCTCATTGCTTGATTCCCGATCTTAGCATAGGGTTATGTGACTGGACGGAAGTAGCATTGTCCTCTATGCTTTCATCGCATTCAGCCTTATGCAAAAAGCTTGCGCGGATATTCAGCTTATAAGGGTGTTTTGAGGAGGGGTATTTCACAGGTTTTTTTTATCTTTTTCAAAGCACCCTGAATTGACTCACGCACCGACTTATCTGACACACCCTCCAGCTCGGCAATTTTCCTATAAGTCAGTCCGTAAAAATAATAAAGCGGAACCCTTCTCATTTGAGTAAGGTTCAGCTTTTGCATTGCTGATTTTAAAGCTGAACGGTCCATCTTTGATACAGCTTCATTTTCTGCGGCATTATTCAAATTTTTGATGAAAAGCTCTGTTTCTCCGTCACGGTAGCCTTTGGCGTCACCTTTTCGTTCACCGCGCTTCCTGTGCTTGTCCTCGTTTTTGTTAAAAGTTGTGATGATGTCAAGCATGCTTTGCCACTCTGCAGAAGAAAAAATAGGACATCTGTTCTCGGCAGTTCGGGATGTTCTTCCAGAAGCTTTTCTTTTGGCAGATCAGAAACTATAAGCACCGATTCTGTGCCTGAAAAATCCTCGTACAGGAATTTCAGATTTACTTTTATGTAATCCTTTTTCATATTTACCTCCGTTATGATTAATTTTCTGAATCATAACGAAGGCTTACGGATATTTGGCAGTCATACACTGCCATTCTGTTATCAGAAGCATAAAAAAGACTCCGATCTGCTTTAAGCAGACCGAAGTCAGGATTGTATTTACAGGAGCGTTTCTTACAGCTTAAAAGCTTGTGTCATGCTCCCGCCTCTAATCATATTTTTTTGCTATTATATCATTGATTTTTCTACTTAACTTTCCCATTTCATGGCGACACAGGGCTTGTGGCAGCATAAATTCAAATGTTCCAATTAAGCCTATCAGACAGCATTATGAATTTGTGTTAACAAGCAGGGTGTCAGTAATGTTTTGGGCTTAATCTGACACCAGTCATGGTCAATCTGTTGAATTTGGAGCTTTTCAACCGCCGTCAACGAGTTATAATCAGGATATTTACTGAGCATATCCGCATCAGACGAGAACTTCATTGCATCATCAAGCGATGTGGAGAAAGCAGATTTTGTACCCTTTGCCGCATCCTCAAGGTCAACCTAAATCAGTTTTCCGCTTTCATCGAAATGCAAAACTGATTTTTTCAAATTATCAGTACCAGTGGTTTTCACACGATATTCTTCGATTCTGAGCGTCTCTAAGGCTTCACTTGATGCATTTTCATTTAAGAATGAATATTTTGAATATAACTCTGCATCGCTCAGCATGCCGACTTCTTTTCCGTATGTAATGATTGACAAACCAGCATCGGTTGTTCCTAAAGATATTTCAGGAATATTATTTCCAATCAGCTTTATTCCGGATATTTTCCCCTCGGCATCCAGAAAAAACTCCGTATTTCGCAAGGTAATGTCACTTAAAGTGCTGACTTCAGCATTGACAAGCTTATTGACATCGTCCACAATCGTTATTTTGCTTTTCAGAGCTTCTTCAGGGGTTTTTCCAATCCACGATTCGCTTAAAAATCCCGGTATTTCTGTTAAAACGCCCACACTGTTAGGTTTGATGTTGTTTCCTGCAACATAAACGATATTGTTTCCGTTCTCAATGGCTTTTTGAGTGAGCGTCTTGGATATAAAGTCATCTAAAGCAAGAATTTCATTATTACACTTAATAGCATATTGATCAATACGACTATTTAAAGCATCTTTGCCACTTAAAAAATTTTTAGTAGATTCAGAGTACAAATCATAATCAGTAATATGTATATCAGATATAGCTTCATTAACAGTTTGTGTAAAATCATCATCACATAAAACATTTGCTTCTGTATTGCTTATATAATAAAATCCATTATTATTTTTGCGAAAAATATTAACATCTTCATGAGATAGACCTGAATAAAGCACCAAAGTAGATTCACCATTTGGTGCTGAAAATGAAATAGTATTTGCTATCTCGTTTTGCAATCCCTCAGCAAATTTCACAAGATCATTTGATGTTAATTCGCCGCTATATGTAATGCCATTATTGATTCTCCAGCTATTAACATAGTCCATCAAGCAATTCATATTTACCACTTTATATTTCTCCTTCCTTCAATTGAGGGATGCAATTAATCTCCGTTATAATCATACCTTTACTATTTTCAGTCAATGTTAAAAATGCTCCTGAAATGAGCATTAGCATTTCATCTTTATAAATATAAGCTTTTGGTGGTGCGGCAATCTTTATGATTTTTCTAACTGTTTTACCATCTTCAGTTTTCGTGAGTTCTGATGCTGTCTCTATACGAATTTCAGAACCATTCCACCAGAATGCCCAAAAATATGGATCCGCGTCACGTCCTCCGCCCAATGCAATCAAGATTGCATCTTTATCCTTATCTATACACCATCTACTCTGACCTGGAATAATTACTTTCGGTTTATCACCTACCCAATTTCTTATTCCTAATGACCTTAAAAATTCAATATCGCTTTCTGGGACCTTTCATAAACAAACGCCATTTTTCATTCTCCTATAATTTATTTTCTGAGCTAACTACTCAGATTCAAACTACTGCAATGTTCAGCTGCTATAAACAGATAACACAAAGGTGAAAGTGTGCATTAAAGCTTGTATTCATATCATTGTTCACCTCCGTTATGTCCCTTGAATTCTTTAATATGATAAAAAAGCATAATATACAATTTAATTATACTATAAATGGTACTAACAGTAAATTAATTATCCATATTTAACATTTTATCAATGTACAAGTTGTTTTAACTTCATTCTTTAATTAAAACCTTTTATTATCATACTAAGTAAATTATGCACATCTATACACTTATTCGTTGTGATTTACTTCACCCCCTATAATACCCAAAATCACATCAATGCCTTGAGCTGTAAAGAAACAACACGACTATGTATACTATTATAAATACAAAATCAATCATGGAGGAAAGCGGCGTTCCGGTCAGAAAGTTACGGATGCTGTCAAGCTCTCTTACTCGGGCAACCGTTTCTCCTACGCGCCGTGATTCAAAATATTTCAAAGGAAGTGCAAAAAGATGCCTGAAAAGCTTGTAGCTAAGCATGACATCAATTCGGTTTGTGGTGTGCGTAAACACATAGTTTTTTGCAAGGCTGATAATCAGATCATAAATATACACCACAGCAATGCCAATTGTTATTATATTTAAAGTTGAAATGCTTTTATGAACCAGCACCTTATCCACGACCACCTGCGTCATGACAGGCGTTAAGATGCCAAGAATCTGTACAGTAAAAACTGCAATCAGCACCTGAATGAATTCCTTCTTGTATTTCAGAATGGTTGGGATAAACCACTTGAAGCTGAAAACGGCCTCCCAATCAAGGATGCCTTTTTTAGTGATTACGACTGAAGTGCCGTCCCAGATTTCCGCAAGCTCTTCACGGGTTTTTACTTCCGGCTGGGTTTTATCCGAAAACAGAACCATGAATTTATCTTCCTGAGATTTTGCGACAATGAAGAATTCGCCCTCCTTATCCTTTGCGATGATCGGGAAGCGGATGTCCTTGAGCTTTCTGATATTAAGCTTGCATATTTTCGAATGCAGCTTCAGTGCTTTTGCAGACTGTATGATTTCAATTTCTCCAGTTTTCTGGGTTTCATCCAGAACAGCCAGCTTTTCCGCCTGCTCCTTTGTAATGGGAATGCCCAGAAACTTCATGACAATCAGAAAGCAGGATAGCCCGCTATCGTGTTTTTTGTCCATTTTTCGACCTCTTTCATAGCAAAAAATGTGCAGCAGCAATTACGCCGCTGCATATTAATTTTTGCCGAATTGATATATTTACTGTACTTGAGTGCCGACAAGCATCTGATTCATAATCGTACTGTCTGCGGTATCAGAAAGATTTGCATTGGTGTCGGAAATATTGCCTTGTGCTGCAAAGCCCGCCATAGCGTCGATAAGAATAATGGTCTGAACATCTGTCTGCTCAGAAATCACATCTGATTTTTCGTTTGGAAGTACAGCGTTTGTTTCTGTCGCATCGGAGATTATTGCAGTATCCGGTTCGCTGAACAGATTTGTTGACGCTGTGTCATCCTCGTAGATTCCTGCAAGCAGATCGGCATTCGTCTGGATTGCAGTTTCTTCGGATGTTGTGGTTGTTGTTGCTGCCACAGGGGACGAAGCATCTTTCGAATAAGTCAGCTCAAGCTGCCATGTATCCTTATTTACTGTGCCTGTTACTCCGTCTGCAAATTCAAAGGTATAACCGCCCTGATTCCACTTAAACCCGTTGATTGTCAGCTTGTCCTCTGTGCCGTTTACGCTCAGAACAAGCGTGGAATCATAAAGGCTGGAAATTGTTACGGAATCAGAGTTGATGTTCTTTAGTTTTACCGTACTGCTTCCGCCCCAGTCCTCAATGGTATCCGAACCGTAGCCTGCACCGAATATGTAGGTATCATTGCCATTTCCGCCATACAGCCAGTCTGTTCCAGTACCGCCGTCGAGCTTATCATTGCCTTCATTGCCATACAGATAGTCGTTTCCTGAATCACCATAGAGGGTGTCATTTCCGTCATCACCATAAAGTATGTCATCATTAGTGGTTACAAGATTACTTTTTAGAGAACGCAGAGATGAATTTTCATCATCGCCATATAAGATATCGTCACCTTCTCCGCCGTGAAGTTCATCATTCCCTGCTCCGCCTATTAGTTTATCGTTGCCGTTTTCGCCGGATAATAAATCTTCTCCTTCACCGCCATGAAGCTTGTCATTGCCTTTTCCGCCATAAATAATATCTCTTAGCGAGCCTCCAAATATAGTGTCATCTCCATCAAATCCGTATATTACATTTTCTTTATTTTCATTGCCCATATACGTTCCCGAATAATCATTTAAAAATGCGATGGAATCAAATAAGATTTTCACAGCATTAATAATTTCAGTCGGATTCGGCACGTGGAGCAGAGAGTCTGTGCCTAGATTTGTAACACTCCAAAGTGACATACCTGTAATAATGTGTATTAAATGCTCAATACGCTGTTCTTTATTAGCCTGCATTCCTTGCAGATAATCATTTACATTGTCGAACAATAAGTTATTGATAGAAATAATAACACTTTCTGAGGTGTTAGCAATTTGCTGTATAACATCGGATATACCGGGAAGTATTCCGCTGATTTTGTCGATAATTTTATCAAAAATCATAGACACCAGCTGACCTGAAACATCAATGCCTGCCTGAATATCAGAATTCAGGTTATCCATCGTTTCTCTAATACTGTTGTATGCATCCTGTGAAAAATCAATCACAGTATCAGCAGACGCATTTATTATGTTTTCCTTAATTTCGTCAGAAATTTCCGGACATAACTCCAATGTTCTATCGAGCATATGATCTAACAATGATAATATTTGCTGATCGCCGCTCAGTAAGTCATCAACGGTGGTACCGTTTGTTATTATGGTGTATAGCAGCCTTGTATTTTCACTTACTACTTCCGAAGTAACACTTGAAATTGATTCTGTTATTTCATCTGTTAAATTGAATCTAGCCATTAAATTCTGCAAATAAATATCAAATAAATTATTACACAAGTTATTTGCAGTCTGAATGTTGACTTCAAAAATATTTTCAGCTTGATCTAACAAGTTTCCTGCGGTATCAAAAATACCGTTTACGCCCTTGCTTAACAATTCGGTAAAAGCATTAATAATAGAATCCTTTGCCACTTTTACAGCGGGTACAGCTTCTGCTATTTTATCAAATATGGCAGTAAAAACACTTGAAATTAATGTGCCGGTAATTTCAACTGATGAATTTATTCCTCCCTGAATCTTATCCAGTACTTCCCCAATCTGGTCAAATTCCTTTTCAATCTCATAATAGAATTGCGCATCAGTAAATATTGACGCTATAAGTTTATCCCTTAGACGCGGTACGAGGTTGTCACAAAAGTAATTCACAGCCTCCCACTCGTTTAGAGGCAGTTTTGCCATGCCGGCGATTCTGATAATATCTTGAACCAAGTTACTGCTATCAATTATGGTTATCCAATTTAAGCAGCTGTTCATCCGTCAATTTATTCTGTTCACTCATTTTTTACTTCCTTCCTGTCTTATAAAAATATTTAATTCGTCTTAAAACAATGTGCTTTTAGATCTGTCAATATCAAGCAATTGAAAGCCACTATTAACCTGACAAAAATAGTCGTTCTTTTTTATTTTCATATTAGCCCAATAATTAGTTTCATCTATCTCCGTTTTAATTTTCTCATATACTTCATCTTCATAGATATGAACTCTAATTTTACCTCTGATATCCTTCCTTTCATTCATTATTTTCATTAATTCCTCCTCTATATTATGCTTTTGAGCTTCTGACAAATTTAATACGATACAAAAGCTAAGGGTAAGTCAAACTCTTTTTCTTTTTTTTAAAAATTTCCTCGTTAAAATTTGGTTTACCGCAATATAAAGTTTTTAGTCCTTATTAGTAATTAAGGAATGAACAAATATTTTAGATTATAGTATATCCTGTCTGAAAAATCAATACTATCGGCACGAACGGTATCATTTTCGGAACGAACGATAATTCAAGTTAATTTATTATGTGATAATATGTTAAAAAAGTCATTTTACCATATTACATCAATGCGAGGACGCTTTTTAGGTAGCAACTAGAAACTATAAGTTGTGACATGGCTGCTCCTTTCATCTCTACAAGCCTAAAATATATAATGCTGCCTTTAACAGCAGCATTTTTCGTCTATTTCATATCATATGAATCGAATACTTTTTCCAAATCATGCACCGGTGCTTTGCATATACCATCATGGCAATAATAATACATCGTTCCATGCTCCGGAACAGGGTATGCGGCTGTGAATGGGGCAATTTGTAAAAGCTTTTCTGCATTATCAGGCGTTATTAACATCACATCCATCTCTGTCTTGCTTTTTTCAGAAAGATAATCAAGAATTTTTGAATTGATATCCGGTTCTGACGATACACAAATTAAATTCTCCTGCGAATAAATTTCCCTCATTACAGAAAGCATAGCAAATGAAAATCCAGTGGGATAGGTTTTTGAGTGGGCAACCAAGAACCGTAGCTGTTTATCAAGTATTTGCTTCCATTTTTGCTCAGCTGTCAGCGATGCCAGTCTCTGCAATACATACGCCGTCACAGAATTTCCCGACGGCATCGCGCTGTCAAACAGTTCTTTAGGACGACTGATTAATGGTTCACCGTCATCTGCATACAGATAGAATCCGCCGGTATTTTCATCTAAAAAATGTCGGCAAATCAAAGCACAAACATTGTTTGCCTTAACCAGATATTCCACCTTTAAGGTCGCATCGTAGAGTGCGATCATACCCCATGCGTAAAAAGCGTAATCGTCAAGCTTTCCTTCTCCGACCGCTTCTCCGTCCCGCCAGCGTACCCACAGCCTGCCGTCTTGATCCGTCAGTTTATTTTCAATGAATACCTGTGCTTTTTCTGCTGCATGTAAATATATTGGATTGCGAAAAATACGGTATGCACTGCTTAAGGCAGCAATCATCAGCCCATTCCACGAGGTCAGTATTTTATCGTCCTTTCGGAGTACAGTTCGATGCAGCCGATACATATACAGTTTTTCACATAATGCATTCATATTGCTGTCTTGATTCTCATAATCAGAATTTTCTAATAAATTGGGAATGCTTCTGCCCTCGAAATTCCCGCTTTCCGTAATATCAAAATGCCGACAGAATGCTGCTCCGTCTGCATCACCGAGAACTTTTTTAACTTCCTCCGGCGTAAACACATAATACTTGCCCTCTACGCCTTGGCTATCTGCATCCTGCCCACAGAAAAACCCGCCGTTTTCATGCGTCAGCTCGCGCAAAATATAGTCAATCGTCTTTTCGGAAATTGTCCGGTACAGCTCTTTTTTTGTAATCTGATATGCTTGTGTATATGCCAAAATCAGCAATGCATTGTCATACAGCATTTTCTCAAAATGTGGAACCAGCCATTTCTCATCTGTGGAATAGCGGGAAAATCCTCCGCCTAGGTGGTCAAAAATACCGCCGCGATACATCTGCACAAGCGTTTTTTCCGCAATCTGCAATGAAGCAGCAGCATCCTCCCTTTGCGCATACTTCATCAAAAAAAGCAAATTGTGCGCTGCTGGAAACTTGGGTGCTGTACCGAATCCGCCGTTTTTCACATCAAAGCTTTGCCGAAAAGCTTTTGCGCAAGCAGACAGCAGCTCTTTATCCGGTTCTTCCTGATTGTTCTCCGGTATAGGCGAATCCTGAAAATATGCTGTGATTTTCTCCGCAGAATCCGTCAAGCTGTTTCTGCTGTTTTGCCATAACTGCGTAACCTTACGCAGAAGATCGTCCAGCCCCGTCAAACCATAATGGGAGCTTTTCGGAAGATAAGTCCCTGCAAAAAAAGGCTTCTGCTCCGGCGTCATGAGGATTGTCATCGGCCATCCGCCGCTTCCTGTCATTCCGGTGCAGACCGCCATATATACCGCATCAATATCCGGTCGCTCCTCCCGATCCACCTTAACGGCAATAAAATGCTCATTTAACAGCTTTGCGGTTTCCTCGTTCTCAAATGATTCCTGCTCCATCACATGGCACCAGTGGCAGGTGGAATATCCGATGCTAAGAAAAACCGGCTTATCCTCCTGCTTTGCCGCTGCAAAGGCTTCCTTGCTCCACGGATACCAGTTCACCGGATTGTGTGCATGCTGCAGGAGATACGGCGATTTTTCATCTATCAGACGGTTAGTATATGGATGTTCCAAAACAGTTCCTCCCCGTGTAAACTAATTCCTATTATAATTTCCGTTTCTTCTTTCACTTATTCATCTATGCGAGTAATGCGCTTCATCAGTCCTGTTTCCTTCTCACCATTTTTGTATAAACCCATCTACATATGTCAAACATCTTAATAAAAAAGGATAAATGCATATGAGGAAGTCCGAATACTTCAGCGGCTGTTATTTCAAGCACCAGAAGGGCAGCAGAACAGTTGCCTTTATTGCTGGAAAAACCCGCTCCGAACGTTTTCTGCAAGTCATCACTAACGAGGGTTCTTACAATATTGAAAGCACCGACAACAATCATTTCAGCCATAAGGGAATTCACATTCACATCAATCAGCCGAATCTCGCCATGAGCGGCTGTATTCGTTACGGCGCAATTACTCCAATTCGGTGTGACATTATGGGCCCGTTCAAATATTTTCCCATGGAGTGCAGACATGCGATTATCAGCTTGTATCACACCCTGTCAGGAACGCTTAATATTAACGATGAAGCCATAGATTTCACCGACGGCACAGGTTATATCGAAAAAGACAGCGGAACTTCATTCCCGAAATCCTACCTTTGGCTGCAAAGCAACGACTTCCCGAAAAAAGCTTGTGTTATGATTTCTATCGCCGATATTCCGTTTTGCGCAACAAGCTTTCAGGGCTGCATTTGCGTGATTTGGTATCAAGGAAAAGAATTTCGGCTCGCAACCTACCTCGGTGTCCGTGTGATTGTCTGCGATGAAAAGCAGGTCATTCTTTCGCAAGGAAACCTGCTTCTGATTGCTGACCTTGTTCCGTCAAAATCAGCGCACCCTCTGCATGCTCCGTCCAAAGGCAGAATGTCAAGAACCATACGCGAAAGTTTGTCCTGTAAAGCAAGGGTTAGGTTTTACAAAAACAGCCGACTTGTTTTCGATATGGAAAGTGAAAACTGCAGTTATGAAGCCGTGAATATATAAATAAAACGGTGTAATTCTAATCCTTTTTGAGATTAAACACTTTTAATCGTGAAGTAGTATTAATCCAAATCATTTTGTGCGGGGTTATCCAGAAGTTTTCCCGTATAATCAAACCTTGAACCGTGACAGGGACAATCCCAGCTCAACTCGTCAGGATTCCATTCAAGCTGACACCCCAAGTGAGGACAGCGCACTGATACGACAAACACCTCTCCGTCCTCATTTTTATAAACCCCCATCTTCTTACTCTCACATTCCACAATACCCCCATGCCCGCAGAGAAGCTCCTTTTCCTGTTCCGCGGGAATGGAAAAAAGCTCTGCGGATATACCTTTTACTGCTTTTATTCCGTCTTGTACAAGCTGCTTTGCGGACGCGGATAAATGAAATCTCTGAGGTGAAAATACAGGATACGGATGGGCGTTTCCGGCTATCAGCTCGGAAATCGCCATCGCGGACACCATTGAACTTGTCATTCCCCACTTCTGAAATCCGGTTGCGACATAAACATCAGGAGTTGAGGACGAGAATTGCCCGATGTACGGAACATCGTCCATCGGTATGCAGTCCTGCGCAGACCAGTGCGCAGCTTCACGGCTTTCCGGAAAATATTTTTTCGCCGCCCGACGCAGCTCCTCATACTTTCCGCTGACAGAATTTTCGCCTGTCCGATGACCTCCGCCGCCCATCAGCAAAAAGCCACCGCTGCTGCGAAACGACAGTCCGTCCTCGTCAATTCCCAGATACATTCCTGAAAGCTGCGGGGCATTCTCCAAGGCAAGCACATAGGAACGCTCCTGATGCATTCTCATAAAATAATATCCCGGCGTGTTAATAAACGGAAAATGCGAAGCAATCACTATTTTTTCTGCAGTAACTTTACCATGCTCCGTCAGCAATTCATTTTCCAGAAGCTCCATCACCCTTGTGTTCTCATAGATTTCAAGTTGTTCCGTGATAGCTTGTAAAAATTTAAGCGGATGAAATTGTGCCTGACCGTTAAACTTCAGCGCACCCGCTATTTCAAACGGCAAATCGGTTTCTTTCGTTATTTCAGCCTGAATCCCTAACCTGTGCGCCGCAGAAAGCTCTTTTTCAAGCAATTCCGTATCCCCGCACGAATAAAGAAACGCGCTGCGCTCCTCAAACATACAGTCAACTTGTTCTTCTTTTATAATCCGCCGATATTCGTCAATCGTTCTGCGGTTTGCTTCGGCATACTGCGAAGCCTTTTCCTCACCGAAATTGCGAATCAAGCCGTCATAAATTAATCCGTGCTGTAAGGTAATCTTCGCAGTGGTATGTCCGGTCTGACCGCTACCGATTCGGTTTGCTTCAAGAATTACACAGGAAATGCCGCGTTTTTTCAGAAAATACCCTATCAACGCGCCCGCCATGCCAGCACCGACAACAGCAACCTTCGTCTGAATATCCGATTTCAAGCTTTCGCGGGACGGTATCTGCACATCCTGTTCCCAAATGGATTTCATCAAAATTTACCGCCCTTTCAGCAGATATATGCAATTTTCGCTTCCGGAAGCTTTTGCGCAAGCTCAGCTTTTAAAAGCTCCTCCGCACGCTGACGGACTTTCTGATTATACCCAAACTTTCCGCGCGCTCTGCCGGTCATTAAGTTTTTATCATAAAGCTCCGGCACGTTCGGGAAAGCATCTTGATTAATAAAACGGTGAATATTGCTGTATGTCATTAAAATAATCTCCACCACAAGTTGACGTTTGAGCTTCGGCGAAAGCAAATCCGCAAGCTGCGTAATCAGCTCCGCGTACAATTTCTCCCAGCCGTCCACCAAAACAACCGGTGCAATCAGCAGCCCCGTGGGATAACCGGCTTCGCACATACGATTCGCCGCGTCAATCCGCTTTTCGAGCGGAGAAGTTCCGAGTTCGATTTTCTGTATAATCTCTTGTGGATTCACGCTCATGCGGAAAATTGTTTTGCCGCCGTGATTTAAATTTAAAAGCGGCTCGACTTGATGAAATTTTGTGGGAAACGTAATCCTCCCCTGCCCGACTTGAGCGAATTGCAGAATTGTCCATTCGAGATTACCCGTAATGGTGTTTTCCAGCACCAAGTCGCTGTTGCTGCCGATTTCAAAGGTCATGGGGCATTCGGACTTTTGCGCTGTGCGAATTAATTTATCCAGCATTTGTTCACGATTGACAAACAGCCGCAGATAGGAGCATTTGTTGTAATTGCAGACTAGATAGCAGTACAGGCACATCGCACTGCACCCCGACGAAGTATACGGAACCAGAAAATCTGAAATCTTATGATTTTCGGTGTACTTGTGCGTTTTTCGCACACCGAGAATCAGATGCCGTTTCATTTTCGCAAAATCCGAATTCGGTCTGCTAATCATTTCATCGATACGGTTATGGCTGTCGATCGGATGCCACTCCAGCGCGCTGAATTGCTCATGAAGCTGCTTTCCCAAAGGATAATCCAGAACAGCCGGTTCGTAATATACGCAATCAAAGTTCATTTCATCACCCACAATCAGTATTTCCGGATTTTGACGTTTTAACCGCTCCGGCTTATTGCGTTGCCTATTAAGCCGAACATTTTTTTTGAATACAAAAATACCGCCGATTTGCGGTCGGCGGTATAATTGGTTTTAATAATCTATAATATCGGACGATTTCTTAGCAATTTTAATGCATGAAACGTCAAATCCATCTACGCTTTTTTCCGATTTTTCCTCTTAACAGCGAACAGTCCTACCGCGCCCGAAAGTGCTATGAGCGCGAGTAATCCGCCTGCGGAAAGTCCTGTGCTAACCGACGGCGTGGCATCGCTGTTTGAACTCGTGTCTGATGAGCTGCTTGAATCCGCATCGGACGAGCTGTCAGTGTCTGAGCTGTCGTTCGAACTCGTATCAGCGGCGATTATGGCAAACTCTTTCGTCAGCGTTCCGGTGTAATTTCCGATGCCCGTCACGGTGATTTGCGCAGTTCCAACCTCGGTGTTCGAGCTGTATGTTACAGTGAAATCCGTTCCCTCGGTCAGACCGTCAATTGTAACAACTGGAGCTATTGCATCGCCTGTGTAAACAAAGCTGTCACTGTCAATTGCGGCGGTTAGTCCGCTTATGTCCTTGGCTTGAACAGTCACAGTAAAGCTTCCCGAAAGAACATCGTAATTATCCCCCGCGTTAATTTCGTAATAAACCGTGTAGCTTCCTGCGCTGGTGAACGACGGAATATCGCCGCTAAAGGTTGTTCCATCAAGGCTGTAAGCGATTGTTGCGCCGTCGGGCAGGGTTATGTCAGCGGTTGGCGTTGCGCCGTTTTTGTCGAAAACAACACTTACGTCGCCGACAGAAGCCGTTATCGCCGCCTTATCGATTTCAACTGTTACGCTTCCTGTAATACTGTCATAATTCGTCATGGAAACAACATAGTCAATGGTGTAGGTTCCGACATCGGTAAACTTAAGCACGTCGGAGCTTACCGCTTCGCCGCCCATGCTGAATGAAATCGTCGCTCCTGTTGGCACAGTGTAAGTTAAGCCATGCTCGCTTCCGTCGTAGTTTGTTTTTATTCCACTGATGGAAAATCCTGCGATTGATGAATTGATAATCTTAACCGTCGCCGAGCCTGTAACGTCATCATAATTCGCTTTTGTTACCTTGTAGTAAACCTTGTAATTTCCGACATCGGTGTAGCTCGGGTTTGTCGCGGTGTAATTTGTTCCGTCGGTGCTGTAGGTTACAGTTGCGCCATCGGGGGCGGTTACACTGATTGAAGCGAAAACGCCGTCGTAGGTTTTATCAACTCCTGAAGCTGATACGCCTGTGAGGGTTGCGGGGGTGATTGTAAATGATGTGAGCTTTTCTCCTGTATAGTTGCCCAGACCGTAAATTGTTACACCAGCAGTTCCTACGTTTGTGTTGTCGGAATAAGCGACGGTGAAATCCGTGCCTTCGGTTAAGCCAGCTATTGTCACGGTCGGGGTTTTCGCCGTGCCGTCGTAGGTGTAAACCGTCTGGGAAAGCGTTGGAGTTAAGCCTGAAATCGAGGCAGGTGAAATCGTAAAGTCCGTGGACCTAGAATCTGAATAATTCCCGATTCCTGTGATTGTCGCTGTCGCTGTTCCTGCATTTGTGTTGTCGGAATAAGTGACGGTGAAGTCAGTTCCCTCTGTCAGTCCTGCGATTGTCACGGTCGGGGTTTTTGCCGTGCCGTCGTATACGTAGGAAGTATTTGACAGATTGAATGTCTTCCAGTAAATCGTAGCTGGGGAGATATAAAAATACCTCGTTATATTATTATAGTAATTTCCGATTCCGTTAATGGTGACAGTTTCCATTCCCACATTTATGTTGTTGGAATATGTAACGGTAAAGTCCTTGCCCGCAGTCAGTCCATCGATTGTTACAGTCGGTTTTTTAGCTTTTCCGTCATATGTGTAATATTCTTGCGAAAACGAAGGAACAAGATTTGAAATTGAGGCTTGGGCGATTACTACCGTTTCGGTTGATTCTATGTCGGCGTAATTTGCTTTTATTACCTTATAATAAACGGTGTAATTTCCGACATCGGTGTAGCTCGGGTTTGTCGCGGTATAGTTTGTTCCATCGGTGCTGTATGTTATTGTTGCGCCGGTGGGGGCGGTTACGCTGATTGAAGCAGGGTTGCCGTCATAGGTTCTGCTAACACCCTCCGACGTGACGTCAGCGGTCATGTCAAGCTTTGTGATAATAATCTGCGCCGAGCCTGTCACGTTGTTATAATTCGGTTTTGTTACTTTGTAATAAATGGTATACTCGCCGGCATCGATATAACTCGGGTTTGTCGCGGTGTAGTTTATGCCGTCGGTGCTGTAGGTTACAGTTGCGCCATCGGGGGCGGTTACGCTGATTGAAGCCGCGCTGCCGTCGTAGGGTTTGTTAACGCCTGAAGCGGAAACGCCGGAGGTCATGTCAAGCTTTGTGATTTCAAAAGTTTTTGTGATTGATCCTATATAGTTTCCTTCACCCCAAACTGTCACTACGGCTGTTCCGGCGTTTGTGTTTAAATAATATGTAACTGTATAGTCAGTGCCTTCGGTCAGCCCTGGAATTGACACCGAGGGTGTTTTGGCTGCTCCGTCATAGACATAGCTTGTTGTGAAAAGTGTTGCAGTGTGGAGCGAGATATCAGATGCGTTTGAATAATTAATAGAATTAGCGCTGGCATATGTTTCGGCATTCGAGCCTACGCAACAATAGATGGTCAAGCCACTGCAGTTATAAAATGCACAAGATCCTATGCTCGTCACGCTTGACGGGATTGTAATGCTTGTCAAGTCGGAACTGGAGTAAAAACAACGAAATGCAGACTCTCCTATGCTCGTCACGCTGGATGGGATTTTTACGCTTGTCAAGTCGTAACAATCTCGAAATGTACTATCTTGTATGCTTGTCACGCTAGATGGGATTGTGATGCTGGTCAGGTGGGTGCAGTCCGCAAATGCAGAATTTCCTATACTAGTCACGCCATATGGGATTGTGATGCTGGTCAATTTGTAGCAACCCAAAAATGCAAAAGATCCTATGTTGGTCACATTGTCAGGGATTATGATGCTGGTCAGGTTGATGCAACCAGCAAATGCCCGATCCCCTATGCTCTCAACGCCGTCAGGAATTGTAATGTTTCCCAAGTCGCCATTGTATGCAAATGCACTATTTCCTATGCTCGTAACTCTCTTTCCGTCAATAGTGTTCGGAATTGTCAGATTCCACTCCGAGCCAGAATATTTACTAATCTCAACAGTGCCGTTGTCAAGCACATCATACTGGTAATCCCCGCTCGTAATAAGCGCGCTCGCCGTAATCGCCTTGTCAAAAATCCCGCCGATGCCCGATGGCACTGCGCTGACCGCAACGCTCAAAAGCATGACCGCCGCGGAAACCCCTGCCATAATTTTTTTTGATTTCATAATATTACAGACCTCTCTGCCCGTTATAGGCATGAATTGTTATTTTAATAATATACCTCTCGTCGTAATTTGTCAATAGATTTAAGAGATTCGACTAGAAATATTCTTGGATGTGCAATACATATTGGGCAAAGAAAGCGGACAAGGTCACTTGGCATTGAGTGCCTGTTTTGGCGTTGATTTTATTTTTGAAATACTGTGCTGATAAAAGTAACCGGCTTATGATTTCGCCCCGCATACTCGGTTATACATGATTTCCTGTTTCCAATCCATAGCAGCATATCCGAATTGTCAACCATGAATCTATCGCATTCTTCGTAGCAGCCATCCTTATACTGCTTGCTGACGAATATAACTGCATCTGCTTTTCCATGAATCTTATAGTAAAAATCACACCACAGTTCTTTGAAACCTTTTACCTGATTCTCTGTTCTTACATCCTCTCCCTTGATTTGAAATCCTGAAATTGTGCAGAATTTTGGCTTCATTTTGACCTCTCCTTTTTTGATTGCAATATTAATCCCTTCACTTCTTACATTTGAATACCTTCTTTCATTCCTGCTCCTCCGATATGCTGTGCATTCATTTTTATCTTTGGTACGTTAATTCAACAAATTATGATTTGAAATATACACTTAAAGCTATTATGCCAATTTATAATCCATATTCAAGTGCAATGAGGATTTATAATCATTATGTTTTGCCTTTGTATGCATTATTATGTTATACAGAGGTGATTATATTGTTTAATGATTTTTTCTATGACCGTCTGGTCCAGCTCCGCCTGCAGAAGGATGTTTCCGCACGGGAGATGAGCCTTGCTCTCGGAAAATGCAGCACCTATATCAATCATATAGAAAACAAAAAGCTGCTGCCTTCTATGACCGTGTTCTTTGAAATCTGCGAGTATTTCAGAATTTCACCAAGAGAGTTTTTCGATGCGGAATCAAAATACCCTGCAAAAACGGATGAGATACTGGCGGACATGAAAACGCTGAACTCTGAGCAGCTTGACATTATCGCCGCTCTCGTTAAATCTATGAAAAAATAGAGCAATACATATTATAATCTGTACTGTCACTGTTCTCAACACTGTCATTTGGTTTCGGCTCTGCAAGATCAATGTCAGAGGTAGGCGAGTGCACATTCAAAACATGTTGTATGATTGTATTTTGGACAGAATGAAACGCCTTATTTTCATGCAGCGGAGGAAACTCCTTTTCCTTAAGCGTATAGGTCTTGTATTTCTGTCGTTCCAGCTCGCACCACTTTTCATAGAGCAAGTGAATATTCTGTTCCTTTGCAAGCACTGAAAAGATTTCATTCACTGTAGATTTTACATCCTGCGGAAGATATCCATAGACTTTCTTACCTTTACATTTCTGAAGCTGTGAATACAATTTTTGTATCAGCAACTCCTAAACCATAGTCAATAGAGTAGACAAGTAAAAATAAAAAAATTAAGCTTCTTTTTGGCAAGGTGATAAACCAAGGTTATGAGAATGAGGTCTGATAGAGTTGTAAAATCCATTAATGTATTTGAAAAGACTAAGTTCAAGCTGAGCAAGAGAAGAAAAATGGCGACGATTAGTTTATTCCTTTTTCAAGTACTTGAAAAAGCATTCCATAACAGCATTATCGTAAGGATGCCCTTTTTTAGAAAAGGATTGAATCATATTCAGCTCGTCAATCTTCCTTCTGAAATCAGCAGACGTGAACTGAGAACCCTGATCACTGTGGAATATAACCCCTGAAGATACACCTCTGTTCGCTACTGCATCAGTAAGCGTTTCAATCGCTAAAAATCGATCTATTTTGTTAGAAATGCGATATGCAATAACTTTTCTTGAAAACAAATCAAGAATTGCACAAACATAATAAAATCTATTGCCAATACGGATATAGGTGAAATCACAAACCCAGACCAGGTTAGGTTTCGGCTGGTCAAATTGCTGCTTAAGTATGTTTTCACAATAGCCCGTATCTTCAGCTGAAGCTTTGTAACGTGGTGGTTTAATTGTGCTCATTTTAGGAAGATTCATAGTTTTCATTAAATGGTACACTCTGCCGTCACTGATATTTATGAAATAATCACGTTTGAGAAAAATATTGATTTTATATACACCAAGTCGTTTATCTGCTTTTGCATAGATTTCAAGAATACAGGAACGAATTCTTTTGTTGTCTTGTTCCTTTGAAGATTCTTTCCTGCTGAGAAATTTGTAAAAAGAGCTTCTGTTTACTCTTAATACCCGACAAAGTGTAGATATTGAATGCTGATTAGAGAGAACTTTTACAGCAGTCATTCTTTGCCTGAGTGTGGCGTGAATATTGCAATTGTTTTTTTTAATATTAGTTTTTCCTCTTCAAGCTGAGCGTTGCGTTTCTGAAGCTCTTTTATCTGTTGTGCAGTGAGTACGGTATTTTCATCAATTTTAACTTCCGAAAATCTGTGAACCCAATTTGACAGTGCACTTGATGATATTCCATATTCATTATGCAGTTGGGTATAGGTGTTACCTAAATGATACGGATTTACTATGGTCTTTTTAAATTCTTCTGTGTACTGCGGATTTGCTTTCTTGTTTGACATTTTTTCTTCCTCCTGCTTATCTTCTTTTTCATACTTCTTATTATATCATACTTGTCCACTTCTTTAGTATAGATCCAAAGTGCAATAAAAAGAAGCCCCCCGGCGATTGCGCCGATGAGCTTCCATGTGCGTTTGTCTGTGGCAAGCATGACTGCGAGCTTTTTCGCTATTGCTGCGACTGCTGCGCTCATAAATTTCTACCTCCAAATAAAAAAAGAGCCGCCGAAGCAACTCTTAATACTATTCTTCTGATGATAATCTTTTCGGGGCTTCATAGACCTTTCCCATTCGTTCGTACAATTCCTCGGTCATTTCAGATTCATCCCATTCAAGTCCCGCAATTGCATTCACTGCAAACGCTCTATATAAATTGGGATCGGTCTGCACCGCCAGAAACAGCGCAGCCCTGTTTACAGCTTCCCTGCACATTTCTCTCATGTCATTCTGTGAAATGTTGTATTTGCTGTGTGCATCTTCAATAACCTCCCTGAACATAAAGCTGGCCAAAGCCTTCGGATACACATCCTTTTGCGATAATGCTGCTATTAAAACATTCCGTTCACAATCGTCCATCATCGATCCTCCTTTTGATATTTCTTTTTCCTCGGCCTCGGCAGCGGTGTTATAGGTTCCAGTATGCGTATGACTGCTTTGCAGTGATGTGCATCATCAATATCCAGAATATAATGCTCCTTGGCACCCTCATACGGATATCCCGAATCGGCATTTTTCATCAGTTCCGCGATACAGTCCGCTTTTTTTACAAAGACAGTATTGTCACAGACCAGCAAAATCGGCTTGTCATTGATATATACCATGTATTCACCGAACATTTTTTTGTAACGCACATCCCATGCGTCCCTAATCTGCCCGCACACAAATTCAACGTAATCCAATGTTGTTGACATCATAATCACCTCTGACCAATATCATACCACACTAACCAACACAAATCAACTACCCGTCGTCACACGATGTATGAAAAAAAGAGCCGCCGAAGCGACTCAATTGAGAACAAAAACTCCAATATTCAGATATGCTGCGAAGAGAAGCCATAAAATATATGGAAAATTAATCCATGTGGCAGAAGGACGGATTTTATAAAATACAGCGGTCATCCATATAACCAAAACCAGCAACAGAATGATTATTACCACCGAAGCGCCGATCCACTGAAATCTGAAGAAAACAATACTCCACATAAAATTCACGAACAACTGTGCGCCGTAAAGTGTTAACGCTTTTTTCTTTTTCTGCCCGTCTGCATCTGACGCATAAATCAAATAAGCTGAAATGCCCATCAGTGCATATAAAATGGGCCATACAACAGGGAAAAGCCATCCGGGAGGCGATAAGGGTGGTTTTACAAGTCCGCTGTAAAATTCAGCTGAATTGCCTGCCAGCAGCCCCGATAACACACCAACCAACTCAGCTATTGCTATACTGATCAGCAGTTCTGTTATTTTCTGCTTCTTCATACATCGTACCTCATCAATCTTCTTTTTAATATAGCTTATTCATCATTGTATTATTTATTCCATTTTCGACAGCAGAATTTTACCTTCCCCCGGTATTCCCAAACATCTTTTCCTTGAACGCAGGTGCAATTACCTGTAACAGATACCGTTCGTTTCCGCAGCGGTATAGGCAGGAACCCTGCTCCGGATATCGGATCAGATCAAACTCCGACTTCTCCAATTGCAGGGTATCCATATATGATCTGGGTTCAATATTTCCGGCGTTGAACAGAAACTGGTGCGTCGGGATGGAGAACAGCGGCTTGGTGAATTCCTTGATTTCAGGTATGAGAAAATCCTCGATATTCTGACTTGACAGAATAATTGAGGATTCCTTTTTGCGCACACGCTTCATGGCATTTCGGATGTATTCAATTGCGGTCATATTACTCAGAAAAAGGTATAGTTCATCAATGCTTGCGGCTGTGTTTCCCCTGCCTAGCAGCTGATTTGACATATACGATAAAATGTTAAACAGCAGTGTATCCTTGAGCCGCTTATTCGTGTCCATCAAGCCTTTCACCCCAAAGCACAGAAATCTGCTGTCCCTGATATTGGTATGCCCGTTGAAATACTTGCTTTCCGCCCCCTTGCACATGGAATGCAGTCCAAGGCAGATATTTTGCAGCATATCCTCGGTGTAGAGGTGCTTTTTTTCCTTGTCAAAGATCATAAATTCCTTTTCGATCAGGTTATACAAGTCCTGCATTACCGGATAATCCTGCGGCTTCATTCTGCTGAAATCCGAGGTATCATCCATATCAAACCTTGCATATAATTTCAGAAGCATGATTTCTATGGTATCAATTTCGCTGTCCGTGAAATCCTTGTAGGCACGGAAAAAATCCTTGAGATATGAAATGTGCTGACTTAGCCGGGAGACCTTTCTAAACGCTTCGGGACTGCCTTCTGATTTTTCTGCCTCACCCCAAGCTTTTGGCTCCAGCGGATTAATCATATACTCCCCCGACATAAAATCCAGATAGGTTCCGCCCATGTTTTTCGTGAGTTCCTCGTATTCCTGTTCGGGATCAAGTATAATGATGTTTTTGACCGACTCACGCAGATTCGTCAGTAAAAGCTTCATCAGATAGCTCTTGCCCTGCCCGCTGTTTCCGAGGATGAGAATGTTGGCATTGGTCTTGTCATCCGTCCTGCGGTCGAAATCCACAAGAACGTTACTGCCGAATTTGTCACGACCAATATAAAAGCCGTTTTCATCGGTTTTACCGCTGTAATTCAGCGGATACAGGTTCGCAACTGAGCTTGCCGGAAGCACCCTTTCAAACAGCGATCCGAACTGGTTACTGCCGAACGGAAGTACGGAAAGCATACCCTCTTTCTGCCTTAAAAGCAGTCTGTCTACCGTGATTTTTGCTCTGGTCAGCTCCATCAAGATGTCGCTCTGCAGTTCTTTTAATTTGTCCTCCGAGCTTGCTTTTAAGCCGATAAATACAGCCGTGTGCAGGAGCGGCTCTTTGTTTCTTCTGAGGTCAGCAATTAGCTGAACCACGTCCTGCAGATTGTTCTCTGCATTGACGGATTCGGTCATGTCATTGGTTGTTGTCATCAGCCTGTTTTTTCTGGTTTGCGAATATTTTTACTTGTCATATGCTACCTCCAAAAATATATTTGCTGTACGGTGATGAAAAATTTAAACGCGCAGACGATATAGTCCATAACCGTGGTTTCCTCCAGCCGGATGGACAAAAACGCAAACACAGCGGTTATGGCAAAGGGCAGAAAAGTCCACAGCTGTGTCAGGATAACCACGGATAATATCAGCATCAGACAGATGATCATAAAATCACGAATGCTCCACAACCAAAGTCTTGCGCTGGCTTTTAGGTTTGATGGGTAGATGTATGTTCTCATTTTGATTCAATCCTTTGGACATAAAAAATCCGCTGACACACGGTCAGCGGCGAACTTCTTGTGTTATTCAACATTATAAAGCAAATAGTTATTAGCCTAGAAAATTCATTCATCTGAAATAGACATCAACAGGAACTCCATTTTCAAAATCCGAACCACATTTTTGAAAACCATGCGCCTGAAATAATTTGCGTTGCATGCTTAGATGATTATCTGTACATTGCATAATATTCACAATCACCTTGCGACTTACATCTAATTCACTGAGTGCGTATTCGATTAATAAGTTGCCAGAAGTTTCAAAGTCATGCGTATGTGATATTGCAAAAAACGTTATTCGGTTATGTTTTCTTGAAAAAGCGATTACACCAAAGCATTGCATATTTTTATCGTCAGTAACCATTACCGCTTCATGTTTGACAATTTTTGCAGTCATATAATCAGAAAAAGAGGTGTCCTTGTCGTTTCCGCCATACCAGATTTCTAAATCCCCGCCAATTTGTTCAACATACTGATCGTACTCATGGGACAAATTCATCCAATCTGGAATATCATTGACCTCAACTATTCTCAACACAGTACTCATAATATCAAATCTAACTTTCCTATTATTCTGCATAGAATTTCATTTTAGTTATTATACCACTTCCCTTTCTCTAAGTCAAGCCAGCTTCTTCGCCACAAACTGTCCTGCACGAACCGCCGTATTGACCGTACTCGTCACACTCATCATATTCACTCTCACGCTGGTGTCCAGTCCGAACTGCTGCACGATTCTCAAAACTTCGTTTGCAGAAAGCATTACCCCTTTTCGATAATCTCTTTAGCCCCATGGAATGCGGCTAAATCTTGTATTGCGAGGTTGATTTCTTTGTGATTTTCAAAAGCGGAATCAAATATGTTTCTTTCTTTTATTATGAAACGTTTTGTTCGCCATTCCATTTTACAGTCTAAATAACCTACAAATCTATTCCCCATAAGTATTGAAAGAGGCCATTTCATTCCCTTTTTCTTGAAATACTCAAATGTAAAAGAATAATCAAAAAAAGTTTTAAGCCATGTTTGATCTCGAAAGAGCGTATCCATTGGAGAAATCAGACGAACTTCTTCACTGTTCTGAGCAACGCGGCTGTTAGATTCATCAAGGAAATTAATCTTTGACGAGTGGATATAAAACACCTTTTTAGCGGTTTTAAATTGAAATGGCAAGATTGTTTTTTCCTGCTCCAATCGAGAAAAAACAGGCATAACTTCGGCAGTCGGAATTCCCGTTACGTGTGATATATGCACAGGATATGTTACCCCAAAAGAAGCTATTAGTTTTTCTATGATATAGGCTTTGGCGTTGTCTTCGCTAATTCCATCGTTTGGCCATTCTTTTATGCCTATATTTTCTTTTAAAATATAAAGTGGTTCTTTGAATGTTCCGGGGTTTCTTCCGCATGTCACCAATTCCGTCTTGCGTATCGACCTATAAAAAGCGCGGAATATCGGCAACTCAAAGCTAAGATTGCCTTCTCTCCTCCCTTTTATATACGCGTTCCATTCGTCCAATAAATTCAAAATTTCCCAGATTTGTTTGGCGGTCAAACCGGGCAGATTTTGCAAACCTTTCTTCAAATCATTTTCTGCGGCGTAATCGCTTGGGCTGTTCGCCGCCATTAACCAGCTTTCATCTGAAGAACCCCATCTTTTAATCCCTTTTGTTGCGGCGCGATAAATTGCGAATTCATTGTATGGAACAAAAAACATGTTTCGCTTAAAAGCGAACGCCTCTATAATTTTAAACTCTTTATACGCCGCAACATCCAATTCCTCCACAGTAAAGTCTTTTTTCCTATTCCAAAGCATCATGTATTGATTTAAATGGATGGTTGGATTAGGGTCATACTGCAAACCGCATATGTCCGAGACAATATCCTCAATACTTGCAGAGCTTCGAGAATCCAAGTGTTGGCTTGAAACAATAATGTTACGAAGTTCACTTTTCTTTTCACAATCAATAACAATCATTACAATTAACTCCTTCCGTTTAAATACTTCGCGAATGGTTTCCCATGCCTTCCGCCGACATTTACAGCAGTGGCTTCATCCGTGGAGAGATGCACATACAACCTGCTTTTTGGCGTCAAGCCTTCCGCTTTAATGAAGTCCAGATATTTCATACCTGTTCCGTGATACAGGATTTCCAGAAACTTCTGCTTTTTTAGCTCCACATCGCTGAAAATTCTATTGCACATATATAGAGGGTTCATCTATTTGTACCTCACAGATTCTGATTTATCAGTCAACTCCAATTTTTTCTATCAGTAAAATTATATCACTTCCCATTTCCAAAGTCAACGTAGTCAAGCCAGCTTCTTCGCCACAAACTGTCCTGCACGAACAGCCGTATTGACCGTGCTTGTCACACTCATCATATTGACCCTCACACTGGTATCCAGTCCGAACTGCTGTGCGATTCTCGGAACTTCGTTTGCCGAAAGCATCACGCCAAGCCCAAGAAAGATATTTGTCTGCCATGTCAGGAGTCCTAAAAACAGCAGTGTTGTCTGCAAAAACGCCGTCAGGCACAGTGCGAATACCTGTTTGCACCAGCTAGTGAACCCGTCCGAGTATCCTCTTGGAACACTAAACATATATAAGCTGCCGACTGCAATCTGGCACAGCAGGATTCCGCCTCTTTTGATATTGGCAAAAAATAATTTTACTACGCAGTATCCCAATGCGATAACGGTCAGGATGCCGAGCAGTCCGCTGCCTGAAAAGCTTGAAAGCGCGATATTTGCCGTTGCGCTGATGTTCGTGCTGTTCGTGCCGATAAAGCTTTTCAGCAGATCGTCCGTGAATTTCCCCTGCAATGTCACGCAGAATTTGTACAGCAGTACGGGAACTTTTGTAAACAGGTTCACCGCCATAAAACCTTTCAGGACATTCAGAAACACGGACTGGAGGTTTACCCTCCCGGTCTGATATTCAATCGCCGTATTAAACACCGCGACGATCAGCCCTGACACAAACAGCGCCCATCCGAAATAGGAAAAGAGCGTCAGGAATGCGTCCACCCACTTGAGGTCAAACACGCCTGCGCCCATACCGTTTATCATTGTGAAGAATTCGGAAACCGCACCGTAGATGGTGTCATACAGCCATTTCAGCATGACATTCCACACGGCTTCCGATATGCCTTCGCCTACATTTTCTACTGCTCCGCCGATCTGATCCCCGATCCAGTCTATCGCGTCGCTTACCCAGTCGAACATTTTATCACTCTCCTTAAAATAAAATACCGCCAGCTTAAAGCTGACAGTTGTGTTATGAAATAAATTCTTCGTAAATCAATATATCCCCGGAATTAGCCGAAATCTTGTTTGGTTACAGTATTTTTCAAACTCCTGCCCAAACTGAGAAGACAATGCTTTTTCCTCAACACATATCCGAATACCGTAGCATAAAAAACAGATTACAAAAACCGCGACAACGCCCAGTATATGCCTATATGCGAATGCAACTCCCAGCAAGCTAAGCATACTTCCTGTATAAGCTGGATTACGAACAATTCGGTATAACCCTGTTTGAATCAAATGCTGATCCTGCGTAGTTTGAACAGAAAACGTAAATGCTTTTTTCAGCTTCCAGATCGACATACCCCTAATTAAAATGCCGACAATCATAAAGACAATACCAATATCATAACAAAAATGCGGAAGCAGCCAACTTCTGATAGAGACTGGAGCATCCTGACTTCTGAATAGCGCCCCGACTGGCAGGCTGATACACCATCCTATGATAATCAGCCAGACCGTTCCCTTGTCTGATTGCTTTCTGGAATGATCACGCTTGCCTTTTGACGTAATAATCCATACTGCAAATTCAAAAAGAAACAGAATCAATAAAGCAACCAAAAAGATTCTATATTCTGCCATGTCTGAAAACTTTTTCGGATCATCCAAGATTATCGTCTTCTCTTATCTTTAGTTTTACATATTATATCACTTTCATGGAATAGTGTCAATCCTTCACCCGATAAAGTGTGGAGCTTCTCCCGCCTGACGTTCTGTACCGTTCCTCCCTCTCAATCAGTCCGGCTTTTTCCAGATCATTCAGTGCCCTGAACACCGTGGATTTTGATATGCTAAGATCTGTCGCAATGGTCTCAGCGGACGGAAAGCACTCCTTCTTTCTGCCTGCACGGTTGGACAGATACATGAACACAGTCACCGCCCTATGCGGAAGCTCACACTCGTAGATTTCCCTTGAAAACCTCATCCGTCATCAACCTCTGGAATCATCGGGAATCCTGATGTGCTGCGCCTTTTTATGCGGCTCATATTCCTCAGTCTCCATTTCAAATTCTTCCTCAAAATCGCTCTCATCAGGCATTTTCTTTTTCTGCGGATACTTCAAATCCACCGCTTTCATCAGCTTTTCACGGTTGATATATGAAACCGCCCTTGCGCCCTTGTCTGGAAGCTGATACGGTTCTTCAAAGGAAAATCCCCATTTAAAAAACAGCTTCAGCTTTGAAATCATGGGATTTGTGCCTGTTTTCATCACAATAAATGGAGCATATTGTTTTCATCGCTTCTGGTCGGATTCCTGAAATCAAGCACGGAAATGTTGTAACCATAATACTTTTTTGCGATGGTTCCACAGTTTCGGAAAATGTCTCCCTTGCAGTCGGTGGAAATGAACGACATCCCGCAGGAGCAGGCATATTCGATGTTCGGGAACAGGAAGTAGGCGGTTTTGCCCGCTCCCGCAGCGCCTATCATCAGCGTGTGGACATCGCCCTCGTCCACAAGTGCATAGGTTTTTCCCTGCTTAGTTTTACAGCCAACCACAGTGCCTTGAATAAAATCTCCGGCAGAGTTTTTGGACAGATTCCTGCCCTGCCGCCAGCTTTCGGGATCATATATAACCTCGGTATAGGTTTTCCGGACTTCGGCTTTGGTTGACCATCTGGCGGTACCGTGCTGACCATTGCCTACGGTTTTCCGCTTGATTCCGTTGAGGGAATAGCTATTTGAAAAATATATCAGAATCATCACCGCCGCAAATGCTGCGATCAAGATGATGATTCCTGTTATTTGAGATTGCGTCATAAATCCTCCTTTGCAAAAATGGTTTACCTGAATGAAAAAATATGATATGATACTATTAAAGAAAAACTTGAGGAGCATACGATGACTGTAATTTTATCCCCCGCTATGCTGATGCACACGCCGCCCGAAATTGGTTTTCCTGTTACACAGCCGAAATATTTGGACAGAACCGATATTCTTTTGAAGCGTCTCCGTCAGTTCAACCCATGGCAGCTTGAATCGCTGATGAAAATTAATCCTGAGCTTGCACTTCAAGCCTTTCAGAATTATGCGGATTTCAATTCGAACGCTTCCGGAACGCCTGCCGTGCTTGCCTATAATGGTCTAGTTTACAAACACTTTGACGCACAAAGCCTATCTGCGGATGATCTGAAATTTGCATCTGAACATCTGCGGATTTTAAGCGCGTTTTACGGTGTGCTTTATCCCTTAGACGGAATTCTTCCACACCGGCTTGAAATGCAGACAAAGCTAAAAATCGACAAACAGAGCCTTTATCAGTTCTGGGGCGATACGCTGTACAATGATGTCATCTCAGAATCAGGCGTGATTATCAACCTTGCCTCGCAGGAATATTCCCGGTGCATTCGGGATTACCTCAAACCGGGCGAACGCATGATTGACATTGAGTTTCTGGCGAACAAAAAAGGAAAGCTGAAAACCATTGTCGCATGGGCGAAAGCGGCGCGTGGCGATATGGCGCGGTTTATCATGCAAAACCACATTGAAAATCCGGACAAGCTGAAAGCATTTGATAAGGGCTACGAGTTTGTGCCCGAGCTTTCAAGCGTAGATAAATATACATTTGTATATACAGTGTGATTCCGGTGATTTGAGATTGCGTCATAAAACCTCCTTTGTAAACAGAAAACCGCCCGATTTCTCGGACGGTACACTGCAGCATTACAGCTCATCTATAGGCAGTGTTACATTGCTCAGACCATGGTAGTAGTTGACAGTTTCTGCTGTAAATTTGTATACGCAGTAGTCCTCGTCATCAATGCCCTTGGGATAATATATTTCAAACCCATCCCTCCATAAGAACGCCTTTGTGTCATGATCCGTGCAGACTTCTATTGTTCCGGTGAACAAAGCGCCTTTATATTTATCCCTTGTTTCATCGCTGTAATAAACGCAAGCTTTGGGGTTTTTAAGAAATTGACCCACACGCTTTGAACTTGTGTTTGTAGAAAAATACTGCGTTTTCATGCTGTCATGTTCAAGCACAAGCATTCCTTTTATCTGAGGAAATCCGTTTTCGTTAACCGAGCCAATATAAGCAACCTTTGCATTTTGACGTAATGCGCGAATTTCTGATTTGATAACACTACTCATGGTTATTCTCCTTTTTTGTAAGATTCTCCAGCACTTTACTTAGATAATTTTCAAAGGCGAGTATCTCATCATCGCTGAACCCCTCATAAAAAATTCCGTTCATCATTGAAGAAACCTCGTCATACTGACCCTGCAGATTTTTTGCGGCTTCTGTTAATTGAATTCTGACAATTCTGCGGTTGATTCGATCATGAACTCTTTGAATATTGCCCGACTGCTCCAATCTGTCCAGCATACTTGTCAACGTTGTTTTCGCAAGCCCTGTCTTTTCCGACAGCTCACTGATCGGTATGTTATCGTTCTCCCACAGCACAAATAAAATACGTCCCTGCGCGCCGTTAAACTGGTCAATACCGTGTTCAATGAGCATTTTCTCAAATATTCTGCCTTGAATCTGCTTGATTTTGCTGATAAGAAATCCACCGTTTGATTTTACAATCAGCTTTCCCACCTCCCATCCAACATTCGTTTCTTCAATAACTTTTCTCGCCTTAACTATACTATATAGTATAATACCATATAACATATTTGTCAAGAGGTTTTGCAAATTTAATCATCCATACCCCAAGCACAACCCCACGGTAGTCATGGGAAAGCTTTGCTTTCAGTCTTTCAAACACAGGCTTTTCGTCTTTTCTGCCAATAAAAAAAGCCGAGCCTGCAAGTACATACTCGACAAGACAGTGATATTCACCGCTTTTGAATGCCTTTGTCAGACGTTCCGAAAGCCTGTCCGGGACGCATGAGAAATATTTCAAGTCGGATACGGTTTCATAATACTTTTCTTTTCTGCGGTGCGGTTCTACTAGAATGGGTTCAATTCCATGCTGTGCCTTTAAGTCCTCGTTCCAGTCCTTGAATCGGGATGACAATCAGGATATTCTGTCATATCCGTTCTCATGCAGAATATCGGTCAGCCTGTCAACCGCATCGATTCCGCCCTCGTCATTGTCCGTGCAAAGCACGATTTCAGCAAGGTTTCTCTCTTGCTACCGTTCCATTCCGTGGCGTATCACATATGAAAATCGTATCGTTCTACTTATTTCCCTGAAGATTAATACCTAACCGTATTCATTTATCCTATTTTGGATAAACTACAAAGATGTGAAATAATCATTTGATACCATAATAGATTGGCGGTGCAGCGGTTTGCAGAATATTGGATTGCATTTTACAATAGCAAAAGGCTTTTCTTATGCGGCGAAGACGGTTTCCGAACTTGGCGGAAACACCTTTCAGTTTTTCAGCCGGAATCCTCGGGGAAGCAGAATAAAAATATATGACGAAAATGATTTGGCGTGCTTTCAGGAATTCAGGAAAACACATCAATTCGGACCAATCATGGCTCACGCTCCCTATACAATCAATCTGGCAAGTTTAGATAAAAATATATGCACATTTTCAAGAGAAGTGGTCGAGACCGACATCAGACGCATGAGTGCGATCGGAGCGGAGTACTTCAATCTTCATCCCGGCAACCACATGGGCAATGGTGCTGAGGAAGGAATCGCACAGATCATTCGCGGCTTGAACCAGTGTTTGGATGGTGATGTTCGTATCACTGTGCTTTTGGAAACGATGTCCGGGAAAGGAAGCGAAGTCGGTTATCGTTTTGAACAGCTTTGTCAGATAATGGATGGGCTGAAGTATGGCGAAAAGGTAGGCGTCTGTATGGATTTATGTCATATGTTCTCATCGGGGTACGATATAGTCCATGAGCTTGATGATGTTCTATGTAGTTTTGATAAAATAATTGGGCTTGAAAAGTTAAAAGCCATACACCTCAATGACAGCAAACACGAGCTTGGTTCTAAGAAAGACAGCCATGCTCCAATCGGAGAGGGATATATTGGTCTGGATTCGGTTGTTCGCATTATGAATCATCCGTGCATCAAAGACCTTCCGTTCTTTCTGGAAACACCCCTTGATGATGAAGGGCATAAGCGGGAAATCTCCATGTTGAAAAAGGCGCTTTCGCGGAATGTCAAGTAGGCTGGTCAAGACGGTAAACAGCGTAGGGTCAAGTTAACCCGATGCAGCGAGGTCAGGCAAATAAAGAATTTCCATCATACCGGATCAGTACGCCTATCATGTTTTTCACTCCTTTCTGTTTGAGTTATTTATATATAAAAAAGGCGGAACTGAAAAAATCCAGTTCCGCCTATGTAATTAGTCACATCGAATAAATCAAGTCGTATTCTTATTGATTTTGCGGTCTATATTTCTAACGGTATCCTCATTTAAAAAATGCTCAATTTTCTCAACCTGTTCTGTTTCATCCTCTGTGTCATTTATAGAACAAAGAAATCTATGCAATACATCATGCCTGTAAAGCAGGTACTCCCCTGCCTTCCCGCCTTTTTCAGTCAGCTTCACATAGCCGTAACGCTCAAATAAAACCAGTCCATCATTTTTCAGATTATTGACCATTTTGGATGCTGATGATGGTTTTACGTTCAGCATCTGTGCAAGCTCGCTGATTCTTACAACATCATGATTCTTAAGCATTCTGCATATCATTTCCAAGTAATCCTCCATGGAAGAAGTCATTTCACTGCCGGAATGCTGCTGGTATCCTTTTAATGTATGAAACTCAGAATCGCTGTTCAATCCGACATTCCTCCCTATAATACTGTAGCATATTTTACCCGTCAACATATACTATCAATACGGAAAGTAAGTTTCCTTATCCTAATATTTATGTTGAGGTGTTATTTTTTATGAATAGAGAAAAATCGTTGAATGATCTGCATCCGGGACAGAGTGCAGTTATTAGGTCAATTTTATCCATCGGCAGTATACGAAGAAGACTTCAGGACATCGGGTTAATTGAAGGCACAAAGGTGAGATGCGTTCTGAGAAGCCCCTCCGGAGATCCGACTGCTTTTTTAATCAGAGGTGCTGTGATAGCGCTCAGGATCGAAGATTCATCAAATATTCTTATTGCAAACTAAATGAATCAGGGGGCGTATATGAATACATGTGATAAATCAGCAGAGGATACAAAAACAGACCTTACAGGTCTTTCAATCATAAAATCAACTCCGGATGATAAAGTGGTTGCACTAGCGGGGAACCCCAATGTCGGAAAAAGCACGGTTTTTAACAGCCTGACCGGAATGAATCAACACACCGGTAACTGGCCGGGAAAAACCGTCACAAACGCACAGGGACAGTATCGCATCGGAGAGAGAACTTACATACTCGTCGATATCCCCGGCACTTATTCCATCATGTCAAATTCTTCGGACGAAGAAGCCGCCCGTAATTTTATCTGTTTCGGCGAACCGGACGCAGTGGTTGTCGTCTGCGATGCAACCTGTCTGGAGCGAAACATGAATCTGGTTTTGCAGATACTTGAAATCACAGAAAATGTCATCGTCTGTGTCAATCTGATGGATGAAGCAAAGAAAAAAAATATCCGCATTGATTTGGATGCGATATCGAAGAAGCTAGGTGTTCTTGTCATTGGTACCGCAGCACGGAAAAAGAAAAGCCTTGACAGATTGACCGCCTGTATCAGAGAAATGACGGAGAAACCGCACGGCGAGAAACTCAGACCCATTCCGGTAAGATACATCAACCCGATTGAAGCCGCCTTGTCGGTGATTGAGCCTGTGGTGAAAGAGAAATTCGCAAACAGAATCAATTCACGCTGGCTTAGCTTAAAGCTTCTGGATTATGATGAACCGCTGATGCGTTCTGTTAATCAGTTTTTAGGAAAAGATCTGCTTGCTGATCCTGCTATCCGCAAGGCGTTCGATCATGCCGAAAGGCTTTTGACGGACAGCGGAATCAGCAAAGAAATTCTACGTGACAGGATTGTTTCCTGCATCATTCTGACGTCTGAGGACATTTGTCTGGATACCGTCCATTTTGAAAAAGCGGATTATGACGCACGGGACCGAAAAATCGACAGACTTCTCACCGGAAAGCTGACCGGATTTCCCATCATGGCTGCTATGCTGCTGTGCATCTTCTGGCTGACCATCACCGGAGCGAATTATCCCTCGCAGCTGCTTGCGGATGGACTGTTTCGTGTACAGGATTGGCTGACAGCCGGATTTCTACGCCTTGGTGCTCCGCAATGGCTGCACGGCATTCTGATTCTCGGCGTTTACAGGGTGCTTGCCTGGGTTGTTTCTGTTATGCTTCCGCCGATGGCGATATTTTTTCCCTTGTTCACGCTGCTTGAGGATTTGGGGTATCTTCCGCGCGTGGCATTTAATCTGGATAAGCAATTCAAGAAATGCTGTGCGTGCGGCAAGCAGGCGCTTACCATGTGCATGGGCTTCGGCTGCAACGCCGCCGGAATTACGGGCTGCAGAATCATCGACTCGCCGCGCGAGCGTCTGATTGCAATCATAACCAATAATTTTGTGCCCTGCAACGGAAGATTTCCAACGATCATCGCCATTTTAACAATGTTTTTCGTAGGAACATCATCGGGTATTTTTGAATCAATTTTCACCGCTGCACTGCTGACGCTTGTGATTCTGCTCGGCGTGATGATGACATTTTTTGTTTCAAAACTCCTTTCAAAAACGATTTTAAAAGGAGTACCATCATCATTTACCCTAGAGCTTCCGCCTTACAGAAAGCCGCAGGTGGGAAAGGTGATTGTTCGTTCCATTTGCGACAGAACGCTGTTTGTGCTTGCCAGAGCCGTTGTGGTGGCAGCTCCGGCGGGGCTCGTCATCTGGATCATGGCAAATGTAACGATCGGCGACACATCGCTGCTCCTGCATTGCTCTGGTTTTCTCGATCCCTTCGCAAAGCTTCTTGGACTGGACGGCGTCATTCTGCTGTCCTTCATCCTTGGATTCCCGGCGAATGAAATTGTCGTACCGATTATGATTATGGCATATATGTCAACCGGAAGTCTGGTCGAATTTGAAAGCCTGTCCGATTTAAAGCAGCTGCTGATTCAAAATCACTGGACATGGGTTACCGCAATCAGCACGATGCTGTTTTCGCTCATGCACTGGCCCTGTTCGACGACCTGCCTCACAATCAAAAAAGAAACGCAGAGCTTGAAATGGACTGTGGTGTCATTCCTCGTTCCCACCGTCATGGGTGTTGCGGTTTGCTTTCTGTTTGCGAGCCTTGCCCGGTTACTGGTTTGACGTATTCATAGCAGATTACACCTATGTCAATCACATAGTAACGAAAACCTATCCGCATGATACGCTCAGATTACAATCCCCCGCAACACTTTTGATGCTGTCTGATATCATTTTCAGCTTCGCCTGCAAGGAGAACAGTTTAAATAAGCGCTGTTCCGCCGCCCGCCGTCGGTGACGCGCCTTTCTTGCGGCTTCGCGCAGGGCGTTGCCCTCCGGTTCTGCGCTCCGCTTTCTCCATAAAACGAAAAGCCCCCCGATAAGGAGAGCTTTATGAATAGAATGTAATAACCACATCGGATAGCAATGTTTCGAGCGGCTCGCCATTGACGAGGAAGGAATGTACCAAATCTTGCGCACATAGAAACACTTCGTGCTTATCCTCCGGTTGATCGGCGGTTATCTGTTCCCCGATAAAGATGCCATCATCCCACCATGTCAAAATAGTGTAGTGTTTGTCGCTGCAGTCGAACATAATGTCCCCGCCCTCATCAATCAATTTGATAAAATCTTCTTTGCTATCCACTTTGCCCATACGCATTTGCACCTTTTTTATTGCCCTCTGTATTTCTGCTCAAGCTCGGTTCGCTTCCGTTGCATTGACCGCCATTGACACTGCAACCGTCAGCTCCCGCGGCGGTTTCGCTTTTGGGTTTTGTCGGAATATAACAATTTATCCGCTTCCTTGAGCAGAATGTCAAAATCAATGTCATTTGTATCCGAAACAATCACGCCGATGCTTGATGACACCTGATATGGTTTCCCTGAATGCAGATTGTAACACGCCAGCGCTTCCATGAATTCTCTGCGAATTTGATCCTGATCCACCGCTCCGCTTGCAGCCGGCGCAATCGCCAGAAGCTCATCCCCGCCGATGCGCGCACAGAGTTTGTTTTCAAGACGCACACCAGACAACGCATTTGCCACAGCGCAAATGGCATCATCGCCCTCGTCGTGACCGAATGTATCGTTGATGCATTTCAGCCCGTCCAGATCGGCAGAAACGACAGCCAAGCAAGTGTTTGGCTGCTCCCGGAGTTCGTTTAAAACAGGCGTCAATTCTTTATAAAATCCATTTCGGTTATACAATCCGGTCAGGGAATCGTATTTGTAAATCTGTTCGATGTGCGCAGCCATGTATTTCTGAAACCGAACATTTCGGTATCCCCCCACCGCGTTGCTCAGGGCATAGACAAACTGCGGTATTTTCAAATAGCTCTCAGCGTCCACGGTGAAATGAAAGCAGGTATAGCCCAGAGGAATATTCAAAAAATTAACCGCGGTAAAAATCAACGGATTGTTTTTGCTCAATATAAAATCCAGATCCGGCACAATGTCTTTTCTGGAAAATGCACCGCCGAAGGATTCGTCGGTGTCAGCTTGAAAAATCACTGTCATGATTTCGCTAAACAAGGAGCCGTCTGATTTTACAGTCGGATCTGCGGTTTCGTCCAAGCAGTCGGCATTGAGTAAACAACACATATTATAGAAAGAAAATTTACCGATATGCCGCGAAACCTGTACTGGGTTTTCGCAACTCAGAATTTCTCCCGTCATTTCGTGCAGGGAGCGCGCCTCCTCAAGATAGCGATAAAATCTGTCATTTAATTGCTTGAGCCGTCCGCCTGCGTCATTCGGCACGGTCTTTCCGCAACCGCAGGATTGTTCCAGCAACAGCTGATACCCCACCGGATATATGCCGTTGATGCTTTCTCCGGAAAAAGCTTTTGAAAGCAGTTCGGTCACCTGATCGGCGATTGCCTGAAGGCTCAATTCGCAGGTGGACAACGACGGCGTTGAGAGCTTTGCATCACAAGTTCCGTCAAAGCCCGTGACGATGATATCCTCCGGAACAGAATATCCGCTCGTTTTCAGCACGGAACAAACTGCGATCGCCATGGTGTCATTTGCGCAGATGATCGCCTGCGGCAGCGAACCTTCTTTTAGAATCGCCGCGGTTTCTTTTTCAGTCGGCTTCGACCAGTAATCTCCATACCGAACCTCATCGGGTTTTTCGCAGATCCCGTTTTCACGCATCACTTGTTTGAAAATATGAATGCGTTCCTCCGAATAGACTTCGCCCTTTATCCCTGCCATCATAACAATATCGCGAAGCCCGTGGTGCTCGACCACATGACGCACCAAATTCTCAAAGCCCTTTTTATAGCCGATCAACAGATTGGCGCATCCGGAAATCCCGCCGCTGATTGCACCGTCTATCACAATCACCGGTTTCCCCGCCGCTGATGCTTTCATCGCAATTTCCTGTAAGAGCTGCTTGTCGTAGAAGGTATCCCGAAAAAGCACCACCGCGTCAATCACGTCATAATCGATCAGGTCGAAAACCGATTTTTCTCCGGTTTCATTGAGCGTGTTCCAAAAAAGATCTGAACAGGTCTGATAAATGAACATCCGACAGTCCAATTTTTTGAAACTTTCATGCAAGGTGCTGATATAATCAAAATTGCACTCCAAGTTGACTCTGATGATACAGACAGCAATGATCTTTTTCCCCTTAATCAAACAATCGCCCCCATTCTGTTCCGATTACTTTTGTCATGTGAATTTCTTGCTCTGATTATAACACATTTATCCCGCAATTTCAATAATTTTTATAAATATTGCTGTTACACCTAAAATGCAGACGCGAATGAGTGGAATGAGATTAATGAAAATCAGATGGTGTAATCAATGAAAAATAGTACCTATCGCGATTTCGGATGAATTAGGTGCCCTTTGCACATCAACCCTTCCGTAAGATACTCATCTTCTTTGTGAATGAGGAGATATGCGTTTTGTCCGCAATCAGCTCCGGCGGTGAATTCGCATCTACAAGAACGCAATGGTTCGCTTCTGTAAAATCTTTCTCCGGATATAAAAAGGCAGTTAAACCATTCGATTTAACTGCGCTTTATCACTTCGGTTACTATTATTGCTGCTATGTTTTTGATGCGAAAACGCAACCATACTTCGTTCGATGCTACCCCTCATTTTCCGCCTCGGCAACGGCTTCTTCAAGGGTCATTCCAGCAAACCGCTGTGCGTGCAGCAGGCGTCCGCTCTTTTTATCGCTGACAAATGCACCTACCACAATTCCGGGAATCACGCTGTCAACGACATTCGGTGCATGGGGTCCGCCCAAATCCGTTCTGCACCAGCCAGGATCGGTGAGATTCATCATGACATCCGTGCCCTCAATGATTGTGGCAAGGTCCGTTGTGAACTTGTCAAGCGCGGCTTTGCTTGCGGAGTATCCCGCTTGCTGCGGCTCGTTCCTGATGCCGCTGGTAGTGTTGATGATTCTGCCGAAACCGCGTTCTATCATCTTCGGCAGAAAGTGATAGCATATCATCGCCGGCGCTATGGTATTAATCAGAAAGCTTTCGGTAAAATCCGCAACGGGGGTTTGAAAATATTCCGTTCTGTATGCAATCTGAACCGCAGCGTCGTTGAACACAATGTCAATCTGCGTTCCCTTGTCATCAATTTCACGCAGCATGGCGGAAACCTGTTCGAACTTTGCTAGCTCTGCCGCAACGGCGTAAGCATCGACGCCAAGCGCCTTTACCTCTTGCAGCACCGGTTCGGTATGATCCAGATTCCGGCTGTGCAGCACAAGGTTGCAGCCCTGCTTCGCCATGAAAATTGCGATTTCATAGCCAACGCCGCGGCTGGCACCTGTAATCAGCGCCCATTTATTTTTTACATTCGTCATGCCAGTATCTCCTTCTTTGCTTTTTCTAAATGATGAATCACTTTATCGCACCATAGGTCAAATTCGGCATCCTCAATCTGATATTCCTTGTGCAAGAGAATATACCTGACCGATTCCGCAACGCCGATGTCAAAGCGCTTTGCTGCTATGAATCCAGGGACAAGCTTTTTGAGCTTGCTGTTGTCAAACACAACAGAATTTGCCTTGTCCCCGATCAGACTTCCTTTAAAGTCATAATCGCCGACGGCATCAAGAAAATCTGACGGCACATAATACGGGTTGAGCTTGACGCCCAGCACATTGGCAATGCAGGTATAAATCTGGTTCCATGTCACTGTTTCATCCGAGGTGATCTGAACGGCTTCTCCGATTGCGTGGATGTTGCCCAGCAGCCCGATAAAAGCCTTTGCAAAATCGCTGTTGTGTGTCATGGTCCACAGGGACGTTCCGTCGCCGTGAATGATCACCGGTTTGCCTTCCATCATTCGTTTCACGACCTGCCAGCTGCCTTTGTCGCCGTGAACGCCCAGCGGAACATACCGCTCGTCATAAGTGTGGCTCGGCCTGATGATTGTGACGGGGAAATTGTGTTCCCTGTACAGCTCCATCAAATACGCTTCGCAAGCGATTTTATTACGCGAATATTCCCAGTACGGATTCGACAGTGGTGTTCCCTCCGTAATCCTGTAATCGCTCAGCGGTTTCTGATAGGCAGACGCGGAACTGATGAATATAAACTGCTTTGTTTTCCCCGCAAACAGTCTGTAATCACGTTCAAGCTGCGACGGCACGAATGCGATAAAATCAGCCACCACATCAAAGCTTAACCCTTTGATTTTTTCAGCCACGGAGGTTTCATCATTGATGTCCGCTTTGATTACCGTTACATTTGACTGCAGCATATCATTGCGGTTTCCGCGGTTGATCATATAAAGCTGAATCTCGGGATTTTCGAGCAGCTTTCTGGAAATTGCAGCACTGATAATGCCCGTGCCACCAATAAACAAAACCTTCATTCTGATGCCTCCGTTCGCTCTGGTCCTCGGTTCGTACTTTCTTTTATGCAGAACAATAAACCTGCAAAATCATTCATGACCATAGCAATTTTCACGATCATTCTATGCTTTAAGTATAGCATTCCCGACCGGAATATGATATAATGAAACAAATCAAAAATTGTATAAATCTATTTTCGGAGGCTGCTATGTATACGTTGTTCGAGGAAAGCGACAGATTGAATTCGCCGGTAGAGTGCTTCGTTTTCGATACCAGACGGGAGAAATTCCCCGTCAGACCGCATTGGCATTATTTTATTGAATTGATTTATGTCTATCAGGGCACGGTGCGGATCACCGCCGGCGCGGAAAGCTATACGCTTGCACCCGACGAAATGGCTGTTTTTCATCCGAAAGTCATTCATTCCATTGAAAATGCCGAAAACTGTGATGTACCGCCGATCTATGCAGTTATGAAATTTGACATCAACAGGCTGCGTATGACTTCTGATTACGCGCCGAAGCTGCGGGAAATTTTCCGCGAAGCCGAAAAGCACCCCTGTGCATCCATCCTGATATCCGCCGCGCAAAACCGTGAGATTGGCACGGAGCTGCTGATAAAAAGCTGCATCAAAGAGATGTCCGCCCGTGATTACGGTTACGGAACGGTTCTGGATTCACAGCTATATGTACTGCTGACACAAATATTGCGCGTATGGCGCAGAACAGGCTTTGTCGTAATGCCTGCGCCATACAAAGTGAATGAGAACGACTCAATTTATACCATCACAGAATACATTGACGCACATTCTTCAGAAAATCTGAAAGTGAGCGAGCTTGCCAAAAAGTGCGGCATGAGTTATTCCTATTTTGCAAAATGCTTTCGTGATTTATACAAGCAATCCTGCAAGAATTTCATCAACTTTATCCGCGTCAGCAAAGCCTGCGATTATCTGATGTTCACCAGTTTTGACATGAGCTATATCGGGCAGGAAACGGGCTTCTCCGATTGCAGCCATTTCGTGAAAACCTTCCATACGATAAAAGGGATCACCCCCAAGCAATTCCGGCTGAAAAACAGGCAGGAGGCATTATAGAATGTATGGTCGCCGGTGAAATTCGGGTGCTATCAACGTTTGTTTTTCTTAGAAAATGCAAGAAACCCACGTAAATACGCGGGTTTCTTTTATGCCATATTACGCCGTAACATCATAACTTCCCAAGCCGGACTCGAATTGCAGTCATCAGTTATATCTACTTCCCAGTGAGGATTTCCCGCGCGCTTTTCACAGCCTCCAGAACCGCCGCGTCGTTCTTTGCAAGCTGCATCAATGTCAGCTCCACCATTTCGCCAAAGTAACCAGCGGGGTGCGTTGTCCAGTCCGCGCATTGCTCCAGCCCGATCAATGCCCATGCAAGGTCGTGCGTATAGCCGTAGGACTTGTCAATCGTGTTCCAGAGCGCGTCAAATGCCGGATTGCACAGCGCTTCATCAAAAAAGCGCCCGCGGAACACCTCCGCAAAATTATGGCAGTTGAAGGTTTCCCACATGGTGTCCGCCACGCGCTTCATCCGCGCTTTCTTCTCATCCAGACTTGCTTTGCCTAAGCTGTCCGCCGTATAAAGCCCCATCTTTTCCATGTAACCGTCCCAGAGCTTTTCGCGAAGGTTGTATTCCATGACCTGAATGATGCGGTCAAGCCCGTCTTTTAACGTATAACGGGGCGGAATCTTGTCACCGATGATATACAGATATTCCGGCTTATCGTAGGATTGCGCACCGTAAGGAATGTTCTGTGCATTAACAAAGCTCGGATAAAGAAAACGGTCGCTGTCATAACCGGTAATCACCCTGAACCGCCCCGAACAGCTTTTTACGCTTGCGATGACGGGCTTTCCCGCATCAATGGATGCAGCAATTTCAGCACAGAATGCCGTTGAATCTTCCACCCTGCGGTAACAATATCCCGCCAGTCCGAACAGGAAATCCACCGTATCCGCCGTGCCGCAGTCCAGTCCGCCGGCTTCGCCGATCCAAAGCTGCATTTCGGTGGGCTGTCCGTCAAAACGACATCTAAGCGCACTCCGTCCGCTCATGGTGTCAAACCAGAAATAAAGCTGCTCCTGTATGCCGGCAGGGGTTTTCCGGCAATTCCCGCAGCCGTCGCAGGGCTGTCCCTCATGGGTTTTGCAGGTACTGTTCACGTCGCCGGTGATGCCTTTTAAAAACATATAGACCGACGAGAAGCAGTTGATAAAATCAAGATGTGAAAATCCGCTGAATGGCGCTTTGTAATCTAAAATCACCGCATTTTCGCTGATTTCCGGTATGGGATGCGCCGAATTCATAGTCGCTTCAGTTTCCGTTGCCGGAAAAATCTCCACCTCAAAATCATTGGCGGACAATGAAAACGTCAACGTACACGCGTCGACGACTTCATAATCGGCAACAAAAAGATAGTACGCGCCCTTTTGCGCCGCCAGCAGGGACGTTTCCTGATTCATCATCCATGTTGTACGCTTTTCCCAGTCCTCAGGATTGATTTCCAGCCAGAAAGCCGAGCCCATATAGGCGAATTTCGCCCAGAATGCCAAGCGGATTTTCTCACCCGCAGAAGCGTTTTCAATCTGAGAGACAACAGACGTCCATTTTCCGCCGCGGCTGTCGATTTTCCAGCAGGGCGTCAATTCCCCGTCCTGATTTTCAGCTTCGGCAGACTTTGGATCGGACTTTGGGGCGTAGGCGTTGTTTTCCCAGCCATCCGTTGTAACGGTAATGTAGCGGTTGTAATCTGACATAGCGTGTTCCTCCTTTTTTGCTTTCGTTTTTTAGCAATTCGACAATCCGATGATTTGAAGTTTTACCTGTTCTAATTATAACATCATCTCGCTCAGTATGTCAAACAAATCTGGCACATTTGTTCTTTTATTCGTGATTCCTTACAGATTATATGGTAAAATTTATTGCACAAACCACAAATGGAATTGAACTATCGTAAATAGTTTTGTAAATTGAGGCGAGAAAAGAATGCGAATATTTCAGAAAAACGCCGTTTTATTATAGCAACGCACGACCGCCAGACCGCATTGCTGCGTATCAATCCGCCGACTGTTCAGAAAAACGCTGAACCTCGTCCTCCATTGCCGGGAAAACCTCCACTTCAAAGTCATTTACGGAAATTGAGATGCCGAACGAGCCGGATTCTTTCACGGTATAATCCGCCGCGTAAAGTCGGTATCCGTTTTTCTCGCCAATCAGAAGCGGCGTTGTGCCGGTGAGCCGCCAGGTTGCGCGTTTATCCCAGTCCGGCGGAGAAATCTCAAGCTGGAATGCCGAACCCGTGCCGTAGCATTTCACCCAGAACGCCACGCGCAGGACTTCTCCTTCATTCCCGCCCACACGACCAACAACAGAAGTCCAGCAGTCGTTTCGGCTGTCCAGATACCAGCAAGGCTGCGGCGCGCCCTCCGCATTTTCCCGCTCGGCATGGACTGCTCTGGATTTCGGCGCATAGCTGTTGTTCTCCCAGCCCTCGCCCGCCGTGATCGTGATAAACCGGTTGTATATGGGTTCATTGCGAATCTGCTTTCAGTCGGAAAAAGTATGCTTATTTTCCAGTAATATTTGCACAACCTTATCCATGCAGTCGCCACATTTACGGATAACCTGCGCAATTTTCTTCCGTTTTTCCTTGTCCTGCAAGACCTCCAGCGTGACATTAAACCCGCCGCCAAGGGATTCTAAGTCATTGCCGTTGTCGTTGTTCCACATATTTCCCATTTGATGATAAAGCTCTTTGACCTCATCAAGCCACGTGAGGTCAGGGTTAAGTTCCTGCGCCTTGTCAAGAAAACCGTAACAGCAGCTTCCGTTGGTAGCAAGATTGCAGACATAAGTTTGGTACATAGCCCACCCGTCAAAGTCATCTGGCTTCATGCAGTCATAACATCCGATTTCTATATTTTCTGCCCATGCGCGGAACGCTTCTGCACCGAAACAGAATTTATCATTCCTCGCCGTTAGCAGGTTGGGCAAGCCGAAAATAACATCACGGTAGATTTTTGCCAAGTCTTTCTGCTCTTGTTTTTCGCCGACAAAAATCCAGCCGCTGATATCGAAATTCCACCTTTCCGGTGAAATGAGTTCTTCAAGTGAAACGCGCTTTGGCTCCGTTTCATCGCCGGTGATGTACAGCAAAACTCTGCCGTTTTCCTCATATCCAACCAAAACGCATTCAAGCGTATCGCCTGCAGCATTGTAGCTCCTTCCCCATGATATTACCGGCACGCCCTTGTCAATAAAAGCCACGAGTGTTCGCAGATACATTTCTGTGTTTTTCTGCAATTCCGTTCGAGGAACAAAAGTGGCAGCATATCCAAGTTTGGCAAACAAATCAGACACATACTCCTGTGGGGATACAGTGCCGCTGTTTATCAAGTAACATTCCACGCCGTCTGCAAAGAACGCACCGTTATAACCGTAAAATTGTGTTAACACGCTTCCGGTCAGTCCCGCAAAGAACGCATAAGTGTAGTCCGGTTCACTCAGACACTCCATCACATATTTTGCTTCCCCGCAAAACCAATAGTTTTCGCCCCATTCGCTGGTAATCAAGCGGTGAATGTTTGGGATGATATTGTTGCTCTGTTTGGTAATCATTTCAAGTTTCCCTTCTTTTATTTTGGATTTGTGCGTCTGCACAAGCTGCGAAACTCTGATTTCTTTGAATAAAATCAACCCCTGTCCGTTTGAACCGATGACGATGGGCGTGGTCGGCTGCCGCGTCAAATCTGCATGCATATACGGGAAATTCATGCCGCAATACCGCACTTCGCCGTTAATAATCACAGCAAAATGCTTTTCGCCGACAATCCACGTCAGGTGATTATATTGGTTGTACTCGATAGCGCCGATTTTGCGGTGCAGTTCGGGGTCGCCGTAAATCGGATGATTGAATTTAATTGCTTCTTTGGAGATTCGCGGGTCGGCGTCGCCCTCCATATTGATTCCGTAAAGCTTGTTGTCGTGGTAAAAGCACAAGCTTCCTTCGCTTGCTCCATAACCAAAACGCCATGTGGAGGTATCCATCTTGAAGTCAATGTCCAAACGAAAAGGAAGCTTCACTTCCGTACCGGTAGATAAAAGGCGTGTGCTTATATAGCAGATATACTCCGCCTCTCCGTTTTCGTTGACCTTGTAATGCGGAGAATTGATGGGGATAAGCTTATCCATCTCTACATTTGCCGACCATAAAATCGGGTTTGCTGCTTCAATTTCCGCAATCGTGATACCGGTTACTTCCTCCGGCTTATCAAACAGCGCAGAATTAGCCATGCGCTTCTTCACCGGAACTAGCATGGCGACAAGCTCCCGCTGGTCATTCGGAGAAATCAGGTTTTCCAGCATCACCGGATGGCGTATAGTGCCATCCGCACAATAAGCAACTTGATAATAAGAATTTGCGTCAAGCTTGCGAACAAGCGCACGAAAGCATTGCCCCAAGTCCTCGTCGAGATAAACGTTTACCACCGCAAACAACTCGCCCGTAAAGGTGTAGTCCAGATACTTACTCTCATTAATGAAATCATCCGCCACACGCACCATCAGCACATCGCCTGCTTCGGTCTGAAATTCAAACTGTCGGTGAGCGCCGGATGTCGCCTGCGACAAGCCGTTGACTTGTATATAGCGCATAAATTCCGAATAATCGCTTACCTTTGTATCGGGTTTGAGAAATGATGTCAAAACCCGCATAGGCGGCAAATCCACAATGCTGATGTCAGGCGCAGGAGCAAGCTTTTCCGACACCGCCGAGAGTGCTTCCATGGATACGGGCTTCTTTTCCGCGTTTTTAGCAAGCTTCTGATCCATTTTCTCATACAGCAGCGGCAGGGCGGAAATGTGATTGATGCCGTTGTCAAGCATTTCCTGCAAAAACTCGTTGACAATGCTTTTTAGCTCGCTGAGCGCTTGAATTTCGTCGTCGATGGCATTGATCCGGCTGACAAAGGTCTGCACGAGCGCGGTCATATCCTGCCGCTGATAAATCAGCAGAATATCCTTGATTGGGATCTGCATTTTTCTCAGAACCATAATCTGTTGAAGCCGCTCAACGTTCTGTTCGTCATAAAACCGGTATTTCTCAAACTGCGGACGCTCGCTTTTCATCAGTCCCACCTGTTCATAATAGCGCAGGGTACGGGAGGAAATGCCAAGGCTTGCTGTCAGGGCAGTGATTTTGATCAATGCCATTGTTCACTCTCCTTAGCTTTTGTTGATTCTATTATATCACTTGACCCTACGTCAATGTCAAGGGAGTTCATGAACATTATAGTTTTTTTACGGGCACATATAAATAGCGAAACTCATGTGCATTCTTTTTTGGATTATAAAAGCCGTAATATTCAAAAACAGGCAAATAGTTATCGCCGTATTGATACCCGAATTGCGGAGCAAGCTGTTCACCAATCCACTCATATGGCGGAATTCCGCCGTTCCAAGGCTCTGATCCGAGGGATTTCGCATTTTCATCGGTGATTGACATACGCAAATACTGCCCGACAGGGAGTTTATATACATCAAATTCCTCAGGCTGATTTTCCGTTGCGACCAATTCGGCGAACATCACTCCATTCGGTCGTTCTTTCGAGAAGTAATTGAGGCTCATACACACATCCCACTCCGTTTCAATCTGCTCATTCATTGTTGAAAAAGGCAGCGCCAAGAAGCCGCTTAAAATCGAATCAACATCCGGCTCATCTGCGTTATTTTCGGCGTACCCAATTTTTCCGCACCATATTGTTTCCTCCCATTCAACGACCTCAACAGGAATGCCGTTGTAATTGAATGTTTCTAAAATCTGTTCTTGTGGGTGCTTCGTGCTTGCTGCGAATTTCGGTTTGATCGGCATCAGTAAATCAACCTGATTTGTCCTGTTATACCGATTGGCAGTATGCCATTCCCAATAATTTAAATGTTCTTCAAGCCAACCGCACACACCGTCAACGGTATACCATCTGAAATCAAAAATGTCATTATTTTCAACCCAACTATGCAACGGAAGCCATCCCTCTTCCCATGCTCCCGTCGGAATCACATGAGCGGCGTATATTCCTCCGTCAAGATGCTTTTTGACCAGTGGTGGAGGAACTTCCATATCATCAGGAATAGAAATCCATACTTCATAGCCGTGATTAGGGTCATCATCATCAACACCGTCCGGATTGTTAAAACCAAAGTTTCGTGCGGCGGGGTATATTTCTTTCAGATTGGTTTGTTTTATAAAATCGTCAATAATTGAACTTGCAAGCTGCTCTGCATGATTACCGTCTGCGTCTTGCCCGACGATATGTATGGAGGCTATCGTCATAGGAGGCAGATAAATAATCCGCACATCCCGATCGGTGAGTTTGTTCAGTTTTTCATTTGCTTGTTCCAGATCCTCCGCAGTTTTTTCTTCCTTGAGTGGTATTTTTTGCACAGTGAGAGCGTCCACCGCTTCAAGCAGAGCACTGTCATCCAGCAGATTGAATTTGATGTCTTGATGAATACTCTCATTCAATCTTGTAATGAAAGAATTGATAATATACCGAATCGTAGATAATGCTGTGATTTCATCGTCCACCTCGTTTAAGTTTTGTTGAAATGCATCGATAATCGCCGCCGCATTTTCGCTTTTTAAAATCAGGGCAACCTGCTTAAGCGGTATCCGCAGCTTTCGCAGAACAAGGATTTGCTGTAAGCGTGTAACCGATGCTTCGTCGTAGGTACGGTAGGCGTAATCATCCTTTTTTACGCTCGAAATTAATCCGATTTGCTCGTAATATCGCAGCGTGCGTGTTGAAACATTCATCGCTCTCGAGATTTCGCTGATTGTAGTTAAATTCATCGTGATTCTCCTTTAAATATAGTCCCTGTCGGGCTATATCCAGTATAAACTGCGACGTCGCGTCAATGTCAAGTGGTTTCTATCAGTTTTATGAAAAAATAATGCAATTGTTATAATTCCTATATTTTCTAGCCATTTTCAGTATACCATCCGCTTGCGCCGTGCGTCAATGAAATTCGCACTTTCGTTCGCTTTTTCTTTACTTTTCACAAAACTTGTGGTATGATTTTCACAGAAACGATAAAGCGGAATAGTATCATAACCCCGCACACCCTTGGCGATACTGAATGTCAAGGAGAAATGCGAAATGGGAACAAAGTACAGCAAAGAATTCAAAGCAGACGTGCTGAAACTGTGCGAGCGGGAAGGTGTCACAAAAACGAGCTTGCATCTCGAGGTACCCGCCAAAAATCTGTACAACTGTTGTGTTATGCTGTATATGCGCCGTGAGTGGTATTTAACTGGGGAAAACGAATCCCCCCGCACAAGCGCAATGCGGCACTGTTATTGACCCTCAGACAGGTAAGAAAAGAGCATCCATGCTATGGCGTCAAAAGCTTGCTTGAAACGCTGCCGCGTTCTCGGCGAGCTTGCCCGTTGCGGCAATCAATTTGTGTGTGCTATAAAGGAGTATTTAAAATGACACCAGAAATCAACCATGATGTAGAACTGGTTCAGATACTAATATATCTTGCCGATGTCAAGGAAATGACAAGACAATCCCTAAGCAATACGGTTTATTGTTCTGCCATCGATGCATGGTTTTTACCATATAAAAACCATGCAGCAGTTTCTTTGACACGTGAGCTGATTATAAACCGTCATTTCAATTATGGACGCCCCCATCAAGCAGCATTACGGCTAAATGATATTTTCACGGATGAAGCCGACGAACTTCACGATTGGGCTGTTGAAGCGGCGTGTTTTATAACCGATTCGAGTTTTGATTTATTTTGGGAAAGTCAGAAGGATTATGATAACTGGATATTAAAGACCATTAACGATTGCAATTTTGACGCTTGGATAAAATACATAGAAAACTATTTCCGTAGTCAGCCGGATCGTTTTAAACTGATCATATGTCCGCTTGACGGTAATTACGGTTTTAACATGACATCGGGCAACGGTAAAAATGTATCTTATATCATCCGTTGTATGCCGTATTACAAAGATGGAATTCCGGCATGGCAATTCGATTTCTTTGCAAAAGGCGTCGCTCATGAATATGCACATTGTTTTGTTAATCCCGTAGTAGAAGCGCATAAGAATATTTTGCAAAAACATAGTTTGTTTTTTAAATCACATAAAAACATACCTGATTATTATAACACAGATTATGCAGTAATAAATGAATACTTTGTCCGTGCTTTTGCTATCAGATTTATGGAAAGATACAATTTTGAGGGCTTTGATATCAATGCGGAATATGAACGGCAGCGGGAAAGCTTTATTTATATCGATTTATTTGTAAAAGCATTAAAAGAATTCGAGCGGGAAAAGCTTTCATTTTTTGACTACTACACAGCAAATATCAATCGGATTTTAGCGGTATCAGATGAAAGGGTATCGAAAAATGCTGAAAGATAACGTCGTTCGGCAGAGTATGTCCAGAAAGGGAAACTGTCTTGATACTGCTTGTGCTGAAAATTTCTTGGGTTTGCTTAAATGAGAACTGTTATATCTTCAGCAGTTTTCGTCCATGGTGCATTTGCTGCAGGAACTTGAAAATTACATTGAATGGTACAACAACAAATCCATCAAGCTTAAGCTTGATGGATTATCTTCTGTTCAATCTCGACTAAAATCCGCATAGGAAAAGCGACCAAACTTTCGCTTAGTCGCTTTGCACAACTTTTTAAATCTTTGTCTAACTTTTTGTGGGTCAAATCAAATTGCACAGAGGTTTTTTCACTTAACTTTAACTGCTTTAACCGTTGAAATCTCGCTGTAATACTTCACTCCGCCGACTGTCTGGTAGGTGCGGATTTTGTAATAATATGTCTTGCCCTTGGTCAGCCCTGTGTTGGTGTAACTTGTTGTCGTTGTCGTTTTGATTTTGGTGTAAGTCCCCGCGCTTGAGGTTGAGCGGTAAAGCTCATAGCCTGTCGCGCCTGAAACTTTCGTCCACTTAACTGTGGCTTTTTTGCTGCCTACGGCGATGGTTAGAGTTGTGTTTTTCGGGTTAATTTTGAAATTCTTGGTGATTGTTCCGCTGTAATTGCCCTTGCCTTTGATGGTTACTGCCACCTTGCCGACTTTGGTGTTGTTCAGGTAGGTGACGGTATAGTCGGTGTTGAAGTTGAGGGTTGTGCTGCCGTTTTTCAAGGTGATTGCGGGCTTGATGGCAGAGCCTATGTAGGTAACGTCCTTGGGTTGGGTGGCGGTGAAGCCGTTGATAGATTTTGCTGAAATAGTGAAGTTCTTTGTGATTGTGCCGCTGTAATTGCCAATGCCCGTGATGGTGACTTTGGCTGTGCCTGCGTTGACGTTGTTGGTGGCAGTTGCGGTGTAGTCCGTTCCGCCGACCAGCGTCTTTGTGCCGTCTTTGAGGGTAATTGCGGGCTTGATTGCACTGCCTGTGTAGACTGCGTTCTTTGGCAGAGCTGCGGTGAAGCCGTTGATAGATTTTGCAGAAATAGTAAAGCTCTTGGTTAGCGTTCCGGTATAATTACCCGTACCCGTGATGGTGACTGTGGCTGTGCCTGCGGCGGTGTTTGCGGAATACGCGACGGTGTAGTCAGTTCCGCTGACGAGGGATGTTGCGCCGTATTGCACGGTAACCGTCGGGTTTTTCGCCTTGCCGTCGTAGGTGTAGGCGGTCGGGGAAAGGGTGGCTGTGCAGTCTGAAATATCTATCTGCAGGGTGGTATAGCCAAAGCCGTTTTCTATGGCATACTGCTCGGCGGCTGAGCCTGAATAACAGTTGATATTAAAGACATCCACTTTTACATAATCATAATTCGCATCATGCTTATATCCAAATGCACCGTTTCCAATGCTTGTTACACTCGCGGGAATCGTGATACTTGTCAGGCTGTCACATTCCTCGAATGCCAACATTCCGATACTCGTCACGCCGGATAAGATGAAAATGTTGCTCAAACTGCTGCAATAACTGAACGCATAATTTTCTATGTTCTTCACGCTCGGCGGAATGATGATGTTGTTCAGACCGGTACAGCAGGTAAAAGCTCCATGCCCGATACTTGTCACGCCGGATGGAATTGAAACGCTGGTTAGGTTCGTGCAGTATTCAAAAGCATATCTACCGATGCTTGTTACGCTGCCTGGGAAAGTGAAGCTGGTTTTTCCTGCCGGACAGCAAATCAGTTCTGTTTGATTTTTATTATATAATGCGCCGTCAACGGTTGTATACATTGTATTGCTTGCATCAACATGAATACTTGTCAGACTTAAGCAGTATTCAAACGCCCAAATTCCAATGCTTGTTACGCTGGCTGGGATGGTGACGCTTGTCAGGCTCTGGAAGCCGTAAAATGCACCGTCATTGATGCCTGTAACGGTTTTGCCGTCAAGCTTGGAGGGAATCTCAAGTTCCGAAGGTGAACCCGAATATCCATATATCGAAACTGTGCCGTCATCAAAAACTGTATAGCTATAATTTCCGCTCGTCAGCACATCGGCGCTCGCCTTAATCCCTGTCAGCCAATAGCTTTCATTCGCCCCCGTGGAATTTACCGGCAACTCAATCGCGACCGTTCCGACCGCCATCATTAGTGCCAATGCCGTTGCTAAAAACTTCTTCATGATTTCCGCCCTTTCAACATGATTATTCCGTCGGTGTAATGACGATGCTTGAAATCATGCTTTTGAGATAATCCTCTTTGGCAGAAGCGTTCTCATCGTCAGGGAACGAATAGCAAATCTGTACGATGATGCCGTCCTTAATGATGCCGTACTGCGCGACTACCAAATCCGCATCCGTAGCAGGATCCTTGCTTGCATAAGAAATCAAATAATTAGAATCGTCCGCATTTTCGGTGGTTAAATCGCCCAGCTCACTCTTGATTGCTTCTAACAGCGTTTCACCGGTGTCGTTATTGACATTGTACATGCCCCAGATCAAAAGCGTATCCGTGTCAGAGGTCAGCGTAACACCATCGCCTGCGTCACTTTCAACAGGATTTTCAAAATAAGCGGGATAGTCCACGCTGTATCCAAGCAGCGGATTGGTGTAGGTTATGCTCTCAGCGGCATCAGCTTCTTCTGCCATAACGCTCTGAAACGCTGAAGCCCAGCACGGATTTTTCGTTTTTGACAACTTCCACATCAACCGTTCCAATTGCATCGCCGTCAGGGTTCTGAATCTCAATGGCAAGCGTCGCCGACATCGTCGGGTCAGCCGCACTGTTGGCTTTGCTCAGCGAAATTTTGGTCAGCTCAAACGAAACCACCTCGCTGTCGCCGTATGTAACCGTATAAATCTTGGCAGCGGAATCATAGCTGATCATGCTGTCCGCAGAAATCTCCGGAACAGGCGCTTCAAAGGCAGAAAACGCGGTGGTAAAATATTTGGTCATGGTATCGCCAGAAACGGTCAACGTTTGGTCGCTGTTCCATTTTGCGCCGCCAATCGGATCGGAAAAACGGTCGATATAACTATAAATCACCGCCCACGCAAAGGTATCTGCATTCTCCGAACCATCGTAAAAATCGTATCCGAGCTGATACTGCGCCGTCGCCGCCGAAACAATCAGGGGATCAAGACTTTTAAGTACTTCCTTGGTGTCTTTTCCAAAAAAAGCATCCGTTTCTGTGCTGACCGCTGAATCGTCGATGCTGATTACCTGCTCAGAATTAGCCGCGTCGTCCGTTTTGCTGCTTGAATCTGTTTTTGTAGTGGTGGCTGCGGTAGTGGTTGTGGCATCGGTTTTGGATGATGAACTGTTGGAATCATTTTTGCCGCAGCTTCCAAGTATTCCTGCAAGCAGGATGGATGCTGTTATGACTGCCAATGTGTTTCTTTTCATTCGAATTCACCTTTCTGTAATCATTGATTATTTGTTTGATTGTGATGTTTTCGCTTGTTTATACTCTTTCTTATTTTTGTGCCAGTTGGAAAGCCTCACTCAGGGATATTTCTACCTTTCCGTCCCAGTTAATGCAGATACCATCGGTGGTTACTTTTTGAAACAGCTCAGCATCGGCAAGTGCTCCGAACCGTATTGTTTCCAGTCGGCTTTTTAAACTTAACTGAATGCTGCTGCCATTATCTAAAATAATATCCAGACAGTACTCTTGCTTTGGCAAGACATTAATTATTTTACTCACACCAATCACCTCCATGAAATAAAAAAACCACCATATCTATTATACAGTGGTCATAGCCCTCATGTCTGTCACCCAGCGGGTGACAAGGGCGGGTGACAAATGCTTGTCGCCCGCCCTTGTGTAATTGCTCCACCAACTAAACCTTGCACCGCATCGGCAGTATTTTTTCGCACAGCCGCGTTTCTTGTCAAGCGCAAGCTTTAATTTGTGGAGCAATAGCTAATCCATATATTGTTGAAGCATTGCGCGGGAGCTGATCCCCAGCTTTTCAAACATGCGTTTGAGCATGGTTTTTACTGTATTTGTCGAAATATACAGCCTCAGCCCGATTTCCTTATTAGAAAGCCCCTGTGCTACCAACCGCGCAACTTCCGCTTCCCGTTCGGTCAGCATCGACTTTGCAGCTTCCGGCGCATCTGCCGCCATCCTGTCGATCCCTGCCTTATAAGGTTCATAAAGCCTGAAAATTGAAGAAATAAATTCTCGTTCGCTTTGACAGCCGTCTTGATACAGCTCGGAAAGAACAGACGCTATCCACTGTCCATACTCCACAAAGGGCATCCGAATCAGGTCGGGGCGTGCCAGATCCATGGCTTTTTTCAGCTCCGCCGCCGCCATATCCCTCCGATGCAGATTTTTGTTTGCCGCAGACGCATAGATATGAATATATATCTGAGCCATAAGATTTGGAAAGACGGAGGCATTCTCCATGAAATAATCCATATTGCCCAACAGACGATGGTATTCCTCACGAATCAACAAAACGTGCCCATATACCACATTAAAAAAAGCCAGCGTCGGAAAATAGAGCTTGCTAGAAGTGAAATCGCCGTTTTCAATCCATTGCGGGATTTCTTGCTTCTGCCCCTGAAAAACCATCAGGAATACCTCGCATAGCTCAATGGTATCCAACAAGAAGTACCATTTCCTCTGCTTTGTCTGCATTTTTACTGTTTGAAGAATTTCTGCCGCTCCGAAATGGTCTCCGCGGTACAGTGCAAGTTTCATTTGTAAGAATGCCGCACAAATGACAATATCCTGCTGTTTACAAAGGTTTGCGTGGTAAATCGCCTGATGTGCCAAGATTTCCGCATTATCAAACTCCCCCCGCAGGTAAGAAAATTCCGCTTCCATGATTGAATCGGCACCTGCGCCGTGACCTCTGGCGACCCTGTCATAGTAGGGCAGCGCTTCCTTCATCCATTCCAACTCACGCGCAAGCTGCCCAGAAGTTCGATGAAACATGTAAACCACAGAGGGCGACCCAAATGTCCATCCGCCGCGTGTATCCATAAACTGTGAAGGATGTTCCATCAGATTGCAGGCTGTCTTAATGTGTTCTCCCATTCTTTCAAGGTCATTATATTCGGTAAAGCTAAGCAGGAGTTCCAGTTCCCCCTCAATTTCACGCAGTGTCTGATTTTCACCATCCTCGTTTTTATGCAAAAGCATACCTATTTCAGTGCATACCGCCGCAAATCGTTCTGTTTCGTTGTAGGAAAAAAGGCAGATCGCAATGACCAGCAAAGACACCGGATGTTGTTCCAGGACAGCGGGAGGGCACTCATCGTAGTATTTCAGAAGTTCTGCTCGGTGTTCATTGAGCAAACTATGTCCTTGATCCTCTTTCAGCGCGATGAGCAGCGCGTCAAAATCCTTTGCAAGATAGTAATACCGAAAGGCAAGCGGATATTCCTCCGTTTTCGTATACCAGCTCGCAATCCGTCTGTATAATCTGTCACGCTCGGCTTCATCCATCTGTTTGACCAATTTTTGAATAAACTCCGAAAAGATTTTATGCACCTGAAAGGTGCCAGACCGTTCGTCCAGTGTAATGAAAGCATTCCTTTCAATAATATCCGTCAGCAACGCTTCTGTGTTTTCTTGCTGCCAGATGTAAGCCGCCTGCTCCAAAGTAAACGTATCAAGAAAACAAATATGTACAATAAAATCTCGGGTTTCCGGTTGGAATGGAAGAAAAACCGTCTTTTCAATCAGCCTGTGTATATTGGGAGGCGCAACCAGAATACCTTCTTTCTTATAGTTGAGCATCAGAAGATAGAGGGCACTGATCCACCCCTCTGTATAAACATGGAGTCCTTGCACCTCATTTTCCTTCAAGATTACTCCGCATAGCCGGTAATATGTTTCGATTTCTTTTGGCGTAAATTCCAGCGCATCCTTCTGGATATGCTGCAGATAGCCCTTCAAAACAAGCTCGTCCAAATTCTCAAGCCGCGTATAACGAGCAGTCAGTACAAGATGTAATTCGGGAAGCTCATTCCAGAGAAGATATTCAATAAAATCATTGATTTCCGGGCTATCGGCCAGATGGTAATCATCGAGTACCAGAACGCTGGCTTCCGATGACAAAACATTTTTCAGCAGTTCAAGAACTGTTTCTCGGACATTACTGTTGGTGGGAAACCCAATTTGCAAGAGTGATTGATAGCAGTCAACGTCCAGCTCACAGAATAAACGGCAGAAATCCATCCAGAATTCAGAAATAGAATCATCATGAAGCTTCTGCCACAGCACCCGAACATTTTTATTTTTTAAATATTCCCGCACACCGGTTGTTTTCCCATATCCCATGGGAGCCTCCACAAGCGTGCAGGGATATTGTGTTATTAACTGCATTTTTTCCTTGAACGCAGCCGTCAGGTAGACTGTCGTCGTATCAACCGGTTTCACCTTATCCATCTTCATACTCCCTTGTTTTAAAGCAACATTGACATATCCTTTTCCCGCATATTTTTTGTGATCAGATAACAATCATTTTCTTCAAGAAGCCACAAAATCTTTGTTTCGATGTTTGCTTTCAACTATCCCCGCTTTAACTATGTGAATATAATTATTATAAATCATAATTATGAAAATTTCAAGGATGCTGTTACACTAGAAAGTAGACATAAACAAGTGGAATAAGGTATAATAAAAAGCAGGTGGTTAAAGCAGTGAAAAGAAGTACCTATAGCGACGACTTCCGGCAGAGCATTGTAAATCTATATCAATCAGGGAAACCCTCAAACGAGATCCTGAACGAATACGAACTGTCATCCTCAACATTCTACAAGTGGGTAAAAAAGCACTCCGTTGTGAAGATTTCAGGAACTGAAAGCATGACCATGACAGAAATCAAATCGATGCAGAAACGGCTGGCTTTACTGGAAGAAGAGAATATGATATTAAAAAAACGATATCCATCTTCTCAAAGGTGGGAAAGAAAAAGCGAAGCTTGTTCATTAGCTGTCGGAAAAGCACGACATAAAGATCCTGTGCAAGGTCTTGCAGCTTTCCAGAAGCAGTTATTATGCAGCGATCAACCGCAAGCCCTCCGCGCGGTAATTATCCAATCGTAAGCTGAAAATCAGGATTCTGGAGATTTATAACCAAAGCAAAAAGCGTTATGGCTGTATAAAGATACGGCATATTCTGCGGAATGAGGGCGTTTTTATCGGGCAGAACAAAGTCCTTCGACTGATGCAGGAGATGGGTATAAGGTCCGTCACAGTGTGCAAATACAGGCATTTCCGATCCAAAGATGACAATCAGGAACGCATCAATCGCATCAACAAAGACCTCACAGCAGCTAAGCCAAATCAGGTCTAGCTTTCTGACATTACATACATCCGAACAAAAAAGACGGATGGACTTATCTAGCCGGCGTTCTGGATGTCTGTACCCGAAAAATAGTCGGTTATGCTTATGGAAAAAGAATGACGCAGGAGCTGACCATAACAGCACTTCGCAACGCTTTGAAAAACCAGCGTTATCCGAAAGGCCTTATCCTGCACAATGACCGCGGCTCGCAGTACACCTCCAAGGGTTATAGGGGATGTTATATCTCTTCTGCACCGTAATCTGAACCTCCACATCCACATCGCTTTCCCGATACTCTTTATCATGAAATACCGCAAGAGAATCACAGAGATTTGCCATCACAAGCTTCCTTACTCCTGTTTCCTCCATCAGCCGTTTCCAGAGCAGACCCTCCTGATCATATGCCGGGATTATTGTACGCAAATTCTATAAAAATAGCGAAGCCGGGATTTCCGGTTTCGCCTATGTGTTGATATTTATCAGCCCAAAATTTTGGGTGTAAACCGCATCAACACAGGGTTTACACCCGTAAAAATGCGATGAAAAAACCTCGTGAATGACGTATTTACGAGGTTTTCATGTGGCTCCCCAAGTTGGACTCGAACCAACGACCCTGCGGTTAACAGCCGCATGCTCTACCGACTGAGCTATTGAGGAATATATAACCAGTTAAATTTTAACTGGTATTTTTAAATTGTAATAACCGCTCTGCTCGGTGCATTTTTGTTTCGCTAACTAAACTCTAATGCGTTTCGCTAGTTGAAACCAACGACCCTGCGGTTAACAGCCGCATGCTCTACCGACTGAGCTATCGAGGAATATATTACCATTTAGCTGTATATTATGCATTTAATTTGTATTAATATTCAGAAATGGTTTTGTATTTTCGGTTTTGATTTCTGTTGTAAATTCATTACGTTCGCTCTACCGACTGAGCTATTGAGGAATAAAAGGAATTAAAGAGAAAAGCGAAAAACTTTTCTCTTTAATTCGATCGTGTCGGCGACACCGATTTTCCCGGGCCGTTGCCAGCCAAGTATTTTAGGCGAAGATGAGCTTAACTGCTGTGTTCGGAAAGGGAACAGGTGGGACCTCATCTCAATCGTCACCGACGGGTGGAGGTTAACAACCTCAAAACTGAATAATGAAGGGGTGATGCGGGATGAGGAAGAAATCTGAGGAACCTTCATGTGGAAGGTTAAGCCCTCGACCGATTAGTACTCGCTAGCTAAACGCCTCACAGCGCTTACACATTGAGCCTATCAACCTTGTAGTCTTCAAGGGGTCTTACTCAGTTAAACTGATGGGATATCTTATCTTAAGGGCGGCTTCACGCTTAGATGCTTTCAGCGTTTATCCGTTCCGCACATAGCTGCCCAGCTGTGCCACTGGCGTGACAACTGGTGCACCAGAGGTGCGTCCATCCCGGTCCTCTCGTACTAGGGACAGCGCCTTTCAAATATCCTACGCCCACGACAGATAGGGACCGAACTGTCTCACGACGTTCTGAACCCAGCTCGCGTACCGCTTTAATTGGCGAACAGCCAAACCCTTGGGACCGAATACAGCCCCAGGATGCGATGAGCCGACATCGAGGTGCCAAACCTCCCCGTCGCTGTGGACGCTTGGGGGAGATCAGCCTGTTATCCCCAGGGTAGCTTTTATCCGTTGAGCGACGGCATTTCCACGTACATACCGCCGGATCACTAACTCCAACTTTCGTTACTGCTCGAACCGTCATTCTCGCAGTTAGGCTCGCTTATGCGTTTACACTCTGCCGCATGGTTTCCATCCATGCTGAGCGAACCTTTGAGCGCCTCCGTTACCTTTTAGGAGGCGACCGCCCCAGTCAAACTGCCCACCTAACAATGTCCCCCGGCTTGATTCAAAGCCGCAGGTTAGAACTCCAGCACTTCAAGAGTGGTATCCCAAGGTTGACTCCGCACAAGCTGACGCCCGTGCTTCCCAGTCTCCCACCTATCCTGTACATGAAATACCGAAATCCAATATTAAGCTACAGTAAAGCTCCATGGGGTCTTTCCGTCTAGTCGCGGGTAACCGGCATCTTCACCGGTACTACAATTTCGCCGGGCGGGTTGTTGAGACAGTGCCCAGATCGTTACACCATTCGTGCGGGTCAGAACTTACCTGACAAGGAATTTCGCTACCTTAGGACCGTTATAGTTACGGCCGCCGTTTACCGGGGCTTCAATTCAATGCTTGCACATCTCCTCTTAACCTTCCGGCACCGGGCAGGTGTCACCCCATATACGTCATCTTTCGATTTAGCATAGAGCTGTGTTTTTGCTAAACAGTCGCCTGGGCCTATTCTCTGCGACTTAATTTCTTAAGTACCCCTTATCCCGAAGTTACGGGGTCAATTTGCCGAGTTCCTTAACAACCCTTCTCCCGTTGGCCTTAGAATTCTCTTCCTATCTACCTGTGTCGGTTTGCGGTACGGGCACCTTGGACATACATGCAGCTTTTCTTGCCTCAGTCTAAACTTACTTAACCTACTAAATTTCGGCCCCTTACGACCGGGTCTACCATCGCCCGGCTAAGCTCTTTCTGAGTGTCCCTGCATTTAAGTTTTCGGTGGCTACGGAATTTCAACCGTATGTGCATCGGCTACGCGTTTCCGCCTCACCTTAGCTCCCGGCTTACTAGGAGCGGACGAACCTTCCTCCTAAAACCTTAGATTTTCGGCCATTATGATTCTCACACAATTCTCGCTACTCATTCCGGCATTCTCACTCGAATACACTCCACCACCGCTTCCGCTGTGACTTCTCCGCGTATTCGACGCTCTCCTACCCCTTTAGAGGTCAGAAATCAGATGTCAGATGTCAGAACTTCGGGCGCGTTGCTCGCTTCGCTCGCTTGCGCATGTTGTTCTGCGTCTTTTGACTTCTTGTTGAGTCGTCAGTTTGTGTTAATTCCATTTGTGGATTAACACATTTAGCATCTTTCCGATTTCTTGAAACTGTTTGATTAGCTCATTTCCGTACTCTGAATCAGTGTAACCAATTCTCATACTGACTTCGACTAATACTTGCATTTCATTTGCTGAACCGCTTGACATTGATAAGTATCGTTTGAACTCTGCGCTGCTTTCCTTTTTTCCATAACCTTCGGCTATGTTTGCTGGAATTGACACGCATGCTCTTGTCATTTGACTTATCAGTGCAAATTGTTCCTCTTTCGGAAATTGCTTTGTCAGAGCATATATCTTTTCAACCATTTCCATGGATTTCTGATATACGATGAAATCTCGAAAGCTTTGTATCATGATACATCACGCTTTCCTTTCACTTCTCTGACTTCTGACTTCTGATTTCTAACCTCTAAAAGCCCAAGCTTCGGTGTATTGTTTAGCCCCGTTGAATTTTCGGCGCAGGGTCACTCGACCAGTGAGCTATTACGCACTCTTTTAATGTATGGCTGCTTCTAAGCCAACATCCTGGTTGTTTATGCAACCCCACATCCTTTTCCACTTAACAATACTTTGGGACCTTAGCTGTGGGTCTGGGCTGTTTCCCTTTCGACAATGAGACTTATCTCACACTGTCTGACTCCCATGAATCGATTATCCGGCATTCTTAGTTTGATAAGGTTCGGTAATCTTTCGACCCCTAGCCTATTCAGTGCTTTACCTCCGGTAATCTGTCATGAGGCTAGCCCTAAAGCTATTTCGGAGAGAACCAGCTATATCCGAGTTCGATTGGAATTTCTCCGCTATCCACACCTCATCGCCGACTTTTTCAACAGGCGTGCGTTCGGTCCTCCATGGAGTTTTACCTCCACTTCAACCTGGACATGGATAGGTCACTCGGTTTCGGGTCTATTGCATACGACTTCAACGTCCTTTTAAGACTCGCTTTCACTTCGGCTCCGGACCTTAAGTCCTTAACCTTGCCGCATACAATAACTCGCCGGACCATTCTACAAAAGGTACCCGATCACACATTGACGTGCTCTCGGTGCTTGTAAGCATAGGGTTTCAGGTTCTATTTCACTCCCCTCCCGGGGTTCTTTTCACCGTTCCTTCACAGTACTATTCTCTATCGGTCATTGGGTAGTATTTAGGCTTGGAGGGTGGTCCCCCCGTGTTCCCACGGGATTTCTCGTGTCCCGCGGTACTCTGGATACAGCTGGCTGTTTTCACTTTTCAAATACACGGCTCTCACGTTCTTCGGCTCGTCTTCCCATACGATTCTTTTAAGTTACCTCAATACCATTGTGCTGTCCATACCCCGCATGTATTTCTACACGCGGTTTGGCCTCTTTCGCTTTCGCTCGCCACTACTCACGAAATCTCGGTTGATTTCTTTTCCTCGCCCTACTTAGATGTTTCAGTTCAGGCGGTTCCCCTCATATACCTATGGATTCAGTATATGATGCATGGATTTTCTCCATGCGGATTGCTCCATTCGGACATCTGCGGATCAATTCATGCTTGCTGATCCCCGCAGCTTTTCGCAGCTTACCACGTCCTTCATCGGCTCCCAATGCCAAGGCATTCTCCCTACGCTCTTATTCGCTTAACCATCTTGAATTGTGTTCCTTCAGATTGCTTTTGCTTGATTGTAGTTTGTCTGAAACGGATTGCTCCGCTTCAGTAAAATTACCCGACTTTTATCTTCGTTTTTAAAACTAAATATTTGTCGTTCATTTTTCCTCATTTGCATTACTTTTACTTCATTATTCAATTTTCAAGTTGCTAACTGCGATGCTTGCACATCGCTTCTTTTGCAAACCTTATTGGAGTTTGCGTGCTGTGGAAACAATCTCGGCTTCGCCTCGATTGTGGGCACAATGTGGACAAGTCCACTTGTTTTCGCAAGTTTTCTAGTCTTTGCATTGAACCGCTCTTTCGTATTCCTTTGCAAGAATACATGGTGGGCACAAGTGGACTCGAACCACCGACCTCACGCTTATCAGGCGTGCGCTCTAACCGCCTGAGCTATGCGCCCTCTTTGAGTTTCCTCTGCGGTTAAACGGTCTGTCGTCTTCACTCGTTACCTGACTCCGATTGCTCAGAGCTGGTGGAGATGAGGAGGATCGAACTCCTGACCCCCTGCTTGCAAAACAGGTGCTCTCCCAGCTGAGCTACACCCCCATATCGCTATGGTTCTCTGCTCTGACTGTTTCGGTCAAGGTACCGTTCCATTTATGCTTTCAAGATCCCAAAACAGGTTCCCCTGCTCTGATATCCTGAAAATTGAACAACGTTTGCTTTAGGCTGTTTTCCCTTGCTGACCGGAGTTAGTCAATCATATTTCAGATTAACAGCTCTCCTTAGAAAGGAGGTGATCCAGCCGCACCTTCCGATACGGCTACCTTGTTACGACTTCACCCCAGTTATCAATCCCACCTTCGGCAGCGCCCTCCTTACGGTTAGGCTACTGACTTCGGGTGTTACCGACTCCCATGGTGTGACGGGCGGTGTGTACAAGGCCCGGGAACGTATTCACCGCAGCATGCTGATCTGCGATTACTAGCAATTCCGACTTCATGCAGGCGGGTTTCAGCCTGCAATCCGAACTAAGACTGCTTTTGGGGATTTGCTCCACATCACTGCTTCGCTTCCCTCTGTTAGCAGCCATTGTAGTACGTGTGAGGCCCAGGTCATAAGGGGCATGATGATTTGACGTCATCCCCACCTTCCTCCGTTTTGTCAACGGCAGTCTCACTAGAGTGCTCTTTCGTAGCAACTAATGATAAGGGTTGCGCTCGTTGCGGGACTTAACCCAACATCTCACGACACGAGCTGACGACAACCATGCACCACCTGTCTTAACGCTCCCCGAAGGGCACTCCCTCATCTCTGAAGGATTCGTTAGATGTCAAGACCTGGTAAGGTTCTTCGCGTTGCATCGAATTAATCCACATACTCCACTGCTTGTGCGGGCCCCCGTCAATTCCTTTGAGTTTCAGTCTTGCGACCGTACTCCCCAGGTGGATTACTTATTGTGTTAACTGCGGCACGGAAGGGGTCAGTCCCCCCACACCTAGTAATCATCGTTTACAGCGTGGACTACCAGGGTATCTAATCCTGTTTGCTCCCCACGCTTTCGAGCCTCAGCGTCAGTAAAAGCCCAGTAAGCCGCCTTCGCCACTGATGTTCCTCCTAATATCTCCGCATTTCACCGCTACACTAGGAATTCCGCTTACCTCTACTTCACTCAAGAACCACAGTTTCAAATGCAGTCTATGGGTTGAGCCCATAGTTTTCACATCTGACTTGCAGTCCCGCCTGCACTCCCTTTACACCCAGTAATTCCGGACAACGCTTGCTCCCTACGTATTACCGCAGCTGCTGGCACGTAGTTAGCCGGAGCTTCCTTCTCGGGTACCGTCATTATCGTCCCCGATGACAGAGGTTTACAATCCGAAAACCTTCTTCCCTCACGCGGCATCGCTGCATCAGAGTTTCCTCCATTGTGCAATATTCCCCACTGCTGCCTCCCGTAGGAGTCTGGGCCGTGTCTCAGTCCCAATGTGGCCGTCCAACCTCTCAGTCCGGCTACTGATCGTCGCCTTGGTGGGCCGTTACCTCACCAACTAGCTAATCAGGCGCGAGGTCATCCTTAAGCGATAAATCTTTGATAAAAATGCCATGCGACATCTTTATGTTATGCAGTATTAACGTTCGTTTCCAAACGGTATCCCACTCTTAAGGGCAGATTCCTCACGTGTTACTCACCCGTCCGCCACTAATTACAAAAGTAAACTTCTGTAATTCGTTCGACTTGCATGTGTTAAGCGTGCCGCCAGCGTTCGTCCTGAGCCAGGATCAAACTCTTTAAAAATTGTATATTAAGCTCTCCGTTTCCTTCAAGCTTACTATCCAGTTTCTAGTTCGATTTGCTCAAACTTAACTAGCTTTGTACTTTTTTAGTCTGTACGTGACTTTCCGTGCGATTCTTTCGAATCGCTTAAATTACTCAAAGTAATTTTTCAAGGGTTTTTTTCTTAAAGCTTCGTTGTTCAATTTTCAAGATACCAAGACGAATCCGAGATTCGTCTATGGGAATTACTTCGCGGAATTAATTCCGCGATTTCGCAAGCGAAACCGTAATTCCCAGGTCTGAGCGTAAGGACATTAGTTACTACTTTTTGTGTTCAACCACTTGAAGTATTTCGCTTTTCCTTCGTGTTCATTCCTTCGCGCCGGCTCGGTGAGTTCTCACCGCTTGCCGTTCCCTTTTCAGAGGCGCTTAATGATTATATCACACCATTTCGCCTTTGTCAAGTCCTTTTTTCAGGTTTTTTTAGGTTTTTTTATCAGCTTCTCGCTTTCCCTCTACTCTCCCGAAACGCGACTTTATTAGTTTAGCATATCCAGAGGGGGTTGTCAATGAGTTATTTCGTGAATATTATATGATATATTTTATTATGCCATGACAAATGTAACTGAAATCGCACCATGCGCGGAATCATGACAATTGTAACTTCAAAAAAGCCGCAGACACTGTTATAATGAGTGCATCACATAAAGGGGGCTTCTCTATGAGAAAACGCGTTTCAAATGTTCTGCTCGGATTGATTTTCATCTGTGCCGGCATGATTTTCTTAGGTAACACCATGGATTGGTGGGATGTCGATTTGTTTTTTGACGGGTGGTGGACGCTTTTCATTATCATACCGTCCGTTTTGGGTATGATCGATTCGCGCATCAATATATTAAATGCAATGTGTGCGTTTGTGGGCATCATGCTGCTGCTCAACGCGCAGGATTTGGTGGAAAATGTTTCGCTTAAGGGATTGATTCTCACCTTTTTGCTGATTGCGATCGGGCTGCATCTGATTTTTCGGCCGCATGACCGGAACAAACACAACTGGGATCATCCTTCTCAAAACAACGGCTCCTGCTGTTTACGTCCCCGCCCCTGTCGCCGCCCCCGGTGACGCCTGAGCCGGAGCGTCCGACTGCGACCTCCGCGGATTCGGGCCGGAGGAAAAGCAGGCCCATATATTTAAATGCAATTTTTTCGGGCATTGACAAGAATTTCAACGGACAGCCCTTTCGCGGCGCGGTGATCAAGGCGATTTTCGGCGGCGTGGATCTGGATTTGCGCGGTGCGATCATCGACCGCGACTGTAAAATAGATGTGACAAATATTTTTGGCGGAACAGACATTCAGCTGCCCCCGAATGTGCGGCTGATTCTCAATGACACGCCGATCCTCGGCGGGACGGTATCAGAATTTTGTCAACAGCACAAACCCTTTTGCGCCCAAGGTGATCATCACAAGCACCTCTATTTTCGGAGGCATGGACATTAATTGAGCCAAAAAGAATCTTGCTGTCGATTATTTACAGTAGGATTCTTTATTTTTCATAAATTTATCATGTATTGTGGAATTTATTTGTGTATAATGTAATTGCAGAATTATGAATTCATTCATAAACGGAGGAATTGCTATGGGATACATAAAAAGAATGCAGCCCAATACACCGCAAGGACACACAAAATCGCGTCTTTTTAAGGGGTTTACAATTCTGGAACTCATGGTTGTTATGGCGATCATCGGCATTCTTGCGGCATTATTGATACCGCGATTGGTTTCCTTTATAACAAACGCGGTAAGCTTCAGCAAGCAAACGATGCCGCAAAAACCGTCTATCAGGCTGCCGACGCACTATGCTACGACCTGGCAACAACATTCCCGCGGGCGATCGGAACATCTCAACAACGGATGTTTCCGGCGCAACTGTTGAGATCAACACAACGGTCACAGATGGTATTATTGCCGCCGGCCGCTTTGACAATCCGGATTTTATTTTCATCGTTGTCGTTCGCGACGGCGGTGTCAAGGGTGTGCTTTACGCAAAAAACAGTGACAGTAAGATTTATGGCAGTTATCCCGCGCGAAACGACGGCGGCTATGTTAATTTTCAAGAAACCTGCGGGAACTTTATCACCGACAATTATGACTCCTAATCCGGCGGCGCAAGTTATTTTCCGCCGGCTTTATGCAATATCACCTTATGCGCAGCAATTCCGGCAGCGAAATTTTCTGCATTTACGAAAATGTTAATTTTGTCGCAAAAAAACGACACCTACTTTACACACGCTTTTCATATGAAAATATTAAAATAAAAGAGGAAGGTGCATGGCGCTTTGTGCGTAGCCTTTCCTCCTTAAATAATTCCGCGCGCAGCCGCAAATGCCGTGGAAACAACGCCGCATGGTCATTTTCTGATCATGCGGCTTTTGTATTGTCTTTTAATTGAGCAGCGGCAGTTTTTCCTGCTCGTCGTTTTTTATCATTAAATTCACTGCTTGTTTGTGGTTGATGATTTCAACCTCGCACCATTTCCCGCCATTTTCGCCGTCAAGTGTCCACGAAATTTCGTTGTCAGACGTAAATTTTACGCGCGATGTTTTGAAGGTGCAGAAATATTTCGAGTCGGTATCGCTCAATACCACCTTCGTCAAAATGCTCTGTAGCTCGATCGGATTGTTCGGCATCCGGATGAGTGTGACCTCAAACAGCCCGTCGTCAAAGACAACGCCGCTTTTCGCAAGCTTTTTCATGCCGCCGATGGAAATGGTATTGGTGATCAGACCCAGAATAAATTCGCCCTGAAACCGCTCGCTGTCATGCTCGACCGTCACAACGTGCGCTTCAATTTTCGGAATGCTCTTCAGCCCCTCAAGAATATAAGCTGCGTGTCCGAACACGTTTTTATAGCCCTGTGATGTCTGATAAGCCACCTCGGTGAACGCGCCGAAGGCGGCAACATAGCTGAAAAATTCGCCGTTGAACTCGCCCACGTCATACGCGAACTGCAAGCCGTTTACGATATCCTCCGCCGCACTGAGCATACCGCGCGGAATTTCAAGACTTGCCGCAAAATCGTTGGTTGTCCCAGCCGGAATATACCCCAGCGGCACCTTCCGTGGAACACCCATCAGTCCTTTGATTGCCTCGGAAAGCGTTCCGTCGCCGCCGGAAACCACGACCATGTCGTAACGATGCGCTTCCGCTTTGATTTTTTCAAAGCCGTCAAGCCGTGCCTGTGTGGGGTAAGCCGTAACATCGTATCCGTTTTTTGTAAAAACATCGATGATGTCGCATAAATAAGCTTTGATCTGTCCTTTTCCGGCAAGTGCGTTGTATACAAAGAGCAGTTTTTTTCTCATGCGTGTTCCTTTCAGTTGGCGGGAATTATGCGGATTTATCTTTGCGCTCCGAGGAAAAACAGCGCCATGGTTCCGGGTCCGGAATGCGAACCGATGACCGGACCGGTGTGACCGATGATGACCTCTGTATTCTTCCCTAAAATCTTTTTCGCAAGCTGTGCGACTTCATCGGCTTCCGCGCGGCAGTCGCCGTGGCAGATGGCGATGGTTTTGTTTTCCCATGTGCCTTTGCGTTCCTCCATCATCTCGACAAGGCGCGCAAGGGATTGCTTTCTGCCGCGGATTTTCGACACGGGAACAAGCCGTCCCTCGTCGTCAACGTGGAGCATCGGTTTGATGCCGAGGATTGAGCCGGCAATTGCGGCAGTTTTTGAAACCCGTCCCCCGCGGTGCAGAAAATGCAGGTCGTCCACGGTAAAAACATGGCATAGATGCAGCCTTGTGTTGATGACCCATTCGCGCAGCGCGTCGATGTCAAGCCCCTCCCCCTTCTTCTGGCACGTCAAATACACAAGCAGTCCCTCGCCGAGCGATGCGGACAGTGTGTCAACCGGATAGAGCTTTGCTTGCGGATATTGTTCGGAAAGCTCAGCCGCCGCGGTGATGGCACTCTGGTAGCTTCCGCTGAGCGCGGAGGAAAAGCCGAGATAGAGGATGTCGAAGCCGTCGAGAATCTGCCGCTCGAAATAAGCGCGGTAGGTTTCCGGCGTGATCTGAGAGGTTCGCGTGACAGAGCCTTTGCGCATTTTTTCGTAAAACGCGTCAATGGGCAGTTCATTTCCCGCATAATCGACACCATCCACCTCATAGGTCAGGTTCAAGATGTCGATGCCGAGGGCTTTCACCGTTTCGTCAGGCAGGTCGCAGGTTGAGTCTGTAACAATTTTATAAGCTCTGTCAGCCATTTTTATTTACTCCGTTCTATTGCTTTTTTATAGCAGGCTCATCCAATCAAATTACCCTATAAGTATAGCATATACAGCCTTTTTTGTGTACAGATTTTACAAATTGTTTTGTAAACAATTTATGAACCATGACAAAACGCCCGGAACCATTTCCGGGCGTTTTGTCATGTTGATCGCTTAGCAGCAGCCGTTGTTGTTGTTGTTCGAACAGCCGTTGTTGCCACAGCAGGTCATGATAAGGATGAGAATGATGATCCACCAGCATCCGCCGAATCCGCAACCATTCATTTTGAAGCACTCCTTCTATGTCAAAGTATATAAAGCCGCTCGGTTACCCGATCACTTTGCTTTATAGTACAGTTTATGGGGCGGCGCAAAAAGTGTTACTGTTTTTTTGGAAAGCTGAATTTGTCCGCTGCATAAAATGTTCTGTAAGCTGTTTCATAGGCGCTGCGCATAAAATCAACAGTTTGTGGCAATGCTGAAACCAACAGATTTCCTGAAAGGCTGGGTACAATTTATGAATCACATCAATTTCGGAAGCTTTACAAAAAAAGCCGGCGAGGTCATACGTCTGTCCGGCGCGCTTGCCGGAAAACTGGGGCATACCTACATCGGCAGCGAACATCTGCTGATGGCGATTTTAGAGGACGGCGGGAATTCCGCGTCGGTCATTCTCAATAAAAACGGCGTGACGGAGGAGCTTGTCCGCGCGAAAATCATTGTGCTTGTCGGCAAAGGCACGCCCTGCCGCCTGACGGTGGACGACATGACACCGACCGCGTGTAAAATCTTAAACGGCGCTGTGACGCTCAGTGAGGGCTTCGGCGGTGATCTTGCCGGAACGGAGCACATTCTCACGCTGATTCTGCGCCAGACAAATTCATGCGCGCTGACCATTTTAAAGGAGCTTGATGTGAACCTCTCGCGGCTTTACAACGACTGCTCCGTGGCGCATCACAACACGGTGGCATATCCGGAGCAGAACACGGGGAAGCTCGTTAAGCTGGAAAAATACGCACGGGAATTTACGCGTTCCACCGTCGCGGCGGCGTTTGATCCGGTGATCGCGCGGGAGGATGAAATCCGCCGCATCATCGAGATCCTCTGCCGCCGGGCAAAAAACAATCCCTGTCTGGTGGGCGAAGCCGGTGTCGGAAAAACTGCCATTGTGGAGGGGCTTGCGCAGCGCATCTGCGACGGCAGCGTGCCGAAGGAGCTGACAACCAAGCGGATTTACTCCCTCGACCTGACGATGCTGCTCGCGGGCGCGAAATACCGCGGCGATTTTGAGGAGCGGCTCAAATCCTGTATCGATGAGGCGATCGCGGCGGGCAACGTTGTGCTGTTCATCGATGAAATCCACTCAATCATGGGCGCAGGTGCGGCAGAGGGCGCGATTGACGCGGCAAGCATCATCAAGCCACAGCTTGCGCGCGGGGGCTTGCAGATCATCGGTGCGACGACCTTTGACGAATACCGTAAGAACATTGAAAAGGACGCGGCACTCGCCCGCCGTTTCCAGCCGGTGAAAATCGATGAGCCGGACGACGAAACCACGCTGAAAATCATCAGCGGACTTGCCGCGCGCTACGAGGATCACCACGGCGTTGAAATCTCCAGCGCGGCGCTTGCGGAAGCGGTGCGCCTGTCCGGACGGTATCTTAACGAGCGGTTTTTTCCGGACAAAGCGATTGATCTGATTGACGAGGCGTGCGCGCGGGTGCGGCTTTCGGCTTGCGAGGAGAAAAAAAGCTGCAAGCAGCTTGCTTCGGTGTTCAACGATTATATCGCGGGTAAAATCACCAACCAGCAGTATCTTGACGCGCTGACGAAAAAAGCACCCGCCTCCCCCATCCGCCCGTGCGTTCAGCCCGCCGACATCGCGGCGGTTGTCGCCGGAAAAACCGGTATCCCCGCGGAGAGCCTTTCCAAGGACGAAAGCGCGCGCTTGTTAAAGCTTCAGGAGGACATGAACCGCCGCGTCATCGGGCAGGAAAGTGCGGTCAAGGTGCTTGCCGAAGCGGTGCGCAGGGGGCGTTCGGGCATCAAGTCGCCGGATCGTCCGGTTGGCTCGTTTATTTTCTTAGGGCCCAGCGGTGTGGGCAAAACGCAGCTTTCAAAGGCGCTTGCGCAGAGCGTATTCGCGCGCGAGGACGCGATCATCCGGATTGATATGTCCGAATATATGGAAAAACACAACGTATCCCGGCTCATCGGTTCGCCGCCCGGTTATGTAGGTTTTGAGGAGGGCGGTCAGCTGACCGAGCAGGTGCGCAGGAAGCCGTATTCCATCATTCTGCTTGATGAAATCGAAAAGGCGCATCCGGATGTGTTTAACATCCTGCTCCAGATTCTGGATGAGGGCTATGTGACGGATTCGGCGGGGCGTAGGTTTTCGTTTAAAAACTGCATCCTGATCATGACCAGCAACCTCGGCATCCGGCAGATTTCCGACAACCGCCAGCTGGGCTTCACACAGTCCGCCGGAAGCGATTCCGCCGACCGCAAGATCATTCAAGATGAGCTGAAAAAATTCTTCTCGCCCGAGCTGCTCAACCGCATCGACGAGGTGGTGATTTTCAACCATCTGACGCCGGACCATCTTCTGGGCATCGTTCGGCTTCAGCTCGACGCGCTGGTTCTGCGCGCAAAACAGCTCGGTATCTCCATGGACTACACCGACGCGCTCGTTGAAAAAATCGCCGCCGAGGGCTACAGCCGTGTCAACGGTGCGCGCGAAATCCGCCGCATCGTCACCCGCCGGATCGAAAACCTACTCTCCGACGAAATCCTCCGCCACAAATCCGACGCAATCACCCTCGATGTGCGCGACAATGACTACGCCGCCATCTCCGCAGTCGCCGCCTCCTCCCGCGCTGCGCTGCCGGATTTAAAGAGGGTGTAGACTTTGTCAGAGGGCGTCGCCCGTGCTGCCGCGCACGGCAGCAACAACACACGCCTACCAAATGGTACAAGTACCCTGTGGAAACCCGTTGTTTATGGGATTATACTTTGTTCGCTTATATGGATACTGATATGTTTTATAGTTTGTTATTATAACAATTTATTCACAATAATTCTGATTTAATATTAATGCCGCACAGATTTTTCTGTGCGGCATTTTCGGTAAATCAATGGAAAAGTGAGAATCGCGAAGTGGTAGATAAATCCCAATGTCGTAATATAGCAAAAGTGAAAAGCACAAAAACAAAGGGTTTCCAAAGGGTGCATGCACCCTTTGGTGAGGGAGTCCAGAGGGGGCAACGCCCCCTTTGGTAGGGGCAGCCTATATCGCAGTCACCGTCACCGCATCGTTCTCTGCGCCGATGGAGATGGCACGGATTGTGTTGGGGGAATCGACGATGAGCTGGGCGAGCTTGTCCTCGATTTGTTCGCGGATGACGCGGCGGATGTCGCGCGCGCCGAGTTTTTTGTCGAAGGACTTGTGGGCAATAATTTTGAGGGCTTCGTCGCTGTAGCGGATGGAGATGCCTTTTTCCGCGAGCGGCTGGCGCATTTCGTCGAGCATCAGCCCGGCGATGGCGGCGTAATTCTCCTCGGTCAGGGGGTTAAAAACGACGATTTCGTCCACGCGTCCGAGAAATTCGGGTCTTAGGAATGCGCGGAGGGCTTTCATCGCTTTTTCCTCCGAAACCTCGGCGGCGGTTTTGTTGAAGCCCACGCCGGTGTCCTTGTCGGTCGAGCCGGCGTTGGAGGTCATGACGATCACGGCGTTTTCAAAGGAAACGCTTCTGCCCTGCGCGTCGTTGACCTTACCCTCGTCTAGAATCTGGAGAAGGATGTTCATCACATCCGGATGCGCTTTTTCGATTTCGTCAAACAAAACAACGGAATACGGGCGGCGGCGAACCTTTTCGGTGAGCTGCCCCGCGTCGTCATAGCCAACGTAGCCCGGCGGCGAACCGATGAGCCGCGCCACGGAATGCTTTTCCATATATTCGGACATATCAACGCGGATGAGCGGCTCTGTCGCGCTGAACAATTCCTCGCCCAGCACCTTGACCAGCTCGGTTTTTCCGACACCGGTCGGACCGACAAAGATGAAGCTTGCCGGACGGCGGCGGCGCGACAGCTGCACGCGGGAGCGCTTGACGGCGTTTGCAACCTTTAAAACGGCGGCATCCTGACCGATGATGCGCTTTTTCAGCGCGTCACCGAGGCTTCGTATTTTGATATACTCGCTTTCGGCGATTTTATTCGCCGGAATGCCCGTCCACAGCTCGATGACGTCGGAAAGATCCTCCTCGGTGACATAGATGGTTTTTATGATCCCCTCAACCTCTGCCAGACGATCGTTAAGGCGGGAGATTTCGGATTTCACCGATGCTAAAATTTCATAATCTGGGCTGGTGCTTTCCTCGTAAATCTTCTCAAGGCGCGTCTGCTTGCGCAGGCTGTTGTTCAGTTCGTTGAATTCGCCAAGCTCCGGACTGCGGATGCTGCGGCGCGCGCAGGCTTCGTCGAGCAGGTCGATTGCCTTGTCGGGCAGAAACCGCTCGTTGATATAGCGCTCGGACAGCACGGCGCAAAGTCGCAGCACCTCGTCGGTGACGCGGACGCGGTGATGTTCTTCGTAATATTTCCGGATGCCGGTCAACACGCCGATGGTGTCGTCAACCGTCGGCTCGGCGACCGTCACCGGCTGGAAGCGGCGCTCGAGCGCGGAGTCCTTTTCGATATACTTGCGGTATTCTTTAAAAGTCGTCGCGCCGATGACCTGAACCTCCCCGCGGGAAAGGGCAGGTTTTAAGATATTCGCGGCGTTCATCGTGCCCTCGGAGTCGCCCGTACCGACGAGATTGTGTACCTCGTCCACGAACAGAATGACATTGCCCTCCGCCTTGACCTCGTCGAGCAGCCCCTTGCAGCGGCTTTCGAATTGACCGCGGAACTGCGTTCCAGCCACGAGCGCGGTCAGATCCAGCAGGTAAAGCTCTTTGTCGCGGATGTGAAACGGCACGTCACCGGATACGATTTTCTGCGCGATGCCCTCGGCGATTGCGGTTTTTCCGACGCCGGGTTCGCCGATGAGGCAGGGGTTGTTCTTTTGGCGGCGGGATAGAATCTGGATCACGCGGGCAATTTCCTTTTCACGTCCGATGATGTTGTCAAGCTTTCCCTCGCGGGCGCGTTCGGTGAGATTGGTGCAGTAATTGGGCAGGAATTTGAGCTTCTTCTGCTCGCGCTGCTTCGTGGACTGGGCGGTGTTTCCGGCGTTGGGGGCGAATTTTTCAAAGAACTTTTCGTTTTTTCCGGCAGGATCGGCGGGCGGTTTTTTTCCGCCGTCGGCAGACATTCCCGCGCCGAAGATGTTGCTTAAAAACGGCAGCGTGCCGCTTCCGCCCGGCTCAAAATCGTTGCCGTCGGTCAGCTCCATCAATTGGTCGGACATCGCTTCGAGATCGTCGTCGCTGATGCCCAGCGTTTTCATATAATCGTCAACCTGTGAAATTCCCATCTCTTTCGCGCAAACAAGGCAAAGCCCCTCGTTCTTGCGCTCGGAGTTGCTCATTGCCGAAATGAACACCACAGCGGGACGCTTTTTGCATCGGTTGCAAAGCATCATAATTTTCACATCCTCCCCGCGGCAAGGGTTGTTCCGCCGACGGAGGATTTACTCCTTTCAGTTTAAAATCTTTATCTCTTCAAAAAAACCGAATAAGACGGTTTTGTCGATTATATCGTTATTAAATACTGATGTGCCGATGCCCGCGTCTATGAAAACGCGCACAAGTCCGGCAAGCAGCAAAACTGCGCCCACACCCAGCAGAAGTCCGCAAAGCGCGCCGGTAAGACGGTTCAGCCCGCCTAAAATAGGCACTGCGTTTAGGATACCGCTGATGCGGACAATCATTCTGAGCAGCGCAAAAATAATCACAAACAGCACCACGCTGAGCGCCATACCGATGAGGTTTTCCGCGGCGGGCGCGACGATGTTCGCAGAAAGCTGCTGCGCGGTTTCCTCCGGATCGTCCTGTGTCAGGGCGATGATTGCGTCTTTGGTTTTATCCTCCGATGCGGTCACTGCGGCGGTCAGGACAGAAGCCGCACTGTCGGGAAGCTTTTCTTTGATTTCGGCGGTGAACGCGCCGGATTTCATCCGATCGGCAATTTCCTGCGACAAAGCAGCTTTGTCATCGGTGTAGCCTTTTTCCTGCGCAAGTGCTGCGAGATTATCGGAAAGCTTGCCGGACTGCTGTGCGGCTTTGCGCAGCTCCTCGTCGGTGATCTGGATTTTCTGAGAATTTCCGTCGGATGCCGTTTGTGCGGAGCGGTTGATTTCTTCGGTAATCTGCGCGGAGAGATCCTCGCCCTCGAGCTGCTGTTTGACGGCGGTGACGACGCGCTGGTCGATGTATTTGTCGTAAATCACCGGTGCCGCGGCATTTGCGATCAGCATTGCCGCGACGACGGCGCCCACAAGAGAAGCCGCAAGCAGCGCCATACGGATGATGCCACGCCGGTAGCCGTAAAAAACAGCCAGCGCAATCACAGCGGCGGTGACGATATCATAAACGATGCTCATTGGTGTTCCTTTCTTTGTCGGGAAACAAGATTCGTATTATAGATTATACAACACAAGGCATGAAAATGTCAACCTCTACGATTTAAAAGTGATTTTATCCACTTGTCGGAAGCCTAAAAGGTACATATTTTCATCAATGTATACAAAATCACTATAGTTGTCATCGAAATCTGCGGACGCTTTCAGCTCGCCTGCGCCGTCATATGCCAGCATCCCGTCCTCGGTCAGCAGGTAAAAAATCTCATTCAGACACTTCAGCTTCACCGTCGTTCCCGTAAAGGTATGGGAAGCGGGGGCTTCGTCCGACGAGCGGCTTGTCACCAGAACGGAAGTGTTGCGCGCAAGCCCTTCCGTGACGATTGCGGCGTCTGCGGGAGAAAGCGCAAAGGTTTTCACTGGATTGTCCGTTTCATAATCATAGAGCGTCGTGCCGTCTTTTGAAAGCTTGCGCAGGCTCGATTCGCCGACAACCCAAAGATTTCCGTCATCGGTTTCCGTGGTCTGATAAATGAGCGTGTCGATCTGATCAATCTGGTAAAGTTCTTCCGACCGGTCAAAGGCCAGTCCGTGGATTTCCGAAACCAGCCCGCCGTTTGCGGACTTGAACGAGGAAACCACGCAGCCCCCGCCCTCGCCGGTAAAGGTCACGTCGGTGATACGGCTACCGTTTGCCCAGCGGAACACTTCCGTGCCGGTTTTGTCGTAAACCGTCAGGTAAGCCGGATACTTGTCCATTTCCGTCACAACCGCCGTGTAGCCGTTTTCCGCCTGACGGGCGAACAGAATCTCATCGTCGAGCTGTTTGGTATACACAACTTCCTTTTTGTTTGCAACGGTGAACGTGTAGCCGCCCAGATCATAGAACAGAATTCTGTCGCCGTTGCTCTCCGCAAGGGGCGAGCCGAGCGTGTGCTGAAAAGAATTGAGTTGCTTTCCGTTGTCGTTAAAATACTGGATGTTCGTGTCAGACAGAATCACCAGATAGCTGCCCAGCCCCGCGACAGCGTTTTCACCGGTATCGCTGATGGGTAAAGGGAAGTTGCCGGCAGCGACCGTGCCGTCGTTGACCACCGCCGCGCCTGAGCGGCTCGTCACGTCCTCGAGCCACGGAAACCACACGTTGCGCGTGATATATCCCGCCGCCCCCAGAAATACGAGCAGCACCACCAGCAGCATAACAAGCAGTCTGCGGCGGATTTTCCGCTTTTTGCGCAGCTTCTGCAAATCGGTGCGTCGGGCGGCGACTTCCTCTTTGGTCAGTTGTCTGGGGATGCTGTTTTCGGTGGTCTGTTCCTGCGGGATTTGTCTTTTTTTCTTTTTCATTTCCGCTTCCCCTTTCGCAATGCTTTGTTCCGCACAATGATTTTTATTTATAAAAAACGCGATTGAGATAAAGTCCGTGGGCGGGAACGGTTTTGCCCGCACAGGTACGGTTTTTTTCGGCCAAAATTCCGGGAAGCGCGTCGGCTGCGATTTTTCCGTCGTTGACAAACAGCAGCGTACCGACCAGAATCCGCACCATGTTATATAGAAAACCGTCGCCGCTGATTAAAAACGAAACCAGATCGCCCTGCCTTGTGACGGAAAACGAATGGATCGTGCGCACGGTGTTTTCCTTTGTGCAGGCGGCGGCGCAGAAGCTTTTAAAATCGTGCGTGCCGACAAAGCTTTGCGCGGCTTCGTTCAAGCGTTGCGCGTCAATCGGGAACCAATGCTTGTACGCGCGCGTGAACAGGAACGGGTTTTTGATTTCGCTGTTGTGGACAAGATATTCATATTCTTTTCCTACGCAGTCGTAACGCGCGTGGAATACGTCCGGTGCTTCCTCGCAGGAGCGCAGCGCGATGTCGCCGGACAGCAGATTGTTTGTTCCGAACACGATGCCGCGGCTGGTGATGGGGCTTTCCAGCTTCACGCTGAACACGAATTCCCGCGCGTGAACGCCGGTATCCGTCCGCGAGCAGCCGGCGACGGAAACCCGTTCGCCTGTGAGCTTAAACAACGCGGTTTCGACGGCTTCCTGCACGGTATAAGCGTTGTCCTGCCGTTGAAAGCCATGGTAATTTGTGCCGTCGTAGGACATGGTAATCTTATAATTTTTCATACGGCTTCTTCCAGACCGGCGGACAAGGGATGTGCGGTTTTCTGTTTCATTGACTGACTCCTATTACGATTGATTGAACACTGCGGTGTCGGACATATTCAGAACGCTGTCATGAAAATAGCTGCCCATTTTAACCGTTTCATTCATGACAACCTTGATATAGTCCGGTTTTGTATGCCAGTTTTCACGGGTAATCCCCCGCTGATCCGTCACTGGCGCAACCAGAAATTCTGTGCCTGCCGGAAAGGCTTTCTGATACGTAAACAGCGCTCTGCGGCTGTGATAGGCTTTGCACACCAGAATCATCCGCTGAAACGGCTCAGTGCGTTCTTTTAGCATGTTAAAACTGAACAGCGCATTTTCATATGTGTTCTGCGCTTTGGTTTCACAAAGAATCGAATCCGGATTTGCGCCGTACCGGACGGCAAGCTTTTTCAGATATTCCGCTTCGGACGGTTCGTCGGGAAGCTTCGCGTTGACGCCTCCGCTGAAAAGAACAAACTGTACCATCCCGTTACGCAGCAGTGCAGCCGCTTTTTCAGCAAGCTGTGGGTGACTTCCGCCGGGAACCAGCGCATATTGACATGGTATCAGTTCATGCTCAACAAAAATAAAATCCGTGAAGCAATCAAACGGTTGCACAGTCAAGCCCCTTTCCTTACAGCCTTGCCGCCAAATTCGCGACATTCAGTAAAATCACTCCAGTAAAAAATGCTGCCGTCACGGCACTTGCCCACGCGTCGCGGATGCCAAGCTTCAGCTGTTTCATGCGGGTTCTTCCCTCGCCGCCGTGGTAGCAGCGGCATTCCATCGCCAGTGCCAGTTCCTCCGCGCGGCGCAGGGACGAAACCAGCAGCGGAATAATGATGGTGACAAGCGCTTTCACACGGCTTTTTAAACCGCCGCTGTCAATCTCCGCGCCGCGGGCTTTCTGCGCGCTGGTGATCTTGTCGGTTTCCTCAATCAGCGTGGGGATGAACCGCAGCGCGATGGTCATGATCATCGCCAGCTCATGCACCGGCACTTTGATTTTCTTCAGCGGCGAAAACAGCCGCTCAATCGCATCGGTCAGGTCAATCGGCGAGGTGGTGTAGGTGAGCAGGCTCGTGCCGATGATCAGCGCGATGATGCGCACAAGCATGAACGCCGTAAAGCTCACGCCGCCCGTGGTGATCTGGATTTTCCAGAAGCCGAACAGCACGTCGCCGCTTTTCATGAAAAATAAATTCAGCACCGCCGTGAAAATCAGGATCGGGATCATCGGCTTCAGGCTCTTCAGCATCAGCGAGAACGGTATCCCCGACAGCACGAACGCCCCCAGCATGAACACCACCGACACCGCAAGCCCGAACGCGTCCTTTGCCGCAAACAGCATCACAATGAACGCAAACGACAAAATCAGCTTCACCCGCGCGTCAAGGCGGTGGATGACCGATTCCCCCGGAAAGAACTGACCGATTGTAATATCTTTTATCAAACGTGAAGCCTCCCGCTAACGGGCTGTTCTGCGGGCTTCGAGTATCCGCAGTGCAACCTTTTTTGCGTAATCAAGCGTATAAATTTCTTCCTCCACCGGAAGCCCCGCCGCGCGCAGACGGTTAAACACCCGCGTAATCTGCGGCACGGCAAGCCCCATGCGCTCCAGCTCCGCCGCCCGCTCGAACACGTGCGCCGTTTCGTCGTAGCAAAACAGCTTCGCGTTGTTCATCACAAGGATTTTCGACGCGTTCTTCGCCACGTCCTCCATTGAGTGGGAAACCAGCAGCACAGTGTTTTTCTTCTCGCGGTGGTATTCGCGGATTTGGCCGAGAATCCGGTCGCGGCCTTTCGGGTCAAGACCGGAGGCAGGTTCGTCGAGAATCAGCACCTTCGGCTCCATCGCCATTACGCCCGCAATCGCCGCGCGGCGCTTCTGCCCGCCAGAAAGCTCAAAGGGCGACTTGTCGAGCAGCTCGTCCTTTAAGCCCACAAGCTTTGCGGTTTCGCGCACGCGGCGGTCGATTTCCGCCTCGTCAAGCCCCATGTTTTTCGGGCCGAACGCGATGTCCTTATAGACTGTTTCCTCGAACAGCTGATACTCCGGATACTGAAACACCAGCCCGACTTTAAAGCGCAGCGCGCGCAGGCGGCTTTTGTCCTTCCAAAGCTCCTCACCGTCGATGAAAAGCTTGCCCGACGACGGCTTGAGCAAGCCGTTAAAATGCTGAATCAGTGTGGATTTTCCCGAGCCGGTATGCCCGATGACACCCACCAGCTCCCCCTCGTCAATCTCAATGCTCACATCGTCAACGGCGACTTTCCGAAAGGGTGTGTTTTCGCCGTAAACGAAGCTCAAATTTTCCGTTTTAATGATTGGCATCTGAAACCTCCCCAAACAGCTTGACAAGCGCTTCCACACAAGCATCCTCGCTGATGATTTCCGGGGAAATATCGTACCCGCTCTGCCGCAGCGTCCAGGCAAGCTCCGTCACCTGCGGCACGTCCAGTCCGATTTCTTTCATCCTGTCCACGTTGGAAAACACCTTTTCCGGTACGCCGTCCATAACGATTTCGCCGCTGTCCATGACGACAATTCTGTCCGCAAGCGCGGCTTCTTCCATATAATGCGTAATCAGGATAATCGTCACACCCGATTCGCGGTTGAGCTTTCGCACCGTGTCCATGATTTCGCGCCGCCCCTTCGGGTCAAGCATGGCGGTGGATTCGTCAAGCAAAATGCACTTCGGGCGCATGGCAAGCACACCGGCAATCGCCACGCGCTGCTTCTGCCCGCCGGAAAGCTTGTGCGGCGCATGCGTACGATACTCGTACATTCCCACGGTTTGAAGCGCTTCGTCCACTCTGCGGCGGATTTCAGCCGGCGCAACACCCATGTTCTCAAGTGCAAATGCCACGTCCTCCTCGACAATGGTCGCCACAATCTGGTTGTCCGGATTCTGGAATACCATTCCCGCCGTCTGGCGGATGTCGAGCAGGCGGCTTTCGTCTGCAACGGAAATGCCGTCCACCAGAATCGTACCGGAGAGCGGCTGGTTAATCGCGTTGATGCACTTGGCAAGCGTGGATTTTCCGCTGCCGTTATGCCCCAAAACCGCGACAAATTCGCCCTGCTCGATGTCAAGGCTGATGCCTTTTAACACCTCGGTGTAAACGGGCGGTTCTTCGCTGTGGTTGACATAGGAAAAATATAAATCTCTGATGCTGATAAAACTCATTATGAAAATCCTTATCAATTACTTCTCCCAGATTGCCGTTGAGCCGCACGGAAGTGCGCAGCTTGCCGTTTGAACCGGAAGCCCAATCTCGGACGCGCTGACCGTTCCGCTGTATTTGCCGCAAAGCTCCTCACTGAGGAGGTATGCCATGACCGACGGCGAAAGCCCGGTGGTGTAGCTGTTGAGCAGAAAGAACAGCGGGTTTTCGCTCAGCACGCCCGCGCATAGCTTTACGAGGTCGTAAACGCTGTCCTCGAGCTTCCAGACCTCGCCGTTCGGACCTCTGCCATAGGAGGGCGGATCCATGATCACCGCATCATAGAAGTTCCCGCGCGCAATCTCGCGCCGCACGAATTTCTCGCAGTCGTCCACCAGCCAGCGGATGGGTTTTTCTGACAATCCGGAGGTCGCCGCGTTCTCGCGTGCCCATTGCACCATGCCCTTTGACGCGTCCACATGGGAAACCTGCGCCCCCGCCGCCGCACAAGCAAGCGTCGCCCCGCCGGTGTAAGCAAACAGGTTCAGTACCTTGACCGGTCGGTTCGCAGCGCGGATTTTCGCCGCAACGAAATCCCAGTTGACCGCCTGCTCCGGAAACAGCCCGGTGTGCTTGAAGCCGGTCGGACGGATGTTGAATTTCAGTTCGCCGTAGGAAATCACCCACGAAGCAGGGATTTTCTTTAAAACTGACCACTCCCCGCCGCCCTTTGACGAGCGGTGATAAACGGCGTTGGCTTTGTCCCACAGGTCGGATTTGCGCGGTGTTTTCCAAATTATCTGCGGATCAGGGCGCTGCAGCACCACGTTCCCCCAGCGTTCCAGCTTTACCCCGTCGGTGGTGTCGATGATCTGATACTCGTTCCATTGGTCGGCGATTCTCATGTTCTTAATCCTTTATTATAAACTTGATTTATGCCTGCTCCGCAGTTTCTTCGCTGCAAGCCGCTTTGATCTGATCGGCAATGCGCTTTGCGTAATCCACAATCAGCCCGTACTGCTTGCCCTCAAGCATCACGCGCACAAGCGGCTCTGTGCCGGACTCGCGCACTAAGATACGTCCGTCGTCGCCGAGCTTTTCCGCACAGGAGCGCATGACGGCTTTGACCTCCTCATCCTCCTGCCACACGCCTTTTTTTGACGGATGGATCGTCACGTTCACAAGCGTCTGCGGGTAACAGCTCATCACACCCGCAAGCTCGGAAAGCGGCACTTTGACCGTGGTGTTGTTGGCTTTCGCGAGAACCTCAAGCAGCTTTGCGCCCGTCAGCTCGCCGTCGCCGGTTTTGGATTCATCGAGAAAAATAATATGTCCGCTCTGCTCGCCGCCTAAGTTATAATCGCCCTTCTGCATTTCCTCTAAAACATAGCGGTCGCCCACGGTGGTGGTCGTCACAACCACGCCGCTTTCTTTGGCGAATTTAAAAAAGCCCAGATTGGTCATGACCGTTACCACACAGGTGTTGTGCTTGAGCGTACCCGCGGCTTTCATTGATTTTGAGAAAATCGCAAGCAGTTTGTCGCCATCGATGAGGTTTCCGCCCTCGTCGCAGACCAGACAGCGGTCGGCGTCGCCGTCAAAGGCAAGCCCCGCGTGGCAGCGCTTGGCTTTGACAAATTCGCAAAGGGATTCCATGTCAGTCGAGCCACAGTTTTTGTTGATGTTCGTGCCGTCGGGGGTGTTGTTGATAAAATAACAGGTTGCGCCAAGTCCGGTGAAAATCTTCTCCGCACAGCTGAAGGAAGCGCCGTTTGCGCAGTCGATTGCCACGCGGATGCCGCGCAGGGAATGGTTGACGCTCTTGATAATCATGCGCGCATAGTCCCACTCCGCGTCCTTTTCGTAGTGCACCCTGCCGACATAGGTGCCGTTGCATAGCTTCATATCCTCGGGGTAATCGAGGATGAGCGACTCGATTTCGTTTTCGATTTCGTCCGACAGCTTGAAGCCCGTGCCGGAAAACAGCTTGATGCCGTTGAATTCCACGCTGTTGTGCGACGCGGAAATCATCACGCCCGCGTCCGCGCCGTATTTTGTGACGAGTGCCGCCACCGCCGGCGTGGGGATTACACCCAGCAGATGCGCGTCCGCGCCGACCGAGCAAATGCCCGCCACGAGTGCGGCTTCCAGCACATCGCTGGAAATGCGCGTGTCCTTGCCGATGAGGATTTTCGGCCGGTGCTGGGTGGTTTTTGTTAAAACCAGTGCCGCTGCGCGCCCGATGTTCATTGCCGTTTCGCAGGTCAATTCCGTGATCGCAATCCCCCGCGCGCCGTCCGTTCCAAATAGTCTGCCCATATCATTGCCAACCCTTTCCATGTTTCTGTATATTTGAATCAAATGAACTTCTGTGAATTTGACCGCCGCTCAAAGCCGTTCTTAAAGCAAACTCATCTGACCGTCAGCGCTGCGCCGCTCGATACCCAAATGACGATAGGCTAGGTCTGTTGCGCAGCGTCCCCGTGGGGTGCGGGACAAAAAGCCCAGCTGCATCAGATACGGCTCGCAGACATCCTCAAGCGTGACGGCTTCCTCGCCGATCGCCGCGGCAAGGGTTTCCAAGCCCACAGGGCCGCCGCCGTAGCCGTTGATGATCATCGCAAGCATTCTCTTGTCCATCGAATCAAGCCCCAGCTTGTCAACCTCCATGCGGTCAAGCGCGATCTGTGCGATTTCTTCGGTGATTCTGCCGTTGCCCATGACCTCGGCGAAGTCGCGCACACGCTTTAAGAAGCGGTTGGCGATACGCGGCGTGCCGCGCGCGCGCTTTGCAAGCTCCATCGCGCCTTTGTCGTCACAGGCGATGCCGAGAATCACCGCCGAGCGCCGGATGATATCGCAAAGCTGGTCGTGCGTGTAGAGTTCGAGCCTATGGATTACGCCGAAACGGTCACGCAGCGGCGAGGTCAGCTGCCCCGCGCGGGTGGTCGCGCCTACGAGCGTAAAGCGGTTCAAATCAATGCGCAGGGAACGCGCGTGCGCGCCCTTCCCCATGATGATGTCGAGCGCGAAGTCCTCAAGCGCCGGATAAAGCACTTCCTCTACCGCGCGGGAAAGGCGGTGGATTTCGTCAATGAACAGCACATCGCCGGTTTCAAGCCCCGTGAGAATCGCCGCGAGGTCGCCGGGCTTTTCAATCGCAGGCCCAGAGGTGATGCGCAGATTGACACCCATCTCATGCGCGATGATCGACGAAAGCGTGGTTTTCCCAAGCCCCGGAGGGCCGTAAAGCAACACATGGTCAAGGGCTTCTCCGCGTTTGCGCGCCGCTTCGATGTAGATTTTCATGTTCTCTTTGACCTTGTCCTGCCCGATGTATTCGGCAAGGGTCTTGGGACGGAGGTTGTAATCCGGCTCCTCGCCCGCATCGGCACGGATAACCTCCGGCGCAACGACGCGGTTCTCAAAGTCGAAGTCCTCTGCGCTGTTTTCTTTTATCATCGGTAACGCTCCTGTTTATCGGATAAAGCCCGCTAAGTATTTCAACGCAAGCTTGATAATCTCCTCGGTTGTTTTTTCTCCCGCGCCAGCGACCTTTGAAACCGCCGCCACCGCCTCGCTTTGGGAATAACCCAACACAGCAAGCGCCTGTGCAGCTTCCCGTACGGAATTCGGCGCGGCTTCCGCCACAAAGCTCTGGATGTCCGCGTTGTCCGCGGCGGCATCCTTAGAAATTTTGTCTTTTAATTCCAAAACAATCCGCTGGGCGATCTTCGCGCCGATGCCCTTACAGCGCTTAAATGCCGCAACATCTGACGAAGCCACCGCCACTGCGAATTTCTGCGGTGTCAGTTCCGATAAAACGGCAATCGCCGCCTTTGGCCCTACGCCCGAAACGGTAATGAGCATCTTGAACGCACTCAGCTCATCCGCGCCCGCAAAGCCGAACAGCTCCACATTGTCCTCGCGCACGCTCAGGTGCGTGAGCAGGGTGACGTTTTCTTTTGTCCCTTGAATTTTCCGCAGTGTGTTGAGCGTTGTGCGGCAGGCATAACCCACCCCCGCGCATTCGATCACCGCGAGGTCGATTTCCGTATGGATGAGCTTCCCCGTCAGACTGTATATCATGGCAAACCCTACTTTCTCGTTGTGGTGGGAGCATCCGGCTGCACCGCGTAATTCCCGCCAGCGGTCAGTCCTGCACTGAAATGGATTTGTACACTTTTTTCATATGAATTTCCTGATCATTCCTATATCCAAGTTTCTTGTATACGGACTGCGCACTGAAATTTTCTTTTCCAGTAAGCAACTCCATATTATAAAATTCATAATTCTTACAGCAGTAATCTTCTGCAAATGTCATCATATTTCTGGAAATTCCTCTTCTTCTGTAAGCCTGCTTCACATAAACCTCTGTAATCTCCGGCATATAAACATCGTAGCAAAAAGATTTTTTTAATTGAACACAAACAAACCCGACGAGAATATCATCCTCTTCATCAACTACGACAATTTCCTGTTTATTATTTAAAAGTGAATCGCTTATCTGCTCAATCGTTGTCTCACCTTTGCCGTTGAATTCATTATTTAATTCATTCAATTGCACAGCATCATTTACCGTAGCAATGCGAACCATACCGTGTCCCCCATCTCTTTAGTCCGGATTCTGAAAGTCAGCGGCAGCACCCATATTCCTACCGTCCGCACTGCTCCTCCAGCTGCGTCAGCGTGGTGAAAAGCCGTGCGTGGGTGATCGCGAGTGCCAGTGCGTCCGCGACGTCGTCGGGCTTCGGGATTTCTTTTAAATGCAGCAGAAGCTTGGTCATTTCCTGCACCTGCTGCTTCTCTGCCCTGCCGTAGCCGGTGATGTTGGTTTTCACCTGAAGCGGTGTGTACTCCCGCAGCAGAATCCCCCGCTGCACCGCCGGCAGAACCGTCACCCCGCGCGCCTGTGCAACGTTGATGGCTGTTTTCTCGTTGGTGTTGAAAAAAAGCTTTTCCACCGCCATATGGTCGGGCTTGTATTTGTCAAGCACCGCGCACAAGTCCTCATAGACCGTCAGAAGCCGCAGATGAAAGGGCGTTCCCGCGTCGGTGGTGATGCTTCCGTAGCCGACGACGCTGAATTTGCACCGCGCATAGTCCACGACACCGAAGCCGACGATGGCATAACCGGGGTCGATTCCGATGACTCTCATGCTGTTCCTCCTCGGCAATTGATACACAGGATAACCTTAACAATTTATTATACCATTAATACAGGCGCATTGCAAGATTTTACGCGAAAGTTTTTCAATTCCCGCAGAAAGAAAAACAAGCCGTTCTCCGGACGTTTGCGCCAAACGCACGGAAAACGGCAAGCCGGTTATTCTTTGGAACGCGCCTCCGCGGCGCGGAACATCCGGTAAACCGGCGCAATCGCCCGGAAATCGGCGGCGATTTTCTCCGCAAGGGCTTCGCTGAACAGCAGGTCAAAGTCCTTTCCGCCCGCGAACAGGTACACTGAGCGGCGGTTGAGCCACGTGGCGGCGACTTCCTCCGCGTCGGGATAACGGTTTTTCTTATACAACTCCCCGCCGAGGGTAAACACGCGCTGCGCGGCATAGGCGGACAGCGCCGCTTTCGCGGTTTTGTCGCCGCTCAAAATCATCCCGCGCATGGCTTCCATCGTCTTTGTGCCCGCCGCGTAATACCCGCAGCCGTAGCTGAAGCCGTTGGGCGAAAGCTCAAAATAAAACTCCGGCACCATCTCAAACGGCTCTTTCTTCCGCCCGAACGAGCACCACACATTGTCGCGGAACAGCGAATCGCCCTTGGCAAAGCGTGCGTCCCGCCAAAGGCGCGAGAATTTTTTCGGATTGCAGACGATTTCCGCATCGATTTCCGCCATCGTCGGGGCGAACGCTTCAATCAGCGCGGAAAAGGGTGCTGCGACATACGCGCGGTAGTCGTCCTTGTGTTCGTTATACCAGTCGCGGCTGTCGTGCAGGCGGTTTTCAAACAGAAAATTCAAGGTTTGCACCGAAAAAGCCATGGGTTGTCCTCCTAGGGGTTAGGTATTAGGGGTTAGGAGTTAGGGGTCAGACGTTCAGCTCGTGTTCAAAGCTACGCATGGCAAGGATGGTCTGGTTGATCAGGTCGTCGAGTTCCCAGCCGAGCATCGCTGCGCCGCGCTCGATCACCTCGCGGGAGCAGCCCGCCGCGAAGTTCAGATTCTTATACTTTTTGCGCACGGACTTCACCTCGAGGTCGCGCACGCTCTTGGACGGACGCATCAGCGCCACCGCGCCGATCAGGCCCGTCAGCTCGTCAACGGCATACAACACCTTTTCCATCTTATGGATCGGTTCGATGTCCACTGTCAGCATATAGCCGTGGCTCGCCGTGGCGTGGATGATACGCGGGTCGAGGTCGCGTTCGCGCATGATTTCCTGAAGCTTGATGCAGTGCTGGTCGGGGAACATCTCAAAATCCAGATCGTGGAGCAGCCCGATCAGCGCCCATAGATCCACTTCGTATTCATAGCCGAGCGTGTTGGCGAAATAACGCATCGTTCCCTCAACCATCCGCGCGTGGCGCAGATGAAATTCATCCTTATTATACGCGGTCAGCAATGCCCATGCGTATTCCCGCGAGATGTTTGTCATGCCGAATCCTCCCCGTTGTTCACAAGCAATGCCGCTTCCCTAAAGTCCGCGGCTTCCATTTTGCATATACTTTTATCATAGAACACTTTCTCGGGTTTGTCAAGTACGGATTTTCGTTTTTCAGAAAACATTGCGCAAGGGCAAAGAAAAAGGTCGGGGCGAAAACCCCGACCGTTCTATTTTGCAGCGGACAACCCGCAAACGCAGAAAGCTCCCCTGCGGACAAAGAGTTTTCACCCTTTGCCACTTCCCGCGCCCGACTGCTTTTCGTCCGCTGTTAGTATCATGATATGCGCGAACGGGAATTCTGCGACAACCGCCGCGCACTTACTCGGTTGTGAAGGTATAGCCCTGCGCGAGCATCTGGTCGATGAACGCCGGCAGAATTGCCGTGTTCGTTTTCGATACGCTGTGCAGGAGCAGGATTTCGCCGTTGTGGGCGAATTTAACAAGGTTCTTGAGTGCCGTGTCCGGATCGGGCTGCTTGTTCACATCCCAGTCGGCATAGGCATAGCTCCACATCATCGTCTTGTAACCGCAGTCCTTTGTCACCGCAAGAGAACGCTCGGAGAATTCGCCCATCGGCGGGCGGAACAGGTGCATTTCGTAGTTGAAATTCTCCAGCATATAGGTATGCAGGTTCATGACCTCGGAAATGCAGTTCTGCACGGAAAGACCGGGCATGGAACGGTGCGTGACGGAGTGGTTGCCCACGATATGCCCCTCGGCAATCATGCGCGACACTAGCTCCGGATTTTTCTCCGCGTAGTCCTGAAGAACAAAGAAAATCGCATGGACGTTTTTTTCCTTGAGCGTGTCGAGGATTTTCGTGGTATAGCCGTTTTCATAGCCTTGGTCAAAGGTCAGCGTGATGGTTTTCTGCTCGGCGGGGTGGATCGCAAGTGCGTCGTATTTGCCGAAGCACTGGTTAAAATCAATCGCGCCGGCGGGGCGGTTTTCCTTGTCGAGCTGTCTGCCTTGCCCGAAGCCGCGCTTGGTGTTGTCAATCTGCGCGTAGCTGTTTACGTCGGCAAGCGCCGCATCGTTGTGAACAAGATTGGCGACCGGCCGCACCGCGGCGGTGGTAACGCTGTGATTAGCTGAATTGTCGTCCGATGTGTTTGGTTCTTTCGCGGAACAGGAAGCCGCAACCGCGGCGGTCAGCGCACAGAGCGCGGCACAGGTCGTTTTTTGCAGGAATTGTTTCAAAACGCTCATCCTTTCAATCGGCAAAATGCTTGTGTTTTCAGCATTATTGTAACCGACAGGATGCAGTTATGCGAAAAAACGCGGCGAAAATTAACGGAAAAAATTTTGACTGTTTTTCAATTTATACCGCCGACTCAACTTTTTCAATAGGCTGGGCTTTTTTCATGCGGGTGGTACGGCGCTGCGCCATGACAAGCTTGTAATACACACCGTCGGTTTCGCGCATGAGCGCTTCGTGCGTGTCAAACTGCGCGAGCTTTCCCTTGTCGAGGACAATCAGCCTGTCAGCGCCCGACAGCGTCGAAAGCCGGTGCGCGATGGCAATGGTGGTGCGTCCGGCGGTGAGCTTGCCAAGCGCATCCTGAATCTGCTTTTCGGTCTGGGTGTCGAGGGAGGCGGTCGCTTCGTCTAGGATAATGATTTTCGGGTTGTGCAGAATCGCGCGGGCGATGGCGATGCGCTGGCGCTCGCCGCCGGAAAGCTGATAGCCCTTGTTGCCCACGCGCGTGTTGTAGCCGTCGGGCAGGCGCGTGACGAAGTCATGCGCATTGGCGATTTTCGCCGCCTTGATGATTTCCTCAAAGGGCGCGTCGGGCTTTGCGTAGGCGATGTTGTCTAGCACGCTGCCGTCAAAAAGAAAGGTTTCCTGCAGCACCACGCCCACCTGCGAACGCAGGCTGTGCTGGTCGATGTCGCGGATGTTCACGCCGTCGATGCGGATTTCGCCCTGCGTGCAGTCGTACAGGCGCAGGATGAGGTTGATGAGCGTGGATTTTCCCACGCCAGAATGCCCGACGATACCGATCATCTCACCGGGGTTGATCTTCAGGCTGATGCCTTTTAAGACGGGGTTGTAGACCTTATAGCCGAAATACACATCGTCGAATTCGATGCCGCCCCTGATGTCAACTTCCACAGGAGCGACGGCGTTTTTCAGCTCGCTTTCCTCCTCGAGAATTTCAAACACGCGCGCGGCGGAAACCGACGTGTCGGCAAGCTCGCGCGGAATGTGGATGAGCCAGTAGACCGGCTCGTAGAGCATGAACGCGTAGATGTTAAACTGCACCAGTTCGCCGAGCAGCATCTGTCCGTCCAGAATAAAATGCGCGCCGAAGTAAATGACGAAGAAGCTGCCCAGGCTCGCGATAAACTGCGCGGGCGGCATGGTGAAATACCACATCCGCTCGGCGTTGGAGGCACTGTCCGCCAGCCGCTTTGAGATGCGTGTGTAGCGCACGATTTCTTTTTCTTCCGTGCCGCAGGTTTTCACCACGCGGATGCCGTTGAGGATATCGTGCAGCAGCGAGCTGTGTTCCATGCCGTTGCGCCAGACCTTTGTGAAACGCACCGCCATCACGCGGAACAGGCGGTTGGTCAGCACCAGCACAAAGGGCATGGGCAGCACCACCAGCAGCGAGAGCTTCCAGTTCATCGCGAACATAATCCCGCCGATGATAAAGAGCGAGAGGACTTTCACCGTCGCGTCCTTGCCGTTTTGGACGACGAAATTTTCAAGCTTTGTCGCGTCGTTGGTCACACGGCTGATCAGCTCGCCGGCGGTTCTTTTTGAAACGGAGGTCATGGACAGCACCTGTGTTTTCTCAAACACCGCCTGCCGGATGTCGCGCCCCAGACCGAGGGCAACCTTGAAGCTGCATTTCATGTTGAAGAATTCCATGATCCCCGCGATGAGAAGCAATCCTACTACTACGGCGGTAATGCCGATCATCCCCGCCCAGTCGTGGCTTTTGGGCGTCACAAAGTCGTCAATGATCACGCGTGTTGTGTAGGGCATGACAACCCAGATGCACTCGCACAAAACGGTGAGCAGGATTGCCGCGATAAAGTAGTTTTTATACGGCGCGGTGCGTTTGAACAGCTTGACAAGCGTTCTGCCCTTGCTCACGCAGTAGGGGCATTCCGGCGCGCCCTCAAGCGTAAAGCCGCACTGCGGGCAGCGCGGTTCTTCCGCGCCGGTGTCGGTGACAAGCGCACCGGTTTTGAGCGAAAACTCCAGCAGCTTGCAGACCTCCGCGAATTTGAGAAAATGCTCATAGGTAAATGCGCACAGACAGACGCTTTCGCCGTTTTCCCGCACCGCGGTCATGAGCGCGCAGCCCGTAAACTGCTCGCATTTGAATTCCGTAAAGTCACCGATCGCGTAATCGGCAGCGCATTCATTGTTTTCATAAACAAAGATACGCTCGTTTGTCACGCAGAGATGTCCGTTTGTCAGCCCGTCTTCGCGGTTTAAGTTAAACGGCAGGGAATAGACGAGCTGTGCTAAAAAATCTTCCGTGCCGTCGGGTTTGCTTACGAGTAAATTCATAGAAACCTCCGTTTCTGTCATAGGATTGTTGAAGACGATTGCAGAAAATAATTAGATAAACATTTCCAGAACGCCCATGCTTTTTTTGTCAAGCTCCGCGATTTCGGGGCAGCAATACTTGTTGCCGTCGGCGTCGTTGATATAGAGATAGGACGCGTTGAGCATCCTAAAATTCTGGTACCAGTCGCGGATGCAGATGGTTTTTTTGCCGCTGGTGGTATCGGCGGTGACGAAAATCTCACCGCGCATATTGTCGCGGATGGAATAAACCTTCGTGACCAGCGGCATATAGTACTTAAACGCCAGATAGTGCGTGAGCAGCGTGTACTGCGCTTTGTCAAGCTTCGTCAGGTCGCGGATCACGCCGATTTCGCGGAATTCCTTTTCCGGCGTTTCATAGGCGACGCTGATGAATTCTGTTTCCGACAAAAACGGCACAAGCCGCGTGAGAATGACCTTGCGGTAGGTTTTCCCGTCTGCTGTCAGCGTCAGAAAGCCGCTTTCCTCTGTCTGGAAGCAAAGCTGTGCGCAGTCAAGCAGGTTGAGCCGGTCTATTTCATAGACCTCGTCGGTATGTTCTTTTACTTGAATTGAATCGGACATATTACACCTCGTTTCGGTTGTTGAACGAATACCCAATAAGAAATGTGCGCTAGATCAGTTTTTGCTCAGAAATACAAATCAGTTCCATTTTCCATTTCTCCGGGTAAAATCATTTTTATTGAGTTGCTTGAGCATTTTTTCTTTTTCATACGATCTGCCATTTTGAATGATTTCTCTTTTTCTTTCATCGCCGATGAGTTTCAGGTATCTCAGATAGGAATCGTAATCCAGCTCATCCTGTTCGAGTGCGTTTTTTATCGCACATTCCGGCTCGGAAATATGAGAACAATCAGCAAATTTACATTTGCGGTTCAGCTCAAAAATTTCCGGGAACAGCTCCTGAATGGTATTGGAACCCGGTGAAATTCCGACGCTTCGCAGACCGGGCGTATCAATGATGGTTCGGTTGCCTGTTAGATCATAGACGTGTCTGACGGTGGTTGTATGCCTGCCTTTTCCGTCATTGATTCTTATGCCGTTGGTTTTTATGACTTCATTTTTTAACAGCATATTAATCAATGTCGATTTTCCAACACCCGAACTTCCAAGCAGGATTGCCGTTTCATTCTCCGCCCAGCAATCTTTATAAAAGGCTTCTTCATCGAATTCATAAAAATTTGATGTCTTAATCCCGCAGTTTGGAAACCGTTTCGCAATGATGTGAATTATCTCATGATAATCATGATTTAAGTCGGTTTTCGTCAGCACAAAATAAATCCTAGCGCCGGATTCCCTTGCGATGATATAATACCGTTCCAACCGGGCCAAATTGAAATCCTGATTTGAACTTGTCACAATAAAAACAACGTCAATATTTGAAGCCAGTCCCTGAACCTTTCCGTTTTGCAATCTGCTGATTGCATTTTTTCGGGCAATGATTTCTTTTACATAGAGTTGTTCATAGCTCTTTTCACAGCGCACATAGTCGCCGACAAGTATTTGCCCGTTGATACTTTTGGCTACCTGCGCCTGAAAGTATGACTGACAGGAACACAGCAATACATTTTGTGATGTAAATACTGAAGCACATCGGTATTCATCTCTATCCATTTTTCACCCTCCATATTAATTGATTGGTCGGTAAATCGTTACTTTACTCGGTGATAAATTTAAGCGCGTCGGACTGAAGCTTATACAGCTCGAAATACTTGCCCTTTGCGCGGATGAGTTCGTCGTGCGTGCCAAGCTCTTTCAGCTCGCCGTTCTCAATCACGCAGAGCATATCTGCGTCGCGCAACGTTGAAAGCCGGTGCGCGATGGAGATGATGGTTCTGCCGCTTTTGAGCGCGTCGATGGCGGTTTGAATTTTCCGCTCGGTGCGGGTGTCCATCGAGGCGGTTGCTTCGTCGAGAATCAGAATCTGCGGCTTCTGTATGATCGCGCGGGCGATGGAAATCCGCTGCCGCTCGCCGCCGGAAAGCGCAATGCCGCCCTCACCGATGCGTGTGTTGTACCCATTGGGCAGCTTTGTGATAAACTCATGCGCGTTGGCACTTTTCGCCGCCTCAATGATTTCCTCGACGCTTGCGTCCGGGCAGGCATATGCAATGTTTTCGGCAACTGTGCCGATGAAAATATAAGTTTCCTGCGACACGATGCCGATGCTGCGGCGCAGATCACTGAACGCAAGCTTGCGGATTGGAATGCCATCGATGGTGATTTCCCCGCCCGTCACATCATAAAGCCGCGCCAGCAGATTGATGATGGTGGACTTCCCCGCCCCCGTTTTGCCGACGATGCCGAACATCTGACCGGCTTTGATATCGAAGGAAACATTCTTGATGATGGGCTTGCCCGCCTCGTAAGAAAAGCTTACGTCAGAAAAACGGATATCGCCGCCGAGCGTTCCGGCTTTCACCGGCTGTTCGTCCTGCGCAACGGTGGGGGTGGCGTCGATGATTTCAAACATCCGCGAAGCTGCGTCCGCGCATTTCGCCCAGCGGTCGCCGATCCAGGTGAAAAAGTTGATCGGCTCATAGGTCATTTCGGTGTAATAAACCAGCGCCGTAAGCGTTCCCAGCGCGATGTGCCCGTTGATGACCAGCACCGCGCCCACGCAGAACATGAGGTTGTTCACCACGCGGCAGAACGTCCAGATCAGCGGAATGGTGTTCGCGACGCGCTTGTTAATGCGCGTGTTGAGCGAAAAGGCTTCGTTGTTTTTTGCGCTGTAGCGCCCGATTTCGCGCTCCTCGCGGGCAAAGCTTTTTACCACGCGCTGTCCGTTCATCACGTCGGAAAGTACGGAGTTCGCGCTGCGCGTTGCAATGTCGGATTTGCGGTAAAGCTTGCGCTGGCTGGTGTAGAATTTATGCTGCACAATGTGAATGAAAATAATGGATACGATGACTCCCAGCGATAAAACCGGACTGAGCATGAGCATGATTGCCGAGATGCCCACCATTTTTATGATATTGGTAATACCATAAGGCACGATGTCCGTGAAAAACCAATAGATGTTGTTGCTGTCGCGGTCGATGCGCGAGAGCAGCGAGCCGGTTTGCTTTCCGGTGAAAAAATTCAGCGAAAGTCCTTGCATCGAGGTGAAAATTTTCACACGCAGGCGATGGACGACCTTCGGAACGATCACGCCGATGGCGATGCCGGAAACAATGCGGAACAGGAACTGTCCGAACGACACCGAGAACATCATGATGACTACCAGTAATACTTGTCCGTAATACTTTCCGCCCGCGGTCAGCACGTCGTCGTAGAGCATTTTTGCGCTGAACATCGGGGCGATGATGACGAACACGTTTGCCAGAAGAATCGTCGCCAGAATCAGCGTCAGCTGCCATTTGAATTCTTTAAAGAGCGTTGCCAGCCGCATAATCACCGCGCGGCGGTTGACGCACTGCGGACAGACGGGGCGGTTGGGATCGGGGAAGCGCTCCCCGCAGACGGGGCAGTGGGTTTTTGCGGCGGCGAGCAAGGTGTCGTCGATTTCCTCGCCGGCAAGGGTTTTGTTGAACCGCTCGCAGAACTTCTCGAACTTGTCCGAAAAGCCGACGGAAAACTGCGCGAGCGGTGTTTCCGCGCCGTTTTTTCCGGCAAGTATCAGGCGCGCGGTGTTCTGGTGGCGGTCAACATAGAGCTTTTCCGCGTCGCACAGCGGGATCTCGCGGTAGTCGGTCACGTCAAAGCCGCACAGCTCCTTGCGCCGTTTGTTTTTCTTCATGCGCTCGTAGCTTTCGTAGCCGCACAGCACATACAGGCTTTCGCCGCAGAAGGTGATGTACACGTCGTGATAACGGTTTTCGCCGTCCATATCGGCTTTGACGCAATAGCGCAGGTCGCCGGTTTGCGCACCCCGCTCCTCCATGCGTGCAATCGCAAGCGCGGGCAGGATGTCAAAATACTTCATAGGGGGTTTCCTCCTCTCTTTCTTTCGGGAAATTCGCCCGAAAACCATCCGGTTCCGCCCGCGGACACAAAATAAGCCCCTGATTTTCACCAAACGAAAATCAGGGGCAGTACCATTTCGTTCCACAAACGCGCAAAGCGCGCCATGCGCCTTTACGGCTTGAGCGGAAGCGGACGTAACTGCTTCTGATTCTTTTGCTTGTGGGAATTCTTTCGATTTCCGGTATTATTCCAGATCATTACGCTCGCTCCTTTCAAAATATTTGTTTTGCAACATGGTTTATTATACGGGAATGAATTTTATTTGTCAAGGGCTTATTTGAAAAACTTATCATAAATTGTTTCAAAGGATTGACTAAAAGAACTATTGTTTACTTTTATGCAAAATACGCGGACAAAAACGACGCCGGCACGGCGGATGGCGCCGAACCGGAGTCGGAAACATTATGATTCTTTCGGCAAGGTCACGGTGATGGTCGTTCCCGTGCCCGGCTCGCTGACAAGGGCAATCGTGCCGTGATGGAACTGCACGGCGTGCTTGACGATGGAAAGTCCCAAACCCGTGCCGGCGGTTTTACGGCTGCGGCTTTTATCAACGCGGTAGAAGCGCTCGAAAATGCGGCTCTGGTCCTCTTTCGGGATGCCGATGCCGGTGTCTGCGACAGCCAAGACGACGCTGTCGGGTTCGTTTTTCACCGTCACGCGCACCGTTCCGCCGGGATGATTGTATTTCACGGCATTGTCGGCAAGGTTGAACACGATCTCCGACAAATACGTCGCCGATCCGTTGATCACAGCACTTTCGCCCCCCGCCGTCAGCGTTACGCCGAACTGCGCGGCATTTTCGCTGAGACTTTCGCACGTATCCTCCGCGATCCGGAGGAGGTCAGCCTGCGTTATCTCGGTGGATTCGCTTTCCTCTATTTCCGTCAGGCGGATGATGTCGTTGATGAGCAGCAGCATCCGTGCACTTTCGCGGTAAATTGTTCCGCCGTATTTTTCGATGTCAGCGGGGGCGGTCAGAATGCCGCTTTCGAGCATCTCGCCGAAGCCCTTAATCGTGGTCAGCGGCGTTTTCAGCTCGTGGGAAACATTCGCGGAAAAGTCGCGTCGGATTTCCTCGTTGCGCGCGGACTGCGTCACATCCACCAATAAGATCAGCAGCCCGAAGCCGTCCGCGTCGGCAAAGTCCGTCCGGCTGACAAATGCGCGCACCACTCTGCCGTCGGTATGCAGCGTGATTTCCGCGCCGCCCTGCGACTTGGCTTTCTCCGCGGCTTCAATGAGCTTTGGAATGCGCGTCAGCTCGAGCAGATTTCCGCCGGTGTAGCTGCGCTTCCCGACGCCGAGCATCGTCAGCGCGCTGTCGTTGACCGACAACACCGTGTTCGTTTCGTCGAGCAGAATCAGCCCCTCGACCATGTTGCGCGTAATCAGCCCGATGGTGTCGCGCTCCCTGCGCAGCTGTGCTAGCTGTGTCGCGGCGCGGCGCGAAAGGGAATTGACGGCTTCCGCGATGGGTTTTAACTCCGCATACTTCCCCGGAACGCGCACATAGCGGCGGTCATTGGGGTTGTCGGTGATTTCAATCTGACCGATCAGATCGGTGACGGGCTTGATCATGCGCTTGGAAAGCAGCGCAGAAGACGCCGCCGCCGTCAGCACCGTTGCGATGCCGATGAGAACCAGCACCGGCAGCAGCTTTTCAAACATCGAAAAAATGCTGCTCATTTCCCGCGAAAACCGGATCACATTGCCGTGATACAGCTTTGCGTAATAATAGGTGGTTTGCCCGAGCGTTTTGGAAAAGCGTAACGCTTCGCCGCTGCCGTTGTTCAGTGCTTCGACCACTTCCGCGCGGTCACTGTGGTTTTCAAGCGTGGCGGCGTCGCTGTCGGAATCGTATAAAACAGTTCCGTCGGTCGCGATTGCCGTTAAGCGGATGTGATAGCTGATGCTGTCGGAATTGTCGTTGAGAATGGCTTGAATTTCTTCCGGCGTATAGTCCGAACGCGTGATTGTATCCGCCACCGCGCGCAGTTCTTCTTCCGCACTGTCTTTATAAAAGCCGTAGCTGACCATACTCGCCGCCGCGCCGAACAGCGTCACACACAGCAGCACCGTCAGCACAATCACATAGTAAATTCTTCTTTGCATGACGCGCCCTCCGGCTCTCAGATTTTATAGCCGATGCCCCTGACCGTTGTGATGAAATTCTCGCAACCCGCCTGTTCGAGCTTCTGCCGCAGGGTTTTAACGTGCATATCCACCGTGCGGGTTTCCCCCTCATAGCTGAAGCCCCAGACCTTGCGCATCAGCTTTTCGCGCGTCACGGCGATGCCCTTGTTGCGCATCAAATACGCAAGCATCTCGAATTCCTTAAATGTCAGCACCACCTCGCCCGACGGGCAGGTCACCGTATGCCGCGGAATGTCCACGCTCACCTCGCCGACGGTGAGAACCTCCTCCGCCTGTTCGGGCTTGCCCGCGCGCCGCAGTACCGCCTTGATGCGGGAGAGCAGCTCCATGACACCAAAAGGCTTGGCGATGTAGTCGTCCGCACCCTCCTCAAGCCCGCTGACTTTGTCAAGCTCAGAGGATTTCGCCGTGACCATGATCACCGGCACAGCCGCCGTTGCCGGATTCGCGCGCAGTCCGCGCAGCACCGTCAGCCCGTCAGTCATCGGCAGCATGATGTCCAGCAGAATCAGATCCGGCGTCTGCGTCCGGACGGCCTTCTGGAATTCCTCGGGGGTTTCAAAAGCGCTCACGGCGTATCCGCCGGATCTGAGCGCGCAGGAAATCAGCTCGCGGATTCCCTCGTCGTCCTCCACGCAATAAATCAAAGCCATACCGCACCCTCCCGTTTGTTTCTTCCTCTAGTATATACCTTTTTTGACGGCAACACAAGACTAAATAATCTTTTCGTTCTTGTGAACGCCCGTGATGGAAAACAGCACCCATTCCGCGATGTTGACGGCGTGGTCGCCGATGCGCTCAAAGTATTTCGCCGCCATGAACAGGTCGATTGCCTGCTCCCCCGCGTCGCGCTGTTCGGAAATCAGCTTGATGAGCGCGGCTTTTTCGCGGTTGAACAGCTCATCGACGATGTCGTCGGATGCGATGACTTCCCTTGCGGTCGCCGCATCGGCGCTGACATAGGCGTTGATGGCGCGGGTGACCATCTTGCGGGTTTCCTCCGCCATGCGGCGGATGTGAGCGAGGTTGGCGGTGTATTCCTCCCCCGCCAGACGCAGCACAAGCTCGGAAATATCCGCCGCCTGGTCGCCGATGCGCTCCATGTCGGTGATCATTTTCAGCGCGGAGGAAATCTTGCGCAGATCCCCCGCAACCGGCTGCTGACGCAGCAGAAGATTGAGGCAGATGCTCTCAATCCGGCGCTCGGACTCGTTGACCTGATAATCATACGCGATGGTGTCGCCGGCAAGCTCCGGGTCGTTGTCGATCAGCGCTTTGATCGCCATGCCGATGATTTCCTCAACCTCGCCCGCCATTTTTAGCATCTCCAGATTAAGCTGCTTGAGCTGTAATTCAAAATTCGATCTCATCTTCTGTTCCCCTTCTATCCGAACCGTCCGGTGATATAATCCTCCGTCCGCTTGTCGGAGGGCATAGAGAAAATCTTCTGCGTTTCGTCAAACTCGACGATTTCCCCATGGAGGAAAAACGCCGTCTTGTCGGAAATACGCGCAGCCTGCTGCATATTGTGCGTCACGATGACGATGGTGTAATCGTATTTGAGGTCAAAGCATAACTCCTCGATTTTCATCGTAGAAATCGGGTCGAGTGCGGAGGTCGGCTCGTCCATGAGAATAACCTCGGGCTTGACGGCAAGCGCGCGGGCGATGCAAAGGCGCTGCTGCTGTCCGCCGGAAAGCCCCAGCGCGGATTTTTTCAGCCGATCCTTTAATTCTTCCCAAATGGATGCCTGCTTTAAGCTCTGCTCGACGATTTCGTCCAGCTCGCTCTTTCGCTTCACGCCGTGGGTGCGCGGCCCGAACGCCACATTGTCATACACGGACATGGGGAACGGGTTGGGCTTCTGGAACACCATGCCAACGCGCTTGCGCAGGGAGGTGACTTCCATTTCGTTGTAAATATCAACGCCGTCCAGCGCGATTTTTCCCGTAATCCGGCAGCCCTCGATCAGATCGTTCATCCGGTTGACGGATTTGAGCAGCGTCGATTTTCCGCAGCCCGACGGTCCGATGAACGCGGTGATTTCCTGTTCAAGCACGGTGAGATTGACGTTTTTCAGCGCCTGAAAATCGCTGTAAAACAGGTCAAGTCCGGTGATTTTAATTTTTTCTGACATTCATTTTATCCACCTTTTCGGATTTATCGGTGTTACGCTTTAGAGGCGCGCGAGATGCGGCCGGCAATCAGTCCCGCCGCCGCGTTTATGAGAATCACCATCAGCACCAGCACGACCGCCGTCGCCGCCGCCTGATTCATGTATAGGCCGGAGTTTGACAGCGAATACATATGGATGGACAGCGTGCGCGCGGAGGACAGGACATTGTCGGGAATCTGCGCAACCGTGCCGGCGGTGTAAACGAGCGCCGCGGTTTCGCCGACGATTCTGCCCACGGCGAGAATGATGCCCGCCAGAATGCCGTTGACCGCCGCGGGCAGTACAACACGCGAGATGGTGCGCAGCTTACCCGCGCCCAGCCCGAAGCTTGCTTCCCGCCAGCTGTCGTCCACCGCTTTGAGGGCTTCCTCCGTGGAGCGGATGATGAGGGGCAGCACCATGATCGCCAGCGTAAACGCGCCTGCGAGCAGGGAGTAGCCCCAGTGCAGATAGGTTACAAAAAACAGCATACCGAACAGTCCGTACACAATCGACGGGATGCCCGCAAGGGTTTCCGTTGTGACACGGATGAGTCCGACCAGCTTGTTGCCGCGCTTGGCGTATTCTACCAGATAAACCGCACAGGCGATCCCGAGCGGGGCTGCGATGGCGAGGGAGAGCGCGACCATTTCCAGCGTTGTGATTAATGCGGGTGTCATGGAAGCGTTTTCGGTTGTGAAATCCCATGCGAACAGCTCAGGTGTCAGATAAGGCACGCCGCGCACCAGAATATACCCGATCAGCAGCAGGAAAACTCCCACTGCTGCCGCAGCCGCCGCACAGGTCAGCAGAAAGAACACAAACGACGCGGGATGGGCTTTCCAGGTCATGATGCGCTGGTTTAATTTCAATTTTGCCGTCATAAACTAACCCCTCCTGCTTTTTGCCGAAATAAGGCTGAACGACAGGTTCATAATCAGGATGAACACGAACAGCACCACGCCCGTCGCGATCAGCGCGTCATAATGCAATCCGGACGCATAGCCCATGTCGCTGACGATGTTCGCGGTCAGCGTCCGCACACCATCGGTGATGCTGTCGGGCAGGCGCGCCTGATTTCCGGCGACCTTGATGACTGCCATGGTTTCGCCCACCGCGCGGCCGGCAGCGAGAATGATTCCCGCCAGAATACCGGATTTCGCAGCCGGTATGACAATTCGGATCAGCGCGCGTTCTTTTGTCGCGCCGAGTGCGAGCGCCGCTTCGTAATAATCCTTCGGCACACTGCGCAGTGCGTTTTCGGAAATTGCCACCACTGTGGGCAGGATCATCATTCCCAGCAGGATCGAGGCGGTGAGAATGCTGTTGCCGTTTCCGCCGAAATTCTGCCGGACAAAGGGAATCAGCACGATCATGCCGAAAAAGCCGTAGACAATCGACGGGATGCCAGCCAGCAGGTTGATTGCCGGCGAAAGCAGGCGGTAGAGCTTTTTCGGGCAGTATTTCGCCATGAAAACCGCCGTGAGAATCCCAGCCGGAACGCCGCAGATCACAGCCCCGGCGGTGATGTAGACGCTTCCCAGAATCATGGGGAAGATGCCATATTTGGCGGGAACGTCCACGGGCGCCCAGCGCTTTCCGGTGAGAAAATCAAACAGACCGATTTTTCTCATCGCCGGCAATCCGTTGGCGAACATGAATACGCAGATTAACAGCACCGCCACCACCGAGATGCACGCCGCCAGCAAAAACAGCACCGACGCACCGCGTTCGACAAACTTCCGGCGGAATGCTCCGCCCGCGCCGCTCGCTTGATTTTGTGCCGTCTGCGCAGTATGTGCGCCCGACGGAAGCGTCGCGCCCTGCTCCTGAGTAAGCTTCATAGCCACACTTCTTTCCTGTTTTTTCACGCACAAAGCTTTCCGCCAAGCGGAAAGCCTTGTGAGCGTTCATTCTGATTATACATCATCCCACGAAGTGGTTTCGCCGGTGTAGATCTTTCTGACCTGTTCGGTGGTGATGTCGGTGAATCCGCTCGATTTGTTGACGATGACTGCGATGCCGTCGAGCGCAATCTGTGTAGCGGTGACGCCGGTTTCCGTGTCTTTGAGTGCGCGGGATGCCATGCCGATGTCACAAGTGCCTTCCTGTGCTGCCTTGACGCCGGCGGAGGAATCGGATTCCTGAACCTCTACGGTTACGTTGGGGTTTGCGGTTTTATAGGCTTCCTGCAGCTTCTGCATAACCGGTGTTACCGAGGAAGAACCGAGGACAACGACCTTGCCCGATGCGCCGTTTGAAGCGTAAGCCGCGGCGGTGGGAGCGATGGCGATGTACTTGTTGTTCGTGATGACCGTCTGGCCTTCTTTGCTTAAGATGAAGTTGTAGAAATCCTTCGCCGCGTCGGAGAGCGTGTCCTTGGTCACGATGTTGAACGGACGCTGGATTTTATATGTGCCGTTTTTCACGTTGTCAGCCGTCGCCTGCACGCCGGCGATATTGAGCGCCTTGACGCTGTCATTGAGTGAGCCGAGCGAGATATAACCGATCGCGTTTTCATCGCCGGCAACCTGTGTCAACACCTCGTCCGTGCTTTTAAGCTGAATGGCTTCTTCGGTGGTGTGATCCTGCTTGTTTCCGGCAGCATCCTTTGTCTGAATGCCGACTAATTCGATGAACGCGTCGCGCGTTCCCGAGCCGGACTCTCTGGTGATGACGGTGATGGTTTTGTCCTCCGAGCCTTTATCTCCGCAAGCGGTGATTGTTCCCGCGGTCAGCGCGCAGGCTGCAAGAATGCCGATCAGTTTGGTAATCTTCATAATAGTTTCTCCCTTTCGGTTTGTTTGCCGGAAAGGTATCCGGCGGTGTTGTTTTCTGCCATGCTCTAATCATAAACCATGTTTGTAAAATCCAAAACCCTGCCAATGTAAAATCCATGTAAGATTAATAAGTTTGTAAAGTGCGGTTTTTTACATAAGTTTGAAGCAAGATTTTCTTGCAAAAATCACCGGAATGCAGTATAATAAAATAATCGACTTAGGCGAAAGGATTTCAACATGAAGAAACTGGAGATTTTTACCGACGGCGCGTGTTCAGGCAATCCCGGACCGGGCGGCTGGGGGGCTGTGCTGCGCTGGAACGGGGTGACAAAAGAGCTTTCCGGCGGACAGGCAGGCACGACCAACAACCGCATGGAGCTGACCGCCGTCATTTCCGCGCTGGAAGCGCTCAAAGAGCCGTGCGAGGTGACGCTTTACAGCGACAGCAAATACGTCATCGACTCCGTCGTCAAGGGCTGGGCAAAGGGCTGGCGGAAAAACGGCTGGGTCAAAAGCAACAAGGAAAAAGCCCTCAATCCCGATCTTTGGGAAAAGCTTCTGAATCTGCTGGAGCGGCACACGGTGACGTTCGTCTGGGTCAAGGGGCACGCCGGACATCCGGAAAACGAGCGCTGCGACGAACTGGCAGTCGCCGAATCAAAGAAATTCCATTCATAAAAAGCGCTGCGGTTAGCGTCCATTAACCATAATGTACAATAATTCAGAGTAAATTAGTATGAAATAAATATAAAACGTAAAACTTTGCCGGACAACCGGTTTCTCGCTTGAAATTGTCATAAATCGGGTATATAATAAAATCAAAAATCAATACTAAATTGGCTTTCAACTCGGAAAGGATGGGCTTATATGGAAAAACGCTTTGTATATGCCGACAACGCCGCAACGACACAGGTTTCAAAACGCGCACTGGATGCGGCAATGCCGTTTTTCACCGAAAATTACGGCAACGCGTCGAGCATTTATTCCCTGGGCATGAACGCGGCGAAGGCGGTGCTTGCCGCGCGTGAACAGGTAGCGAACGCGCTGGGCGCGAAAATCAACGAGATCTATTTCACCTCCGGCGGGTCGGAGGCGGACAACTGGGCAATTAAGGGCACTGCGGAAATCGGTGCGAAAAAGGGCAAAAAGCACATCATCACCACCGCATTTGAACATCACGCCGTTCTGCACACCTGTGAATATTTAGAAAAGCAAGGCTTTGCGGTTACTTATCTTCCCGTGGACAGCAAAGGGCTTATCACCGCGCAAGACGTGGAAAACGCCATCCGCCCCGACACCTGTCTGGTGACGGTGATGTTTGCCAACAACGAAATCGGCACGGTGCTTCCCATCGCGGAAATCGGCGCGGTCTGCAAGGCGCATAAGATTCCTTTCCACACGGACGCGGTGCAGGCAATCGGCAACATCGACATTGACGTCAAGGCGATGAACATTGACCTGCTCTCGCTCTCCGGTCATAAAATCCACGCACCCAAGGGCGTCGGCGCGATTTACATCCGCAGCGGCATCATCCTCCCCAACTTCATCCACGGCGGCGCGCAGGAGCGCTCGAAGCGCGCGGGTACGGAAAACGTGCCTTCCATCGTGGCACTCGGCGAAGCGATCACTGCAGCCACCGAACACATTTCGGAAAAAGCCGCAAAGGTTTCCAAGCTGCGCGACCGGCTGATCGAGGGGATTTTAAAGCTGCCGGAAACGCGCCTCAACGGCGATCCGGTCAATCGCCTGCCCGGCAACGTGAACATTTCCATCCGCGGCATCGAGGGCGAAAGCCTGCTGCTGACGCTGGATATGCAGGGCATCTGCGCATCCTCCGGCTCTGCCTGCACCTCCGGCTCGCTTGACCCGTCCCACGTGCTGCTCGCTATCGGGCTGCCGCACGAAATCGCACACGGCTCGCTGCGCCTTTCCATCAACGAGGACACGACCGACGAGGACGTGGATTACATCTTAGCCTGTGTGCCGCCGACGGTGGAACGCCTGCGGGCAATGTCGCCGCTGTGGGAGCGGATTGTGAAAAACGAAAAGATTATTTAAGATTTCTTAAGATATAGAAAGGAAGATTCCTATGATTTACAGCGATAAGGTTCTGGATCATTTCTCCAACCCGCGCAACGTGGGTGAAATTGAAAACGCGGACGGTGTCGGCGAGGTCGGTAACGCAAAATGCGGCGACATCATGAAGATTTACCTGAAAGTCGATAACGGCGTGATTGACGACGTAAAGTTCAAGACCTTCGGCTGCGGCGCGGCGGTTGCGACCTCGTCAATTGCCACGGAAATGATCAAGGGCAAGACCATTGAGGACGCGCTGAAGCTGACGAACAAGGCGGTTGTGGAAGCACTGGACGGACTTCCGCCGGCGAAGCTGCACTGCTCGGTTCTGGCAGAAGAAGCGATGAAAGCGGCGATTGCCGATTATTACACCAAGCAGGGTGTTGACCCCACGCCGTTTGTCGGCGAGCTGCATCATGACTGCGAAGCCTGTGGCGGCTGTCACTAAGGTTTTAGCCGCGATGAGCGGCGGGGTGGACAGCTCCGCGGCGTGCAAGGTTCTGCTCGACGCGGGCTATGAAGTCGCGGGCGCAACGATGCGCCTGTATGCAAACGAAGATATTATGCTCGAAAAAAGCCGCACGTGCTGCTCACTCAACGACGTTGAGGACGCGCGTTATGCGGCTTTTCGACTTGGGATTGACTTTCATGTGTTCAATTTCGCGCCGGAATTCAAGGAACACGTGATCGAGCGTTTTGTGAAAACCTATGAGCGGGGCGCGACGCCGAACCCCTGCGTGGACTGCAACCGGCAACTGAAATTCGGCAAGTTTCTCGAACGCGCACGGCTGCTGGGCTTTGACGCAATCGCGACCGGACATTACGCCGTGCGGGAATTTAATGAAGCGACCGGCAGGTGGCGGCTCAGGCGCTCCCCCGACCGCGCGAAGGATCAGAGCTATGTGCTTTATGCCATGACGCAGGAGCAGCTTTCCCGCACGATGTTCCCCGTCGGGATGCTCGAGAAAAGCCGCACGCGGGAAATCGCCGCCGCAAGCAATCTCGTCACCGCCGACAAGCCCGACAGTCAGGATATCTGCTTTATCCCCGACGGCGACTATGCGGACTTTATCCTGCGTTATACCGGTGAAGCTCCAGAGAGCGGTGTGGTGCGGCTCACAAACGGCACGGCGGTGGGAACGCACCGCGGTTTGCTTTGTTATACGATCGGGCAGCGGCGGGGGCTGGGGATTTCCTATAGCGAGCCGCTCTATGTGGTGGACAAGGATGCGGCGGCAAACACGCTGATTGTCGGGCGGGAAAGCGAGCTTTATACCACGGAGCTGGTTGCGGAGGATGTGAATTTCATCGACTTCGATGCACTCACACAGCCCGTCCGCGTCACCGCGCAGACCCGTTATCACCAGCAGGATACCCCAGCAATCCTCTACCCTGCCGAAAACGGTTGCGTGCGGGTGGTGTTCGACCAGCCCAAGCGCGCCGTAACCGCCGGTCAGGCAGTGGTGTTCTACGACGGCGACTACGTGGTCGGCGGCGGAACAATCGCCGACAGGCATTCATAACAAACAAAAACCGGCACGGTTTTTTTATAGAAGCCGTGCCGGTTCAGACTGTTGATAAACCCTCCCAAAGGGGGCTTTGCCCCCTCTGGACTCCCTCACCAAAGGAGGCATGCCCCCTTTGGAAACCCGTTGTTTTTGGGATTATTCTTTGTATTGCTTTGCAGATTTGTTCTCTCTGCTGTTTTGAGATTCCATTGGGGCGCTTGAAAAATGAGCATATGCTTTATTTACAAACTGAACCGGCACGGTTTCTTTTTACGGAAGCCGTGCCGGTTTTTGTGTTGATTTATGCCTTCATCCGCAGGATTGTGCCGGCGGGATAGGGGGAAAAGGGCGTTGTTTCCGCGGAAAAGCGCATGGCTGCATGGTTGGCGGATTCAACTTTTTCGCCTAGCTCGTTGTAAATCGCGTTGACGGTGAGGGACACCGGCGGGCAGCCGGGCGCAATCGCTTCGAGGGTGTCGCCGGTTAAAAACTTGTTGCGCTGCACGCAGAACAAGCGCCCATCCTGTGCGGATTCCACAATCGCCGCCACGTCGTAATCGCAGATGTAGCCGCTGTTTTCATAATACTGGCAGTCCCTCGGATGCCCGAAATAAAAGCCGGTGCAATAAGCGCGGTGGCTGACCTTGAACACTTCCTCCCGCACCCAGTCGGGCAGCGCGTAGCTTTGCGGGTTGGTTTTCAGCAAATCAACGGCGGCGCGGTAGGCGTTGGTGACGACGGAAACATAATACGACGACTTCGCTCTGCCCTCGATTTTAAAGCTTGACACGCCGGCGGCGGCGAGCTTGTCGAGGTGATCGATCATGCACAGATCCTTTGCGTTGAGGATGTAAGTCCCCTTTTCGTCCTCGTAGACGGGGTAAAATTCACCCGGACGCTTTTCCTCCATCAGGTGGTAGCCCCAGCGGCAGGGCTGCGCGCACGCGCCCTGGTTCGCGTCGCGGTTGACGATGTAATTCGACAGCAGGCAGCGCCCAGAAAAGCTCACGCACATCGCGCCGTGGACAAAGGTTTCGATTTCAAGCGAGGCAGGGGTTTTCGCGCGGATTTCGGCAATTTCGTCGAGTGACAGTTCCCGCGCCAGCACGACGCGTTTTGCGCCCATATCGTGCAGCGCGCGCGCCGTCACATAGTTGACGATGCCCGCCTGCGTGGAAATGTGAATCTCCATATCCGGCGCGAATTGTTTGACCAGCGACAGAATGCCGATGTCGCTGACAATCAGCGCGTCAACGCCGGCTTCCGCCGCCTGACGGACAAACGGCTCGAATTCCGCAATGTCCGCATTGTGCGGCAGGGTGTTGCAGGTCAGGTAAACCCGCACGTTTTTTTCATGGGCAAGCGTCACGGCTTCGGCGAGGGTTTCGCCGTCAAAGCCCTTCTGGGAAGCGCGCATATTGAACGCCTGCGCGCCGAGATAGACCGCATCCGCGCCGAATGTGAGCGCCGAAAGCAGCCGCTCCTTATCCCCCGCCGGAACGAGCAGCTCCGGATAAACTGCCATCAATTGCCCTCCCCGTCGGTTAAGCCGGCTTTCGCGAGATTCTTGGTGTGTTGTGCCAGCGTTTTTGCGAAATAGGTTTTCTTGGTCGAGAGGTTCGAGCAGAAGTAGAGATAATCCGTGTCGGGTGCGTTTAAAACGGCATTGATTGCGTCAAGACCGGGGTTTCCCACAGGTCCCGCAGGCAAGCCCTCGCAGACATAGGTGTCGTAAACATCTTTATACAAATCGGTATCCGTCGCCGCGTCCGCCGCTTTGTCAATCACTTCGCTGACGTAATTGTCGGTCGCGTCGGATTGCAGCTTCGGGAAATGATCCGGATCGTCCAGACGATTGAGGAACACCGACGCAACCTTGGGCATATCCGCGGCTTTTCCGGCTTCCAGCTCAACCATCGAGGCGAGGGTCATGGTTTCCTCGAGCGTCAAGCCGCGTTGCTTGGCTTGATCCAGCATGGCATCAGTAAATTTGCTCTGGAAATTCTCGCGGATGGTGCGTACGACGTTTTCGGCGGTGTCGTTGAGATAGAAGTTGTACGTATCCGGGAAACAGTAGCCCTCCATCGCGTAGAAGCGGTCGCTGTCGGGCGTGATTTCGCTTTCAAAATCAAAGTTGAAATTCCGGTTGAACTGATAGAGGAAATCCGACGCGTCGCACACGTCTTTTTCTTCCAGCAGCTGTGCGACGGTGTATAAATCCACGCCCTCCTTGATGGTCACGGACACGGTGTCACGATTTTCGCGCTGCTTGCATAAAAGGTCGATCATCGCGGAATAGCTCATGTTTGCCTGCAGCGTGATGTCGCCGGGCTGGAAGCTTCCGCCGGCGTGCTTGAGCCGGACGATGACCTTGAACATGGTTTTGTTGGAAATCAGGTTTTTGTCCACCAGCAGATCGGCGATCTCGTCCGTGGACATACCGGAATTGACGTAAAACGACATTTCGGAGCCGGACTTGCTGATGCCGAGATATTCCATGCCCAGCTTAATGCCGCTCAGGGCGATGCCGAAGGAGATGGTGATGATGAGCGCCGCGATGATAACGCCGGTGAAAATCGAGCGGTTGACCGCAGATTTTTTCGGCTTTGCGCCTTTTTTACCGGAAGGCTTTTCCGCGCGGGGCAGTGCTTTTTTTGCGGGCTTGCGCTTGGGCGGTTTTTTGACGGCGCTGTATTTTTCGCGGTCTGTTTTCGCGCCGAAATGCGCTTTTAGGTCGGGAATGCGCACCTCGCCTGTGTCCGATTCTTCGATCGGCGGCTGCTCCGCGGTCGGCGAAAAGCGCATGGTGCGCTCGTTCAGATCCGCTTCCGGCGCAGGCTCTCCCGCAGCTTCCGCTTCGTTACCGGAAAGCGCTTCCGTTTCCGCAGCACTTTCCTCCGCCGGCTCAGCCGGAGGCGGCGCGGGAAGGTCACTGCCCTGCTCGCGTTTTTGTTTGTAAAGCTCAAGGATCTTTTCCAGATCCGCATCCTTGTCCGCCATGTCTATCCTCCCGCATCCTGACCGCACACAAAGGCGGTGGTTTTATAAATTCTATTCTCCGTCATAACCAAATCCACAGGAATATCGGTCGCTTCCGCGGGCAGCCGCTGTGCAAGACAAGCCGCATAGCAAGGCCCGATTTTCACGCCGCAAAACTCCGCCAGAAACCGGTCATAATAGCCTTTTCCGTAGCCGAGTCGGTTTCCGTTTTCATCAAAGGCTAGCCCCGGCACAATGCAGACCGCATCCCGCATGATTTCCGCCCGTTCGCAGGCGGCATCCGGCTCGCAAATGCCGAAGAAGCCCTGCGTAAGATCATTCATACGCGTGATTGTAAAAAAACGCATCGTGCCGTTTTTGTCCAGACAACGCGGCACGGCGACTTCTTTTCCCTGTTCCAGACAACGGGCGATGAGCGCCAGCGTGTCCGGCTCGCCCTTGGCACTGACATAGGTCAGAACCTGCCCCGCCGCGCAAAACGCGGGAATTCCGAATAAGAACTCCAGCATCGCGGCACTCGCCCGCGCCTGTTCCTCCGCGGAAAGCGACGCGCGCAGCTTCAGAAAATGCGCCCGTAGCGCCTGTTTGCTTTCTATTTGCATTGCAGAGAAGCTTCCAGCAGATCCGCGCGCGCCTGTGAGGTCAGCAACGCCGCAAGCCTCAGCGAAAACGTCATTGCAGCGCCCGCGCCCTTTCCGGTCACAAACTTCCCGTCGGTTTCCACCAGCGCGTTTGTCACCTGCGCGCCCTCCAGACTTCCCTCAAAACCGGGGAAGCAGGTTGCGCGTCTGCCGCGGAGCAAGCCCTTATGCCCCAGTATCGACGGTGCGGCACAGATTGCCGCGATGAAAATGCCTTTTTCCGCGCAGAAATCAATCGCGCGCTGCACATCCGGATTTTTCTCAAGATTGAGCGTGCCGGGCATTCCGCCGGGCAGAACGATCATCTCCAGCGCATCGTCCAGCACGATTTCCTCCGCCGTCAGGTCGGTGACAACCGGTATGCCGTGAGAGGACCGCACGATGTTTGAACCGATGCCGACGGTTTTCACGTCCAACTCGCACCGCCGCAGCAGATCAACCGGCGTCAGCGCTTCGATTTCCTCCGTGCCGTTTGCGAAAAACACATAGATCATCCGTCATCCTCCTCTTTGTTAAAAGCTTGCCGGAAACGACACGCGGTATTTTTCGTACAGCGTAATCGGGTTGTAGGACATTTTCGATTTGCGCAAGCCCTCGATCCCCAAGTCCTCCTCGCGGTTGATGTAGAGGAAGTCCTGCGCCTGCGCTTTGACAAACTCGTTGAACAACGTGGGGTACGCGCCCTGTATAGATGCGTCGGCTTTTTCGATATGAATAACAAAGGTGTTAGAATTGAGACGTTCACCGATGGTAAATCCCGCCAGTCCCCCCCTGCTGCGCAGCACACCGCCGATGAGACCCAGCTCATCAAAATACTCAAAAAAGGTGTTGATGGCAAATTGCTCCACTACACTGGAGTAATCATCATACCCGTGGGCGCTGTTATAGCTTTGCGCCGCAAAGGAGATGCAATCAGCGAAATCCTTTGGTGTGAGCGCCTCAAAGCCCCATTCGTTTTTCTTGAAATTCGTGATGTGGTTACGCTTGGAGTGAAATTTCTTTCCCGCCAGTGCGGTCAGCTCATCGGTGCGGTAGATGTAGTCAAAGCTGTCGCGCTGCGGCTCGGCATGGATTTTCCGATCATAAATGCTGCGCAGAATCGCCAGCATTTCAGCATTGACTGTGGCAAACACCAGCGGCATCGAAAAGGTTGCGCTGTATGCCGCAAGCTCCGCAATCAGCTCCTCCAGATCCCCATCCCCTGCCGGAAACGTGAAAACCGGCTTGCCGTTATCGTCGTAATTACAGCTGATATAGAAATTCTTCCACCGTGTGACTTTGGTATTCTTGAGCCGCCGCCACGCGAAATTGTTGGCGAATGAATACTCACAGCCCATGTAGTCCGACAGCGCGAGCAGCTCGTCGATCCAGGGCTTGTCCGATATTTGTATTTCTTTGAAACTGAGCATGATGATTTCCTTTTTGCGTCAAAGTGCGACGCTCGTTTTTATAATTTTTAAAATGGTTTCCGTGATTTGCTCCACTGCAAGCGGCAAGCCGTTCTCCGCGCAGGGAATCACCGTCCAGCCGAACTTTTTCGCGGCATAGAGCGCCGCTTCCCGACATTGCGCCAGAAACGCGATGTCCGCTTCGTGGATATCTTTTTTGCCCTCGTCCCCCTGATAGCGCGCGGAGAGCAGCTTTTGTGACACTTCCACCGGCATATCAAGAAACAACACCAGTGTGGGCTTGGGCAGTGCCAGTTTTGTGTATTCATACTCCTCGAGCCAGTGCAGATACGCATCCCACTGTTCGCGCGCAAGCTTCACCATCTGATAAATCGCATTGGAGGTGGTGTACCGCGCGGCAAGCACGGGCTTCCCCGCCAGATAATCCGCTTCCCAGAAAAGCTTGTAGCTCGCGTAACGGTCCACCGCGTAAAAGCTCGATGCGGCATATGCGTTCACTTCTGCGGCGTTTGCGGAAAATGCCCCGCTGAGGTACATTTTCACCAGCGACGACGACGGGCTGGTATAATCCGGAAAGCTGATCGGTTTCACGTCCAGCGCGGCGGAAAGGCGATCAAACTGCGTTGATTTCCCGCTTCCGTCCAGACCCTCCAGTACAATCAGCTGCGGCGTTGTGGGCATACGGCTTTCCTCCCGATGCTGCCGGCGCGGAAATTCCGCGCACAGCACTGTGATTGCGGCAAAAGAAAAGCACCCTTCGCCGGCACATATTCGTGTCACATCTTAACCATCTTATTATATCACCTTAATTGCGCCGCGTCAACTGCGCGCCGTGGTTTTTCGCGCAGTTCGAATAAAAAGCGGCAAAGCATCCGCTCCGCCGCCGTTGATTCGTGTGCCGACTGTAAGGCATCACCGCACAATTCGCGCCTACGGCTTGGCGCACATCTTGCTTGCATAAATTCCGTCATTTTGCCCAAAAATCCTTTGCAAGGCGTCAGCCTTGCCGCAGTCTTTTTGAACAAACTGACGAAATTTCTGACTACGCAATCTGCGCACCAGAATTGTGCGGTGATGCCTTAATAGAACCGATCTCGCTTTTTCTTAATGAAATATGCCGCCGCACCGCCGCCGAGCAGAACCACCGCGACAATGACAATGATCACGCCGACGGGAAGCCCGTTGTCGGTTTCGGTGGTTGAAATCGCGATAGAATCGGCTTGGATGCCGACGTGCAGTTTGGTGTCAATGTTCTCGACTTTCGCCAGTGTGTTAAATCCGTCAACGTTCGCAAGAATAAGCGCTTTGTCGTCTTTGTCTTTGAGCGGTGTTTCGATGGTGATGTTGTCCACATACAGCACATCGCCGGAATAAGGCTGTAAGAACGGAACTTTTATCACAAAGGAAGTCCAGTCCGTCTTATCGTCAAGGGTCAGGATGGCGGGGAAAAACGCGCTTGCCGTGACGGAATTTGACACTTCAACCCGCATTTTTGTGGAGGAAACCGACTCATCCTCGTTAGAACCGTAAACGTAGCAGGTGTTCGACGCGATTTTATCATAAATCGCATCATTGGGCTTGATGAACATGGAGATCGTGCAGCCCTTGAAGTTCTTGATACCGAAATCCGCGGCGTTGATCTGGATGCCCAGCGCCTGCTCCTCAGAGGTGGACGCGTCAATGGTTTGGGTCAAATTCGCCGTCAGCTTCAGGCACTGCGCCTGATACCGCACCTCGTCCTCGGTGGCAAGCTTCATTCCGGCGACGCTTTCGCCGTCGGCGGTGAGCTTGATATAATCCTGCCACTTATCCATATCAAAGGAAACAGTCGGTGCGCTTTTATCCGCGGTGAGCAATTTTTTGTCTGCTTTGAATTCCGCCGCGGATGCGCTGAGAACCGTTCCTGTGAGTAGGACGGCAGCACAGCAAACCGATAAAACAATGCGCAAGCATTTCATTTTTTTGTATCAACCTTTCTCTTGACCGACTCCTGAGATTTCGCTGAAAAAACGAGGAACGCACCCGTTGAAAAACGCTTTCATGCGGTTTGCGCCATCGGTGTTGCGGGCGTTGATCCGATGATACCGTTATCATCAAATCTGCTTTTTTATTATAGACCAGATTTGTGCGGTTGTCAAGACAAAGCCTGTGTATAATTTTCGCGCCGCGCGTTATTTCCCCTCATAGCGATTCTTGAGCGTATCGAGCGCTTTTTTTTCGATCCGCGAAACATATGAGCGCGATATTTTCAGCTTCGCCGCAACCTCACGCTGGGTCATTGCGTGCTTTCCGAACAAGCCGTAGCGCATCTGGATAATCTGCCGCTCCCGCTCGGTGAGGCATTCTTCAATGAAGCCGTAGAGCTGCTCGGCACGCACCAGAAACTCAATGCGCGCGGGGATGTCCTCCTCGTCGGAGATGATGTCGATGAGGGTGAGCTGGTTGCCGTCCTTGTCGGTTTCGATCGGCTCGTCAAAATGCAGGTCGCCGCTGCTTTTCTTCTGCGCACGGAAGTGCATGAGGATTTCGTTTTCCACACATTTGCTGCCATAGGTCGCAAAGCGCGTGCCTTTTGTGCTGTCAAAGGTGGCGACGGCTTTGATCAAGCCGATGGTACCGATGGAAATTAGGTCGTCCTGATCGCGCGTGTTGGAATAATATTTCTTAATAATATGCGCCACAAGCCGCAAGTTATGCTCAATGAGCTTGTTTTTCGCTTTTTCGTCGCCCTGCCGGAGCAGCTCAAAGCACTGGCGCTCCTCTTTTGCCGAAAGCGGCTTCGGAAACACGCTGCCCGTTTCAAAATGCAGCGCAAAATATAGCAGCTGACTGTACAGCGCTTCGATCAGTTTATCCAGCATATCCCCTGCCCCCTCATTTGTCGTAAGACAGTTTATGCGGGGGATAACTTGGGCTATGTCACGGACGAGCGGCTTTTTCCGCGCAGAAAAGCCCGCGTGTCGATGTGCCGAAATAGAAAGTATCCGCGTTCTGGCTGTCGCCGCAGATCGACGAAATCACGCCGAACTTCTCATCATCGGCGTTTAAGCGCGTCCAGCTTCCGCCGGCGTTTTCCGTGCGCCAGATGCCGTAAGCGCCGTCCAATTCCGCGGCGGTATAAATCGCGTTGTTTTTGCCAAGACCGGCGGCGGATACGCAGCAGGTTTCCGGCGTGATTCGCCGCACGCGCACCGCGGCGCTGCGGGGTGAGAATTCCAGCACAAAGATGCCGGTCGGCGCAAACGCCAGCACTTTTCCGGCTTCAAACGGAAAAGCGGCGATGTCGCCTGTTCCGCGGCTGTCAACCAGCGCGAAATTGGTTTGCACAAACGCACCGACAAGTTCTGCGGGAAAGAAATTCCGCGCTTTGTCGCTGCTGACGAAAATCTGACCGTTCTCGCCGAAGGCATAAAAGCGGTCGGGGCGGACGCGGTCGGCAATGATTTTTGCGCTCCGAATCGCACCATGAAAGCCGATTGTTTCAAAACAGCCGTCCGCAAACCGCACCGCGCAGGCGGCGGGGAGGAATTTTCCGTCGGAAAGCCCCCATGCCGTGACCGAACCGTCCGCGCTGATTGCGCACCAGCCGCCGTTGACATTCGGGCGGCGCATTTCCGCGCACAACCTGTCAAGCTCCGGCGAAAGCCCGTCTGGATAGCCCGCATGCATGAAGCTTTGGAAGCCGTCGTTTGTCAGCAGCAACCCGCCCTTTGTCGCGCCCGTCCAGTTTCCGCGCGCGCAGACAACGCCTACGCGCGGGTTTTGATCGGTAAAATCAACGCCTGTGCAGGTGATAAAGCGGTTTCCCGCCGCGTCGGAAAAGGAATTGCCGCACGCGGTATCCCCCGCTTTCACCGCAAAGCCGCCCAAATCGCCCACCAGATCGAGCAGCCGCACATCGCCCACCGGCGGGCTTTTTACCAGCACATGGACGGTTTCCTCGATGCCGTCGGAAAACGGCGCGATGCGCGCTTCGCCGCCGATGGCGCTTAATAGAAACACACCTGTTCCCGTGACGACGAGCGCTTTTTCCGGATCGTTTGGCAAAAACAGCACGCTGCTCATCCAGTGCAGCGGAATCCTGCCGCCGTTGTGTTCCGGCGCAAGGTACGGCACATCGCAGTCATAGCGGTCAAGCGCGCGGTCGGAGAAGATTTCGCGGAAAGCGCCGCCGGTTTGCGCGGATTCAGCGTTTTCGGATAGATAAAGCCGTTCGCCGCGCCCGCCGTAAGAAGCGCAGAGTACGCGCCCGCCCGCGCAGCTCACCCCGCCCAGCCCGAACGGCAAGCGACGCGCGGGGTTGTCGTCCGCAAAGCCGGCAAGCACCGGCGTGATGTCGGCTGCGGCGCAGGAAAAGCCGTCCGCCGTTTCGGTGAACACGTACCGCCAGAGCCGCCCGTCAAAGCCCCCGCCGTTGTCGCAGGCGAAATTGTTCCACCCGCCGAAGCTTTTTCCCGCGCCGGCGGAAAAACTCACATATGCGTTGTTTTCGTCAAAAGCGCAGCTGACGCCAACAAAACCGCTGTAAACGCTCCGCGCGTCCGCAACGGCTTCCGGAACCGGCAGCGGCGTAAAGCGTTCTCCGCCGTCGCAGGAGTAGAACAGCGCCGGCGCTCGTGTGTTACCGACCGCGCTCGTTTCCCCCGTCGCGGAAACGATGAGCAGACGCTTTGTCGGATGCGCGGCGACGAAGGTGAGGTCGTTCTCCGGAAAGCCAAGCCGCTCCCAGCTTTCGCCCTCGTTGGCGGAACGGAACAAGCCCTCGCCCTGCGATCCGAAAAACAGTGCGCCGTTCTGCGCGGCAAGGCGCTCGCCCGTTCCCCGTGCGGGGTGGTTGCCGTTGACCGTGAACGGCACGGGCAGCTCTGTGAAGCGTTCCCCCTCGTCGCACGAAATCAGCAGACACGACTGCCGCACATCCCCGCACACCGCATAGAACCCGCCGTCCGCCGCCGTGATCGCAAGCGGCTGGAAAACGTGCCGCCGCGCAGGACCGAATGCGTCAAGCAGCGGTTTCCACCGTGTGCCGTCGAGGCGGTATAGCCCGCCGATGTCCGTGCGCGCAAAGACCGTCCCGCGCGGGGAAGCCGCGAAGCCCGTGACGAATCCACCGCCGGGGATGGCGATATTTCTGTAAGTATATGAAACCGGTGTTGTGAAATTCATACGTCGATGCTCCTCTCGTTGTCTTAATCATAGCAGATTATCGTGATGAATGCAACTGATTTTCGCAGGGAATTTCTATAAATATTTTAAATGCGGGATTTTTGTGAAAAGCGATGGTGTTTCACCGAAAACTTTGTATAATATACCACTTGCGCAGTGGGTGTGATTCCTGTTATACTTGCTGTAAGAACGATTACATAAAGGGGCGATTCAAATGGGATTTCTATATTTATACGGCATGGTCATGAGCTCTGACAGCATCCGCCTGTGCGGGAAGTATCCGGAGGCGGACGGCTACGGCGAGATTTACGCGCGCAACTACGCCATCGGCGGCGAAACGGGAACGGCGGCGGCGATTCTGGCTGCGATGGGCTGCGCGGTGCGTCTGGCAGGTTCGCACACGGGGCATCGCAACGACAGTGTGATCCGCGGCTATTTCACGGACAAGGGCGTTGATTTGTCGGAGCTTGTCTACGACGCAGCGTTCACGGGTGTGGAGGACATGATTCTCATCGCCGAAGCGACACGCACGGTGTTCGGTGAGTTCGGCAAGCATTTTTCCGGCGGGCTTTCGTGGGTGGAAGCGCCCTGCGAAGCGAGCGTCGCGGATTGTGACGCGGTGGGCTGCGATCCGTTTTTCGGCGATGAAATCGCGCGACTTTGCGTAAAGCATAGCAAGCCCTATGCGGTGATTGACTGCAGACACGACAGTTATTTTAACCGCAACTGCGCGGTCAACGCGATTTCGCACGAGTTTATTCTTTCCAATTATATCGGTTTAAGTTACGCCGACGCGCTCGGCCTTTACACCGCCGAAACCGACGGACTTGTGATTATTACGCTGGGCGAAAACGGGATGCTCTACGGGCGGCGCGGTCAGGTGCAGAAAACCATGCCGGCTTTTCCGGTCAAAGTCGAAAGCACACTCGGCGCGGGCGACAGCTTCAAAGCGGGGACGATTTTTGCGCTCGCGAACGGCTTTGACGACGACAGACTGGTAGAATTCGCGGCGGCGACGGCGGCGTATTCCTGCGCGCATTATCCGATTTCCAAAAACCCCGCGACACTTGCGGGCGTTGTGCAGATTATCGCCGGTAAATAGTTCTTTCACACAAGAAAGCCCCGCCGTTCGGATGAGAACGGCGGGGCGATTTTTTGTAACAAGTGAGGGGTTAGATTGCCTTGAACGCTTCCTCGAGGTCAAAGAGAATATCCGAGATATGCTCGGTGCCGATGGAAAGGCGGATGGTGTTGGGCTTGATGTTCTGCTCGGCAAGCTCCGCGGCGTTGAGCTGGGAGTGCGTGGTGGACGCGGGGTGGATCACCAGCGATTTTACATCCGCAACGTTTGCCAGAAGCGAGAAAATCTGGAGTGCGTCGATGAACTTTTTGGCTTCCGCTTCGCCGCCCTTGATTTCAAATGTAAAAATCGAGCCGCCGCCGTTCGGGAAATACTGTTCATACAGTGCCTTATGCGGATGTGTGGGTAAAGAGGGATGGTTGACGCGTTCCACGAGCGGATGAGCCGCGAGAAATTCGACGACCTTCTTGGTGTTTTCAACATGGCGCTCGATGCGCAGGCTGAGCGTTTCTAGCCCCTGCAGGAACAAAAACGCGTGTAGCGGGGCGAGGGTTGCGCCGGTGTCGCGCAGGAGAACCGCGCGGATTTTTGTCACGAATGCCGCAGCGCCCACGGCCTTGGTGAAGCTGATGCCGTGATAGCTGGGGTTCGGCTCGGTGAGCGAGGGGAATTTGCCGGACGCTTCCCAGTCGAATTTACCGGAATCCACGATCACACCGCCGATTGCCGTGCCGTGGCCGCCGATGAATTTCGTCGCGGAATGCACCACGATGTCCGCGCCGTATTCAATCGGGCGAACGAGATAGGGTGTGGCGAAGGTATTGTCGATGACAAGCGGGATTTTATGCTTGTGGGCGATTTCGGCGGTCTTGGCGATGTCGATGAGGGTGGAGTTGGGATTGCCCAACGTTTCGATAAAAATCGCTTTGGTGTTTTCCTGAATCGCGTTTTCAAAGGCGTTTTCCGCATCCGGATCGACAAAGGTCGTGGTGATGCCGTAGCTCGGCAGCGTGTGCGCAAACAGGTTATAGGTTCCACCGTAGATGGTTTTTGCGGAAACAATGTGATCGCCCGCATGCGCTAAATTCTGGATGGTGTAGGAAACAGCCGCCGCGCCGGATGCAACGCCGAGTGCCGCCACGCCGCCCTCAAGGGCTGCGATTCTGCGCTCGAACACGTCCTGCGTGGGGTTGGTGAGTCTGCCGTAGATGTTTCCCGCATCGGCGAGTCCGAAGCGTGCGGCTGCGTGGTCGGCATTGTGGAACACATAGGAGGTCGTCTGGTAAATCGGAACGGCACGCGCGTCGGTGGTCGGGTCGGCGGATTCCTGTCCGATGTGGAGCTGTTTGGTTTCAAAGCGTAAATTTCTTTCCTGAATGGTACTCATATCAAAAACCTCTTTCGTAATTTAAATGTACTGCGGCTGTGCCGCTTGGCGTATGGAATCAACTAACGCAAATGATTTACATCGCGCGCATTCGCATACCACAGCACATTCGCTTCACGGAGTTGGCGGTAAAGGTTCTCTTGGACAGTGTCGTTTTCATCGGACATAACTCCTTTCTGCAAAACGGTAAGTGCTATTCCTATAACACCTAGCTTTTTAGTATGTTTTGCATGAGCTAATCCTACCATACTCCGCTCGTTTTGTCAAGAGCTTTTTTTAACTTTGTCGCTTGTGCTGAATTTCCCGCAGATGCGGTGCGTAAAACCGTAATTACATACAAAACAGATATGCTTTTATTCAACTTTCAAAAAAAAAGAAAATTTTGTTCGGATGCTATGGTAAAATCCGCTGCACTGTGTTATAATATTAATATTAAAAGCTTGCGAATTTTAATCAGGAGATGGTGCAATGCCGGTCACACGCAACAGAATCGAACTTTCCGACGGGATTTATCTTACAACCATCAAAGATCCCAAATTTAAAACAAACAGCGTTACCGTCCGCTTTATCACAAAGCTTGCTCCGGCGACGAATACGGCGTATGCCCTTGCCTGCTCGACGGCGGTGACAGCGAACCGCCACTTCCCCACCCGCACGGCGCTGACAAAGGAGCTGACCAAGCTCTACGGTGCGGCACTCGGTGTAAGCACCTTTAAACTCGGCGACACCCAGATCAACACCATCAGCGCCAAGTGCATCTGCGACGAATACGCGCTTGACGGCGAAGCGGTCACGGCGCAGACCGTTGCGCTGCTGCTCGACTGCCTGTTTGAGCCTGTTCTCGAGGACGGCGGCTTTGCGCAGAATTATTTTCTTCTGCGCCGTCAGGAGTTGATCGACAACATCGCCGGCGAGATCAACGACAAGCGCGGCTATGCCCTGATGCGGGCGGGCGAGCGCATTTTTGAGGGCGAAGCCGCAGCGCTCACCTCCTACGGAACAATCGCAGCGGCGCAGACGCTCACCGCGCAGGAAACCTACCGCGCTTACTGTGAGATGCTGCGCACCGCCGCGATTGAGATCACCATCGCGGGCGGCGGTGATTTCTCCGAGGCCTGCGACACGATCGCGGCGATGTTCTCCCAGCTTGACCGTGCATGCGCGTTTGACGGCAATTACGGCGCGGCAAGCCCGCTGAAAAGCAAGGTTGTCCGCGTGACAGAAACCCTTGACGTGAACCAGTGCAAGACCGTTCACGCGTTTAAAAGCGATTGCGTAAATTTATATGCGATGAAGGTATTCTGCGCCATGCTCGGCGGCACGCCGTTTTCAAAGCTCTTTACCAATGTGCGCGAAAAGCTGAGCCTGTGCTACTACTGCGCGGCGCGTTCGGTGGACAACAAGGGTGTTCTGCTCATCGACAGCGGCGTGGAAAAGAAAAACATTTCCCTTGCCGAAACGGAAATCTTAAAACAGCTCGAAGCCCTCACACAAAGCGATTTCACCGATGCGGAGCTTGACGACACAAAGCTGTTTATCACCGACGGGTATCGCTCGAACAATGACGATTTGTCCAGCCTTTCCGCGTGGTATTTCCTGCAAACCACGCGCGGGACGGATTATACGCCGGAAGACGCGATCGGCTTTGTCAACGCCGTCACCCGCGCCGACATCATCGCCGCCGCGCAAAGCTGTCAGCTTGATACGGTGTATGTGATGGAAAACGCTTAAATGGCATGAATTTTCAAAAAACAGGGAGTTGATTGGAATCGCATACGAGAAAATGATCATCGCCGACGCGCGCACCGATGCCAGCTATCTGCGGGTCAAGCATCCGACGGGGCTGGAAATCGTCATCTGGAAGATGCCGGGCTTTTCAACGACGGACGTGCTGTTTGCGACAAAATACGGATCGGTGAACACGCGCTTTAAAACCGACTGCGAGCCGGCGTTCCTCGACGTGCCGGCGGGCATCGCGCATTTTCTGGAGCACAAGCTTTTTGAGAACGAGGACTGCGATGTGTTTGAGCTTTACGCCAAAACCGGCGCGAACGCAAACGCGTATACCTCCTTTGACCACACCGCCTATACCTTCAGTGCGACGCAGAACGTGACCGAATCGCTGAAAATTCTCCTCTCCTTTGTCCAGAAGCCCTATTTTACGCAGGAAACCGTGGACAAGGAGCAGGGCATCATCGGGCAGGAAATCCGCCTGTGCGAGGACAGTCCGGAGCGGCAGGTGTTTTTCAACCTGCTCAAGGCACTGTATGTGAACAACGCCGTGCGGATTGACATTGCGGGAACGGTCGAATCCATCGCGCAGATTGACGCACAGCTGCTCTACCGGTGCTATTACACCTTTTATAACCTCAACAACATGGTGCTGTCGATTGCCGGTGATGTGGACGAGGATGAAATTCTCGCAGTGTGCGACGAGCTGCTTGTGCCGTGCAAGGATCTGCACCTGACGTCGGAGTTTCCGGACGAGCCGGCTTTACCGGCCCAGGCGCGTGTGGAGCTGACGATGCCGGTGGGCTTGCCGCTGTTTGACATCGGCTTTAAGTGCGAGCCGGCAGCGGGCATGGCGCTGGTGAAACAAGAGCTGGAAGCGGCGATTCTGCTGCAGCTGCTGTTCGGGGCGACTTCGCCGCTTTATCAGGAGCTGTTCGACGAGGGACTGATCAACTCCCAGTTCGGCACGGAGGTGTTTTCCGGCGAGGGATTTTTCGCGCTCATCTGCGGCGGCGAATCCCGCGATCCGGACGAGGTGTTTGCGCGCATAAAGAAAGAAATCGCGCGCGTGAAAACAGAAGGGCTTGACCGCGAGATGTTTGACATCATCAAAAAGTCGCACTACGGCTCGATGATCCGCAGCTTTAACAGCACCGAGCGCTGCGCGGATCTGATGCTTAACGCGCATTTTGCGGGTGTGACGGCTTTCGCATCGGTGGAAGCAATGGCTGACATCAGCTTTGAGGGGATAACCGACAGCTTAAAGACGCTGTTTGATACCGCCAAGTGTACGATTTCCGTCGTATCGGCGCAAAAGGAGGACAACTGATATGTCTTTGTTATTACAGACCGGCGTGAAGCTTGCCGGTTCACTCACCACGCTTGCCGAAACGGTTTCCGACGACAAGCAGGACGAAATCCTCAGCAATCCCGATAAGGTGTACTTCCCCTTTTTCGGGAAGGGTGACAACATCTTTAAAAACGGCTTTTCGCTGGACAACGTGCTGTTCACCATCCCGGGGACGGACTTTAAAATTTACTGGTACGGCTTTCTGATCGCCGTGGGCATTTTGCTGGCGCTGCTTTACGGCTACCGCCGGATGAAGTCCTATGGCATCGATCCCGACCGCGCGACGGATGCCGTCATCGGCGGCGTGGTCGGCGCGATTTTAGGCGCGCGGCTGTATTACATCCTCTTTAACGATGAGGTCGGCATCAAGGACTTCTTCCGCATCCGTGACGGCGGGCTGGCGATTTACGGCGGCCTAATCGGCGCGGTTCTCGTGGGCGGCGGTATCGCCAAGCTGCGCGGGCTGAAGCTGACCGCGCTGCTCGACGTCGTGGGACCTGCGTTCCTCATCGGTCAGGCGGTGGGGCGCTGGGGAAATTTCTTCAACCAGGAGGCGTTCGGCTCGAACACTTCCCTGCCCTGGGGCATGATGAGCAACCGCACCATCACGTATCTTTCCGACGTACATGACTCGCTTCTGGGCAGCAGCGACATCGACGTGGACAAATTCATGCCCGTGCATCCGTGCTTTTTATATGAATCGCTGTGGTGCATTTTAGGGTTTGTGCTGATCAATTTCTATTCCAAGCACCGGAAATTTGACGGTGAGTTGTTCTTAATGTACATCGGCTGGTATGGGCTTGGGCGCTTCTTTATCGAGGGACTGCGCACGGACAGCCTCTATCTGTTCAACATCCGCATTTCCCAGCTGATTGCGGGAACCTGCGTCATCGCCGCGCTGATTCTGATTCTGGTGTTCCGCGGAATTGTCCGCAGAAGCGGTGAATACGAGTTTTTCTATCAGACCGAAACGTCGAAGCAGCAGCTTTCGCAGTACACCGAATACGAGCAGACGCAGTCTGAAAAAGCGGCGCTGAAAAAGAAAATCCGCGACACCAAGAAAACCGGTCAGCCGACCGCGGCGCTGGAAGCGGAATATGACGAAAAATTCGGCAAAGCCGCCCGCATCGCCGCGCGCAACAAGAAGCTCGCCGCCGAGATCATCCCGATCGACGAGGACATCACCGAGCCGGCACTCGGCACGGACGATACAGATGAGGACGACGCAAAAGCACCGGAATCCGCCGCCGCGGACGCTGCTGATGAAACGAAAGCGGCGGACGGGACAGCTTCCGAGAAGCCGGACAACGAGAACGAATAAGCGAGGGATTTAACATGGGAACAGCTAAAATTATTGACGGAAAAGCCTGCGCCGCCGCGGTAAAAACGCGCATTCAGGCGGAAGCGGCACAGATCAAAGCCGATCACGGAAAAACCATCGGGCTTGCCGTGATCATTGTCGGCGGAAATCCGGCATCGCGCATTTATGTCAACAACAAGCGCAAGGACTGTGAGGAAGTGGGCTTTGAGTCGTTCGAGTATGCCCTGCCGGAGGAAACCACGCAGGATGCGCTGCTCAGTTTTATTGATATGCTCAACGACAACGAAGCGGTGGACGGGATTCTTGTGCAGCTCCCCCTGCCCAAGCATCTCGATGAAAAATCCGTGCTTGACCGCATCTCGCCGGATAAGGACGTGGACGCGTTTCATCCGGTCAATGTGGGCAGAATCATGATCGGCGACTACCGCTTCCTCCCCTGCACACCCGCCGGCGTGATGGAAATGCTCAAGAGCGAAAATATTTCCATCAGCGGCAAGGAATGCGTGGTTGTGGGACGCAGCAACATCGTCGGCAAGCCGATGGCGATGCTTCTGCTGCACGAGAGCGGCACGGTGACGATCTGCCATTCCCGCACAAAGGATCTCGCGGAGGTCTGCCGGCGCGCGGACATCCTCGTCGCGGCGGTCGGCGTTGCGAACCTGATCACCGGCGATATGGTCAAGGAGGGAGCCGTGGTCATTGACGTGGGCATGAACCGCCTTGAATCCGGCAAGCTCTGCGGCGACGTGGATTACGCTTCTGTGGCGCAGAAAGCATCCTACATCACACCCGTACCCGGCGGTGTCGGTCCGATGACGCGCGCAATGCTCATGCAAAACACGCTGACGGCTGTCAAAACGAAACTCAAACTGTAGATTAACGCTAGTCAGGGGGCGCCGACCCCCGACACCCCCTGCCAAAGGGTACAAGTACCCTTTGGCAACCCATTTTTTATCGTTTATACTTTGATTTTCTTTGCTGCTTTGTGCTTTAGTTGCTGCTTTGTGATTCCATTGAAGCGCTCAAAAAGACGAGTATATACTTTATATTCATTCTAAGTAAAGCGATAAACACGTTTCAAGATTACAAAAAACCGGAAAGAATCTATTTGTGTGATTCTTTCCGGTTTTTATATGTAACATGATAAAACCCGCTCGGTTATATCCATCCGTTGAGGCGGGCGGTTTTGATGGCGGAGATTTTCCCGCTCACGCCGAGCTTCTGGTAGATATTCTGGAGGTGCGTTTTCACGGTTGACTGTGAAACAAACAGGCGCGCGGCGATTTCCTCGCGCTTAAAGCCATCCGCCGTGAGCCTGAGCACCTCAAGCTCCCGCTGCGAAAGCTGCACGCTGACTGGCTGGTAGCCGCCGACTGTTTCCGCGTACTGCCGGCTGCCCGCCAGAAGCTCCGCCGCAAACCGATCCTGCGGGCTTTTCTCGGCAATCCGCTCAAGCAGCGCGAGCACATGGATGCCGTATTCAAGGATCGGCAGAACCAGGCGGTCAGGTCTTGCTAACTCAAGCGCTTTGCGCATCTCCGTTTCGCCCTCGCGCGCGCCGTCCGTGCGAAACACAGCGACCGCGCGCAGAATCTGGTTGTGCAGAAATCCGATGTGGTTGTGATACAGCGCGTAGCATGGCGCAAGCCGTTCGGTCAGCAGCTTCAGCGCGCGGTAATCGCCGGCAAGCAGCCCCGCTTTGCCGTAAACAATACAATTGAACGCGACCCCCTGATACAGCAGATCCGTCCCCGCCGCATCGCCGCTTAGCAGCCACGCGGGAATGCGCTCCGCCTGACCGATACAGGCATAAAAATAGCCCTTGCAGAGATCCGCCGACGTGATGTGGACGGTGTTGCCCGCGCGCGTTGCGGTCTGTTCAATCTGCCGCAGAAGCGCTGTGGCGTCGTTGACCTTCCCGCGGATGAGCGCCAGCCGGATGAGCGTGAAGTTCGCGCAAATCACAATGCTGAGCTGTTCTTTGGTCATCGCCTTGTGAATCGCGCGCAGTGCATTTAGCTCCGCCGCATCCCAGCTTCCGGTTTCCAGTTCAAACTCCGCCGCGGCAAGAAACTCGCTGCCCGTTCCGCAGCCGTTGGCAAAATCGGCGTACGCCAGGAAGCGCTCCCGCACAAGTCCTTTCATCTTTTCAAACGAACCGGCATCCCGGAAGTAGATATAGAGCAAATGCGGCGACCCGAAGGTGCATTCGTTGTCGCGCGTCATGATATAGGATTGCTCGCCGTTGAGCAGGCGCAGGATGACCGCGTTGTCGTCCGTATTTTCGTCAATGATATTAAACTGCGTAAAGCGTCTGAAAATCCGGATTTCCGCGAGGATGTGGTTGCGGTAAACAGTATCAGCGGTTTCCATCGTCTGATAATGGGCTTCGAGCCGGTCGAGCGCCTGCGCGCAGCGCACGGTGTCCGCTTTGTCGCCGCGCACAATGGTCAGCAGGATGTGCTGTAAGTAAGCCAGCGGATAGCGGTATAGCAGCTCCTTCGGCAGCGCGTTGAAAAACGCCGCCGAGCCGTTAAAGCTTGTCAGCTCGTTGCGGATGTTCTCAGGCTCGTTGAGGTGGGAAAGAATCCGCTCCGCGTTGCCCGCTCGCATGAAGCAGCCATATGCCGCGAGAAATTCGCCGTCTTTCAGCCGCAGTTCACCGCAGCGATTTTGCAGCAAACGGTTTTCTTCATCCGTAAAATCTTGCTTTTGGCGCAGAAAATCCAGCAGCACGTTGTGGATTTTATAGGTTTTCGCCGCCGGATCATAATAGACAAACGCGTTCTCCCGCCGCAGCTTGCGCAGAAGCTCACCGGCTTTCGCTTCTCCGGTCAGGAACGCCGCCTGCTGTTCGGTGAACACATCAAGCACCGACAATTGCAGCAGAAATTTCCGGATGCGCTCGTCATAGGGCTTATAAAGGACGTTTTCGACCAGCGTGTCAATCGAGTCGTTGCGCCCCACGGGAATGCCGTTTTCCAGCTCAAAGAGAATCATATAGATCAGCGAGATCCACCCATCGGTGTAGGCGTTGATTTTTTTGATGTCGTCGTCGGTGATGGCGCTCTGCATCCGGCGGCAGTACAGTGCGGTTTCCTCGTCGGAGAACTTCAGCTTTTTCTGCGACACAATCGCACAGAAGCCTTTTGCGAGCAGCTCGGTGAAGTCAATGCGCGTGGTGTCGCGGGTGATGATGACGAGGTGGAACTGCTCGGGGCTTTCGCGGGTCAGCTGGGTGAAAAACCGCCCGAGCGAAAGATCACCGACCAGATGATAATCGTCAATCACCAGAACGGTTTTTTCCGGAAAGGAAACGCCGCTTAAAATGTCGAGCGCCAGATCCGCCGCGAAGGGCGCAGCGGGAAAGCCGAGTGCCTCCAGCCGCTGCGCGGCGCTTTCGTCGATGCGCGCAAGCAGGGCGGTGAATTTGCTCCAGAAATATGCCGTACCCTCGTCGGGGTGGTAATAGGTGATCCAGAGCGGTGTGATTTCGTTTGCTTTGAGAAAGCCGCGCACGGCGGTGGTTTTGCCGTAGCCCATGGGCGCTTCCACAATCGTCAGCGGAAATTCGAGGATGACAGCCAGCTCCTGGTTGACCTGCGCGCGCTTCGAGCGGTTCGATTCGTTTCATCAGAAAACCCCTTGTCGGAATTGTGATTTCTACCCTTATCATACCGAATTTTCTGCCAAAAGTCAATCAACGCGCTGAAAAATACGCCGAACGGCGGATTGCAAACGGGATGTGCCTGTGGTATGCTTACACTGGATGTTAACAAAAACGGATACAGACAGAAAAAAACCTGTTTTTGGGGGAGGGATTATCATCAGCAAGATCATAAAAGTCACAGCCTGCGAGAACTTTATCGTTGAGATTGCGTTTGATGAGGGCAGCGTCATCCGTTTTCACATGGAAAGCCTTGTGCGAACTATGTCCTACGCCGCGCTGCGTGAGCGAAGCGTTTTTGCACGGGTTCGGTTTGAGGAAAAAACCCTGCGCTGGGATCTGCCGGAACAGACGGTTTATCCGGTCAGCCTGACGCTGGATCAGATTTTGTTTTCACTGCGGGACTGACGGTGGGGTTTGTTGTTTTTATTTTCGTAATGTTTGATGAAAATCAGTGATAAAGATCAACACAAATACGCCGAACGGCGTATTCTCAGATTTCCGGAATTGTGTTATACTAATTGTTGGGTTTACGCGGCGGGTGACACACGACCCGAACCGCTTGTGACCAGATAGAAAAGGGAGGATTTTCAGATGAAAAAAATCATAGCCGTCGTATCGGCTACCGCGATTCTTTTGACCGCGGGGAGCGGCACAGTTACCGAGCGCATCCCGTCGCTGTTTCAAAGCGGCATTTCGGCAAGCGCCGAAGTCAGCGGAACTTTTACGTATTACCTGACAGAGGACGACAAAGCGACCATCACCGGTTATACCGGCAATGATGCGGTGCTGGATATTCCCTCGACCATCGATGGGTATCCGGTTACAGCAATCGGTGTGAATGCGTTTATGAACAACTTTTCGCTCGAAACCGTCACCGTTCCTGAGGGTGTCACAGACATTGCCGGCAGTGCTTTTTACAACTGTACCGCTTTAAAAACAATTTCCCTCCCCGCGTCGCTTGCTTCAACCGGCAATGCGTCGTTTTCAGCCGGAACGGATTTCACGGCGTTCAGCCTTGCCGAAGGAAGCACTGCATTTACTGTAATTGACGGCATTCTTTACAACAAGGATGTCACAACCCTCATCTGTTGCCCCGCCGGAAAAGCAACTGCTGTGATTCCGGACAGCGTCACTGCCATCGGCGATGTTGCGTTTGGCGGATGCGAAAATCTGACGGAAGTCATAATTCCCGACAAAGTCGTTTCCATCGGTATGTATAGCTTCTGCAACTGCACAGGATTGCTGACCGTTGAAATTCCCTCCAATGTCGTGAATATCGGCTGGTTTGCATACTTTGGCTGCACGGGTCTTACGTCCCTCACTTTGGAGGAAGGCGTTTCCACCATCGGCTCTGACGCATTCACGACCTGCGACAGCTTAAAAAACATTGTGATTCCCGCAAGTATTTCGTGGATTGCAGATTACGCGTTCGGCTTTGCGGATTATGCGCATACGACCAAATACAGTGATATCGCCCTTCTTACCTATCCCGGAACTGCCGGCGCTGTGTATGCGGAGAAGTTTGCAATCCCCACCACATCCGTGTATAAGGACATCTCAGAAACCGAAGCGACCCTTTCCCAAACCGCCTACGCCTATGACGGAGCGGCGAAAGAGCCGACTGTTGCCATCAGCGGACTGACACAGGGGGCGCATTACACCGTTTCTTATGAAAACAACACCGCGGCAGGCACAGCGAAAGCCATCATCAACGGTATCGGCTATTACAACGGCTCGCTTGAAATTCCGTTCACCATCAGCAAAGCCAATCTGACGGGCATTACCGTTACCGGCTCAACCGCCGTGTATGACGGTAAAACCCATAGCGTGACCGCGAAAATTCCTACCGGTTCGGCAATTTCCTACAGCACCGACGGCGGAAAAACCTACACCGCGGTCAAGCCGAGCTTCACCAAGGCAGGTTCTTACACCGTTAAGTACAAGGTAACAGAATCCAATTACAACGACGTGACCGGCTCTGTCATCGTGAAAATCACTGCAAAATCCATCAGCACCGCGACGGTTTCCGGCATTGCGGCAAGCTACACCTACACCGGCAGCGCCCTGAAGCCGGCTGTCACCGTCAAGAACGGAACAACCGCACTGAAATCCGGCACGGACTACACGATGACTTACACAAGCAATACCGGCATCGGCAAGGCAACCGTCACCATCACCGGCAAGGGCAACTATTCCGGAAGCGTAACCAAGAGTTTTAAAATCAATCCCAAGGCGACCGGCGTCACCCTCACCGCCGCAGCCAAGAAAATCACGGTGAAGTTCACCAAGGTTTCCGGCGTAACCGGCTATGAAATTTACAGGGCGACCTCCAAGACCGGTACATACACCAAGATCAAAACGACGACCGCCGCCAGCTACACCAACACGGGGCTGACAAAGGGCAAGACCTATTACTACAAAGTGCGCACCTATAAAACTGTCAGCGGCGTGAAGTATTACACCGATTCCGCTGTGAAGTCGGCAAAATCGAAATAGTACCACACTACATTACAGAACCCCCTGCGGCTATGATTTTTGCCGCAGGGGGTTTCTTGTGTGGATGCACGCAAAATTTTATTAAATGAATTGACTTTCTATAAAACGGTGCTATACTAAAGATACGAACATTCCTGAATTAACAATAAGAACTGAGGTGTGAAGATGAGACGAGCGATCTTGCTTGTGCTGCTTTTGTCAGCCGTTCTGATGGCATCCTGCGGGTTATTTTCCGGTGAGGATTCCTCGTCCGGCGCGCAGACTTCCGGCACGAAAATTACCCGGCAGTCCACCGCAACATCAAAGACGCGGACGGATTCCAAAACCAAAACTGCTACCAAAACCGCGGTGACTTCTAAAACCGACGCGGACTCCGAACCTGCCGATTCCGAGCCGGACAACCGTTCGAAGGCACAGCGCGTGCTTGACGGCATGACGCTTGAGGAAAAAGTCGGGCAGCTGTTCATCGTGCGCCCCGAGTCGGTTGACACAACGCTTTCGCCGGATCAGACGCATGACGCGACGCTTTACGGCGACACGGAGCTGACCGGAAAAATGAAAAAAACCATGGGCGATTATCCCATCGGCGGGATTGCGCTGTTCGGGAAAAACATCGCTTCCCCGTCGCAGCTGACAAAGCTGATCGGCGATTTTCAGGCAGCCAGCGGTACGCCGCTCTTTGTCGCGGTGGACGAGGAGGGCGGCAGCGTGTCGCGGATTGCAAATTCGTCGGGCTTTGATGTGACGCAATTCCCGAGTATGCAGGAGATCGGCGCGACCGGCGACACCAATAAAGCGCGCAACGTCGGCGCTGTCATCGGAGCATACCTGAAGGATTACGGCTTTAATCTCGATTTTGCGCCGGTGAGCGATGTAAATACGAACCCGGACAATATCGTCATCGGCAAGCGCGCGTTCGGCAGCGACCCGTCACGCGTGGCGGAAATGGTTTCCGCGGAAATTGGCGGGCTGCACGACTCCGGTGTGATGAGCTGCGTGAAGCATTTCCCCGGGCACGGCGACACGAAGGGCGACACGCACCAGGGCTTTGTTTCCATCGCAAAAACATGGGACCAGCTCAAAAAATGCGAGCTGATCCCGTTTGAAAAGGCGATTGCGTCGCAGACGGATCTGGTGATGGTGGCGCATATCACGGCTTCCAACATCAGCGCGGACGGACTTCCCGCTTCCCTGTCGCACACGCTGGTGACGGAGAAGCTGCGGGGCGAGTTGGGCTTCAACGGCGTTGTGATCACCGATGCGATGGAAATGGGTGCGATTTCAAAAACCTATTCGGCGGCGGACGGCGCAATCAAAGCGATTGAAGCGGGCGTTGACATCGTGCTGATGCCGCAGGATTTTATGCAGGCGTTCGACGGGGTTTATAATGCCGTGCTCGACGGCACGCTCAGCGAGTCGCGCATCGACGAAAGCGTTCTGCGCATTCTCAACCTCAAGGAAAAATACGGTTTGCTTGGGTAAATCGTATTGATTGAAGGCTATTTCGCCTTCTGCTTTTTCACGACGGCGTTTTTCGGCGCGAGAATCACCTGCTCCTCGGCAATGTCGCGGATGACGGTGAACGTCATGGTCAGCTCCGCGCCGGTGTCAGTGAGCCTCTCGTCGCGCGATTCGGCGAGGATTTCCCCGTCGGCAAGAAAATTTGCTTTGTAAGTATCCGCCAGCCGGTTGACCTCCGCCATGGCTTCGTCGGCGGTCACGCACGTCCACGCAAAGGTGTACGGCTCGTAATGCACCGTCGTGATCCCCACCGGCAGAGTGATGCCGAGAAAGCTGATGCTCGCCGCCGTTTCGGTTTCGTCGTAATTGCCCGCCGGCGCTTCGCCGAAAAACAGCGGCAGATCGGCGTCATAAACCGATAAGAACCGGCGGCTTTCGTCGTCGCTGCCTGTGATTTTCCGCTCGTCGGAAAAGGGCTGGGTGAAGGTGACGGTGTCCTCATATTTTGCCATAATTTTCGCCTTTGAACGCGCGTAGAACATCTGATTCTCCGCAATTTCATATGCGCCGGAAACCAGCACGTCACCCTTGCGCACGCCGCTACCCACGAATTTCACGAGCTTGCCGGTGTAGACCTCTGCGGAAACGATCTCGCCGTCGTGCGAAGCGACGATGTTTGTCGGCAGGCGCTTCTGCGCGATGTCCGGCTGCGCCGTGACCCTTGACACAGCCACCACCAGCGTCGAGCCGCGGTTGTAAACCCCCGCCCATGCAACACCATCAAGCTTTGAAGTGAGGTTGTATTCCAACACGCGGTAGTCCGCGGCGGGCAGGAACGTCCCTGTCGTCATGCCGCAGTCGGCAAGCACCGCGCGGATCTGTGTATCAAGGGCTTCGTCGCCGCCGATGATTTTAATCCGCATCTGTAAATTCGACAGAACCGTGATCATCACCACTGCCAGCACCGCGCCCAACGCGATCCCCCACCGCGAGCGGAATTTCCAAAGACGGAACACGAGTCCTTTTTTTTGGACAATCACAAGCGTCATACCGGCTTGCGTACAGAGCTGCTCCAGCTTTTTTTTGCGGTAAAACGAGACTTCTCCAGTGAATACGCCGTTTTTTTCCACAAGCTTGTTGACTGAAAAGCGCTCCCTTGTCAAAAGCGCCAGAAACCGCCCGCTTTTCCCGCCCGATGCGCAAAAGCTCATCCGCCCCAGCATATCCAGCAGCATTCAGTGCCGCCTCCTCGCCATGATTGACACATTCTGGATCGTTCCGCGCACGACCACCGAAGCCGCGCTGTAATTGTCCATCGTCAGCCCCGTTCCCCAGACCTCGATTTCATACTCCGCAGTCTGAACGCGCACCAGAATTTCCGTGCATTCCATAATTTTCTTACAGTTTTCCAGCAGCACCTGTGTATTGTCCGTGATGGTCACACAGGAATTGAGGTAGAGCAGATCGCGCATTTTTCCAACCATGCGCAGTGTCGGTTTTGTTGTCATGCAAGACGCCTCCTTTATTTTCCTGTTATCAATTATATTAGGCTGTCCGCGGACATATACTGGGTTTAGAAAATTACCGGAGGTGCGCGATGCTTTTTTTCCGAACCCGCTTTCCGATGCTTGCCGCGGCTGCGAAAAACGTGCTGATTTTTGCGGCGTGTGCGGCGGCGGTGTGGTATTGCTTCCGGCTGATCGCGTTTTCAAACGAGGTGCAGACGGCGGTTCGGCTGTCGGTAACGCGGTGCGCGGCCGTTATCATTCCGTCGCTATTTGCGTTTATGGCGGTGTCGGAGCTGATTGTGCGCACGGGGCTTTATGCGTATCTTGCGCTGCCGCTCTACCCGTTTTACCGGTATGTGCTGGGGATGGATCGCGCGGTATTTTTTGCGTTTGTCGTGGGAAATGTGTCGGGCTATCCGGTGGGCATCCGGACGCTCGCGAATTTTGTTTCGGCGCAGACGCTGACCCGCGAACAGGCGGAAAAAGCCGCGTGCTTCTGCTATGCGGGCGGCCCTGCCTTCGCGGCGGGTGCGGTGGGCGGCGCGGTTTTCGGCGACCCGCGCATCGGCACGCTGCTGTTCTTGTCCTCGCTTTGCGCCAACACGGCGACGGCGTTTCTGTTTGGGTTGCGGGGGCGAAAACAACGCTTTTCCGGCACTTCCGGTCAGAGGCCGCAGTTTCAATGCGCGGCGCAGGATGTGATTGCTTCCGCGGAAAACGCCGGTCGCGCGCTGTTTATGATCTGCGTGCTGATTGTGCTGTTCGCGGCGGTGCTTGCCGTGGCGGAAAGCACGGGCATCTTCACGCTCGCCGCGACGCACTTCGGCTGGTCGTCCAATGTACTGCGCTGTGTACGCGCGTTTTTTGAAATCTCGTTCGTTTCCGGTCTGACCGGTGCGCCCTACGGACTGCTGCCGCTCATCTCCTGCACGCTGGCGTTCGGGGGGCTTTGCGTGATGCTGCAAATCGTCGCCGTCAACCGAAAGCTGTTCAGTCTGCGCCTGTTCTTCCTCACGCGGCCGCTGAACATAGCGCTGAATCTGCTGTTTCTGCGTATATTCTGGGCGCGCTTTGTGCCGGATGCGCTTGCGGCAAATGCCGCACCGCCCGTTGTTTTGGTCAATCATACAAGCACTGCGCCTTCGGTCTGTCTTATTTTTATGATAATTTTACTTTTGTTGAAAAAAAGACTGGTATTTCAGAAAAATATGTGATATAATGATAGACAACAAGACTGAACGTTAAAATTCGAGATGCGAATTCCTATATATGGAGAGGATGGTCTTATTTATGAAAAAGAAATTTTTTGGAACGGACATTGAGCCGTCATGTTCCTACTGCGTTTACGGAAACCGCGCCAAAGAAGGCAACAAGGTTCTCTGTGAAAAAGTAGGACTGGTTGACGCGACGTTCAGTTGCAAGAAATGGGAATACGACCCCATCAAGCGGATTCCGAAAAAACAGCTGAGCATTCCGGAGCAGGAAGACGATTCCATTTAACAAGCCAAAAAGCTTCCCGATTGTTTTTCGGGAAGCTTTTTCTAGTTTTATTTCCTAAGATTTAATCTGTAAATTTGGGCGATGCGCTGAAACAGAACAATTGTGCTGATTTTCTTGACGCGCACAATGGTTTCTGTTATACTGATTACAGGATTATTTCTGAAAGGATGTTGATCATGGACGAACTGAATACCCCCGCGTGGCAGATTACGAACTGCTATCAGCAAGCTTTCCCGCGCAGCCGGTTTGTCGGCATTTGCTACAGAAACAGCGACCGCGTGGACGGCGGGTACGGCTTCCAATGGGGCGAGTGGTTTCAAGCCGGCAGATTTCAGGCGCTTGAGGCGCTGTTGACCGACGACTTCAAGGCGCAGTTCCCTGACTGGGACGCTTACATCGGCTTGATGAAATTCAAGGACGGCGAATCTGCAGACTATTTCGAATACTGGATCGGGATGTTCCTACCCGCGGGCTGCGCAGTGCCGGCGGGTTATGCGGTCGTTGATTTCGACGCGAGCGCGGCTGGAATCTGCTGGATTCAAGGCAAACCGGACGTTGTTTTTTGCCACGAGGACGAATGCAGCATGAAAATGACCGAGGCGGGAATGAAGCTGAAACCCACAGCGGACGGCGCATATTATTTCTTCGAGCGTTACGGCTGCCCGCGCTTTACCACACCCAACGAAAACGGCGAGATCATTCTGGACATCGGCTATTTTGTAGAATAGTTTTTTCTCAAATATAAATCCGTTTGATTGACAAGATTTTGTATCAATCAAAAACGACAGCCTGCCGAATTTAAAATAAGGCAGACTGTCGTTTCTTACTTCGCTTTGGCAGATTTTATCACCGAGTAAGCACTGTAATACTTTACTCCGCTTACAATCTGATAGGTACGAATCTTATAATAATATGTCTTTCCTTTGGTAAGCCCTGTGTTGGTGAAGCTTGTTGCAGTAGTGGATTTGAGCTTGCTGTATGTACCGGTCTTTGACGTCGCCCGATAGATGATATAACCCGATGCACGCGATACCTTGGCGTATTTCAGTGTAGCTTTTTTCACACCCGCTGTCACAGAGGAAAGCGTCGTTCTCTTTGGATTGATTTTAAAGGTCAGCGTTTTGGTTCCTGTGTAACTGCCCTTCCCCTTAACGGTCACGGTTGCTTTACCGACTGCGGTGTTATTTTTATAGGTCACGGTAAAGTCCGTACTGGATTTTAAGGTTTTTGTGCCGGCTTTGATTGAAACAGTCGGCTTTTTTGTTGCACCGGTGTAGGCGTAGCTTGTCACGGAAAGCTTAGCAATCATTCCGGTAAGTGACTTGCTGATGGAATAATCAATGCCTCTTTCTTTGGCATATGTTTCGCCCACAGTACCTGCATAGCAGTAAATTTTAAAGTCATTCACTTTTTTCTCGTCATAATCTTCATCATACGCATAGCCAAACGCAAATTCGCCGATGTGAGTCACAGCTACGGGGATTGTAACGTGCTTGAGTCCGGTGCAATTGAGAAACGCACCGAAGCCGATATTCGTTACGCTTGACGGAATAGAAATACTCGTTAAGCTCGTACAGCCAAAAAAAGCATTGCTGCCAATGTTTGTCACACCCGATGGAATTTTGATGCTTGAAAGACTTGTGCAACCAGAAAACATCTCATATTCCACGCTTTTTAAGCCCGATGGAAGCGTAACGTGCTTCAAACCGTTGCAATCGAAGAAGAGCCCGTACCCAATACTTTTCACACCAGATGGGAGGATAATATCTGTGAGGCTTTTACAGTTCCAGAATGCCCGATCGCCGATTTTCGTCACATTATCCGGAATGGAGATACTATCTAAACGAATGCAATTTGAAAAAGCGTAATATCCAATGCTTGTTATGCCCGCGGGAATGACGATCTCAGTAAGTCCGGTGCAGTTGCGAAATGCGCTTGCTTTGATTCTCGTAACGCCCGAAGGTATGGTAACGCTCGTCAGCGCTGAATTGTTTTGGAATGCCTGATCCCCGATACTCGTCACAGTCTTTCCGTCGATTTCTGACGGAATTTCGAGGAATGCCGCCGAGCCGGAATAGTTGGTGATTTCCGCTGTACCGTCACTGAGTACCGAATACGAATAACCATTGTTCGTATCCGCATAAACCCGATTTATGTTGAAAATTCCAAAATCGCTTTTTTGTATGCCTTCTGGTAATGCGGCAGTAAAAGAACCGACTGACATCGCGAGCACGCATAGAGCAGTCAATAGCTTTTTCATAGGAATTCATCCTTTCGTTTTGCATGAAACAATCCCATTTGGATTGCTTTTCTAAAAAAACATAACATATTTTTTTTGCTTTGTCAACTATAAAGTAAAACACCCCATAAAACAGCAGTCTTACAGGATGTATATTTTTATAAACATTCTATTTTTCGATCATCGGATACCCATACGTTGCGATCAGCTTTTTCAGCTCGGCGATATAGCTCTGCGCGGCGGGGCTGAGGACGGCGCGGCGGTTGGTGATGTAGCCGATTGTCATGCGCTCGTCGGTTTGCAGCGGCACAGCCACGATATCGCTGCCGTTTAAGTCGGTGCTTAAAATGCCGGAGCAAATTGTATAGCCGCCCAGCCCGATGAGCAGGTTGAACAACGTTGCGCGGTCGGTGACGCGCAGGCTTTTCTGGTGATACACCGTGCTGAGGATTTCTTCGGAAAAATAAAACGAATTGTATTCGCCCTGTTCAAAGGACAGGCAGGGGTATGGCTCGAGGTCGGCAAGCGTGATTGCTGTCCGGTCGGCGAGCGGGTGGAACGCGCTGACAAACACATGGGGCTTTGCCGCAAACAGCGGCGTGAACAGCAGATGGTGCTCGGCAAGCAGCCGGTTGAGCACCTTTTCGTTGAAGTCATTGAGGTAAAGCACGCCAATCTCGCTGCGCAGCGTACTCACGTCGTGAATGATGTCGTGGGTGCGGGTTTCGCGCAGGGTGAATTCGTATTCCTCCGCGCCGGACTGGCGCACGAGGTTGACAAACGCATTGACGACAAAAGCGTAATGCTGTGCGCTGACCGCACAAATGCGCTTTGGCGCGCGCCGGTTGAGGTAGCGCTGTTCGAGCAGCTCGGTCTGTTCCACAACCTGACGGGCATAGCCCAGAAACTCCGCGCCGTCGTCGGACAGGGAGATCCCCCTTGCAGAGCGATTAAAAATCTCGATGCCAAGCTCGGCTTCCAGCTCGCGGATGGCGGCGGAAAGGCTCGGCTGGGAGATAAAAAGTTGTTTTGCCGCTTCGCTGATCGAGCCGCACCGGACGGTTTTCAGCACGTATTTCAGTTGTGAAATCGTCATTGTGTGCCTCCGTTAAAAAGCTTACACGCGTTCTTTTTCCAGCATACCGACCGCGCGTTTTAAGATTGCGCACTCGAGCCGTTTCTTCTGGATTTCACAGGAAAGCTTGTGGGCGCTGTGGATATCGCCGGCATAGAGGTAATTGTTTGCGTTGCATCCGCCGCTGCAATAGAACTTCGCCCAGCATTTGACACAATCGGGTTTTGAGTAAACATGGGCGGTGGCGAATTCTTTCTTGATCTCCTGGCTGAACGTGCCGTCGTAAAGGCTGCCCATCTTGAATTCCTCGATGCCGACAAACTGGTGGCAGGGGTAGATTTCGCCGTCGGGGGTGATGGCGACGTACTCGTTGCCGCTTCCGCAGCCGCGCAGGCGCTTGATTGCGCAGGGTCCCTGATCGAGATCCAGCGCAAAGTGGAAGAAATTACAGAAGCCTCCGTCGGTGTGAATTTGCTCAAGCTTTTTCGACAGGCGCTCGTATTCGCAGAAAATCTTCGCCAGATCGCCCATCCCGATCGCATACGGCTCGGCAGGGTCGGTCATGACCGGCTCGACGGAAATCTGGTCAAAGCCTGCTTCGAAAAGATGCAGCACATCCTCGGAGAAATCGAGGTTGTATTTTGTGTAGGTGCCGCGAACGTAATAATCCTTATCCCCGCGCCCGGCGACAAGGCGTTTGTAGTTTTTGATGATTTTATCGTAAGTTCCCGCGCCGTTGACCCGCTTGCGCATACGGTCGTTGATTTCTTTTCTGCCGTCGATGGAAAGGACAACGTTGGACATCTCGCGGTTGATGAACGCGATCTTGTCGTCGTCCAGCAGCAGCCCGTTGGTGGTGATGGTGAAGCGGAAAACCTTGCCGACCTCGGCTTCCCGCGCGCGGGCATAGGCGACGATTTGCTTGACCACGTCAAAATTGAGCAGCGGCTCGCCGCCGAAAAAGTCCAGCTCGAGGAACTTCCGGTCGAAGGATTTTTCAATCAGAAAATCAATCGCGCGCTTGCCGGTTTCAAAATCCATCAGCTTGCGCCCAACGCCGAAATCGCCGGTTGACGCAAAGCAATAATCGCAGCGCATATTGCAATCGTGGGCAATGTGTAGGCACATCGCTTTGACCGGCGACAGCACAGCTTTTTCCGCATACTGCGCGTAATCGTCATCGGAAAACAGGATTTTATCGCGGTAAACCTCTAACAGCTCCGCGTAGCATTCTTTAATTTCCGCCGGCGGATAGAGCTTCGAGAGCTTGTCCAGCGCTTTTTCCGGACATTCCGGCGCAAAGGGCGGGTCAACGCAGTCGAGCAGGTCATAGGTTAAGTCGTCCACAAGGTGAACCCCGCCGCTGTTGACGTCGAGCAGCACGTTGTAGCCGTCAAGCTTGAATTTATGAATCAATCTGATCATCCTTTTTGCGCGCTTTGCAGCAGAATAAAATGACTGATTCCAGCAAGCTGAAAATCAGTCTGTTCTGCGGTCTGCGCCGCGTTCATTCACTTTGGTTGGCTTGCGCGAAAACGCGGTCAGGCGTATTCCGCACGCTGTTTCGCACGGCATGAAAGAAAGCTGCGCTTTCTCATCAGCGCTAATACTACGCGTTCTTTTCGCACTTCTGATTTGCGACTGTACAGGAGGTTTTGCAAGCGGACTGGCAGGATGCCTGGCACTTTCCGCAGCCACCCTTTGCGGCGGTTTCCTTGAGGTTGGCTTTGTTCACGGTTTTGATATGCTTCATGAATATCGTTCCTTTCCGACTGCGTTTCCGCTTCGTACATTACAAAGAATTTCCGAAACAATTACATAAGTTATTCTAACACAATTCGACCGGGAAGGTATTTATTTTTTATGTCCTTGTGCTGAATATTTGTATTTTTACCGTAAAAGCCGTTGTTTATGCAATTCGTGCACATTTTTCTGCGGATTAATACTTCCTGCCCTTGGAATTGACGCCGATGATGCCACCGATTCCCGCACAGACCATGGCAAGGATGAGCTTTCCGCCGGCTGAAAACGACAGCGCTGCCTTTGTGAAAATCAAACTCATGATCAGCACCGCGAAAAAAATCGCAGCGCCGCAGATGATGCCCATCATCAGCCCGTTCTTACGGCGTTTACGGGCGCAGATATAGCCGCCCACGTAGGTACCCACGCACAGCGCCGCGGTGGAAAGCACGGTGATCATCAGCGCGGAGGCGTCCACCTTTGTGACGACGGCAGAGAAGCCGAACATACACACAAAAATGACTCCCAGCCCCAGCAGCGAGGAAACGACCGTGCAGTAAACGCCGGTGTTCCGGTAATTGGACGCCATCAGTTTGGATTTTCGCATAGGTATCAGTCCCTTTCTTTACAAGCTCTTGCTAAAGCTTATTCGCACAGGGCTGTAAATATGCAAAAGCCGGCGAAAATCCGCCGGCTTGGTTTATTTTATTCGTGAACGGTAAGATTCTTGGTGATTGCCCATTTCTGAACGCGGATTTTGCTGCGGTCGCCGCCGGTTTCCAGCACGATGGTGTCTTCCTTGATGGAAAAGACGATGCCCACGATGCCGCCCGCGGTTACAACTTCGTCGCCGACCTGAACGTTGCCGCGCATGAGCTGATCAGCCTTGTCGCGCTTTTTTTGGGGACGGATGAGGAAGAAGTACATAACGGCAAAAAACACGGCGATCATGATGATCATCGAGCCCATTCCGCCAGCCTGGGATGCGAAAATTTCTGCGTGCATAGGAAAGCTCCTTTATTTTCAAATTCATCAGTCAGTTTTTGCATAACCAATTGTATTTATTATACCATGTGCGTGGGCGAAACTCAATACCGTTCATAATAAGTTTTCAACTGCCGCGTAAAGCAAACCGCCCGGCAATGCGGGCGGCTCATGGCTTCATTTTTAAATTGGATGCACCTTTGCGGCGGCGTCGGAATGCGCGGCGTCGATGCCGTAGCGCATATTGCGGCGCTTCTCAAAGAACTTCGGCGCAACCTTCGGGAACATCGCATAGCTGAGGACATCCTCCTCCTGCTCGGTCCACTCGGCGCATTCTTTTTTCAGCTTCTCAAGCTCCGGCTCTAAGAGGTCGGCCGGGCGGCAGAAAATCGGTTCTTCGTCGCCGCAGATCTGCTTCTGAAATTCCGGATCGATCGGCACGGGGGTTTTGCCGTATTCGCCGCGGACAAGTCCCTTGAATTCCTTTGTGACCGTCTTGTAGCGCTCGCCCATGATGATGTTGAACACGGCTTGTGTTCCCACGATCTGGGAGGTCGGCGTTACAAGCGGCGGGTAGCCGGAGTCCTTGCGCACGCGCGGAACTTCCTTCAGCACATCGATGAGCTGGTCGGCTTTGCCAGCCTGCTTGAGCTGGGAAAGCAAATTCGAGAGCATTCCGCCCGGCACTTGATAAATCAAAGCATTTGCATCGGTCGCAAGCATATCGGGATCAAGCAGACCGTTCGCGATGTATTTTCTGCGCAGGGTCATGAAATAATCGCGCACCTCGTTGAGGGCTTTGAGGTCGATACCGGTGTCGTATTCCGTGCCCTGGAACGCGGCGACAATCGACTCGGTGGGCGCGTGGGAAGTGCCCAGCGCAAGAGGCGACATGGCGGTGTCCACCACGTCAACACCGGCTTCCACGCCCTTGATGATGCACATCGACGCAAGGCCGGAGGTATAATGCGTATGCAGCTGGATCGGGATTTTCACCACTGCCTTTAAATCCTTGATCAGGGATGCAGTTTCGTAAGGGGTGATCAGCGCTGCCATGTCCTTGATGCAGATGGAATCCGCGCCGAGCGACTCGATTCGCTTTGCGTAATCAATGTAATAGTCGTGCGTAAAGACTTCGCCCAAGGTATAGGAAATCGCAATCTGTGCGTGTGCGCCTTCTTTTTTGGCGGCTTTCACGGCGGAATCGAGGTTACGGATGTCGTTGAGCGCATCAAAAATGCGAATGATATCGATGCCGTTCGCGACAGATTTCTGTACAAAATATTCCAGAACGTCGTCGGCATAATGGCGGTAGCCCAGCATATTCTGTCCGCGGAACAGCATCTGGAGCTTTGTTTTCGGCATTTCGCGGCGGATCACGCGTAGGCGCTCCCATGGATCTTCGTCAAGGAAACGCAGGCAGGCGTCAAAGGTTGCGCCACCCCAGACCTCGGCGGAATGGTAGCCGATTTTGTCCATCGCGGGGAGAATCGGCAGCATTTCATCTAAGCTCATGCGCGTTGCGATCAGCGACTGGTGCGCGTCACGCAGGACGGTTTCGGTGATTTTCAGCTTCGCCATCTGGCTCATTCCTTTCGGTATAATTTGGGGAATTACTTGATAATTCCCAGGAGTGTGCCGGAGGAAACCGATTCGCCCTTTGCGACATTGATGCTTGCCATTGTGCCGTCGCAGGGAGCGTTGATGTCGTTTTCCATCTTCATCGCTTCGAGGACGAAAATGGGCTGACCGGCTTTGACCGCCGCGCCGACCTTGACCTTAATGTCAAGAATTGTACCGGGCATGGGTGAATTAACGTCCGTGCCGCCCTCGACAGCGACTGCCTGCGAAGCGGCGGGTGCGGGTGCTTCCGCGGCGGAAGCGGGGGCAGCGGGTGCTGCGGCAGCCGGAGCGGCAGCAGGGGCAGGGGCAACCGCAACGGGTGCTGCGTAAACCGGCTGCGCGCCGTTTGATTCCTCAACCATGACATCGTAAGCTCTGCCGTTGACTGTGATATTGTATCTTTTCATAGAAACCATCCTTTCGTTTTTCAATTATTTACTAAAAAGGCATATTGCTGTGTTTCTTCGGAAGTCTGGAAACACGTTTTCCGGCGAGAGAATCGAGTGCCGTGACGAGGGTTGCGCGCAGATCCTCGGCTTCGCAGATGCCGTCCAAGCTGCCGCGCTCGGCGAGAACGGCGGCGGAGCAGTGTTCCGCGACAAATTCATCGGCGAGGGCTTCACGGGCTATGGTCACGTCGTCCGTGCCCGCAAGCTTGTCGTGAGAGAGAAATTCCGCCGCTGTGAGCGGATTGAGCGGCGAAATCACCGCGTCGGGGAGTGCAAACACCAGATCGGCTGCGCCTTTTCCAGCGAGTGCGATGTAAGCCGGACCGTAGACCTTGCCGGTCACGACCGCGAGCTTCACCGTCGTCGCTTCGGCATAAGCCTGTGCGAGCTTGGTCATGTTCTTGACCGCGCCCGTGACGTCCGCGTCGGAAACGTCAAAGCCCGTTGTGTCAACCAGCGTGACAACCGGAACGGAGAACGCGTCGCAGGTTCTCACAAAGCGCGCAAGCTTCGCGCAGTCGTCGGCGGAAAGCGGCGCATCGGCGTTGTTGGTCGCGGCAAAGCCCACAGCCGTTCCGTTGACCGTCGCGAGTGCTGTGTAAGCTGCCGTGCCAAACGCTGCGTACAGCTCAACGGCGGAATCGAGATCCGCGAGAGCTTTTATCTGCTCCGCTGCGGTTGTTCCGAGTGCGAAAAAGGGTGCTTCGTACTCGAACATCGGCAGCGCTGCAAGGTTGTTTGCGGGCAGCTTGATGAGCAGTTCCCTTGCGGCTTCCACCGCGGAAAGGTCGCTTTCGGCAACCAGCGCCGCGATGCCGTTTTTAGCGGCGGCGGCCGCTAAGTACGCAACGGCGGTGTTCGGTGTCACAAACAGCGCCGCGTCCTTCGCCATCACAACGAAATCAGCGCTTGCCGCAAGCATCGCCGCAGCGCCCGCGCACGTTCCCGCAACCACGGCTATCTGGGGCACAACACCCGAGAGCGCGCTCACGCACGCAAGCAGCTCACCGTAAGCCGCCAGCGCGCCGACCGGATCGCTCAGATCCGCGCCGAAGGAATCGTAGATGCCCACCACGGGAAGCCCCGTTTTTGCGGCGCTGTCGTATAGCTTTTTGATTTTCGCTGCCTGTGCGGCGGAGAGTGCCGCTTTGTTGATTGTGCTGTCCTGAGAAAATGCGTAGACCATGTTTCCGTCCACATAACCGCAGGCGGTCACAACGCCGGCGAGGTGTTCCCCGCTCTTGGCGAACGCGCCGATTTCGGTATAAACACCGTCGTCGAACAATTTTTTCAGTCTGTCCTTTGCCGGGGCGGAAGCACCCGCCAGCTCCTTGAGCTGCGAAAGCCTCTGTGAGCGTGCTGACATACAGTTTCCTCCAATCGATCCTCTATCGTCATTGAACAAAATACTCAAAATATATTATACAACATTTCGTCAGAACTGACAAGTTTCTCATTCCACAGTTCCGCAATTTTTACATTTACCCATAAAATCAGATATAGAATCTACATATTTTTTGGCATCTGTCACAAACCCGAGCCTTGAAATCTGTGCGGTATTTTCGACACAAAAATGCGCCTGCTCCACGCCGCGCAGCATGGCAAGAAACAGCACCGATCTGACCAGTCCATCCGTGACCGCGGCGGGCAGCTCCTCGCTGAGATAGTCGATAGAAAGCAGCGGGTTTTCCCCCGAAAAATTAAAATGATACACCGCAAAGCCCGTGACGGTATCGCCGTCCGTCGCCTCGGAAACCTCCGGATTGCTCTGCGTCAAGCCCAGTTTTTCAAACAGCGCGGCATAACGCGCGGGCTGTTTGGTTTTTAAAATTTCAAGCATCGTAAGCCCTCGCTATCTGCGGAACTTTTTCGGCGACTTCTGCGGTTTCGGCTCGCCGGCGGCTTTGGAAAGCGCGTTGCGTATCGCGCGCAGCTCCTCGGCTGTCAGCTCGCGGAACTCGCCGGGCTTGAGCATACCAAGGCGCAGCGGACCGATGGCGGTGCGCTTTAACCGCGCGACCTCCACGCCCACTGCTTCGCACATTTTCCGGATCTGGCGGTTTCTGCCCTCGCCGATGACCATCTGCAGCACCACCCTGCCCTGCTCTTTCGACAGCACATTGATTAAACAGGGTGCGGTCATTCGTCCGTCAATTTCCACGCCGGCGGACATACGGGCAAGCTGGTCGTCGGAGATGTCGGGGCGGATTGTGACGCGGTAGGTTTTGGTGATATGCCCGGAGGGATGCATGATCTGGTTGGCAAAACGCCCGTCGTTTGTAAACAGCAAAAGCCCCTCGGAGTTCTTATCGAGTCGTCCGATGGGGTAAACGCGCGCCGCAACGTCCGTGAGCAGCTCAGTGACGTTTTTCCGGTCAAGCTCGTCCTTCATGGTCGTCACATAGCCACGCGGCTTGTGGAGCATAATATAATGATACTCCTTGTTCTTTTCGATATGTAGGGTTTCGCCGTCGATGCTGATGGAATCCTGCCGCGGGTCGGCTTTGTCGCCGAGCGCGCAGGGATGCCCGTTGAGCTTGACGCGGTTCTGTGCGATCAGCTCCTCGGCTTTTCTGCGGGAGCAATAGCCCAAGTCCGCGATGATTTTCTGAATTCTGATTTTTTCCATACTCTTTTCCTTTCAACAATGCGTCGCCGCATGGTTTTCCGGCTGACGCCGGTATCAACACGCCTGTGCGGAGCTGTTCTTCACAGCTCCGCCGGCGGGATATTCATTTTTTTATGAAAACAGCTCCTTGAACGCTTTGTAATAAAACTCAAAGATGTTCATTTTCTCCGGCGGTGCGGCAGGGATTTCGCCCTGTGCGACAATCGGCACGGAGCAGATGCGCATGTCATTGACGTAATAATCCACGCTGCCAAGCGCCTCGCCGTCCACCACCGGCGCATAAACAAACTTCGGCAGAATAACCTGCTGCTTGACCAGATCCGCTTCGCCGTCAAACAGCGACGCGCTCGGTTCAAACGCAAGCTTCGCCTTTGCCGTATCCTGCGCGCCGCCCGCGACGGGGACTTCAAACAGCCCGTAATCGCTCTCTAAGCTGACGTGCTTGACAAGCGAAAAGCCGTAATCATAGAGGTTCGCGTGGTCGAGCCAGTCGTTGGGGTCGTTGAGCGTGACGCAGATGAGCGTTGTGCCGTTTCGCTCGCAAGCGGACACCAGACAGCGCCGCGCTTTGTCAGTGAAGCCGGTTTTTACGCCGATCACACCCTGACAATTGCGCAGCAGACGGTTGGAATTGGTCAGCCAGCGCTCATAGGGCGGGTTGCCGAAATTGAGGCAAGCGCTGGATGCGGCGCAGATTTTGCGGAACTCGTCGTTCTGCATGGCGGTTCGGGTGAGCATCGCCATGTCGCGCGCCGTGGAATAATGCGCGTCGGTGTAATCGTCCAGCCCCGACGGCGTGACGAAATGGGTGTCGGTAAGCCCCAGCGTCTGCGCTTTTTCGTTCATCATTGAAACGAACGATTCGATACTGCCGCCCACGCGCACCGCCGTCGCGTTCGCCGCGTCGTTGCCGCTGGGCAGCATCATGCCGTAGCACAGAATACGCTTTGTGACGCGGTCGCCCGCCTGAAGCCCCATGGACGAGCCTTCCACCTTGATGGCGTTGGAATCGACGGTGAAATAATCCTCCAGCCCACCGCTTTCCAGGCACAGCAGCGTGGTCATAATCTTCGTCGTACTCGCCATGGGAAGCCGCTCGCCGGCGTTTTGATCAAACACCACACGCCCGCTCGCCGCGTCGATGAGGATTGCTCCTTTTGCCGAAACCGACGGCACTTTCACCGGCGCGGAAGCCGCCACCGCCTCGATGCTGGTGAACGCATACTGGGTCGGCGGGGATTCTCCACCGCCGGGCTGCGGCGTATAGACGGTATCGTAATTCGACGGGAGCGCCACCGCCGCCGCCGTGAGAAACCATGCGATCAGTTTTTTCATCCTCTGTACATCCTTTGTATCCGTTTTGTGTGAAACACGATACAGTCAGTATGCACAGCGGCGAAAACTTTATGCTTTTTCCGCGGCGAAAATGCGTTGTAAAATTATTCGTCGTCCTCATTTTTGCCGTCGGATTTTTTCTTGAGCAGTGCGGAAACCTTGTCAATCACGTCGGGAATGAGGTTGATTACGGCGTTTTCCTTCGCCGCGGTCACGGTCATCTGAAGGAGCTTTACCTCGCCCTTATGCACGGTGATGAACGCCAGCGGCTGAATCGTCACGCCTGCGCCTGAGCCGCCGCCGAACAGATCCTTTCCGGATTTTGACGGAAGATCCGAGCCGCCCGACGCAAAGCCGAACGATACTTTCGACACGGGAATGATGGTGGTGTCCACGTCTACGACGACCGGCTTTCCGATGATGGTTTCACAGTCGATCATCTCGCGGATTTTCTGCATTGCCGCCTGAACCAGGCTCTCCAGCTTTGTTTCACTCATTGGTCAACAGCTCCGTTTCTTTGAATTTCTGTTTTTTGGTGTTCTGTTCCTCGTGTTTGCGCGCCCTTTTTGCCGCACGCCGTTGCTTCAGATAAACAGCCAGCAGTCGGATGCCCAGCGAGAACGAGATGGCAATCAGCGCACTCGGACGGATTTTTACCGTTCCGCGCACAGCATAGGCAAATTTATTTTCGTTGAACACGCACGCCACATCGGCGCTTTTGACGCGGACGGTAAAAATGCTCGCCACGATGCCCAGCAGATTGAACAGCGCGGCGTTGAGCTTTCCGTAAAGCATTGCCGACTCGTATGCGTCCTCTTTGCCGGCGGTGAGGTGAACTTCAAGCCCGGTGAAGCGGATGGTTTTCAGTGTCCGGCGTGTATAGCGCCCCGCCGTTTGCAGATAGGGTAAAAGCTTCTCCCAGAGCGCCTTGAGCTGTTCCAGCTTGCCGCCGGTGCGGGATGCTTTCCCCTGCTTTTTGCGTTCTTTGGCAAGCTGCTTTTCGAGCTTTTTTTCGCGCCTGAGCAGCGTCTTGCGTTCTTTTTCCGCCGCTTTACCGGCTTTCGCGGTCTGCGCCGCCGTCACAGCCGACGCGGCGGGTTCCACGTCGGGCGGCTCGGCTTCGGGCTCGAAAACCGGTTCCGGAATCGAATCGGTAGCTTCCGCGACGGGCTGTGCCGGTTTCTTTTTCCTGCGGAATTTCGCCAAAAACCTGCGCAGGCGATGCTTGCGTGGCTTTGCGGGGTAGAGCGTAAACCACAGCCATTTTACGCGGAGTTCAAACGGTTTTCCGCTTGACACCGCGCAGTCCGCGCGCACGGAGAAATGCAGCAGCACAACGATCAGCGCGATGATGCCGCCGATGATGAACAGCGCCGTCATTGTGTCCCCCCTCGTTCAATTACACCATATCCGCCGTTGCTTCCTCCGCGGCGGCGAATTCGTCAAAGGTCAGCTGCGCGCTCTGGTTTTCCAGAACGGGCAGCTCGCAAAGCGACGAGAGCTTGAAGCAGCGCAGGAAGTTGTCCGTTGTGCGGTAAGAAACCGGTCGCCCCGGGATGTCAAGCCGTCCGGCTTCCTCGAGCAGGTTTTTTTCCGTCAGCGAATTGACCACCGCCGCGCTGTCCACGCCGCGGACGTGTTCGACAAAGCTTTTTGTCACCGGCTGGTTGTAAGCAACAATCGCGAGAACCTCCATCGCCGCGGGTGAAAGCGGCGCGTTTTTCTTGGTTTCAATTGCCGCGCGGATATAGGGCGCGTAGAGCGGCTTTGTCGCAAGCTGGTAGCTTTCGCCGAGCTTGAGTACCTCGAAGGCACTCCCGCCGTTTTCCAGGCGGTCGGAAAGCAGCCGCACAAGGCGCGGAACAAATTCCGCCTCCACCTCGCAGACCTGCGCCAGCCGCGCGGTTTCCACCGGCTCGCCCGACGCGAACAGCACCGCTTCGATTACCGCTATTTTCTCATCTAATTGCATCGTTATCCATCCCGTTATCTGATTGCGCCGCAAGTGCTGCATCGGCTTCCTGACTGCGCCCGCGGAACACCACCGTGGTGTTGTCCTCGGAAAGCGCGATCCGTCCGGATTTGGTCAGCTCCAGCACCGCTAAGAAGGTTGCGATCCGCCCGGAACGCGCGCTGTCGTTGTCATAGAGCCTGTCCAGCGAGCAGCTGCCCGTGGTGTACAGCGCCTTTAACACACGGATGATCCGCGAAATGACCGACACCACCCGCCGTTTGACAAGCGGCTCAAACACCGATTCTTTCACCGGTGCTTTCGCGGCGCTGCGCACGTTCATGCTCATGAACGCGTCATAAATTTCCATCGGGCTGTGTGTGCGGATATAGGTCATATCGGTTTCGATTTTCGCCTGCTTGCGGACAAACACATCGCCGCCGATGTAGTTCTCGCGCAGCACGAGCGCCATTTTTTTACACAGCGCATACTCGATGAGCCTGCCCTCGAGTTCTTTTTTCAGCTCCTGCGCTTCCTCGGGCTTCGGCAGAAGCGAAGCGGTTTTGATATAAATCAGCCGCGCCGCCATTTCAAGAAATTCGCCCGCCAGCTCAAAATCCTGTTCCTTCATACCGTCGATGTATTCCAGATACTGCGCAAGCAGCACGGAGATTTCAATGTCGCAGATGTCAAACTTGTGCTTTGTTACCAGATGCAGAAGCAAGTCAAGCGGTCCCTCGAACGTTTCAAGCTTATAGTGGGGCTTGTTCATAAAAATGCCCATGCACTCCATGCTCAAATCGCTTGGAAAGAGCATACATGGGTTCGCCCCCTCTCCCGTTCTGATTGATTGGTTCTTTCGCGCTGTGTCCCCCTTTAGAGGATGATGCGCATGATGGAATCCACCCAGCCGGTGAGGAAGATCATTCCACTCCAGACCAAATCGGTGACGATGCCGATGGGCTTGCTTAAAACGCCCGTGAAAATCAGCCCGAAGAAAACCAGCGTCACAATCATCTGGTTCTGCTCAAGCCGGCGCTCAAAGTCGGCGGGCAGAAAGTAGCTCAGTACCTTTGACCCGTCAAGCGGCGGGATCGGAATCATGTTGAACACGGCAAGCCCGATGTTGATGAGGATAAAGAATTGTGCAATCATATAGACATAGGAGAAATTTTCATATGTCATAAAATCGCGCATGTTTTGTACATATACCAGCGCACGGTAAGTGATCATCGCCGCAAATGCAACAATCAGGTTGGAAAGCGGGCCTGCGGCGGCGGTGAGCGCCATGCCCAGCCGGTATTTCTTAAAGCGCAGCGGGTTGACCGGCACGGGCTTTGCCCAGCCGAACCCCGTAAAAAGCAGCAGCAGCGCGCCGAGCGGGTCAACGTGCATCAACGGGTTGAGCGTAAGCCTCCCCATATACTGCGCGGTGTTGTCGCCGAGCTTTTTCGCCGACCATGCGTGCGCGAACTCGTGCAGCGGAAGCACGAGGAAAATAATCAGAATTCTTGTGCCGTAGGTTAAAACCTGTTCGATTGTCATTGTTCCCTCTTTTCTCCCGCGGTGCCGCCGGCGGCGGGGGTTTCTAAAAACTGCATTCTAGTTGATTATACTATATTTTCGCCAAAAAAACAAGATGCAAATCAAAATAAACAGCAGATTACGGAAAAAAACCGCCCAAAGAAGGACGGCTCTTGAAAGATTTATTCCGCGGTGTGAACCTGAATCATGTTGGTGTTGCCGGAAATCCCGAGCGGCACGCCCGCCGTGATGACGACAAGGTCGCCTTTTTTGATGTAGCCGAAGGCGATGGAGCGCTCGATAGCATGGGCGATGAGTTCGTCGGTGTTTTCCATTTCCTCAACCATGCCGGGCAGCACGCCCCACGACATATTGAGCTGACGGCAGACAATCTCGTCCGTGGTCAGTCCGATGATCGGGCAGGACGGGCGGTATTTGGAAATCATCCGCGCGGTCTTTCCGGTCTTTGTGACGGTGATGATTGCTTTTGCGGAAAGGTCGTGGGCGGTCGTCACGGTCGCGTGGGAAATCGCGTTGGTGATGCTCGACGAGGTGTTGTACCGCTTCTTCGAGAAGTCCTTGGAATAGTCGATGTCGTTCTCGGTGGTTTCGGCGATCAGCGCCATGGTCTTGACGACTTCAACCGGAAACGCACCCGCGGCGGTTTCGCCGGAGAGCATGATGCCGGAGGTGCCGTCGTAGATGGCGTTTGCCACGTCGGTGATTTCGGCACGGGTCGGGCGGGGGTTCTTGATCATCGACTCGAGCATCTGGGTTGCGGTGACAACCTGCTTGCCGGCGTTGTAGCCCTTGTCGATGAGGGATTTCTGGATGGCGGGGATTTTTTCAAATGCAATCTCAACGCCCATATCGCCGCGCGCAACCATGATGCCGTCGGCGGCTTCCAGGATCTCGTCGATGTTTTCCACGCCCTCGGCGTTCTCAATCTTGGCGATGATGCGAACGCTGTTCCAGCCTAAGCTGTGGGTGAACTTGCGCAGATAATTCACGTCCGCGGCACTTCTGACAAAGGATGCGGCAATGAAATCATAGCCCATTTTCGCACCGAATTCCAGATCCTGCATATCCGTGTCGCTGATATAGGGCATGGAGAGATTCGCGCCCGGCACGTTGATGCCCTTGTTGTCGGAGAGCGTTCCGCCGTGGACGACACGGCAGGCGATTTCGCCGCCGGTGATGTGCTCGGCTTTCAGCTCGATGACGCCGTCGTTGATGAGGATCTTTGAGCCGACGGAAACATCCTTGGGCAGGTGCGGAAAGGAAACCGAGCAGATTTCGCTCGTGCCCTCGACCTCGCTGGTGGTCAGGGTAAAGGTGGAGCCATCTTTGATCTCAACGGGCTTTGAGTCGCGGAATTTGCGCAGGCGGATTTCCGGACCTTTGGTGTCGAGCATCGTGGCAATCGGCAGCCCCAGCTCGCTGCGCAGGCGAACAACCTGCTCAAAGCGCTTTCTGTGTGTTTCATAATCGGAGTGGGAAAAGTTGAAACGTGCCACGTTCATGCCGGCTTGCATGAGCTGTCTTAAAATCGCGTCGTCGTCGGTTGCCGGACCGATGGTGCAGACAATTTTGGTTTTACGCATATAGAATGCCTCCCGCAGAAAATATTAAAATTTATTCCATTGTAATTATACCCACTTAAAAGTCAAACGTCAATGTGATTTTTCTCAGGTTTCAGAAGATTATAGACTTGTATCAATTTCCGCGCGTTTGCCGAAATAATCTGTTGGTTTTCGCCTATTGACAAATCAAAAAAATCGTGATATACTTTATTACATGAAAGCATAAAAGCTTTAAAGCACTGATACAAAAACACTCAGTGCGTCAATTTCTTAAAAAAAGGATGGGTTCAGATGATTGTAATTCTCAACGCAAAAGCTAAAAAAGCCGATGTGGAGCGCCTGACGGCGGAGCTGCACGGCATGGGCTTCCGGACAAATTTCAGCGAGGGCGAAAACACCGCCATCATCGGGCTGATCGGCGACACCTCAAAAATCGACACCGATCTGCTGCTCGGTCTGCCCTTTGTGGAAACGGTCAAGCGCATTTCCGAGCCGTATAAAACGGTCAACCGCAAGATGCACCCCGACAACACGGTGGTGAAAATCACCGACACCATCAGCGTGGGCGCGCAGGGCATTGCGGTGATCGCGGGTCCCTGCTCGGTGGAAACCGAGGAGCAGATTGTCGAGGTTGCGCTGGATGTGAAAAAAAGCGGCGCTACGATGCTGCGCGGGGGTGCGTTTAAACCGCGCACTTCCCCCTACGCGTTTCAGGGACTGGAGGGCGAGGGCATCCGGCTGCTGATGCTGGCGAAAAAAGCGACGGGCTTGCCGATTGTTACGGAGATTATGAACGTCAACCATGTGGATTTGTTCGCGGATGTGGATGTAATTCAGGTCGGCGCGCGGAATATGCAGAATTTCGATCTGCTCAAGGAACTCGGGCGCTCCGACAAGCCGATTCTGCTCAAGCGCGGGCTTGCCAACACCATTGAGGAATGGCTGATGAGCGCGGAATACATCATGGCGGGCGGCAACACCAACGTCATTCTCTGCGAGCGCGGCATCCGCACGTTTGAAACCTCCATGCGCAACACGCTCGACATTTCCGCCGTGCCGATGCTCAAAAAGCTCACGCATCTGCCCGTTGTGATCGACCCCAGCCACGCGGCAGGACTGTCGTGGATGGTTGAGCCGCTGTCAAAAGCTGCGATTGCCGTTGGTGCGGACGGGCTTATGATCGAGGTGCACAACAACCCCGCCAAGGCGCTCTCCGATGGGCCGCAATCCCTCAACCCCGCGCAGTTTGATGTTCTGATGAAAGACATCCTCCGCCGCGCCGAATTTGAGGGGCGCCCTGTGATTTAGTTTCCGGTTTAAAAATTATGCCCATCGCGCTGCGGGATTAACCGTCGGTACGATGGGCTTTCTGTTATGCTTTTTTCACGGGAATCCAGACTTCCTCGTAACACTTTCCGTCCTCACCTTTGATGTAAAGCTCCATATCCGGACCGATCGCCTTGTCGTATCCCGACGACGGCATCCATTCGCCGTACGCGCGCTGAAATAGCGTCGGGATTTCAATACCGAAGCCGTCGAGCGGGCTGCTGCGGAACACCGCCCACGTCGTTTTCGGAATCTGCGCGACTTTAAAGCCCGTTGTGTCACAATCCGAGGTTTTATCCGCACAGATCATGTAAGGGAAGGTATCCTCCCCCGCCTCGCAGTAGCCGCAGATGGCAAACAGCCGAAGTACTCCGCTGTCCCGAAAGCCGCCCGCCGCGTTGGCAAGCCGCGCGCCCTCGCCGTTCTGCTCAATGTCCACCCAAAACTGCGGAACCTTCCCCTGCTCGTCATTGCGGTAAATCCGCTCGATGCCGAACACCTCGAACGCCTCGCGTTCTTCAATTCTCCAATTCATCGCCTGCACTCCTTTGATTTTGATTTGAAAGGTCAGCGGTGGGAAGATGGTCAGGCTCGCACCGCCCTGCCGCGCGGCGCTGGGCGTGATGCCGTGCTGCTTGACGAACGCGCGCGTGAAGCTGTCCGCACTTTCATAGCCGTATTGCACCGCTAAGTCAATCACCCGCATACGCCCGCTTTGCAGCGCCATCGCCGCAAGGCTTAATTTGCGCCGGCGGATGTACTCCGACAGCGGCATATCCGCGATGTAGTAAAACAACCGCCCGAAGTGATACGGCGCATACATGGTTACCTTGGATACCTCCGCAAGCGCGATGTCGTCGTCGATGTGTTCCTCGATAAACGCCATGGCTTTGTTGAGCTGATCAAGCAGATCCATCTTCCTGCCTCCTTTCTGATCTGATTATAACAGGTGTGCAACTGCGGCGCACGACTTTTTCGGCTGAATTCTGTCGGGTTCACAGTGCCGTATTAAAACCCTCTGTTCTTTAAATCAATCACAATGTCGGTATAAACCTCACGCACGGAGAATCCGGGGATGTTCTTCCGCGTTAAGTCAATCACATCGCCGTGCGAAATGCCTTGTTTGCCCTGCGGCTCGATGAGTCTGCATTGCCACCGTGTTCCGGAAGCGACGGACACCAGCCCGTCGTTGTCGCCCTCGGCTTTTTTGATGATGCGATAAGTCACGTTCAACGGAAAGGACGCGGATTTCGCGGAGGACATTTTTGTCATGACGCTCTGGTAGAACACGTCCGGCGCGTCGGGGGTTTTTGCGTTGAGCGCGGCGCAGGCCTCCGCGGTCAGCGATTGCGCCGCGCGCAGGAAATCGGGGTTGGCATCGCCGAACTTGCGCATGGCGGCATTGTAGCGGCGGGCGACAAAAAGCTTCACCGCGGCGGGTGCTTTTTTCAAAAGATAATCCGCCGCCGCGCTGCCGTTGTGGGGTGCGCATATGGTTGTCAGCGAAGCCACGGACTGCGCCGCGCCGGAAAGGCTGATCGCGCAGCGTGCGTCAAGCCCGCCCTTTGAGTGGGCGATGATGTTGACCTTTTCGCAGCCGCTTTCGGCGACAATTTCAGCAATCCGCGCGGCAAGGGCTGCCCCGCATTCCTCGGCGGTCGCCGCGGAGGGCTGCTGCCCGTAAAAAAGCACCGCACCGTTGCGTTTTAGCTCCGCCGCGACCCGCCCCCAATAGTTGAAATAGCGCAGGTCGCGGAAAAACACTCCGTGGACAAGCAGAATCGGATAGTTTGTCTTGCAGATTTCGCGTTCCTTGCGTACGGCGTTCATGGCTTCCTGTTCGTTTTCAAAAGCCAGCTCGTTGCGCACCGCGGTGAGGGTATTCTTCAGTGCGATGAGGTTGACCACCGGCATCCACCAGAGAAAAATCATCACAACCCGCGTTAAAACTGTCAATTGACGACTGTGAACCTGAATGCGGAGCATGGCGGCAAGACAGATCACGCCCTCTGCCGCAAGCCACAGCAGCATGAGCAGCACCACAACGGTCACCGACACAATGCGGTCGGACGCATCGGGCTTCGGCGCAGCAATCAGAAAGACGATCCACGCCGCCGTGTTCACCAGAAAGCTGAACAGAAAGATTTTCATCTCTGACAAGCCCTTTTGCAGCCCGCGCAGACGGCGTGTCTGACCGGGCGTTTTTCCGGGCAGCCATACGGTAAAAACCAGTGCGGCAAGACAAATCGCCGCCCACAGCAGCAGTGCCGCACCGTCTAGCCGGCACAGCAGGGCAATCAGCTCCCCACTTGCCGCAGCGGTAAAAGCAAGCGCCGTCAGAATGATTTTGATGCGGTAACTCTTGTTCATATAAATCGATTTCCCCCCCGATGAAACGGTATGTATCAATCGTTTTCTTTCTCATTATAATATATAACGGACTGTGATTCAAGAACTTTTGGAAAAATACTTGACAAGCGTTCGCAGACATTGTATAATAAATTGAACGACCGGTCAGTCAGTTAAAAAGAAAGCGGGTGGTATCATGCAGGAGCGGGAGAAGCTTCCCGACGCGGATGCGAGGGCGCGGATTTTAGACGCGTCACTGCGGCTGTTTTCGCAAAAAGGCTATGATGCGGCAAGCGTGAGCGAAATTGCGGCGGAAGCGCACGTAACAAAGGCGCTGATTTACTACTATTTCAAAAGCAAGGAAGCCATTCTGGAAAGCCTGTTTGCGGAACTTTTTCAGAACCTTGATGGCTTCGCCCTGAATTTTGTCAATACTGCGATTGTGGATGCAATCAAAGCAGGAACGCTTGACATCCAGACCGACCGGTTTCATTTCAACAGCCAGGGCGCGCTGGAGCATTTTCTTGCCCAAACGGAAGCGTTTTTGCGCGCGCTGCTGGACTATGCGATTTCACAGCGGCACATTCTGCGGATTTTAAGCATCGAATCCCTGCGCAACGAAAAGCACCGGCGCGATTTGCTGCGGATTCTGGACATGACCAAATACGGCGGCGAACGTAATCTGGTTGACATCATTTCCAGCGCCGACAGCGATTTTAATTACTCGCGCGACATGGATATCTTCAAGCTGTTTTTTATGATCTTTCCGATCATCAGCTTTGCGTCCTACTGCGAGGATTATGCCAAGGCGACCGGCCACGGCGTTGCGGAGCTGGGCGCATCGTTTTTGAACCTGTTCCGTTTTCAGCTGGGTGCGATGGTGGACGGCAACGACCTGCGGGTGCGCGAGCTGCCGGCATACGGCGGTTTATAAGTAAGAGGAGGATTATGATTTGAATTACCATTCTGAGCCGGCACAAGCCGTTCTGGCGGCGCTAAAAACGGACGAACATACGGGGCTTTCCCCCGCCGCCGCGCAGGAGCGTCTGGCGGAGTTCGGCGAAAACAAACTCACGGACAAGAAAAAGAAAACACTGTTCGCGCGCTTTTTCGAGCAGTTCAAGGATGTAATGATTCTCATCCTGATTGCGGCGGCGGCGGTGTCGTTCGCGGTGTCGGTGCATGAAAACGAAAGCTTCATCGAGCCGATTCTGATTCTGCTGATTGTGGTGCTCAACGCCGTGATGGGTGTTGCGCAGGAAAGCAAGGCGGAAAAGGCGCTCGAGGCGCTCAAAAACCTCTCCGCGCCCAACGCGAAGGTGCTGCGCGGCGGGCGGGAGGAGTCCGTTGCGGCGACGACGCTTGTGCCGGGGGATATTATTTTTCTGGAAGCCGGCGATTTTGTTCCGGCGGATGCGCGGCTTTTGAGTGCGGCGAGTTTAAAAAGCGAAGAGTCGGCGCTCACGGGTGAATCCGTTCCGGCGGAGAAAAACGCGGCGGCGGTTGTCACGCATGACGCGGCGCTGGGCGATCGGCTAAACATGGTGTATTCCGGCTGCTCCGTGGCTTACGGGCGCGCAAAAGCGGTTGTCACCGGCACGGGAATGCACACCGAAATGGGCAAAATCGCAGATCTGCTGGCGGGCGAAACCGAAGGGCAAACGAATCTGCAGAAAAAGCTTGCACAGCTGGGAAAATACCTCGGCATCGCGGCGCTGGCGGCTTGCGCGGTGATTTTCGTCATCGGGCTGCTCGACGACATGGCGCTGATGGACATCTTCATGACCTCCGTTTCGCTGGCGGTGTCGGCGATACCGGAGGGTCTGCCCGCGATTGTGACGATCGTGCTTGCCATCGGCGTGCAGCAGATGGTCAAGCGCAACGCGATCATCCGGCGGCTGCCCGCGGTGGAAACCCTCGGCAGCGCGTCGGTGATCTGCTCCGACAAAACTGGCACGCTCACCCAGAACCGCATGACCCTCACCCACGCGTTTGACGCACAAAGCGGTTTGCTTGCGGAAATCACAGACGCGAATTCCGCGGAAATCAAAAAGCTGCTGCTTTACGCGACGCTTTGCTGCGACGGAAAGGTTCTGATTGAGGACGGCAAGGAGCGTCACATCGGCGACCCGACCGAAACCGCCATCGTCGTCGCCGCCCGCAGAAACGGCATGGAGAAAGACGAGATCGACTTAACCTACAAGCGCCTTGCGGAGATTCCGTTTGACTCGGACAGAAAGCTCATGACCACGGTTCATGCGTTCGGCGAGAAGAAAATCGTCATCGTCAAGGGCGCGTTTGACATCCTCACTCAGCGCTGCACAAGCGGCGACATTGCCGCGGCGCGGGAGAAGAACGCCGTTCTCGGTGAAAAAGCGCTGCGCGTTCTGGCGGTGGCTTTTAAAGAAATCGACTCCGTGCCGGAGCAGGCGGTTTCAGAGGAGCTTGAAAACGACCTGACCCTGCTCGGTATCGTGGGCATGATCGACCCGCCCCGTGCGGAAGCGCGCGACGCAGTGACGGTCTGCCGCGCGGCGGGGATCAAGCCCGTGATGATCACCGGCGACCATATTCTGACCGCTTCGGCGATTGCGCGGGAGCTTGGCATTCTCTTGGACGGCGACGACGCGGTGACGGGCGCGGAGCTTGCCTCGATGAGTGAGGACGAGCTCAACCGCCGCGTGGAAAGCATTTCCGTCTACGCGCGCGTGACCCCCTCCGATAAGATCCGTATCGTAAAAGCGTGGCAGAACAAGGAGCGGATTGTCGCAATGACGGGCGACGGCGTCAACGACGCACCCGCGCTCAAGGCATCCGACATCGGCTGTGCGATGGGCATCACGGGAACGGACGTGGCAAAGGGCGCCGCAGACATGACGCTGACGGACGACAATTTCGCTACCATTGTAGAAGCCGTCCGGCAGGGACGCGGGATTTATGACAACATCAAAAAGGTGGTCGGCTTCCTGCTGGGCACAAACATCGGTGAGATTTTCACCGTGTTTTTCGCGATGATTTTATGGCACAAATCCCCCCTGCTCTCGATGCAGCTTTTGTGGATCAACCTTGTGACTGACAGCCTGCCCGCCGTTGCGCTGGGCATGGAGCCGGTGGAAAAAGACATCATGACCCGCAAGCCAAAACCCCAGCGCGAAAGCATCTTCGCGCACGGCTACGGCGTTCAGATTCTGGTACAGGGCGCAATGTTTGCAATCCTGACGCTCGCGGGCTTTCTCATCGGCTGGAAAGCCGACGGCATCGATGCGGCGCGGACGATGGCGTTTATCATTCTCTCGTTAACACAAGTTGTTCATTCATTTAATATGCGCTCGTCACATTCTTTGTTTAAAATAAAACCGTGGAGCAATCCGGCGCTCAACAAGGCAGCGACGGTTTCGGCGCTTTTGGTTCTGGCGGTGGTGTTCATCCCGCCGCTGGCAGACATCTTCGGGCTGACGGCGCTTTCCGCAGGGTTGTATTGCATCGCGTTCGCGCTTGTGCTTGTGCCGATTCCCGCGCTGGAACTTTCAAAGATGTTCGGCATTGTGCGTCACAAGCAGGATGCGCACGGTTAAGAAGGAGAATTTTATGTTGATGCAGCGTTTTCGGCAATTTATGTACGGCAGATACGGCGGCGACAAGCTCGGTATCGCGCTGGCGGTGCTTTCGTTTTTGATTCAGGGCGTAGTGAGCCTGTTCCACATCGGCTTTCTGATTCTCATCGCGTGGATTCCGCTGATTTTCATGCTCTACCGCACGTTTTCCAAAAACATCCGCAAGCGGCAGGCGGAAAACGAATGGTTTTTAGGTGTGTTCGGGCGGATGCAGTTCCGGATGCACAAACGCACCGCAGGCTTCCGCAGCTACCAGACGCACAAGGTGTTCAAGTGCAAAAGCTGCGGACAGAAGCTGCGCGTTCCCCGCGGGCGCGGCAAAATCAACGTGACCTGCGCAAAATGCGGCACGCAGACGATCAGAAAAACATAGCGGTTCTTTCAAAAAAGCTTCCCGAATCGGGAGGCTTTTTTTGGTGCGATTTTCCATGATTTCGATTCGCGTATAATTTCGGGCTGTGTAAAAATACTAACAAAAACCTACAAAGCAGAAAGGAGCGTGTTTTTGTGAACCGATTCTTCAGCAGGGCGCATACGCAGGAACAGCAGGACGCGTTTTTTCGCGAGAAAACCGCATCGATGAACAGCGTTCTTGGCACCGAAACCTTTGACACCTCCGTCGCGGTGAATGCCGAGAAAATCCGCGCGCTATTCAAGGATGTGGATTCGCTCGTGGTGCGGGAGCTGAAAAATCCCGCGACGGGGCTTGATGTTGTCCTCTGTTTCTGCGAATGCGTGGTGGAGAAATTTCTCATCAACGAATCGCTGATCAAACCGCTTCTGTCCGCGGATTTTCATGCCGCGAAACCGTCGCTATCGGAATACCTGCAACAAAGCGTTCTGACCATCAACGATATTTATGAAACCGATCAGCTTCCCGCCGTAATCGAATCGCTGACCACGGGCGACACGATTCTGTTCGCGCAAGGCTCCGACAAAGCGGTCATTGTCAACACCAAGGGCTTTGTCACACGCGCAATTGTCGAGCCGGAAAGCGAAAAAATCGTATCCGGTCCGCATGATGGCTTTAACGAAAGCCTTGTGCAGAGTCTGTCCCTGCTGCGCAGGCGCATCCGTTCAAACCGGCTGAAAATGAAATACCGCACCGTCGGCAGAATGACCAACACCAAAATCTGCATCTGCTACATCGAAGGCGTTGTCGAACCGGCGATGCTCGACGAATTGTACAAAAGGCTTGACCGGATACATCCCGACTCGCTGATGGATTCGTATTATATTCAAGAGCAGCTCAAGGACCGCGTTCTGACTCCTTTTCAAACCATCGGCTCAAGCGAACGGCCGGATGTGGTTGCCTCGCGGATTCTCGAGGGGAAAATCGCGCTGTTCGTAGACGGCAGCCCGATGGTGCTGACGATGCCGTTTTACTTTATCGAAAATTTCCACAACTGCGGCGATTATTATATCAATCTTTTTATGGCAAGCTTTACGCGGCTGCTCAGAATGATCGGCGTTACGATATCCGTGCTGATTCCGGGGCTTTATATCGCGATCGTGGCGTTCCAGCATGAGGTGCTGCCCACACCGCTTTTGATCAACATCACCGCGGAGCGGTCGAATGTCCCCCTGCCCGCTGGACTGGAAATCATTGTGATGCTGTTCATGTTCGACATCCTGCTGGAAAGCGGTGTGCGGATGCCGAACAGCATCGGGCAGACGCTGAGCATTGTCGGCGCGCTTGTCATCGGACAGGCAGCGGTGCAGGCAAAGCTGATCGCCGCACCGATGATCATCATCATCTCCCTGACCGGCATCACGGCGTTGCTTGTGCCGAAGATGTATGCGTCGGTAGTGTTTATGCGGACGTGGGTGCTGCTCTTGTCCATCACCTTCGGCACGTTCGGTTTTATTCTGGCATCAATGGTTGTGATCATCCACATTTTAAATTTGAAAACATTGGGCATTCCGTATGCGAATGCGTCGGGCGTTTTCTCAAAACGCCGTCTGCGGGATATGATTATCCGGGCGCCGATTTCAACTTTGAAACAAACGGACGCGGATTGTAAATAACCCCGCGCGAAAGGGAGCTGCTTATGCAGGCATTGTACTTGAAAAAAAAACTGCTTTGCGTGGCAGCGGTGCTTTTGATGATGCTGCCTCTGACCGGCTGCTGGAGCTATGTGGGGCTCAATGAAATTGCAATCGTCTACGGCGTTGCCGTTGACAAAAACGACGACGGAACCTATCATATGAGCTTTGAAAGCTCCGATCTCACCGCGGTCGGAACCGGAAAAAGCACAACGGTTCTCATCGAGGGTGACGGTGTGACCATTCATGACGCGGTGCGCAACGCAATGCTGAACACCAAGTCCACGTTGTATTTCGGCAACTGCGACATCCTGATCATCAGCAGCCGGATTGCCGCGCAGGACGGGCTTCGCTCGGTGATGGATTTTTTTTATAAAAACACAGGCATCCGCGAAACCAATCTGCTTTCCATCTCGAAAATGGAAACCGCCAAGGAGGTACTCGGTGCTTACATGCAGACCCCGCACATCGCAAGCACCGATATTTACACCCAGATCATCGAGGATAACCAAGCGACCTGCACCTTGCTGGTCACGCGCATTTTCGAATTCTATAACCTCATGCAGCTTGACGGGCAGCAGTCCGTCGGCCTTCCGGGGCTTGTGACGGTGGTTAAGGACAACAAAAAGATCATTGAGCTTGACGGAACGGTTGTGCTCAAGGACGACAAGCTTGCCGGTTACCTTACGCCGCTTCAGGGACGCATGGTGATGCTCGCGCGCGGAGAATGCAAGGGCGGGATGCTGAGCTTTAAAACGGATGCGCTCACCGGAAAGGAAGAGAATGTTTCCGTCGGGATACGCGGCTGTCAAGCGAAGATTTCATTCACCGATCATGACGGAATACCGGATTTTCATATCAAGGTCAAGGCAAAGGTATATCTGATCGAGGGCGCGATTCCTGCGGGTACGAAAATGACAGACTGTATCAGCACCGTGAAAAAGCTCACAGAGGCATATATTAACACGAATCTCGAACACACCGCGCGGTATTTGTTCGACGACTTAAACTGTGATGTCATCGGGCTGGGTGCGGATATTTACCGGCACGATTTTCACTATTGGTACGACTTGCGCGACAATTGGAGCGCGCTGATGAACCGGATTCCGGTGACGGTTGACAGCGATGTGACCGTGCTTTCCACCGGAAAATCTAAAAGCTTTTATTAAAAGGAGGCAGCCGTATGCTGCTGGTCATTACGATTGCTATTTTAGCAGCGGCGCTGCTTGCCGATTTCTTCCCGAACATCCGGCGTTTTTCCCGGCGCGAAACCATCACGTATCTTGCTTTTTTTACGGTCTGTGCCGTTGTTGTGACGCTGTATACCTTTGGCATCTACACCCCCGTGCCGTCGCGGTTTTTTAACCAGGCATTCGGAAATATCAAGCTTTAGCCTTGCGGGAAAGGAGCATTCCCTTTGAGTAATCGCACGCTGACAATCCCGCAGGCGGTAGCGCTGCTGGTCGTGTTCATGTTCGGAACGGTCGTGATTCTGGGAATCAATTCCGACAACGAGCAGGATTCCCTGATTGCGTTTTGTACGAGCATCGTTTTTATCATCCCGTTCGGACTCATTTTTGCGAAAATCGCAGCGCTGAATCCGGAAACGGATTTGTTTCAAATCACCGAACGCGTTCTCGGAAAGGTCTTTGCGTCCATCGCGGCGGTGCTGATTCTGTGGTATTGCGTTCTGGTCGCCGGCGCGGTGGTGTTCACCTTTGTCTGCTTTGTTCAGGTGACGTCCATGCCGGAAACGCCGTCGCTTCTGTTCTCGGCAGGGATGATCGCGGTATGTATTTATCTGGCAAAAAGCCCTGTATCCACACTCGGGAAATGCTCGGTTCTGCTGATGATCATTCTCGTTTTGTTCATGGCTTTTATCACCTTTATGCTCATCGGCGAGATGCACGTTGAAAACCTGATGCCGTTTTTTGAGCATCCCCTCCCGAAGATGTTTTACAGCGGATTTGGAACCGCCGTCTTTCCCTTTTCACAAAGCTTCCTGCTCCTTGCACTGGGCAACAGCTTCAAGCAGGGGGCGAGCATGAAAAAGGTTTTTATCTGGGCGTTTCTCATCGAATTTGTGATTTTCTTTTTTGTGATTTTCCGCAACCTCACCGTACTGGGTTATCCGATGCTGGTCGCGGAATACTACCCCTCGTTCATCGCGGCGCGTCTGGTGAAATTTGGTACTTTTATGATGCGCATCGAGGTGCTTGTGACGCTGAACATGGTGCTTGCCGGAATCATCAAGGTCACGCTGTGCCTGATTGCGGGGGCGAAGGCGGTTGCCTATCTGCTGCGGTCAACAGATTACCGCCGGATGGTGATGCCGGTGTCGCTGCTGATTCTCGCGGAATCGCTCGTGGTGTTCCGCAGCGCGGCGGATGAAGATCAACAGCTCAAAAGCTATCCGCTGCTTAACTTCCCCGTCAGCGTTCTGCTGCCGGTTGTCATCCTCATCGCATCGCTGATCAAAAAGCACCGCACCCCCGCCGCACCAAAGCCCCATATTCCGGAGAAGATACCGTAAAAAACCGCCGCCCGTCTTTTTCACAAACGGGCGGCGGAATTGTTATATTTTCTTGATTTTCGCGAAATTCGCCATGATTTTTTTTGTGCCAACTTTTTCAAACGCGACTTCCAGCATGGTGTCGCTGGACATCACCACGGCGGAAACCACCGTTCCCGCGCCGAAAATGTTGTGGCTCACCGAATCGCCTACCTTGAAATCGCGGTGGGTTTCCTTGGGTGCGTCGGTGCGGCGCTTGTTGGCGAGCTGCTCCTGCAGGCTTAAGCTTGCGGGGGAAACGCCGGCGACTCCGGCGGTGATCTTCTCGGTCAGTCCAAGCTCCTCCGAACGGGTGAGCAGGGTCTGCGGGATTTCTTTCACAAAGCGCGACACGCGGTTGCGGTTTGTCATGCCGTAAAGCATCCGCTCGGCGCAATGTACGAGGAACAGCCTGCGTTTTGCACGTGTGACGGCGACATAGGCAAGCCTGCGCTCCTCCTCAACGTCCGCCTCACTCTCCAGACTGCGGGCAGACGGGAACACGTTCTCCTCCATCCCCACGACGAACACATTGGGGAACTCCAGCCCTTTCGCGGCATGGATGGTCATCATCACCACATAGTCCGCGCTGTCGTCAAGCCCGTCAATGTCGGTGTAAAGCGCAATTTCCTCGAGGAAACCTGCAAGCGACGGTTCTTCGGCATTCGCACCGTATTCGATCATGGTGGACTTCAGCTCGTTGATGTTGTCGAGGCGGGCAAGCCCCTCCTCGCCCTGCTCACGCAGCGACTTGGCGTAGCCGGTTTTGATGAGCATGGTGTCGAGCAGCTCGTCTAACGGTGCTTCCTCAGAAAGCGCAGTCAGTTCGTCAAACACGGCGGCAAGTTCGGTCAGGGGCTTCGCTTTTTTCGCAAGCGGACCGAGTTCCGCGGCGCTGCGCATCACCGCAACGGGCGTTTCGCGGATGTCGCTTACAATCTGCTCTAACACCGCAACGGTTGCGTCGCCGATTCCGCGTTTGGGTTCGTTGATGATGCGCCTGAGCCGGAGCATATCGGCGTTGTTGTTGATGACATGGAGATACGCCAGCACGTCCTTGATTTCCTTGCGGTCATAGAATTTTAAGCCACCGAAAATCTTATACGGGATGCCCGCCGCAATCATCCCCTGCTCGAGGGAATTTGACTGTGCGTTGACGCGGTACAACACAGCGCAGTCGCTGTACTTCCCGCCGGTCTTAATGGTGTCGAGAATGCTTTCGGCAACGAATTTCGCTTCCCCGCGCTCGTTGGCGGCTTTATAGACGGTGATTTTTTCGCCGTCGCCGCTGTCCGTCCACAGGCTCTTGCCTTTTCTGCCGAGATTGTTCTTAATCAGCTCGTTTGCGCCGGAAAGAATGTTCTGGGTCGAGCGGTAATTCTGCTCAAGCCGGATGACGGTGCAGGTATCGAATTGCTTTTCAAACGAGAGAATGTTCTCGATGGTCGCCCCGCGGAAACGGTAAATACTCTGGTCGTCGTCGCCCACCACGCAGAGATTGCGGTGCTTTCCCGACAAGAGGGAAACCAGCTTGTACTGCACCATATTGGTGTCTTGATACTCGTCAACGAGAATGAATTTGTATAGATTCTGGTAATGCTCCAGAATCTCCGGGTTGTCCTCAAAGAGGGTGACGGTGTGGCAGATGATGTCGTCGAAATCCATGGCATTCGCCGCGCGGAGCTTGCTCTGGTACAGCTTGTAGATTTTCGCGATGACCAGCGTTTTATAGTCGCCCGCCGCGGAGGTTTCAAACTGCGCGGGCTTGACAAGGCGATCCTTCTGGCGCGAAATCTCGGTCAGAATCATGCGGGGCGCGAACATTTTCTCAGAAATGTCCAGCTCCTGCAGACAGGATTTAACCAACCGCTGCGCGTCGTCGGAGTCGTAGATGGTGAAGTTGCGCGCAAAGCCGATCGCTTCGCACTCGCGCCGCAGAATCCGCACGCACGCGGAGTGGAAGGTTGCCGCGGTGATCCCCCGTCCATCCTCGCCGAGCATCGCGGAAAGCCGCTCCTTCAGCTCCCCCGCCGCTTTGTTGGTGAAGGTGATGGCAAGAATGCTCCACGGCTTGACGCAATTGTAGGTGCAGATTTCCCGCAGGCGCGCGGAATCGGTTTCTTTTCCGGCAGCGTAATCGCCTAAGAACGCTTCGTCCCCCGGCGCAAGTTCGCCGGCAAACGCGTCGGTGTGGTATGCGTCGCCGAAGAAAATCATGTTCGCAATGCGGTTGACAATGACCGTTGTCTTGCCGCTTCCCGCTCCGGCGAGAATCAGCACTGGGCCGTTTATCTGGAAAACCGCTTCGCGCTGCATGGCGTTCATGCGGTTAAAATACTGTTCGAGTGCGCGGCGTCTGACCGCGGCTAGGTGTTCGTTGCGCATCATGTTGTAAAAAAACCCCCGGTATTGTAATTTCGTTGGCGGCACAGCGTGCGCGCGGCGGTCGCGTTTTGACGGATGTTTTCCGGAACAAAAAGCTTAAATGCTGTGTTTTATTATAGCATAATTTCGGGATGAATGAAAGACCTTTTCGCAATTTTATTTTTCCAAAAAATTTTTTTGAATAAAGCTGAAATTTTTTTGCCAAAGCAGTGGTAATTGCTTAGAAAATATAGTATAATAAATTTGTATATCATTGCATGGATCAAAAAAGAAATGGGGTTTCTCCGGAGCATGAAAATAAACACCAACCGAAAATACACCACCGTCGCCGCCTACGCGCTGCTTGTCATCGGCATCAGCCTTTTAATGGTCATTGTCATCTTCAAGTTCAACACCATTCTGCGGATTCTCAGCGTGGTGACCGAGCTGTTAATGCCGGTATTCTGGGGCATCGGCATCGCGTTTCTGCTCAACCCGATTATGGTGAAAACCGAAAAAATGCTTTTAAAATACGTCATCAAGCAGAACAAGCACCCGATGGTGCTGCGGGCAATTTCCGTGACGATCTGCTCGCTGGTTTTCATACTGATCGTAGGCGGTGCGATTGCCATCATTCTGCCGGAGATTCTGCGCAGCCTGACGGATATTTTCAACAACATCGGCGTGCTGTTCACAAAGCTCCAGAACTGGGCGAACCGGCTGCTGGGCAATTATCCGGAGCTTTCCCGCGTGGCAACTGAAAAGATCACCGAGTTTTCAAAAGACACCAATACGCTGGTCGAAAAAACCCAGCCTGTGATTACCGACATTCTGACCGGCGCATGGAATTTCGTAACAGTGGTCAAAGACTTCCTGCTGGGCTTTATCGTGTCGATTTACCTTCTGGCAAGCAAGGAAAAAATGATGGCGCAGCTGAAAAAAGTCATGCTCGCGCTGTTCAAGAAAAACACCTGTGCGACGGTATTCCGCATCGGCAACCAGTGCAACAAGGTTTTCTCGGGCTTCATCATCGGCAAGCTCATTGACTCGACGATTGTGGGCATTCTGACCTTTATCGGGTTGACAGTGATGCACATGCCGTATGCGGCGATGATTGCGGTGCTGATCGGCGTAACGGACATCATCCCGTTTTTCGGGCCGTTTCTGGGCGCTGTTCCAGCGGGGCTGCTGCTTTTGATGGTGGACACGAAGTATGTGCTGCCGTTTGCGATTTTCATTCTGGTGATGCAGCAGGTTGACGGCAACTTAATCAGCCCCAAAATTCTGGGCGACTCCACAGGGTTGCCGGCGTTCTGGGTCATTGTGTCGCTGTTTGTGGGCGGCGGGCTGTTCGGCTTCATCGGGATGCTGCTGTGCGTGCCGACCTGTGCGATTTTGTATGATCTGACGCGCTCGTTCGTCGAGGGACGGCTTGACAAAAAGAACCTTCCCGTGGAAACAGACGCGTATCTCGGCGGCGCTGCGCAATTCTACACCCCGCCAAACAACGGAAAAACGCTCACGAAAGCGGAGCTGGAGCAGGTTGTTGTTCCGCCGACGGAGACGGTGAATCAGGCGAAACGGAAATAGGCCAAGATATAAAACGCTCCCCCTACGGCAGATGTTCAGTCTGCGCGGGGGAGTTTTTCATTCGCCGGCGTATCCGTGCTATCGTATTCCGTGCGCAAAAAACCTCCCCGAACTCAATCGGAGAGGTTTTCACTTTTACCTAATCAATCATCGAAGCTTCCCAGCAAACCGGCGGGGTCAAACCGAACAGCTTTGCCACCGTGGGCGCGACATTTGCAAGCCCGAAGCTGCCATCCTTGATCTCATAGCGCGTTTCGGTGTCGTAAATGATAAACGGCACTTTGTTGAGCGAATGCGCCGTGCGCACGGCAAGCTCGCCCTTTTTGTTCTTTTCGAGCATCTCGTCGGCATTGCCGTGATCGGCGGTCACAAGCAGCGTGAAGTCATGCTCCGCGCAAGCCTTAATCAGCCGCGCAAGCCCCAAATCAACCGCTTCCACTGCGATGATGGTAGAATCCCAGCTTCCGGTGTGCCCGACCATGTCGCCGTTGGGGAAATTGCAACGGATGAAGTCGTACTTGCCCGATTTTACCGCCGCAATCACGTCGTCGGCAATCTCCGCGGACTTCATCCACGGACGCTGGTCAAAGCTGATGCGGTCGGAGGGGATTTCATAAAATGTTTCCAGTTCCTCGCTGAATTTCTCGGACTTGTTGCCGTTCCAGAAATAGGTCACATGACCAAATTTCTGTGTTTCCGAAACCGCGTACTGGCGTAGCTTGTTCGCAACCAGCAGCTCGGACAGTGTATTGGTGATCTCCGGCGGATTGACAAGGTAATCCTTGGGCAGGTTCAGGTCGCCGTCGTATTGCAGCATACCTGCATACAGCGCGTTGGGTCTTGTTCCGCGGTCAAAATACGGGAAGTCGTCGTTGTCAAACGCCATCGACATTTCAATCGCGCGGTCGCCGCGGAAGTTAAAGAAAATCACACTGTCGTCGTCGGTAATTTTGCCCACCGGCGCGCCGTTTTCGGCGATGACAAAGCTCGGCAAATCCTGATCGCCCAGCGAGGTTTCCGCGCGCAGGGTGTTCACCGCGTCGGTTGTGGTAGCGAATTGTCTGCCGATGCCGTGAATGTGGACGTTCCAGCCGTCCTCAACCATGCCCCAGTCGGCTTGGTAGCGGTCCATGGTGATTTTCATTCTGCCGCCGCCGGATGCGATTTTTGCGTCGAAATCCGTATCGTTGAGGCTTGCCATGCAGGCTTCCAGCTCGTCCACATACTGAAGCGCCGATGTGGACGGCACATCGCGTCCGTCCAGCAGCGCGTGAACACGGACTTTTTTGACGCCCTCGGCTTTCGCTTTTGCGATCATCTTTTCGACGTGGGCGATGTTGGAATGCACATTGCCGTCGGACAGAAGCCCCATAAAATGCAGCATGCTGTTCTTTTCCTTGGCATTGGCAATGAGCTTTTTCCATGTTGCGGAAGCAAAAAGCTTGCCGCTTTCGAGCGACTCGTTGACAAGCTTTGCGCCCTGCGCGTAAATCTGACCGCAGCCGAGTGCGTTGTGACCGACCTCGCTGTTGCCCATATCGTCGTCGGAGGGCAGTCCCACCGCGCCGCCATGGGCTTTGAGTGCGGTGTTGGGATAGGTTTTCAGGAGCATATCCAAAACAGGTGTGTTTGCGGCGGTGACCGCGTCGCCGATGCCGGTGGAGCTGAAGCCCACGCCGTCCATCACAACCAGAACAACAGGTTTTCTTGCCATAAAATCAATCCTTTCGCGATTTCATTAAACGGAAGCCGCATCAAGCAGCACTGCGAAATCTTCTGCTTTTAAAGATGCGCCGCCGATGAGTCCGCCGTCAACGTCAGGCTGTGCGAGCAGCTCCGCAGCGTTCTTCGGGTTCATCGAGCCGCCGTACTGGATGGTCACGCTGTCCGCAGCCGCGCTGTTGTAAAGCTTTGCAACCACGCTCCGGATGTAGGCGCAAACCTCATTTGCCTGCTCGGAGGTTGCGGTTTTGCCAGTTCCGATTGCCCAGACAGGCTCATATGCGATGACGATGTTCTTGAGTTGTTCTTCCGAAATGCCTGCCAGTGCGATTTTCGTCTGCAAGCCCACAATTTCCTCGGTGATGCCCTGCTCGCGCTCGGTCAGAAGCTCGCCCACGCAGAGAATGACTTTCAATCCGGCATTCAGCGCGGCGGTGGTTCTCTTGTTGACGGTCACATCGGTTTCGCCGAAATACTGACGGCGCTCGGAATGCCCGATGATAACGTATTCCACGCCCATCTCCGCGAGCATATCGGCGGAAATTTCGCCCGTGAACGCGCCGCTTTTCTCAAAGTGACAGTTCTGCGCGCCGACCTTGATGTTTGTTCCGGCGGTGGCTGCGAGTGCGGTTTCGAGATTGGTGAACGGTACGCAGATGACAACACCGCAGCTTGCTTTTGCAGCGAGAGGCTTCAGCGCGTTGATGAGTGCTTCCGCTTCGGGGCGGGTTTTGTTCATCTTCCAGTTTCCTGCGATGATGGCTGCTCTTAGGTTTTTGTTCATGTTAAAAGCTCCTTATATTTCATTTTTTATACGATATAAGAATCGGTGTGAAATCAACGCAGCCGCAGATCATGTCTGCAAACCGTGCCGATACTTCGCGGTTAGCGCATTTCAGGTGTTTACGACCCGCTATTTAATCAGCAGCCCGACCGCCAGCGCGACGCCCATGACAGCCAGCCCGATTGCATAGCGGATGAATGTGATTTTCCAGCGGAGGATGATGAATTTATACTGCCGCGGGGTCAGCACGACGGCGGGGCTTTCTTTAAAATACAGCACTGTGCGGCACGCGCGCACCTCGTCCACAAGTTCTTTTTCCGCAAAGTCACAAGTGTAAAAGCCGTCCTCCGTGCGGTAAAGTACTTCCGTTGCGGGCTTTCGTATATATTTATCCAATGCCTCCCGCAGCTTGCTTTTCTCCGGTTCGCCGAACATGGCTTTGTCCACGCCCTCTGCGGCATCCTGAAAAATCGCGTCGGTTTCCACCCAGACGCCTTTTTTCAGGTACTCAAATTTCAGCTTTGTCTGCTTAAACTGAAACACCTTGTACAGCGACAAAAAGCTGAACAGCGTAATGCCGTATTTGGCAATATGGAATATGTCATGCAGCTCCATCGTTACCTCCGTCTTAAAGCACCTTGAAATACACGGTTTCGCCGATGATAATCAGCGTCGCAACCACCCAGATGATGAAAATCTTGCGCATACCAAGCACGTATCGTTTCAGCTCGCGCGCGGTATAGAAGATCGCGGGATTGTGGCGGAAGTAAAACAGCTTTTTGGTTTCGCGCAGCTCGTCGGCATTAATCGGCTTGGCGAAGCCCAGCAGCGGTTCTTCCCCCGCGCGGTAGTGAAACGGAACGCCCTCGGGCAGGTTTCCGTTTTCATCCCTGCGGTTTGCCAGCTCGTCCTCTGTGGGTTGGGTGTCAAAGTCCAGTTCTGTTTCAATCCAGTTTTTTCTGCGGAATAATGCTGTGTAGTTGTAAGATTTGTGTTCCATATCAGACACCTCAATTTGTGGTGAAATTACAAAGCGGAGCTAAGCCCCGCATTTGTTTGTTTAGTTTTTATCCGCAATCACATCGATGCCGGGAAGCACCTTGCCTTCGAGGTACTCAAGGGACGCGCCACCGCCGGTGGAAATGTGGCTCATTTTGTCCGCAAAGCCGAGCTGAATCACGGCTGCCGCAGAGTCGCCGCCGCCGATGATCGTGGTTGCGTCGGTTTCCGCGAGTGCCTTTGCCACGGCGATGGTTCCGGCCGCGAGGGTGGGATTCTCGAACACGCCCATCGGTCCGTTCCAAACCACGGTTTTTGCGGTTTTTACGGCTTCGGTGAAGAGTGCCTGTGTCTTTACGCCGATGTCAAGACCCATCTTGTCGGCGGGAATTTTTTCGGAATCCACAACCTCAACTGCGATTTCCGCGTCGATCGGGTTCGGGAATTCCGCCGCGATTGCCGTATCAACGGGCAGGAGCAGCTGCTTGCCGAGCTTCTCCGCCTTATCGAGCATTTCCTTGCAATAATCCAGCTTCTCGAGGTCAACGAGGGACTTACCGACTTCGCAGCCCTTGGCTTTGAGGAAGGTGTAAGCCATGCCGCCGCCCACGATGAGGGTGTCGCATTTGTCAAGCAGATTCGAGATGACATTGAGCTTGTCCGCAACCTTTGCGCCGCCGAGGATTGCCACGAACGGTCTGACAGGAACTTCTACCGCGTTACCGAGGTAGTTGATTTCCTTCTGCATCAGATAGCCGACTGCAGTTTCTTTGACAAACTTTGTCACGCCTGCGGTGGAAGCGTGTGCTCTGTGTGCCGAGCCGAACGCGTCCATCACGAACACTTCGTTGTTCACCAGATCCGCCAGCTCCTTGGAGAAGCCCTCGCCGTTCTTGGTTTCGTCCGCGCCGCGGAAGCGGGTGTTTTCGAGCAGGACGATTTCGCCCTCGTTGAGTTCAGCAACCGCTTTTTTCGCGTTTTCGCCGACAACGGTGTCGTCCTTGGCAAAGGTCACCTTGGTGTCAACGAGCTGTGCGATTCTTGCCGCAACGGGTGCTAAGGAGAACTTGTCCTCCGGTCCGTTCTTCGGCTTGCCAAGGTGAGAGCAAAGCACGAGCTTTCCGCCGCCCGCGATAAGTTTCTTGATGGTGGGAAGTGCCGCGGTGATGCGGTTGTCATTGGTGATCACGCCGTCCTTGAGCGGAACGTTAAAGTCGCAGCGCACAAGCACGAACCTGCCCTTTACATTGATGTCGTCAACGGTAACTTTGTTTAAACCTGCCATAAAAAATTGACATCCTCTCATATAAATTATTGCGGTATAACGTGCGGACAATGCGCGGTGAATCCGCGCGCAGTCCTGCTTGTTAATAAAATAACAGCCCTACTTATTTTATACCAAAATCGCTTTCATTTCAAGTAGCCGTCCAGAAAATTTTACCCGAAACCTCGCTGCATTTCTGTGCAGTTTGCCGTAAAATCATCAGCGGTTTCTGCCTTTGATGACAAGCCCCGCGACCTTGTGCCCGGCGTTGCAGGCGACCGCGGCGCCAACCTGAAAGAAATCCGCCGGCGGATAGCCGACTTTTTTGGTCATTGCCTGTGCGATTTCGTCGCGCAGTGCCGCGTCGCTGCCCCACATGATACTGTAGGGTGTCTGCGGGATCATTTCTTTGGAGGCGATATCGATGATTTTCGGGATGACCGCCTTGTCGCCGCGCACCTTTTCTAGAATCGACGAAACGCCGTCCGCGATTTTGATGATGGGCTTTAGCCCCAGCACCTCGCCGACAAACGCGGCGGCGACGGAAATGCGTCCGGATTTCTTCGCGTATTTCAGATTGAACGGGGCGAAAATCACATACGCGTTGTCAATCCAGTCCTGCACAAACGCCAGAATCTCGCCGACAGAAGCGCCCTTCAGCGCCTTCTGCGCCGCCTGAATCACGGCATAGCCGTACACACCGGTGTAATTGCGGCTGTCGATGTTGTGGATCTCGATTTTTCCGGCATACTGCGGGTATTCCTGAAAAAACTGATCCTTGGCGAACACCGCGTTGTTATAGGTGTTCGAGCCGGTGGAGGAAATGATGATGTTGATGATGTCGGTATAGCCCTCCTCGGCAAGCGCGCGGAAGACCTCGACGTATTCAAACGACATGACCTGCGACGTGGCGGGGATGCCCTCATACGCGTCCATGATTTCATAAAAACGGCTGTTGTCGAAATCAACGCGGCTGGTGTAGCCCACGTCGCCCACCGTCACTTTAAACGGAATGATGTGAATGCCCAGGCTCTGCTCCTGCTCGTCGGTGATGTCGCAGGCGGAATCGGTCAGAATTTTGATTTTTGCCAATAAAAACATTCCTTTCATCGCTCTGGTTGAATATCTTAAATATTAATACTGCGTCAGAAAGCCCTCGCGCGTCAGATCGGGGTATTCCCACTGGCGCAGCACCTCATAACAGGCGATTGCGACGGCGTTGGAGAGGTTTAAGCTGCGCAGCTCCGGACGCATCGGGATACGGACACAGCTTTCATACCGCGCCGCGAGCAGCGCTTCCGGCAAGCCCTTGTCCTCGCGCCCGAAGATCAGGTACGCGTTGTCGGGATAGCAAACAGCCGAGTGAACCTGCTTTCCTTTGGTGGTGAAAAAATAATACGCGCCGGAGGTTTTCTCAAAAAAATCGTCGATGCTGTCATACTCATAAAGCTCCAGCTTATCCCAATAATCCAGCCCCGCGCGTTTGAGGCTTTTGTCGCTGATGACAAAGCCGTAGGGCCTGATGAGATGGAGCGCCGCGCCTGTCACCGCACAGGTGCGCGAGATATTCCCCGTATTCTGCGGAATCTGGGGTTCGACGAGGACGATGTTCAGCCGCTTTGCCATCATTATAGCGGCGCGAAATCGCGGAAAACCTGCGGGCTGGTCAGCCAGCCCAGACAAGGCTTAAGCATGATGCCGTCCTTGGGGTCGGAGGAATAGCTGAACGTCGTTTTGATGGCAAGCTCGGTGAAGCTTGTCGCGCGGTTCATGGCGATCGGCAGGCTGTCGCCGCCCAGAAGCCCGCCCACCAGAACGCTTGCGTAAATATCGCCGCTGCCGGAATACTGGCGCGGAACATAATCGCAGACGACCTTCCAGAAGCTGTTTTTCGCTTTGTCATAGCCCACGTTGCACACGCTTCCGTCGGCAAGGGCGCAGCTGGTGATGATGATGATTTCCGGCCCCAGCTCCGACAGCCGCACGAGCCAGCTTTTCGCCAGCGCGGCGGTCAGGGGCGCGTCGGGAAATTTTTCACCCAGAAGCAGCGCCGCTTCGGTCATGTTGGGCAGGATGATATCCGCCACCGCGGCAAGCTCGCCCATGCGCGCGCACATCCGGTCGGTGTAGGTAGAATATTTGCGTCCGTTGTCGCCCATGACGGGATCGACGACCTTCAGCGCGTGCGGGTACTGCGCGAAAAAGTCCAGACAATGGTCAATCTGCTGTTCCGTGGCAAGAAAGCCGCTGTATACGCAGTCAAACTGTGTGCCGAGCTTTTTGTAATGCGCAAGCGTCGGCGCGATAAAGTCCGTTAAATCGCGCATGACGATTTCGCCGTAGCCCGTGTGCGCGGACAGCACCGCCGTCGGCACGGGGCAAACCTGTACACCCATCGCCGAAATCACGGGGATGATCACGGTCAGCGAGCATCTTCCCACGCCGGATATATCATGGATCGCCGCAACCCGTTTGCAACCGGTCAAGCGCTCATCTCCTGTTCGTATTGTTCCGCCAACGGAAGCTTGCACTCTGATTGGCGAGGTTTTTTTGCACAGCAAGGCGGAGGACGCAGCCAAGCAGGCGCTTTGCTAGGACGACAACGCGGCTGTGCGGAAAAAAATACCGCCAATGCTGTGCAAGGTTTCGTTGGCAGAGCAATATCTCTTTTCGCTCAAACACCATTATTATAACACAGAAATAGGATTTTCACAACAGTTTTTCAGGAAAAAATTTTTTGTGATAAAAAACAGAAGTCCGCAGACACTATCTCTGCGGACAAAATGATCTGAATTACCAAAAGTAGAAAGGATGTTTTCTATGAGCTTTTCGTCTATTGTTAAGGGCGTGTCGGTGGGCATTGCCGCAGGTGCGGCGACCTATGCGATCGCAAACGCATCCGGCAAATCAAAGCGCAAGGTCAAGAGCGGCACGGGGCGCGCCATCAAGGCGGTCGGCGACGTGATCGAGGGTCTTGGCTTTATGATGAGCTGAGTCGCAACGCAAAGAAAAGCTGTCCGAAACGGGCAGCTTTTCGCTTTGGTTTTTTACATAACCGAACTTTTCGGGGGCATGATGACCGCGCCGACGATGTAAGCAATCAAACCCACGCCGAAGGAAACACACGCAACCACAACCGTTCCCAGCCGCACCAGCGTCGGATCGACGTTCATGTACTCCGCCAGCCCGCCGCACACGCCCGCGATCATTTTACCGTCCTCAATCTTATATAATTTTTTCATAAGAACCACCCTTTCTGTGTTCATTTTCCCTGTTCTTATCATACTACGAACCGATGGAAATGTCAACCGATCCCGCGCCGCCGTCCACAATAATTTTGTTCGGCGCATCCGCACCGCCCCTTGTGTTTTCGTCCACCGAGCCGGCACCCTGGTCAACATCGGCGTAATAATCTTCCGGATTGCCGACCGCGTGAATGGTGACTCTGCCGGCACCCGCGTCCACGTCGGTTTTTCCCGTAACAACAGCGCCGTCAATGGTCAGGTTGCCCGCGCCGCCGTCGATGGTCAGGTTATAGAGCGCTCCCCCGTTTGCCGTGAAGCTGCCCGCGCCCATGTCGAACTCCGCGTTGTTGAGCTTGCAGTCGCTGATGGTGACTTTTCCCGCGCCGCAGTCAAAATTCGCTTCTTCGTTGACGGAAACGTCGTTCATCGTAAGACTTCCCGCGCCCAGATCGAGGTTTGCTTTCGTGCATTGCAGCGCTTTGACCGTACAGCTGCCCGCGCCGGAATTGAGCGTGAGGTTTTCATAGACCCGCTGCGGAACATAGAGCGTCACCGATGCGGAGTCATCCCACGAGGTAAACCAAAGGCTGAGCGTGGCTTTCCAGTTGAATTGATACCGCAGCTTCAGCGTATCCCCTTCTGCGGAAACCGAAAAATTGTCCGCGACTACATCGCTGGCGGTATAAGAAAACGTGTCGGCGGGCAGGATTTTAAGGCTGCCCAGATCCATCTCGATGTCAAGATTTGTGACGCCCTCCGCGCCGCTGACCGTGCCGCTTGTGTTTGTTACGTCAAATTCAGCCGGCAAGCCGTCGCGCTCAAACAGCATCCATCCGATGCCCGCCGCGACCAGACCGCCCAGAATCATCAGCGACGGAACGCCGTAGCGCCAGAAGCTTCTCGTCATACAACCGCACCGCCTTTCTTCCATGCCAGTCCGCCCAGCCAGTCAAAGATCCAGCGCGCAAACCGCACCATGAGGCGGAACGTGCCCCGCACCAGCGGAACAATGAGCAGGATGCAAAGCCCCAGCAGAACAAGCCCCGCGCCGCCCGTGATCAGCCCGACCGTCAGGGAATACGTCAGTGCCGCAATGCCGCCCACAATCATCGCAGCGCCTGCGATGCCGAACGCCCCGACAACGATGATCGCAGCCAGCGCAAGCGCACCCACGACAATCAGCATCGTCAGCCAGATCGGGCTGAGCACCAGCGCCAGCAGCAAGCCCAGCCACACGCCCAGATTCGGCACGGGCGGATGGTAGAACGGCTCTGCCTGCGCGGCTTCCGTCCGCTGTGCCGGAGTCGGTTCGCGGTATGCCGACCCGCGCAGGGTTTCCGGTGCGGCTTCCCGCAGGATCTGTGCGGCGAGCGCCTGCGGGCTGCCCAGCTCCTCGATGACGCGCGTAACATTTTCTTCTCCCGCGTCGTCAAAATAATTCTCGTAGTAATCCAGCGCGCTTCTGCGCTCCTCTGCAATCAGCGGGGCGAGCGCGCTTTCCAGCTGTGCCATAAATTCCGACCTTGTCATACGCTCCGTCCTTTCGCGGCTTCGCTGTTCTCAAACAGGATGCCCTCCACTTTTTTTCGGTGTAAAATCCACTCTTCGCGGTTTAGCCCCAACACTGCCATTCCCTTTGGTGTGATGCGGTAATACCGCCGGTTGCGCCCCATGAACGCTTTGTCGTAAACATCCAGACAGTCGTCCTTTTGCAGCCTGCGCAGCACCGGATAGAGCGTTGACTCGGAAACCCCCGCGGCGGACTGAATATCCTGCGTGATTTTATAGCCGTAGGTATCCTCCCGCGAAATGACCGCCAGCACCATCGCCTCCCAGCAGTCCCGTATGAATCTGGAATGCCAAACTGTTCATCTCCTTTCGCTCAAACAATATTGTTTGTTGTATCTATATTATATTATCTATAATATTGTTTGTCAATAGGCCGGGTGCAAAATATTATGAACTTTCTGAAAACAAACCCCGGGTCAGCACAAGCGGCTTTCCCGGGGTTTTACTCTTGCTGTTACAGCGTGACCGGCTGTTTGGGTGAGAAGTTCGTTTCCATTGTCCATGTAATCGCCGTTGCGTTTTTCAGGATAAAAACCTGAAGCATGCCGTCAATGCCGGCGTCCTTCCATGCCCGCAGGAACTGCCTGCTCGGATGCGTAAAAATCTCCTCACGCAGCGCCGGATCATCCGATTGCTCCAGCACACCCGATGCCCTGACCTGTACGCCGCCCCCGAAAAAACACAGCTCCGCTTTCGGATTTTCCAGAATCTGCGCATACAAATCCTTCATCGCACCCGTGTGAAAAATAATTCCGTTCTCATCCGCGCGGTACAGCAGCATGCCGCGCACCCGCGGCTGGTCGCCGTCCATGGTCGCGAGGTGGAAAACCGGGTTCTCATTCATCAGCCGGAAAATTTCAGCCTTTGTCATTGTTACATTCCTCCTTTGTTGATACTACATTCAGTATAACGCAGAAGTGTATGTGTTTCTATCAGGATCCGGTCAGAAATGATCGGAATTCAATCAATATATTTCGACTGATATTCGCGCGGCGTCATGCCAGTATGCTTGATGAAGCAGGAGGCGAAATGGGCGCTGCTCGAAAAACCGCAGTGTAATGCGATTTCCGATATGGTGCTGTCCTTGCGGCGCAGCAGCGTTTTTGCTTTCTCAATGCGCAACTTTGTCAGATACACCATCGGTGTTGCGCCGACCTCTGACCGAAACCGCCTGTTCAGACTGGAAACAGACATAAACCCAAGCGCCGAGAGCATGGACGCTGTTATTTTATCCCCGTAGTGCTGCTCAATGTAATGCTGCGCCCGTGCGATGGAATAATCCGAGGAAACCGCGCGCAGATCAAGCGTTTCGCCCAGAATGCTGCGGATCATCCAGTGCGTGATTACCGTTGCCTGTGCGTCGAGCGTGACGGCGGCGTTCATCATGCGTTTGCTGTATTCAAAGGCAAAGGTGTTGAGTGTTTTCAGGATGTCGCTGCACAGTTCAAACTTCCAGCGGCGTAAATGCCGGTATTTTATCCGAATAAAGCGCATACTGGCTCTCAAAATAGTCCTTGTCAATCATCACGCAGTAATAATGCGCATCCGTTACGTCGTTATGTGCAATGCCGGGCGCAAGCGCATAAGCCGGATAATGATTCACATTCGCGGCGCTTTGCGGAAAAAAAATCACAACCATATAAGAAGGATGGGTGTGATTCATTCTCGCGGCATAACCGCACGCGCCCGCAGCGGGGATGAACAGCCCGAGCTTGTTCGTCACGTAGCAGTCAACATATTTCAAATCCGCTTCGGTGATGCTTTCACCGACCAGATGCTTGATCAGATCGAGGTCTTTCATAATCATACCCATGCACTCCATACGCAAATCGCTATGAAAGCGCATACATGGGCTCGCCCCCTCTCCTGTGCTGATTGATTTGTTCTTTCACGCTACTGTTCCTTTTGCCAGACTCTGTTTTTCAGAAAATCGGCATGGACGATTCGGCGCCGGTCAGCTGTGCTTCCGGATGCTTTTCTTATGCAGGGTGCGGAATTCCGCGGGGGAGAGCATTTCGTGCTTTTTAAACACCGCACAGAAATAGCTGCAGTCGTTATAGCCGACCTTGGCGGCGATTTCGTTGATGGTGCAGCTTTCCTCGATGAGCAGGATTTTCGCCTGCTGTATGCGGCGGCGGGAGAGATACTCAAACGGGCGCAGGTTCATGCAGTCCTTGAACAGCCGGCAAAGGTACTGCGGGGAGAGATTGATCAGCGCGGACAGCTCGACGAGCGTCAGATCCTCGCTGTATTTCTCATCAATGTAGTCGATCACCGGCTGCAGCTGGCTGAGCTTGGTAGAATCGTGCGCGGCGTTCTGGAGGTTGACAAGCCGGTTTAACTCAATCAGATACGTATACAGCAGCGCCGTACATTGGTGCCCACTGTAAAAATAGTTGGTTTTAAGCAGATACAGCATTTTTTTGAAGATCGCGTCGATGACATTCATGTCCGACACGGTGAAAACCTTGGCTTCGTCGAACTTGATCAGCTTTAATATTTTCGGAATCTCACTGCCCCCGAAGGTGATCCAGTGCGTTTCCCAGATGTCCTCGTTCGGACTGTATTCGTGCGGGAATTCCGGCGGCAGATAAAAGCCCTGTCCTTCTTTGACGCTGTATTCCCTGCCCCCGAAGCGCAGCGTGCCGCTTCCCCGCACACAGCAGATAATCTGATGATACGGATAGCCGTGCTCGCGCGAAATGTGATGTTCTTTGTCAATCGCGCCGATGCCGATGACATAGAACGGCAGGTTGATTTCGTCGCCTAAAATCGGGTAGGAAAAATCCGTCATACAGGAACAGCTCCTCCGCGCCATACGGATTCTTGCTGAAAAAAATCCGGGCTGATGTATTTCATATTCTCATATCAACAGCATAGCACAACCGTGCGGGTTTGTCAAGCCGAAACCAAAAAACGGATTTTCGACAGAATTCATCAATCCGGCTGTTCCCCATCGCCGAGTGCTGTCCATTCCTCGAGCAACGCGTCGATGTCCGCGCGTAATGCTTCCATCTGCGCGCATTTTTCATGAAGAAGCGCAAAATCCGACGCGATTTCCGGCGCGGCAATCTCGCGTTCAAGCGCCAGCGCGGTTTCCTCCGCTTGCTCGATTTCGGCTTCGAGCGTGCGGATGCGCTCCTTGCGCTTGGCGTCGCGGGCGCGCATTTCACGGGTACGGTATTGTTTTTTATCGGTCTGTAAAGCGCTTGCCGCCTTTTCTTTCGCCAAAGAAGCAGCGCGGTCGGCTTCCGCCTGCCACTCCGCTTTTTCGCGGGCGTAATCGTCGTAAGCGCCCTTGAATTCCGCCACGCCGTCTGCGGTGATTTCCACCACGCGGTCGGCGATTTTATTGATTAGGTAGCGGTCGTGGGAAACAAAGAGGATCGTTCCGTCAAACTCCGCCAGCGCCTGCTCGAGGACTTCCTTTGATGCCAAATCCAGATGGTTGGTCGGCTCGTCGAGCAACAGTACATTCCCGCGGCGCAGCGTCATCAGCGCAAAGCTGAGCTTCGCGCGCTCGCCGCCGCTGAGTACCGCCGAGGGCTTGTACACATCCTCCCCCGTCAGCAGCGCCCCCGCCAGCACACGGCGCAGTTCAAACTCCGACATCCGCGGATAACGGTTCCAGACCTCGTCAAGCACGGTCGCAGTGCCGTGAAGCTGCGCGTTTTCCTGCTCAAAATACGAAATCCGCACGTTGTCGTTGACAAACACAGATCCGCCCGCGTGGGGCAGAAGCCCCTGAAGCACCTTCAGCACCGTGGTTTTCCCGATGCCGTTGCTGCCCACGAGCGCGACCTTGTCGCCTCGTCGCACCGCAAGGCTGAAGCTTTGCACCAGCGTTTTTCCGCCCACGGTAATCGGGCAGTCGCGCACGGTCATGATTTCCTTGGGCGGGGTCACGTCATATTCCAGCTTCAACACCGGCGCGCTGCCGAAATTCAGCGGCTGTTCGATGCGTTCCATCTTATCAAGCGCTTTCTGCCGGCTCTGCGCAAGCTTTGCGGTGGAAGCGCGCGCGCGGTTGCGGGCGACAAAGTCCTCGAGCTTGGCGATTTCGCACTTTTGCTCAGCAAACTCCTTTTCGCGGCGCTCGCTGTTGAGTTTCTTCTGTTTTAGAAACGCCGAGTAATTCCCGCGGTAGGAGGTCAGCACGCCGCCCTCGATTTCGAGAATCCGCGTGCAGAGTTTATCCAGAAAATACCGGTCGTGCGACACCACGATCACGGACTTTTTATACGCACGCAGGTAGTCCTCCAGCCAGCTCAGCGTTTTGAAATCGAGGTGGTTGGTCGGCTCGTCGAGAATCAGCAGATCCGGCTCTTTCAGCAGCAGCGCCGCCAGCGCGAGGCGGGTTTTTTCGCCGCCGCTTAAGGTAGAAACCCGCCGCTCCTGCGGGGTGTCCGCAAAGCCCATGCCGTTGAGGACGGTGTTGATTTTCACGTCGATGAGGTAGCCCTCGCGCGTTTCAAAAAACGCGGCTTTTGCGGCATACGCGTCATGTGCGGCTTCGTCGCCCTCCGCCATCGCGGCGGCAAGCTCGTTCATCTCGCGCTTGAGTTCGAGCAGCGGCGCAAATGGCTTGCGGATTTCCTCCCCGATGGTTTCGTCGCTGGGAAAGCCGCTGTTCTGCGCCAGATAGCCGATGATTTTTCCGCCCGCCACGGAAACCGCACCCTTGCCCTCGGGCGTTTTGTCAAACTCGGTGCGCCCGAGCAGGATGTTCAGCAGCGTGGATTTCCCGCAGCCGTTGCGCCCGATCAGCCCGACTGTTTCGCGGTCACCGATGGTAAAATTGACATCCCGCAGCAGCGGCACGCCGTTGTAATATTTGTATAAGCGTTCAACATTGACCAGCATCTGCCGTCAATCCTCCTAATATTCTTCGCCTGCGATCCAGTGCTTTGCTTTTTCCAGATCCGAGAAATAAGCGCACGCACACAAAGCGCCGTGCTTTCGCAGCAGGTGCTTCAGCCTCGCCCGCGCGCCCGCATCCAGCCCAACGAACGCCGCCCGCTTCACAAAGCGCGGGTTTTCCGCAAATGTTTTTGCGATCCGCTCCAGCAACGGCTGCGCGGGGATGGTTTCGTTCATAACCACAATCACCAGCGATGTCGCCGACGGGCGCAGAACGGCTTTTATTTCCGCGGAAAACTTCTCCGCCGCCGGTTCGGTAAAGCCATACAGTCCGTCAATGTGCGCGCACCAGATTTCTCCGCCGCCGAACGCGAGCGAAAAGCTTTTCTTATGAAACCCCGGCAGATCGTCCGCCGTCATCGCCGCAGAAGTCCTGCCGCGCAGCAGAAGCGCCCGCATCCGCCGCCCGATCATGCGCCGAACCTCTGGTATTGCTCCGCCAGCCACGCGGCAAGCATGCAAAGCCCATCCTCAGTTTTCTCAAACTGCGCCTGTGCGTCGATTTCCTCCGCCGCAAGCAGCGAAAAGCAACGCTTCTGCGTCCAGACAAACACCTCGAGCCGCTCTTTGGGGAAAATCTTATAACTAAAATGATTCCCGCAGCTGCCGGAAAACACATTGTTCTGCTCAAAATAGCTGATCACCGGTAAATCGAATAAATCCTCACGCAGCATCTCTTTTCCCTCCGATAAAAAAGGCGGAGCCGCCGCCCCGCCCGTTATGTACTACTCTGCGTCCACAGTCTTCGCCAGACCGGCATCCTTACCGGTTTTGATGATCGCTTCCGCAATTTTTTCCGCGTAATCCGTAAGCTTTTTATCAAACAGCTTGTTGTCCTCGTCGCTGGTCATGAAGCCGACTTCCACCAGACAGCTGGGCATATCGGTTTCGCGGTTGACCTGATAATCGGTATACGCATCGCCGCGATAGCCAAACTGAACGCCGCGGTCGCGGGAGATTCCGGCTTCGTTGAGCCCCGCCATAATGTTCTCCGCCAGCGCCGTGTCAATCACGGGCTTGTCGTTGTCAACCCAGATTTCAACACCGTTGCCGACATCCGAACAATTTCTGTGCAGCGAAACAAACAGATCCGCGCGGCTGTCGTTGGCAATCGAACACCGGTCGTCAAGACTGACGAAGCTGTCGTCCGTGCGCGTCATGACCACTGTTACACCCTGTGCTTCCAGCGCGGTTTGCACCGCTTTGGCAAGGCGCAGATTATCGACTTTTTCAAAGCGCGTTTCGCCTGCGTTGGTCGCACCGACATCACTTCCGCCGTGACCGGGGTCAAGCACCACCGTCAGATCAATCTGCGGTGTTGTCTGCTCCATTTTGGTATCCGCGGGCGGGGTTGTGACGGTTGTGCCGACAGCGACGGCTGCGGGCTTTTCCGGCTCGTTGTTCGCCGATGCGGAAATCACAAGGTTTGCAACCGCAATAATCACCAGCACCAGGATGGATGCGGCGATAAAAATCCGGTCCCAATAAATCACAACATGGGGTTCTTTTCTGTTTTCCATCACTTTTCGCTCACCACTTTTTGCTGTTCATTTGTCTTTTGTTTGTAATTCCCTTGTCATATTCTACGGAATCTGTCGCTTTTAAACGATTAAGCCGGAAGAATGATGACACAAAGATTACACATCTCTTACAGCAGTATAACATAGTGCTTCACGAAAATCAAGGGTTTCCAGCAAATTTAACAATTTTTTTGCATCCGTCACGCTGTTTTTTTCTTAAACGCAATTGTTCTATAAAAGTGTGCGCTTTATAAAAGCGTTCGCTCGTCGCAGTATTCGCATTCAAGAATATCGCCGATTCCCAGAAAAGAACCCGGCAGGTAGGGTTCGGAATTTGTGATGCAGGTCTTGTTCACGCAGCGGCAGGCGGGGACGGTGCGGCCGGACAAAAGCGGTGCGGCGACGGTTGTGCCGTCGAAAATGGTTTTGATGAGCGCCATGCGCATGAACACACCCAGCCGCGCCTGTTCAAAATACTGCGCGCGCGGGTCGGCATCGACTTCCACGGTGATTTCATCCACCCGCGGGAGAGGGTGCAGCACAGTCAGCTCGGGCTTTGCCCGCAGCATTTTCGCGCGGTCAAGGACATAGACATCCTTCTGCGCGCGATATTCCTCCTCAGAGGCAAAGCGCTCCTTTTGGATGCGCGTCATATACAGCACGTCCAGCGCGGATATCGCTTCCTCCAGGCTTGTGACCTCGGTGTAATCCGCCCCGCAGGAGTCGAGCCGGTCGCGGATATACGCGGGGATGCCGAGCGCCGCGGTTGAGATCAGCACAAAGCGGTTGTCCGGATAGCTCGTCATGGCTTTGATGAGGGAATGCACGGTTCTTCCGTTTTTTAAGTCGCCGCAAAAGCCGATGGTCAGCCCCCCGAGCCTGCCCTTGACCTCGCGCAGAGTCAGCAGGTCGGTGAGCGTCTGCGTGGGGTGGAGGTGTCCCCCGTCGCCGGCGTTGATTACCGGACAATCCGCGGACAGCGCCGCCGCTTTCGCCGCACCTGCCATCGGGTGACGCATCACCAGAATGTCGGCATAGCTGCTGACGATCTTCGTGGTATCCTTGAGGTTTTCTCCTTTAGAAACCGACGAGGTGGAGGGGTTGTCAAAGCCGATGATGCTGCCCCCAAGACGGATCATCGCCGTCTGAAAGCTCATCTGCGTGCGGGTTGACGGCTCATAAAACAGCGTTGCCATCACCTTTCCGCGGCAGGTTTCGCCGTATGCGCCGGGGCGCTCCTTGATGTCGTGGGCAAGCTCCAATAAGCTGTTCCACCATGCCACGGGATAATCGTTGAGGTCGATGAAATTGATGTGCTTCTCGCTCATTTGGACTCCGTTCCGCCAAAAAGGCTCACTTTTCTATCCGCAACAGTATAGCATAATTTCCGATAAATTTCAACCGCAATCGTTGAATTTTTCACGAAAATCACATATGCCTATTTTGCCGCATCAAGCTTTCCGCCGAACCCGCCGGCAAAGTCGCCGATGCCGTAGAGCAGCAAAATCTGGTCGTAATCGCCGTCGGCAAGCGCGCTGAACGACTCGTCCGAACACGACAGATCCACCACGGTGATGGACGAATAGTGCTGCGTGAGATAGGGCAGAAAACACTGCGCGAATGAGTCCTTGACCACAAGGAGCTTCTTCCCGCTTTCACTGTTGGTGGTGATCTTCATAAGCGGCGATGGTGCGCCGAGGTAGTAATTGTATTTGTTGAGCCCCTCCAGATACCGGCTGAAATACAGAGTTTGGTATGTTCTTACATTTTCGTTTGTGTCATAAACTTCAACCGATTCCACAGAAACGCCGTTTTTGGGCGTATACAAATCGATTGAGTCCGCTTCGTACTTCGCCAGCGGGGCTTGCGCGTAATACGAGCCGTAGAAGCCGTCGGAAACGTGCCGGATGTCGTAATTACTCAGCTTTACCGCGCCGTTGCCCATTTTTGCGGCGGCGGCGGTATAGGCGTAATAGGCACCCAGCGGCGTCCAGTGCATATCGTTGCGGTAATAGATATACTCATCGCGCGCGGAATACAGCACGCTGTACGCGTCAAGCGGAATCACGTCCTTGCCCAGCGCCTCGTAAACGCCATAGATGATGCTTTTCTGGTCAGCGTTCGGTTCAAGCGGCGAGAGGTCGTCGAAATAAATCCCCGCCGCGGACGGCACAAGCATCATATAGACGGGGATTTTTGTTGACTGGGCAAAGCTTTTTACGGCGGCGACGGATTGGTCAAGCCCCGCTGCGGGGATGTCCGTTGTGCGGTCGGCGTAGCGGTTTTCGAGGAAATACACGCCGTTGACCGACGACGCACCGCAGGCTAGCCTTAACCGAATGTGCAGCGCCGTCCAGCTGTCACGGAAAAACAAGTGATCTGCCGCAAAACCGTCCACGCCGTCCATAAAGCTGCCGTTTATATAGGACGAAAGCGTCGGTGACGGGAAGTCCGCCAGAGCGCGGTTTTCCTTTTCTGAAAAAACCTTCCCGCGGGAAAGGATGCTCCCCACGCAAAGAATCACCAGAAAGCCGAAAAAGAACAGCACGGACAAGCGCTGCGCCAGCGCGGAAAGCTTTGTCACAGATTTCCCTCCCTTGCTTTAATACAAATTGTATAAGAACGGGTTATAATCACTGCCGGCGATGTAAGCCGTGCAGAGCATGAGCAGCAGGAGCTGTAAAAACGGCTTCATCAGCGTGAACACTTCATAGCGCGTCTGGCTCAGGCGTTTTCCCAAGCGCGCGGGCAGGCTGGAGGAAAAGAACACGCAAAGCACAAAGAACAGCAGTCCCCTGTTTAACAGCGACAGCGCCGTTTTGTCGTAAAGCTTCCCGGTGAAGCCGCCCAGTGCGCGGAAATACGCACCCGCTTCTTCCATCGAGCCGGTGACGAACATCACCCAGCCCGCAAGCACCAGTAAAAAGGTCACAATCGCGGGCGCGGGATTCGGCAGGCGCGCCAGAAGCTTGCCGTGCTTGTGTTTTTCCAGCAGAATCAGCGCAAAGAAATACAGTCCCCAGATCGCGAAATTGAGCCGCGCACCGTGCCAGATGCCAAAGAGCGTCCATGTCAGCGCGAGCGCAGCGGTACGGCGCAGCGCACCGTGCGATTTGCCCGTCAACGGCTCGAGAACGTACAGCCGGAACCAGTCCACAAGTGTGATGTTCCAGCGTTTCCAGAAATCCGTCACGCTGCGCGCGGCATACGGGGTGCTGAAATTGTCCGGAAAGTCAAAGCCCAGCAGCTTACCCAAGCCCTGCGCCATGTCCGAATAGCCGGAGAAGTCAAAATAAATCTCAAACGCAAACGCGAGAATCCCAATCCATGCGCCCAGCAGCGAAAGCCCGCCGTAATCAAGCGGCTTGACCGCCTGCCACAAAGGACCGATGTTGTTGGCGAGCAGCACCTTTTTCGACAAGCCCTTGACAAACAGCTCCACACCGGCGGCAAGCTTCGCCGCGGTGAGCTTGCGGCTGACCAGCTGCGCTTCGATTTCGGCATACCGCACCGCCGGACCGGCAGACACCAGCGGGAACATTGCCGCAAATGCCCCATAGGTCACAAAGCTTTTCTGAACGGTAACTTTTCCGCGCCAAAGATCGATGAGATAGCTCATATTACGGAAGGTATAAAACGAAATGCCCACCGGCAGCACCGCGTCCGGCACGGTCAGGCTCAGGTGAAACAGCCGGTTGATGCCTTGCGTCAGCGGCGGGAAGTACGCAAACCCGCACAGAACCGCGAGATTGAACGTCAGAAACAGCGCAAACCAGAGCCTATGCTGCACGGGCTTTTCGCGCGCACGGTCAAGCAGCAGCCCGCCGCCGAAATTCGCAGCCGCCGACAGCACCAGAACCAGCACATACACCGGCTCACCCCAGCTGTAAAACAGCAGCCCCGTGACAAGCAGCACCGCGTTTTTGTATTTCGCCGGCGCGAGGTAATATACCGCCATCGCCAGCGGCAGGAAAAAATACAGAAAACTCAGCCCTGACAGCAGCAAAATACCTACCTCCTTATTCTGCCCATAAATCGTCTGTTGCGATTTCTATTTGAAATATACCATCATCTGACGAACCAATTCCAAACCAGAATTTGATATAACTTTTTTTATTTTTTGGATTACGATAGTACAATGAGTGCAATTTTTCCTCAGTAGGTTTACCGAAATATTTTTTAACATCTTCCTTACTTACCATATCACCAATTCGAAATTTATATATTCCACTGATGGTATTAAATTCATCTCGATTAGAAAAAGCAATAAATGCAACTTTGTTTTTAACACTATAATTGTCAATAGTGCATTCTTTGAGAATGACATCTCCTACTTCATCTCCTTGATACATGATTGATTCACCAATATATCCGCTACCTGCATCAACGGCATTAGCCATTCTCAACCCGAATCCTTCACCCAGATCTTCTACTGTATCAGGGAAAGACACCTTTTTGCCCGCTATGTAGATATTATTCAGTGCATCGTCAAAGTCGAATTGTATTTCGCCGTCCTTATTCTTTGTTATCACATTTTCCGGATAGTCCTCACTTTCTGTTATTGCGGTAGTCGTGGCGGTGGTGGTTACTGCCGCCGATGATGCCGTGGTTTGTGCGGCTTTGGTCTGTGCTGTCGATGTAGCGCTAACAGATGTATTGGAATCTGTGTTCCCTGCACATCCTGATACCAATACTGCAATGGTTACTAAAATGAATACCGGCTTAAGTCTCGACTTCATGTAAATCCTCCCGAAATTTCTGTAAGTTCAAATGTTGCTGCTGTCATCCTCCGTCATTGGCTGCGTTAAGACAAAAGATGCGTTACATGATTGATTCTGGCATAGGAATGTAACGAACCCTTTTTCGACAAGCTCATTCTCCTTATTTTAACACAAGCCGCACCTCCCGTCAACAGCCGTTTTGCGCTGGCGGGATGTTTTTGCGTAATTTTCTGCACCTCTTGCTTTTTTCGGAAATTTGTATTATAATCAAACTATCAAATGATTGCCGGAGGAACGAATGAAGCTTGGACTTGTGCTGGAGGGCGGTGCCAGCAGGACGCTGTTTTCATGCGGCGTGCTGGATTTTTTTCTGGATAAGGAACTCATCGCGGACTATCTGATCGGAACCTCCGCCGGCATTGCCTACGGGGTGTCCTACGCGTCGGCACAGCGCGGCAGGAATCTGGAGATTACCAAAAAATACATGGCTGACGCGCGTTATATGGGCGTGAAGCATTTGCTGAACCGCCGCAACCGCAGCTATTACAACATGGATTTTGTTTACGACGAAATCCCCAACGAGCTGATTCCGTTTGATTATGAGAAATTCGCGGCGTTTCGCGGGGACGTGGTCGCGACGGTAACAAACATCGCCACCGGCGAGGCGGAGTACATCCCCGTTGACCGGAGCGACCGGAAGTTTATCGCACTGCGCGCCAGCTGTGCGCTGCCGATGCTGTTTCCGCAGATTCAGATCGGCGAAAGCTTTTATATGGACGGCGGCATTGCCGATTCCATCCCGTTTGAACAAGCGCTGCGCAGCGGCTGCGATAAGGTGATTGTGGTTCTGACACGTGAAAAGGGCTATGTCAAGCACACGGAAAAAACGACGCTTGCCGCGAAGCTTTTTTACCGCAAGCACCCGAAATTCGCACAGGCGATCGCGGCGCGCGCGGAGCATTATAACAACGCCGTCCGCCGGCTGCGCGAGCTTGAGCGGGAGGGCAAGGCGTTTGTCATCACCCCGCGCACCACGCTCGGCACTTCCCGCACCGAGTCAGATCCGCACAAGCTCACCGCGCTCTATAAAATCGGCTACACACAGGCAAAAAGCTGTTACCGCGAGCTGACGGCATTTATGAATCAGACAAGCCCGGCGGCGGTTCGGTAAACATTACGACACAGGGGGATGGAGCTATGTGGCAATGCCCGCACTGTCAGCGCGAGTTCCGCGCGCAAAATCAACAGCATTTCTGCGGTGAAATCAAAACCGTGGATGATTATATCGCCGATCAGACGGACGAAATCCGCCCGCTGCTTGCGCAAATCCGCGCAGCCATCCGCGCAGCCGCGCCGGACGCCGCCGAGAAAATCGCGTGGCGGATGCCGACCTTCTGGCAGGGTGAGAATCTGATTCATTTCGCGGCGGCAAAAAAGCACATCGGCATTTATCCCGGCGGCGAAGCCACTGCCGTGTTCGCCGACCGCCTGACGCAATACCATACCGCAAAGGGCAGCATTCAGCTTCCGCTTGACCAGCCCCTGCCGCTCGATTTAATCACAGACATTGTGCGCTGGCGCGTAGCCCAAGCGGCTTCCGGAAAAGGCGGGCGTTAATGACGACGTATCTTGCGCTTTTACGGGGCATCAATGTGGGCGGCAACAACAAAATCGCCATGCCCGCGCTGAAAAAGGCTTTTGAACAGCACGGCTTTACCGGTGTGACCACTTACATCAACAGCGGCAATCTGATGTTTGACAGTGCGCTTGACGCGCAGGCGGTTCAAGCTGCGAGCGAAGTACTGATTGCGTCCGAATTCGGGTTTTCGGTTGCAGTCGGAGTATATTCCGCGGCGGAGCTGCGCGACGCGCTCGCACACGCGCCGGCATGGTGGAACAGTGACCCCGCGTCAAAGCACAATGCCATTTTCGTGATCCCGCCCGCGACGGCGGAGGCGGTCTGCGCGCTGGTCGGCGAAACCAAGCCGGCATATGAGCAGGTTCATGCTTACGGAAACGTCATCTTCTGGTCAGCACCCATTGAAACCTTTTCCCGCACCCGCTGGTCAAAAATCGTGCAGAACAAGGCGGCATACAACGCGATCACAATCCGCAACGCGAACACCTTCCGCAAGCTGGTCACGCTGACCGCGTCCCGCTGATTTTCCCGTAAAAACACCGCACCTGTCAAGCAAACGCGCTCCATCGGTTTAACGAAAGGAATTTGCATATGAGAACGCTTCTGATTCTGCTCCCCGTGCTGCTCGTGATTCTCGCGGGCTTCACCGTTTATGGCAATCTGGCGCTGGACGTGACGAAATACCGCGTCCGTCACCCGAAGCTTCCCGCTGCGTTCAAGGGGATGAAAATCCTGCTGCTGTCGGATCTTCACGACAAACAGTTCGGCAAAAACTACGAGCGCCTGATTGAGAAGTGCGCACGGCAGAAGCCGACGATCATTTTCTTCACCGGCGATCTGATTACCCGCGGAGAAACCAACATCAACGCCAAGGTTGAGCTGGTGCGCAGACTGACAGCGATTGCGCCGGTTTACTTCACGCTGGGCAACCACGAGGTGGAAAACTTTGAGGCGGCAAAGGCGCTGATTCCGGCACTGGAGGAAGCGGGCGCGGTGCTGGTGGTCAACACCAAGCGGATTCTGGAAAAAGACGGCGAGTCGGTGAGCCTTTATGGGTTGTCGCTGGAAAATTCGTTTTACCGCAACAAAAACGGCGGCTACCGCTATCTCCCCCCCGTGACAAAGGACATTATCACCGCGCGGCTGGGCGAAAAGCTCCCCGGCGAGTTCGTGATGCTGCTTGCGCACAATCCCCTGCCCTTTGAGGAATACGCGGCATGGGGCGCGGATCTGACGTTCGCCGGTCATATGCACGGCGGCATTGTGCGGATTCCCTTTGTCAGCGACAGCGGTCTGCTTTCGCCGGAGCGCAGCTTTTTTCCGGAGTACAGCGAGGGCATTTACAACGAGGGCAAATCGGTCATGGTCGTCAGCCGCGGGCTTGGAAAATTCCGCCTGTTCAACAACCCCGAAATCGTGTTGATTTCGCTGAAATAGCGCATAAAGGCAAATGCCTTGTCTGATGGAATGCGGATTTTCACCCGTAAAGGCAAACGCCTTGCGCGGGTGATTTTTCTTTTTTAAACCGTAAAGCGAACTGCCTTTACAATGGAGGATTTATGTTGTTTCCGGAAAACGAACGGCTTGGGCTTCTGCGCGAAAAAACCGCGAAGCTGACAAGCGCCCCCGGCTGTTACCTGATGAAGGACAAAACGGGCAAGATCATTTATATCGGCAAGGCGAAAAACCTAAAACGGCGCGTGACAAGCTATTTCCGCGAGAATCCCGACCACAGCCCAAAGGTGGCAAAGATGGTGTCGCTGGTGCATGACTATGATTTCATCGTCACCGACAGCGAGTTTGAGGCGCTGGTGCTGGAATGCTCGCTCATCAAGCAGAACCGCCCGAAGTATAACATTCTGCTCAAGGACGACAAGGGCTACAGCTACATCCGGATTTCCGGCGGGGAATACCCGCGCCTGAGCTGCTCACTGCAGAAATACGACGACGGCGCGGACTACATCGGGCCTTACACAAGCGCATTCGCCGTGCGGCAAGCGGTTTCGGAAGCAAACCGCGTGTTCATGCTGCCGACCTGTTCGCGGAAGTTCCCGCAGGAGTTCGGCAAGGCACGCCCGTGCCTGAACTTTTATATCAAGCAGTGCGCGGGGCTTTGCCGGGATCTTTCCCGCGGAAGAACACACATCTGCGGTGAAGCAGGCGGTGGACTATATCCGCACCGGCTCGGAAGCGTCGGTGGAACGCCTGCGCGCGGCGATGGATGCCGCGTCGGATAACCTCGACTTTGAGCTTGCCGCAAAGCTGCGCGACCGGATTGCCGGCATCCAGAAAGCCGCCGAGAGCCAGAAGATGGTGGACGGCGACATCCGCGATTGTGACGTGGTGGCGCTTTCGCTCAACGGGATAAACGCTGCTGCAAGTATTTTGATGTATCGCGGCGGGCGGCTGTTTGACAAGGCTGATTTTTTCCTTGGCGAGGAGGACGATGCGGCGGCGATGCGCGAGGAGTTTCTGACGAATTTCTACGCGGCAAAGGACGACATCCCACGCGAGATTTTACTGGATGCCGAGATCGAAAATGCTGAGCTGGTTGCGCAGTTTCTCAAGGAAGAAAGCGGTCATGCTGTTTCGCTGGTTGTACCGAAACGCGGGGCGCTGCTCAGGCTCGTGACGCTGGCGCGGGCGAACGCGAGCGAATACCTGTCGCTACGCGTTGGGCGCTCCGGCAAAGAGATCATCGCGCTGGAGGAGCTGGGCAAAGCACTGGGGCTGGAAAAGCCGCCGGTGATGATCGAGAGCTACGACATCTCAAACCTCTCCTCCGCCGATATGGTTGCGGGGATGGTGGTTTTCTCCAACGGACGACCGGACAAAAAGCATTACCGCAAATTTACGATCAAAACCGTCGCCGAGCAGAACGACTACGCCTGTATGCAAGAGGTTGTGCGCCGGCGGTTTCAGGGGTATCTCGACGGCAGCGAAAGCTTCGCGTTTTTGCCGGATCTGATTCTGCTCGACGGCGGCAAGGGTCATGTCGCGGCGGTCAAGCCGGTTTTGCAGGAGCTTGGCATCCGCGTGCCGCTGTTCGGGCTTGTCAAGGACTCGCATCACCGCACGCGTGCAATCGCAACGAGCGGGAGCGAGATTTCGCTCTCGAAAACCAGCCCCGCGTTCCGGTTGATTACGCAGATTCAGGATGAAGTCCACCGATTTTCCATCACCTTTCAAGCGGCGCGCCATAAGAAAAGCACCTATCAGATGGAGCTTACCAAAATTCGCGGCGTGGGTGAAAAAAAAGCGCAGAAGCTATTGCTTCATTTTAAAACAAAGGACGCGCTCAAAGGCGGCAAGTACCGCAGAAATTGCAGCCGCAGCAGGTGTCAACGCGGAAACCGCCGCCGCACTGAAAGCGGCAATCGAAGGGATATAGGGTGATTTTTTGGACAGTCAAAGCAATTTTTCTCACGCACTGAACTTTGTCAACAGCTTTTCCAAATCCGGTAAGCCGGTGCGTGACCTTTCGCGCATCGCGGCACTGCTCGAGCGGCTGGGCAATCCGCACAAGGCGCTGCGGTTCATCCATATCGCGGGAACGAACGGAAAAGGCTCGTGCGCCCAGATGTTTGCGGAGATTTATACGGGTGCGAGCTTCCGGACGGGGCTGTCCACCTCGCCGTATATGATCGAATATGCCGACCGCATCCGCGTGGACGGCGCGAACATCCCCCCCGCCGCGCTCGAGCGCCACGCGTGGACGGTCGAAGCAGCACTCGAAGCCGATCCGGCGCGCGGTGATTATTCCCAGTTTGAAATCACCATGGCAATCGGGCTGCTGCATTTTCTTCAAAGAAACTGCGAGCTGGTGGTATTTGAGGCGGGGCTGGGCGGGCTGATGGACAGCACGAACGTCATTCCCCCGCCGCTGCTGACCGTGATCACGTCCGTTTCGCTGGATCACACGGCGATTCTGGGGAATACCCTTTCCGAAATCGCCGCGCAGAAAGCCGGCATTCTCAAGCCCGGCAGCCCCTGTGTGCTGTCTGCGGGCAATCCGGCGGATGCGGTAAATGTCATCGCTGCGCGGGCGGAGCAGGTCGGCGCGAAGCTGCTTGTGCCCAACGAAAAAGCGCTGACGATTGACCGTATCGATTTATTCGGGACGATGTTTTCCTACCGTGGACGGCGGTACCGGACGCGCATGACGGGGCTACACCAAATCACCAACGCGCTGACCGTCATCGAGGGTGCGGCGCTGCTTTCCCAAATGCACCGTGACCTGGCAGTCAGCGGCGAGCAGATTTGCGCCGGCATCGCCAAAGCGGCGGTGTGCGCGCGCACCGAGGTGCTTTCCCGCGATCCGCTTGTCATTCTGGACGGCGGTCACAACGAGGGCGGCTTTGCGGCGCTGGCGGCGGTGCTGCAAACGCTGGGCGGTGCGCCGGTCACGGTGTTTGTCGGTATGCTTTCGGACAAGAACGCTGCGCAAGCTTTGGCGAAGCTGGTTCCGCTGGCATCGGAATTTATCTGCACGGACGGCTTTTATCCGAATGCAGCGCCGAAAGAAACGCTCTGCGCGCTGATCGCATCGCTGGGCGGCACGGCGCGCTGCTGCGGGGAGCTTGAATCCGAGCTTGAACAGGCAATCACGGCGGGAAAAGGCGGCGGGCGGGCGTTTGTCATCTGCGGGTCGCTGTATCTCTGCGCGGCGGTGCGCAGGATGGCGCTGTGGAACGGCAGGGCGGAGTAATCCGCACGGAAAGGATGCGCTTATGCCAATTGAACGATCGCAGTTGAACGAAGCCGCGATCATCCGTCTGCTCCGGCTGGAGTATGGCATTGCGGTGACATGCACGGAAGAAATCTTCCTTGGCACGGCGAACTGCTACAAGCTTTCCGACGGGACGACACACTGGTTTCTCAAGGAATTTCAGAGCGGATTTTCCGAAGAAAACCTGCGGCGTGAGGCAGCGCTGACCGGATTTCTCCATGCGCGGCACTTTCCGACTGCGCGAATGCTTCCCACGCTGGATGGTGCGCCGTTTGTCCGGGTGAACAACCGCCTTGTCTGCTTGCAGGAATTTATGGATGGTATCCCCTGCGGAGATGTTTTACAAAAACCGGCTTTGCTGCAAGCGGCAGAGCTGCTCGGTTGGCTTCACAGCCTGCTGAAGGACTATGATTTGCCCGATGGGATGGGCGCGGACTGGCTGGCGCAATTTTCGCCGGAGCGCCATGCCGCCGCGTATGAGGAATTATTAAAGCTACTGAAGCCCACGGATACGCATTTTGAGAGAATCAAAGCGGATTTGCTTTATAAGCAAGCACTGGGGGTTCGGCTGGCGGATCTGCCGGCGCTTTTCTCAGGGCTGACCTATTGCGCCACACACGGTGATTTTTCAAGTGTGCAATTTCTGTGCGACGACGATAAAATCACCGCTGTGACGGATTTCTCCGCGGCTTGCCGCCTGCCCGTTGTCTGGGAATTGACACGCTGTTTTGTGCAGTCATCCGGCGTGTGTCAAGATGGTTCGACGCTGGACACGGCGCTTTTTTGTGAATATCTGCGGCATTATCTCACGCGGTTTTCACTGACGCAAGCCGATCTGCGCAATCTCCCATATATCTACTTGTTTCAACTCGCGCGCAGCCGGTACGGCTATAAAGAATACCTGACCGGCACAGCCGAAAACGGCACGGCTTTGTTGGAATTTGCCTTCCGGCGCACAGATGTCTGCCGCATTTTTGAGCGGGATGCCGCGAAAATCGGCAAAGCGGTTTCAAAGCTGATTTCCCGTCATCCGGAATAAAGCCAGATGCCGCCGCATATACTGTAAGAATATTTATGTTGAGTAACAGCTTTTGACAATTTTTTTGTCCGGAAGCTGTTATTCTTTTTTTACAGACAAAGGAATGGAGCGATGAGCGTGAAAGAAATAATCAGTCAGATGAGGAGAGGGGGCAAGCCCATGCGTGCTCTTGTCTAGCGATTTGAGCATGGAGTGCATGGGCATTTTTATGGGCGTTGAAATCAGGTGCGAGGAGAACAAGCTGTTCGCTTACATAACCGGCGAGCTTGACCACCACACGGCGAAAGAAATACGCTGCGAGATCGACACAGCCGCGGAACGCGAGCAGCCGCGTGAGCTGGTTCTCGATTTCTCCGGCGTGACATTTATGGACAGCTCGGGCATCGGGCTTGTGATGGGGCGGTATAAGCTGATGAGTGCTGTGGAGGGCAAGGTGTTTATCCAGAATCCGCCGCCGCCCATCCGGCGCGTGATGCAGATTGCCGGAATCAGCCGGCTTGCGAAAATCATCGACGCACCGCTGCGCGCCGCGCACACCAGTGAAAAACTTGAGAGTAATACCATTGCCGGAAACGGCGGAACGGAGTAAGCCAATGAAAAAGCACGGTACTTGTATCAACCAAATCAAGCTGACCTTTCCCAGCCTGTCAGAAAATGAACGCTTTGCACGGCTGGCGGTGAGTGGGTTTCTTTCCCAGCTCAATCCTCAGCTGGACGAGCTTTCGGATGTGAAAACGGCGGTTTCCGAAGCCGTGACAAACAGCATCGTTCACGCTTACCGCGATACGGTCGGGCGCATTGACATGGAGGCAAAGCTGTTTGCGGACGAAACCTTCTACATACGCATCAAGGATTACGGCTGCGGCATTCCGGATATCGCCAAAGCGATGGAACCGCTCTACACCAGCGCCCCCGAGGAGGAGCGCGCGGGGCTTGGCTTTGCGGTGATGGAAAGCTTTATGGACACCGTCCGCGTCAGAAGCAAGGTCGATGCCGGCACAACCGTAACCATGACCAAGCAAATGCTCAAAAGAAAGGCAGTTCATGGATAATACAAACAGAAATGCGCTGGCGGAGGAAAACCTTGGGCTTGTGCATCTGTGCGCGAATCGTTTCCGCGGGAAGGGCATCGAATACGACGACCTGTACGGCGCGGGCTGCATCGGGCTGATCAAAGCGGCAAACGGCTTTGACACAACGCGCGGCGTGCGGTTTTCAACCTATGCCGTACCGGTGATTTTAGGGGAAATCAAGCGCTTGTTCCGCGACGGCGGCGCAATCAAGGTCAGCCGCAGCATCAAGGAGCTTTCCATGCGCCTGAACGTCATCCGCGAGCGGTTTGTCCAGACCCATGACCGCGAGCCGACCGTGTCGGAGCTTGCAGCGCTTTCCTGTGCCGACGAGGAAGCCGTTCTCGAAGCGCTCAATACAGCCGCGCCGCCCGTGAGCCTGACCGAAACCGCCGACGACACCGGCGCGCAGCTCGACATCCCCGTCGCCCCGCCCGATATCGAAATCACCGACAGCCTTTCTCTGCGTCAGGTGCTGCAGATGCTTGACGCGCGCGACCGGCGGCTGATTTACCTGCGGTATTTTATGAATAAAACCCAGACCGACGCGGCAAAGCTGCTGGGCATGACACAGGTTCAGGTTTCGCGGCGCGAGAAAAAGATTCTCGCGATGATGCGCAGCGAGCTTTACGAAACAAACGGCTGATGTTTGTCAGCGCAATCCCTTTTTCCCGATTCAATCGGCACGTTTAAAAAAAGAAAAGCGGCAGGATTTTCTCCTGCCGCTCATTGTTTATTTGTTAGCTGTGTTTTTTGGATTTCACTGCGACGGTTGCGATGCCTGCGGAAAGCAGAATGGCAATCAGTGCCATTGTTGCGCCAAGACCGGTGCGCGCGGTGCCGTCCTCGCCGGAATTGTCACCGCCGGAGGAAGTTCCGCCGTCGGGATCGCTTGACGAGTCGCCGTCACCGGTTTCGGAATCCGGATCGTTGTTGCCGTCGGTGTCACCGTCGCTGGTTGCATCGGTTGTGGTGGTCACGTCATCATCGGTGGTAACAATCGGATCGATGGTTGTGATTTCTGCGGTAGTCGTGGTTTCGGGCGTGGTGGTTGCCGTCGGGGTGGTCGTTACTGTCGGCTCGGAGGTCGTTACCGTCGGCTCGGAAGTCGTTACCGTCGGCTCGGAAGTCGTTACCGTCGGCTCGGAGGTCGTTACCGTCGGCTCGGAGGTCGTTACCGTCAGTTCGGAGGTTGTTACCGTCGGCTCGGAAGTTGTTACCGTCGGTTCAGAGGTCGTCACTGTAGGCGCAGAGGTCGTTACTGTAGGTTCAGAGGTCGTCACTGTAGGCTCGGAAGTCGTTACGGTCGGCTCGGAAGTCGTTACGGTCGGCGCGGAAGTCGTTACCGTCGGTTCAGAGGTCGTCACTGTAGGCGCGGAAGTCGTTACCGTCGGTTCAGAGGTCGTCACTGTAGGCGCGGAAGTCGTTACCGTCGGTTCAGAGGTCGTCACTGTAGGCGCGGAAGTCGTTACCGTCGGTTCAGAGGTCGTCACTGTAGGCGCGGAAGTCGTTACCGTCGGTTCAGAGGTCGTCACTGTAGGCGCGGAGGTTGTAACGGTCGGAGTGGTAGTTACAACGGTGTTTGCTGTGATCGCGTCTTGCAGAACATCCTCACCGTCAAACACAATATTTCCGAATTCCGTTGTGCCGGTAAAGGACTTTCCGATCAGCTGTCCTTCGATATGACCGCCCGAACCGACGATATCAGAATCGGGTGCCAATAGCGTTCCTTTTCGTCCGTTGACGTTGACAGTGGCAGCATCCGTCACGTTGTAAAGCAGGTAATTGGACTTCGCTGTCGCACCCTGTGCATTTTCGTTGCCCGCATATTTGACGGAATCAAAGTTAAAATTAAGCGTTCCCGCGCCGGTGATGTTCAGCACGACGTAAGAACCGTCCGGCACATCAAAGCAGAGCTGGCTGTGCGGCAGTGCGTTGAATGTTGCGACAGATACGGTAAACACGTTGATCGCGGGATCTGTGCCGCTGCAAAGAATCTGCCAGCCGTCCTTGCCCACGACAGAATGCTGATCGGGCAGATCCGCAAGCGCATCGCTGACGGAGCGCAGCGTGGCAAACGCCGCCGAGAAATCGATCACGCTTGAGATGTCCGCAACGCCCGTGATATCAGCGGCATTGCCGGTATATGCGGATTTCGCGGCAGTCGTTGCATAAATCAAACGTCCGTTGGACGCCACTGCGTTTGTAATCGAGCCGCCGACAACGCCGACGTATGTACCAGATGCGTAGTGTGTTCCGATTGGATAATTGTTCACGCTTGCCGTAAAATCGCCGCCGCAAGCCAACTTTCCTTCGGTATCGGCGCCGGCGGGTGCGAAGTTCCCCTCAACGAAAATGGTATAGCCGCTTGCCGCGCTGAGCAAGAGTTCAGCCGATGCGTTGTTCGCGCTCACGTTGACGAAAACAATCGTCGCGGTCGTCGCCATTAAAACCGCAGCCGTTGCGATTGCTGCGATTTTTTTGCGCAGGCTATATGTTCTGAATGCCATAATAATCCCCCGTTCTTTTTTTGTGCGAATGATAAGCATATTATACAAAATCGCTCTACGGTTGTCAAGTGGTATACACAATCAATTAATTCACATATCGTTAAATTTATTTGGTTCAAATTGCGCCGACGGTGCGCGATAAAAGCCATATTATATGAACATCATTTGAATTATGGTTTGATTTCCGTACGGAATCCGATGCTTTTCGGCTTATTTGTGACCATTTTAGTAGTTTTCATAAAATAAAATACGATCGCAACTTTCGCTATTCTGCAAATGTTGAAATCGTACATCTTGTTAATATAATATATGTTATTAATTTGCGATTTATTTACCTCTTGCCGCAATAATCTGCACCATCTCACCGACGTTTTTCATGCCGGAAACCTCACCCATCTTAAACCGCAGCTTAAATTCCGACTCGACCGCGCCGATGAGGTTGATGTGCTCTAAGCTGTCCCAGTCGTCGATGTCGTCGGCAGTCGTCTGCGCGCTGACGGTGATGCTTTCGTCGTCAAACACATCGCAGAACACCTCGTTGAGCCGTGCAAAAATTTCATTCTGATTCATTGGTATCCTCCTCATTCACCCGAATGACCGCATTGCGGCTCCGGTAATCTGCAAGCTCCAGTGTCCAGACCGTGTCGCCGGCTTCGTTTTCGCTCACCGGCGAAAAGCCGAACACGCCGTAAAGACCGCTCACCATGTTGTTCTTTTTCGTTCTGTAATAATAACCTACCAGCCGCTCGATCCCGCGCGCTTTCGCCTGAGAAACAAGCGTATCGAGCATCGCAAACTCCATGTCGCGCTTAAGCACGCGGCAGCTCATCAGCCACAGCTCGATGTCCAGCACCGGCGCGTCGTCGCGGATTTTGCCGATCACAACCGATACAATGCCGTTGTCGCCGAACTTGTCCGCGAGCTTACCGTAAAGCCGGATGTGGGCGGGGCTTATGAATGTTTCTTCCATTTCCGCTTGCGTGTAGCGCTTGGTGGTGAGGTTGAACTGGTTGCTCTTGTTGGTCAGCTGGGTGATCCGCGAGAGGTAGACCGGCTCAAAATCACGGATTTCCGCGTGCATGGAAAGGCTCTTGAGATAGTCGCCGTAGTCGGCAAACTGCCGGCTTTCCGCCTTTCTGCGGGCGTTGCGGACGTACATATCCGTGCGCCCGAGGTCATCGCCGGAAAGCGTTGTTACCTCGAAATAGCCGCAGCGGTCAACGTTTGCGATGTATTCCTCCGGCGTGGTCATGGTCACAATGCCCGTTTCGGGAAGCTGCGCGTGAACGATCGCGCGCTCAGCTGGATTGTCGTCCACAAACACAATGCTCTCCGGCAGAATTTCCAGCTCCGCGGCTATCTGCGCGATGTTGAGGTCCTTGTTTTCCCAGTTTGCTTTGATGCTGACGAAATCCCCCGGCTTGAGGCGGGATGCGGGATGGTTTAGTCCGACGAGTGCGTTTTCCTCGTCGTTCTTCGAGCAGACCGTCAGCAGCACGCCGATGTCCTGATACGCGCGCAGGTATTCCTGAAATGCGAGGTAGGCTTCGCCCGTGGCGGTTTCCTCACCGATTTCAATGCCCTCAACGCCGTCGTCGCCGACCACGCCGCCCCACAGGGTATTGTCCAGATCAAGGGCGAGTGCTTTTTTATTTTTCCCGAAAATCGACTTGATGATGTTAGAAAGATTGAACGCAAGCTCCGGAATCGCTTCCAGACTCATGGCATATTTATACATATACCATGCATGGGGCGCGTGCCATTTCTCCAGCCCGTAGCGCGCGGAGAGATAATTGAGATCCTGAATATAAAAGCCCGTGTGTGCCTGTGCGTATTCATAGAACTTCTGGTTGAGCCGCGTGAGGAAGTTCACCGTGCCGCGCGGGTCGGTCGCTTCAAAATTGCCCAGCAGCCGGTAAAACGGCAGCTCAAAATTATTCTGGATGATGACGCAGCCGAACTGCGCGGAAAGCTTCTCCCACATTTCGCGAAAATGGCTGAAGCGTTCCTCGAGCAGCGCGTCAACCTCCTCCGCGGTCATGCGGACATTGAGCTGTGCGCCGAGATTGCGCAAGCTGGTGTGGATATAGATGATGTCCGGGCGGAAGGCATCCAGCTCCTCATTGCCGAACATTGCGTCCTGCCAGTAGCGGGCGTATTCCGACTGCCAGAACTGCGCGCCGATGCCGTTGTCGAGTAAAAACAGCTCCAACATCGCGGCGATGTCATTGGTCGTCGAGCCACCCAGAACGGCGATGCGCTTTGTCGTCTGCGGCGGGTTTTCGGCAAGCAGGCGACGTTTGATCGCGCGGCGCTTTTTCATCAGCTCCAGGCTGTCAAAGGGATAAGTCAGCACGTCCATTCGCTCGCTTCCTTTCTTACTGCACGCGGTTGTTTTCGATGTGGTTTGCCTTGTCGCTGGTGTTCGAGAACATACACATCGCAAACAGCACGTCGGTTGCGCCGACATTCTGGCAGAAATCAATTGCGTTGACTTTAAAATAACGGAAGTCGCAGACATAGATTTTTGAGAAGGAATGCGTCAAAAACGGCACGAGGGCGTTGCCGAAGCTGTCCTTGAAGATCACCAGTACGCGGCCGTTGGTGCAGTCGGTGTCGATCTCCGCGATTTTCTCGTCGCTGCCAAGGAAGGAGCTGTAGAGATTGATTTTCTGCGCGGCTTTAAAGAACAGATAACTGCTGTATTTGTTCTTGAAATTCTGGTCGTAATAATAGGTCTTATACTCGTTGTCGGGCTTGTAGTAAACAAAGTCCTCCGGATTGTCCTTCAGCTCCGCGCTGCCGCTGAAGCCGTAAAGCGTTCCCACAAAGTCATGCTCGACAACCTTTTCATAGGTCGATAAATCCGGAAAATCCACCTGTGCCGTCTTTGCGAATTCCTGTGCGGCGTAATACGCGCCAGTCGGCTGCCAGTGGTGGTCGGTGCGGGAATAGATGGCTTCTTCGGTATGCGGTAAAAGCGCGTCATACGCATCAACATCCACGACATTTTTCAGATAGCTACGGATGTTGTTGATGTTGTCCAGCTCGTTGCCGTAGCTGTCGCGGTACTTCTCCGGCAGATAATACGCCATCGCGGTCGGCACGCACATATTAAAGACATTGACATACTGTCCAAGCTGTTCCTTGTATTTGTTGACATAGCCGGCATACATCTTGCCCTTGTCAAAGCTTCCGCCGTACATCTCCAGCGCACGGACCTGTGCGCCGCTGCCCACGATCATGATGCCGTTTTCCAGCTTGCCCTCATCGTTTCCGCCGACGTCGAGCGTGGTTGCCGGAGTGGTTTTTGAGGTTGTGTCGGAGGTTGTGGTCTCGCTGCTCGTCGGATCGGTATCAGCCGGCTTGGTTTGATCCGGATCCTTCTGCGTCGGCTTCGGCGTTCCGGTGTAAATGGTCGCGGAAGTAATCTCATCCTGCCGGTCGAACTTGTCATGCTCGACAACGCCGGTCGGTCCGTTGATTTTTGCGCCGCCGCTGATGCCGAACAGCTCCGTCAGGGAATTCCCCGCTTTTTTCAACGACTCGCGTTCGGGCACGGTGTCGGCGAAATACTTCGACAAGCCGTTTGTGAAATCACCCGATGCAAGCGCTGACACACTCAGCTTCGGGAACGTCGCCAGATCGCGGTTTTCGCTCTGCGCAAAGCCGTGTGAGCGCTGCATACAGAGCATCAGCACGATTGCTGCCGCCGCGATGGTTCCGACCACGGCGATATTTGCCAGCGCAAGACGCTCCTGCGCGTCAATCTCAGCGGCAGGTTCAGCCGCCGGCGCGGCTTCTTGCTTGCGGACAGGGATTGTTTTAACTTTCTTGATTTTCTTTTCCGCCGGCTTTTTGGGTAGACGCAGACTGACCTCGACCAGCGTCTGCTTGTCAGAGTCCGCCTCGTCGGGATCGGCGGACAATTCCTCATCGTCGCGATCCCGCAAATCTTCAATGTGCGCCGCGCTGACGGGTTCGTACGCATAGATCGTTTCCGCAACGTCGGGCTTTTCGGCAACAACCGGTGTTTCGCACACAGCAGCCGGCGCTGTCTTGGGAGCAATCTCCTCCGCGGCAGGCACAACCAGTGTCTCCGCCGGTTTTTTTGCAGCGGGAACCGGCTTTGTGCGCATGGGGTATAGCTGCGGCTGCGCAGCCGGCTTCGGCTCGGTGTTCTCCTCGATGGTTGCCGATGGCTTTTTCTTTCCCTTGGCTGGATTTTCCTCTTCCCAGCGCGGGCGGTAATCGTTCTGTCCTGGCGCTTTGTCAACCCAGCGGGATTGATAGTTTCTGCTTTTGAAATCCTTTCCGCCGCTCATTGCTTTCTCCAATCTTTCTCTGTTTGTATGTTGACGAAACGCCGGTTAAAATCTTGCGTAGAGGAACGGTGCGCTGGTGGAGCTTACCATCATCAGGCTTGCCGCAACCAGCAAAATCGCGTTGAAGGCAATTCCGGCGGTTCTGACCGCGGTCATGCGCGCACGGTTCTCGCCGGCGATTTTTTTCACCAGCTCGCCGATCGGCAGCGACAGGATGACCGCCGCCAGAACGAGGTAAATGTTGTTTAAAAAGCTGGTTCTTGAAATGTCGTCCACAAATCCGTTTCCGTTGAGTCCGACGAGGGATTTGAAAAATGTGCCGAGCTTTGGCATACTTTCAAAATAGAAGATACCGAAGCCGATGAAAATCACAGCCTTGCTGTAAATATGCGTGAGTACGGCGGGGATTTTTTTCATCCGCTTCTTGCCGATTTTGATTTCCAGCAGAATGAACAGCCCGTAGTACAGCCCCCAGCATATGTAGTTCCAGCTTGCACCGTGCCACAGTCCGGTGGAGAACCACACAATGAACAGACTCACATACGGCAGGCGCTTGCCGAACAGCGGCACATAGAGCAGATAGTCGCGGAAGAACGTTCCCAGCGAAATATGCCAGCGCTGCCAGAATTCGGTGATGTTGCGGCTGATGAACGGAAACAGGAAGTTTTCTTTAAAATGGAATCCGAACAGCCGCCCGATGCCGATGGCGATGTCCGAATAGCCCGAGAAATCGAAATAATACCACAGCGACACCATGATGCAGCCGAACAGCGTTCCCGTCACCGAGAGATGGGAGATGCCGGAATAGCCCTCCGACGCAGTGCCGAAGCAGGTTTTGACCACGGAATTCAGCCCGTCGGCAATGATGAGCTTTTTGGCAAGCCCGCGTACGATGCGGGTAATACCGGTGCTGATGTCTTCCACAGAAGCGCGGCGCACGCTGATTTCGCTTTGGATGTGTTCGTAGCGCACGATCGGTCCGGCGATGATTTTCGCAAACAGCGACAGATACATCAGGAAGTTGAAATAATTGCGCTCCGGCTTGATTTTATCCCAGAAGCAATCCAGATTGTATGAAATCGCCGAGAACGAGAAAAAGCTGATCCCGAGTGGCATTGCCATTTCCGGCACGGTGAGGTCAGCGCCCGTAACAGTGTTGAGGTTTTCGATGAAAAAGCCGGTATACTTATAGACCAGCAGCATGCCGATATTAAAAATGACCGCAAACGCAAGCGTCAGCTTTGCCGCCGCACCTTCTTTGTATTTCCCCAGAAGGCGACCCGTGACAAAGTTGACCGCCGCGCAGGCGGGCAGCAGAAAGAGCGCCCAGTAGGTATCACCCCAGGCGTAAAATATCAGCGAAAAAACAATGAGCACCGCGTTTCGGTACACCGGCTTGCGCAGTGCGTAATACAGCACCAGGCAAATCGGCAGAAACAGGTACACAAAGAATAAATCCGAGATCTGAAGCAAAGGAATTCCCCTCTTTTGTTTATCTTTTTAGTTCTGATAAGCGGCAATCTCTTTTTCGTCCGCCGCTCATTCTACACAATTTTATTATACCCGAGGGGAAAACCATAGTCAATACAAAATCGAAAAAAATCCAAATTGTAATAATTCAAACAAAAAACGACGGCAAGCGCCGCCGGGTTTTGTTATCGTTTTTGACAGATGAGTTTGATGGCGGTTCGCTCCTCGCCGTCGATGACGACATTCGCGAATGCCGGAATGCAAACCAGATCCACGCCGATGGGGGCTAAGTAGCCGCGTGCGATGGCGATGGCTTTGATTGCCTGGTTCGCGGCGCCCGCACCGACCGCCTGCACCTCAACCTCGCCGCTGTCGCGGATCACGCCCGCGATTGCGCCCGCTACGGAGTTGGGAACGGACTTGGATGAAACCTTTAATACTTCCATTGAAAGACCTTCCTTTCTTGACCACTGCTCTGACAAATGCGCTTTGAAAAATTGATCTGTATCCATGATGCTTCCATTATACTATTTCACACCAAAAAAATCAAGACTTTTCACATAATTTGTGCATTATCGCTTAATAATCCGCTGAATTTTGGTTGCAATGCCCAGTTTTTCATCGAAGTCGATCACAACGCCGTTGAGAAAGCACGGCGATTTGCTCTCCGTGAAGCGCACGGGGTAATGCTTGCGCTGTTTTTCAATCGCGGCTTTTTTGTCAACGCCTAAAACGGAGTCCTCCGGTCCGGTCATGCCGGCATCGGTCAGGTAGGCGGTGTGTCCGGCGAGAATCCCCTCGTCTGCGGTCTGGACATGGGTGTGCGTGCCGATGACGGCGGTGACGCGTCCGGCGAGGTAATGCCCGAGCGCTTTCTTTTCCGCGGTGGCTTCGGCATGGAAATCCACGAAAATATTGGGCGTGTCGATTTGCGCAAGAATGCGGTCGGCGGCGTCAAACGGGTTGTCAAGCGGCTCCATATAAACCACGCCCATGAGATTGACCACCGCAATGCGCGCCGGAAACGCTTCAAACACATCCCATCCGTGCCCGATCACGCCTGCGGGATAATTGTCCGGACGCAGCAGATTGGGCATCGTGTCATACATCTCCGTGCTTTCGCGCCGTTTGAAGGCGTGGTTGCCGGTGGTGATGACGTCCGCACCCAGACTCGACAGCAGCTCGGCTGAAAATTTCGTGATGCCGTTTCCGGCAGCGGAATTTTCGCCGTTGACAATCGTAAAATCAATGCCGTACTCTTTTTTGATGCCGTACAAATGCGTGGAAAGAAAGTCGCAGCCTTCTTTTCCCACCACATCGCCGATGAACAGGATTCTCATAGTTTCCTCCCAAAAATGCCGCCAGACGCGGCAGTGCTACCATAAGTTTACCATACCGCGCCGCCCGCGTCAAGCAAAAAAATCCCCGCCGCTGCTTTCATGCGGCAGGGACACCGGCGCTATCGGATTTCCATATACAAATTATAATCGCGCGGATACCCGTTGATGAGAACCGGCATATCCTTTTCGGCGAAATCCTTCGTCACGCAGACGTAGATCGGATCGTTGAACTGATCCGGCTTTCCGGCAAAAGACACCGTATAGGTTTTTCCCGCCTTGACCGAAACGCCGTGTAAGTCAACCACGAACTTCTCTCCGTCCGGAATGATGCTGGTGCCGTAGTCTTTTGAAAAAATGACGCTGCCCGCATCGTCCGCAATGGAAACGGTGAGGGTCGCCATGTTTTTCCGGTCGCCGGCTTTGTTTTCAAAAACCAGCGTCATATCCTCAAGCGTGCGGTCGCGGTCAAAAATCAGCGTCTGTGAAATCACCGTCTTTGCGCTGAGCAGGTTGTAGTCGAGCGCTACAGCGTTGCTCGTTGCGCCTTCCGGTTCAAGCGTCGAAAACAGCGGCGCGGGGATGATTTTCGCAAAGGAATACACAATGATCAGCACCGGAAGGAGATTTGCAACGAACCGCGCCCATAAAACGGAAAAGCCAATCTGCTCCGTGTTGCCGATTTCCTCGGTATTTCTGGGAAAGCACAAAACAATCTGCGCAAACAAGCAGACCACAAACACCGCAACCGCGATGCTCAGGTAGTCATTCGCGTCCGACACATAATCAAACAGATCCGCGATGCCGGAGAACTTGTGTGTTTCGCCGTCATGCACCGGAAAAAGCTTCCCCAGCAGCGTATGGGACGAGTCGCCCTGCAGCAGGGTGAACGAATATGCGATCGCGCGCATATAAAGATAGACCACCGAATAGCCGATTTCTAAAAATAAATTCAGCTTCAGGAACTTCGGATTCATTACAATCGAAGCCGCCGCAAAGGGCGCAATCATGACCACCCAATAGGTGGAAATCCACGTGAAGCAGACCATCGACGAAAACACCAGCAGCGGGATATACATATAAAGCTTGTATTCCTCCGCCTTTGAGCGGAATTTTCGGCAGTACGCAAACACACAGATCAGGCAATATGCCCCGATAAACATCGAAACAGACGACGCGCCGAGGTCAAGCGTGGTATTGCACATATTTTCAATCGTTGAGCGCATATTCGAGCCGGTTGCGAACCGATACGCGTTGCTCGAATGATAAAGCAGCTTGCACACAACCTGTAAGCTCATGCCCGACGCGAGATACAGCACAATCCGCGGCACGCGCTTTTCAAACAGCAGCACCAGCGGCAGGAACGCCATCAGCGCAAACAGCTTCATCGGGATCGCAATCAGAAAACAGATCACAAAAGCCTTGCGCCGCCCGCGCATGAGATTGAGAATTCCCAGCAGCATCAGAAAGAGCGGCAGAATGTCACAGTTCGAAACAATCGTCGTCGAGATGATGGTGAAAAAGGACGTGACAAACAGGAACGCGGCGAATTTACCGCGCGCCGCCGACACACCCGCCTGCCGGCAGATTTTATACAGCACCACCGCGGACAGCACCAGAAACAGCATGATCAGCAGCTGTGTCCAATAGATGCTGAAGATATTCCGTGTAAAATCAATGCCCGCCAGATCATATAACACAAACACCGGCAGATTCCACAGCCCGAACACAATGTAAATCGGGATGTCGTAATTTGCCGACCAGTCGGTTTTTACATAAGTAATGCTGTTTTCATAAAACTGAAAAAACTCGCCGTGCTGAACGGATTTCACGAATACGTAAGAGTTGTACACAATCGAATCCATGTCCGAATAATGGAACAGCAAAAAACACGCCAGCAGCATCAAGCCGCCGAACGCCCATTCCACTTTTGTTACGGATTGGTTCTCAGCCGTGTATCCAAACTTCGCGCCGAATTGCCTAAGCCTTGCGGTATATTTCCCGACAGACGCGCCGTGCGCTTCCTTTCCTCCCATATGCCTGCGAATTCTCCCCTCATGGTTGTGCGGCGTACTGCCTGCGCCAGAAGTCAAGCGTGTCGCGCAGCGTGGCGGCAAGCGGAATCTCCGCCGTCCAGCCCGTGTCGCGGGTTATCTTTTCCGTATCCGCCACAAGGAACGGCACATCCAACGCGCGGAGCTTTTCCGGATCGGTGACGACCTCGATGTTCTGCACGGTCATGGTCAGGAATGTTTCAAGCAGTTCTCTAACCGCAACGCCGCGCCCCGAGCCGACGTTATAAATCTCGCCGCTTTTCCCCGCCTGCGCCAGCCGGACATATGCCCGCACAATGTCGCGCACGTCGGTGAAATCCCGCACCGCGTCAAGGTTCCCCACCGTCAGCCGCGCTTCGGCAAGACCGGCTTCGATCTGCGCGATACGGCTCGCGAAATCAGCGGTGACAAACGCCGCCGTCTGGTTCGGACCGATGTGGTTGAACGCCCGCACCGTCACGATGTCAAGCCCATAGGCTTTTGTATAAACCGCACCGAACAGCTCCTGCGCGACTTTTGTCACGGCATAGCAATTCTCCGGTCGCACGGGGTTGTCCTCCCGCAGGGGAACGCCTGCCTGCATTGGTACGCCGTATTCCTCTCCCGAACCGATGAGCAGCAGCCGCGCCTGCGGGCAGCATTCCCGCACCGCTTCGAGTACGTGAATCGTTCCGCGGATGTTCACGTCCGCGGTCATGGCGGGCTTTTTCCAAGAAAGGCTCACCGAGCTCTGCGCCGCCAGATGAAAAATATAGTCCGGCTTCACCGCACAAAGCAGCGTTTTGACCGCGTCCTCGTCGAGAATGTCCAGATCATGGCATTCGCACGGGATGCGCAGCGTTTCGCCCGCAAGCTTTGTGACAACCGGACGCGCAAGCCCAGCCTGTTCGATTGCTTCGGCAAGATATGCGCCGACAAAGCCGGCACCGCCGATCATCAGTGCGGTTTTCATGCGTCCAGTTTCCCGATTTTCAGTTCTTTTTCCACGCGCGCGAGGTCATGCCGCACCATTCTGCTCACCAGCTCCGCAAAGCTTACGCTGCGCTGCCAGCCGAGTGCCTTTTCTGCCTTTTCCGGACAGCCGAGCAGCAGCTCAACCTCCGCCGGACGGAAAAACTGCTTGCTGATTTTCACGACAACCTTACCCGTCGCGGCGTCTGTGCCGATTTCGTCCACACCCGTGCCGCTCCATGTCACCGTGATGCCGGCAGCCGCGAACGCGAGCTCCACAAATTCCCGCACCGTGCGTGTTTCGCCGGTGGCGATGACGTAATCGTCGGGCGTTTCCTGCTGGAGCATCAGCCACATGGCATTGACGTAGTCCGCGGAATGTCCCCAGTCGCGCTTAGCGTCCATGTTGCCGAGTTCGACGTATTCCTGAACGCCCAGCTTAATGCGCGCTGCGGCATCGGTGATTTTTCTTGTGACAAATTCCAGTCCCCTGCGCTCGGATTCGTGATTGAACAGAATACCGGAGCAGGCGAACAGATCATAGCTTTCGCGGTAATTCTTCGTGATCCAGTGACCGTACAGCTTCGCTACGCCATAGGGCGAGCGCGGATAGAACGGTGTGGTTTCCCGCTGCGGGATTTCCTGAACAAGCCCGAACATTTCGCTCGTGGACGCCTGATAAAAGCGCGCGTCCGGCTTGACGGTGCGGATTGCTTCAAGCAGATTGGTGACACCGATGCCGTCGATTTCCGCCGTGCCTACCGGCGTGTCCCAGCTCGTCGCGACAAAGGACTGCGCGGCGAGGTTATAGACCTCATCCGCCTGAGAAATGCGCATCGCCGTAATCAGCGACACCAGATCCGTCATATCGGCATAAATGAAATGCAGCCTGTCCTTGATGTGTTCCACATTGCCGTAATCCACGACGCTTTTCCGGCGCATAATGCCGTAGACCTCATAGCCCTTTTCGAGCAGCAGCTCAGCCAGATAAGAACCATCCTGTCCGGTGATGCCGGTGATCAATGCTTTTTTCATGTAGGTAATCCTCTCTTATTTGCCTTAAATATACTCGTCGCGGTTGCAGATCTTCAGGTTTTCAAGCACCTTTTTAATATCTGCCGTGCTGTCCTTTGCACAGATGAGCGTCGCGTCGTTGGTATCCACAATAACCAGATCCTCGATGCCCACCGTTGCGATCAGCCGGCTGTTGCACTCGATGATGGAATTTTTCGTATTCACCGTAATGACGTTGCCCGTCACCACGTTGCCAAATTCGTTGCTCTTGCGGATGCGCTCCACCGACAGCCACGAACCGACGTCGTCCCAGCCGAACGCGCCGGGGATGATGTAGATGTTCTTTGTTTTTTCCAGAACACCATAATCAATGGACTCAGACGGCATTTTCGTAAATTCCGCGCCCATGACGTTCTGATAATTCTCCGTGCCGATCGCGTCCCCGATGGCGGTAAGCCCCGTGTAAATCGCCGGCAGATACTCCTCGATCTTGCTCAGAATTGAGGACGCCTTCCACACAAACATACCGCTGTTCCATAAGTAAAGCTCGTTGGAGAGATACTCCTTCGCCTTGCGCAGCGTGGGCTTCTCCTCAAAGCGTTCCACCTCAAACGCGCGGTTCTGGCGCAGGAAGCTCTTGTTGGGATTGAATTTCACATAGCCGTAGCTGATCTCCGGATACGTCGGCGGAATGCCCACCGTCGCGAGGTTCTGATCCTTTTCCGCCACGCCGCACGCGTCGGTTAAAACGTTGAGGAACATGGTCTGGTATTTGATCAGATGATCCGACGGCAGCGTGATCATCAGCGCGTCGCCGTATTTCTTCTTGATGTGCATCGCGCCGAGCCCCACGCAGGGCGCGGTATTGCGCGCAAAAGGCTCGCAGAGGATGTTCTCCCGGGGAATTTCCGGAAGCTGCTCCACGGCGAGGTCGTAGTATTCCTGATTGGTGACGATGAAAATGTCCTCATACGCCACGATGGATTTGATGCGGGCGACCGTGAGCTGGATCATGGTTTTTCCGTTGTCTGACAGGCACAGAAACTGCTTTGGCATCGAACGCCGGCTCTTTGGCCAGAAGCGCTCTCCCCTGCCGCCCGCCATGATCAAAGCGGTGATTTTCATACTCGAAATTCCCTTCTCTAGGCTTTTCTGTAGGTAATTCGCTTATTAAGAACAAACTGGATTGCCGAAACAAGTACCAGCACGATGAATTTCACGACATATTGATTATCAATGAATTGCTTGAACAACAAAATAAACAGCGTGCTGATGCCCATGCCGAACAGGCACACCAGCCCGTAGGACGCAAAACGCTTTAAGATCGCATCTGTTTTTTTGAAATTAAGGAATGTGTTGGTGAAGAATGTAAAGAAAAAGCCGCAGACATTGCCCGCCAAGCTCGCAACCTCAAGCGCCTCAACAGCGCCCGTGTGCAGCAGCAAAGAGCAGACACCCATATCCAGCAGCGCAGCGGCGCCGCCGAACAAGCCGTAAAGAAAAATGTTGCGCAGCAGATGGTAATTCGGAATTTTCTCCGGAAGCGTTTCCAGCAAGCGTCGTATCATCGGCTATTTCCTTCGGAAAATCCGCATACCGGTCAGCGTCACGAGCGTTTTCATATAGCTGAGGATGAACGGCAGCAGGCGGCGCTTTGACTCGCCGAAAACGCGCCGGCTGAAGCTGATCGGCACTTCGCCGATGTTAAGCTTCTTGCCTTTTTCCATCTGAAGCTTGAGGAGAACTTCCTCGAGCACATCATAATTGCGGCATTTTAAATGAACTTTTTTCAGCTGTGCGGTGTGATACATCCGGTAATCTGTCGACAGATCCTTTGCCCGCAGACCCAGACACACGCGAAACGCCGTGTTCAACACAGCAGACATCAGCTGCGAGGACTTCGCGTCGTCGGTCGTTCCGCCCTTGCAATAGCGCGAACCGATCACAACGTCTTTCCGCTCGTTCACAAACATTCTGTAAATCTCGGGAATCTTCTCCGGCGGATGGCTTCCGTCGCTGTCGAGAATCAGGAATTTGTCCATTGCCGCATACCGGATACCGGTACGGAACGCGCCCGCAAAGGCAGGTTCTTCCTGATTGATATAGGTCGCACCGAGCTGTTTGCAGACCGCACGCGTGTTATCCGTGGGTTTTGCCGTGTCAATGACGAGGATCTCAAACTCCTCCCCGCATTGCGCAACGTGCTCACGGATCTGCGGCAGCAGCATTTTTAAGTTTTCTTCTTCCCGAAAAGCAAGAAGCACAACGCTGATTCCCACCTGAATACCTCATTTATCGACAAAGTTTTATTCAAAGCTTTTCCCACTATAGCACACCAAACTATTTTTGTCAAGCTTGAATCAAGGCGAAGTAAAATCCAGTTTCTTAATTTTATCTAAATCTGCGAAAAATTTCGTCTTTTTTTACAAACTTGATATGATTCGCTCTAAATAATTTGATTATATTGTATATTCTGTCGAATGTTATCGTTCTCATATGTCGGCACTTGTTATAGTTTTTATCTATAGATGACGATAGTTAATTGGTATTTGATTATGGAACAATGCTATGCTATAATCGGAATATCAAACAAATTAAGTGAGGGCTTTTTATGAAAACATCGGTATCCGGCTTCCCGCGTGTGGGCGCACACAGGGAATTAAAATTCGCGTCGGAGCGTTATTTCCGCGGCGAATGCATTATTGATGCACTTGCGCAGACCGCCGCCGCACTGCGAAAATCCAACTGGGAAACGCTTTCCGCAGCGGGGATTGATTTTATCCCGACAAACGATTTTTCCTATTACGACGGCATTCTTGACACCATTGTACTCTTGGGTGCGCAGCCCGCACGTTACAAGACGCTGGGGCTTGCACCGGCAGACGAATATTTCGCCATGGCGCGTGGCTATCAAGGCAAACAAGGCGATGTGAAAGCACTGTCGATGAAAAAGTGGTTTAACACCAATTACCACTATATGGTTCCGGAGCTGGAGGACACCACGCAGCTGCGTCTTTCCGGCACAAAGCCCTTTGCGGAATACAGCGAAGCAAAAGCGCTCGGTTTTGAAACCGTGCCGACCGTGACAGGTGCTTTTACCTTTATCAAACTTGCGCGCACGACCGGCACAAAGCCAGCCGAAGCGTATGTTCCGGCGCTCATTGACGCGTATCAAGACCTGCTTGCGCGCTTTTCAGCGCTTGGAACGGAATGGGTGGCGTTTGACGAGCAAAGTCTTGTTATGGATCTGACCGACGCGGACAAAGCACTCTTTCTGACACTCTACCGCGGAATCCTCGCCGCAAAGGGCAGCGTGAACGTTCTGCTGCGCACAAGCTTCGGCGATGTGCGGGATATTTACACCGACCTCACCGCCCTTGATTTTGACGGCATCGGGCTTGACTTTGTCGAGGGAACGGCTTCCCTCGACTTACTGAAAGCCCACGGTTTCCCTGCCGGAAAAACCTTATTTGCGGGTGTGGTCAACGGTAAAAACATCTGGAAGAACCGTTACGCCAAGACCCTTTCTCTGCTTGTGGAACTTCGCGCCGTTGCACCTGATGCGGTGATTTCCACCTCCTGTTCGCTTTTACACGTGCCGTACACGCTTGACAACGAACCGAAACTCGGGTATGATAAAAAAGCCCACCTTGCCTTTGCGTATGAAAAGCTCGGGGAGCTTGCCGCGCTGAAAACGCTGGCACAGTCCCCCGATTATACCAAAGAGGATTTGCTTACCGAAAACGAAGCGCTCTTTACCGGCACGCGAGAAGCGTCCGACGAGGCGGTGCGCGCACGGGTAAACGTGCTGACCGACGCAGATTTTGTGCGCACACCGGCATTCGGCGTGCGGGAAACACTTCAGAAAGCAGCGTTCAGACTGCCGCTGCTTCCGACCACAACCATCGGCTCGTTCCCCCAGACCGCAGAGGTGCGCGCAAACCGCGCTGCATTCCGCAAGGGGATTATTTCCCGGGAAACATACACCGCGTTCAACCGCGCCCGCATTGCCGACTGCGTCAAGCTGCAGGAGGATATCGGACTGGATGTGCTTGTTCACGGCGAGTTCGAACGCAACGACATGGTGGAATACTTCGGTGAAAATCTAAACGGCTTCCTGTTTACGGAAGCGGCGTGGGTGCAGTCCTACGGCACGCGCTGCGTGAAGCCACCGGTTATCTGGGGCGATGTTTCCAGAAGCCGCCCGATGACGGTGGATTATGCCGTTTTTGCGCAGAGCCTGACGAAAAAGCCCGTCAAAGGAATGCTCACGGGTCCTGTTACCATCCTCAACTGGTCGTTCCCGCGTGAGGATGTTTCGCCGGAAACTTCGGCGGTGCAGATTGCGCTCGCCATCCGCGACGAGGTGCTTGACCTTGAGGCGAGCGGCATCCGCATCATTCAGGTGGACGAAGCCGCCCTGCGCGAAAAGCTCCCCCTGCGCCGCAGCGAATGGCACAGCGCCTACCTTGACTGGGCGATCCCCGCATTCCGGCTCGTCCACAGCGGTGTGAAGCCCGAAACGCAGATTCACACGCATATGTGCTACAGCGAATTCGCAGACATCATCCGTGACATCGACGACATGGACGCAGACGTGATCACCTTTGAGGCGTCGCGCTCGGATCTGACGATTTTAGACGTTCTGGCGGAGAGCAACTTCCGCACCGAAGTAGGGCCGGGCGTGTACGACATTCACTCCCCGCGCATACCGACAACGGATGAAATCACCGCGGCACTTACTAAAATGCTTGCCAAAATCCCCGCCGAAAAGCTTTGGGTCAACCCCGACTGCGGCTTAAAGACACGCGGCGAAACAGAAACCCTGCCAAGTCTGCAAAACCTTGTCGCCGCCGCCGAACAGCTCCGCGCTTCCCTGACTTCAACCCTCCTAAACCACACAAAGGATGACTTAATTTAATATGAATACCACTTCTTTATTTTCTGAAAAAACTGTTTTTTCCTTTGAAATCTTTCCCCCGAAACGCACCGCGCCCATCGCGACGGTCTATGAAATGCTCGACGCGCTGCGCGGGCTTTCGCCGGACTTCATCAGCGTGACCTACGGCGCGGGCGGGGCAAAGGACAAGTATTCCACCGTGGACATCGCCGCGGATGTGAAAAACGTCTACGGCATCGAGAGCGTCGCGCATCTGCCCTGCGCGGGGCTGACAAAGGCGCAGGCGGGCGAACTCCTTGACAGCCTTTCCGCGCGCGGGATTGAAAACATCTTAGCCCTGCGCGGCGATCTGACCGAGGAAAACCGCTACGGCGGCGAATTCGCCCATGCGGACGAGGCTGTGCGCTTTATCAAGGAGCGCGGCGGGTTTAACATCGTCGCGGCGTGCTACCCCGAGGGGCATCCGGAGTCGGCAAGCATCGTCGAGGACATCCGTTACTTAAAACAAAAGGTGGACGCGGGTGCAAACCAGCTCATCACACAGCTGTTTTTCGACAACGACGCGTTCTACGGCTTCGCGGAGCGCGCGCAGTGCGCGGGGATTAACGTTCCCATTCAGGCGGGCATCATGCCGGTCGTCAACCGCAATCAGATCAGCCGGATGCTCACCCTCAGCGGTGTGAATATGCCGCGCAAATTCCTGACCATGATGACCAGGTACGAGAACAACCCCGAAGCCCTCCGCGACGCGGGCATCGCTTATGCGGTGGATCAGATCGCCGATCTGGTTTCGCAGGGCGTGGCGGGCATTCATCTTTATACCATGAACACCCCCGTCACTGCCAAGCGGATTTACGACGCGGTAAAATCCCTTGTCGCGGCGCAATAAACGGCTTGACGAACGGGAAATTTTGTTGTAAAATAGAACTGTGGGGCGTATAGCTCCGCAGTTTTTGTTTATGCTAAAAATATTATGCCCGACGGGCGGAACGGAGTCATATATGGCACAAGGCATTCCCGCGCGCGATGAAATGGACGCGCAGTATCAATGGGCAATCGAGGATCTGTATGCAAGCGACGCGCTTTGGTATGCGGATTTTGAGCTGGCGAAAACCTACCCCGCAAAAATTTCCGCGCTTAAGGGAACGCTCGCGCAGTCTGCGGACGCGCTGCTGGCGATGTTTTCGCTTGACGACGAGCTGTCGGTGCTCATCGACCGGCTGGCAAACTATGCCCACCGCCGCGCGGACGAGGACACTAAGGTTGCGGCGTATCAGGAAATGAAGGGCAAGCTTTCCGCGTTTTTTGTGGATATCCAGAACGCGTCGGCTTACCAGCTTCCGGAGATGATTGCCCTATCGGACGAACAATTGGCGGCGTTTTATGCGCAAACGCCCGCTCTGGAATTATACCGCACAGCGATCGACCGCATCATGCGCCGCAAGGAACACGTTTTACCGGAGGAACAGGAAGCTCTGCTCGCACTGGCGGGCGAGGTGCGCGGCGCGCCGGAGGAAATCTACTCCATGTTCAACGACGCGGATCTGGAATTCCCTGCCATCACCAGCAAGGACGGCGAAGCGGTTCCCGTCACCCATGCAAGCTTTATTCCCCTGATGCAAAGCACCGACCGCGCAATCCGTATCGCAGCATTCGGTTCGGTTTACGGCACTTACGAGAATTTCCGCAACACCGCAGCGGCGCTGCTTTCGTCGCAGGTCAAGCAGCTTGTCTTTTCGGCAAAGGCGCGGAAATATGCTTCCACCCTTGACGCCGCGCTCGACGGCACGGATGTTCCCGACAATGTGTATCGCAGCCTGATTGACGCGGTGCATCAGAACATCGACGCGCTGCACCGCTATGCCGCCCTGCGCAAAAAGGCGCTCGGTCTGGAAGCGCTGCATATGTACGACCTCTACACGCCGATTGTGAAAAAGGCGGATACGCACATTCCCTACGAGCGGGCGGCGGAGCTGATCTGCGACGCGCTTCTGCCCCTCGGCGCGGACTATCAGGCGATCCTGCGGGAGGGCTTTGCGAACCGCTGGGTGGACGTTTATGAAAACGCGAACAAAATGAGCGGGGCGTATTCCGCCGGCGCGCGGGTGCATCCTTTTGTGCTGATGAATTACAAGGGCACAATTGACAGCGTTTTCACCCTTGCGCACGAGATGGGACACGCCATTCACTCTTATCTTTCCAACCGCACCCAGCCAGTGGTTTATTCGAATTATGTGATTTTCGTTGCGGAAGTCGCCTCGACCTGCAACGAAGCCCTGCTCATGGAGCATATGCTCAAAATCACCGACGACCGCGACGAACGTGCTTATCTCATTAACTATTTCCTTGAGCAATTTCGCACCACGCTCTACCGCCAGACGATGTTCGCGGAGTTTGAGCTAAAAATCAACGAAGCCGTTGAAAGCGGCGAGGTTCTCACCGCCGACAGCCTTTGCGCGATGTACCGCGCCCTCAACGAATTCTATTACGGCGACGGCGTTGTCATCGATCCGGAAATCGATATGGAATGGGCGCGCATCCCGCATTTTTATTATAACTATTATGTTTACCAGTACGCCACCGGCTATTCTGCGGCAATCGCTCTCTCTCGGCGCATTCTCTCCGGCGGCGAGCCGGCGGTGAAGGACTATCTGGGCTTTCTTTCGGCGGGCTGCTCGACCGATCCGATTTCGATTCTGAAAAACGCGGGCTGCGATTTGTCCTCCCCCGCCCCCGTGACCGCGGCGCTCGCGCTGTTTGACGATCTGATTACGGAGCTGGATGGATTGCTGTAAGACAAAGCAAGAAAGCCGCCCCAAGAGGGGGGCTTTGCCCCCCTCTTGACTCCCTCACCAAAGGGTACAAGTACCCTTTGGAAACCCATTGTTTTGTAGTTTATACTTTGTTTTTCTTAACTGATTTATGAGTTGGCTATTGCTTTGTGTTTTCGATCCAGCATTTGAAAAATGAGCGTATGCTTTATTGCAGGCTAATAGCTTTCCGGTTTGTGCTTGTAGGATGTTCGGCAACGGATTGACACTGCTCTGAGCTGTTTTATGACTGATAAACAACAAAGCCCTGCCGGATTTGCTCCGCGCAGGGCTTGCTTTTATGCCTATTTCTTTTTCTCCGTCAGCCTGAATGCGACACACAGCGCAGCACCCAGCGCCGACACTATGATTCCCGCGTTCTGCCACGGGGCTTTATAAGTAAGCTCGATGTCCTTTTCGCCCGGCGTGACCGGAAAACCGATGAACGCACCGTCCACCATTTCATAGGGCGTTTTCTTGCCGTTGACCTTCAGCGTAAAGCCCTTATCATAGGGCATGGAAAGGACAAAATAGCCGTTTCTTGTCACATTGATTTTCCCCGCGATGCGGTCGCCGGCGGTTTTGTCCGCGTCGATTTCAAACGCGTCCACCGTTTTGGAAACACCGCTGATTTCCGCGTAATCGAGGGTCTGGAGCGTGATGTCGGTGATGACGAAGCTGCTTTGCGAAAACAGCACGTTCAATGTATCGAACGGTTCGTTCGCGGACACCGCGAAATCAAAGGTGTAATTGTTGTTCGGATACGGTGCGCTTTCGGAGGAAAGCTTGTTGCGGATGCCGTTGATTTCAATCCATGAGGAATCGCTCGGCTCGCGGTACTGCATCTGAAAGCGGACAAACAGGATTTTTCCCGCCACCGGCTCGGAAAGCTTCACCTGCATCGCGGCATTTTCACTGGCGGAAATCGACCATGTGCCGTTGTTTTCGGCATAAGTCAGGTTCTGAGTGCTTTCAACGGAAGTCGTGCCGGGATACGCTTTCACCGCGGATTCAAACGTCGCCGCGCCGCCGTTTTTTACCACGCAGGTTTTCACCAGCGCTTCCGCATTCGCCGGATAATCGAGCGCGCGCAGGGCGGATTCGCTGAGCAGCTTGTCCGTCACAAAGCCAACCGGCATCGCATCGTCGTTGACGCAAAGCTTTGTGATGCCGTACTGCCCGATTTCGCGGTAGCCGATCGGCGGGGCGGTATCGGTCAGCAGATAGCGGTTTCCGGCAAGCAGATTAAAGAGCGGATTGCGCGTGGCATTGAGCAAAACAGAATTGTTGTATGTGATTTCATTGTTCATCAGGTTGTAATACAGGTCGGAATAATCCTCGTCGTGAACGGAGGAATACAGCGTGGTGCGGTAGTCGCCCTGTGTGTAAATCTGATTGACGCTGTACAGCGTGTTGACGTTATCGGAAATCCGCGCAAAGCCGCCGCTGTCTGCGACCGCCTGCTCCGCCGCCTGTGAAGCGCCGTTGTGCATATATGCGTTCCAGTCGGTCAGCTTGGGGTATTCCTCGGTTTTATTGACAACCACACACGCCAGCAGACACATAACCGTCACCGGCAGAATGACCGCCATACGCTTTTTGATCCGCAGACACACGCACACTGCCGCCGTCGTCACCAAGATGTCCGTCAGCGCCAGAATAAACGCCTGCGGCAGCGAAAAGCCCGCACCGCTGATCAGATTGCTGAAAAGATGATAGCTTCTCGTCAGCGAAACCATCATCACCGCAAGCCCCGTCGCCGCGGACGCGAGATTGCGGCGCAGCCCGATGTCATAGATATGGCGCAGATACACCGCCGTCATATACAGCACCAGGGGCAGCAGCGGGATCAGCGACTTCGGGCGCGCATAGAGCATCCCGTTGAACAGGAAGCTGAACAGCGGACAGGCAATCATGCACAGCAGCACCGCCGAAATTGCAGTTCGCGCGCGCTTTGCCGCAAAGAGATTGCCGAACAGCGCCAGCACGACGATGAACGTAAACCCGATTCCGTAAGCGCTGTACATCGCGTCGATCAGCCCGTTTCCGTCAAACAGCGAGGACAGCTTCAAGCCGTACGCGTCGTTTGCGTCCATGCTTTTTCCGCCGAGCAGGGCTTTAAAGGTGGGGAGAATCAGAATGCCCGTCAGCATCACACCCGCGCCGAGGCGCAGAAAATACCGCGCAGCCGCTTTTGTCAGTGCCCGCAGCGAGAGCGTCTGCGTTTTATCCAGATACCGGTATGCTGCGTACAACGCGACGCAGGCAAGACAGCCCGGCGCGTAAAAATAGCTGACAAGGATCGTCCCCGCCACACCAGTGATCAATAAGCCGGCGCGTTTTTTCTCCGCGTATAAATCCGTGCCGATGAGCGCCAGAACCAAAAACGGCAGGTAGCTGACGAACATAATCTGCCTGTGGCTTTGGAAAATCACCGGCCCTGCCAGCATATACAGCGCCGCCGCAAAAAAGCAGATCGACATCGTAAAGCCGTTTCGCCGCAGCCAGTAATAAACCAGCGTCGTGCCCACTGCAATCAGCGCGATGCTCACGCCGATGATATAATACACCATCGGCACAAACGGCAGTAAATAACTGATCAGCACCACCGGATTATACAATCCGTAATAGGAGAAATTGAAAATATTCTGCCCGCCACCGATGTTCGCCGCAAAGCTCGGGAACGGGTCATGTGTCTGATAAAACAGCGCGCGGAAATATTCCGCGAAGGCAAAATGCTGCTGCGACCAATCCTTTTCCGAGCCGAACAGGTATTCAAACCGGAGCCGACAGATCAGGATTACCGCCAATAAAACGTAAAGCGATCCCAGCAGCAGCCAGTCCTTGCGGTGCAGCACACGTTGTTTTTTTGTTGTCTGAGAAACGTCCATGTAAACTCCTTCGCGCTCACGCGGTATATTTCGTCCAATTCTCAAAGGGGAGCATCTGTCCGAATTTGTCCATCACAAAGCCCTGACTGGTATAAATATCCTCAATAATATCCGTTTTTTCCACAAGCTCCGCATCCGTAATACGCGGCGGGTTTGTGGCGGCATAATCCTTTTCTGCCGCGGGGCTGTAATACTTTCCGAAATACCAGAGGTTGTCCTCGTCCGCGCAGACCTGGTTATATGCCTTTGTCACCAGCTGATCGGTGAGAATGTGCTGGTTGTGACCGTATTCCCCGTCGGGGTTGTGGGTGACAATCATGTTCCAGTGCTTGAGCGCCATGATTTCAGTCAGATCTTTCTCAATGTCATCGGAGCAGTTTTTCCAGTTGCTGCGTTTGCCCAGCACCTTGTCCGGAAAGCCCAGCATCACCGCTTTGTCGCCGGTGCGGTCCATCGCTTTGAGAAACTCCTTCGCCCGCACCTCGCTCGTGCCGCCCGTGACGCAGACGACCAAGTAACTGCCCTCCATCAGGTGCGCGCCGCCCCAGATGATGTCGTCGTCGGGGTGCGCGACAATCATGAGGTTATCAATGCCGGTTAAATCCAGAGTGGCAAAGTCCGTCGTCACATATTTATTGCGGACATAGATGCTCTTTCCGGTGTAGCACGCACCGACCAGAACGACAAACGCCACCGTCAGGCAAATAATTTTGAAGAGTCGGGTTCGGATTCTGCTTTTTTTTGCGGGCGTATCTTTTTGATTTTCGGGAAGCTTTTCTTTCTTATGTAACAAGATCATGGTCATTCCTCGTTTTCTTTGTTTCCACATTTTTCGCGCCAAACAGTATTATAGCACGTTTTTTTCATTTCAGCAATCGTTTGCGCAAATTTTTTTCTTAAATCATTCTTAAGCTTCACCGGAACGACAAAAAGGCAGAAAAGCTGCTGCTTCTCTGCCCTGCGTTGCGTTTACCGTGTGAAAACAGTCAGACCATGCCGCATTCGTCATAGTCCTTCCAGCGCTCCTCGTATGCCTTGGTGCTCATGTATTTATAAACGAAATAACCGGTTGACGCGACCACCAGAACCAATGCGACCATGATGGTAAAAAACGATTTCCGTTCGCTGACTTTTTTTTCTTCCATGGTTATCACCCTTCCCGCCGCGCGCAGATCCTTCGCGGCGTTGTTTGTAATTCCCATTATAACACAAGTTTCCGGCGATGTCAAACGCTTCGCAGGTATTCTTCCAGACATTTTCCGCTTTTTTTCATCCGGCACGCATCGTGCCGCCCAACATAGCGGAAATGCCACGGCTCATAGACATAGCCCGTCACCGCCTCCGCGCCCTCCGGATAGCGCAGGACAAAGCCGAATTTGTGCGCATTTTTTTTCAGCCAGTCAAACTCTTTGGTCTGCGCGAAGCGTTCGTCAACGTCGGTGTCCTTCTCCCCCATCAGATCCGCGGCAAGCCCCGCGTTGTGCTCGCTCGCCCCCGCAACGGCAAGGCATTTCGCGGTGTCGCAGACGGCTTCCTCGGCGTTCATCCCGTCAGCCATCCGCGTCCGGATGCTGCGCTCAAACAGCTCCGCCTGATATTTAAAGGAACGGTATGCCGACACCACGCTCAGGCGCACGCCTTTTTTCAGTGCCGCGGTCAGCATCTTTTTCATCGCCCTGCCGGCGCAGCACTCCATATATTTGTCCGGACCGACGCGAATCAGCTCAAACACCTCGCTCTCCTCCACCGGATGATCCGCGTTGACAAGCCGCAAGTTTTTCTTCATAAAAACAACCCCCTGTGCCTCTTAAATATCCCATCATATGCACGTAAGGGAGAAATAATGTAGAGAATCCTCCGTAAAATTTTCCGGCACGACACGCGCAGCACACGCGGGCGCGTCCGCATAACACGCCCCCGCCGCGCATAGGATGGACTAAGAATGCGTTGAGAAAGGACTTGCCCTATGAACGACCTGAAGAAAACCGCCGTGCGCGCGCTGTGCGTCATTTTGGCGGTGCTGCTGGTTCCCGCCGCCGCCGTGCTGTTTTCCGAAACCGGTCAGCGGGCGCTTTCCGCGGTCAAAGACGCAGCCGCCGCGTCCGCGGAGCTTGCCATGGGCGGGGATGAATTCGCCGCACGGCGCTTGCAGAGCGCACAGGACATCCTCGACTTATACACCCAAGCCGCCGACGCGCTCACCGTCGTCAACACGCCCTCTGCGGAGTTTGACGAGCGACTGCCCTTATACAGCGGCTCGCCGTGGGCGATCGATATGGCGCCGGACGAAACCGAAACCCCGAGCCTTGAAGTTCCCGTCGCCACCCCGTCGGAGGAAATCCTCAGCGCGATTCCCTATCCCGCCGACCTTGAGGATCACGACGGCGTGATCAAAGACGTGCATTACGCCCGCTACACCGGATCAAGCTTCATCGATCTTGCTGCCGGCGGTCAGGTGCGCAACTGCACGGATCTGTCAAACGCCGACCTGCTTGCGGAAAGCGAAAAGCTCCCCGCTTTCACCATCGAAGCCAACAGCAAAGAGCCGCAGGTTCTGATTTACCATACCCACACCACAGAAAGCTTTGAGCCGTATACCCGCGATTTTTACGACAAGGATTTCACCTGTAAGTCCACCGATGTGACTATGAACATCACCGCCGTCGGCGACGAAATCTGCAAACAGCTTGACGCTGCGGGAATTGCCTACGTCCATGACACCACGGTGCATGATTATCCCAGCTACAACGGCTCCTACCAGTCAAGCCGCGAAACTGTTCAGGCGATTCTCAAGAAATACCCCTCGATCAAGGTCGTGCTGGATGTTCACCGCGACGCCATCGAGCAATCCGACGGCACGCGCTTAGCGCCCATTCAGGTCATCGACGGCAAACGCGCCGCACAGCTGATGATCATTTCCTGCTGCGACGACGGCACAATGAATATGCCCAATTATCTGAAAAACTTCCGCTTTGCTTCCCTGCTGCAGTCCACCACGGAAACCACCTATCCGGGCTTAACCCGACCGGTGCTGTTTGATTATCGCTTCTATAATCAGGATCTCACCACCGGCTCACTTCTCGTGGAAGTCGGCAGCCACGGCAATTCCATTGACGAGGTCAAATACACCGGCGAGCTGTTCGGTAAAGCGCTGGCAAAAGCACTCGAGGGAATCAGCAGTTAATGCAAAAAACCGAACTGTAGATGAACGCTAGTCAGAGGGCGCTGCCAGTGCCGCCGCGCACGGCAGCGTCGACACCCTCCTGCCAAAGGGTACAAGTACCCTTTGGCAACCCATTGTTTATGATAAATACTTTGATTTACTTTGTCAATTTGTGTTTAGTTGCTGCTTTGCGCTTCCATACATGGACTCATAAAAGAGTTTATACTTTTTTTAGTATGAACGGGACTGCACAGCTTTGTACAGTCCCGTTATTCATGTAAGATGATGAACCCGCTACCCCTGCGCGATTCTCTTTTTGACGGGGATGAGCAGGTCGAGCTGGGTGTAGTCGGGGAGGTTTTCTTTGAAGAATGTGAACGCGTTGAGGTGTTCCTCTAGCGCGCCGCCCATGCCGGAGGGCTCGTGCCAGTCGATTTCGTAAAGCGGGTGGGTTTCCATGGCGCGGAAAAAGCCCTCCCACTCGTGGAAATTTCCCATCTGAATGCAGTGTGCGGCATACTGTCCGCCAGAAAATTGTTTTTTTTCAAGCGGCGCAGGCACGTCTGCATCGTCGGGTATTGTCACCCAGAATTCATAGCCGTAAACCGACTGCCCCTCCTGTGGGGTGGGATTGTTAAACCCGAATACGCGGAAATCCGGTTTGATCTCCGTCAGGTTTGCCGCGCGGATGAACGCGTCCAGCGCAGCCCGCGCCGCGCCCTCCGGCTCTGTGCCGACGCAGCGGCTTGCCGCCACGGTCGCGGGCGGGATGTATACAATCCGCGCCTCGCCTTTGCCGCCGAGTGTCTGTTCTGCCTGATTGAGCTTTTCCATCGATCGTTCCTCTTTCAATGTAGATTTTGAAAGAGTGAGTGAACCGGTCAGCGTTTTCAGATCCGTGTCCTCGAGCAGATCCAGCCGGATTTTACGGCGCACGCTTTCGTCAAGACGCTGTGTGAGCGAAACTAGAATATCTCGGATGACCGTCAGCGCCGAAATCTCCCCGTCCAGCTCCGCGGTGCTGGTGCGGAGGAGTTCCAGCGTTTTCTGCTGTGCGGCATCATTGAGAATCACCGCGATACTCTTGAGCGGAATTCGCAGCTTGCGCAGCACGATAATTTGACCAAGCCGCCGCACCGCTGTTTCATCATAAACGCGGTACGCATAATCCGCCTTACGCAAACTGCGTAGCAAACCCTCCTGCTCATAATAGCGCAGCATACGCGGCGTGACCGCATACACCCTGGAAACCTCGCTGATGGTCATGACACTGCCTGAAATTGCTTGTTCCGGCATTTCCTCATCTCCTTCTGCAATCATTATAAAGCACGACACGGTGTCAGAGTCAAGAGGTGTATAAAAAATATTTCTGCGTGCTGACTTTTAACTTCTTTCATAAGCATATGAAAAATCAATCGGCGGACTTGTAATCGACAGATATACAAACTTGGTGTCGCCCGTATTTTCAAACCCGTGTATATCCCCTGCCGCAAACCGCACCGCGTCGCCTGCCGCAAATGCGTGTGTTTGCCCGTCCGCCAACAAAATCTGACCGCAGCCCCGCAGTGCATACCAGATTTGCTCGGAAGCGACGTGCGTGTGGGGCAGCTCGACTGCACCGGGATCGAAATGCAACTCGGCGATCGTCACACGACTGCCGGCGGAATTGTGTGGATTGAGAATCTGGTGCGACACAACACCAGGATTGAATAAGTCTTTCATTTCTTCTGCTGCGATGAATTCCATACCAGTCCCTCCTTTGCTTCTTGTTTGGTAGACTTACAAAAGCGATAAAAAAATTTCCGGATAACACTTGACAAATCGTCGAAAACGCGGTATAATTTAATTCGTGCTTTTCGGGATGTGGCTCAGTTTGGTAGAGCGCTGCGTTCGGGACGCAGAGGCCGCAAGTTCGAATCTTGTCATCCCGACCATAAAAACAAAAATGCGAGGTTTGCTGAAAAGGCAAGCCCCGCATTTTTGTGTTACAAGACCGTCGTTTCTTTTTTTGTCCTTTTCAAGCGCGCATTTCTGTCTACTGCTCCCGCCGTGCTGGGCTGTTCCGCATGGTGTTGAGCAGGCGCAAATCCTGCTCGTTGTCCGTGTCACAGAGAAATTTCAGAATCTCGTCCTTAGTAACCACGCTCAGACCGTTGTCCTCTCCATAATCACTCACCAGCCGCAAATAAATAAACTGCTCATTCTGCCGCTCGGGAATGCCGGAAACAATGAACGCGTCGTCGTATTCCATTGTCACAACAAGATTTTTCCAGATGCAGTATTCCATTAGCGGATAAAGAATCTCATCGTCGTCGAAAATCAACTCGTCATGCCGCTGTGCTTTCATGCGATAAAGGGTTTCCATCTTTTTTTCGTATGGCCCGTCAAATTCCAGCCGGTAAATCATCTCTGTGCGCAGAAGGATGAAGCCATCGTATAAGCCGTTGCGCGAAATATGCGACAACAGCAGCTCGCTCTCGTTGTATTTGGAAATATACCCCACATAGTGCATTTCCGGACGGTCGCTTCGGGTGTAAACGCTGACGATTTTTTTCTTTTCAAAACAGGTTTTGATGATTTCAAACATCGGTGGTCCTCAATTCTCGGCGGCAATGCGGGAATGGCGCGCCGCTTTTTTTATTCCGGAAGCCTTGCCGGATCGACGTGAACGGTGCAGTGCTTGATGTCGGGGAACTGCGCTTCCACACGGTCGTGGACGTGCTCGGCGATCGCGTGCGCTTCCAAAAGGGAAAGTGCCGAATCGGTTTCGATGACAATGTCGGCATAAACGCGGTTGCCGAACAGGCGCGTTTTTAAGTCAAGCAGCCTGCCCACGCCGGTCTGCGCGGCGATGAATTCCGCCAGCCTTGCGCGCGTCTGCTTGTCGCAGGATTTATCGAGCATTTTATTCGCCGCGTCGATGAAAATCTCCACAGCACTTTTTATAATCAACAAGCTGATGAAAATCGCAGCCACGCTGTCGAGCACCGGATAGCCCGCGCGCGCGCCGACGATGCCGACGAGTCCGCCCAATGACGCGAGCGCATCGCTGCGGTTGTCCCACGCACTTGCCATGAGCGCGTCGGATTTCTCCGCCTTGGCGTGGCGCTTGGTATAGCGGAACATTCCCTCTTTAATCAGAATCGAAACTGCCATCGCGCCCAGCGCAAGCAGCTTCGGGATCGTGCCGCCCGCGTACGTTCCGTGAACAATGTTCATCACGCCGGAATAGCCGATGCCCACACCTGTAGCCGCCACCAGCACCGCCAGCAACACCGCCGTCACACTCTCGATGCGCTCGTGGCCGTAGGGATGCTCCTCGTCGGCTTCCTTCACCGAGAATTTCAGCCCGATGAGCAGCACGACCGCCGCGCACACATCCGATGCGGAATGCACCGCGTCGGAAACCAGCGCCCGCGAGTTACCGAAAATACCCGCCGTCAGCTTAAACACAAACAACACCGCGTTCCACACCAGCGAAACCAGCGAAACGCGCACCAATCTGTTGATAGAAAACACCACTCTTTCCAAAACGCGGAATCAACCGTGCTTTCCCTCTATCCTATGCGGGAACGCGCACGGCTGCAATTCGTCCGGTCGGCGGTATTGCTCCGCCAACGAAAGCTTGCGCTCTGATTGGCGAGGATTTTTTTCGCACAGCGAGGCGGAGGACGCAGCCAAGCTGACGCTTTGCTAGGACGACAACGCGGCTGTGTGGGAAAAAAACTGCCAATGCGATGCAAGGTTTCGTTGGTGGAGCAATAAATAGCGCGGTCAACGGAACGCCGTCGGATGCACGTAGCGTCCGTGCTTGGCGGTTGCCTTGCCGTATTCAATCACGCGCACGGGGCAGCGGTTGATGCAGCCCATGCAGTGCAGACAATCCCCGTGCCAGACAGGACCGTTCTTGTCGAGCCGGATCGCCCCCACCGGACAGATGCGCTCGCAAAGCCCGCAGTGCGTGCAAGCGCCGGACAGGCGGAATTTTTTCGTTTTCCGGTGCGCGAGATAATACTTCTGCGCAACCGCACCCAGCAAGCCCTTTGCGCGGCGGACGGGTGTGGTGAGCGCGGTTTTTTTCTTTTCCCTGATCACGCCGGCGATTTCGTCCAGGCGCTTCGCGGCGAATTTTAATTCCTGCGCGGCTTTTTCGCGGGTCGGCGCGCGGAACATCAGCACGTAGTTTTCCGGCATCGCCACATCAAAGCCCGCAGAAACCGCAATGCCGATTTTCTGGAATGCTTTTGCCGTCTGTGCGATGGTATCGCCGCAGCCACCGCCCATCGTAACGACGACATAGACGTATTTCCCCGCGAAATCCTCGGCGGAAAGCTTCTTGATAAAGTCGCTGACAATCGGCGGCATCCCCCAGTAATACACCGGAAACACCAGCCCGACGCGTTCGCCGCCGGGGATGTCAAAGCGCGGCTTTTTCACGTCGGTATAATCGGTCACGGAAGCAATCCGGTCGCCGGTCGCCTGCGCAAGATGCTTTGCGGCGGCAAGGCTGTTTCCGGTTGCGGTGAAATAAAAAATCATAACCATCCTCCGTTATTTTAAGTGCAGTACTACTATTATAACACGAAACCCGCCGCACAGCAAGCCCCGCCAGAAATTTCGCATGCGTTGCGGAATTTCGCAGCGCTTTCCGAATTTCTTAAAACCGCCGAAAAAAACTCCGCATCACGCCGGTTTGCGTCATGCGGAGCATAAGCGGGTGAAGCTTATTTCTTGTTGTCGGAAAGCCGCTCGTTGAAGCTTGACATTTTATCCGACAGACTGATTGCCGCAGGGAGGAACACCGGCAGGATGATGAAGCACAGAATCAGCAGTCCCGCAATGACCGTAACGGCGAGTTCCACCAGAATCATCATGCCCGACGGAATCAGGGTTGCGAATGTTCCGCCCAAGATAATCACCGCCGACATGACCACGCCGCCGACCTGACGCGCGGCGAGGATGATGGCTTCCTTCGCGGTCATGTGACGGTTTTCGCGGTAACGCATCATCAGGAAGATGCTGTAGTCCACGCCCAGCGCCACAACTGCGAGGAACGAGAAGAACGGTACGAAGGACGACAGTCCCGGATAGCCCAGAATGTGGATGTAGAGTGTGTTCGACACAAAGATCGACGCCATGTACGAGCCGACCAGCCCCAGCGTGATGAACACGGGAATCCAGAACGACCGGATTACGAACAACAGCACAAGGAACACGCCCGCCAGCACGATGACGATCATTTTATTCAGGTCGCTGTTCATGGTGGTGTTCATGTCGTTGGTGGTCGAGCTGGGACCTGCCACGCCGTACTGTGCCGATGCCAGCACCGAGCCTTCTAAGTCGTTGGAAAGCACGGTATTGATGCGCTCAACCGTATCCGCCGCCGCGAGGGAATACGGGTCGTCGGTCAGCTCGACATAGAGCTTTGTCGTCGTGCGGTCTGCGGAAAGATACGCGTCGAGTGCGGCTTTGAAATCCGCACTTGTGAGCGCCTCGTCGGGGATGTGGAAGGTCTTGTCGTTTTCAAACTGCGCAAGGAAGTCCTTGCTCTGCCCGATGCCGTTTGAAATATCGCCGAGCGCGTCGGTCACCTGTGTGAGCTGGTCGCCGAATGTGCTGAACGAGCTTAACCCGTCGGAAAGCTTTTTCTGCCCTGCCGCGAGGTCGTCGAGTCCGTCGGTGACTTTGTCCATGTTGGTGACGATGGTGGAAGCGCCGTCCGCAGCGGTGGAAACACCGGTTTTGAGCGTTTCCAATCCCGTTGCCATCTGCGTCAGTCCGTCTGCCATCTTCGCAAGGTTGTCGTTCGCCGTTTTAAAGCCGGCGACTGCCTTGTTATAATTGCTGTTGAGGGTGGTAATCCCCTGTGCGGAAACGCCGGACAGATTGGTCACAAGCGTATCGAGCGTTCCCTTAAGGGTGAGGTAATTCACGTCCGACGCAAGTGCGGGGTAGCTTGTTCCCAGCGCATTTACGAGGGGCTGGAGGTTCGTCAGCGCCGTTTTGATGCCGAGCAGCGCCTGTGCGGTGTCCTGATAATGCGTACCCATTTCCTTGAAGCCCGCCTGCATGGTCACGTAGCTGGTAGAAAGCGTATCAAGCCCCGCGCTCATTTTTGTGAGGTTCGTTTCAATGGCAGCGATGCCGTTGACGACGGTTTCGGAAGTGGCTTTGCCGTCGTCCAGCCCGTTCTTAAGCTTTTCAACGCCGTCGGAAAGCTGGCTGACCGCGTCGGAAAGCTTGGTCGTGCCGTCGGTGAGTTCGCCGACCTTCGAGAAATCCGCGCTGTTCATCTGCTTTTCCGCATCGGTAAAGCCGTCGCTGATCTGCGTTACGCCGTCCTGAATTTTCGTCAGACCGTCACCGAGACTCGCCATCTGACCGTTTATGTAAAATTCGTCGATCTTCTTGCCCTGCGGCTGGGTCACACCGGTGACATTCGCCACGCCGTCGGTGGCGCGGATATCGTCTGTGAGCTTGTCAATCACCGCGAGATCGTCGTTGTTGTCAAGCGCCGTATCGCCGGAAATCACAACCGTTGACATCATCGCCCTGCCCTTTCCGAAATGGTCGGACACAATGTTAAAGCCTTTGGTGGAATTGTGTGAATTGCCCAGCTCGCTGATCTGGTCAAAGTTGAGCTTCTGCTGATAGCCGTAAACCGCGCCGCCGACAACCAATCCAACCAGTGCCAGCGACACCAGATAGCGCTTTGTCGAAAAGGTCGTGATCGCGCCCCACAGGCGGCTTTCCTTGTGTCCGCCGCGGGAATTTGACGGCCAGAAGAATTTTGCGCCGAGGGTTTTCATTGCAAAGGGCGTCAGGGTCAGGATTTCCAGAATCAGAACCGCCGCGCCGATGACGACGCAAACGCCCGACTGATAAATCGGCGATTTGGAAAAAATCAGGCTCAAAAACGCAATCAGCACCGTCAGAATGCTGAAAATAATCGTCTTGCCCGCCGTCTTGTAGGTGGAAATAATCGCGTCGTCGATGTCCTTCCCCGCCGCGAGTTCCTCCTTGAAGCGGTTGAACAGGAGGATGTTGTAATCCGTTCCGATGCCGAACAGAATCAGCACCAGCAGCACCTGCGTCAGCGTTGTGACGGGGAAGCCCGCTTTGTCGATAAGCTGCGCCGTGATTCCCATCGAAACCAGATACGAGAACGCCACCGCCAGCAGCGAAACCACCGGCGTAATGAACGAGCGGAACATCACAATCAGCACAACCAGAATGAAAATGACCGTCAGCACCGCGCTGCGCTCCACGCCAGTCACGGATGCCTTGAGGTAATCATTGGCGATGAATTCCTCGCCGGTGAGGTAGTATTCCGTATCAACGCCGGTCAGCTGTTCGTCAAAATCGGCGATGATGTCGTCCATCTCCCGCCCGGCGCGGTCAAGCTTAAACGTCACCATCACCGTCGTTCCGTCTGCGGAAACGAGCGAGCTTTTCGCCGCTTCGCTCGTGAACGGATCCATGATGTTGCCGATGCCGAGATTGTCCTTGTCTGCGGTCACGCGCGCGGTCGCTTCTTTGACGGAAGCCAGTTCGCCCTCATCGATGCCGTCGCCATCATAGAACACAATGATGCTGGATTTTCCGGTGACGGTGTCCATTTTTTTCAAAAGATCGCTCGCCAACAGGGACGGGCTTCCCGCCTCGATGGGTGACTGCCCGCGCTCGCTGATGATTTTGTTGACGTCCGGCTGGATCGCCACCAGAATTACCGTCAGCGCCACCCAGACGCAGAGAATCGCCCAGCGCGCTTTGAGAATGTGTTTCATCCGATGTTACCTCTTTCTTTCTGATTTCGTGATATTGCATAAATTGAATCAGATTTATTCCAACTAATATACAAATTCCGCACAATTTACGCAACACCCTGTTGATTAACTGTCAATTATGAAGTATAATCTATTTGTGCGGCAAATGCAACCGTCAATTTGTTTGCGGATGCACGTTGTTCAACAAAAAATCGGCTTCGTGTCGGTTTTTCACCGAAAATTTACATTTGAAAAACGGAGGCTTTTTATGAACAGCGACAAGCTTGACCGCCGCGTGAAATACACCAACTACCGCCTGCGCGAAAGCCTAATCCGGCTGATGCAGACGCAATCGGTCACAAAAATCTCGGTCAAAATGCTCTGCGAGGACGCGGACATCAACCGCAGCACCTTTTATGCGCATTACGCCGACACCTATGACTTGCTCAAAAGCCTGGAGCAGGAGGTCATCGGCGAGCTGAAAACCTATATCAACGAGCACACGCAGGTCGGGCAGACGGAAATGACCATCCACGTGATGAGCCAGCTGCTGGCTTACACCAAGGAAAACGCGGCGCTGTTCAAGGTGCTGCTGAGCGAAAACAGCAATGTGGAATTCCGCAAGGACGTCATGGCGATCGCACAGGAAAAGATCCTCTCGGAGGTGCGCTGCAACCCGCACATCGACGCGCGCACGGCGGGGTACCTGCAATGCTTCATCATCACCGGCGCGCTGGAGATCCTCCAGATATGGCTCTGGGACGGCACACCCGAGTCGATTCCGCATATGGCACAGCTGGTGACAAACCTCTTGTTCGGCGGCATTTCCCGCTATTTTGAAAAGCTTTCTTAAAAAGAAACAGCGGGCGCTGATCGGCAACGCCCGCTGTTTGACTGTAGATAGACTTTCCCAAAGGGGGCTTTGCCCCCTCTGGACTCCCTCACCAAAGGAGGCATGCCCCCCTTTGGAAACCCGTTGTTTCAGGGGTTGTACTTTGTATTATTTAGCAAATCTGTGCGCGCAATAGTTTGTGATTCCATTTGGGCGCTTGAAAAATGAGCATGCACTTTTCTTCAGTCGAACAACGGGCGTTCACCGGCAAGAAATTCTTAGATACCCATGATGCGTCCGCCCGTCACCGGAACATACGCGCCGGTGGTAAAGCCCGCGAGATCCGACGCGAGGAAGCACACCATGTTCGCGACATCCTCGTCCGTTCCTCGCCGGCGCAGGGGCACCTGCTGCTCATAATCCGGATACGAACCGATGCCGGCGGTGCGCTCCCGCTCGCTGATGGTCCAGCCGGGTGCGACCTGGTTGACTGTGATGCCGTGCGGACCGGCTTCCTTTGCAAAACAGCGCACAAGCCCGTCCATGCCGCGTTTTGCCGCCGTGTAAGCCGCTGTGTTCGGGTCGCAGGCGGCGGCGCACTCGGTGTTCATCACCACGATTCTGCCGTAATTCTGCGCGATCATGTGGGGCGCAAACGCCTTGTACATCCACACATTGTGCATCACGCAGCTGTTAAACTGGCTGTAGAAATCCGCGTCGTCCTGCTCGATGACAGTCTTCCAGAGATATTGCACAACCGCGTTGCAAACCAGAACATCCGGCAGCCCGAACTCCGCTTCGAGTGCGCCGCGCATGGCGAGAATGCTTTCCTTATCCGTCACGTCCGCCGCGACCGCGCACGCACGCCGTCCCGCTGCGGTCAGCTCTGCGACAAGCTCCTCCGCCTTTGTGCGATTCTGGTGATAATGCACCGCCACATCCGCGCCGCATTCCGCGAGCTTTCGGACAATGACGCGCCCAAGTTCTCCCGAGCCGCCTGTGACAAGGGCTTTTTTACCGGTCAGATCAATTTTCATACCGCTCCGCCTTTCTGTGCTTCCCTATTATTTCAATAAAACAATCAGCCGATTCCGCCGGTCGGTTCAAACGCTTTGGCTGCCGGCGAAATCTTTTGTTATTTTACCACAATCCCGTGCTTTTTTCAACTGCCGCGAAAAAACAGTGCGTGAATTTTCACAGCAAACGCAAAAATCCAGCCGCGCGGCGCAGTACGGCTTGACAAAATCCGGCGGGTATGTTAAAATAGAAAAACCGCTAGAAAAGCGGTTTCCATATGCGGGTGTGGCGAAATTGGCAGACGCGCCAGATTTAGGTTCTGGTGGTTCACCCGTGCAGGTTCAAGTCCTGTCACCCGCACCAGTTAGAGGTCAGAAGTCAGAGGTCAGAGGTTAGAAGTTTGGGAGGCAAGTTATCTGGTGATTGAAGTCTGTGTCTGAAACGGCGCGGGCTTTTCTTTTGCTTGCACGGAGGAATATGCTTTTTAGGAAGCATCCAACTTCGCCGTACTAGATGCGGCAGCAATAACACCGCACTTCGCAGTTTCCAAAAAAGAAATGCGGATAGTCCTCCGCGCGCAGATCCTCAAAATACGTATGCATCACGCGGCATACCCCGCCGTGGCTGACCACCAGAATGTTCTGTTCCCGGCTCAGCGGCAGGATTTCATCCAGAAAATTGTATGCGCGCTGCACAACCCGAAAAATGGATTCGCCCCCGCCAAACCGGCACGCCAGATTTCGTTTGCCATCAATAAAGCGTTCGTCCGTATGATCGGTTGCCTCAAAGCAACCATAATCCTGCTCCGTTAAACGCGGGTCGGTGAGGCGCTTCGCACCGGTCTGTCCGGCAAAAATCACGGCGGTCTGCTGTGCGCGCTGTAGCGGGGAGGTGTAAATCACGTCCAGCCGCCCGCCGGTGCGGGAGAATTCTTCCGCCGCTTTCTGCGCTTGTTCGATGCCGTGCGCATTGAGCGGGATGTCGGTGACGCCGCAGACCAGCCCTTGTTTGTTCATGTCAGTCTGACCGTGACGGGTGATAAAAAGCATGGGTTCTCCTTTTTGTTAAAGCGTTGTTTTGCGGTGAAAGCCGCTTTGGTTTTTGGGCACGGAAATCCTGCCCGCTTTTTTTGTGAGGAGCGGGCGCACGGGGTTTATTCCGCGTATTCGGGTAAAAGCTTTGCAAGCTCCGCGCGGATTTTATCCTCGATGGCTGCGGCGATGAATGCGTTCATCGAGCCGCCGGAAATCTGCGCCGCCGCTTTGACGCGGTCCCATGTGCTTCGTTCCAGCTTAACGGGGCGGTATTCGTAAACAGGGCGGTCGCCGTCAGGCGCTTCCTTTTTCATCGGAACATCACACTCCTTTTTTCAATTATAGCATAAACGGACATAAAACGAAAGATGCTAATTCTACGAAATTGCGCCTATATGTTTGATATTTCTGTCGGTTCTGACAACGTTTTCACATCGGCGCGGAAATATTTACGGAAAATACGGCTTCTCCCCTTGACAAAACCGCCCCGCATGGTATAATAAAGGTAATAATCCACTGCGATGATGGAATTACCCGAAACTGCGCGTTTCAGAGAGAAAGCGGCTGGTGTGAGCTTTCATGCGGCGTTCGGCGGCTAACCGGAGCTTCGTTGTGAAAACAGCGGCGTTTACCCGCGTTAAGGGTGTGAAAGTGATTCGGCTTCTGCCGGGTAATTTGGGTGGTACCACGGAGCTGCTTCGTCCCATGCACAAGACGCGTGACGCGTCTGAACGCAAGGGCGGGGCTTTTTTATTTTTATACTTGAAAGGACTTTTTCCGATGAAATGGATGGGACTCAACGAACTGCGCGAGGCATATCTGACTTTTTTTGAAAGCAAGGCGCACCTGCGCGCGAAAAGCTTTCCGCTTGTGCCGGTCAACGACAATAGCCTGCTGCTGATCAATGCGGGCATGGCACCGCTCAAGCCGTATTTTACCGGGCAGGAAACCCCGCCGCGCAAGCGCATGACGACCTGCCAGAAGTGTATCCGCACCGGCGATATTGAGAATGTCGGCAAAACCGCGCGCCACGGCACTTTTTTTGAAATGCTCGGCAACTTTTCCTTCGGCGATTATTTTAAAACCGATGCGACGGCTTGGGCGTGGGAATTTGTCACCAAGGTGCTGGAAATCCCGCAGGAGCGCTTGTTCGTGACGGTGTTTGAGGACGACGACGAGGCGGAAAAGATCTGGAACGAAAAAATCGGCGTTCCGATGGAGAAGATTTTCCGCATGGGCAAGGACGACAATTTCTGGGAAGCCGGCATCGACGGACCGTGCGGACCCTGCTCAGAGATTTATTACGACCGCGGCGAGGAGTTCGGCTGCGGAAAGCCGGACTGCACAATCGGCTGCGACTGCGACCGGTACATGGAATTCTGGAATCTCGTGTTCACGCAGTTCGAGCGCCACGAGGATGGCACATATACCCCCCTTGCGCAGAAAAACATCGACACCGGCATGGGGCTTGAGCGTCTTGCCGCGATGATGCAGGGCGTGACCTCCATTTTCGACGTGGACACCATCAAAGCAATCCGCGACCACGTCTGTGCGATTTCCGGTGCGGAATATGGAAAGGACGCGAAAAAGGACATTTCCATCCGCGTGATCACCGACCATATCCGCTCGGTGACGTTCATGGCGTCCGACGGGGTTCTGCCCTCGAACGAGGGGCGGGGCTATGTGATGCGCCGCCTGCTGCGCCGCGCGGTGCGTCACGGAAAGCTGCTCGGCATCGACGGGCTGTTTCTGAAGGATCTGGTGAAAACCGTTGTGGACTGCTCGAAGCACGAGTACAACGAGCTGGAGGAAAAATACAGCTACCTCGTCAAGCTGCTCACCAACGAGGAAAAGAATTTCAACGAAACCATCGACCGGGGCATTCACATTTTAAACAGCTACATCGCGAAGCTGCAGGAGAGCGGCGAAACCGTTCTCGACGGCGTTTCCTGCTTCACGCTGTCGGATACCTACGGCTTCCCGATTGACCTGACGCGCGAGATGCTCGAAGAAAAAGGCTTGTCCTGCGACGAAGCCGGCTTCCGCGCGGCGATGGACGAACAGCGCGAAAAAGCACGTGCGGCGCGCGGCGGCTCAAAATACATGGGCGCGGATGAAACCGTGTTTCACCGGATTCCGAAAGAATTTGAAACCGCATTTGTCGGCTATCAACCGCTTGAAGCCGAAGCGGCGCTTGCGTTCATCGCAAAGGACGACGAGCTGGCGGAAAACGCGGGCGCGGGCGACGAGGTGTACCTGATCTTCCCCGTTACGCCGTTTTATGCGGAAAGCGGCGGACAAGCCGGCGACACAGGGCTCATTTCCACCGTCAGCGGAACATGCGAAATTCTCGACACGGTAAAGGTCATCGGCGGAAAAACCGCGCTCAAGGCGCGCGTGACCGCGGGCGCGGTTGCAGTCGGACAGACGGCGAAGCTTTCAGTTGACCGCCGCAGACGGCTTTCGACGATGCGCAACCACTCCTGCGCGCATTTGCTGCAAGCCGCGCTGCGCGAGGTGCTGGGCGAACACGTGCATCAGGCGGGGCAGCTTGTGGACGCGGCGCGCCTGCGATTTGACTTTTCGCATTTCAGCGCAATGACCGCGGACGAGCTTGACCGCGTGACGGGAATTGTCAACCGGAATATTCTGGATGCGCTCGAAATTGACATCCGCGAGATGGCGATTGACGAAGCAAAGCATCTCGGCGCGATGGCGCTGTTCGGCGAAAAATACGGCGAGGTTGTCCGCGTGGTCACGATGGGCGGCGCGGAACGCGCTTCCGTCGAGTTCTGCGGCGGCACGCATTTAGACAACACCTCGAAGATCGGCTTGTTTAAAATCATCGGCGAAAGCTCCGTTGCCGCCGGCGTAAGGCGCATCGAAGCGGTGACCGGCGAGGGTGTTCTGGAGCTGATTGACGAGATGAACGCAACGATTTCCAGATCCGCCGAAACGCTCAAGCTGGGCAACCCGAAAGAGCTTGTGAGCCGCTGTGCGGCGGTGATGGAGGAAACCAAAGCCCTCACCCGCGAAATCGACACGCTTGTCGGCGAAATCGCAAAGGCACAGGAAAAAGCGCTTGTTTCCGCCGCTTGTGTGGTCGGCACGGTGCGCGTTGCGGCGGCGGTTGTCGAAATCAAGCCGGATGTTTTAAAGAAAATGGCGGAAAACATCAAAGCGGCGCACCCCAACACGGTTGCGGTGCTTGCCGGCATTTCCGACGGAAAAGGCAATCTCTGTGTGGCTTGCGGAAAAGACGCGGCAGCGGCGGGTGTTCATGCCGGCAAGCTTGCGTCCGCACTCGCGGCGCTCACCGGCGGCAAGGGCGGCGGACGCCCCGACTACGCAATGGCGGGCATCGGTGAAATTTCCAAAGCTTCGGACGCAATCGTGGCGGCAAACGACGCGGTTCTCAAGATGCTTGACTAGGGGGAGCAAGAATGGACTGTCTGTTTTGTAAAATCATCGCGGGCGAAATCCCGAGTACGAAAATCTACGAGGACGAAAAGGTCTATGTGTTCGCGGACATCGCCCCCGCAGCACCCATTCACTGGCTGGCGATTCCCAAAACGCACATCACCGGCGCGGATGCGATCACGCCCGAAAACTCTGCGGATGTCGCGCGGATTTATGAGGTCGCCGCGAAGCTTGCCGCGGAACACCGGCTTGACAGCGGCTTTCGCATCATCACCAACTGCGGCGCGGATGCCGGACAGACTGTGCCCCACCTGCACTTCCACATCATGGCGGGGCGCCCGATGGCTTGGCCTGCCGGTTAAACGATGCGGCGCGGATGACGGCTGAGATAAGGAGCTGATGAGATGAAGCGGAAAACGGCTTTTGTCTGCTATGGGTTCATGGCGGGGCTGTTTGCCGCTTCTTTTCTTAACGTGCGGGCGGTCGGCGCGGCGGTGCTTCTGTCCGCGTTGGCTGCGGTTTGCGGGCAGTTTCTGTTCACAAGCCCCGCCGTCAGGGCTGCGGTGACGGCGATGTCCTGCGCGTTGTGTGCAGCGTTTGCGGTGAATTTCGTTTACACGGTTTCGGTTTATGAAAGAGCGCTGGCGCTTGACGGGCAGACCGTTTCCGTCACCGCAACAGTGACCGATTTCACGGACATCGGCGCGGACAAGTTTCTTATAACCCTGCGCGCGAAAACCGACGACGGAGTTTCGCTCAACCTCAACGTGTTCGCGCCGGCTGCTGACTGTGATTATTACGACCGGGTGCGCATGACGGTGAAGCTGGAAAAGCTGACCGATTCGGTGATTTTCCCTTCAGAAAGCTACAACAAGCCAAAGGGGATTTTTCTGCAGGGTGCTGCAATCGGCACGCCGGTTTACACCAAACAGCCCGCGCTGCGTCCGCTTGCGGCAGTGCGGGACTACGGCGATTATTTATTCGGGAAAATCACCGGTGCGCTGACCGGCGATACGGGCGGTTTTCTGGGGGCGATGCTGGTCGGCGACAAATCGGCGCTTTCCGCGTCGGCAAAGCTGAGCCTGTACCGCGCGGGCATCGGGCATATTTTCTCGGTATCGGGCGCGCATCTGGTGATTGCGTCGGGGTTCGTGCTGTTTTTACTGCGCGCGCTCCGGCTGCGGCGCGGGGTTCAAGTTGCGGCGACGGAGGCCTTTGTGCTGGCGTTCTGCGTGTTCGCGGGACTTTGTGTGCCGGTTCTGCGCGCGGGCGTGATGATGACGGTGCTCAACCTGTCGGTGCTCGTCCGACGTAAGAGCGACCCCGCCACCCTCATCGGCGCGACGGGTGTGGCGCTGACCTTATTTTCGCCCTATGCAATCCGCGACGCGTCGTTTTTGCTGTCGATGGGCGGCGTGTTCGCGATGAGCGTGACCGCACCCTTTGTGACGAAGCTTTTGCTTTCCAAAAAACCGCGCCTGCGCAAGGCACTCGCGCCCTTGCTGACGATGGTGGTGATCACGGTGTCATCGCTGCCGCTGACGGTGTTGTTTTTCGACGAGCTGTCGGTGGTTTCACCGGCGGCGAACCTGCTGCTGATGCCGCTTTGCACGGCGGCGCTTGTTCCGGCGATTGTCGTCGCGCTGACGGGCGGAGCTGCGTTTGTCGCCGCTCCCCTGCTCGTATTCAGCGGGCTTTGCGTGAAAGCCGTTCTCGCAATCAGCGCGGCGCTCAATGCGATTCCTTACAGCTTTGTGCCGGTGGGGACGTTCGCGGTGAAGCTTGCGGCGGTGCTTGTCACGGCTGGCTTTGTGCTGGCGGTGCTTCTGTTCCGGCGTGGGAAGCCCGCGCTGATCACGGCGATGTGCGGGGTTTTCATCGTCACCTCAGCCGGAATGCTCCATACTTCCATTACTGCGAAAACCTACTATGCGGCAGTGTTAAGCGACGGGGCATCCTGTGCGATCGTGTTTTATCAGGCGAAGGAAGCCGTCATTCTCGATCTGAACGGCGGCGGGGACATCGCGGCGGCGTGCAAGCGCATTCTGTCCGGACAGGGCATCACGCAGCTCGACGCGGTGCTGGTGCAAAACCATGTGCAGAACAAGCTGGCGGTGTATGACGCGCTGCCGGTGAAGGCTGCGGCGTTCAACCCGCCCCTGCCCTTTGACAACGGCTTTGTGCGGATTTCCGGCGGCGAAAACGGCGCTTACACCATTGAAATCAACGGCGCGATCATCCATATTTCTGAACAACCCGGCGACATCAGCGACGGCAGTGCGTGGGTATCCTACGGCGGCACAGCCGTCGCCGCGGCGGGCGGGGCGGCTTACACCCTTTCCGCGGAAAACGGCGCATTTTTATTCACAGTCACCGAAAACGGCATCGGCGCAAGGAGGATTGGCAATGGGCTTGTATACTGAACCGCAGCTTTTAAAAGAAGTGAAATCGGGCAAAATCGAGTCGCTCTATTATTTTTTCGGCAAAGACACCGCCGCGCTGGAGGGCTTTGCCGCGAAGCTCGTGGACAAGCTGGTGACAAAGGATGCGCGCGATTTAAACCTGCATCGTATCGCAGGTAAAAATCTGGATTTTGAAGCGCTCAGCGACGGCTGCACGGCGTACCCGATGTTCGCGGAGCGCGTGGCGGTCACGGTCAACGACCTCGACGCGGACAGTCTGGGCAAGCAGGATTTTGAGCTGCTGCTCGGCTTGCTCGGCGAGCTTTCCGAAACCACCACCGTGATTTTTTACGCCACCGGCGTGGATTTATACAAGGGCAAGCGCTTTCTTTCCGACAAAAACAAGAAGCTCTGCGACTTCTGCGCCAAGCACGGTGCGGCGTGCGAGTTCCCCTATCAGTCGGCGGCGGAGCTGAGCAAGCGCATCATTGCTTCTGCGGAAAAACGCGGCTGCACAATCGGCAAGCCCGCGGCGTTGTATCTGGCGGAGAAATGCCTGTGCAGCCAGGCTCTGATTAAAAACGAAATCGAGAAGCTCACGGCTTATGCCGACGGCGGCGAGATCACCAAAGCGACCGTCGATCTGCTTGTCACCGGACAGCTGGAGGCGGACGCGTTCCGGCTGGCAGCCGCCATCATTCGCGGCAACGCGCAAGCCGCATTTGACATTCTGGAAAACCTGCTGGATCTGCGCAACGAGCCGATTGCGATTCTGGCGGCGGCGGCGACCGGTTTTGCCGATCTCTACCGCGCGCGCGCCGCATCCTCCGCCGGAATGAGCGAGCAGGCGGTGCTGACGGATTTTTCTTATCCGAAAAACCGTGCGTTCGCGGTTTCAAACGCGCTGCGCGACTGCCGCAACATCAGCACCCAACGCATCCGCGCCTGTATGACGACGCTTGCCAAAGCGGATCTGGACATGAAATCCGCGCGCGCGCCGTCGCGTCTGGTGCTGGAGCAGGCGGTGGCGGAAATGCTGCGCTGACAAGGTGCAAACGCGTCAACCACACAAAAGCATATACCCGCATTACAGCGCGTTTCTTAAAAACGGTTCAACGGAAGTCCGCGAAAGGAGCATTGTTTTTTGGAAAAGAACAAGCCGGCGTTCCGGCAGGCGATTATTGTCGAAGGGAAATACGATAAAATCAAGCTGGAGTCGCTCATCGACGCGGTGATCATCCCGACCGACGGGTTCCGCATTTTCCGCGACAAGGAAAAAAAGGCGCTGATCAAGCGCTACGCCGAGAAAAACGGCATCATTATCGTGACCGATTCCGACGCAGCCGGTTTTCAAATCCGCAGCCACATCCGCAGTTTTGTGAAAAGCGGCGCGATTTATCATGTGTACATTCCCGATGTGTTCGGCAAAGAACGACGCAAGGAAAAGCCCTCGAAGGAGGGCAAGCTCGGCGTTGAGGGGCTGGACGCGGCGATGATTGCGGAAGCGTTTGCGCGCGCCGGCATTCCAGCCGATGACGCGCCCGGTACCGGTGCGCAGAATCCCGCCCCCATCACGCCCCTGCGCCTGTATGAGGACGGTCTGACCGGCACGCCGCAGAGTGTCGCCCGCCGCGCGCGCCTGCTCAAGCTGCTCGATCTGCCCGCGCGGATGACCCCGAAAACCATGCTGACGGCGATCAATACCATGCTGACCGGAGCGGAATACGCGGAGTTTGTGCGGAAGCTGGATGAGGGCGAGGAATGATAAGAAGGATGAGGGGGATTGGGCGGGTTATAAGGTTTAAGGAAAAGCTTGCTTCAATGTACACGAATAAATAAAAATAGCAGGACTTGCACGTTTTTTTGTGCAAGTCCCGCTTTTTATTGCTTTTTTCAGAATAGGTGAATTATCCGCCTTTTCAAAGCATAAAAATAGGCGCTCTGCCTTTCAGCAAAGTGCCTGTTTTTCGTTGGTTGCGGCGACAGGATTCGAACCTATGACCTTCGGGTTATGAGGTTTGTTTCGTGGTTAAAACAGCTTTGAGTATCGTTAAGGAAATGCGCGTAAAATCGGGATCTTTTCAATTTACTTCTTGTGCCGTCGAACAAATATTTGTTGGGTTTTATAAAATTATTGGGTTTTTGTTGGGCTATTTAAAGTCCGATTATTTGTACAGTTCAAGTATTCTAAGTTTTCCATAGGAGCTGGAAACAAAAAAGCAGGACTGTTCACATCGAGCAGTCCCGCTTTCTGGTTATTCAAACAGCGCCTTTAAATCTTGAAATAAAGCTTCTGCGAATTCTTCCCCGAATTCATCTAAGCTGTTGCGATCCAACCCTCCATACTTATCCCAAAATTTCGCAGAATCCTCAGGATTCTCGGTTGATAGTTTTTCATAAAAAGTAAGCGCCCTGTCTAAAAATCCGATAGGATCATGTCTGATCTGATTCGCGTCTTGGTCACTTGCAAGACCGTATGACTTCAACATACGTTCAATAGATACTGCCATTGATTGGGGATTATATTGGGAATCACACATCACTTTCACCTCCATCCTCCACATACTCCATAATGTCGCCCGGCTGGCAGCCCAGAACCTTGCAAAGCTTGGCAATTGTTCTTGTGTCAATGTCGCCACCGTCTTGAATCTTTTGTAAAGTTGCTTGTCCTAAAAGCTTCTCTTTCCTAATCTTGTAGGTGGTGAAGCCTTTTTCTTTGAGAAGCGCAAGAAGCTTATCGTACTTAATCGGCATAATATCAACCTCTTTCTGTAATCTTGGGGAGCGTTTTACGGATCTGTCTACTCTTCCATGATACCATTATACAGCAATACATACACTATGTCAAGGGATTAAATGCACAAATATATTCCCTAAACATTGTGCATATTGTATATTGACTATTCCCTCGATATAGTGTATACTTATATCAAGGTCAAGGAAACACCGACCAAAACAGAAAGGACTAAAAACAATGAACAGCATGAAATCAAAGGTTCTGACTATGGCAAACAAGCTTGTCGGCAAGGGCTACACCCGCTCAAAGGCGATGCTCAAGGCATGGGTACTCGCAAAGGCTCAGACGGTCAGTACAAAGGTTGACGGCGTGACGTTCGAGGACAGGCAGGAGCTGTTAAAGCTTCTCAGCAAGTGCAGCCCCGTTGATATGAGCGTGAAGCTCGTCCACGAAGCCGGTAACGCTTATGACAAGAACGCCGTTGCGGTATGGGCGGCAGTGTCCGGAAAGCTCACCTGTAAAATCGGCTATCTCCCGAAAGCGGTTGCTTATGTGGTTGCCCCGCTTCTGGACAAGGGAAACGCCCCCACAAGCCGCAAGCTCGACATTGTCGGCGGCAATGAGTTCACGCTCGGCGCACGTCTGCAAATTCAGCTTTAAGTGGGGGCGGGATATGACGAAACAGGAACGCAAAGCCACAATTAACCGCATAGCCGCGAAGCTCCTGCTCTTATCTTACGAGAACCGGCAGCGCGTCTTTGCAAAGGCGAAACAGCTTCTTCAGGCGAATGAAAACGCCCCGTACAGCGTTACCGACCAAAGCGACACTGTACAGGACATAAGCACCGCAGAAGCGGCTACAGGCTCATTATAGCACCACTTCGGCGCATTGTCAAGAATTTTACATACGAAAGGATTTTTCATAATGGAAACCACAAAGACAACCGCAGACCCCGTCGAAACCGACCAGAAGAAAGCATACCGCCTGTCCTGCGCGCTTGAGGAAGTCGGAATCTATCTGGAGCGCGTCAGAAGCCTGCTTACGCTCGCTTACGAGTTCCTCGACGACGTGCCGGAGGAGGTCGAGAAAGGGCAGGAATGGCAGATGTTCGTAGTCTGCCAGCGAATGCCGCTGCTGAGGGCGTTGCTTGAATCTGTGGGCGATGTGAATTTACAGGCACTGAAACTTTCGGAGATCCGCGCATGAGATAGGGTGAAAGCGGGCTTGCTGTGGGGGTAGGCTCGCTTATTCTTCTGTAATTGGTCTGACAAACGATTGAAGTGCATCCGTTCTGCGCTGTATTATTAGATTTTTTTTATCATTATTCATCATGAAATAAGATAAACCTTTATATTGAATATCAAAAACATCAAAAGCATTTGAACTCATAGCGGTACATGCATTCACATCGAAAAAAGCAATATTATATCCATCTTCATGCAATGATGATGAATAAACAATTCCATCAAAACCTTTTGCTTTTATATAATATGAAATAATCTGTGAAATAAAATATGTGTTGCTTTCAGGTGTTATCATTGGCTTAGAAAATGTTTTACGTATCAGTTCGCTTAATGCCGAATCTATGCTTGAAAGATTACCTATTCGCGGAATGCAACCTAGATTCACACACCTTTTTTCGTCAAGCAATACCATTTCACCAACTACAACTATATCTCCAAATCGCGGTCTTACCTCGATAAATGAAATATACGGGTTGCTCGAAACATATAAGACGGGGCAACGTCTAAAGTTTACCCGGGCTTCGTCTGCCATATAATTGGGCGGAGCACCTAAATCATTTGAACCGTAATAAGAAAATCCTTTTTCAAAAAATTTCGATTTACCATCCCAAATACGTGACCGATAAAAAACTTGACCCTTACAGCAATGCATTATATTATTTGTTAGTGAATCTATTGTACGAAACATCTCATGATTAGTATCGCTAAAAAACGGATTTTCATTTATTTTCTTTAGGAAATCATCAAAAATCTCGTTTGCTTTTTCTCTACAATCGCTTTCAAGCTTCATTCCATCTTCGATTGACAAAACATTCTGCCCCCCCACCATCACTCTTTTATTTTATTATATATACATATTGGCAAACTGTCAACTAAGTATCCTGAGTTTAATGCGGTTACATCATAATTCAAAAGCGGAGCTGCTCATCACGAACAGTCCCGCTTTGTTATCCCCGCAACGCCCCCAGAGCTTCTACAAAGCCCGCTATTTTTGTTTTTCAGTAAAACTTGAAGTTGATAAAATCGCGCATTTACGCACTTTTACATGACTAGAGCAAGCGTATAATACGGTTCGTTTCCAATCAAGCACAAAAAAGTGGGTTAAAAAACGGGTTATTTACACGCAGAAACTGTACGGATTATTGGACTGCAAAATATCACTTGACAAATTCCCCACAATAGTATACTATTGTGGTATCATGTTAAATTTTGTCGAAAGTGTGTGCTATTATGACAGACGAGAAAAGCTTTCAAGAGATGGTTTACGCACACATATTGAAAGAATACGGCGCGGAAGCACTGCGCAGGGTATACCTGTTTGAGGTTGAGCGAGCGGAGCTGCCGGAGATCGCGGAGGGGTTGACAGAGTGTTATGAGAGGGTAATAAGAAAAACTGGCAAGGAGTGAATCCTTTCAACCTGCAAGTCCGATTCTTTAACAAATAATTTACAACATTTTTTCTTGCCCGCGTCAAACAACCTTGACAAACCTCACGTTCCGTGTTATCATATAGGTAACAACTCCCCCAGGCCTCTGTGTTTCACACATGCACACTTGGGGGCTTTCTGTTACATAAGGAGTGAGGACGTATCAAAAAGGGATTCAAGACGATAGATGAGCAAATCGAACTGCTGAAAAGCCGTGGCTTATCAATCGAAGATGAAGATGAAGCGCGTAGCTTTCTTTTAAATAATAACTATTACAGAATAAGCGGCTACACACTTACATTGCGAAATCACGATAAATTTTATCCGTCAGTAAGCTTTCGCCACATCATGGAAATCTATAACTTTGATCGGGAATTTCGTATCCTGCTGCTTTCCGTGATTGAACGAATTGAAGTTTCGGTGAAATCTGTATATGCGTATGAGTTTTCCGGTAAACACGGTCCTTTTGGCTATTTGGAAAGTGCTTGTTTTATTAACGAAGAAGTACATAAAGAGATTATTACAAAATCTGATGCACAGATGAAGCGGCGAATTAGCCACGAAGCTTTTTTAAAGCATTTTGTTGAAGAGCGTAATGAAACGATTCCTTTTTGGGCATATGTAGACCTGTTTACGATTTCGGATATTTCGCGCCTATATACGATATCCGAGGATGACATTAAACGCAAAATTGCAAAGCATTTCGGGATGACCTTTATAAAAGCCCCATTTGTGATGAAGCAATACCTATATGGTTTAACAATCTTAAGAAACTTGTGCGCGCATGGAAGTCGAATTTACAATCGATTATTCGTCACGAAACCAGATCTCAACAAACGTGAGTTAAGCATACTGCGGAAAGACCGCGATGGTAATCCTGACAATTCAAAGGTTTTTGGCTATTTATTAATTATCAAGAGAATACTTGATCCGGCGAGTTTTTATGAGTTCTCATCCGCACTTAAAGCCTTGTGCGTAAAATATCCGTTTGTCGACATGAAGCACTACGGTTTTTGCGATTCTTGGCAGGATGTGTTTGCATAATCATATGAGATGCGTGTATAATTGGTATCAACAGTCCCTACGAGCTTTTTTAAGCGCAATACTGTAGGTCTTCTGCCGGAAAGCAGCGCGTTAAACCGCTGCTTTTCTTTATTAACAAAAACAGCCTCCTCCGAAGCAATTCCGGAGGAGGCTGTTTGCCTATTTCAGTTTGATCTTCTGCCCGACGTGGATCAGATTCGGATTCTTGATGCCGTTGAGCTTGACGAGCGCTGCGACCGTAGTTCCGTGCTTCTTGGCGATCGCGGTCAGTGTATCGCCCTTTTTGACGGTGTACACGCTCGCTGCGGGCGTTGTGTTTTTGGTGGTGGTACTTGTTGCCCCCGTGGGCTTCGCCGCCGGAGCAGTCACGCCAGCCCCGTCAGCCGTCATGATGATCACGTGACAATTCGGCGCGACCACAATGTCCCCTGCCCGCAGATAATCCGCAGACGACAGATATTTTTTGTCAGTCAACACGTCGAATTCGCCCGTTGCCTTTGCCGCCGGGATGATGTTTCCGCTGTACACGTTTTTGGAGATTCCACCGATGCCGGCGCAGTTACAGCACACCGCCGCCAGCGCACTGCAGTCCGTTTCGCATTTTACGGTGAGTCTGTTGTAGTCAAACCCCACCGCCCGCAGCGCGTCAAAAAGGCTTGTCCTGCCTGACTGATCGTATCCGACCGCTGGGTTTCCCGCCAGCGCGACCGCCGCCTTTGCAATGATCACTGCTTTGGACGCGTCCTTGCAGCGCAGGACGGTGGTCTACCCAAACTGATAATATGTACCGGTGCGCACCTCGTGTCCGGTCTGGTCGCCGGCAGCGCCGCCGGTGATTTTGCCCCGCTCGTCGATTGACGCATAGGCACAGTTGATTGTTGCCATGTTTATTCCTCCACTTCCGGCAAGCCTTTAATCGACGTGAGCAGCGACAGCAGACCTGCTAGTGCTGATGCAGACGCAACGACTGCCCAGTTTACGCCGCTGATTACGGCAGATGTTCCGATTGTTGCGATTGCAGTCTGCGCGACTGTTTTCACCGCGCGGATTCCTGCCGCTTTGATCCATGCTTGTTTCATTTTTTCAGTACCTCCTCAATATCTGATATCCTGTGGTTGGCTACCTTGATTTGCTCCTCGACAACCGGCATACGCCTTGCAAAATTGTTATGCTCCCGTACCTCGCGCGTCAGCTCGTCGATTTTGGTTGTCGTGACCGCCTGCACAATCTCGATCTGCCGGCTTGTCCGGTGGTTGCCGGACAGCACCGTGATGATAACCCCGCACACGGACAGCCCGCCCGTAATGATCGCTACAATGATCGCTGTCAATGTTCTGCCCTCCGATTTTTTTATTCGCCAAGCGCGTCCTCTGCCTCATAAACCGCTGCCGTAAACGCCGCATAATCCGCCCGCACAGCCGCCTTGTTGGCGCTGTAAATGGCTTCGTTGGCGATGGTCATGTTGGTGGAAACCGGATTGTTTGCCGCGTCCGGATTGATGACAGCGGAAAAATATGCCGCCTGCTGGTTGTCGTCGCCGACGACGGACTGCCCGTTGAGATTGACCGTTTTTGTGATTCTTAACATGATTATACCTCCTCGATAAATTCAGCCAGCGCGATGATATCATTGGCTGTGATTTTAATATCCTCACCCGCGAGATTGATTTTCTCGCAGTTAAGTTCGGTTTCCTGTGCCTGAAGCTCCGCCATCGCCGCCGCGAATGCGTCCTGCTTGTCCGCGGGGATGTCATAATGCCCGCCGTCCTCGGAGATCGTGCCGTGCCGCTCCAGCAGCTTGATGCGCTGCTCGTCATACAGCTTGTACTCCTCTGCGATTGCCTTTGTCAGCTTAGCGACCTTAAAGGCTGTGGACACCTGCAGTGGTTCGCTGTTGAGTTTTCCAACCGCCTGCGTGGCGGCGACGATTGCGCCGAGTGTTGTTTTGATCATGGTGTACCTCCTTAAATTTAAGCGGACAGTGCCGCGAGTTGATGTTTGAGGGATGCGACCTCTGCCTTGAGCGACTTAACCACCGACCAGAGGATGGGAGTAAACTGCGCGTAGTCGAGTGCGTACTCTCTGCCATCGCCGTACACGTCCACAAAACCGCCGAAGTCCTGCGTGGTAAGTCCCGCCACAGTGAGGGCGGACAGCACGTCCTGCGCCACGAAGCCGCAGTTTGTGACGATCTGGCGGTAGTTGGTGTAGCGGTAAGACTTAGCGTCCAATACGTCGAGCAGAGTGGTGTATTTTGCGTCCATGTCGGTGATGTTGGTTTTCAGCCGCGCGTCGGAGGTAATTGCGGGGTTGGCGGTTATGGCGCTGCCGACAAGTCTGAGCGGCAGCGAATCTGCATCGCAGTAAACTGCCGAAGATGTATAACGCAGCACCCACGCGCCGTTAAGTGACACGCCATATCCGTTTGCGAAATTCAACCCTGAAGCATCAAAATAGCTGCGTGTATCGCTACCGGTTGCGATATTGACGCGGTTTGCTGCTGCTGTGTAGATGTTGGTATGCCCTGTTTGTGTTGAGCTGCCGACAATTACGTTGTTACTGCTGTTTTTATAGATAAGGTTTTTGTATGTGCCATCTGTCTCCGCGCCGTAGAGTGCTTTGTTGTTACTCAAGTTGATGTTCGATGTGACTGCGCCGGAAATGATAACATTACCGCCAACTGACAACGAGCCAGCAGTATACACGGTATCGGCAAACTGCGCTGCGCCGTAAAAGCTGTGAATATAACCACTCTGTGCCACCTGTGCACCCGTACCCGTCGCGATGATGTACGCAGATCCGGTTAAATTTCCACCACCGAATGATATTGCTGTCGTCGGATCAACCGCCGCGAGAAACGTCCACAGTGTTGTGTTGCTGTTGGATGTGGTTGTAACTGCGCCCACGGTTGACCCGTTGTAATAATGCGTCAATGCCCCTGCGGACAGTACCATTTTTGCTGCCGGTTGCCGTACCGGACGTGATCGTGCCGGTTTTTGCGAGCGTCAGACTGCCGGTGTTGCTGGTGATGGCAGATGCACCGATACTAAACCCGCCAATCGTAGCGTTGAGCGCGGAAAGGTCGGATACGCTGATTTTGGATGCTGTAATCGTGCCGGTGTAAATATTGCTGCCGTCAATATAGGTGGTATTGTTGTTGTAGCACCAATTTGACAGGATGGTATTGATGCCGTCCGCGGTGACATACACGTTTTTGTATGTAACCCTATTGTACGTAAACGTTCCCGCCGTCAGGATGTTGGCTGATAATGTCTGCGCTGCATCTGCTACAGCTCGCGCGGCAGACGCTGCGGCTTCCGCGCCCGTGACCCGATTTTGCACGGCGCTGTCGAACGCCGCAAAGGTCACCGCGCCGGTCAGATTGATCTTACCCGCATTGATGGTGATGCTTTCGGCGGATTGATTGATCGCGGAAATGACGCCGTCCTTGGCGACTTTGAGCGCGATATTATCCGCGTTTAAGGCGATGCTGGATTCGGCGGTGGTCAGGCGGCTGTTAATGCCAGCAACCGTGCTTTGCGTCGCGTAGGTGCTGGATACCGTCACCTTATAGCTGCTCACATCCTGCTCAACCGCGGTGACGCGGCTTGTCAGCGTCGTCACGGTGCTGCTGTCCGCCTTAGCTGCAACCGTCGTCTGGATGCTGCCGATGGTCTGCGTGTGCGATGTCAGGGTGTTGTTGACGGTGTTGTACTGGTCTGTCAGCGTGGTGATGGATGCCGCGGTGTCTTCTGGGGCAGGCGACCAGTCGGTCGCCTTATCGCCTATTTCTGCCTTAGCGCGTTTAACATAAAACGGCACGGTGCTAGCTACGCCGCTATACCAAGTCACATTTGTATGCCCGGAAACCGTCGTCGGCGTGTCGGTAATCGTGAAATACTGCCAGCTGGTTGTCAGCGACACCCGCACCCGTTGCCCGCCGAAGCCCCAGTCAACGGTTCTTGCGCTGTCCGATTTAATCCAGCAGGATAGTGTATATTTTGTTCCGGCAACGATGCCGGAAGCGGATGCGGGTTGCGATACGCCAGATAACGTAGTTGTTGTCGGCGTGATTTTTAACACCCCGGTTTCTGAAACGGATAATACCGCCGATGCGCCTGATTCCCAGTATGTCGTTCCGTTGTATGCGGAATTTTTCAACAGATTTGTTCCGCCGATGACGATTCCGGACACCGCGGTCGTGATGTCAGACTGCCAGATTTTCGACGTGATCTGCCCCTGCACGGTTGTGAGGGATGTGCCCTGCGTCGTCAGGGTGCTGCCTTGTGCGGTGACCGTATTGGACAGCATGTTAAACGCAACGTCCAGTGTCTGGGCGCTTGCATCCACGTATACCCGGCTGGCGGTGATAGTCTGCGTTGCGCCATTGATTTGCGCAAACAGGGTACTGATGTTGAGTTTGGACGCGTCGATGTTGGCGGCTGCCGACACCATATCATCGCGGATGATTGCGGACTTGATGCCAGACGATTTCAGCCCGGTCGCGTCAAACATGATGTTTCCCGACGCGTCCCAGACGTACATATTGTAGTCGTTGGACGCGTCTTTTCCGATTTGCACTCGGACGCGGGTTGCATCACGGATCTGTATGGTGTTGTCGGCGATGTTCAGCCCGCCGGAGGATGATGCGATATTAAATTTTGTGGTGCTGATTGTACCTGCCAGCAGGTCGCCGACGGAGATTTGTGACGCGATCAGTGACTTGGCGAACGCCGTGCTGACCGTACTGTTGGCGGCGGTCAGGTTGATGGTCTGCAACGTACCTGTGCCGATATTGCCCGCGAGGATCGACGTGATGTTTGCGACACCCGCCTGCAATGTGCCGATGTTGGCGTTCGCCGCGGTCAGGTCGGTGACGTTTGCCTTTGTGACGGTCAGCGATGTGATTGCAGCCTGCGCCACCGTCAGGTCGGATACGTTGGCTTTGGTCGCGGTGAGGTTTGCGACTGTCGCGTTGGTGGCTGTCAGATCCTCGACGCTGGCTTTTGTCGCCGCGAGGTTTTCGATTTGGGCGGTGGCGGCGACGAGCTGCTGCGCCACGACCGTCTTTGCCGCAATCAACAACTTGTCGATCTGGCTTTTCACGCTCGAGGGGTTCACGGTACTGTCTCCCGAAGCCGTTGAAACCGATGAGTTTCCGTCGCAGCCGATTGTGCAGTTACCGTTGAGTGCGAAAGTCCACGAGGTAACAATTCCGTCCGCGCCGCCCTCCAGATCGACGTTTCCGCCAGTCAGTAAAACGGTGTCGCCCACCTCAGCATACGGATAGAATAGGGTGCTATTGAAGCTGCGCATATAAGCAGTTGACAAGCCCGCAAGCACGTTGCTGAGCAGCGTAGAAGCGCTTGACAACGTGTAGTTTTCCAGCAGCGGATTGCCTTCAAACTCCACGGAAATTCGCGTTCCGCGCGTCAATGCCGTGCTGACCGACGCTGAGGGCGTGTTGTTATCGCGCGGCATGGTCAGCTTGGTGATGTACGTAAAATCATCAGAAAACTCTGTCTGAATGCGGTCGTCCGCAGGGATTGTAACCGCCGTATTTCCCTTGATCTGCCGCATGGAAAGGCTTCCGCCCGGCTTGATGTAGGCATACGCGCCCATGATCTGCGCTGCCCATGACAGCAGGTCACGCCATGTTTTCACCTGTTTTTGCAGCGCATCCGTTATTGTAATGGTGATTCCGGCATTGGGCAGGCTTTTGATTCCGGTGTCAAACCCGACGCCGACGATCGTACAGGCGCGCTGTACAAGCTCCCAGAGCTTTGCCGACGCGGGCAAGTCCTCCAACGCCGCGTCAAACAATATCAGACTGTCATACGCCGAGAAGCTCAGCATATTGTTTACGCGCTTGATGCTCGATGTTTCGATATGAAAAGGCGGGAATGAAATGGTCTTTGCTTCAATGTCATCATAAACGCTGAATGTCACAACTCCGCCGGAGGACAGGCTCGCGGATGAAAATACCGAAATATTCAGCTCCGAAGCATTCACGCCGCCCGGAAGCCCTGAACTTCCGCCCGACATTTCGCGGGAAACCGTCAGGGTGCTTCCGGCGACGGTGTCGTTGTTCAGCAGAATTGTTCCGCCGGATAACAGCGCGATTGATCCGCTGACTGTTTGCATTAATTGCACCTCCTAACATTCCGTAATATCGACGTTGTAATCCCACCGGCTTGCGCCACGCGCGCTGTCATCGAGCAAGATTGACAGCGCAGCGGTTTTATCGCCGGCGTACATAGTCGCCGATTTTTTGTATGTCGCGGTGGTCGGGTCGAAAAAATCTGTTGGGAAAGTCGCCGGATACAGCGCGTTTGATACCGTCTGTAATTCGGCGGGAGTGAGTGCTGTCCAGCCCACGGTGATTTTGTAGATGCCCGCGCGGATGCGTTTGCGCGACAGCACCGCGGCTTCGGAGCGCGTCGTGCTGTTACTGTCAACATCCGACCACGTCACGCTGTAGCTGCTCGGCTGCGGCAATTCTACACCGTTGATTTTTATTAGTGCCATACCTACCTCCCGTTGCTACGGATTGCCTGCTTGCGCATCGCCCGAACAATCCTTGCGTCAAGCTGCTCGTTGCCGATATAGACGTATACGTCGCCGCCCGCTCCGCCGGAACTGCCGCCGTTTATCAGCACAGAAAGCTTCTGTGCGATGGTGTCAAGCCAGCCGGTGTTGTTTTCAAGCGGCACGACGGCTTCTTTGCCGGCTTCTCCGACTTGTGCGATTGTGGGGCGGCTTACGATGCCGCCTTTGGCTAACGGTTGAATATTCAGCTCATTGATTGTGTCGATTTTCACGCCGGGGATGTTATTAATCGCGCCGATTGCCCAGTTAATAGCCCGTATAAATCCGTTTATCGTGTTTTCTGCAAAATCGAGTATGGTATTGACGACATCCGCAAACGCGCCCCCGATGGCGTCACCAATCGCCGAACCGATTGCCGAAAACTTCTCCTTGATGGTATCCCACAGCCCGCCAAAGAAATCTCCGACGGTTGAAAACACGTTTTTAATACCCTCCCACGCACCCAAAAATATCTTACCGAACCACGTCCCCACGGCAGAAAAAGCTTTCTTGATCCCGCCCCAGACCCCGCTAAAAAATTTACCGACGCCAGACCAGTATGCTTTTATGCCCGCCCACGCGCCTGAAAATACCTTGCCGAACCACTCACCGACAACCGAAAAAGCTTTCTTGATCCCGCCCCAGACCGCCTTGAAGAAATCAACGACCGCGCCAAAGGCGGTCTTTATCCCCTCGACAGCCGTTTTAAATGCCCCAACAATCGCGTCCCAAACAACGAGGGCGACCGCTTTGACGGTGTCCCAGTGTTTTACCAGCAGTATTACGATTGCAATAACCGCAGCAATCGCCGCAACCACCAACAGGATCGGCGAGGTTAACACCGCCATCGCGGCATTAAATGCCCATGTCGCCGCGGTAGCGATTGTTGTAGCCACCGTGCAGGCAGCTGTTGCAACCGCTTGCGCGACTTTTGCCGCAGTACTGGCAACAATGGCAGCGGTGTCTGCAACACGCGCGGCCAAGGACTTCGCCAATGACGCGATCAATGTTTTTGCGTTTAACACCGTTGCCTTCTTAGTCGCTAAATTATCCGCAATTTTCGCGACGGTTGATTTCTTGTTTTCAATGGTTATCGCTTTAATTGCTTTGACAACGCCGCCGGATTTTTGTATAAACCCAAGCAGCTCTGTGACTTTCCAAGCGGCAAAAAACGCCGCAACAACGACGGCCATATTCTGCACCGCCGTTTGGTGTTTGCTGATCCAGTCGCCCACGGCGCTCAAAGCGCCGGCAATGTCATCGAGGGCTGTCTTAACCGCTCCACCCGTCCACGCTGCAAGTGGCTGCAAAAAGCTTTCCCACAGCCATTGCGCGAGCGGTTTGAGTGCGTCAATCGCTGCATTCAACAGGTCGGCAGCTCCTCCAAGCGCGCCGAGAAACGCCGGTGCAGCATCATTTACCGCCCACTGCCCGAGAGGAACGAGCAGGTTATTCCACGCCCATTTCAAGCCGTCCCAAGCTTTTGCACCTAAGTTCTTTAACGGCTCTTTCAGATTATTCAACGACTGGACAAGCTTACCGGTGTCTAGGCTAGGCAGCTTGAACCCGCTGAACAGCCCTTTGATTTTGCCTATCCATTTTTCAACCCCGGAAGTGTCAAGCGAGGTTTCCTCAAACTCCGGCGCTGCGATGGAATCAAACACCGAACTCGTGCCGGTTGTGCCGGAGCTGCTCGTTTCGGTACTCGTGCTATCCGCAGATTGCAACGTGTTGATTTCATCAAACCCCGCAAGCACCTGCTGCTGTTTCTTCGCCGCTTTGGTCGCCTCGTCCGTGCTGTCCGCAAGCCCGGATTGCGCGCTTGCCGTGTCGCTGATTGAGGAGGCCGAATCCGTTGTAACTTTAAGCCCCATCAGTGCCGCGAGGGATTTCAGCCCCTGCGTGGCAAGCTGCGCGACCTGCGTCAGAGCCTTGATCACCGGCTGTAAACCGGCATTCGCAAACTGCCCAGCGTAGCTGATAAGATCCTTAAATGAGCCTGAAAGCAGTGATAAGCTGTATGCGCTGCCTTTCTGTACCTCTGTGCCGAAATTGTTATTAGCCTGCTCCAGAATCGCAAGGGTGCGGATCTGCTGTTGCTCCTGAAACGTCAGCTGCTCCCAGCTGCGCCCGTCCGCGATTTTCTGAAACGCCGCCGTTGTTTCGAGCATCGCGACGTTGACGTTCACGCCCAGATCCTCGATGGCTTCCGTGTTGCCGAGCAGTCCGGAGCGAATGCGCTCCATGACGTCGTCCATCGTGCGCCCAGTCTTGCTTGCGATGACAGACGAGGCTTTCATCATCGCGATTGTGACTTTGCTGTTTTCCTCTGCGCCGGATGTGATGCCCTTAAACAAATTGCCGTAGGTCGCCGCAAACTGATACGCCGACGATTCCGCCATGCCGAGCGATTTCCCCGTGACTGTCGCGAAATACGAGATGTACTTCGCCGAATCCCCGAACAGGCTGTTTACACGCGATACGGAGCTTTCCAGCGATACATAGGATTTCATGCTCTCAACAACGCCCACGATTCCAGCGGATACGCCGGCGAGCGCAACCGCGGACTTCGCGAGGGATCTCAATCCGCTGGTAGCGCTTTTCATGCCAGATTGCATGGATTTCAGCCCTCGACTGAACCCGCTCGTATTCGCTCCGATATTAACCGTCAAATCTTTCAGTGCCATCTGCCGCCATCCTTTCCGCTTCCGCGAGTTTTCTCTCAAATTCGTCCTTGCTCACCGCAGGCGCGACGGCTTTTTTATCCTGCTTGCGGTAATGCTTCAGCTGTCGGAGCTTGCCGCCGAACGCCGCGCCAGTAAACGCCGCCGTCTGCCAGCATTCCGCCAGCGTATAGTCGCTCTTTTCCTGCTGCATTTTGGTATACTCCTTGACGCAGCAGTTGAGTTCCCAGAGATCAAGCTCCCATAACTCCGCGGGCTTTATTCCGACGCGGTAGGCTGTTCGGACGAGCTGCTCGGGGTCGAGGAAATGTTTTTCTTCGGGAGCCCCAGCATCTCCCGGAATACGTTTTTTTGCGCTTCAGACGCTGGGAACTTCTCGATTTTCCGCTCGTTTTCCTCGTCCGTGCCGGAGAACATCAGCCGCCCGAGCAGCTCCTGCACCGTGAACTGCAGATCGGTGTAATCCCAGTTGTTGAGCAGCGCTGACCGGAAGCCGGGGTTTTTGTCCTCGCGTCCGGCAATGGCGAGCATTTTAATCAGCTCGGTGACGTGTGCGGAATCGGTTTTGCCGAAGATTTCGGTCAGCGGCATTTTGAACGCCTCTTCAATCTGAAACGATGTGCCGAGATTGGTTTTTAACTCATAGGTCTGGTCTGCGACTGTAATTGTAAACATGGTTATTTACCTCCGTTTAATTTTGGGTATAACAAAAGCACCTCCGAAGAGATGCCAAGCTAAATGCTATTTATTTTATCTGGAAAATTATTTTCTCCAAAGGCTTTGCACCTTTCTTTGTCCGTCTGTCGAGTGAATTGCTTTTGAAGTGCGCTATATTCCAGCCTTGCTGCTTCGTGCTGCCCATCTTTTTTTAGATATGAAACAAGCCTTAAATAATCGCTTGCACTCCAAGTAAAATTAGAATGCGGCATAATCTCATTAGATTTACGCAGGCACTCAATAGCCAAATCCATCCTGCCGTTTTTCTTATGCTCGGTGGCTTTTCGCTGCAGAATGTATTCAATGTTGTCAACAGGGCTTGCCAATCCGTTTATCTTGCTGTATTTCGGAATTGGTATGCTCCTGATTCCTTCAATCGAATCAAAATCGGGCTGATTTTTACTGAACAGCTTTTTCAAAAATCCCATAACAAAACCTCCTCCTCCGTGTTTTGTCACATTATACCACACGGAGGTGAGTTTTGTCAAATGACTTCTAGGTCGTCGGAACAGTCAGCGTGACACCACCGCTGCCACTAAGCGAAATGGAAACATCCGCCTTACCGTCCGCTGCGTGTTCGATGGAAAGGGATTCGATGAAGCAGTCGCCCTTGAAGAACGTCGTCGCGTCGAGGTAGAACGTCGCTTCCAGCACCGCGCCGTCCTCGAACGCCTGCACAAGGTCTTTCTGTCCGCTGGTTGTGGCGAAATCTGCCGCGCCGTCCGAACTGGCTGTCCAATCCTTGATTGACGGTACGCGCTCTTTGTAGTCAAGGCCAAAGCTTGCAACGTCAATCAGCTCTTTTGTCAGCTCAACCGACCAACTCGCCATGTGTGCGACGGTGGTTGCCGTACCGGCGCCTTTCTTGATTGAAATCTTACCTGTTACTCCTGAATATAACATAATTTAGTACCTCCTTACTGTAAAATTAACTGTGTATTCCTGCCTTAGCTTGCTGTCGCGCCCGATGTCAAGCACCGGAGTTGACTGTAAAACGCTGATTTCAGCATCGTGATAGCGGTTGAGGACACCGAGAGCCGTCTGCGCAAGCTCGAACGCTTCAGCAGCACTTGCCGCCCGCGCGCGCACCTGCACACCATAAACCTCGTCGGTTGCCCCGAAACTGTGGTCGGGCGGCTGTCCGCTGTATTCATACAGCGTTGTGACCGCGTCGGGCGCATCAGGCTGAAAGCCCAGCTTCACGCTGTCGTCACCGAGAACACTTTTGATTTTTTCCAAAATATTCATTTCAGCACCTCGTCAGGAATTTTCGCTATCATATCGATGTACTTTTGCTTGTTCTCCTCAAACGGCTTTTCAAGAAATTTCGATTCACCACCGGCAACCATGTTGACCGTAGAACCGTCAGCGCGCTTGTAGCCGTCCGTGCGGTCGTGGCTGTAGCCCAGCTCCTCGTGTTGCCGTAAAGCGTAAGGCAGCGAGTAACCGACGCTTGCCGTCGCTTTCGTTGCGCTGACAGCAGTTGGCACACCGGACTGATTCGCAAAAATCGTCCGCCCGTTGAGCTGCGCGGAGCAGTTGTTCCGCAGGTCGCCGCTTTCAATCGGCGCGCGTCGAGCGGACTTGCTCGCAAGGTCAATGCCGATTGTCGCAACTTTTCGCGCGGTAACTTTTGGATTGCGCTTGAGTGCGTCCTTAATCTGCTTGTTCAATGCCTTGTCGTCAAGCGTTATCGTGACCGTTTTAGCCATTATTCCATCACCGCCTTATAACCGATAATTTCGCCAGACAGCCCCGCCCATGCCGAAACGGCGGCGATTATAACGCCGTCCAGCGTGTCGCCCTCCGCGACTGTTTCCGCGACGTAACACACGTCGCGAGATACAACCGCTTGTTTTGTTTCCGAGTACGCAACTCGTTTTCCGAACTGTATACGGCACGGCACCGTAACAGGCGCGCTGTACACGGGCATTCCCCTTTCGTCCGTTCCTGTCCTACGGCACAAGGCGGCGGTCTGGTTGAGATACGCGCTTAACATATACCAAAGCCCCCGTTAAGCCACGGTGCGAGGAGAGCTGCGCATTTCGCGCACAGCTCCGCAGGGCTTTTCGTCTGTGTAGCGCCGTAATTTTCCGAAAGGTCGCCCACGCTGAACGACGTCACGCCCTGCGCCTGAAGCTCCTGCCGCTGCGCCTGTTCGGCTTGTTTAGTATCGTCCGATAACCACAGCGCGAGTTCAGCCTGCGCGTTCTTGACACTGTCTGGCGCGTCCTCCGCGTTGCCGTACTGAAACGGCAAGCGAGGAAACGCAAGCTTCTGAGCGGGATTCGCTTTGCGTCCGTGAAACGGCAGGGTTTCGATCGCCGCGCAAGCTTGCCTTAGGAGGATTTCGCGGTCTTCTTCGGGGAGGGCTTCCCATCGGGTTCTGCTGAGATTGTTGCTTCGATAGTGCCCAGAGATGTATCCGTCTGCGTCTGCGACGGTGATGTAGCTGTCTGTGCCGATTGTGAGCATTCTTCTTCGCCTCCGTTCTCGTCGTCGGGTAAAGTTTCAGGGTCGGCTTCAAAGTCGAAAGCAAAGCTCTGCATAGCCTTGAGAGCGAGCAGAGCGTCTTTATCCGCGACTTCTGCCAATCCTTTGGCAAATTTTACATTTAAATCGTGAACCTCAAGCGCAGGGTAGTTTTTACAGGTTACTTTCATTTCGCACCTCCGACTACGCCGTAAGGTTTGTGATTTTACCGTGCGCGATTTCATTGCCGTACTCCAGCCCGATTTCGCCGTAAATCTGGCAACGGTTTGAAGCGCCGATTTTTGCCAATTCCTCAACAAAAAGGTGACCCTTACCGGGGATTTCAAGGAAAACAGGTGAACACATCTCCAGTGAAGTGACAAGGAGCTGGTTAGCCGGCATATTGCGATTCAACATGATATTTACCTTACCAAAGTCGGTTTCAATTGTCTGGAGGTTTACACCGCCGACGTTTCGGGTGTCTTCCCGATAATTTTTGTCGGTAACAAAAATCTTAGAAAGCGCGCGCTTGAGGGTGCTGTTCACCATCAGGGTGGCGGTGTCGGATTCTTTGATGCCGCCGTTATCCCAGACTTTCTGCATGAGATTGAGAACCATCGCTTCAGTGAGCGCTGTCGGGGTCGCGTTGGTGATTACGTTAGTGATAATCGCTTCGAGGATTCCACGCGTCTTGCGGGCAGTGGTATTGTCGGTCGGCTTCTGATACGAGCCTTTAATGAAGCTGTACTCGATGTCCCGCGCAATCTGTTTGAGCATGACGTTGGTCTGGAATGCCAGCTCGTCCTTGACGGGGTTCGCGCCGGCAATGTTCAGTCCGGCATACTGCCCGTTCGCCGCCTGCTTGGTGTAAGAAACATCGATCGCCTCCTGATGGATTTCGACGATGTTGCTTGCAGAGGTGCGTACCCGAGCTTCGGCGGTCGGTGCGTTTGCGCCCTCCGTTTTCACGTTCTGCGTTGCGTCGCGCAGGTCGTAGGTCTGCCACTGAAATTCGGTTGAGGTCGTGGCTTTGCCGCCTGTCAGTCCGCCGATTGCGGAGAGAAAGGGGGTGTCAGTGGGAGTTGTTTCAAACAGCTCGCCGACGAAATTGGGCAGATTGTAGGTTGTGCCCATACCTGTGATTCCAGCCATAGTGTTTTTCCTTTCTGTTTTTAGGTTTTAGGTTTTAGGGTTTAGGAATTGAAAAGCTGCGCCATTTTGCCGGAAACGCGGTCAATGATTGCCGCGCCGGTCGGCTTCTTTTCGGGGTTTGCGGGAGCTGCGGGGTTGGGCGGAACATAGGGCGGCTTTTCGGGCTTCGCCGTCACGGGGAAGTCCTTGAGCGCTGCGTCCAGCGCTGCGTCAAAGTCCGTCTTGTCGTCGGTGTAAGCTTCGGCGAGTTTGATGTACTTATCCGTCTTATCCGCAGGCACACCTTTTTTGACCGCCGCGAGCTGCCGCTCAAGCTGCGCGGCTTTTGTTTCCGCGTCCTGCTTCGCCTTTTCGGCGGCGGAAAGTGAGCCAGTAGCCTTTTCAAGCTCGGTTTTCTGGCTGTCCTGCCATTCCCTGAATGCTTTCATTGCGGTCTTATAGTCGCCCTCAGGCGCGATTCCTGCGTCCTTGAGGAGCTTTTCGACCGCCGATTTGCTGCCCTTTGAAACGAGTGCATTTACATCCTCCTGCGTGAAAGTCTTTGCGGGGCTTGTATCCGGTGCGGCGGCAGGTGCGCCGGTCGGTACGGTTGTTTCTTCTGCCATAAAATTACCTCCTGTTTTAAGTCAAGGTGACTGTTCTTCCGTTTGATTTTACGCCCACTACGGATAAAAGGGCATAATAAAAGCACCCTTTCAGGTGCTTGAATTATTGAGTTTGGGGACAAGAAAACCGCCTTGTTACGGGCGGTTTTGAACGCAGATACCGGAAATTATCTCTGTTTAGCGGCGATAATTTCCGCCTTTTTCTCGGCGCTTTCTTTTTCAAGACGCTGAATTTCTTTTTGCATCTGCTCTTTTGACATACTCATAATCGCCTTAGGAATAATCACGTTGTCATTTAAAACCGATTCCATCTCCATTTAAAGCACCTCCCAAAATTTAATCAAATGATTTTCTTTTAACTTTTCAATCGCATTGAACTGCGCGTCAAGATCATCATAACCGTCCGAAACAAAAGACGCAATATAAAGATTATACAAATCCTCGCTGATTTCCTGCTCTGACGCGTATCCATAAAGTTTTCCATTATGGCAAGCAATATAGCCCATTTTGTATTTATTTCTGAAACAAGAGTTAAAATCTGCTGCACTCGGTGGCATACTGCTCGGGTGTGTGTGCAACGATAATACGTTTTCCGTGCTGGAAACTGCTCGCTTGGTTTTTTCAGAATAAACTATCTTACGCTTTTCGGTTGAATTTGTTTCGGAAGCAATTACTTTTCCCGTGGCTTCGTCAAACCAGTACATATCCTCGAACTCCGTACCGCTTCGGTGCTTCAGTGCCTGTTTTGATTTGTCATATAAGGATTTATTCAATTCCGGATTTGTTGAAATTGTGTCAAATTTACGACGGTATTCACCGCTTTCAATATAAGTTCTGTTGACTATGGTGTCTTTGTTCCTCCCATAGCGTTGATTTTCAAACGCCACTCCATCACTTCCTATGTTCATTATATCACTTTCTGATGCTTTGTCAACAGGTTTTTCAACGATTTTCTCCGCGCTCGGCATATCCCCCGCGCCCTCAACCGCCGGAAGCTCAACCTCTGCCGGAACAGGCGCGCGGGGAGAAATAGGCGCTTGCGCCCTGTACATTTTCTGCAGCTCCGCCCAGTCATCCCCGCCCGCTTTTTTCACCCGCTTAAACGCTTGATAGCTTTTCGGCGCATCATCCCCGAGCCGCATTTTATACCGCTCGTACTGGTATCTGTCCTCGCGCATACGCCGGTTATCAGCTTGCTGCTTGTTGTACAGCCCCTTTTCGTCCTCCGTGCGCTTGTCGGCGAACGGTTCTGCGCCCTTTTGCACTGCAGCGGCGACCTCATCGGGGTCTGCAAGCTCCTCAATCCACGCGTGGACAGAGTGCCGACAGTTCGGATGCACGTTCCGGTAGCCACTCCGGAACGCCGTTGCATACAGCGACGGAAAGCGCTTGTCCTTGCCGGAAATGCTGTAAACCCTTCCCTGATACATTGCGCAAACAGCGCACGTCGGATAATGTTCGGTCATGACAACCAAATCATAGCCGTTTTCCGTCAACTGATTTTCACGCGCCAGATTGCCGGCTTCGCGCGTCGTGGAGCGCGCCACCATCTCGGCGTATGAATCAATGCCGACCTGATACGCGCCCTTGCCCGAGCCGTATTGCACGGCGAAAATGCCCTCGTTTTTCAAGCGTTCAGCAAGATTTTGCTGCATTTGCTGAATCGTCGCACCCGAAGCGGCTTTCTGCGCGGCGGCTTGTAAGCCCTGCTGCCTGAGTACGTCGTCGCGCGCATCATTGACGTAACGCATTACGCGCCGCCCCGCGCTGTCAAGCCCCTGCCCGATGTGGAATTGCATTTCGCGGGCAAGAGCATAAATTGCATCCTCGTGGACTTGCGCAAAGGCTTGCGGTGCGTTCATGAGGAGATTGTTTTTCTTAAAATACGCGTAAATCTCGTCAAGCGCCGACTGATATTCTTTCGGAACAACCGACTGCACAAAGAACGCCGACTTCTTTTCCATGCGCTTTAATTGGCGTTCAAGCTGCTTGAGAATCGTGTTTGCATAAACCTTTGTACCCACGCCGCCAGAGTTGATAATCGTGTTCATCAATTGCTCCTGTGCGTCGCGGAATATCTGCACGAGCGAATCAATTTCCTGCTGGGTCGTCTTCCTCATTGTTCAAGCCCTCCGGTTCTTCCGGTTCTTCCGGCTCGTCGTTTGCGTCCACGCTGCCGAGCATTACGGGGTTTGTCGCATTAGCGTCCTCGCGTATCATTTCAAGCTCCGTTTCGGTGTCTGCGTCGGACAGGTTGTCAAGCCGCTGAATCGCGCTGTACTGGCTTATTGTGGGCTTTCCGCCCGTGCGGATTGACATGATATTCGCCTGCTCTGCGTCGTCGTCCGGCAAGCCGTCGTTCCACGCGATGCTGATTTCATGCGGCATAATCTTTACTCCATAAACCTCCGCACAAAGGGCGACAACGCGTTTCAACACAGGGTCGAAGCGGCTTGCGTTACGCCGTGCCTTAGCGAGCGGCGACATCATCAGGCGGCGCAGCGCCGTGCCTGAAGCGACCTGCCCCGTTTTATTGCTGGAATCCCCGAAAATCGCTGAACCCATTTCAGATATGCTGTAAAGCTGATTGGTCAACAACTCGATTTGTTTGAAATTCGCATCAAGCGAAGCGTCCCACGTGATGTATTCCGGCGCAGGATCGTCCGCGCTGTTGCGAGAAAAATAATCGCCGACCTTGAGCCGCCAAGCACCCGTCGAAATATCCTGTTCGAGCGCCGATAAAGGGCCGGACATTGACGGATTGGCGTGAACGTCCAATATCCTTGAAATCTGCGCAACGCGCACAATCAGCTCCGAAACAATGCTGCTGATACTTCGATAATCATCTGTGCCGAAGATCCGGTCGGAGGTCAGCACGTTCGGGACGCGGAACAACGGACACACGCCGAATCCGGTTTCAATCTTCTGCGCCGTTTCACCCGCCGGTGTCGGAATCTCGCCGCTGATGAGCCACGAGCCGACCGTCCCGGTGAGCGCGTAGGTGTGCTCCTCGCAGTCGCCCGGTTCGTCGGGTTTGTGAATCTGGACGTGCAGGCGGAATATCGTCTGCTCCGTGTCAACCGCATATGGGTAAGCCAGCACGTGGTAAGCAATGCGCCGGATGTTCGCCTTGTCCACAACCGGAAACCAAATTTCCGGTGTGATCGCATCCACGACGGGGATTATTCCGTCGGGTGAATCGCGGCGGCTCACAGACATAATCCCGTCGCCGTAGCGGCTTAAATCAATCGCCGCCATGTACGCGGTATTAATTAAATCCGTGTCAAGCAGAGCGCGGTCAATAGCTTCCTGTTTCGCGTCGTCGTTCGCCGTAATCTTCGGCGGCTCGCCAAACAGCAGGTCGGCAAGCTTCAGCGACATGAGCTTTTGGTAATTAAAAATCACCGGAAAAGCGATGATTTCCTCAAAGTTTCCGATGACCCGTGTGATTCGTTTCATGTGTTCCTTGTAGACTTCGCTGTGTTCGTCCTCGAACAGCCGTCTGTTGTCGTGATAATCCCGCAGGCGCGGCGTTTCACACGGCGGCGGAAACCGCTGACCGGTCTGCAAAAATGTAAGGTCTGTAAGCATGCTCTTTGCTCCTATCGTTTTTATCTGCGCAAGGCCACAACGCCTGGCTTTGTAATCATATCGTCCTGCATGGAGTACCGCACCGCGTCGATGCTGTGGTTGTCGCGGTCGGGATAACCCGCCTTGAAGTTGCCGTTCTGGTCGCGGTCAAGCTCGTAGCCGTAAAACTCCCGCCATGTATTCGGGCAGCGCTCGGGATCGATGATGATTTCCTCCAGCTCCTCCGAGAGCCACTTGACGCCGAACTCCACGCTGTCGGGTCCTTTCTTTGCTGGTCGGACGCGCAGCCCGTATTCGCGGTATTCCGCAATGGATTTCGGTTCGGCACTGTCGCAGATGATTTCGCCGTTATCCGGATTCAGCCGTCTGACAGCCGCGGCGGAAGCTCTGTTTGAAAGCCGCACCTGATGGACTTCGGCGTAAATATACAACCGCTTGCGGGTCTTGTCGTAATGGCTTTCCGCATAATGGAACGGATCGGCTGCATAGCCCCAGTCAAGCCCGCGCCGGATGTGGTCAAACGCCTTAATTTCTTCTGCCGTGATCGCCCTCGCCGTAAGATTCGTGAACACCTCTGCGCCCGTGCCGGTGACGATGCCGAGATACTCGTGGCGATAGGCTTCGGGCTTTGTGTCACGAAGATGTTCCGCGTCAACAATAAACTGCTCCCCGAGCCAAGCCCGCGGAACAGTCAGATAATCGCTGTGGTGCGAAACGGTGTCCGGTCTATCCCACTGGACGGGGTCGTTCACCCACGAACGTTGTGATTTCGGCGGGTTAAACGAATAAAAGACGGTGAATTTCTCGCCGCCTCTTATGACTGATTGCTGTATGGATCGGATTTTTTCGCCGCCCTCGAATTCGTCCAGCTCCTCGAACCAGAGGTATTTGATATAGCCTTTCGAAACCTTGATAGACTTTGATTTAACGACCTTGTCAGCTCCGCGAAAGAGAATAGTCTGCCCTGTCGGAAGATACGTAAGACGCAGCGGTGACGTGGTTTGCTTCCACTTGTGCGAAACGCCGAGCTTGTCGATTGCCCAGACGAGCTGCTCGTAAACGCTGTCGTGGAGGTTTGCCGCATACCTGCGGTAAACAACGGCGTTTGAGCAAACGCCGTTGCCGCCGTCGGTCATCATGCCGAGAATGATTTCCGTGCTGATAAAGCTGGACTTCGTTGAGCCGCGCCCTCCGCCGAGCTTGTAATACGTGTGCCGATTTTCTACGATATCCCAGTGCAGCGGATAGAACGCGGGTGCGACTATATCGGTGAGCCTAACCTGTGTCTTTTGGGATGTCATTGACTATCTGCACCCCCATATCGCCGGTGATGCTCAGGTTGTCCGTAAACATCCCCAGATGCTTCCCCGCCAGCTCGACGGCTTTCAGTCTGTCGTAAAGCTTCACCTCGCGCTCGATAGTCGTGCCCGTATCTGTTACAGTCTTCTTGACCTTAACGGACGCTATGCACGCCGTATCAGCTCGTGCAGCGTCAGACCTAACCGTCGCGTCGTCCATATTGATTACATCTATCGCATTCACTCGCATGAGCTTACCCAATTCCTCAATCACCAGATCGGCGTTAATGCCTGTGCGTTTTGAGCGTTCAGCCAAAGCGACGTCAATACATGCGCGTATTGTGGGTTTTTGCATGTTCTCTGTCCCAATCGTTCCGGCACTCTGCGGCGAATACCCCGCCCGAATAGCCGCCTGAGTGGCGTTGAGGTCGATGAGGTATTCCTCGACGAAGCGTTGCTGTTTGGCTGTCACGGGTGTTCACCGTCCTAAAAAAATTTAGTGATGTGTTTTAAAAACACTTGACAAACGTTTTGACCTTTGCTATAATCAATTTAACGTAATATTTTGAATGTTTTAAATATTCCGAATCTAATAACAAGAGAGGATGCTATTTATGGGTTTCAGGTCAAATGCGGAGGAAATTCGTTTCTTCACAAAAAAACTGCTTGAGGACGGAAATGCCTATTCTGCAAGTGAAATCACCCGCCATGTTAAATCTAAATCAACACACGGGGGTGACTTTACGGTAGGAATGTTTGCCGGCGCTTTATACGATTTAGTAAAAAACGGCAGTGATTATTACCAGCCAGGGAGGGGGCTGTATCAATTGCACGAATCCTCAAGAAGAACTAATTCAACTGATTTGTCCTCGTCTGTAAAGCAAGCATTAAAAAATGCCAAAGACGCAATATACGCATCGTGTCAGATTAACGCAATTAATATTTCATCCAGCGACGCTGGCGTCGTTGAAATCGTTAAGGAAACGTTAAATGTGATTGAACGCGCAATTCAGAAAATTAATGACAATTACTAGGATACTTGCTTAGCACGCTCAGTAATGACTGCTGAGCGTGCATTTTTGGCCTTTTGTAAAGAAAACCGCCCGGGTGGGGCGGTTAGTTGCTCTAAAATAAGTATTGACACTTCATGTCAAAAATGATAGAATGAAATAAATATATAAATATACTTACGAAAGCTGGAATTATAATGGAGATTTATTTTGACGAGTTTCAACAATCTGAAGTAACGGGAGATCCCTTTACTAACGAAATTACCCTAGATTGCATTCCTATAATTCCAGATGGTAGAAATTATTGGTTGATTCGTGCAAAAGGCGGAGGATTTTTCGACGATTTTACCAAAAACAACTTTATTGCTATCGGATACAACAAAATAAATGCAACAGACATTGCGGACGTGATATTTGACAATAAATTCAACACTGAAGCAATGAAAATAAAAATTGAATCCCTGTACCCCGATGAAAAGAGGACAGGTCTCGTAGCTGGGTATATTAGGTGTATGTATGAGACCATAAAGAAAGGTGATATAGTCATCGTGCCGAGCAAAAATTCTCAGCACTTAGAGATTGGCATAGTACAAGATGACACTCTCTACTTTGAGAGCAACACAACACCGTCTGTAATCGACGATGGGCAAAATATTGAGATTTATTGTGACTACAAAATCAGAAGACGCGTTAATTGGGTAAAAAGAATCGGCAAGCAATATCTTGACTTAAAATTTTATAAAGCTCTATTTTCACACAATGCAATAAGTGATATCAATGCATACTCGTCTATAATTGATCGAATGATCTTTACAGTATTTATTAAACACGGTGAATTACATTATCAATATAAAGTTCGTACTACTAACGTTATACCACTTTCTTTGTATTCACAGTTAAATGATGCAATACAAAAGCTAGCGACGGAATTTAATGGCGAAAATTACGGTTTTACCTGTGATCACGAAAATTGTTCAGTAAAAATTCAAGTTGAATCGCCTGGTCACATTGAATTTATATCAAAAATCGATAATTGTGTATATGATCTTCAATCTGACGACACCGCCTTAGATCAGCAAGAAAACAGTTCTACGCAAACAGAAGAAAGTCATTATCGAGAAACAACTGTGAGTTTGAGTGATTTTATTAAAAACACAAGCCCAATCGGACCAGTAATATTGGTTTCTATTATTGGGATAGTTTTAGCTGGTGGAAAAATCAAATGCAAGTCCGTGAAAATTGAATGCAAAGGAATCATTCTTGCCGTAGCAGAATTTATACAAAAAATAAAAGCGACAAACTCAAAAGGATTTAATGAATTTTTGAATGTCAACGAAAAAATGCAATCAAAAAAGAAAAACAAAAAAGAGGGTTAACCCTCTTTTTTTCAGAATTTAAACGTTTGTTTTGTTATTAATGCCGATATGCCAAACGATATCGGAGCGACAAAAACATTTGACTTTTGGATGAGTAAAGTAATTATCGCAGATATCATGATGGCAATCAGGCAAGTAACAAATACGAAAGATGATATCTTTCTCACTATTTTTAAAACTTTCATGGATTATCATCTCCAATACACCCTATGCTCCAACTCAAAATCCACTTTCATATATGCGGTGATTGCATTGATAAGTCGTTGTGATTAAACATACCTCAGTATATTCTGTGTGAAGATAATAATAGCACATTCCTCCAAAAAAATCAACTCAAATCTATAAAAATCTTATTACCCACAGATAAATTTCTGAAAAAATTTCCCCGCCCAGAAGTCACGCCGGGCGGGATAGGAGGAAGAAAGTCAAAATGCAAAGCCGAGCCGGATTTACGGCGTAACGCTCACCGGCTTATTGTTGCGTGCTTTGCTATTTTAATAATATCACGTATTTATAGTGGCTTTCAATGGTCAACCATGGTCAATCTGGGTGAGCGTCGCCAAAGCCTTGTTGTGAAGCCTGTAAATCCAGCGCAAGTCAATCCGCATTTCTACAGCGATGGCTTCCCATTTTTGATGGCAAATGTACCTTCGCTCAAGCACCTCTCGCTGGTTCTCGTCTTTGACACCGGCAATACTCCGTTCAATCTCCATCTTCTGCGTAACAAGCTTATCAATGTCGGCATTCACTTCTTCCTCATACGCAAGCACTCTGTATATCGCGTTCTCAATCGCGTTGCCGTTCGGCTGTTTTTGGGCGCCGTCGTTATCGTATGTAACGCTCTTACCGAACAGCGCGGCTTTCATTGCCGCCAGCTTCTTCAACTTCATGTTTATCTGGCGGTCAAGCTTGTGACTTTGTGAGAGATATTCTTTTGCGGTCATCTGTCCTTGCCCCCTCTGTTTATCGACCCCAGCAGCGCCAGCAGCACCACTGTGGCGCAGATAATCAGGGTGATTACGACTGCGGTGTTGTTCATTTTAATTCCTCCTTGATTTTCTCAATTCTCGCCTTAAGGCTGTTGATCAACGCTTCCTGCGTTGTGCCTTTGTCGTTCAGGGCTTGCACCACGTCCTCGTCGCGCCCGCCGACGACCGCCAGCTGGTGGATGATAACCTTCTGCCGTTGTCCCTGCCGGTGCAGCCGCTTGTTTGCCTGCATATACAGCTCCAAGCTCCAGTTCAGCCCGAACCAGATGACGTGGTTGCCGCCGTCCTGAAGATTAAGCCCGTACGCGCAGCTTGCAGGGTGCGCAAGCAGGATGTCGATATTCCTTGCGTTCCAGTCGGCTTCGTCCTGCGGGCCGTTCAGGCGCCGGACACGAAGCTTTGTCTTGGAAAGTGCGGCTTCCAATCGGGTGAGGTCGTGCTTGAAGTTGTAGAACACAAGTGCCGGCTGCCCGCTGAGGGCTTCTATCAGCTCTATAAACGCATCCAGCTTGCAGCTGTGTATCTCAACGACATTGCCGTCCGCGTCGTATACCGCCCCGTTGCACAGCTGCAGAAGCTTGTTCGACAACGCCGCCGCGCCGGCTGCGGTGATGACGTCCTCGCCGGTTTCCAGAATCGCCTCGCGCTCAAGCTCGTTGTACTGCTTCCGCACCTTGTCGTCCAGCACAACGGGGATTTCATCCACCACCACATCCGGCAGCAGCAAATAATCCTCTGCTTTCATACTGACGCAGATGTCGCCGATAAGCGCCTGTATTGCGCCCTCCGCGTCGTCCTTTGCACCGAAGGTCGTAAAGTGCCCGCCGTGCGCGTTGCTGTCAAAATATCTTTCGCGGAAGCCGCCAATTGTTTTACCCAGCCGCTGACCGCCGTCGAGTAAATAAATCTGCGCCCACAGGTCCATGATGCCGTTCGGCGCGGGTGTTCCGGTCAGCTCCACAATACGGCTGATTCGCGGGCGTATGCGCTTGAGGGCTTTCCATCGCTTCGCTTGGTGGCTCTTGAAGCTGGTGCTTTCATCGATTACCACCATGTCGAAGCACCAGTCATGACCGAGATAGTCAACAAGCCACTCGACGTTTTCGCGGTTGATAATCCAGATGTCGCCGGGTGTGTTCAGTGCCCGAATGCGTTTTGTCAGGCTGCCCAGTATAGGAACGATTTTCAGGTGCTTGAGGTGTTCCCACTTTGCAGCTTCTTTTGACCACGTGGCTTCGGCGACACGCTTCGGCGCGATTACAAGTGCTTTTTGTATCCGAAATCGGTTGTATTTCAGGTCATTGACGGCTGTCAGCGTTATCACCGTTTTTCCTAGTCCGGGTTCTAAAAACAAGCCCAATGCCTCGTCGTGTATCAGGCGGTCAATGCTGTAGGCTTGGTATGGGTGCGGGGCGTATATCATTTCGGCATCACCTCCTCGACAAGCGCCCGCGCAGCTTCCCAACCTTTGACGACACGCACCTCAGTGTTGTGTTCCCGCATACGGTCAAGCTGCCACTCCTGAATCCGCTGCAGGCTGCCGCGTTCGGTTTTCAGCTCGACGAACACAATCCTGCCCTGCGGAGTGATTAATATCCGGTCGGGCACACCGGGATTGTTCGGCGACGTGAACTTGTAAAACAGCCCGCCGCGTTCGCGCACCATGCGATCCATGCGGCTTTCAATCTGTGCTTCTGTCATTGTGTGTTTAGGCATTTGTCTCCTCCGTACAACCATGGGTTTTCGCTTCGGTCTATGAGCCCTCTTCCGTACGCATATGCGTAGCACTCCGCTTCTGTCGTGAAATAGCGTCCCCCGCCCCTGTATTGCACGCAAAAACGCACTGTTTCACCCTCTGGGGTTTCCTCCCTTTGGATTTCTAAGGGTCTCCCCTTTTGTTCTTTTCTGAGAATCACGATAAACTTATTGCCTTTCATAAAACCGCTCCTTTTTGTTATCATTTAGGGGGCAACCGAAGCAACCAAATTTCTTACGCGTATACGCATATGGCGTGTATGGGCGGGGGCGTATGCGTATATATCCATAACATCCATTTTTATAATCTATTGAAAAAGTGGTTGCCCTCGGTTGCCCCTCCCTTTTAGTTTCCCGATTGGGCGCTAAGAATCAACCCTGTCGAAAGCTTTTTGGTCACCGTATGGGCGCCCGCATTTTTTAGTGCCCGCAGGTTTCCACCCGTCTTGCGATTCTAATATGCCGTTTATAGCCCGCGAGCTCGCGAGCGTCAGTTTAGAAAGGTTTTCACCCAAGCATTCCTGCCATACCTCGCGGCAGCATATGCGCTGACGAGGCTGCGTAGGCATATCCATCCCAATCTGGGCGCCCCAATACATTATCCGCTTCGTTAAGTCCCATGAATTCCAGTCTAACGGTACTTCCCGATTGAGGAACTCCAATATGGAATCCTCCCACGGATGCACTTCCCTGTGTGCTTCCTGCTCTTCATTTGCCATTTTCTCCATTTCTGGATCTAAGTACAGTTTCTCTCCGAGCCGCCAGCTTACGACGGCTTCCGCCCAAATCTGATCCCTCTCAAGTTCCAGCTCCTCGTATACGCTTTTTCGAGCCGTCTCTCTAGGTCCAGTATCCACAGGCCAGAAGCGTCTATTTCCCGTTGTATCCCTCAAACACGCACGGTTGTTCGTAGTGCCAAAAAGCACGCACTGTCTGGGGCGCTCCTCCGCAAACTCCGCATAAGCCGCCCGGTAGTAGTCGCTTCTTTTAGTCACAAAAGCCTTGACAACGCTCATTTCGGCTTTGTCAAATGCATGCATTTCGGGCACTTCTATGAGCCATTTCCCTTGCACGGCTTCCATTGCGTCCTTGCCGCTGAATGTCACAAGACTGTCGCTAAACCAGTCCTGCGTCACAGCAAGCTTGTCGATTATCATAGATTTACCCCTACCTTGCTTGCCGTTAAACACAACCATATAGTCGAATTTCACGCCCGGCGTCATGACCCGTGCTACACACGCTGTCAGACATTTACGAGTTACAGCGCGTGTGTAAGGCGTGTCAGACGCAGACAGGTAGTCGATAAATACGGTGTCCAGTCGATGAACCCCGTCCCATACGAGTTCTCCAAGATAGTCCCGCACTGGGTGGTAAGCGTGCCTGTCTGCGATCATACACAGAGTGTCCTTTATATCCTGCTTAGTCGGCTTAAACCACCGCTCTAAAAACTCTCTAAGTGAAGTTGTATCCGGATCCCCCCAAAGCTTCCGCTCCGCCCAACGCGCCCACGGCGGACTATCGCCAGTTGTTATTTTGCCGGAGAAGGCGTCCCTGCGAATTATCCCAGAAAGTCCGGGTAGATTTTCGATCATCAGCCTTATGTTTTTGATACTTTTTTGGTATTCGCCGTTGCTGCCTCTTGTAAGTTCCAGCGTCCAATCTGCAGGGGCATCTTGGTCTTCGGCTCTTACATCGGCAAAAGCCTCTTTCGCCATAAGAGCTGATACTTTTGCATCGGAGCTGACAAACTCGCACATTGCGGCATACGACGGCAGTTTATTAACAGGACAGCCGGGCGTTGCTTCGTCGTCATTTGCGCCGAATTTGTGCAGACGCACGAGGTCGAACGCGTTAACGAGCTTGCCCGAACACGGATCAGTCGCATGGTGGGAATACAGAAACAGCCCGTTGTCATAAACCACCGCGCCGCCCGCGTAGGTGTAACGGTCGGGAACATCCGTCGGTGCGTACTCGCCCGGGATGAACTCGTCCATCGCGTGATAGATGTCATATGTGCGGCAGAACGCGCCGACTATCCCCTCTTTCGAGGTCGGGTTCTCCTGCTTTTTCAGCAGGCGGTGAAAATCTTCCTGCACGCCCGGAACTTGCGCCCACTCTGCGGCGTTGCGCCAGTCCTGATACATCGCAAGCACGCCGTCCGCGCTGATAAAAGGCTTGTCCCCGACGGAATAAACATACACGCTGTCGGAGCTGCACGAGGGGTAATACATGAGCCTTGAAGCTTCAAAGGTCGTCTTGTCGCAAAACTCCATGCCGATGAAGCTCGCGGCTTTTCTCGCGAGCGGCTCGTACTCGTCAGCCGTGACGGTACGGTCAAGCGGGAACAACACGCGCAAGCGCGGTGCGGCTTCGTGGTGCTTTCTGGTGCTGTAAACACAGTACCCGCATCCTAAACCCTCAATTCGCCGTAAAACGTCCTGCGTGCCACCCGCGGGGATATTGTCGAGGTCAAGCGTGATGACGTCCCTACCGGTGACGGCATGTGCCTTGCGCCGCTGCCCCTCGAACGTACCGCAGACGAAGCCGCCTACATCCTTGAGGTCGTCCTGCGCCGATTTTTTGTAACCGAGATAGGTCTCAAGCGTTTCCGTGCCGCGCACAGGGGTTTTGAGCCGCTCGTAAAGCTCCGACACATAAAGCGTTGACGGCTGCCAGCTAGTAGCTTTGCGGCTGCCCGCGGTTGATATTGTGATTTGCCTGTTATGTATCACGGACACACCGCCCCACTCCCATTTATTGGCGTAATATGCGGATTATTCTCGAGGGCAATGGTAGCTTGATAAGCGTTGCCCTTATGCCCATCAAATACCACCGCCCAGCGATGCCCGGCGCACTCGCACAGCAATTCCACCACTGCACAGCCTTGATTACCCCAGAGCATGCCGGGGTAGGGTCGTGTGCTGGCGTTGACAACATAGTTGCAGTCTCCTCCACACACGGGGCAGCATAGCAATAACGCGTTGAAATCCTCAATTTGGCGCATTAAATCTCCCCCTCCCTTTGCGTTTTTTATATAGGAGCTGCGCCCCTGTGGGAATGAATTTTACTAAGTTTTTCATAGTTATGCCCCCTGTTCGCCCTTGCGTAGGAACTCGGCAAGGCTCTCAAGGTTTACAAGCGCTTTTGTACCCGCTCTGACATACACGACTTTATTTTGCTTCACGAGCTGTCGGAGGAAATGCTCAGGGATTGAGCATTCAGCCGCCGCCTGTTTGATTGTCCGCATCTGGGGAATTTTAATCTCGGTCATTTGCTGCCTTTCTGCCGTAATCGGCTTGTATTCCCGCCGAAATTGTGGTACAATACAGGCAGGAACATATTCATTGCGTGGTGTGTTCTCGTGGGCGTGATACCCGCTGCCGTCTGAGTATTCGCTGTACTCAGGCGGTTTCTTTTTGGGTTTTGAGCGAATTGACAGCAGCAAAGATTTCTGATTTTTCAGATTCTGTAAGCTCTGTGCGCAAACGGCGCGTCATAGTTGGCTCTGAAATATTCAAATATGCCGCAACCTGCCACAAGAACACGCCGTTTCTTTTTGCGTACTCTCTGACGCTTTTATTTTTCATACTCTCGCCCTCCTCTCAAAAATATTTTTCTCGGGGGTATTGCAATCATCATAAAACTGTGTTACAATGTAGATGATGATTGGTGCTATATATATTATAACTCTCCAATCGTCACTTGTCAATACAATTGGAGCAATTTATTTTGATTCGCACCATTTAAAAACAAAGCAAGGGGCGGTTTTCGTGGAAATTCAACAATTATTCGGGAAAAGGTTGCAGGAACTACGGGAGAAAAAAGGCGAAACCCAACAGCAGCTCGCCGACGCGATTAGCATTACGAGGCAAAGCTTAAGTCGATATGAAGCTGCAGAAAGAACAATGAATATTGAGCTTCTGGTGAAAGTGGCAACGCACTTTAACGTTACAACTGACTTTCTTTTAGGGCTTTCGAACGTTAAGAGTACTGAACTCAGTATTAAAAATGCTTGTGAAGTAACAGGGTTGACAGAGGACGCCGCCCGCTTTCTAAGTGAGTTAAACGTTGATGGCGTTCCTAAATTGCTATCAATAATGCTCACACGCACACAGGTTTCAATCGAAATGTTTCGCTTATTAATTCTATATTGTGCTGAATATGCAAGCCCGCTTACACACAGAAAGAGCCACAAAATAGGCAAAATTTTTATTCACGATAGCGATTTATTGCGCATCTATAAAAGCCTGACCTTAGACGAATTTTCAAAACTTTTGGAGCTGACTGCGAAAGTATACAATGATATTCCGGAGGATGAAGATTTTGAACGGACAATGACGCACGGGCTTTCGCAATGCGAAATGGATTTAGAAGACGAAATCGAATAAAAAAATCCCCTCCGTGTTGCAACCACAGAGCAACCACACCCGAAAGGAGCTGATAGCATGGCAAGCATACGCCCCCGCATGAATACCGCCGGCGAAATAATATCTTATGAAATCCGCGTCCACAAGGGATACAGCAAGGACGGCGCGCAGCTTAAGCCGTATGCTGCCACGTTTAAGCCTGACCCCGCCAAGACCGCCAAGCAGAACGAGAAAGCACTGAACAAGTTCGTTGTGGAGTTTGAGGAGAAATGCAAAAGCGGGCTTGTGGCGGACACCCGGCAGACGTTCGCGCAGTATGCCGAATATGTGATTGCCCTGAAAGAGCGCACCGGTGTGAAGCATTCAACTATCACCAGATACCGCGATATTCTCAAGCGTATAAATGAGGGCATAGGGCATTTGAAGCTTGCCGACATCAGACCTCAGCACCTGAATGTTTTCTATGAGCAGATTTCCAAAGCGGGAATGCGCAAGAACACGGACAGAGCCGCTTCAAAAACTGACCTGAAAAAACACCTCAAAGAGAAGCATGTTACTCAAGCCGCCCTGTCTGAACGTTCTGGTGTAAGCCTGCCGACACTGTATACAGCGGTTAAGGGTAAGTCAATCTGCAAGGATACGGCATATAGGATTGCCGCCACGCTTAATGAAGAACCGCAAAAGCTGTTTTCATTTGAAGCCGACACCTCGCCGTTATCGAATAAGACAATTTGCGAACATCACCGGATTATCTCCACAATATTGAATCAGGCAGACAAAGAGCTTCTCATTCCGTACAATCCCGCTGCAAAAGCAACACCACCTAAGCCTGAAAAAACACAGGCAAATTACTTTCAGATTGAGGATATTGAACATATTCGCGATTGTCTGGAAGCCGTTTCGTTGAAGTGGAGAGCCATTGTACACTTGCTTCTTATTTCAGGTGTAAGGCGCAGTGAGATAGCGGGCTTGAAATGGGAGTGTGTGGATTGGAAACATTTCCAAATACACATATGCCGGAATATTCTTTACGCGCCTGACATTGGCGTATACGAAGACAGCACAAAAAATGAAAGCTCCGACCGTTGGGTTAAGTTGCCGCCGGAAACAATGGAGCTTCTTAAGCAGTACCGGCTCTGGTACATGGAGCAGTCGGCTAAATACGGCTCACTCTGGCATAATTCGGGCTTTCTGTTCTTTCAGGAGAAGTCCGGCAACGAGGGCAAACCCATGAACCCTGACACCATAAATGCTTGGCTTGTGGCGTTCTCAGAGCGCAACGGGCTTCCGCATATCAACCCCCATGCATTCCGGCATACAATGGCTTCCGTGCTGTATTTCAACGGTGTGGACAGTATCAGTATAAGCAAGCGGTTAGGGCATAGTAAGGTTTCAACCACGACCGACATTTACAGCCACATCATGAAAGAAGCCGACGAGAAGTCCGCCGAATGTATCGCCGACGTGATACTTCGGGGCGGACAGGATAAAAAGGCGCAATAAAATAGCGGGACTGCACATTTTTCAGTGCAAGTCCCGCTTTTTTATTCGTTTTTCTAAAATTGTTGGGTTATTATTGGGTTTTCGCCTTTTCAGCGCATAAAAACAGACACCCTGCATTTCTGCAAAGTGCCTGTTTTTCGTTGGTTGCGGCGACAGGATTCGAACCTATGACCTTCGGGTTATGAGCCCGACGAGCTACCGAACTGCTCCACACCGCGATATTTTCTGCACTCTTTCTTGAGTGCTTTATTATTTTATCACAAACGCCCGGCTTTGTCAAGGGTTTTTTCGGCTTTTTTCAAAAAACTTCTCAGCAGCCTTTTCCCTTTTTCGAGCTGCACCGCATTTTTGCGCCGCAAGCGATGCGTTCCCTGTGGCGTTTTTGTGCGTAATACTAATCTTTAATAAAAGTGCAGACAAAAAATCTGCACAAATCCATGTAACAAAGGCTTTGCACAGATTTTTTGTACACTTTTTGATTAAAGATTAGCATAAAAACAAGTGCTCCGCACGCAAACGGCAGGAATGATGGCTGCGTAGCTGCATCAATGCACGGCTTTGTGAGAAAGCAGCGCCGCTTCCGCCGGCATTTTGTGTAACCTGGCGAATTGTTCCGGATTTTTGAAAAAACACGTGCGCACACTTGACAACTAGTTTACATATATGTATAATATGTTTTATGAACAACCGGCGAAAGGAAGGTTCTGTATGAGAAACTTGATCCGCTTTTTATTTTTCCGGCGATGTTGGCGCGCGATTTGATTATTTGTTTCGGGCGCGTAGTCGCCATTTGTGACCGTTGAAGGCGCATTGTCGCCATTTGTGACTTATTATGGCGCGTTGTTGCAGCCTGCACGCTTACCCATTCAATTTCCGGCAAAATCAGAAAGGATTTGTGATACATATGAAAACAATCAGGAAAAATTCACTGCTCATTCACGGTGGCGTTGACGGCGATGCGCGCACCGGTGCGGTCAATGTGCCGATTTATCAGACCGCGACTTATAAACAACCTGAATTCGGCAGGCACTCCGGCTATGAATATTCCCGCACGGGAAACCCAACCCGCGAAGCACTCGAAGCGCTCATCGCCGACCTTGAGGAGGGCACGCACGGGCTTGCGTTCGCGTCGGGCATGGCGGCGACCACCGCCGTGCTAAGTTTGTTTGAAACCGGCGACCGCATTGTGATCTCAAGCAATGTCTACGGCGGCACGTTCCGCGTACTCGATCAGATTTTTAACCGCTTCGGGCTGACTTATACCATCGCCGACACCACCGACCGGCAAGCCCTCTCCGACGCGATTACGCCGGATGTCAAAGCTGTTCTCGTCGAAACCCCCGCCAATCCCCTGCTCACGGTCACAGACCTGCGTGCCGTTGCGGAAGTCACGCGGGCAAAGGGCGTTCTGCTGATTGTGGACAACACCTTTATGACACCGTATTTGCAGCGTCCTCTTACGCTTGGCGCGGATATTGTTCTGCACAGCGCAACGAAATACCTTGCCGGTCACAGCGATGTTGTCGCGGGGCTTGCGGTGGTCAAGGATGAAGCATTGGCAAAGCGTCTGTATTTTATCCAAAACGCAACCGGCGGTGTGCTTGCGCCGTTTGATTCGTTTCTTGTCATTCGCGGCATCAAAACCCTCGGTGTGCGCCTTGACCGGCACAATGAAAACGCGCTCTTTGTTGCCAATCAACTGAAAAGCGCCGGCGGGATCGCAAATGTTTACTATCCCGGCTTGCCGGACGATCCGGGCTATGCGATTCAGCGCGCGCAGGCGGACGGTGCGGGCGGCGTCATCAGCTTTGAACTCGCGCAGGGCTATTCCGTGCCTGCTTTTTATAACGCACTCTCGCTTGTCACGCTTGCGGAAAGCTTAGGCGGTGTGGAGTCGCTGGCTTGCCACCCGTCCACCATGACACACGCTTCCATCCCCGCGGAAATCCGCGAAAAAGTCGGTATCACCGAGCGCCTTGTGCGCATCTCTGTTGGCATCGAGGACGCGCAGGACATTTTAGACGACCTGCTATCCGCCGTTGCGCAGAGCAAAGAGGGATAAGGCTATGGGGATGTACATCAACAGCATTCACGACCTCATCGGCAACACGCCGCTGTTGCGGCTTTCTCATCTTGATTTGCCGGAAAACACGCAGATTTTCGCAAAGCTTGAGCTGCTCAACCCCGGCGGAAGCATCAAGGATCGGATCGGACTTTCCATGATTCGCGATGCGGAGGAGCGCGGTTTGCTTGTTCCCGGCGGAACAATTGTGGAAGCAACCGCTGGTAACACGGGGCTTGGAATCATTGTGGCGGCACTGTTTTCGGGTTATCGGGTGATTATGGTTGTGCCGACGAAGTTTTCCGAGGAAAAACAAACGCTGATGAAAGCGATGGGTGCGGAGCTTGTTTCCACACCGCGCGCGCTTGGGATGCTGGGCGCGGCGGAAAAGGCGGAGGAAATCCGCGCGCAAATTTCGGGTGCGGTTTCGCTCAAGCAGTTTGAAAATGCCAGCAATCCCCTTGCGCATTATCAAACCACAGGCCCGGAGATTTATGAGCAGCTCGACGGCGAACTGGATTTCTTTGTCGCCGGTGCGGGCAGCGGCGGAACGTTCTCCGGTGTCGCGCGGTATTTAAAGGAGCGCAATCCCGCCATTCGCGCCGTGCTTGCCGATCCGGTCGGCTCGGTCATCGGCGGCGGAGAACACGCGGATTACGACATCGAGGGCATCGGCAACGACTTCATCGCCGGCACGATGGACACGCAATTGATGGACGATGTAATTAAGGTAACCGACGCGGAAGCAATCGATGCGGTTCGCCTATTGGCGCGCAAAGAAGGTGTCATCGCCGGCACATCGTCCGGCGCCGCTCTCGCGGCTTCCATCAAGCTTGCACAAAAATACAGCGGCAGCCGCATCGTAACCATCTTCCCCGACCGCGGCGAACGCTATTTCAGTAAGCATATTTTCGCGTGACTGCAAAGCTATGTCAGGGGACGTCGCCCGTGCTGTCGTGCGCGACAGCTATGTACCCTTTGGAAACCCATTGTTTCTGATTTTTTACTTTGAGTTTCTTCGTTGCTTTGTGGGTTCGCTGCTTTTTAAGCGTCTATTAGGGCGCTCGGAAATAGTGCATATTCTTTTAGTCTGGCAGCGGCGGCTTTTTCAAGCTGCCGCTGTTTTTTTGTGGGCATCAATGGCGATTTCACAGAAACGGTTTGCATTGGTGCGCTGAATTTGTGAAGTGTTACAAAATCTATTTTATATATCTGTTTTATAATTTTTTCTGTTGACAAAACAACGAGAGTTGTGTATACTGTAATTATTACATTGCATATATGATTAATATGCAATGAGCAGAAGGAGGCTTTGCCATGAAAACCATAACCGCTTTTAGATTTAACAATTGCGCCGGCGTCATGCGAATGTGTATCATGCCGGGCTTTGCTATGTGTAAAAATCGAATGCGACGCGTTTCCGCCATGTGTCTGCCTACGGCGGGAACGCGAATAGATGGCAGTTTCTAAAAACTTAGCCGTGTTCCGCTTTGACGGAGAACGCTGTATTTGGAAGCCGCTGGGCTTCTTTTTTATTGCCCAAAAAATTATAAAATTATGAAAGTGTGGTTTTAATCATGTCTGATTCCATCCATTTTGATACCAAAAAAATTCGTTCCGGATATAACCCTGCTGAGCATAACCTGTCCGTGCAAGTACCGATTTACCAGACGGCTTCTTATGACTTAGGCTCAACTGAGCGTGCGCGCAATTTGTTTTCGTTCACCGAAGCAGGCTTTCTTTACACCAGAATCGGCTCGCCGACCACCAAGGTGCTTGAGCAGCGCGTGGCGGATTTAGACGGCGCAACGGGTGCGATTGCGGTTTCCTCCGGCATGGCGGCGATTACCTACACACTGCTTTCTTTAGCCGAGGGCGGCGGACGGATTCTCGCCCTACCCAATCTTTACGGCGGCACGATCGACAGCTTTGTGAAAATTTATCCCGGCTTCGGCATCGCGATTGATTTTCCGGAAAACACCGACGACCCCGCCGCTTACGAACGCGCCATCCGCCCCGACACCAAAGCGATTTTCATCGAGAGCATCACCAACCCCAACGCCGAAATTCCCGACATCGAAGCCATCGCGGACATCGCCCATAAGCACGGCATCCCGCTGGTGGTGGACAACACCTTTGCCACCCCCTATCTGTTCAATCCCTTTGCCCACGGCGCGGATCTCGTGGTTTATTCGGCGACAAAAGGGCTTAACGGGCACGGCAACGTCATCTCCGGTCTGATTCTCGAAAACGGCAAATTTGACTGGAACAACGGCAAGTTCCCCAACATCGTGCGCAAGGAATACCTCCTGCGCGACGGCGACGGCAATTACCGCTCGTTCTTTGACATCGCGCCGGGTGCGGGCTTCACGACGCGCATCCGCATGACGTATCTGGCATATCTGGGTGCGGCGGTCAGCTCGTTTGACGCGTATCTGGTGCTGATCGGCATCGAAACGCTTTCCGAGCGGCTGTCAAAGCAGGTTGCCTCCGCACACAAGATTATTGAATATCTCGAAACCAAGCAATCCGTTCTCTGGGTCAAGCACCCCCATGCGAAAAACAGCCCTTATAAGGCGCTTGCCGCGAAATACTTCTCCAAGGGCGCGGGTGCGATTTTCTCGTTCGGGCTGGCGGGCGACGAGGAACAGCGCAACAAATTCATCGATGCGCTGGAGATTTTCTCCTATCACGCAAACGTCGGCGACGCGCGCTCGCTCATCATCAACTCCCCCCGCACCACGCACGGCGAGCTGAAGCCCGAGCAGCAGGAGCTTGCCGGCATCACGCCCGAAACCCTTCGTATTTCCGTCGGGCTGGAAGATCCGGACGATCTGATCGCAGACCTTGAGCAGGCGTTCAAAGCCGTTTACGGCGAATAAAGAATGGGAGGAACTCTTATGAAAATAAAAAAGCTTATCGGCATTTTCACCGCAGTTTGTCTGGGCGCAACCGTCCTAACTGCTTGCGGTGATAACGACGGCAGCAGTGTTGCCACCGGCGTCACTGCACAATATAAATACGGCTCGATCGACATTCCCGGCAAGGACGGCGCGCTGTGCGGCGCACCGATTTACATCGCCTACGAAAAGGGCTTCTTCGCGGAGGAGGGTTTTAACGTCAACCTCATTTCCGCCGACACCGAAACCCGCAAAATCGGCTTGAACAACGGCACAATCCCGATTGTCAACGGCGACTTTCAGTTCTTTCCATCCATTGAGGAGGGCGTTAAGGTGAAGGTTGTGGACGGTCTGCATGAGGGCTGTATCAAGATTGTCGTGCCGAAAGGCTCGTCCATCAAGACCGCAGCCGACCTCAAGGGCAAGAAAATCGGCATTGATGAGCTGGGCGGAACGCCGCATCAGGTGGCGAGCGTATGGCTCGAGAAAGCCGGCATTTCCGCAAAATCCGAGGACGGCGAGGTGACTTTTGTTCCCTATTCCGACGGCAATCTAGAAATTCAGGCGGCGAAAAACGGCGAAATCGACGCCGCAGCCATCTGGGATCCGCTGGGCTCGATCGCGGCAAAGAGCGGCGACTTTGAGATCATCTTTGACCTTGCCACCGACCCGACCTTTGCGGGGAAATACTGCTGCTTCCTCTATGCTTCCGAAACGGTACTCAACAAAGATCCGGAGAAGATCGCAGCACTCCTGCGGGCTTATCACAAGGCGCAGGCATGGATTGCGGCAAACCCTGAGGAAGCTGTTGACATCATCTCAGACAAAAAATACTCTGCCATCGACGACAAGGTGCTTGCGACGGAATTGATCAAAAGCTACGGCTTCCCCTCTGCGGAGGATCAGGCGGCGGGCAACCACGTTCTGGAGGATGTAACGTATTTCGTCAATGAGCTGAAAAACATCGGTTATCTAAAAACCGACGATCCGGCTGCGTTTGCGCAATTTATTTACGCGTCGGTGGATCTCAACGCGGGCAAGAGCTGACCCGCCTTAACTGCCGGGCGCGCGGCATCCCCGCTCGCCCTGATTGGAGAAAACAATGCAATTTTTTCGTAACCGATTGCGCACGCTTCCGGCAACCGTGCCATGGCTTGTGCTGAGCTGGCTTGTGACGGCGGGGGGATTTTTCATCGCGGCGGCGATGAACCTGTATTACCCACAGAAGAAAAGCATCTTCCTCATCCACTACACCGTTGTCGGGCAAAAGCTTGATATGAACGATGCTTACCGCCGTGTGCTTTATGCCATTGCTGCACTTTATACCATCGTGTTTTTGGTTGCACTTGTCTTCAAATCACAGCGGCGAAAATTTATCTCCCGCGCGCCGTTTCGCTTCGTTGCCGGGCTGGCGCTGGGCGCATGGGACATCATGGGAACAAAGCTTCAGATTCTTCCGCAGCCCTTTTTTCCGGGTCCCGCCAAGGTCGTGGAATCGTTTCTGATGGACGGCGCGTATATCTTACAAAACACACTCTACTCCCTGCGTTTGTTCTCGGTGGGCTTCCTGTTAGGCGTCTTGTTCGGCGTGGGAACGGGCATCATCATCGGCTGGTTTCCGAAGATTTACTACTGGGTCTACCCCGTTTTAAAACTGACGGGTGTAATTCCGGCAGTGGCATGGATGCCCTTTGCGCTAACCCTGTTTGCCGGCTCGCCATTCTCGGCGGCGGCATTCCTGATTGTCATCTGCGCGTGGTTTCCGGTGGCTTTTCTCACCGCGCAGGGCATCACAAGCACACCACGGCTGCATTTTGAGGCGGCTCGTACCCTTGGCGCAAAAACACCGTACCTCGTCTTTCATGTAGCAATCCCACACGCGCTACCGCAGATTTTTACCGGCATTTCCACCGCCAACGCCTATGCGTTCACCACGCTGGTCATGTCGGAAATGATGGGGCAGCCAGGCGGCTTGGGCTATTACATCAACCAGTCAAAGGTCTGGTCGTCTTATTACAAAGTCTTTGCGGCAATTGTCGTGATGGCGCTGCTGTTCTCGGCGATTATGCAGCTTATCGGCGCAATCCAGAAGCGCGCGCTGAGATGGCAGAGGGGGATTCTCAAATGAGCGATATCATTCTTGAAATTGACAACGTCAGCCGTACTTATACCGGCACAGAGGGCGCGGATGTGGAGGCACTCAAGGACGTCAGCCTGCGGGTGGCGCGCGGGGAATTCATCTCCGTTATCGGAACATCCGGCTGCGGAAAAACAACGCTCCTGCGCCTGATTGCCGGGCTTGACGCGCCCGAACGCGGCACGGTAAAGCTTGAAGGCATCGAGGTCACCCGCCCCCATCCCAGCCGCGGTTATGTCTTTCAGCAGGGCAGTTTGTTCCCATGGCTCAATGTGGCGCAGAACATCGCCGCCGGACTGAAGGCACGCGGGATTTACCGGACAAAAAAGGGTGATGTGGCGAAATTCATCAAGCTCATCGGGCTGGAGGGCTTTGAAAAATCCTATCCCCACCAGATTTCCGGCGGTATGGCGCAGCGCGTTGCAATTGCCCGCGCGCTGATCAACCAGCCCGAAGCACTGCTCCTTGACGAGCCGATGGGTGCGCTCGACGCGTTTACCCGTGCGGATTTACAGGATAAGCTGCTGGAGCTGTGGCAGGCGGACGGCACGACGATGCTGCTTGTGACCCACGATGTGGACGAGGCGATATACTTAAGCGACCGCATCGTCATCATGACGCCCCGCCCCGGAAAAATCAGCGAAATCATTGACATCACGCTCCCCCGCCCCCGTCACAGGGGCGGCACGGAATTTCTCGCCATCCGGCGCAGCATCTTAGAAAAGCTGCACCTAGCCGGCGCGAATCCCCAGCCGGAATACAGCATCTGACACGATTTTCAGCGGCGGAACGCGTCCTCTCCGACGCGCCCGCCGTTATTTTTATAACATTGAATAGGAGTGATTTCCATGAAAAACAGAATTTTCAGCGGCGCGGTATTTTTGATTCTCGGTCTGATCATCGCGCTCGGACCGCAGAGCTTGTTCGCCGTGTGCGGCGGCGGTTTTTGCAAAGAACAACCGGCGATGGGCGGACATATGGCTTGCTGGTACACGGGGCAGGCGGCGCTGGGCATCGGCGGCGTGATTGCGCTCGAGGGCGTCTTGCTGTTCTTTTTCCGGAATAAGCACGTCCGCGCGGGGTTGTCGATCGCAGTCGCCCTTAGCGGTGTGCTGACGGTGCTGACGCCGACAGTGCTGACGGGCGTGTGCAAAATGGCGGATATGCACTGCCGCGAACTGACGCTGCCGGCACTCGCGGTCGCGGGCGTGCTGACCGCTCTGCTGGCAGCGGGAAATGCCGCGTACTTACTCTTAGCAAAAAAGGAGGCGCGGCACGATGGCAACGAAGCGGCTGAGCGTGACCAAACTGGCGGGGGCTAACCTGCTGCGCCGCCCAGTTCGCGCGGCGGGGATCGCGGCGGCCGCGGCGGCAATGGCGTTTGCGGTTTTCACCGCGGCGCTGCTGTCCGCGAGTCTGTCGGGCGGGCTTGAGAGCCTGCGCGCACGGCTGGGTGCGGACATCGCGGTCGTTCCGCTGTCGCACGAGTCGGATTATGAGGGCATCATTCTTACGGGCGAACCGGAAACATTCTATCTTCCCGCATCGAAAGCCGATGAAATCGCGGCGGTCAGGGGCGTGGAAAAAGTCACCGCGCAATTCTATGTCACTACTCTCGCGGCGGAGTGCTGCACCGTTCCGGTTCAGGTTGTGGGAATTGACCCCGCAAGCGATTTTCTCATCGCGCCGTGGATTGCCGAAAGCACGGGCACGTCGCTCGGCGACGGCGCGCTGGTTGTGGGCAGCGACATCCACATGGACAGCTCCGGTACAATCAAGTTTTTCGATAGACAATTTAAAATTGCCGCACAGCTCGCACCAACCTCCACGGGCATGGACAACTCCGTTTACGCCGATAGGAACACCATCGCAACGCTCATTGAAGCCGCGCACGAAAAAGGTGTCACGCTCAACGCAGACGTTGGCGATGCGGACATCAGCAACGAAGTTTCCGCCGTTTTAATCAAGACCGCCGACGGCTATTCCGCCGAGGACGTTGTCACTAACATCCGGCAGGCGGTGTCCGGTGTCGGGATTGTTCGGTCAAAAAGCATGTTCAGCGGCATTTCTGAAAGTATGAACGTGATCCGCGGCGCGCTGCGGGCTTTGTCGGGCTCTGTATGGGCGGTGTCGGCGCTGGTTCTGGGCGCGGTGTTCCTGTTCACGGTCAACGGGCGCAAAGCCGAATTCGGCGTTTTGCGGATGCTGGGCGCGGGACGGCTGCTCCCCGCAAAACTCGTTCTGACGGAAGCCGCAGCCGTCTGTTTCACGGGAGCTGCGGTCGGAACGCTCCTTTCGGCGGGGCTTGTGCTGCCGTTTGCGCGGTACATCGGCGACCGGATGAACGTCCCGATGCTGCTGCCGGACGGATGGCACATCGCGGGGCTTGCGCTGCTCTGCGTGGCGGCAAGCTGCGCGTCAGGCGTTTTGTTCTCGGCAATCGCGGCGGTCAGAAGCACGTTTTCGGAAGTCTATCCCGCCATACGGGAGGGGGAATCTGTATGAGTATTTTAACCGCGCGGCAGCTTGTAAAATCCTATTCCCGCGGCGGAAAAGCCTTTGATGCGGTCAGAGACGCGTCGCTTTCCGTGGAAGCCGGAACGCTCACCGCCGTGATCGGGCGCTCGGGCAGCGGGAAAAGCACGCTGCTCAACCTGCTTGCCGGCTTCATCGCGCCGACGGCGGGAAGCGTGCTGTTTGACGGTGCGGACATCGCGGGCTTTTCGCCCAGGCAAACGAATGTGTTCCGGCGGCGCACGGTCGGCTTTGTGCCACAGGGAAAGAGCCTGCTGGGCAATCTCACCGTGCTTGACAATGTGCGCGCGGCGGCTTATTTCGCGGAAACGGACGATGCGCTGGCACTGCCGCTGTTAGAACACCTCGGCATCGGGCAGCTCGCCGCATCCTTTCCCGCGCAGCTGTCGGGCGGGGAGCTACGCCGTGCGGCAATCGCGCGGGCGCTGGTGAAACGTCCGGCGGTGGTGTTCGCGGACGAGCCGACCAATGACTTAGACGCACAAACCGCTGCGGAAGTGATCACCTTCTTCAAAGACCTCACGCGCACCGGTACAGCCGTCGTCCTCGTCACCCACGACAAAGAAGCCCGCGCCAGCGCCGACCAACTCTACGAAATGCAAGCCGCAGTTCTATTCTCTTCTACTCTCTAACCTCTAACATCCAATCTCTAATAAGGGGGTCCTGTGCGTGTTCATCAGTATCCGGATTAAAATCAGCGGTATGAAAACCGCAATCTGCGCCGCGGAAACCGAAGCGCTGCTGACGCGCACGGAAGGCGTCACCGAATGCGCGGTGGATTTTTACCGCGAAAGCGCGGAAATCGTTTATGACAGCCTGAAAATCGCACCCGCTCAGCTTCTCGCCGTCATTCGCAACAGCGGTCTGGAGGCAAAAGAGAGCCTTGCCGCCGCGCCGCGCCCGCAAAGCAAGCCCACACGTAAACGCAAAAGCCGCTATCATGGTTTATAACAAAACTGACCCCGCCGACTATGAAAATCGGCGGGGTCAAGTCATACTGAAAAAAGTATATGCTCACTTTTATGAGCGCTTCAATGGAATCACAAAGAAGCAACTAAAGCACAAAGTAGCAAAGGAGAACAAAGTATAAACCATATAACAATGGGTTTCCAAAGGGTACTTGTACCCTTTGGCGGGGGGTGTTGGGGGGCGGCGCCCCCTGACATAGCGTTGTGCTTTTTTGATTATCCGTGCGAAAACGTATCCTTTGCTTCGACGCGGCGCAGGTAGATTTTGTCGCCGAACTCCGACTCGCCGGGAACGCCCACCGCGTCCGCGCGGCAGTGCTGGCAGTGGCGGAACACATCGATGTAAGGCTCGGCTTTCGCGCGCGCACCGTCGATTTGCGCGCAGGTCAGCACGGACGCGTCGCTGAATTTCGCGCGCGGAATGAGCGGGATGAGGTTATAAATCTTCGCGCCCGCTTCGCTGACGGTGCGAGCGACTTCTTCGATGTGGTCGTCGTTGACACCGGCGATCAGCACGGTGTTGACTTTCACCGTAATCCCCGCCGCCGCAATTTTGCGGATGCCGGAAAGCTGGTTGGCGATGAGGATTTCTGCGGCTTCGATGCCGGTGATATGCCTGCCGTGATAGCGGATGCCGTCGTTAATTTGCGCCTGAATTTCCGGCTTGACGGCATTGACCGTGACGGTGAGGGAGTCGATTCCCGCCGCGATGACCGCGTCCGCTTTTTCGTCAAGCAGCAAGCCGTTTGTACTCATACAGGCGATAATCTGCGGGAATTCGGCTTTGATATATCCGAACGCTTCCAGCGCGTAGGGGGTTGCGAGCGTGTCGCCGGGGCCGGCAATGCCCGCGACGGTGATGTCCGGACAAAGCGCCAGCGCGCGGCGCACCGCGTCAACGGCTTCCTGCGGGGTGATGACCGATGCGGTCACACCGGGGGCTTCCTCGTAGTCGTTGATGCTGCGCTCACAGAAGCGGCATTCGATGTTGCAGCCCGGACTGACGGGAAGATGAATGCGCCCCTTATGGCTTTTCTTTCCTGTTGCAAAGCACGGGTGCGTGAGCGTCAGCTCGTCGTAGCTTTTTATCTTGATTTCTTGCATTATATTCACCCTTTCCTGTTAAGTTTTTTAGGGAATAGGAATCAGGGCGTAGGTTGTTGGGAGGAAAGATTGTGCCGATTAGCCCTCCACATCCTGCGCCCCGATTCTCGTAATCCGGTGTTATATTTATACCGTTTCTAAGAGCTTGTCGTCGATGACCTTTTGCAGCACATCCTCGATAAAGCCCGGCGCTTCAAACACGCGCAAGCCTTTCTGGATGATGTAAGCCGCCGCACCGTAACCGATTTTTGCCACAAACACCGCTTCGCAGTCGCCAAGGAGCTTAATCACCTTGTCGAAATCCGATTCGTTGTGGGAAAATTCCCGACAGACGGCAATGGTATCACGGCGCTCGGCAAAGACAATTCCGTTTTCGCCGATGTCAAAGACGGTGAAGAATTTCGCTCTGCCGAAATGCTCGTTGACGACTTTGCCGTCGGTTGTCGCAACGGCGACGCGATGCTCCGGCATCTCAATCCCTCCTACTTATAGGTGTAAAGCACGGTGTCGTAGATGTCCTCGATCACGCGCAGACCGCCGGTGAAGCCGACGTAGTTTGTGGTGAGAACAAGCCGGTACGGCGACGGTGCGCTGGCGGAAAGGAAGTCGAAATTCTTTTCTTTCGCCAATTCCTTATCCCAGCCGCTGCCGATGATCAGTCCCCTGCCCGTGTGGTTAAGTCCGCGAATGACATCCTGCAGCTTACCCGCATCGGGACTGAAATAGGGGATGATTTCGCGCTTGTCGGAAGTGGATTTCAAATCGGCAATGACTTGTTCCACATATTCCTCGGGCGTATCATCCACGATGAATTGTTCCTTCGGGATGATACCGACTTCATGCAACAGGAATTTTGACAAACCCACCACATAACCCGCGTCGTGCAGGATATGCACATGGTTGGGAAGTCCGTAGCGGAATTCCAGCAGGAACGTCGCCAGATTGTCAATTTCCTCGTAATAGGCTTTGTTTTCTTCGTCGATAAAAGCCGTCGCTTTCGCCAAATCAAGCTGTGCACCCTGTGCTTTCGCAAATTCAATCACACCCTCTAAGAAGCGCAGCGTTTCGTTCGAGCCGATGGGCGGGTAATTGAATTTGAAATAAGGCTGCTCGTAGCGTTCCGCAAGGTTCTGCACAATCGGCTCGCCGTACCACGGGGAAACCAGAATGTTGAAATTCGCCCGTGGGATTGACTTCCATTCATTCACGCCGCCGGAATGCGGCCCGAACAGGATGTTGACCTTCAGCCCGATGCCCTCGAGTAGGCGCTTGTATTCCTTTAAATTGCCCTTCCAGAACGGATCCTGATACGGGATGGATGCGAACAGATTGACAAGGTTCTTTTCGCTGCGCACAGGGTTTTCGTCCTCAAAGCGGATGACAAACTGGTTGATAATCGCGTTGATGACGTTGCTGTGAGAAACGAGATTGTTTGACTTAAAGCCCGCCGTTTCTACGTGAACAATCGGCTTGCCCTCCTCGACAAATTCGTTCACAACGCTTGCCACGTCGTCGCCCACAATGTCCGCCGTACAGCCGGTCACGACAACCTGCAAATCGGTGTCAAGCACCTTGTAGGTGTTCTCGATGATGCTGCGCAGACGTTCTGTTCCGCCAAAAACCACTTCGGTTTCGCTGAAATTTGTGCAGGGTGAGGTGCTTCCGCCGGCATAACCGGTTGAGCGTTCATAAAAGCCCGCCACCATCGTGCCGCAGCCCGGTCCGGAATGCAGAATCGGCACGGCGCGGGGAATTGCCACCACGCTTTGCAGCGCACCGATTGCGCAGGTAAAGCGTTCTTGTTCGATGATACCACTTGACATTAGTTCGCGCCTCCTTGCAGGAAAGTATAGGGAGGCTGTTCCAGCCACCACTTGGTATAGGGATTGATGCTGTGCTTTTTCAGATTTGTGACAAATTCGTCGTTCTCAAGCGTTTCGAGAATCCGCTCGCCGTAGCGCACGATGCCCTCATAGCCCATGCCGTAATGCTCGTCGCCGATGAGCAGGGACGGGATGCCGAATTTTGCTCCCCACAGCGTCATGCCGCCGTGGCGCGCGAGCAGAATATCCGGTTGCACGCTGTGCAGCACATTGACAAGTTCAAACTCCTGCTTGTTGCAGACATTGTAATTGGGCACGTCACCGTAGTCCTCAACGGTATGGTTGAGGGTGTCGGAGTCCTCCGAGCCGTTGTCGTAAACCGGATCGTGGTGGAAAATCGCAGCGCCCTTTGCAACCATGCCAAGCTCTCCTAAAAGGGCAAGCAGCGAATGCCCGTGGGATGCGCCCGCTGTGACATATGCGGTTTTTCCGGCAAGCTTTTCGCGCAGAGCTTGTATTTTCGGCAAATAAATCTCTTTTTGTTTTGCGATAAATTCTTCCGCTACCGCTTCCTGTCCGAGCAGCTTTCCAAGCTCACGAAACCAGCGGTCGGTCTGGGGAATGCCATACGGCGGTGAGGTGGTGATTTCCGGAACGCCGAATTCGACTTCAAGCGCGTGTCCAAGATACGAGCCGAGTGTTGCGCAAGCCTGCACTGTCGCGGCGGCTTCGGAGGAACGTGCGATGGATTCCACCGACGCGTAGGGCGTGATATAATTGGGCGTATACCCAAACGGCGCAAACCATTCTTTAAAGGTATCCGAGCCCCAGAAGTTGACGACATTGATGATATTGCTTTTCTTTTCCGGCTTTTTAATCAGCTTGCGCGCGATGCCGTGATAGCCCGCGTCAAAGCCCGATGTCCACATTTTTGATCGAAAGCCCTCGCAGAAAATCGCCACAACGGGAATGCCAAGCTCCTCCTGCGCTTCGTTCGCGATGCCCTCTACGTCGTCGCCGATGATGCCGGACGCGCAGGTTGTGATGATGAAAATCACGTTGGCTTTTGTGCGGTCATGCACCTCGTGAATGGCATCGGCAAGCTTCTGGTTGCCGCCGTAAATGGTGTCCTGTTCGGTGAGGTTGGTGGAAAAGATTTTACGCTGTGTGGGGTTCTGTATTTCGCGCAGCTCGGAGTTGACGCGGTATGTAAACGCAAACTCATGCAAGCACGAGGAGCATCCCACAGGGCCGTGGCTGATGACAGCCGCGTCGCGGATTAAAACCACCGTACAGGCGGCGTTTGAGGTTGAGCAGCCCAGACATTGGCTGAACGAACGGCTTTTGTCACAGACACCGCCGCAGCGTGTGCTTTTTACCAGCTCGCCTGCTGTTCCCTGAAAGCCCGTAATCGAACCGAGCCGCAGCTCGCGCACGGCGACTTCCGGCGCGCGCAGATTGATTTCGCTCATAGTTTTCACCCTTTCTGTTTCTTAGATGCTTGCGCCCTTGTCGCGGATTTCACCGGTTTCGATTGCAATGAGCTGATCCGCCCAATAGGACGCCCAGTCCTTTAATTCCTGTGAATCCAGCGGCGACGGCACAGTTGAGGTTGTATGCTCGTCGATGCGCTTTGCAAGATTGCGGTACACCTTCGCCTGCTCGGAATGCGGTGCGGCTTCGATCGTGGTTCTGCCGGAAAGCTCCGACTGTGTGACGGTAATCGAACGCGGTACATATTCCATCACCTGCGTGTGGGTGCGGCGCACAAAATCGTCGATGATTTCTTTCTGGTATGGATTGGTAACTGAGTTCGCAATCACACCGCCCAGCAGCGCGCCGCCGGCGTTTGAATACCGCTTGATGCCCTTGAACAAATTGTTCGCCGCGTACACCGCCATGAAGTCCGCGGAGGACACGGTAAAGACGTGTTCCGCGATGCCCTCACGAATCGGCACGGCAAATCCGCCGCACACAACGTCGCCCAGAACGTCATAAATCACGTAGTCCAGATCCAGCTCCTCGAAAATTTTCTGCTGCTTTAATAGCTGAACGGCGGTGGTGATGCCGCGTCCCGCGCAGCCCACGCCCGGCGCGGGTCCGCCCGCTTCTACGCAATAAATACCGTTGTAGCCGCGGAAAATGGTGTCGTGCGCGTTGACCTGCCCCTTTTCGCGCAGCAGGTCAAGCACGGTGGGGATGTACGTTCCGTCGCGCAGGGTGTTGGTGGAGTCGGCTTTCGGGTCGCAGCCGAACTGCATTACCTTATACCCCATATCCGACAGCGCCGCGCTGATGTTCGAGGTGGTGGTGGATTTCCCGATGCCGCCCTTGCCGTAAATTGCAATCTGTTTGATTTTCTTTGCCATAATGATACCCTTTCTTTCTTTAGAAAATATTTTTTTGCAAAATAAAAGTCTGCCTTCAAAAATGAAAACAGAACGAGCCACGGTTTGATTCAATTGACAGGATTCACCTGAAAACGCATCAACACCGCAGCCGCTTTTTTGTACACATGACCTCCAGCGCATCCCAATACAGGCTCATAAAGCTTCCTCCTATACATTACATATATTATTGGTATGTTATTATTATAATCCTGTCGACGGATTTTGTCAATGCCTTTTTCTCAATCCCTATAAAGTATGTAGGTTTAGTCAATATTCGCTGCCCATTCCGTCTTTGCTTTATGCAAAGCCACAGAAATTTGCACAAAAAAAGCAGCCAAGCCTTCGCTTCGCTGCTTAAACTATGGATAAACCTTAGTCAGAGGGCGTTGCCCTCCGACACCTCCTACCAAAGGGTACAAGTACCCTTTGGAAACCCATTGTTTTATGGATAATACTTTGATTTTTTTGCCACTTAATGCTTTGGCTACTATTTTGTGATTTCATTGGAACACTCCAAAAATCAAGTATTTACGTTTTCTTCTGTCTAAGCAGCCAAACCTTCGCTGCTTTAGAACCCAATAAAATGATCAGATTATGTTTTTCATATCATACAGCCCCGCCGGCTGTCTGGCAAGGAAAATCGCCGCGTTGATCGCACCGACGGCGAACACTTCCTTTGACTGCGCAGAATGCGACAAGGTAATCACCTCGTCGTGACCGGCGAAGATGATTTCGTGGTCGCCCACGATTGTTCCGCCGCGCACGGCATGGATGCCGATTTCGTTGTGCGCGCGCTTCTGCCGCACGGAATGCCGGTCGTAGGCATTGGTATAGCAACCGCCCGCCTCGTCGTTGATTTCCTTTGCGAGGAAGAGCGCCGTTCCGCTGGGTGCGTCAACCTTGCGGTTGTGGTGCTTTTCGACGATTTCGATGTCAAACTGGTTGCCGAGAACCGCCGCCGCGCGCCGCGCAAGTCCGGCAAGCAGGTTGATGCCGAGCGATAAGTTATAGGTGAAAAAAATCGGAATCTGCTGTGCGGCTTTTTTAATTTTTTCGACCTCCGCGTCGGTGAAGCCCGTGGTCGCAACCACCAGCGCAACGCCGTTTGTCAGGCAGTAATCCAGCAGCGGGTCAAGTGCGGAGGGGTGCGAAAAATCGATGATCACGTCCGGCTTATGCGCAAGCAGCGACGGTTCAGCCACGATGGGGTAGCTGCGCTGTGCGGCGGTGAACCTGTCGATGCCCGCGACAATGCGGCAGTCGTCGCGCTCCGCCACGAGTGCGGTAATCACGCCGCCCATTTTTCCCGCGCAGCCCGTGAGTGCAAAATCCGTCATTTTTATCTTCCTTTCAAAAAACGGCGAACCGTTATTTCATCAGTCCCAGCCGTGTCATTTCTGCGGCAAGCTTTTCCTGATTCGCCTCGCTCATCGCAACCAGCGGCAAACGGCACGCGCCTGCGGAAAAGCCCATGTTGTTGAGCGCTTGCTTTACGGGAATGGGGTTGACGTCGCAGAACAGCAGGTTGGTGAAATTCAGCAACCGGTACGCTTTTTCCCGCGCTTCCGGATAGCGGTTTTCCAGACAAAGCTGGCAGATTTCATGCGTTTCAAACGGCATGCAGTTTGAAAGAACCGAGATCACGCCTTTCCCACCCAGTGCCATAATCGGGATAATCTGGTCGTCGTTTCCGCTGTAAATGGCAAGCTCGTCGCCGCACACGGCAGCAATTTCCGCGATGGCGGAGATGTTCCCGCTGGCTTCCTTCACTGCGGCGATGTTGGGGTGCGCGGAAAGCTTCTTATAAGTATCAACAGAAATGTTCATCCCCGTGCGTGAGGGCACGTTATAGAGAATGATCGGGATGTTCACCGCGTCGGCAATCGCCGTAAAATGCGCGATTAAGCCCGCCTGTGAGGTTTTGTTGTAATAGGGCGTGACGACGAGCAGGCCGTCCGCGCCCAGCTCCTCTGCGGTTTTTGAGAGATTGACGGCATAATCGGTGTGGTTCGAGCCCGTGCCCGCGATGACGGGAACGCGCCCCGCTGTTTTTTCCACCGCAAAACGGATGGCTGCAATATGCTCCTCGTCGGTCATGGTGGAGCTTTCCCCCGTCGTGCCGCAGATGATGATTGCGTCCGTGCCGTTGTCAATGTTAAAATTGATCAGCTCGCCCAGCTGGTCAAAATCAATCGAACCGTCGCTGTGCATGGGCGTGACAATCGCAACACCCGCGCCGGTAAACAATACGTTTTTCATGAAGTTCTCCTTTCAAGGGAACATGGTCAGTCAAAATAGCCCTTTGCCGCAAGCAGCTCCGCCATCAGAACGCCGCCGCCGGCAGCGCCCCGCAGCGTGTTGTGCGAAAGGCATACGAATTTGTAGTCATACTGGGAATCCTCGCGCAGCCGTCCCGCGGAAACCGCCATGCCGCCTTCCAGTTCACGGTCAAGCTTCGCCTGCGGGCGATTGTCCTCCTCAAAATAATGGATGAACTGCTTGGGTGCGCTCGGCAGGTCAAGCGCCTGCGGTACGCCGGAGAAGTCCTTCCACAGCGCCAGAATCTCGTCCTTGGACGGTTTGTTTTCAAACGATACGAACACCGCAGCCGTGTGGCCGTCGCTCACGGGAACGCGCAGGCACTGGGTTGTGATTGCGGGAGAAGCTGCGGGAACAATTTTTCCGTCCTCGATGCTGCCCCAAACCTTAAGCGGTTCCTGCTCGGACTTTTCCTCCTCACCGCCGATGAACGGGATGAGGTTGTCGAGCATTTCCGGCCATGTTTCAAAGGTTTTGCTCGCGCCGGAAATCGCCTGATAGGTGCAGGCAAGCACGTTTTTAATACCGAATTTTCTCAGCGGATGCAGCGCCGGCACGTAGCTCTGGATCGAGCAGTTGGATTTTACCGCGATGAAGCCGCGCTTTGTTCCCAGCCGCTTTCGCTGCGCCGCGATGACCTCGATGTGGTCGGGGTTGATTTCCGGCACAACCATCGGCACATCGGGTGTCGCGCGGTGCGCGGAGTTGTTGGAAATCACGGGGCATTCCGCTTTTGCGTAACGCTCCTCAAGGGCTTTGATTTCATCCTTTTTCATATCCACCGCGCAGAATACAAAATCCACCTGTGCAGTGATTTTCTCAATGTCCGCTGTCGCGTCAAGAACAATCATATCCGCCATCGCCGCGGGCAAGGGCTTGGTCATCTGCCAGCGAGTCACCGCATCTTTATAAGCTTTTCCCGCACTTCTCGGGGAAGCCGCAAGACATTTGACCGAAAACCACGGGTGATTTTCCAGCAGGATTGCAAAGCGCTGTCCGACCATGCCCGTTGCGCCGATGATACCGACATTGTATTGTTTCATAAAGAACCTCTTTCCTCACGGTTGCCGTGAAATTCCAGTTACGCCCAAAATTATAGCGAAATAAAAAAATAATCGCGAACATTAAAAAAACTGGTTGAAAACCAGTTCATCATACAATATAATAAGGAATGCTGACATATCTCTCTATGCCGATAGCACTCCATCATATCCATGATGACAATCGGCTGCCTGTTCGGCAGACGACCAGAACCAGCCCGTCCTCACAGGCGGATTCTTCGGCGGCATTGCCTTTTGCGTTCCGCGGGTCTGAGGCGACCTTGTGCGGAATGCGACTCATCTTTGCCGCGCCTCTATCTGTTTAGAAATATCATATCAGAATTTCCCGCGCCTGTCAACACGATTCGGCAAATGTTCATGTATTTATCATAATTTTCCGAAACCGTGCCGCGGCGATTCTGATGAACTGTTAGAAAGAGAGAAAGGAAATCTCTATGCTCCATTTAGACGACCTGAAAAAAACAGACTTTTTTTACGAACTGCCGGAGGAACTCATCGCGCAGACTCCCATTGAACCGCGCAGTGCTTCCCGCCTGCTCGCGATGGATCGCGAAAGCGGTGCGATTACCCACAGCCGTTTCTATAATTTATGCGGCTTCCTGCGCAAAGGTGATTTGCTGGTGCTCAACGACTCGCGCGTACTGCCGGCGCGGATTTACGGCGTGCGGGCGGACACGGGCAGCTTCATTGAGTTTTTGCTGCTGGAACAAAAATCCCACATGGTATGGGAGATCATCTGCCGCCCGGGAAAAAAAGCGAAGGTCGGCGTGGTGTTCACCTTTGGCGACGGGAAGCTCACCGCCGAGGTGCTGGAGGTCAGGTCCGACGGCAACCGCGTGGTGCGGTTTTCGTGCGAGGGGAATTTTTTTGCCGTTCTTGATGAAATCGGGCAGATGCCCCTGCCGCCTTACATCACCGAAAAGCTTGCCGACAAGGAGCGCTACCAGACGGTTTATTCCCGCGAAACGGGTTCCGCCGCTGCCCCGACCGCCGGGCTGCATTTCACCGACGCGCTGCTGGACGAAATCCGCGCGCATGGTGTGAAAATCGCTTTTGTGACGCTCCATGTGGGCTTAGGGACATTTCGCCCCGTCAAGGAGGAAGCCGTCACCGCGCACAAAATGCACAGCGAGCATTACACCCTCCCCGCCGAAACCGCCGCGCTCATCAACGAAACCCGCCGCGCGGGCGGGCGCGTCGTCGCCGTGGGGACAACCTCCTGCCGGACGCTTGAAACCGCCGCGCGGCGCATGGAAAACGGCATGGTAACGCCCTGTGACGGCTTCACGGACATTTTTATTTATCCCGGCTATACCTTCAAGCTTGTTGACGCGATGATCACGAATTTTCATCTCCCCGAAAGCACGCTCATCATGCTCGTGTCCGCGTTTGCCGGATACGAAAACACGATGAACGCGTACCGCGCCGCGGTGGAGAAACGCTACCGCTTTTTCTCGTTTGGGGATGCGATGTTTATGGGAAGCAGGATGGACGACGAGAAAAGCAAGCTTTAATCACCGCTATAGAAAGGATGATACGATGACTTTTTCAGGTATCTGTCTGGTGACAAACAATGTTCGCAGGCTGTCGGCTTTTTACCAAACCGTGTTATGCGCGGAATCTGACGGCGATGATGAAATCCATCAGAATATTCACACACAGGGCGCTTCGCTCGCGATTTTAAAAGCCGATGGCGTGACCGACGCGCACACCATGGAGTTCCGCAGCGCACACACCGGAAACCCAAACCTCGCGCTGATGATTACCGTGGACGACTGCGACGCGGAATTTGCGCGCCTGACTGCTCTTGGCATCGCCGTCACCGACCCGCCGACCGTCCGCCCTTGGGGTGCTACAAATATGCGCTTTCGCGATCCGGACGGGAATTTTATCGTCTTTCGCAGCTTCCCCGCGCGGTGAGGATACGTTATCGCATGGCGATTGTGGGCAGGATGCTCCGCCTGCGGAAAAAGCGTTGCACCCAGATAACCGTATCCGCTAAGCCGGCTTCCCGCACAGGGTTGCCGGTTTTTTCGCACAGCACGGCATAACGACTGCCCTAACAAACAGCACCCCTACCGTTTCCGGCAAGGGTGCAAGGGCTGCGATTGGATCACGCTGCTTTTGCCGTGAGCACACGGCGGCGCGGTTCGTAGAAAATATGTGTGCGCAGGAAGTCGTCCGCGATGATGCCGACAAATGCCAGACAAAACCACACCGCCGTGAACGGTGCGCAGATCTGCCCCTCAAAATTCAGCGGCATATCCGAATAGTCCCAGATGTGCATATTCATCCGCAGGTTGAGAATCACGCCGGAAACAAACTCCAGCCCCGTGATATACACGCTCGCCGCCAGCATGATCAGCACTGCCGGCAGGCCCGCTGCGCGCCGGTAGCCGTTGAGAAAATCGATGAACAGCATACTCAGTCCCCCGAGCAGCCCCATCGAGATATGCGTCCCCCCGCGCGCGAGAACCTCGCACGAGCCGTATGCCAGCGCCCCCGCCGCGAAGATTGTAAAATTGCGTAGAATCAGCTTTGTCATTCCGATCACCCTTCCGTACAAATCCGTTACCATTAATTTGCACAGAATCCGGCTGTTTAATCTTACGCGCATAAATTTTTTCAGGAAATTTCTGACTGAAATCTACTTAGCTGCTTGCTTCCGTCCGCTGCTTTCTACCCTTCACGAGGAGCAGCGCGACTGCCACGAACGCCACACCGAACAGGAATTCAATCGCCAGCGCCGTGAAATAGCCCTTGAGCGTTTCGGCGGTGAAGGAATTGAGACTGTCGAGGGTGTCATTGGCTTTTGCGTACCAGAACATCGGCGTAAACGAGCCGAAGGTTTTCAGCGAATCGCCCATCATCGACTGCGGCACAAACGCGCCGCCGACGAATGCGCAGCCCAGAGAAATGACGTTAGCGAGGGTGACGATCACGCCTTTTTTCGAAACAAAGGAAATCAGGAAGCCAAGGGCGAGCGACACCAGTACGCACAGCAGCATATTGAGCAGGAACAGCACACCGCGCGTTGTGAACAGTGCATCCGCGCCCGCCGCGTGAAGCGCCACCAGCGCAAAGAACACGAAGATTCCGAGCGCCACCGTGACACAGCCCGCAAATATCGCCAGATAAAACCGCGTTACATTCACCGGCGCGCAGAGATTGCGGCGGCGGATGTCGGTCTTTGTGAATTCCACCAGAACCAGCGGAATCGCAAACAGCATCAGCGCGAGCAGCGGGTAGCCGACAAAGTTAAACAGCGAGCTGACGGATAGATTACCGCTTTGTGCCGCCGACGTTCCGGTCAGCGTGACGGCTGCGGTCTGATCGAGGTCGGCGTTGATTTTGTCGAACGCAAACGCACCCGTTGCTAGATGGTATGCCGTTGCGGTGCGCAGATAGCCGTCGGTGAGGTTTTTAAGCATGAAGCCGCTGGTTTCGTTGGGAATCACATAGGAGGTGATTTCCGGTGCGCTACCCGCGGCGGCTTTATCTGTAAAGCCCTCCGGAATGACAAGAATCAGATCCGCGGTGCGGAAAAACAGCGTGTCCTTGATGGCTTTTTCGTTGTCAGCGATTTCCGCCTGCGTGGCTTTTCCGGCAAGGTAGGTAGTCAGCGAGCGGCTTAAATCGGTGTCGTCGCGGTCGATGACGGCGAATGTTGCGCCTTCCAGATGGAACGCCTGCGTGGTCGGGTCGGCTGCGGATTGCGAAAAGAACGTCGTCAGCACGCCGAACAGGCACATATAAATGATCGTAACCGCCAGACCGCTTCCGCGGAACACCTGAAAGAAATATTGATAAATCCGCATGGCGTCCCCCTATTCATCGTCCGGCGTGGCGTTTGATACCGCGCGGTAAGTCTGGTTTTTGAGAATGAAATACGTTGCTGCGCACAGGACGACGCCAAGCACGCTCAAAAAGAGCACGCTGTTCCAGTACGTCCGGTTGACACCGTAATAATACAATGTGTATAACGCGTCAGTGATTCGGTTGAGCGGGTTGATACTTGCGAGAAACGGGTGATTGGTCATGACTGTGTACTTCACTTCCGTGCTCATCATGCCGGAGAAGAAGCAGCCCGTCAGGGTGATGGCAATCACAAGGATGCTTTTCAGGCCCTCCCCGCCCTTCACAAACGCGCTCACCACAAAACCCACCATCATGCCGCTGAAGCAGCCAGCCACAACGAGCAGGAAGATTGCCCAGACCGTGCTGCCAAAGCCGATGCCGAGGATTTTCCAGAGGAAGAACACGAGGATGAAGTTGTAGAAAATCTGCGTGAACAGGGATGCGAGCATGCTCGCTGTAAAAGCTTTGAGCTTGTGAACGGGCGCGACGTTGATGCGGGCGGCAAGTGCTGACTGGTTGGCTTGCATTTTCGCCATGATCGCCACGGCGGCCGTGCCGCACATAAAGCAGCTCATCGCGATGAGTGTGTAGAAATAAATCACCGAGGTGTCGTTGTTGCTGTTGATGGGCGCGTCGGTGAGATAGCTTGTTCCCGATGTGAGGATGGTCAGCGCTTCGCCGTTTAAGGCTTCGGGGTTTGTCACGGCAATGTTGGTGATGGTGGAAACCGTCTGCTCATAGGTGCTGACGAACACCGCCGCAATGCTCTGGTTGATGCCGTTTGCGCCGATGGTCAGGCGGATGTCCGCGCCGACCGTCACGATAACGTCAACCTTTCCGTCGGCAAGGAGCTTTGCGGCATTTGCCGCATCGGTATCGGTGATGTCAAACATCCCGCTGTCGGTCATGGCTTTGGTGAAATCGGCGTTGGGCTGTTCCACAACCACTGCGGCGGGGATGGAATCAACGAGGTCGTCCTTGATGTTTGTGAGCGTGCCGTAAAACAGTAGCGCCATGATCACGGGATACAGCATCAGCCAGAACAACACGCTCTTTTCGTTGCAATGCTGCTTGATCTGGTATTTGAATATGTGTAAAAACATCGTTCCTCCCCCCGTCAGTCGCGCAGCTCTTTGCCGGTCAGCTCAAGGAATACGTCGTTGAGCGTCGGCAGCTGGGAATAAATCTTGCCGTAAGCAATCCCGCTTTGCGCGATGAAGCCCACGACCGCAGCCAGAATGCTCTGCTTTGACTTGGAAAGCACCGTCAGCGTGCCGTCCGCGTATTCCACCGACCGAACGCCGTCAAGCGCGCGGATCTGCGCAAGCTGCTTGTCGCTGAAGCCGAAGCACGACTCCGCCACGATGCGCTCACCCGCCGAAACCATCGCTTTCAGCTCCTCGTTTGTACCGGAAGCAATGACTTTTCCCTTGTCCATGACGGCGATACGCGAGGCGATCTGCTCGACTTCTTCCATATAATGCGAGGTGTAAATCACGGTCGCGCCCTCGACGTTGAGCTTTTTAATGCCCTCGAGAATGCTGTTGCGGCTCTGCGGGTCAACGGCGACGGTGGGTTCGTCCATGACGATAAGCTTCGGCTTGTGGGCGATGCCGCAGGCGATGTTGAGCCGGCGCAGCAGTCCGCCGCTGAGCTTTTTGGGGCGGAATTTCCGGAAATCGCCCAGCCCGACAAACGCGATGGCTTCCTCGACAAGCTGCTTGCGCAGTGCCTTGTCCTTGACATACAGCCCGCAGAAATAATCGATGTTGTCATAAACCGAAAGCTGGTTGAACACCGCCACGTTCTGCATCACGATGCCGATGTCTTTTTTCAGGTCATACGCGTTGGGGTTCATTTCTTTGCCGAACAGGCGGATTTCGCCCTTATCGAATTTGAGCAGCGACAGCATGCAGTTGATTGCCGTCGTTTTTCCCGAGCCGTTGGGGCCGAGCAGCCCGAAGATTTCGCCCTCATTGACCGTCAGGCACAGGTGATCGAGCGCGACCAGCTCCTTGTAGCGCTTGACAAGATTGTTGATTTCCACAACCATGGTGCATACCTCCGTTTCAAATCTATCCTCATTTTACACGTTTTCCGCGCCGCCGCCTAGTGCCAAATGTAATAATTTCCGCGTGACATCTGTAACGAGAAACTTATTACAAATGTCATTTTCTTTTCCGGAAAACTGTGTTATAATAGGGGTAATCAAACGGTGCGCCGGATTTTCCGCCGCATACAGAAACGGAAGCAATTCCAACTCGCACCGCGATGTGACAGATTCAATTGAAAGGGACGTATCGTGAAACCCTTTGGGTGGATGATACAAGGTGATAGTATGCGAAAAACGCTGATCCGGTTGCTGAGCATCATGCTGGCAGGAATGCTGCTGTTAAGCGGGTGCAGTATTACAAACGGTTCGGAAACCAAAAAGATATATAAAGACAAGCAAGAAGTGGAGCTTGCGGCAGAGACCTATTTAAAAGAAAAGTATGGAAAAGAATTCAGCGCGGCAGTCACGGATAGCCCCAATCATCTTTACACAAGCTATGCACTTTCAGCCTATGCAGTTGACGATGTAAATAAAGAGTCCTTTGATGTCACGGTTACATATTATGATGAAGAAACCTATGGCGTAACGGATGATTATTTTATGTATTCAATCAATGACGATTTGGAATCTTGGTTTAAAGAATTGGCTGACCCTTATATTGAAAGTGATTTCAAAGCTTTTTATCTTTCATCCGGTTCGTTACCGTCAGATTATAAGGACTGCAAAACATTTAATGATTTTCTTAAACTGTCACCGACTTCAACATATTATGGGCTGAGATATCTGATTGTATTACCTGCTACGGAATGGGATGCTGAAATAAATAAGGTTACTGATTGTATCGCCAGAGAAATGCTAAGCAGACGTATTCGAGGACAGGTGACGATTGTGGTTTATGAAGATGAAAATGTCTATGATAAAATACTTACACAGAAGGATGAAAGACATTTTTGGACACATTTATATAGGGTGAAATGTTGCACAAGTACTTTGAAAACAGATTTCAGTATAGCAACAGATGATAAGGCGCTTGTCTTTGGAACATCTAAGGAAATTGATAAATAATAATAAAAAATTGGAGGAATTAAAATGGCACGGTTATCAGACACACAATTAATGATTTTGGATAACCACATTGATCAAAGCGACCTAACATCGAAGGTGTGCGGATGACGGTATTGATTGACAAGGCGACGCTGCTGGTGCTGACGATTCTTCTGATGCTGTCGGAGATGCCGCGCGCGCTGCTGGTCGGCGGGGCACTTGCCGCGCTGACGGTGTCCGTTGTGAATGAGTATTTCGCCAACCGGCGGCTGGCTGGCTTTTTATATGTGCTTTATGCGGGCGCGTGCGTCGTGTTCCCGCCGATTTCGATCTATCTGGCGCTTCTGATTTATGACGTGAATAAAAAGCAGCTTGCGCTGTTCTTTCTGTCGGCGGTGGGGCTGCTGTATTTTCTGCGCAACGACTTGCCCGGCAGCGTGATTGCCAGCACGCTCATTGTGATTCTGCTTTCGATTCTGATGGAACACCGCACGCGGCGCTTTAACGATTCCCACCGCGCCTTTATCGAGCAGCGCGACAATTTAAAAGAAGCCTCCGACGCGCTCAAGGGCAGAATCAGCACCATCTTGAGCGATCAGGATTATGAAGTCAGCCTTGCCACCCTCAACGAACGCAACCGCATCGCGCGTGAAATCCACGACAACGTCGGACACGTCCTCGCCGGATCGATTTTGCAGCTCGGCGCGCTGATCACCGTCACCAAGGACGAACCGACCAAGGCAGCGCTCACCGACTTAAAAGAACACCTCACCGCCGGCATGGAAAGCATCCGCAGCAGCGTTCACAACCTGCGCGATGAGAGCATCGACCTCTATGACCAGCTGCGCAGGCTGTGCGAGGACTTCACCTTTTGCCCCATCAAGCTCACCTGCGAGGCGACGCTGCCAGACGCGAAAATCACCTACGCCGTCCTCGCCGTCGCCAAGGAAGCGCTTTCCAACATCATCCGCCACTCCGACGCGACCGCCGCGAAGCTCACCGTGCGCGAGCATCCGGGCTTTCTGCAGCTTGTGATTGCCGACAACGGCAGCCCGAAGGAAACCTATCGCCTTGACGCGGGCATGGGGCTTGAGAACATCCGCCAGCGCATCTGTGCTTTGGGCGGAACGGTCAGCTTTTCCGCGGAAAAGGGGTTTCAGATTTTCGCGTCCATCCCGCTCACCTTCACACGAAAGGATTGATTTCTCATGAAAATCATCATCGTTGACGACGACCGGCTCGTGACAAGCGCATTAAAAACCATCCTCACCGCCGGCGGGATTGACTGCATCGCCACCGGCGCGGACGCGGACGACGCGGTGCGGTTGTTTGAAACACACGCGCCGGACATCGTTTTAATGGACATCCGCATGGGCGCGAAAACCGGATTGGATGCGGCGCGGGAAATCCTTTCGCGCGCACCGGCGGCACGGATTCTCTTTCTGACCACCTTTGATGACGATGACTATATCCTCACGGCGCTGAAAATCGGCGCGAAGGGGTATATTCTCAAGCAAAACTACGAGAGCATTGTTCCGTCGCTCCACGCCGTGATGCAGGGGCAGACGGTGTTCGGTGCGGAGATTGTCACAAAGCTGCCCGCCCTGCTCAGCGGCAGCGCGCACAAAGCCCCGCCCGCCCAGTTCGATCTCGCCGAAAAGGAAACCGAGATCATCGCGCTGGTGGCGCGCGGGCTGTCGAACAAGGAAATCTCCGCGACCCTCTATCTGAGCGAGGGCACGGTGCGCAATTACATCAGCATCATTTTAGAAAAGCTCAACCTGCGCGACCGGACGCAGCTTGCGATTTTCTACTACAACTCGCTGCAATTAGATGGGGATTAGAAGTCAGAGGTCAGAAGTCAGATACAGCGCCCCATAAAAGGAGCGCTGTCAGACTAAAAATATATGCTCATTTTTCGAGCGCCTTAATGAAATCACAAAGCAGCAGTTAAGCACAAATTGATTTAGAACAACAAAGTACGAGCCATAAAACAATGGGTTTCCAAAGGGGGCATGCCCCCTTTGGTAGGAGGTGTCGGAGGGCAACGCCCCCTGACTAGGGTTTATCTACAGTCAAAAACAGCGCCCCGTAAACGGAGCGCTGTTTGTTTTATGTAAGATTTACTTTGCGGTGACGGTTTTGATTGTGCCGGAGCCGATGACCTTTGCGCTGCCGACGGTGCGGTAGGCTTTTACGGTGAAGTAGTATTTTTTGCCCGCTGTCAGTCCGGTTTTGGTGTAGCTCTTGGACGTGGTGTCCTTGAGGAGCTTCAGCTCGCCGCCGGAGGAGGTTTTGTAATAAACGCGATAACCGGATGCGCCGGTGATGCCGGACCATTTTACGGTTGCTTTTTTGCTGCCGGCGGTGAGGGTGAAGCTGACGGCGGAGAATTTCGGCGTTCCGCTGACGGTTGCGTCGTCGGAAATGGACGTTCCGCCGCTTGTCTTAATGATGCTCTTGACCGCAAATTTGTAGGTTGTACCCTGTTTGAGTACGGTCGCCTTAAAGCTTGTTGCGGAGGAGGTGAGCGATTTTAAGAGCGTCCATGTTTTCGCCGCGGTGTTGTACTTATAAACGGCATAGCCGGTTGCGTTGGGCGCTTTTCTCCAGCTCAAAGTAACACCGGTGGAATCCGTTGCCGCCGCTTTGAGCGCGGTGACCTTCGCCGGGGCGGTCGCAACGGTCAGCGTTGCGGAGTACGCGCTGAGCTTGCTTTCGCCGGCGATAGTTGTGTAATGCGATTTGATTTTATAGCTGTAGGTCGTGCCTGCTGTAAGCCCGGTGTCCTTGTAGCTGGCGGTTTTCACATTTTTGATCAGCGCATACGAACCCGAACCGGTTTTCCGGTAAACATCGTAGGACGACGCGTCGCTGTTTGCCACCCATTTCACGGAGAGGGTGGTTGCGCTGCTTGCCGTCATTTCCAGTCCGCTGACAACGCCCTGGAAGGGCGCGACGATTGCGTCGATGATTTCCGACTGGGTTTCGGCAGCGGTCGCACGGTTAAAGAGCGCAAAACCATTTTTCCCGTTCCAACCGTTGTCCCAGTAAACCGGAACAATTCCCGCGCTTTTCGCGGTGGCACTGACAGCGCCGTTGTATACCACGCGGGATGCGGCGTTTTCCTTATTGATCCATGACTTATCGACTGCACCGTATTCGCCCATAACAACCGGGATGCCCTTGTCGATGTAATTGGTTTTCATCTTGCCGAACAGCGTGGTCAGATATGCCTGATCGCCCCAGCCGGCGGTATGTGCGCCCGATGTTCCCCAAAGGTACGCGGAAGATGCGCTTTCGTCGAGCGCGAAATTATACGGGTCGTAACAATGCACGCTCACCATCAGCTTATTCGTCGCCGTGTCAGTGGGGAGAACAAAGCCGGATGCGGTGTTGGTATAAGAAATATTGGTGTTGTATCCGGGAACAAGCAGATAACGCGATGCGTTTTCCGAGCCGGCCGCGCGAACGGTGTTGACAAAGGTCTGGTTAAGCTTGTTGATGTTGGCATAGGTCGCTGCTTTTTTCGGTGCGTTGTAGTTGTTGCTTTCCATGACCTCGTTCATCGACTCAAAAATCAAGTGCTTGTCATAATCCTGAAAGCGGTCGGCGATCTGCTCCCAGACCTTGCCGAGCTTTTTGTTCACCGTCGTCTGGTCGGTGCTTTCGACGTTCAGCCAAAGGTTCTTTGCGCCCACGCCCGTGCTGCCGTCGTGGTGGATGTTGATGATGACAAACATATCGTATTCATAGGCATAATCCACAACCTTCTGCACGGTATCAAGCCATGCAGCGTCTATGGTATAATCCGGTGCTGCGCCGATTTTCGCCATATATGTCACCGGAATGCGGATGGTGGTGAAGCCCGCATCATGCACGGCCTTGATCAGTGCTTTTGTCGGTGCAGTGCCGCACCATCCGGTTTCGCTGGGCATACCCTTTGCGTCATAGCTGTCGAGCGTGTTGCCCAGATTCCAGCCTGCGCCCATGGCTTTGGCGAAATTGAGTGCGGTGAGGCTGTCAAGATCGATGACGCTTGCCGCGGAAGCAGTCAACGCCTCCTGTTTGAGCTGTGCGGGAAAGCTCCCCGCGAAGCCGAGCATAACGGCACAGGCGGCAGCCGATGCAAGAATTTTCTTGAAAATCCGATTCATTTGCTTCATCCTTTCATGCGATTGATAACGTTTACAGTATACTGTGTTTCCCAAGTATTTTCAAGCGTTTTCTGTGAATTTTTAAAGGGCAGAAATCGGAGAAAGTGCGCAATCCGGATTAATTGAACCAAACAAAAAACGCCCGCAGACGGGCGCTTTTTTCTCAATCGTTTAACCAAGCTGCGCGGGGTATTTCCCCTGTGCAACAAGTTCGGCGAGCTTTTCTCGGACTAGTTCCTTGTCCGCCGCGTGGGTCATGCCGAACCATTCGCCGTCGCTGCGTCCGACTTTGACGGTCAGCTTGCCGTCATGGATTAACTTTGAGATAACTTCCGGTAAAATAAACTCCGCCGTACATTGTTCCTGTGCCGTTTTCTCTGAGAAATCCGCAAAGAACCGCACAAACTCCGCTTGCAGCAAATCAATCAGCGCAGGGGTGCTCGCCCACAGATTCATTGATACAAGGCTTTCCGGATCGAGAGACGTCACAACGCCATTCCAGTCGCTCACAATCGCACTCGCATCTCGTCTGATTCCGCGTGTTTCTGTTAAGTCCTGCAGAAAGCCGTTTGCCGCCCGACAGATGCCCCGTGTGACCGCACCGTTGTCGCTGATGGTGTTTTTTAATACAAAGCCGGGCATGAATGCGCCGGTAACATCCGTGTTCACAATGGCATCAAGGTATTTCGCCGCCAACGCAATCGCTGCTTCGCCGTAATAATCATCCGCGCCGATAATCGCAAATGGTACTTTAACAACACCCGCGCAGGCAAGCACTGCCTGCCCCGTCCCCCACGGCTTCACCCTGTCGGCAGGAACGCAAATTCCCGCGGGAATGTCGCTCAGTTCCTGATACACATAGCGAACCTCGGCTTTTTTGCCGAACTTACCGTCGAGCCGCGCGCGGAAAACATCCTTCATCTCGCGGCGGATAACGAGGACAATCTGGTCAAAGCCGTTGCGCAACGCGTCGAAAATCGCGTACTCCATAATTGCTTCGCCGTCCGGTCCGACCGCGTCAAGCTGTTTGATGCCGCCCTGATAGCGGCTTCCGATGCCCGCCGCCAGGATCACGAGTGCTTTTTGTGCCATGAAAAATGCCCCTTTCGTCTTTGTGCGTCGCTTATCTATTTTTTATTGATTCCAAAAAAACTGCAATTAATACCGGTTGTCAAAAATCCGCGTGGATTTCTTTTCGCTGCGCGGAAGCTCGCCCAGATCCACGATTTTCACAATCGCCTGAATGCCGATTTTCGCTTTAAACGCAAAGCCGATTTCATTTTCCAGCTCGTACTTATTCGCGGCGGGGTCTGCTTCGACAAATAATGTGAGGAGATCCTTGCCGTTTAAATGATCTATCATCACCTGATACTCGCTCGACGCACCTGCAATGCCGGTGAGCATTTCATCAATCTGGCTCGGGAAAATGTTCACGCCCCGCACCTTGACCATGTCATCCGTTCTGCCCAAAATCGTATCAATGCGCGGGTATTTCATTCCGCACGCGCATTCGCCCACGATAAAGCGCGTTAAGTCGTGCGTGCGGTAACGGATGAGCGGCGCGCCTTCTTTTTTGAGTGTTGTGATTACAAGCTCGCCGACCTCGCCGTCGGGAACCTGCTCGCCGGTTTTCGGGTTGACGATTTCAAAATAGAAATAGTCGTCCCAATAATGCATCCCGCAGCCGCAGTCGCAGCTGATGCCGATGCCGGGTCCGTAAATTTCCGTCAAGCCGTAAATATCATATAACTGAACGCCCAGCTCGCCGGCAATGCGCGCGCGCATTTTTTCGCCCCAGCGCTCCGAGCCGATGATGCCTTTTTTTAAGTGAATCCGGTCGCCGATGCCGCGTTTTGCGATTTCCTCCGCCAAAAGCAGCGCATAAGATGAGGTCGCGCACAGCACGGTGGACTTCATGTCCATCATCATTTTTAGCTGCTTATCGGTGTTGCCCGGTCCCATCGGGATCGCCATCGCGCCCAGCCGCTCCGCACCCGCCTGAAAGCCGATGCCCGCCGTCCAAAGCCCGTAGCCGGGGGTGATGTGGACGCGGTCTTTTTTCGTCAAGCCCGCGGTTTCGTAGCAGCGCGCGAACATAATCGCCCAGTCATCCACGTCCTGTTGGGTATACGGAATGATGACGGGAACGCCCGTTGTGCCGCTCGAGGAATGAATCCGCACGATTTCCTCCTCGTCAACCGCCGCAAGCCCGAGCGGATACGCTTCGCGCAGATCGCCCTTCCACGTAAACGGAAGCGCTTCAAACGACGCCTGATCCGTCACCGCACCAACATCCAGATCCTTGAATTTCTCCGCATAAAAGCCCTCCCGCGCGGTGAGCTTTTTCAGCTGCGCCTGAACAAGCGCCAGCTGTGTTTCGGTCATTTTCATAAAAATAATGCCCCTTCCCGCCGTCAGGCGATTATTCCAGATCCAGCCGCAGCGCCGCCAGATTCATCTCCACAAATTTCGGCGAAACCCGTGCCTTGACGACCCTGCACAATTCCTCCGCCGTGATGCCTAGACAGCCTGTGGCAGCCGCCGCGTTGAGCAGCACCATGTTCATCACCTTCGGCGAACCAAGCTCCGCGCAGATTTTCTCCGTGTCAACGCACACCGTTTTATACCGCGCGGTCAGATATGCAAGCATTTCCCCCGCCGTGTCGCGCGCCGCGGCTTTCGGGTCAAGCGACATCGTCACAGGCTGGATTGCCTTTGTGCTGACAATCACCGTGCCGTCGGGCTTGAGGTAGCTTTCGCAGCGCACCGCTTCTGACGGCTCAAAGGCGATGATCATATCCGCCGTGCCCTTGGGGATCAGCGAGGAAAAAATCTCGCCGTCGCTCATGCGCACATGACTGACCACGCAGCCGCCGCGCTGTGCCATGCCGATGGTTTCGGCGGTACGGACGTGCAGCCCCTTGTGCATCGCGGCACTTGCAAGCAGCTTTGACGCTAAAACCGTCCCCTGACCGCCCACGCCGCACAACAGAAGGTTCGTCGTCATGCTTCCACCCCGTTTCCGATTGCCCCGACCGGACAGACCTGCGCGCACAGCGAACAGCCGTAGCACAGTGACGCTTCGATTTTTGCTTTTTTGCCGTAAGGCACAATCGCCGGACAGCCCAGCTCGCGGATGCACTTGCGGCAGCCCGTGCATTTCTGCGTGTCAACCTGATAGCGCGGCTTGGGTTTCACCACCGCGATGCAGGGCGATTTAAAGATAATCGCGCGCACACCCGAACCCAGCACCGCCGCATTGACGGCTTTTTCGGCTTCCGTCTGATTGAGCGGATCGGCTTTGATGAGCATCGAAGCGCCCGCCGCCAGCAGAACCTGTTCGATCGAAAGCGGCTCGTGGCGTTCGCCCATCATGGTAATGCCCGTTCCCGGATGGGGTTGGTGTCCGGTCATGGCGGTGGTGGAATTGTCAAGCACCACCAAAATGATGTCCGTGCGGTTATAAACGGCATTCATCACGCCCGTGATGCCCGACGCGAAGAACGTCGAGTCGCCGATGAACGCGAAATTGAGCGCGTCCGGCTCGGCGCGGTGCAAGCCCTGCGCGATGGTGATGCCGGCGCCCATGCAAAGACAGGTGTCGGTCATGTCGAGCGGTGCGGCGTTGCCCAGCGTATAGCAGCCGATGTCACCGGAGAACACGGCTTTTTTGCCCTTAACCGCCTGCTTGACGGCATAGAACGACGCACGGTGCGGGCATCCCGCGCAAAGCACAGGCGGGCAAACCGGCAACGCCGGCGGTTCCAAAACGGGTGCGGCTGCGCGGGCTCTGCCCAGCAGCTTGTCAACCGCCGCAGTCAGAATCTCGGCGGAATTTTCCCCCGCCATAGGGCTATCGCCGGTAAGCTTGCCGCGGATTTCCACGTCAAGGCGGTATTTTCCGCACAGGTAAACAAGCTCTTTTTCAATCACATAATCAAGCTCCTCCGCCACGAGAACGGTTTTTACGCCGCGCAGGAATTCCACCGCTTTCTTTTCGGGGAACGGATACGGCGTGCCGATCTGAAAGAAGCTGACCTTTTCCGCATCCGCGCCGAGGGCTTCTTGCGCGTAGCCGACACTTGCCGAGGAGGCGGCGATGCCGATGCCGGTTGTGCCAATGCTGTACGTATTATAAGCGCTTTCGGAAAACACATCGGAAATCTCCGCCAGCCGCTGTTCGATTTTCGTGTGGTTGATGAACGACAGCCGCGGGAAAATCACCCACCGCGCGCTGTCCTTGACAAATCCCTCCGGCTTGCGCGGGGCGGTGACGGGGGCAATTTCGATGTTCGCGCAGCCGTGACAGATGCGCGTCACAGGGCGCAGGATCACAGGCGTGCCGAATTTTTCGCTCAGCTCAAACGCGTCGCCGATCATCTGATACGCTTCCTCCGGCGACGACGGATCAAAAACAGGCAGCTTCGCAAACTGCGCAAAGCGGCGCGTGTCCTGCTCCGTCTGGGAGGACACCGGCCCGGGATCGTCCGCAGCCACAATCACCATGCCGCCCTTGACGCCCACGTAAACAAGGCTCATCAACGGATCGGCGGCAACATTCAGCCCCACCTGCTTCATCGTCACCAGCGTGCGCGCGCCCGCATAGGACGCACCCGCCGCGACTTCCATCGCGGCCTTTTCGTTGACCGACCATTCGACGTAGATTTCCTTGTCGTGGCTGGCGTTGTATTTTGCCACTGTGTCGAGGATTTCGCTCGACGGTGTTCCGGGATAGCCCGCCACGAGGTTGACCCCCGCACGCACCGCGCCCAAGCCGATGGCTTCGTTGCCCATCAGAAATTCCACTGGCATTTTCTCCTTAAAAAAGCCAAAGAAACCCGCAGGCGGATGCCCGTCGGGTCTGCTCCGGCAATCGTTTTGATTACGCTTTTATTGTAACATATTTTCGGGAAAGTTTCAACCGGTTTGTGAAATTAATCCTCGTCCGGTTCGTCGGGCATCTCCCAGTTGTGGAACACATTCTGCACATCGTCGTTGTCCTCAAGGGATTCGAGCAGCAGCGTCATTTTTTTCAGCGAAGCTTCATCCTCAAGCTTTGTGTACGTCGCGGGGATCTGCTCAACTTCCGCCGAAGCAATTTTATAGCCCATCGCATCGAGCTTCTGCCGGACAGCTGACAGCGCTTCCGGCGTGGTGGAAACCTCAATCATGCCGTCCTCAATGGAAAAATCGTCCGCACCCGCCTCGAAACAGTCCTCCATAACCTTGTCCTCATCGGGGTTTTGGCTCTCAATGACGATCATGCCCTTTTGTGAGAACATAAATGACACGCAGCCGGTCGTTCCCAGATTTCCGCCGAATTTGTCAAAATAATGCCGGATGTCGCCGGCGGTGCGGTTCTTGTTGTCGGTCAGGCACTCCACGATCAGTGCCACGCCGTTGGGGCCGTAGCCCTCGTAGACCATGGTTTCATAGCTGTTCTTGTCGCCCTCTCCGGCGGCTTTTTTGATCACGCGGTCGATGTTGTCATTGGGAACATTGTTTGTTTTTGCCTTGGCAATCAGGTCGCGCAGGCGGTTGTTGATCGACGGATCGGCACCGCCCTCTTTGACGGCGACGGTGATTTCCCGTCCGATTTTGGTGAAAATCTTGGCTTTCGCGCCGTCGGTTGCTTCCTTGCGGCGCTTGATGTTATTCCATTTGGAATGTCCTGACATACTATTCGTCCTTTCGTGTTTATTATTCTATCGGTGCGGCTTCCGGCTTGGGTTCTTTGTCCGAGAGTGCCGCGAGCGTTTCGCGATTGTCCCATATTTGAGCGAATAAGGCGTCAATCCGCGCGTCCTCACCGCAGAGCTTTAAGTATCCGAACAGTGTTTCCAGCCCCGTCGCGCTGCGGTACTGCGCGGCGGACGCGTGTTTAGGGATGTTCACACCGTTTGCATTCCTGCCCCGCCGCAGGATGTCGCGTTCCTCGTCGGTGAGAATTTCCGATAAAAAGCGCACCGCCGCACTCTGAAACTCCGCGCACACATACCGCACGGAAAGCCTGTGCAGCTTTCCGACCGGCACATTTGCGCCCTCGACAATGCGCATCCGCACAAGCTCCTCATAAACCGCGTCGCCCAGAAAAGCGAGTGTGAGCGGGCTGTAGCGGTTGACTGCGCGCTTTTGCTCCGCGTCCATCAATCCACCGCCCCAATGTAAATTGCGCCGATGCGATTCCCGTTTTCGTCCAGACACCGCGCAAGCGCGCGCGGATAGATGTTGTATTCACCCAAACGAGCAATTTCGATCCACTCCAAACCAATCTGCTCGTTGTCGGGCAGGGTTGCTTTTTCCGGCGAAAGCGCCTCGAGCAGCGAACAGCGGAACATATACTCCACTTGATGGCAAGCGCCGAATTTCGCGTGGTTCTCGCAGATGAATTCCCGCACCAGCATCAGCTCGTCCGGTTCAACCCGCGTTCCCAGTTCCTCCATACATTCCCGACGCAGCGCTTTTTTAAAGCACTCGCCGAACTCCTGACCGCCGCCGGGCAGGATGTAATAGGGCATCTCATTCTGGTCGCTGTCGCATTTGAGCATCAGAAGCCTGCCGTCGCGCACGATGATCGCCTTGATGCTGTTTCGGATACTGGCCATAACCGCTCCTTACTTGATATAATCGAATTCAAAGCCCTCGATGTCCACGGAGTCGCCCTCCTGCACACCGAGCTCCTCGAGCTTGTCAATGATGCCCGCGGTCTGTAAGACGCGCTGGAAGTATTGTAGCGAGGAATAGTCCTCCACGTCCACCTTGCGCAGAATCCGCTGTAGCCATGGTGCGGTCACGACATACACACCGTCGTCGATTTCCACGTTGAAATCGCGGTTTTCGAGTAGCTTTTCGTCCAGCTCGTCTTGTGACAGCGGCTGTGCTTCAAAGCGCTTGACCGGCGGAAGCTGTGCAAGCCTTGCGCCGACCGCGCGCATCAATTCCTTTGTGCCCTTTGTGGTCGCCGCCGAGATTTCAAAAAACGCGTAACCTTTTCCCGTCACATAATCGCGAAACCGCGCGACTTGCTCCGCGTCCGCCATGTCCGTTTTGTTCGCCGCGACAATCTGCGGTGCGTTCGACAGCTCCTCGTTGAAGTTTTTCAGCTCGCGGTTGATAATCTCAAAATCTTCAATCGGATCTCTGCCCTCCGTTCCCGAAACGTCCACCACATGGACAATCAGCCGGCAGCGCTCCACATGACGCAGAAACTCGTGTCCAAGCCCGACGCCCTCGCTCGCGCCCTCGATCAGCCCCGGAATATCCGCCATCACAAAGGACTGCTCGTCGTCGGTTTTTACCACACCCAGAACGGGGGTCAGGGTGGTGAAATGATAGTTGGCGATTTTCGGCTTCGCCGCGGAAACGACGGAGATGAGCGTGGATTTTCCCACATTCGGGAAGCCCACCAGTCCCACATCGGCAATCAGCTTCAGCTCGAGCTTCAGGTCATAGCCGTCGCCTTGAAAACCGGGCTTTGCGAAGCGCGGAATCTGGCGCGTTGACGTGGCAAAATTGGCGTTGCCCTTGCCGCCGCGCCCGCCCTTTGCTATGATCACCGGTTCGTCGCCGGACAGATCCGCAAGAATGCGCCCCGTTGCTTCCTCGCGCACCACCGTGCCGCGCGGAACTTTTACGACAAGGTCGGGAGCGGATTTTCCGGAACAGTTCTTGCCCCCGCCGGCTTGTCCGTTCTCAGCGGTATATTTGCGTTGATAGCGGAACTCGATGAGGTTTGTCAAGCTGTCGTCCACAGTAAAAATGACGTCGCCGCCTTTTCCGCCGTCGCCGCCGTCCGGCCCGCCCGCGGCGATGTATTTCTCCCGATGGAACGACACCGCGCCGTCCCCGCCGTTGCCGGCTTTCACGCTGATTCTGACTTCATCTACGAACATTGATAGCTCCAATCTTTCGGGTAAACCGCGCGTTTTGCGTCGGATGCTTCTGATGCGCCGGCTGCACACCCACACGACTTGTATGACAGAAAACCAAAGAACCCCAAGCGGACGAACAATCGCGCCACTCGGGGTTTTTATCCTTGAAATAAGGATGTTTGCGGCGGCACTGCTTATGCCTGGGGATAAATGGAAACTTTCTTCTTATCCTTGCCCAGCCGCTCAAATTTTACCACGCCGTCGCTGGTTGCGAACAGGGTGTCATCCGAGCCTTTGCCGACATTTGCGCCGGGATGGATGCGCGTTCCGCGCTGCCGAACGAGAATGTTGCCCGCCAGAACAAACTGACCGTCCGCTCTCTTTACGCCTAAGCGCTTGGATTCGGAGTCACGTCCGTTCTTGGTCGAACCGCCTCCCTTTTTATGTGCAAAAAACTGTAATCCGATTCTGATCATTGTAGTACACCTCCACCGTATAATCCGCGGTCAGACCGCGTTCCTGAATTCGATTTTAATCCGCCCGGGATGCCCTTGGGCAATCCGCGCGAGGTGATCCGCCAGTGCTAAGAGAACCTTGTCCCCCGCTCCGTCCGGATCGCTGTTGAGCTTGAACATCACGCCGCCGCCCTTGACCGCCGCTTTCGCGTCGAGCCCCAGAAAATCCGTCGCAAGATTCGCCGCCAGCTCCACCGCCGAGGAAACCCCCGCGCAGACAATGTCATAGCCCCAGTCCGCGTCGCCCGCGTGACCGTCGATGTGAAAGCCCTTGAGATGCTCGTTTTTGTCCTTAAAAAACAACGCGTTGATCATCGCTTCAATCCGCTGCGGACTTACGCGTTGACCGCGTCGATGCGAACCTGTGTGTAAGGCTGTCTGTGACCCTGCTTGGTCTTTTCGTTTTTCTTCGCCTTATAGGTAAAGACAATGATTTTCTTGGCTTTTCCGTTTTTGAGAACCGTCGCGGTTACGAATGCGCCCGAAACATAGGGAGCGCCGACCTTGGTTCCCTCGTCGCCGCCGACCAGAACCACCTTGTCAAAGGTAATCTCGCTCTCGGCTGCTACGGGAAGCTTTTCGATGAAAACAACATCGCCGGCTTTCACCTGATACTGTTTTCCGCCTGTTTCAATGACTGCGTACATGTGCAATGCACCTACCTTTTTTATCAAAACTCGCTGTCCAAACCAGGCGGCAGCCGTGAAGCTGCGCTTTTGTGCCCGGAACACGCGGCTTATATAGTTTATCACATTCCGATTATCCTGTCAAGTCCGGATTGAAATTTTCGGAAATGTTTACGGATTATTTACGAAATTTCGCTTCCGTTACGGCTTGTCCAATGCGGCAATCGCCTGCCGGATGGTGGTGACACCCGTCACGGCGATGCCGAAACCGTCCGGATTGATGCCATTGAGGGCATATTTCGGCACGATGCATTTCTCAAAGCCCAGTCTGCGCGCTTCGGCGATGCGCTGTGCGATGTGGGAAACGCTGCGCACCTCGCCGCCCAGACCGATTTCGCCGAATGCGATCACCTTGTCGCTCACGGGCTTGTCCGTCAGCCCGGAATAAAGTGCCAGCGCAACCGTCAGATCCGCGCCCGGCTCGTCCAGCCGCAGCCCGCCCACGATGTTCACATACACGTCCAGCGCCCCGTAAAAGAAGCCCAGCCGCTTTTCCAGCACCGCGATGATCAGCGACAGGCGGTTAAAATCAAAGCCCGCCGCAACCCGCCGCGGCGCGGAAAAGCCCGACTTTGTCACCAGCGCCTGCACCTCCGCCAGAATCGGACGCGAGCCCTCCATCACGCAAGCCACACAGCAGCCGGACACGTTCTCCGGCCGTCCGGCAAGGAGCATCATCGACGGGTTTTCCACCTCCGCAAGTCCCTTGTCCGCCATCTCGAACACGCCGATTTCGTTGGTCGAGCCGAACCGGTTTTTCGCCGCGCGCAGAATCCGGTAGGGCAGATTCCGCTGTCCCTCGAAATACAGCACTGCGTCCACGATGTGCTCCATGACCTTTGGACCGGCGATTGCGCCGTCCTTGTTCACATGGCCGACGATGAAAACCGGTATCTCCTCGTCCTTCGCCGTGCGCATGAACAGATTGGTGCATTCGCGCACCTGCGTGATGCTGCCCTGCGCGGAGGAAAGCGACGCGATGCTCATTGTCTGGATCGAGTCGATGATGACGACACCTGGCTGCGTGCGCACGATGGTGTCGCAAATAACTTCCGCGTCGGTTTTCGCCAAAAGAAAGAGGTTTTCGCTGTCCACGCCCAGCCGCTGCGCGCGCAGCTTGATCTGTCGCACGGATTCCTCGCCGGACACGTAGAGAATCGTCCGCCCGCGCCCCAAAAATTCGCAGATTTGCAGCAACAGCGTGGATTTTCCGATGCCCGGCTCACCGCCGAGCAGCACCAGCGAGCCTTTCACCAGTCCCCCGCCCAGCACGCGATCCAGTTCGCCCATGCCGGTGGGATAACGCACCTCGTCGGCGAGCCGATCCGCGTCGCGCAGGCTCAGAATATCCGGCTGCACCGACCCACTCAGCGTTTCCTGACGCGACAAAGCCGCCTTAGCGGAACGCGCGCCCGCCGCGGCGACTGTTTTCATGGTTTCTTCAAAGGTATTCCATTCGCCGCAATCCGGACAGCGTCCGTTCCATTTGGAACTCTCGCAGCCACACTCCTTGCAGACGTAGACGCTTTTTACTTTTCCCGCCATAAGCTCCGCCTTTTCTTTTTTACGGAAAGCCGCCGTCTGACGGCACTTCCGCGCTATTCCATGCTGTAATTTTCCGCGATAAACTGCACAATCGCCGTGCAGAGGGTGAATGCGACTTTTTTCTGGTAATCCGGATTCTCTAAAAGCGCCGCCTCCGCGGGGTTGGACAAAAACCCGCACTCCGCCATGACCGCGGGGTTCTTACAATAGTAAAGCAAGTACAGCTCGTCGCCGGAAAGCTTGATTTCCCGCTTGTTTGCGGGCTGTAAATTGCTGACCATACCGGTCTGCATCAGTTGCGCAAGGCGCTGGCTCAAGGGATTTTTCGCCGAATAAAACATCTGCGCGCCGTTGAATTTTGCGCTGGTAAACTGGTTCTGGTGAACGGAAACACAGATCGCGTTGTCGTATTTGTTAAATAACGCCAGACGGTTCGCCATATCGTTTTTCTTCTGGTTCATCAGCCCAGTCACACCCTCATCGTGGATGGAAATGTCCTCGGATCTCGTCACCTCGACGGTATAGCCGAGCGCCACAAGCTGGTCGCGCAGTGTCGTCATAATGGCGAGATTGATGCCTTTTTCCAATGTTCCGTCCACCGCCACGCAGCCGCCGTCGATGCCCCCGTGACCGGCGTCAAGCACGATGACCGGCAGCGCCGCACCCGACGCGACACCCGCGTTGATCTGCACCGCCAGCGGAAAGTCATGGACGGCGCTGTAAATCATCACATATGCACAAATCAACGCAAACAAACCGGCAACGCGGCTTTTTTTCAGCAATTTCAGAAGCTTTCCCAACATTTCGCACACCCCGCATCTCATTGGCGCGGCACGTTGTCCGCCCTGTTCCAAATCTATGAGGGCTTTTCCCGAAATATGCCCGCGCGGTGGAGGGATCAACGGTATGTACCGGCGGCGGCACATGGGCGCATTCTGATCCACGCCCTCCCCGCGGAGGGCGACTATTTTTTGTCCGTAAACATCAGCTTGGATTTCAGGTCGATTTTCAGATATTCCGCCCAATAAGCGATATGCGCGATCCCAGCCGCCGCAAGCGGCAGCAGCACCATCAGCAGCAGCGCGCCGGCGCTCAGATCCTCCGCGTGAGTATCCGGCTTAACGGCGAGCGCGAGCGTCGGCAGAAAATACATATTCAGCAAATTATACACCGGCATCACATTGGGCAGCAACCCGATTTTTGCCGCAAGCACCGCCAGAAATGACAACAGCGCCGGCGACACCGCCGCAAGCCCCAGTGTCAGCCCGAAATAAGGACAGGGCTTCCAGCCGCGCAGCCTGACCGCGCCGGCGGTTTTTACCGCGACTTTTCCGGTATAATCGGCAAGCAGCATCGCGAATATCGCGAAATTGCACAGCCCGAACACCACGCCCGCGCCCGCGCCGAACGCGTTTTTCATAAAGACATAAAACAGCGACGTGATCGTCGTCAGCACCATTGCCATCAGGGTGCGCAGCAGGATTTTTCCATAAGAGGTTGTTTTAAATTTCCGATCCATAAAGCCTCCGGTATAATTTTTGAGCGCCGCGGTCGCGTATTCTGCGAATTCAACACGCACAGGCACACGGCATTGATTTTTATTATAATGTAAATTCTGCTGGAATGCAAGCAAGTTTTTGTGAATATCAAGGCGTGGCAAAAACAGCACCGGCAGCACACTGCATCAGGTGGCGGTGCCCCCTGCGCAGGGCAGGCTCGATTCAATTGTCGTCCGTTGAATCCGCGCCGTAATAGTTTCTGATCAGAATTCTGGAAAGCGCGATCGCTCTTTCGCGTGTGATCTTCTTGCTTCTTGTCATCAGCGCGATTCTCATATTCAATGTAGACAGCAGGAACGACGCTGATTTCGGTGTGACCTCGCTGATTTGTTCTTCCAATTGTTTCATTATGATCGTGTTTTCTCCTGCTTTCCTGATATGTTATTCCTATAAGGCTGACCGCTGAAACAGATGCAGCTTGTGAAATTCCGCTGCATGCGCTTGCACGCGATGCAGGGGGAGGGTATGCTGTGATTATAGCATAGGTTTGAGATTTTTGCAATGTATGAATGGAGTGGGGGCGACATGGCTGCTGATGGAATCAGACTATGATCTGACAATCTTCATTCACGCCCTCCCCGCGGAGGGCGACAAACATATATCCTCCTAAAATAAAAGAGGGCTAAAATTTCAATCCACGCCCTCCCCGCGGAAGGCGACAAAAGCCTGTTGATTTTATACCTCACATTCGTTATTTCAATCCACGCCCTCCCCGCGGAAGGCGACTTTCCGTCAGTTGTACATAACAGATACTCATTGTTGATTTCAATCCACGCCCTCCCCGCGGAAGGCGACCAATGTGGCATATCTTTTTACGATTACATCAACATTTCAATCCACGCCCTCCCCGCGGAAGGCGACTTTAACTCTGGTGTATGGGTTGAGATGTCCGGCATTTCAATCCACGCCCTCCCCGCGGAAGGCGACGCAAAATATTTTATATCAAATTGAAAATATTAATATTTCAATCCACGCCCTCCCCGCGGAAGGCGACAGTTTACACTTATCAGGGCATGAAATACCTACTATTTCAATCCACGCCCTCCCCGCGGAAGGCGACGTTGGCGGTCGAAACCCTCGTCAATCGGGGGTCGGATTTCAATCCACGCCCTCCCCGCGGAAGGCGACCGCGTGTACGAAAAGGACGGTTGCAAGAATGTTTCAACCATTTCAATCCACGCCCTCCCCGCGGAAGGCGACAAATTGCCGCAATCGACGGGCTCGCAACAATCCAATTTCAATCCACGCCCTCCCCGCGGAAGGCGACAATGTAATCCGCTTTGTTTCCACCAAAAGCGGATATTTCAATCCACGCCCTCCCCGCGGAAGGCGACTTAACCCGAAATCGCTGATGCAGTACAACTTGACCATTTCAATCCACGCCCTCCCCGCGGAAGGCGACCCAGAAAACTTGCGCGCGCAATCGCGCTGGGTCTATTTCAATCCACGCCCTCCCCGCGGAAGGCGACATGGCACAGCGGTTACATGCAGTACAGGCTTCGACCATTTCAATCCACGCCCTCCCCGCGGAAGGCGACCGATGAAACAGCGTGTATTTATATAGTGGCTGTTATTTCAATCCACGCCCTCCCCGCGGAAGGCGACTGCCGGGGTGGATTGTTGATATAGTGGACAGGCTATTTCAATCCACGCCCTCCCCGCGGAAGGCGACAAAAAAATAAATGAACTACGTCACCGAGTATTACATTTCAATCCACGCCCTCCCCGCGGAAGGCGACAGAATCAATCGGAGCGAGTAAAGGCTCGATTGACAATTTCAATCCACGCCCTCCCCGCGGAAGGCGACAATTCCGTATTTCCCGCAGATATCCAGTGCGCGCATTTCAATCCACGCCCTCCCCGCGGAAGGCGACATTTTCCTGTGCTACCCGCAGTTCAAGGGCGACCAATTTCAATCCACGCCCTCCCCGCGGAAGGCGACCCTTGCGGCTATGGGCTGGATACGCTCCACGGGCGATTTCAATCCACGCCCTCCCCGCGGAAGGCGACGGTTGTGCGCTTATGTTAGGGCATATAAAAAATAGATTTCAATCCACGCCCTCCCCGCGGAAGGCGACGATTTGAGAGAACATATTATACCAGAGGGATTAATTTCAATCCACGCCCTCCCCGCGGAAGGCGACTTTCACAACAAGACATTTCGCGATACGAAACAGATTTCAATCCACGCCCTCCCCGCGGAAGGCGACAACGGCGTTTAAACGCTGTTTTGGTGCAAGCAAAAATTTCAATCCACGCCCTCCCCGCGGAAGGCGACTCAGAGCCTGAACGCTTGTTCTTATTGACTGTAGATTTCAATCCACGCCCTCCCCGCGGAAGGCGACGTTGGATGTGGATGATTTTCATTCCGCAGCATACGATTTCAATCCACGCCCTCCCCGCGGAGGGCGACTTTTTCCACCTTCGCCGATAACTGTTCTTTTACGATTTCAATCCACGCCCTCCCCGCGGAGGGCGACTCCAACGACTTGAGTATTAGTTGGATTGATGCACTATTTCAATCCACGCCCTCCCCGCGGAGGGCGACTGAAACATACCATTACTGGACGTTGCACAGGGGCGAAATTTCAATCCACGCCCTCCCCGCGGAGGGCGACACGCGATTGCACAGCACTGTTTAAATGCGCCTGTCGATTTCAATCCACGCCCTCCCCGCGGAGGGCGACTGTTCGTTTGCACTGATTAATCAGTGTAAATCATAATTTCAATCCACGCCCTCCCCGCGGAGGGCGACAGTAAACAGTTTGTAAATGTAATGTTTTATTTTATATTTCAATCCACGCCCTCCCCGCGGAGGGCGACGTAACTCCAGACCCTGAAATGAACATGACAAGAATTTCAATCCACGCCCTCCCCGCGGAGGGCGACACCGTTCCTTGAGGTCAACATCCTTGATATTAAAATTTCAATCCACGCCCTCCCCGCGGAGGGCGACAACAGCTCTACTGCTTTTCGGAGATATGCATCCAATTTCAATCCACGCCCTCCCCGCGGAGGGCGACTAAAATGCCCATGCAAGAAATATCAATCCGATAATTTCAATCCACGCCCTCCCCGCGGAGGGCGACAGCATCTGACTTTAACGATACATATCGGAGCCGTATTTCAATCCACGCCCTCCCCGCGGAGGGCGACTGTGGATGTTTCCGATTCAAATACCACGATATCAATTTCAATCCACGCCCTCCCCGCGGAGGGCGACATAGACATCCTCTGATATCTGCCACAGTATATCGATTTCAATCCACGCCCTCCCCGCGGAGGGCGACTGCGATAAACTTTTCTAAATCCGGCATGATTTCGTATTTCAATCCACGCCCTCCCCGCGGAGGGCGACAAAAAACTACAAGAGCGATTACCTTGCCATCTTATTTCAATCCACGCCCTCCCCGCGGAGGGCGACAAAAAACTACAAGAGCGATTACCTTGCCATCTTATTTCAATCCACGCCCTCCCCGCGGAGGGCGACCCAAATAACACGATGATCGGGATTGCCGTCAGACTATTTCAATCCACGCCCTCCCCGCGGAGGGCGACAAACGAAAAAAAGCGCCGGCACGTCCGCGCATGATTTCAATCCACGCCCTCCCCGCGGAGGGCGACCAGAATGGCTTTGACGCTTGACAGCATGTCAGCGGATTTCAATCCACGCCCTCCCCGCGGAGGGCGACGGCGCGAAGTTCGGCGGTCAGGCGCTTTTCTTTGTATTTCAATCCACGCCCTCCCCGCGGAGGGCGACCCGGAGATTCGCTTCATTTCGATGTATAGCCCGTGATTTCAATCCACGCCCTCCCCGCGGAGGGCGACGTCGTAAACGCACCGGTTGATATGTTGATTTTTTATTTCAATCCACGCCCTCCCCGCGGAGGGCGACTATGGTGCTCAAATACCTGAAACAGGTGTAACAATTTCAATCCACGCCCTCCCCGCGGAGGGCGACAAAAAGACATAAGCGAGTATCTCAATATTTCAAAATTTCAATCCACGCCCTCCCCGCGGAGGGCGACCCTCCGACCGTCAGCGCCGGACTTACTTCCTCCTATTTCAATCCACGCCCTCCCCGCGGAGGGCGACTCCGATCATTTGTGTTATAATGATGCCATTGTATATTTCAATCCACGCCCTCCCCGCGGAGGGCGACCAACAACCTAAACAGCGATTTTTGGCTGGGACAGATTTCAATCCACGCCCTCCCCGCGGAGGGCGACGCATAGGGTGAGCGCCACGGCGCGGGCTGATTTTATTTCAATCCACGCCCTCCCCGCGGAGGGCGACCAGTCTACGCTATATTGCGTAGACTGCATAGAGCGATTTCAATCCACGCCCTCCCCGCGGAGGGCGACGATTTTGGAATCAAAACCACATTCAAAATATTTGTATTTCAATCCACGCCCTCCCCGCGGAGGGCGACTTTCTACATTTAGTCGCAAAGACAACAGTGTGAGAGATTTCAATCCACGCCCTCCCCGCGGAGGGCGACGCTGATAGCCGAGGATATGGCAAACGGTGACGCAATTTCAATCCACGCCCTCCCCGCGGAGGGCGACAACGGTAAACAGATGAACGCGCTCCATCGCATTATTTCAATCCACGCCCTCCCCGCGGAGGGCGACTCATTTTAATCCACCCCGTTAAATAATCCATATTTATTTCAATCCACGCCCTCCCCGCGGAGGGCGACGACGGAAGCCATTCCGCACATTAAACCGGCGGAACATTTCAATCCACGCCCTCCCCGCGGAGGGCGACCTAGATTGTATCGATTTATTCCGACCATTTTGCGAATTTCAATCCACGCCCTCCCCGCGGAGGGCGACGGAATCTGGTATATAGAAATAGAGGACTAATCCATATTTCAATCCACGCCCTCCCCGCGGAGGGCGACATCAACCGAAACAGCGCTTGACGCTGAATAAAAATTTCAATCCACGCCCTCCCCGCGGAGGGCGACCTACATTGTGATAATATGGTACAATAATATCAAGATTTCAATCCACGCCCTCCCCGCGGAGGGCGACCTGTTGATAATGTGGCTTTTAGCATGTATGATGAATTTCAATCCACGCCCTCCCCGCGGAGGGCGACACAACAGGCGGTTATTACGACCAACTTTTACAAGTATTTCAATCCACGCCCTCCCCGCGGAGGGCGACACCGGCGCATGAGCCGGGGTGAAGCACCAATCTATTTCAATCCACGCCCTCCCCGCGGAGGGCGACATACATTTTGATTCTGTACGCACGGCAGTCCTCCAATTTCAATCCACGCCCTCCCCGCGGAGGGCGACCAAACTATCCTGTAGATCCTTTTTTTGATCTTTTGATTTCAATCCACGCCCTCCCCGCGGAGGGCGACCGTCGTAAACGCACCGGTTGATATGTTGATTTTTTATTTCAATCCACGCCCTCCCCGCGGAGGGCGACTTATTTACGTATGTCGCAAACCCCACAGTCGCGTTTATTTCAATCCACGCCCTCCCCGCGGAGGGCGACTAATTTCATTCTTTTCATATTTAATAGCTTTTTTATTTCAATCCACGCCCTCCCCGCGGAGGGCGACTACGCTGCGGCTTCGTCCGGCTTTTTCGCAGGTATTATTTCAATCCACGCCCTCCCCGCGGAGGGCGACAGCTAAGCATATAGACTTTGCCCTTGCAACACCTATTTCAATCCACGCCCTCCCCGCGGAGGGCGACTCACTGCGTAAGCCCGATGAGGTTGAGAACTGACGATTTCAATCCACGCCCTCCCCGCGGAGGGCGACTGATTTCTGATAGCTCTTTTCGTGCGATATAAACATTTCAATCCACGCCCTCCCCGCGGAGGGCGACATTTAATGCTGGCGAGCAAGATACGACCACAACAATTTCAATCCACGCCCTCCCCGCGGAGGGCGACAGATTCATTTGATATTCTCTGTAATAGTCAACATATTTCAATCCACGCCCTCCCCGCGGAGGGCGACATCCCCTCACAAATTTTATTACAGCTATCAAAAATTTCAATCCACGCCCTCCCCGCGGAGGGCGACGTGTGGAAGGTCAACCGTTTCGGGCGAAATCGCGAGATTTCAATCCACGCCCTCCCCGCGGAGGGCGACAAATCATGGCAAAAATGGAAGTTGCACGTCTTGAATTTCAATCCACGCCCTCCCCGCGGAGGGCGACTTTCCATGTTCTTATTATACACCCGACATTTCCGATTTCAATCCACGCCCTCCCCGCGGAGGGCGACTACAATAATTTATTCCTCATTTCCGTAGAATTTTTATTTCAATCCACGCCCTCCCCGCGGAGGGCGACGAAAAGAGAAGAAATGCTTTTCGCTGCTTTTACATTTCAATCCACGCCCTCCCCGCGGAGGGCGACGCAAGGGATCCGTTCATCGCGCGAATGCGATATCGATTTCAATCCACGCCCTCCCCGCGGAGGGCGACAGTACCAGAAAGGCAAATATCATTACAGCAATTGATTTCAATCCACGCCCTCCCCGCGGAGGGCGACGATCGTCGCCGAGCAGAAAAAGAAGCTGCTGGAACTATTTCAATCCACGCCCTCCCCGCGGAGGGCGACCGCGTTCATCGTCATTCAGGGTTTCAAACGTCCTTATTTCAATCCACGCCCTCCCCGCGGAGGGCGACTTTCAGCTCATACGGCGTTTTCGCCGCTTTTTCAATTTCAATCCACGCCCTCCCCGCGGAGGGCGACTCTATGTACCTCGCCGGTGCGTTCGTTGTAGGATTATTTCAATCCACGCCCTCCCCGCGGAGGGCGACTGCACAGGACGGCGCGACATCAAAAAATGCGGATTTATTTCAATCCACGCCCTCCCCGCGGAGGGCGACTTCGGTCTGGTATGACTGGTGGTGCGGGTTTCACATTTCAATCCACGCCCTCCCCGCGGAAGGCGACAGTAAACAGTTTGTAAATGTAATGTTTTATTTTATATTTCAATCCACGCCCTCCCCGCGGAAGGCGACGTAATGAGATACAAACCGTTGCCATATGGCGAGGATTTCAATCCACGCCCTCCCCGCGGAAGGCGACTTTTGATTGGTACGGATGGTGTTTTTAATTAAACATTTCAATCCACGCCCTCCCCGCGGAAGGCGACGCAAAGCAATTTAGTTTCCGCTGTTCGTTCAGCCCATTTCAATCCACGCCCTCCCCGCGGAAGGCGACAATGCCGTTACACAAACTAATCCGTATTTTATGATTTCAATCCACGCCCTCCCCGCGGAAGGCGACTTTTGATTGGTACGGATGGTGTTTTTAATTAAACATTTCAATCCACGCCCTCCCCGCGGAAGGCGACGCAAAGCAATTTAGTTTCCGCTGTTCGTTCAGCCCATTTCAATCCACGCCCTCCCCGCGGAAGGCGACTTTTGATTGGTACGGATGGTGTTTTTAATTAAACATTTCAATCCACGCCCTCCCCGCGGAAGGCGACAGCGCACAATGAGATTTTTTAGTTTTAATTTATGGATTTCAATCCACGCCCTCCCCGCGGAAGGCGACTTCAGGAAAAATTAAACGCTATTACAATGACGATATTTCAATCCACGCCCTCCCCGCGGAAGGCGACTAAACCTGTATTTGTAGCAACAGACACGACCAACGATTTCAATCCACGCCCTCCCCGCGGAAGGCGACGGATTGAAATCAAAAATGAAAGGAGTGCATAGCATGATTTCAATCCACGCCCTCCCCGCGGAAGGCGACACGATGAAACAGCGTGCATTTATATAGTAGCCGTCATTTCAATCCACGCCCTCCCCGCGGAAGGCGACGTGAATCATAGAACGGAAACACTGTTTTAAAAATATTTCAATCCACGCCCTCCCCGCGGAAGGCGACGTCCGGAAAAATCAGCGTAGAAAAGGCGATTGAAATATTTCAATCCACGCCCTCCCCGCGGAAGGCGACCCTTCCATGTTCTTATTATACACCCGGCATTTCCGATTTCAATCCACGCCCTCCCCGCGGAAGGCGACCCAGCCCCTCAAATATGTATCAGTTTTAAATTAATTTCAATCCACGCCCTCCCCGCGGAAGGCGACGAAAGCCATTCGGAAACTACTTTGGGTATTGATTTATTTCAATCCACGCCCTCCCCGCGGAAGGCGACCATCGGAGCGATCACCTATCCCAACGGTCGCCGGATTTCAATCCACGCCCTCCCCGCGGAAGGCGACAATTCCGATCAATATAAATCCCTCTTTCACGGCATTTCAATCCACGCCCTCCCCGCGGAAGGCGACCGTCGATAAAACGCTGCGATTATCTGCGGGCAGCGATTTCAATCCACGCCCTCCCCGCGGAAGGCGACGCCCAGTATCGCCATAAATTCGCCGTAGTTCGCGGATTTCAATCCACGCCCTCCCCGCGGAAGGCGACCGGCATCTATCTGCATCATAAGGCATAGGAGGGCAATTTCAATCCACGCCCTCCCCGCGGAAGGCGACAAAATCTGAAGATGCGCATGAACGACCGAATCGTATTTCAATCCACGCCCTCCCCGCGGAAGGCGACGTGGAGTTTTGAAAGCGTGACCGCGGCGATCGGAATTTCAATCCACGCCCTCCCCGCGGAAGGCGACCCAGCCAGCCGTCGTCCTTCCATCCAAACAACGATTTCAATCCACGCCCTCCCCGCGGAAGGCGACGATAGCACGATCGCATATGTGCGTCTGTCATTTTTATTTCAATCCACGCCCTCCCCGCGGAAGGCGACACCGGAGCGGGCGGTATTGCAGCTGGTGGTTGACGATTTCAATCCACGCCCTCCCCGCGGAAGGCGACGCTTGCAATCCACTTGTCCGACACCCAGTCACCATTTCAATCCACGCCCTCCCCGCGGAAGGCGACCGCATCTGCGGCGGATTTATCAATCATATCGACCATTTCAATCCACGCCCTCCCCGCGGAAGGCGACGACGTTCAACAGATTTGCAGTGTATATTTTTTTATTTCAATCCACGCCCTCCCCGCGGAAGGCGACGACGTTCAACAGATTTGCAGTGTATATTTTTTTATTTCAATCCACGCCCTCCCCGCGGAAGGCGACGCCGCCGATTTTTACGGTGCGGATTCCATTGGATTCAGAATTTCAATCCACGCCCTCCCCGCGGAAGGCGACCGCCGAAGCGGGCGGCGGAGGATAAAACAATCAAATTTCAATCCACGCCCTCCCCGCGGAAGGCGACGTACCTCGCAGCCCGCCATCTTGTTGACCACCGGATTTCAATCCACGCCCTCCCCGCGGAAGGCGACTTATGCGGGCTTCATTTAATACACGTTTAAGCAAATTTCAATCCACGCCCTCCCCGCGGAAGGCGACAACAACCGTTTCAGCATTATAACCCAATGTTTTTTATTTCAATCCACGCCCTCCCCGCGGAAGGCGACAGCGTCCGAGAGCGTGGAGCAGGCGGCATTGTTTATTTCAATCCACGCCCTCCCCGCGGAAGGCGACCCAAGGCAGCGGGATTTGTTTGCACGCATATCAACGATTTCAATCCACGCCCTCCCCGCGGAAGGCGACGCACCATGTACCCGCTGCACGGACTGCCGCAGATGATTTCAATCCACGCCCTCCCCGCGGAAGGCGACGCGGTCGCCCACGGATGGTGGGAAACGGAAAAAATTTCAATCCACGCCCTCCCCGCGGAAGGCGACATACGGATTGTAAAACGGTTGAAAACAGCGGCAGATATTTCAATCCACGCCCTCCCCGCGGAAGGCGACCTTCAGATTGTCCAACATCGTGTAGTTTTTTTTGGCATTTCAATCCACGCCCTCCCCGCGGAAGGCGACGGTCCACTTCGCAACCCCGTCGTAATACTGCGGGCTGATTTCAATCCACGCCCTCCCCGCGGAAGGCGACGGAGGACGATGTGATTATCATGCCGACATTGTCCGATTTCAATCCACGCCCTCCCCGCGGAAGGCGACGGAAATAAGACAGGGTATGCGGTGATGTTTGATGATTTCAATCCACGCCCTCCCCGCGGAAGGCGACGTATTGGCTGCCCCCTTGGGGGCAGCCAAGGAATATTTCAATCCACGCCCTCCCCGCGGAAGGCGACGGCTACGCTTTTTTTAGTGTGATTTTCTGCCCGATATTTCAATCCACGCCCTCCCCGCGGAAGGCGACGCCGGAACGCACAACATATCCCGTTTCAGTCCCGCTATTTCAATCCACGCCCTCCCCGCGGAAGGCGACGTATATGTTATAATAATAACAGAACAAGGGATACAATTTCAATCCACGCCCTCCCCGCGGAAGGCGACCAGTCGCTGCCGCCATTGCCAAAGCGTTAGGAATCATTTCAATCCACGCCCTCCCCGCGGAAGGCGACCGATCGCAGCCGTTGCGCTGACATCAAAATATGGCGATTTCAATCCACGCCCTCCCCGCGGAAGGCGACTGGGCATTCCGACGGTTCGCGTAACTTTTCCGTTTATTTCAATCCACGCCCTCCCCGCGGAAGGCGACGCTGATTTTGCAATATGCGCGCAATGCCCATGTGGATTTCAATCCACGCCCTCCCCGCGGAAGGCGACGGAGCAAAAAAGCAAAACCAAGCACGGAGGTGCAGATTTCAATCCACGCCCTCCCCGCGGAAGGCGACGGTATCAGATCAGCCCTCGAAACGCCCGCGCGTTTATTTCAATCCACGCCCTCCCCGCGGAAGGCGACCGGCGTAGGAATCACCGCGGGCGTTTACGTGATTATTTCAATCCACGCCCTCCCCGCGGAAGGCGACTGCGCTCCAAGGGTGGGTTAGGGGGCGTGGGGGATTTCAATCCACGCCCTCCCCGCGGAAGGCGACTACCTATGCCGACGAGTTTTTGCCAAAATCAGACATTTCAATCCACGCCCTCCCCGCGGAAGGCGACTAATACATCAGGTTCTTGACGTTCAGACAAAGCTCATTTCAATCCACGCCCTCCCCGCGGAAGGCGACATCGCGAGAAGATTTTTGAGTGCGGCGATTATTTGATTTCAATCCACGCCCTCCCCGCGGAAGGCGACTAAAAAACGATTTGATCTTTTTCAAATTTCGGACATTTCAATCCACGCCCTCCCCGCGGAAGGCGACGGAACTCATTTCCCTTTTGAGTTTGCGAAACGCTATTTCAATCCACGCCCTCCCCGCGGAAGGCGACGTCGGTCAGCCTGATTTTGTCAATGATCAATTTAATCATTTCAATCCACGCCCTCCCCGCGGAAGGCGACCTGACGCAGTGCCTGCTTAATGGTTTCCAATGGAATTTCAATCCACGCCCTCCCCGCGGAAGGCGACAAACAGCCACCGCAGGGCGGTTTCCTCTCCATCTATTTCAATCCACGCCCTCCCCGCGGAAGGCGACCTTCTGGATCAGCGCGTCCTTTGGAATGATCATATTTCAATCCACGCCCTCCCCGCGGAAGGCGACTACAAAGCTGCGCAGCTGAGGTTGTCCTCCGGCATTTCAATCCACGCCCTCCCCGCGGAAGGCGACCATCGGGGCTATCACCTATCCAAACGGACGACGCATTTCAATCCACGCCCTCCCCGCGGAAGGCGACCATCTCAACAACTTCTTTTGTTTTGTCGTAGCAGCATTTCAATCCACGCCCTCCCCGCGGAAGGCGACATATAACGCAAGCGAATCAAGTACAAAGGCAGATATTTCAATCCACGCCCTCCCCGCGGAAGGCGACACATTAACGTAACACACCGCCCTAATCTGGGCGGAATTTCAATCCACGCCCTCCCCGCGGAAGGCGACGAGTGGCAGTACAATGCCATCCTGCAATCCCGGATTTCAATCCACGCCCTCCCCGCGGAAGGCGACGCTTGCCAACATCACTTTTAAGTTCCGCACTGATATTTCAATCCACGCCCTCCCCGCGGAAGGCGACTGGGTTGAGGGAAAATTCATGTTGACAATTTCTATTTCAATCCACGCCCTCCCCGCGGAAGGCGACTGTCACCAATGTGGACTTCATCACCGGAAGTAGTTACATTTCAATCCACGCCCTCCCCGCGGAAGGCGACCGGGCGGCATTCATGGTGCGAAAAAACAAAATACAATTTCAATCCACGCCCTCCCCGCGGAAGGCGACACAGTGATGATTTGCAGATTAACCTTGGTTTTGACATTTCAATCCACGCCCTCCCCGCGGAAGGCGACTGGTTTTTGCTCTGATATACTTAAATCAGAGCCTATTTCAATCCACGCCCTCCCCGCGGAAGGCGACACATTCAATTCTATGTACGCCATACGCAGCGTCATTATTTCAATCCACGCCCTCCCCGCGGAAGGCGACGACGGATGGCTGGACATGAGCAACGCGCCGACGGTATTTCAATCCACGCCCTCCCCGCGGAAGGCGACGTGCAGCCCCAGATAACAAAACATACCCGTTTTTTATTTCAATCCACGCCCTCCCCGCGGAAGGCGACTTCAAATGTCGCTGCATACGCCGCAAATTTTGATATTTCAATCCACGCCCTCCCCGCGGAAGGCGACAGGCGAGCATCGCAAAGCTGGTCAACGTAATCAAATTTCAATCCACGCCCTCCCCGCGGAAGGCGACGCGCAACCTGATTAGCGTGTGTCGATATTGTCATATTTCAATCCACGCCCTCCCCGCGGAAGGCGACCGTCCACCCCAGCCGCTCCACAAAAATTTTATAATTTCAATCCACGCCCTCCCCGCGGAAGGCGACCCAGCATCCGCACGACCGCAAACACCGATGCGTCATTTCAATCCACGCCCTCCCCGCGGAAGGCGACGGAAACCAAGTACAATGCCGATACCGCCGCCCTATTTCAATCCACGCCCTCCCCGCGGAAGGCGACCGAGTCTGTAAATTACCCGTTTAATCTCCTTGAGATTTCAATCCACGCCCTCCCCGCGGAAGGCGACCGGTTATGTGGACGGATCTGTCACACTGTCGTTTATTTCAATCCACGCCCTCCCCGCGGAAGGCGACATTTCCGATTTAATCTTTTCGTACTTTTCACGAATTTCAATCCACGCCCTCCCCGCGGAAGGCGACGGCGCGCATAAGCATTCGTTTGATTATTCAAAAAAATTTCAATCCACGCCCTCCCCGCGGAAGGCGACCGGCATATGGTCGTCAGTCGGCATTGTCAATGGGAATTTCAATCCACGCCCTCCCCGCGGAAGGCGACTATGTTTTTATGTAGTTATACGCCTGCCGTGCCTTATTTCAATCCACGCCCTCCCCGCGGAAGGCGACCGTCATACTGACGCTGATTTTCGCGGTGGAAAAATAATTTCAATCCACGCCCTCCCCGCGGAAGGCGACTGTAGACCTCGTCGAGCAAGGCGAGATAGGTTTTATTTCAATCCACGCCCTCCCCGCGGAAGGCGACAGAGGCACACATCTGCACGGTGTTTGACATCCCGATTTCAATCCACGCCCTCCCCGCGGAAGGCGACTTTGATCAGCGGATTCAGATCCTGCGCCGATTTTCCATTTCAATCCACGCCCTCCCCGCGGAAGGCGACGACGGGTTGAAAAAGCTGGAGGAGGACATCGGCGGCATTTCAATCCACGCCCTCCCCGCGGAAGGCGACTGGGCAATGAAGTAAGCATTGACAATTTGGTGGAAATTTCAATCCACGCCCTCCCCGCGGAAGGCGACATACAACCGCATGTATCAGCTGACGCACCTACTGATTTCAATCCACGCCCTCCCCGCGGAAGGCGACTTCAGCGTGAAATCAGCGCGACCGAAGGCAAGCTATTTCAATCCACGCCCTCCCCGCGGAAGGCGACTGATTTCCGTGATGTCCTCCGGCGATAGCGCCGGATTTCAATCCACGCCCTCCCCGCGGAAGGCGACGATTGTATTGCATCAGTGACTTCGGGTTAAATTTATTTCAATCCACGCCCTCCCCGCGGAAGGCGACAAAAAAAGTATCAGATGCCACAGGGATATCTACAGATTTCAATCCACGCCCTCCCCGCGGAAGGCGACGGAAGAACCCCTATACTCAATCGAGTGCGACGGCATTTCAATCCACGCCCTCCCCGCGGAAGGCGACATCTATAGGTAAATTCTCCCGTATTAGTTTTGGATTTCAATCCACGCCCTCCCCGCGGAAGGCGACATACCGGTATCTAATTACATCCCAGTGCAAGTCGGATTTCAATCCACGCCCTCCCCGCGGAAGGCGACATAGTCGGGTATTTTGTAATTGATGGTTTTTCTCGTATTTCAATCCACGCCCTCCCCGCGGAAGGCGACTGGACTTAGCGGTTTAGGGGGGCTGAAGATGTTCAAATTTCAATCCACGCCCTCCCCGCGGAAGGCGACGTCGGCGGTGATGGTGCGGTGGATATCAAAAGGATATTTCAATCCACGCCCTCCCCGCGGAAGGCGACTCCAGCGCCTTTGCGATCAGGCATAAATCATTCAGCCATTTCAATCCACGCCCTCCCCGCGGAAGGCGACCCGACCGGAAGTCACTCGGGCGAGGCAGGAGGAAGATTTCAATCCACGCCCTCCCCGCGGAAGGCGACGCGTGTATTCTGTCCATGCCTCGTCCACCAAAATTATTTCAATCCACGCCCTCCCCGCGGAAGGCGACCCACTCATTGCATAAATAATTCGTTGTCAGTGCAAATTTCAATCCACGCCCTCCCCGCGGAAGGCGACGCCACAATTTCAAACCGTTCAACATCCAGTTCATTATTTCAATCCACGCCCTCCCCGCGGAAGGCGACGATTGCCTTGTAATTATCTGCGTTGACCTCAACGATTTCAATCCACGCCCTCCCCGCGGAAGGCGACTGAGGTTGTTCTTATTTGACCAAATCCGTTCGCTATTTCAATCCACGCCCTCCCCGCGGAAGGCGACTAAGCCCGAAATGCAAGTTATACATCTGAAAACCATTTCAATCCACGCCCTCCCCGCGGAAGGCGACTGCGTGTTCCATGTATTGCTTTGCTTTCCCCGCGGATTTCAATCCACGCCCTCCCCGCGGAAGGCGACGGCGGAACGCACAAGATTGTCGGTGCGCCCGCTTGTTTCATTGTGCTTTAACACAATGATTCTGTCGTTTCCTGATGTTCGTATGCTTTGGATGGATAAAATCGGCTGGTTTTCGCGTGCGAATGTGCCGGGAAATTGCCGGTCGCTTGGCATTCGCATCAGAAAACCAACGGGTCGTCGGGCAGATAGGTGTCCTTCGCCCCGTAATGTTCAATTCTTGATTTATACTGATTCCCTAAATTGTAAAATCGCAAGCTGTCTGTCGCGGGGTGAATGACCTTTAACAGCTTGTCTTTTACCACACAAAGCTGCGCCGGGCTGAGCGCGCATTCAAATACGGAGTTCTGCACGCGCTGCCCGTAATCCACACAGATTTTCGCCACTTTCCGCAAACGCGTTTTCCCGGCGGCGGTTTCTGTGTTTACATCATAAGTAATCAGTACCAGCATCTTTTCCCCCGCCTTTTTGATGTAATTTTTTTGAAAATCCTTCGTTGCTGTTCGGAAATACCCGCTTTGGTTCGGTGTTTACTTCCACAAAAACGGCGGGTACGCGTCCAGATCGCCGCGCAGACAGCGTGCAAGCAGCATCGCCTGCACATAGGGAAGCATCCCCCACTCTACCTTTTCGTCCAAAAACGGGTGTGTCAGAATCTCACGCTTCTTTTCCTGCCATAAGCTTAGAAAATTCCTCCGGCTCTGATCGCTTAAAATCACACCGCCGTTTTCTTTTTGGATGAAATCCTTCGCCGTCACCATCTTCCGGTTTATCAGCGTTAAAACAAACCGGTCAGCGAAGCACGCGCGGAATTCTTCAACCAGATCCAGCGCCAGCGAGCAGCGCCCCGGGCGCTCGGTATGGAAAAACCCCGCATACGGATCGAGCCCGACGGTTTCCAGCGCGCTCACACACATCGATGTCAACAGGCTGTACGTAAAGGATAGCAGCGCGTTGACATTATCCGTCGGCGGGCGGCGGACGCGCGATTTATAAAAGAAATCTTCCTTTTGCTGTAATATCAGTTCGTCAAACACGGCGAAATAACAATTTGCCGCTTCCCCCTCAATGCCGCGCAGCGTATCCGCATTGTCCGCTTCAAACGCCTGCACGGACGCGGTGCGCAGAAAATCGCAGGTGCGCTGCAGACGCGCACCGTCAAGCCTTTCGCCGTGGTCGCGGACGGCGCGGTTGACGACGGCGGCACTGTTTTTGATTTTCGCGGCGATGACAGCGCGGGCAAATCCCAGGGCGGCAGGCTTGTCATCAAACAGCCGGTACTGACCCCGACGCAGCAGGATGTTTCCGTAAGCTTTTCCGGTGACTTTGGCAAGAAACCTGCCCGATGGTTTCAGGAATGTCAGCGGAATGTTCATCTCCGCACATTTCCCCATCAGTGCCGGACTTGCGCCCGTATAACTGAGCGTGACAATCCCGTCGAGGGTGTGCAGGGGCAGCCTGCCCAGCGGTTTCGCGTCCGCGGCAATCACAATGTTCTCTCCATCGAGCGACAGGTAGGCGTTGGCGGTGGTCACATAAAGCGTATTGAGCAGCTTTTTCAAAACGGCTCCTCCTCCATTCCGCTGAAGTTTGCACGCAGATAATCACCCGCATTTTTACGTTTGTACAGCTTCGGCATACAGAATTCCTTCAGCGAACAGGCATTGCAGCTTTTCGTCGGCTTGACGCGCGGAACATATCCGCGGGCGATGAGTGTGTGCATTTCCGCACAGATGTCCCGCACCCGTGCGCGCAGTTCGGGTGTCAGCTCCACGCGCTGGCGGCGGCGAGTTTTTCCGTAAAACAATGCGCCGACAGGGATTTCACACACAAGCATTTCCTCCAGACACATCGCCTGCGCGGTCAGCTGCAAGGCGTCCGCGTCGTGTTCCTTCGGCTCGCCGTGTTTGTATTCCGTCGGAAAAACCGTATACAGTCCGTCTTTTCCGGCAAGCATGATGCCGGCGCTGTTTTTATGAAATTCCACCGCATCGCATTCGCCGCTCACCCCCAGTGTACGGGAGAAAACAGGCATACCGCGGGAGATCAGAAGATCCCCGCGGCGCTCGGACGACGCACTGTCGTGGCAGTTTTCGTGTAAAATCTGCCCTTCGGCGGTGCGTGAATTTTCCGCCCACACCTGTTCGATATGAATCAGCGCCCACTGGCGCCGGCAAAACGCGAAATGCTGGATGCCCGAGAGCATCAGGAAATCTTCCTCGTTAAATTCCGTTGATTTCGTCACAATGCAAGCCCTCGGGCGGATTGACCGTAATGTCATAATCCTCCGCGGATTTGGGATACTCCACGCCGTCTTTCAGCTTCGCCTGTACGCATTCATGGACTTTCTTCGCGGAATACTGCCCGTCCTTGCAGTTATGCTCGAACCAGTATACGCTGAGGATTTCCATGCTGCCGTCCGGCCGTGCGGAGGAGGTGTCGTTGAGGAACAGCGTGCGCAGACTTTCCTTAATCAGAAGCGCATCCTCCTGTGTAAAGCCGGTTTTTTCGGCAAGCTGCACGTTGATGGAACCTTTGAGCTTATACAAACCGAAGGTGACCATATGCTTCATGCCCATGGTATCGGCACCTTTGCCCTCGGATGTTTCCGAGTTCACGCTTTTGGTAATCTGCATGGAATTCACGTTTACCGGTGAAATGCTCGTCACCTGATGAACGGAAACCGGTCCGCGTACCGGCACGGAAACGCCCTGCTCGCCCTTTTCCTTATCCTTCTTTGCTTTGAATGCAAACACCTGACCGAACGCGCGCACGTCCGTCCACTCAGCACAAGCTTTTTCCGCGTATTCATCATCTGTGCTTTTATAATCCTTCATCACGCCCGCCGCACGGTCGCTCAAGCTTGCGTAACCATCGCCCGCGCGTTCCTTTGACTGGACGAAAATGCGCTGCCCCATATCCTGAAGGCGGTTGCGGATTTTGCGCTTGATGCTCACATCGGACATTTCACCGAGTCCGTCGATGTTTGTGCGCGGACGGTTGCCGTCGAGGGGGTCGCCGTTCGGATTTGCGTTGGTGACGCTGAAAAGCACCACAAAGTCGATTTTGTTTTGTAAGATTGCCATGATAAATCCTCCCTATTCTGATTTTAAGATTGTTGTTTTTTCTGATACATTGCCGCGCGCTGACCGTAATAGCCTAACAAATACCGTTCGTTAAGCGGCGCATTGGTAAAGCCGCCGGTTTCACCGAGTTTGCCGAGAATATCGCCAATCTGGTTTTTGAGTATCACAAGCATACCGGGGCGCAGCTTCTGCAGCTGCTTATAATACGGCAGCAGCGCGCGTTCAATCGCTCCCCAAGTTCTGGCGGGATATTGCACAAAGGTCGCCTGCAGCCGGATGGCGTTTGGCATACGATTCTCATCGCGGTCATAGGTTTCCTTTTCCGCTTTTTCGCCGATGGCGAGCAAACGACCGAACAGGTAGCTTCTGTCCAGATTTTCCTCCTCAATTGCCATGTCTGTCCTCACTCCTTTTCTTGCATCCATATGATATTTTCTAATCACGGCACACGCCGTGGAAAGTACGCTCTCACGATTCCAACCCTCTCCGTAAGCCTGCGGATTGGACGCTTTGACAAACAACGCGTGCATGATATCGCGCGGCATGGATGTGCCGTCTAAGATACAATGCAGAATGCGCTGGTACTGCTCTTTCAGAATCCCGTCGCGCAGCTCTAAAAATCGTCCCTGCTCCGTACCAAAGGCGCATTTCACCAAATCCCGCGTGGCAGGCGGACGGATTTCTAAGCCGCCGCTCTTGCGAAGAAAATGCCAGCAGCAGGTTTCGCCCCAGTGAACAAGCCGCTGCCGGAAGTCAGACGCTTTCAGCTCGTTGTAGTAAATCACCGAGAGCCTGCCGGTGGTCGCCGCGTCAAGTCCGATGACCACGATGTCGTCGCAGTCGTCGAGCTCGCCGAGCTTGCCGTCAATGGTTTTTCTCAGGCGTTCCTTATAAAGCGGCTCGGTGTCCGGCGCGTCGCCATCGATGCAGGGCGGCAGAATGTCGTCAAGCTCCGCCGTACGTTTCCCAAGCGGGTTCCAGCAGATGTAGGTGCGCTTGTCCTTTGTGCCGACGGTCAGCCCCTGATTGGCGGCAAGCCATGTCAATGCGCTATGCGCTTTCTGCGAAGCCTCGTAGCTGACGCTGACCGCTTCCGCCGCGTCGGTGAATCGTCCGCGATAGGTGAAATTGCTTGCATCGTTGGCGGAAAGCAGCTTTGCGCCGTAGCTCGACGCCACAATGCCCTTGGGGTGGTTGACGCTGGGGACGGCGCGCTTTCCGCTGATGTAGCAGATGTCGGGTTTGCCTTTCTGCGCCGTGAGATAGCGTGCTGTATGGGCATCGAACAGCGTTCTGTCCTCCCACACGGCATTGGTTGCGGTGTCCTCCGTTTCCGCCAGAACGCGGAAGCGAACCAGCGCCGCGTCATAGGGCTTGCCCTGAATCTTCCCGCCGTCCGGATTTCCGTCGGCATCGAGCTTCACAATGCCCGCTGCAATGAGGTCGGAAAGCATACTTTCGCGTTTTATATAAGCGTTGACCGCACGTACTTTTGGATGGGAAAATTCTGACTGCGCCCATTGCTCCAGCGCCGTGCTGTAGGCGGCGAACTTGCTGCGCAGTACCCTTTGTTCCTTTTCGGTGCCGGCATACTCCGCGAAATCCCCCGCGATATAAGCCAGCTTATCACACAGCGGATGCGGCGCGATACCGCTCGCTCGTCCCGCGGAAGCCTCGGTCACGGGGATGATGATTTTACTGTTGTTCTTATCCACCGCTGCCGCGCCGTAAAAAGCGCCGTCTGCGGTGATTGTGATTTCAAGCTGGGCATTGGCGGTCATGTGGGCAAGCAGCGTCAGCGGAACGCGCTCATTCTCCCGCTCGCCGGCGCGTATGGCGTTGTTCTCATAAGTTTCATAAAGCATCGTCATCCAGCTCATGGCGTTTCCTCCCCAAATTCGGCAAGTCCGATGAAATTGCCAAATTCCGCACCGAAGGGCTTCTTGTGCATCGCCCGTACGCGGCGGTGAATGCAGTCCTCCGGTCTTAAAAACGCAATCTCACCGCGACGCACGACCGCGTTCCAGAGCCGGACGCTGAGCTGATTGCGCGTTTCCTCGGAATACGATTCGTCGGCATAGGTGATGCCGTGATACATCAGCCCCAGGTTGAGCTCGGGTACATCGTCATAAGCGCCCTCCCCTTCTCCGTAAACGCAGGGGCTGACATAGCCCTGACACTCGCGGCTGCCCAGGAACACATCGCGCCTGCCGCCCCGTTCAATCATGCGCTTTGCGATGCAGTGATGCTTGTTCTCGTTGCGGTCACCCGCAAGCTCCGGACGGTTTTCGTTCCACTCGAAATGCGCCCGCACCTGATACCGGCAGTCGCGCAGATACGTATAGAACGACAGATCATTCTTGTCCGCGTCGTTGTACTTGATCGGGCGGATGCCCTTGGTCGCAGTCTGGATACGGTTCATGATCCGGACGCTGTCGATGATCCAGATCAGGGTGGGCTTCCAGTAAACCGATTGCAGGATGCCCTTGATCGCCTCGTAGGTCGGCACCTGATACGAAAACTTCTCGCCGCCGACTCTCGTCACCGGATCGGAGAACAGTGCGTAATCGCCGCTGACTTCAAATTCCACAATGTTTGGATGCTGCATATGCTTCCTCCGTTTCAATAAAATAAATCCTTCGATAAATTGAACCCGATCTCCCCGTCATAAAACTGCTCCGACACAAAGCGCATCCGGTTGTTCTCATCCGCATAAACCGCGGCGCTGTCGAGTTGGTAGCGGTAGAGCTTGACGCTATAGGGCTTTGCTTCTTCCAGCTTATCGTGCAGATATGCCATGTCGTACTTCGCGCGCTGCGAAAGCAGGTCGGTAATCAGGTTTTTCGCCGCATCGTTATACGGAACAATCGCGTCCGCCGTATCCTCTTCATACACCTTGAACCGCTCCCCCGCGAGCTTGAACGACTGGTTAAAATAATACTTTGTGCCGGTGTCTTTCACCCGTGAAAATGCGGTGTTGTTGGTGAGATAATCAAACAAGGAGTAATCCCCGTCGATGTACTGATAATGATTCTTGCCGGTAATCTGATTGGTCAGCGTGCGGTAGAACGAGGTGATGCTTTCCGGACTGAGCAAATCCGCTCCGTAACGCTTTGAATCGTTATGGTAATTTTCAAGAAATTGGTTAAGGGCATTTTGTGCAGTTTTGATTTCTGTCAGTCTTGTCAGGTTTTCTCCGCGCAGATTGACGATGTAAACCTTGCACAGCTGCGCGTACTCCCCGTTGCGGTTGCATCTCCCCGCCGCTTGCGCCACGCTGTCAAGCCCCGCTTTGAGCCGGATACAGGTTTCAAACGAGAAGTCCACACCTGCTTCCACCAGCTGTGTCGCCACACAGATGAGTTTTTTTGACGGATCGGTTCTGCTCGCCGCCAGCCCGCTGTTAATGCGTTCAAGGTTCTCCAAGCGGTGCGCCATGCACATGGCGGTCGATAAATGATAGGTTTCATACGCTTCGCCGCTTGCGTTGCGCAGAAGCTGAAAAATCTTCCGCGCGGCGGTTTTGGTGTTGCAGATGAGCAGCAAACTGCTGGTTTCCGCAATCCGTTCCTGCGCGAACGCTGCGATTTCTTCCTCGGTCATGCCGGCGGGAGATGTCCGGTCAATCACCTCCGTGCGCCGGAACACGGAAAAGCGTTCCTTGTCATACCGCACCATTTCATTGTCCGGTGAAAGCGCGATCCGGTAGTCCATTTCATCAAGCACCGGCTGCGTCGCGCTGGTCAGCACCAGCGTCGTGCCACAGAAGAAGGCGAGAAAATCCACTGCCAGATTAAAAAGATACAGCAACTTTTTAGGAACAGTCTGAACCTCGTCAATGACAATCACGCTGTTACAAAAGCTTTTCATCCGGCGGATGGCGGTTGTTTTGCCGGAAAAGAGCGCATCCAGAAGCTGAACAAGCGTTGTGATCATCACCGGTGTGTCGAAGGTTTCCGCAGCAAGTTCATAGCGATCCAATTCCTCCGGCATCAAATCGGTTGTCACGACATTCGAGCTGTGCAGACTGACTAGTGCGGGGTCGAGCCAGTCCTTGATGACGGCTGTGTTCTGGTCTAATACAGAAAGCAGGGGTATTATAAAAAATATGCGCTTTTTTTGCTGTGCCGCGGCATGGTGGAGTGCATACCGCAGCGTGGTGAGCGTTTTACCCGCGCCGGTCGGAACCGTCAAGCGGATGATTCCGCCGCTTTTTCCGGCAAAGTCTTTGGCGGTGTCGGAGATATATGCCCGCGCCTGATTAATCGGCGTATCGGCTTGAAACTTACCCAGCCTGCTTTCAACGCGGGCGATTTCGCGCGCCCAGAGCGCCTGATCCGCGGCGGGAGGATTTCGCTTTTGTCCGCTCATGAATTCCGCCGTATCCCGCCGGTCGCCGTCGATGACCGCGGAAAGCACCAGCCTTGCCGCTTGTCCAAGCAGAAACTGTACGCTTTTTCCGTATTCCGCCTTCCCGCCACTTGTCATGGCGGGCGCCTCGCGCTTGATTTGCAGGACAAGTGCTTTCACTTCCGCACTTGCTTGCCGGAACAACTCATCCAGCTCTTGCCCATCGGCGACTTCCGCCAGAAAATGCGCGATGGATTCGTCATAAGCGATTTGCTCCCGATCATATTCGGTTCGGTGCGCAAACCCGTTTTTTCCGTCCGTGTCCCAGCAGTCGAACATCCCGTGGTGGCTTCCGCACACCCATGCAAGCAGCTCGGCGGTAAGCCGGTCATAAGAATCACGCGCCGCCGTGTGATAGCGTTCAAGAACAAAGATGCAAGCCGCAAAGGTGTGATTTACTGCACCGCGCCGAACGAGTTCGCCGTGAGAAGCCTTGTAGATGTATTCCGTATACTGTTGTTTCGCTTTACCGATATCGTGAAGCAAGCCCGCCAGATACCCGATATGGAACAGCGAAACGCACGAAAGGCTTTCCGCCGCATAAGCGGCAACCTGCCTGCAATGCGCCGCGACCGACTGCGTCCATTCTTCGCCGGACTTATCAACGCGAATGTGTGCGATGTGTGGCATAGTAACAACTCCATTTCTTCATGTTAATGTTAGTATATCACATCGTTTTTGAGTTGTCAAGCTTTTTTTGCAAGAAATATTGATAATCAAATAAAAACATGGTATAATACAAACTGTCATATTGAAAATATGTGGATTGAAAAATGTTGATGTTTGTATGCGCCTGCTCCTCCCCCGCTGAACCGGGGGAGGAATTTTTTATGGAATTCCAATGCCGGGATTTCCCTATCTCATAGAACAATTGTACACCCGACAGAATATTCTGTCAATCAAAATAAATCGACAAAATTTCTACTTCTAATTTGTATGAATTTCACAAAATGGAAAACACCCCGCATTTTTCAATGCAGAGCGTTTTTCAAACTGTATAATTTATTCCGAGCGCAGCGCGGCGACAGGGTCGCGTTTTGCGGCTTTGCCGGAGGGGATGATGCCGGCAATCAGGGTCAGCACCATGCTCACCACGATCAGCAGTACTCCGTAGATCCACGGCAGCTTCGCCAGATGCGGCACATCGGCAATCATCTCAATGATGAGGTTTGCCGGTATGATCAGCAGCAACGTGATTCCGATGCCCATCACGCCGGAGATGAAGCCCACAATGAGCGTTTCGGCGTTGAAGATGCTCGAGATGTTGCGCTTTGACGCACCGATGCTGCGCAGGATGCCGATTTCCTTTGTGCGCTGAAGCACGGAGATAAAGGTGATGATGCCGATCATGATGGAGGACACCACCAGCGAGATTGCCACAAAGCCGATGAGGACATAGCTGATCATGTTGATCATCGTCGTTACGGAGGACATCATCAGCCCCATCAGATCGGTGTAGCTGATGGTCTGGTCGGTGAGTCCGGCTGCGGTTTTGTCGGCGTTATAGCCGTCGATTAAATCCAGAATCCTGTCCTTTGCCTCAAAATCGGTGGGATAGATGTTGATCAGCGACGGCTGGGTGAGGTCAACAATGCCGAGCGTTTTCTTGTTCGACTCAAAGGTCGCCAGCTTGTCGCCGTTGATTTTCATCTGCTGGTTGACAAGCGCGAGGAGCTGCTCGTCGGTAAGCGACGCCATCTGTGCTTTGATTTTTTCCTTTTGCTCTGCGGGGAGGGTTTCGATGTAGGCTTTCATGTCGTCAATGGTCATCTGTGCGCTGTCCTGAAAAGGCTGTCCGGTAAACACATTGATGGTGGGGTCGGCAAGCTGCTGCTTGGCGATGTCCTTAGTATTGATTTGATCGGAAACATAACGCGTCAGCGCAGAGGTATAGGCAATTGTTCCGGAAATGGATGCAGCCTTTGCGTTTTCGTTCTGGCGCAGGATGCCGACAATTTTTAAGCTTAAGCCGTTGTCCACAGCCGTCTTCATGAAAGCGGCGTCCTTGGTCATATCCTCCCAGATTTTCTTGTCACTGTTGTACTGGTAAACATCGGTGTTCAACACAAGCTTAAAGGTTGTGTTGAAAATTTCATCATAGGTATAGGTTTTCTGCGGCGTTTCGGTGACGGGCTTTCCGGAAGCCAGATTCGTCTGCATTGCGAGGTATTCGTCCTGATCCATCAGCCCGATGGTATAGAGCGCCATGTCGTTGATCTCGTTGTTTTTGTCAACCACAATCACGACTTCGTCCGGCGCACCTTCGGCAGGAAGCCGTCCGGCGAGCACGTCATACTGCTTTGCGAGCAGGGATTGGTTATCGATCATTTCGGTGAAAACATCCCCGTTGCCGGACACGAGCTGATTGGTGGAAGTGGCTGAATTTTCAGTATCTTCGGTACCCATCATGCTGTTCTGGTTCTGATTGCCGAACAATTCGCTGGGATTGAGCTTTGTCACGCCGTCGGCGGTGTCGGTGCCGTAAATCTGCAAGCCGAGGTCATAGCCGTATTGAATCGCGGAAACATTGGACTGGATGTCCTTGTCGTTGTCAAGGAAATTCTTGAATGTACCCAGATCGTTGACTTTGGTGGCGCTGCTCATCGTGGCGAGGTAATGCGACAGAACGTTGTTGGAATAAACCTGATCCTTGTCGTGGTCGGCCGAAGCTTTGTCAGACATCATCTCAGTCATCAGCGCCGCATAATCCACGCTGTTCTTCTCGATGCTGATGGGATAAGCGGTCAGCGTGTCGCGCTGTATGGTGTTGATGTAATCCTGCACACCGCTGGAAAGCGACAAAATCAGCCCGATGCCGATGATGCCGATGCTGCCCGCGAACGAGGTCAGAATCGTGCGCGCTTTTTTCGTGCGCAGATTGTTCAGGCTCAGCGAAAGCGCAGTGGTGAAGGACATTGACGCCTTTTTCACCTTTTTCTTTTCCGACGAAACCACGGGAAGATCGGTGAACGGGTTGGTATCGCTGATCACACGTCCGTCGCGCAGGCGCACGATGCGGTTTGCGTATTGCTCGGCAAGCTCGGGGTTATGCGTTACCATGATAACAAGGCGATCCTTTGCCACTTCCTTGAGCAGCTCCATAACCTGTATGCTCGTTTCGGAGTCCAGCGCGCCGGTCGGCTCGTCGGCAAGGAGAATATCCGGGTTATTGACCAACGCACGGGCAATCGCCACGCGCTGCATCTGACCGCCGGACATCTGGTTGGGCTTTTTGTGCAGCTGGTCGCCCAGTCCGACTTTGGTCAGCGCTTCCTTGGCGCGGCGGCGGCGTTCGCCCTTTGACACACCGGAAATCGTCAGTGCAAGCTCGACGTTTGAAAGCACAGACTGGTGCGGGATCAGGTTATAGCTCTGGAACACAAAGCCGATCGCGTGGTTGCGGTAGGTGTCCCAGTCGCGGTCCTTATACTGTGCGGTGGAAACGCCGTTTATGACAAGGTCGCCGCTGTCGTAGCGGTCAAGCCCGCCCACAATGTTGAGTAGGGTGGTTTTTCCCGAGCCGCTCTGACCCAGGACGGCGACAAACTCGTTGTCGCGGAAATTTACGCTGACCTTGTCAAGCGCGGTCTGCACCAGATCGCCGGTGACATAGGTTTTTGAAATCTCGGTGATTTTCAGCATTTACGTTTAGCCCTCCATATCTTTCCTTTTTGTTTTATCACTGTACTAATATAATAACACAGTATGCAATTCATTTGTTATAAAAATAACAAATGATTGTGAATCTTTTCAAAACAACGGCTTCCGGGCGCGCACAAGCAAAAAATCCGGACGGTGGACATTGTCAGTGTAGAGCGGATACCGGCGGCAGAATTCCGCATCCGGAACAGCTTCGGATAGCTGTTCTACCAGAAAGCCCGCTTGAGCGAGGTCGTTGATGACCGTACTGAACATCCGGTGGTACTCAACGACACCCTCAATGAACCATTCGGAAACCCGTTCGCCCTCCTCGCCGTAATGCGCAAGCCGCGCGCAGCGTTTTTCGCCGTTCTCATCCCGCTCCCAGCGCGCTCCGTCCGCATCGCAGTAGCAGGAGGTCAAAGGGCTTTCCTGCGAAAACACCAGCATTCCACCCGGATTTGTGACGGCAAAAATCGCTCTCATCAGCGCGTGAAAATCCTTGACATAATGCATGGCAAGCGAGCTGCACACCACATCGAAGGTTTCGCCGAGGGCGGCAACATCTTCCATCGCCATGCGGCGGTATTCGATTGCGGGATGAATATTGTGTTCCCGCGCGGCTGCGAGCATCTTCTCGGAAATGTCCGTGCCAAGCACACGCTTTGCGCCGCGGCGGGCGTATTCCGCGCAATGCCCGCCCGCACCGCAGCCGAGATCCAACACGGTTTTTCCGGTCAGTTCCGGCAGAAGCGCCAGCATTGCAGGTGTTTCCACCAAATCGTTTGCATTGTCCGGTCGGGCACGCAGCGTCGCATAACCAGCAAACATGGCTTCCTCATCATAGATGTTTTGTTTTGACATAACTTTCTCCTTTTAATCAAACAACTGCCCGGGGCGCTTTTCTTTCACCTTGGGCGAGAACAGTTTCTCAAATTCCGCAAGCTCCGCTGGGTCGGTTTCAAAACAATCGTCAAACGCAAAAACACCGGTCAGACCGTCGAGCGCACCGGGCTTGAGCAGCTTTACCATAAAGTATTCCGCGCGGTCATCCGCCGGCGTGCCCTTCGAGCCTGATGCCGTAATCCGCAGCCGTTTCAAAACCGAAGCGGCTGTAATAATCGTGATTCCCTGTGATGAACACAGCGGTATCGCCCAGCTCCGCCGCGCGCGCAAGCGAATGCCAGACGAGTGCCGAGCCGATACCGGTTTTCTGCACATCCGGACGGACGGAGAGCGGTCCGAATGCCAGAAACACGCGGCGGCTGCCGTCGGGCAGGGTCACATAGCTGCGGGAATAGAGGATGTGCCCGATGAGTTCCCCGTCGCGTTCGGCAACAAAGTCCAGCGCCGGCAGATAACAGGGCAAGGCGCGCAGGTTATGCACCACCAGATGCTCGTCGCAGCCGGGGCGGTAGACGTTCCAGAATGCCTCGCGGGTCAGGTTTTCAACGGTGAAATAATCCGGTTCCACTTCGTTGCGGATGATGAAATTCTGCATGATGATGCCTCCTATATACTTGTTAATATCCAAATATTCCTTCACGGGATTCATCGTTTTGAATCCAATCCGTTACATCAATGACAGAATAACAATCCTTGTCTTTTCTGATCACCACATTTTTTATCCCTGCATTGATAATCAGCCTTTTGCACATAGAACAGCTATTCGCATTGCTTACATAATCGCCTGTGGAAGTTTCAATTCCGACGAGATAAAGTGTACCGTCAAGCATATCATTACGGGAAGCACTGATAATTGCGTTTGCTTCCGCATGAACGCTGCGGCATAATTCATATCGCTCACCGCGCGGCACTGCCTTTTTTTCTCTGACGCAAACGCCAAGATCGGTGCAGTTTTCCCGCCCTCTCGGCGCGCCGACATACCCGGTAGAGATCACTTCGTCATTCTTTACAATCACAGCCCCGTAATGTCTTCTGATACAGGTACATCTTTGAGAAACAACCTCTGCTAAATCGAGGTAATAATTTACCTTATCACGTCTGTTCATTCAAGTTCGTCCTTCCATCACTATAATTGCACCGTCCGTGTCGCGATTTTCTCGCGGAACGCACGGTCGTGTTCGACAAAAATCATGGTCGGCTGGTGCTCGGTCAAAAGCTGCTCAAGCTGCATCCGCGATAGCACATCAATGAAGTTGAGCGGCTCGTCCCAGACATAGAGATGCGCGCGCGCACACAGGCTACGGGCGAGGAGGGCTTTTTTCTTCTGCCCCGCGCTGAACAATTCCATCGGGCGGTCAAGCTGCGCTTTCGGGAAATCGAGCTTGCGCAGGATCGCGAAAAACAGACTCAGGTCGATGCCGGTTTCCTCTGCGTAACCGGTCAGACTGCCCGCAAGCGCGTCAGTTGTTTGGCTGACATAGGAAATTTTCAGCTGCGTGCCCCGCAAAACACTTCCCGTGTGGGGCACATCCGCGCCGCAGAGCAGCTTCAGCACACTGGTTTTCCCGCAGCCGTTCTTCCCCGCCAGCGCAATCCGCTCGCCCGCGTTCACCGAAAAGCTGACGTGTTCGCAGACTGTCCGCATGTCGTAAGCAATGCTTATATCCTCCAGCGTGACAAGGCGTTTTGTGTGATAGGTCAGCGGCGCGATTTTCAGCGGCGCGTTCTGCTCCAGATTTTTCAGCAAGCCGGATTTTTCGGCAATTGCCGCCTCCTGCCGCGTTTCGATGGCGGAAGCCCGCGCCATCAGCTTCTTGGACTTCGCCCCCTCATAGGGGCGGCGGGACGTGCTTTTCTCGACCTTTGATGGATCAAACCCGATTTTGCTGCGCTCCGCGCGATCCGACCATGCGGCGGTGCGGCGGGCGGCTTGCGTCAGGTGGGAAATCTCCTTTTTCAGCTTTTCGTTTTGATCCAGCTCAAAGCGGTCGCGGCGTTCCTTGTCGGCAAGCCATGTGCTGAAATTCCCGCGCTGCACGGTAATGTCCGCGCGGTTGATCGACAGAATGTGGTCAACGCAGCCGTCGAGAAACGCGCGGTCGTGCGAAACGAGGATGAATCCGCTTTTGCGTTTTAAATAAGCACTCACCGCCGCGCGCCCGTCCGTGTCGAGGTGGTTGGTCGGCTCGTCGATGAGCAGAAAGCGGTGCTCCCCCAGAAACAGCGCCGCCAGCAGAACCTTTGTCCGCTCGCCGCCGGAGAGCGTTTCAAACGGACGGGTGAGAACCTCCTCCCCCACATCAAGCAGGGAAAGCTCGCGTTCGATTTCCCAGTCCATCGCATCGGGCGCCGCGGTGCGGAGGACTTCCCGCGTTTCCCGCGACGATGCGGCGATTTCGTAGGGAAAATAAGCGCATTCCACCGATGCTGTGATGCTGCCGTCGCAATCATATTCCCCGCACAGCAGCTTGAGCAGCGTGGTTTTGCCGCGCCCGTTGCGTCCGGTCAGCCCCAGCCGCCAGTCAGTATCCAGTGAAAGGCTCACGTTCTTAAATAAAGGCTCACCCGCGCTGTCGTGGGTAAAGCTTAAATTGTTAATCTGTATCAATGACATAAAATGCCCCCTTTGTATCTTGTCCGGTCAAAATAAAAACAAGCCGCAGGAAACCCCTTGCAGCTTACACCGACCGGAACAACAACACAAAGCGAGCCTGTTACGGCGCAATGGTCGCAGAAAAAGTGTAAGATGCGGTGTTCCCTGTTTTTCCGCACGGTAAACAAAGCGGTCACGCCGCTTTTTACCGTTTCGGAATCAAACAAGGATTTTACCGCATCTTCCCACCTCAAGTCTTGATTTTCTTTATTTTAACATACCCTGTGCGGCTTGTCAAGCGCCCGGCACCATTTCCCGCGGCGGCGTGTCGCAACGTGGCGTTTGTAGAATTTATCGAAAACAGCCTGAACAAATTTGTCGAAATTGTCATATGATAAAGTGAAAGAAAAATCGCTCCCCGATGTTTAAATCAACGCCGTACGGCAAAAATAAGTATAACATAAAATGACAGGGAGTGTTTTTGAATGTCAATACACAGGGGCGAAATTTATTACGCGGACTTAAGTCCCGTGGTCGGAAGCGAGCAAGGCGGCATGCGGCCTGTGCTGATTGTGCAGAACGATGTGGGTAACAAGCACAGTCCCACGGTCATCGCCGCCGCCATCACGAGTCAGAAGGAAAAAGCAAAGCTGCCCACGCACATCGAAGTGAGCGGCGGCAGCTGCGGACTGGCAAAGGACTCCGTTGTTCTGCTCGAACAGATCCGGACCATCGATAAAAAGCGGCTCAAAGAGCGCATGGGAGAGCTTGACACCTCCGCCATGACAAAGGTCAACAGCGCGCTGTCCGTCAGCTTCGGGCTCGGACAGTTCCAGTGAGGCTACATATTCCCCCATGTGGCTTCCTGCGGTGAAACTGACCGGCAGGCTTCCTTGAGATACATTGTGACTCTTTCAGCGGTACGGGCGACGGCTTCCTCGGTGAGGAAAGCCGTCGCCTCACCGCTTTTGTCGCCGCTTTTTGCGCGGACAAGCTTTGTGCGATGCGCTTCGACAAGCGCTTCATCAATAAAATCAAGCGCCGGAATCCGTGCCGCCATGAGCGCATCCCGCAGCGTTTTCCATGCTTCCCTGCGCATCAGCGCGTCGTTGAGGCGGAAGATTTCCTCCCACTTGGCTTTTTTCAGCGCCGCCGGCGCAACCCCGGCGGCTTTTAAAAACGCGAACAGCTTCGGCTGGACGAGCTGATCCCACGCCAGATCCGTGGCGATATGCACAAAATACCCCAGCACAAAGCCGCGCGTTTGCGGCGCGCTGTGCCGGGGCGATTCGGTTTTCAGAAAATCATAGAGGCTGCGCTGCCACGCCGCTTCGTCCCTGACGCGAAAATGAGCCCGATACCGCACCGCTTCCGGTGCGTAGTCCTGCATATTCACGGCGTCCGGCGCAACCGCACCCAGAAAAAACTCCGCGGGCACCGAAAGCCCGGCGTCCTCCGCGATTTTTTTCGCCGCAAACAAATGCACCGCAAACGACGGCATCGCAATCACCTTTCACGCGTTTTGTATGCCGGTAGGGCGGAGGCTTGCTTCCGCCGGAATCACAGCAAAATCCGCTTTCGCGCGGCTATTTCCCCTCAAGCTGCCGGAGCGCCCGGCGATCGTCCCGATCCGGTTTGGCGACGCCGTCCTTAATCAGCGTGATGTCGTCGCGGTGATAAACCTGCACCGCGTCGTTCGCCGCAAGCTTGACCTTGAGCTTTCCGGTCAGCAGGCTTACGTCCTCGACCGTGCCGTTGCCGTCGATGGTTTTCACCGTCGCGCCCGCCCGCGGCGTAATACGCAGCAGCTCCTCGTAGCTCTCCTGCTCGTATTTCAGGCAACACATCAGCCGCCCGCACGTTCCCGAAATCTTGGTCGGGTTTAAGCTTAAATTCTGTTCCTTTGCCATTTTAATAGAAACCGGCTGGAACTCGCCCAGAAAACGCGAGCAGCAATACGGCTGCCCGCAGATGCCCAGTCCGCCGAGCATTTTCGCTTCATCGCGCACGCCGATCTGGCGCAGCTCGATGCGCGTGCGGAATACCGATGCCAGATCCTTGACCAGCTCGCGGAAGTCCACGCGACTTTCCGACGTAAAATAAAACAGCAACTTGTTGTTGTCAAACGTGCATTCCACGTCCACCAGCTTCATGCTCAGCTTGTGCGCGGCGATTTTCTCCTCGCACACCTTGAATGCTTCCTTTTCGCGCTGGGTGTTCTGCTGAATGGTTTTCAGATCCTCCTCCGTTGCAAGCCGGATGACCGACTTCAGCGGTGCGTTGAGTGTCTTTTCGTCCACCTCGCGGTTCGCCACAACCACCTCGCCGCACTCCACGCCGCGCGCGGTTTCGACGATGATTTTTTGTCCGTTATTGATTTTCAGATCTCCCGGCGCGAAATAATAAATTTTTCCCACGCTCTTGAACCTGACTCCGATGATTTCAGCCATAGTTCCCTCCAATATATTTTAATGTAAAGCTGTTTCACTTTACAGATGAAACAAAATAAGAATCGATTTTCTACGACGGATTTCGTGTAAAGCGTTTTCCTTTACACCCGCACCGCATTGCAAAGCGCTGCGCACAATGCGTTGAGGTTCAACGTGTACAACCCGTTCGCGCCAACGCGGAACAGCGTTTCCTCGCAGACCTCGTAAGCCGCCATCAGCATCGGTGGGGTGTAAACCGCCGCCAGCTTTTGCGCAGTTCCGGAGAACCTGCCGTGCCCTTGCTTGTCCGTCTGGAACGCCGCCGCGTCCGCGCACAGCTCCGAAAGCCCGGCTATGGTGCGTTTTCCAAGCTCCTTGTCGCCGTTTAATACCCATAACGCTTTGAGCAGCGCGTACTCATCCCGCGCCGCGAGCGCCTGCGCTGCCGCAGTGACCGCGGTCGTCAGCTTTGCGGCTTGACCGGCGGTAAAAAAGTCCGCGCAGCGCCCGAGATTTCCGCCGCAGTTCTGAAAGGCTTCCGCCGCTTGTTCTGGCATGAAGCTTTTTGCCTTTACAAGAAAATCAGCCGCTTCCGCTTCCGCAACCGGCGCAAGGCGGAACAGCAGCGCGCGGGACAGAATCGTCGATAGGAAATATTCCCGCGACTGTGCCGTCATGATCACCATCGCCGCGTCCGGCGGCTCCTCAATCAGCTTGAGCAGCACATTCTGCGACGCGGGGAGCGTGGTGTCCAGATCCGCAATCAGGTATATTTTACAGCGACTGTCAGGTTCGGTCGGTGTCACATACGCGTCGGAAACGATCGGTCTTAAGTCGTCCTCGACCTTGTAATTGCCGCTTGCACCGCTCGGTTTTACCGTGATAAAGTCCGGATGCGCATCGTGCGCGACCATCCTGCACGTCCGGCAAACTCCGCAGGGCGACCCGCCGTGTCGCGCGCAAAGCAGTGCCTGCGCAAGATAACGCGCGCAGGTTTTCTTCCCCAACCCGCGCTCGCCCGTCAGTATCACCGACGGGAACACCCTGTCGCGGCAGACCATGTTTTGCACCGCGGTTTTAATCGCGGAATTTCCATAAAAAAGAAGGTTATCTTCCATCTTCAACCGCCCGTCGTGGTGTAAAGCGTTTTTCCTTTACATAATTTCGCAGCAAACTACGCGCTTACAGTTTCTCAAACCGCTCAATGTTTGTAACAAACACCGTTGCGCCGCCGACGGAAACCTCGACCGGAAACGTCGCATACGCACCGTCGCCGTAGGACGACGAGGTTGGTACAAATTGCTTGCGCCGCCGCGAATGCTTTTTGATGACGGAGAAAATCTCCTCGACCTTGTCGTCGTCGCACGCGACCATAAAGGTGGTGTTACCATCCATGAGAAAGCCGCCGGTGGACGCGAGCTTTGTGACTTGAAAGCCGGCTTTGGTGATGGAGGAAGCGACGGCATGGCTGTCGTCGTTGTTGACGATTGCATAAATCAGCTTCATAGGGATTGTGCCTCCGTTCAGCGTAAAGTGACTTGCCTTTACATTAAAATCATACGAAAAATTGTCATTTTGAACTCACACAATCATTTTACCACATTTACAACAGAAATGCTATACTTTTCGAAAAATTTCATTGCAATTTCGTCAATTATTTCTCCGCCCACCACGATCGGCACAGCAGGCGTGCAGCAGCTCACCACCGATGCGCAGATCCGTCCCAGCGCTTGATCTGCCGCAATCTGCTCGCGCGGGGCAAACTGCGCCTCGCGCAGGGTCATGGCTTGACGAGGCGGCAGGCTGGTTTGCAGCGCGACTTGACCGGAAAAATCGCGCACAGTACGATTTTCGTGTTCCATTTCTGCCTTTTTTATACACTCGGCAAAACGAGCAACCTGATCATCTGAATTGTAGGGACCTACCATCAATACAACCGCATCGTCATCCGCAAGCTCCGGTTCGATCCCGTGCGTCCGCAGCCTTTCACCGAGCTGTGCGCCGGTCAGTCCGAGAGATTGCGGCACAATGGTAAGCTTCAGCGGCTCGCTTCCGACAAAATTTATGCGCCCCATTTCAGACAGCGCGCTTTTCAGTTGTGCAAGCTTATCCGCGCAAAGTCTGATTTTTGAGGGGAAATCCCCTGCCAGCGCGCGGTTACACAAATCCAGCGACTGTAGCGTGAGATACGACGGGCTTGTTGACGCAAACAGCGCCATCACGTCCTTTGCGTTCTCTGAAAACGTGCGTGATGCTTTTTCCGCAATATGCAGATACGCGCCGCCGGTCAGCACGGGAAGCGTTTTATGTGCGGAATCTGCGCACACATCCGCGCCGAGCGCCATTGGGTGAAGATTTATTTTTGTGAATTTCAGGTATGCGCCGTGCGCGTTGTCCACCAAAAAGGGCACACCGTATCGCGCGCAGACCGCTGCGATCGCGGGGATATCGGCGATATTTCCGTAATAGTCGGGGCTTGTCACATAAACCGCTGCCGGCTTCACCGGACAAGCCGAAAGCTCCGCGTCAATCTGCGCTGCCGTCACGTCGCACGCGGCAATTCCGCCCGCGCGCAAGGAATAAACCCAGCGCACCTCCGCATCACTCAAAATACACGCGCTGATGAAAGATCTGTGTACATTGCGCGGCGCGATGATTACAGGGCGCTGATTGCGCGGCGCGTTCATCACCGCCAGCGCGACCATCGTTCGGATGCACAACGACGAGCCTTCGGTGGAAAACAGCGTTTTCGCGCAGCCAAACAGCTGAGCGGCGTGGTTTTCGCTGGCGGCGATGATTCCGTCGGGTGCGAAAAGATTGTCTGCACCGGCGATTTCCGTAATGTCGCGCGCTTCCACGCCGAGCGCGGAGGCTTGTCCCTTGTGGCCGGGCATATGAAAGCGAGCGGCGGCGCTTTCCGCATAAGCCGAAACAAAGTCAAAAATCGGTGTTTTCATGTCAGTCCTTTCATGTAAAGTAAAATAGCTTTACAGTTTAAATGGCATACAATCATGTATAATCCGCGCTTTTACACAGTTTGCGAGAAAGGGTTTTTAAGGATTTAAGAAATCAATCGAACTGTAAAGTGCTTTTCCTTGACACGGAAAGCAGCATTGTCACGCCGGCACAGATCGCGGTGAAAAGAATGACCGCGTGAAAACCGGTCAGGAAGCTTCCCGATTCAAATCCGCCGGAGGAAACTGCGTTCATGTCGGTTTTCGCCGTGAACGAAAACAGCAGGATGGAAAAGGTGTTGCCCGAAACCAGTCCGAGATTGCGGGAAAGCGCATTGATTCCGCCGGCGATGCCAAGCTTTGAGCGTTCGACAGCGCCCATTACGCTGCTCGAGTTCGGCGACTGGAACATCGCCACGCCCGCGCCGAACAGCATCAGAATCGGAATGATAAACGCGATGTGCGTGGTTTTGTTAAACGTCAGCATTGCGACCAACGCAAGGCAGGCAGCGCCCATACCAGCGATTGTCAGCGGGCGGAAGGTCAGCTTGTCCGACAGCCAGCCGCTGAGCGGGGCGACAAACGCGGTTGTGATGGGATAAACCGAGATGACAAGTCCGGCTTTCAGCGGGCTGAAGCCCAGCAGGCTTTGCAGATAAAACGGCATGAACAGCAAAATCGAGCTGATGACGATGAACGAAAACAGCGCCGCGAGCAAGCCGGTGGAAAACACAGGGCTTTTGAACAATCCGAGGGAAATCAGGGGGTTCTCCGTGCGTTTTTCTTTGCGGATAAACAGCGTCAGACCCGCAGCAAAGACCAGCACGGACGGCAAGAGCATATAGGTCGGCAGCTTGCCCTCCTGCGTGAACAGCAGCCCCAGAAAAAACGCGGAAAGTGTGGCTGCAAGGATGCCGAATCCTGTAAAGTCAAACGCCTTGTCAGATACGCTGCGCGCAGATTCCGGCAGAATCAGCACAGCGAACACACAGCCGAGCAGCCCGATCGGGATGTTAATGAGAAAAATCGCCTTCCAGCTGAACATCGCCAGCAGAAGTCCGCCCAGACTAGGACCCGTCAGGCTTCCGAGGGCGACCATCGTGCCGATCAGACCGAGTGCGCGCCCGCGTTCATGCGGCTCAAAGGCTTGGGTGACGATACCTTGGCTCAGCGCCATCATCGACGACGCGCCGACCGCCTGCACAACGCGCGAAATCACGAGCAGTTCAAGCGAGCCGGAAAATGCGCACATTGCCGAACCGAGGGCAAACACCAAAAATCCGCCTGAAAAAAAGCGTTTGTTTCCGTGGCTGTCCGCGAGCTTGCCCCACATGAGCAGCAGCAGCGAAATGGTCAGCAAATACGATGTGATCACCCATTGGATGGAACGGATATCCGTGCCGAGGCTTTGCGCCATGCCGGGCAGCGCGATGTTGACGATCGATCCGTCGAGTGTCGCCATGAAGGTTGATACGGATGTGATGACCAATATCAGCCATTTGTTGTGTTTTTTTCTGTTTTCTCGGATCAAATTGAGCATCCTCTCTTATACATTACGCCTAAAATTATACCATATTTTTGTGATAAAAGAACAAACTATTGATGTACATTTCCGTAAATCAATAGTTTGTAATTGTTATTGTCTTTCATAACTTTCCATAATTTCCGTTAATCGCTTTTTTGCGAGTTCCACCGCGAAAACCGGCGCGATCACACGCGCGTGTTTTCCGAACGTGAACAGCCACCCCCAAAAGGTCGGGCTGATCTGAACATCCACATGAACCGTGAATGTCGATTCGGTTTTCCGCCCAGTGAAAACGCTCTCGCCAAAACGATCCACCACCACATTCATCAAGCTTTTATCGAACTCCATGATCAGCGGGATGCTCTCGCCGCTGTACATCTCATAAGTCGCGCGCATCCGCCTTGCGAGCTCCGCTTCGCCAAGGGTCAGCGTCCGGCGCGTTGCGTCAACCATCGCGACATTGTTCATGCGGTCGATGCGGTAATGCGTGATGCTGTCGTGTTTCGGGCAATAGCAAATTAAATAATAATTGTCATTCTGCCAGATTAAGTAATATGGTGACACCCGATAAACTTCGCCCCTGTGCTTAAGCTGGCGTTTTTTGTTTATGTTATATTCGTAATATTGGAATTCTATATCGTTTTTTGATGCAATTGCATCATGGATGGTGCTGATATAATAGTAAATCGACTCGTTAAACGACTTCACGCGGTTCGCCACGTAAACGGTACGGCGCAGCTTCGGCGCTTTGTAAACATTTGTCAGCGTCTGCAGCTTGCGGATCAGCTCGGTCGATTTTTTCTGCGTCAGGAATTTAGACGACGCCACCGCATCGGCGAGGACGTAAAGCTCCTCCTCCTGAAAGGTGCGATCTGCCAGATAATACCGGTTCGCGTGACCTTCCTTGACCGTCACAATGTCCATCCCGCTGTCGGCGAGGGTGGCGATGTCGTCATAAATGGTCTTGCGCTCGGCGGAAATGCCCTCCGCCGCGAGCAGGTCGATGAGCTGCTTTCCTGTCAGCGCGTGCGCTTCGTCGGTTTTCTCCCAGAAAATCTGCCGCATGGTTAAAAGTTTCTGCTTCTGCTTCGATAACCCCGCCATCGGAATACCGTCCTTTTATGGTGTTATGGTGTAAAGCTGATTCACTTTACAGCTGAAGCTCGCTCTCTTTTTGTTCGCTTTTTATTTCTCTGTTTTTTTCAATGTACTGACCTTGACGGTGCTGCCGTCCGGATTGACAATCGTCATGTTCTCGAGCTGTCCGGTGAGGTTGCCCACGACCGAGCGGCGATAGCTGTCGCGCAGTTCCTTTTGTTCGGTAAGCTCCGCGTCGGAAAGCGCGCGTTCCTTCGACAATCGATACAATTCGTTGATCCGGTCAAGCTGTTTTTGCTCCATAATCCTACCCCAAATGAAACTGCCGCCCCGCGCTTAACCCGCACTTTTGACGACGTAACAGCATTATAGCACAATTTTTTGTACTTTTCAATAGGCAGTTTCTGTTTTTTCGATTTTTTTTGCAACAATGCCAAAGCCGTTCTGTAAAGGCAAATTACTTTACACAAATAAAACCGGCGTATTCACTCCGGTTTTATCCGATTCATTTTCCGCAGCGTCACTTAATCAAATGCGACCTCGGTGACAATGCCGGTGGACAAGGTTTTTTTCACGTCGATGGCGCGCTGGTTGGCGCTGCCACGGAATTGCAGCAGATAGCTTTTCTGCGCTTCCTCAAACTTCCCGTCCACCACGCAGTCGGCGATGGAAAACAGCTTCATCCAGCAGTTTTCCTCCGTTGCGTTGCTGCGGATGAATTCGTAGGTATATCCGGTGTAAATCATCAGATCTAGCGCGGTTTCGGCTTTGATTGCTTCCGCTAAGCTGTAAAGGGCTTTCGCTTGACAGAACGGCTCACCGCCGCTGAAGGTCACGCCGTCGAGCAAGGGGTTTGCTTTGATTTTCTCAAGCAGCGCCGCCGTATCGGCGTCCTCGCCGCTCGCAAAATCGTGGGTATGCGGGTTGTGGCAGCCCGGACAACCGTGCGGACAGCCTTGCACAAAGACGGTGAACCGGATGCCGGGACCGTCCACGATGGATTCGCCGACCGTGCCGGCAAGTCTGATGTTCATATTCACGCTCCGTTTTTACGTAAAGTGTTTTACCTTTACAACAGTCATCAGCTGCCGCAGCACATCCGTTTCACACGGACGGACGCGGTCAGATGCTCCTCCTCAGTTCTGCCGCATTTCGGGCAGCGGTCGCCGATGATGCCGGTATAGCCGCACATCGGGTCGCGGTCAACCGGATGGTTGATTGAGCCGTAGCCGACGCCGGACTCTTTCATAAAGCGCACGATTTTCTCGAACGCGTTTAAATTGTTGAGCGGGTCGCCGTCAAGCTCGACGTAGCTGATGTGTCCGGCGTTAGTCAGCGCGTGGTAGGGCGCTTCGATTTTGATTTTTTCAAAGGCGCTGATGCTGTAGTAAACCGGCACGTGGAACGAATTGGTATAATAATCACGATCGGTCACGCCGGCAATCGCCCCGAAGCGTGCGCGGTCCATCCGCACAAAGCGCCCGGAAAGCCCCTCCGCGGGAGTGGCGAGCAGCGAGAAATTGAGCTTGCGGCGCTGGGATTCCTCGTCCATCCGGTCGCGCATTCTGCCGACGATTTCAAGCCCGAGCAGGCGTGCCTCCTCGCTCTCCCCGTGGTGCTTACCGATGAGGGATTTGAGCGTTTCCGCCAGCCCGATAAAGCCCATGGAAAGCGTTCCGTGCTTGAGAATTTCGCCGACCTCGTCGTCGCGCCCAAGCTTCTGCGAATCCATCCAGATGCCCTGCCCCATGAGGAACGGGTAGTTTTTCACCTTTTTGGAAGCCTGAATCCGGAAGCGGTGAAGCAGCTGTTCGACAACAAGATCCATGGTTTCCTCGAGGCTTTCAAAGAAAGCGCCCACGTTGTTTTTCGCCTCAATCGCCAGCCGCGGGAGGTTGATGGTAGTGAAGCTGAGGTTGCCGCGTCCGGTGACGGTTTCGCGGGTTTTGTCGTAAACATTTCCGATGACGCGCGTGCGGCAGCCCATGTAGGCGATTTCGGTTTCATAGTCGCCGGGCTTGTAGTACTGAAGGTTAAACGGTGCGTCGATGAACGAAAAATTCGGGAACAGTCGCTTTGCGGACACCCTGCAGGCCAGCCGGAACAGATCGTAGCTAGGGTCGGTCGGGTTGTAATTGATTCCCTCTTTGACCTTGAAAATGTGGATCGGGAAGATCGGTGTTTCGCCGTTTCCGAGACCGGCTTCGTTGGCAAGGAGGATGTTTTTGATCACCATGCGCCCCTCGACGGAGGTGTCCGTGCCGTAGTTAATGGAACTGAACGGCGTCTGCGCGCCGGCGCGGGAATTCATGGTGTTGAGGTTGTGGACAAGGGCTTCCATCGCCTGGAACGTCGCGCGGTCGGTTTCCTTGACGCTGGTGTCGTATGCAAATTTCTGGATTTTACGCGCGGTTTCCTCATCAGTGAACGCGAGCAGGCGTTTCAATTCCTCCGCGCTGTAATTGTTTTCGTTGGAAATGGTAGGAATCAAGCCTGTTTCGTCATTGATTTCCTGGGCCATTCGCTTCGCAGCATCGGCGGAATCCGCAACACCCGCCGTCAGGTTGAGCGCGCGATCGATGTTGTCGCGGTAGCGCCGCGCAAAGGTTTTTCGCACACCGTCCGCCATGGCGTAATCAAAATTCGGCACGCTCTGCCCGCCGTGCTGGTCGTTCTGGTTGGACTGGATGGCGATGCAGGCGAGCGCGGAATAGCTGGCGATATCATTGGGCGTGCGCAGGAAGCCATGTCCGGTCGAAAAGCCTTTTTCAAACAGCTTTAGTAGATCGATCTGGCAGCAGGTGGTCGTCAGCGTCAGAAAATCCAGATCGTGGATGTGGATATCACCCTCCGCATGGGCTTTCGCGTGGCGCTGGTCGAGCACATACATCTCATAGAATTCTTTTGCGCCGACGGAACCGTATTTGAGCATTGTGCCCATGGCGGTGTCTCCGTCGATGTTGGCGTTTTCGCGCTTGACATCGCTGTCCTTCGCCGATTTAAAGGTTAGATCCTCATAAACCTTCATCAGGCGCGTGTTCATCTCGCGCGAACGGGTGCGGTTGGAGCGGTAGAGAATGTACGCCTTCGCGGTCGCCGCATGGCCTTCTTCGATCAGAACCTTTTCGACAATGTCTTGAATTTCCTCGACGGTGGGGTTTTCCATTTTCTTTTCCATCAGCATATCGCCGACTTTTCCGGCAAGGTTGAGCGCCTCCTCAAAGTCCTGCCCGCCGACGGACTGAGCGGCTTTGAAAATCGCGTTTGCGATCTTCTCGAGGTTAAAGGTGACGAGTCGGCCGTCCCTTTTTTTGATTTTAATGATCATTGTTCTTCTTTCCTCCCTGCGCAAATACAAATGCGTCCTACACATATATCGCTTTGCAAACACCATATCTTGTGTTATGATCGTCGCTAAATTCAAGTATATAGTATTTGCGGCGAGTTGTCAAGCGATCCAGCGATATTTGTGTAAAAAAATACGGCTGATTTTTGAGCAATTCTTACAAAATGTTTTTCGTAAAGCGAATAGCCTTTACAGAAAAATTCCGTTTCTTCGCGGTCGCCAAAACCGGCAAGGGCTTTCCCTTTTCAGAAAAAGCACGGCATCGGGCATGAAAATGCGTGTAAAGCGATTAGGCTTTACACGCAAAAAGCAACCGTGAGAATAAAATTGGCAAAATAATGCGATCGGCATATACTGGTTATAAATCAGAGAATATCATCGAGCGACGTGTTGCACATATAATACACAAAGCAAGCGATGATCACCGCAAAAGCCAGAAACAGCAGCAAATCAAGGCGGAAAATCATTCTTTTTTTCTTTTTCGGCACATCGAAATTTTCCTGTTTTTTCAAGAATTATCGCCTCCTGTGCGGTTTTGATTAGTTACTCCTTTATTATACCGCATTGGCGCGCAAGTTGCAAGAGGGCGCGGCGCGAAAATATTTCTTAAAGAACAGACGGCGCTAAAATTTATTGAAACCGCGTGGTTTTGCTTGCAATCACCGGCTAAATGGTGTAAAATAAGAGTATAGAGATCAGAGATTCTGGAAGAAAAGAGGCAATTTACATGTGTGGTTTTGTAGGATTTACCAATACAATTGAGAATGCGTCCGCAGTCATCGGCGGGATGATGGACAAAATCAAGCACCGCGGTCCGGATTCCGAGGGGAAATATGTGGACGAGGGTGTGGCGATGGGCTTCCGACGGCTGTCGATCATCGACCTCTCAACGCTGGGCAGCCAGCCGATGTTTAACGAGGACGGCAACATTGTACTGACATTCAACGGCGAGATTTACAATTACCAGCCCCTGCGCGACGAGCTGGCAGCAAAAGGGCATCATTTTACAACAAAAACCGACTCCGAGGTGCTGATTCACGGCTATGAGGAGTGGGGCACGGGGCTGCTCAACAAGCTGCGCGGGATGTTTGCGTTCGTCATCTGGGACAAAGCAAAGCGCCGGCTGTTCGGGGCGCGCGATTTCTTCGGCATCAAGCCGCTGTATTACGGTAAGTTCGGCGAAACCTTTCTGTACGGCTCGGAGATCAAAAGCTTTCTGGCGCATCCGCATTTTACCAAGGAGCTGAACGAAGCAGCGCTCGAAAACTACCTGACCTTTCAGTATTCCCCCACCGAAGAAACGTTTTTTAAGGGCGTGAAAAAGCTGCCCGCCGCGCATTATTTCCTTTATCAGGATGGAAAAATTGAGGTTAAGCGGTACTGGGAAGTAAAATTCAACGCCGACGGCAAGCCGCAGCTCGACGATTGGGTGAAGCAGATTACCGAAACTTTCCAGAATTCGGTCAAAGCGCATAAAATTGCGGACGTGGAAGTCGGCAGCTTCCTCTCTAGCGGCGTGGACTCGAGCTACGTGGCTGCGGTTGCGAACGTGGATAAGACATTTACCGTAGGCTTCGGCGAGGACGAGCGCTATAACGAGATCGGATACGCAAAAGAGTTTTCAAAATATATACAAAAGGAAAATATTTCTAAGATTATCACCCCCGAAGAATACTGGAACAGCCTGCCGCTTGTGCAGTATCACATGGATGAGCCGCTTGCCGATCCCTCCTGCGTGGCGCTGTTTTTCGTATGCAAGCTTGCCGCAGAAAAGGTTAAGGTTGTACTCAGCGGCGAGGGTGCTGACGAGATTTTCGGCGGCTACAACATTTATAAAGAGCCGGGCGACGTGAATTTCTATAACCGCATTCCCCGCCCGCTCCGGCGCGCAATTGGTGCGGCGGCTGGGATTTTTCCGGCAAAGCGGGGGCTCAATTTCCTCATCCGGCGCAGCAAGGACCTCGAGGAGCGCTTCATCGGCAACGCTTATATGTTCACCGAAAAAGAGCGCAAGGAGCTGCTGAAAATCACGACCTCCGCACCGCCGGCGACGACGATCACCAAGCCCTTTTACGAAAAAGTCGCGGATCAGGATGATGTGACAAAAATGCAATATCTGGATTTGCACCTCTGGATGACGGGCGATATTCTGCTCAAAGCCGACAAAATGAGCATGGCGCACTCGCTAGAGCTGCGCGTGCCGTTTCTCGACAAGGAAGTGATGAAGCTCGCCGAACGCATCCCCACCCGCTACCGCGTCACCAAGGAGAACACCAAGTACGCCATGCGCCTCGCCGCGCTCAAAGCCTGCCCCCCGCAGACCGCGAACAAGAAAAAACTTGGCTTCCCCGTGCCGACCCGCGTTTGGCTGCGTGAGGATAAGTACTACAACCTGATCAAAAAAGCGTTCACCTCCCCCGCCGCAGAGCAGTATTTCCACACCGACAAGCTCGTCGCCGTCCTCGACGAGCACAAATCCGGCAAACGCGACAACTCCCGCAAAGTCTGGACGATTTTTTCCTTTTTAGTGTGGCATAAGGTTTATTTTGAGAAGTGAGTGACTTTTGTCAGAGGGCGTTGCCCTCCGACACCTCCTACCAAAGGGTCAATTGACCCTTTGGAAACCCGTTGTTTTTTAAATTATTACTTTGTGATACTATATAAGCGGGAGCGAATTTATAATTTGTAATCTTACATTGCTATCGCAAGCTATAATCTCCGAATAATTGCTGCGAAAAAGTGTGTTATATGCTAAAAAATTAAACTCCGCGGGAATAATCCTGCGGAGTTTAAACAGCCAATAATGTCTATACTCTGTTTTGTGCGCTCCAAAAGAATCGCAATACAGTGGCGAAAACGAAATATGCAAAGCAGAACAAAGTATAAATCTAAAAAACAATGGGTTTCCAAAGGGTACTTGTACCCTTTGGCAGGAGGTGTCGGAGGGCGGCGCCCTCTGACATAGTTTCATCAACAAATTTAACGCCGCAGGACTGATCCTGCGGCGTTTTTTTAGTCTTTGAAATACATGAACAACTGGCATTTGAGCATACCGTTGTAGAGTTTTCGGCGGCGGTCGGCTTTTTTGCCGAAAAACTTTTCAAAATCCTCGTGGGGAGAAATGATCACGCAGGGCGTGGAAGCCGAGGGCTGAAGGCGCTCGCCGAGCCGTTTGTACAGTTCTTCCGCCTGTCGGATTTCCAGCATCCGCTCGCCGTAGGGCGGGTTGCAGACGGTGACAGCGCCCGGCGGCGGCGTGAAGTCTTTAATATCGCCCTGACTGACCTTGATGCGCGAGGAAACGCCGGCTTTCTTGACATTATCGATGGTCAGCTCTACCGCGCTGAAATCGATGTCTGAGCCGAACGCACGGAACGCGGCGGTGCGGTTGATGGCGGATTTGACTTCCTCCCGCGTGGTTTCCCAGATTGATGACGGGATGACCTTCCATTCTTCCGCGGCGAATTTGCGCCGGATGCCCGGTGCGATTCCGCAGGCTTTGAACGCAGCCTCGATGAGAAGCGTTCCCGAGCCGCACATGGGGTCGCAGACGACGCTGTCCGCCCGCACACGCGCGAGGTCGATGATGCCCGCCGCCAGGGTTTCCTTGATGGGCGCGTCGTTGGATTTACGCCGGTAGCCGCGCTTGTGCAGCCCCTGACCGGTGGTATCGAGATAGATTGTTGCGACATCTTTATGAATGGCAAACTGCATCTGATGAACGGCTCCGGATTCGTCGAACCAGCCGCCACCGTACTTTAGTTTCAAGCGCTCAACCGCCGCTTTTTTTATGATCTTCTGGCAATCCGGTATGCTGTGCAGCTGGGAATTGAGCGCGTAGCCCTTGACGGGGAACGCGTCGTCCTGCCCGATATAGTCCTCAAGCGGGAGGCTTTTTACGCCCTGAAAGAGCGCTTCAAAGGTCGGCGCGGGGAAGCTTCCAAGCTCGATGAGCACGCGCTCGGCGGTTGACAGGCAGAAGTTCGCGCGCGCAAGGGTAGTGAAATCACCGGTGAAGCTGACCTTTCCGTCTGTTACCGCGACGTTTTCGCCGCCGATTTTTTTTACCTCAAACGACAGGATGCTTTCCAGTCCGAAATGGCAGGGACAGGTTAATCTGATGGTTTCCGGCATACTTACTCCGATCAGCCGCATGGCGGCAGGTGTGTCATTTTGTGGGTTATTGGGTGAGATGATCAAACTCCTGATCCCATTCAGCCGTGAAATTTCTGGAATGCGACGGCAGAAAGACAGAGTGTTCGGCTTGCTTGTGCGGGTGGTTCGCGCGATAGACAATCGCAAAGCATAGCACAACCATCAGAACGAGTATCACAAAGGTTTCAATCAGTAAAAAAATAAACTTTTTCTTGTTTTCGGGCATCAAACAGCATTTCAACAGCACTTTGATACCGTTTTCGTCGTTTTTTACGGATGCGCTGGATTTTTCTTTTTTGGTCAGATTCATCAAAATACCCATAATTGACGAAAGCCAACGTATGGGTGCACCTCCCTTTCGCGACGGGCTGCGTTCGCAGACGCTTGCCCTTGTTCATCATCAAGCGAATAATTCATATAAATTTCTTCATTCATTTTGTCGAAATTAGAATGATTCGTTCAATCGTTTCTATGCTATTTGTATAATACCATATAGATTTGAACTGAAGATGAACGTTATAAGACAAATAGAAAAACCCGCGCAATCTGCGGGGTTTTTCTGCGCTGCGCGATTAGGTTTCGGCGGTAAGAACGCGGGCGGAGATGTCGGAAAATTCCTTTTCTCCCGCGGGCGCGGCAGGTATTCCGGCTGGCATCTGGGCGATAAGCTTCCAGCTTGCGGGAATGTTCCATGCGGCACGAACATCCTGTTCGACCAGCTCGGTATAATGCTGTAAGCTTGCGCCGATGCCGGCTTCTGCCAATGCCGTCCAAACGGCGAGCTGGCTCATGGCGTTGGTATGCTGGCTCCAAACGGGGAAATTCTTTGCGTAGAGCGGGAAACCGCTTACCAGACCGTCAACCACTGATTCGTCCTCAAAGAACAGCACGGTAAAAAACCCGGATTTGAACGCGCCCTCGATTTTCTGGCGGCTTGCTTCAAACGCCGCTGCGTCTGTGACCTTGGCGATGGCGGCGGTCACAAGATCCCAGAATCTGCGGTGCGCATCGTCGAACAGCACAAGCGCGCGGGTGGACTGTGAGTTAAACGCGGACGGAACGTGCTTGATCACGTCCTTGATCAGTGCCTCGACTTCAGTATTCGAGAGCGCTTTGCCCGGCGCAAAGCCGTAAACGGAGCGCCGATTTTTTAAAGCTTGTAAGAATTCCATGAAAACACCTCCTGTTTTTTCTTATTATAACGCTTTACGGCGAAATATGCAAGTGATTTTGTCACAAAAAAACAAGCCCCGGATGGAGCTTGTCTGTTTGTTATTCTTTTACGCCGCCGAGCGCAACGCCCTCGATGATGTATTTGGAAAGAATGAAGTACACGATGAAAATTGGGATGACGGTGATGAACAATCCCATGTAAACCACGCCGAAGTCTGTTTTAAACTGTTCGGAGCGGAACATCTGGATGGACATCGGGAGGGTGATTTTATCCGGTGAGGTCAGGATGATCGACGGAACAAAGAGGTTGTTCCAAGCGGCGATGAACTGGAAGATTGCCTGTGTGGCAATTGCGGGCAGCAGCATCGGCGTTACGATCGTGTTAAACGTGCGGAATTCACCCGCTCCGTCAATACGCGAGGATTCAACAATTTCGAGCGACAATGCGCTTTGCATATACTGTCGCATGAAAAAGACAATTGTCGGTGCGGCAATGGAAGGGATGATCAGCGGCCAGTAGGTATCGTCGAGGTTGATCTGCAGCATGAACTGGTAGAAACCTAAGATAGAAACCTGTGCCGGAACCATCATGATGGCAAGGATGAAGGTCCATACCGCTTTTCTGCCGACAAAGCGATAGGTATGGATGCCGTAAGCTGTCATTGCCGAGAAATAGACGCTGAAAACAGTCGTCGGAACCGCGATGGTCAGGCTGTTGAGCATGGTTCTCCAGATCGGGGTCGTACCGCTGGCTTTATCCATTAACATATCAAAGTTCGTCTTAAACAGTCCGCCGGGCAGCAGATGAATGCCGGCCTTGATCTGTTCGGAGCTGAGCGTTGCGTTGACGATCATGATATAGAACGGAAACAGGCTGAGTACACACAACAAGATGCAGACACAAGTCCGGATGATGCGGTTCAACAATAAATAGCTGCTGTATTTTTGTGTTTTCATCTTAATACCCCCAAGCCCTTTTTCTTCTTAACTTTAGGAGTTTCTTTGTCACCGAGGAAGAAGAACATAACCAAACTGATGATGAGCGTGATCAGGAAGAGAATCACCGAAACAGCAGAGGCGACGCCCATATCCTTATCCGCGCCGAAGGCTTTTAGTTTAATATACATGGTCACGGTTGTCGATTTATAGTCCGGACCGCCGTTGCCGACCTGATCGACGTTAAACATCGCAGGGATGTCATACATCTGCAAGCCGCCGATTGCGGAAGTTACCAGCACAAAGAGGATGATCGGCTTGAGCATGGGCAGCGTAATGCGGAAGAACGTTTTGATGCCGCTTGCGCCATCGATGTTCGCCGCTTCAAATAAGCTGGGATTGATGCCCAGAATACCTGCAATGATCAAAAGCATGGTGTTGCCGTACCACATCCAGAAGAGGATGAAGGAAATGATTCCGCGGGTACCGGTTGCGCTGAGCATAAAGTCAAAATTCCTTGCGACAAGACCTGCATCGCGCAGCATTTCCGTGATCGGTCCTTCGTTTCCGAACAGAGAATAGAACAGGAACGAAACCGATGCCGCGGTGATGATATTGGGCATATAGATCATGATTTTAAACGCGCCCTGACCTTTGAGTTTCATTTTGGTGTCCGTCAGCCAAACCGCGAGAACGAGCGCAAGAAGAATCTGCGGGATAAAGTTCACCGCCCAGATAGAGCCTGTTGTTTTAAAGCTTTCGACTGCTTGGGTGTCAAAGGTATAGACCTTGTCGATTTTATTCCAGATCAGAGATTTGAAGTTATCCAGTCCGCAGAAGTCCGGTCCGATCATGCCGGGTCTGACTTTTTTTGATCCGCCGAACCAATAATATTCCTGAACGCTGAGCCAAAATGTTTTTACCAACGGCCAGAATGAGAAAATAAAGTACGACAGGAAAAACGGTGCGATGAACAGATAGCCGTACTTTCCGTAAGAAACGGATTTTATTTTTTTTCTGGTGTTACCTTGCATTATCTCAGCTCCTTTCACTACTAAAATACGTGCTTCGTTTTTACAAATCTCGAAATTTTCTGCTCCTTAACAGCAGTTGTGATAAGGAGCAGATAAATTTCACGATATTCGGCTTAATTATTCTGCGGTGATGGACTTATTCGCATCAAGAACAGCCGACTTGAAGTCATGGAGTGCGGTTTCCTTGTCCTTGTTGCCGATCGCGTATTCTGTTACCTGAGTATTGAACGCCGCATTGATGGTGGAATCAAACGGAGTTGTGGTCGTTACGTCGATCTTGTCAGCCAGAGGCAGGAAGAACTGGAGGAAGTTCTGCTTGTCGGCAAGGATGTCAACCATAACAGGATCTTTGTCCGCAGCTGCGGTGTTGCCGGTTGCGATTCCGCCGCCTGCATCGATGATTTCCTGAACGGCTGCCTTGTTGTTGATGTAGTCGGAGTTGAGTGCGTTGATCTTCTTCATCGAGTCGGTTTCACAAGTGAAGTACTTGATGATGGTTGCAGCCATTTCCTTATCGGAAGTGTTCGTGGTTGCTGCGAGCCATGTGCCGCCCCAATAGTATTCCTGAGGACCCTGAATCAGCAGATAGTCGCCGTAGCTCTTGGGATCGAGGCACCAGTAAGTAAACCATGTGCATCCCGGCCATGCGAGAACTTCATCAGAACCGTCGGATTTCTTAGCGCCCCACTCTGTGGACCATTGCTTGGTGTTGTAGGTCAGCTCCTTGGAATACAGGGATTTTGCGAAATCCATGTAAGCTTCCATGGTCGGGTCGATCTTCAGAACGTTGTTGTCGTCAACCCATGCCTGCTCGCGGGCTGCCATGTATACGCGGAACACGTCGTCCGTACCGGCGAGGAGCTTGGTAGCGCCCTTCGATGCGGTGTTTACCTTCTCTGCGGTTTCGAGAACCTTATCCCAGCTTGCGAAGGATTCCTGGATCTTTGCGGGATCGCCAGTGCCGAGGTATTCTTCACACAGGGACTTTCTTACGGTCCATGCGCCGGGGCAAGCCTGCCAGGACAGAGCCTTGAGTGTGCCGTATGCGGTTGCGATGTCCTTGGTATACTGATACTCGTTTGCGGTATCCGCGTCGGTGATACCCAGATCAGCGATCGGCAGGGTATACTTATCTTCTGCGGTATACTTCTGGATATAGTCAGCTTCAAGACCGATCAGGTCGGGATACTGCTTGTTGTTGGTGTCCGCAAGCATCGCGTCGAGCTTGATCTGATAGGTGTCGGTTCCTCCGGTGTTTACATAAACAATTCTCTTGTACAGGTCGGGATGGTCTGCTTTGAACGGGCCGTCAAGGATCTTCTGAATGTCGGTGTTCCACGACCATACGAAGAACGCATCTGCTGCGTCCGCATCACCGGACACGACGTTTGCAACCGTGGTGGTTGCTTCAGGTGCTGTGGTGGTTTCGCCGGCTTTGGTGGTTCCGGTCGGCTTGGTGGTGGTGGCTGCTGTACTGTTGGCAGTACTCGAATCATCACTGCCGCAAGCGGTGAAGATGGAGCTTGCCATTACCAGCGCAAATGCACCGGTAAGCACTCTTTTGACTTTGGTCATAACTTTTCCTCCTTAAATAACTGCATTATGTTAAAATTAATGCCTTAATTAATTGCCCCGACGCTTTCGCCGGGAATCAGCTCGCCGTTGATCGTATAAACCTCGTTAAACGTCAGCGCAGGGTTTTCGATGAGGTTAATCAGCCGGTCTGCAGCTTTTCTTCCCGAGCAGGAACGTATCCTGCCGGTAGGTCGCAAGCTTCGGGCTGAGGAGCTGGGACAACGCGATGCCGTCATATCCGACAACCGATACGTCTTGGGGAACGCTGAAGCCGAGATCCTTGAGCGCGTTGAGTCCGCCGATTGCCGAAAAATCATCCGGCATAAAAATACAGGTCGGCGGGTCGGGGAGCTGCATGAGTTCCTGCGTTTGTTTGAGGGTTAGGTCGGGGTTGTGGAAATCTCCGTAGAGGATATAATCAGTGCGCGGCTCGATGCCGGCATTCTTGATGGCTTTCACAAATGCCGCATAGCGCTTTTCCGCGACGGCGGAACGGTTGCCCTGGATATAAGCGATTTTGCGGTGACCTTTTGTGACAACATATTCGACGAGCTTTGCGATACCGACTGCGTTATCCGAAAGGACTGCCGTGCGGCAATCAAAGATGTGGTCAATGGTCACAACCGGGATGTCGCCGTTGATGACTTCATAAACGTCAGGGTCGGTAAAATCGGTGCAGGCGATGATGATGCCGTCGATGTTGCGGTATTTACAATGCTCGTAGGTTGTCATTTTCTTCCCGCCGATGTTGCGGTTGATGAAGGTGATATCGTAGCCTCTGTTTTCGGCTTCTGTTTTGAAGCTGTTGAGGATCTTTGCAAAAAACTCGTGGGTCAGTCCGCTTTCGGAGGCGTCGAGGAACATGACGCCCAGATTGTAGGTCCGATTGGTTTTGAGCGCTCGCGCCTGTGAATTGGGGAAATAGCCCATTTCCTTTGCGACTTTTAACAGACGTTCTTTGGTTGCCGCGCTGACGTCCTTGTGGTCGTTGAGCGCTTTGCTCACCGTTGCGACAGAAACGCCGCATTTTGCGGAAATATCTTTCAGCGAAACCATTTCATTTCCGCTCCTTCAAATTGTGGTCTTTATTCATTTTTCAAATCATTTCAAACGTTTCCGTTGATAATAATATACAATATTTTTTTCAGGATTTCAAGATGTTTCGGGTAATTTTCATCGTTTGTAATCATTTATGTAGACAATGACATAAGAATATCGCTTTTTTTGTGGATGTTACCTATATAATCATCGCGATCGTAACCGTTTTGTAATTTATCCGCACGGTTTTGCATCAAATCTACGAAATCAATTAAGTTGATTTCGGCGGTAAGAATAAGCGGTTTAGTGTTATTGCACATATTTGTATTTATCTGTATTTCTATCAATTCAGTATAATCTTCTCTGTGCTTTTGACTATTTTGTTTAGACAGCCGGATGTTATTTTATGAATTTCGCCGATGCGGAACACGTGTTTTTATTTTCTATTCAAAATTTCTGCATAATCATTCCACTTCATTCGCTTGTCCTGCATGATTTCTGCATAGCCGGCGCATCAGTAAACGTTTACGTAATCTTCTTTGCATTTTTATACAATCACAGGGTTTTCACAGCATTCTATGCGCATTCCCCCGCCGTCATGCCTAACGAACGGTTACGACGCGTTTCAGGCGAGACGGGTACTAAATGCGGACGTGCCTGAATATGATGTTCTGAACGCGGATTGTGCCGCCGGAAGCACCGGCGAGCCGAAAGGATGATTGCTATGCTGGAGATACTGGAGAGAAAGCTGGTCGCGGAGCCTGCCGAGCCCTCCCCGCTGTATACGATGGGGCTGACGGAGGCGGAAGCGCAGCGCAGGCTGAAAATCGACGGAGAAAACAAGCTCAAGGAAAAGAAAAAGAAAAGTGTGATGAAAATTTTCGCCAACCAGTTCCATGACGTAATGGTAATGATTCTGATCGCGGCGACGGCGGTTTCCGTGCTTTTAGGGGAAATCACCGACGCGATGACGATTCTGGTAATCATCGTGCTCAACGCTGTGCTGGGGTTTATTCAGGAATTCCGCACCGAGCGCACGCTGGAAGCGCTTGAGAAAATGACCGCACCCAGCGCGAAATGCTACCGCGACGGCAGGCTGCGGGAACTTCCGGCGGCACAGCTTGTTGCGGGTGATGTGTTTGAAATCGAAGCCGGCGACCGGATTCCCTGTGACGCGTTCATCATCGCGCAAAAGGGGCTGCTGTGCGACGAGTCCATCCTTACCGGTGAGCCGGTTGCCGCGGAAAAGAAAACGCGCGCCGGCGAGCTGGAATACGGTACGCTCAACCTGCCCTATGTGGCGTATATGGGCAGCGTTGCGGTCAAGGGAACAGCGCGCTGCGAGGCGGTGGCGACGGGTGTGCGCACGCAGATGGGCAAGGTTTCCGATCTCATCAGCGAGATTGAGGAGGAGCTGACCCCGCTGCAGAAAAAGCTGGCGGAGCTGGGGAAAATTCTGGCGATTATCTGCATCGTGATTTGCTTCATTGTGGCGGCGGCGGGCATATTAAAGGGCGAGCCGGCTTTCTCGATGCTGATGACGGGCATTACGATTGCAATTGCGGCGATTCCGGAGGGGCTGCCCGCGACGGTGACAATTGCCCTTGCACTGGCGGTGCGCAGGATGCTCAAGCGCAACGCGCTGGTCAACCGCCTACACTCGGTGGAAACGCTCGGCTGCGCTTCTGTGATCTGCACGGACAAAACGGGTACGATCACCGAAAACAAGATGACGGTTGTGAAAATTGCCACCGCCAGCCGCGATTTTGATGTCACCGGTCAGGGAACGAAAATCGCCGGTGAAATCCGTTTCGGCGAGCATCCGGCAGACTGCGGCGCGCAAACGGCGCTCGGTGAGCTGCTGATCTGCGCGAAAGCCTGCAACAATGCCGTCGTCACGCGCAGCGGCATTTCCGGCGCGCGCAACCGCGGGAGCGCTTCCTCGGAATGGGAATGCGTGGGCGACCCGACGGAAATCGCGATTCTGATTGCGGCGGAAAAAGGTGGGGCGCGGCTGTCCGACCGAGGGCTGCTGCGGGTGGACGAAATCCCCTTTGAGAGCGAAACGCGCAAAATGACGGTTGTGATGAAGGACGATGCGGATGCACAGACTTCTTATACAAAAGGCGCTGCGGACGTGGTGGTGTTAGACTGCGGCTATATCCTCGACGACGGCTGCGAGGAGGCGTTTACGCCGGCGAAAAAGCGCCAGATTTTGCAACGTGCGGAGAAAATGGCGGCGGATGCGCTGCGCGTGATGGCTTTCTCAAAGACCGAAAACGGCAGGGTTGTTTTCTTGGGGCTGATGGGAATGCTCGACCCCCTGCGGCCGGAAGCAAAGCAGGCAGTGAAAATCTGCGCGCGCGCCAACATCAAAACGGTGATGATCACCGGCGACCACAAGCTGACCGCCTGCGCGATCGCCAAGGACGCGGGCATTCTCACCGACGGCATGATTGCCCTCACGGGGGTGGAGCTTGACAAGCTCACCGACGCGCAGCTCGATGAAAAAATCGAAACGGTTGCGGTTTTCGCACGGGTAAATCCGGCTGATAAGCTGCGGATTGTGCGGGCGTTCAAGCGGCTCGGACACGTAGTGGCGATGACGGGCGACGGGGTCAATGATGCGCCGGCGGTAAAAGAAGCGAGCATCGGCGTTTCGATGGGCATCAGCGGCACGGACGTAACCAAGCAGGCATCGGACGTGATTCTGCTGGACGACAACCTCGCGACGCTCGTCAGCGCCGTGGAGCAGGGCAGGACGATTTACGCCAACATCCGGAAATTCGTGCGGTATCTGATTTCATGCAACATTGGAGAGGTGCTGACAATGTTTGTGGGCATCTTGATGGGGCTGCCAATGGTGCTGATTCCGGTGCAGATCCTGCTGATCAATCTTGTGACCGACGGGTTGCCCGCCGTTGCGCTCGGGCTTGAGCCGCCCGAAAAAAGCGCGATGCGCAAGCCCCCACGCAACGCGAACACGAGCTTTTTCTCCGGCGGGCTGATGGGCAGAATTTTCTTCCGCGGCGTGCTGATCGGGCTTTGCACCTTGGCGTGCTTTGTGACGGTGTTCCGCATGACCGGCAGCGTGGAAATCGCCCGTACCGGCGCATTGTTCACCCTCGCGGCATCCCAGCTCATCCATGTGTTCGAGTGCAAGAGCGAGGACAAGACGCTCTTTAATGTCCCCTATCTCAACAACCCGTTCCTCATTGCTGCGGTGCTGATTTCGCTGGCTTGCCTGCTGGCGGCGATTTATCTGCCGATCCTGACACCGGTTTTCGGAACCATCCCGCTCAACGGCACACAGCTGCTGGTTTCCCTCGCCTTCTCCGCGTGCGTACCGATTTTCGCCGGCATGTTCCGCAGATAGCGGTGAAGCAAACGGGCTGTATAACCATTGTTATCCTTATAATAAACAGGAGGAAGCTGCGAGAAGCTTCCTCCTTTGTTTTTATTCGACCGTGAAAATCCAGTTGTGGGTGTCGGGGAGCTTGCCATACTGAATGCCGGTCATGGTGTCGTAAAGCATCTGGGAAACCGCACCGATTTTGTTGTCGTTGATGGTCATGACCTTATCGCCCCATTTGAGATGGCCGACCGGCGAAATAACCGCCGCCGTTCCCGTTCCGAACACCTCGTTGAGCTTGCCGTCGTCATATGCCTGCGCGACTTCTTCAATGGTGATGCGGCGCTCGGACACCTTGTAGCCCTTGTCCTTGCAGATTTCCAGCGCGGATTTGCGCGTGATGCCGGGGAGGATTGAGCCGACCAGCGCGGGGGTGACAACCTCATTGTCGATGACAAAGAAGATGTTCATCGCGCCGACTTCCTCGATGTATTTTTTCTCAACGCCGTCAAGCCACAGCACCTGCGAATAATCCTGCTTGTGCGCTTCGTCCTGCGCGATGAGGGAAGCGGCGTAGTTGCCGCCGGTTTTGGTGTAACCCATGCCGCCCTTGACCGCGCGGACATAGTTGCGTTCCACGTAGATATTCACCGGGTTGAGCCCCGTGGAATAGTACGGTCCGGACGGTGAAAGGATAATCATAAACAGATACTCGTCGCCCGGGCGCACGCCGATAAAGGGGTCAACCGCCACGATGAAAGGACGGATATAGAGCGATGTTCCCTCGCTGTGGGGAACCCAGTCCTTTTCGACCTTGAGCAGCGCCATGAGCGCGTCGAGCGCGTCGGTTTCGTCGAGGTGCGGAATGACAAGGCGCTCGTTGGACACATTCAGCCGCTTGAAATTTTCGTCCGGGCGGAACAGCTGGACTTTGCCCGCCGCGGTGCGGTAAGCCTTGAGTCCCTCAAAGACCTCCTGCCCGTAGTGCAGGCACATTGCCGCGGGCGAAAGGGAGAGGTTGCCGTAGGGCACAATGCGCGCGTCGTGCCAGCCCTGACCGGTGGTATAATTCATGATAAACATGTGGTCGGTAAAAATCTTACCGAAGCCGAGCTTGCTTTCATCCGCGGGCTTTTGCTTGCGGGTATCCGCCAGCTCATATCTGATGCTGAGCATGGATTCATCCTTCTTTCTGAAAATAAACTTAAACATTATTATACCGCATTCCGACGTTTTTTGCAAGGGGTTTTTGCATAATTTACGCCGTCTTCCTGCAAAAAATACGGTCAGTTTTACAGAAAATCTGCACGCGGGTTATTTTTTCGCCGGCGTTCTTGAAATCAATGCCGCCGCGTGTTATAATAAGTGTCGGAACAGAATTTTTGAAAAACAAGGAGGCACCTATGGCAGTGATTCTCGTCACCGGCGGCGCGGGCTTCATCGGAAGCCACACCTGCGTGGAGCTTTTAAACGCGGGGTACGACCTTGTCATTATGGACAACTTCTCCAACTCGAAGCCCGAAGCGCTCAATCGCATCCGCACCATCACGGGCAAGGATTTTAAGTTCTACGAAACCGATATGCTTTGCCGTGAAAGCGTGGAGAAGATTTTTGCGGAAAACAAAATCGACGCGGTGATTCATTTCGCGGGGCTGAAAGCCGTTGCGGAGAGCGTGAAAAAGCCCGCTGCGTATTACCGTAACAATATCACCGGAACGCTCAACATTCTTGACGCGATGAGCAAAGCCGGCTGCAAGCGGCTGGTGTTCTCGTCCTCGGCGACGGTTTACGGCACGGAAAACCCAGTGCCTTACAACGAAGCCATGCCTGCGCACACGACGACCAACCCCTACGGCTACACCAAAATCATGATCGAACAGATTCTGCGCGATGTTTCCGTGTCCGACGGTGACTGGAGCATCTCGCTGCTGCGGTATTTTAATCCCATCGGCGCGCACAAAAGCGGCTTGATCGGCGAAGATCCCAATGGCATTCCGAACAATCTGTTTCCCTATATCACGCAGGTGGCGGCGGGCAAGCTTCCGTGCCTGAATGTGACGGGAACGGACTTCCCCACGCCGGACGGCACGGGTGTGCGCGACTACATCCATGTGCTGGATTTGGCGCTCGGTCACATCGCGGCGCTGAAGTATGTGCTTTCCCACGCGGGCATCGAGGCGGTGAACCTCGGTACGGGCAAAGGCTTCGAGTGTGTTTGATGTCGTTCACAGCTTTGAGAAGGCTTACGGCAAGCCCCTGCCCTACACGACCGCTCCCCGCCGCGCGGGCGACGCGCCGGTCAGCTACGCCGACACCGCAAAAGCAAAGTCGCTGCTCGGCTGGGAAGCACAGTACGGACTCGACGAAATGACCGCCGACGGCTGGAATTTCATCCGGCAGAATCCGAACGGATTGTAAATATACAGACTGTAGATAAGCCCTCCCAAAGGGGGCGTTGCCCCCTCTGGACTCCCCCCACCAAAGGGGGCATGCCCCCTTTGGAAACCCGTTGTTTTATGGCTTGTACTTTGCTGTTCTAAACCGATTTGTGCTTAGCTGCTGCTTTGTGATGCCATCGGGGCGATTGAAAAATGAGCGTATACTTTTTCTTCCGTCTGAAAATATTAATTAAGAAGAACACGCACCGGAATTTGCTCCGGTGCGCGTTTTTGTGTGGTTATAAGCGGGCGGCGTTTTCGAGGAAAATGACCGGCTTGTTTGTCTGCGCGGCGTAGTCGGTGATGTAGGCGGGCTCGCTGCCCACATAAAGCAGAACATCGCTGTTATCAAGCATGAACCGGTCGCATTCGTCGTAGCAGCCGGCACGGAATTGCTTATTCACAAAGAGAACCGCGTCGGCTTTTTCGTGCAGCTCGTAGTAGATTTCATGCCAAAAATCCTGCCAGCCGGCGGCTTGGGTTTCGTGCGGCACGGCGATGTTCAGCCGGATCGGCAGCACGGTTTTCAAGCCCGCAATCAGCTCCGCCGCCCAGAGCGCAACGCCCAGCTCGCAGTTGCAGACAAAATCCTTGTAGCCCTGCCGGTATAATTTTATGATCTGCGATCCGATGCTCATTTTGACGATATCCTCGTCTTTCGATGGTTTGCCGTTGGATGGGAAGCCGGAGATGGTGCAGAATTTGGGTGTCATGATAATTCTCCTTGTCGATAAATGTATTATAGATACATTTTATATCTATTCACAACATTATAGCATAAATCAGATATAGAATAAATATATATTGAATTGATTTTGGAGGAATATTTTATGTCTACAAAAAGTTTGTCAATCAGAATTGATGATGAAATGCTAAATAAGCTTCATGTCGTTGCCGATTATGAAGGTCGCTCCGCAAACAGTCAGATTTTGATTTTAATTCGGGGTTGCATCGAAAAATATGAGGAAAAATTCGGCGTGATTGATTTTGAAAAGAAGAAAGATACGCGTCAATAAACAGATGTGGGGTTCAGAAGTATATTAACATAGGCAGCAGTTGCGATAAAAGCGGCTGCTGTTTTCTTTTCACGTTCCTAATAGTCTGCCGCTTGATTGTGAATTTCCGCGTTTCGTTACTACTATTATAGTAACATCTTATATGTATGTTGTCAAGATGTAACTTTGCCTATACAATATATTTAAGGAAGTGATACACATGGACGAATCGAAATCAATCATATCAATCAAAGAATATGGAATCATTACAATCCATCTGAAAGATTTGCTGGATGCACGGAATATGACCAGAAATTATCTCGCCAAAGCCTCTAACACCCGCTTTGAAGTCATCAACAAATGGTGTAATAATGACGTTGAAAAGCTTGATCTGGACGTGTTGGCGCGGATTTGTTATGTGTTGAACTGTTCCGCATCTGATATTATTAAGTATAACGCGTCGAAATAATAAAATCATTGTCAGACAGCAGCTGCGATAAAGCGGCTGCTGTTTTTTACCCACCACCGATTTTCGCTTGCGATTTAGTAGCTTTTAAGTCACACTCTGATTACTCCACTTATAAAAATACCCTTATTTCAGGTTATATTATTTAGTATAACATATAATATGGGTAATGTCAATTCTATTATTTTATGTTAAAGTAATGATAAGGGGTTGATATAAGTGAAGAATGATCCGAAAAGCCTTGTGAGCATTCGTGAATATGGGCATATAAAAGTAAAGCTTGCTGACATGATGCATGCAAGAAAAATCACGAGAAATAAACTCAGCACATTAATCGGCGTGAAATACGACGTAATAGACAGATATTATAAAGCAGAAAACATTGTGATGGTTGATCTGGATTTATTTGCGAAGATATGTTGCGTTTTAGAGTGTAAAATTCAAGATATTCTTGAATATGAAACGGTGTGATCGGGATTGTCGTAATATAAGGCAGCAGCTGCGCTTTAAGCGGCTACTGTTTTTTATTTCTGCCTGTTCCCGCAGGGCTGCCGTTGGATGAGAAGCCGGAGATGGTGCATAATTTGGGTTTCATAAAAATCCTCTTTCAATTATTGTCTTTTTAGGTGTGTATTTTATTATACAGTATCTAAATACATCTGTCAATATGAACTCTGTTCATGTATAATTTATTCAGGTGATGAAATTGAAAAACGGTAAAATCGTAATTACATTGGGCGATTATTTAAAGTTGCACGGAATCAGCAAAAACAAGCTTGTTCTGGGCGCAAATATTCAACGGACGCAATTGCAGAATTATTGCCTGAATAAGGTTGCGCGCGTGGATTTAGGCGTGCTTGCGCGCATTTGCGATTATCTGGATTGCCGGCTTGAGGATATTATGATTTATGAGAATAATACATGATTGAAAAATTTCTTAATCTTACATAAGCAGCAGTTACGCTTTAAGCGACTGCTGTTTTTTTTATTTTATCAAAGTTCATATAGAAATCACCTACTTTATCTTCTGATGTGCTTTCCTGTTATTATAGCGGATTTCACGCTAAATGTCAATAGCGTAAAATCCGCTTCGGTATAATGGAGCGAGAGGTGAAAATTATGCTGTATCGGCGGATTCGGGACTTACGGGAAGATAAGGACATGACGCAAACGCAGATTGCGAGGATTCTCAATTGCAGCCAGCGTGTTTACAGCAACTATGAACGCGGCGAGCTGGATATTCCGACTGAAATCCTGATTAAGCTTGCAGACTTTCATCAGGTTTCTACGGATTATCTGCTGGGCAGGACGGATAAAAAGCAGTGACGGATTCAAAGACAGAAACGGGCAGCGGCTGCGAAAGCGGCTGTTGTTTTTTTGTACCGAGATTGTTGCCGCCAGATTGAAAGCCGGAGATGGTGCAAAATTTCATTTGTAAATTCTCCTTTACTATTGCGTCAAAAGTACGTCATTCCGCACAAATCATTATACTATGACGCTATAATTATGTCAATAGCAAGTCAAGGAGGCGTAACATGAAAGACGAAATTTCTCGGTTTACACTAAGAACCAGTCAGGAATTACTGGACAAATTAGGGTATATTGCCGAATTTGAGGGAAGAACCAAAAATAAAGAACTGGAACAAATGATAAAAAAGCGCATCGCTGAGTTTGAAAGAACCAACGGTGTCGTTGATTTGAATGCAAATCGGCATAAGGATTAAGATTTTTTTCCTTATGAAATAAGCCGCTGCGTTAAGCGGTAAGTGGTGAATCGAACAGCAGTCTGCGATAAAAGCGGCTGCTGTTTTTTATTTCTGCCTGTTCCCGCAGGGATGCCGTTGGATGGGAAGCCGGAGATGGTGCAGAATTTGGGTTGCATACAAATTCCTCCATTTTGAACTTATAGTAGCTCAAATCAGTTTTTTAATATTATTAGTATATCATAACTTGAAATAAATATCAATAGTCTGTTTAAAAATGTTTTCTATATCTATATACTTTGAGTATAAAGATTTAGATGGAGGCATCGTCATGAGCAACATCACATCCGAAGTCGGTCAAAGAATACGAAACTACCGCAACCAGTTGCATATAAGTCAAGAAGAACTCGCAGAAAAATGTGGGTTGCATCCAACTTACATCGGTCAAGTTGAACGCGGTGAGAAAAACGCTACTTTGGAAACCGTTGAAAAGATAGCCGCTGGATTATCAATTGCATTAAATACACTGTTTGAATTCATTGAGAAAAATGATGATACTGGTTCAGAATACCCGGCGATGGCTTATAAACTTATTCAAAGCGTTTCAAAAGCGGAGCAGGAAAAGTTGATTGATATTCTAAAATCAGTTATGGAATTTAAACATTCAAACTAACAAGAAGTGTTAATATTTGATGTCAGTGCTTATCAAATAAAAAGAATTAACAGGCAGCGGCTGCGATAAAGCGGCTGCTGTTTTTTTGCGCCTAGAATGCTACCGTCTGAGTGAAGGCCGGGGATAATGCAGTATTTGGAGCGCATATGATTAATCTCTCCTTACATAATGATATGTTGCTTATTATACATGAATTTTCATGTATTGTCAAGCGAGCAAAGAAATTTATGGTATAATTTCTGATAGCAACATAAGGAGTGGTCAATATGTATTTCTACGAACGAATTCGTAATTTAAGAGAAGATCATGACCTTACGCAGACGGATGTTGCGAAGCTGTTGCATACCACACAGCAGGTTTACAGCGAGTATGAAAATGGCGTGAGGGAAATTCCATTGTTTAAAATAATCATACTGGCAAAGTATTATAAAGTCAGTCTTGACTATATTACTGGTCTTTCGAATGAAAAGAATTGACGGACAGCAGTTGCGATAAAAGCGGCTGCTGTTTTATTTAATCAAAGTTTATATAAAATCATTCGCTGTATTTTCATATGCTTTTCTGTTATCATGGCGGATTGATAACAATAACAAAGATCTGATCATCCATTCGCTTAAATTTACTTTGTATTGTCCTATTAAAGGACATTTTCGAATTAAAACTAGTGTATCATAATAATTGTCCTTTGTCAAGACATCTATTATGGAGTGTGATTCAGTTGGCACGTATCATTGACGGTGCAAAAATGAATATCGTGGGCAAAAAGGTGCGCGAATACCGGCTGGCGCAGAAAATGAGCCAGCAGCAGCTTTCCGCAAAGCTTGAAACCATTGCGGTTTACATATGCCGCGGTTCTATCTCAAGAATTGAAGATCAGACAAGAACCGTATCGGATATTGAGCTGTATGGACTTGCAAAGATTCTCAATAAACCGGTGGAAAGCTTTTTTCAAGATGTATAAGCCGAGCAGCCCGATTCCCGGCTGCTCTTTTTCTGCGCCCGGATCATGAGCCAGCAGGCGCTGTCCGATTGCGGACGCCCGTTGTTTACGCATTGTTTACGAAATCCTGTGCCGGCGCTGCGGTTTTCCCCTTGACAAAAGAGGCGGAAACTGGTATAGTTGTTTGTATGGCAAGTACAGATGTTTTTGAGAGGAGAACCGTCATGTCGGACACGCGGTTTGTGGTGGTGGATTCCGGCGTTTTACCGGAGATTATTCTCAAGGTTCTAAACGCAAAGCGCCTGCGTGCGGCAGGCGACGCGAAAAGCTCCGCGGAGGCATGCCGCGCGGTGGGGATTTCCCGCAGCGCCTATTATAAATACAAGGACTGCGTTTACACCTATGACGAGAAAATCAAGAACCGGATCATGTCGTTCTATTTTGTTCTCAGGGACGAAAAGGGCATTCTGCTGTCGGTCATCACGCATCTGTACACCCTCGGTGCGAACATCCTCACCGTCAACCAGAACATCCCGCTCGATGCGGCGGCTTCGGTGACTTGCACGGTGAAATTCGAGGGAACGGACGTGAGCAGCGCGTCCGTTTTAAAAGAGCTGCGCACCGTTCCCGGTGTGGTAGAAGCGCGGCTGATTTCGGAGGAATAAGCGCCCTGTGCAGAGTTTGAGAGAAAGAAAGGTTGTTCATTTTTATGAGTAAAATCGCGGTCATCGGCTACGGCGTGGTCGGTTCGGGAACGGTGGAGCTGTTTGAGAAAAACAAGGCTGCCATCTCCAAAAAGGTCGGCAGACCGGTCGAAATCAAGTACATTGTGGACTTGCGGGAATTTCCCGACAGCCCGTATGCGGATAAATTCGTCAAGGACTTCAATGTGGTCCTCAACGACGACGAAATCGAGGTCGTTGCGGAGCTGATGGGCGGGCTGAACCCGGCGTACAGCTTCACAAAACAGCTGCTCGAGGTGGGCAAAAGCGTTGTGACCTCAAACAAGGAGCTGGTCGCTTATCACGGCGCGGAGCTGCTGGAAATTGCCAGAAAACATAACGCCAATTACTTATTTGAAGCAAGCGTGGGCGGCGGTATTCCGATCATCCGCCCCATTCACAAGTGCCTTGCCGGCAATACCATCGAGCAGATCAGCGGCATTTTAAACGGCACGACGAACTTCATCCTTACCAAAATGGTGAAGGAGCAGGTGGATTTTGCTTCCGCCCTCAAGACCGCGCAGAAGCTCGGTTACGCCGAAAAAGACCCCACCGCCGACGTGGAGGGTCACGATGCGTGCCGTAAAATCTGCATTCTGGGTTCGCTGGCGTTCGGCAAGCATATTTATCCGGAAATGGTTCACTGCTCCGGCATCACCAGAATCACGACCGAGGATATGGAATACGCGGAAAACGCGGGTTATGCCGTCAAGCTCATCGGCACGGTCAAAGCCATGGACGACGGCAGGCTGACCGCCGTTGTCTGCCCGCGCTTTGTGAGCCGCGGCAACATTCTCTCGTCCGTGGAGGACGTTTATAACGCGATTACTGTCACGGGCGACGGCGTGGGCGACGTGATGTTTTACGGCAAGGGTGCGGGAAAGCTACCGACGGCTTCTGCGGTTGTGGGCGACATCATCGACGCGCTCAAAGCATCAGGTGCGCGTGCTGGATATTTCGTGGGAGGACAGCACAGACCGCAGCTTTATGGTTTCGCACAAAAAAGCGGAGGTTTCGATGTTCGTGCGCATTCGTTCAGACAAAGCGGAGCAGCTCAAGTCATCGCTTTCGGAGCTGTTCGGCAAGCTGATTTTCATTGAGCGCGCCGGCAGACCGAAAAACGAGCTTGCGTTCATCACGCCGAACATGGTTGAGGAACAGATTGACGAGAACCTGACCATTCTCTCCCGCTCCGCGGAAATCGCAAGCAAGGTAAGGATTTTATAATTCGTGCCGATTCCGGCAGGATGAACCGGAAAACAGAACGGGGGGGTATGGCGATGATTCAAATCAGAATCCCCGCGACAAGCGCCAATTTAGGGGCGGGCTTTGACGCGCTCGGGCTGGCGCTGGGGTTTTATAATTATGTTGAAATCGGCGAAAGCGATCGCGTAGAGATCTGCACAACGGATGAAAATTGCGACGTTCCGACGGACGAAAGCAACCTGATTTACCGCTCGGCGCAGGATTTATACCGCGTGTGCGGGAAAACGCTCGGCGGCTTGAAGCTTGTTCAGACCAATCAAATTCCGTTCGCGCGGGGCTTGGGTTCAAGCTCGGCGTGCATCGCGGCGGGGCTGGTGGGCGCAAACGTGCTGCTCGGCAGTCCGCTTTCGCAGGATGATCTGATCGATCTTGCCGCGCAGATTGAGGGGCATCCGGACAACACCGCCCCCGCGCTGCTGGGCGGGATCGTGACCGCCGTGTTCGACGGGCGGCGCGTACACTGGGTGCGCCAGGAGGTTTACACAAAGTTGAAATTCGCTGCGATCATTCCGGACTTCGAGCTGAAAACCGAACGCGCGCGGGCGTGCTTGCCGACGGAGGTTTCGCACAAGGACGCGGTTTACAACCTCTCGCGGGCGGCGCTGTTTTCGGCTTCCCTGCTGACGGGGAAATTTGAAAACCTGCGCACCGCCGTACACGACCGGCTTCACCAGCCCTATCGCATGGAGCTGATCCCACGCTGTCGCGACGTGTTCGACATCGCCTACAGCCACGGTGCTTACGGCGTTTTCATCAGCGGCGCAGGCCCGACCGTCATGGCAATCGTGGACGAGCAGAACACCTTTTTCGCCGGTCGGGTCAAGTTCTCTCTCGACAACGCCGGACTGTCCGGCTGGACCGTTCGCGAATTCCAGATTGACAACGAAGGCACAAAAATCTTATAAAATTAAACTGCGGGGAAGCGTGATGCTTTCCCGCAGTTTGGTTATAGTTATTACCTTTGTCAGAGGGTTTCACCCGTGCTGCCGCGCACGGCAGCATCGACACCCTCCCACCAAAGGGGGCATGCCCCCTTTGGAAACCCGTTGTTTTGGGAGTATCAGTTTGTCGCTTTTTGAAAATCTGATTGAATTACTTTTTGGTGCGGTTCAAGATACTTTATTGGCGGCTTGTGCTATTTTTTTCGACGGGAGTAGCGCCGTTTTGATTTGTTTTTACGCAAGCCTGTTTTGAATGCGCGGTATGCTGCGTAGCAGGCTTTTTCGTCGCCGGCGGCGGTCTGGTTGGTGTAGGTGAGGCGCTCGAATGCGTCGGTGAGCGCGGTTAAATCGCACTTGGCTTGCGCTTGCGCGGCGGAACGCACCTCGCCCGCGGTCATGGTGTAGGGCACACGGTGCGCCCTACGTGCCGCAGCTTTGCGGGCGCGCAGGAACAGGCGGCGGATCTGCGTTTGTTTCGGGAAGACCGCAATTGACACGCGGAATGCGCACTCTCCGATCGGTCCGCGCGCAAGTACTCCCGCGATGCAGAGCAGCGCCGCGGCGATGATCGCCTGAATGCGCGCAAACGGCGGCAAAACAAACGCAAAGCCCGTGCCGTCCGCCCCTCCCCCGCCGCTGTCTGCGACGGTCGGCTCAAAGGTCATCCAACCGATGCCGGAGATGAACACCTCCGGAAATGCGTGGGCGTCTTCCTCGCGCACAACATAGCTGTTTGTTCCGTCGCGCTCCGAACTGAGAAAGCCCTCCGTCACCCGTGCGGGAAGCCCCGCCTCGCGCGCGAGCAGCGCCATTGCCGACGCAAAATCCGAGCAAGTACCGCGGCGGCTGTCAAACAGGAAATATTCCGCAGCGTTATCGCTTTCCGGCGGCACATAATACAGATCGTAAACAAAATCGCCGTTGTGGAAATAGCGCTCGATGGCTTGCGCTTTTTCTAAATCCGATGTACAGCCCGCCGTAATCTGCTGCGCGAGGGCGGTGATTTTCGCGGAGGTCGGCTGGTAGGTGTTTTTGTAATAAGCCTGCGCGTTCTCTAAATCCGTGATGTGCGCCGAAACCGCATCCTTTGCGGCACCTTCCGGAAGGAAGATATTCGCCGTATGAAGAAACGCCGCATAAGCATCCTGATCGGTGAACTGCGCCGCAAAATCATACACAGCTTTAGAATACGCTTCATTGTAATATTGCACATTGAAAATTCGACTGGCAGGCAATTTCTTTTCGTTGACGAACATCTCGCCGCTCTCGTTGCGGTAAAGCTTCATGCCGTCCGCATCCGCGCTGATCGGGTTTAAAACATTGAGCAAATACCAAGTTTTATAAACAGCCATATAGGTGATCTCGCAGGTTTTGACCGGTGTGTTTACCGCGTCAAAAAGCGCGTCGCTCAGATGATATTGCTGCACAAAGGACGGGTGAAGCTTTGCCGCTTCTTTCAGCGCCGCGGCAAACGCGGGCAGATTTTGTTCCGCCGCCGTGTCCGCCCAGTTCGCGAAGCCGTAGTGGAATTGATCCGTTTCATACCGTGACCAATGCGTGCCGTCATAGAGATCGAAAACCTGTTTGCGCAGATAGAGCGGCTCGTCGGATCTCACCGTCGCGACCACCGTGCGGCTCAGATCGCCGTAAGGACTTTGCCCGAGAAATTCGCTGAACGCGCCGAGGTCATATATCGCCGCTTTGTTGCGGTTTGTGTTTTGATTGAACAGATCGTAATATAATTCCTTGAGCGGAGCTTCCGACGGCTTTGGGATTGCCAGCGCGCTGCCGACCACCACAGCCGCAAAGCCCGCCGCCGTCAAATAATAGGACAGATTCCGCGCCACACGTATGCCCTTTGCCAGCACCGTCTGGCGGCAATGTACAATCACCAGCAGATACAGCGCGACCGTCAGGATAATAAAGCGCAGCGGGATTGTTTCCGTGCGCTTGAAATACGCCGCGCAGGGAATGAGCGTAACCAGAATCAGCGCGACATTCCGATAGCGCACCAGCGTGAAATAATACACGAACGACGCCATTAAAAAACAAAACGGAAAAAAAATCGCATACGAAAAGCCGCTTGTGTCCGCATCGCCCGCAGCACCCGTGAAATACAGCAGAAACGACCGGCTGCCGTTGTTCTGAACAAAATGCAGCACCGGCAGCAGCACAGCCGCCAGCATCGGCAGGTAAATCAGCGGTGCGAACGCCCGCCCGCGTTTGACCAGCGTGCAGAACAGAAACGTCGCCGCACAGAGCGCCAGACACAGCGCCAATGTGCGCAGAAAGCCGTTCATAAAAAAGAGGTTCATGATTTCCGCGCTCAGCGCCGCCGCAAACAGTGCGGGCAATCCCGCTTTCTTTACCGCTTCCTGCATGGTCATTCCTCCTTTTATGATGATCGGCGCGCGGTCAGTCGTTGGTAAAGCGGATGAACGCACCGGTTTTCTCAGCCAGCCACCAGCCGCGGCCGCGATGCTCCGGCGCGTTTGGCGCGATGATTGCGGAAACATCCTTGAGCCGCATAAATTCACTGCGCTGCGCTTCCAGCGCCTTGTCCGGCTTTGCGGAAAAAATCATCAGCGAACCGATTTTTGCCCCGCCCATTTTATCGTAAGGAATGCGCTTTTCCGCAAGCTCCGATTCGGTAAAAAACGCAAGGCGCGCAAATTCACCGCGCACCCATTCCACGTCGCTGTTGGCGATGACGACATGGCTTTGCCACGCGTTCCGGTCGAAATAAAACAGGTTGCATTCCGCACCGCGCCGCACGCAGAGAGCAAGTATCGCAAGCACGCCCTCCGCCGCGCATTCCTGCCGCAGGAGCGCGTCCTGTTCCTGACCGGTGCGCAGGTCGAGGAGGATGTTCTGTCGCGTTCCCGCATACTGCTCGTCGAGCCGCACCAGCAGATTCCCGCGTTTGGCGGAAAGCTTCCAGTTGATCTTTTTCAGCGGGTCGCCGGGGGTGTAGGGTCTGTGTTCATAGCCGGGGAAGCCGTTCATCGCCGTCGGGCTGTCGGTGGTTTCCTCGTTTTCCTCAAACGCCGCCGCGTCGAGCATCCGCTGGAGCAGTGCTGTGTTTTCCGGCGCTTCCGGCACATCGGGCAGAACCGCAGCCGTCTGCGTCCATTCCGCGGCTGCTTCTCTTTGGCGCAAATCAAACCGCACCAGCCCCATAAAATCGCGCACCGTCACGCCGGAAAGCTCCATCGTTCCCGCCCCGCGCACGGCTGCGGTAAAAAGCCCCGTCAGGCGCAGTGTTTTCTTCGGGGCAAGGGTCGCGCGGAATTCCGCTTCGCCCTGCGCCTGAAAATGCGCGGAGCAGCAAAGCTTGATTTCCGCCAGCGGAACGGGCAGAAAGCCGCGGTTTTCGACTTCCACGACAAGCTCCACCGTGTCGCCTTTTTTCACCAGATCCTGCGAGCAGGAGGTTTTTACGCGCACCCCGCGCCGCGCCGCCATGGTCATTCCCGCCGACAGCGCGGGTGCCGCCAGCAGCACCGCTAAAAAAGTAAACCCGAACTGCGCATCAAAAAACAACCCGAACGCGGCGGTCAGCACCACCGTCAATCCATATCCAAACGCCGCGCGCAAAGCCGTCCCTCCCCGTTTCCGCTTTCATAAATCGCTCGCCGCGACCGGCAAGATAACCCGCGCCGGAACCTCAATTACCGACTGGCACGGTCAGCTGTGCGCAGATCGCCGCCGCACACGCTTCGTTTGAGCCGTAACGCGTTTTGCCCTCCGGCGAAAGAATCAGCCGGTGCGCAAGCACGCTTTCCGCTAAGCTTTTCACGTCGTCCGGCGTGGTGAAATCCCGCCCGTTGAGGTAGGCGTGCGCCTTGGCTGTGCGGTTGAGGGCAATCGACGCACGGGGGCTTGCGCCGAGCTTCACAAGGGGACTTGTCCGCGTGGCGGTCACAAGTGCGAGTATGTAGCTTTTTACCGCTTCGGAAGTAAACACCGCGCGAACCTGATCCTGCATGGCGACGATTTCCTCCGGCGATGCGACGGGCGAAACGGCGGCGGTCAGCGCGCCGGTTTCGTCGTTTGCGATGATGGAAAGCTCGTCCTGCGGCGCGGGATAGCCCATGGAAACCTTCATCAGAAAGCGATCCATCTGCGCTTCGGGCAGGTGGAACGTGCCGTAGGTTTCGACCGGATTCTGCGTGGCGAGGGTCATAAAGGGCTTGGGCAGCGCAATGGTTTTACCGTCTAAGCTGATCTGATGCTCCTCCATGACCTCGAGCAGGCTTGACTGCACCTTGGGCGAGGCGCGGTTGATTTCATCGGCGAGGAGAAAATTGCACACCGCAGCCCCCTGCCGGTACTCCATCTCGCCGGTGCGCTGATTGACCATCGAAAAGCCGAGAATGTCCGACGGCATGATATCCGGCGTGAGCTGAATGCGGTTAAATTTTCCGCCCACGACACCGGCGAGCGCGGCGGCAAGCTTGGTTTTTCCGACGCCCGGCACGTCCTCGATTAAAATATGCCCGCCGCACAACAGTGCCGCAAGCAGCTTCTCAATCACCGGACGCTTGCCGATGATGACTTGTTCAATGGCGTGGATGATCGTTTCTGTCTTTTGGTTCATAATCCGCTCCGTTCCGCTTCTCTATCGTGAAGCATCAATGAAAAAAGTATAACAGATTTCACCTGCGTTGTCAATGCTTCCAGGCGGTGAATGGGCGATTCCACCGCAATTCTTACCGCAAAAAAACAGCACCCACTGCCCATGTGGCAAGCGGGTGCTGTGCTGATTAATCCTTCTGTGTGAAATACACGGTGTAGGTTTCGTCGGTGATTTCGTACAACGGCTTGAATGTGAAGTTCTGTGCCTGACGGCGCGTGCGGTAGCAGTTCTGTTTCCACGGGAACGTGCCGTAGATATGCTCAATCTGCGGAATGAGGAAGGTTTTCGGTGCTGAAAAATCGCCGGTCAGTCCGCGGTCGGCGTCCGTCAGCCCGGCAAGCACGATCGGTCCGTCCACAAATGCCGCAAGCTCCGGCTCGCCGGGGATCGGCTCGGCTTTCACGGCACTCGGGAAGAACAGATCCAGCGTGTCGTTGTGCCATGCGCGGGTCAGACTGAGATAGCTGCCCTCCGGCTGCGCGGTGATTTCCTGCCCGTTGAGCAGGAGCGTCGGCGGCGCGCTCACCCAGCCCGGCACGCGAAAGGATAGGGTGTACAGCTCCGCGGAGGATGCGTTCACCTTAAATTTTACGAACCAGCGCGACATCTGGCTGGTGTCGCGCTCATCGAAAAACGCCTGATCGTTGTAATATTTCATCCCCGTGACCTGCTCGACGAAAAGCTCCGCTTCGCCGCTTTTCACACGAACGCTTGAGGGAATATACTGGCTGACCGTCAGCTTGTTTTCCGCTTCGCCGGTGAAATAAATCAGCTCCGGATACAGCGCCTGCGCCTGTACCATTGTGCCGTGGCAGCACCAGAAATCGTGCGTTTTGCTGCCCCATTTTTTCCGGCTTCCGGCTGTTAGGGGGAGGAAGTATGCCGGCATCCCGGTGTCCTTGTTCTGCTGGGCAAGGAAGCCGTTGTACAGGCATTTTTCAATATAGTCCGCGTAAACCGTTTCCCCTGTACGGCGGTAGAGATAGTCCGCCGTGCGCACCATGTTGTAGACAGTACAGAATTCCTGATTCATATCCCCGAAATACTGCCCCTGCAAAAACGGCGGAACCCAGAATTCGCCGGCGTTCTGACCGGTTGTGGCAAACTTCCCGCGCGCGGTGACGGCGTTTTCCCAGAAGCGCTCGGTCACAACGCGCCACGCATCGTCGCCCGTGATCTCATACAGCTTTGCCGCCCCGTGGGAAAGCGGGATGCTCGCGTTGGCGTGACAGTTGGTGAGGGCGTCTTTCCCGTCGGTGAGATTGCGAAACAAGCCCGCATCCTGATAGCGTTTTGCAAGCGTCAGATACTTCTCGGCGCACGTGATTTCATAAAGGCTCGCCCAGACCTCCAGCATACCCGCTTCCTCTCCGCTGTAAACGGCGTGGGGGTTGTGCTTTGCCATTTCGTCCGTCCAGCGGAGATACCAGCCGGCGAGCCGGTCAAGGATATCAAGCGCCTGCGCGTTGCCCGCGTCGGTGTAGGCTTTCATCAAGCCGAGAATCGTTTTGTGCATGGTATACTGCGGTGACCAGATGTATTCGCCGGTCGCAAGACGCGCAAAGTATTTCTCCGGAATCGAGCCTACCCACTCGCCGCCGTTGAGCTGCTGACAGCGCGCAAGCTCTGCAACGATGATGTCAAGCTTCGCTTTGAGCTGCGTGTCGTTGTCGTTCGCGATATAGGAAGCGGCAGCCGCCAGCCAGTGTCCGAGAAAATGCCCGCGCAGCTGGCAGGTCGGCGCTTCCCAGCCCCAGTGCAGCTTGACGGTTTCCGGATGATCGATGACCTGAATGCCGGGGATGATGATACCGGCTTCGAGATAGAAATTCTGGAGCAGACAGGTGGTGTCAAGCTCCATGAGATAGGTGCGGTTTAATTCCATCCGCTCCCGGAACAATCCGGGCAGTACCGAAACCTGCCGTTTATCAACCGCTTTTAACATGCGCTCCTCCTGTGAAAATAATTTCTTTCAGTATAGCATAGATTGTCGCATCTGTCAGTGGACAAAACCACAGAAACAGGTTTTCTGTTTTCACATCTTTGTGCCGACGCATTCGGTTTTCCGAAAACGAAAACCCGCCTGCTGTTTTTTCGGCAAGCGGGTTTGTTTACGTTCGGTGTTTGCACGTCAGAGCCTGACGCATTTGCGGTTTTGCAGGTTGTCCTTGTAAAAAACAAAAGCGACCTATCCGCACAGTGTTTGGCGCAGCTAAAAAATGATTGTTTAAGAATTGGTAGACCACCTAGTGGACCACATCTGAAGTATGACGCTCCACATAAAATTCCCCCCTCTCGTTATGTCATGAGTATAGGGAAATTATGGACCAGCTTCTATACATATCTGAAGATCGTACGAAATTTCGGCACCAACGATTTTTATTAAAATTGTATCTTAATTAAACCGCATATTTCCTTGCTTTCTCTATCCATTTATGCTATATTTAAATGGGGAGGAAGTGAAGCCATGCGAATTGCGGTTTGCGATGACGAAAAACATTTTTTTATCACGCTCCATACCATGCTGGAGGACTATGCCGCGCTCATCAACGAAGCGATTCTCACCACGCATTTTCTCAGCGGAATGGATTTGCTGGCGTCTATCCAGAGCTTTGACCTGATTTTTATGGACTATAAAATGGACGGGCTTGACGGGATGGCGACGGCAAAACAGCTGCGGCTGCGGAATCAGGATGTGACGATCATTTTCCTGACCGGATTCCCGCACGTGGTGTTTGAAAGCTTTGCGGTCAACACCTTCCGTTTTCTGGTCAAGCCGCTAAAAAAGCAAGAGCTGTTCGACGCGATGGACGCATATCTTCACGCGGTGAGTACCGATGATTTCCTGCTGCTCCATACAAACGACGGCACGTGGAAGCTGCGGTTTTCCGAAATTCTCTACATCGAGGCAAGGGGGAAGCATTCCCTTGTCCGCACACGTGATAAGCAGCTTGAAAGCTGTAAATACCTCAAGGAATTCATCCCGCTGCTGCCGGACGGCGCTTTTATGCGCACGCACAAATCCAGCATTGTGCATTTTCTCCACATCCGCAACCACGACAACAACGTGATTTATTTTGACAACGGTGAGCGCGCGGCGATCGGAAAGCGGTATTTAAGCGCGTTTAAAACGGCGTTTCAGCATTATATCATGCGGTATAATTCCAAGGAATAACCGCGCGGCAAACGACTCAACGGATGTTATAATCTATGCAAAAAAGCCTGTACAAATTCCAGAAAAGGAATCAGTACAGGCTTTATTTTTTTGGTGCTAAACCGAATTCTTGTATTGCTGCGGCGTCATGCCGGTGTATTGCTTGAAGGTGCGCATGAAATATTTCTCGTCCTGAAAGCCGCAGGAATACGCGGCTTCCTTGATGCTAACGAACTGCCCGGCAAGCAGGGCTTTCGCCGCGTCGATGCGCACGCCGTTGAGATACCGCACAAGGGTGATGCCGGTTTCTTTTTTAAACAGCACCGAGAGATACGCGGGGTTGTAATGAAATTCCGCCGCGATCCGGTTTAACGAAACATCGCGGTGAAAATTGGCTTTCATCCATGCCGTAACCTGTGCGATCACGGGCGGCGCGGGGCTTTTGCGGGAACGGCTGTCCGCGCATTCCTGCGTAAATGCCATCAGCAGAAGTCGCAGCGCGCAGGATAAGATCGCATCGGTGTAAAGCGCTTCCTGCCGCGAGAAATCGAGCAGCTGCTCAAACAGTGCGCGCACGCGCGGGGAATTTCCCGCCGTACCCTTTGCGGGAATCAGATACGTAAATTCCGCGGGAGGCGCATCACACCGCCGCCACGGTTTTTCGGGCACAAAATGCACCCACAGGTAGGAAAGCCGCCCGTCGGAGGACTTGTGCCCGAAATGCTCCTCACCGGCGCTAAGGAACAGATACTGCCCCGATGAAACCGCATACGCGATGCCGAACTGCGTGACAAAGAGCGTTCCCTCCAGCACAAAAATCAACACGCAGCAATCCATCACGCGCCGCTCGTGGAGGAACCCGCCCGCGCTGCGCAGATTGCCGCAGATATGAAAGCACAGCGCCTCCGACGTGCCCGCGTACAAACCATCCATATGCCCCTCCGCCTATTTATTCGACAAAACGGAAATCACGGAAGTCAAATTCCGTTCCCGGCAGGAACGTAAACGAAAGCCGGCAGCTTCCCGCAATTCCGCTGACGGGGAAAGTGCGCTCAGTGTAAGCTTCGCAGCCGTCGAACTCCAGCAGAATGCGGCGGGTGTCGCCGTCCTCAAAGCAGAGGTGGATGCTGGTTTTGGGCAGGAGAGAGCGTCCGGTAATGACGACGGCGGCGGGTTGGTGGGACGTGAAATCGAATGCGCCGAATTCCAGCACGACGTTGTTGCCGATACCAGTCACGTCGGTGTCGCCGACGGTGAATTTGTCGCCGTAAACAGTCAGGCAGTCTGCGGCATTGATCCGCGCGAATTCCTTATCGGTTTTTTCAAAAGCAAAGCCCTTGACGCTGACGGAATCCGTTCCCATAAAGGCGATGGTGTGAACGCCCTTGAGCCTGCGGCTGAGGTGGAATGTTTCCGGCTGATAGGTCAGCCAGATCGGTTCTTTCTGATACGAAAATTCGCCTAAGCATACGCCGCCCACGCCGGGAATGCCGTCCCAGACGCTGAGGGACGTGGGCGTGAGCATATTCGCGTAAACGGAGATGGTCACGGTGTCGCTGCCGATCATGCCGAAATCGACGTTCTTAAAGCCGAACCACGACGGCCCGTGCGAGAAGCTTGCGCCCTGCTCGATGGCACTGCACAAATCGCCGCTGCTGGCGGTGTAAAGTCCGGCGGTGACGAATTCATAGGGGTTGACAGACACGTTGCCAAGCCCGCTGACGGTCAGCGGCAGCACGGAAATCACGTGGTATTTGTCCGTGCCGTTTTTGCACAGCGCGCGCAGGAAGCATTCGCCGTCGCCCTGCGCCTCGACGGTCACGCAGCCGTCCTCATCCTCAATGGCGGTGATTGCTGCGATATTGGTATCAATGCCCGTGTCGGTGGTGATGCGGTAGGAAATCGCCTGCGCATAGGTGCTTGCGGGCGGGAACACCTCCACACGGATCTGCGCCGTGCGGACGGTTGCGTTTAGCTCTCGCGCATCCGCCGACAGCTTGATTTTGCGCACCGGAATATCCGTTCCCCCGCCGCATTCCGGAAGCTGTGCGATGCATTCCTCCGTTGCGCTGACGCCGTCGTCCGCGATGCCGGGAAGTGCTTCCAGAACCAGCTCAGCATCCGGCAGTCCGACGGAGGAAACGCGTATGTGCAGTTCGCCAGGCTGTTTTTTCGCGGCGATGATTGCCAGCAGCTTTCCCGAAAACAAGCGGCGCGATGTGGTTTTATACGGATCATAATCCGTGCTGTCGCCGTTGTCAAGCCCCACCAGTCTGCCCGCACCGGTGACCTCCACCAGTACGCGGTTGTTCGCGTTAGCGGCAAAGGTCCCCGCTGCGTCAAGGGCGGTGAGTTCCACAAAAATCAGATCCTCGCCGTCGGCGGTGAGCGTTTGCTTGTCCGCGGAAAGCGCCAGCGCCGCGCATTCGCCGAACGAGCGGACGGTGTCGCGCGCGATGATGTTCCCCTGCTCGTCATAGGCAAGCGCTTCCAGAACGCCGTCGGTGAAAGCGAGCTGGTAATCGCCGGTGAGCCTTGTGCCGTGGGCGTGATCGATGTCGGTTGCACCCAGCGATGCGCCGTTGAAAAACAGCTCCAGCCGCGGCGCGTTGGTCGCCACGCGCACATCAATCATCTGCCCTTCGTTGAAATCCCAGTACGGGAAAATATGAATCATCGGATTGGTTCGATAGCAAGTCCATTCCGACTGGAACACATAAAAGCTGTCTTTTTCAAAGCCCGCCGTGTCAAGCTGACCGAAATAGCTGTTTTTGGTGGCATACGGGGTCGGCTCGCCGATGTAGTCAAAGCCCGTCCAGATAAACTGCCCCGCACAATAGTCCGCGTCGCGGTCGGGGATGATGCAGCTTTCTGTATTTTTCGCGCCCCACGCGGTGCAGCAGTTGCCGATGCTCGAGCATTGCTCGTCATCGTCGGTCAGGATGGTTTTCGCCAGCGGGAAATGATACACCCCGCGGCTCTGGATCACGGAAGCGGTTTCGCTGCCGTAAATCATCCAGTCCGGATGGGCAGCGTGATGCTCCGCATAAAGGCGCTCGCCGTAATTATAGCCCGCAAGCTTGACGATGTCGGCGCATTTCTGCGCGTTTTCGCCGCCCATATAATTCGAGCCGATGGTGACATAGGCGTTGGCGCGGCTGTCATGCAGGCGCACCAGTCTTGTTAAAAGTGCTGTAACCTCCTGCCCGCGGTCGTCGGCATGGGTGTCGTAAATTTCGTTGCCGATGCTCCATGCGATGAGGGAGGGGCTGTTGCGGTCGCGGCGCACCCACGATGCGATGTCCTTTTCGACCCATTCGCCGAAAAAGCGCGCGTAGTCATATTGGGTCTTCTGGCGCTCCCACATATCAAAGCCCTCGGACACAACCAAAAAGCCCATTTCATCGGCAAGCTCCATGAATTCCGTCGCCGGCATATTGTGGGAGGTGCGCACGGCGTTGATGCCCATCGCACGCAGCTTTGTCAGCTTGCGCCGGATCGCCGCGCGATTGACCGCCGCCCCGAGCGCACCGAGATCGTGATGCTCGCAGCAGCCGTGAATTTTTACGTGCCTACCGTTGAGGAAAAAGCCCTGATCCGGCGTGAACAGCATCGTGCGAAAGCCGAAGCGGGTCAGCGCGCAGTCAACCGCTTTCCCCGCGACAAGCAGCTCGGTTTGCAGCGTATAGAGCGTTCCCTGCCCGATGTCCCACAGGACGGGGCTTTCCGCGCGCAGGGACTGGGTATTGACAGAATAGTCGGTGTTTTCACGGCGAACCGCCGCGTCGATACAGCTTTTGTCCGCGGCGCAGGCGGCGGAGAGAATGCTCTGCAACGGCGCACCGTCAGGGGCAAGCAGCGTGGTGCGGATCTGGTACGATTCCAGCGCAGCACCACACGAACGCGCGCATTCCGTTGAAACGGTAATATCAAAGCCTGCACCTCGCTTGGCTGTGGTGATATAAACGCCGTCCGGCACGATATGGGAAAGCGCAAGTTCACGCAGATACACCTTCCGGTAAATTCCCGCGCCGGAATACCAGCGCGAATTCGGCGCGCGGTGGTTCACCATCACGGTGAGAACGTTTTCTCCGTCGCGCAGAAACGCTGTTAAGTCCAACTCGAAAGTGGAATAGCCGTACTTCCATTCGCCGACAAGGCTGCCGTTGCAGAACACCCGACAGTCTATATAAACGCCCTCAAAGCGAACAAAGGTCAGCATGCTGTTGTTTTTGGCGTGATGGAACGTCTTTCTGTACCAGCCCGTCGAGGTTTCGTAGAGGTTGCGGGTGTCATAAATCAGCCAGTCGTGCGGAATGTCCACGCGCGCCCAGGAAAAATCCGGTGAATAGGGTGTGTCAATCGGCTGCTTGGAAAATTCCCAGCCGTCGCAGAAAGCGGTTAAGCGGCTCATACTGCCTCCTCCCGCGCGCCGCCGCGGCGGTTTGCGGATGTTTCAAATTTTTGCACAGCCGCACAGAAAAGCGCGGGCTGTATCCGTTTATTATAACAGAACGCCGCGCGCATTTCAATGTATTTATTGCAAACTCGCTAAAAAAACCGCACTCGATCGCACTCGCGAGGTGCATTTACGGCGCGAGGATTTTCATCGTGACAAGCTTTTTGAAAAAGCCGCCCAGATAGCGCTGCATCAGGCGGTCATATTCGTCCGCATCGACAGCGCCGCCGATGCCGAGTAGGTCATAGACCACGGAGGCTTCCCTTAATTTTAAATTTAAATCCGTAAACCCGTTGCGCAGGTAGAATGCTTTACGCCGCACGCGTTCATCATGATTGACCGCTGTTTCGACCGTTTGCTCGATTGCAAGAAAAAGCCGCCTGCCAGCATACTGCGCTTTCGCCGCCTCCAGCGCACCGCTGCCGTACCCCTTCCCCCGCTCGCCGGCGGTCACGGCGAAATAAAAAAGATACGAAAGCGTTTCGTGGTTGACAACATACAGCAGCCCGACCCATGTTCCGTCCGCATAAATCGCCCAGAAATCCACGTTCTCTTTCTTTGCTTTTGCCGACAGAATCCAGAATGGCGCACGCTCCGCGGCGGGGAACGCCTGCTTGTACAAGCGTTTCATTTTCTTATAGTCCGGTGTTCCGCGGCGGGCTGGTTTGAGTTGAATCTGCATGATTTCACCTCACAGTTTCGGCAGCCGTTTTCACACAACGAAACAACCGCATCTGCTTACTATAAATTTTCAACCATTTTCCCGATTCGCTTGAAATGCTGTAATACCAATTTAATTATAAAAGATTATACTGTCAATTTCAAGCCCGCGCAAAATAAATTTTCATATTTCCGAAAAACAGCGCCCCTTGATTTGGCAAAGGGCGCTGTACAGGAGGAATTTGAAGAGGACTAGTCAAGGATTCTGCCGTCAACGGAGAGGGTGACGACCTGCCAGGGGATGAACTTGCCGCTGTTTTTGAGGGCGGTGACTGCCGCCTGTTCGATGCCGCCGCAGCAGGGAACTTCCATGCGGACGACGGTCACGCTTTTGAGGTTGTTGCGGCGGATGATTTCGGTGAGCTTTTCGGAATAATCGCCCTCGTCGAGCTTCGGGCAGCCGATGACGGTAATCTTATTGCGCATGAATTCCTCATGAAAATTTGCGCGGGCGTATGCGGCACAGTCGGCGGCGATGAGCAGGTTTGCGCCGTCGAAATACGGTGCGTTGACCGGCACGAGCTTGATCTGGACGGGCCACTGTCTAAGACAGCTTGCGGCGGCGTGTGCTGCCGGTGCGGCTTCTGCGGCTTCCTCCCCTGCCCCGCCGAGTGCCATTGCGCGGCTGCCGGGGCAACCGCCGTTGTGCGGCTGCTGCAAGGTTTGCGCGCGGCTTCCCGGACATCCCCCTGCCGGCGGGAAGGTCATGCCTTGTTTTTTCATCATTTCCTGCATCTTCGTTTGCGCTCCTTTCGACTGGTTTTCTTTGACGGCTTCTTCGTCGTAAGCGGCGGCCTCGCGCTGCTCAAAGGTGATTGCGCCCGTCGGGCAGACCGGCAGGCAGTTTCCCAGCCCGTCGCAGTAGTCGTCGCGGATGAGCTTCGCTTTGCCATTGACCATGGCGATTGCGCCCTCGTGGCAGGCTTTTGCGCACAAGCCGCAGCCGTTGCATTTTTCTTCATCGATTTTTATAATTTGACGTTTCATAAATTTACATCCTTTCGATTCCGTGTTTTGATTGTATCCTGATTATAACGCAAAAAAGCCGCTTTGTCTGTTGTTTTTACAACAAAAAAGCGGCTTTTTTATTTTTTGATTATGTTACTTCCAGAACCTCATAATCGTCGCGGGTATAACCGCATCTGCGGGCATATGCGCCGGCGTGGTAGCGGGTGGTGAATTTCCGCGCGAGGTCCGCAGATGCGACTTGCGCGCGCTGGTTGAAAATATACCCGCCCGTTTTTACTTTGACGATGTAGTACGGCATGCCGCCACCTGCCTGTCGTTTAAATGTGTTTGTACAAGTCGATATAAACCTGTGCCGAACGCGTCCAGCTGAAGTCCTGTTTGAGGGCATGGTTGACGAGCTTGCCCCAGTTCATGCGCTGGTCGTAATAGCTGCGCGCTCTTGTGCAGGCGGCGAGCATATCGTGCGCGTTGTATGTTTTAAAGGTAAATCCGTTGCCGTGTTCTCCGCCGGCGTCCTTGATGCTGTCACGCAGACCTCCGGTTTCGCGGACGATGGGGATCGTGCCGTAGCGCAGCGAAATCATCTGTGCCAGCCCGCACGGCTCGCTCTGGGACGGCATAAGGAACAGATCCGCGCCCGCGTAGATTCTTCTGGACAGATCCGGCAGAAAACCGATTTTCAGCCCCACGCGGTCGGGATAACGGTAGCGCATTTCCGCAAAAAAGTCCTCGTAGATTTTTTCGCCCGAGCCTAAAATCGCGAATTTAAAGCCTAGATGGATGATGTCCTCAAAGACATATTTAATGAGGTCAAGCCCTTTATGCGAAACGAATCTTGTCACGATGCCGATGACGGGTTCTTTGCCGGTGGCAACTTCCATCTCCTCCAGCAGCTTCGCTTTGCAGACGGCTTTTCCGGACTTGTCCTCTAATCCGAAATTCTTCGGAATGTGCGGGTCGGTTTCGGGGTTGTAGATGTCCTGATCGATGCCGTTGAGGATGCCGGAGAGCTTATGCTGCTTGCTCACCAGTGCTCGGTCGAGTCCGTGGGAATACCACGGGTCGAGGATTTCCCACGCATAGCTCGGCGACACCGTTGTGACGCGGTCGCTGACCTCAATGGCGGCTTTCATGAAATTCACGCAGCCGTCATAAGACAGCAGCTCGCTGTGATAGAGCGGGATGCCCATCAGGTCGCTGATCAGCTCCAGCCCATATTTTCCCTGATACTGGATGTTGTGGATGGTGAACACGGTTTTGATGTCCTCATAGCCGGACTGGTAGCGGTAGAAGATGTCGTAATAAACCGGCACGAGCGCTGTCTGCCAGTCGTTGGCGTTGATGATCTCGGGCTTGAAGTCGATGTAATGCAGCAGCTCCAGCACCGCGCGCGAGAAGAAAATGTAGCGTTCCGCGTCGTCGTAAAAGCCGTATAATCCGCCGCGCGCGAAATAGTATTCATTGTCGAGCAGGTAATACGTCACGCCGTTTGCCACTGCGGTGAAGACCCCGCAGTACTGGTTTCTCCACGCCACAGGAACGGTGAAATTGGTCAGGTACGTCAGCGACGCACGCAGCTCCGGCTTCATTGTGTTGTACAGGGGAATCACCACCCGGCAGTCATGCCCCTGCGCGTTGAACGCCGCAGGCAGCGAGCCCGCTACGTCCGCCAGCCCCCCAGATGCCGCAAAGGGAATCGCTTCGCTGGCAGTATAAAGTATGTTCATATGGCAGCTCCATTCCGCCGCGCACTGCGGCAAAGTTTGATGTGCGCTTGTTGGGGGCGTTGCCCCCTGACCCCCGTCAATGGGGGCGTTGCCCCCAAACCCCCATCAAAGGGGGCGCTGCCCCCTCTGGACTCCCTCGCCAAAGGGTACAAGTACCCTTTGGAAACCCATTGTTTTTGTTGTTGCGGGTTTGGGGTGTGGGGGGATTGGGTGGGATATTATTGCTTTGTTTTTGTTTGCGGGGTGTTGTCATTTGCGGGTTAGGGATGCGGGTGGTTTAATTGTATGAGTAGCGCTAAATCACCGCGCAGACTGAAAGAAATGCGAATGATTATCTAAAAAATAACGGGATTCCAAAGGGGCATTGCTCCTTTGGCAGGGGTGTGTCAATGCTACCGTGCGCGGCAGCAAGGGCAGCGCCCCCTGACTTAGGGTTTATCTACAGTTTAAGCGGTGCTACACCACCGCGAATTTGGCGATGTAGGTGGGATAGCCGTCCGCGCCGGTGAGGGTGCGGTTTTCGGCGATTTTGACGTTTTTGTCGGTGATGACGTAGCTAAGCTCCGCGCCTGCGCCGACGGCGGTGTCCTGCATGATGATGGAATCGCGGATAACCGCGCCCTTGCCAACCTTGACGCCGCGGAACAGGATGGAGTTTTCCACCACGCCCTCGATCACGCAGCCGTCTGCGACGAGCGAGTTTTTCACCATGCTGTTCAGCCCGTAGCGTGAGGGAGCGTTGTCGCGGACTTTGGTATAAATCGGGCGCTTGGGCAGGAACAGGCGCTTTGCGGTGGCTGAGTTGAGCAGCTCCATATTCGCCTCGAAATAGCTTTTCATGCTGTGGATTTTGCTGTAATACCAAGCATAGTCATACGCATGGATATTCAGCGTGCCGACCTTAGCCTGGAGGATATCGCGTTCAAAGCTGTACTGGCTTCTTGCGATGCAGTCGGTGATGAGTTCGACGAGCAGCTTTTTGTTCATCACGTAGGTATTCAGGCTCAGGGTACAGTTGCCGCTGATTTTGGGGGAAATGAGGATGTCGGTGATTTTGCCGTCCGGATTGACGGACAGGACGTTGCTTTCTTTAATCAGTTCCGCACTGAAACAGTCGGTGCTGGTGGCGATGGTGATATCCGCGCCGCTTTTGATGTGGCTTTTCACCAGCGGGCGGTAATCGAAATTGGTGATCACGTCGCAGTCGGACATAATCACATAGTCCGTCAGCGAGCTGCGGATGAAGCTCAGCGCGCCGTAGAGGGCTTCAATTCTGCCGCGGTACAAGCCGGTTTCGATATGACCGAAGGGCGGAAGGATGTGCAGTCCGCCTTTTTTGCGGGAGAGATCCCATTCTCTTGCCGAACCCAGATGATCGAGCAACGACTGATAGTTGGCTTTTGTGATGACGCCGACTTCCGAAAGCCCGCTGTTGACCATGTTGGAAAGGGTAAAATCGATGAGTCTGTATCTGCCCGCAAAGAGGATGGAGCCCATGGTACGCGCTTTTGTCAGGTCGGTGACGGTGTTGTCGTGCATATTTGCGAAAATCAGTCCTAAGACTCTTCCCATATTGATATCCAAAATGTGCCGCCTCCTATTCTATATTTTCTGAAATAATCGCTTTGGGGGCGACGACTGCGCCCTCGGCGACGTTGATGCCGTGTCCGACGACGGCGATGCCCCACGCGGACTTGTCCTCGATGGTTTCCGGTCTTGCGCCGACGTGGGCAAAGCCGCCGATGACGGAATTTTCGCCGATGATGGAATACTCAACCAGCGCGTCGCGTTTGATGGTGCAGCCGGGCATGAGGATGGAGTCGGTGACGACCGCGCCCTCCTCGATTGTTACGCCGTCGGCAATCATGGAGAAATCGACCGTGCCGTCGATGAAGCAGCCCTCTGTGACCATGGAGTTCTGGATTTTTGCGTTATAGCCGATGCTCTGGGGCGGCAGGACGGGATTTCTGGAATAAATCTTCCATGCCGGATCATAGAGGTCGATGGGGATGTTGGGGTTGATGAGGTCCATATTGGCTTCCCAGAGGCTGTCGATTGTGCCGACATCCTTCCAGTAGCCGTCGAAGCGGTAGGCGTAGAGCCGCTCGTCGTTTTGCAGCAGGGCGGGAATGATGTTGTTGCCGAAGTCCTTGGTGGCTTCCTTATCGTTCTCATTCTCGGTGAGGTAGCGTTTGAGCTTGTCATAGGAGAAGATATAGATGCCCATGGAGGCGAGGGTGCTTTGCGGGTTCTTGGGCTTTTCTTTGAAGTCATAGATTTTTCCGTCGTCGTGGGCGAACATGATGCCGAAGCGGGAGGCTTCCTCCAGCTCAACGTCCAGCACGGCGATGGTGCAGGCGGCGTCTTTTTCCTTATGATAATTGAGCATGAGGGAATAATCCATCTTATAAATATGGTCGCCGGAGAGGATGATGACATACTCCGGGTCATAACGCTCAATAAAGGAGAGATTTTGATAAATGGCGTTGGCTGTGCCGGAATACCACTCCGCGCCCGATGCTTTCTGATAGGGCGGCAGGACGTGGACGCCGCCGTGCAGGCGGTCGAGATCCCAGGGCTGTCCGTCGCCGATGTATTCGTTGAGCACAAGGGGCTGGTACTGGGTGAGGACACCGACGGTATCAATGCCGGAGTTGATGCAGTTGGAGAGCGGAAAATCGATGATGCGGTATTTTGCGCCATAGGGAACGGCAGGCTTTGCCACGCTTTGGGTCAGGGCATAAAGCCGACTTCCCTGTCCGCCGGCAAGCAGCATCGCGACGCATTCTTTTTTGCTGAACATGGTTTTTCTTCCTTTCTTGCTGAACTCTATTCTTTGTCGTCCGTTTTCTTTGCGGGGGCTTTTTTGCGGACGGTGGTTTTCTTGGCGGGTTTTTCCGCGGCGGCTTTTGCCGGAACCGCTTTGGCTTTCGGCAGACGCTGCGGGGCTTTTTTCAGAGTGAAGTACATCACCGAAAAGGGTGCGATTTCGACGGAAACCGACTGGTCAAAGCCGTGCATGGGCACCGCTTCCGACTGAACCGTGCCGTTTAAATACGGCGCGCCGTCGGCGGAGGCGCTGTTGAACACCTCGGTATAGCTTCCCGCATACGGAACGCCGAAGCAATAGACGGGTCTGCCCACGGGGACGAAATTGCACACTGCGATCAGCTCGTTGCCGGATTTGTCCATGCGGCGGAAGATGATGATGCTCTGGCGGTAATCGTCGTTGGAGATCCACGAGAAGCCCTCCCACGAGAAATCGATTTCCCACAGCGGGGCATTTTTGCGGTAGAATGCGCCGAGGTTCTTTGTGAAATTATGGAAATTCCGGTGGCTTTCGTATTGCTCAATCAGAAACCACTCCAGCTCTCCGGCAAAATCCCATTCGCGGAACTGAGCAAATTCTGATCCCATGAAGTTGAGCTTCTTTCCGGGATGTGCGTACATAAAGGCGAGAAACGCCTTTGCCTGTGCGAATTTCTGCTCGGTCGTGCCGAACATTTTGTTGACCAGCGAGCCTTTTCCGTGGACAACCTCGTCGTGGGAAATCGGCAGGATGTAGTTTTCGGAAAACGCATAGAAAAATGAGAAGGTTAAGCTGTTGTGGTGGAACGCGCGGTGGATGGGATCGAGCGCCATGTATTTGAGCGTATCGTTCATCCAGCCCATGTTCCATTTAAAGTGAAAGCCCAGTCCCCCGTCGCTTGCGGGTTTTGTCACAAGCGGCCAAGCGGTGGATTCCTCGGCGATCATCATCGCTTCCGGACAGCGCGCGCACACGGCGGTGTTGAGGGTTTTTAAGAACGCAATCGCTTCGAGGTTTTCGTGTCCGCCGTTTTTGTTGGGTGTCCACTCGCCGTGACGGCGGTCATAGTCGAGATAGAGCATCGACGCAACCGCGTCCACGCGCAAGCCGTCAATGTGGTAGGTTTCCAGCCAGAACAGGGCGTTTGACACCAGAAACGAAATGACTTCGTTTTTGCCGTAATCAAACACGCGCGTTCCCCACGAGAGATGGTCGCGTTTTTTGGGGTCGGCATATTCGTAGCAAGCGCCGCCGTCGAATTCGTACAGCCCCGCTTCGTCCTTCGGGAAATGCGCGGGAACCCAGTCAAGGAGAACGCCGACGCCGGCTTTGTGGAACAGATTCACCATCGCCATGAAGTCGTGCGGCGTACCGAACCGGGAGGTCGGCGCGAAATAACCAATGCCCTGATATCCCCACGAGCCGTCATAGGGGTATTCCGCGAGGGGCATCAGCTCGATGTGCGTATAGTTCATCTCCTTGAGATAGGGAATGATTTCCTGTGCAAATTTGACGTAATCATAGGGCGCGCCGTCGGGGTATTTGCGCCAAGACGCGAGGTGCGCTTCATAAATATTCACGGGGCTTTCGGTGACAGCCCGCTTCTTTTTCTTTTCAAACCAGCCCGCGTCGCTCCACGAAAAGCCGCTCAGGTCATACACCTTTGATGCGGTGGCGGGGGTGGTTTCGGTGTGGAAGCCGCAGGGATCGGCTTTCATGCGTTTTTTTCCGTCCGCGCCCAGAACGCGGTATTTATAATTGTCGTAAACCACAAGCCCGGGGGCAAAGTGTTCCCAGATACCGGCGTCGGTCAGGGTCATCGGGTCTGCTTCGTCATCCCACGCGTTAAAGTCGCCGACGAGCGCGACATCTTTGGCATTCGGCGCCCAGATGCGGAAAATAAAACCGTCCAGCCCGTTGCGGGATTCGCGGTGACAGCCCAGAAAATCGGCACAGTGAAAGTGCGTTCCGTCCTGAAAAAGCGCATGATCTGCGGCGGCGTTTTTGCTGTAAATTTGCGGCATATGCAAACCTCCAATTCTATACGATTATTTTAACCTTTTTTGAATTAATTTGCAAGCCCTTTTTGAGATATTTTCAAGATTCTACAGAATCCAACCGCATTTTTTGTGGATTATACCTATTTCTTGCCGATATTTTTCATGGCAACTTATCTAAATCGCCGACTATTTTGGCATTATTTCTCAATATGCACTGGCAATCTGGATTGCGAGGATGGTGATGTCGTCCTGCTTGCCTTGTTTTTGGTGTTCAAGTGCGGTTTCGCCGAAGCGGATGACCGCGTTTTTCAGCTCGCTCTGCGGCGCGCAGAAGCATTGCGCGGCATATTTTTTCACCGTCAGCTCATCCACCCCGTCGGACACCAGCAGAATTCGGTCGCCTGGGAAGAGCTTGTAGTGCAGCGACACCGCCGGCACGTCGCCGAGAATCCCCAGCGGGAAGCTTTGCGCCTCCGCCTTGATCAGCACCTCGTCGCGCAGGATGTAGCTTGCCGCGGCGCCCGCTTTGAGCAGGTCGAGCGTTCCCCGGCACAGGTCGATGCGCGCCACGTCGAGGGTGGCAAAGGATTCGTCCCAGCCCTTGACGCGCAGGATGAGATTGATCATACGCACGGCGGTTTCCGGCGAAACGCCAGCGGTGAGCAGCCGCGTGACAAGGCTTGTGGCAAACATGGAGTCAAGCTTTGCGCGCCGTCCGGTTCCCATGCCGTCGGAGAGGATGAAATATTCTTCCGTCGCGCTGACGGAAAGGGTTTCCACCCAGTCGCCGGAATATTCGCCGGCGCTGCCGGCAATCTGGAACTGATCCGAGGAAACGCTGAAAACCGGCAGCTCGGTAAAGGTGAACTTTGCGATTTTGTCCGTGACCGTCACCACGGGCAGATCCATGTCGCAGCCGATGATGTCGCTTAGATCCGCAGTGAGCTTGACCGGATCGGGATTGAAATCCGCGGGGGTGAACAGCTCGGCACGCATGGTCTGGCTCTCGTCGCGATAGACGCAGGCGCGGGCGTTTGTGCAGCCCCGGCGCACCGCCAGACGGGAAGCCTGCTCGGACAGCGACGCGTCCACATACGAGATCTGGGAAACGCGGTGGGAGAGGTCGTTGAGAACATCCTCCATCGCACCAAGCTGCTCGGTGAGGATTTCCCGCAGCTCGCGGGCGCGCAGGCGGTTGGACTGCTCGTATAAATGCCCCGCGTAGAGGGTGGTGAAAACCTCCGCGAGGGCTTTGGGCTGAACACAGCGGGGATGCGAAAAGCGCACGTCGGTGTCGGTGCAAAGCCCGTTTTTCAGCACAAGCGCCTCGAGTGCGCGCAGCGCCGCGGCGGTTTCGTCTGTGTGATTGTTCCAGCATTCCGTGCAGCCCGCGCAGTCGCGGCACAGCAGGTCCGGCGCTAGGCTCTCAAGCGTGACGGCGGCACTTTTTTTGTCCATCGACTTTGTGACCGTATCAATCTGACCGCGGATGCCGCGCAGGGTTTTTGACGCGAAGCTTAATCGCGCGGAGGCGGTCTGCCCGACGATTTCAACGGCGTTTTTTGTGCCGCCCACATGGCGGAGCATCGCCCGTACCGCGGAGCGCGGAACCGCCGCATAGATTGCGCTTGCCGCAATGCCGTCGGCGATCATGGGGAAGGTATCGGCGTTCATCCCCACGACCGACAGGCTGATGATGAGGATGAGCAGAAACGCCGCCACTGTGGCAAATGCGCCGAGTGCCGCGAATGCGCCGACGATCAGTCCGGCGGACGCGAGCAGGAGCGTGTTGTCGGCAAGCTGCGGCGCGCATAAAATCACGCCGCAGGTCGTCAGCGCCCCGCAGACCGCCCCGCCGATGTGCCCGTAGCGGGTCATCGCTGCAAGCATCACAAACATACCGGCGGTGCGCCCGAGGTTCACGCTGCCGATCTGGACGGAGGCGAGCGTACACGCGGCGACGACGAACAGGATGCCGAGCGACGCGCCGCGCAAGCCGTTGATATCAAGCAAGCCGTCGGTGCTGGTGCGCTGTGCGACCGCCATGAGGAAATACGTCACGCAGCCGCACAGCACCGCCGACATCAGCCGGTAGCAGGTTGTGTACAGATCCGCCGGAAGCAGCACGCTGACGATGAAACCGAAGCCCGCCATCGCCGCGGTCGACGAAACTGCCATCACCGCGGGGCTCTGGCGCTTCTCCCGCGGCAGGATGAGGAGCTTGAGCGCCACAATGACGAGCATCGCGCAGATCTGCACCATGCCGATTTCCAGCCCGCCGAACAGGAGATATCCGGCGATACACGCAAGAAATGCCGGTATTACGCCGGCATTGCACGCCGCGAGAACCGCGACATTAAAGGGAGAGGGAAAACCGAGGAGCTGCGCTTTGGTTGCGGCAAAACAGATCGCCGTTACGCCAACGGCGTAGAGCAGTTCCTTGTTGCCGAAATGCTTGTCTGTTTTTTCGATGCTATGTACTTTTGACATCCTTATCACCACACATTTGGATTTCCATATTCAGGATAATTCCATTTTAGCAAATGTTCGTGGTGTATTATGTCAAATCAGGGTGGTGCGCGATTATTTTTTTGTTTTCTCCGTTTTTATATGTTAGATAAGCCGCGGCGGGAAGCACAAGTCAAAGCGCTTTCTGCGCGGCGGCGAGGGTTTCGGCGAAGGCGATGAACTGCCCCATCGAAAGCTGCTCCGGACGCACGGTCGCCGGCAGGGCAGCTTGTTCGCAGGCGGCGGTGACGGTCGCTTTCGGGATGCCCAGACCGGAGGCGACGGAGTTGACGAGGGTTTTGCGGCGCTGGGAAAACGCGGCACGGACGGTGCGGAAAAAGAAGGCTTCATCGGTCACGCCGGCGGGGGTTTGGTCGCGGATTTCAAACTGCACCACGCAGCTGTCCACGTTGGGGCTTGGCAGAAAGCTGCCGCGCGAAACGTTGAATAGAATTTTCGGTTCGGAGAAATACCGCACCGCCACGGTCACAGCACCCATTTCGCGGCTGCCCATCAGGGCGCACAGACGCTCCCCCGCCTCGCGCTGCACCATGACGGTGATGCGTTTGACGGGCAGCCTGTCCTCGAGCAGCTTCATGATCACCGGCGAGGTGATGTAATAAGGCAGGTTCGCGCAGACGCAAACCGAAAGCCCCGCGAATTCGTCTGCGATGAGCGCGCGCAGGTCGGTTTTCAGCACGTCCGCGCAGATGACCTTGACGTTGGGATGCTCCGCGAGCGTTTCGGCAAGAACGGACAGCAGGCGGTCGTCAATTTCAATCGCAGCGACTTTTTCCGCGCGCCTGGCAAGCTCGTTGGTAAGAACGCCCACGCCCGTGCCGATTTCTATCACGCCGACGCCGTGCGCAGCGCCGCCCGCCTCCGCGATGCGCGGGCAGACAGTGGGATTGACAAGAAAATTCTGCCCCAACCGCTTGGAAAAGCTGAAGCCGTGGCGGTCGAACAATTCTTTTATGACGCCGATGTCGGTTAAATGTTCCATGTATGCTCCTTTAAACGTTTTATGTTTTATATATTACCATTTTTCGATGAAAAAGTCAAGCGCGCAGAAGTTGACGCGAAAAATTAATAATCACAGACGTCTGCGTTGCGTTTGCGATTTGTTAAATTATGGCGCGACGCGGCACGTATACCGGCACGGGAATTGTAAAAACTAGTTCTGCCATCAAATTTATGGAGGGATCGATATGAACAACCGCAATTTTGCAAACGGACAGCATCTTCCGACCGCCCTGGTCACGGGGCTTGGCGCGGACGCGGCGGCGACGCAGGCGTTCCAGTCTTTGCCGCCGGACAAGCGGCAGAATTTCATCGACGGCGCGATACGCGTTCACACACGCGGGGAAATGAAATCGTATATCGACGCGCTACGGCAGACCGGCGTGCCGGAGGCTCCCGTCGCGCCGGAGGGAACGCCGGAGGCAAATCCCGGGTTTTTTTAATCAGATTTGTGAAAATACACAATTCCGACGCGTGATGTTCGGGTAAATTCTATGTGAAACGGAGTTGAAATTTCCGTCGTTTTCAGTTAAAATAGTAAGTGGACGGTTTTGTGATGCTTTTGCGATTATAGTTGATGGAGGATGATACTATGTCATTTCCCGTAACAGCTTGCTCTTTTGTTTCGGCACGCGCGGGGCGAAGCATATCCCGCGTGCATAACCGTACCCATTCTTGCTTTTACCACAGCAGTATTGTATCCGTTTCCGGACAAATCATAAAATATTAGCTGCAGCGTTTTTGTTGCAGTTATTTTTTGTTTTATGGAATATATTTCCGGGCGGCTGAAAGGATGTCAGAATTATGAAAAAAGTTGCGGTCATTATGGGAAGCGACAGCGATTTCCCGATTGTGAAAAATGCGGTGTTGGAGCTGAAGGCATTCGGTGTGCCGTATGAGGTGCGCGTGATGTCGGCGCACAGAACCCCGGCGCTCGCGTCGGAATTCGCGTCAACCGCAAAAGCGGAGGGCTTTGGCGTGATCATCGCGGCGGCGGGCATGGCGGCGCATTTAGCGGGCGTTCTGGCAGGACACACAACGCTGCCGGTGATCGGCATTCCGATCAAATCCGGCGCGATGAACGGGCTTGACGCGCTCATGGCGACGGTGATGATGCCGCCGGGAATTCCCGTGGCGACGGTCGCGGTGGACGGCGCGAAAAACGCGGCGATTCTCGCGATTCAGATGCTCGCACTCTCCGACGAGGGTCTTGCGGCAAAGCTTGAGGACGCAAAGCAGGCGATGATCGACGGCGTTGTGACAAAAAATGAGAGCTTGCAGGAAGCGGTTTCGGCGCTTTAACGGCAACAAAGTTTTTCAAGCGTATTTCTGAAAGGAACGGTACTTGCATGTTTGATAGCTTACACGAAGAATGCGGTGTATTCGGGATTTATTCGAGCGTAACGACGGATGTCGCGGGGATGGCGTATGTCGGACTTTACGCGCTGCAGCACAGGGGGCAGGAAAGCTGCGGCATTGTTGTTAATGACGACGGCGTTTATCGGTATCATAAGGATCTGGGGCTTGTGCATGAGGTGTTCAACAAGGAAAACCTCGCAAAGCTCGGCACGGGACGGATCGCGATCGGTCACGTGCGGTATTCCACCACGGGCAACTCCAACCGCTCCAACGCGCAGCCGCTGGTGGTGCGTCACATCAAGGGACCGATGTCCATCGCCCACAACGGCAACCTCATCAACGCGCAGGCGCTGCGGGAGGAATACGAGCTGCGGGGCGCGATTTTCCACAACACCAACGACACAGAGGTCATTTCCTATGCCATCACGGAAGCACGACTGACAGAGCCTTCCATCGAAGCGTCTGTGGAAAAGGCGATGTATAAAATCAAAGGGGCATATTCGCTGGTTGTCATGTCGCCGCAGAAACTGATTGCCGCGCGCGACCCCGACGGCTTCCATCCCCTTGCCATCGGCGAAACGGAATCGGGCTATGTGATTGCGTCGGAAACCTGCGCGTTTGACAGCATCGGCGCGAAATTCCTGCGCGATGTCAAGCCCGGCGAAATTGTTGTGATTGACGAAAGCGGGCTGCGTTCTATCAAGACACATTGCGGAAAAACAGGGCATCTATGTGTGTTTGAGTATGTTTATTTTGCGCGTCCGGACTCGGTGGTGGAAGGCTTAAGCGTACACAAGGCGCGGCTGCGGGCGGGAAAATACCTCTGGCGCGAGCATCCGGTGGAAGCAGACGTTGTTATCGGTGTGCCGGACTCGGGGCTTGACGCGGCGCTCGGCTTTTCACAGGAAAGCGGCATTCCCTATGGCATCGGGTTCATCAAGAACCGCTACATAGGACGGACATTTATTCAGCCCAGTCAGGCGGAGCGCACCAATTCCGTAAAAATAAAGCTCAATGCCATTGCCGACACCGTGCGCGGAAAGCGTGTTGTGATGATCGATGACAGCATCGTGCGCGGGACGACCTCGGCGCGGATTGTTAATCTTCTGCGGGAGGCGGGTGCGACGGAGGTACACGTGCGGATTTCAAGCCCGCCGTTTGTGTCGCCGTGTTATTTCGGAACGGACATCGATAGCAAGGATAAGCTCATTGCCTGCCAGATGGGAATGGACGAAATCTGCGCGTTCATCGGCGCGGATTCGCTGGGCTATCTGAGCGTGGAGAGCGTGCAGAAGCTGGCGGGAAATTCGCCGTGCCAGTTCTGCACGGGCTGCTTCTCTGGCAATTATCCGCTGGAAGTGCCGCAGGAAATGCCCAAGGATAAATTTGAAACAAAAATCACCAATCAGCTATCGTTCACATAAATACAAAGTCAGAGAGGAAATTATAGAGATGAAAAGTTTTTCGGAAAGCTACAAGGAAGCGGGCGTTGACGTTACCGCCGGATACAAGGCGGTTGAACTGATGAAAAGCCATGTCGCGCGCACCATGACCGCGGGCGTTTTAAGCGGTATCGGCGGCTTTGGCGGGCTGTTTGAGTTGGATTTAACGGGCATTACGAAGCCCGTTCTGGTTTCGGGAACGGATGGCGTGGGCACAAAGCTTAAGCTTGCGTTTCTGATGGAAAAGCACGACACGGTGGGCATTGACTGCGTGGCGATGTGCGTCAACGACGTCATCTGCTGCGGGGCAAAGCCGCTGTTCTTCCTCGATTATATCGCGGTGGGCAAGAATTATCCCGAGAAGGTCGCGTCGATTGTTTCCGGCGTGGCGGACGGCTGCGAACTGGCGGGCTGTGCGCTCGTGGGCGGCGAAACCGCCGAAATGCCGGGCTTCTACCCCGAGGATGAGTACGACCTCGCGGGCTTCACGGTGGGTGTGGTGGACAAGGACAAGATCCTCAAGCCCGACACGCAGAAAGCCGGCGATGTGATGATCGGCATTAAGTCAAGCGGCGTGCATTCCAACGGCTTTTCACTGGTGCGCAAGGTGTTTTCCATCAGCGCGCAGAACTTAGCGCGGCACCATGCCGACCTCGGCACGACGCTGGGCAACACACTTCTGACACCGACAAAAATTTATGTCAAATCAGTCCTCAAGCTCATTGAAGCCGTACAGGTCAAGAGCTTGTCGCACATCACGGGCGGCGGTTTTTATGAGAACATTCCGCGCAGTCTGCCGGCAAACCTGACGGCGAAAATTGACAAAGCGGCACTTGATATTCTGCCGATTTTCAAGCTCATTCAGGAAACAGGAAAGATTCCCGAGCGCGATATGTTCAACACCTTCAACATGGGTGTGGGCATGACGGCGGTTGTGGACAAAACGGACGCAGACAAGGCAGTTGCGGCGCTTAAAGCTGCCGGCGAGGACGCTTATGTCATCGGTGAGCTGGTTGAAAGCGACGAGGGCGTTATCCTGTTATAAAGATTTAGACACGGAAAAGTTAGGGAGTTTAGCGTGAGCGAATAAATAAATCAGAACAGGAGAGGGGGCGAGCCCATGCATGCTCTTTCATTGCGATTGGAGCATGGAGTGCATGGGCATTGGCATGAAGAACATTGCGGTGCTGGTTTCGGGCGGCGGAACGAATTTACAGGCGCTCATTGACGCGCAGGAAAGCGGGAAGCTCAACAACGGCAGGATCACGCTGGTGATCGCCTCAAAGCCCGGCGTGTACGCGCTTGAACGCGCGGCGAAGCACGGGATCGCTTCGCTGGTGCTGCCGCGCAAGGACTATCCGGACGTGGCGGCTTACACCGCAGCGATTACCGCAGCACTGACAAATGCGGGCATTGACCTTGTGGTGTATGCGGGCTTTATGACGATTCTTGACGAGCAGATTGTCAAGGCATTTCCGATGAAGATGATGAACGTGCATCCGGCGCTGATTCCGTCGTTTTGCGGCAAGGGCTTTTATGGCTTGCGCGTGCATGAGGCTGTGCTGGAAAGCGGCGTAAAGCTGACGGGCGCGACGGTGCATTTTGTGACGGAGGTCTGCGACGGCGGCCCGATCATCGCGCAGAAGGCGGTTGCGGTGGAAAACACCGACACGGCGGAAATGCTTCAAAAGCGCGTGATGGAACAGGCGGAATGGGTGATTCTCTCCGAAGCGGCGGAGCTGTTCTGCGCGGGGCGGATTACGGTGAGGGACGGGCGGGCGTATATCGACTGACAAACCCGTTCACGGACAGGAAGAGAGGGCTACATGAGTAAAAAAGAGATCATGTATATCGAACTGAAATCCGGCTACAGCGACAACGGTCCGGCATGGATCGGCAGGGTGAAATATTCAAAGTCCGGGCAGACGGTTTACTTTAACGACCGGGCGTTCTGCAAAGGGTCCGGACATTATTACGGCAATTACACGGACGCCGAAACCGGCGAAGCGTACTGGATTTCCGGCGTAAAGCAAAACGGCGGCGACCGGCACTGGGCAGGCTCCGGAAAAATCACGGTTCAGCGTTTGGCGGCGGCAGAATACATGGAGCTGGTCGGGCTTTCCGCACTTGATCCGCGGCGGTATACGATTGAGGACATCCCAGAGGTTTATCCGGTGGAACGGATTGCGGCGCTCGCGAACAGGAAGTATCCGGACGCGGAGGAAGATGCGTGACAGCTTTCTGACAACCGCGCAGAACAGCTCCCCCGAAGCGGCGGAGCTGTTCTGCGCGGGGCGGATTACGGTGAAGGACGGACGGGCTTATATTGATAACTTATCCATGGAGAGAATGAGAGTACAGCGATGAATCTGACTTTTTCAAATGCTGAAACAAGCAACATAGATGAAATTATGCGATTGCTTTCGTGTGCAATCAAGCATATGGAGCGCAATGACATTCACCAATGGGATGAGATTTATCCATCCAGAAAAATTATCGCAGGAGATATAAGAAAGCACGAGCTATTTGTTGGTAGAATCGGTGGACAAATTGCAGTAATTTTCGTTGTAAACAGCAAATGTAATGCAAAATATAAAATCGGCGCATGGAGCACAAATACCGAAAATTTTCTCGTCATTCACAGGCTTTGCGTGCATCCGGATTTTCAGAATCAAGGGGTTGCAAAAGCGGCGATGGCATATATTGAAAACAACCTTTGCAGTTTGAATATTGAAGCGATCAGATTAGATGTATTTAAACAAAATCCGCATGCTTTGAGGTTATACAAAAACAATGGGTTTCAAATAACCGGAGAAGTTGAATTTCGCAAGGGTGGGTTTTATCTGATGGAAAAGCTGCTCGGCTTCTGACTTTGAAAGGCGGCATTGACATGAAAAAAATCAAAGCTCTCAAATGGCATGAAAGAAGCACACTCGACAAGGTTCTCACGGCGGCAAGCGTCATTGTGTGCGTTGCGATGCCTGGGCTTGCGATTTACTCGAAGGTCAACGGTAATGACTGGGCGGAAGATTTCATCGCGCCGGCAATGATGTTTGTTTTCATCTCTCATCTCGTGATTCAATGGAAAAGGCTGTGACAAGCCGGACGCGCGTTTTTCAGCTTTTAACCGCAAGCGTATTTTATAAATAGAAAAGGACGACGGCTCAATTTCAAAATAAAGGACGGGTACATTATGAAAACACTGGACATTTTTCAGGAACTGAAAAGCAACTCCTACCCCGGTCGCGGAATTATTCTAGGCAAATCCGCCGACGGAAAGCACGCTGTGGGTGCGTATTTCATCATGGGCAGAAGCGAGAACAGCCGCAACCGCGTGTTTGTTCCCACGACCGACGGCATCCGCACAAAAGCATTTGACGAGTCAAAGCTGACCGACCCGAGCCTGATTATTTATCATCCTGTGCGCGTGCTGGGCAACAAAACCATCATCACCAACGGCGACCAGACGGACACCATCTACGACGGGATGAACGCACAGCAGACCTTTGAATGCGCGCTTCGCAGCCGTGAATTTGAGCCGGACGCGCCAAATTTCACACCGCGTATTTCGGGTATTCTGAAATTATCCGGCGGCGGGTTTAACTATGCAATGTCCATTCTCAAGTCCGCGGACGGCGACCCGTCCTCCTGTCAGCGTTTTACGTTCAGCTACAACGCGCCGCTTTCCGGTGTCGGGCATTTCATCCACACCTATATGGGTGACGGCGACCCGCTGCCGAGCTTTGAGGGCGAGCCGAAGAAGATTTCCATTGATATGGGCATCAACGAATTTTCCTCAAAGCTTTGGGATGCGCTCGACAGCGAGAACAAGGTTTCGCTCTTTGTGCGTTATATCGCGCTTGAAACCGGCAATGCCACGACGGTGATTACCAATAAGCATGAATAAACGGCGGTTCGGAGTCCCCTCCCCGCTTTGTGAATAATGATTAAGGAGAATGAAACCATGTCCAGTGAAATGCTGCTCAAATATGGCTGCAACCCCAACCAGAAGCCCTCCCGAATTTTTATGGAGGACGGCGCACCACTTCCCATCGAGGTGCTAAACGGCAATCCCGGCTACATCAATCTGCTTGATGCGTTCAACGGCTGGCAGTTGGTCAAGGAGCTAAAAAAAGCCACGGGGCTTTGCGCGGCGACGTCGTTCAAGCACGTTTCCCCAGCCGGTGCGGCGGTGGGCAAGCCGCTTTTGGACACGCTGAAAAAGACCTATTTTGTTGACGACCTAGGCGAGCTGTCGCCGCTTGCTTGTGCGTATGCGCGGGCGCGCGGTGCGGACAGAATGTCGTCCTACGGCGATTTCATTGCGCTTTCTGATGAATGCGACGCGGCAACGGCAAAGATGATTCACCGCGAGGTTTCCGACGGCATCATTGCGCCGGGGTATTCGGATGAAGCGCTTGCGATTCTCAAATCAAAGCGCAAGGGCACTTACAACATCATTAAAATCAGCGCAGACTACAAGCCCGCTGAAATTGAGCGCAAGCAGGTGTACGGCATTACCTTTGAGCAGGGCAGGAACGAGCTTGACATCGACGCGGCGATGCTCGAAAACATCGTAACGGCAAACAAATCCATTCCCGACGACAAGAAAATCGACCTGATTATCTCGCTGATTACGCTCAAATACACCCAATCAAACAGCGTCTGCTACGTCAAGGACGGACAGGCTGTCGGCATTGGCGCGGGACAGCAGTCGCGCATCCACTGCACGCGGCTTGCCGGAAACAAAGCGGACATCTGGTGGCTGCGTCAGGCACCACAGGTGCTGAACCTAGAGTTTGTTGACAGCATTCGCCGCCCCGACCGCGACAATGCGATTGATATTTATATCTCCGACGACTGCGAGGATGTGCTTGCCGACGGCGCGTGGGAAACGATTTTCAAAGAAAAGCCTCCCATGTTCACAAAGGCAGAACAGAAAGCTTGGCTGGCGCAGAACGACGGTGTCTGTCTTGGCTCGGACGCGTTCTTCCCGTTTGGCGACAACATCGAACGCGCGAAGAAGTCCGGCGTAGCTTACATTGCGCAGCCCGGCGGTTCGATTCGCGACGACCATGTGATTATGACTTGCGATAAATACGGCATGGCAATGGCATTTACGGGGATTCGTTTGTTCCATCATTAATCGAAAGCGGGGAAACGGTAGTGGATATTCTTGTTATCGGCTCAGGCGGGCGCGAACACGCAATCATCATGAAGCTTGCGGAGAGCAAACGCTGCGGGAAGCTTTACTGCGCGCCCGGAAACGGCGGCATTTCACGCTTTGCGGAATGCTTTAACGTGAAAGCGACCGACATTGACGGTATGGTTGTGCTTGCCAAACAGCTCAACCCCGGCATGGTGGTGGTGGCACCCGACGATCCGCTCGTGCTGGGCATGACGGATGCGATGCAGGCGGCGGGCTTTCTGACGTTCGGCCCGACGAAAGCGGCGGCGATCATTGAGGGCAGCAAGGTGTTTTCGAAAAACCTGATGAAAAAATACAGCATCCCCACGGCGGGGTATGAGAGCTTCACCGACAGCGCGCTTGCGATTGCTTATATCAAAGCGCAGAACACGTATCCCACCGTGATAAAAGCGGATGGGCTTGCACTGGGCAAGGGCGTTATCATCGCGCAGGACGAAGCGGAGGCGGTTGCCGCAATCCGTTCGATGCTTGAGGACAAGGTGTTCGGCGAGAGCGGCGCGCGCCTTGTGGTGGAGGAATTTCTCACAGGGCCTGAAGTCAGCGTTCTGTGCTTTACCGACGGGGAAACGCTTGTGCCGATGGTTTCGTCGATGGATCACAAGCGCGCGCTGGACGGCGACGAGGGGCTGAACACCGGCGGCATGGGAACGGTTTCGCCGAACCCCTATTACACGGATGCGCTGGCGGCGGAATGTATGGAAACCATCTTCCTGCCGACGATGCGGGCGATGAACGCGGAGGAACGGCGCTTTGAGGGCTGTCTGTACTTCGGGCTGATGCTGACGGAGAAAGGTCCGAAGGTGATTGAGTACAACTGCCGCTTCGGCGATCCGGAAACGCAGGTTGTGCTGCCGCTGCTCGACTGCGATCTGATTGATGTGTTCGAGGCGGTTTATCACCACAGGCTGGCGGAGGTAAAAATCGTCGTGAAGCCGGGCTTCTGCACCTGTGTCGTCATGGCGAGCAAGGGGTATCCGCAAAAGTATGAAACCGGCAAAGTCATCTCCGGTCTGGACGAAAAGGGACAGGCGCGGGATGTGTTCGTTTACCACGCGGGAACGACCTACGCGGACGGGGAATTCCGCACCGCCGGCGGACGCGTGCTGGGCGTGACGGGCGCGGGGCTGACTTTACAAGGTGCGCTCGACCGGAGCTATGCGGCGGTCAAGGGCATTGCATTCGCCGAGAATTACACACATTACCGCACGGACATTGGACAGCGTGCGCTGGCGGCATTCAGCACCGCACCCATCGCGGTGGACTATAAGGACGACATGGAGGATTATCTGGAGGATAATGGGGTTTATTTAAGGCAGTAGGGCTTCATAAAAAACGCCGACACATTTGCAACTTATGCAAATGTGCCGGCTTTAATTTTAATATTGATCCGCAAAAATCGTTCCGTCCGGTGCGTGGAGATAGGATGCTTCACACTGTTGCGCATGTTGGACGTAGGCTTGATTGCGGTGATTCTCATAATAACAGCCGAGCGTAAGTCCGAAATCATCGATTCGTTTCTGAACCTCCGGCTCACTTCGTACCGCAGCAGCCGTCATAAAGAACAATTTCTCGAATGATACAATCTTATATCTTGGAAATTCAGACGCGCCGTCCGCGAAGAAATCATAATCCAGCCGCGAAATGCTTCTGAGCAATTCGTAGCCATTCATTCTGACGCCCATGTCGCCCCATGTATCAATCTTGCATGCAGGATATCGATCGGCAAGCGTCTGATAATCTTCATCTGATATAATCAAGTCGATATCGTGCCCACATTTCCGCAAACCGTAATACTCCATCGCAAGCCCGCCGACAATGAGCGGCTTCGACGAAAATTTAATTTGAAATTGAGACAGATCGATGATGCGTTCTATGACATCCTGATTGCCGCTGATCAAACAAATCGAGTCCTTCCGTACACAAACAATTCTTTGAACTTGTTGAACTATGCAGCCGACTGATCGCTTCGTATTGACCGTCAGCAATTCCAGTCCATCCCATCAAGATACGCGGTCAGGCGTTCGAGCACCAGGGCGTCCATGGGGTAGTCCTTTAGGATGGCAAGCTCATAGCGGATGCCATAGAGCGTCACCCTGTCCTTGACCGTGGGGCTGAGGAACAGGTCGGAGCTGCTCATTTTCAGCAGCTTCATCAGCTCGCGGTAGTCGGCGGGAACGGTCAGCGCGTGGTCGGCTTCGCCCGCGTAAATAAACGGGTGAAGCATCATCCTCTGCCACACGTCAAGGTCGTAGTCCTTCGGCGCAATCTCCAGCATCTCGTAATCGATGAGATAGAGCTTTCCGTTGTCGGCAAGCATAAAGTTATCAAAGTGCATATCCCCGTGGACAAGGCACAGCGGCTCGCCGCGGAACACCGACAGATTGGCGGCGCAGTATTCCTTCACGCGGTGGGCAAGGGCTTCCGGAATGGATTCACGCTCCAGAAGTTCCATCAGCAGTGCTGCGATTTCGGGAAAAATCTTTGCGCCGTAATCATCACTGACCGGAAACAATCCGGCGATTGCCGCATAATCGACCGTCGAGAGCGTGCGCATGATTTTTGCGATGACCGAAACCGTACTCAGCCGTTTTGCCCCCGCCATATCGCGCCAGAGCGTAAACAGGCTCTTTCCACGGATGCGCTCAAAAATTAGATAGTCCTCCCCCGCCGCGATCAGCTCCGGCGCAAAGGCGGGCTTGACGGCAGAATAAAACCAATGCTCCTTCATAAAGCCGGTGCGGTTGTGCTCCGGATAGACCTTCAGCACATAATCGTCGGAGAGATAGACCTCGTTGCGGAAGCCCGCTCCCGCCGGTTCAATCGTGCCGAACTCCAGCTTGTGCCGCCTGAAAAGTGTGCGAACCTGATAATCGTCCATAGTTACCCCGTATCAAAGTAAGAATATTTGTAAGAAGCCGGTTACTCCGGTTTTTTGTTTCTATAAACCTGTGACGCCTGTTCGGCGATTTTGTCGTACTCCGTGCGTGCGGGTTTTTGCTTTTCGGTATAATACGCAGCCAGCTCCGCACGCGACATGGAATCAAGCTTCTGCTCCTCGCGCTTGGAATCAAATGCCGGATAGCCGTCGATGGATGCAAATGCCTTTATGTCGCCGATGGTTTTTAAAATGAACGTCGTTAAAACCGTCATTGCAAGTGCAGTCGGAGTATAACCCATGTCCATGAACGAGATACAGACATACAGCGCGATGCTCACCAAGCAAGCGATACGGCTGCCCGCTCCCATCACAAAGCCGCAGATAATCACGGGGAAAAATATCAGGATGCCGAAGCTGTTGGATACGGCAAAGAGGTGAAATATCGGCTGATTTGAATTCACCCCAAGGCAAATGAATGACAGCGAAAAAACCTGACCCGCTAAACAGAAGATGCCCGTGAAAATCTGAACCAATGCCAGCCGATTCAGCATGCGCTTTTTCTTTCGGTACAATGCGCCGCATTGTTTTCTGGTGAGGAACGGGTACGCCGCTCGCCGGATCATGCGTCCGCTCTGCTGACGGGGTAATATTTTTTCATTTTCGTTGAGCAGAGTTCCAGCACGACCTTGACCGTGAGGAACACCGTGCAGACGGCTGTGGCAATCAATACTGTTTTAACGATGGTTTTCAAGACGACCGCCCCTTTCTGAACGCCGATGCGATGAATATATACAGTATAGCATATTTCGCGGCGCGATGCAAGTAAAATATTTGCATTTTTCAGTCTGAAAAAAAATCGTTTGCTTTTTCAAAAATACGTGGTATAATAGATTGATGTGATTCCTGAGAGTAAGAGGGGTAATTATGGCAGACAAAGCGCGCTCCAGCTATCAGAAGTTGTTTTCCAATACCTTGATTTTCACCTTAGGTTCGTTCAGCTCGAAGCTGCTTGTGCTGTTCCTCGTGCCGATTTACACCAACATTCTCACCGAGGGCGAGCTTGGCATGACCGACTTTATCGTTCAGTGCGCAAACTGGCTTGTGCCGGTGGTGACGCTGACGATTTCCGACGCGATCATCCGGTTCGGGCTTGACCGCGCGTATGAGCCGGAAAAGGTGTTCTCGATCGGCAATGCGGTCTGCCTGACGGGTCTGCTTGCGGCGGGGGCTTTTGTGCCGCTGGCGGCGGGGTCGGACACGGTGCGGCATTACATCGGGGATTACACGTTGCTGCTGTATGTCTATGTGATTACCTCAAGCGTGAAGCTGCTGTATTCTAATTTCGTGCGGGCGCTGGAAAAGGTAAAGCTGTTCGCGTTCAATGGACTGCTCACGACATTTCTGACGCTGGGGTTCACGGTGCTGTTCCTGCCGGTGCTGCGGATGGGCATCACGGGGTATCTGCTGGCGATTCTGCTGTCGGATTTTATCTCGGTGATTTTCCTGCTGTTTGCGGCAAAGCTCTGGCGGTATATCCGGCTGCCGCGGGTGGATGTTTCGCTGGGACGGGCGATGCTGCGTTACGCGATGCCGCTGATCCCAACACAGCTTTTATGGCTGCTGATTAATCTTGCCAATTCCCTGCTGACGATTCATTTTCTCGGAACGGAAGAAAACGGCATTCTTGCCGCTGCGTATAAGATTCCGAACATCGTCGCGTCGGTGTACATCGTGTTCGGACAAGCTTGGAATATGTCCGCCATCACGGAGAACGACTCCGACGACCGCGAGCGGTTTTACACGAATGTGTTTGCTTCCAACCAGTCGATTATGTATGTGCTGGCGGCGGGAATTCTGCTGCTTGTCAAGCCCGTGACAAGCGTGTGGATCGGTGCGCAGTTTCAGGAAGCGGTGCTGTATGCGCCGGTGCTGATTTTCTCGACGATTTTCATGTGCTTCACGACGTTTTTAGGAACGGTGTATGTCGCCACCAAGCGCACGCGGCGCAGCTTTGTGACAAGCCTTGCGGCGGCGGCAATCTGCATCGTTTTCAGCTGGCTGCTGATTCCGGTTTGGGGGCTATATGCGGCGGCGCTGTCAAATGCGGCGGCGTTTGTGACGGTGTTTATCATCCGGCTCATCGATGCGCGCAAGCTCATCCGGTTTGATGTGTCGGTGCGCGACGTGCTGCTCAATGCGGCGATTTTAGCGGCGATGACGGGCTTTAACTACCTGCACGGTGTGCTGAGCGCCGGTTTGCTGCTGGCGGGCTTTGCGGCGGTCACGGCACTCAATATCCGCTTTCTTGCAAAAATCCTGCGGATGCTGCTTCCGGCAAGGCTGCGGGCGCGTATTCCGTTTCTCAGGCAATGACGGTTTTCCGTTGCATATAAATTGCTTTCGCGGGCGGACTTATTTAAGCCGTTTCAGGGTGCAATCAAACATCAATCGCCGCGGCGCGGCAGAAGGAGATTTATTTATGGCAGAACTGAAGTATGAAATCGTGAAGGAGCTGGGTGTTCTTTCTGAAAATCCCAAGGGCTGGACAAAGGAGTTGAACATGGTCAGCTGGAACGAGCGCGAGCCGAAGTTTGACCTGCGCGAATGGTCGCCCGATCACACCCGCATGGGCAAGGGCATCACCCTCACCGATGAGGAAGCCGCGGCGCTCAAGGCGATTCTCAACGGCGAAGCGCCCGCCCCCGCCGGCGACGACGTGGACGAGGGCATGATTCTATAATCCCGTAAATTGTTTCGCAAACATCCATGAAAAGGGCGATGGGAATGTCTTTACTCAAACATTTTGGGGCAGCCGGTCTGGCAATGACAGCATTGTTTCTGGTGCATCCGCAAGCGGCGGCGGAAGAAAGCTACACCGTCAGCGGCAATACCTATACCCTCAGCATTTCAGCCGACAAGGATCTGACGGATGAGCTCAACGCCGCGCTGCGCGATATTCAGACAACGAAAAGCAATCCCGGCACCATTGTCATTCCGGCGGGTGACTACACAACCGGTATCATCCGTCTCTCAAAGTCCTATGTGACGATTTCCGCCGAGGGCGCGGTGATTCGTTATGCGGGGGAAACGGACTTTGGTCCTTATCTGATCAAGGCGTCGGAGACGGCGCTTTCCGGCGTGACCATCCGGGGCGGCGTGTGGGACGGACGAGGTCTGGCGGATTTTGTCTTTCATTTTGGTATTTTGAGCGGCAGACACACCGATCTGGCGTTCATCGACTGCGCGGTAAAAAATGGCGGTCGGCAGAGCATCCGCGTTTCTCAAACCAAAAATCTTACAATGAGCGGCGTGACGGTAACAGGATCTGATTATGGTATGTATCTGTCGGGCTGCGAGAACATCGTGATGAAAGACTGCTCGGCAAGCAAGAACGGAGTCGGGTTTGCGTTTCGCGCTAGCGTGGGAACAAGCAACAGCCTGACAAACTGTACGGCTGAAAACAACACCCTTGACGGACTTCAGATCAAAGACACGGGAACGACCCTGACCATCAGCGGCGGTTCTTTCTCTAAAAACGGAAAAAACGGAATTTCGATGACAACGGGTGCTGCGGTTACGATGAAAAACGCACACGCCGACAACAATACGAGCAACGGCATTTCGCCGGTTGGCTCGAAAACCACAATTACAACACTCAAAGCATATTCCAGCACCTTTACCGGAAACGGGCGGCATGGCATGGCGGGCGACTCTTATGCCACAATTTACATGAAAGCCTGCACCGCCAATAACAACGCCCGCAACGGCATCATGCTCAACCACAGCTGCAAATCCGCCGGCTTGATTGATTGCACGGCGCGAGGCAACAGCGAATGTGGCATTCTGGTGCAGTGCGGTTCTTCGTGTGCAAAAATTTCCGGCTGCGACTGTTCGGCAAACAAAAAGCTTGGCATTTCCGTTTCTGACGTAACTGTGACGATTGACAGCTGTAAGGCGGACAGCAACACAAAGCACGGCATTTTTATCAACCACACCGCCGGTTATCAGGCGGATAAAACCGTGACCGTGACTTCCACGCAGGCGAACAAAAATGGGCTCAACGGGCTTTTTGCCGGCGGGATCAAAGCCGTGACGATAACGGGCGGAACATTCAACAAAAACGGGCAGTGCGGCATCGAAAGCCATGATATTGCGATGAAGCTTTCCGGAACAAAAAACCAAATTATAGGAAATAAAAAGAACGGCGTGGCTGCGCTTTCCGGACACCTATATCTGAATGGCGCGACGATTTCCGGCAACACGAACTGCGGTGTCTTTTTTGACGGCACTTCAACCGGCGGGTACTGCATCAATGCGGTCATTTCCGGCAACCGTGTCGGCGTGCTGGTAAACAACGGCGCTTTGGTTACAAAAATCAGCTCCAATCGGATTACCGGCAATCTGGAACTGGGCATACAATGTATTCCCGCAAAAAGCGGACGGAAGACCACCCTCAAAGCCTGTTCGGACAACCGGCTGAGCAACCCGAAGGCGGCGTGGGAGCTTTTGTTCAGCGCCGGCGTGAGCAAGCCTGCTTCGCTGACAAACATCCGCCCGGTGCGGATTGCCGGCACCGTGCGCGCGGAGGCGACAAAGGTTTCCGGAACGGCGTCTAACGGATTAACCGTCGTTGTTTCCGTCGGCGGAAAACAGGTCGGTAAGAAAACGGTTTCCGCCGGAATATTTTCGATCAGCACGGCAAAGCTCGCCGCCAAAAGCCGCGTGACCGTTTCTTGTACAACAGGCGGCAAGAATCTGATTTACTCCGCAAAAACCCTATAAGTATGAGGAACCCCCGTACCAATCCGGTACGGGGGTCAAGCTTTTACTTTGCGGTAAAGTCATGTGTGCCGAAGCCGCCGCGGGTGAAGAACAGCTCGCGGATGGCAAGTGCGCAGCCGGAAAGGAAGCGGTTTTTTTCCTCGATGATGCTGCCGTCGATTTTTGAGGAAACCGTTTCGCCGGCGATGCTTTTGATCTTCTCGCGGAACACCGATTCGAGCTCCTGCGCGTCGCGCATAAAGTTGTGCAGGACAATTTTCTGCGGATTGGTGGAAAAATAGAGGTTGTTGATCAAAACGGCAAACAGCTCCGCTTTGTATTCCATGCAGTGATCAAGCATCCTGTCGCCTTTTTGGTATGCGTCGCTGATCAGGGAGATGTCAATGAGGGCGGGGTTGCCGTTGGTGCGCTTGAACAGGTAGGGCGTGTTTTCCGCGGAATAAAAGTCGCGCACCATGCCGAGGATGCCCGCGGGAGAAAGCTCGCTTTTCGCAGTGCCGCGCCTGCCGTTTTCGTCAAGGATCGTGCTGAATGGGTTGATGATCATTTTATCCACGAAATCCGTGCGGTTGTCATAGGAAATGATCGGGTCGTTGAGGTTGGTGACAACGAAATTCAAGGTGTTTCCAAACTGGAGAAACGCGATGTTGTGGCGATTTGGATCTTTGGTTTTCTGGAAGTCTATGTTCGCCATGGCAGTGCCCTTGACGGAGTTGTCAAAGACAACGGGCAGCTTTGTGAATTCTCCTACCGCGGCACGCAGTTTTGTGTAATCCGGTCCGCTCTGCGTCATTTTCACACCGAGCCGTTCATACATCGTGGGGATGACCGCAAAGCCCACGCCCAAAAGATGGGCACGGTTCAAACAGTTATCGCTCAGGACTTCGGATGCGGAAAGCTTGACGAACTCGTAGATGTCGCGGTACTGGGTTTTGTCGGTAACGGTGAGGTTACGCTTGTCGAGCACCGCACCGGAGAGCGTCGAGAGTCCGACGCTGGCGATGTCCTCCTCGATGCAGACACCCAACGCAAATTTGTAGTTGTGGTTGATGTCAATGAGGATTTTTTTTCTGCCGCGCGGGGCTTTTTCTGTGACGTGTTTATATTCGCCAATTTCTACAATGATCCCCTGCTCGATCATTTCATTGGTGATGATGGTGACGGCGGCTCTGGTCAGTTCGAGGGTTGTCGCAATATCAATGCGGGAGGTTGGTCCTCGCTGTTTTAGAATTTTCAGCACCTGCATGCGGTTTTGCCGCTTCAGATCCAGCTTACTTATTCCGTGTTGATCCATCCGTTATTCAATCCTTCCTGTTCGCGATCCACGGAAATGCGATAAAATCCGTATCGAAAGCTGTATGCCGCGCGGCTTACGCGGCTGTGTCCTCATTAATTTTCACATATTAATATTGTCATTGTGAATATCTTTTGTGAATATTTGCTTAATTCTCGCAAATTGCGCGATTTCGCCGGTTTTTTTACAAAAACGACACACTCAGTTCGTTCCCTCAAGCATCAGGCGGTGCAATTTCTGCGCGGCGACGGACATGGTTGCCTTTTCATTTGTCACAACACAGATTTCGCGGGGCGGAAAAGGCTTTTCGAGGCGCAGAGCAAAGAGTCTGCCGGCTTCGATCTCGCCGGCGGCAAACGCGCGCACAACGATGCCCACACCAAGGCTGCGCTGGGCGAATTTCACGATCAGCTCAGAGGTCGCAAGCTCGATTTCCGGCGCTAAGCGCACGCCGTTTTCGAGAAGAAATTCGTCCGCGGCGCGGCGGGCGGAGGTGGTTTTTTCCAAGCAGATGACGGGGAGCTTTTCAAGCTCCCGCAGCGGCAGGACAGTGTGTTCGATGGCACGGAATTTTTCGCCCGCAACGGCGACGTCCTCAATTTGACGCACCGGCACGGCGGTGACGCCCGCCGCTTCAAACGGTGTGCTGACCACACCGAAGTCGATGCCGCCGCTCTTGAGCAGGCGCAAGGTTTCAGGCGTGGGACCATTTGACACGTTGATTTTCACGCGCGGATACAGGCGGTGAAATTCCTCGAGATGGGGCAAGAGGAAAAACTGAAGCGTCATGTCGCTCGCCCCGATGCGCAGCTCGCCGGCGTCCATGCTCAGCATACCGGCAAGCTTTTTTTCGCCGGTGAGGATTTCCTCGTAGCCGCGCCGGACGTGTTCGTAAAATACCCTGCCCTCGGCGGTAAGCGCCACGCCGCGCGCGCTGCGGGAAAACAGCTTGCAGCCCAGGTCCTGCTCAAGCTGGCGCACGGACTGGCTGACCGCGGGCTGGGAAATATAAAGCTGCTGCGCGGCAAGGGTGATGGACGAGAGCTTGGCGGCGTAATAAAAAACCTTGCAGTGTTCTAAGCTGGTGATCATGGCGGTTTCCTCCGGCGGGATAAGCAATGATTATGAATGAGCGCTCACCCATTATAATTTTAACATAAGAATGATGAATTTACAAGAAAAACAGTTGAAAAGACACAGAATTTATGGTAAAATTAAAAAAGATTCTGATTTTTCTACACAAAAACAGCGGAATGCGGAGGGGTTTGTCATGAGAGGAAGCAAGTCTTGGCTGGCGGCGTGCGCGCTGGTCTGCGTGCTGGGCGCGGGATGCGCAACATTTGAGCCGATCGCAGTCAGCAGTACGGATACCACAACGGCAGCGACGACGTCAGATCCCGCCGCGACGACGACCGCAGCGCCGGAGGATTCCTCCGCGCCGGAAGCCGATGCGCGCGTGCACATTCTGCTGGCGGGGGACAATCTGATCAGCGACACGATTTACCGCAACGCCGCGGAGCTTGCGCAAAGCGAGGGCAAGGACGGCTATGATTTTACGCCGACCTACGAGCACATCGCCCGCTTTGTGAAAGCCGCCGACCTTGCGATTCTAAACCAGGAAACCATCGTCACCGATGAATTCGAGCCGTCCCCCTACCCCTGCTTCTGCTCGCCGGAGGCGCTGGGCGACACCATGGTGGATTTGGGCTTCAATGCGATTTCAATGTCGAACAACCATGTGATCGACAAGGGCGAAGCGGGCTTCCTTGCCACGCTTAATTATTGGGATGAAAAGCATCCGGACGTTGTGCATTACGGCGCATACCGCGATCAGGCGGATATGGACAGCATCGCGACAAAGACCGTCAACGGCATCACCTTTGCGTTTTTGGGCTATATGGAATACACCAACGGGCTTTCCTTGCCCGACGGTTCGCCATGCAGAATCACCTACCTCAGCGAGCTTGACACCATAAAAAAGCAGGTTGAGGCGGCGGACAAGCTGGCGGACGTGGTGGTGGTTTCATGCCATTATGGGGTGGAAATCACCAATCAGGTTTCGGATCTGCAATACGATGTGACGCAGGATCTGGTGAACTGGGGAGCTGACCTGATCGTCGGCACACAGGCGCACACGATTCAGGAATGCGCCTATATCCCGCGCGAGGACGGCACAAAGGCGTTCTGCTATTACGGGCTGGGGAATCTGGTTTCGACACAGGAAACGGCGCTGGCGATGGTCGGCGCGCTGGGCGATCTTTACGCGGTCAAGGATGCGGATACGGGAGATGTGACGTTTGAGCAATGCAAGGAAATTCCGGTGGTGACGTTCTTCCCATCGAATTATTCGGTTGTCACGACCTATCCCCTTTCGGAATACACGGACGATATCGCAAAAAATCAGTTCCACAACGACATGACAGTCAAAAGGATCAAGGACATCATCAAAACCGTTCCGGCGGAATTTCTTTCAATTGAATAATATTTTTATATCCGCATTTTGGTTTTATGACATATGAAACGATTTCGGTTTCATAAAGCCGGAAAGTTTCAAATGTTTGCTTTCATATATTTATAAAATATAGAAAGTTACTATTGCATTTCCGGGCATAATATCTTATGATAAAACTGTCAGCCGGATGATTGATCCGGAAAAAACAACTCTTGAAAGGATGCAGACTATGAAATTTGCAGACGGCTTCTGGCTCAATCAACGCGGCTATGAAGTTTCCTACGCCAACCAGGCGTATGACGTTGCCACCGACGGCAAGTCCCTCTCGGTTCTGGCGACCCCCTATCATGTTCACAACCGCGGCATGACGCTCGGCGGACCGAATCTTGAAATCACCTACTCCGCTCCGCGCGCGAACACCATTAAGGTAAGCATCAAGCACTTCCGCGGCGGCGTGGATAACGGTCCTCATTTTGTCCTTTTTGAAGACGATTACACGCCGGAGATTGTCAATACCGACGCGTATGCCGAGCTGAAAGCCGGCGACACCCGCGTGCGCATTTCCAAAGCCGACTGGAAGGTCGAGTTCTTCTACGGCGAAAAGAAGCTCACCGGTGGCGGATGGCGCGCGGCGACCATTGTCAACGAGAGCAAATTCAAAGCCAAGGCGCGCCTGGACGCGCAGGTTGACGACACGTTCTGGAGCTATCCGAAGGATCGCAGCACCACCTATCTGCGCGAGCAGCTGACGCTTTCCGTGGGCGAATATGTTTACGGCTTCGGCGAAAAGTTCACCACATTCACCAAGAACGGTCAGAACGTGGAGGTTTGGAACTCCGACGGCGGAACCTGCTCCGACCAAAGCTATAAATGCATTCCGTTCTATACCTCATCGCGCGGCTACGGCGTGTTCGTCAACAGCTCGGACAAGGTATCGTTCGAGGTGGCGTCTGACACGGTTTCCAAGGTTTCGATGACCGTACCGGGCGAGGAACTGGAATATTTCATTTTTGGCGGCGAAAACCTCACCGACGTACTGCGCGGTTACACCGACTTAACCGGAAAGCCCGCTCTGCCACCGGCTTACACGTTCGGTCTGTGGCTGACGACTTCCTTTACCACAACCTATGACGAGAAAACCATTACCTCCTTCATCGACGGCATGGCGGAGCGCGACATCCCGCTGCAGGTGTTCCACTTTGACTGCTTCTGGATGAAGGAATACGAGTGGTGCAATTTTGAGTGGGATAAGCGCCAGTTCCCCGATCCGACTGGTATGCTCAAGCGTCTGCACGACGAAAAGGGACTCAAGTCCTGCGTCTGGATCAACTCCTACATCGCACAGCGCTCAAAGCTGTTTGACGAGGGCGTTGCGGGCGGCTATTTCATCAAGAACAAGGACGGCAGCGTGTTCCAGACCGACCAGTGGCAGCCCGGCATGGCGATTGTGGACTTCACCAATCCCGCCGCCTGCGAGTGGTACGCGTCAAAGCTGCGTGTGCTTTGCGAGATGGGTGTGGACTGCTTTAAAACCGATTTCGGTGAGAGAATCCCGACCGATGTGGTTTACTTTAACGGCGCAGATCCCATTAAGATGCACAATTACTACACGTTCCTTTACAACCAGTGCGTGTTCAATGTTCTGAAAGAATTCTACGGCGAAAACAAGGCTTGCCTGTTCGCACGTTCGGCGACCGCGGGCGGTCAGCAGTTCCCTGTGCATTGGGGCGGTGACTGCTCGGCGGAATTCAGCTCGATGGCGGAAACCATCCGCGGCGGACTGTCGCTGTCGATTTCGGGCTTCGGCTTCTTCAGCCACGATATGTCCGGCTTTGAGGCAACCGCAACACCGGATATTTACAAGCGCTGGAGTGCATTCGGCTTGTTCTCCACCCACAGCCGTCTGCACGGCAACAGCTCTTACCGCGTACCGTGGCTGTTCGACGACGAAAGCTGCGAGGTGCTGCGCTTCTTCACCAAGCTCAAGGGCAAGCTGATGCCCTACCTGTTCGCGCAGGCAATCAAGACCCACGAAATCGGTGTGCCGATGATGCGGGCGATGGTCATTGACTTTGCGGACGACCCGAGCGCATTGACGCTTGACCGGCAGTATCTGTTCGGCGACAACATTCTGGTTGCCCCCGTCCTCAACGAGGAAGGCATCGCGGAGTATTATGTACCGGCGGGAACGTGGACGGATATCATCACCGGAAAAACCTCTGAGGGCGGCAAGTGGTACAGCCACAAGTGCAGTTATTTTGAAATTCCGGCACTGGCAAGACCGAACTCGATTATCTGCTACGGCGACTTTAAAAAGGACTTCGAGTATGATTATGTAAACGGTGCGGAGTTTGTCATCTATGAGCTTACCGACGGCAAGTCTGCTTGCGTCAGCGTTTATGACAAGGAAGCGAAAAAGGCAATCGACCTGACCGCTTCGAGAACCGGCAATGTCATCAGTGTAAGCTTCACGGAAACGACCGCAAGCTTCACGGTGACGGTTGCAAACACCGGAAAGAGCGTGACCGTCAACGGCGGCAGCACGGCGGTTATTGCATTATAAACAAGCGAGAATCCTCCTGTTTTCAGGGGGATTTTTCTTGCTTTTACGGGAATTTGGGTGTATAATGACAATGGTGTTGTTTTGCGGAAATATAAATATGACACAAGAGGAGCTTGTATGGACAAGGCGGTTCTTGCGCAGAATAAGGCGAGCTGGGATGCAATCGCGGACGATTGGTTCGGGACGACGGCGCTGCCGGTATACGGATGTGGCGTTCCGACGGAGGATGATCTGCACTTGCTCGGAGATTTACGCGGCAAACGTGTGCTGGACATCGGCTGCGGAAGCGGACATTCCCTGCTCTGGTGCGCACGGCAGGGTGCGGCGGAATTGTTCGGCGTCGATTTGTCGGAGAAGCAGATTGCCAACGCGCAAGGACTTCTGGACGGCAATGGGATGAGATGTAAACTTTTCTGCCAGCCTATGGAGTCAAGCGAAAATCTGCCGATTTGTTATTTTGATACGATTATTTCGGTTTACGCCATTGGGTGGACAACCGACCTTGCGCGGACGTTCGCGAACGTCGCTTCGTATCTCAAGCCGGGCGGAATTTTTGTGTTCTCATGGGATCATCCGCTGATGCACTGCGTGGACACGACGGACGGACAGGTGCTTTTCTCGGGCAATTATCTCGACGAGGATCTGTTCACGTTTCAGAAAGGCGGAATGCCTGTGACCTTGCGGAACAAGAAGCTTTCAACCTATGTCAACGCGCTTGCGGACGCTGGCTTCGCGGTGGAGCGGGTTGTTGAGGAAAGCGATCCGGCACAGCTTGCACAGGCGTGCTTCTCCTCTGGATATTACAACCGGTATAAGGGCGAAAAATTCCCGCTGTCGGTCATTATCAAAGCGCGGAAGCTTTGATCGTTATAATTACAGATTATCGATTTCATAATAAATATATATTTTACTTATGTCAGAAATTATGATAGAATCAGATTGCGGGATGATTTCCGTAATAACTTAACGGAGGAATTATCAGATGGTAAGAGCGATTGTCGGCGCAAACTGGGGCGATGAGGGTAAGGGAAAAATCACGGATATGCTCTCGGAGAACTCGGATATCATTGTGCGCTTTCAGGGCGGCGCAAACGCCGGACACACCATTGTCAACAATTATGGCAAATTCGCACTGCACACCCTGCCGTCGGGCGTGTTCTATGACCACACCACGAGCATCATCGGCAACGGCGTGGCACTGAACATTCCGGCGCTGTTCAACGAAATCAAATCAATCACCGACAAGGGCGTGCCGATGCCGAAGCTTTTGGTTTCCGACCGCGCGCAGATGGTGATGCCCTATCACATCCTCTTTGACGCTTACGAGGAGGAACGCTTAGCAGGAAAAAGCTTTGGTTCGACCAAGTCGGGCATTGCGCCGTTTTATTCGGATAAATACGCAAAAATCGGCTTTCAGGTGCAGGAGCTGTTCGACGAGCCGGCGCTCAGAGAAAAGCTCGAGCGTGTGGTTGTGACGAAAAATATTTTGCTTGAACATTTATACAAAAAGCCGTTGCTTGACGCGGGTGCGCTGTTTGACACACTGATGGAATACCGCGAAATGGTGAAGCCCTATGTCTGCGACGTGTCGTTGTTTTTGTGGAACGCGCTGAAAGAAAACAAGACTGTATTGCTGGAGGGTCAGCTCGGTTCGCTGAAAGATCCCGACCACGGCATTTACCCAATGGTGACAAGCTCCTCGACGCTTGCGGCTTACGGCGCGATCGGCGCGGGACTTCCGCCGTATGAAATCAAGGACATTGTCACCGTGGTAAAGGCTTATTCCTCAGCGGTGGGCGCAGGTGCGTTTGTCAGCGAGATTTTCGGCGAGGAAGCCGACGAGATGCGCAGACGCGGCGGCGACGGCGGCGAATACGGCGCAACCACCGGCAGACCGCGCCGCATGGGCTGGTTTGACTGCGTGGCGTCGAAATACGGCTGCCGGATTCAAGGCACGACCGAGGTCGCATTCACGGTTCTGGACGCGTTGGGGTATCTGGAAAAAATCCCCGTCTGCGTGGGTTATGAGATTGACGGCGAAATCACGACGGACTTCCCGACCACACAGCTGCTCGAAAAGGCAAAGCCCGTGCTTGAAGTGCTGGACGGCTGGAACTGTGACATCCGCGGCATCCGCACATATGAGGATCTGCCCACAAACTGCCGCGCTTACATCGAATTCGCGGAGAAACAGATGGGCTTCCCCATCACGATGATTTCCAACGGGCCCAAGCGCGAGGACATCATTTACAGAAAATCGGCACTTTCCAGATAACACACAAAAATACTTCCGACAGCAGGTGCGCCTATGAAATCAATCAACACAGCGACCCAGTACCTGGTCAAAAAAGCATTCCATGCGGAGGCATATTACAACAGCAGTTCGGCGATGCTTCTGCTGGTGTGCGCGATTTTCAATCATCTGTGTAATATCGTAATATTCCACATTGTCATGGACGGCTTTTTAATCCTGTACAACGCGGCGATGCTTGCCGTGATGGTGATGCTTTGTGTTGTTTCCGGTTTCAAGAAGCTGTCATTCACGGCGTTCATTGCTTATTTCGATATCATTATCCATTCGATCTTGGCGGCACGCGCGACGGGCTGGCCGCTGGGATACGGACTGGTGCTGTTCTTCTTTGTACCGCTGGCGTTTTATCTGCCTGTTCCGCGGCGGCGCTACTCAGTGCTGATCAGTACGCTTGCGATGCTCTGCTTCGTTCTGCTGCGGATCGAGTTGAGTGACTTTACCATAAAAATCCCGATGACCTCGGCGGAAGTACTGCATATTTATCTGTTCAACACAATCAGCTGTTTTGTGATGACAATTCTGTTCTCTTTCATTTTTCATGTACACCGCACCAGCATGGTGCAAATGCTCGGTGACAAAAACGCCGCACTCGAGATTTTAGCGAACATTGATCCGCTGACGGGGCTGTTAAACCGCCGTTCAATGATGGCGAAAATCAACGGAGTTTTTTCCGCAAGCAGCGAGGGCACAACCAGCACGTTTTCTCTCATAATAGCCGATATCGACGGCTTTAAGCACATCAACGACCGCTACGGTCACAACACGGGCGATGCGGTTCTTGTCACCGTCGCACAGATCATCACCGGCGCGGTTCCCGAAAATGCCAGTGTGTGCCGCTGGGGCGGCGAGGAAGTGCTCATCCTGCTGCCGGATACGGATCTCGCGGCGGGGCGCGAAGCGGCTGAAACGCTGCGCAAAAAAATCGAACAAGCGCCGATCCACGCGGACACAACGGATGTGATACACGTGACGATGACATTCGGCGTGAGTGTAAGCAGCCCCAATCTGCCGCTGGACAAGATCATCAGCTTTGCTGACACGCGCCTTTATCTGGGAAAACAATCCGGCAAGAACATTGTGATCTGTCAGGATCCGGACGATCTGTAGTCTGATACCGCACAACAAGCCCGCAAGGAATAAACCTTGCGGGCTTTTTTGTGTGCTATTTCACGGTAACGACGGGGGTAAACACCTCGTCCGCGGCAATCTGGATGCCGAAGCTCGCCGTGCCGCCGGCGGGGATCTGCGCGTTGTAGCTTTCCGGCGTGACGGTCACAGATGTGCCGGATTTTTTCAGCTTACAATTCCAGAAGCTCTTGATTTCATAGCCCGCGGGGACTGCAATCGTCACTTCCCACGTGTCGGAAACGCTCCCCTTGCTTTTCACCGTGAAGTCAAACTGCTGACAGGTCAGGTCGTTTTCCGCCCAGGTGTTGGCGACGGAATAGGCTGCGGACAGCTTGCCGCCGGTGTCGATCAGCTTTGCGGTGGTGGTTGCGGGCATGGTTTGCGTCGGAGGAACGGTCGTCGTGACAGTCTGCGACGAAACGGTCGTCGCGGCGGTTGTGACAACGGTTTGCGCTGTTGTGGTCGGCGCGGCGGTGAGCGATGTTGGTGTCGTGACTGCGGGTGTATTTTTTTTGCCATCGGACGCGGTGTGCGTTGCGGCGAGGATAACCAAAAAGGCTATGAGTACAAAAATGACGGCAATGCCGGTGATTCTCTGAAAGCGTTCGGCAGAAGCTGCGTCTTTCGGCGGTGTTTCATGGTCGGGCATCGGACCGGCTCCCTTCGTGGCGCACGGAAAAAACCGGCGCAAATCCTGCCATGATTATACTACAAAGGCATCCGTTTGTCAAGGTTCGGTCTGCGGCGGTGCGGTTTTATGAATTCTATGATTTTCAACAAATTGAAAGATGGGAATTTCAGCAAAAGAACATATTTTCGATTTTCGCTTGACAAGCCCGCGAAAGCATGGTATCATTAAAACATAGAGAACGTTTGTTTGCATCAAAAACGACATCGTCGCCGAAAAAACGGCAGAAGGGATCAGGATGAAAGAACTTTACAAAAACTACCTCCGGGACGCGCGCGCGCTGGACAAGCGTGTGCAGGAGCTGCGCGGTGAAATGAAGCTTGTGCAGGACATCGACACGCTCAAGCAGCTGCGTCGCCGCATCGAAATGCTTGAGGAGGAGCATGGCGAGCTGCTGCGCGATATGCGCGATATGGAGAAATACCTCGATGTGATTCCGGCGGGAGGCGATACCGATCAGAACGAAAAAATTGTCGTTTGACCTGCTTGCGGCGCGCCTTGCCGACGCATCCTCACCCGCTCCAGCGCAGGAGCTGCGCACCGAGGAAGTGAAAGCACGCTTGATCCGCGAGATCATCCGCGACGACCTCACCGACCGGCAGCGGCTTTATATGCTGCTGTATTTTGACCGCGGAGAGCGCATTCCCGCGATCGCCGAACGATTCGGGGTCAACAAATCGACGGTTTCGCGCACGATCGCGCGGGGAAAAAAGCGCTTGTATAAAAGTGCACGCATCTTCCTTTCGGCAGACTCCCCCACCGAACACGCCGGCTAAATTAGCTTCAAACCTCCAATCTCTAACTTCTAATATCCAATTTCCACACAGTGAAAGCCGCCGTCGAGCGCGACGCTCTGCACGGGTGTTCCGTTGTCGAAGAAGTAAGCCGGTGCCGCACGCGTGACGCGGACGGAAACCGATGTGCCGCGGATAGAAAGCTCGGCGGTGAAGCCCTCCCATTCCGTGGGCAGGTGGGGCGCGATTTCGATACGATCGGCGCAAATGCGGATGCCCAGCAGCCACTCTAAAATCACGCGGTACAGCCAGCCCGACGCGCCGGTGTAAAGCGACCAGCCCCCGCGCCCGTAGCACTGCGGGTTGGTGTAAATATCCGCGGAAACAAAGTACGGCTCGTTGCGGTAAATCTGCGCGTGCTTGATGGTTTCGGTCTTGCTTGCGGGCAGGAGCATTTTCACCAGCCGCCAACCGTCGTCCGCGCGTCCGGCTTCCAGAAACGCCGCTGCAAGCCACACGGCGGCGTGGGTGTACTGTCCGCCGTTTTCGCGGATGCCGGCGGGATAGGCGTTAACGTAGCCGGCGTAAACCGATTCACCGGTAAAAGGCGGCGTAAAAAGCTTAATGATCCCATTTTTCTCGTCCACGAGTCTGCTGTAAGCGGAATCGAGGGCGAGATTTTTGCGTTCGGTGTTTTTCAGCCCCGCCAGAACGGCGAAACTCTGGGAGATGGAGTCAATTTCACAAGCCGCGCAGCCGTGCGCGCCAAGCTTCTCCCCGCTGCCAAAAAAGGCGCGGGTGTACCAGCTTTTGTCCCAGCAGAATTTCTGGACGGCGTTTTCCAAAGAACCTGCCCAAGTGCGGAACTCGTCGGCATGAGCGAGGCATTTTGCCGTTTCGCAAACCACTGCGAATTTTCTTAAAACCAGAATCATGAACATACTCAGCCAGACGCTTTCGCCTTTCCCGTCTGCGCCGATTTCGTTGAAGCTGTCGTTCCAGTCGCCGCCGCCGATGAGAATCAGTCCGTGCCGTCCGGTGCGGTAAGCCCGCTCGACGGCATACCGCGCGTGGTTGTAGACGCTCACGCGTGTGGTTGTGCTGTGCGTTTCACCGAAGCAGTCGCTCTCGCCGTCGCTCAGTTCAATGCCGGTGCAAAACGCGGCTTGTACAGACAAAATCGCCGTATCGCCGGTTTTATCGAGATATTCGGCGAGGGTGTAAGGCAGAAACAGCAGGTCGTCGGAAATACGGGTGCGCACGCCGCGCTTTTTCCCGCCGGGGAAGGTATGCCACCAGTGCAGCGCGTCGCCCTCCTGGAACTGTGCGGTGCAGCAGCGCAGGATGTGACGCTTTGCCGCCTGCGGGTTTTTCAGCAGCACCGCACAGGCATCCTGCAGCTGGTCGCGGAAGCCGTAAGCGCCGGAGCATTGGTAAAAACCGGTGCGCCCCAGAATCCGCCCGGTGTAGGTCTGATGCCAGAGCCATGTGTTAAACAGATGATTGAGCGCGCTGTCGGGTGTCGAGATGCGGATGTCATATTCCGCGGGGCTGCGCGGGTCGGCATAAAGTGCCGGCATGGCGGCGGCGGAATCGGCGGTTTTACCGAAGCTTAAGAAAAAGTCCGCAGCAAATTTGCCGTTCGAAAGCGGCGCGCCTTCTTGTTTGAGAATCAGCGCGGCACAGGGGTCTGCGCTGTGTCCAGCATAACGCGTGTCCCATTTACCGGAGAAAAAGGCTTCCGCCGCGGTCAGCACGGCATCGGGCTTTGCGGAACAGGAAACGCAGAGCCAGCCGTTGGTGTCACTGTCGGCGGGGCGGGAAAACAAAATGCCATTTTGCGTTTCCTGCGGAACAAGAAAGCGCCGCCGCGCGCGGTCAACACCCAGCACCGGTTCGGCATAAAACGCCAGCCGCGCACCGGCAAGCTTCGCCTTGGGCGTGACGCGGACGGAGATTTTTTTACAGAAGCCCGTCGCGGAAACCGTGACCGTCACCACACTTGAAAAAAGTGCGTTTTCGCCGGCATACACGGCGCGGTCGGGGGAAAATTCCGCCAGCGCACCGTCAACCAGATCATAATACCTGCCGTTGGTGCGCAGGACAAGCCGCTCGCCCCGGTTGTCGGAAAGCGGATCGTTTTCCCACGGGGTAAGCTTGTTTTCACGGCTGTTGACGGCGTAGGTGAAGCCGAGCGAACGCGATGACAGGAGCGTTCCGCACTGCGCGGAGGCAAGGATGTTGCACCACGGCGCGGGGGGCTTTTCGCCGACAAGAAAGCTGTTTTCGGAAAAGCCGCCGTAAGCGGTTTTCAGCTGCGGATCGCAGAACGCGGGCTTCATCGGCTCGATGCGCAGGGGGGTGAATTTCACCGGCGCGTCGTCGAGCAGATCCGCGTCGTCGGCGCAGAAATGAAGGGCGGTCGCGCGCAGCAGGCGGCAGGTGTCCGCATCGGTCTGCGCGGCGCTTAACAGGAACAAGCGCCGGTCGGACAGCAGCGCATGGGAATTTTTCCGCGCGTCGAGCAGATTCTTCATTTCGTCAAACACGCGCGGCGTTTCGGCAAGCAGCACGAGCTGGCTTTCCACAGCGGCAAGGCGCAGGAAGCGGTGCGCGTCGAGATAAGCTTCCGCCTTGTGGCGGTCGTAATCCTCGCGCAGCTCAAGCATGATCAGCGGCTCGGTCGGGTTGATCCCGAAGCGCCCCAGCTCATACACCATGCGGCTGTTTTCCGTCACGGCATCGGCGGCGCGGCGGCTTTCCTGCGAAGCGAACAGCACGTGCGCGGCGATCTTGTCCAGCAGCAGTCCGGTGAGCGTGGAAGCCCCCGGCATATTCAGCACACGCCCTTGCCCCGACAGCCCCGTGCGCAGCATTTTCACATGGTCACGCAGCACGGCTTCTGTGTCGGCGCAAACAATGAACAGGGTGTCCGTGACCTCCTGCCCGGCTAAGACAAAGAAGTTGCGCTTGACGAACACGCAGGGGTCGGGGATGAAATTAAGGCTGGAGTGGATGTGTTCTTTTCCGGTAAAGGGCGTGAGGAAGCCGCCGGTTTCCCGCAGCACCTGTTCGCGCGAGAACATGAATTCCGGATCTGCGCCGGAGAGAAAGCCCACCGCGCAGTATTTTTTGTCCGTGCCCGCGCGCGGGGTTCTGGTGATGAGAACAAAATGCGCTTCGTAGTCGTACTCCACGTCAAGGAACATCCGCGCGAATGCCGGATGGGCGGTGAAGTCGTTTTTGGGCATCAGCACCGGCTCAAGATAGCCGTACAGCTCCGCTGGGCAATCGTCCGTGCCGTTGTTGCGGAAGCGGAACGCGCGCAGCTCCGCCGGAATGATGTCGTGCACCGTCACCTGCATTTCCGCCGTCACCGCGCCCAGCGGCACGCAGTAGCGCACGGCGTTTTCATAGAAATTCACATACGCGCCGTCGCGGTGAACAAAGTCCGGCAGATAGGAAAGCCCTGCGGTTTCGCCGTCCGCCGCCGCCGCGAAATACGCCCCGCGCGTGTTGGCAAGCGGCTTGTCCTGCGCCGCGTAAACAAGCCCACCGCGGCACAGCGCATACGCAGTGCCCGTATCGGCTGCGGCAAGGGTATACTCCCCGTTGGAAAGCAGCCGGACACGCGGTTTAAACGGAGAGAATTCCGAAAAGCCCTGCGCGGGTTCGGGCGCTTCCGCCAGCTGGAGCTTGGGTGCGCGGCGCAGGATGTCCTCAATATAAACACCGCCGGTATAGGGCTTTTCCGCCAGCAGCTCTCGGGCGGAATTCATCTGTTCGTCGCGCATGAACGCCGCGGAAAACCGCCCCTTGTTCAGCGCGTTGGCAATGCCCAGCACGCTCATGCCCATGTGGTGGGACATATAGCTTTTCACGATTGTGCCATTTGCCGGACAGCGTCCGCCGGTGAAATCAATCGCTTCATAAAATCCGTAAACGCCGTAGAGCCCGGTTTTTTTCATCAGCGCCAGATTATCCGCGGCGGCGCGCCCGGCATGGGACAACGCGAGATAGGTCGAATACGGCGACACCACCAGCTCCTTGTCCAGATCGCGCCGCAAGCCCACCCGCTGCACGCCGTGCGCTTTGTATTGATAGTTCAGGTCGCCATCAAAGGCGAAATAGCCGCTTTCCGAAATGCCGAACGGCACGCCCGCTTCCCCCGCCCGCGCCATCTGGCACATGAGAGCAAAGCGCAGGCTTTCATAGCAAAGCGAGCCGGTTTCGCTTTTCAAGAAAAGCTCCGGCATAAAGAATTCAAACATGGTTCCCGAAAACGAAATCGCGCCGGCGAAATCCTGATAGGTGGACATGGTGCGCCCCAAGTGATTCCAATGCTCATAGGGCACCTGCCTTGCTGCAACGGCGTAATACGAAAGCATCCGCGATTCGCTCATCAGAAGATCGTAGTGCGCGGGTGTCGGGCGGAGGTTTTCGTCAAGACCGATGTGAAACAGCTTGCGGCGGTGGTCAAAGAAAACGACAAGCTGGGTTTGCTCAATCAGACGCTGTATGCGCGTGATGAGATCCGCAATCCCGTCGGACGCACCGCGCAGCTGGTCAAGGCATTCCCGCAGGCATACCAGACAGCAGACGAAATTTCCGCTGTCCACCGCAGAAAGAAACGGCTTTTCGCAGACACGCAGGGTTTTGGTTTCGTACCAGTTATAGAGATTGCCGCGATGCTTTTTCATCTGCTCCACCGTTGTCAGGGTCGCGTTCAGGCGCGCTTCGAGCGTTTCGCCGTCGATGAGCGAGAAGTCATGCGCGGCGACGAGAGTCAGCAGATAAAGCCCGATGTTGGTGGGCGAGGTGCGATGGGCGATGCGGTAAACGGGAGCGAACTGCACGTTGTCGGGCGGGAGATGGTTCTCCGCGGCGGTGACGAATTCGTTGAAAAAGCGAACGATGTCAGTAAGCTGGCTTTTAAGCTGGGCACGGTCGGCGGGGGTGAGTTTTTCCCTGCGCGGCGGGGTGTAAAGGCTTTCGGAAAGCACCACCAGCGGCAGCGAAAGGGTGAAAATGACGGCGGTGTACCGCACGAACGCACACGGCGAAAACAGCAGCGCAAACGCAAACAGCTCCGGCAGAACAAGCCCGCCGAATTGCTTCAGGACACCGCTTTTAAACCCTGCGTGCGAGGGCGTCCAGTCGAGCAGGTGCTTGCCGGAAATCGTCATACGCCACAGGCTTTTCACCGACGCGGCAAGGCTTGTGAGCGCAAATTTCGGCAGCATGACAAGCGCCCAGCCGCCCTGCAGGACGCTCTCGGTCGTTTCAGAAAGAATCGGTGCGTAGAATTTCCGCGAAAGCACGGAAAAGCCGTTTGCCCCGAGCGCCCGAAAAAACCGTAGCAGCGACGGCAGCACAAGCGAAAACACCGTCAGCGCCGCCAGCGCGCAAGCTTCACGCGTCGGTACGATGAAAGCGAGAAAGAACGCGGCGAATTGCAGGACGGGTGTTGCCGCGCGGCGGGCGTTATCCCAGAGCTTGAAGCGCGCGAATGCATCAAAGAACGCGCGGTCGCGGGTGAACAGATAGCGCAGGTTCTGGATGTCGCCGCGCGTCCAGCGGTGATGGCGCAGGAAAAACGCCCGCGAGCCTTCGGGGAAGCTTTCGTAAAAGCACACGTCGCCCGCGTAGCAGGTTTTCATCAGCTCGCCCTCTAAAATATCGTGGGAAAGAATACGCTCCTCGGGGAATTTGCCTGCGGTGACGGCGTTGAACACATCCACGTCGAGCAAGCCCTTTCCGCTGAAAATGCCGGAGGAAAACGCGTCCTGGTAAAGATTTTTTGTGCTTGCGGAATACGCGCCCGTCGAGCCAAGCCCGCCGGTCAGACGCGCAAACGGCGAACGGATTGCGCACCGGAGATGGGACACCATGCGCGGGGTGACAATGCCGTAGCCGGATGTCACCGCACCGTTTTCCACGACGGGGGCGTTGAGCGGGTGGCGGACGATGCAAAGCAGGCGGCGGATGGCATCCATCTGCGGGAGGGTGTCAAAATCCAGCGCGCAGATCCAGCGACAGCTTTTCAGAAAGTCGCGGTCAGTCACCTCGCAGAAAAAATCCGCTTCGCTGCCGCGCATCATCGCACACAGCTGCACAATCGCGCCGCGCTTGCGCTCATAGCCACCGAATTCGTTCTGGGTGCGGATGAAATTGCGCCCGCGGATGATGAGCATGAAGCTGTCCGGATACTCCTCATTCAGGCGGGCTATTTTTTCGCGTGCGTATTCGGCAATCTCAAAGTCCTCCTGCCGCAGCTGCTCCGGCGCGCCTTTGAAGTCGCAAAGCCCCATAATGCGCACATTTGCGCCGCATTCCCGATGGCGCAGCACGCGCATATGCTCGCACAGCGCGTCCACATCGGCGCGCCCGTCCACAAGCGCCGATATGACGGCTAGGCAGTTCTCGTCGCCCTCCCCCGACTCCGGCGAAAAGCGCGGGAGGTAGGTTTCCTCGGTTTGTTCGGACAAAATCAGGTCGATAACGCACTTCGCAATTTCCCAGACGACGAAAAACAGGGGCACGACGATCCACAGGTTTCTTGTGAAAATCCCCGCGCAGATCGTCACCGCAAGGCTCACGCAGGTCAGCAGCCACGTGTACGCGGCGGGCTTGGGTGCGGGAAATTTCGCGCGGTAAAGCCGCATAAGCAGCGCGCCGAAATGCGCGCCGCCGGACTCGTCAAGCAGCTCGCGCGCGCACAGCGGTTCTGCGGTTTTCGTCGCCGCAGCCAGACGTGAGAGCATCCGACGGTAATGGCGGCGGGATTCATAGTCCATTTTTTTATACACTTCATCGTTCATGAACAACTGCTCCGCCTCGCAGCAGGACGCGATCAGGACCGGCATCGGGATCGACGCGCTGTTGATCATCCTCCCTAAACAGTCCGCGATGCGCTGCGCCGGCTCGTCCTCGCGGTAAGCTGCGCACAGGTGCAGAAACGCCGTGTACTGCAGGCAGAAGCGCACGGCTTCCAGCTCATCCCCGCGCAGATAGACCGCCCCGCGCAGGTCGTTCACCGCGGCGGTCAGCGCTTCGTCCGCCGGAAGCTCACCCCCGCGGCACACCGCAAACACCGCTTCCCCCAACACCGGAAGCCCGTCTGTGCCGACGGTCAGCACCGTGTCGCGGTCAAAGCGCAGCAGCTCCCGCGCATTTTTTTCAATGAAACCGAAATTCTCGAAAATCATGTTCTGCGCGTCGGTTCTCTCCGCGGCAAACCGCGCCGCGTACTCCCCCCGCAGCGCGCGGAATTCCCTGCGGACGCGCCTGAGCAGCTTCCCGCTCCGCACAAGGCGGTACTGTCTGGTTTTCTCGGTCATCGTATCATTCTTTCCCGGCATCCCGCCGCGTTTTTTTGGAAATATTATGCCCGTTTTTTGTGGGTTTATAACATTTCAATAAAAAACTGCGGACTTAGTCAGGGGGCGTTGCCCCCCGACACCCCTCACCAAAGGGTCAATTGACCCTTTGGAAACCCGTTGTTGTTGATTTTATTATCTGTATTACTCATAGAATTTGATGTGACTTGAAGTTTTATGTAACTCTCAATTACGGCATTAGAGCGTTTTAACCTGATTCAGGTTAAAACACACACTTTTGTTTTGAATATGCGATAATAGGATTAAGCATATGTAACGGGGGGCGATTAAGCTGTATATTGTTTGCTTCTTTTTTCTATATACCATTTTGGTTTATATCCCCGATTTTTGTTTCATTTATGCTATCTTATAATTTGGAGGTGATGAAAATGACTTATGAAAGAATTCGCCGCATGCGTGTTGAAAATGGTCTTTTGCAAAAGGATGTGGCAGCATATCTTCAGATTGCACAGAATACATATTCGCAGTATGAAGTCGGTACGATTCGTCTGACAGCGGAAACATTGAATGGGCTTGCTCGGCTCTTCGACACAAGCGTTGACTATCTTATGGGCTTAACGGACGAAAAAAGGCTTACCCGAAAAATCAGCGCAACAGATAAACGAAAAAATCCTGCCCCGCAAAGGGACAGGATTTTTCAAACTGAAGATAAAATATACTCATTTCTCGAGCGACCTAATAGAATCACAAAACAACAACGAAAGCACAAATTGGATAAGAAAAGCACATGATTATCGCAAAAACAATGGGTTTCCAAAGGGTACTTGTACCCTTTGGTGGGAGGTGTCGGAGGGCAACGCCCTCTGACTAAGTTTTATCTCATTTATTACAATTCCGGCTGTTCCTCCGGCTTTGGCAGCAGGGAGGCAATCCCCGCAATGCCGTTGACCGGCACGGAAAAGACGATTGTCATGGCTTCGGTTTTTTTGCCCTGACCGTCTATGATGGCTTCCTCAATTTTCGCGCGCGCGGCACTTTTGACCACCATCATGACCATTTCTTTTTCGGACTGGAGGGAAATGCCAAAAAATTTTTCCGCGTCCTTCAGCCCCAGACCGCGTGCATGGAGGATTGTGCCGCCCGAAGCACCGCTGCGCTTTGCCGCCTCCATGACCTCCTCGGCGTAGCCTTGGTTGGTGATGGCGATGATCAGATCGTATCCGTCCGCCGGCTTCATGGGAAAACCTCCTTCAAAATCATCGTTGTCGCAGATCTGCGCTTTGAGCTTGCGCTGACCGTGGACGTAGGAAAGCGCGTTGATCGGCATCGAGAATGCAATCCCCTTCCCCGGCATGCCCAGACGCTCGGGATGGCTGGCTTCCTCGAGCACCAGCTCGGACATACGCTGGGGCATAACGGCGAACACCACGTCCTTTTCGGTTTCGCCCAGACCCAGATAGGACAAAATCGTCGTGCTTGCCGTACCCTTCCCATGGACGAGGTAGGCGAACGGGATTTTGTTGCGCACAAAAACCTCCGCTAAGCGTTCGCTCCCGCCCCGGTTCATCACCGTGACCACCAGCGCGAGCGCCGTGCATTGTGACTGGTCGCTGAACATGATGGCACGTTCCTTTCAATAAATCAATCCGGCTCGCTGTCCGTCTGCGCGGGCGGCGGGGGTTCTTCGGCACTTAAAATACTATAATTGATGATAACACTTTTCTCGTCGGATTGCAAGCCCAAAAGGGATTCGAGCAGAACTTCCTCGGAATAGAGGTCGCCCTGCGCGGCTTCGAGGGCGGCGTTCTTTTTCAGCTTGCGGTTGTATAAAGCGCCCAGCGCCTGAATCGTGATCAGCGGCATCATCGCAACCATAGAAATAATTCCGAATGCGTCGGTCATGACATTGCCGCCCACAGCATTGCAGACGCCGATGGCAAAGGGCAGAATGAACGCCGCGGTCATGGTTCCCGCAGCCACGCCGCCGGAGTCAAAGGCGATGGCGGTAAAAATTTTCGGCGAAAATTTCATCAGCACAAGCGCAATCGCATAGCCCGGCACGACGAAATACCACAGGCTGATTCCCGTAAAAATCCGCACCACAGATAAAACCAGCCCCATGCCTACGCCGAACGACAGACCGAACATCATCATTTTCCGCGAAATCGCGCCGCCCGTGATTTCCTCGACCTGCTTGTTTAAAACGTGCACCGCCGGCTCGGCATAAACCACAAAGAAGCCGATCAGACCGCTGAGTGGGATCAGAATCCAGTGATCGGAGCGCGCAGCGAGGGTTTCGCCGAGGTAGGTTCCCGTGGGGAGAAAGCCGATGTTGATGCCGGTCAAGAACAGTGTGATGCCCACGAGGGTATAGACCAGCCCCACGACGATGCGCACAAGCGAGGTACGCGATAATTTCAGCCGCAGAACCTGAAGCAGCAGGAAAATCACCACAATCGGCAGCAGCACGCTCAGCACGTCCTTGAACGATTTTGCCAGCCCCGCGCCGTAAAGCCGGACGACGTCGCTGATGCTGTGCGCGGCCTCCGGCGCTTCAAAGGCGTAGCCGGTTTCTGCAGAATTGAAAAAAATACCGACGATGAGAATCGCGATGACCGGTCCGATCGAGCAAAGTGCACAGATACCGAAGCTGTCCTCCTCCGCGCTGCGGCTGCCGCGGATGGCGGAAATACCGATGCCCATTGAGAGGATGAACGGCACGGTGATCGGTCCGGTCGTCACGCCGCCGGAGTCGAACGCCACCGCCAGAAAATCCGGTGCGAACACCGCGGCAGCAATAAAAACCAGTCCGTAGGAAAGCACGAAAATCAGCGCCAGCGACAGCTGAAAAATAATGCGCAGCAGCGCGATGACAAGGAACACGCCCACCCCCGCCGCGACCGCCGCGACAAGCGTCATATTCGGCAGGGCGGGAACCTGATTGGTCAGAACCTGCAAATCCGGTTCCGCGACCGTGACGATGATGCCAAGGAAAAAGCCCGCACCGATGATCAGCCAGAGCTTGCGGGAGCGGGTCAGCTCCGCGCCGATGGCTTCTCCGATGGGGATCATGGACATTTCCGCACCCGCAGAAAACACCAGCATCCCGAACAGCAGCAGGAAAATGCTCGGCACAAACAGCGCGAGCGTTCCGTTCGGGATGGGGACAAGCGTCATGTGCAGCGCGAAAATGATCACGCAGAGCGGCAGCACCGACAGGGCTGCTTCTTTTAACTGGCGCAGGACGGTTTGATTCATTGGCACTCCTTCCGGTTGGATTCGTGCGGGCGTATAATTATGCGTTGTTGCGCAGTATGTTTGAATAAATATTTGATTGTGAATGCTCTTTTTATTATTATACCAGAAAAATGCGGATTTGTCAAGCCGGAAGCGGGAATTGTTATACATTCATACAATTGATTTGAGAAAAAATACATTCGCTTCTGTAAATAAAAAACTGCCGGTCTTTGAAACCGGCAGCTTTAGGCAGAAGATAACTTACATCACAATCTGTAAATTCGCAAAATGAAAACCGATTCAACCCGCTTAAAATAGCATAGGTATTACCCAGAAAACAATGGATTCCCGGCGTGTCATTGCTGGCGCGTGCGGGTGAACCCCTCTGACGAAGGTTATATTCGCCCCAGCTTCCAGTTCTGACCATCATTTTCGGGTTGGAAGCGCACAAAATGCGGGACAGGGTAGTCTTGCAGCACACGTTTGAAGCGCGGCGACAGCGACAGTCGGAATATGCCCGCACCGCGCGCGGTGAAACGGAAGCGCGCCGGATGCCCGCCCGCCGTGAGCCGCCCGAAAAAGTCCGCAGACAGCGCGGCCAGCTCGCTTTCGAGCGTGTAGCTGCCGTCTGCGCGCAGGTGCGCGGTCAGGCGCATGGCTTCGGCGCGGTTTTGCCGCGTGGCGCAAACCACATCGCCGTCCGCGTCCAGCGACAACGCGCAGCTGTTCCGCGCCCCGAACAGCACAAATTCCACACCGTCCGGAACACAATCCGTGCTCTCCGCCCGAACGGACGCACGGTAGAGCTTTAACAGCATCCGTGCCGTGGCGCGCACCGCCGCAGGCAAGCCGGCTTCCAGAACGCGCGCAAACCGCGCGGGGTCACGGCTCAGCACATCCGCGCCGAAACACGACGACGCTTCCGCGAGCGCATTCGCCATCGGCAGCGGCGAACAGCTGTCCTCCTGCACCGTGCAAGCTGCACCGATCCCGCGCACCCGCCCTGCAAACGGCTCGAAATGCTCCTCCGCGTAGCGCTCGTAAGCGAAGTGCGGGTTGGTCGCCTTTGCGGCGTAACCGATGCCAGCGGAATGCGCCGTGCAGCCTGCATCGCACAGAAAATGCGCCGCGCGCCCGGCAAAATACGCGCCGCGTTCGGGCTTACCGCTTTTGAAAAACGAAAGCGCGGCGGTGTAATTTTCCTCCAGCATCGTGCCGGCGCTTTTGGCAAAACTGCCGAAGCGGTTCTTGTAATAACCCGCCGTCGGCTTTTTGGGGCGAAAACGCCCGCCGGCGGGATTGCGGCGCGCGCAGTAATAATGTATCCCCGCGCCGCTGTCCGGATCGCCCAGCACATCCGGATCGGTCGCGCCGCGGTACAGCGATGCCGCGTTGGGTTCATAAAAACGGTAGGCCTGCGGGAAGCCGTCGCTTTTGAGCAGTTCCAACGCCTGTTCGCACAGGAAAACGTGGGTGTTTTTAAACCACGCCTGCGCGATCAACGGCACAAATGGATTGTAAAACCGCATGGATTGTCCCTCCGTTCCGAAATGCCTGTAAAGCTCTATGCCTTTACTAAAAAAGAAAACCGCGCAAAATGGCGGTTTTTTTCATGTAAATTCCGTTTGAAATCGGACTAGCCTGTCAAGCTTTTCGCCTTTACACTTTGAACCGCCCCGGGATTCTAGTATATGGAATTCCCGCGGCGGCTATGCCGAAAAAGATAAGGGCGGGTTATTTTTTTCGCTTGCGCGCAGACTTTTTTACCGAAAATCCGAAGGTGCCGAGCTGTTCCCCCAGTGCAAAATACGCGCCGTGGGCATAGGCAAGCAGCTGCGCTTTGTCAAGCTCCAGCTTTCCGGCGGCGTTGAGTAGGCGGCTCTGCACGCTGACCGCCGCGATGTCCGCGAGAAACATCGTGTGTGAGCCCAGCGAAAGCTTGTCGGTGACGACGCACTCCAGACTCACCGGCGCGCTGTCGAGAATGGGCGCTTCCACCGACGACGCAAGTGACACGCTAAGACCGAGCGTTTTCAGCTTGTCCGTATCCCGTCCGGAACGCACACCGCAGAAATCCACCGCTTTGAGCAGCCCAACGGTCGGCAGATTGATCACGAACGCACCCGTCTGCTCGATCAGCGGGTAGGAAAAGCGCTCCGGCCGCAGGGAGATATAGGTTTTCGGCGGAATGGTGCAGAGAATCCCCGTCCACGCGACGGTGAGTATGTTGGGGTTTTCCATGCTGCCGCAGGTCACGAGCGCCGGCGGCACGGGTGCAAGCAGCGCGCTGCCTTTCCAGACAGTGCGCGGCGTTTGTGATTCGGTCATTTACTGTACATCCTTTTTTTCGCAGCCGGTGAAATCTGATTTCCCGAGCCGGTTCATCAGCGTGTTATAGTCGCGGTACAATGCCTGCGTTTGGTTTTCGAGAAAATAATAGTGCGCGATGTAGGGCGCAAGCAGGCACAGTAGCGCCGCGGTAAGGACGTAAAGCCCCGCCAGTGCGCTGAGCGCCGCAGCCACCGCACAGCCCGCGGTCGTCAGCGCGAACAGCACAAGGATGATCAGGTGCGCGAGCCGCTCATGCTGGATAAAGGCGGTTTGCCTGAGGTGATTCTCGAGCAGTACCTGCGCGTCGCAGTCCTCCCGCGCAAGCTGTGCGCGCAGATACGCGCGGTATGCGAGGATGTATCGTTTCATCGTTCCCTCCGCGTCAAAGCTTGATCAGCTCAGCTTCCTCGATGGTGATGGCGGAAGCTTTTTCTTCTTCGTGTGCGGCGCGCACGGCATCGACTTGTTTGCTGACTTGTTTTTTCGCCAGCTGCTCGGTCACTGCCCTTGCTGCGGCGTGGATTTTCTTATAATTTCCAGAAAAACGAGTCGTGTAAGATTTTTTACTCTTGGTTTTTTTCGGATGCCTTGTGACCGCCAGCGCCAGGATCGCCGACACCGCCGGCACAGCCGCCGTAAAAGCCGTCGCTTTCCATTTGAGATTCTTCATCGCGCACCTCCGCTTTTTGATCTATCTTGATTATAAACCATTTCCGCTGATTTTGCAACCCTGTCTTTTTACGGGGATACACAAAAAACCCGTCCAGACGGACGGGTTTTCATTGTTTGATTGATAGCGTGACTGGTTATTATGCGTTTGCTTTATCCGTAGTAGACGGAGTAAGATTGGCAATAGAGTCATCTGATTTGCCGTCTGCAACCACAGGATAGCTGCCTACATAAAGACTATCTTCGCCTTTTGAATAGAGCGTACAGGTCGGAACACTGCCATCGGCAATTGTTACTTTCCAGTAAATATCCGTTGAGTTTTCGTCAACGAGAGCCTGGATTGAGCTGAGAACGTCAGTTGCGTCATAACCAGCTGTCACACCAGCAGCTGCGTAATAATAAGTATCCGCGTCTACTTCCTGATCTTTTGCCAGCTGTCCTGCGCAGAAGTCCTTGGCATTGTTGTAGATTGATTTTGCACCTGCGTTTGCGGTGTCGATTTTAGCGTTGGTGATGTACTGGATGAGGTTGGGGATCAGCAGTGCTGCCAAGATACCAATGATTGCGATAACCACAATCAGTTCGATGAGGGTGAAACCTTTTTTTGTTGACTTCTTCATAACAGAAATCCCTCCATAATAATTGATTATAAAAGCGCTGCGGTGTTTCCGCGAGCATCTTTTCAGAAAATTATGATATTTTTATGAACGAAGTGCGTGTTGTTTGGCTCTTCTGTCCACGCTTTTATTATAATCCTTCAGGCTTTAATTGTCAATCGCATTTCCTTTATTGTAACCGCCCTGTAACTAATTTTGCCTTTTTGCTATTTGCTCCTTGTGAATCAAACTATTTTATAGCGTTTTGCACAAATAAATATTTCTGAATGTCCGAAAATTTTCAAATGTTAAAATTTTTGACTCATCTTCGAAATTTACCGTGTTTTGTTAATTTCTTTATCATTTCGCTTGTTCTGTCACATCGCCGATGCGAGATGCCGTCTAAGCTCCTGTGCGCTCAGGCAACGGTCATAAGCGGTGTCAAGCGATATCACCTGTTCCTTGACAAGGCGTGCGAGCTCCTGATCGAGAGTCTGCATACCGTACTGCTTTCCGGTCTGCATTGCCGAGCTGATGAGATGCACCTTGTCGTCGCGGATCATGGCGCGCACGGAGTCGGTGGCGTTGAGAATCTCACAGCAAGCCACACGCTTTAAGTTGTCGAGCGTCGGGCAGAGCGTCTGGGTACAGATGCCGACTAGGACGGAAGCGAGCTGGGTGCGGATCTGGTGCTGCTGGTGGGCGGGGAACACGTCGATGATACGGTCGATGGTGGAAGCCGCGTCGGTGGTGTGCAGGGTGGACATGACGAGGTGTCCGGTTTCCGCGGCGGTGATCGCCGCTTCGACGGTTTCGTAGTCGCGCATTTCTCCGACGAGGATGATATCTGGGTCTTCACGCAGCGCGGCGCGCAAAGCCAGCGAAAAGCTCGGTACATCCTGACCGATCTCACGCTGGTTGACCATGCAGCGCTTATGACCGTGCATATACTCGATCGGGTCTTCGACGGTGATAATGTGGACGGATTTGTTGATGTTAATGTGGTCAATCATCGCGGCAAGGGTTGTGGATTTGCCCGAGCCGGTCGGTCCGGTGACAAGCACAAGCCCTCTCGGGCGCATGGAAAAATCCGCAAGCACGGGCGGAAGATTCAGATCCGCGAGCGTTGGGATGTCGTTGCGCAGCAGACGGATGGCGACTGCGGTGTTTCCGCGCTGGCGATAAACGTTGACTCTGTGCCGGAAGCCGCGGCGGGAAACGTAAGTAAAGTCAGTGTCGATATGTTCCTTGATCGATTTTTTCTGCGCATCGCTGCACATAGAATCGCAGATCTTCAACACGTCGATTTCCGTGATTTCCGGATAGGACGACAGCTTGCGCAGACTTCCTCCCTGACGTACAATGGGCTGGATGGACACGGTGAAATGCAGGTCGGAGCATCCCAGCGCGCGCGCCTCGTCGAGAATTTTATCGATATCAATGGACATGAGCATCATTCCTTTCTTTTCTATCAGAAAAACCGGTTCGCGCCGGTAAAACGCACGCTGTGTAAGCGTTACACCGCATAGGTCACACGGATCAGCTCAGCCATGGTCGATCTGCCGTTCTGGACAAGCTCGGACACGTTGTCACGCAGAAGCTTTGTGCCTTCCTCTTTGGCAAGGGCTTCGATGGCATCGGATTTCGCACCGCTGGCGATGAGCGAGGTCATTGCCGGTGTCGCGAGCAGAATCTCGTGGATGGCGGTTCTGCCGCGGTAGCCGGTGTTGTTGCATTGTTCGCAGCCGCAGGCATCGTAGATTATGATACCGGAGGAAATGCCCATCAGCTCGTCTTCCGCCGGGGTTGACATACGCGGTTTTTTACAATTGTTACAAAGCACCTTTGCCAGACGCTGAGCCACGATGCCGATGAGCGAAGTCGCAACCATGTACGCCGGCACACCCATGTCCACCAGACGTGTAATTGTGGATGCCGCGTCGTTGGTATGCAGGGTTGAGAGCACCAAGTGTCCGGTGATTGCGGCACGGATTGCGATCTCGGCGGTTTCCTGGTCGCGCATTTCTCCGATCATGACGATGTCGGGGTCCTGACGCAGAATCGAGCGGAGCGCGGCGGCAAAGGTCATGCCCGCCTTCACGTTCACCTGGCACTGGTTGATGCCGTCAACGGCTTTCTCGACAGGGTCCTCGACAGTGATGACGTTGACATCCGGCTTTGCAAGCTCACCGAGCGCCGCATAGAGCGTGGTGGTTTTACCGGAACCGGTCGGTCCCGTGACGAGCATTACGCCCTGCGGAACTTTCAGCATATCGGCAAATTTTATATAGTTGTAAGCGTTCATGCCGAGGTCGGTGATTTTTCTGACCGACACATCGCCGGTGGAAAGGATACGGATTACGACTTTTTCGCCATAAACCGTCGGCAGGTTGGACACACGCAGGTCAAGGTGTGTTCCGTCCACATCCTGGGAAAAACGTCCGTCCTGCGGAACACGCTTTTCGGCGATGTTCATGCCGCTGACGATTTTAAAGCGCGTGATCAGCGGCGTATGGATTGCCGGCGAAATGGACTCCATCATTTCGGTCAGGTCACCGTTGATACGCACACGGATGCGGGTGTATTTTTTAAACGGCTCGATATGGATGTCGGTGGCATCCTTTCGGAAGGCGTTCTCAATGATGGAGGACGCAAGCTTAACGATCGGGGCATTTTCGATGCGGTCGCCGGTTAGATCGATGCTATCGAGAGCGGCAACCTCCTCCTCGAGCTCTTTGTTCACGTCGTCCACCACGTTGTCAATGACGCCGGCGGAATAGAGCTTACCGATCATACTGCTGATTGAGGATTTTGTTGCAAGCACCGGTACGACGTTGCAGCCGGTCGCCGCGCGGACATCCTCAAAGATATAGAAATTGGATGGGTCATTTGTGGCGACGGTAATGCGCTTTCCCATGACACTGATCGCGACGAGGTTGTATTTACGTGCCAGCGCTTCGGGAATTTTCCGAACGATTTCCATGTCAAATTCAACACTTCTCAGATCCACATAGGGAACGTTGAGCCGTTCGGCGAGCACAATGGCAAACTGTTCGTCCGACACATAGCCCATTTCGACGATCACGTCGCCGAACAGTCTGCCCTTCTGCTCTTTTTGCCGCTCAAGTATTTTCTGCAGCTGTTCTTCGGTAATGAGATTTTTTTCAATCAGGTACTGCCCGATCGGTCCGTTCTTCACGGTTCATCATCCTCTTTCTTGTCCTCGCACTTGGTCGGTTATTTTTTATATCCTCCGGATTTGTCGGGAAAATATTTTTTCGCTCTTGTACAACGCGTCCGGATATGGTATGATTACATTGACAAAAATACGCGCAGCACGCTGCGCAAGGAAAGGTCGTACACGCATGATTTGGAGTTATTACATACTTTGGTTCTGTTTTATTTTTGTGTCCGGCATTGCGGTGGGGAGCTTTTTGAATGTCTGCATTTACCGCCTACCATTGGAGGAAAGCATTGTGACAACCGGTTCGCACTGTATGAAATGCGGGACAAAAATCCGCCGGCGCGATCTGATACCGGTGCTGAGCTGGATTCTTCTGCGCGGAAAATGCCGTGACTGCGGCGAAAAAATCCCCGCACGGTATATGCTCGTGGAGCTGCTCAACGGTTTAATATGGGTCGGGGTGATGCTGCGAATTGACTTTTTCGAATTTCCGATCCATGCGATACTGGTTTGCCTGCTCCTGTCGGCGCTGGTTGTGGTGTTTTTCATGGATTGGGACACCCAGCTCATCAGCGTGCCGGTGGTGATTTTCATCCTGCTGCTTGGCATCGCCGAGCGATTCCTTTCGGAAAAATCGGTGACACCCGCACTGCTTGAACAAATCATCGGCTTTTTCGCAGTCAGCGTCATTCTCCTGATTATCGTGATCGCTTCGCGGGAACGTGCGATGGGGATTGGCGATGTGTACTTAATGGCGGCGGGCGGATTTTTTATCGGGTGGAAGTCCTCCCTCGCGGCATTTCTCATCGGTTTGGTCAGCGCTTCGGTGGTCGGTATGATCCTCAAGCACAGAACCGGCGATTCAAAGTTTGCGTTCGGGCCGTTCCTGTCGCTCGGACTTGGCACTGCGGCACTTTACGGCAACGAGCTTGTGGCTTGGTACTTACACTTCATCGGCAGGGGCTGACGCACAGCAAGCAAGGGAAAGCTGCACCAAAAGCGAAATGGCGATTGGTGCAGTTTTCTTTGTGTTTTTTAGGGTCAACGGGCAACCAAAACCATGTCATCGGTGATTTTGTTCACGTTCTGCGTTTTGAGCAGTGACAAGGTGCTGCCTGATTTGATGTACCATTTTGTTTTTCCGTCCGGCAGAGAGGGCGGAACAATCGAATCCGTTGTATCTAAAATGGTGTCCGTGACTGACCCGGGTTTTAAGACACGGTATTCATAGGCAGTTGATGTGGTCATTGGAGTCGTATCCGTTTCCGAGGCATAGAACTTGACTGTATGCTGCTTTGCGAACCGCACGTAGTAGTTGAGATTATCCGTCAGGAAGTTCAGCGAGCTCGATCCGTTATACAGCGCCCATTCGGCTGTCCAGTCTGTACCGCTGAGGTTGCAGGATGCAGGCGTTGGAAGCTGTGTTGCGCCCCAGCTGGTATACGCGGCGGTTGTCACATCCACGCCGTAATACGGCTGCGGTGTGATAGTGTGCGCAGGTGTGGCGTCATTGATAGAATACCAGTATTTTACATCGTATTTCAGCGAGTCTTTTCGCAGCGGGGTAAAGACGGGATTGACGTAAATTTCCGTAGTGCCGCCGGTGAGGCTTGAAAGATCAACACCGCTGACTGTCGGCTGCCATTCTTTGAACACATAGATATAAGTTGCATCTGCGGCTTTGACCGGCGCGGGTGAGGGCGGAACCGCCTCGTTGTACTCCGGCACGCCCGTTTGCGTTTCATAAATCGTCGTTAAATCCGCGTTACGGAAGTAAACATTATACAGCTTGGTTTCAGAATCCACCGCGCCGAGGTTCACTTTTTTATAGAAAATATAGGTATAGGTGCCCTTTTCGCCGACTTGTGAGGGATAGGAGTTATAAATGGTTGCCGCTTCCGTCACACAGTCATGATACTCCATATTCCGGCTGGTGAGAGCATTGATGTTATCCATGCTCACACTCGCGCTGTATTCAAAGACTTCTGTATCGGGGTTATTCTCCGGCGTCGTTGCTTCGCCGTTGACGTATGCGTTGTCAAAAGAAGATACACCGACCTGAAGGGAGAAGAAGGTTCTGCCGGCGCTTACCCTAGACGTATTCGTTACGCTAAAGCGATAGGACTCTGTGCCGAGGTAATCGTCCGGGAATAATGTGATCTTATCGCCGTAGCCGCCGGAGGAATACTTGTATTTGTACATCGTACCGTTTGCGCCGATTTTATACGAGTCGGAGTGTTGATCCCCGCGCCTCGTGGTCTGGTCGATGACAAGGCAGGCGTTGTATAGCTTGGAATCAATTTTTAGCTCCGAAGGCTTTCCGGAATAATTTGTCAGGACAAGTGCATTGGTTGCATAGCGCAGCTCGGAGTCGATGGTCTGCTGGATGTTCATGACAATGCTTTCGCTGTTCATATACTCATTGCTCTGACTATACATCCGCGCAGTCGGTTTCATGAAGTTCCAGATTGTTCCGAAAAAGACCGCGACAATTGCCATCACAACAATTAGCTCAACCAGTGTAAAACCTTGCTGCAATTTTTTTTGCTTGAACACAGGCAAGCCTCCTTTGTTAAGTAATGGTAAAGGCGAACGACGTTCCCGATGCCGCAAGTCTTAAATTCAAGATGTTCGCGGTGAAGTTTGAATCGTAGTACGTTGTCGTTGCAAAATTGATGCCGGTTGTCGCGGTGTCTGTCAGCGAAATCTGATAACCGCTTGTTCCGGGCGTTATGCCACATGCCATCGCGCTCCTGCGGGGGATCACGAGATTGATTGAGGTTGCGGCTGCAATTGAGGTTGCGGCTACGCCGGAGTCATATGATACCAAACCGTTGTTTGTACAGGTGACGGTGATGGTCGCAACTCTGTCGGTCTGGTTGGAGATGATGATTTTACGCGCGGGATTGGGCGTTCCGGGGACAAAATCGCCGGGGATCGTTTTGCTGAAATTTGTGAAGAACCGCAGTGTGAGCTGGGGCAGGAATTTCGCATCAATGCCGGCGGCATATGCGCTTGCCGGTGTCATCACCGCTTGATAGCCGTAAACGGTGGTGTTCTTATCCGTGTTCTTAAAAATGCCCGCCAGCGGACTTGACGTCGGGAACGAGAAGGTATAGGTATTGTCCGCGCCGTCCTTCTGCACGACGGCATTACCGCTCGTATCGGTCAGGGTTTGCTGGTCGATGTTCTGCTCGATCTTTTGTTTTTGCGCATCGACTTCCTGATCCCGCAGCTTGTAGCGAAGCGAGGCATTGGTCATTGTACACATGATGGAAACAATGCCCGTAATAGCGATGGTGAACACGGTCAGTCCAACCATCACTTCAATGAGCGTCATGCCGCGCAGGTTTTTGATACGTTTATGTTTCATAAAAATCACCTCGGTCAGCGCATTTCGTAGTGGTCAAAGGTTGAAACGGATCTTGAGCCGCCGCCGTTAACGACTTGAATGATGGAATCGGGTGCGGGTTCATTATACAAGATTGCTTTGCCGTCGGAGAATGTATAATCGCCGAAGATGGATGCACCGACAAGCCCGACGGTCATTTTAGCTTTTGAAGCGACTTTCTTGTTTGTTGTATCGATGGTCAGCGCCGCATACATATCCGTTGCGCTGGCGAAATTGATGGAAGCAGACGGACCGTACAGCAATGCTTCGATCAGAACGCCGCTGTTTTGAACCGTAACCTTTGAACCGCTGTGGAACATCATAACGATTCTCGACAAGGGCGGCGTGTATACATCGCCGTAATAGGTTGTGCTGCCGACAGTGTATGCGTTGTAGGCGTTAACTTGTGTTTTTGTCGCGTCGTCGCAATAAGCGCCGCTGTATATGGCCATCGTTCCGTTTTTCAGTTTGGTAAAATTCTTGTAGGTGTCATAACTCATGATTTGGCACTGGTTAATATTGATGGTCGGAACAGCGGTGCTGGTGGCTTTATCCGTAATGAGGTAACAGAAATGTGCGCCGCTGGTGTTTTTGACAATGATGTTATTCTTGCCGTTTTGCAGATTCAGGCTATCCGGAAGCAGCAGAATGATATCCTTGCCCGCAGCATCCACGTCAACAAATACATTGCCGTCTCCGGAAAGATTCAGATAGCAGCTCTCTTTGGTGTAATACTTAAAGTCGCTGCGGTAAGCGGAATCAATCGCGGTAACAGTCGTTTTCGCAGTAATCAGATTTGCTTTAATGGTTGATTTTTCTGTTGTATAGTTTTTAAACGTGGCGTCGCCGTTGCTGACGCCATTGACATTTCCGAGAATGTTCTCAACCGATTCGTAGGTGAAGGTGGAGGCAGGAATATCTACTGTTGGCATCAGTGCGCGTCCGACTTTTACGAATTGACCAACCGTTGCAGAGGCAGGAGTAAGTGTCGCGGCTGCGCCGTTAATGGTGATATTCGCCGAAACTTGGGCAGAAAGTGCCAAGAGCTGAGCGGCATTCAGCGAGGATGTATCACAGATTACTCTCGGCACAACACCTTTATAAGTAACCAACGCGACTCTTTTCGCGCCGTTGATGTTGATGGTAAAATCCCTTGTGATATACAGATTTCCGTAAATCGTCAGTCCGCTATTGTTCAGCCTCGACCAAATATTTCCTTCCACATAAACATCACCGTAGATTTTAGGAGTGTAGGTATTATTACCGCTGCCGCAGATGAGCGAGCCTTCGTTTACCGAGCCCGTTTTTCCGGTTTTATAGCAGTACAAGTTGCCGTATTGTACATAGTTCGTACCAGCCTGCTCGGTGACGGAGTTTTTGATATTCGCGTCTGTCATTGCGTCATCACCGGTGCTTGCGCTGCCTAAATATGCGATGGTGCAGAACACATCAGTCGGTTTGGTATTATACGTCAGCGTGCCGCTGGTAACATAAGAGTCCGAACCGAGCGTTGTATTTCCTTTTGATACGAAATACTTACCGCACGCGATTGTGCCAACCTGTGTGGTGGCATCGTTTCCGGTTACAATGGTCGGGTCACTGATCGAGATCGTCGGGTTTTTAACAATGATGGACTCTGTTGAAGTAATGACTGTACGTGTGTTCGGCTTGACATCTGCGCCGAGTGTGGGCTGCGTATCCATCAGGATATTGCCGATGTTGCGCAGCGAACCGTAAATGACAGACTGGTTGCTGAAGGAAAGTGTTTTATTGGTAAAATTGGTGGAGTCAGCCACTGTGTCACCAACCGCGCTTAAGGACAAGTTGGTAGACACGCCTTTGTTTGACTCAATGGCGTTGCTCATTTTCCGGCTCGTGCTGGTGGTGACAACGTCAAAATACGCAACCTGCTCGTAATGCTGTCCGGCATAGGTAGCGGCTGCTCTTGCAACAATCAGGTCACTGCGTCCGTTTGCATAGCCGACGCTGATGGTGCAGCTTCCGGCACCGTTGATTTTGCTGCTTCCGTTGATGAGTACGTTACCGCTCACGCCGGCGTTTGTGGCAATGCTGCTGATTTCAACATTGTTGTCGTCGATGTAATCGATGAACGTTTTCAGGCTGGATGAGGCAATATAGTATGCTTGGTTACCGGAATAATTGCTGATTGACTTTTGGGATGTCTGCCCGACAAAGGTCATGACAGCAGTAATCAGGATCATCATGACGGTTGTTACAATGATAACGGACAACAGAACCGTGCCGTTTTCATTGCATTTCATAGCCCCGCGCAACTTACGCATAGTGACCATCCTTTCTTTGATATGCTCCCGTCGAATGCGGAAGCGCAAATGTTGTTCTGACCGGTTTGTGGGTGTCGGATGAATGCGCGAAATTTCGTAAATTTTTTAATTAAAGCAGCCCAAATGAAGCCCTCGAAAGGCTTCATTGGTTGATTTAGGAAACTCCCGGATTTTTAATCTGCGGGATCATATAGAGCGTAAATGTCATTGCTCCGTTGACCTCATCGCTTGATTGTGCATCGGTGCTGTTGATTTCGTTGATAGTGATGTTGGTCAGGATCAGGCTCTGTTCGGTCTTTGTGGTCAGGTTTGTCGCAAAATTAATGACTTCCTCATAAGAGCCGGTATAGCCTACTGTAATGGTATAGCAAGCAAGCATTAATTCCTCATCTTCTTTGTCCTTGGTATCTTTTTTGCTGCTCGCGCTGTCGGCGGTTGAGGAATCCGCTTTCGAAGAATCGTCGGCGATATCCGCGTCGGATTCGAGCGGGATTTCAATCACCGCGTTGCCGGACAAATACACCGGCACTGCCGCTACGGCGATATCAGAAATCTCGATGTTGTTGGCAATGGTAAGGGTGGAATCCTTGCTTGCTCTCTGGAACAGATCCTTGATCAAGCCATCCACTTCATAGCTTTCCATAAGCGGGTAGAAAGACTTGACTTCATTGAGTGCATTCTGATAAGCGTCGTTGACGTCGTTTTTTAAATTCGCGCCGGCATTCACCTGGCTCTCAAGTTCGGCTTTTTGCGTTTGTTCGGAATCGTACGATTTCTGGGAAGCTTTATAGGCTTTGATTGCCGGTGAAACAAACATCATATATCCCACGGCAAGCATCACGCCGACGATGACGATGAGCAGGAGGGTGCGGTCTCTTTTAGTCAGCTTCATCGGTTACCTCTCCTTTCAGAATCATGGTCAGATCGTTCATCGTCACAACGCCGTCTTCGCTGATGACATACCCGTTATATGGTACTTTTTCAAAGAAGCCGGTATCGTCGAGCGCTTTTGCAAACTCAGTCGGAACGCTGTCCTTGTCGCAGGTGATGCCGGCGACCGTTACGCTTCCGCTGAGGAGGTCAAAACGAACCGATGTATAAGAGAGCTTGCCGGTTTCGAGTGCTTTGATGCCCTTATCGATGTTGTCAAAGAGCTTGTTGGTCATCAGGGGCAGCGTATCGATGTTGGCTTTGGCTTGATCTACTTTTTTGGTATAATTGTCAATCCGGTCAAGCTTTACCTGAAGATCATTGTTGTCATTGATATCTTTCTGATATTGGACGATTGTTTTTTTAGTATCTTTAATGTCGTCCTTGACATTGCTGTCGAGATACTTAACCAAAAAGCCCGCACCTGCAACGACGCCGAGAGAAATGAGTGCCGCAAGCAGTGCAGCTGTCATAAAGCCGTTCATTCCGCCGCCGGTGCGCCCAGTGGAAATATCCACTTCGAGGAAGTTGATTCGCTCGGTGAGCTTATTGCGTTTATACAGTGCGCCGATGGCGTTCGCGAAAATGGTGAACTCAAAGTTTTCATAACCGCTGATCTGCTGGGGGAGGCTGAGGATTGAGGCACGGATCTCCATGCCCTCCAGCAAGTCGGCAAGCTTGATGTAGTCGGAGATTTCGCCGTAGACGATGACATTGCCGATGCCCGCTCCGCCTCTTGACTTGTTAAACTGGGTCATACGGAAAATATTTTCGCTGATTGCTTCGTTTATGTAATCCGGCGTGCCGTAGTCGTCCTCAGAAATCGGTTCGTACCGCGCGAACGCCATCTGTCCTTCTTCAAACAGAACGAGTCCGAGCATATCGGAGCTGATCTGGATGACCAGCAGGGGCATTTTTTCGAGATTGGATTTGTCGGCGCTGATCACGCGGGAAATCGAATTACAGCTGATGTTGACCGAGCGCAGGGCGATGCCGATGACGTTAAAAAGCTTCCGGTAGCTGTCGATGATCACCGACGGACAAGCGATTGCCAGAACCTTGACGCTGCCCGGATTCTGCGCGCCCGCGTCGCCGACGATGGTATAGGAGATGCTGTAGCTTTGGGACAGCCCCATTTCGGTGTTCATCCGGTTTTGAACCATGCCCAGGAACTGGTCGCCCTTTGCTTTGGGAATGATCAATTCTTTAAAAACGATGCCGCTAGAGGAGAACGTGATGATGGCATCTTTGTCCATCATCTGTTCGGATTTCAGCCCCGTAAGGATCATTTCGGAAAGGTCGGACAGCTTCACCACTTCGCCTGCGTTGATCACGTCCTGCGGGACTTCGATGGTCAGCGATCGGTCGATGACGATTTTTCCGCCGTTGTTCACGCCTTTTACAATGTTAATTCTTCTGTCTGAAATATCAAAGGAAAGCATTCTTATTTCACCTCATTCAAAAATTAGCCTGCCATTTTATCCATGTTGCTGTACAGCATCGGGAAAATACCAGCCAGCACAAGACCGATCGCAGCGCCCATGATAATAATCATCAGCGGCTCGATGAGTCCTACGAGTCTTGTTACCGCCGCATCTGCTTCCTCCTCATAGAAATCCGCGGATTTAAGCAGAATGTCGTCAAGCTGACCGGATTCCTCGCCGACATAAATAATCGAGCAGAACATCGATTCAAAAATTTCGGTTTCCTGAATGGAGGTGGAAAGCGGGTGACCTTGTTTGACTTTGTCCACAACCTGAATGAAGCTGGCGTCGATGTGTTTGTTGTTGAGTATCTTTGAGGAACGCTCCAGGCACTCCACCATCGGAATACCGCTCGAATACAGGGAGGATAGTGTGCGGGCGAAGCGGCCGGTATAGATTTTTCCAAGCAGCTTGCCGACCATCGGTGCTTTGATTTTAAACTTATCGAACCGGTAGCGTACCGCGTTGATTTTTAAGCCGTAGAAGATCATAAAGATGAGGACGGCGACGCCGATAAGCAGAATATACCATTTCGCCATAACGAAATCGCTGAAGCCGAACAGGAATTTCGTAATGATGCTCATGTCGTCCTCGGATGCCATGCCTTTGAACGAAGGCATGATGAAGGTAAACATACCAATAACCATGACCACGCAGAGAATGCCCAGAATAACCGGGTAGGTCATGGCGCTTTTAACTTTGTTGTTGAGCTTTCCTTCTTTTGCGTAGTGCTCGCTGAGTCGGTTAATGACCACATCGAGGTTGCCGGAGGTTTCACCCGCGGCCACCATGCTGATAAAAAAGCTCGGATACGCGCCCTGTCTTGCCTCAAGCGCTTCCGTGAACGTCAGACCCTTCTGCACATCCTCATACACGTCGAGCCAGCATTTGCGCTGCAGCTTTTTTTCCTGTTGTTTATAAAGGATATCGAGTGCCTTGACAATCGTCAGACCGGAGGTCATCATCGCCGCGAGCTGACGGCAGTCCATTGCCAGTTCTTTGGTTTTAAACTTATGTATGGAGCCGCTGGATTTTCCGAGTGCTTCCGCATACTCGACGCAGAACCAGCCCTGTTCGTTGATTTTCTCTAAAACCTGTGCGCTGGTTTCCGCCTCAATGGAGCCTTTAATGGTTTTACCGGCTGTGTCTTTCGCGATATAGGTAAAGTTTTTCATAAATCGGGGGGCACCTCCAATTGGAATATCAGCTTATTTTTTAATTATATCATACACTTTCCAAAATTTCAACAGTTTCTGAAAATCTAAACGCAGTTTTCGTAAATAAAAAACCACACTCTTTTTGTCCATCTTGACGAAATTTTAAACGTGTGTGAATTTTTTCGCATACAAGCGATGGGACAACATGTACAAAATAAGCAGCACCGCAGTCAGTGCCAGTCCGGTCAGTGCAGCCGCACCGGTATCATCCAGCGCGCCGCGCATCCAGAAGCTGGGGTAATAGAACATCCGGTATCCCGCGCCCATTGCGCTGAATGCGGAAAATGTCCCTGCGCCGTTTCCGATGAGCAGCACCGGTGCGAAATAGAGGAAGAACATCAGCAGCAGTGTGATCAGTTCGTTGACCGGGCTGTAGATTTCGTAGGCGGTGTGGAGCTTTCCGTCGCGCCAGAACACCAGCCCGAGCATCAAAGCCAGCACCAGCCACGCGCCCATGCTTCCGGCGAAAGAGCCGACTGCGTATTGCGCGAATGTGGACAAATCCGAAAAGGGCAGGGCGATCTCCGCCACGAGAGAATACACGGAAACAACCACACCCGTCAGGATCGGGACAAAGACCACTGCGAACAGATTGACCAGCAGCATCAGCCCCGCGCGCTTGATTGTATGAAATACCATTGCGTTGAAATCCATAATGCTCCCCTGTCCGCGCATCCCGCGTTTTCAATCGTGCTTGCTGCGGAAAAATCCGGCAGCATTCCGCTTACTATTATCATACAACACTTCACACAAAAAATCAAGCATTTTTTCGAAAAAATTTGAACACCTTTTCTTATATATATGCAAAAACCGCTCCGGCTTGTTCACCGGAGCGGCTGTGGTTATGATTTATTTTTCTTTCTGTCCGCAAAAATTGAGAGGTAGGCAGTTGCGCCCGCGCAGATGCAGAGGATGACGAGCAGGATGCGCGATGCGGTGTTTTCCACAAAATGAATACCGGGATTAAAGATGTCGAGGATGACAAAGGTAATGAACAACATGGATAGGATCACGGAACAATGCGCAAGCGCCGTTTTGAGCAGCTGTAGCATAAAAAAGCTCCTTTCGTTAGTCCGGCTCTTTGATGAGCAGGCAGTCGCTCAGCTCGCGTCCGCCGCCGTCGGGCAGATTATAAACCGCATCTTTAAAGGTCATAACCGCGGATTTTCCGCCGTCGAGGTTATATGCCTGCTTGCAACCGAGCCCTTTCATCACCGCCGCAAGCTCGGTAAGGTTCATCCCCTTGGAATAACCCGGATTGCGTCCGTCAACGGTCACAAAGCAGTAATGCCCGGGTTCGTAATAGCCGATGGCGGTGCGCGGGTGGCTTTGTAAGAGATAGGAGGTGGTGTTGAATTTCGTCAGAACGTTGCCGTTTTCATCAAGCAGCTGCGGACCAAAGCTCCATGACTGATAAGCGCCGGCGGAAACGGCGGCGTCCACGTCAAAATCATTGGGCGAATAGGTTTTCATCGTGCCGTCGTAAAACAAAATGCACACATCGCTACTGTTGAGGGTATCGCGGTAGAGCGTGCCGTTTCGGATGACGACGCCGGTGTTGCTGTTGCCGTAATAATCGCCTGCGACGGCGATAATGGCGTCGTTGTCGGCGTCCATGCCGGTGAGCAGCTGGGTGATGTTTTTACCGTATTTGCCCTGCGCAAACGCGGTGCGGAAGGATTCAATTTTGGCTATGTAGACATCGGCAACGAAGTAGGTGATCTTGTTGCTTCCGCTGCCGGTTTCGTGCTTGGTAATGGTGACGGAAACGTCGTTGCTGAGATAGCTGTTCGCAGTCTGGGTCACGGTGTTCTGATTGCCGGTCGGGGTTGTGGCTGCGGGTGTGGTTTGGGTCGGGGTTTCGGTTGTGGTTGCGGGGTTGGTTTTGGTTGGGGTTTTGGTCGTGGTTGCGGGTTTGGTTGTGGTGGCTGCGTCGGAAGAATCGTCGTCGGGCTTTGAACTGTCGTCGGCCGTGGTTTCGGCAGAAGTATCGGCGCTTGTACCGATGGTTGTGGCGGCGGTATCAGCCGCGGAGGACGAATCCGACCCGAACCGCGATGCAAATGCATCCGCCATTTTGCTTTCATTGGAATAAGCATCCTTGCTGATGACGAGGATGCCGTTCTGATCGCCTTCTTTAGGCAGCCAGAGATAGAACAGCGCGAATACGCCCAGCACAACCGCGGCAAGCACCAGATCAAGCAGAATCAGCAGCGGGAACGCAAGCGGCTTGCGCAGGAAGGTTGGTTTTTCCATCGTTGATGTTCCTTTTTTTGAAATTTGGAAATCAGGTTCGGGGTTTACTCCGATATGGGCGGCTTGACCGCCGGCGGAGCTTTTGCTTTGAACACATAGACGCGCTGCACCACCATGCTTAAAACGAATAGCATTGTTTCCGTGATGAGCTTCGCGGCGAAGTTCGGCAGCCCGACGATTTCGCCGAGAAAATACACCAGCGCGGTGTTGACCGCGAGGATTGCACCCGCCAAAACCGCGTATTTCGCGGCGGAGGTGAGAACGCGGTCGCGGCTGTTGAACACATATTTTTTGTTGAGCCAGTAATTAAAGCTTGCGCTGAACACGCGCGCGGTGATGTTGCTGACGATGATGGAGCGCCCCTTCGGCAAAAAGCCGCCGGTAATGAGCGAAAAAAGTGTGAACAGCAGGTAGTCCGCCAGAAAGCTGACAAACGACGCAGAGGAAAACTTGATGATCGCCTTATAAATCCGCGCGGAATCGCGCAGGGCGCGGAAGTGGGAGGACGAGTTCTTTTTGTCGGTATAAACGGTTTCGATCGGGATTTCGCGGATCGCGACGCCGTCGGACGCGCAGCGCAAGAGCACGTTCATTTCATACTCATAGCGCTCTCCGGCAATTTCAGCCATATAGGGAATCAGATCGGCGGAAAACGCGCGCAGTCCGGTCTGGGTGTCGCTGACACGTACACCGCTGGCAAAGGCGAACACATAGCGCGTGACGGTGTTGCCGAATTTGCTGCGCAGGGGGATTTTTCCGGAAAATGCCCGTGCGCCGATTAAAAGCGCGCCGGGGTTGGCTGCAAGCTGCGCGCAGAGCCGGATCATGTCGTCCACCCGGTGCTGCCCGTCCGCGTCCACAAACACCACGCCGTCGGTACGGGGGTCGGGATGCGCGCTGAGATAGTCGAGCGCGGTTTTCATCGCCCTGCCCTTACCGCAATTCTGCGCATGGGTCAGAACGGTCACATCCTCGCCGAGCGCCGCAAAAACCTCCGCTGAGCTGCTTGCATCATTGACGACCAAAACGCGGAAACCGGTTTTTTCCCGGATTTCCGCCACCAGCTCGATCAGCCGTTCGTCCGGCTCATACGCGGGGATGACAACAACCATGTTTGACCTCTTTCAGCATCACGTGCCTATGAAATTATCCGTTCTTTATCATATCCGATTTTGCGAAAAAAAGCAATGGGTTTTCGTGAAAACTGCGAAATTTCATCCGTTTTTCACAAGCGCACAAGCTGCTTTCACACAGCGAAAGCCCGCCGTTTTTTAGCTTGAACGCCCGCGCGGATTATGCTATAATAAAAAGAAAACAGTAAGGGAAGCATTATGATTTATAACAAAACCAAAGGCATTGTTTATATCATCCTGTCGGCGTTCTTTTTTTCGTTCATGAACCTGTTCGTGCGCCTTGCCGGGAATCTGCCGGCGCTTGAAAAAAGCTTTTTCCGCAACGCGGTGGCGCTTGTGTTTGCGGCGGCGATACTTCTGAAAAAGCGGCAGCCGTTTCGCTGGACAAGCCGGTCGAACCTGCGGGTTCTGGTGATCCGGTCGCTGTTCGGGACGCTCGGCATTATTTTCAATTTCTATTCCGTGGATCATCTGGTTTTCTCCGACGCGTCAATGCTCAACAAGCTTTCACCGTTTTTTGTGCTGGTGTTTTCGTTTTTCTTTTTGGGGGAAAAGCTGCGATTTTCGCAGGCGCTGCCGGTGGTGCTTGCGTTTGCGGGCAGCCTGTTCATCATCAAGCCGTCATTTGATAATGCGGCGCTGTTCGCGTCGGTGGTGGGGTTTTTGGGCGGATTGACGGCGGGTGCGGCTTACACGGCGGTGCGTTACCTCGGTCAACACGGGGAAAACGGCTCGTTCATCGTGTTTTTCTTCTCGGCGTTTTCCTGCTTGGTGACGCTGCCGTTTGTGACGGTTTTTTACCAGCCGATGACGCTTGTTCAGCTCGCAATGCTGCTGTGCGCGGGGCTGGCTGCCGCGGGCGGACAGTTCTGCATCACCGCCGCATACCGCAATGCCCCCGCGCGGGAGATCTCCGTTTATGACTACACCCAGATTGTTTTCGCGGCGGGGCTGGGCTTTGCCGTGTTCGGTCAGATGCCCGACAGCTTGAGCGTAATGGGCTATCTAGTCATCGTCGGCATGGGCGTGCTGGTCTTTTTCGGCGACAAGAAGCACCGCGACGGTTAGCACGTCAAACTATAGATTGAACCATCCGCCAGAGAGGGCGTTGCCCTCTCTGGACTCTCCCACCAAGAGGGGAAAGTTGCCGTGCGCGGCAACTTTCCCCCGTTGGAAACCCGTTGCTTTTGAGATAATCATGTGCTTTTCTTACCCAATTTGTGCTTTCGCTGCTGTTTTGTGATTCTATTTGGGGCACGAAAAACGAGCGTATACTTTTTCTTCAGTCTGCCGCGCCGGTTTGCCCATGTTTTCTGGCTTTACGCAAGAGCCTGCCCGACGGTTGTCCGAAAGGCAGGCTGTACTATTATAAATGGGTTTTATTCCGCATCGAGCTTATTCAGCACGATTTCCTTCATCAGCGTGGGGTTCGCCTTGCCCTGCGAGGCTTTCATGCACTGACCGACCAGAAAGCCGAGCGCATTGGTTTTTCCGCCGCGGTAATCCGTCACGCTTTTTTCGTTCGCCGCCAGAATCTCCGCGGCGATCCGCTCCAGCTCCGCCGTGTCGGAAACCTGCGACAGGGATTTTTCTTTGATGATGGCATCGATGTCTGCGTCGGCTTCGATAATGACCTCGAAAATGGTTTTCGCTGCGGCAGTGGAAATTATTCCCTTTTCGATCAAGCCGACCAGATATGAAAGCTTTTCGGGGGGCAGCGGCGTTTCGGCGACTGTCTTGCCGGTTTCGTTCCGATATTTCGCAATTTCGCCCAGCATCCACTTGGCGATGCCAGCCGGCGAGCCGTTTTTGCAAGCCGCGCACGCGTCAAAATAGTGTGCGGTTTCCGCATTTTCGGCAAGCAGCACCGCATCGGCTTTCCCGAGCCCGAGCTGCGCGATGTAGCGCGCCGCCTTGACATTGGGCAGCTCCGGAATTTCGCGCTTAAGCCTATCCACCCGCTCCTGCTCCACCACGATGGTCAGCAGATCCGGCTCAGGAAAATAACGGTAGTCGTGCGCGTCCTCTTTGCTGCGCATCGAAATGCTTTCGCCCTTTGCGTCGTCCCAGCGGCGGGTTTCCTGCGAAATCGTTCCGCCCGCCTCGAGAATTTCAATCTGGCGCTTAACCTCAAAATCGATCCCGCGCACGGCGGCGGAGAAGCTGTTGACATTTTTCATTTCGGTACGCGTGCCGAGCGGCGCGCCTTTTTTATGCACGGACACGTTCACATCACAGCGGATCGAGCCTTCCTGCATCTTGCCGTCGCAGATGTCCAGATACAGCAGGATGGATTTGAGCGTTTCCAGATAGGCTTTGGCTTCCGCCGAGCTGCGCATATCCGGCTCTGAAACGATTTCGATCAGCGGAACGCCGCAGCGGTTGAAATCAACCAGCGAGCCCTCGAACTTGTCGGAATGCAGCAGCTTTCCGGCGTCCTCCTCGATGTGAATCCGCGTCACACCGATGCGTTTTGTTCCGTCATTGGTTAGAATATCCACATAGCCCTTCCCGCAAAGCGGCACCTCCGCCTGTGAAATCTGGTACGCCTTGGGCAGATCGGGGTAGAAATAATTCTTCCGATCCTGCTTGCAGATGCGGTTAATCGGGCAGTTGAGCGCGTGTCCCATTTTGATGGCATAATCGACAACGGTTTCGTTAAGCGTGGGCAGCGTGCCTGGCATTCCCATACAAATCGGGCAAATCTGTGTGTTGACCTCAAGCCCGAACGCGTTTTTACAGTCGCAGTAAATCTTTGAGTCGGTTTTCAGCTCGGCGTGAACCTCCAGCCCGACGACGGTTTCATAATCTTTGTACATTTTTCCATCCCTTTCGCTTGCGATCAGAGCGCCGGTGTGAAGCGGTTCGTAAAGCCGCCGGCGAGGGTTTCGTAGCAATGCGCCGCCGAAAGCAGCTTACTTTCCGAAAATTTCGGACCGATGAGCTGCAGCCCGATCGGCAGTCTGCCCTTGCCGAAGCCGCACGGCACGCTGACGGCAGGCAGTCCGGCGATGTTCACCGTGACCGTGCAGATGTCAGTTGCATACATTTTCAGCGGATCGTCAGAAAACTCACCGATTTTAAACGCCGTTGACGGCACGGTCGGCGCGCAGAGGATGTCCACCTCGCCGAATGCCGCGTCAAATTCCGCGGAAATCCGCCGCTGCGATAGCTTTGCTTTCTTGTAATACGCGTCGTAAAAGCCGCTGCTTAATACAAATGTTCCCAGCATAATGCGCCGCTTGACCTCGTCGCCGAAGCCCTCCGAGCGCGTTTTTTCGTATAAATCGGTCAGTCCGGCGAAATTTTCGCTGCGGAAGCCGTATTTTACACCGTCAAACCGTGCTAAATTGCTTGACGCTTCGGCGCTTGAAATGATGTAATACGCACTCAGCGCGTAATCCGTGGACGGCAGGCTGATTTCCTTGACCACCGCGCCGTTTTCCTCCAGCAGCTTGACCGCCGCCAGGACGGAATCCTTGACCTCGCTGTCGATGCCGTCGCCGAAGTACTCCTGCGGGATGCCGATGCGCAAGCCTTTTACGTTCGAAAGCTTTAAACTTTCCGCGAAATTTTCGCTCTCACGAAATGCGCTGGTTGCATCCATCCGGTCATAACCACCGATGACGCTTTGCAGCATCGCCACGTCAGCGACCGTTTTACCGAGCGGGCCGATCTGGTCAAGCGACGACGCGAATGCCACCAATCCATACCGCGAAACCGCACCATAGGTTGGTTTTAAGCCAACAACGCCGCAATACGATGCGGGCTGACGAATCGAACCGCCCGTGTCCGAACCGAGCGTGAGGATGGCTTCGCCCGCCGCGACCGCCGCCGCCGAGCCGCCAGACGAGCCGCCGGGGATACGTGTAAGGTCATACGGGTTTTTCGTTTTCTGAAAATGAGAATTTTCCGTTGAGGAGCCCATGGCAAACTCATCCATATTCAGCTTGCCGGTGAGGATCATCCCCGCATTTTTCACCTTTGTCACCACCGTCGCGTCAAAGGGCGGCACGTAGTTTCCGAGCATTTTCGACGCGCAGGTCGTCCGCACTCCTTTGGTGGAGATATTATCCTTGATGCCGATCGGGATGCCCGCCAGCGGAGGAAGCTGCTCACCGCGCGCACGGCGGTCGTCGATTTCCGCAGCCGCAGCCAGCGCGCGCTCGCGGGAAACGGTCAGGTACGCCTGCACCTTCCCCTCCGCTTCGTCGATCCGCGCGAACACGGATTCAGTGAGCTCCGCGGCGGAAATCTCACGCGATGCAAGCAGATCCGACAATTCTGCGGCACTTTTTTGGTATAATTTGTTACTCAACGGATACAATCCTTTCGTTTTAAAAATCAGTCGGTTGTATTATATGTAAAGTTATTTAGCTTTACATATAAGTCAATACCCTCGAAAACACGCGGTTTTATGGTATATCCTGCGACAGTTTATTTGCTCTGTGTGTAAAGTTAATTGGCTTTACAGTGAAAAGTCACGACTCGACCGTTTTTGGAACAACCACACAACCAGCTTTGACAGCCGGCGCGTTCTCAAGCAGCTCCGCGCGGGTGAATTTGTTTGTAACCGCCTTGTCCGGACGCAGACGCATGGGGTTTTCGGTATCCAGTGCGAGGTCGTCGTGTAAGTCGGGAAGCTTTTCCACCATCGCGACGATGTTCTGCATATCCTGCTCAAATTTCGGCAGCTGCTCTTCCTCAATAAAAAGGCGAGAAAGCTTGGCGATGTGCTTGATGTTAATTTCCATTTTATTCTATCCTTTCGGCTGATTGATCCATTCAAGAAACTGCACTTCGTCAATGACCGGAACGCCCAATGTCTGTGCCTTTTCAAGCTTGCTTCCGGCATCCTCGCCGGCAAGCACAAAGCTGGTTTTTTTCGACACCGAACCGGCGGTTTTGCCGCCGAACCGCTCGATCATCGCTGCGGCTTCATCGCGTTTGAGGGTGGGCAGCGTGCCGGTCAGCACAAAGGTCTGTCCCGCAAAGCGCAGGTCGGTAATTTCGCGCGCATATTGCGTGTTAAGGGAAAAGCCTTGCAGGCGCTCAATCAGGTTTTTCATGTGTTCCTCGGCGAACGCTGCGGCGCAGCCCTCCGCCATTACCGCGCCGAAACCGTCAATTTGCGCGATTTCCTCCACCGATGCCGATGCAATCGCGCCCAGACTGCCAAATCGCTCGCACAGAAGCTTTGCCGCCGCCGCGCCGATGTTGCGGATACCAAGCCCGAACACAAGCCTGTCAAGGGAATTGCCTTTACTGGCTTCGATTGCCGCAAGCAGATTTCCGGCGGATTTTTCCTTGAAATTGTCCAGCGTCAGCAGCTTGTCCGGCGTCAGCTCGTATAAATCCGCGACAGATTTGATCAGTCCGGCGTTGAGCAGCGCGCTCACGATGGCGGGACCCAGCCCGTCGATGTTCATCGCGGGCTTCGAGGCAAAATGCACGATGCTGCGGTAAATCTGCGCGGGACAGTCCACGTTCGGGCAGCGGATTGCCGCCTCCTCGTCACGGACGGCGGACGTTCCGCAGACCGGACAGACATCGGGAATCCGGAAAACGGGGTTTTCACCGCATTTTTCTGCAACCGCCACGACCTCGGGGATGATGTCCCCCGCTTTTCGCACGGTGATGATGTCGCCCACGGCGATTTGCTTATCGTCAATAAAATCCTGATTGTGCAGCACGGCGCGCGCCACGCTCGTTCCGGCAAGCAGAACCGGCTCAAACACCGCAGTCGGCGTAATCGCGCCGCTTCGTCCCACGTTCAGCTCGATGCGCAGGAGCTTTGTGTTCTTTTCCTCCGGCGGAAATTTATATGCGACCGCCCACTTCGGGGTTTTCGCCGTGCTGCCAAGCCGCTCGCGCTGTGTCAAGCTGTTTACCTTTACAACCACACCGTCGATGTCATACGGCAAATCGAACCGCGCAGCACCGATTTCCTCGATTTTATGCGCAATTTCGGCAAAGCTTTTCACTGTTACATAGTCCGGAATCGTTCGGAAGCCCAGCCGCCTGATCAGTTCCAGCGATTCAGAATGCGTCGCGACTGCAGCGCCATCCATCTGCTGGATGTTGAAGCAGAAAATATCCAGATTGCGCTTTGCGGTGACCTTGGAATCCTTTTGCCGCAGCGAACCGGCGGCGGCGTTGCGCGGGTTTTTAAACGGCGCTTCCCCGTTTTCCTCCTGCTGCACCGTCAGCTGCGCAAACACGCCGCGCGGCATGTAGACCTCGCCGCGCACCTCGATGAGAGGGAGCTGCTCGGTCAGCGTCATGGGGATGGAACGGACGGTGCGCAGATTCGCGGTCACGTCCTCGCCGACAAAGCCGTCACCGCGCGTTGAGCCGACCGCAAAGCTTCCGCCGCGATATTCCAGCGAAACCGACAGCCCGTCGATTTTCGGCTCAACCACAAATTCGGTTTCGCCAACTGCTTCGGTGACGCGGTTCACAAAGGCTTTCACGCTTTCGAGCGAAAAAACGTCCTGTAAGCTGCCCATCTGCACTTTGTGAGTGACTTTCCCAAACGTGCCGATCACATCGCCACCGATGCGTTTTGTGGGCGAATTCTCCGCAGCAAGCGCCGGAAACGCTTCTTCAAGCGCCTTCAGCTCCTGCATCAGCGAATCAAATTCATAATCGGAAATTTCCGGCTGGTCAAGCGTGTAATAAAGCCGGCTGTGATAATTCAACTGTTCGGTCAGTACGGCAATGCGCGCCGCGGCTTCCTCCTGCGTCATACTACCATCCTTTCGCACAATACATACATTTATTATAGCACAGATCAGGTAGTTTACGCTAGTCCTTTTCGATAAATTTTCACATTTTTTTCGATGAGAACTAGGGCAACACCGCACAATTCCGGTGTATAGATAGCGCAGTCAGAAATTTCGGCAGATTGTTCAAAAAGACTGTAGCAAGGCTGCCGCCTTGCAAGGGATTTTGGGGCAAAATGACGGAATTTATGCAAGCAAGATGTGCACCAAGCCGCAGGCGCGAATAGTGCGATGTTGCCCTAGTTACCGAGATCAAACCCCGCATATGCGTCGGGGACATCGCCGACGATGACCGTTTCGGCAAGCACATAGTCCGTGTTCACATCGACATAGGTCGTGTAGGATGGGATGACCGCCGACATTTCCACGCTGACGGTGAGGGTGATCCGATGGACGGTCTGGTTGATGCCGGCGCTCGTGAGCGTGCTGTGGAGATGCACCTCAACCGAGCCGGTCTGATGAATTTTCAGCGTCACATCCGGACCTCTGCCGCTTAAAAGATTTGCGCCGATGAGCGTTCCGGAGGCGATTTTCACCGTGTCGTGGCTGGTGTCAGACAGTCGATCATTGATTGACGAGGCGATTTCGTTCTGCAATAAGTTGACCGCGAGCATATTGCTTTCGATGGAAGTCACCGCACCGTCCGCGTTTTTTGAAACCTTGACAAAATCGCCATAGCTCAGATTTTCCCGCAGCAGAAGCGCCTCCACCTGATCGCTGATCACCTGCACCGCCTTCTGCTCGCCGGCATATTCGCAAATGGCCTCAATGTGCGTTTTCAGCTGAACGTGCACAATGAAAAACACCAATACCACAACGGCGAGCAGCACGATGAAAACCCGATTGATCCGCCGAACCGCTTTCCCCGAATGCCGATAGCTTCTCATAACCCCTCCGAAATCTCAAAACGTTCGTGTTTTGTTTATGATATTCCGGCGGCAGGATTTTGGTGAAATAATGGCGTGATTTTTCGCGTTTTTAGAAATTGACAGGTAATTGAACCCTGTTTCAGCTTATTTTTTACGCAAAGAAAGCGCGGTAAACCCACGCTTTCCGATGATTTTATTTGCCTAAGACCTCTTTCACCGTTTTTACGATGTTTTCAGCCGACAACCCGAAGGCTTTCAGCAGCTCCGGCGCGGGTCCGGAGTAGCCGAACTCGTCGTTGACACCGATTTTTTTGACGCGGCAGGGGAAGTTTTCCGCCACCGTGTCGCAGACCGCCGAGCCTAAGCCGCCGATGACGCTGTGCTCTTCGACGGTCACAAGAACGCCGGTTTTCTGGGCTTCTTCGAGGATCAGCGCGGTGTCAAGGGGCTTGATTGTATGAATGTTGATGACCGAGGCGCTGATGCCCGCGGCTGCAAGGGCTTGTGCGGCTTCAAGGGCTTCAGATACCATCAGCCCAGTGGCGATGATGGAAACATCGCTGCCGTTCTTGAGGCGGACACCCTTGCCAAGCTCGAATTTGTACGTTGCCGCGTCGTTGAACACGGGGGCGGCAAGCCGTCCGAAGCGCATATAAACCGGCCCGTCGTGGAGGATAGCAGCTTCAACAGCGGCTTTGGCTTCTACGTCGTCGGCAGGGTTGATGATCGTCATGCCGGGGATGGTGCGCATGAGGGCGATGTCCTCGTTGCACTGGTGCGTCGCGCCGTCCTCGCCGACAGAAATGCCCGCGTGGGTCGCGCCGATTTTCACGTTGAGGTGCGGGTAGCCGATTGAGTTGCGCACAATCTCAAACGCTCTGCCCGCCGCAAACATCGCAAAGGTGGATGCAAAGGGGATTTTACCCGTCGTCGCAAGCCCAGCAGCAACGCCCATCATGTTGGCTTCCGCGATGCCGCAGTCAAAGAAACGCTCGGGGTATTTTTTCTTGAAAATTCCGGTTTTCGTCGCCGCGGCAAGGTCGGCGTCCAGCACATAGAGGTTCTCATATTTCTCGCCCAGCTCTGCCAGGGCTTCGCCGTAGCTTTCGCGGGTCGCTTTTTTGATGATATCTGCCATGTTTTTCTCCTCCTGCTTATTTCTTCAATTCGGCGAGCGCTTCGGAAAGCTCCGCCATTGCGCGGTCGTACTGCTCCTTGTTCGGGGCTGTGCCGTGCCATTCGGCTTTGTTTTCCATAAAGGAAACGCCCTTGCCCTTGACGGATTTCTGCACGATCGCCACAGGCTGGAATGCGATTTTTTCCGCTTCGTCAAACGCGCGCTCGATGGAGTCAAAGTCGTGCGCGTCCATGGTGATCACGTGCCAGCCGAACGCCTGGAATTTATCCACAATCGGATACGGCGAGCAAACGTCGCCGATGCAGCCGTCGATTTGGAGGTTGTTGTTGTCGATGATCGCCACGAGGTTGTCAAGCTTGTTGTGTGCGGCGAACATTGCCGCCTCCCAGACCTGACCCTCCTCCAGCTCGCCGTCGCCGACGATGGCGTAAACCTTATAAGGCTTTGCGGAAATCTTGCCGGAAAGCGCGATACCGCACGCCGCGGAAATGCCCTGTCCCAGCGAGCCGGAGGACATATCCACACCAGGAATATGGATGCAGGGATGCCCCTGCAGCAGCGCGCCGATGTGGCGCAGGCTTTTCAGCTCGTCCTTTGAGAAAAAACCACGCTCGGCGAGAGCGGCATACAGACCCGGCGCACAGTGCCCTTTTGAAAGCACCACGCGGTCGCGGTCCTCAAAATCCGGATTCTCCGGATATACGTCCAGCTTGGCAAAGTAGAGATATGTCAGCAGGTCGGCGATCGAAAGCGATCCGCCCGGATGTCCGGATTTTGCGTTGAAAACCCCCTCGATGATGCTCATACGGATGGAGCAGGCGGTGATTTCCAACTGTTTTTTGATGGTTGCGTCCATTGAGTGACCATTCCTTTCTATTCAAATCGCGCGGGCGGTTTTTGGGAAAAACCGACGGGCGCGGTTGAGGCTATTTTCCGCATTGCGTAAAGATGTAAGAAACGACAGCGGCGACCGCGTTTTCCTCGTTGGTGTAAGGCAGCACCACATCGCAGACGGCTTTGACTTCGTCCACGGCGTTGGCAGGGCAAAAGGCGACGTCGGCATACCGCAGCATTTCGATGTCATTGAAATAATCCCCGACAGCACAGATGGTGTAATCCTCCATTCCGCACAGCCCGCGGAGCGCTTCGAGCGCCGCGCCCTTGCTGATGTGCTTGGGGAGCATTTCAAAATACACGGGCGCTGAAATCACAAAATCCACCGCGTCGAGATAGGGCTTGTCCTTCACATATTCCGCCATGGCAAGCACCGTTTCCGGCGCTGCGGCAAAGAGAATTTTGAATTTCTCCGGCGCGCGGGTTTCGCATTCCTCCGGTGAAATTTCCACCGGAATCACGTTGCAGATGACGTTGTGTTCGCGTTCGATGTCATTGAACTGTGTGACAAACACCTCTTTGCCGGTCAGCACCTCGCAGCCGGTGTCGGGGAATTTCGCCAGCAGCTCACGCATCACCGCGTCGGCGATGCCGGGCAGGAACACGCTGTGCAGGATTTTATCCGCCGCCTGATCATAAACCATGCCGCCGTTTGAGAGAATCACGGGGCTGTTGACGCGCACGGTTTTGAAATACTGCCGTGCCGCCTGAACGGCACGTCCGGTGGCAACGGAGAACGTTCCGCCGGCTGCCTGAAACCGCGTAACCGCGTCAAGATCCGTCGCGGAGGGGATTTTATTGTCGGGCAAAAACGTGCCGTCCATGTCGGTGATCAGGAGTACTTTGGTAATATCGTTAAACATAATCCTCCGATTGTGGTGAATTTTCGCGCTTTCTCAGCTTGGAAAGAAACGCTTGAAAGTAGTCCGGTGGGTCGCTTGTAAACTCCAGATACCGTCCGTCCGGATGGACAAAGCCGATTTTCCATGCGTGCAGGCACTGCCCGTCAAGCCCTTTTTTCGCCGTGCTGTAAACGTCGTCGCCGAGTACCGGGTGGTTTTTATAAGCGCAGTGGACGCGGATCTGGTGGGTGCGTCCGGTTTCGAGCTGAAAGCGCACCAGCGAACAGCCGGACGCGGGGTATTCCTCAAGCGTTTGATAATGCGTCACCGCACTGCGGGAATTGCGTGCCGTGACGCACATTTTCTTGCGGTCTTGCGGATCGCGCCCGATGGGTGCGTCGATCGTGCCGGCTTCCGGCGTGAAATGCCCAGCGACAATCGCCAGATATTCACGCGTGAAGCTGTGTGCCTTGATTTGTACGGCGAGAAAATTGTGTGCGGCGTCGGTTTTCGCGACAATCAGCAAGCCGCTGGTGTTCTTGTCGATGCGGTGGACAATGCCGGGGCGGATCACACCGTTGATCGCGGAAAGCTGCCCGTCGCAGTGATAGAGCAGCGCGTTGACCAGCGTGCCGTCGGGATTGCCGGCGGCAGGGTGAACGACCATGCCCTTGGGCTTGTTGACCACGAGCAGTTCGCTGTCCTGATAGACGATTTCCAGCGGGATGTTCTGTGCAACGGCTTCGAGGGGCTTGGCTTGCGGGATGACGAGGACGACTTCATCGCCGGTTTTCAGGCGGTAATTCTTTGCCGCAGGCTTTCCGTTGACCGAAACAGCGCCGTCCTCGATCAGCTTCTGCGCCGCGCTGCGGGTCAGCCCGGTATCCTGTTCCGCGAGCCAGCGGTCAAGCCGCGAGGCTTCATCCTCCGCAAAGGAACAGGTCAGCCGCAGTGCGCCGCTCACTTGCCGGATTCCCCGTCAGAAGGCAAACTATCCGTTTTTTCGGACAGTTCTTCCATCGTTTTATCCGCTTTTTTTGTTCCGTCAAAGAAAATCAACAGAATGCTGAGCAGGATGGTGCCGCAGACCACACAGATGTCGGCGACGTTGAAAATCGGGAAATCGATGAAATCGGTCCGGATGAAGTCCACCACCTCGTGGTAGCGGATGCGGTCAATGAGGTTTCCGATTCCGCCGGCGGCGACCATCGAAACGGCGATATACTCGGCTTTCCGGTTGAGCTTGCCCATACACATATAAACCAGCGCCGCCCCGATGACAACAATCGGCAGCGCCGTCAGCAGCAGGGTTTTCCCCTCAAGGATGCTCCACGCCGCGCCGCTGTTGCGGATGTGCGTCAGGCTGATGATATCGTGCGAGCCGATGTGCAGAAAGCTTTTCACATCGCCCTGCGGGATATTGTCAAGCACAAGGCGCTTGGTGAAAAAGTCAACGCCGACCAGAATCCCGATCAGCGCGATCGAAACAAACAGCATATCATACCCCATCCACCGCGGTTTCGCGCCGCGATTTGTAAAAATCGTCCATACACTAACATAAGTTACCGTCCCATAACAGGCGGCAACTTAAGTCGAAATAATCAGTTATTTTTCCCGAAGCGCAGATCGCCGAACTTACTCACCGCGTCGGAGGATGCATAAGGATCCTTCGCAAACGCAAACGGATCGGGTTCTTCCTTTTCGGGGGTGGCGGCTTCTGTAATTACGGGTACTTCCGCAATGGGCTCTTCCTCGATCGGCTCCGGCGCTGTGTAAACGGGCGCAGCCTTCGCAGAAATAAGGGCTTCGATTTCGTCGTCATTGAGTTCAGGCAGCTCGCTGACCACAGACAGCTGGCGGTGTAGTATCTCGGCAAGCCCTGTCTTGAACCGGCTGATCTCCACGCGGAGGCTGTTGAAACGTTCCTGCTCGGCTTTGAGCAGACGCTTGGTCTCGTTGATTTTGCGCTCGGTCTTTTCGTTGTTCTCGAGAATCAGCGCCGCGCAGCGCTCCTTGTTTTCCATAATCAGGCGCTCACACTCGGCGGCACTCTGCTCGGCGAGCATTTCCTGCTGCTCCTTCGCCTCGCTGAGCATACGCTGTGCTTCGGCTTTCGCAGCACCCACGACCTTTGCGCTTTCCTTCTGCGCGCCGATGAGGGCAAGCTTGATCGCTTCCTCATCCTCGCGGTACTCGTTGATTTTCTCAACCAGCTTGATGATCTTCGCTTCGTTCTCCTGCGCCGTGTTTAAAGCGGCGGCGTAGTCGTGCGCGACCGCACGCAGGAACGTTTCCACGTCCTCGGCTTTGTAGCCGAACTTGTCCTTTTCGAATCTCTTTTCCGCAATTTCCCTTGAACTCAGCATGCTGTTGACCATTCCTTTCAAGCGATGGATCCACTATCATTATAACCGACTGATGTGAAGAATCTTCGCCTAAATATATTTCTTGATTGTTACGTGAAGACGCGATTTTTTTGAAATGCCGCCGTCAACGACAAGGATGAATTTTCCATATCCGCGCACGGAGAAGCTGTCGCCGGACTCGACCTGCGCGTCCGGCTCGGTGCAGGTCTGAAACCTTAGCACCGCCAGCTCGCGGCGAATGAGCTGTGCTGACTTTTCGCGGCTCACGCGCAGCGCGGCGCTCAGGACGCAGTCAAACCGTAGCGACGCGACAAATGCCTCCGTCAACTCGAAATTTTCCTCCCGCGCCGGAAGCCGGTCATACCCCGCTTTCACGCTCACGCCAGTTCTGCCGATCCGCGTAAAGGTTTCGACGACCAGCGGGGCGACCGAGCGTGCCAGAAAAACCACGCCCAAGCCGTCCTCCGGCAGGATTTCCCCGATGGTTTCGCGCGCGATATTCAGGTGCATCAACGCGCCCAGCACGTCGCGGTGCGTGACGGTATCCTGCCTGCGGAACGCAAACGACACCGCGTCAAGCGGGAAGCTTTCCGTGTCCGGCTCGTCGGGAAAAAGCCCCAGCATCCGGCGTGCCGCGTTTTCAAAGCCGCCCCACAGCAGGAAGTGATCGAATTTCTCATGCGCAAGCGTCGCTTTTACCGCTTCCGCCTGTGCTTCGTTTAAGAAAAATGTAAACCACGGGCGGTTGTTTTTCCGGCAAAGCGCGATGCCGTCGGCAATCCGCCGCGCGAACAGGCGCTCCTCGGAATTCGCTCCCGGCATTAGAAGCTGTAACCGTTGTTTTCCAGTTCTTCCTTAATGTCCACGCCGGAGAAGCCGACGTTTTTCGGCATGATCGCAAAGGTTTTCGCTGCCATCATTTTCATGTCCGCGCCGTTAGCGTGCGCAACGCCCGACAAGAAGTCGAGAATCCGACGTGCGTCCTCACCCTTGACCTCCTCAAGGTTGAGCAGCACGGTTTTGCCCATGTTGACTTCGTCGCCGATGGGCTTTACCTCGGTGAAATCAACCGGTCTTGCCAGAACGATCTGGAACGTCGCGGAATCCGCGCCGCCTGACGAAATTCTGGTTTCGCGCGGTCTGCGCACAGGTTCCTGCCGATCGTCTGCGTCGGGGCGGGAATAAGCGGCTTCGTAATCCTCCCCCGATTCGTCCGCACCGACGAACATATTGTGCAGGTTGTTAATCAGTTTCATTTTCGTTTTCTTCCTTTCTTATCTGTAATGCGCAGGCAAGCCATGTCCGCGCGGGATTCCTCCGTTTGTTCTGTTCCTATCTGTTTCCGAACAGCGCCGTGCCGATGCGGACGAGATTTGAGCCGCAGCGGATTGCTTTGGCATAATCTCCCGACATCCCCACCGACAGCACCTCCATGCCGTGGTGATTTTCGCGGGCGCGCTGGTAGCATTCTTCTAATCTCTGATAAATCTCGTCCGGTGCGCCGATGGGCGGAATCGCCATCAGCCCTTTGATGCGGACGTTCGCAAGTTCTTTTATCCCGTCAAGCAGCGCCGGAACCTGATCAAAGCCCACGCCGCTTTTTGAAAGCTCGCCGCCGGCATTGACCTCGATGAAAACGTCGGTGACGGTGTTGCAGCGCGCGGAGATGCGGTTGATTTCCTCCGCCAGCCGCAGACTGTCAACGGACTCGATCGCGGTGACGAACGGGATGATGCTGCGGACCTTGTTGGTCTGGAGATGCCCGATCATGTGAATTTCAGCCCGCGGGTCATAAGCTTCGCGTTTTGAAAGAAATTCCTGTACGCGGTTTTCTCCCAAAAGGGTGACACCCAGCGCCACAGCGTGGTTGACATAACAAGGCTCGACGGTTTTTGTCACCGCCATCATGCGCACGGGCGGGCGGTTGTATTGCAGCCGCGCTTCTTCGATCCCGTCGCGGATGCGGTCAAGGTTTTCGCGGATCTGCTCAAGTCTGTTCGCTTGAGGCGGTTGAAACAAGCTCATCCTCGTCCACCTCCTCCAGCAGAATCTGGTCATACATCAGCACATAGTCCTCGTCGGCTGTGTTTCTGGAAATGACAAAGTCCTCGTTCTGATAAATGACATCAACCTTCTTAAAGGTCACATTTTCGCCGGAAAGCACGTACACACCTTTTTCCTCGCCGCGGAAGTGAATGGCGCTGCGCGGAATCTGAATGCCCGTGAACTCGCCGAATACAAGGCTCATTTTCTGCACGCGGGCTTTGACCAGCGCCTCGTCGATGCTCTGGCAATCCAGCACTACGATGCAGTCGCCGTTGTCGCTGACGGACTTGATGCTGTCCACGGTCACGTCGTAAAGCTTCTCCGACGAGCCGAGCATCAGCTTTAAATTGTCGCCGCTGATGAAGGTGTTGGGTGTGTTGATGATGCCGGTGATTTTACAGGAATAGGAATCCGCGATTTTACCGGCGGCGTTGGCAGGGGCAGTTTCTTTGCCGGCGATGATGCCGCGGATGTCGTCCGCCGTCAGCGCGGAAACACTTTCCTGCGTGAGGGTTTTTTCATAACCGTCGGCGTAACCGATAAAATATCCCGCTTTTTCGGTCACAACCGAGTCCCTTGGATTGGCATATTTGGATTTCAGGGTGGAAATCTCGTCTTTCAGCTCCTGAATTTTTGCGCTGTAGTCGGTGTCCGTGCCGATGACATAATTATACACATCGGACAGAAAAATCAGATTCTGACGACTGCTTTCGATGTCGTCGAGCGTGCCGCGCTGGATGGATTGGGAAAGGCTCTCATACGCGTCATTGATGCCGCTTAAAAGTGTTTCCGGCTGTGCGGCGATTTTCATGCCCGGGTTCTGCGCGCGCTTGAGGTTGTTCAGCTCGACCTGTAACGCTTCCGCCCTTTTTCTGGCGTAAACCGCGTCAGCCGTGCCGTAAACCTCGGCGATGTGCGTGCCCTCCATGACCTTGCTGCCGTCCGCGCAGAGATAATCGAGCGTTCCCGTTCCGTCATAAGTCAGAACGGTTTCGTCGCGCACGATGATGCCCGTAAACGGGATATCCTCCTTGACCGTCGTAACCACGGCTTCAGCGGTGTCGCGGTGGTTCTTGAACATGAAATAAACCTGGCTGAATACCATGAACATGAAAAAAAGCGAAACAAGCCCGATGAGAACTTTACCTGTTGCCGATTTCATCGGCAATCACAGCCTTACTGCGTGTCGGCGGTGTTCGCCGACTCTAAAATATTCACCGGTCTTGCGGGAACGATGGTCGAAATCGCGTGTTTGTAAACGACGTTCTGCTTTCCGTCGCAGTCAAGAATGACGATATAGCTGTCGAAACCGCGCACCATGCCCTTAAACTGGAAGCCGTTCATCAGAAAAATCGTCACCGGAATGCGGTCTTTTCGGGTCTGGTTGAGGAATACATCCTGCAGGTTCAGATTCTTGTTCATTTTGTTTCGTTCCTTTCTCTGTGAAACTCCGTCCTTTTGCGCATTTGCGGGGCGGAAGTTGCTTTTGTTACCCCAATTGTCTATTTTCTCTAAAAAACGCCAAAGAAAGCCGCGGTTTTTCGTGCAGCCTGCGCGCTTTTTGCAGCACGCACCATTTCACATTAAATTATATCATAAATATTCCGTTTTGGCTATATTTTTTTTGATTTTTTCAATAATTTTTTTTACACTTTCTATTGTGTCCGTTTCCAGCCATTCGATGCGGCTGTCGCGGCGAAACCACGTCAGCTGGCGCTTGGCGTAGTGCCTGGATTCCCGCTTGATTTTTTCGATGCAGGCACCGCGCGTTTCCGTCCCCTCAAAGTACGGAATCAGCTCCTTGTAGCCGATCGCCTGACTGGCGGTTTTCGCCCGATATTGCGCATAAAACGCGCAGGCTTCCTCCACCATGCCGGCGGCAACCATTCCGTCTACCCGCTCATTGATGCGGGCATAGAGCTTGTCGCGCGTGCTTGTGGTCAGCCCGAACAGCATGGGCGCGTATGCGGACGGCTGCGCACGGCTGGCAATCTTGCGCACCGACGGCTTTTCGCCCGTCAGCGTGAATACCTCAAGCGCCCGCACGACACGGGGGAGATTGTTTGGGTGCAGCTGCGCGGCGGTTTCGGGATCGATAAGCGCGAGCCTTTCCCAGAGCGCTTCGTTCCCATTGTCAAGGGCAAACTTCGTCAGCTCCGCCCGCAGCGCCTCGTCCGCGCAGGTATCGTCAAAGCGCACGTTGTCGATCAGCGAGCTGACGTACAGCCCCGTTCCGCCGCACAGCACGGGCAGTTTCCCGCGGGCGGCAATGTCCGCGATCATCGCCCGCGCGCGCGTGACATAATCCGCGACGCTGAAGGGGGCTTCCGGCGGCAGGAAATCGACCAGATGATGCGGCACGCCCAGCATTTCTTCGGGCGTGGGCTTTGCGGTGAGGATGGACATTCCTTGATAAATCTGCATGGAATCCGCGCACACGACTTCCCCGCCGAGGTCCGCGGCAAGCGCGGCTGCAACGGCGGTTTTTCCGGAAGCGGTCGGTCCGACAATTCCGATCAGGGGCTGTAAGGACAAAAGCGCACTTCCTTTCTCTGGGATTCTACACAATCCGCTTGAATTGCTTTTCGATTTCGCGGCGGGATAATTTGATCACAAACGGTCTGCCGTGCGGGCAATAGCGCGCGGCATCCATCGCGCTGACGGCGTTGACAAGCGCCTGCAGCTCGTCGCGACTGTTGGTGTCGTGTGCTTTGATCGCGGCTTTGCACGCGACGGAGTGATAGAACTCGCCGATCAGGTCGAGCCGCGGATCGCGTTTATTGTGGAGAATGTCCTGCGCAAGCTGCGGCAGAATATCCGCGGGGCTGACGTCGCCCAGCACGGAGGGAATGCCCGTCACCGCGGCGGCGGGGGCGACATCGCACTCCACGGTGAAGCCAAGCGCGGCAAGCTGTGCGGTATGCGCCTGCACCGCGTCGTATTCCTCAAACGACAGCATCACCATCACCGGCTCAAGCAGCAGCTGCGACGCAAGCGCGGCGGCATCGCCGCTGATGCGCTCAAAAATCAACCGCTCATGCGCGGCGTGCTTGTCATAGAGAAACATATCCTCCCCCGCTTCGGCGACGATATACGTGCCGAACAGCTCGCCGATGACCTTATGGCGCGGTTTCTCCGGCACATCCGCACGGACGGGGGGCTGCGGGGCGGCTTTTCTCTCGAAATCCGCGCCGCTGAGGTATTGGAATTCCTGCTCCGGCGCGGCGGGCGGGATTTCCTCAGCAGATATGATAGTGTCCGAATTTTTGTACTGTTCTCGTGCCGCAGTTACGATGGGCTGTACCGGTTGCGCGATTTCACGCGGTTCATTCTGCGGTGGGGCGGGCTTTTTTGAACTTTCCGGCGAAAATGTTTCCGTGGCGGGTTGCGGCGCGGCGGGTGTTTCCGGCGCTGCAAACATCAGCTGAACGGGCCTGTCCTCCTCGCGCACGGGAACCTCCCGCAGTTCACGCTCCGAGAAAAACCGCTGTGCGGGCATGGTCAGGTTCGCCGGTGCTTCGTCGGCAAGAATCGCGTTTTTTACCGCGAAATACACGCTGTCGTAAATGAGCTTTTCGTTGGTGAAGCGCACCTCGACCTTGGTTGGATGGACGTTGACATCCATCATCTCCGGCGGAATTTCCAGACACAGGACACAAGCGGGAAATTTCCCCGTCATGATCGCGTTGCGGAACGCTTCCTCAAGCGACACCATACAAGTAACGGAGCGGACATATCTGCCGTTTAGGAAAAAATTCTGGAAGGAACGGTTCGCGCGCGCACTTAAAGGCTTGCTGACAAAGCCGGAAACCGTCACGCCGTTTGCGGTGAAATTGACCGGCATCAGTCCGACGGCGAATTCCCGCCCGAACACGGCGTATACGGCGGAATAGAGCCGCCCGTCGCCGGAGGTGACAAGCTCCGGCTTGTTGTCGCGGATGAATTTCACCGAAATCTCGGGGTGGGACAGCGCAAGCTTGCTGAAAATCGCGGCGATGGCGTTGCCCTCGGTGACATCCTTTTTCAGGAATTTCAGCCGCGCGGGTACGTTATAGAACAAGTCCCGCACGAGAAAGGTCGTTCCGTCCGGACAGCCGCAATTTTCTGTCAGCTTTTCCTGCGTGCCCTCGATGCAATAGCGCGTGCCGAACGCATCGGACGGGCGCTTTGACAGTACTTCTGTGCGCGAGACCGCCGCGATAGAAGCCAGCGCCTCCCCGCGGAAGCCCAGTGTGCGGATCGCGTCAAGGTCGCGCTTGCCCTGAATCTTGCTCGTGGCGTGGCGGACAAAGGCAGTCGGCAGATCCTCCGCCGCGATGCCTGCGCCGTTGTCGGTGATGCGGATATAGGTGCGCCCGCCGTTTTTAATCTCGGCGGTGATCACCGTCGCGCCCGCGTCAATCGCATTCTCGACCAGCTCCTTGACCACCGATGCCGGACGGTCAATGACCTCTCCAGCGGCAATCAGCTCGGCAACCTCTTTGCTTAGAATATGTATCTTACCCATTTCACACCATCTTTGCAGTTATAAATACCGCAGCAGATCCTTGATGAACAGCCGCAGCTCGTCCGCCGTCATCTCATCGACATTGGTTTTCTTCAGGCGGTCGGCGACAATGCCCTGCCCGATTTTCTCGAAGCTGATCTGACCGTCCTGCGGGGCTTGCAGGGCTTTTTCCGCGGCGTGATGCTCGTCCTCAAGCGCCTTGAGCAGCTCTCTTGCGCGCGAAATAATCCGCGCCGGCAGCCCCGCTAATTTCGCCACCTCGATGCCGTAGCTTTCGTCCACACCGCCGGGTACAATTTTCCGCAAAAACCGAATGCCCTCTGTTCCCTGTGCCACGGCGACGCTGAAATTCTTCACCCCCGCAAGCTCGCTTTCCAGCTCGATGAGTTCGTGATAATGCGTCGCGAACAGCGTCTTGCAGCCCAGGCTTTTTGACGTGGAAATATACTCCGCAACCGCGCGGGCGATGCTGATGCCGTCAAAGGTGGACGTTCCGCGCCCGACCTCGTCGAGAATGACAAGGCTCTGTTTGGTTGCGTGCTTGACGATGTCGGCGACCTCGCTCATTTCCACCATAAAGGTAGACTGTCCTGCCGTTAAATCATCGGACGCGCCCACACGGGTGAAAATCTGATCCACGACCGAGATTTTCGCGTAATCCGCCGGAACAAAGCTTCCCGTCTGCGCCATCAGCACAATCAGCGCGACCTGCCGCATGAAGGTGGATTTTCCCGACATATTCGGTCCGGTGATGATTGACATGCGGTTCGCGGACAGATCTAGATAGGTGTCGTTTGGCACGAACACCTCCTCGCTCTGCATCAGCTCCACAACCGGATGCCGACCGTTTTTAATGTCGATGATGCCGTCGATGGCAATTTCCGGACGGGTATAGCCATGATTGACCGCCGCCCATGCAAAGGATGCCAGAACGTCCGTCTGCGCAACCGCCGTCGCGGTTTTCTGAACAAGCATCAATTGTGTGGCGATGAAGTCGCGCACTTCTGTGAAAATCTCCACCTCAAGGTTCAGCACCTTGTCGTTCGCGCCGAGGATCGTATTCTCGGCGGTTTTTAGCTCGTCGGTGATAAACCGCTCACAGTTGGCAAGGGTCTGCTTGCGGATGTACGTATCCGGCACGAGGTGATAATAGGATTTCGTCACCTCGATGTAATAGCCGAACACGCGGTTATAACCGACTTTCAGCGACTTGATGCCGGTTTTCTCCCGCTCGCGCCGCTCGATGCCATCGATGATGTCCTTGCCGCCGCTGATGATGCTGCGCAGGTTGTCGAGCTGCTCGTTGAAGCCGTCCTTAATGACACCGCCGTCCTTGATGCTCGGGGGTGGCTCGTCGCAGACCGCGTTTTCAATCAGGTTTGAAACCGCTTCCAGCGCGGAAATTTCCGACTCAAGCTTCGTAAGCAGCTTTGAACCAGTGCAGACGAACTTCAGCTGGCTTTTGATTGCGGGCAGGCGCAGGGCGGTCAGCGAGAGCGCCTTTAAATCGCGCGGTGTGGCGGTTTTATACAAAACGCGCGTCATCAGCCGCTCAAGGTCATAAACCCCCGCCAGCTCCTCCTGCAGCTCGCCCAGCACAACAGGGTTTTCCACCAGCTGTTCAACCGCTTCGTGGCGGGCGATGATTTTCGCGGGATTGACCAGCGGCTGCTCCAGAAACGCCTTGAGCATCCGTTTGCCCATCGAGGTTTTCGTGCGGTCGATGACCCATAAAAGAGAGCCCTTCCGCTCCTTGTTGCGGAGAGTTTCCACGAGTTCCAAATTGCGGCGCGCGGTGTAACCCACGGTCATAATCGGCTCGGTGTCGTGGGTGATAAGTTTCGAGAAGCGCCCCACGGCGGCTTTTTGCGTGTCGGAAATATACCAGAACAGTCCGGCAACAGCGTGTTCGGCGGGCGTGCCGGGCTTGACGCCCAGCGCTTCGATGCTCTGCACGGAGAACTGTGTCGTCATCGCATCGCTGTGGATTTCCGGCGAAAAGTCGGTTTCGTCCAAAAGCGTGACGCTCGTTTTCAGCCGCTCGCGGACAAACGCGGCGACGTCCTTCAGCGCCAAAAAGCCGTCATTGATGAGCAGCTCGGACGGGGAGAAGCGCGAAAGCTCGTTGATGACATCGTTTTGCGCCGATGTGCCGGAAAACGCAAAAAGGTGCGCCTCGCCCGTCGAAATATCGGCAAGGCATAAAGCGCATTCCTTATTTTTCGCGTAAAAAGCGCACAGATAATTGTTGGAGGTTTCGTCGAGCAGCGTGCTTTCGATGAGTGTGCCGGGGGTGACGACGCGCACGACCTCACGCGTGACGATACCCTTTGACAGAGCGGGATCGCTCGTCTGCTCGCAGATGGCGACCATGTAGCCCTTGTCGATCAGGCGCTTGAGATACAGATCGCAGGCATGATAAGGCACACCGCACATCGGCGCGCGCTCGGAAAGCCCGCAGTCGCGTCCGGTGAGGGTCAGTTCAAGCTCCTTTGCCACGATCACCGCGTCCTCAAAGAACATCTCATAAAAGTCGCCTAAGCGAAAGAACACAATGTGCTTTTTGTACTTGTTTTTCACCGCAAGATACTGCTGCATCATCGGCGAAAGCTTCGCCTGGTCAAGCGTATCCGTAACCATCAAACCCACCCTCTAATTAAACTGTAGATAAACCCCAACCAAAGGGGGCGTTGCCCCCTCTGGACTCCCTCACCAAAGGAGCAAGCCCCTTTGGAATCCCATTGTTTTATCATTTATACTTTGATTTTCTTTTCGACTTTGTTCTTTAGTGGCTACTTTGCGATTTCATTGAAGCTCTAAAAAAGCGTATACTTCTACACTGTTTGTTTAGTTTCTAATTCTAACATCTAACCTCTAATTTCTAACGTCTAAATTCTAACTCCCAATCAGTGGCAGCCGCTGCAGGACGAACAGCCGCCCGACGAACAGCTGTGGGGCTTTTCTTCCGGACAGGTCAGCGGGTCCTCGCCGTTTGCCGCCATGGTGATGATGAAATTCACCGACTCAAGCAGCTTGTCGATTTCGTCCTTGGCGGTGTTGTAGGCAGCCATATGCTCGTTTTCCATGATCTCGTCATAAAGCGCGCGGATGTCGGCATCGAGCGTTTTCAGGCGGTCGTTGTCCTTTTCGGGCTTCGACATTTCGGTGTTGAGGTTCATGCGCAGAAGGTTGAACTGTCCGATCAGATCCTGCAGAGCTTTGTCGCCGTCGCTTGCTTCCTTTGCGCCGACAAACGCCGTGTAGCGCGCATCCTCCTGGAGTGCTTTGCCGAGCTGGCGGGTTAATTCGATCACGTTCATAGTTAAGTTCCTTTCAAATTTTATTTATGCAAAGGGTTGTTCCCTTTCAGCCTTTTTGTTCGGCGGGAATTCCCGCCAGTGCCCAGTTGTATGCCTTTGTGATTGTTATGTGCAGAAATTCGCCGGAATAATCCTGCGCGGCGGAGAATTCCACTATAATCCCCTCGTCGGTTTTTCCGGTGTAAACGCCCGGTGCGCCGTCCTTTGCCCCGTCAACCAGAACCTCGGCGGTTGTTCCGACAAAGCGCCTAAGCCAGCGTTCGGAAACCTCGCGCTGCGCCAGAATCAGCTCCCGCAGCCACAGCCCTTTGGTTTTTTTGTCGGTCAAATCCTCGAAATCAGCGGCCTTTGTGCCGGTGCGTTTGGAATAGACAAACGAAAAAATGTTGTCAAATTTCACCCGCGCGGCGAGGGCTTTTGTTTGTTCGAATTCCTCGTAGGTTTCGCCCGGAAAGCCGACGATCAGGTCGGTGGAAAAGGAAAAGTCCGGTTTTTTTAACCGTGCGTAGTCCACAATTTCCAGATACGACGCGGCGGTGTATTGCCGGTTCATCAGCCACAGAATCCGATCCGCGCCCGCCTGAACAGGGAGATGCAGGTGCTTGCAGATGTGCGCGGATGCAAGAATTGTATCAATCAGCTCACGCGTCGCGTCCTTGGGGTGGGAGCTTAAAAAGCGCAGACGGAATTTCCCCGAAATCGCGTCAAGCTTTCGCAGCAGCGCCGGAAAGCCGAAACGATAGGAGTTGACGTTCTGCCCGAGCAGCGTGATTTCCTTGTAGCCCTGTGCGACGAGCGTTTGCACCTCGTCGAAGATTTCCTCCGGCGCGCGGCTGGTTTCCCGCCCGCGGACATAGGGCACGATGCAGTAGGTGCAGAAATTATTACAGCCGGTCATAATCGGCACGAACGCGCGGAATTGATCCGTGCGCAGCTGCGCGATTGCGCCGGAGCGCTCCGCCCCGTTGTCCGACAGATCAAACACGCGCCTGCGCTCGCCCAGCACCGCGCCCAAAAGCTCGTAAAGCCGCGTGTAGCCGTAGGTTCCGAACACGAGATCCACATGGCGGTAATGTTCTTTGAGCCTCTGCGCCGCCGCCTCCTGCGCTGTCATGCACCCGCAGACCGCGATGACGAGCGCGGGGTTTTCCGCCTTGAGCTTCTTGAATTCGCCCACCGTGCCGAACACCTTCTGCTCGGCGGTTTCTCGTACCGCGCAGGTGTTGAGTACAATCAGATCGCTCTCCTGCGGGGTTTCACAAAAGCCGTAACCGACCGCCGCCAGCAGATTCCGGATGCGTTCCCCGTCGGCGACATTCTGCTGACAGCCGTAGGAATGCAGATAGCAAAGCGGCTTGCGCCCGCCGTAGAGCGTTGTCATCATGCCGGTCAGGTCATCCCTGTGCCGGGTTTCTTCAAGCTGGTGTTGCGGGTTCAATCCTTGTGCCCCTCCTAAATTTTTCTGCGCTGTGTGTTTTGCGGAAAATGACCCGATGCGGCGGAATCCGTCTGAAAACAGACTTCCTTGTTATTATAACACAGCCGCCATGTTTTTGCAAGATAGAGATTGCGCTTTGCGCGGTTTGCAAAAAACAGCGCGCCAGCAAAAACCCGCCCTCCGGATTTCGCCGGAAAGCGGGTGGATATTTGGTGTTGTCTTATACCTTCGCGCCGCAGTTTGCGCAGAAATCGCCCTCGATCGCAGCACCGCAGCTTTCACAGAACGCCGCTTCTGCGGGCGCATTCTGCGGCGGCGGAACAACCGCCTCGTCCATCTGAACGGGCTGGGCGGGCTGTACAGGCTGGTCGGGTTGCGCAGACGTCTGTACGGGCTGCTGGGCATACGCATTCTGCTGTGCGTACGGATTGGGCTGTGCATAGGGGTTCGGCTGACCGAACGGCTGCTGACCGGCAAACGGCACCCGAACGGGCGCACCGTATTGCGTCACATTTTTGGTCGTCTTAAACTGGACAAGCGCGCCGATGCAGAACATGGCCGCTGCAAGCAGCAGCGTGACCGCAACGCTGTCGATGAATCTTCCGAACACCGTAAAAAGCGACTGCGCCGCGCTCAGGCACGTCATGAGGATGATCATCGGGCGGAGCAGCTTGACCGCAACAATGCCGCATACAATGGCAACACCCAGACTGATGAGCGAAAACAGCACAATTTTTGTGATAACATCACCGCTGAGCAGATCCCCGATTTTGTCCATGGCAGCATTGATATCCGCCTGTGTCGTTTTGTTTTGGAGATCCGACAGGACATTGACGATATCTATAACCGTATCATACACCGAAACGTAAATCAACAGCCCGAAAGCAAGCGAACCGCTTTTGAAGAAGGTATAGAGAAATGTGCCGACTCTGTAGAGCTTAAACCCGAGCATGCCGCCGACGACAGCGCCGCCGATGACAAACATGATCCCGACCAGCGCCGTGATACCGCCGGAAGTAAACGCGCTGGCGATTCCGGTTAACACCGCACCCAGCATCGCGCCGATTGCAATGCCCTGAAGCGTAATGATCGCACGGAAGATCTTAAAGCCGAGGAACAGGATCACACACGCGATTGCCGCTGAAATGAAATAGCCGCCGTTTGTGATGGAGTCGATGATTTGCTGTTGCTGTGTTGTCATAGAATGCTCCCCCAATATGTATTTTATGTGTCTGCTTCTTTTATTATAAATCGTTTTCGGCGCGCTGTCAATCTGTTTTTCACAAAAACGTAATCGCTTGAAATTTTTTTACCAGTCGATTTCCTCCGCAGAAAGCGGATGCGGATTTAGTGTGACGCTTTCGACGCGGCTGTTTTTCATGCGGATGACGCGGTCCGCCATGGGGGCGACGGCATTGTTGTGGGTGATGACGGCGACGGTGATGCCGCTTGCGCGGCAGGTGTCCCGCAGAAGCTTTAAAATCGTTCTCCCCGTGGTGTTGTCAAGCGCGCCGGTCGGCTCGTCACAAAGCAGCAGCTTCGGCTTCTTCGCCAACGCCCGCGCGATGGAAACGCGCTGCTGCTCGCCGCCGGAGAGCTGGGATGGAAAATTGTTTTTCCGCTCAGAAAGCCCCACGCTGTCAAGCACCTCGTCGGGGCTGGCAGCATCCCTGCATATCTGCGTCGCAAGTTCAACATTCTCCCGCGCGGTCAGGTTGTTTATCAGATTGTAAAATTGAAAGACAAACCCGATTTCAAACCGGCGGTAAGCGGCAAGACGACGCGGCGAATACTGCGTGATATCAACGCCCCCCACGCGGATTTCGCCCGCGTCGCAGCGATCCATCCCTCCCAGAAGGTTGAGCACCGTGGTTTTCCCCGCGCCCGACGCGCCCGTAATCACGGCGAACTCACCCGCCTCGATATCAAAGCTCACCCCGTCCGTGGCGTTGATGACAATCTCACCCATCTGGTAGCGCTTCCTGACATTCCGCAATTCAATCAAGCTCACGTGTATTCCTCCCTCAAAACAAAAAGCACAGTCGCCTGTGCTTTTTGGATTTAATCGTATTCTAGGCGATAATCTCGTCCTTGCCGCCCTTGGAGATGACCAGATCTCCCTGCTCCTCAAGCCGCCGGATGACGCCGACAATGCGCTGCTGGGCTTCCTCCACGTCGCGCATACGGACGTTGTGCAGGTATTGCAGATCGGTCTTGATCGCGTCCTGCTGGCGCTGGGACATATTGGTGTAAAGCACGTTGGCGATTTCCTCGCTCGCCGCCTTGAGGGCGATGGTGAGATCCTTGACGTCGCACTCGCGGATGACCGCCTGAATTTCCATGTTTTCCAGAAAAACGATGTCCTCGAACACAAACATCCGCTTTTTGATTTCGTCGGCAAGCTCGGGATTGGTGGCTTTGAGCTCGTCGAAAATGTTGCGCTCCGTGCGGCGGTCTACGTTGTTCATAATCTCCGCGAGGTAGTTTACGCCGCCGAATTCCACCAGATCTACCGATGCGACTGTACCGAGCTTTTTGAGCAGCACCTTTTCCACCACACCAATAATTTCCGGTGAGGTGCGGTCAAGCGACGCGATGCGCTGGAACACCGCAACCTGCGTTTCCTTCGGCAGCTCAGCGATGACCTTTGACGCCATTTCCGGCTTGGTGTAGGACAGAATCAGCGCGATGGTCTGCGGATGCTCATTCTGAATAATCATCAGCAGGTTTTTATAATCCACCTTGCGCAGGAATTCGAACGCCTGATTTTTGCCGAGCTTCTCGATGCGCTCCATTAAAACAGCGGTGCGCTGTTCGCCGAATGCCTTGAGCAGCACCTCGCGGGCGTAATTCTGACCGCCCTCGGCGATGACCTTCTGCGTGATGCAAAGCTGATAAAACTCGCCCAGCACATCCTGAAGCTCGTCGGCGGAGAGCTGTTCGGTCTTGGCGATGGACACTGACAGTTCTTCGATTTCGTCCTCGTGGAGGTACTTGTACACCTCAGACGCGGAGTCCTTGCCGATGGCGATGAGGATGGCGGCGGCTTTGCGGATGGAAGTAATCTTTTGTTTGGATGCCATATGTAACCAACTCCTCCGGAGCTGCACGGGCAGCTTCCAAAAAGCTTGTAACGACCGGTTTTTTGCCGATTGACAGGCATGAGAGAACAGGAATCCTGTCAGCGGAACCTGCTTTTGTATACCGTAACCATTATAACAAGTTATTTTGTCGTTGTTGTATATTTATAATTAACAATATGTGTACAACACAACAAATCGCGTTGGAAATCTCATGCAAAACACAAGATACAGGTTGTTGCGGTCAAAGCCCGCTGTTCACATGACTTGTCTGCGGGCGAAAAACCGCCGTATTGATATACTTATTCAGGGCATTATACTTATAATTGGTATTATTCGCGTATAAGTGCTAAATCTTATTTCATAAATAAAAAATAATTATGAATATTGGTTTTTCCTATTTCAAAAATCACTTTTTTATGCTATAATATAAAATAAAACGTCTGACGCATCGGTTTCTGTTGGTTTTTCACAGAAAGCCTGCACGAATTATAGATAAACTGCTGTTATTCACAGACCGTATCCCGTAAACGGGGGTGATTGTTATGGGAGATGTATTATCGCAAAGCCAGATTGACGAGCTTTTAAACAGCTTCAGCTCGGTCGGCTCAAAGGCGTTTGAAAACCTTCAGACCGAAACGCCCGAAAAGAAAATCAAAACCTATGACTTCAAGATGCCCAAGAAGTTCACCAAGGAGCGGCTTAAGACCATCGGTGAGATTTACGATGCGTATTCCCGGCTGCTTTCGACGTATCTGACGGGCGTTACAAGACTTTACTGCAAGGTTTCCGTTTTACAGATCGAGGAGCAGCGGTATTACGAATTCAACAACGCGCTGCCCGATTTCACCATCATCGGAACGGTGGATCTGGGCATTGAGAATGAAGACGTGCTTGACACGGACTGCATCATGCAGCTGGGCAATTCACTGACCTTTTCCCTGATTGACCGACTGTTCGGCGGAAGCGGCTCGTCGGTTGAAATCAACCGTGACTTCACCGAAATCGAGCTGGGGCTTCTGAAAAAAGTCCTCGTCCGCATGGCGGAGCTGCTCAAGGAAGCATGGTCAAATTTTATGGAAATCGATCCTTCTTTATTAAAGATAGAAACCAACCCGCGCGCGACGCCCGCGATCAACATCGACGAGGTCATCGTGCTTGTCACGCTTGAGATTGAGTTTGCTCTGGCAAAACACGTCGTCACCATCAGCGTGCCGGCGGTGGGCATGGAATCGATTATGTCCAAATTCAGCGATAAATATACTCGCAACACCAAGCGCTTTGACGCGGTCAAGGAACAGGAGCGGCGCGAGGACATCCTGCGCGGTATCCGAACGACACCGCTGAAAATCGATGTGATCCTAGCGCAGACAAAAATTGACATCAGTGAGATCCTCACCCTTGAAGTCAACGACATCATCCCGCTCAACGTGCCCATTACCAACAACGCCGTTGTCAAGATCAACGACAACCTCTGGTTTGACGGCAAGCTCGGTGTCAGCGGAGCAAAAAAAGCGGTGAAAATCGACCACGTCTATAAAACCTGACGCGCAGCGTGAAAACTGTGATTTCTAAAACGGAAGCGAGGTGCACGCCCATGCCAAGCAGACTGCCGCAGCGCGGCAAGATTCCTGTGTGGGCTGATATATGCAGGGTATGAACAGTGCGGATTTCAGCGATATGAAAAAAGACGCCATCGGGGAAATACAGAACATCACTATGGGCTCCGCGGCGACGGCGCTGTCGAATTTGCTCAGCGCCAAGGTCTGGATCACCACCCCAAAGGTTGAAATCTGTAAAATCAGTGAGCTGTCTTTTCCGGAGCTTGAACCGTCGATTCACGTGAAAATTGAATACATCAAGGGCGTGAAGGGAACCTCGCTGATGGTGCTCAAGCAAAGCGACGTACAGATGATCCTCAACCAGCTCATGGGTATGCCGCTTGTGATCACCGAGGACTTTCAGTTTGACGAGATGAACATCTCTGCCATCTGTGAGGTCATGAACCAGATGATGGGCGCATCGGCAACCGCGCTTGCAGAAATCATTGACACCCCGATCGACATCTCAACCCCGGAAGCGAGCGTGTCCGCGGACGACGCGGATTTCTCGAAAATATCTGGCTCGACACCCGACGACGACATCTGCCGTATCTCGTTTGACCTGACCATCGACGGAATCATCAACAGCGAATTCATCACGCTGATCTCCATCGATCTCGCAAATCTGATTGCGGATAAAATGCTTTCCAGCTACAACGTCGGTCTGGACAGTTACATGGAAACCAACCCCGCAGCTCCGCAGGAAAGCTATATCCAGCCGACCACCGAAGCACCTCCCGTTGCGCAGCCAGTGAGCCAGCCCGTTCCCGCACAGCCGGTACCGCAGCCGGTATCTCCCCCGCCGCAAGCCGCGCAGCCGGTTTATCAGGCTCCGCCGGTCGCGCAGCCCGCACCCTATCCCTACCCCGCGCAGCCGTATCCGCAGCCGCCTTTTTACCCGCCTTATCCGGAACAGGGCTACGGCGCTTATTACGGCGCACCGGCAGCGATGCCGCCACAGGAATACACCGCCCCCGCGCAGGACAAGACCCCGCAGAAATTCAGCGTCAAGCCCGCACAGTTCCAGAGCTTTGACCAGTCTGCGGACAACCCGCTCTCGCGGGAACAGATCGACAACCTGAAGCTTCTGATGAACGTCCCCTTAAGCATCACCATCGAGATCGGCTCCACCTCGCGCAAGGTTGAGGAAATCCTCGAGTTTACGCAGGGCACGGTGATCGAGCTGGAACGCCAGGCGGGCGCACCGGTAGACGTAATCGTCAACGGCAACCTAATCGCAAAGGGCGATGTTGTCGTCATTGACGACAACTTCGCGGTGCGGATCACGGAGATTATCAAATCGAAATTCCTTGACACCTTAGGCAAAGTCTGACGCAACGCATTTCACAGATGAAAGGATGTAACCTTATGGGAAGAAAAATATTGGTGGTTGACGACGCGGCATTTATGAGAATGATGCTCAAGAACACCCTCTCACAGAGCGGCTATAACGAGATTGTCGAGGCAAGCGACGGCGAAATCGCGTGTACACTCTACCGCGACGAAAAACCCGATCTTGTCATTATGGATATCACCATGCCCAATAAAACCGGCATCGAAGCACTGCGCGACATCAAGGCGATGGATCCCGCCGCAAAGGTCATCATGTGCTCGGCGATGGGGCAGGAATCGATGGTTGTTGAGGCGATCAAATACGGCGCGCTTGATTTTATCGTCAAGCCCTTCAAGCCGGACAGAATTCTTTCTACCGTGGGAAAAATCATCGGTTAATCCGCGCCGCCCGACGGTGACGGAGGCGTGCTTGCGCACGTTTTTTTCGCGCGTCGGAAATCGGATTTCCCGGAAAGGATCAAACTTTTATGGCGCTTAAAAACATCGACGAACTCAATGATATGCAGGTTGACGTGCTGCGCGAGATCGGCAACATCGGCTCGGGCAACGCCGCGACCTCCCTCTCCGGGCTGGTGGGGCAGGAAATTCTGATCAATGTCCCGGTTGTGCGCATTTTAGGCTTTGACGATGCCGTCGGCTGTCTGGGCGGGGCGGAAAAAATCATCGCCGGACTGCTCATCCGCATCGACGGCGACATCAACGGCATGATACTCTATGCCTTCGGCAATGAATTCTCAGCGGCAATTATCAATACGTTTTTTGGAAAATCCATCGAAAGCGTTCTGGAAATGGACGAGATGGATTCCTCGGCACTCTGCGAAATCGGAAACATTATGGCGGCTTCCTATGTCAACGCCCTTTCGTCGATGACGGGGCTGTTCATCAATATCTCCCCGCCGGATCTTTGTGTGGATATGGCGGGCGCGGTGCTGAGCGTTCCGGCGGTTGAATTCGCGAAATTCGGCGACAAGGTGCTGCTGATCGACGACTCGTTTGCTTTGGGCAACGAAACCGTGCGCAGCAACATGATCCTTGTTCCGGAAATCGAATCCCTGGATTTACTTTTCAACAGGCTGGGAGTTGTGTGACCGTATGGGTGTTATCACCGTTGGTATTTCCGACCTAAAAATCGCAAAAGCGCCGGATGTGCTTGCAACCTACGCACTCGGTTCGTGCGTCGGGATCGCGCTGCGGGATCAGATTACCGGTATCGGCGGGCTTGCGCATATCATGCTCCCATGGAGCGTGGAAGCCACCGACCCGAATGCCAACCCCCGCCGCTATGCCGACACCGGCATTTTAGAGCTGATCGAAAAAATGTGCCGCTGCGGCGCCAAGCCTGGAAATTTTCTCGCAAAAATCGCAGGCGGCGCGCAGATGTTTGAATCAAAATACCATTCCTTCAACATCGGTCAGCGCAACGTCGAGGCGGTCAAGCGCGTGCTTTCCGACCTAAAAATCCGCATCACCGCGGAGGACACGGGGCTTAATTTCGGACGGACTGTTTTTTTCGTCGTGGAAAACGGCGATCTTCAAATCAAGGCAGCCGCAAAGAATATCAAGGTCATTTAATCTGCACGCGGCTTGCGCGGCGCAGACTTCTGTTTATATGGGCAGATAGCCATAATATTCCGATGGAGTGAAAAGCTGTGGAAAACGAAACCAAAGAAACAACCGGCATCGCCGCCAAAGCGATTGTTCAGGTCAGTCCGTCCTTTCGCGAGGCAACGGTTGTCGTCCAGCCCCCGCGGGACGGCGGGCGTGAAATCACAATGGATGACATTCTGTTCCAGCTCAAGGAAGTCGGTGTCATCAGCGGCATCCTCAAGCGCATCATCGGTAAAATCGTTGAGGGGAAAATCTATAATACCGAAGTCGCCGTCGCCAAATGGGCGCCCCCCGAAAACGGCAAGGACGGCTCGATCCGGTTTCTCTTTGATTCAAGCAACCTCTTAAAGCCCGCCGAGGACGGCAAGGGCAACGTCGATTATAAAAACCTCGGCATCGTCCGCGAAATCCGCAAGGGCACGGTCATTGCCGAAATCGCCCTCCCCACCCCGGGCATCCCGGGAACGGATTTAAAGGGACGCAAGGTCATTCAGGTCGCCGGACGGCGCGCAGACTACTCCTTGGGAAACAACACCGTTTACAACGAGGATGGCACACAGGTTATCGCCAACGCCGACGGACATTTGCGTTATGACAAGGGCAGCTTCCACGTAGACACAGTGTTCACCGTCCACGGTGACGTGAACGCCGCGACGGGCAACATCCGCTTCTTTGGCGATGTGGTCGTCAAGGGCGACGTGACCGAGGGCTTTACCGTGACGTCGGAGAAAAACGTGGATGTGTTCGGCTCAGCAATGAACGCGTGGGTTTCCGCGGACGGTGAAATCCGGATTTATAAGGGCTGCACCGGTTCGCAGGTCAGCGGCGGCGCGGACGTGCAGATCGGTTTCGCAGAGCATTCCAAAATCGTGACAAAGGGCAATCTGCACGCGCAGTCATTCATTTTCTGTGACGTATTCTGTGGCGGAACGCTCTACCTCAAAGGGGCTTGCCGGCCCGATCGTTGGCGGGAATTACGTCGCGATGAAGGGCATCGAAGCCGGCACGATCGGTTCAAAAACCTATACCAAAACCGTCATCACCGTCGGCAGCAACGCGCATCTGTTCAACGAAATGGAAACGGCGAAACGCCAGATTGTTCAGATCGATACCGATATTGCAAAATGCAGCCAGATCATCGCTTTCTTAAACGCAAAGCGCATGGAGCTTGGCAAGATTCCGGAGGACGAGGAGCAGATTTTCCAGAGCGCTTCCGCCACGGTTGCGCAGCGGGAAGTTGAAAAACAGACGCTGCTTGCCCGCGTGGAGGAGATCAAAATCGCGCTGACCGAAAAGCAATACCTTGAGCTGAAATGCCGCCGCGAGGTGTTCCCCGGCGTCACCATCAAGCTCAACGACTACACCTACGCCGTCAACCAGCCGCTGAAAGCCTGTCGCTTTATCTTAGGCGAAACCGGCATCGAGTACCGCGGACTGTTTTAAACAAAACGACTGTGCAAAAAATTTTCCAAAGGAGGCATGCCCCCTTTGGAAACCCTTTGTTTCTGGAGCTTAACTTTGTTTGGTCTTGTGAATGTTGATGTGGTTATCGAGTTGTAGTCTTTATATTTAGATACGAGGGCGCCGGTTCCAAAATTGGAACCGGCGCTTCACATTGTAGGTAAAGTATATAGTTATTTTTCGAGGCTTCAATAGAATCCCAAAACAGCAAAAAAATCAAACTATAAACCATAAAACTATGGGTTTCCAAAGGGTACTTGTACCCTTTGGTGGGTGTGTGTCAATGCTGCCGTGCGCGGCAGCACGAGCAACGCGCTCTGACTAGGGTTTCTCACAGTCTGTATCCTGTCTTTTTTATTGCAATCGCGCTTAGCATTTCAGCGCGTTTTCTTCGTCGGCGACCTCCGCGATGCCTGCGGCATAGACCACCGGCACACAGAACATCACGCCGGAGTTGGGTTTGCTCATATCGCCCAGCACAGCCCGCACAGCGGTTTTCGCTGTTTCAAGCATCACCTCGGGGAGAACCACCATCACCGTTTTACTTGCCGCGGGGGAAGCGCCGCCCAGAATCGCGCGGATCAGCCCCATCACCTGTGCGTCGGGCGACTGCGAAAGCGATTTCGCCATGCCCGTGCTGTCAAGCACCGTGCCGCCGCGGACACCGCTTTTTGAAAGCGACTCCATCAGTCTATCCAGCTTTTCTGTGTGGTTAAGAACGACAATCATCAATAACATCGTAATCCTCCTCTTTCAGTTTCGGTTTGTTTTTTAGTTTGCTGATACCTCCAGCAGCGCCGCACACCAGCCCTCGGACTGTGCGGTTTCTATCAGCCGGAAGCCGGCTTGCACCAGAACGCCCAGCACCTCATCCGCGCGCTCGGTGATGATACCGGAAACAATCAGTCTGCCGGTCGGCTTTAAAAATGCGCCGAACAGCCCGCTCATCGCGATCAGCACGTCGGACACAATGTTCGCGCAGATCAGGTCAAAGCCGCCGCCGATTTCCGCCCGCAGGGCTTCGTCGGAAATGATATCACCGCAAAGCGTTTTGTACTGCGCGTCGGAAATGCTGTTTTTGCGCGCGTTTTCCGCCGCGATGCGCACAGAGTTCTCGTCGATGTCCGCCGCTGTTGCTTGCACCGCACCCAGCAGCATTGCCCCGATGGACAGAATGCCCGAGCCGCAGCCCAGATCCAGCACGCGGTCGCCCGGCTTCATCACGCGCTCAATCAGCTCCAGACACAGGCGCGTGGTGTTGTGCTGCCCCGTACCGAAGCTGGAGGCGGGGTCGATTTCCAGTACCACCCTGCCCTGCGGGTCAAGCTCTTCCCACGAGGGCTTGACGACGAGGCGTTCGCCGATTTCGATGGGCTTGAAATACTGCTTCCAGTTGTTCGCCCAGTCCTCCTCGCGGATGCTGCCCAGATCAAAGGTTAGCTTACCGAACGCGTTTCCCGTGTCGCGACGCTTGAGGGCTTCCAGCTCGGCTTTCACCGCCGCGAGCAGATCCGCGCCCTGCGCGTTGTTGGGCAAATAAATTTTCACTGTGGTTTCGGTTTCGCCAAGCCCGAACAGGCTCTCGTCGATATAATCCCACTGCCCGTTTTTGCCTTCCAGAAATTCCGCAAAATCGGCGCTGTCGGTGATTTCAAAGCCCGCAATACCGATGCAAAGCAGGCTTCCCGTTACCGCATCGATGCCGGCTGTGGCGGTGTAAATGGTCATCTGCGTCCAGTCCATAAGCTCCTCGCAATCCCCTTTGTAAAAAGCATGAAAATATGATATAATTTCATTGTAACATAAAACCGGATTTTTGTAAAGTCCTAATTTTTGTACCATTCGCAGAACGCGCCGCGCAATTGACGCAATTTGCTCGACTTTTCGACAAGCTTCGATAAAACTTGATAAAAATCCCCCGCCGGTTCATCACGATGCCGGCGGGGGATTTCGTTCGTTTTATCAAGACAAGCATTTATGTACGGGAAAGAACCTGATACAATTCCGGCAAGTCAAAATAGTCATACCCGTCCTTTTGCTCTTTTGCTGTTTGGTCGTATACTACGATAACTTCATCGCCGACTTTCAAATCATGCGCCTTTGCGGCAATCGCGGAATCCGTCGCGGAGGTTTCTTCCATGACCGGAACGAGCTTATCGTATTTCACCTTAACGATTGTTCCCGGTTCATAAATTCTTGCAAATATGATATCATTGAGTTCAACTAGAACCGTGCCGTCATCGCAAATTTCTTTTACCGGTCCGTGGGTTGAATAAATGTCCTTATAAAGCGTATCGGTCTGATAGAAATCAAGTCCATCCTTTTGTTCCTCTGTTTTGCTAAAATATTGGATCCCCACGTGATCGCCAAGCTTTAAAGTCGTGATATCGGCACATAATTCCTGATCGTATCCGAGCATTTCACTTTCGATGGATAGCCTTCCATATTCGACATAAATCTGTTCGCCGATTGTGTATTTGCCATATTGCTTATCAATCTGCATGAGTATGGTCTTATTGTAAATTATTTTCTCCACAATACCGCGCTCAACAATCATATGATCATTGATGCCGACTTTATTCCCAGCATCATCATGAAAATCGCAACCCACGAAAAACGCGCTTAAAGCAGCCATCATAATGACGAAAAACTTTTTCATAAAGCCCTCCTTTATTTCACCCAAAAGTAGGTGGCTGAACAACGTGTGAAATCAACGATTGCGCTTTGGGAACTTTTCAACAGCGGTTGCATGGATCGGTTCAAATGTAATTATGACCGGTTGTGATTTTTTATTTTTACATTTTATTAAGCCATTTTCTCTATCATACTCGTTTTATTACCAGATGTCAACGCTTTTTGCATATTTTGATTTATGATAGTGATAAATCCAAAACGCACTGTTTGATCAAAACAGGGCGTCAGACTGTAGAACAAGTATTCGCTCGTTGTTCGAGCGTCATAATGGAATCACTTAGCAGTAGCTATATTTCAAATTAGCAAAGAAAATCAATGTAAAAGCCAGAAACAACGAGTTTCCAAAGGGGGCATGCCCCCTTTGGTGGGAGGTGTCGGAGGGCGACGCCCTCTGACTTAGTTCTATACAATCGTTATTCCCGCGGCGTTTTCAGCGCGCGCAGGGAGTTGAGGATTGCCAGCACCGAAACGCCCACGTCTGCGAACACCGCCGCCCAGAGTCCGGCAAGACCCGCCACGCTCAGCAGCATGACCGCGACCTTGATGCCGATGGCGAACACGATGTTCTGCCGCACGATCGCCATTGTCCGGCGCGAGATTTTCACAGCCTGCGCGATTTTTGACGGGGAATCTTCCATCAGCACCACGTCTGCGGCTTCAATGGCGATGTCGGAACCGGCGCCGCCCATCGCGATGCCAACGTCCGCGCGCGCGATGACGGGCGCGTCGTTGATGCCGTCGCCCGCAAACGCCACCGTACCGGTTTCCTCAGAAAGCAGGCGCTCGACAAGTTCCACCTTTCCCGCCGGCAGCAGTCCGGCGTGAACGTCGGAAACCCCGATCTGAGCGGCAATTTTCTCGGCGGCTTCGCGCCGGTCGCCGGTGAGCATGACGGTGCGCACGGAAAGCTTCGTCAGGGCTTGCACCGCGGCGGGTGCGTCGTTGCGGATGCGGTCGTTGAGCAGCAGCCTGCCAAGATAGTTCCCCGCGCGGCTGACATAAACGGCGGTGGAAGCGTCCGTTTGCTCGGTTACATTGACCGTCACACCGCGCTCGGTCAGCAGCGCCCGACTTCCGCAAAGCACCTCGCCGTCGGCAAACACGGCGCGCACACCTTTTCCAGCGATTTCTTCCGCCGAAACCGGCACAGGAGCGTTTGGCAGTTCACCGGCTTTCCGCACGATTGAAACGGCCGCGGGGTGGTTGGAAAACCGCTCGGCTGCGGCGCAGCGTTCCAGCAAATCGCGTTCGGCGACACCCGCGGCTGGTTCGATGGAAGTGACGACAAACGCGCCGTGGGTGAGCGTTCCGGTTTTGTCAAAAGCGATGGTTTTCACCGTGCTGAGCGCTTCGATCGTTTTCGCGCCCTTGATGAGAATGCCGCGCGAGGAAGCCGCGCCCAGCCCGGAGAAAAAGCTCAGCGGCACGGAAATCACCAGCGCGCATGGGCAGGACACAACCAGAAATACCAGCCCGCTGTAAATCCACTGCGCAAACGTTCCGATGCCCAGAAGCGGCGGCACGACCGCCAGCAGCAGCGCCGCGACGACGACAATCGGCGTATAAATCCGCGCAAACCGCGTGATGAAGCGTTCTGCTTTCGCTTTTTTGGTGTAGGAATTCTGCACGAGATCGAGGATTTTCGCGACAGCGGAGTGTTCAAACCGGCTGGTGACTTCCAGCTCGAGCGTGCCGTTGAGGTTGAGGCTGCCGCTTAGCACCGTGCTGCCCGCCGCCACGTCAACCGGCAGAAATTCACCGGTCAGCACCGCCGTATTGAGCGCGGAAGTGCCGCTTGTCACCGTGCCGTCGAGCGGGATTTTCTCGCCAGCGAGAACGCGGATGGTGTCACCGATTTCGACTTCCTCGGGCGCTTTTTTCACAAAGCCGGCGGGCGTTTTCACCGTGGCTGATTCGGGTTTTAATTCCATGAGCTTGGTGATGGATTTGCGGGAACGCTGCACGGCGAGGGTTTCGAAAATTTCGCCGACCTGAAAGAAAATCATCACCGCCGCGCCCTCGGTGAAATCGCGCAGTGCGAACGCGCCCGCCGTCGCCACGGTCATCAGGAAGCTTTCGTCGAACGCCTGCCCTTTTAGAATGTTGCGGACGGCATTGAAAACGACCTTCCAGCCGGCAAGGACATAGGCGGCAATCGCCAGCGCCGCCGCGGGAATGCCATCCGGCACAAAGAACGACGTGCCGAACAGCACCAGCGCCGCCGCAACCGCGATCACCCGACTGCGGTGCAGCTCCTCGTCCTCGTCCTCGTCCTCGTCCGCATCGCGGGAAGGCTTCTGCTCCGCGGGGCGGGAAACGCGCACTTCCGGCTCGATTTTCACAATCTCGGCGGTGATTTTCTCTTCAAGCGCCGCGTCGGGGGCGGCTTTCGGGAAAACGACAAACTTCTTCTTCACAAAATCCAGCTCCGCGTGGGAAACCTCCTCCATTGCGGAAACCTTGCGCGTGATTTTGTCCGCGCAGTGCGGACACTCCAGTCCGTTTAAAATCAATGTAATGCTTTGCATACTGATACTCCGTTCTGCGCCGGGCGGGGTGCTTTCACCGGGCGCGGCTGGGTGAATTTTATTCAGCGACATGTTCGATGCCCATGCTGAGGATGGTTTTCACGTGGTGGTCGGCGATGGAATAGTAGACGGTCTTGCCCTCGCGTCGGTACTTCACGAGCCGCCCCTGCTTTAAAACGCGGAGCTGGTGGGAAATCGCTGATTGCGTCATATCCAGTGCCTCGGAAATCTCGTTCACCGCCATCTCGCGCAGGCACAGTGCAAACAGGATTTTCACGCGCGTCGGGTCGCCCAGCACGCGGAACAGCTCCGCCACGTCGTAGCTTTCCTCCTCGCAGGGCATGTTCTTTTCAAACTCCGCGACAATCTCCGGGCAGCGGCATTCGCAGGAACGCGGTGCGCCACACACGCACAGGTCGGTTTCTGATGTGATGAGTTCATTCTTCATGGTATTCCTCGCCTTTCACTTATGTTCATATGAGTATTTGTTCATGTGTTTATTATACCACATTTTACGGCATTGTCAAGGGGGAAATAAAAAAATCTGCTCTCTTTCGGGAACAGATTTTTGGGATTGCTATTTTGCTTTGGCAGATTTGATTGATGAATATGCGCTGTAATATTTTTTCGCCAAAGTTTTATAATCGCAAGCTTTTGTTGTATATGGTTATCATATTATGATATTGCTTTACAATATGGTGTAACTTGCAATGCTCCTATAACATTTACCATTTTGCAAGCATCCTATTGTGCATAGTAACACAAATATTTTCTTCATAAATAATCCGTCCTCTTCCTACTCAATTTCAAACTGTACAAACAACATCTTGCTCGTTCCGTTCGCATCACTTGCGTCAAATTGGCGTGTTAATAAATATGTTCCAGATGCAAGATTGTTATATAGCCAATCCCATTGAATTATCTCTTCCTTTTGGCTTTTAGCCGATAAACCGACACTTAATAAATTAAAACCGCCGCTGGATATCCTATCCGCTTCTGTGATTTTTCCGTCTGCTAATTGATAAATATGGTATTCAGTCCCAAATTTATAATTGACCTGCGTGTCGTTTTTCATGACCAATGTGCAGCCGGTCTTTGATAATGTACCATCTTTGATCGATAGCTGTACATCACCGAGCGTATCGAAATCATTCGCAGATATGATTTCACTGCTCGTTGTTTGAGCTTTTGATTCGCTTGATTTTTCAGCGCATCCACTCAGGATTGCTAAAATTGAAACAAACATGACGACTATAATTTTTTTCATTTATACCACCTCCTATGATACATTACCATAATCGGGATATATATATAATTCAAACCTTTTAGTTAATTTTACATTTTTCACTTATGGTTTACTCATCCATATTAATATCTTCGTAAAAAGCAAAGCACCTGTCCTGATAACAGATGCTTTGTGATAATTGGTTCATTTTATTCCGCGAAATATCTTACACCATTTCGGAAAATCTGCTGGTCCTTCCAGCCGGGAACGTTGCGGGATACGTCGCGCCCCACGCGCTCGGAGTGCCCCATCTTGCCGAACACCCTGCCGTCGGGGGAGGTGATGCCCTCGATTGCCTGCATGGAGGTGTTGGGGTTGCAATGGATGTCCATCGTCGGGCTGCCGCTGAAATCCACGTACTGCGTGGCAATTTGTCCGTTGAGGGCGAGCTTGTCGATCTCCTCGGGGGTGGCGACGAAGCGTCCCTCGCCGTGGGAAATCGGCACGCAGTGGATGTCGCCCACCTCGCTTGCACACAGCCACGGGGAGAGGTTCGACGCCACGCGGGTGTAGACCATCTTCGACTGATGGCGCCCGATGGTGTTGAACGTCAGCGTCGGGGAATCGTCGCGCATCGGCACGATCTTGCCGTAAGGCACAAGCCCCAGCTTAATCAGCGCCTGGAAGCCGTTGCAGATACCAAGCATCAGCCCGTCGCGGAAGCGCAGCAGCTCGTGAACCGCTTCAGTCAGGCGCGGGTTGCGGAAGAATGCGGTGATGAACTTGCCGCTGCCGTCCGGCTCGTCGCCGCCGGAGAAGCCGCCGGGGAGCATGATGATCTGGGACTGGCGGATGCGCGCTTCCACCTCGCGCACGGATTCCTCGATCGCCTGCGCGGTGAGGTTTTTGATGACAAAAATGTCGGGAATCGCACCGGCTTTTTCAAACGCGCGGGCGGTGTCATATTCGCAGTTTGTGCCGGGGAACACCGGAATCAGCACGCGCGGGCGCGCCACGGGCGATGCGGGCTTAACGCGCTTTGCGGCGGAAAATTGATAGGTTTCAGGTGTGAACGCGTTCTGGCGGACGGTCGTTGGGAACACAGGCTCGAGCTTCTTTTCCCACAGCGACTGGAGGTTGTCGAGTGCGAGCGCGTAGTTTTCGGTGATGATGACGTACTCGGCGATGGTGCGGCCGATGATTTTCTCGTCCGTTTCCACACCCTCGGCAAGCTCGATGAGAAAGCCGCCGTAGGTCGCGCGGTATAATTCGGCGGGCTTCATTGCGGCGGTGAATTTAAAGCCGATTTTGTTGCCGAATGCCATTTTTGTCACGGCTTCGGAAATGCCGCCGTAGGTCACTGCCCAGCAGGAAATCGCTCTGCCGTCAGCAATCAGCGCTTCAACGGTGTCAAAGGTTTTCTTCAGGCTCGCGGTGACGGGAAGCCCCTCCGCGTCCAGCTCAGGTCTGATGAAAATGACGTTCGAGCCGGGGCGCTTAAACTCAGGGGAAACCACGCTGCCGCTCTTTGCGGTGGAAACCGCGAACGAAACGAGCGTCGGCGGCACGTCAATGTTCTCGAATGTGCCGGACATGGAGTCCTTTCCGCCGATAGCCGCGCAGCCTAAGTCAAGCTGTGCGCGCAGTGCGCCGAGCAGTGCGGCAAAGGGCTTGCCCCAGCGGTGGGGGTCGTTCTTTGTCCGCTCGAAATATTCCTGAAAAGTCAGCCAGCATTTCCGATACGAGCCGCCGGCGGCAACGACCTTGGCGATGGATTCCACCACCGCGCTGTATGCGCCGTGGTAAGGGCTTTGCTTGGATAAAAACGGATTGTAGCCCCAGCCCATGACCGACGCGGTCGTGGTTTCGCCGTGCAGGACGGGCAGCTTTGCCGCCATTGCCTGCGTCGGGGTATTCTGGAATTTTCCGCCGAACGGCATCAGGACGGTCGCCGCGCCGATGTTCGAGTCAAAGCGTTCAACCAGCCCCTTCTGCGAGCAGATGTTCAGGTCGGAAATCATCGCAGCCCATGTGTCGGGCGAGTCATTTACATTGTCATTCGACGGCAGAACCGGCACGTCCACAATCACATCGGTGTGCTTCTCCGCGCCGTTTGAGTTGAGGAAATCGCGCGACAGGTCAACAATCGTCGCACCCTTCCACTTCATGCGCAGGCGGGGTTCTTCGGTCACGATGGCGACCAGCGTTGCTTCTAGGTTTTCCTTTGCCGCTTCCTGCATAAAGCGCGTCATGTCCTTGCGCGCGACGACAACCGCCATACGCTCCTGCGATTCGGAAATGGCAAGCTCCGTGCCATCAAGACCGTCGTATTTTTTTGTCACCGCATCCAGACTGATTACAAGCCCGTCGCACAGCTCGCCGATTGCCACGGAAACGCCGCCTGCGCCGAAATCGTTGCAGCGCTTGATCATCGCCGTGACCTCAGGGTTGCGGAACAGGCGCTGGAGCTTGCGTTCCTCGGGCGCGTTGCCCTTCTGCACCTCCGCGCCGCAGCTTTCAAGCGATGCGAGCGTATGGGATTTGGAAGAACCCGTCGCACCGCCGCAGCCGTCGCGTCCGGTTTTTCCGCCGAGCAGAATCACCACATCGTCCGGAACAGGACGCTCGCGGCGCACGTTGGCTTCGGGAGCCGCACCGATCACCGCGCCGATTTCCATGCGCTTTGCGACATAGCCGGGGTGATAAACTTCCGTCACATGACCGGTCGCAAGACCGATCTGGTTGCCGTATGAGGAATAGCCGTTAGCGGCGCCCACCGTAATTTTACGCTGGGGCAGCTTGCCGCTGATGGTGTCCTCAACGGGAACAAGGGGGTTTGCCGCACCGGTCACGCGCATCGCCTGATACACATACGAGCGCCCGGAAAGCGGGTCGCGGATTGCGCCGCCCAAACAGGTTGCCGCGCCGCCGAACGGTTCGATTTCCGTGGGATGGTTGTGCGTTTCGTTCTTGAACATGAGCAGCCAGTCCTCGTCAACGCCATCCACGTCCACCTTGATTTTCACCGAGCAGGCATTGATTTCTTCGCTCTCGTCCAAGTCCTTGAGCTTGCCGTCTTTTTTCAGCTTCTTCGCGCCGATGACCGCCATGTCCATAAGCGTCTGGGGCTTGTCGGTGCGGAATTTATGGATTTCCTTTCGGATGTTGAGATAATCCTGATAGGTTTTCTTGATGGTTTCGGAATTGATTTCCACGCGGTCGATGACCGTTGAGAAGGTGGTGTGGCGGCAGTGATCCGACCAATAGGTATCGATCATGCGGATTTCGGTGATGGTGGGGTTGCGCTTTTCCTGATCGCGGAAATATGCCTGACAGAATTTGATGTCGTCAAAATCCATCGCCAGTCCCATCGATTTCATCAGCTGGCGCAGCTCCTCGTCGGTGGAATAGAGGAAGCCGTCAATTGTCGCGACGACCGAGGGTGTTTCGTATTGCACGGCAAGGGTTTCAAACCGACCGAGTCCGGCTTCGCGGCTCTCAACGGGGTTGATCAGATAGGCTTTGATTTTTTCAAATTCCGCATGGGAAAGCATTCCCTTCACAACATAAATCTTCGCGCTGCGCACCGCCGGACGCGTTCCGCCCGTGAGCAGGGAGATGCACTGCGCGCAGGAATCCGCACGCTGGTCAAATTGCCCGGGGAGGTATTCCGCCGCGAAAACCTGTTCGTCCTTGGCGATCACCGGCAAATGGCTTGACACCTCGTCCACCGCCGGCTCGGAGAAAACCACCGGAACGGCAAGGGCAAAATCCTCGTCGCGCAAGCCCTCCGCGTCATAACGATTGATGATCCGAATGCCGGCAAGCCCCGCAAGCCCCAGCGCGGATTTCACCGACGCCGTCAGCGACTGGGCTTCGACTGCAAAGCCGGATTTCTTTTCCACATAGATACGATAAACAGACATCTGATTGACCAATCCTTTCCCATATGCAAAGCGGATGTTTAGACAATTTCACCGATACAAAAATCGTCCTCATTCCCTATTATTCTAACACAAAAAACGCTTGCGCGCAAACTTTTTTGCGCATTTTTTCGCGCAATTTTGACAAGTGTGTAATTCTCACTATAACCGTGGTGAAAATCTGTGCAATTTTCCTTTTCAAACAGCACATGCACGGTTTTTCCAACCATTTTTTCCAGAGACGCCGCTTCGCTTTCAGCAGCTTGTATGCGCATGGCTTCGGCACGGCGGGCTTTTTCCCACGCGGGAATCTGTGCGGGCATGGAAAACGCAGCCGTTCCCTCTCTTGCCGAAAACGGGAACACGTGCGCGCGGGCAAAGCCGGTTGTGCGGACAAACGCGAGCGACTGCGCGAAGTCCTCGTTCGTTTCGCCGGGGAAGCCGACCATCACGTCCGTTGTAATCGCACAGTCGGGGAACGCCGCGCGCAGCTTTTCGCAGACTGTGCGATAAAGCGCCGTGTCATAATGCCTGTTCATCGCGCGCAGGATGTTGTCGCAGCCGCTTTGCAGCGACAAGTGGAACTGCGGGCAGAGCGGTTTCAGTGCCGCAAGGCGGGCGATCACCGCGTCGGTCATCAGCTCCGGCTCAAGCGAACCGAGCCGCACACGCTCCACACCCGTCGCGCAGACCGCCTCCGCCGCCGCGCAAAGCCCGTCCGCCAACCCGAAATCCGCGCCGTAGCGGTTGAGGTTGATGCCGGTCAGCACGATTTCCCGCACACCCGCCGCGACAAGCCCCGCCGCCTCCCGCGTGAGCGCGTCCAACGGCTTTGAGCGGACGGCCCCGCGCGCGAACGGGATGATGCAATACGCGCAATAGCGGTCGCAGCCGTCCTCGATTTTGATGTAGCCACGCGTTTTGATGCGGGCGGGGGCGTTTTCCATCGGCTCAAAGCGCTCCCCCGGCGCGTGGGGCGTGACGGCGGCGATTCTTTGTCTGGTTCGAATAAATTCATCGACCAGCGCGGGGATCACCGTTTTGTCCGCAGCGCCCGTCACAATGTCGCATTCGGCAAGGCTCTCCGCGCGTTCGCGGTGCGCCTGCGGAAAGCAGCCCGTCATCACGGTGACGCAGGAGGGGCTTTCCCGCCGGACGCGGCGCAGATACTGCACGCATTTTTTGTCCGACTCCGCGGTAACGGTGCAGGTGTTGATGACGCAGACCTCCGCCTGCGCGGGGGCGTCGGCTTCCCCGTAGCCACGAGCGGAAAACGCCTGCCGGATGTTCTCGGTTTCGTATTGGTTGACCTTGCAGCCGAAGGTGACGTAAAAAACGTTCATCGGATTCTCCTTTGTATGGGTGGATTTTACCATTTCATGACGTGAATTTTATGGATGTTGCACAATATTCAAACGGGTCATTGTGCGTTATATACAATTCCAGCCGGAGCGAATCGGTTACAATGATGATTATACTATATTTCAAATATTTTTTCAATTCTTTATTGACAACGGCGGAAAATACTGCTATAGTTTAATTACAGCAAGTAAAGTTTAATAAGAAACCTTAGGAGGAATTCATATGAAAAAAACAACCATCATTCTTGACTCCATCATGGCGGTTAAAACCTTTGTCAACACGGTTTCGACCTATGATTTCGACGTGGATCTTGTTTCGGGAAGATACGCGGTTGACGCAAAGTCCATCATGGGCATCTTCAGCCTCGACCTCGGCAAGCCCATCGATCTGATCGCACACACCGACGACGCCGACAAATTCTTCGACGAAATCAAGGCATTCATCAAGTAAGAAACACCCCCGAACGGGTACGCAGAAATGCGTACCCGTTTTTCTTTTTCCCCCTTAATTCCTAACCCCTAACCTCTCCCTATCGCCTGACCCCGAACCCTAATTCCTAATAGCATGAAACCGGACTTGTTCGCATAGATTGTAAGGACAACCGGCAGTGTCGGTTTCTGAAATTTACGGGAGGAATTGCTATGTTGAATCTGAAAAAATTACTATGCGGCGCGTTGTGCTTTGCAATGCTTGCGGGCGCAGGCGTTCCGGCGACCGCGGACGGCACGGCTGACGCGGTACAGGCGAACAGCCAGATTTCCGCGGCGGCGGGAAAAATCATGGAGGACGTGACGGCGTCGGAAGCGGTTGTGATGGAAGCGACGACCGGCACGGTGGTTGCCGCACGCGAGGAGGACGCGAAAGCCCCCGCGTCGCATTTCGCCAAGCTGATGACCGTGCTGCTGACGTGCGAGGCAGCCGAGAACGGAGCAATTTCCGGCGATACGAAAGTCACCGCGTCGTCGAATGCGTTCAACACCACGGGAACGAAAATCTGGCTCAATTCCGGCGAGGAAATCACGGTTGACGAGCTGCTCAAAGCCATCACCGTCGGCAACGCAAACGACGCGTGCGTGGCACTTGCGGAAAAAATCGGCGGCAGTGAGCAGGATTTCACCGACCGGATGAACGCCCGCGCCAAGTCGCTTGGCATGGACGGTACGCATTACGCCGACTGCACCGGTATGTCCGCGGACACCGTCACCACCGCGCTCGACACCGCAACGCTCTGTGCGGAGCTGATGAAGCACGAGGCGCTCAAGCCCTACCTGACCACATGGATGACCGACGTGCGCGGTGGTGCGACGGAGCTTGTCAGCACCAACAAACTCATCCGCTCATATAAGGGCATCTGGGGCATGAAAGCCTGCGCGTCCGAGACCGCCGGTCAGTGCCTCGCCGCCGCCGCCGAACGCAACGGGCTGAAATTCATCTGCGTATTGTTTGACGCAAGCAGCACCGACGACCGGTTCTCGGAAGCCACAAAGCTGCTCAACTTCGGCTTTTCCTCCTATGAGCTTTACCAGCCGGAGATTCCCGCGGAAGCCCTTTCCGACATTCCGGTGACCGGCGGAACAGCCCTTGATGCTGCCGTCACGCCCGCCCATGTCACCGCGATTTTAATTCCAAAAGGTGCTTCGGCGAACATTAAGGTCAGCTTCACCCGCGTCGCAGAACTGGAAGCGCCCGTGCAGACAAACACCAAAGCCGGCGAGCTTGTCCTCTCCAGCGGCGATAAAACCCTGCTTTCCACCGAGCTTGTCACCTGTGAGGAAGTCGGCGAGATGACGTTTGGGAAAGCGCTCGGGAAATTGTTGTTGAATTTGCTGGATTTATAAGGGCATTGCAATGCAATTTTCAGCACATCAGCCAAATGTGGACTGCCGTTCGGATAACACTTGAAAATAATCCGCTTTTATAGTAAAATAGAAGCAGAGCAGTCCGGACTGATTTTTGCCCGGCAATGGAAAGGAATGTACACATTTGGCTGTTAAACTGAATACCAACTATCTTCGCAACTTCGTAAAGCCGCACGAGCTTGACGCAATCGCAGCACAGGTTTCCGCCGCGCATACCCTGCTGAGCACCCGCACGGGTCCCGGCAACGATTTTCTGGGCTGGGTTGATCTCCCCGTTGGCTATGACAAGGACGAATTCGCCCGCATCAAAGCTGCCGCAAAACGCATTCAGGTCAGCTGCGAGATTCTCATCGTCATCGGCATCGGCGGTTCGTATCTCGGTGCGCGCGCGGCGATCGAGCTGCTTCGCTCCCCGTTTTACAACAACCTCAAGAAAAACACCCCCGACATCTATTTCGTGGGCAACAATATCTCCCCCGTTTATCTGAAAGAAATCCTTTCGATCTGTGAGGGCAAGGATCTGTGCGTGAACGTGATTTCCAAATCCGGCACGACGACCGAGCCGGCGCTGGCGTTCCGGATCTTCAAAAAACTGCTCGAGGATAAATATGGCAAGGACGGCGCAAAGGACCGCATTTTCGCCACCACCGACAAGGCGCGCGGCACACTCAAGTCCCTGTCCGACACCGAGGGCTACGAGAGCTTTGTCATCGCCGACGACGTGGGCGGACGGTTCTCCGTTCTGACCGCGGTGGGTCTGCTGCCGATTGCGGTTGCGGGCTGCGACATCGACAAAATCATGGCGGGTGCCGCCGCGGCGCGCGCAGCTTATTCCGAGGACGACGGCAACGACTGCTACACCTATGCCGCACTGCGCAACATTCTTCTGCGCAAGGGCAAATCCGTGGAAATGCTCGTAACCTACGACCCGAGCTTCACCATGATGGCGGAGTGGTTCAAGCAGCTTTACGGCGAGAGTGAGGGCAAGGACAACAAGGGCATCTTCCCCGCCGCGGCAACGTTTTCCACCGACCTGCATTCGCTCGGTCAGTATGTGCAGGACGGCGCGCGGCTGATGTTTGAAACCGTCGTGGACATCAAGGAAACAAAGGACGATTTCTTCCTTGAGAACGACGCGGCGAATCTGGACGGACTGAATTTCCTCACCAACCAGAACATGAGCGTGGTCAACCGCAAGGCGTTTGAGGGAACGATCCTCGCCCACACCGAGGGCGGCGTACCCAACATCGTGCTGGAGCTTGACCGCATCGACGAGGAGAACTTCGGCGAGCTGGTTTATTTCTTCGAGAAAGCCTGCGCGATTTCGGGTTATATGCTGGGCGTGAACCCCTTTGACCAGCCGGGCGTGGAAAGCTATAAAAAGAATATGTTCGCGCTGTTGGGCAAACCCGGTTATGAGAGCGAAAAGGCTGCACTGGAAGAAAAGCTGCGCGGCTAATCGAACTGCGAAAAGTGCGGAAGTGTTCGCCTTTTTTAAAGCTCAAAGAGTAAAATGCGGGATTCAGAACCGGGAGCGGTTCTTAATATACAGCCCTGACGGGCGGAACGGAGTGTTTAGTATGATCAAGCTGATCACGGGAAAAAAAGGCACGGGAAAAACCAAGGTTCTGGTGGATCTGATCTCCGAAGCGGCAGAAAACGCAACCGGTAACGTTGTTTGTATTGAAAAAGGCATGAAGCTCACTTATGATATTCCCCACAAGGTAAGACTGGTTGACGCGGAGGAGTACGCAATCGCCGGCTACGACGCATTCTACGGCTTTGCGGCAGGTATGCTCGCGGGCAACTACGACATCCAGGAAATCTATGTGGACGGCATCCTGAAGATCGGCGGCAGGGATTATGCGGCGCTGGGTGCAACCCTTGAGAAGCTCGCGGGGATCAGCGGCAACGTCAAGCTCATCTTCACCGTCAGCGCGGAAGCCGACGAGCTTCCCGAAAGCGTCAAGGCGTTTCTGTAAACAATCGCAAAAAATACTTGACAAGTTCTGAAAGAACGGTTATAATAAAATTTGTGACGCTCTGTCGCCCGCCCGCAAGGGCGAAATACGCCGGAGCGGCATGAATTTGTTTGAAAGCGGCAGGTTTGGGCATGGTAATTGGATTAAAACAGCTGTTTGACAACGCGGGCGCGTCAAAGGATATTTCCTGTACGCTCCCCACGGAAGTCTTTGCGGCACTGAAAGCCGACCCGCTCGCCTCCCCCGTCACCGTCACAGGCGACGTTTCAAACCGTGCGGGCATTGTGAAGCTGCGCTATACCTGTACGTTCACCGTCCTGCACACCTGCGACCGCTGCCTGAAGGAATTCACGCGGGCGTATGAATTTGCGTTTTCTCACATTCTTGTCCAGCGTTTAAGCGGACGGGATGAGAGCGACGAATATGTCGTGTGTCAAGACAACACGCTCGATTTCGACGAGCTGGCGGTGTCCGATTTGCTGCTGGAGCTGCCGACGAAAATTCTTTGTGACGAGGACTGCGCGGGGCTTTGCGGCACGTGCGGACAAGATCTCAACGAGGGCAGCTGCGGCTGTGCGGATTCCCCGCCGGACGCAATCCGATAAGAACCCCAAGTTAGCGTAGAGGAGGTGCCACAATGGCAGTACCAAAGAGAAAAACATCAAAAGCAAGACGCGATAAAAGACGCTCGGCAGTCTGGAAGCTTGACGCTCCCGCCCTGTCGAAATGCTCAAACTGCGGCGAGCTGACCGCTCCGCACAAGGTTTGCAAGGCCTGCGGATTTTACAAGGGCGTGGAGGTTATCTCCAAGCAGGCATAATCCGGTAACAGCCGGCATATGCCAATCGCATGCAGAGGAGGAGCTTCCTTCTCTGCTTTTTTCATTGAGATGCAAAGGGCGTTTGTTAGGTTCAGCGCCCCCAAAACGAGAGGATGAACAACATGGCACTGCCCGTAGCGGCGGTCGTGGGTCGCCCGAATGTGGGCAAGTCCACACTTTTTAACAAATTAATCGGTCAGCGGCTCTCGATCGTCGAGGACACGCCGGGCGTGACGCGCGACAGAATTTACGCCAAATGCGAATGGCTGGGCACGGAATTCATGCTCGTTGACACGGGCGGAATCGAGCCGGATTCGGGCGACGTGATTCTGGAGCAGATGCGCCGTCAGGCACAGGTCGCCATCGAAAGAGCCGATGTGATCATTTTTGTGACGGATCTGACCTGCGGCGTGACCGCGACGGATCTTGACGTCGCGTCGCTGCTGCTGCGGTCAGGAAAGCCCGTCGTGCTTTGCGTGAATAAATGCGATTCGCTGGGCGAGCCGCCGCCGGAGCTGTACGAATTTTACAACTTAGGACTGGGCGAGCCGTTTCCGGTATCGTCTGTTCACGGTCACGGAACAGGCGATATGCTCGACGAGGTCATCCGGCATTTTCCCGCCGGCGAAAACACCGACGACTATGGCGACAGCATCAAGGTCGCCGTCATCGGCAAGCCCAATGTCGGCAAGTCCTCCATCATCAACCGCATCTGCGGCGAGGAGCGCGTGATTGTTTCCGACATTGCCGGAACAACCCGCGACGCCACGGACACGGAGATTGAAAATGAGAACGGCAAATTCGTTTTCATCGACACCGCCGGCATCCGGAAAAAATCAAAGGTTCTCGACCGAATCGAGAAATTCAGCGTTCTGCGCGCTTATATGGCGGTGGATCGCGCGGATGTGGCGGTCATCGTCATCGACGCGGAGGTCGGCTTCACCGATCAGGACTCCAAGGTCGCCGGTTATGCCCACGAAAAGGGCAAGGGCTGCATCGTCGCTGTCAACAAATGGGACGCGATTGAAAAAGAAACCCGCACCATGGACGAATACCGCAAGCGTCTTTCTGAGGATTTCAGCTTTATGTCGTATGTGCCGTTTATTTTCATTTCCGCAAAAACCGGCACGCGCATCAACAAGCTGTTTGAGCTGATTAAATTCGTCGCCGATCAGAACGCCATGCGCATCACAACCGGCAAGCTCAACGACATTCTCGCTTATGCCACCAACCGCGTGCAGCCCCCCTCCGACAAGGGCAAGCGCCTGAAAATCTACTATATGACGCAGGCTTCCACCAAGCCGCCGACGTTTGTGTGCTTTGTCAACCGCGCGGATTTGTTCCATTTCTCCTACCAGCGCTACATCGAAAACCAAATCCGCGAAACCTTCGGGCTGGAAGGGACACCCGTGCGCTTTCTCATCCGGGAACGTGACACCACCGACGTGAAATAACTGCGGGAGGGACTCATTTTTGGAAACATTGAAACCGATTCTGGCGGCCGTTCTGACCGTCGGCTTTTCCTATCTGTTCGGAAGCCTCAACTCCGCGATCACCGTCTGCCGCATCTGGAAAAAGGTGGACATCCGCGATTACGGAAGCCACAACGCCGGGCTGACCAATGTGCTACGCGTGTTTGGCAAAGGTCCGGGGCTTGCCACGCTGCTGTTGGATTTATTTAAGGGCATCATCGCGGTCGTCGTGTGCCGCCTGATTGTGACGCTGGCGATGGACGTAACGTTTTTCGGCGACAGCCTGTTCATCGGCTATGTCGCGGGTCTGGCGGTCATGCTCGGGCACGTGTTCCCGGTTTATTACCATTTCCACGGTGGAAAAGGCGTGCTTGTCACGGCGACGACGCTGCTGGCAATCGACCCGCTGACCTGCGTGCTTTGCCTAACGGTGTTCGGGCTGATAGTGGCGATTTCAAAATATGTGTCGCTCGGCTCGATTCTTTCGGCAATCACCTATCCGCTGCTGACCCTGCTTTTGCAAGGACTGCGCGGGATTGACGGCTTCGGCATCAACGCGATGATGGCGTGCATCTTCATGCTACTGATTATTTTCCTGCATCGCGCCAACATTGTACGGTTAAAAAACGGCACGGAGAATAAACTTTCTTTCGGCGGAAAAAATAAACAGAGCTAACGCACATCCCTGATTTTCAAAAACAGGAGGACAACCATGGCGAAAATTACGATTTTAGGCTCCGGCGGCTTCGGGCTTGCGCTGGCGATTATGTGCGACGGCATGGGGCACGAGGTAACGGTATGGTCGGCGTTCAATGATGAAATTGAAACCATCCGGCGCACCGGCGAGCTGAAAGCAAAGCTCCCCGGTGTGATCATCCCCGCAAGCATCCGTCTGACCACGGACATCGCCGAAGCCGCGGGCAAGGACATCGTGATGTTCGGCATTCCGAGCGCGTTTGTGCGTGAGATTGCGGTAAAGGTCAAGCCCTTTATCAGCCCGAACACCGTGATCGTCAACACGTCCAAGGGGCTTGAGGACGGCAGCCTGAAGCGCATGAGCGAGGTGGTCTGTGAGATTCTCACAGACAATCCCGTTGTCGTGCTGACCGGTCCTTCCCACGCGGAGGAAGTCGCGCTGGGCATTCCCACGACCATCGTTGCCGCGTCGGAAAACATCGAACACGCGGTTTTCGTGCAGGACGCGCTGACCAACAAGACGCTGCGCCTTTACGTCAACACTGATGTCATCGGATGTGAGCTGGGCGGTTCTCTGAAAAACATCATCGCCCTCGCCGCCGGTATCTGCGATGGTCTGGGCTTCGGCGACAACACCAAAGCCGCCCTCATGACGCGCGGTTTAAGCGAAATCTCCCGCTTAGGTACGGCACTGGGCGCAAAGCCGGAAACCTTCATGGGGCTGACCGGTATGGGCGACCTGATCGTGACCTGCACCAGCATGCACAGCCGCAACCGCCGCGCCGGTATCCTCATCGGGCAGGGCGTCAAGCCGGATGAAGCCGTTCGCCGCACCGGTACCGTCGAGGGCTATTACTGTGCGCTCACCGCCTGGAAGCTCGCCCAACGCGTCGGCATCGATATGCCGATCACCCACCAGCTGTTCGCCGTCCTCTTTGAGGGCAAGCCAGTCAGCGAATCCATGCCCGAACTCATGGGCCGCCCCCACCGCAGCGAAACCGAGGATGTTTTTTGAGATAGATCAAAGCTAGTCAGAGGGTTTCACCCTTGCTGTCGCGCACGACAGCATTGACACACTCCCACCAAAGGGGGCATGCCCCCTTTGGAAACCCGTAGTCTATTGGGATTATACTTTTGTTTGCTTAAATACTTTGAATTGAATTTATTATTTTGCGATTCTCACATACTGTATCATAAAATTCATGGAATAATTTACTACGGCGGTGCATTCGTGAAATGCACCGCCGTTTTAATTATGATTGTATATAAATATTCAGCGAAATCAATGTGGTGTATTGCCCTATGTTCTTAAATAAACAACCTTATAATTCATAAAACAAAGGGTTGTTGCTTTCGTTCACAACAGTACGGGCAATGACTTCTGACTTCTGATTTCTGACAAAAGTTTCACCTACCGCTCTTTTTCCCCCGAAGGGAAAACCTGCGTACGGGGCTTTTGAGGGCGCCTGTTGCGGCAAAGCCAGTGAAAAGACCGGTTGCGATCCCTGCGATGAGCAGAACGGGCAGGTATGCCAACGCCGCTGTGGTTTGCAGAACAGCACAAGCCGCGGCGAGCTGACCGACGTTGTGAGCGAGCGCGCCGAACACGGACAGCACCCATACCTGACCGTCGTCAAAGCGCCCGTCGAGCGCTGCCATGACCGCCCAGGCGAGCAGGCCGCCCGCCAGACTGAACAGGAAGGTTGTTACTGTGCCAGCATAAACGCTCCCTAAGGTGACGCGAACGAGGACGAGAGCGAGGGCTTCGCGCCTGCCGACCAGTCGGATTGCGGCGAGGGTCATGATGTTTGCTAAGCCGAGCTTCACGCCGTAGATGGGAATGACGGGCAGCTGCGCTTCGAGCACGAACATCACCAGTGCCAGCGTTGTGAGAATGCCGGTCAGCGCGATGCGCCGCGCGCTGTTTTTATATGTCATAGTCGTTGCCCTCCGCAGATTTCACCACAATGACCAGCTTGTTGGGCGCGCAGATGATCGTCCCCGCACCGTCGCTGATCGCGCCGGTGTGCACGCAGATCTGGTTCTTGCAACTCGCTTCCTCAACGCAGATAGACCCGTCATGCACGTGGATGACATTCCAGCCAAAGGCGGTGTCAACAGTGAACGTGTAGTCGTCGGACTTGTGCAGCGCAACCGTGCGCACCAGCTCGCCGCCGGAGTAGACATACGCCGTCTTTTCCCCGCCGCGCGACAGGGCAAGCTGTGCCGCGCCGCAGACCGCCGCGAACAGCGCAAAAATGACCAGCCAATTCCAGCTTTTCAGCTTCTTTTTCGTTTCCATACGCCGCCCGCCCTTCAATTTATTCATTATAGCATAATTCGCAGCGATTGCAAAGCGAATTTTCGGCAGAATACGTGGATTTATTACAATAATATGTGAAATTGAAATGTATAAATTCACAACTTTATGTACACGGCATTGTTTGTGCAAAATACTACTTGATTTTCCGGCAAAAACGTGGTAAAATGCTTATGGGCAAAAAGAAAAAACAGCCCGAAAAGAAAGAGACATGAGATTGCTTGTATCCGCCCATTTTATCCTGATTCTGGGTATTTGTGCGGTGTCACACACGAAAACGCAGTTTATTTGATTTTTATAAAATCTGCCGCGGGATTTTAGTTCGTTTTTCCTGAATCCGCCGCATGATTTTTTATATTTTTTCACCTATGTATTTATTTCCCGCGTTTCGTGTTATAATAGAATCGTACATCCGCGCGGCAAGCCGACTTTCGGCTGCGCGGAGCAATGAGGAGCGTGCGGAATTGGAAAAATTCGTGATACGCGGCGGTCATCCGCTGCGCGGAGATGTGAACGTCAGCGGTGCAAAAAACGCGGCTGCGGCAATTGTGACGGCGACCATCCTTTGTGATGAGGTCTGCGTGCTGGAAAACGTTCCCGAAATCAGCGATATTACAATTTGTATCAAGATATTAAGAGAAATGGGCGCGCAGGTGAAAATCCTGAACAAGAACACCATTCAGTTCGACACCCGCGGCATCCGCAGCCACATCGTGCCTTATGAGCTGGCGCGGTGCTATCGTGCGTCCTCCTATTTTTTGGGAACGCTGCTGGGGCGTTTTCACAAAGCCGGCGTTCCGATGCCCGGCGGCTGCGATCTGGGCAAGCGCCCGATTGACCAGCACATTAAGGCGTTTAACATTCTCGGTGCGCGCGACGAAACCTCCAACGGTATGGTGAACCTCACCGCCGAAGCGCTGACCGGCGCGCAGATTTATTTTGATTTCAACACCGTGGGCGGCACGATCAACGCGATTTTCGCCGCGGTAAAAGCCGACGGGCTGACCATCATTGAAAACGCAGCCAAAGAGCCGCACATCGTTGACCTCGCCAACTTCCTCAACTCGATGGGCGCGGACATCCGCGGCGCGGGTACGGACGTGATCAAAATCCGCGGCGTGAATTTCCTCAAGGGCATCACGTATGCGGTGATTCCGGATCAGATTGAGGCGGGTACTTATATGGTCGCGGCGGCAGCGACGCACGGCGACGTGTGGGTGCGCAATGTCATCCCGAAGCATCTGGAATCCATCACCGCGAAGCTGCGCATGATGGGTGTTACGGTGGACGAGCATGACGAGAGCGTCCATGTTTTCACGCCCGCGCCGCTGGTAAAAACCAACGTCAAGACCCTGCCCCACCCCGGCTTCCCGACGGATATGCAGCCGCAGCTTTCCGTGCTGCTGACCACCTGCGAGGGAACGAGCTTTGTGACCGACGATATTTTTGACAACCGCTTCCGTTATGCCGGCGAGCTGCGCCGCATGGGTGCGGACATCAACGTCGAGGGAAAATCCGCCGTTATCATCGGCGTGAAAAAGCTGACCGGTGCACCGGTTCAGGCGACCGACCTGCGCGCGGGCGCGGCGCTCATCATCGCTGGACTTTGTGCGGAGGGTACAACAGAAATCGAGGACATCTACCACATCGAGCGCGGTTATGAGCAGATCGACGAAAAGCTCCGCAGCTTAGGCGCGGACATTCGGCGCGTTTATTGCGCAAGCCCGTCAGAGATGGCGATTTCGGGCTGATCAATTGAAAAAACGACGGCGGCTGAAACGGATTCAGCCGCCTTTTTTACGAACGGAGGGAGCATCATCGCCAGAATTTACCCACTGTTTTCCTCAAGCAAGGGAAACGCTACATACATCGGCGACGCACACGGCGGCATCCTGATTGACTGCGGGGTCAGCTGCAAGCGGCTGACCGAGGCACTTTCCGCGTGCGGAATTCCGACCGCAGCGGTAAAAGCCGTTTTCATCACGCACGAGCACGGCGACCACATCGGCGGGCTGCGGGTGTTTACGAAAAAGCACAGGCTGCCGGTTTACGCACAGGCGGAAAACCTGCGCTTTCTCATCAGCGCCGGCCACATCGACGGCGCGGCGGCGTTCGCGATCGAACAAACGCCGGTGGCATGTGCGGGTTTTGAAATCAGCGCTTTTTCGACCCCACACGACACGCGGCAGAGCTGCGGCTTTCGCATCCGAACGCCCGACGACTGCACCATCGCCACCTGTACGGACCTCGGCGAAATCACTGCGGAGGTTGACCGCAACCTCACCGGCTGCGACCTTGTACTGCTCGAGTCAAATTATGACGAAACCATGCTGCGCGGGGGAAGCTATCCGCCCGATCTCAAGGCGCGCATTCTCTCAAAGCGCGGGCATCTTTGCAACGATGCAACCGCCGTTCAGCTGAAAAAGCTGCTGCTCAGCGGCACAAGGCGCTTCATTCTCGGGCATCTGAGCCAGGAGAATAACACACCGGCGCTTGCCGAAAAAGCCGCACTCAAGGCGCTCAAAGGCTTTCAGCGCGGCGTGGATTATGAGCTGGAGATTGCTTCGCCCGTTTCGTGCGGGCGGGTGGTGGTGCTGTGAACAGGGTGCATCTCATCACCGTGGGCAAGCTCAAGGAAGCGTGGCTGCGCGATGCCTGCGCGGAGTACGCCAAGCGTCTGGGCGCTTTCACCGCCGTCACCGTCACCGAGCTGCCCGAAGCGCGCATTTCCGACAACCCCGGCGCCAAGGAAATCACCGCCGCGCTCGAGGCGGAAGCCGAAGCGTTCCGCGCGGCACTCGGCGTTAAGCAGAACAGCGTGACCTGTGCGCTTTGCATCGAGGGCAAGACGCTGCCCAGCGAAGCGTTCTCCCATTGGATCACAGACCGCGCCGTGTCCGGTGCAAGCCGGCTCAATCTGCTCATCGGCTCATCCCACGGGCTTTCGGAAGCGCTCGCAAGGCGCAAGCCGATCTGCGCCTTTCCCTCTCGCCGATGACCTTCCCCCACCAGCTCGCGCGCGTCATGCTGCTCGAACAGCTCTACCGCGCCTTTTCCATCGCCGCTAATACAAAATATCACAAATAAAACTTAGACTGTAGATAAACCCTCCCAAAGGGGGCGTTGCCCCCTCTGGACTCCCCCACCAAAGGGGGCATGCCCCCTTTTGGAAACCCGTTGTTTTTGTTTACTCGTACATTCGTGATCTTTTTTACTTTGATTGTTTTTATAACTTCGTGATGTTTATCATTTGTAACATGGGTATGAGATTGTAAAAAGAGCTTGTGCGTTTTCTGCACAAGCTCTTTGTTTTTGTTCAATTATTGTGCGGCCTTGGCGCTGTCCTCGTAATAGTCGTTCTGCCGCTCAAAAAGCTCCTCGGCGGTGTAGCGGTTGAGTGCATCGGTGTTATCCGAAACCGTCAGCGCGGCAACCCATGCGTCGATTTTTCCGGTGAATTCGGTGGTTTTCATTTCCGTGACGAGGTTGTCGTAGTTTTCAACCGGATACTGATCGCGACCGGTCACGTCGGCTTTATAAACCAGATATACGGTGGAATCGTCCTCGTAAATATCGATGGTGTTGTTCTTCATCGTGCTGTCGATATACTTGAACAGGGCTGTGATTTCGGTGCCGTAAGTGTCGGTATCCTTTTTCATCATGATTTCGTTGGGATAATCGTCGGCTTCGGACGGCTCTTTGGTGGACACGGTGGATTCGTCGCCGGATGAACCGGTTGCCGCGGTCGAGGAGTCCGTCGCGCTGGTCGAATCAGTTGCCGCAGTTGAGGAATCCGTCGCGCTGGTCGAATCGGTTGCAGCCGTTGAGGAATCAACGGTGCTGTCTGTTGCGGCGGCGGAAGAATCCGTAGTGGAATCGCTCGTGCTATCTGTTCCCGTGCCGGTGGCGGAGGTTTTCTGATCCTTGTTATAAGCTTCAATTACCTCGTCAAAGGTCTTTTTGTCGTCGGTGAACATTTTTTTATATTTCTCCGCGTCGGCTTTGGCGGCAGCGCCCTTGTCGGCGGAGGTTTTCGGGAAGGAGAGGTATTCAAAGCGGATATAGTTGTCGGCAACATACTGCTTGACGGTATCTGCGGTGACTTCCTCCAGCCCGCCCTTGAGGTAATACTTTGCGAACAGGAGATCCGATTTCTTTTCGTTGAGAGAAATCTGCTTGAAGTGAATCCTTTGAGATGCCCATTTTCTCGTAAAAATCGGATTGATTCTTCCAGGCGGTGTTGACATTGTCTTCAATCGTGCCCACATCCGTCTTGGCGATCGAAAGCCCCAGACGGTCGAATTCCTTGTTGATGGCAAGGAGCTCCTTGCATTTATTGTAAGCAAACTCATTGAGGTAAACGCCGAGCTTCTTATCCTCGACGGTCTGCGAAAAATAATCGGAGGTGATGTTATTGTCCTGCATAATCTGGAACTGATTGCTCATTTCATTGATCAGATAATCGATGTACACGCCGGCTTTGACCTTTTCGCCGTCCGCGCTCATCACATAGCTTGTGTCCTTACACGAAGCAAGCGGCAGCGCCATGAGCAGCGCACAGCCAGCAGCCGCGCATTTTTTTATAAAAGACATAGTTTTTTCTTCCTTTCGTTTTAAAGACAATCCGGCGGAATGCCAAAGCCTCCGCCCGATAACCTTATATATTATACCTGAAAACAAAAGTAAAGTCAAGAATCGGCGCATGAAAATTATAGAATTTTTACTGCGTGGTTGTAACAGCCGCGGGCGTTGGTACAGACGTTGGGGTTGTCGGTGTTGTTGATGCCGGCGTTGTCTGCGCGGCGGAATCGTCCGACGGCAGGTTGAGCACGGCGGGCGGATTGGTCAGCGTGGCTTTCACCGCACCGTAGGTCGTCATATAAACGCGGTTGAATTTGATTTCGTGTGCGGGGGATTTGGTTTCGGAATCGTCCCCGCCCGCGGAGGCGATGGCGATGTATGCGTCCATGCCGCCGATGACCTGACCGAAAACGGTATACTGTTGGGCGAAATTCGGCACACCGCCATGCTCGATAAAGGCGTTGATGATGGTCGGATTGCCGTCCACCGCCTGCAGCTCATTCTTGAAGTCGTCGGTGAATTCCACGGAATTGACAAACAGCACGCGACTTCCCGCCAGATTGCGACGGTTAAAAAAGCCCTTTGACTCACCGTAAGCGCACAGCGCACCGGGGAGCGTCCACAGATCCGCGGATTTTTCCGGCTCATAGGTTTTGGTGTCGGTGTCGCCGGTTTCCGAACCGTCCGCGGACTTTGCACCGCCCAAGAAATACACGCTCTGCTCGACGGCATAGACATAGGTGTTGTCATAATATCCGCTGTTGACCAGACCGGTGAAATAATCCACATAGTCCGGTGCCTGCTCCGGATACAGCACCGCCTGAAAATTCCCCGCTGTTGTTTCAAACACCGCCACCGGTGCGGAATCCGCGGGCATTTCCAGCTGGATGAGATGCACGTTTTCCAGATCCAGCCCGTTGTCGCGCGAGCGCCCGATCAGCGTCATCAGGAACGTCGCCACGAGCGCAAACACCGTCCCCACAAGCGCGATCTGTACCATGCGATAACGCAGGCTTCTTTGTTTGAGCTTTTTTTTCGGTTTCAAGCTTTCGCGTCCTTTCTTCGGTTATGCCTGTTTTTTTGTCAGCTTCATACCCTGACGCGTTTCTTCAATCACATAGCCCAGCGCCGCAATCTCATTGCGCAGCGCGTCGGCTTTTGCGAAATCCTTTGCCTTGCGCGCGGCGGTGCGCTGCTCTGCAAGCTCCAGCACCTGTGCGGGGATTTCCCCAGCACCCTGACGGCGCGGGCAAAGCCCCAGCACACCCGTCAGCTCGTCAAACAGCTTTGCTCCCGCTGCGAGTGCGTCCTTGGGCGTATCGGAGGACGCGGACAGGGTGTTCAGCTCCCGCACCAGCTCAAAGATTGCCGCGAGCGCGTCCGCTGTGTTTAAATCGTCGGACATGGCTTCAATAAACTGAGCCTTTCGCGCGGCGAGAGCGCTTTCAAATTCCGCCGAAATTCCGTTGTCGGGAGCAATTTTCATCGCCCTGTCAAGCGTTTCACGGCAATTATACAGCCGTTCAAGCGACGCTTTGCACGACTCGATAATCTCTAAGCTGTAATTAATCGGCGTTCTGTAATGCGCCGAGATCAACAGATAGCGGATCGGCTCGTATCCGTATTTTTCGGCAACGTCACGCGTCGTGAAAAAATTACCCGCCGACTTCGACATTTTTTTGTTGTCGATATTTATATAGCCGTTGTGCATCCAGTAATTGGCGAGCGGCTTGCCTGTCACCGCTTCGGACTGGGCAATTTCATTCTCGTGGTGCGGAAAAATCAAGTCCTGACCACCGCCGTGAATGTCAATTGTCTCGCCCAGATTATGGCGTGACATCGCGGAGCATTCGATATGCCAGCCCGGTCTGCCCTTTCCCCACGGCGAATCCCACGACGGCTCGCCGGGCTTTGCGTTTTTCCATACGGCGAAATCGAGTGGGTCTTCCTTTATGTCGCTGACTTCAATTCTTGCGCCCGACATCAGCTCGTCGAGCGGCTGACCGGAAAGCTTACCATATTCCTTGAATTTGCGTGTTCTGAAATAAACATCGCCGTTTTTCTCATACGCGTAACCGTTGTCAACCAAATCTTTTACAATTCCGATGATCTGCTCCATGCTCTCGGTAACTTTCGGCTGAATGTGCGGCGTTAAAATATTAAGCCCGGACGTATCTTTTTTGAACTCGACGATGTATTTCTCCGAAACCTCCGACGCGGAAATACCTTCCTCGGCGGCTCTTTTGATAATGTTATCGTCAATATCCGTGAAATTCTGGACGTAAGTTACATCGTATCCGATATATTCCATGAACCTGCGAAGCACGTCGAAAACGCACACAGGACGCGCATTTCCGATGTGAATATAATTATAAACCGTAGGTCCGCAGGCATAAATCCCGACTTTGCCCGGCGTGATGGGAACAAATTCTTCTTTCCGACGGGTCATGGTGTTGTAAATTTTCATAGCTAATCCTTTCGTGCGGGTGATTCGCTTCGGCTCTGTTTGAGCGCTTCCAGCTCCCGCTCAAGCTTTTCGATTCGTACGCGCTGGCGACAGATTTCCAGCGACACGGGGTCTGGAATGTGCACCTGATCCAGATCATTGCTTGCGGTGGTTTTTGCGCCGTCGCGCCGGATGATCCGCGCGGGAACGCCCACCGCCGTGGCATAGGGGGGAACTTCCTCGAGCACCACCGCGTTGGCTGCGATTTTCGCATGGTCGCCGACTTTAAACGGTCCTAAAATCTTTGAGCCGCTGCCGACCATGACGTTGTTGCCAAGGGTGGGGTGGCGCTTGCCGCTTTCCTTGCCCGTGCCGCCCAATGTGCATCCCTGATAAATCAGGCAATTGTCGCCGATTTCAGCGGTTTCGCCGATGACGACGCCGCTGCCGTGGTCGATGAGCAGCCCTTTCCCGATTTTTGCGCCCGGGTGGATTTCGATTCCCGTCAGCGTGCGCGCGATCTGGGAAATCATCCGCGCCACCAGAAAAAGCTTGCGGTTATAAAACCAGTGGGAAACCCGATACATCAGCACCGCGTGCAGACCGGTATAGGTCAGCACAATCTCCAGCGTGCTTTTCGCGGCGGGGTCGCGGTCTTTGATCGATTGTATTTCTTCTTTGAATTTCTCGAACATCGTGATGCTCCTCTCAAGATAAATAACAAGCCTCCCTGACCCGGACGGGTCAAGGAGGCATCAGCTGCGGTTCCACTCCATTGTTTCACTCAAACGCCCTTAACGCAGGCAAATCGAAAGCGGATACACACGCGGATAACCGCGTTTCCCCGCCCCTGCTTCCGGCCGCACTTCGCAGATCGTTCTTCTGAAACATCGCACCATTCGTTTCTCTCTGAAAGAAGCCCGTGTTCTGTTACTCTTGCCGGTATGCGGATTAAGCCGAATTGACAAAACCCGTTTGCGCATTTTGTTTATTATATGTATTCTATCACAAACCTTGCGACAATGCAAGGGAAAAGAAAAATTTTCACAAAAAAACGCGCCGGTTCAGCAAATCGAACCGACGCAGACTTTTATTTTGAAGAATCGATATACGCCCAATAGGCTTTGAGATAGGAAATTCCCGACACAATCGTCAGTGCCGTGCAGATCCAAATCAGGATTTCATTAATCAGAAACCGGTCGAAGCCGATGATCTGCAGTCCCATGATCGCAACCAGCGCCACCATGGTGAACGCGGTTTTGAGCTTTCCCATCAGACCGGCGGGGACGACCACACCCTCGTTGGCGACCACCATCCGCAGCCCCGACACCATGAATTCCCGCGACAGGATCAGAATCACTGCCACCGGATCAACCCAGCGCTCCCACGCAAAGCAGATAATCGCCGACATCACCAAAATCTTATCCGCCAGCGGGTCGAGGAATTTTCCGAAATTCGTGACCAGTCCGTATTTCCGCGCCAGCATCCCGTCGAACCAGTCCGTTGCCGATGCGATGCCGAACACCGCCAGCGCCCAGAGGATATTCAGCGGCACAAACTCCGCCAGCACGAAAAATAAAAACAGCGGGATCATCAGAACGCGCAAAACAGTAAGCTTGTTGGGTAAATTCATTGTCCTAAATCCTTTCGCGCCGTTGTTACGGCTGGTTGGAGTCTGCTTCCGACTCGCCCAAAAGATCATAATCCAGCACATCGGTGAGCTTCACACGGACAAACGCGCCGACGGGGAGCTTTTTCTTGCTTGTGAAAAAAATCTTTCCGTCAATCTCCGGCGCGTCGGCGCAGCTTCTGCCGAACCAGCATTCCGCCAGCCGGTCAAAGCCCTCGACGACGACCTCGGCGGTTTCGCCGATGCGCGCGCAGTTGAGCGCTTCCATGGTCAGGAGTTGTTCGTTCATGATGATTTCCGCTCTGCGCGTGCGTTCCTCCGGCTCGATCTGATCGGGGAATTCCGCGGCGGGCGTTCCCTCCTCCTCGGAATAGGCAAAGCAGCCCAGCCGGTCAAACCGCATCTCGCGCGCGAACACCGCCAGCCGCTCAAACTGTGCGGCGGTTTCGCCGGGGAAGCCTGTGATCAGCGTTGTGCGCAGCACAACACCGGGGATTTTCCCGCGGATTTTCGCAATTACCGTGCGCAGGCTTTCCTCCCCGCCGGGGCGGTTCATGCGCTTTAAAATCTGATCGTCGCAGTGCTGGATGGGCAGGTCGATGTATTTGACCAGCTTTTCCTCGCGCGCGATCACGTCGAGTAGCGCGTCGGTAATATGCTCGGGGTAGCTGTACAGGGTACGGATCCACTTCAGCCCCTCGATTTTGCAAAGCGCTTCGAGCAGCTCCGCAATGCGCGGCGCGCCGTATAAATCCTTGCCGTAGAGGGTGGTGTCCTGCGCGATGAGGACAAGCTCCTTCACGCCGTGTTCGGCAAGCCAGTTTGCTTCTTTCAGAATGTTCTCAATGGTGCGGCTGCGGAATTTGCCCCGTATACCGGGAATCGCGCAATAGGTGCAGCGGTTGTCGCAGCCCTCGGCGATTTTTAAGTATGCGTAAAACGGCTCGGTGGAAAGAATCCGCCCGCCGTCAATGTCAAGGGCTTCCTTTTCGCCGTAAAGCGCAATCGACTCTTTGGTTTGAAGCACATCGCGGATGACCGCGCAGAGCTGTTCGTTTGCGCCGATGCCCAGCACCGCGTCAACCTCGGGAATTTCCTGCAAAATCTGATCCCGATACCGCTCGGCAAGACAGCCGGTGACGATGACGGCTTTGATTCTGCCCTCCTGCTTGAGTGTGCAAAACTCCAGAATCGTGTCGATTGCCTCCTGCTTTGCAGACTCGATGAAGCCACAGGTGTTGACGATCACCACATCGGAAAGCGCCGCGTCGCTGACGATTTCAAACGCCTCGCCGCGCAGGTTAAAGAGCATATGCTCCGCATCCACCTGATTTTTCGGACATCCCAGCGATACCATACCGACCTTGACTGACAATTGAAAACTTCCTCTCGTTGATCCGGCGCACCGGATGAATCCGACCGCATCCGCCGTTTACGACAGACGCACTACTTCTATTTTACACAATTTCGCGCGAATGTCAAGCCCGCGCGCGTTTTTTCAAAAAGCGACTTTATTCCAGACTGTAGATAAACCCTAGTCAGGGGACGCCGCCCCTGCTACCGCGCACGGTAGCATTGACACACCTCTGCCAAGAGGGTAAAGCTGCCGTGCGCGGCAGCTATGTACCCTTTGGAAACCCATAGTTTTACGGATTATACTTTGATTTTCTTAGCGAATTTGTGCTTTTGCTACCATTTTGTGATTCCATTTAGGGCACTCATAAAATGAGAACACACTTTTTCTTCAGTCTAACTTTTTTTACAGTCTGTTTATTCTTCCTCAATTTCATCGAGCGCAGCACGGATTTCCTCATAAGCATACCCCAGCCTTGCCAACGCGGCGACGACCTTCTGCCGCCCGTTTTCCGCTTCCAGCTTACGCAAGTACTTCCGGCGGATCAGCTCCGCCAGCCGTGCGGACGCGTCGTCCTCGTATTCCGCAAGCGCTTCCTCGGCAAGCTCGCTCGAGATGCCCTTCATCCGCATTTCCTGACGGGCGCGGTAAAAGCCGAGCTTTTTGACCTCCGTCAGCGTGCGGGCAAGTTGCTGCGCATACCGGCGGTCGTTGACCTGCCCGCCGCGCACAAGCTCATCGAGCACGGCAAAGCACACATCGTCGGGGTAATTGGCTTGCAGCTTTTCATAAAGCCCGGTGTAGGAATACTCGCGCGCGTCAATGAGAAACAGCGCGCGCTGCCTTGCCCGGCGCAAGGTGTCCGTGCGGATGATTTCCTCGAGCGCTTCGTCGGGAATCCGCGTACCCTCGCTTAAGCTGTACTGCGCGGCAATTTCACCATGCAGATAAACCCGCGCGCCGTCGGTAAAAACGACTGCGCAGGTTTTTCCTTTATATGGCTCGATGCGATCCACAACCCGCACGGCGCTTATTCCGCGGGGGTGAATTCTTCAAAATCCTCGTCCTCCGCGGGATCGGCGACAAGATTGAAGCTTGCATCGGCGGCTTCCTCCGCTTTGTCGGCGGCGGCTTTGACCGCGGCTGCCTTTTTGTTCTTTTTGGAAGCAAACGAAATTTCGGAAGCCTGGTTCCTGATTTTCGCTTCGATTTCCGCCATGATTTCGGGGTTTGCCGTCAGGAATTCTTTGGAGTTATCCCTGCCCTGCCCAAGCTTGCTGTCATTATAGCTGAACCACGCGCCGCTTTTCTTGACGATATTCAGATCCGCCGCGATGTCCAGCACCTCGCCCACGCGGGAGATGCCCTTGCCGTACATGATATCGAATTCGCATTCTTTAAACGGCGGTGCGACCTTGTTCTTGACCACCTTGCAGCGTGTACGGTTGCCGATGATTGCAGTGCCGTCCTTGATCTGCTCCTCGCGGCGCACCTCGATGCGCACGGAGCTGTAAAACTTCAGCGCGCGTCCGCCGGGGGTGGTTTCGGGGTTGCCATAAATCACGCCGATTTTTTCGCGCACCTGGTTGATAAAAATCGCCACACAGTTGGATTTTGACACAACACCCGTGAGCTTGCGCATTGCCTGCGACATCAGGCGGGCAAGCTGACCGACGTGTGCGTCGCCCATTTCACCGTCGATTTCGGCTTTTGTGACCATCGCCGCGACGGAGTCGAGTACGATAACGTCAATCGCGCCGGAGCGCACGAGGGTTTCGGCGATTTCCAGCGCCTGCTCGCCGCTGTCGGGCTGGGAAACCAGCAGGTCGTTGATGTTGACGCCCAGCTTCTCCGCGTAAATCGGATCAAGGGCGTGTTCGACGTCAATGAACGCCACCTCACCGCCCAGCTTCTGCGCCTGACCGATGATTTCAAGTGCGACGGTGGTTTTGCCGGAGCTTTCCGGTCCGTAAATCTCGACGATTCTGCCCCGCGGAACGCCGCCGATTCCGAGCGCCAGATCGAGCGTCATTGATCCGGTGGGGATCGACGCAACATTCATCGTTTCGACCTGACCCATCCGCATCACGGCACCCTTGCCGTAAGCCTTCTCGATGACCGCGAGCGCGCCCTCGAGCGCTCTTTTCTTGTCCTCCGTTGTTTTCGGTGGTTCGTACATCTTTCTGCTTTCCGTTTTTTTCTTCTCAGCCATCACGCTCAACCTTTCAATATCAAAGTTTGTCACAATCTCATTATATCACGCAATCAGTCCGTTTGTACGGACTCATTGTCGCTTGATCAGTTATATCATCCGTTTTATTGGACTGTTTCGCCGAAAACCACGCGTTCGATTCCGCACAGATCCGCGCGTGTGCCGATGTTCACAAAGCCGTTGTCTTTGAGTATCTGTGAAATCACTTCCGCCTGACCGGCACCGGCTTCAAACGCCAGCGTGCCGCCGGGGGTAAGCTTGCTCCTCCACAGCGCCGTGATCCTGCGGTAGAAATCCATCCCGTCCGCGCCGCCCGCGAGTGCCTGAACCGGTTCGTGCGCGACTTCACACTGAAGGGTTTGCAGCTCCGCATCCGTGAGATACGGCGGGTTTGACACAATCAGATCCGCTTCCGGAAGCCGTGCTACGAATTCCGCATCCAGTACATCACCCGCCAAAATCCGCGCGTCAGAGGAAAGCGCCCTTGCGTTGGCGGCGAGGTACTCCAGCGCTGCGGGGGAAAGCTCCGCCAGAAGCACCTGCGCACCGGGCAGTTCTTTTTCGAGCGTCAGCCCGATACAGCCCGTCCCCGCGCAAAGATCAATCACCGTGAAGCCCGCGCCGGTTTTCCCGAAAAAGCGTTCGCGCGCGAAATCAATGAGCGTTTCGGTATCCTGCCGGGGAATCAGCACCCCGCGCCCGACGGCAAAGCGCCTGCCGTAGAATTCCCATTCCCCTAAAAGATACTGCAGCGGCTCGCCGTTTATGCGCCGCAGGGTGAGGGCTTCGAGCGTCTGTGCCGCTTCCCGTGTTGTTGTTTCGTCCGAACGCTGTGCAAGCCGGCAGTCGCGTCCGGTCGCCGCTTCGTAAAGCCATCGCGCTTCGGCGGCTGCGTTTTCAATCCCGCCCGCGAAAAGCCGCTCACGCGTTTGCCGGACAAGGGCCTGTGCGGTCAGCTCCCCCATACGTCCTCGGTTTTGTCCGCGGGAATACAGGGTGTGAGGGCGGCGATTGCCACCTCAATCTGGCGCTCGTCCGGTTCACGAGTGGTCAGGCGCTGAATCCACAGCCCGGGCGCTGAAATCACGCGTGTGAACGCATTGTCGTGCCGTCCGGCGATGCGGATGATTTCATACGCGATGCCCACCACAACCGGCAGCAGTGCGAGCTTGCACCCCACGCGCAGCGGCAGGTTGTCCCACGGCAGCCGGAGCGCGGAGAACACGATGATGCTGATGAACAACACGATGAACAGAAAGCTTGTGCCGCAGCGCGGGTGAAAGCGCGTGAATTTCTTCACGTTTGCCGGTGTGAGGGCTTCCCCGTGTTCGTAGCAGGCGATGGTTTTATGCTCCGCGCCGTGGTATTCATAGGTCCGGCGCAGATCCTTCATCTTGGTTGTCAGCCAGAGATAGCCAACGAAAATGGTGATTTTCAAAACACCCTCGAGAATGGTTTTTGCGAGCGGCGAAAGCGCAACCAGCTTCCCAAGCCCCGTTGAGAGCAGCGCCGGCAGATACATAAACAGCACCAGCGCCATGCCGACCCCCAGTACGACGGACACAACGCTAATGATTTTCATCAACTTATCCCCCGCGACGCGGTCAAGCCACTGCTCGAATTTGGTTTCCGATTCCTCCTCCGCAAGCCCCTCCATGGATTTATCCGCGGACTTCATCAGGCATTTATAGCCCTCCGCCATGGAAATCACAAAGTTAAAAATCCCGCGCAAAAACGGCGCTTTGCGAAACCACGGAACATTTTTTCCGTTTTTCACGCCCCAGGTTTCGATGTCGATTGTTCCGTCGTTTAACCGGCAAGCCATCGCCGCGGTGTCCGTGCCGCGCATCATCACGCCCTCGATGAGCGCCTGACCGCCGATTTTTGACCGGATGCAGGCGGCATCCTGCGCGGGGTTGGTTTTATCTTTCATCCGTTTCCGTCCTTTCGGGTTCTGTGGTAATCAGCTCTACGTTGATTTTATTCTGCTTGTCGGGCTTATCCGTCTTGTTGGCGGGCTTGATAAAGGGCAGGGTGATCATCACCGTCGTGCCCACGCCCTGGCGGGAATCGATGGTGAGCGTGCCGCCGTGGCGCTGAATGATTTCGTCCGCCACCGCAAGCCCGATGCCCGAGCCGCGCCGGGTGTGGTTGGCTTTAAAAAATTTCGTCTTGACCTTTGGCAGATCCTCCTCGGAAATGCCCATGCCGGTGTCGGAAATCGCGATGCAGATGTCGTTTCCGTCCTCGTATGCTTCGGCGGAAACCACACCGCCGGCGTTGGAATACTTGATTGCGTTGTCCACAATGTTGATAAAAACCTGCTTTAAGCGGTTGCGGTCGCCCATGACAAAGGGCAGCAGCTCCGGCTCGTAATAATTCAGTGTAATGCCCAAGGATCGGGCGCGCTCCTGATACATGATGACGGTTTCACCCAGCTCGGCGAGGATGTCGATGGTGTCCATGGAAAGCGTCAGCCTGCCCCCCTGAATGCGGGAAAAGTCCAGCAGCTCCTCCACCATCTGGGAAAGGCGCTCGGCTTCGTTGGTAATCACGCGCATTCCCTTCTGAAAGGTTTCCTTGTCGTCGATGGCGGTGAGGGTTTCGCTCCAGCCCTTGATTGCCGTCAGCGGCGTGCGCAGCTCGTGCGATACGGAGGAAATGAAGTCGTTCTTTACCTTTTCCGCGTCAGAAAGCTCGTTTGCCATATAGTTGATGCTGTCACAGAGCTGCCCCAACTCGTCGTCGGAGATTTTCTCGATACGCTGGGAAAAATCCCCCGTCGCAAAGCGCCTGCTGACCGCGGCGATGTCGCGCATCGGGCGGACGATGGACTTGATGAAATACAGCCCCGAAAACACCATCAGCAGGATAATCGCAGCCACCACGCCCGTGAGCAGCGCCGCGGCAATCAGCACCTGGCTGTCGATGCCCTCGAGCGACACCATCATCCGCAGCGCCGCGTATTCGCTTCCCGAGGAGGGCAGCATCACCGTGCGTGCCATAACCTTTTCGCCGGTGGAAAGGGTGTAGGTTCCCGATGCGGTACCGTCGGCGGACTGCTTGGCGTTGGTGAAATCATCCGGCGGCAGTGCCTGTTCGGGGGAGAACCCCGACGAGGTGATGGTCACGGAGCCATCGAGATCCAGCGCCATCAGCTCCGCCTTGTCCTTCTCGTCATAATTTTCCACGATCGAGCGGATTTCGGCGGCGTAATTGACGTCGGCGCTGTTGGCGTATTTGGTCACAGCGCCCGAGAGGATGTTCATCTGGCTTGCCAGATACTGCTCGGCGGAGCTGTAGTAATAGTTGCGGATTGCCGCGATCAGCGACAGTTCAATGAGAATGAGTATAAAAATCACAACACCCAAGCTGTTGACCAGCCAGTGCGTGGTGATGCTTTTTTTATAGAAGCTTTGCTTTTTCCCTCGCTTTGACAATGCCCCATCTCCCCGCGCCTAATTCATACTCCATTTATAGCCGTAGCCCCAGATGGTGAGTATGTAATGCGGGTTTGACGGCTCGTCCTCGATTTTCATCCGGATGCGCCGGATGTTCACGTCCACGATTTTATCATCGCCGTAATAGCTTTCCCCCCAGATGTGCCGCAGCAGGCTTGTCCGGTCGAGCGCGGTGTTCTGGTTCTTGAGGAAATACTCCATGATCTGGTATTCAACCTGTGTCAGTTCGATCTGCACGCCGTTTTTAAACACCGTACGGCTTTTTAAGTTGAGCGTAAACGGTCCGGAGGTCAGTGCGGTTGACACCTCCGGCTTGGTCTGCACCATCGTCACCCGCCGGCAGATTGCGTCCACGCGGGCGATCAGCTCGGAGATGGAAAACGGCTTTGTGATATAATCGTCCGCGCCGATCATCAGGCTTGACACCTTGTCCATTTCCTGGCTTTTTGCGGAAAGCATGATGATGCCGATGGTTTTGTTGCGCTCGCGGATGCGCTTGCACACGGCAAAGCCGTCGATGCCGGGCATCATGATGTCTAAAAGCGCCACGTCAAAATTCCCGCCCGCTTCGTCAAACACGCGCAGGGCTTCCTCGCCGCAGTTGACGTCCACGACCTCATAGCCGCTGCGGATTAAGTTGAGTACCACAAATTCGCGGATGGAATCCTCATCCTCACATACCAATACACGACGCATAGCTGTTCCTCCTGTTATTACAGAACGTAGAAATTATTTTTCACCTCGTCGAGCGTCAGCACAAGGCTGTCCAGCTGGGCGGAGGCGGATTTGACCAGATAAACAAGCTGCCCCTTGGTGGTGATTTCCTGATAACCGTCATAGAGATAATCCGCGCACTCGCTCTTTGCGCAAACAGTCACGCGCATCAGCTCGGTCATGTTGTCGGAGATTTTCCCCTCGTATTTCCAGAAAACAATCTCGCCGGTCTTGGAATCGCGCGTCACGGTGACCAAGCTTTTCCACCGGCTCGGGAACATCATCGCCCATCCGTCACTCAGCGAATAATACCCTGTATATTTTTTCTCAAGCCGATAAAAATCCTCGTAAGCGTACCACGATGTTTCATAGAGCCGGTCGTCCTTTTCATAGTCCTCATACCCGCGCATGATGCTGGTCACGGGGATTTCCACCGCGCCGTCGCCGTCGATGTCCGCGCTGTAATAGCCCGATTCGCGGTAGGTCTGGGGCAGGAGAATGTCCGGCAGCTGTGCCATGGGATTTTGCAGGCTGCTGTATTTATAATATAGAATCTCGGTGCGCAGCTGACCGTCGGCGGTGAGCGAATCGATGAAAAGTCCGCGCTGTGTGGCGGTCACCCTGCCTTTGACGGCGTTGGTGTAAGCCGATGAGCCGGCAGCCATCTGAACCGGATTTTTCTTGACAATCGCCCCGTCCTCAAGCTGGAGCATGAACGCCTGCGAAACCGATTCCGCCTGATCCTGCTGGATGACGATGATTTCGTTGTAACGGTCGTTGTTGATGTCCATGGTGTCCAGAACGGAGTAATTCTCCTCGCCGATGCGCGTGAGCTGCTTGTCGGCGTAATTGTAAACCTCCAGCGTTTTTTCCTCGATGTTCATGGTTTTATAGCCCACGATCACGCTCGGATACGCGTTGCCGCCCAAGCGGGAAATGATCACACGGTCGATGTCCGTGCCGGCACCCGCCGCTTCGTAAACGCTTTCCCACGCGCCGTCCTTGCCGGTTTTGTCGAGGATGTTCATCCGGATGCCCTCGTCGCCCGAGCCGATGTTGGTGTATTCAAAAAAGACAATCGCTTCGTCGCCCGGCTCGTCGTCGAGATTCGCAATGACATACGCGGAGCGGTTGTCGCCGTTTTGCGGATACTTCAGGGTGATGCTGCGCCCCGTGCGGTCAAGGAGCGCTTCGTGAATCTTCGACTGCTCCTCGCTCAGCTTCGGTGCGGACAGCAATCCCTCCGGAGAAATGTTCCCCGGCGAACAGCCGGTCAGGAGCAGCATTCCAGCCGCCGTCAGCATCGCCGCAAGCCGCTTCATTCCCCCGCCCCCTTTTTTACGAAATCGCCGCCGCCGTCCCCGCGACGCCGGTCACAAGGATTCTATGGTAGCAAGAAAAACCGGAGTTATGCACACTCCGGTTTTATTATAGCATATTTTTTTTCTTAATGAAAGTGTTTTTTAAAGTTTTTCTTTAACCGCGCGCGTCGAGCGGGGTGTATGCCTTGTCAGGCAGCACGCACTTGTATGCCGGACGCATGATGCGCTTGCCGGTGACGATTTCCTCAAAGCGGTGGGCGCACCAGCCCGCCATGCGCGACACCGCAAACAGCGGCGTGAACAGATCGTCCGGGATTCCCAGCATCCGGTACACAAGTCCGGAATACATATCCACATTCGCACACACGCGCTTGCTGTCGCCCTTGTGCTTTGCAAACAGCTCCGGCGTCAGGCGCTCAACCTTTTCGAGCAGAGCAAATTCTTCCTCAAAATTCGTTCCCGCCGCAAGGTTCTTCGCGCTGTCTTTTAAGATGATGGCGCGCGGGTCGCTCATGGTATAAACCGCGTGACCCATGCCGTAAACAAGCCCCGAACCGTCGTTGGCTTCCTTACTGAGAATTTTCACCAGATAATCGGCAACCTCACCCTCGTTGTTCCAGTTGCAGACGTGGGCTTTGATGTCGTCGAGCATTTCGATGACCTTGATGTTCGCACCCCCGTGCTTGGGACCCTTCAGCGAGCCGATCGCCGCGGAATACGCGGAATACGGATCCGTTCCCGACGAGGTCAGCACGCGGCAGGCAAAGGTGGAGTTGTTTCCGCCGCCATGCTCGGCGTGCAGCATGAGCATGATGTCGAGCAGCTTTGCTTCCGCATCGGTATAAACGCGATCATGCCGGATAGTCGATAAAATCGACTCTGCCGTGGAAAGCCCGGGCTTGACCGGATGCATATACATACTTTCACCGTGGTAATAGCGTTTTTTCACCTGATACGCGTCCACCATGATGGTGGGCAGCTTGGCGATGATCGACACCGCCGTCGCCATTTCGTGGCCGGCGGAGGTATCCTCGGGGCTGTCGTCGTAGGAATACAGCGCCAGCACGCTGCGTGCAAGCTTGTTCATGATGTTTTTCGACGGCGCTTTGAGGATCATATCCTCAAAAAACGACGCGGGCAGCTCGCGGTTTTCCGCCAGAATCGCTTCCAGCTCGGCAAGCTGGGGCTTTGTCGGCAGGTCGCCCATCAGAAGCAGATACACAATCTCCTCGTAGCCGAAGCGGTTCTCCGCCGCCACGCTCGCCACGAGATCCTTGATGTTATACCCTCTGTAAATCAATTCGCCGGGAATCGCCTTTTTTTCGCCCTCGTCCACGATATAGCCGTGCACGTTACAGATATTGGTAACTCCCGCCATCACGCCTGTGCCGTCGGCGTTGCGCAGCCCGCGCTTGACGTTGTAGCGGTCAAAATAGGCGGGGTCGATGTTGTTGTTGTCGATGAACTGGCGGTTGAGGATTTCGCGGGCGGATAAGGTCATGGCGCATACTTCCCTTCGCTTCTTGATTTTCTATGTAAACTTTCCGATGTAAATTTTCCGAAAAAGCCGCATACGTTTATTTTACACCATCCCGCTGCGAAAGTCAAGAGGTCATCCGCGCAAAATAACGGCAAATTTGCAGGAATGCTTTGCTCATATTTCACAAATCGCGGGAGAAAATGCACTTTCGCTGGCAGAAACGCCCTAACACCGCGGATTTTAAAGAAGCATCTTGCAGGACAGCGAAAAACTTTATGCAAACGGAAAAGTTTCTCAAACTATACTTGACAAGTAGGAATAGCCGTGCTATAATAGGAAAAACCGAAATTTTAAAGCAGAAAGGATGGAGTTTTATGGAAAAGTACGAGTGCGTGTGCGGCTGGGTTTATGACGAGGCAGTCGGCGATCCCGACGGCGGAATTGCGCCCGGCACAAAGTTCGAGGACATTCCGGATGACTGGGTTTGTCCCATGTGCGGCGCGACAAAAGACGCGTTCACGAAGCTTTAACCAACAGCGGCATGGGCGGCGCACAAGGACGTGCCGCCCATGCTCTTTTTTAAAAAAGCACGCGATGTTTCATGCCCGCGCGCTTTGAAACCAATCTGAAAGGAATCTGCCACCATGAAAAAGCTCAAAGACAACCTTTATTACATCGGGGCGCTCAACCCGAACCTGCGCGTGTTCGACATCATCATGAAAACCGAATTCGGTACGTCTTACAATGCATATCTCATCAAGGGCGAAAAAACCGCACTGGTGGAAACCTGTCACCATCGTTTCTGGGACATTTACCGCGAGAGCATCGAGGAAATCACGGCACTGGCAGGCATTGACTATATCATTTTCAACCACACCGAGCCGGATCACAGCGGTGTGCTTGAAAAGCTTCTGGACATCAACCCCAACATTGAAATCATCGGCACGACTGCGGCGATCAAAAACCTCACCAACATCGCCAACCGCCCGTTTACCTCCCGCGCGGTCAAGGACGGCGACACGCTCGACCTCGGCAACGGCATCGAGCTGCGCTTTATCACCGCGCCGAATCTCCACTGGCCGGACACGATGTTCACCTACTGGGCGGCGGCGAAAACGGTGTTCACCTGCGATTTTCTGGGCGCGCATTACTGCGAGCCGGCGATTACCGACGACTATATCTCTTATCCCGCGGCATACGCGTCCTCGTTTAAAAACTACTACGACGCGATCATGAGCCCGTTCAAGAAATTCGTTCTCAACGGATTGGACAAGCTGGAGAAACTCGATTTCGACATGGTTTGCACCAGCCACGGACCGGTGCTTAAGCATGAATTCCGGAAAAACATGGATCTGTACCGCGCATGGTCACAGACCGGCACGATTCCCGGCACAGTGAGCGTGTTTTACGTGTCAGCTTATGGCTTCACGCGCAAGCTTGCCGAAGCGTTCACGGCGGGGCTGGCGGAGGCGGGCGTCAAGGCGGAATGCTTTGATGTGATTGAGCATCCCCTTTCCTTGATTGCAGAAAAAATCGAAGCGAGCGCGGGCTACGCGTTCGGCTCGCCGACCATCAACCGCGACGCGGTGCGCCCGATCTGGGATGTGCTGTCAATGATCGACCCGATTTCCAACAAGGGCAAGCCCGCGTTCATTTTCGGCTCATACGGCTGGAGCGGAGAGGGCTGCGCGAACCTTGCCGCCCGCGTACAGGGCATCGGGCTGAAGCTGTTCGCCGACCCCGTCCGTGTGGTGTTCAACCCCACCGACGACGACCTTTCCGCGATGAAAGCACAGGGCAAGGCGTTCGGCGAGAGTCTTTCAAAGTAATAGCAAAACAAAATAAACGGCGCTTCTCCGATGTGTTCAACAAAGGGGGAAGCGCCGTGTTGTTTGTGCAGCAAAACACAAGCATTGTTTTATGCATTTACGCAAAGCGGGTCATTATTTTATGAAACTCAAAATTTACTCTTGACTTTAACATTATTAAGTGCTATATTGAATATATTGAAAGCGAGGTGCTGAAATGCCCATTGAACTGATTCCGGAATGGATGGCGAACCTGGATGAGGAGGATTTGTCTTTTATCAGAAAATTCATCCTTGCGTCCGGCTCGCTCAAGGAAATCGCCAAGCAGTATGGTGTGACATACCCGACGGTACGCCTGCGCCTTGACCGGCTGATCCAGAAAATTCACATTGGCGAAACCGCTGCCGCCGAGCCTTATATCGCGCTGATCAAGCGGCTTGCGGTAAGCGAAAAGCTTGATTTTGACACGGCGAAGGTGCTGATTGCGGCTTACAAAAAAACCAAAGGAGAGAATACTGATGACCGGATTTGAAAAACTGATTGCATTTCTCACGTTCGCCGCGTTTGTTGCGGGGATGATTGTGCTGCAGGTGTGGCTGTCGAAACGGTCGGGGCGGCTGCCGGGGCTGGTGCTGCCGGCGATCTGCTTTGTGATGAGTCTGATGATGCTGCTGACCGTCAGCGTGCGGAAGGAAACGACGCAGACCGCGACAACCCCCGAAAAGAGCGGTGCATCCGTGCCGGTTCAGAGCCAGACGACCGACGCATCGGAGGTTTTGCCGGTGGTGTTGCCGCTGCTTCTGACGGCTAATATCCCGACGACGGTACTCCTATTGATTTACGGCGGCATCCGCGGTTCGATGAAAAAGAACGCGGGGATTGCGAAGATGAACGTGCAGGATCTGGAATAGCCCGCATTTTTGATTGACTCGGCTTCAAAAGAACAGAAAGCGTGAACGATTTGAAATTATATAACGCGCAGTTTACCAATGACGCCCATGATGTCCACTTCATTCTTACCAATCTTGAGGAGGGCATCCGCCCGCTGCGCTTTCAACTTTTCGGGATTGCGTTTGAGGGGAACAGCTTTGACAACTTCCGCTTAAGCTGCAAGCAGGACGCACCGGTGGCACGTGAAATGTTTCACCTTGTGCATTATGGGGCGCCGCAAAACAACATCTATGAATTGCAGCAGTATACCATCACAGTTAAAATCCCCGTCGCAGCGCAGCGCTGTTCGGACGACGACCTGATCACGGGCATACTGACGGCACGAATCCGTGTGGAAACCGACGAGCAGGACAGAATGATGGAAACCAGCCTTACGCTTGACGGCAGGTGCTATACCGCCGTGCCGAACCGCAGCCGTTTTGAAGACTGCCTTATGGATTTGCACCGACAGCTTGCGGGGCAGTACCGGCTGCGGTGCTGCTTCACCTGCCAATATTCGGATTATTCTCCGTTCGGGCACGACGAGTTCGGCACAATGAACTGCTTTTTCGACCAGCGGGCGCGTTACCGGACTGTTCATAACAAAAAGCAGTATCTGAATCTGCTCGATGAGTGCGCCGCGCCGTTTGTGCAGGAAACCTACCTGTGCGGTCAGTTTACACCGCGCAACCACAACGAGGGGTACCGCGGTTTTTTAGAATAATCTTTGCCGGTACACGACCGCCGCGCAACCATCCCGCCCCGATTCCGTCTATATGAGTAACGCGAGCTGAAAGGAGAACCAAGATGGAAGACGAGAAAATCATCGCGCTGTTCTGGGCGCGGGACAAAACCGCCATTCGTGCAGCTTCGGAAACATACACAAAGCTTCTGTTTGCGGTTTCTTACAACATTCTCAAGAATCGCGAGGACGCGGACGAATGTGTAAACGAAACTTTTCTGCGGGCATGGGATTCCATCCCGCCGCAGAAGCCGGTTGTTTTATCGGGCTTTCTGGGAAAAATCGCGCGGAATCTTTCAATTGACCGCTTCCGGTCTGGCGGTGCGCAAAAACGCGGGGAAGCGTTCCCCCTTGACGGACTGGAGGAATGCCTACCCGCGTCGCTGAATGTTGAGGTCGCGTTTGACAGCGCGGAAACCGCCCGCAGCGTCAGCGCGTTCCTGCGGGAGCAAAGTGCGCACAACCGGAAAATTTTTCTGCTGCGCTACTGGCATGCGTATCCGGTTAAGGAGGTCGCGAAGCTGCTGGGAATGAGCCAGTCGCGCGTAAAGTCCTCCCTGCACAGAACGCGGCTGGCATTGAAAAAACATCTTGAACAGGAGGGTGTGTGCGTATGACAACGGAGCAATTTTTTGTAACGCTTGGCAGCATCGACGAGGATTTGTTGGCAGAAGCGGATAATGCGGTGCTGAAAAGAAGCTTTCTGCGCACCCATCGGCGCGGACTGCGTGTGCTGGCTGCCTGTGCGGCGGTCATGATCGTGCTGACGGCGGTATATGCGCCAAGCTTTATCAACACCGGCGGGCTGGGGCTTGCGCGGTATACAAGCAGCATTCCCGAAAATAAGGTCGAATTTTGTTGGATGTCTTTCAGCGATCAGGAAATAATCGCCGACAAAACCGACACCTATATCCGCGGCGAAATTCTAAAAGTCCGGACGGTGCATATCCTTTTTTCTAAAAGCGGATTGTCTTATTATTCGGTTGCAGACGTGCGCGCGGAAACAGTATACGGCGGCACGGTCAAAGCGGGCGAAACGGTTTCGATCCTGTTTCCCACCCTGATGCAGGACGTGGATGTTCCTAAAACATCCCTCCAGCCGGATATTAGCCTGTACGAAGGGATGCACGGCATTTTCCTGCTGCGCACAAACGGTGACTCGAATCGGATAAAGACGTATCTGGGTGATATTCCAGTGCGTAGCATCGCGCAATTTTCTGTTTTAACACCGCACCAGTTCATGGCGGTTGAACTGCCCGACGGCTTGTGGGGCTATGATACGCTGTGCCGGAATGCGGACGGCTCTCCCGCCACACTGGACGAGGCGGAAAAATACCTGAAAGAGCTGTTGCAAAAATACCGTCCCGCGCAATAAAAGAATTCGTCAATTTCTAAGCCGCCGCCCCCTTGAAAACGTTCTCCGCCCGTGGTATAATGGGGATATAAAAAATCCGGCTGAGCCGGAAAACGGGAGGATTTTATTTGAAAAACGAGATTGTAAAACTTGCGGTCAATTATGCGGCGGCACAGCTTTCTTCGGAGGGCTGCGGAGCGGAGCTGACTTGCTACACCGCCACGGTCACAGAGGAAGTCGGCAGAAAAAATCGCCATGCGATTTTAATTTGCCCGGGCGGCGGGTACGATTACTGCTCCGAGCGCGAGGCGGGACCGGTTGCGCTGCGCTTTCTGGGCGCGGGGCTGAATGCCTTTGTGCTGCGGTATTCCTGCGTAAAAAAGCGCTTCCCCACTGCAGCACTTGAAGTCGCGGCGGCAATCAAATACATCCGCGACAATGCCGACGCGCTGGATATTAACCCCGACAAAATCATCGCCTGCGGCTTCTCCGCAGGCGGGCATCTCGCCGCGAGCCTGTCAAATTTCTGGAACAGCCCCCTTCTCACCGAGCCGCTCGGCTGCAAGCCGGAGGACATCAAGCCCAACGGCTCGATGCTCTGCTACCCCGTGATCACCAGCGGGGCATACTGCCACGAGGGTTCTATCTTAAACCTCATCGGTGAGGAACAGTCCGCCGAGCTACGCGCGCTCGTTTCTTTAGAGGACCGCGTGGGCGCGCACACCCCGCCGACCTTCCTCTGGCACTGCTCCGATGACGGCTGTGTGCCGGTCGAGAACATTCTGTTCTATATGGCGAGCCTTTCCCGCGCCCATGTGCCGTTTGAAAGCCATATTTACGACAACGGCGGTCACGGACTTTCGCTGTGCGACTTCACCACCGCCACCTGGGATGGGCATTACAACCCCGTCGCCGCAACGTGGGTTGACCACGCAATCGCCTGGGCGCTGCGCTTGTAAATGCGCTTTACTGCAAAGATAGCGTTTATGTCAGAGGGCTTCGCCCGTGCTGCCGCGCACGGTAGCATCGACACCCTCCCACCAAAGGGTACAAGTACCCTTTGGAAACCCATTGTTTGATGATTTATACTTTGATTTTCTTTGCTTTTTTTGCTTTAGCTGCTACTTTTGTGATTCTATTTGTACGCTTAAAAAAGAAGCATATGCCTTTTCAGTTTGAACACCCGCCGCGAAAAAGTTCGCGACGGGTGTTTTGTTTCATCTTCTATAAATTTCAGATAGATAAAAGCTTGCTTTGTTCTTGTGTGTAATGCACAATCAGCACTCCAACAACCCGCGTTCCTCCAGCCCGAAGCTCATTCCTCGGTACGTCCATGCTGCGCGTCCGATGCCGTTTTTCTCAAACGCCGCGTGGATGTCGTGAAACCATCGCGCGGCGGATTCCCGGTCGCCATGCTCAATCACGCCGTATTCGCCGCAGTAGAGCGCCGCACCGCATTCCTCCGCATACCGCACCGCGTCGCGGAACAAGAGGCTGAAAAAATCCGCGTTGAATTCTGTTGCGCCGCTTTCCTCTAACATCCGCTGTAAATCACCGGGCAGATAAAACTTCTGCTTCTCGAATTCGTCCGGATAGCCGATCGAAAAGTCCGCCGGAATGTCCGTCCAGTCCGCACCCTGATGGGTGAAATAAAACGGCTCGTAGCAATGGAAATTGAACACAATGTTCTCAACCGCCGGCTTGCGCAGCAGCTTCACCGAGGTGACATGGTTATACCGCACACCGCCGATGACAATCGGTGTTTGCGGTGCGATTCGCCGGATTGCCGCCGCCGTCCGCTCCGCAAGGTCGTTCCACGGCTCTGCCGCCTCGCGCAGCACCATTTCATTGAGCAGCTCAAACGCAATCCGTTTGTTCGCGCCGTACTTCCGCGCCATGGCTTCCCACAGGGCAATGAAATAAGCCATATCCGTAGCGTTTTTAAAGAATGTCAGCGCCGTTTCGGGCTTGCCGAAATCATAGCCCCGCGTGTTGTGCAGGTCAATGAGCAGGTTCAGCTCATATTCCGCGCACCAGTCCGCACAGCGGTCAAGGTATTCCGCGCTTAAGCCGGAAAGCGTTTCGCCGTCAAAGCCCAGCGCGCGGTAATCCACTGGCACGCGCACATGGTCATAACCGGCTGATGCGATCGCCGCAAGGTCGTCCTTTGTGAGAAAGCTGTCAAAGCGCTCCTTTGTCAGCGGACACTGTGAAAGCCAGCCGCCCAGATTCACGCCCTTCTGAAAGCCCTTAAAAATGTTCATCCGATTCCATCCTTCCGAAACCCGCCTGCCGCAGGTTTTATGATGATTTTAACACGCCGCAAACAGAATTTCTATCAGATCCGTTGCATAATTTGCACAATTGTGATATAATCGAAGTACAAGGGGGCGATGCTTTGGATTCGGAAAAAGAACTTGGCAGCCTGTTGTTTTATCACCTTGACAACGGACGCTTTCATCGGGCATATACGGAGGAATTTGGGTTTTATGAACTTGTGAAACAAGGCAATCTTGAGGAAATCCGCAAGTTCCGTGTTCTGCACATCGACCCGGACGCGCCGAACTACGCAAAACTCTCGGACGATCCCCTGCGCAGTTTGACTTATCACTTTGTCATTCTCGCCGCGATGCTCGCCCGCGCTTGCACGGAGGGCGGCATGAACCGCGAAAAAGCATTTAGCCTGAGTGACCTCTACATCCGCGCCGCCGACAAATGCCGCTCTGTCGCCGTTTTGCAGCAGCTTCATGAGGAGATGATTCTCGACTACACCATGCGCATGAAGTTTGTCTACCGTGAAACGCTTTACTCGAAGCCCGTGTCACTGTGCTTGGCGGAAATCGAGCGTTCCCTGACCCGCCGCGTCACAACCGAGTCGCTTGCCCGCGTCGCCGGTGTCAGCCGCAGCCATCTCTCCCGCCTGTTCCGCAAGGAAACCGGCACGACGCTGACCGATTACATTCTGCGCCAAAAAACAGAAGCCGCCGCCAATATGCTCCGGCTTTCGGGCAAGTCCTGTGCGGAGGTCGCTGCGTGCTTCGGCTTTTCCTCACAAAGTCATTTTTCCCGCGTTTTCAAAAAATACACCGGTCAAACTCCCGCAAAACGTTCTCGATGAAACGATGCGCTTCATCAGCACTTTTCTGACATCTTTGAAACCCCGTATTGACGCGCCCGCCCGCGCGGGTTATAATAAATTATGTAGCCGAAAAACAGGAACATTACAAGAAATGAGGAATTGTATGCGTTATCAAAACCCCATCGTCAAAGGCTTTTACCCCGACCCAAGCGTCTGCCGCGCGGGGGACAAGTATTATCTGGTTTGCTCGAAGCTTTCAGTATTTCCCCGGCGTGCCGCTGTTTGAGAGCGACGATCTGATTAACTGGACGCAGATCGGGCACGTTTTAACGCGCAAGGAGCAGGTGATGCTTGAGAAAATCAACAGCTCCGGCGGCGTTTTTGCCCCCACAATCCGCTTTAACAACGGCAGGTTCTATATGGTGACGACCAACGACACCACCCGCGAGAATTTTTACGTTTACACCGACGACATCCGCGGCGAATGGTCAGAAGCCATCACCGTTGATCAGGGCGGCATCGACCCGTCCCTGTTTTTTGAAAATGGCAAAGCGTATTTTATGAGCACCTGCGGCGACGGACGCGACAGAAACCACATTCTGCAATGCGAAATCGACATCGCCACCGGCGAGAAGCACACCGAAAGCATCAGCCTTTGGACAGGCACAGGCGGACGATATCTGGAAAGCCCTCATTTGTACAAAATCGGCGACTGGTACTATTTAATGGCTGCGGAGGGCGGCACGGAATACGGTCACATGATTACCTGTGCGCGTGCAAAAAGCGTCTGGGGACCGTTTGAAGCGTTCCCGCACAACCCTGTGCTGACCAACCGCGACAAAGCCCCGCGCATGATTCAGGGTATCGGTCACGGCGATCTGATTGCCGACAAAATCGGAGGCTGGCATATTTTAAGTCTGGGCTTCCGGCAGATTCACAAATGGATGCCCTATCACCATCTGGGACGGGAAGTTTTTCTGACACCCGTCACGTTTGACACAGACGGCTTTTTCACCGCCGGCAACGACGGCACCACCGAGGACAGCTACGAGTTCCCCGGCGATTTTACGCAGAACGAGCAGCGCGTTTTCACTTTTGAAAACACGCGTTGGGATTTAGAGTGGGTTTTCCTGCGCCATCCGCACACGGAAAATTATGCGCTCGCTCCCGACCGCGCGGTCTTAAAGGGGACAAAAGTGACACTCGACGAAGCCGACTCCCCGACCTTTGTCGGCATCCGCCAGCGCGATTTTTCGGGAAGCACCACCGTGCGTGTTTCCCTTGATGCGGGCGAAGCGGGCATGACGCTTTATATGAGCGAGAGCGAGCATTATGAGGTTGCTCTGCGGCGGGAAAACACGGCGCTGACGGCGATTGTGCGCCTGAACATCGGCGACTGCAAGCACCTTCTGACCACACAGACCCTGCCTGCGGGCATGGAATCCGCACTGTTGACGGTGCGCATGAATGCGTTTGGTTACAGCTTTTCTGTCAGCGCGGGCGATGCGGTTTATGAGCTGGGCGGCGGTCAGACAAAGTATCTCTCAAGCGAGGTATCCGGCGGCTTCACGGGTGTTGTAATCGGGCTGTATGCCGTCGGTGACAACACGGCGGAATTCACGGATTTCCGGGTGGAGTACACCGACTAGGCAACAGAATTGACAAGCAGCGATATTTGTTGAACAAATAGTTCACAATCTTCACGCTTATCGTCATTCTTTACACCGTGTTTTCGTAAGATGTGCCAAATTTCGCGGAATTTAGTTGACCCCTCATGAATAATGTGTTATAATCCGATTAGATGATACCCCCGTCCAGCCGCCGGCAGAGGTCTGCGCTTGGCGGGTACATTCACACACTTAACAGGAGGACTGATTATGTTCTGTGAAAAATGCGGACAAAAAAATGAGGGTGCTTCAAAATTCTGTATCGGCTGCGGTGCGCCGCTTGCCGCCGCGCCGGTGAATACCGTTTCTTCCCTCGCGGGGGTTGCCACAAAAACGGCAGACGCACCGACGGCAGACGCCGCGCAACCGACTGCAACACCGAACGGCGCTTTTATCCCGACGGTTTCTTCCGCTAAAAAGCCGGTCAACGCCAAGCGCATCGCGCTGCTGTGCGTGTGCGTACTGGTTGTCGCCGGAATCGGAACGGGCGGCTGGATTGCGTACAAGACCTTTCTGGACAATCCGGTCAAGGAGTTCAAAGCGCTTGTTGACGACGGAGAATACGACGACGCGCAGGATCTTTATGAGGACGATATCAAAGATCATGACAAAAAAGAAGATCAGGTTGAAAGCTATTTAGAGGATATCCTTGATTCAATCAATCCCGATTACATTGCCGGCGATCTGACCTACGACGACGCAAAGGAAAAGCTCGACGCGCTCACAGACCTTGACGTCCTCGACGAGGACGCGACCGACAAGGCAAGCACCGAACTTTCGCAAACAAAATATTACGCCGAGCAGCTCGCGGCGGCACAGAGTTCGTTTGACGAGCAGGACTACAGCTATGCCATTACACAGGCGGAATTTTTTGGCGAAAAAGACCCGTTTTATGACAAAGCGCAGGCGCTGATTACGCAGGCGAAGGCGGCTTATAAAACGCAGCTTCTCGCCGATGCGCAGTCCTACGCGGACAGCGATGATTATATCAGTGCTTTGTACCAGCTTGACAACGCGGGCGATTCATTCACCGGCGATGCCGACATTCAGGCAAAGCGAACCGAATACCTGCAGGCGGCATTTGCTGCGGCTGATAATTATGCGTCACAAAAGGATTACGACAGCGCGTTTCATGCGCTGAGCCAACTGCACAATTCCTTCCCCGACGACGCGCAGATCACCGCGCAGTATGATACAAAAACCGCAGAGTGGGTTGATGCCGCGATCGCCGAGAGCGAAGAGATATTCATGTCAGAAGGCTATGAAGCCGCGATTGACTACCTCAACAATCTCAATTATACATATTACAGCAGCAAGTTTGACGATAAGATCGCCTATTTCAATGAAATCGCACCGCAGTACCTGACGGATCTGTATACATCCGATGAGACCCTTGACACGCTCACCGACTATACCTATGCGGACAATTCCGGCAACGTTTCTTACAACCACAGCATCACTCCTTCCGCTTCGTATGACGAGGATGACGGCGGTTATATCGAATACACCCTTGACGGCAGCTACAAGACCTTTACGGGAATACTTGCCAGCTACAACGGCAATTCCTACACCGACCAGACCGGAAAAATTGAAATTTACGGCGACGGTAAAAAGCTGTATACTTCAAAAAAAGTCAGCACCACCAGCGCACCGCAAAGCTTTTCCGTGGACATGACCGGTGTCACCACGCTGAAAATCGTATGGCGCAGCGCCGACAGCGACAAGTATATCGTGAGCATCCCGACCATTTTTGATTCCATGTTATCCAAAAACTAACACGCTTTCGCTGTGTTATATGAAGCAGCAGTCCGATAAAATCGGGCTGCTGTTTTTTGCAATAATTCCGCCGATGTTTTCAGCGTAGATTCTGTGAAGGAGGCAACGGTTTGGCATTTCCCTCTTGACAAATCTTTATCAATGGTATATGATTGCGGTAACATCCTAAATTTTGCCGAAAGTGTGTGATACCATGACCGATGAGGAAAGCTTTCAGGAAATGATTTACACATATCTGTTGCGTGAATACGGTGAACAACAGCTGCACCGGGTATACCTGTTTGAAATCGAGCGTGCCGCATTGCCGGAGATCGCGGAGGGGCTGAAGGCGTGTTATGAGCGTGTGATGGAAAAACGCAGCAGTATATGACACTTGCATCGTCCTTTCGCCTTCGTTTCAGTTGCGCCGTATGATCAACTGTGACAGAAAGCCGATTTGATTTCTCAAATCGGCTTTCAAAGCATTGGTGATTTGGCTGAATACAAATAAAAAACCCCCGCAAACGCAATGTTTGCGGGGGTTTTGATGGGGTGGATAATGGGACTCGAACCCACGGTCTTCAGTGCCACAAACTGACGCGTTAACCAACTACGCTATACCCACCATATCTGGCGCGCCTTACAGGACTCGAACCTGTGGCCTACTGCTTAGAAGGCAGTTGCTCTATCCGGCTGAGCTAAAGGCGCGGATTGATGCCGGATACAAAAACAGCACCGGTCGGTGCGTCTTGTGCCGGACTTTTGGAGCGGGTGATGGGAATCGAACCCACGCGACCAGCTTGGAAGGCTGGAGTTCTACCATTGAACTACACCCGCATTGCTTGAACCCAAGCGACGAAAATAATTATATCATCATTTCGCGCGTTTGTCAAGCCTTTTTCCTATATTTTTTTGCACCTTTTCTTTTTGTTTGCGCAATGCCCCGATCACGCGATCGCGGTAAAACACCGACGTGACCGCGAACGCACTCGTCGCCACAAAGAGCGCCGCCGCCGCGGGCAGATTCCCCCGTCCCAGATTCGTCCCGAACACCGCACTCATCAGCACCGCCGGCAGGCGCGCCGGCAGCACATAGCAAAAATAATCCCTCACCGTGATTTTCGTCAGCGGAATCACATACGCCAGCGCATCCTTCGGAAAGCCGGGGATGAGATACATAAAAAACAGGATCTTAACCAGCTTTTTTTCGTTTTCGAGAAACTTGAATTTGTGCATATGCTTTTTTGTCACAAATGCTTCCGCCAGCGGATAGCCCACCGCACGCACCAGCGCGAACACCGCGGCACTTCCCAGCACAAGCCCCGCGAACGAAAAAACAGTTCCCAGCAGCCAGCCGTAGAGCATTCCGCCCACGATCTGAACCGGCGGCACTAGCACCACCACCACCTGCGCCGCCTGAATGGCGATGTAAACGAAAATGCCGGCGGTGCGGTAGGATTTTACCAACGTAAGCAGCGCCTCCCGACCCTCGTGGGTGGTCAGCGCGCGGATATACGGAAACAACCATACAGAAAGCGCGGTCACACCCGCGAGATACAATATAATCGCAATCAGGCGGATGCGGTTTGTTCTGGCGGGATTGTCTGTCTTTTTCATGCTGACCCCTATCCGCGAAAGATTTTCGGGCGCAGCGTGCGGACATACAGCGTGATCAGCTGCGTCAGCGCGTAGTCGTAAACCACAAACAGCACGTTGCAAAGTCCCAGCACCATCAGCCCCGCGTATTTCCCGAAGCTTTCCAGCTCCTCGAACAAATCCTCGCCGAACAGCATATGGGTGGAAATCTTGTAAATCACCAGCGCCGCCGCATTGAGCAGCACAAGCTTCACCAGCCATTGCAGCGCGCGGGGCTTGAGCTGTTCAAACAGCGCTTTCACAATCGGGTAATACCCAAAAAACACAATGAACAGCACCGCTGACTGCGGAAGCGCAATCAGCACGCTCAAAAAACCGACCCCCGCGTAAGTCAGCAGCGCCCAGCGCTTACTCACATCGATCACCAGAATCACCAGCAGAATCCCCGCAAACGCAGGCATTGTATAATCCAGCATTGCCAGCGGCTTGGTCAGAAACATCGCCGTCAGGCTCAGCGCCGCAACCATCCCGCTCAGTGCGACTTTATAGCTTGCTCTCCGGTTCATGCGCGCCTCCTTTAAAATGAAAAGCGCCGCGCAATTGCTTGCGTTGCGCCTTGCGTTCTTTGTTATTCTTTAAGAAAGATGTGCATCAGCAGCAGGAAATCAGATCTCCGCCCATGCACTCGCAGCATGAGTCTGCGCACACCATCGAGCAGCACAAATCCGTTCCGCCGCAGCCGCCCATGCGCTGTCCGCCGTTATACGGTCCCGCCTGTCCGCCGGGCATATAGCCGCCGGAATTCATTTCCATCCGGTTTTTCGCCGCGGCATATTCCATGTTCGACGGCTCCATCTCCGTGGCTGTGCGGAAATGGTTATAGGCTTCATTCGTCCAGCCCTTGGTGTAATACACGCTGCCCTTGAGGAAAAACCACTCCGCGTTGCGCTGTGCGGCATTGACGTTGTTGAGCAGCGCGTCGGCTCTGGCAATGTTGCGCGTCTGGATCAGCTGGCGGATTTCCGCGTAGTTGAGCCCCGCCGTAACCGCCAGCATTGCCACCGCCGTAGTTTGCCCCGGAATCCCCACCGTTATACCCGCCGGAAGCACCACCGTAGCCCTGACCGCCATTGAAGCGGCGTTCCTGCATGATCTCATCATAGGCATTGTTGACCTCGGTCATTTTCTCCGCGGCTAGCTCGTTCATCGCGCCGTCGGTGAAATTGTCGGGGTGGTATTTTTTCACAAGCTTGCGGTATGCGGATTTGATTTTCTCGTCGCTGTCTTTTGGGGAAACTCCCAGAACCTTGTATGGGTCGCTCATCGGTTGTTATCCTTTCTATCTTGCCCTAATCGGCAACGCGCTTGAATTCACGCTTACTTTTTCTGTGGAATGTGCCGCTTTTTATTTGCGAGAACGTGTTCGGCAGCCCTAAGTACACAATGTTATGCACCACCGGCGCAAAGGTTTTGACTTCCAGCGCCGTGAAAGCTTCCGCCAGCTCGCCCAGTGCGAGATTGACGCTTAGCTGCGCATAATCGCAGAGCTTTTCATGCAGCGCCGGCGGCAGTTCCTCATGCTTCGGATGCGGCTTGTTCTCACCGCAGACCGACAGCAGCAGCGGGTTGTATCCGCCCGAACGCCAGTCGTCGCGCGCGTCGTCAAGCGCGTCGCAGAGGTACACGTATTTCCCTAAAAAATAACCGAACCGCGCCAGAATTTCCTGCTGCGCTTCATCGCCGGGGAGTTCTCTGGCGATCGCTTCCATCATTTTTGCCGACGCCTCGCAAGCCTCGTCGAGGTTTGCGCAGCCTGCGCGTTCGATCGCAGACTGGTTTTTCATCTGTGCGGCGATTTCGGCTTCGAGCGCCGGATACGCGGCTTTTGCTTTTTTAAAAGACCTGCGCACCGCCAGCATCCCTATCCGTGCGGCAAACGCTTTAAGAAAGCCCTTGTCCGCCGCGTCGTCGGCAAGCTTATGCCACACCAGCAGCACCGCCGCCCCCGCGGGAAATCCGATCCCCTGTGCGTGTGCGCAAACGCATTTGCGCATGGGATGGGCGACACAGCGTTCGCGGCAAGCCGTTGGGTTTTCGCCGTCTAAGGCAATGTTCATCACCGCTAAAAACGCGAAATCGTAGCTGAGCGTCATGCGCACAGCCTGTCCGTAATGCGCGCCGAGTTCTTTACACAGCCCGCAGTAGACGGCTTTGTACGCCTCAAATTCACACACGCGCATCGCGCCCTTGTGAGGTCTGACATACCCGAACAATTTCCACCACCCCACAGACTATACCCTATATTATAGCGCAGGTTTTGTGAAAAGTCAACAGCGCACATCCAATTTTTTTATCACTTTTTTGTATTGCAAACGCTACAAAAATGCGGCAAACCGGCTTGTTTGTTTTTTCTGATGTTACAATTCGGATACAAACCGGCGCAAATCTCCTGCAATCCCTTGACAGACAGAAAAAACCTGTTATAATAGTGAGTATGGATTCGTATGAGCCTTTTCATACGGCAGGCGCGGTAAAATTTCTGCGTTTGCAAAAACTCAAGTCCGGGTTTTCGGACATTTCTCGAAAGGAAGATTTTAAATGAAACTGAAAAAGCTATTGGCAGGTGCGACCGCACTGATGATGGGCGTTTCCATGGTCATGACCGGCTGCGGCAAGGAAGACGACTCCGACAAGGACAACAGCAAGAAAGACGCCGGCGTGAAAGCAACGCTTTCAACCGTTGTCGATTCCCTGCGCGAGGCACAGCTCATGTCAAGCGGTCAGGCGAACAAGTCCTACACCGCGAACCTCAAGTTCACCCCGGGTGCACTGCTGACCACCATGACAGGCGTTGACATCAAGCCCATTGAGCTGAACACGGTAACAAAATCCAAGGGCGGCAAGCTCGGCGCAGATTACACCGTCAGCTACGACGGCGCAAAGTTCATTTCTGCAAATGTTGTCAATGACGCAACCGCAAAAATCGCTTACGTGAAAATCCCTGAGCTGTCCGACGCATATCTGACCTACCCGACGGATCAGCTTGCGAACGTTCTCTCAGGCGATTTGGGCGCAAGCACTGCAAGTGTACCCGCCTTTGACGCAGACGCTTCCGCGGATATGATCGCGCTGGTTGAGGGCGTTTCCAACCTGTGGGAAGGCTATTACGACGCGGCACTTGCCGCTCTCCCCGCCGGCACGGATAAAGACGATCTGACCGGCACCATCAACGGCGTGAATTACACCCTTAAAACCAAGACCGTTGAGATTTCCGAAAAAGACCTCATCGCGGTTCTCGTAACGCTTTTAAACAAAGCCAAGGACGACGCGGCGCTCAAGAGCCTGATTCTCGACAACAAAACCATTACGGAACTGCTCGCAACAGAGGGCGTCACCATTGACGCAAATACATTCTCCACAAGTATCGACTCCGCCATCAACGAGCTGAACACCGAGCTGCTGAGTGCGGAAACCACCAAGTATCCGGTTGATGTATACTACCACAACGACAAGATCGCCGGTTTGTCCGTCACTGCCGAAGGAACGGTCTTCAGCGCGTTTACTTATGAAACCGACAGCGCCTTTGCCTGCAAGACCAGCGTCACGGCGGACGGTGAGGGTCTCTCATTTGAAATGGGCGGCACAACCGAAAACAACGTCACCAATGCCAAGGGCGTAATGACCGTGACTTCTCCCGAAGCATCCTTTACCGCAAACCTCGAGCTGCAGAACATCACCCCCATCGGCGATTCGAGCTTCAGCGGCAACGTAAACATCACCGCAGAGGTTGAGGGTCAGTCCTTAGCGATCAACATCGTTTCGGCTTCCACCACAGCGAAGAACGACATCACCATCACCGCCTCCATGAGCGGCGTTGAGCTCGGCAAGCTGCAGTATACCTCCGAAGAAACCGCCGCTTCCGACATCACCCTGCCCACCGGCACGGCGTTTGACGCGACCACCGAAACCGGACTGTCCGGCTATTCGGCAACCATCGACCCCACGGCGCTGGAAACAAAGCTCAAAACCGCACTCGGCGATGATCTGTTCAACTCCTTGTTCGGTTACGACGATGAGGCTTACACTGACGACTTTGCCATCAGCAATGAAACAGCGTTGGCTTCCTAAGTAGCCACCTAAAACAAAACAAAAACCCGCTCCCAATCGAGCGGGTTTTTTGCACCCTAAATCTCTAATCACTAATCTCTAATCTCTTAAAAGCCCAGCTCCTCGTTGACGAGAATCACCTTGATGCGGTTTTTGTCGCGCTGGTTGGAAAGGACGAGATAGTCGCAGCAGATGCGCGCGTCGCCGGCACAGCCGTCGGTCATCTGCGTGCCGTGTGCTTTGATTGAAACACATTCGCCGGTCTGGGCGCAGGGCGTCTGACATCCCAGCCGCGCGCAGTTAATCGGCGCCGCAATGCGTTTGACCCGCGCGGCGGCTTCGTCGAGATCGCGCGTGATTTTGTTGCGCCCTACGACCATGATCACGGATTTCGGTCCGAACGCAATCGCCGCGACACGGTTGGATTTCCCGTCGACGTTATAAACAATGCCGTCCTCGGTCACCGCGTTGGCGGAGCAGAAATAGGTGTCGCAGAAAAACGCACGGCGCGTCAACTCCTCGCGCTCCTCCGGCGTTTCACCGGCAAAGCGGTCGATAAAATTGTAACGTCCGGAATTGAGCACATCGATCAGCCCGCATTCGGCAAGGCTCTCCGACCCGCCCGCCGCGACGGACTCCCCCTCCGGCGCAAGGCGCATGGCAAGCGCGCGGGCTTCGTCCGGCGTCTGCACGACATACGTGTCAAAGCCGCGTTTTTTGAGGTTGGCTGCGGTTTTTTCGAGCCGCTGCATTTGGTTTTCCAGATAAAGTTTGTTCATGTTCAACACTCCGTTCTTTGGTTGATTGAAACTGTTTCGGTTTAGTTGAGCGCCACCTCGTCCGCGAACAAGGCGGCGACTTGCTGCCGGAGCGCCGGCTGCTGTGCCAGCGTCGGGTCGGCGTCGAAAATCGCGCGGGCGGCTTCCTGCGCCGCGGCGACGGTTTTTGATAGGCCGCCGTCCGCGTTATCGGGCTGGAGCAGCTCGCCCGCGAGCTTGAGCTTGGGCAGCCCGTGCTGGCGGCTTCCGAAAAAATCCCCCGCCCCGCGCAGGCGCAAATCCTCCTCGGCAATCTGAAAGCCGTCGTTGGTTTTAGAAAGAATTTTCAGCCGTGCCCGCGATGTGTCCGTCACATGATCGGTCACCAGAATGCAATAGGACTGGTGCTTGCCGCGCCCCACGCGCCCACGCAGCTGGTGCAGCTGGGACAAGCCGAACCGGTCGGCATTTTCGATGAGAATGACCGCGGCGTTTTCCACGTCAACGCCCACCTCGACCACGGTCGTGCAGACCAGCAGGTCGATGCGGCGCGCCTTGAACTCCGCCATCACCGCGTCCTTTTCCGCCGGGTCGAGCCGCCCGTGCAGAAGCCCCACGCGGAAGTCCGCGAACGCACCCTGCGCGAGGGTTTTTGCGTAGCCGACCGCAGACTTGATGTCGCCGTCGCTTTCCTCGATCATCGGGCAGACCAGATACGCCTGCCGTCCCGCGCGCAGCTTTTCGCGGATGAAATTGTACGCGCGCTCACGCAGCTTTCCGGTTACTGCGTAGGTTTCCACCGCTAAGCGACCCGCGGGTAGCTCGTCGATGACGGAAATGTCCAGATCGCCGTAAATCATCAGCGCCAGCGTGCGCGGAATCGGCGTTGCGGACATGACAAGATTGTGCGGATGTTCACCCTTGGCTGCCAGCTGCGCGCGCTGTGCGACGCCGAACCGGTGCTGCTCGTCGGTGATGACAAGTCCCAGCCGCGCAAAGGCGGTATCGCGCTGGATGAGCGCGTGCGTGCCCACGGCGACCGCGCAGTCACCGGCGGCGATTTTCGCGCGCACCGCTGCTTTTTCCTTTGCCGGAAGCGCACCGCTGAGCAGGCAGACCTGTGCGCCCAGCGGTGCGAGCAGCTTGCGCAGGGTGTGAAAATGCTGTTTGGCAAGCAGCTCGGTGGGTGCCATCATCGCGGTCTGGAAGCCGTTTTTGTGCGCAAAAAACGCGCAGGCGGCGGCGCACACGGTTTTTCCGGAGCCGACATCACCCTGAATCAAACGGTTCATGGGGACTTGCTTGCGCAGATCCGTCGTGCATTCCGCGATACAGCGCAGCTGGGCGTTGGTCAGCGTAAAGGGCAGACTTCCGTAAAATTCCTCGATCGGCAGCCCGCGCATCGCCGCGCCCGTGCGCTCCCGCTCGCGTCCGCGCAGAGTGAGCATCCCCAGCGTCAGCACGGTCAGCTCGTCAAACATCAGCCTGCGCCGCGCTTCGGCAAGCTGTTCCCAATCCGCCGGAAAGTGAATGCCATCCAGCGCATCGGGCAGCGCGCAGAGGGCGTTCTGCGCCAGAATCGCTTCCGGCATCGGCTCGTACATCGCGCCGTCCAGCAGACGCAGGGCGCTTTTCACCGCGCCCCGCAGCATCGCCTGCGTCAGCCCCTCCGTGACGGGGTAAACCGGCATCAGCCGCCCCGCGTATTCCGCGTCGATTAAAGCGGGTGAAGCCATTTCGCGGCGCACCAGATTGCCCGTGATTTTTCCCATGAGCAGGTACTCCTCGCCCTCGCGCAGGCGGTCGTATAAAAACGGCGTGTTGTAAATCACCGCCGTCAGGTCGCTTTCCCCGTCGGTGACGACGACCTTTGAAACCGTCAGCCCCTGCCGAATGCGCTGGGCGGGGATTTTTCGCACCACCTGCACGCGGATGACGCAGGCTTCCTCAAGCGGCGCCGCGGCGATGGAGGCGGGCGACGCGCAGTCGATGTATTCCCGTGGATAATGTGCCAAAAGGTCGCGCACCGTTTTCACACCGAGCTTTTCAAACAGCTTCGCGCGCTTTTCGCCGATCCCCGCAAGGCTCGTCACCGGTTTTTCGAGCAAATCCTCACCGCCTTTTTTCTGAAATGGAACAAGGCTCGGAAGCCGCCTGCGCCGCTCCCGAACCCTATGTTTAAATTTAAATCTACTTCGCCACTGAGCGGATGTGCGCGGCAAGCTTTACGTCCTCGCGGCGGATGTGGTTGATGAGCCATTCGGCGACGCTGGTGTTGACCTTTCCGACCAGAGCAACCGTCGGGCCTTCCTCGGCGAGCTGGTTCATGAGCGCGCGCACGGTTTTCTTATATGTTTCGTGATATCGCTTGTGGTTCTCGTAATCCGGATAGCTGTATTTGATCTGAAGCTTCTCCTCGTCGGCGAAATGGCGCGCCGTGTATTCATAAAGAAAATTCGTGACTTCCTCTATTTTCTTGCGTCCCATGCCCTTTGAGCAAGCGTCGAGCAGCCCGTTGATCGCATCGAACAGCAGCTTGTGCTGGTCGTCGATCGCTTTGTTGCCGGTGAGCATATCCTGTGTCAGCTGGTAAGCCATTTTCATCCCGCCTTTACGTATTTGCTTTCATGTATTTGACGAATTTCAGGTCTTCCTGCTTGATGTGGGTCACCAGCCAGTTTCCGACGATGGAGCTGACCTTGCTGACCATAACGATCGTCGGGCCCTCGGCTTTCAGCTCGGCAAACAGCTCGCCCGCCGTGCGCTTGAAGTCGTCGTGGATTTTCTTATGTGCGGCATAGCCCGGATACTTGCAGGCAAGCTGCAGCTTTTCCTCGTCGGCGAAATGCCCGACCGTATAGTCCACCAGAAACTGCATGGTGTCCTCAATGTATTTGCGTCCCTTGCCCATTGCGCAAGCGTCCATAAAGTTGTTTACTGCGGTGAAAAGCATCTTGTGCTGCTCGTCCACCTGTCTGTTGCCTGAAATCAATTCGTCCGTCCAGACATATGCCATACCAAAGACCTCGTTTCATCGTTCATTTTAAAGTGCGGATCCGACCGCCCTTTCGCAAATTATACAAAATTCCTGCACGTTTGTCAATCGTTTTTTTGCAGATTTCATCTTTTTTTCAGCACTTCCCGCCGCAGATACGAAAACAGCCGCTCCTCGCCCTCGTCGCGCAGCAGGATCAGCGCAGCTTCGAGCTTTGCAAGCGTCGCCGGATGCATGGCGTAGCTGTGCTTTGCCGCGGCGAAGTAATCGTAAGGCGCGCTCTGGCGGTATTTGTCCTTGAGGTAAGTTTGGCTTGCCGCGATCCGGTCGCAGATCATCTCCGCAAACCACCGCGCGGGCATCTCCACACAGGTTTCCGGCTTCGCCCCGCCGGGGAGATAGTCGTGCCAGTATTCAAAATGGTGGCGGTTGCGCCCCTTATGGTGCATCCACGCGGCGGAAACGCCGTGCAGGTCGCGCTCCATCGTCTGGGGCGAGCGTGTGCCGAGGTAATACTTCACGCCCGGGAGAAACTCCGCGGGGCTGAATTTTGACAGGTCGTGCGCAAGCCCCTGACGGTACAGCCCGATCCGGAAGCAGTATTTGCGCACCAACCGCTTGTGGTGCGTGACGGTGGAAAGATGTCCGAAAAATCTGCGCATCAGGTTCATGTTCGGTGTTCCTTTTCTATGTAAGTGCCTTAAGGCAACACCGTACAATTCGGCCTGCGGCTTGTGCGGTGTTGCATTAATTATAGTCGGTGTCTGTGTCTTTTTCAATGCTTTTTTCTGAATAAGGAGATCGATACAGTTGTAATTTGTTTGTAAAATTTTTTTGTCAAATTTTTATCCTTAATTTGCTTAATCGACATTTTTTTATGCCGCAACCCGTTGCATTCCCGATGCGGGGGGGCGGCGGCGGAAAACTTACATTTAATATATGAACACATTCGCAGATCTGGATTTTTCTTGGCATTGACTTTTTTGTGAAAAGAGAATATAATGATAGTCGGAAAACGCGCTTATAACGCATTTTCGGACAATTCAATTTGCCACTATTTTCGTGTATAATAATATTTTTATATTTCTGGATTGCTGTGCTGTTCCTGAACATAATTCCCTTTTTTGGGAAATTTATCAAAAAAATCGTTTGGGACACGCAGAGATTGGAATCTGCCATGCTTTTTGAGGGATACAAGCTCACCTTTCGCTTTAATGCGCGTCACAGCACCGGCGCACACGACGCGCCGCACAACCACACCTTTGAGATCACGACCTTTTTCAACGTCGCCGCCGACGCGGACATGGTTGCTTACGACCTGCCCGAGAACACAGTGGACGGCTATTTACAGACCTTTTCCGGCGGGTATTTCAACGAGATTCCGCCCTTTGACACAATCGTTCCGACGATGGAAAACATCGGTGCGGAATTTTACACCGCCATTGCGGCACTGCTCGAGCCGCTGGGCTTTTCGCTGACCAGACTCGACATCGGCACGGCGCCCAATACCGTTTTCAGCATCGGCACGCAAACCACACCCGCGCAGGACGCGATGATCGAAGCGGTGCGCGCCGTTCATGGCGAACCTGCACAGTCTCTGCCCGCGCAGCTTCCCCGCACCCACCCCGCACCGGCGGAAAAGCCTGCCCCCCGCGCTGCGGAGGTGCTGCGGAAACGGCGTGATCCCGCACCGGCGCACAGCCTGCCGCAGAAGCTTTCGATGCGGTATCTGGTGATCGGGCTTGTACTGGCGGCGCTGGCGGGCTTCGGCATAACGCTGGCGGTGAAGCTGTCCGGGCTGTATCCGATGGGCTTTGACGTACACGGGCATCTTTTCAAAGCCGACATGCTTTACAATTCCATCAAAAAGGGTGATTTCTTCCCGCTTTACACCGAGTACTGGTACAACGGCGTGCAGCCGTTCCGCTACTGGGCACCGCTGCCGTATTACTTTCTGGCGCTGCTGGAATTCATCTGCGGCGGAAACATTTTCAACGCATATCTGGGCTTTCTGTTTGTATCGTTCACGGTGGGCGCGGCGGGCTGGCTGCTGCTGGCGCGGCGGCTGGGACGTCCGGTTCTGGGGCTGTTTCTGGCACTGGCATGGTTCTGCCTGCCGGACAATCTGCGCGTGTTTTTCAGCGAGGGCAACTATCCGCGGATGTTTGTGACGATGCTGCTGCCAATGCTGTTTTACTGTATGTGGATGCTGGTGTGCTATCGGCGGCGGGGGTATCTGATTCCGCTGACGGTATTGATGGCGGCGGTTGTGCTGGGGCATCTGATGATTGCGGCGATGGTCGGCGTGGGTTCTGCGGTTTTTCTGGGGCTTTACGCGGCGGTCAACCGGCGTGTGCGGGAAGCGGCGTTCGCGCTGTGCGGGATGTTGCTTGCCGTTGCTGTGGCAGGCATTTGGGTCTTCCCTTCGCTCAAGGGCGGTATTACCTCGATGGACAGCGCCGGCAACGCAGAGCTTGCAATTTCGTTGAGTGCGAAGCTGATTGATTCGCTCAACCCCTTTGCGCGGCTTGACACCGGCATCGCTGACCTGTATTTCGGGCTGAGCATCGCGGCAGTGACATTCGCAGGCATTTTCTTATCCGGAAAACGCAGCATCCCGGGCTTTTCCACGATGCTGCTCATCCTGCTTGGAACAACCACCGCAGTTGCGCCTGTTTTACAGCTTCTCCCGATGGCGCAGCTGTTTTGGATACGGCGGTTTGCACCGATTGCCTACGCGGCGTTTGTCGTAGCACTGCTGGAATGGCATAGGCTCAAGAAGCCGATTCTGGTCTTTCTCTGTGCGGCAATCGCGGCGGACTGTGTGCCGTCAATGAACCTTTCCTTGCTCAACACGCATATGAACGTTCCTGCCACGGTGAGCGAAATCCATACCAGCATGGACGATTATCTTCTGACCGATGCCAAACAGACAACCAGCCAGCGCGTTTCGCTGATGGATTTAAGCACACTCGGACCGATGCCCTCGATGGCGTTATGCTCCGGCGAGGGGAAGGTTCCCTACGTGTTCGGCTGGGCATGGCAGGGCGCTTCCACGGCAAGCAACATCACCTATCTCAACGAGTCGCTTGAAAATAAAAACTACCTCTATCTCTTTGACCGAAGTGTGGAAATCGGCGCGGACACCGTGCTGCTCCGCAAGAGCTATGTTCCGGAAGAAAACCGCACGATGCTGCTTGCCGCGGCGGCGCGCTCCGGCTACACCCTGACCGAGGAAAACACCGAAATGATGCTTTTTTCGCTCGGTACGGACGGAAATTTCGGCGTCGTCACCAAGTATTCCGGGCTTGCCGTGGGAACCTCGGCTGCGCTTGTGCCGGAAATCCTCCCCTATTACCGCGCAGGCGACCGGTTGAAAATTGACGCTTATACCGCCGAAGAACTCGAACAATATGAGAAGATTTACCTCTCCGGCTTCTTTTACGACAACAAATCCCGCGCTGAGGAATTAATCCGCACTGTCGCCGCGGCGGGTGTTCAGATTTACATCGACATGAACCGCATTCCGGTTGACCCGCTGACGAGCCGCATGACATTTCTGGACGTTTCGGCGCAACCGGTGACGTTCTATGATTCCTACCCCGCGCTGATTGCCAAGGATTATACCGCCACGGCAAAAGCGTTTGCCCCAGGCTATGAGAATTGGAACACCGTGTACATCACGGGGCTTACCAACTCCTACGGCTATGCATGGTTCGGCGACACGAAGCTCGATTTTGCCGGAACGGGCAATGACGCAAACATCACCTTCATCGGCTTTAACCTTCTGTTCCATACCTTTACCGCAGAGGACACGCAGGTTTCAGCCCTCCTCAGCTCGATTATGGAGCTTGACAGTGACAAGCTTCCCGCGCGCGAGATCGTCCCGATCGCTGTCACCTACGGCAAGGACAGCATCACCGTTACCTCTCCCGCCGACAACGTCAACACCACCATCGCATGGCAGGATATTTTCCGCAGCGAGCAAAGCATTTCCGATGAGGACAATTTTCTTGTGGTCAACAAAGGCACGACCGTCATTACCATGCACTATCCATATTTCAAGCAAGGGCTTGCGCTGACCGTCGTCGGCATCATCGGAGAAATTCTCCTGATGCTGGTGTTCTTTGGGAAGCTGAAAATCAAACGCAAACCGACTTCATCACCACCCCGAGAGGAGGAAACAGTATGAAAAAACACCGTCTGACAAAAGCGATTGCCGCAGTCTGCGCCGCTGCTTGTATGCTCGTCCTTGCCGTTCCCGTTTCCGCAGAAACCGTCGGCGGTATGTCTGCCGTCACGGGGGCAAGCTATGTTCCCATCAACATCGACGGTAACTACAGCGACTGGGCGGATAAGCCGCATACCCGCATTTTCTACCCATGGGACACAGGAAACGTCTACCATATGGGCGCGCTGTTCCGCACCGACCAGTATGTTTACCTGCACATCAAAATGAGTCCGTTCAGCTATACCACCTTCAACGGCTATAATTACAGCTTTTATGTTGACGGCAATAAAACCAACATTCTGCTGACCGCGCCCAACGGCGGATCAAATTACACAAACGGACAGAACCAGCTGGTTGTCCGCGCGGAGAACGGCTGGGGAATCATTTCCGGCTCGGCGGGTGTGATGACAAGAAGCGCCGGATGCCCCGACGAATGGGAAATCTGCATTCCGCTCACCTTCTTCTCGTCAACTCCGGCTACCATCAGGGACATCAGCTTCTACACACCCAACTTAGGTCCGCAGGAACTGATTGCCACCGGCACGCCCACCTCGCCCTATCTGCTTGCCGGCACAGGGCTTGTCTTTGCCGCGGGCGGCGTGCTGGTCGCACAGCGCAAGAGAAGGAAGCTGCGCAGCTTACCGCAACCCCCCGCGCAGCCGGACACTGACCCCGGGGCGGGCGACACGCAATGATTCTTGTTGGCATTTTCGCAGCGGTCTGGGTTTATCTGCTCACCGTTCTGACCAGAGCAAAGCTCACGTTTTTTAAATTTCTGGCGGGCAGCGTGGGGATGTTTCTGCTCCTGATGCTGACCGTCCGCCCGATGCTCACCACGCGTCTGGCACAGGCGGTGGCTGCGTGTGCGGGGCTGTTCGGCGATATTTCGAGCATGTTTGAATCCTATGCGCGGTATTCGATTCTGTTCATCCAGCATGGGGGCGAGGCGATTTCGCTGATTGTGGATTATGAATGCTCGGGCGTGATCGAGATTCTGGCGTTTTTGTCGCTGCTGTGGTTCTTTCCGCTCTACGGCGCGACGGAAAAAGCAATCCTCACAATCGGCGGCGTGGCATGGATCTTTGTGTCGAACGTTCTGCGCCTGACGCTCATCTGCATCATCGTGTATGTGTTCGGCAACAACGCGTTCTTTTTCGCACACGCGGTGTTCGGACGGATTTTCTTCTATGCGCTGACGATTATCCTGTATTTCAACGTGTTCACCCGACCGCAGGTAATGCGGCAAAAGGTGGGAAAGTTTACCTATGGAACTGATTCTTTATAAAATTCTCAAGAGCATGGTTTTCTGGATGGCGTGGGTAATCATCCCGCTGGCGATGGAAATCATTCCGGCGATCGGCGGCTTCTTCCTGCTGCTGCGCAAGCACCGCAAAAAGCAAACCCAGCGCCTTCCGCTGAAGTATCCGGAGATCACGCTGATTATCCCGATTTACAACTCCGCGGAAACGCTTGAGGGCTGTCTGCGCTCGGTGTACGAAAGCCGCTATCCGGCGGAGCTGATCAGCATCATGCTCGTTGACAACAAGAGCCGCGACGAAAGCTTTCAGGTGTTCTGCCGGTGTCAGGAGCTGTTTCCGGAGCTTTCGATGCAGTGGCTTAAGGCGCGTCAGGGCAAGTCAAAAGCCCTCAACCTCGCCCTGTTCAGCAGCCGTGGGAAATACATCCTCCACATCGACAGCGACGGCAAGCTTGAGCCGGACGCGTTGCGCGCGATGGTGGAACGCTTTGAGGCGGAGCCGGACATCGACTGCCTGACCGGCGCTGTGCTGACCGACCCCGCACTGGTGGAGGCCACCGACCGGCGCGCGATGCGGCTGTTCCGGCGCTGTGAGTTTCTGGAATATTGTCAGGCGTTTCTGGCAGGACGCAATTTCCAGTCCGAGCTGGACAGCATCTACACCCTATCCGGCGCGTTCTCGGCATTCCGGAAAAGCACCATCCTCAAAACCCAGCTTTATAACACCGACACCGTCTGCGAGGACACGCACGTTACCTTTCAGATCCGCAAGCTGATGAACAAAAGTGTCAAGCTCTGCGAAAACGCGCTGTTTTTCGTCGATCCCATCGAGAACCTCGGAAAGCTCTACACCCAGCGCCAGCGCTGGCAGACCGGCGAGCTGGAGGTTTCGCATATGTTCCTGTCGCGCGATATGCGCACAAAACGGTTCTTCAATGACTTTATGGTGCGCGTGCTGGCATACGACCACACCTTTGCGTTCCCGCGGATGATCTGGTATTTCGCGCTGATCTGTCTGGCGTTTCTCAACTATCCGTTCGCGCTGATCGCGGGATCGGTGGTGCTGCTGTATGTGCTGTATGTGATTTCTGGCACGCTCTATTTCTTCAACGTGCGTGCCTATCTGGAAAAAATGCCCGCGCTGCGCCGGTATTATGTCCGCTGCTGGTATCTGCTGCCGGCGATGCCGCTGTATAATTTCTACGGCTTCTGGATCCGCTTTGCCGGCATCATCAACAGCATCAAATCCCGTAGCGGCTGGAAAACCCGCACCTTTGCCGAGGAACGGCAGGCGTTTTCCGGCATTCTCCGGCGTGACTTCGCGCCGCTGGCGCGGTTTCTCAAAAAAGCGCGGCACTTTGTCAGTTCCAAATAATCCCCTGAAAAGGAGTTTTCTTGACGATGAAATCCAAACTGTCCCAGCTTGTCACCTACTGGACAGCCGTCCTTGCGGCGGTGTTGTTCAGCATACTTGCGGTTGTGCTGCTCAATGCGCAGACCGACCGGCTGCGGTATGACTATCTCGCCGCGCAGGCGGATCTTCTGCGCACGGCGGTCAACACCGCGGAGATTTCCATTCAGGCGGCGGACAGCGAGGACGCGGTGCTTGCCGCGATAAAAAACCAGCCGCAGGACGCGGCGGCATACTGGTTTCTGGCAAGCGGCGAAACGGTTTTGTTTGAACGAAACGACGCCGTGACCGCGGAAGTCGCAGGGCTGACTTATGACCAGTTGCGCGACCGTTATCTGCGCGCAGGCGGCAGCGGCATTTCCGACTATATGAATCTGCTCGGCGGCGGGGGTGATTTTTCGGCGCTTGTGACGACCGACAATGCCTACGGCGCAGTGCTCATCACCGCCGGTCACGCACAAGCCGCCGGTAAAACCTACACCGTTGCCGTCTGCATCCAGCAAAGCATTCTGCTTGAGCGCGGCGGAATCGTCGAGCGCATTCTGTTCTTGCGGATTCTAACCGCCGCGCTTTGTCTGGTGGTTGTGGGCGCGACGCTGACGGGCGTTTGGCTGCGGTACCGCGCACGGCTGCGCATTGCAAGGCTTGAAAATGATCTGACAGAAAAAAACCTCGTCCTCGCCCAACTGCAGGATCGCCTTGTTCACAGCACCGCCGAGCCTGCCGACCCGCAGACCGACCCCGCGACAGGCTTGTACAGCCGCCGCTTTTTGGAGTCGGTGCTGGCGAAAATCGACGCGCGCGATCCGGACGGCGCAGGCTTTGCCGTTATTCGCACTGATGGCATTGACCCCGCACACCTGCGCGAAGCCGCCGCCGCCGTCACCCGCCTGACCGAGGAAACCGATCTGTGCTGCGCCGCCGCACAGAACGCAATCGTTGTCATCAAGCTGCGCACCAGTGGTGAAATTCTCGCCGCCTTTGCCCAAGCCGTTACCACACAGCTCACCCCCCTCGCCGCTGCCCCCGTCCCCGTCGCTCACGCGCTGCGCCCCGCCGGCGAGCCCTCGCTTGCCACACTGGCGCGCTTATTGGGAACAGAATAACGCTGCGTGCGGCAGATCAGACGATGGCTAAAACTTGACCAAAGGGGGCATGTCCCCTTTGGAAACCCGTTATTTTATGCACAGTACTTTGATTTGCTTCGTCAATTTGTGCTTACGCACGGCTTTGTGATTTCATTAGGACGCTCGAAAGTTGAGCATATACTTTTCTTTCGTCTGCGGGCCGGCACTTTAAATGAGTGGCACGAATACAATGCGGTGTTTTCCAAGCTGATTTTGGAATATTTCTCTTGATTTGAAAGGATTTTCTTTGTATGAAATACAGCCAGTATAAATTCAAGTTTTATCTCAACGCCAACCACGCGATTTACCTGCGCGGGGTACTTGGGCAGAACCACCCGCACACATGGGAAATCACCCTCGACACCATCAAGGTGCGTGATGAGTTCGTTCAGTTCGACGCGGTCGAAAAATCCGTTGAGGCGTATCTATCCGTCTTTCAGGATCAGGACATCAATCGCTGCGAGCCGTTCACGGTGATCAACCCGACGCTCGAGAACATCTGCGCGTTTTTCAAAACCGAGCTGGCGCGGATTTTCGCGAAAAGCGGCTGGCTGCTCACGCGCATTGAGCTTGCCGAAACGCCCACGCGTTCCTACATAATCGACCGCACGGATGAAATTGACACGCTGATCGCGGAAGAACTCGCAATGGTTGCCGACGACGCATCGCTTGACGCAAGCGCCGAAAAAAAGCTGGATGCAATTCTGGGCGCAAAAAATTAACTAAGCGCTTGACAAACATTTGTTTTCATGTTATCATTGGAATAGAGAACAACAGTTTCTCCCGTCCTTGAAAAGGGGCGGATTTTTATTTCATAAAACAATGAGAAGGAGTGGTTTGATGACGGCGGAAATCTATGCACGGGAGAAATGGCTTGACACCGCGCCCATCGCGCGCCTGCTGCGCTGTCAGGAGGCGGACGCAGATGAGGTGATGATCCATCTGGCGCGTTGGTACGGGACGCTGGATCTGAGCGGGTTTACATTTTTGCTTACGGCGGTTTCGGTGCTGAACACCGCGGCGGTACAGACGCTGGAGCTGATCGCATACACCGACAAGGAGCTTGTGCTGCGCTGGAGGGTGACGGACTTGTTCACAGCGGTGGCAGGAAAGCTGACGCTTGAGCTGCGCGCGGCGGATGCGGACGGCGCGCACGTGGTGATTTTCACCGGCGAGCCGATCGACGTGGTCAGCCCGGTGGGCGGCGAGGGGCTGCTCACCCCGACGGTGACTGAGCAGTTCCTCAGCCGGCTGGCACAGCAGGTCGCCGATGCGCAGAACCAGCTCACCGCACGGGTGGGCGAAATCATGCAGAGCGTTTCCGACGCGCGCGCGCTGATCACCGCGCAAGCGGACGGCATCATGCAAAACGCCGGACAGCGCTTTCTGGATCATACGGACTGGGACGCGTATTTTCTCGCAAACACCGTGCGTAGCGATGATGCGGCGAATCTGGTCCGCCTGACGCAGGCGCAGTATGACGCACTGACAGTGAAGAATCCGGCGACCTTGTATTGCATCTGCTGAAAAAACAGCGTCCGTTGTATAATTTTCCCATTTCATCCCATACTGTGAATGAACAGCGGCGCAGTCAGCCCGCTACATACAGAAAGGACGAGGAAAATGAAACGACTTGGCATGGCGGTTCTCATCGGATTTGTGTTCACAGTGTTTGCGGGGGCGGCGCAGGATTTCGGTTCGCGCAATGCGCAGGGCTTGTGCTTTTTATTTCCGTCGCTCAACATCGCGCCGGCGGTGGAGCTGGACGACACGCAGGAGGACGACGGCACGCTCGTGATTGCCGACGAGGGCGAGCCGGAGTTCCGGTTCGGGCTGTTTGATTTCATTAAGGGGATTTTTTCGGACAGTTAATGCAGATATCATATTTTTAGCGTAATTTTTTGGACTGTTCATCCGATTTTGGCAGTTGACGCGGCGGGAAATCTGTGGTATGATTTGTTTAACCCGCAAAGACCGAATGCCTCCGTGCGCGGGAAACCGTGCGCGGGGGCTTTTTATTTCGGAAAGGACGTTTTCACGATGTTCACAACACTCACCGCCCCTGCCGAAGCGCCGCTCGCCGCCGAAATTCTGCGGCGCGCCGCGTCGTCTTTTTCCGCTGGCAAACCGACGCTCATCATCGTGCCGGATCAGTTTTCGTTCGAGTATGAAAAAAACCTGTACATCGCGCTGGGCGCCAGTTCAAACGGCATCCAGGCAGCCGGCTTTAACCGCCTCTGCACGCTGATTGAGCAGGAATACGCGGTCAGCGCCGGTGCGGATGCGGACGACAACACGCGCGCGATCCTGATGTTCCGCGCGATGAAGCGCCTGAAATCGGAGGGCGGCGCCCAGTATTACGGCAAGCTGCTTGACCGGAGCTATTTTCTCGGCGACCTGCTGCATCTTGCCGACGACTGCGCGCAGTGTGCGGTTTCACCGGCGGGGCTGGAAGCGGCAGTGCCGTCGCTTTCCGGCTCGGCGCAGCGCAAAACCGCGGATCTCGCGCAGCTGCTGACCTATTTTAACGCGGAGCTTTCCGCGCGCGGTCTGCGCGATCGGGTGCACGCGGTGCAGAAGGCTTGCGACACGGCGCGCGCGCACGGGGTTTTCTGCGGGTATGATGTGTACATAGACGGCTTCCGCAGCTTTTCGGCGGAGGAGCTGCACCTGCTCACCGTGATCATCGCGCAGGCGGGCAGCGTCACCGTTGGGCTGGTCTGCGGCGAAACCGAAAACCCGTCCGCATCGCCGTTTGCAGCAACCATCCGCACTGCGTCGGAGCTGCGCGACATCGCCGCCGGCTTCTCAAAGCCCTGTCGCACGACGGCGCTGGGTGCGCAGGTTTACGACTCTCCCGCGCTGGCGCAAATTGCGGACGGGCTTGCCGGCGGCGCTGCCGAAAAAGCGGCGGACGCGGACGGCTTTGCGCTTTACGCGGGCGCGGATGCGTATGAGGAATGCGATTTCGTTGCCGCGGACATCCGCCAGCTCATTCGCGAGGAGGGCGCTTCCCCGTCGGAAATCGCGGTCATCTGCCGGAATATTAACGGCTATGCGGCGGCACTGCACACGGCGTTCGCGCGCCATGAGCTGGCGCTTTTCATCGACGACAGCGCGGCGGTTTCGCAGTCGGCGCTGATGATTTATGTCTATTCCCTGCTCGAACTGCTTGTTCCGGCGGCCTACCGCACGGAGAGCATTCTGAAATTCATCAAATCGCCCCTGTCGTTTTTCACCAGCCGCGAGGCGGCGGATTTAGAGGAATACTGCGCGGTGTGGAATGTGCAGGGCGAAATGTGGAAACAGCCCTTTACCGCGGGCGGCGGCGAGAAACCGGCGTATCTCAACGCACTGCGCGAGCGGCTGATTGCCCCGGCAGAGGAATTTAAATCGGCGTGCGCCGGTGCGTCGGCGCAGGACCTTTGCGCGGCGCTGGGCGTTCTGCTCAACCGCACATCGCTTTCAGAGCGCGCGTATGCCGTTTTAAAGCAGGCCGCCGATGACACCGACGAAACCGCACAGGAGCTTTCCGCGTGCTTTAAACAGCTCTGGTCGGCGTTCGTTTCGGTAGTCAACGCGATTTCCGACACGCTCGGCGACGAACCGCTGACCGTGCGCCAGTTCGCAGAGCTGCTCAAGGCGATGCTTGCCCAGCTGAAAACCGCTTCCCCCCCGCAGAAGCTTGAAGCGGTGATCGCCGCCGACGCGGAGCATTCGCGCCTTGCGGGCATCCGGTATGCGTATGTGATCGGTGTCAACGACGGCGTGATGCCCCTCCCCCCCAAGGAGGACGGGCTGTTTTCCGACCGTGAGCGCAAGATGCTCGCGGATGCGGATGTCAAGCTCGGGACAAGCCTTCTGCGGCGCGGCGAAAACGAGCGGCTGACGTGCTTTCTGGCAATGACGACGGCGTCGCGGCGACTGACGGTGAGCTTCTGCGAAAGCGACGAAAAAGGCAAGCTTAGCCGTCCATCGCGGCTGATTTCGGAGCTGACGGGCTTTTTCAGAACGCTTCCCGTGCGCAGACGCAAAGATTTTCCGGCGGAATTTTTCTGCACGTGCCGGCGTGCGGCGTTTGATTTTTATGCGGAGAACGCCGGCAACAAGCTTTACCCCCCCGCTGAAATCGCGGCGGTGCGGGAGGCACTCTGCCGCGCGGGCGATGCGGCAAAGGTGGAATGGCTCGATCGCGCGGCGCAGCGGCATGAGCATACGCTTTCTGAAACAACGGCGCACCCGCTGTTTTTCCCGGGGGAGCTGTTTGCCTCCGCGACACAGACCGAGCAGTTTTTTCAATGTCCGTTTTCCTATTTTTGCAAATACGGATTGCGCATCCGCGTGCCGACAGTGATGGAGCTTGGGGCGCTCAACGCGGGGAGCCTGATCCACGGCGTCCTCCTCGCGCTGATGACCCTCCCCGGCGAGAAACCGCCGCGCTATAACCCCGACTTCCCGCAGTTTTCGCAGGAAGCGCTCGAGGCGGGCATCCGCGCGTTTTTCGCAAGCTTCACCGCGAACACGCTAGGCGGCGATTTCGGAAAAACACCGCGCTTTTTCTTTCAGCTCAAACGTCTGGAAACCGCCGCACTCGACGCGGCGCAGAACATTCAAGCGGAGCTGCGCGTGAGCAAATTTGTTCCAGCCGCGTTTGAATTCGGGCTTGCCCCCGATGGCGGAAACAGCATCCTGCGCATTGCGCTTGACGAAACCACAACCATGAACATTGTCGGCAGCGTTGATCGGGCGGATGTTTATACCGCGGAAAACGGCAAGCGCTATCTGCGCGTGGTGGATTATAAAACTGGCGGGAAGAAGCTCGATTTCGCGGAATTGTACAACGGGTTGAATTTACAGATGCTGATTTATCTGACCGCGCTGACCGAATGCGAAAATCCGCTGAAAAACGGCGGGGAGCTGGTTCCAGCGGGGATGGTCTATATGCCGGCTGGAACGGTGCAGAAGCTCGCGGACAGTAAAACGGTAAGCCCGCCTGACGCGTCGCCGGCACAAGTCCAAAAGGCGCTGAACTTCCGGCGCAACGGCATCATTCTGGCGGACGACGAGATTTATCAGGCGATGGATCAGGCACTGAGCGGGGATTTTTCGCCGAAAAAGAACAAGAACGGCACGATGGATAAGCAGTATCATCTGGAAACGGAGAACTTCATGAAAGCGGCGGCGCGTTTTACGCGGGACAAGCTGCGCGAATTCGGCTGCGGACTGCGCGGCGGTGAGATTGCCGCGATGCCCGCGGGAAAAACAACACTTCCCTGCACCTACTGCGATTACTGGACGGTTTGCGGCAATTATAACCGCAAGGATGCTAAAAAAATCACAAGTGCCGACGCGGATCAGCTGAAAAAAACGCTTGCGGGCAAGGAGGATCACCATGACGGCGACTGAACAGACCAACCGGGTCAGCTGGACCGATGAGCAGCGCGCGGCGATTGAAGCACAGCGCGTCTGTACGATTGTTCCCGCGGCGGCGGGCAGCGGCAAAACCGCCGTTTTAACTGAGCGCACCATGCGGATGCTTGCCGATCCGGCGAAAAAAATCCCCGCCGACACCCTGCTCGCGGTGACGTTCACCAACGACGCCGCCGCACAGATGAAAAAGAAAATCGCCGACGCAATCGCCGGAAAGCTTGCCGACGCACCCGGGGACGCGTGGCTGACCGCGCAGCAGAATTTGCTTCCCAACGCGAAAATCACCACCATCAACGCTTTTTGCTACGAGCTTGTGCGCAGCCATGCGGAGGAGTTCGACTTTGCAGGTACGGTGCGGATTCTCGAGGACGGACGCAGCCGCGCGATGCGGCGGGAGGCCCTCGACAAAACTTTTGAGGACTGGTGCGCACGGCGTGCGGCGGACACAACCCGCCTGACGGACGCCTTTTTCGACAAGAACGAAGCCGCGCTGCTCGATGCGGCGGACGAGCTGTCAAAATTCCTGCGTGCGCTGGCATTCCCGACGCAGTGGGTCACGGCAATGAAAACACGCGATGCCGGTGCTGCCGGCGTGGATTTTTTCGCGCGCATGTTTTTGGAAAAGCTTGCGGATGCGGCAAATGAAATGCGAAGCGCATTTCCGGTGATGATCCGCTATGTAAAAAAATTGGTTCTGCCGGAAAAAATCAACGCGCTGCTGGATGCTGACATCGAGCTGTCCGACGCGCTGGCGGCGCTTTGCGAAAGCCGCGATTACGACGCGGTGCAGGCTTTTTTGGACGAGGTAAAATGGATCAACACCAAGCGCAGCATTACAAAAACCGAGCAGGTAAAACTGACCGCGGACACCTGCCAAATAGAGGAGCAAACCCTTACTTACATCAATGCGGCGCGCGATGCGTATAAAGCGAAAATCGAAGCGCTGCGCAAGGAGCTGAAGTGGGATCGCGCGGAAATCGCACGCGGTCTGGCGACGACGTGGGAGATCTTCGCGCTGCTGCTGGAATTTGTCGAGGACGCACAGGCGCTTTTGCTGAAAACGAAAAACGAGCTGGGCGCCGTGGATTTCGCGGATGTGGAGCGCATGACGCTCTGAGCTGCTTGCAAAAGAAACGCCGCAGGGCTATGTTCGCACGGCGCTGGCGGAGGAGCTTGCTTTTTCCGGTCAGTACAAAATCATCGTGATTGATGAGTATCAAGACGTCAACAACCTGCAGGAGGTTATCTTCAAGTGCCTGTCCGACGCGGAAGATCCCGCCTTTTACGGAAAAAACGTCTTTCTGGTGGGCGATGTGAAGCAGGCAATCTACGGCTTCCGTCAGGCGAACCCGCTCCTGTTCACGGCACTTTGCGCGCAGGCGCAGCGGGAAGAAAACGCCGACCTGCTTGAGCGCATTCCCTTGAGCCGGAATTTCCGCAGCCGGCGCGGGGTAATCGATTTTGTCAACTTCCTGTTCGGGGGGCTGATGAGCGTCGGCACGGGCGGCGTGGATTACACCGGAAGCGAGCGGCTGGTCTGCGGGGCAAGCTTCGGCGACGTGCCCGACGAACCGCCGACGGAGCTTATGCTGCTCCGGAATTTCTCGCTCGGCGATGATGCGGAGGCTTCCGGCGGAGATGAATCGCTCGGCGACGAAACCGTCGCAGCCATCTGTGAACAGGAGCATACGGCGATCGCCGCACGCATCCGCAAGCTGCTTGACGATCGCACGCAGGTATTTGAAAACGGCGTGTATCGCGACTGTGCGCCGGGGGATTTCTGCATCCTCACCCGCAGCCGCACCGCCAACAACCGCCTGACAGATGCACTTGCCGCCGCGGGTCTGACCGCGGCGACGGAGGAAACCGACGGCTATCTGCGCTCGCGGGAAATCTCGGTGATGGTGAGCCTGTTACAGGTGCTTGACAACCCGATGCAGGACATTCCCATGCTGTCGGTGCTGCTTTCGCCGGTGTTCCTGTTTGATGCGGACGAGGTCGCACGGTTGAAAACGGCGGCGAAGCAGGTCGGTGTCAACAAGCTGTACGGTGCGGTTTGCGCTGCGGCGGCGGACCGCGCACTGGCGGATGACGCACAGTACAAGCAAATCGACGCGGACGACGCACTGCGCGCAAAATGCCGCACGGTGGCGGACACGGTGCGCAGACTGCGGTTCTACGCGTCGGGAATGCCGCTCGAACGGCTGATCCGGAAGATTTATGATGAAACCGGCTTCTGCGCGGCGACGGCGCGTCAGGATTACAGCGCGCGGCGTCTGGCGAATCTGCGCCTGCTGCAAAAATATGCGGCGGATTATGACGCGAACACCGACGGCGGGCTGACGGGCTTTCTGCGCTATATGAAAAGTGTGTTCGCCGCGGGCAGCGATTTTGAACAGGCAAGTGCCGCGGCGGAAAACGCGGGTGCTGTGAAAATCAAAACGATGCACAAATCCAAGGGGTTGGAATTCCCGTTCGTGTTTTTAAGCGGACTGTACACCGAATTCAACAGCAAGGATCTAAGCAAAGCGCTCCTGCTTTCGGAAACGGGCGGCGTCGGCATTAAACTCAAAGATCCGGCGCATCTGCGCGTCATTCACACCGCCTGCGCGTCGGGAATCCGGATGCTCAAAGAGCGCGAACTGCGCAGCGAGGAAATGCGGCTTTTATATGTGGCGCTGACCAGAGCCAAGGAGCGGCTCTTCCTGCCGCTGGCACTCCCGCAGAAATGGAAAACGCGCTATTTCACCGCCGCCATGCGCATCGCCCAGAGCGGCGGGCAGACCGACGCACTCGTACAGACCGCCAAGTGTATGCAGGACTGGCTTGTGATGTCCATGCTCACCCATCCGGATGCGCAGGCAATTCGCGAAGCGGCAGGCGCAGGTGATTTTGACCTGATCACAAAAGTCGCCGCTCCAACGGTGGTATTCGCCAACCCGCCGGCGCAGGTTGCCGCCGATTCGTCGCCGGTAAAGATACGACCGGAAGCCGCTCCCGACCGCGCGTTATCGCAAGCACTTGCCGCACGCTTTTCCCAACCCGCTCCCGCTGCGGGTTCGCTTGCCGCAAAGCTTTCGGTTTCTCAGGCGGTGAAGGAGGATACGGACTTTGTATTCTTCCCCCAAGTACCAAAATTCAGCGACGAAATCGGGCGGCTTTCCGCCGCGCAAAAGGGTACGCTCACCCATCGCTTTATGGAGCTTGCCGACTTTGCGCGCGCCGAGCGGGATGTGACCGCGGAGCTTGACCGGCTCACCGCCGCGGGCTTTTTCACCAAACGCGAACGCGCGGGTATTTATACCGACGCGGTGAGAAAATTCTTTGCCACGGATTTCTACCGCCGCATTGCGAAATCTAATAAAATTCTGCGCGAAAAGAAATTTCTTGTCCGGATTTCCGACTTAAATCTGGGTGGGATTCTCGCGGGTTATGACGGAACAAACGGTATGCTGCAGGGCATTGCCGACCTGATTTTTGCCGAGGACGACGGCTATGTAATTGTGGATTATAAAACCGACAATGTGACAAGCTTTGACGCGCTTGCCGACAACTACGCCATGCAGCTTGCGCTTTATAAAGCGGCATTTGATTTGCTGCTGGATATGCCGGTAAAAAGCTGCTACATCTATTCCTTCCGCCTGAGCGAGGGCGGGGAGATTAAATTGTAGTGCTTTGACATAAAAATCAGACAAATTGAAAAAAAAAACTTGAACATTTCGGGTGAATGTGGTATAATACCAATAACCGATCCGGAATACAGGCGTGCGGGTCCTGTGCAATGAAGCGCTGTGAACCATGTCAGGCGGGGAACCGAGCAGCATTAAGCGGTTTGCTTTGTGTGACACAGTTTCGCCTGCACGTCTGTATTCCGGATTGGTTTTAGTGTGTGCGGAGGTGTGAGATGTATCAGGCTTTATACCGGAAATGGCGTCCGCTGACATTCGACGACGTGGTTTCCCAGCCCCATATCACTGTAACCTTGCGCAACCAGATCAAGAACAACAAAACCGCCCACGCGTATCTGTTCACCGGCTCACGCGGAACGGGCAAAACCACCTGCGCGCGGATTTTCGCGAAAACCGTCAACTGCCTCTCCCCGTGCGACGGCACACCCTGCCTGGAATGCGCGGTGTGCAAGCAAGCCGACGCCGGCACTCTGGTGGACATCATCGAAATCGATGCCGCGTCAAACACCGGTGTGGACGACATCCGTGAGCTGCGCGAGAGTGCCGCATTTATGCCGGAGCAATGCCGGTTTAAGCTGTACATCATCGACGAGGTGCATATGCTGTCGGTCAACGCGTTCAACGCGCTGCTGAAAATTATGGAAGAACCGCCCGACCATGTGAAGTTCATCCTTGCCACAACCGAAATCCACAAAGTTCCCGCGACGATTATTTCGCGCTGTCAGCGGTTTGATTTCCGCAGAATCCAGAGCGCGGATTTGGTTGCCAGACTGTTCTATATCACGGCGCAGGAGGGCATTTCCATCACACCCGATGCGGCGGAGCTGATTGCAAAGCTTTCCGACGGCGGCATGCGCGACGCGTTGTCGCTGCTTGACCAGTGTCTTGCTTTTGCGCAGGAAGTCACCCTACAGACCGTTTCCGACGCTGCCGGTATCGCGGGACGGGAATATCTCTTTGAGCTTGTGCGCTGCGCGCTTGAACAGGACGCACCTGCCGCCATCGCCCTGACCGACCGGCTTTATGCCCAGAGCAAGGACATCACGCGCCTGTGCGAGGAGCTGCTTTCCCAGTTTCGCAACCTCATGCTGCTCAAAGCCGCCCCTGCCAATGAAAGCGTACTGGACTGCCTTTCCGAGGAACGCGCTCAGCTGATTTCGCTTGCGCAAACAACAGATTTGGATACGATTTTATCAAAGCTTACTATCCTGCGCGGCTGCTTGGAGCGACTTCCGCGGGCTTCTTCCAAACGCCTTGAGGCGGAAATGTGCATGGTGCGGCTGTGTACCCCCGAAAGCCGGACGGTTGCCGGACAAGCCGCTTCCGACGGACTGGAGGAACGCCTGACTAAACTGGAGCGGGCGCTTGCCGCCGGTGTACCTGCGCGCGAGCCGAGCCGCCGCGCGCCAAATGCCGAGCCTGCTCCGCAAAGCCCTCCGCCCGAGGTTCTGACCCCGAAAAGCGTGTTAAAAATCGCGGACTTCTCCCCGCTCGACAACTGGGCGGCGCTCATTGACCGGCTTTATCAGACCAATCCGGCGGTGGCGGGCTTCCTGCACGACTCGTCGGCGATGGTGCATGGTGATGTGTTGTTGCTGGCGGTGCGCAACGATTTTTTCTTAAAAATGATCAAGCTTCCCGAAAACGCGCAAGCACTGGCGGCTGCGCTGAAGGATGTTTACGGGAAAAGTTTCCGGCTTCGGATTAAATCCGCGAACCTTCCCGATGCGCCGGCGGAAGATCCCTTTACCCAGCTGATTGATCAGGCAAAAAACGCCGGCATTGACACACAGGTGCGCTAGAGCGCCGACGGCGAAAATAAATCACACCGCGTAAAGCGGCAGAATGGAGAACGTTATGAAAGCAAGAATTCCCACAGGTGCGGGCGGCTCAAATCCGCAGAACATGAACCAGATGCTCAAGCAGGCACAGAAAATGCAGGAGGAAATCACCGCACTCCAGACAGATCTGGAGCAGCGTGAATTTTCCGCCTCCGTCGGCGGCGGCGCGGTGGACATCACCATCAACGGCAAGCGCAACGTCCTTAAGCTGAAAATCAAGCCCGAGGTGGTTGATCCGGAGGACGTGGAAATGCTCGAGGATCTCGTGATGAGTGCGTTCAACGAAGCGGTACGCGTCCTTGACGAAACCAGCGAAGCGGAAATGACCAAGGTAACCGGCGGCGTTTCCATGCCCGGACTGTTCTAATGGCGGACGCCAACGCCCTGCCGCTGGTGATTCTGGCGGAACAGTTTGCGAAGCTGCCCGGTATCGGCATGAAAACCGCACAGCGGCTTGCTTATTTCGTCATGACCATGACCGACGAGGAAGCGCGCACATTCGCCGACGCGATCGTCAACGCACACCGCACCGTTCACGCCTGCGCCGTCTGTCAGAATCTGACCGATCAGGACATCTGCCCAATTTGCGCGGACGACCGTCGCGACCACGCGACTGTCTGCGTGGTGGAAAGTCCGAAGGACATCGCCGCGTTTGAGCGCACCCGCGAATACCACGGGGTTTATCATGTTTTGCACGGATTGATTTCCCCCATCGACGGTGTAACACCGGACAAGCTGCGCATCCGCGAGCTGCTTGCGCGCGTGGCGACGGGCGATCTGAGCGAGGTCATTATGGCGACCAACCCCACCGTCGAGGGCGAGGCGACTGCGATGTATCTGTCAAAGCTCCTTAAGCCCTTAGGTGTCAAGGTCACGCGCCTTGCGTTCGGTCTGCCCGTGGGTGCAATCCTAGAGTATGCCGACGAAGTCACGCTCTACCGCGCACTTGAAAACCGCAACGAATTATAAAAACAGCTCGCACTAACCAAAGGGTACAAGTACCCTTTGGAAACCCATAGTTTTATGGATTTTACTTTGTTTTTCTTTGCTTCTTTGTGCTTGAGTTGCTTCTTTGTGATTCCATCGAGGTGCTTGAAAATAAGAGTATGTACTTTATTTTTAATCAGAAACAAACCAGCTCTGTACCAATGTGTACAGAGCTGGTTTGTTTATTTGACCGATTCGAGGAAGCGCAAAAACGGTGCTTGCTCCTTGAACACGCCGGCGTGGGAAAGCACTTGCAGGAACACGTTCCCAATTTCCGCGCGCAGAATTTCCGCTGCGTTATGTGCGGCAAATTCCGAATGGTTCGCGCGGATTTCCGCCGCCCAGTCGGCGTGCTTCGCGAGGGCTTCGTCCGCGGAAAGCTCCGCACCCGCCAGCATCGCGGCGGCGAGCGCATCCATTTCCTCCCGCAGGCGTGCGGGCAGAACGGCAAGCCCCATCACTTCAATCAAGCCGATGTTTTCCTTCTTGATGTGGTGCAGCTCGGCGTGGGGGTGGTACACGCCGCAGGGATGTTCGGGCGTAGTAATATTGTTGCGCAGGACGAGGTCGATTTCAAAGCGCGCACCGCGTTTGCGGGCGATGGGGGTAATCGTGTTGTGCGGTGTGCCGTCGGTCTGGGCGAAAACAAAGCTGTCCGCGTCGGTATAGCCGCGCCATGCGCACAGAATTTTGTCAGAAAGCGCCTCAAGCGCCGCGCGGTCTTTTCCGGAAAGCCGGATCACCGACATCGGCCAGTCCACGATGCCCGCGTCCACTTCCGGGAAGCCGGGAAAAGCAAACGGCGTTTTCACCGGTGCTTTTGCCATCGCGAATTCATAATTGCCGCCCTGAAAATGCTCGTGACTTAAAATCGAACCGCCCACAATCGGCAGGTCGGCATTTGACCCGATGAAATAATGCGGGAACTGCTCCACGAAATCAAAGAGCTTTCCGAACACCGCCGCGTCGATTTTCATCGGCACATGGGCGCGGTTAAAAACGATGCAATGCTCGTTGTAATACACATACGGCGAGTACTGCAAGCCCCACGCTTCGCCCGTGATGGTCAGCCCGACGACGCGGTGGTTCTGACGTGCGGGAGCGTCGGCACGTCCGGCATAGCCCTCGTTTTCCGCACAAAGCAGGCATTTCGGATAACCGGACGGCTTTGCCGATGCGGCGGCGGCAATCGCGGCGGGGTCTTTTTCGGGCTTGGAGAGATTGATGGTGATATCGAGCGTGCCGAACGGAGTCGCGGCTTTCCAGCGCACGTCCTTTTCGATGCGCCAGCGCCGGATATAAGCGGTGTCCTGACTGAAGCGGTAGAACCAGTCCGTCGCCGCTTTCGGGTCGTCCGCGTACAGGCGCGAGAACGTCCGGTTGACCTCCGACGGGCGGGGGGTGAGCGCGCCTATGAGCGCCGTATCGAACAAATCGCGGAAGGTCGGCGTGTCGTGGGGGATCTTCCCGCTGCGCACCGCCTCGTCGCAAAGCGCATCAAGCAGCGCCTCCAGAGCGGGCAGCTCCACCGGAATCGCAGGATCGGAGTAGTCCGTCGCACCCATCGTTTCGAGCAGGCGGTTGACCGCCCAGACCTCGTCCGCCGGCTCGATCAGCCCCGCCGTCAGCGCATAGCGCACCAGCTGTTTGATTTGTAAATCCATGTGATTTCCTCCGTTAATCCAGCGTAATCTCCAGCTCAACCGGACAATGGTCGCTGCCCATAATATCCGGATGAATCTGCGCGGCGACAATTTTATCCTTTAACCGCTCTGACACCAGAAAATAATCAATCCGCCAACCCACGTTCTTCTGCCGCGCGCTGAACATATAGCTCCACCACGTATAGCCCACCGTGTCCGGATACAGATACCGGAATGTGTCCACAAAGCCCGCCGCAAGCAGCTCGTTGAACTTCCCGCGCTCCTCATTGGAAAAACCGGCGTTGCCGACGTTGGACTTCGCGTTTTTTAAGTCGATTTCGTTGTGCGCGACATTTAAATCGCCGCAGACGATGACGGGCTTTTCCGCGTCAAGCTGTTTTAAAAACGCGCGGAAATCGTCCTCCCATTGCATCCGGTAATCAATTCGCGCAAGGTCGCGCTGGGCATTCGGGACATAGCAATTGACCAGATAAAATTTTCCGAAGTCTGCCACCAGCGTGCGCCCCTCGTCGGTATGCCCGTCAAAATTCGCGCGCATGCTTTCCGGCTTGACACGCGTGAAAACCGCCGTGCCGGAGTAGCCCTTTTTCACCGCACTGTTATAATACTGCTCATAGCCCGCCAGCGTCACATCCGCCTGTTCGGGCTGTAGCTTTGTTTCCTGAATACAGAACACATCCGCGTCAAGTGCTTGAAAGCTTTCCGCAAAGCCCTTTTTCAGAACCGCGCGCAGTCCGTTGACGTTCCATGAAATCAGTTTCATCCGCGTTTCCCCTTTCGGTGTTTCCTCTTATTTTAACACAACCTGATACCGTTTTCAACTCACCCGCGCACAATAACGTGAGCATTCCGTGAATTTTTCTATGCGCGAACGCTGTTTCTTGCCAGAGAAGTAGCTTGCTATGTTCATTCCTGCAACCGCTGGTTGCGAAAGTTCCATTCCTAATTGGTGGACTCTGCGCAATTTCTATGCTATAATTGTAATCAAGAAAGCAGAGCGCGGCAGTACAGAACAATGAAATGAAAGTGAGGTGAAAACCCATGCGGTACGCTTTGAAAGCACTTTATGCATGGGCGTTTATATGACAATCGGTGATCAGATTCAAAATCTGCGTATCCAAAAAGGATTAACGCAGGAACGGTTGGCGGAAATGCTGGAGGTTTCACGGCAGTCTGTTTCAAAGTGGGAGCTGGGTCAAGCGGTTCCCGACGTTGACAAAATCATTCGCATGAGCGAGCTGTTTGATGTTTCAACCGATACGATCCTGCTTAGAAGTGCTGAAGATGCGGCGGATAAAAATCCCCTCCATCTTGGCAGTATCTATCTCGTGGTGAAAGACTTTGAAAAGTCTGTAGAGTTTTATGAAGCTTTTCTTGAAATCAAAGTCGGCGAGCGCTGCCGGAGCGGAAATAAGTTTGTGGAATTTTACATCGACAACAAATGTATTGCTTTGATGAACGAAAGCAATATCCAAGGGCATTGCACATCGCTTCAGGGCGATTATAAGTTTGTTCAGAATTTCTGGGTGGAGGATTTGCAGGCGGAACATGAGCGTGTAAAAGCGCTGCATATCGGCAAGGTGACAGAGATTATGGAAGCATATCCGACCTATCACTATTTTCATCTGACCGATCCCGATAACAATACAATAGAAGTAACAGGAGGGTATCATATGAGCATGGATATTTGTCAAAGCTGCGGCATGAAGATGCACAATGATGATTACGGAAAAAATTCCGATGGCAGTGCAAGCCGTGAATACTGTAAACACTGCTTCCCCGGCGGAAAATTCAGCAGGAACGAAACAATGGAAGAAATGATTGAAAGCAATCTGCGCTTTCTTGATGAGTTTAATACCGGAAGCGGTACAAAAATGACAGTCGATGAGGCAAGAGCAGAAATGATGAAGTACTTCCCGACACTGAAACGCTGGAAAAGCTAGCATTTGTCTTATACATCAATTCAAACAATTTCAGAACATAAATGCCGCTTGTGTTTTTCACAAACGGCATTTTTCTATATAGTTCCGTTATGCGCTGATGCGAACTGACTTTATGTTTAGTCCTCTTTTTTCGCCGGAACATTGCTCAGCTTATACCAGCCCCACGAGCCGGATGCCTTGTCGTCCACCACAAGCCCCGTGGAGGTGCTGTATTTCTTTTTCACAACGCTGTCAGGCTGGGTGAATTCCTTGGTCGGCTCGGCTTCTGCGATGCCGCCGAACACGTTTTTCCAGATTTTCGCCACGTTCTGATACTTGGAGGTCGGGATCTGCTTCGGGTTCTCATAGCCCAGGAACAGCCCCGAAACATAGTCGGGCGTACAAGCCACAAAGGTCAGGTTCGTCCAGTCCTGCGCCGTACCAGTTTTACCGACAACGTCCGTTTTATTGAGCTTCGCCGCAACACCTGTACCATTGGAGTCGTCAATGACTTCATTGAGCAGACGGTTCATGACATACGCTGAATCTTCGCCCATCGCGCGGGTGTAGCCGGTAGGCTGCTCGTAAATGACATTTCCCTCATTATCAAGAATTTCAGAAACATAGGACATATCATAATACTTTCCGCCGTTTCCAAAAATCTGATATGACGCGACAAGCTCGGACAGATGCACGCCGTTATGGAGCGAGCCCACCGTCATCGGGGCGTAGTTGACGTCGTTGTCCACGTCAAGTGTCGAGAACTGCAGTGTGTTCTGCAGGAAATTGTAGCTGTATGCCGGCGTGAGTTTTTTTACAATCTGCGCGGCGCAGGTGTTGATCGAACGCAGAAGCATATAGCTGGTGGTGCGGGTCTGATACGTCCAGTTTTGCTTTTCGTTGCTCTCGGAATAGTTGACGGGCCATTTTGTGGAAACACCGTCAATTTTGATTTTAATCGGCTCGTCCTTAAACAGTGTTGACCACGTGATTTGGTCACTATCCACCGCCGGGCCGTAGGATGCGATCGGCTTGATGGTCGAACCGGGCGAAAACAGACCCTGCGTCGCGTAGCTCCAGCTGCGCGAGGTGGTTTTCTCGCCGCGCGCGCCGACCACTGCCTTGACGTTTCCGGTATAATCCATGACGAAAAAGCCGGATTGCAGCTCGTCGTCGCCAAAGGAATACCGTTGGAAATTCGAGTCTTTCTGATAAGCGGCTTCCAGCTTTTTTTGCATATCCAGATCAACGTTGGTATAGATTTTATACCCGCCGTTATAAAGCTTGCTCTCCGCGGTGGTATAATCAATGCCGTATTCGTCCATCAGAATGGAAATCGACTGGGAAATCGCCGCGTCGGTGTAATAGGACGAAACACCCTGATTCTTGACAATTTCCATCTCCTCGGACTCGGTGACGTAATCCGGATCGCCGACGACGTTGAGCTTTTCGTTGCACGCCTGCGTGTATTCCGCGTCGGAAATACAGCCGTTTTCAAGCATGGTTTCGAGGATGACCTTCATGCGCTCGTGGTTTTTCTCGGGGTTGATATAGGGATTGTTGGCGTAGGGACTCTTGATGATTGCGGTGATGCACACGCTTTCGGCGAGGTCAAGATCGGACACATCCTTGCCGAAATAGAAATTCGCCGCCGCCTGCACGCCGTTGAAATTCAGCCCTTCCCCGTTGCCGAGGTAGATGATGTTGAGGTAAGCTTCAAGGATTTCGTCCTTTGTGTAATGTTTTTCCATATCGATGGCGCGGAAAATTTCACGCATCTTGCGCGCCATGCCGTCAACGCCGTCCTGTGCGTCGTCGCCGGTGATGTTCTTGATGGTCTGCTGCGTGATGGTCGAGCCGCCCTGCTCCACCGCCCAGAAATGCAGGAACAGGTTGGCAAACGACGCAAAGGTGCGCTTAAAGTCCACGCCGTCGTGGCTGTCGAAGCGCTCGTCCTCGGAGTAAACCACCGCATCGCGCAGATATTGCGGCACGTCCTCAAGCGCCACCCAGCTGCGGCGCTCACCACTGGCGGTGAGGGTATAATACAAACTGTATTCCTCGCTCTCGGGATCGGCGGGATCGTAGTTGGGGTTTTTCGCCAGAACCTGCGAGGTGTAGGTGGTTTCGATGGAGTCGAGCGTAATGGTGGTCGTGGAGTCGGCGAATTTCATGATGTACACCGTCAGCGCCGTCGCAAATACCGAGCCGGTGATAATCATGATCAGAAAAATCGAAAGCACAACCGTACCCACGATCCGCAGAACACGGACGGCAGGATGCTGTTTTTTGTGTTTCTTTTTCCCGCTTCTGACGGGGACCGGCGCGACCGGAACACGGTTGTTTCGCAAGGGACGGTTGTTTCTGTTATCCATACGCGTGATCACACTTCCGCGGGAAGTATGCCTCCTCTTTTGTTGTAATGCCGGCTTTGTGCCGCAATCCGCATCGCGGGGCTTCCGGCAGCAAGCTTGATTGTTGTTATTATAACACAAATGCGGCGCTTTGTTAAGCACTATTACAAAATTGTAATCTATTTAGCCAAATTGACACGATGATTACAACCCGGCAAAAAAAGCAAGGGATACCGCCTGCGCGGTATCCCCGTTTGGTTGAATCGGTTTATTCCTGCGGTTCACCGGCGTCGTCATCAGAATCCTCGGGCAGCAATGCGCGGACAGAAAGACTGATGCGCTTTTTGTCATAGTCAATTTCTGTAATCTTCGCGTCGATTTCCTGCCCAACGGCAAGAATATCCGCCACGTTGGTGACGTGCTGGTTGGCGATCTGGGAGATGTGAATCAGACCGTCGATGCCCTTGATGATCTGGGCAAACGCACCGAAATTGGTCAGCGAAACGATTTTCACCTTAGCGACCTGACCGGCGGCGTAATTGGCTTTGAAAACCTCCCACGGATTCTCCGCAGGCTTTCTGTATACCAGGGAAACCTTGCCGGCTTCCTTGTCGATGTCCTTGATGATCACCTCGATGGTTTCGCCCACGCTTACCACGTCGGAGGGATGCTTGATTCTGTCCCAGGAAAGGTCGAGCTTGCGGATGAGTCCGTCAATGCCGCCCAGATCCACAAACACGCCGTAATCGGTGATGGATTTCACTTCGCCGGTTACAACCGCGCCGGCAACGGCGGTTTCAAAGAACTTCGCCTGTGCCGCGGATTTCATTTCCTTCGCAACGGCGCGGATCGAGCCGACCGCACGCTGTTTTTGTTCGTTTAAATCAATGATCTTGAAGTTGACGGTCTTGCGCAGCAGATCGTCAAGCTTGTCGTCACGCCGTGCGGTTGCCTGCGACGCGGGGATGAACACCTTCACGCCGTTTGCCAGAACCAGTACGCCGCCCTTGACAACGTTTGTTACCGTGCCGGTCAAAACACTGTCCTCGTCGCGCGCCTTGAGCAGCTTTTCATAGCCGACCATTGCGTCAACCTTGCGCTTGGAAAGTGTCACAATGCCGTTCTGGTCGTCGATTTTCATCACAACCAGCTCGACGGTGTCGCCGACCTTTACCACATCAGAGGGCTTGAGGGTGCTGTCGTCGGTCAGCTCAGCCAGCGGGACATAGCCCGTGTGCTTTGTGCCGATGTCTACGATCGCTTCGCTGTTGTTCACAGACGTGATCAGACCGGTCACCTTTTTCCCTGTATGTATTTTAATTAAGGACTGCTCCAGTGCTTCGGCAAAGTCAAAATCCTCATCAATGCCGTTGATGATTTCGTTCATGGTTTGTTGTACCTCCTTGATTATATAAGCCGGTGTCGATGCGCCGGCGGAAATCCCGATGATTTTTGCGCCCGAAAAGTCGATGCCGTAAAGCTCCCGCGCGTTTTCAATCAGAAAGCAGGGCGCATACGGCTCGCAGACCAATTGCAGCTTGCGGGTGTTTGAGCTGTGCCGGTCGCCGGCGATGAGCATGATGTCCGCGCGCTTTGCAAGCTCCCGCGCTTCGTTCTGACGGTCTTTGGTGGCGCTGCAGATGGTTTCATACACCGTCAGCCCCGGTAAAAGACGTTGCGCGCTAATCTTGACGCGCGCCCATTCGTCGGTGCTGAAAGTAGTTTGCGCCAAAAGCACGGTCTTATCCGCTTTTAATGAAAGCGTTTTTACCGCGTCGGCAAGCTCCGTTTCGTTGGCGATGACCGCGGCTCGTCCGGTGCTGTGCCCTACGATGCCGCGCACCTCCGGATGATCCTGATCCCCGGCGATGAGCACGGTAAACCCCTGTGCGGATTGCTCCGCTGCGATTTTGTGAATCCTTGCCACAAACGGGCAGGTTGCGTCCACAATATCAGCGCCGATGTCTGCCAGCGCGTCGTAAACGCACTTCTCCACGCCGTGGGAGCGGATGATCACTGTGTCCCCCGCGCGGATGCCGGAAAGATCGGCGACGGTTCTTCCGCCGCGCGCCTCGATGTCGGCGACCACGTTTTTGTTGTGGATGATCGGGCCCAATGTGACGACCTGTTGACGGTTATCTAAGTTATTATACACTATTTTAACCGCTCTGTCTACACCAAAACAGAAACCCGCAGTGGCAGCGGTGCATATTTTACAGTTTGTTAACATCTGTTTCTACCAACTTTGTGATTTCCGCCATAATTTTCAGCTTTAAGCGTTTTAAGCTGCGCGGATCGGCGGCGGTGACGGCAAGCTCCTCCGGCAGGATCGGCGCGCCGTAGCGAACGGTGATTTTTCTGCGGAATTTCAAGCCCTCGCGGAAGCTGATTCCCACCGGCACAACGGGAACGCCCGCCGCAGCCGCGATGAGGGCGACGCCGGTTTTGCCCTTGCCGACCGTGCCGTCCTTTGAGCGTGTACCCTCGGGGAAAATCACGAGGTGAAAGCCGCGCTCGAGCCGGTCAAGCGACAGGTCAATCACGGCGGTGTCGCCCTTGCCGCGGGTGACGGGGAATGCCCCGAACGCCCTGATCAGCGCGGTGAACAGCGGGTTTCCCTGAAAAAGCTCCTCCTTCGCCATGAATGTGAACGGCACGCGTACCGGCAGGGCGATCAGGATCGGATCGGCATAGCTGCGGTGGTTGCTGGCGAAAACATATCCGCCGGTTTTCGGGATATTTTCGCGCCCCTCGATGCGCAGGTTAAAATAGAGCTTAAATGCCGCGTTCACAAACGGGCGCAGAATCTGGTAAAAAAACATCCGCACAGGGCTAAGCTTGCGTCCAGTTTCGATTTTCCGGAACGAAAAGCCGCGCGTCTTTGTTTCCGCTTCCGTGTGTTCCGCCGGCTCAGCTATGTTTTTTTTTCGCCGGCGGTAAGCCGTTCGGTGATAATCCGGTCGAGCTTTTCCACCGCTTCCTCCACGCCCATGCCCGTGGTGTCAACCTCGACGGCATCGTCGGCTTTTTTCAGCGGGGCGATTTCGCGGTGGGTATCGTTGTAATCGCGCTGGAGGATGTCCGCTAAAACCTCCTCATAGGTTGAGGAATCGCCCTTTGCGGAAAGCTCCAGAAACCTGCGTTTTGCGCGTTCCGCCGGATCGGCGGTGAGAAAAATTTTCACCTGTGCGTGGGGCAGAACCACCGTGCCGATGTCGCGCCCGTCCATGAGAATGTCGTTCTCAGCAGCGATTTTTTTCTGCAAATCAAACAGGAATTCCCTTACGCAGGGAAGTGCTGAAACCGCCGATGCGCCCATCGAGATTTCGGGTGTGCGGATCAGCTCTGACACATCCCGCCCGTTGACAAGCACCCGCTGCGCACCGTCCCGGTACGCCAGCGTCACGTCCGCGCCCGCGAGCGCTTCCTGAATTTCTGCCGTATGCTGCGCGGCATTTTTCACGTCCACACCGCTTTCGGTCAAGAAAAGCGCCGTCGCGCGGTACAATGCGCCCGTGTCCACGTAAACATACGCGCGTTTTTTCGCCAGCGCTTTGGCATAAGTCGATTTCCCCGCGCCGGAAGGGCCGTCGAGGGCGATGTTGATTCCCATATTTTATCAAACCTTTCTTTGCAATTCCAGTTTTTGCGCAATGCTCCGCGCCGCCGCATAGCCGGTTGAAAAAGCAATCTGCAAATTAAATCCGCCTGTATACGCGTCCACATCAATGACCTCCCCCGCGAAATACAATCCGCCGGTAAGCTTTGAAGCCATGGTTTTGGGGTCGATTTCCCGCACATTTACCCCGCCGCTGGTGATAACCGCTTCATCCGCCGGACGAAAGCCCTTCACCGCGAACGAAATGTGTTTCAGAAGCGCAACAAGCTGCGTGCGTTGGGCGCGGGTGACCGCATTGACCTTTGTTTCCGGCGCGATGCCGCTGCGTGCGACGATGACGGGAATGAGCGTTGCGGGCAGCAATCTGCCCAGCGAATTGGCAAAATCGCGGTTCGGGATTTCCGCAAAATCGCGCAGAATCCGCGCGTCAAGCTGCTGCTCGGTGAGGGCGGGCTTGAGGTCGATTTCCAGCGTATAGCGAAATTTGTCCGGCTTCATGTGCGCACTCGCCGAAAGCACGAGCGGGCCGGACACGCCGTAGTGCGTGAAAAGCAGCTCGCCCTGTTCCGTAAACACCGCCTTACGCTTCCCAGCCGGCGCGTTTTCGGAAAGCGGTGCGTTTTCGCTTGTTTTTTCGTGCCGAAAAACCGAGAGCGTCACGTTTTTCAGCGACAAGCCCATCAGCTCCGCCGCTTCTTTTCCGTACAAAACAAGCGGCACAAGCGACGCGGTAGGCGCGATTATCGTATGCCCGAGCGCCTGCGCAAAGCGATAGCCGTCGCCCGTCGAACCGGTGCGCGGATAGGAAATCCCGCCGGTCGCGACGATGATGTTTCTGGAAAACAGCGTGTCCGTTTCGGTGCGAACGCCGTAAACCGCGCCGTTTTCGGCGAGAATTTCAAGTGCCGCGCCGCGCACAATCCGCCCGCCATGCCGCTTTACGTCCGCGGTCAGCGCATCGGCGATGTCACGCGCTTGATCGCTGACGGGAAAAACACGGTTGCCGCGTTCTGTTTTCAGCGGTACGCCCAACGCTTCAAAATAAGCGATCACCTGCTGCGGCGGAAATCCTGTAACCGCGCTGAAAAGGAATTTCGCGTTGGTCGGCACGTTCTTCAGAACCTCGTCCGCGCCGCAGTTGTTCGTCACATTGCAGCGCCCCTTGCCGGTAATGAGTAGCTTTTTTCCCGTGATGCCGTTTTTCTCCGCCACCGCACAGCAAAGCCCCATGCGCCCGAGCTGTGCCGCGGCAAACAGTCCCGCCGCGCCGCCGCCGATGACAACCGCGTCAAAGGCGTTTTCGTGCGCAATCACTCGCCGTCCCCACTGGTTTCGTAAACGTGGTATTCTTCCCAGAGCTTTTCGAGCTTGACGAAATTTTCGGAAATCTGCGCGCGGTTTTTCGCCGAAACCGCCACGATCAGTGCGTTGATTAAACTCAGCGGTGCAACCAGCGAATCCACGAACGACGCCATATCGCTGCGCGCCAGAAGCAGGTGATCCGCAAATTCCGCCAGCGGCGACGCTTTGCTGTCGGTCAGCGCAACCACGCACGCACCGCTGTCCTTGGCGTAAGACAGCGCTTTGACGGTCTGCTTGGAGTAGCGCGGAAAGGAAATGCCGATCATCACATCCCCCGCGCCGATGCGGATGATCTGTTCAAAAAGATCGTTCTGAACCGAATTGCCGACCACGCGCACATTCGGCGAAATGAGATTGAGGTAATACCCCAGAAACGACGCCAGCGGCGCGGAGGAGCGCAGCCCGATGATGTAAATCACGCCGCCAGCGGCGATGCTGTCCACCGCGCGGGCAAAATCCTCACGCGAGGTTTCGTCCAGCGTGCGGCGGATTTTCTCGATGTCGTGGTTGAGCACCTTGTCGAGAATCCCCTCCCCGTCCGTCAGTCCGCTCATCACCTCGATGCGCTGCACGGCGGTCAGGCGACTTTTCATGAAATCCTGCAGGGTTTTCTGCAGCTGGGGATAGCCCTCAAAGCCCAGCTCAAAGGCAAACCGCACGACGGTTGACTCGCTCACCCCGACCGTCACGCCCAGGCGCAGCGCCGTCATATAAGCCGCCTTGTCGTAATGCTCTAAAATAAATGCGGCAATCTGCCTGTGACCCTTTGACATTTTCGAAAGCTTTTGCTTAATGACTTGAAACAGGTCTTTTTCCATGAAACCCATGCCTTTCCGTTGTAAAATCGGGATTATTCCCAGAGTTTATTTTGCAGCGCCGTCATCTGTGACCTGCGCGTTATGGTTTGCGCCGCATCAACGCGGTATAAGCCGTTTGCTTGGCGTTCAAGCACGTCGCCCGCGCAAAAATTTCCGTCAATCTGTTCCGCACAAAGGCTTTTCACCGCACCCGTTTCGTCGGTACAAACGGCAAAGCCCTCCTCGATCCGGTCAATGACAAGCATACCATCATCCCTTTTCTGTGATCACGTTCAGCCCCGCGCCGTCGGACTCAAAAACAACCGTGCCGTTTAAATCCGTGCGGTAAAGCGCTGACACAAATTTATTCAGATTGCTGACCGTGGTATCGGCGGGATGCCCGTAGGAATTCCCGGCTCCGACGGAAATCACGGCGTAGCGCGGCGAAACGGCTTTTAGAAAATCCGTGCCCGACGAGGTAGAGCTGCCGTGATGCCCGACCTTTATCACCTTCGCGGAGAGGTCAAAGCCCGCGTTCATCAGCTCGGCTTCCTCCGGCTTTTCGCAGTCGCCGGTGATGAGAAAGGAATTGTCGCCGTCGGTGATTTTCGTCACCACGGAGTAATTGTTCAGATCGTCGTAATCTCCCTTTGCGGTGAAGGTTTCGACCGTCGCGCTGCCGAGCGAAAAGCTTGTATCCGTCGCGGCAGTGATTTTCAAGCCCTTGTCGGCAATCGTCGTCAGCAGGTTTTCATAAACCGCACCCGTCGGCACGAGCGCGTCCGGCATTTTCGGCATAATCAGCTTTTTCACCGTGAAGTTTTCCAGCACATCCTTCATCCCGCCCATGTGGTCGGAATGCTGGTGGGTGACGATGACGTACGTAAGCTTTGTGACATTCTGCGCTTTTAAATAAGAAACCACCGTGTCGCCCTGATCGGTTTCGCCCGCGTCGATGAGCATCGCCTCGCCGTCACAGATCACAAGCGTGCTGTCGCCCTGCCCCACATCAATGAAATGCACCGAGCAGTCTGCGGAGGTCGCCGGCTTGTCCGCTAGCCCCAGTCCTACCATCAGCTCCCGGTAAGAAATCACGCCCGCCTTGTCGAGTCCCCACAAAAGCAGGCATACCGCCGCCGTAATCAGGGTCGCCCACTTCGTCAGCCTGCGTTTGTTTATGTAACCCTTCTTCGTTCTTCCCACGTCCTTTTATCTCCGTCAGCGCATTGCCTGCCGCTGTGCCCATTGTTCTTTTGAAATCAGAATCTTACGCGGCTTCGCGCCCTGTGTTTCGCCGACGATTCCCATTTTCTCTAGATCGTCCATGATCCGCGCGGCGCGGGCATAGCCCAGCTTGAGCCGGCTCTGAAGATACGAGGTGGACGCGCGTCCGGATTCGACAATCACCGTGATGGCATCCTCAAGCATCTCGTCCGCGCCCTCGCCGCCGAACTCCTCACCCGCACCGGGCTTTTCGCCCTTGGGCACAGGGATGTTCTTTTCGATTTCGTCCAGCACCTGCTCGTCGTAAGACGCTTTTTCCTGATTTTTCAAAAACTCCACCACCTCGCGCACCTCACGCGTCGGCACAAAGCTTCCTTGTACACGCAAGGGCTTGCCCAGCCCGACCGGCTTGTACAGCAAGTCACCCTGACCGAGCAGCTTTTCCGCGCCGCCCTCGTCGAGAATGACGCGCGAGTCGGTCTGGTTGGAAACCTTGAGCGCCACACGGCTGGGGATGTTGGCTTTGATTAAACCCGTTACAATGTCCACGCGGGGCGACTGGGTGGCAATGATCAGGTGCATACCAGCCGCCCGGGCAAGCTGCGCAATGCGGCAGATCGAGTCCTCGACTTCTTTGGGTGCTGCCATCATCAGGTCGGCAAGCTCGTCCACCACAATCACAATCTGCGGCATGGGTTCCAGCTCCTCGTGCTGGCGGACAAAATCGTTGTAGTCTGCGATGTCCCGCACGCCGTTGTCGGAAAACTGCTTATACCGGCGCAGCATTTCGTTGACCGCCCAGCCCAGCGCGCCCGCCGCCTTGCGCGCTTCCGTCACAACGGGAACAAGCAGGTGCGGAATGCCGTTATAGATGGGGAATTCCACTTGTTTTGGGTCGATGAGAATCAGCTTGACCTCCGCGGGGGAGGCTTTGTATAGAATGTTCATGATGATCGAGTTGGTGAAAACGGATTTACCCGAGCCGGTTGTTCCGGCGATGAGCAAATGGGGCATTTTTGAAATATCACCCACAACAATTTTGCCCTCGATGTTCTTGCCCACCGCAAAGCAGAGCTTGCCCTTTGCGGCGCGGAATTCCTCGCTGTCAATCAGCTCGCGGATGGAAACGCTGTCGCGGTATTTGTTGGCAAGCTCGATGCCCACCGCGGCTTTTCCGGGAATCGGCGCTTCGATGCGCACGCCCTCCGCAGCAAGGTTCAGCGCGATGTCGTCGGACAATCCGGTGATTTTTGAAACCTTGACCCCCGCCGCCGGCTGTACCTCATACCGCGTGACGGACGGACCGCGGTGGATGTCCACAATGCGCGTCTGCACGCCGAAGCTTTTGAGCGTGTCAATGAGGGTTTCGGATTTCTGCCGGATCTCCCCCTGCGATGCGGCGGGGTCGGCGTTGTTTGCGGGATATTTTAAAAGCGACACCGGCGGCGCAAGGTAGATGCTCGCCGATTCGGTTTTCTCAAACAGCGTGGTCTGCCCGTCTTTTTCCATATAAACGGTTTTCTTCAGAACGCTTGCGCCGTGCTTCACCGGCTCGGCGGGCTTAGCGTCCGCCGCCGGATCGGATGCGCCCACAGCCTTGCGCACAATGCGGTCCAGCACCGCTTTACGCTCCTCGGGGGTTTCGGGTTCGGCTTCGCCGGCGGTGTCCCACGGCGGGGTTTCGTCGTCGGTCGATTCACCGCCGTCCGCGGAAAACACTGCCGTGCCGGTTGCATTCCCGTCATCGGCGGGAATTTCCCCCTCGCCGGAAAAGGTATCAAAATACGACTGCTTGCGCCGCTTTTTCTTTTTCGGCTCGTCCGGTATGACCAGGGGCGGCTCGGACGCGGGCGCGGGGTCGTCGGCAAAGATGTTCTTGTCTTTGGGTAAATATTTGGCATAATCCACAAATTCATCAGCCGGTTTTTCGCCGGCTTTTTCCTGTGCGGCGCGCGCGGATTTCTCGGCGTGTTCCTCACGTACGGCGCGATACCCGCTGCGAAACGGCTTTGTCAGCAGGCGGAACACATCCAGCGCGGTTAAATTCGTCTGCAGCAGCACAAAGCCCGCCGTCAGCAGGCACAGCACCACCAGCGCGCCCGTGCGGCCGCACAGCGTCATCAGCATCCAACCCAGCGGTGCGCCGGCAAGCCCGCCGCCCACGGAAATCACGCCGTCGGAGAACAGCCCGCCCAGCTTTTTCAGAAAATTCGCGCCCGCGACCTCGCCGTTTGCCGCCGTGAAAATGCCGCACAACACAAACAGCAGCATCCACAGCTCAAACGCCTTTGCGCGGAACCACCGCCGGGGCTTGTCCGCGGAAAGCAGCACCGCCAGTAAAATCAGCAGCGGCGCAAATGCGTACACCGCTTTTCCGAACAGCCCGCGCTCAATGTCGTGCAGCGCTTCCCATAAGCCGGAGCCGCGCAGGTAGGTGACAAAGCCCGCAAAAATGCCGGCCAGCAGCAGTACCACCGACCAGAAGCGCCTGTCCTCGTTGTATGTATCGTCCCTGCGCTGAGCGCCGGGAGATGGTTTTTTCACCGCCGGTTTTTTGCCGGAAGCTTTTTTCGCCGCCGGCTTTTTCTTTGTACCGGATGCCTTTCCCGCCATGGAATCCTCCCCTGTCGTTGATTCTTTTATTCTAAATAATACTCATTGTTTTTCTTAAGAAAGCGCCGGCTTGTCCGGAGAAAACCGCGCACACGGCGCGTACCGCTTGTCCAGATACAGAAACGGATCGGTCGTATGCAGCCGCACCACCGTACCGGTTTTTCCGTTGCGGCGGTACTCAATCATGCCGCCGTCAATCCGCGCGAAAAGCGGCGGCTCAGTCACGTTCTGCGCCGCGAAAACATCCAGCTCACTGACAATCGTGTGCAGCATCCGCCTGCGCCTCCGCTCTGATTTGTTTGCAGGTGGGCTTTTCGCTTTGCTCGATGAGTTCGTAGAGGCAGTCAATCGCCTCATGCAAGCCACCCAATCGGTCAATCAGTCCCTCCTCCACCGCGCGCTCGCCGTCCAGCACCGAGCCGACGTCCATGACAAGTTCGCCGTTGCGCAGCATCAGCTCCCGAAAGCGTTCCGCGGTGATGCGGGAATTGTCCGTCACAAAGCGGATAATCCGCTCCTGCATCCGGTCGAAATACGACAGTGTCTGCGGAATTCCCAGCACAAGCCCGTTCATGCGTACCGGATGCACCGTCATCGTCGCCGACGGAACAATAAACGAGGTTTGCGCGCTCACCGCCAGCGGCACACCGATGGAATGCCCCCCGCCCACCACAATCGAAACCGTCGGGGTGCGCATTCCGGAAATCAGCTCCGCGATGGCAAGCCCCGCTTCCACGTCGCCGCCCACGGTGTTGAGGATGATCAGCAGCCCCTCAATGGTGCAGTCCTGTTCGATGGCGACCAGCGCGGGGATGATGTGCTCATACTTGGTGGTTTTGTTCTGCGGCGGAAGAATGTAATGCCCCTCGATCTGCCCGATGATGTTCAGGCAGTGGATGTTAAAGCGCGCGTTCTGCACGGCGACCATGCCGACCTGTTCGATCTCCTCGGTCTGCTGCGCCTGCGGGCTTTGTGCGGCGGCATCGGGGGATGCGACCTCCGGCGGAAGCTCCGCGGCGGGTTTTTCGCAGGCTTTGCAGCCGCGGCTGTTCGGTTTGCGGTTTTCTTTCATCGGGCGACTCCGTTTCGTACAAAATTCCGTCGTCTTATTGTTGCGTAAAACACGACGTTTTATACACATTCGGTGCCCGGCACGGTTTCATTTTATCAGAAACGCGCGCAAATGCGTGGCGAATTCAGTCGGTTGCAAAAAAATTATCGCCCACTGCCGGCAAGCCCGTATTCCTCAGCCACCACGCCGGAAACAAACCGGATCAAATCCGTGAAGGCCAGCTTGTCATATGCCGTGCGGCGGGTCTTTTCGTCATCGGTGTTCACATCCGTCACGATGGTGCAGGCACCGCCCGTGGTGACGGTGACGATTTTATCCGCGTCGGTAGCGCTGCCGGTTTTGTAAAAGGTAATCTCAATCTCGTCCACCGCCAGCTCGGCTTCCTCCACGGGCTTTTCGCCGAAGCTTGCAATCAGGGCCTGCAGCGCACGGAAATCGTCGTAGCCCAGCACATAGCACGTTCCCGCCCGGCTGCCCACGCGCACGTGAATTGAGGCATAGCACCCGTCATAGACGGTAAAATTGCAGCAGGTGTCAAAGGTGATGACAAAATGCGTATCCCCGCGCACAAGGGAAAAAGCGCGCGCGATTTTCGCCTTATTCCCGCCGCCCGCGGGAAGGGTAATGCTGTCGGCGGGGAGTTCCTCAATTTCATCCCAGTATTTACCATCCGCGCTGTTGCCGTCGGGCAGCGACAGATCATACACCGTGTTGTCATTCTGGTCGGTTGCCGTGTTGATCCGGATGTGCGCCGTCTGTAAAAACCATGGCTGCGGCTGCAAGACAACCGGATCACCCTTTGCGTTAAATTTTACATAAAAAACGGTTTTCCCGTCGGTCAGCGCAAGGACATCCGGACGAACCAGCGCGATGCCGTCATATGCCGCTTCCAGCGCGATTCCGCCCGTCGCCGTCGCGATGCCGTATTTTCCGGCGGCGTCGCGGTAGGAATAAACTTCTAAATCCGTAAAATACGAAACGCAGTTAAGCGCCGGGAACGGCTGCTGTGCGACCTGTGCCGTCATGGCTGCCGCGTCAAAGCTTGTATAGGACACGCTGCCGTACAGTCCCAGCGCGCCGCTGTCGAGAAATTCCGGATACGAATAGGAACTATCCGTCTGCGCGACGGCAATATCGCCGTTGTCAAGTCCGACGGTTGATGCGCCGTCATAAACGCCCACCTGCCCGTCATCCGCGCAGCCCGCAAGCAGCATTGCCGCCAAAAGGGTCAGAACCATTTTTTTCATCCCGCCGCCTCCTTCCTCACCCAGAAATGATCTTTACTTATTATAATACAAAGCTGAGGATTTTGCAAGACAAGATTTTCAACTTGCAGGATTTTTAAAGCCGCGCGTTTGACAAACCGCAGGGTTTGCGTTATAATAGAGTAAATGTATTTTCAAAAGAAAGGAAGCCGGAAACGAACCATGGATAATCACAACGGCGTAATCCGCCCGTTCAGGCGCAAGGCGGCTTATTACGAAACGGACAAGATGGGAATCGTGCATCACTCCAACTACATCCGCTGGCTGGAGGAAGCGCGCGTCGATCTGATGGAGCAGGCAAGCCTGCCCTTTACCGGTCTGGAAGAGGCGGGCATCACCATTCCGGTGGTGTCGGTCAGCTGCACCTACCGCTGTCCGGTGCATTTCGACGACGAGGTGGAAATCCACCCCATGATCACCGAATTCAACGGCTGCAAATTCCGCCTGAAATACGAAATCGTCAACCTCACGCAGGGCAGGGCGATCTCCGCGGTCTGCGAAACCTCGCACTGCTTTGTGAACATGGCGTTCCGCCCGATCCGCACCCAGCGCGATTATCCCCACGTTTACGAAACCTTCGCAAAGCTTGTCAACATTAAAATATAAGGCGGTAAAAAAATGGGCATCCACAAAACAAGGAACTTCGTCCTGCTGTGCGCAGGAATCGGGCTGCTGGCGGGCATCGCGGCGGTGATTGTCTTTTTCACCCGCGCGAACACCAGCGATTGGGATCAGAAATTCTCCGACGGCTTTTCGGCGAACAAATCCGGTTTTGAACAGATCAACACCGTTTTACAGGACTATGTCGGGCAGTATCCCTCCAGCACCGTCGAGCTGACCGGTTCGGGGCAAATCCGCGTCGCCGGCACGGTCAAGGATCAGCTTTCCGGTGACAACCTCACGGTGTTCCGAACAATTTCCGACTTTGTGGACGGGCAGTATGTGTCCTCCGTCATGTGCGCTGACAATCGGATCACCTATTCTTTCGGCGACAACAGCTTCGCGCTGGTCTACACGAGCGCTGGCGAACCGGACTATATGAAAAGCCCGTCCGAAACGAAATCATGGAATCGCGAAAGCTTCGGCGACGGTTGGTATTTCTTCCAAGCGAAATAAAGCAGAACAAGAAAAAGCTCCGCGGAATTTGACTCCGCGGAGCTGGTTTTTGTTCTTACGAAAGCAGTAGACTGATGATCTGGAAGCCCTTGATGTCGCCGGTTACTTTGACCTCGACGGTGTGCTTGGCGGCGGCGGAGCTGGTGTAGACTTCTGCACCCTGTGCGTAGTTACCCCAGCCGTTGGGGAACGCCGCGTCAATGGTTTTGGAGAGTGTGCCGTCCACATAGACCTGTGCGACACCCATGTCGCCGTTGATGGACTCGAGGTAAATCATGCCGATGTTGCGTGCGTTGACCTCGAATTTGATCGAGCCGCCCGTAGTGGTTCCCCACCCGCCGGTAAAGGTCTGGAACGCCACATCATCAGTGAACGTCCCGCGGTCGGTGACGGTCACATTGCCGGTGTTCTGGTTGCCCATGGTGGCGTTTGCGTAAAGATCGCCGGTGACAGCGGGCGTGGTGAACGCGGGTGCTTCGGTGACAGTGGAATCAATGCCGCTCAGAACGCCGTCAAAATAATGGGTGATGAGCTTGGCGAGAACGGGGTGTCCGTTGTTGTTGGGGTGGATGTTATCGTCGGAAATGCTTTTCCACGAAAGCGAGCCTGCCTGGATCTCCGGCATGATCGCGTCGTGATAGCTGATCATGGGCAGGTTGTAAGCCTTGCCGATTTCGGCATGAACCTCCTGCAGGCTTGTGCCGTTGTCCTGCGTCATGCAGACCAGCACCACGGCGGGGTGATTTTCAGCGTTTAGGCACTTACGCACAAGGCTGTCATAGGTAAGCTTGTTCAGCGTCGTGTCGGTGTCGTTGACGGAAAACTCGATGAAGATGATATCGGGGTTTTTCGCAAGCACATCCGCGTCAACGCGATGAACGCCGATGTAGGAATCCGTTGCGCCGATGCCCGCGTAAATCGGGGCAACATAAATGCTGATGTTGTCCTCCCACCAGTCAATGACGCGGTTGGTGTACTGATTTTCGGTGGAAGCGGACGAGCCCTGTGTGATCGAGCCGCCGATGAACGCGATGTTGGTCATGTGCTTTTTGTCGGCAAGCGCGGCGTTCATTTTTGCCTGCAGTCTGGTGGTGTCGCCCGCGTTGAGCACCGAGCGGGTGTACATGGCTTCGGTCGGTCCCTGCGAAATGTCAATCGGCGTTGCGGAAGCGGGTGCGGCGGCGGTGGTGACTGCAGTGGTCGTCGTCGCCGCGGTCGTACCGGCTTTCGACGCATCACCGTCAGAGGAATCGCTCGATCCGCAGGCACCGAGCATCGCTGCGGCAAGCACGCCGGAGGAAAGCATCGCGAGAATTTTTTTCAGCTTCATAGTATCTTCCTTTCGTGGGGGCGCGGCTTAATATTCCGCCTAAAATCGGCTGAAAATCAACTTTACCGCACCGGAATTCCAGCTTAATTATACACGCATCGGATAATGATTTCAAGTGCTTTTTCGCTTTCTCCGCTGATTTGTGCATTTCAGACAAAAAAGCCGCCTTAAATTTAGAAGCCGCCCCGAATTTACGGAGCGGCTTCGCTGAATATCGTTATTCCGTGATATTGTTGACCGCAGAAATCAACGCGTTGACGGATGCCATGATGATGTCGGTGTGCGTACCTGCACCCCAGAATACCTTGCCGCCGGTTTCGATGCCCACATACGCCGCCGCGCGAGATTTCGAGCCTTTTTCGAGGGCGTGTTCCTGATAGGTAACGATGTTGATGTCCTTGCCCAGCGCGTTGGCAACGGCGTTCGCGACTGCCGCCAAGCGTCCGTTGCCGTCTGCCTGATGGGTGATGACCTTGCCGTCGGGGGTGAGCTTCGCGGTGACAAAGGCGGTAATCTGCTCATCCGGTTGCTGGATATAATGCGCTTCCACAACCTCGAGCGGCGTTTTTTTATTGAGATAGGTTGCCTTGAAGATGCTCAGAATCTCGTCGGGCAGAAGCTCCTTATGCGCCTGATCCGACACGCGCTTGACCGCATAGCCGAAATCCTCGCGCATTTTCGCGGGCAGGTTATAGCCGAACTGCTGCTCTAAGATATAGCTGATGCCGCCCTTGCCGGACTGGCTGTTGATGCGGATCACGTCGCCCTCGTACTCGCGCCCGATGTCCTTCGGGTCGATCGGCAGATACGGCACAGTCCAATGGTCGGGGGCTTTTTCGTCACGCCACTTCATGCCCTTGGCAATGGCATCCTGATGCGAGCCGGAGAACGCCGCGAACACAAGCGCGCCGGAATAGGGCGTGCGCTCATAAACCTTCATTCTGGTGACACGCTCATAGACCTCCACCAACGCGGGGATATCGGTAAAATCCAGCCCCGGGTCAATGCCGTGGGTGTACAGATTCATGGCAAGGGTCACGATGTCCACGTTGCCGGTGCGCTCGCCGTTGCCGAAAAGCGTTCCCTCGATGCGGTCAGCGCCCGCGAGTAATCCCATTTCGCTGTCTGCCACGCCGCAACCACGATCGTTGTGGGGGTGGAGCGAAACGAGCAGACTGTCGCGGCGGTTAAGGTTGTCGCACATATACTCGATCTGGCTTGCGTAAACGTGAGGCATGGAAACCTGAACCGTAACGGGGAGGTTGATGATGACCTTGTCGTCCGGCGTGGGCTTCCAGACGTCGATGACGGCGTTGCAGATATCCAGCGCGAAATCCATCTCCGTACCGGTAAAGCTTTCCGGCGAATACTCAAAGCGGAAATTGCCGGGTGTTTTTTCGCGGTATTCGCTGAGCAGCTTTGCGCCGGTGACGGCGATGTCGATGATCTCCTGCCGGCTCTTGCGGAACACCTGCTCGCGCTGCGCCACGCTGGTGGAATTATACAGATGCACAATCGCATTTTTTGCGCCGGCGAGCGCCTCAAAGGTCCGCTTGATGATATGCTCACGCGACTGGGTTAAAACCTGAATCGCCACATCGTCGGGGATGAGATTGTCCTCGATCAGACGGCGGCAGAATTCATATTCGGTATCCGACGCGGCGGGAAAGCCGATTTCGATTTCCTTGAAGCCGATTCTGACGAGGTGCTTGAAGAACTCCAGCTTCTCCTCTAAGCTCATCGGAATAATGAGCGCCTGGTTGCCGTCGCGCAGATCCACCGAGCACCAGACCGGCGCTTTGTCGATGTACTCCTTTTTTGTCCACTTCAGCGATTCAACCGGCGGCATGAAGTAGCCCCTTGTGTATTTGTCCGCGTTTTTCATAGGATTCCGTCCTTCCCGGAAAGTCATGCTTTCCGCTAAAAAAATTCTATATGTTTTCCATGCGCCGCAAAAATAAAAAGCCCGCCTCTTTCGGTTAAAAGAGGCGAGCATAAATTACCCGCGGTACCACTCTTGTTCATAAACAATTCCGGCAAAACCGGCGCTGCTTATCTTCACACATCCAACAATGTGCTTCTCTGTAACGGGAGAACCGTCTGCGCTTACTGGTAAAAACCATGTTCGGCACAACTGCTGAAGGATGAGTTATCGCTTTTTCTTCAGCTCTGCCTCGCACCGTCCGGCAGTTCTCTGCGCCTGTCAAAAAGCTTTGTTTCCTATCGTCGCATTTCAAACTATACAGTAAACTTACTATACCACCCCGCGTTGCGTTTGTCAACGGGGCATTTCTGAACTTTTTATGAATTAAGGCAAAGCAATTCCTTCGGGCAGAGTGTCAAATTTTCACCACCCGTTTCGGTCACAACGACGAAATCCTCGATGCGCACACCAAATTCTTTGGGCAGATAAATCCCCGGCTCAACCGTAACAACCATCCCGGGCGCGAGAACGGCTTTTCCTGCCGGCGTTAAATTGGGCGCTTCGTGAATTTCCAGCCCCACGCCGTGCCCAAGGGAATGCCCGAAGCAGTCGCCCCAGCCGGCTTTCGCGATCACGTCGCGAGCGGCTTTGTCCGCGTCGCCGGCACAAACACCCGCGCGCACCGCTGCCAGCCCCGCTTCCTGCGCCGCAAGCACGGTGTCATAAACCGCGCGCATTTTCTCCGTCGGCTCGCCCGCGCAGACGGTTCTGGTCATGTCGCTGTGATAGCCGTTCACCACCGCGCCGAAGTCAAGTAGCACAAAGTCGCCGTTTTTAACAACCCGCTCCGACGGCACGCCGTGCGGCATCGAGGTTGCAGCACCGGTCAGGGCGATGGTGTCAAACGACAGCGCCTCCGCACCGCCGGACAGCATCAGAAAATCAAGCTTCAGCGCAAGCGCGCGCTCCGTCACGCCCGCGCGGATTTCCGGCAGAAGCGCTGCAAACGCCCGCTCGGCAATGCGCTGCGCGGCAGTGATGTGCGCGATTTCCTCCGGCGTTTTTATCATGCGCATGGCGTTAATCACATCGCTCAATTCCCCGCCGTCGGACAGCTTCACCGGCAGCTCTTTTTTCAGCGCCGCGCATTCGCGCAGGGTTACGGTGTCAATTTCCACCGCCGCGCGTCTGGTATTATGGCGCGAAAACAGAACACCAAGCTGGTCATACAGCTTTTTTTGCAGCACGACCTCGCAGCCGGTCACGCTACTTTTCGCCTTTTCATAATACCGCCCGTCGATGATCAGATACGCCGCGTCGCGGAACACCGCAAGCGTTCCCGCGGAGGACTTCATCCCCGTGAAATAGCGGCGGTTCACCGCGTCGGTGATCAAAAAGCAGTCCGCCGCTGTGGGAACTGCCGCGCGCAGCCGCTCCAGCCGGTTCATCAGCGGCTGTTGAGCAGCTCGGACAGCGCTGTCAGCGCGCAGAAATAGCTGACCTTACCGAACCCGGAAATCTGCCCCTTGCACACGGGCGCGATGACCGACTTGTGCCGGAATTCATCCCGCGCGTGAATGTTGCTCAGATGCACCTCGATCACCGGGATTTTGATTGCGGCGATCGCGTCGCGGATGGCGATGCTGTAATGCGTGTACGCGCCCGCGTTGAGGATCACGCCGAAGCAGGATTTGCGCACCGCGTGGAGCTTATCGATGATCGCGCCCTCACAGCTTGACTGAAAGAAATCGCAGGACAGCCCGACCGCCTGCGCGCGCAGCTCGATTTCGGCGTTAATGTCCTCTAAATCCTCGCCGCCATAAATGCCGGTTTCCCGCTCGCCCAGCAGGTTGAGGTTCGGTCCGTTGATCACAGAAATCTTCTTGACATCCATCATAAAAAACACATCCTTTCACCGCATCGTTTCATTGCCTTTTGCGTTAATTGCAGTCTGCGTCCGTCAGCTTTTTGCCGCGCAGAATCGGCTTTTCGAGCAGGCGCTTGAACCGGAACACCGGTCCTTTTTCCGCCGCCATCGGGAAAACGAATATCCCGTGCATCCCGCCGAGCTTCGCGCCCAGAATGTCGGTAAAAAGCTGATCCCCCACCGCGGCAACCTGCCGGCGGGTAAGCCCCATCTTTTTAGCTGCCCTGCGCATCCCGATCGGAAGCGGCTTGCACCCGCGCGGGATAAAATCAAGCCCGAGCTGCTGCGCAAATGGAGTGACGCGCACGCGCGAATTGTTTGACACAATCATCACCGCGATGCCCGCCGCCTTCAGCCGCGCAATCCACGCGGGGATTTCCGGCGGGGGGACGGGGTTGTTGTGGGTGGTCAAGGTGTTGTCAAGGTCAAGAATCAGCCCGCGTATCCCACGGCTTTTTAAAAACTGCGGCGTGATGTCCGCCGCGCGTTGAAACAGGAATTCCGGAGAAAATAACATCGTTCGGGGTTCCTTTCAGCCGGCCGAAAAAGCGGCGCGGCTTAAATTGGGATAAAACAAAAGCGGACAACACTGCCCGCTTTCTTTGTTGATTAGAATTTACGTTTACGCGCAGCTTCGGATTTCTTCTTGCGTTTAACCGAAGGTTTCTCGTAGTGCTCTCTTTTTCGAACTTCGGCGATTACGCCATCTTTCGCGCAGCTTCTTTTGAAGCGCTTGAGTGCCGTATCGAGCGTCTCGTTTTTACCGACACGGATTTCTGCCATTTCTATTCCCTCCCTTTGCCACCTTTGACAGAGCCGGTTGGCGAAAGCATACACAAACGGTGATTCGTGAAGGTTCTCCTTGTTTGGTACCCGCAGGCAGCAACAAGATGGATTGCCTCTGTCAGTAACGAATTTGCGCTATGCCGTTAAAAGCTCGCCGAGCCGATTTGCATTCTCATTATACAATATTCCGGAAAAATAGTCAAGGGGGTTTATTCAATTTTCCGATTTTTTTTCAGAAGCCGCACACCGGCGGTCAAATTATGCTTCCGGCAGGGCGATTTTCTTCATGCTCGCGAAATAGAACGACACCGTCAGCACCATCGCCGTCACCCAGCCCACCGGCCACGACAGCCAGATGCCCGTTTCGCGCAGAAACGACGACAGAATAAACGCAAACGCCACCCGCAGCACCAGATCCGCAAGCGTGGCGATCATGAACAAATTCATGATCCCCGCCCCGCGCAGAACGCCGTCCAGTACGATTTTTATTAAAATCGCCAGATAGAAGGGTGCGACGATATGAAGAAACGTTCCGCCCACATTCAGGATCGCTTCGTTATCACCGTCAAGAAACAGTCCGGTGAGGGGCTTGCCGAAAAAGAACGTCGCCGCCGCAAAGGGAATGCCGATCAGGAATGCGATTTTCATCGACGCGCGCGTTCCCTCGCGCACACGTGCGGGCTTTCCCGCGCCAAGGTTTTGGGCGGTGAAGCTCGACACGGCGTTGGACACCATGCCGAAGCACATAAGCGTCAGGGTGTTGATCTTGAGCGCGGCGGAAAAGCCCGCGATGACATCCGTGCCGAAGCTGTTGATGCGGGTCTGGATAAAGAGGTTTCCCACCGACACAAAGCTCGATTGCAGGATGCTCGGGATCGCGATGCGCGAGATGCGATTGAGCATCTGCGCGGAGAAACGGTCAGGCAGTTCGTCATTTTCCATCCTGCGCAGCCGGCGCAGCAGCGTGAAAAATGACAGCACCGAGCAAACGCCCTGCGCGATAAACGTCGCCCACGCAACCCCCGCCACGCCCATGCCGACAACCCCCACGAACAGCAGGTCAAGCAGGACATTTCCCACCGACGAGGCGATGAGGAAAAATAGCGGCGTTCTGGAGTCGCCCAGCGCGGTAAAAATGCCGTTGCAGGCATTATAGAGCATCAGAAACAGCAGTCCTAAAACGAACACCCCAAGGAACAGCGCGGAATCGCCCATGATTTTTTCCGGTGTGTCAAGCAGCCGCAGGATTTTCCGACAGAACAGCACACCCGCCGCAGTCATTACCAACGCGGTCGTTCCAGCGGTCACAAGCGCCGTACTCACGCAGGTTTTCATCTCGCCGATACGCGCCCCGCCGAACAAGCGCGACACCACCACACTGATACCGATGCTCAGTCCGCTTGCCACGGACATGAAAATCATCGTCACCGGATAAGAAGCCCCCACCGCCGCGAGCGCGTCCGCGCCGATAAAGCGTCCTGCGATCACGCTGTCGGCGATGCTGTAAAACTGTTGAAACAGCACACTGAGCAGCATCGGCAGGGCGAATCTTAAAAGGACACGGGAAGCCTTGCCCTCGGTCATATTGGTTATCATCTTTCTATAGCCCTCTTTCCACTCCGTTTATTTTACTCCCGCTGACGTGATTTGTCAAGGCACGAAAAAAAGCGGGCGGCAAATGCGCGCAAAAAACCGCCGGTGCTGTCCGGCGGTTTTTGTTTCTCAACGACGTAGGTTGCGCTTGGGATAAGGCTTTTTCACATCGGTTCTGCCCATCAGATAATCCACGCTGGTGTCGTAAATATCCGCAAGCTTTGTCAGCATATCGAGCGGGATCTGCCGCGCACCAGTTTCGTAGCTGGAGTAGGTACTGCGGTTAATGTAAAGCCGGTCTGCCAGTGCTTGCTGCGTTGTGTCGCTGTCCTCGCGGAGATTGCGAATGCGTTCGTAAATCATCCCGCTATTCCTCCACGCATTCCAGAAGATCCGAAATGTCACAATGCAGGCTCTCACAAATCCGCGCGAGGATATAGCCGTCGAAGCGTACCACGCGGTTTTTATAGTAGTTGTCAATCGTCTGATACTTGATGCCGGTTCGTTTCGCGACCTCATACCGCGTGATTCCTTGTTCGGCAAGGTATTGTTCAAGTTTGATTCTGACCAATTTTGCCATGCCGTCACCATCCTGTCTGCCTTGGATAAGGCTTTTTCTCGCCCGTCAACCCGAGCAGATAATCCGTGCTGGTGTTATGCAACTGTGCAAGCACGTTTAGGATGTCCGTCGGGATGTCGCGTTGACCAAGCTCGTAGTTGCTGTAAACCTGTTGGGAGCAGTTGAGCAGACGGCTAACTTGTGCCTGTGTCTGGTCTGCGTCCTCCCGCAAATTGCGGATGCGTGGATACATGATTTTCCTTCCTGAAATCGCTTGCGATTGTTCCCGCAGATAAGGCTTTTTCAAATTCGTCCGTCCGAGCAAAAAATCCGTGCTGGTTTTGTGCAGCATGGCAAGCGTGACCAGTACGCCGGTTGGAGTGTCGCACCGTCCCAATTCATACGCGCCGTATGCCTGACGGGAACAGCCCAGAATGCGGCTGACCTGTGTCTGCGTTAGGTCTGCGTCCTCGCGCAAATCGCGGATGCGTTGGTACATTTTATCACCACATATTAAAACCGACGTTTGGACTTCGGATAAGGCTTTTTTACATCGGTTCTGCCCATCAGGTAATCCACACTGGTGTCATAAATGTCCGCCAGCTTTGCCAGCATATCGAGCGGGATCTGCCGCACACCAGTTTCGTAACTGGAGTAGGTTCTTCGATTGATATAAAGCCAGTCTGCCATTGTTTGCTGCGTTGTATCGCTGTCCTCGCGGAGATTTCGAATGCGTTCGTAAATCATTTGTTATCACCTAAAAAAATTATACAATGGCTCATATTGAGCCATTGACTTCCGGCTCAATTAGTGGCATAATATAATAAAGGAGTGATTAAAATGACCGACTACAAAAAACCTTACTGCGCCTTATTCAACCGCGTGACCGATGTGACGGAGGACTTGCAGAAGCTCTCCGCTACCTTGCTCGGAACGCCCTGCGCACAGCTGATTCCGGCGCTGGAGGACTGCGCCGCCGCGCTGAAGAACGCTCAGACCGATGCGGAGCAAGCCGTCATCGAACAAAGCTGACTGCTCGTCCGCCGGCTCTTCCTGCCGTCGCGCGAATTCGCACCCGCGAAAAGATTGACGAAAAAGCGGATTTGTGCTATAATCAGAACAGTACCCGCACCGCGCGGATTTTTCCGCGAAAACGGCGGACACTAGCACTATATAATCCAAAGCTTTTTCCAAGGAGGGTTCTCATGACGATAGAAAACATCCAGCAGGAAATCAGTCGGCTGAAAAAAGAAACCGACACCTTTGTCCTCGCCCACAGCTATCAGGCGCGTGAAATCATCGAGGTTGCGGATTTTACCGGCGACTCGTTTCAGCTAAGCCTTGCGGCGCAGAAAAGCACGGCGAAAAACATTCTGCTTTGCGGCGTGCATTTCATGGCGGAAACGGCAAAAATGCTCTCGCCCCAAAAGCGCGTTTTTCTTGCCAACCCCGCCGCCGGCTGCCCAATGGCGGAGCAGCTGGACCCGGAAATGCTGCACTATATGAAAGCACAGGAGCCTGACCGCGTGGTGGTCGCTTACATCAACACCACCGCCGCGCTGAAAATGGAGTGCGACGTGTGCGTGACAAGCTCCACCGCCGTGCAGATTGTCAGGAAAATTAACGCGGATAAAATTCTGTTCATTCCCGACTGCAATTTAGGCGACTTTGTGAAAAAAAACGTGCCGGAAAAGGACATCAAGCTTGTGCAGGGCGGCTGCCCCGTTCATGCGGCGGTGACGGTTTCGGATCTCGAAAAAGCAAAAGCCGCGCACCCCGACGCGCTGGTGCTTGTGCATCCGGAGTGCATTCCGGCAGTTGTTTCGAAAGCGGACTACGTCGGCTCGACGGGCGGGATTATGAATTTCGCGAAAAATTCCGACGCGAAGGAATTCATCATCGGCACGGAAATGAGCATCGCCGAGCATCTTTCTTATGAATACCCCGAAAAGGAGTTCTATATTCTTTCTAAGAAAATTCTCTGCCCGAACATGAAGCTGACCACGCTCACGGATGTTTATAAATCCCTCGCCGGACTTGACAGCGGCAGGGCGTTTGAAATCCGCATGACCGACGAGGTCATCGCAAAGGCACGGGTTTGCATTGACGAAATGATCCGGCTGGGAAGTTAAAAAATTGTGAAATAATACAATTTTCGCGCAAAACGCTTGACAGCGCCCACGCAGAATTGTATACTGAATTTGTTGTATAAAATTGAGAGGAAAATCCGTATGTTGACTTTGGCTTTTGCGGCTGTCTTTACATACTTTATTTTCTGGGGCTATTTTTTTAGCTTCGGATTTTTCGGCGTGTGTAAAAAGCTGCATAAGAACGCAAGTTTTTAGCATCGGATTTCCGCAAAAGGGAATTTGTCCGCAGCTTTTTGAACAAGGCTGCGGACTTTTTGTTTCTGAAAAAAATCAGCCGCAAGGCGAAAGGGAGTTTATTTTATGGTAATCATTCTCAAGGACGGCGCAAAGGAGCAGCAGGTCAACGAGCTGCTCACATGGATTTCAGGCTTCGGCGTAAAAACCAACCTCGTTGTCGGCGAAAGCGCCAGCATCATCGGACTCATCGGCGACACCACGAAAATCGACATGGAAAGCGTGCAGGCAAAGGAAATCGTCGCCAGCGTCAAGCGCGTGCAGGAGCCTTACAAGAACGCCAATCGGCGCTTCCACCCCGACAACACCGTGATCGACGTCATGGGGCGCAAGGTCGGCGGCGGCAAGCTCAACGTCATCGCGGGACCCTGCTCGGTGGAGTGCGAGGAGCAAATCATCACCACGGCGATTGCTTGCAAAGAAGCGGGTGCTACCATGCTGCGCGGCGGTGCGTTCAAGCCGCGGACTTCTCCCTATGCGTTTCAGGGGCTGCGCGCGGACGGAATCGAGCTGCTGCTGCAGGCGAAAAAGGTGACGGGATTACCGATTGTAACGGAAATTATGTCGCTTGAGCATCTGAATTTATTCGCGGACGTAGACGTGATTCAGGTCGGCGCGCGCAATATGCAGAACTTTGAAATGCTCAAGGAGCTTGGACACTGCGATAAGCCGATTCTGCTCAAACGCGGGCTTGCCAACACCATTCAGGAGCTGCTCATGAGCGCGGAATACATCATGGCAGGCGGAAACAGCAACGTCATGCTCTGCGAGCGCGGCATCCGCACGTTTGAAACCGAAACGCGCAACACGCTCGACATCTCCGCCATTCCGCTGCTGAAAAAGTTCTCGCATCTGCCGACGGTCGTTGACCCGAGCCATGCGACGGGATTGACTTCTTTGGTGGAATCCATGTCGCTTGCTTCCGTTGCGGCGGGCGCGGACGCGCTGATAATCGAGGTTCACAACGACCCCAAAAATGCTTGGAGCGACGGCGCGCAGTCCCTAACCCCCGCCCAGTTCGCCGATATCATGAAAAAAATCAAAGGCCTTGCCGCCTACATGGGAACCCCGCTCGATTCCGGTTTCTAACCCCCTATCTCCTAACCCCTAACCCCCAAAACCTAACAGCGGAGGTCATTGCCATGCAAACCATCACGCTTCACGCAAGCTCGGATTATCAAATTCACATCGGTGCGGGTCTGCTCAAAACAGCGGGCGAAACAATTTGCACCGCCGCGGGACGAACAGATTTCACCGCCGTCATTGTAAGTGATTCGAATGTCGCCCCCCTCTACGCGGATGCCCTTTCCGCATCACTTGACAAAGCCGGCATTCGGCATGAGGAGTTCGTTTTCCCCGCCGGAGAACAGTCGAAATCCCACGCGGTGCTGCTTGCACTGTATGAATTTCTCACCGTGCGCAAAATCAACCGCAGCGATGTGCTGATTGCTTTAGGCGGCGGCGTGGTGGGCGATCTGACCGGCTTTGCGGCGGCAACCTACCTGCGCGGCGTGGATGTGGTGCAAATTCCCACCACGCTTCTGGCGCAAACCGATTCCTCCGTCGGCGGGAAAACAGCCGTCAACATCGAGGGCGGAAAAAACCTCATCGGCGCGTTCAAGCAACCCCTTTGCGTCATCGCCGACACCGCAACGCTTGGCAGCTTGCCCGCTGATATTTACGCGGACGGTATGAGCGAGGTGATTAAATACGGTTGCTTCCGCAGCAAAGCGCTGTTTGACCTTCTTGACACCGGCGACATTGCCGCACGGATGGAGGAAATCATCACCGCTTGCGTGCAAATTAAAGCCACCATTGTTGAGCGCGACGAAACCGACAAGGGAGAGCGAATGCTGCTCAACTTCGGGCATACCATCGGCCACGCGCTCGAGAAACATTACCATTTCTCGGGGATTTCTCACGGACGCGCGGTCGCAATCGGGATGTGCGTCATCACGCGATTAACCGAACAAGCCGGCATCACCACTTCCGGAACTGCGGCGCAAATTACGGCTTGTCTGGAAAAATACGGGCTGCCGACTGCCACCGACATTCCGCTCGCAGAACTCGCTGCGGCTTGTTTGAACGACAAAAAATGCGAAAGCGGCGGCATCAACCTCATTCTCCTGCGCGAAATCGGCGATGGTTTTATCAAAAAATACACCGTACCGGAATTTTACAGCCTGCTCGGCGTAACGTTGAAAGGATAAACGATGGACGTAACAATTTCGCAAGGCACACTCACCGGACGCGTGGTAATCCCACCGTCGAAAAGCGTCGCACACCGCCTCATCATCGCCGCGGCACTCACAAACGGGACGTCGGTGATCAAAAATGTGGCATATTCCAAGGACATCCGCGCCACAATCAACGCGATGCGCGCACTCGGTGCGGACATTGAAGAAAATGCGGATTCTGTCGCTGTAAAGGGAATTGCCTTGTCGCCGGATACCTGTGCAATCGACTGTGGAGAGTCCGGTTCTGCCCTCCGCTTTCTCGTTCCCATTTGTGCGCAATTTGGCGTAAATACCGCGTTTTACGGGCATGGAAAGCTCCCCGAGCGACCCATCACACCCTATGTGGATGCCATGACTGTAAAGGGAATAAACTTTACTCAGATTCCGGACGGGATGTTTTCTATTTCCGGAAAACTAACCGCCGGCGACTATAAAATTGCTCCCGCAGTGTCCTCCCAGTTCGTCACGGGACTGCTGTTTGCACTGCCCATGCTTGACGGCGATTCGCGGATTCTGATTGACGGACGGCTCGAGTCAAAGCCCTATGTGGATATCACAATCGATTGCTTAAAACAGTTCGGCATCGCAGTGCAGGAAACAGAATATGGTTATTTTGTCGCCGGAAACCAACAATATGTGCCGTGTGACTGTACGGTGGAGGGCGATTATTCGCAGGCGGCATTCTTTTGTGTGGCGAATGCGCTCGGCTCTGCGGTGGAAATTTTGGGTTTGCAGAAAAAAAGCGCACAAGGTGACATGAAAATCCTTGAAATCTGCGAGGAAATTGTTTATAATAAGAATGAGGGCAAAAACCGCCTGCGCGCATTCACCTGCGATTGCTCCGATACGCCGGACTTAGTGCCGATTTTAGCGGTGCTGGCGAGCTTCTGCGAGGGCATTTCGGAGATCACCAACGTCGCGCGTCTGCGGATTAAGGAATGCGACCGGCTCGAGGCGATGACGACTTGTCTGAATGCCGTCGGCGGAAACGTAACGGCTTACCCCGACCGGCTTGTCATCGTGGGTGTTCCCGCCCTGACCGGCGGCACAGTGGACGCGTTCAACGACCACCGCATCCCGATGGCAATGGCAATTGCCGCCACGAGAAGCCTTTCCCCCATCACCATCACCGGCGCACAGTGCGTGGACAAGAGCTACCCGAACTTCTTCGACGATCTCAAAGCCCTCGGCGCGAACATCCTATTCCCTAACCCCTAACCCCTACAAGGAGGCTACCTATATGTCATCCATCTGGAACGGCAAAATCTCGGTACAAATCTTCGGCGAAAGCCACGGGCCGGCAATCGGCGTGGTGCTCGACAACCTCCCGCCCGGGGAACACATTGATATGGACAAGCTGTTGGCTTTCATGGCGCGCCGCGCCCCGAAAAGCGACAAAACCTCGACCCAGCGCCGCGAAACGGATATGCCGCAGATGATGTCCGGCTTTTTAAACGGCAAAACCACCGGCACACCGCTTTGCGCGTTCATCCCGAACACCGACACGCGCTCGCAGGATTATAACAATGTTCAGCTTTTGGCGCGCCCCGGTCACGCGGACTACACGGGCGCAATGCGCTACCGTGGGTTTAACGATGTGCGCGGCGGCGGGCATTTCTCCGGTCGGCTGACCGCTCCGCTGTGCTTTGCGGGTGCTGTGGCGGCGCAGATTCTTGAAAAGCGCGGCATCTACGTCGGCGCGCATATTTTAGAAGTTCACAAAATCAAGGATGACACGTTTGACCCGATTGCCACAACGCGCGAGGAGCTCGTCGCGCTGCGCAAAAAAGACTTTCCGGTTCTCAACGACAAAAAAGGCGCGCAAATGAAAGCCGATATTATCAAAGCGGGTGCTTCGCTTGATTCCGTGGGCGGCGTGGTGGAATGTATCGCGGTGAACATCCCCGCCGGCATCGGCTCGCCGATTTTTGACGGGCTCGAAAACAGCATCGCACAGCTTGTGTTCGGCATTCCCGCCGTGAAGGGGCTGGAATTCGGCGCGGGCTTCAATTCCGCAAAAATGCTCGGCAGCGAGAACAACGACGAGTTCTATGTCAACGACAAGGGGCACGTCGTCACCCGCACCAACCACCACGGCGGGATTCTGGGCGGCATTTCCTCCGGTATGCCCATTACCCTGCGCGCGGCGTTCAAGCCCACGCCCTCCATCGCCAGACCGCAGGAAACCGTCGATATGACGGAGCTGAAAAACGACACCATCGAAATCAAGGGCAGGCACGACCCCTGTGTCGTTCCGCGCGCCGTGCCGGTGGTGGAAGCCGCCGTCGCGCTGGCAGTCCTCTCCCATATGCTGGATTACCCTAATTTCTAAGGACGCGAGGAACGATTTTGGAAAGCAGATACGACCGTTATATTACCCCGAATATGCTCAATTTACAGGATGCCTACGCGGTGAAAATCCTGCTCGGCTATTTTTTAAACCAGCTCGACCGCCCCATCACGCCCAAACAGCTCAACGAAATCACTGCGGGCAGCGGTGTGGCGAATTATTTTCTCTATACCGAAGCGATTGCGGATATGCTTGACAACGGTGTGCTGGCGCTGACGGAAATTGATGGGACAAGCTATTACGTGCTGACCGATTTCGGGAAGCTGGGCGCGGAGGAATTCAAGAAAATCGTTCCGAAAAGCTTTCGGACAAAATCCTTGCCGCCGGACTGCGTTTTTTCGCAAAGCTGAAAAACGAGCGCAATGTGACGATGTCCGTAGAAAGCACACCGCCGGGCTTTACGGTAAGCTGTGAATGCGGCGACGGCGGCATCACGCTGATGGCGCTGCAGCTGTTCGCCCCCGACCGCGAACAGGCGGATCTCATCCGCTCAAAAATCGAGATGAACCCCGGCGCGTTCTACTCGAAGGTGCTGGACTATGTGCTTGACAACGAGGAGTATGTTCCTGATTTAGAGGTTAGAAGTTAGAGGTCAGATGTTAGAGCCGCTGCGGCGGGTTTTTGGATAGTTTGAATCCCCGCTTCGTTTGGGAGCGGGGATTTTGTTGTGATATGGTGAGATGAAACGCTTTCTAGCCGAAACACGTAACCCCATATGACCGTAATTTATCAATCTCCGCCTTCTTGAGGATTAGGGTTCTTTCATTAAATCTGTCAAGCGAATGCCGGTGGATCTGTTTGCATTTCACTTCTGATGGATCATCATAGAAAAACTCATAATCAAAAACTTCTGGATTCGTAATCAATTTGGGAGCATACTGATAGTATTGATTGTGAAAAGGCGGGTGACCCGTATCGAACTCCTGAATTTTTAATGCTGAAATCATTCGGTTATTCTGGTATTCGTAATATTCGCCGTTAATTTTAATGCTAAAGGGCGGTTTGAACCACTTGCTAAAGGATTCATAACTGATGCAATTTCCATTTGCGTCATAGGATGAAATATCAATTTTGCTAATCTTAATATTGTTCCCAGAAACCCAATATATGACACGAAAACAATTGTCAGTATACAGGGTGACCTGTTTTTCACAATCAGACATAATAAAGGCGGACATCACCAGCTTTTTCTATCATTCAGATAATAGCGTTCGTAGTCGTCTTGATTAGCACCATTCCTCAAACTGGGCAACAGCTTTTTGTACAAGCATTTTCCTGCTTCCATATGCCGCAATATCCCATTGCTGTAGGTATCGAAGCCCTTACCATAAAATGTGCTTAATCCATCAGTGTCAAAGCTTTTTAAATCGACTTTCCCATATTGGTGAAATAAGCTTTTACATTTGTCATTTAAATCTTCAAAAAACTGATCATTGAGTTCCATGAGGTTTCCTCCTATAACATTTGTACTGCCTCGAGATATGATGGTTCACTGTATCAAAGACCTCTGCACCGCGCAATCTGCACCCGTGGTTTGGCGCGCATCTTGAATAAACTGTCGTTTGCGTAAGTTTAAGCGGCAAAGCCCCGCTTCTGCTTGGGAGCGGGGCTTTTTCTATCTTTATTTGTTGCGCAGATCCAGCACCCGCTGGGCTTTGCCCTGGAAGCGCTGCAGCGACTTGTGGTCGGCAAGCGTCACCTTCGTGCTGATACCCAGCACCGTTTTTAAGCCGTGGTGAATCCGTGCGCGCAAATCCTCCAGCTTGGGATAATTCTCAATCAGGAACATACTCGCTTCGTTCAGCTCGACTTTTACCTCGAGCACGTCCGCATAGCCCTCGCGCGTAACGACAAGCTGATAATGGGGCGCGATTTCCGCAAATCCCATCAGCACGCTTTCAATCTGCGAGGGGAATACGTTCACGCCGCGAATTTTGAGCATATCGTCGCTGCGCCCCGTCGGTTTTGCCATGCGCGCAAAGGTGCGCCCGCACGCGCAGGTGTCGTAGTTGAGGCTGGTGATGTCCTTGGTGCGGTAGCGCAGGAGGGGGATGCCCTCTTGAGCAGGGGCGTGATGACAAGCTCGCCCTGCGAACCGCGCGGGAGAACCTCGCCGGTTTCGGGGTCGATGATTTCGGCGTAGAAGTAATCCTCGTTGATGTGCATCCCGTCGCGCTCCATACATTCGCCGGACACGCCCGGTCCCATCAGCTCGCTCATGCCGTAGTTGTCCGTGGCAAAGCAGCCGAGGGTTTTCTCAATCTGACCGCGCATTTCGGGTGTACAGCCCTCCGAGCCGAACAAGCCAAGCTTGATGTTGATTTTGTCCAGCACACCCATCTCCCGCGCGGTTTCGCCAATGCACTGCGCATAGGACGGCGTGGAAACCAGCGTGTTGGTTTGAAAATCCTGCATGAGCATAATCTGCTTTTCGGTGTTGCCGCTTGAAGTCGGGATGATCGTTGCGCCGAGCTTTTTCGAGCCCGTAATGAAGTCCAAGCGCCCCCGTGAACAAGCCGTAGCCGAAGGAAATCTGCACCACCGTTTCATCCGACGCACCCACCGCCGCGCAGAAGCGCGCCACGCAGTCGCCCCAGACATCAACGTCCTTCGCGGTGTAGCCAACAACCGTCGGCTTGCCGGTCGTGCCGCTTGAAGCATGGATGCGCACGATTTTTTTCATCGGCTGCGCAAACAGCCCGAACGGATAATTGTCGCGCAGATCCGCTTTCGTCGTCAGCGGTATGTACCGGATGTCGTCAAGCGACTTGATCTTGTCCGCCGTGATGCCCGCCTCGGCAAGGCGCTTCGCATAAAACGGCACATGGTCGATGCAATACTGCACCGTCCACCGCATCCGCTCAACCTGAAGCGCCTCCAGACTGTTCCGCGGCATGGTTTCGATATCTTTCTGATAAAAATACATACTGTTCCCCCGTTTAATTTGTTAAGGCATTCCGGTTAAACCGCCAAAGCGGCGAAGCTTTAAAGCGCAAAACCGCACAATACAGATATTATACACGATTCTTCCGGCAATTTCAATAGTTTTCGCAGCGCTCCGGCGGATTTTTTTACAAAAAACAAAAGCGCGCCCTGTTTTTCAGAACGCGCTTTCAAACTGTGATAAAAGCTGGCAAGAGGGCGTTGCCTGTTACCGTCCGCGCCGCCGGAGGGCTGCAATGGACATCACTGCCAGCATGACAAACACAAACCCGCCGCCGAGCATCGCACCCCACTCGCCGAACTGTGTTTTAAAAAAATCGTCGTAGGATGTGCCGGTCAGGCGTTCGGCGGCGTCGATGCGTTTTGCGCCGAACAGAAACAGCGCGGCAAAGGTTTTCCACGCCGCACCCATCAGGCAGACCGCCAGCACGAGCATACACGCCCGCACCGCTTCGGTGAATCCGCGGTCGGTGTCCATGTTTTTTGCCGCAGAAATCCCCGCGCAGACCGCCGCGCCGATTGCCGCCGCCATAAACAGCGCGTAAACAATGCCGAAGCCCATCATCGACGAGGTCGGCAGTGCTTCCTCCGCCTCGAGCACCGCCGCCGCGATGCCGGCAAGCAGCACCACCGCACAGCCGACGATGTTCAGCCAGCGGGATAATTTCTCGATTTTCTTCATGTCCGTGTCCTCCGGCGGAAGGCCCGCCCGCAAAATTCGCGCGGAAGTCTTGCAATTCCCGCGCGGATGCGTTATAATAATTCTTTGGAAACCATGTGAAGGGATGTTCGCCATGCAAACCGATACCGCGCCCGAAAGCCAAGTCCCCGCTCCCGATATCTTCGACCGGCTGATGATGCTCAAGCCCTTCCGGAAGCTCGAACCGTTTTACCGGAGCAACAAGAGCGTGCTGATGTATCTGTTCTTCGGCGGGCTGACGACCGTGGTGGGCATCGGCAGCTTCTGGTTTTTCGCCGACGGCGTCATCGGGTTGAATGAGCTTATCGCCAATGTCATCTCCTGGATTTTCGCGGTGACGTTTGCGTTCTGGACCAACCGCATCTGGGTGTTCCAGTCGCCGGTGAAAACCGCGCGTGAATTTCTTGTGCAGGGGGTTAATTTCTACGCGGGGCGGCTTCTGACCCTGCTCATCGAAACGGCGATCCTCGGCGTTTTCGTCACATGGCTGGGCTTTTCTGAAATGCCGGTAAAAATCCTTGCGCAGGTGGTTGTGCTTGTGCTCAATTATATCATCAGCAAGCTGTATGTTTTTCGGAAAACGAAAAGCTAACCCTGTTTTTTCGCGTCACACTTCTGTTGAAAGCGGGTTTGAAAAACCACAAAGCGCGTGTGCGTTCCGGCGGAAATCCGCTCGCATTCGTCATGCGCTTCCAGCTTGAATTCCGCGCGTCTGCCCTCGGCGGCGACCAGCTCCGCGCGGGCGGTAACAAGCATCCCAAGCGGGGTTGCCGCGTCGTGGGTAATCGAAAGCGCCGTTCCCACGCTCGTTTCGTCGCCCTCCAGAAACTGCGCCATACAAAGCATTGCCGCCTGTTCGAGGAGTGCTGCCAGCGCGGGGGTTGCGAACACATCGGCAGTGCCGCTTTTCACAGATGAGGCAAGTTGATCGGCGGTGACCGCCGCGGTGCATTCATAGGTTGTTCCGAGAATCCATTCTTTCATACCGATTCCTTTCCTGCGGCAAGCCGCGGGTGTGTTTTGTTCTGTATCACGTTTTTTATTATAGCACATTTCTCAGCGCCGCACAAGAATATTTTTCGCCGTGCGCATTTTTTCACAGCATTGTCACACTGCGCCGGTATAATGATTCGGATACGACCCGTAAACCTTTTAAGGAGCGAAGCAATGAACGAGAAAAACGATCCCCACGAAAAAACCACACCCCTTGTGCCGGAGGAGGATTTCGCCTATGAGCAGGCGCTCGCCCGCCGCCATATGGAGGAGGAAGCCGCCTGCGCGCAGGCATTGCACGACGACGCGGACGCGCGCAAAAAAGCCGCGCGGGAAGAAGCTGCGGCGCGGCAGAAGCAGCTTGCGCAGGAAAAAATCGAGCTGATGAAGCTCAAGCAGGGCGTGATTGAGGAGGACGAAGCGGAGCTTGTGCGCGAAGCGCCTGACGAGCCGCTGAAAAAGATGAACAAGCGCCAGCAGCTTGCGAACTTCTGGTATCATCACAAGGTCATCACGCTGGTGATTGTTCTGTTCGGCGGGCTGATCGGGTATTTTGTATATGACACGGCGACAAAGGTTGAGCCGGATCTGAAAATCATCGTCACGACCGACAACGGGCTCGGGCTGCGCTTAGACGATCTGGAGGCGTTCTTTACGCCTTATGCTACGGATCTCAACGGCGACGGCAAGGTTGTTGTGGCAGCATACAACGTCCCCGTCAATCCCCGCCTTGACGCAAATACCTACCAGACCAACAGCACGAAGCTTTCCACGCTGATCATGTCCGGCGACGCGGTGCTGTTCCTCACAGACCCGCTGACCGACGATCTACTTGTTTCCAGCTTAGACGACCTGACCGTGCGGTTTCCGCAAAACCCGATGATCACCGCAGAGGGGCTGAAGTTTGACTGCCCGATGCTCAGAGAAAAACTCAACTGGGCGGAAATGCCCGCCGATATGGTGCTCGGTATGCGCAAGGTAAGCGCCACGCTGATGACCGACGAAAAAGAGTTGAACGAAAAATACGAACAAGGCATGGATGTTTTTGAAAAAGTTCAGGCAGATATCCTCGAAAACGCCCAAAACGCGCAATAACCCCAAGCCGGTACGTTTGTGCCGGCTTTTTATTTGCTACGGACAGCAAAACCCGCCTTCTTGCGAAAGCGGGTCTGCCCAATATTTATGAAGAAAGAGTTGGAGAGCAAGATTTATAAGAACCAGCCGATGCGCTCGAAGATCGATACAATCAGCAGAACGGCAAGCATTCCGCCGCTTATGATGCACAGCGTCGCCGCGTTTTTTTCATCCGTGTTTTTCATCAGAAACCACCGTACTTTCCGCCCGTTCGGGCATCGCGTTCGATTGCTCCGCCAAGAAAAGCTTGCGCTCTGATTGGTGAAGCAAAGCCGTCTGCTGATAGGATTGCCCCTTTGAACAGAATTATACAGCGTCATTGTGATAATCTTGTGTCAGCGCGCTAAAAACGGAAGATTTTTTTCCGGAAAAAGAAAAAAGCAGCCCCTATTGGAGCCACCCCTCTCATCTGTTACCCGTTTATTATAGTTAAAACAGCGAATCATTGCTTGTTATTTTTTTGTCGATAATGTAAACTTAATGTAAAGCCACGCCTAAAACCGCGAAAATTCGGGATTTTTCATCAAAATGTCCTCCGTTTTACGCAAGTCTGTTTTTACCGCAAGCCCATGTTTTGTTCATAATTCCCGATTTTAAGAAGCGATTTTTATCGATTACAGAGCGTTCGTCTGAAATCGGCGGGCTGGATTGTTATTTCCTTGACAAAACGGCGGTTTTGCGGTAAACTATAAGGTGTTATAAAATTAAAAAGAATGGCGAAAGGAATTTTCAAGATGGGATTGACTTTAACCGAAAAAATTCTCAAAGCGCATCTGGTTGACGGCGAATTTACAAAGGGCACGGAAATCGGCATCCGCATTGACCAAACACTGACGCAGGACGCGACCGGCACGATGGCTTACCTCGAATTCGAGGCGATGGGTGTGCCGCGCGTGAAAACCGAACGCTCGGTTGCATACATCGACCACAACACTCTCCAGTCGGGTTTTGAAAACGCGGACGACCACCGCTTCATCGGCTCGGTGGCGAAAAAGCACGGCATTTATTTCTCGCGGCCGGGCAACGGCATCTGTCATCAGGTTCACCTTGAGCGCTTCGGCGCACCGGGAAAAACCCTCATCGGCTCGGACAGCCACACCCCCACCGGCGGCGGCATCGGCATGATTGCAATCGGCGCGGGCGGACTGGACGTTGCCGTGGCGATGGGCGGCGGCGCTTATTATATCACCTATCCAAAAATTGTGAAAGTTGCGCTGACCGGCGCGCTTTCCCCTTGGGTGGCGGCGAAGGACGTGATTCTGGAAGTTCTGCGCAGGCTCACCGTGAAGGGCGGCGTGGGAAAAGTCATCGAATACTGCGGTGCGGGCGTGAAAACGCTGACTGTGCCCGAGCGCGCGACGATCACCAACATGGGCGCGGAGCTTGGCGCGACCACCTCTGTTTTCCCGTCGGACGAAGAAACCTTATCCTTCCTCAAAGCACAGGGCAGAGCGGATGTCTGGGCTGCGCTTTCCGCAGACGACGACGCGGTATATGACGAGGTGGTCGAAATCGACCTTTCCACGCTCGAACCGCTCGCAGCCTGTCCGCATTCCCCCGACAGCATCAAAACCGCGTCGGCACTCTCCGGCATGAAAATCGATCAGGTCTGCATCGGCTCCTGCACCAACTCCTCGCTGATGGATATGATGAAGGTTGCGCATATTCTCAAAGGAAAAACCGTGCATCCCGATGTTTCGCTCTCCATCGCGCCCGGCTCAAAGCAGGTGCTGAATATGATGGCACAGAGCGGACTGCTCGCGGATATGATCGACACGGGCGCAAGAATCCTCGAATCTGCGTGCGGGCCTTGCATCGGCATGGGACAGTCGCCCAACTCCGGCGGCATCTCGCTGCGGACATTCAACCGCAACTTTGAGGGACGCTCCGGCACAAAGGACGGACAGGTTTATCTCGTTTCGCCCGAGCTTGCCGCTGCTTCCGCGCTCACGGGCGTTTTCACCGACCCGCGTACGCTTGGCGAAATGCCGTGCTTCACCATGCCCGACGCGTTTGTGATCAACGACAACATGATTGTTCCGCCCGCCGCCGAAGCCGATATGGACGGCGTGGAAATCCTGCGCGGGCCGAACATCAAGCCCTTCCCGACCACAACGCCGCTCGATGCTTCCGTTGAAGCCTCCGTGTCGCTCAAGGTCGGCGACAACATCACCACCGACCACATCATGCCCGCGGGTGCGAAAATCCTCCCACTGCGCTCGAATATTCCGGCGATCTCTAAATACTGCTTTGCCGTGTGCGACGAGGGCTTCCACGACCGCGCGCTGGCGCTGGGCAAGAGCATCATCGTCGGCGGCTCAAACTACGGGCAGGGTTCTTCCCGCGAGCACGCGGCACTTGCGCCGCTGCATCTGGGCGTAAAGGCGGTTCTGGTGAAAAGCTTTGCGCGGATTCACCGCTCGAACCTGATCAACGCCGGCATCCTGCCTCTGACCTTTGAGAGCGAAGCGGATTATGAGCAGATCGCGCAGGGCGACATTCTTGTGCTCAAAGACATCCGCGCGAACATCGAAGCCGGCGCGCCGCTGACCGTTTTCAATCAAACCACCGGAAAAGAAATTCCCGTTTCCTGCGCGCTGTCCGGCAGGGCGAAGGACATCATCCTCGCAGGCGGACTGCTCAGCTACACCCGCGCGCAGCTGGAACGGTAACACGGTTTTTACAACCGGTAAAGAGGGCAGTTTCAATGGCTGATCACAATCGCAAGCCCCCGCGCAACACGGACGACAAATCGTATTTCAACGCCGAAATCTGGCGCAGCACCAAGGGCATCCGGCAGGCAGCCGCCCCTGCCTCCCGCAAGCTTTCTCAAGCCCCGAAACGTCCGGCGGCGCGCAAGTCCGTACCGGCAAAACCACAGGTGCGACCCGCGCCCTTGCGCGAGCATCCGGCGGTGCAGTCCGACTCCGCGCGGACAAGAACCGTCCCGCACCCCCGCGCGACTCCCGCAAAGCGCAGGGCGATGAGCCGGCAGATGATGCTGGCGCTGATCATTGTGTTTGTCATCGCGGCGGTGCTGGCGGTGCTCGGCGCGATGAAGCTCATCGGGGTGTTTTCCGGCGAATATGAAACTGCGGACGCGTTTTTCGCCGACCGGGACGGCGCGGACGAGCTGGGACGGATCACGCTTGACGGCGGCGTACTGTGCGTTTACCAGTCCGACGGAAAGGTCTGCGGCGCTTATTTGGAAAAAACCGACGACGGCAAGCTCCGCGCGCGACAGGACAACTGGCTTGTCAACATCGAGCCGCATTCGGACGATTACGGCAAGACAAAGCAACGCGAAGCGGGCGAGCTGCGCTTCACCGCGCGGCTTTCCGGAAACAGCGGCAGCGCGGAGTTTGAAAAGCTGGGCGCGGTTTCAAACGTGTATGACCTTCCCGACAACGACGATAATGTGATTGTCTGGTATTGGTACGAAACCTGACACGGCGCGGATTCCCGCGCGGTCTGATATAGGAAAGGATGAACGGCATGGCGAAAATTGAGATGAAAACCCCGCTGGTGGAGATGGACGGAGATGAGATGACACGCGTCATCTGGCAGATGATCAAGGACGTTCTGATTCTCCCCCACGTGGATTTAAAAACGGAATATTACGATCTGGGGCTGACCTACCGCAACGAAACCGACGACAAGGTAACTTTCGACAGCGCTTATGCCGCAAAAAAATACGGCGTCGCCGTCAAATGCGCAACCATCACCCCCAACGCCGAGCGGATGCCCGAATACAACCTCAAGGAAATGTGGAAGTCCCCCAACGGCACGATCCGTGCCATTTTAGACGGAACGGTTTTCCGCAAGCCCATCATCGTCAAGGGCATCACGCCGTTCATCCCCACGTGGACAAAGCCCATCACCATCGCCCGCCATGCCTACGGCGATGTTTATAAGAACACCGAAATCCGCACGGAGGGCGCGGGAAAAGCCGAGCTGGTTTTCACCGACACAAACGGCAACGAAACCCGCCGGCTGATTCAGGAATTCTCCGGCGACGGCATCATTCAGGGCATTCACAACACCGACGAGAGCATCGCAAGCTTCGCGCGCGCGTGCTTTAATTACGCCGTTGACCAGAAGGAGGACCTCTGGTTCGCCACAAAGGATACAATTTCCAAAACCTATGACCACCGCTTCAAAGATATCTTCAACGACGTGTTCGCGGCGGAATACAAGGAGCAATTTGACGCGGCGGGGATCGAATATTTCTACACCCTCATCGACGACGCGGTCGCCCGCGTGATCCGCTCAAACGGCGGCTATATCTGGGCTTGCAAGAATTACGACGGCGATGTGATGAGCGATATGGTCGCGACGGCTTACGGCTCGCTCGGCATGATGACCTCGGTGCTGGTTTCCCCCGACGGCATTTATGAATACGAAGCCGCGCACGGCACGGTACAGCGCCATTATTACAAGCACCTCAAGGGCGAAAAAACCTCGACCAACTCTGTGGCAACGATTTTCGCATGGACGGGCGCTTTAAGAAAACGCGGCGAGCTGGATGCGATTCCCGCGCTGTGTGACTTTGCGGACAAGCTCGACAAGGCGACGATCCAAACCATCGAGGGCGGCGTGATGACGGGTGATCTGTACGTCATGTCCACGCTTGACAACAAGCGCTCGGTCGGCACGGAGGAATTTCTCACCGAAATCGGCGCGCGGCTCAACGCGATGATGCAGTAAACTTCTAACGATAAACAGAAAGCGAGGCGCAGCCCGCCGCGATGCGGTTCGGGTAACGGATATGTCAAAGAACGGATTGATTTCGACCTCGGTCATCAAGCGGCTGCCCCGCTATTACCGGTTTCTGGGGGAGCTGCTGCGGCAGAATGTGGTGCGGATATCTTCGCGCGAGCTTGCCGTGATCATGAAGGTGACGGCTTCCCAGATCCGACAGGATCTCAACTGCTTCGGCGGCTTTGGTCAGCAGGGCTACGGCTATAATGTGTCGGAGCTGCACAACGAAATCGGCAAGATTCTCGGCGTGGACAAGTGCTTCCCGACCATCCTCATCGGCGCGGGAAATCTAGGGCGCGCCATCGCGACACACATCAATTTTGAGACGCGCGGCTGCCGGCTCATCGGTATTTTTGACGTCAATTCCGCCATCGTCGGCGAGGAGGTTTCGGGCATTGCGATTTCACCGACGGCGGAGCTGGAAGCATTCTGCGCCACGCACAGCCCGCAGGTTGCGGTGCTCTGTATTCCAAAAGCCACCACGCAGATCATCGCCGACCAGCTCGTGCGGCTTGGCATCAAGGCGTTCTGGAATTTCAGCCACTACGATTTAAGCCTTGCCTTTGAGAACATCGCGGTGGAAAACGTCCACTTAGGCGACAGCCTGCTGACGCTGACCTACGGCGTCAACAACCTCAAATAACAAAAGCCCCCGCTTCCGGATTGAACCGGAGGCGGGGTGATTTTTTTATGCCTGAGCCTGATAGCAGAGGATATACGCGTCGTCCGCGTCGTTGAGGCGATAGACGTTTTTGGAACCCTTCGGGTTGGCGAACACGCCGGCGCTACGGTAGTCGCCGCTGTAGTTGTAGAACACCTCGAACACATAGCAGTCCATGTTGTTGACCGACTTTTCGCCGAGATAGCCGAACTCGCGCACGCAGCCGTCGTCTTTTTCCAGCACCTTATCCGCTGCGCAGGTGACGTTCTCCAGCTCGTCGCAGGCATCCTCCGGAACGGGCGAAAATTCGTCCTTGACCTGTTGGATATCCACTGGATTCTGGGTCGCCAGACTGCCGGTGGGTCTTGCCGCTTCGGCATTGGTATCCTGTCCGGAACAAGCCGTCGCAAGCGCTGCGCAAAGCAGCATCGCCAAAAGCAAACTTAGTTTCTTCAAACTCTCATCCGTCCTTTCACATCGCGCCGGTGCGTCAGCCGAGCTTTTTCTTCAGCTCATCCGCAGTCAACAGCACGCTTTCGGTCTTAACCAGCTCGCCGCTCTCATCCACCTCGTACCGCGTCAGGCGGAATTGATCGCCCTCCGCCGCAACGGTGGTTTTCTGGATGATCACAAGCTTACCGTCGTTATACTGGTATACTTCGGTCACGCTGTCCGTCGCGCTGACCTTGTCTACGCTGGTGATGGTGTGGCTCTCGGCGTCGGGCTGCGGGGAAATCAGCGCGGAGAACGACGCGTTGTAAACAAACTCGTTCTCGTCGGTGTCATACAGCCACACGCTGTAAAGCACATTCGGTGTGCCATAGCTGGTGTTGACGCGCAGGTCGTCCTGTCCGTCAAAATCGAGATCCGCAGCCTCCAGAAAGCTTTCATCCTCCGGCAGCTCCGTGGAGATGGTCAGCGTCTGGAGTACTTCGCCGGTGCCGGCATCCGTCACCGTAACGGTTTTACCTGAAAGCACGGCTTTCATGCGCGGGATCGTCCTGACCGACGGGGCGATGTCCGCGGATTTCTCTCCGCTGAGCGTCACCGCGGCGGTGGTGGTTGCGGCGGTCGACGTTGGCGGTGCGGTTGTCGTGGTCGTCGCAGCGGTTGTGCCGGCGGTCGTGACCGCGGAGGTTCCCTCCGGCGCGTTGCTCACGGCGGAATCGGACGCATTTCCGCAGCCGGCGGCGGTCAGTGCAAGCGCGACACAGAAAGCCGCGGTGAAAATTTTACGGTTCATTCAGGTTCTCCTGACGCTCCGGAAAAAGCGGAGCGGATTATGCAAAGTCGGTTGATTTGTTGTATGACAAAGCGATGTTAAACGGTTCTTACCAAACAATATTATAGCACCATGTAAATCCTTTGTAAAGCTTGTGCAAAGAAAATTAGAAAAAAGCCCGCCGATTTGTAAAAACCAGCGGGCCTTTTTGTGCAATTTAACCAATTCCCATCGACACTATTCGTAATCGACCACATCGATCCAGCGCATCAGCAGATCCTTTTCCTCGGGCTTATTCTTGATCAATTGTGCGGATGCCACAATCGGCAGCCACGCCTGTACATAGCGCTTGGAGGTGCGGCTTCTCTGGCAGAATTTATCCAGATACAGCTCGGCGGCTTCCGGATAATGCAGGCACAACAGCAGATACGTCCGCGCCACGTCCGCGGAAGCGTTGCCCTGCCGCGCGTTGCTCCAGTCGAGCACGAACACGCCGTCGTCGTTGATCACGACTTCTTTCGGCGAAAAATTGTTGTGGCAAAGCTTGATGTGCTTGGGCATACTGTCAAGGCGCGTGAGCAGCTCGTATTTTTTGATCTCATCAATCTGCCCAAGGCTCTTGATCTGGCGCGACATTTTGTCCTTGAGCTTGCTTAAAAGGGGCATATACTGCTCGTGGTATTCGGTCTGGATGTCAATGAGCTGGTTGACATAAAGCTCGAGCTTCGACGGATTTTCCTTCATCAGCTGGAACATCGTCTTGCCCTCAATCCAGTCAAGGGTGATCGCCCATTTTCCGTCGATACGCGAAACCTCGCGCACGATGGGCATCATGATTGCTGAATTGACCATCGTCGTTTCCACCCGCGCGTGCGTCAGCGCGGCATAAAGGCACTTTTCTTTTAAATCCTCACTCTTATAAATGCGGATCGCTTTGTCCCCCTCGTGGAACAGGTCATAGCCGTCGCCGGACGCGACATAGGTTCGTTCGCTCATATTCATTCTCCTTCCCTCCGCAGTGCAGAGCAGTTGTTTTAAAATTGTAAATAAGAGATAATCGTTTTGTTTTGGTTGTCTATATTATACTACCATAACGGCGTAATGTCAATAACTTTTTATCAATTCGCTATTTTTAAGTTTTTGTATGCGATTCGTTCATTATTGATATTTATATTCCGCATTTCCGCCCGTTGGAGAATAAAACCTGCACAAAGGCACAAAGTATCTTTGTACAATTTTGACAAGCGCACCCGTATTTCCACTAAGTCGGTTGACAATCACCGGTGCTTTGTTTATAATGAATAAGACAGAGCGCGGTTTTTCGGTAAATATCGTGGATTTGCGAGATTGACAAAAAAATAACAATCTGCTATAATGAAATTGCAGCAGAGAGAAAATTCATTATCCGGCTGTTCGACAGCAGAAGCCGTGTCATGGTGCAGCCAATCGGGTTCTGCACTGCAAAATTTAATGAATATAACGGAGGTTTATTATGGCGACGAACGAAAACAACGCAGTTGTCGTTGACAGTGTGGAAGCGCTGATGACGAAAATCGAGCAGATCCGCAATGCGCAGAGAACGTTCTCCACCTACACCCAAGCGCAGGTGGACGAAATTTTCAAGGCGGCGGCGATTGCCGCAAACAAAGCGCGCATCCCGCTGGCAAAAATGGCGGTTGCGGAAACCGGCATGGGCGTGGTTGAGGACAAGGTCATCAAGAACAATTATGCCGCGGAATACATCTATAATGCGTATAAGGATACCAAAACCTGCGGCGTGGTGGACGAGGACAAGGCGTTCGGCACGCAGAAAATCGCCGAGCCCATCGGCGTGATCGCGGCGGTTATCCCGACCACGAACCCGACCTCCACCGCGATTTTCAAAGCGCTTCTGTGCCTGAAAACCCGCAACGGCATCATCATCTCCCCCCACCCCCGCGCGAAGAATTCCACCATTGAGGCGGCGAAGATCGTACTCGAAGCGGCGGTTGCGGCGGGCGCACCGGAGAACATCATCGGCTGGATTGACGTGCCGAGCCTAGAGCTGACCAACACCGTCATGAAGGAAGCCGACACCATCCTTGCCACCGGCGGCCCCGGCATGGTGAAAGCCGCTTATTCCAGCGGAAAGCCCGCCATCGGCGTGGGCGCGGGCAACACACCGGCGATCATCGACGCTTCCGCCGACATCAAAATGGCGGTTTCCTCGATCATCCTGTCAAAAACCTTTGACAACGGCATGATCTGCGCGTCGGAGCAATCGGTGATTGTGAGCAAAGAAATCTACGACACCGTGAAAAAAGAATTCGCATTCCGCGGCTGTTATTTCTTAAACCCCGAGGAAACCGAAAAGGTGCGCAAGACCATCATCGTCAATGGCGCGCTCAACGCGAAAATCGTCGGTCAGTCAGCGGCAAAAATCGCGTCCCTTGCGGGCGTTGAGGTTGACCCCGACACAAAGATTCTCATCGGCGAAGTGACTTCGGTTGACCTTGAGGAAGAATTCGCGCACGAAAAGCTCTCCCCCGTTCTGGCGATGTACAAGGCGGAAGATTTCTCCGACGCGCTCGACAAGGCGGATCGCCTTGTGCAGGACGGCGGCTTCGGGCACACCTCTTCGCTTTACATCAACACCGTGACCGAGCAGGAAAAGCTCGCCCGCTTCACCGCAAAAATGAAAACCTGCCGCATTGTCATCAACACCCCCTCCTCCCACGGCGGCATCGGCGATTTGTATAACTTCAACCTCGCTCCCTCCCTCACACTGGGCTGCGGCTCGTGGGGCGGAAACTCCGTTTCGGAGAACGTCGGCGTCAAGCATCTGCTCAACATCAAGACCGTTGCCGAGAGGAGAGAGAATATGCTCTGGTTCAGAACCCCCCAGAAGGTTTATTTCAAGAAGGGCTGCCTGCCCGTTGCGCTTGACGAGCTGAAACACGTCATGAACAAGAAAAAAGCGTTCATCGTCACCGACCAATTCCTGTTTGCCAACGGCTATACCAAGCCCGTGACCGACCGCCTTGATGCAATGGGCATCACCCACGCGACGTTCTTTGACGTTGCGCCCGACCCGACCCTCGCTTGTGCCATTGAGGGCGCAAAGGCAATGACCGCGTTCGCCCCCGATGTCATCATCGCGCTCGGCGGCGGTTCGGCAATGGATGCCGGTAAAATTATGTGGGTACTTTACGAGCATCCCGATGCAGACTTTATGGACATGGCAATGCGCTTTATGGACATCCGCAAGAGAACCTACCAGTTCCCGAAAATGGGCGTAAAAGCGAATTTCATCGCCGTTCCTACCTCGTCCGGAACCGGCTCGGAGGTTACGCCCTTTGCGGTTATTACCGACGAAAAGACCGGCGTGAAGTATCCGCTTGCTGATTATGAGCTGCTGCCGAACATGGCAATCATCGACACTGACCTGATGATGAACGCGCCCAAGGGCTTGACAAGCGCATCGGGTATCGATGCGATGACCCACGCGCTGGAAGCCTATGCCTCCATCATGGCGACAGATTATACCGACGGACTCGCGCTCAAGGCGCTGAAAAACATCTTCGGCTTCCTCCCCGCCGCTTATAACAACGGCGCTTCCGACCCCGTTGCCCGCGAAAAAATGGCGGACGCTTCCACCATGGCAGGTATGGCATTTGCAAATGCGTTTCTGGGTGTTTGCCACTCCATGGCGCATAAGCTCGGCGCTTACCACCACCTCCCGCACGGTATCGCAAACGCGCTGCTTATCTCTGAAGTTATGCGCTTTAACATCGCAGCCGCACCGCGCAAAATGGGAACCTTCAGCCAGTATCAATACCCCCACGCGCTTGAGCGTTATGTGGAATGCGCACGCTTTGTCGGCGTAACGGGCAAGGACGACGAGGAAGTGTTTGAGAACTTCATTGTGAAAATCGAAGAACTCAAGGCGGCTGTCGGCATCAAGAAAACCATTGCGGAATACGGCGTGGACGAAGCAAAATTCCTCGAAACCCTCGACGAAATGACCGAGCAGGCGTTCGACGACCAATGCACCGGCGCAAACCCACGCTACCCGCTGATGAAAGAAATCAAGGAAATGTACCTCAAGGTTTATTACGGAAAATAAACCTTCTCGATAAGAAAAACAGTCCGGACGGTAAAAAGTCCGGACTGTTTTTTTGCGTAAAAAGCAATGGGGCTTGCATCATTGCAAAGCCCCGAGAACAATACGCCATTGTATTTCTAAGATGCGAAACGCGTTGCTGTCAGTATGCACCAGTTGTGCGGGAATTATGCGTCCACAGCCATGATCCTGCGGAATTTTTCCTCTGCGGAAAGCGCGCCCATATGGTTGTTGCCGAGGTCGAACAGTCGGCCGCCTGCGCGCATAAGTTCTTCATAGCCGCAGTTGCCGGCACGCTCGCCGATGCCGAGGAGCGTGGTGTCCGCGAACAACGCACCGGCTTTCAGTCCCTTAAGCGTATTCGCCACCGCCATCCCAAGGTCATTGTGGGTGTGCATTTCAACTTCAATGCCCGTGTTGGCGATTAAATCCGCGACCGCCCGCGCGCACAAAGACGGCGTAATCACGCCCACTGTGTCCGCGTAGCGAATCCTGCGCACGCCCTGTTCCCGCAGGTTCGCCGCCATCACCATCATAAATGTGATGTCCGCGCGCGTCGCATCCTCAAACCCGATGGTTACTTCCTCGCAGCCGGATTCGTATGCTTTTTCCACGCAAACGGCAAGGGTTTTTGTCACCCAGACCTTGTTTTTCCCCAGCTTTCCGTAAATCTGCGTGTAGGAAACCGGCACGCTGATGTGAATAATATCTGCTCCGCAGCGCTTTGCAAGGGCAATGTCCTTTTCCGCAAGACGGCACCAGACAGAGATTTTTGTGCGCTTGCGGTTGCGCATGATTTCCTGTATCGTTTCGATTTCATACCCGCCGATCGCAGGGATGCCCGCTTCGATCTGATAAACCCCGCTCTCCTCAAGCAGCGCCGCGCAGGCGACCTTCTGTGTGAGGTTCATCGCGATAAAGGGGCTTTGCTCGCCGTCGCGCAGCGTGGTATCCACAATATAACGCTTCTCCCGCATCGCAGCCCCTCCTTTTATATCAGCACCGCCGCTTCATCGGCGACCTCGTCAATCAGATCGAGCAGATCGTCGTCGGTCACGCCGGAATTGTTTTCGATGCTCCGCTTGCGGATTTTCGCAAGCAGCAGCCCCACGTCAGGCGCGGAGGACGCAAGACCAAGCTCCTTGAGCTTCACCAGCACCGCGGATTTGCCGCTATGCTTGCCCAGCACAATCCTGCGTTCGCTGCCCACCAGCTCCGGCGGGAACGGCTCGTACATCTTCGGCTGCTTCAGAATGCCGTTGACATGGATGCCCGCCTCGACGGCGAAAATGTCCGTGCCGATGACGGCTTTTTTGGGCGAAATCCGCGCGCCCGTGATTTTTTCAAGCAGCGTCCGCAGCGCGGTGAACACCGCGAAATCCTGATTCGGCTTAAAGCGCTTCGTCACGCGCAGCGCCATCATGACCTCCTCAAACGCCGCGAAGCCGCCCAGCCCCGCAAAGGACGTCACCACACTGCCGCCGGAAGCGTGCAGCCACTCCACAGCCGCCGCCGTCGCGAAGCCAAAGCTGTTTTCCGGGCAAAGCTCCGTTCTGCCGCGCAGCTTCTTTTTCAGCTGTTCAAACACGGCGGCGTAATTGTGCATCATCAGATCGTCCAGCCCGCAGACGCGCACGGCTTCGTGCTTCGCCGTCGCCGCCAGAATGTGCACCGCGCTCAGATCGTTCGCCTGCACCTCCAGCGTAATCCGCGGATCGGGAAACTCCGGCGCGCGCCGGCAGACAAAGCTGCCGAATTCCGGATAAGCCTCAGCAGTGTCGGGATATTTGATCCGCAGGATATAAGTGTGCGCGGGAAGCGATTTCCCCAGCAGCTCATACATCGCGACATTCAGCTCAACGGCGTCCGCCCCCGCCGCAATCAGCAGCGTGAGCAGCTCCAGCGCGTCCTCTTTTTTCGGCGAAAACGCGGCAATAGCCGACATCGTCCTGTCAATGATTTTGATCAAAATCCCCACCTGCCGTTCCTGCGGGGAACGCCCCGCTTAGATTTGATATTTCTCGACCGGCGTACCGTTTTCAAAATGCGACTCGCAGATTTCCTCCACCGCTTCGGGCGTTAAACCGCCGTACCAGATGCCCTCCGGATAAACCACGGCGATCGGCCCACGCGAGCAGATGCCGAAGCAGCCGGTGTTGGTGATCATGCAGTCGCCGGTTAAGTCGCGGTCCTCGATTTCCTCCATGAACTTGTTGAGCAGCTTCACGCTCTCCTGCTGTGCGCAGAAGCCTTTCTGCATGCCGTTGGGTCTGCAGCTCGTACAGACAAAAATGTGATACTTGGGTGTCACCATAACAATCTTCCTTTCAAAAATATATTAAAATTTTTATACCCTGATGCTTACGCGCAGCTGTTCCGCCGCTTTTTTGACCGCATCTTCAATCCGGTCATACGTTGTAATCACCGCGATGCCCTGCGCTTCGAGCTTCTGCTTCGGCGTTTCGCCCGTTCTCAGCGCAAGAACCGCCTGACAATCCGCCACCGCGCGCAGGATTTTATCCATCTTGCTCTCGTGGTCGTCGCAGGAATCTGCGCCCGTGCAGTATTTTTCCACCCCGCGCTTTTCTAAAAACCGGACGAGATTGCCGTCGCTTTCGTAGAGATAGAATTCCTCCGCGTGACCGAAATGGCAGTCCACCAGCATCCCGCTCTTGGTGGCGACTGCGATTTTGATCATCGGCACGGCATCCGCCTTTTCGCCGCAGGAACCCGAACAGCCCCGGAATTCGATGGAAACGTCGTCGTCGAGCATGCCGATTGCGTCCGCGCGGCACTGGCGACAGTGGTACATCTGCTTGATGTTGATTGCGCACTTTTGGCGCAGGGTGTTGATTTCCTTGTTGTTCATCGTGTCTAAATTCTCAAACGCCGAACCTTCCACCGGAATATGGGGCATGATGTTGAGGACGTAAACGCCCAGCGCTTTTGCCTTTTCGGAAATTGCTTCGATGTGTGTGTCGTTGATGCCCTTGAGCGTGACGACATTGACCTTGCAGACAATGCCGCGCGCGGTGAGGTAGGTCAGCCCCGCGAGCTGGTTGGCGAGGAGCACCGACGCGCCCGCGACACCCGTCATGCGCATACCCATGAAATCCACGTGGCTGTAGATTTTCGCGCCGATTTCCGCGTCCACCGCATTCATCGTCACCGTGATGTGGGAAACCCCCAGATCAATCAGCTCCTGCGCATAGAGCGGCAGCATCAGCCCGTTGGTGGAAAGGCAGAACGTCACCTGCGGGTCGTATTCCCGCAGCAGTGTGAGGGTTTCTTTGAGCTGCGGGAAATTCGCCAGCGCGTCCCCCGGCCCCGCGATGCCCACCACCGTCAGGTTCGGAACCTTCGCCTTGACCACCTTGTATTTCTCAAGCGCCGGCGCCGGCGACAGAACCTCCGTCGTCACGCCCGGGCGGCTTTCGTTGGGGCAATCGTATTTGCGCACGCAGTAGTTGCACTGGATGTTGCACTTCGGCGCAACGGGGAGGTGCATCCGCGCGTTCTTGTGCGCACCGCAGTTAAAGCAAGGGTGGGCGGCGTTTTTTTCTTCGATGGTTTTCTCGGCGGTTGATTTCGTTAAATCAATGACCGGCATAACGGTTGTGTTTGTCACCGCTTGTTCCTCCTTGTTAAAATAGTTCTCGTACATCTCGCCGCGGAAATGCGTTTCGGTGTGCGCAAGCATCAGGTTGGCGACGCTTTCGGTCAAAAAGAGCGAACCGTCGAAGCCCAGAATCCGCACCCGCTGCCCGCCCACGCGGTCGTGGATGGGAAACGCGCACCGCACCAGCGGGATACCGAGCCGCTCCGAAACGCGCCGACCATCGGAGCTTCCGATCATCACGTTCGCGCCGAGGTCGCGGCAGAGGGTTTCGATGTCTGTGAAATCCGCATCATCGGCGATTTCGTAGCTTTCCACAAACATCCGCTCGGCGGCTTTCATCATCTCCGGCTCAAGCAGATCGCGCAGCCGGTGACAGACCGAGCCCGTCACCGCCGCCACCGGCACAATGCCGTTTTCGCAGCAAAGCCTTGTCATGGCAAGCACAAAATCCGGTTCGCCGAAAATGCACGCCCGCGCCTGCGCACAGTATTTGTGCGCGTCCACGATGGCGTCGAGATACCGTCCGCGCTCCTTTTGGTATTCGTCTGTCAGCACGCCGCCCGCCTGCACAATCGCTTCGGCAAGCGCATCCATCGCGCGGATGCCGGACGGCATGGGCAGCCGCTTGACGGGAACGCCGAACCGCTCGTTCAGATATTCCGCCGGAGAAGCGCCGTCGGGAACGAATTCGGAAAACTCGATCGTGAGCCTTGCACCCGCCATGCGCCGGATGTCGGCAAGCGCCGTGCCGCCGCTCTTCAGCCGCTCGTACCTTGCAACCGAAACGCCGTCGAGCGTTTCCGACAGATCCGGCAGAAGGATGAAATTCACGCCTGCTTCCCGCAGAAAGCCCTTGAGCCAGCGCGTGTCGGCGGGGGAAATGTCCGGCACGATGAGGTTAATGCAATCGTTGGGTGTGTCGTCAAGCGCCAGCTGTGAAACTGCCGCCCGCAGCGCGCGGAAAAAGCCCTCATATTGCGTCGCACCGTAGCCCGCGGTTGAAACGCTCAGGATTTCGCCGTGAAAAGCGGGATGCGCGGCTTTGAATTTTTTGATGTAAGCCTCCACGTCCTCGCCGATGGTTTCGGCAAGGCAGGTGGTGGCGATGCCGATCAGATCAGGGTGATACAGGGAAATGAGGTTCTCAAGCCCCTTGACTAGGTTCTTTTCGCCGCCGAACACCGTGCCCTGCTCGGTCAGCGACGAGGAGGCGATGTCGATGGGTTCGTTGTAATGCGTCGCCATATGGCGGCGGATGTAGGTTGCGCAGCCCTGTGAGCCATGCAGGATGGTCATGGTATTCTGAATCCCGCAAAGTGCCGTGACAGCACCCATTGGCATGCACATTTTACAGGGGTTTACGGTTAAGCTGACCAGATTTGCTCCCATGCGCTCATTCCCTTCGTTGTGGATTGCGCGGAAATCAACTTCTGTTTTTGTCCAGCAGCGCCCACACCGGGCTGTTGACGGAGCGGTTGATTTCCTCGGTAAAATTCACGATGCCCTCAAAGCCCGCCAGCGCGTGCTTACGTTCGTGGTTGTGGTCGCAGAAGGCGATTCCGAGCTTATAGGCAAGCGGACGTTCCTTGACGCCGCCGACGAGAATGTCGGCTTTTTTTTCAAGCATGAACTGCTCAAGCTCCGCGGGGTTTGCGTCGTCGAGGATCACCGTGTCCGGATCAACCAGCTGCTCGATGATATTGTATTCGTCCTTTTTGCCGGTCTGCGTACCGACGACGACGGTTTTCATGCCAAGCTCGCGGAACTGGCGGATGAGCGAAATCGCCTTGAAGCCGCCGCCGACATAAATCGCCGCGCGCTTGCCTGCCAGCCGTGGACGGTACTGCTCGATGACGGGCATTACCCGCGCGGTCTGCTCGGCGCAGAAGGCTTTTGCCTTGCGCAGGATGTCCTTTCCGCCGAGCGCTTCCGCGATGCGCAGCAGCGATGCGGTGGTGTCCTCCACGCCGAAAAAGCTGACCTTGATGAAGGGAATCTCAAATTCGTTTTCCATCATATTCGCCAGATACGCGGACGAGCCCGCACACTGGACGATGTTGAGCGAAGCGCCCGGGGCTTTCCGCAGCGTGTCAACCGTCGCGTCGCCGGTGATGGTCGAAACAACCGGCACACCGATTTTCGCGAGATAATTCTTGATAATCCACATCTCGCCGGACAGATTAAAGTCGCCCAGAATGTTCACGCCCTTTACCTTGGGCGCGTTCGCGGCGGCGGGGCGGATGAGCTGCATAATCGCGTTGCAGGCAAGCTTATAGCCGAGCGATTTTGTTCCCGAAAAGCCCGGCGCTTTCACCGGGATGACGCGGATGCCGTAGCGTTCCTCCGCTTTCCGGCAGACCGCCTCGACGTCGTCGCCGATGACACCCACAATGCAGGTTGCATAGATAAAAATCACGCGCGGCTTGGGATCGGCTTTTTCCATCAGCTCGTCAACCGCCGCCGTGAGCTTTTTTTCGCCGCCGAACACGATGTCCGTTTCGCGCAAATCGGTGGAAAAGCTGTTGCGGTATAAATCCGAGCCGGAGGAAAGGCTTCCGCGGATGTCCCAGGTATAGCTTGCGCAGCCGATTGGTCCGTGGACGATGTGGTACGCGTCGGTGATGGGGTTTAACACCACACGCGCCCCGCAGTAAACGCACGCGCGCTGGCTGACCGCGCCCGAAACGCTTTCCTTTTCGCAGCTGATGCCCGTTCCGTCACCGTCGCAGAAGGATTTCTGCAGAATGGACGACTGTCTGTCGCGAAGAACCGCGCCTTGTGCCTTTGCCATAAAGATCCGCCTTTCCGCTTGCGCCGTTATGATATAAAAAAACCGCACCGAATAAAGCAAGGCTTCATCGCAGTGCGGTTGTTTGATTTAGTCAGACACTTGGTTCGACATTTGTTACAATGATTATAACAGAAAATTGTGCAACGTGCATTGTTATATTTTTTTCAAACCGTGAACAATTAGCTTTTTCTGCTGCCGTGCGGAATTTATTCCACGACCTCGAAGTCCTCGTCGGCACAGTCGCGGTCAAGGCGATCCATCAGCGCGTTGACGATTTTCTCAACATAGCGGATCGCGCCCGCATAGCCGACGGTAGGCATCAGCGGTCCGGCATAGCGGTCCAGCACGGGAAAGCCCGCGCGCACAAACGGAATGTCCTCCGCCCGCGCAATCTGCTTGCCGTAGCTTGAGCCGATGAGCAGGTCAACCGGCTCGTTCTTGATCCACTGGTGCAGCTCGAACAGATCGGCATTCGCCTTCACAACGCAGTCCTCCACGCCGTATGCCGCGAGCATCGCATTGACCTTGCGGGTGAAGTCCTCCTTGGGCGTTCCGGTGATGACGTATTTCGGGATCATGCCCATTTCCAGACACAGCGAGGTCATGCCGATGACGATGTCAGGATCGCCGAAGATGGCGGCTTTTTTCTGGAAAGAATACTGGCTTGAGTCAAGCAGCAGGTCAATGAGCTGACCGCGTTCGGTTTCCAGCTCCGCGGGGATTTCCGTCTTTGAGAATTCCCGCAGCGCCATGACGAACTGATCCGTGAATGCCACACCCACGGGCATGGGCAGCAGCGTGTGGGGAACCTTGTGCTTCTTTGTCAGATACTCCGCCGGCTCGACACAGGTGATTTCGCCCAGCGCGATGACCTTTTCGCAGTCGCCCAGCGATTGAATCTCGGGAATGGTCGTGCCGCCCTCGGGATAGTATTCATACTTGCCCGTCATCGGCGCGTCCATCACGCCGCTCTGGTCGGGGAACATGATGTGGGGAACATTAAGCAGCTTCGCCAGACGCTTCATCTCGCGGATGTCGCCGGGATTGACCCAGCCGGGGAAAATCGCCGCTTTGCCGTTTGACGTGCCGGTTTTCTTGGTCAGATAGCTCATAAAGCCGATCATCATGTTAAAAAAGCCGTTGACGTGCGAACCGACGTAGCTCGGCGTATTCGTGTGGACAACGTACTTTCCTTCCGGAATCTCCAGATCGTTGATGTAGCTGGAAAGGTCGTCGCCGATGGTTTCCGACAGACAGGTTGTATGTACGGCGATGATGTCGGGGTCATACATATCAAAGATATTGCGCGCAGCGGTGTTGATGTTGCTGCGTCCGCCGAACACCGACGCACCCTCGGTGAAGGAGCTGGATGCAGCGATGGCAGGCTCTTTGAAGTGGCGCGAAAGCACGGTTCTGTGATAGGATACGCAGCCCTGCGAGCCATGGCTGTGCGGCATACATTTGTGAACGCCCAGCGCGCAGTAGAGCGCGCCCACCGGCTGACAGGTTTTGCAGGGGTTGATACGGAGCGCCGAACGCTGCGCAACTTTTTTTGGCGTTAAATCAAGCATGATCATCTTCCTTTCGGGGTTAAGCTTCGGTCAGCGTGCCGGTGAGCATGGGCTGGGTTTTCCACGGCGGGGTTACGAACGCCCACGCGTTGGTATACAGGCTCATCGCAACGTCCTTTGCGAACACAACCGCGCCGCGGAAGCCCGCATACGGTCCGCTGTAATCGTAGGAGTGCATCTGGCGGGAAACAACGCCCGCTTTCTGGATGGTGTACTTATCCTTGATGCCGGAGAAGAAAATATCGGGCTTCATGATTTTGATCAGCTCGTCGGTTTCAAAATAGTTGTAATCGTCCACCACCACATGACCGGGCTTCATGTCCGGAATCATGCCGTCATAGGTATCAAGCTCAATCTCGCCGCGCAGGGCTTCGATTTCCTCGGGGGTGTAGCGCTCGCGGTATTTCTCCGCGTCGGGGGTGACGGTGATGGTTTCGATGTTCTTGTTGTCGGCGTCCTCTTTGATAAAAGGAATGACGTCGCGTCCCTCGTAATCATCGCGGTGTGCAAATTCATAACCGGCGATGATGGTTTCCACACCCAGATCCGCCAGCAGAAGCTGGTAGTGGTGTGCGCGTGAGCCGCCGACAAAGATGCCCGCCGTTTTGCCCTTGAGCTTGGATTTATAGAATTCCATATCGTCAAAAATCGCGGAAAGCTCATCCTCAATGACTTCCTCGGTGCGCTTGAGCAGCTCCTCGTCCTTGAAATACTTGGCGATGTCGCGCAGGGATTTGCAGGTCGCGCCCACGCCGATGAAGTTGACCTTGAGCCAATCAGTGCCGTATTTGGTTTTCATCATCTCGGCAACGTAGTTGATCGACCGGTGGCACATTACGATGTTGAGATCCGCTAGGTGCGCGTTTTTGAGTGTGTCATACGAGCCGTCGCCGGTGAAAACCGACACAACCTCATAGCCGATGCGCTTTAAAATGCGTTCCTGCTCCCAGCCGTCGCCGCCGATGTTGTACTCGCCCAGAATGTTGAGGGAATACTTTTTCTCCGGCTTTTTGTCGCCCGTGCCGATGACGGATTTCATGATGCCGTTGTTGGCGATGTGGTGTCCGGCCGACTGCGAAACGCCCTTATAGCCCTCACAGGAAAAGCCGATCGCCTTGATGCCGTATTTTTCCTCCGTCCGGCGCGCCACAGCCTGCACATCGTCGCCGATCAGACCGATCGGGCAGGTTGAGCAGATCATGATGCACGCGGGATTGAAAATTTCCATTGCCTCGGCGATGGCTTTTTCAAGCTTTTTCTCGCCGCCGAACACGATGTCCGGCTCCTGCATATCGGTTGAAAAGCAATAGGGTACGTAGTTCTGTTCGCCCGGCTCGGCTTTCGCCTTGTTGCGGCGCGTGCCCCAGCTGTAAAAGCCGCAGCCGATCGGTCCGTGGGTAATGACCAGAACGTCCTTGAGCGGACCGACCACGACGCCCTTGCAGCCCGCATAACAGCAGCCGCGCGCGGTCATCGAGCCGGGGATGGCGCGGGTGTTCGCCGCGATGGTCTGGCTTTGCTCGGTATTTTCCAGCTGAATGATGTGCTCCTTGCGATTTTTATACACACGGGTTGCATACTTTTCAAGCAGTTTGCTTCTTTCGTCCATCCTGCTCACCTCCTAAAACGCATCCGTCGTACAGGCACCCGTCCGCACGGTATAAGCCTCTAAGATCGGAAGCACAAAAATTCTGCCGTCACCGGGGTTTCCGGTCTGGTTGGTTTTGATGATAATATCCACAAGCGTATCCACCTGATCGTCCTCGACGATGACGGTGAAAAAGCGCTTTGCGATGAGCCGGCTGTATTCGGTCAGATCCTCTCCCACCGCGTTGCGCGGCAGTTCGCCGGACGCAAGCACTGCGCTGAGCAGCGCGGGATCAAGACCCTTCTTTCCCCTGCCTAAGCATTTTCTGCACGAAAAGGCGGGAAATCCGTTCTCGGCGAGGGCTTTCTTGGTCGCGTTGACCATGTTCACCCGGATGAATGCCATCACTTCTTTCATATGCGTTCTTCCTTTCCGCCGTTGTTATAAGCCTTTTTTGCCGGTGCTGATGGTGTAAGCCTCCTCGACGGGCGAAATGAAAATTCTTCCATCTCCGAATGTTCCCGCGCCGGTCTTGGCATTGCGCATAATAATTTTTACCAGATCATCTTTGTCTTCTTCGTTACAGATAATCAAAAGCATTTCCTTGGGGATTTCGTCGTAATGCACTTCGCCGACGGTAATGCCCTTCTGCTTGCCGCGTCCGTAAACATCCATTTTGGTGAGCGCCGGAAAGCCTGCGGCAACCAGCTCGGACATCACAATTCCAGTTTTCTCCGGTCTGATGATTGCTCTGACAAGTAACATTCGTATTCCTCCCTTTCCTTAGTCCAAAATGCCGTGTTCCATCAGAATGGCTTCGAGCCGGTCGATGGACATGGGCTTCGGAACAATGAACATATCGTTTCCGTCAATCTTGCGGGCAAGGGTTCTGTACTCATCCGCCTGCGGCTCGTTGGGGCTGAAGTCGATGACGGTTTTTTTGTTGATCTCCGCTTTCTGAACGGCGTTGTCGCGGGGGACAAAGTGAATCATCTGTGTGCCAAGCTCTTTCGCCACCGCGGAAACAAGCTCCGCTTCGCCGTCAACCTTTCTGGAATTGCAGATGAGTCCGCCCAGCCGCACGCCGCCGGTGTTTGCGTATTTGGAAACGCCCTTCGCGATGTTGTTCGCCGCGTACAGCGCCATCATTTCGCCGGAACACACGATGTAGATTTCCTGCGCCTTGCCCTCGCGGATCGGCATTGCGAATCCGCCGCAGACAACGTCGCCGAGTACGTCATAGAACACATAGTCCAGATCCGCTTCATATGCGCCCAGCCGCTCGAGCAGCCCGATGGAGGTGATGATGCCGCGTCCCGCACAGCCGACACCCGGCTCCGGTCCGCCGGACTCCACGCCCTTGATGCCCGCGTAGCCCTCCTTGAGGACTGTGTCCAGCTCGATGTCGTCACCCTCCTCGCGCAGGGTGTCAAGAACGGTTTTCTGTGCCAGACCGCCCAGAACCAGACGTGTGGAATCCGCCTTCGGGTCGCAGCCGACGATCATGATTTTCTTGCCCATTTCGCCCAGACCGGCGGTAAGATTCTGTGTGGTGGTGGATTTTCCGATGCCGCCTTTTCCATAAATCGCAACCTGTCTCATACAATGACCTCCGTTTTCTTTGCCGCTGCGGATAAAAAAAGCTCCGGCGCGCTTTTTCTCAAAAGCGTTCCGGAACCTCATTGTTCCCGCAGTCGGTTTTGTTCGGCACGCTTCTTGCCGTGTGCCATGATTTCATTATACTCTCCCTCGGCATTCACCACAATACACCGAATCTGAGAGAAGCACGGGATTTCGCACGTCGGTTTTGTGCAAGATTCACAGAATCATCCTGCAAGGCTAAGAAAGCGTAAAAAGCGGTTGACAAGACGATTTTTACAGCGTAAACTGTAAGAAAGCGAAAATACCGATTTAAGGAGGCGCATCACATGGAAACACAATCCCTCCCCATCGCCGTCTATTTGAAAGAATCCGGCGGACTTGATTCATTTTACGAATCCGATACTGTCGTCGTTCTGGACCGGGACGAAAACGGCTGGCGCGCCATGCGACAATTTTCATGTTCCTGTTCGCCGGATCTGGGGCTCGACGGACTGCGCGCGGCGGTGCGCGGAATCATCGACCGGCTCGCGGACGTACGCATCATCGCCGGCGCGCAGCTGAGCGGCATTCCGTTCAGCGTGTTCGATCTGGCGGGGTTCTCGATTTTCGGCATCACCGATTTGTCCGACGAAACGCTCGACGGCATTCTTGCCGACATCTCCGCCGGCGACTCCGAGCGGCGCATCAAGGAGGAAATCATCCGCAACGCCAGCCCAGCCGAAACCGACGTGCCGGGTGTGTATTTTCTCGACCTTGTGATGCTCCAGACCGAATGCCCCGAGGTTTCGTCAAAAAAGGCAATGCGCGCGTTCTTTGACACCACGCCGTTTCTGGAGCTGCACCTGATCTGCAAGCACCTTCCGCCGTGGATTGAAACCGACCCGCGCTTCAACGTGGCAGTGTCGCAAACCTCCACCCATGTCGCTGCCGTCATCACCCACAAACGCCCATAACCGAACAAAGGAGGCAACCACAATGTTTACACAGCTTGACGATAACAAAATTCAAACGCCGTTCGGCATCCTCAGCGGCGTAAAAACCTTTTCCCGCCACGAAAACGGCGAACTGCGCGACGTAACCCTACGCGAGCAGAACATGATCCTCACCCACGCGGGCGAGCTGGTTCCGTTCTTTGACAAGGAAACCCCGCGTCGGAAATACAAGCCCTCCGTGCAGTTTCACGAAAACGGGCTGGTGAAAGCCGTTTATCTTGAGGATCAGCAGGAAATCCAGACCCCGATCGGCGAATTTCCGGCGGAGCTTGTGACCTTTTACGACACCGGCGAGCTGCACCGCTTCTTCCCGCTTGACGGCAAAATCACCGGTATGTGGAGTGAGGAGGAGGAGCGCGCGCTCAACATCCCGTTCAACTTTGATTTCGGCTTCGCGAAATTCACCGCCATGCTCATCGGCATGACATTTTTCAAAAGCGGCGATGTCCGCAGCATGACCCTGTTCCCCGGCGAGCAAATCGACGTCGTCACGCCGTCCGGTAAAATCCCCGTGCGCACCGGCTTTTCGCTCTATCCCAACGGCAGTCTGGAGTCCTGCGAGCCGGCTTCCCCCGCGGCGGTGCAGACACCGATCGGCAGCATTTCCGCCTACGACATCAACGCAATCGGTGTCAACGCTGACGCGAATTCGCTGGTTTTCGACCCCGCCGGACGCGTCAAAAGCCTGATCACAACCTCGTCGCGCATCGCCGTTCTCAACGCCGACGGCGTGATGAAATTCATCACGCCCATTGAGGTTGTGCTCCCCGACGAAGAAAATCCGTCCGAAATCATTCCGGTGAAAATCAGCTTCGACTACGACACCGACACCGTCGCCCTGACCGTGCAAAGCACCTTCCGCTACCACATCTCCGAATGCAAATTCAGCATCTTCAAAAGCAGCTTCACCGCACCCTCCTGCTCCCCCTCCGACTGCGCATCCTGCTCCATCTGCGGCGGATGACAGGCGCGGCAGACTTTGATAAATCTTCCCAAAGGGGGCGTTGCCCCCTCTGGACTCCCTCACCAAAGGGTACATGCACCCTTTGGAAACCCTTTGTTTTTGGATTTATACAATGTGGCATTAAGCGGGTTTAATAAGCTTATTGTTTGGTGATTCTCATAATAGTGGATGCGAAAGCGCCGGTTTCAAAATCAGAAACCGGCGCTTTACACTGAAGAAAAAGTATATACTCTTTTTTCGATACCCCGATGGGATCACAAAACAGTAGCGTAAACACAAATTGGTAAAGAAAAGCAAAGTTCGATTTATAAAACTACGGGTTTCCAAAGGGGGCATGCCCCCTTTGGTGGGTGGTGTCGGAGGGCAACGCCCTCTGACTAAGCTTCGCACAAACTTATTCGTCGATGCCGACCATGACGCTGGTTGCTTTGATGATTGCGTATGCGGTTTTGCCGGGCTTGAGGCCCAGCGTCCGCACCGCGCCGAGCGACACGGTGGCGGACACGATGTTGCCGCTGCCGATGTCGATGGACACGATGGCGTTGACTGCACCTTCCTCGATGGAAACCACAGTTCCTTTGAGTTGATTTCTTGCGCTGATGATCATAATAAAACACCTCCTTTCTGCTTTGTACCGCCGCCGGAATCAGCTTCCGCAGGGGCTATGACAAGAGCAGGATGTCTTTTTCGGCGATAACGACATTCACCCGTGCGCCAACGGAGAATGCCGCTCCGCCCTTTTCCGCTTCCCAGCGCAAGGGCTGTGTCGGCTGGGGCTTATCGGTCGTTTCGCCCGCGCGCTGCATGAGATATATCATCGAGAACGTGTCCTCCGTGCGGCGCAGAATTTCGCAGGAAAAGCCGTTGCGCACGGGAAGCGCCTGTGCCGACTGAAACCGGTGCGCGCGGATGCCGACGAATTTTACGTTCTCCGGCACATTCTCCACACGCAGGCTTAAATCCCAGTCAACGGCATACACCGTATTGTCGGAAAGCCTGCGCGCGCGGGAGAGGTTCTTGCAGCCGGTCAGCAGCGCCTGCGCGTAGGTCTGCGGGTGCTCGAACACCGCCGCTTTTTCCCGCGCGCCGGTGCAGATGCCGTTGTCGGTCACGGCGATTTTTTCGCAAAGGCGGTAAACCTCGTCGCGGTTGTGCGACACGAGCAGCGTTGTGCCGGAAAACTGCGCGATGATCTGCGACACCTCTTGCTCCAGCTGCCAGCGCAGATGGCTGTCCAGCGCGGAAAACGGCTCGTCGAGCAAGAGCAGCTTCGGCTTAGCTGCGAAAATCCGCGCAAGCGCACAGCGCTGCTGCTGCCCGCCGGAAAGCTGCGCCGGGGTATGACGCGCCAGTTCGCCCAAGCGGAATTGCTCAATCAGCTCCGCCGCTTCACGCTTTTGCTGTGCGCGCGAAAGTCCGCGCATACCAACGCGGATGTTCTGCTCCACGGCCATGTTCGGAAAAAGCGCGTAGTTCTGGAACAGCAGCCCGACACCCCGCTTGCGCGGGGGAATGTTCACACCCTTTTCCGAATCGAACAGCGTCACACCGTCGGCGATGATCTTCCCCTCGTCGGGCTTGACGATGCCCGCGATGCAGCGCAGGGTCATGCTTTTTCCGCTGCCCGACGCGCCCAGAATGCCCACCGCTTCGTTTTCGCAGGAAAGCTCCGTGTCAAGCGTAAACTTCCCCAGTCTTTTTTTGATCCTTGCGTAAAGCATGATACCGCCCCCCTAAACGCCGATCGCGGTTTTATTGCGCCGTTCGAGCAGGTTCACCGCCACCATCACCGTGAACGAAATCGCCAGGTTGATCCCCACCCAGCGGTAAGCCAACCCCTCAAAGCCCGTCTGCCAGAGATGATAAACGGTCGTTGAAACCGTCGCCGTGCGCCCCGGCATATAGCCGGAAACCATGCTCGTCGCGCCATATTCCCCGATTCCGCGGGCGAAAGAAAGCACCACCCCCGCGAGAATGCCCTGCTTGCAGTTGGGCAGAACCACGCGCCGGAAGATATACAGATTCCCGCGCCCCAATGTCTGCGCGGCATAAATCAAATTGCGGTCGATGTGCTCGAATGCGCCCCGCGCGGTGCGGTACATCAGCGGAAAGGTCACGATTGTCGTGGCGATGACCGACGCTTTCCAGGTCATGGTCAGACGCAGGTCAAAATTGTTCAGCAGCCATGCCCCCACAACGCCCCGCGGACCGATGACGACCAGTGTGAAAAACCCGATGACCGTCGGCGGAAGAACCATCGGCATCGTCAGCAGGCAGTCAAGCACACCTTTCGTCACGCTGCCCAGCTTCGCGATAAAGTAAGCCGCAGTAATGCCCGAAAAAAACGTAATCAGTGTGGAAACAGACGCAATCCGCAGTGAGTTAAACAAAGGAAAATAATCCATTTCCATACTTTTCCCTCCAAATTACAGAAAGGGAAACGTCCGGCGCTTCCCTTTCTGCCATGTGTTTGCCGGTGTTATTGCGGAATGACAAAGCCGTTGTCGGTGAAAATTTTCTTCGCCGCGTCAGTTTTCAGATACGCGAGAAACGCCTTTGCAGCGTCCGCGTTCGCCGTCTGCGCCAGCACCGCCGCGGGGTAAATCACGGAGTCTGCGTCCGCGGGCGCCTGTGCTGCAACCGTCACGTCCGGCTCGGTGATTGCATCGGTCGCGTAAACAACACCGCAGTCCGCCGACGCGCTCGCCACCGCGGAAAGCACTTCCTTGACGTTCGTGCCGAGCGTCGCCTTAGCTTTCACCTGATCCCATGTGCCAAGCTTGGTGAAAAGCTTTTCGGCATATTGTCCGACCGGCACGTCTGAATTTCCGAGGGCGATGATTTTCACCTTGTCGGTCAGGATGTCGTCAAAGCTTGCGATGCCCGCCGTCGAACCCGTCGGAACAACCAGCACAACCTTGTTCTGCAGAATGTCCGCGCGTGTGCCGTCGAGCAGATACTTGCCCGTCGCGAGGGCGTCCATCTGCTTCTGCGCGGCAGAGATGAACAGGTCTGCCTGCGCGCCCTGTTCGATTTGCGTCTGGAGTGTTCCGGAGGAGTCAAAGTTGAATTGCAGCGTCACATCCGGCGCGGCGGTTTTATAAAGCGATTGGATCTTGGTCAGCGACTCCGTCATACTGGCGGCTGCGAACACATTGAGCGTCACGCCCGAAAGTTTGCTTGTTCCGCCGGAATCCGCCTTTGAGTCCCCGCTCCCGCACGCGGTGAGCAGTGCCGCCGAGAGGGCGACCGCCGTAAACAAGCTGAGCAATTTTTTCATACTAATCCGACCTTTCCTGTTTCGTTTTGTGATGTTTGACCGTGTTTCTTGCTGCCGACACACCGGCATTCCGTGCCGTTTGTCATGTTTCTATTATAATCTTCGGTAAACTCCTTGTCAAATTCCATAGAAAACTTCGGTAAAGCTGTGCATTTGCCACAGTTTCCTGCGCGTTTTTCGTCAATCCGGTGCATTGACTTTCATTTCCCGTTCATACGGCGGTATGGCATTTAGCATTGTTTTAACGCGTGCGGCGGCGGCTTAGAAGTCAGAAGCCAGAGGTCAGAGGTCAGAAGCGATTTAGCACACGGCTGCGCGCTTGCAGTAACATTCGCTTTACAATCACTGCGTAATGTGTTATCATAAGATTAACCGGTCAAAAGGAGATTTTACCATGCAACAGAAACGCCCCATGTATCCGATTCCGCCCAATCCGCAGGTGACAAAGCTCTTGCGGATGCTGTTTCTGATCCCGCTTATGCTTCTTGTTATGTTCTATATAAAACGCAATGAAAATCCCAACTGGATCTGGACTTTGGAACTGATCTTTGTTGCAGCGTTGCTGCTTTTTGCGGTTGTAATCAACCTCCTTAATTTTTACCAGAAAAAAAAGCTTGCACGTTTTTTTGCGCGTCTGGAAGGGGAAGTGACCCAAAACGGCTATTCCGACGCGTATTATCAGATTTGCAGGGAACAGTATGCCATCGCAACCAAGCCGCTGCACAAGGCATTGTATCAAATTGCATATGCGGATCGTCTGGCTGAGGGGCAGCGATACGACGACGCGTTCGCGGCATTTGACAGCGTGGATTTATCACAATTGCCGCCGAGATACTGCGCGTTGTTTTTTAATGACCGCCTGTGGATCACGCTGCAAGCCGGACGCGTAGACGAGGCGCAGCGGCTCTATGCCATTTCGCGTGAAATTCTGTCGAAACCGCAGCCGGGTACGGTTGGCATCTCCATCCGTCACACGCTCGCGGTGTTTGAGCTGCACCGCGGCAATTATGCGTTTGCCGAAAGCGAGCTGCTTGCGGTGAAGTACGCGACGCCCGTTACAAACGAAACGTTACATATGCACTGCAACCTCTACCTCGGGTTGATTTATCTGCGTACCAACCGCAAGGAATACGCGCGGGAGATCGCACAGCAAACCATCCCCCTCGTGCGTACCCCCCGCGACAAGGACGACCTCGCAAAGCTCTTGAAGCTTGTGGATGCGGCATACGTGCAGGAAAGGATGCCCAAATGAACAATCAACAGCAAAAGCGCCCGATCCTGTCTTATTATATCATCGTAATGAGCATCGGGGTCGGCATGACGGTCATGCTCTCCGCGCTCTACCGCAGCCATTACACCGACAACGAATCCCTGCGACGCTGTCTAAATGCGACGCTCATCACACTGATGGCGCTCGTCATTTTCCCTATGGCTGTTCGCGCCGTCAGCCTGCTTTTAAAAAGCCGCACCGTGAAATCCCGTTTGCGCGCGCTGGGCTACAGCGACGAATTCTACCGCTTCCTCGATAAAACCTACCGCCGCAAACGCGGCTTTCCGTCGCCGGTGAACGCGCTCATCTGTGCCGCGCAGTATGCCAACGGAGAACGTTACGCCAAAGCCCATGAGATCCTTGACGGCATTTCCCCCGCCGCGCTAAGCAAAAACGTCTGTGCGGAATACTACAACGCGCGGCTCTATTTGTATCTGATGGAAAACCGCCTGCCCGAGGCGGAACAGATTTATTTCGCAGTCGGCGCGTTTCTTGAGTCGCAGAAATACAAAAAAACCGGCGCGGGCATTTTCCACACCCTCGCCGTTTTAGAGCTTCACCGCGGCAATTTCGCCAAAGCCGAAAGCGACCTTGCGTTCATCCTCGCCGCATTCCGCGGAAAACAAATCCGGTTTTCCTGCGGGCTCTACCTTGCGCTTGTTTACCTGCGCACCGGTCGCTGTTATGACGCAAAGCGCCTTGCCGCGGAGCTGCTTCCCCTCGCGCAGAATCCCCGGGATCAATCCGATCTCGCCCGCCTGATGAAGCTGATTGAAAAAAGCTTCGCGCAGCTGTAACGCTTCAAATAGCTTACCGCAAAACAAAGCGCCCCGGAAAACTCCGGAGCGCTTTTTCTTTTACTTGATGCTGTCAAGGGCGAGCTTTTCGTACAGATCGCCGTAGGCAACCTCCGCCTTGTCCGTCGCATCGGAAATAGCGAGAGAATACTGGGTGTTGTTGTAGGTCTGCAGGAACTCGTCAATGTTCGAGTCCACATAATCCGCGTCATACGGAACGCGCTTTAAGATGTGATAGCCGTAGGATGTTTCCACGATGTCGCTGATCTCATTCACCTTGAGCTTGAACGCCTCGTCCTTGAACGCCTGGATATAGCCGTAATCCTTGGTGATATAATAACCGCCGGTATAGGTTTCCATGCCCGGATCCCAGCCGTAATCCTTGATCAGCTTGTCAAAATCGTCTCCGTCCTGCGCTTTTTTCAAAACGCTTTCGGCAACCTTCTTTGATTTCGCCTTCACCTTTTTCTGGTCGTCGGCAGAAAGCGCGTCATACGCGGTTTGCTTTGCCGATGCCTTGTCGGAAAGCGTCATGTCGTCATAGCCGGACACATCCGATTTTGACAGATCCGTTTCGCTCTCATAGGAAATCAGCACGTGCTTGACCGCCGCGAACTGGTCGGTCTGCATCAGCTCCTTAAGCTTGTCCGCATCGGTGTAAAACTTACCGTCAGCGGCGTAAAGCGCCTGAAAGCGTTTTGCGACGATCGACAGCTTAATCTGCTGTTGTAAAAGCTCTTTGGTCATAAAATACGAACTCAGTGCGCTGTGGAGTCCATCCTCTCCGCTGACCGCCGCGGTGATAGAGTCGAGCTGTGAGGTGACTGCCGTTGCGTCCTCCGGCGCGTCATAAATCGCGTTGTCCTCGCAAAGCTTTACGATGGCATATTCCTGCTTAAGGTTATCAAGCACACTGCTTTTGATGGAGTCAAGCTCCTCTTTTTTCTGCGCATCGGTCTGTGCTTCGCTGGAATCGCTCGTGGCGTTGGTTTTCTCATAATCTGCTTTAGCGGACAAGAACAGGTACCGGTATTCGTCAAAGGGAACTGCGTGTCCGTTGACAGTGACAAGGGTGTTCGCCGCGGTGTCCACGACGCTTCCGTCAATGGTCAGCGTGCCTTTGAGATCAGCATAATCAACGCTGGCAGCCGCATCATCGGAAACCGTCGCGTCGGCGCTTGTGCTGCCGGAATTCGTGCTGCCGGAAGCCGTGCTGCTGTCCTCGCTTGAACCGCAGGCGCTGAGCGTTCCCGCCGCAAGCAAGAGAGAAAGAAGTATTGCCGCAAATTTTTTGATCATCCTAAAAAATCCTTTCTGTACCGCATCATTCTGACAATCTGTCACCATGCGGTTTTTATTATACGATCCTTTTGTGTTCGTTGGGTGAGAAAAGCACAATTGTTCAGACAACATCCGATGTTTTTTTACATCTCGCTTTAAATGAAGCTCGTCTGGTCGGGGTCGGCAACTTCTTTTGCAAAACAGCCCGCCGCGGGAATGCTCTTGACCTGAAATTTCGCCAGTGCCTGCGCCTGTCCATCGTCAAGCACGAACGCTTTATCCACCGCCGATTTTGCCTTGAGCGTCATTGCCGCAACGCCGATGGTGTCGCGGGTGGCTTTGGGCAGCATGAGTGCGGTATCAAATACAATCGCTCTACCGTTTGACGAACGCAGCATCAGCTGTGCGTTTTCGCCCACGTGAAACACCCCGACCAACGGCGATTTGTCCGAATAGGCGTTGGCAAGCTTGCGCCGGTTTGTCTTGGTTTCATATGCCGAAAGCGGAACCTTCGCGGCTTTTCCGCTGGCGTAAACAAACACGAGATACCCGCTGAAGTCCGTCGTCGTGATCATGCAGACCGCGTTTTCGCCCTCGTCAAAGCCGAGCTTTGCAGGGATGAAGTCGCCCAGCACACTTGCCTTGGTGTCCTCAAACTGCGATGCCTTCGCCTTATAAACCGTCGCCTTGTCGGAGAAAAACAACAGCTCGGTGCGGTTGGTCGCCTCGCGCTCGGTCACGACCACGTCGCCGTCCTTGAGCTTCTGCTCGCTTGCCATGCGCAGGGATTGGGGCGTGATTTTCTTGAAATACCCGCTCTGCGTGAAAAACAACGTGCAGGGATAATCGGGAACTTCCTCCGCGTCGTCGTCCTCCTCGTCCGCGTCCTCGTAAACAAGCATTGAGCGGCGGGGCTTGCCGTATTTCTTGACGGCATCCTTCAGCTCGTCGATGATAATCGCCTTGACGCGCCGTTCGCTGCCGATGATTTCCGACAGGTCCACGATTTCGGCGATGAGCTGCTTGATTTCCTTGGTGCGGTTGAGGATGTACTCGCGGTTTAAATGGCGCAGCTTGATTTCCGCAACGTATTCCGCCTGGATTTCGTCGATCGAAAAGCCCACCATCAGGTTGGGGACAACCTCGCTCTCCTCCTCGGTTTCGCGGACGATGCGGATCGCCTTGTCGATGTCGAGCAGAATTTTTTCGAGCCCCTCGAGCAGATGGAGCTTGTCCTGCTTTTTCGCCAGATCAAACGCCGTCCGGCGCACCACGCAGTCGTGCCGGAACGCCACCCATTCCCGCAGAATTTCATACACACCCATGACTTTTGGATAGCCGTGTACAAGAATGTTGAAGTTGCACGAAAACGTGTCCTGTAACGGCGTTGAACGGAACAGCTTCTGCATCAGCTTTTCGGGGTCTGTGCCACGCTTTAAATCAATCGCGATTTTCAGCCCGTTGATGTCCGTTTCGTCGCGGATGTAGGAAATCTCGCGGATTTTCCCGATTTTCACCAACGCGATGATTTTCTCGATGATCGCCTCGACCTTGGTCGTCGGCGGAATCTCTGTGACCTCAATGCAGTTCGCCGCTTTGTCGTAATTATACTTCGAGCGGACTTTCACCGAACCTCTGCCCGTGCGGTATATTTTATCAAGCTCCGCTTCGTCATAGAGGATGAAGCCGCCGCCGGGGAAGTCCGGCGCTTTGAGCGTTTCGAGCGCGTTAAAATCGGGATTCTTAATCAGCGCGATGGTCGTTTCACACAATTCCGCAAGGTTAAACGGACACACGGCGCTCGCCATCGAAACGCCGATGCCGGTGTTTGCGTTGACTAAAATCGCAGGGAACGTCGTCGGGAACAGCACAGGCTCAGTCATGGTGTTGTCGTAGTTCGGGACAAAGTCCACCGTGTTCTTGTCGATGTCACGGAACAGCTCCGCGCAGATGCCGTCGAGCTTGACCTCGGTGTAACGCGACGCGGCGTACGCCATATCGCGCGAATATGCCTTGCCGAAATTGCCCTTTGAGTCCACATAGGCGTGCAGAAGCGCCTCGTTGCCGCGCGTTAAGCGCACCATGGTTTCATAAATCGCGCCGTCGCCGTGGGGGTTTAGCTTCATCGTCTGCCCGACGACGTTCGCGGATTTCGTCCGCGCGCCCGTCAGCAAGCCCATTTTATACATCGTATAAAGGAGCTTCCTATGCGATGGCTTGAAGCCGTCAATTTCCGGAAACGCACGCGACACAATGACGCTCATCGCATACGGCATATAGTTTTTCTCAAGCGTAACAGCGATTTCTTCCTGCACAACCTGCCCCGCGCCCTCGATGTAAGCACTGCCCTGAAACTTCGGCGCGTGCGCTTTCGGTTCTTTTTTCTTCGCCATTTATCTCTGCCTTTCTCTGACCTCTGACCTCTGACTTCTGACCTCTAACTAATATCCGCCATATCCAGATAATCCCGCCCGTTGATCGAAACGAAATCCTTGCGTCCCTGCAAATTGTCGCCCAGAAGCATATCGAACATGAAAGAGGTATGCTCTGCTTCGGACGGGCTGACGCGGATGAGACGGCGGGTGTCGGGGTTCATGGTGGTGAGCGCCATCATGTCCGGCTCGTTCTCGCCGAGACCTTTTGAGCGCTGGATGGTGTGCTTTGTGTCGCCGACCAGCGTGAGGATTTTCGCTTTTTCGCGCTCGTCATAAGCGAAATAGGTCTTGTCCTTTGTCGTGATTTCAAACAGCGGCGACTCCGCAATATACACATAGCCCTGCTCAATGAGCGTCGGGGTCAGCCGATAAAGCATCGTCAGGATGAGCGTACGAATCTGGAAGCCGTCCTCGTCGGCATCGGTGCAGATGACGATTTTGTTCCAGCGCAGATTTTCCAGCGAAAAGGAGGAAAGCTCCTTGTTCGATTTGGTTTTCACCTCAACACCGCAGCCCAAAACTTTAATAATATCGGTAATGATTTCGTTCTTGAAAATCTTATCATAATCCGCTTTCAGGCAATTGAGAATCTTTCCGCGCACAGGGATGACCGCCTGAAACTCCGCGTTGCGCGCCATTTTTACCGAGCCGAGCGCGGAATCGCCCTCCACAATATAAATCTCGCGCACCGACAGATCCTTGGTGCGGCAGTCCACGAATTTCTGCACCATGTTATTGAGGTCAATGCTGCCCGCGAGCTTTTTCTTTAAGTTCAGGCGCGTTTTTTCAGCGTTCTCGCGGCTGCGCTTGTTGATAAGAACCTGCTCGGCGACCTTCACCGCCTCGTCAGGGTTTTCGATGAAATAAACTTCAAGCTGGTGCTTTAAAAACTCCGTCATGCAGTCGTAGATAAACTTGTTGTTGATCGCCTTTTTCGTCTGGTTCTCATAGCTTGTCTGCGTGGAAAAGGAGCTTGACACCAGCACAAGGCAGTCCTCGACGTCGGCGAAGGTGATCTTGCTTTCGTTTTTCAGATACTTGCCGCCGCTTTTTAAATAAGCGTCAATCTGCGACACAAACGCCTGCCGCACCGCCTTTTCCGGCGAGCCGCCGTGTTCGAGAAAACTTGAGTTGTGATAATATTCGGCAAGCTTCAATTTGTTTGAAAAGGTAAAGCAGACGTTGAGTTTGACCTTGTAATCCTCCTTGTCGGCACGGTCGCGTCCACGGCGCTCGGCGGCACAGCTCTGCACCGACGTGAGCGTTTCCCCGCCCGTCAGCTCGCGCACATAGTCCGCAATGCCATTTTCATACAGGAAAACCTGCTCGTCAAAGGAGTTGTTCTCCCGCTGCGCGCGGAACACAAACTCAATGTTCGGGTTGACGACCGCCTGCTTTTTCAGCACATCCTCAAAGTATTCCCGCTCGATGTCAATCTCGGTGAACACGTCAAGGTCGGGCTTCCAGCGTGTGCGCGTGCCGGTTTTTTTGCGGGTCGAGGGCTGCTTTTTTAAGCCGCCGACGTTCTCGCCCTTTTCAAAATGCAGGTTGTACTGATACCCGTCGCGGAATACCTCCACGTCCATGAACGCCGATGCATACTGCGTCGCGCACGCACCCAGACCGTTGAGCCCGAGGGAATATTCATAGTTCTCGCCGCTGTTGTTGTTGTATTTTCCGCCCGCGTACAATTCGCAGTACACAAGCTCCCAGTTATAGCAGTTTTCGTTTTTGTTGAAATCCACCGGGCAGCCGCGCCCGAAGTCCTCGACCTCGATGGCGCCGTCGTTGTATTTCGTCACAATGATGCGGTTGCCGTTGCCCTCGCGCGCCTCGTCGATGGAGTTTGAAAGAATCTCAAACATCGCGTGCCTGCAGCCCTCCAGCCCGTCCGAGCCGAAGATAACCGCCGGACGCTTCCGCACACGGTCAGCACCTTTAAGCGAAACGATGGTTTCGTTGTCGTAGGAAGTTTTCTTTGCCATTTTACAGCGCCTTTCTTTTTGGTATGTAAAAACGCTACCGGTCAGTCCGCTTTTTCCTGCGCCGGGAAATTCCTAGCACGAACACCGTCACCAGCACCGCCACAGCGCAAAACGCCGCAACAAGCGCCGCCGCACCGGAATAAAAGCCGTTTTGCCATAGGATATAGTCCGTTCCCAGCAGATAGAGGAGCAGATTGCACGCGCCCAGTCCGCCGAAAAACGTCCACAGCACAGCGGGCAGCACAGCGGCAAGCCCAAGAATGCCCTTTACTTCAAGCGAAAAATCCCACCAGCCGTTGCACACGCCGATGACGGCGCCGGCGGCAAGAATGGTCAGTATCCCCGCGCAGCAGGCGATAAACCCTCTTTTCACGATGCAATTCCTCCCGTTCGTCTGAAAAAACACTTCTAACCTTTATTATAACACAGAAACATGGGGTTTGTAAACACCGGATTTTGGAGAAAATTTCTGCGCGGGAAAGTTTTTTGAAAAAAGTGCTTGACAAACCGTTTTGAGCATAGTATAATAACATGGTAAACAAAGCAGAACCATCCGTTCTCACCTTCAGCGTGCCGGATTTCCGGCGTCAGGATATTCCTGACCGGCGACAAGGTCAATATTGATGCAGGGGTGCGGCGCGCGAATGCGCACAGTTTCCCGGCAGCGGTAACGAGTACGGATCATCTGTGCCCGTTTTTATTTTTTAATTGGAGGTGCTGCGTCATTATCAACAAAGACATTCAAATCAATGAGGATATCCGCGATAAAGAACTTCGCGTCATTGATGAGGACGGAACCCCGCTCGGTATCATTTCTTCAAAAGAAGCGCTCGAAATCGCAGCCGGCAAGGATCTTGATCTGGTGAAAATTGCCCCCACGGCGACACCGCCTGTTTGCCGCATCATGGATTACGGCAAGTTCTGCTTTGAACAGCAGAAAAAGGAAAAGGAAGCAAAGAAAAACCAGAAAATCGTCGAAACAAAAGAAATCAGAATGTCCTCTACCATCGACACCCATGATTTCAATACAAAAGTTGCGCAGGCGGTTAAGTTTCTCAAGGGCGGCGACAAGCTGAAGGTCAGCGTTCGTTTCAGAAAACGTTCGGTGGCGCATCCGCAGCTCGGCGACGATCTTTTAAAGGAATTCAAAGAAAAGGTTTCGGAGGTCGGCGTTGTTGACAAGCCCAACAAAATGGAAGGGCGCAGTCTGGTAATGTTCGTCAATCCCAAAACCCCCAAGTAAATCAATTAAGGAGGATATAAAGTATGCCTAAGATCAAAACTCATTCCGGCGCCAAGAAGCGTTTTAAGGTGACCGGTTCCGGCAAGATCAAGTTCCAGCGCACCAACAAGCGCCATCGTCTGACCCAGAAGGCAACCAAGCGCAAGAGAATCGCAAGAACCGGTACCTATGCCGACGCAACCAACGTAAAAGCAATCAAGGCGTTAATCCCTTATAAATAACGGGTCATTCCGCCGCATACAAACGTTCAATAATATTAGGAGGTTACCACTATGGCTCGTGTTAAGGGCGCAATGATGACGCGCAAGAGAAGAAATAAAACCCTCAGACTCGCGAAGGGCTATTTCGGCGCAAAGAGCAAGCATTTTAAAATGGCGAAGCAGGCCGTGATGAAATCCGGTCAGTACGCATACATCGGCAGAAAGCAGAAAAAACGGGACTTCAGAAGCCTGTGGATCACCCGCATTTCCGCCGCCGCAAAGATCAACGGCATGAATTACTCCACCTTTATCAACGGCGCAAAGAAAGCGGGCATCACGCTCAACAGAAAGATGCTCTCCGAAATCGCCATCAACGACGCAGCAGGCTTCGCGGCAATCGCGGCGCAGGCAAAAGCGGCGCTCAACTAAATCCGACCAACACGCACAAGAACGCTGTGCGTGTTTTGTTCTATATTGAGAAAAATTGCGCGGTGAAAAATATGGTTATTTCGAGCAGGGAAAACCCCCATGTGCAGCGGTTTAAAAAGCTCATTTCGTCGGCGAAATTCCGGCGGGAGGAGGGCTTGTTTGTCATCGAGGGCGCACGCGCGGTCGCGGACGCGGCGGCGGAAAACGCAGCGCTTGTCACGATGCTGCTCACCGAGGAAGCGGCGGAAAAATACGGCGCGCTGCTTAATTTTAACAAGCTCACGGCGGCAGCGGGCGGCGCGGTTTATACAATCAGCGAGCAGCTCGCCGCGCAGATTTCCGGCACAGAACGCCCCCAGGGGGTGTTCGCCGCAGTAAAAACACTTGACAAAACGCTTTCGGCTGATACAATGGATAGTAGCGGGAAATATCTCCTGCTCAACCGCCTGCAGGATCCAGGCAACTTAGGAACAATCCTGCGTACCGCCGACGCGGTGGGGATCTCCGGCGTGATCATGACGCGGGACTGCTGCGATCTCTATAACCCGAAAGCCGTCCGCGCGACGATGGGAAGTCTGTTCCGGCTGGCGATTTTCACCGACTGCGATTACGGCGACGCGCTTTCTGCGCTGACCGGCGCGGGGCTTGTAACGTATGCGGCGGTGGTCGGCGCGGATGCCGCGGATGCCGCGGAGGTGCGCGATGCCGATTTCTCCCGCCCTTGCGCGGTTGTCATCGGCAACGAGGGCGCGGGGCTTTCGGCGGAGGAAGCCGCATTGTGCGCGGCGCGTGTTACCATCCGCATGAACGGAACAATCAACTCCCTCAACGCGTCCGCAGCGGCGGCGATTATACTGTGGGAGATGTTCCGATAAGGACTTGTGCATTGACAGAGGAGGGCATTTATGGACGACAACCTGCTGTACTGGATCTGGCTGACGGTGGTGTTCGGACCGGCAAACCCGCGCAAGTGGGCGGTTCTGTCCCATTTCGGCGATGTGAAGGAATGCCACGCGGCGCTTTCCCGCGGGCAATCCCCGCTTCTGACCGAGCAGGAACGGCGTTCTTTGAAAGCCGCCGAGCTGGAAAAATGCGAGAAGCTGCTTGCATATTGCACAAAAAAACACATAACAATATACTGCTTTGACAGTCCGGATTATCCCGAGCCGCTTCAGGAAATCTACAACCCGCCCGCGGTGCTGTTTGCTTACGGCGCGCTTTCGGCGCAGCAGGATCTGCTGTCGGTGGGGGCGGTGGGTGCGCGCAATCCGTCGGACTATTCCCTGCGCGTGTGCGAAGCGCTCTGCGGGGCACTGGCGCAAAACGGCGTGACGGTGGTCAGCGGCTTTGCGGCGGGGGTTGATACCTGCGCGCACCGTGCCGCCATTGCCGCGGGCGGGCGAACCATCGCCGTGCTGGGCGCGGGACTGGAGTATGATTACCCCAAGGGCACAACGGATTTCAAACGCGAAATCGCACAGAACGGCGCGGTGATCTCGGAGTACTTCCCCGGTCACAAGCCCGCTTATACGGACTTTAAGGCGCGCAACCGGATTCTTTCGGGCATCAGCCGCGGCGTGGCGGTCATCGAGGCATCAACCACCAGCGGATCGCTCAACACCGTCAGCCACGCGCTTTCGCAGAGCCGTGACGTATTCTGCGTGCCGCCCCACGACGTTTTCGACCGGCGCTATGCCGGCATGGGCGATCTGCTGCGCGACGGCGCGATCCCGCTGATGAGCGCGGAGGATATTCTGTTTGAATACGGCGACCGCTTCCGGACGCTCGAGGGCTTCCCCGCCCGACCGGAGGATCGGCGCGTCAAGAGCGAGGAAATGCGCGCGCTGTTTTCGGATCTTGCGGTGCGCGACGAATTTCCGGAAAACAAACGCACCCGCGCAGACGAAGCATCCGCACCCGCACAACCGGCTGCCGTGCTTCCCGATGACGCAACGCCACTCGCGCGGGCGGTCTGGGACTGCCTGAAGGAGCGTCCCATGCACACCGACGAGCTTGCCGCGGCGCTTGACGCGGACATCACGGATATTTTTACGGAGCTGACCGAGCTGGAGCTGACCGGCGCTGTGCAGTCCCTTGCGGGCAACCGTTACGCGGCGTTATAAAACCTGCGGACGGTTTGCCGCTTACATCTCGAAACAGGAATGGTGAACAGATTGGCTGATTTGATTATCGTGGAATCCCCCACCAAGGTGAATACCATCAAACGCTACCTCAAGGGTGACTACGAGGTTGTCGCTTCGATGGGGCATCTGCGCGATCTGCCCAAGTCAAAGCTGGGCGTGGACGTGGAGCAAAGCTTTGCGCCGCATTATGTGGACATCAAGGGCAAGGAAGCCCTCATCAAGGAAATCAAGCGCAAGGCGAAAAAAAGTACGCACGTCTATCTGGCGGGCGACCCCGACCGCGAGGGAGAAGCAATTTCGTGGCATCTCGCGCAGCTGCTGGGGCTTGACATTAACGACCAGAACCGCGTGACCTTCAACGAAATCACCGAAAGCGGCATCAAGACCGGCATGGCGAACCCCCGCAGCATTGACCTCAATCTCGTCAACGCACAGCAGGCGCGCCGGATTCTCGACCGCATTCTGGGTTATAAGCTCTCCCCGTTTTTGTGGAAAAAAGTGCGCAGGGGCTTGTCCGCCGGGCGCGTACAGTCCGTTGCGGTGCGCATGATTGTGGATCGGGAAAACGAAATCCGCAGCTTTGTTTCACAGGAATACTGGTCGGTGGACGCGATGCTCATCGCACCGTCAAACAAGAAGCCGTTTGCGGCAAAGCTTGTGAGCGTGGACGGCGCAAAGCGCGAGTTCCCCGACAAGGAAAGCGTGGACGAGATTTTAAAACGCTTGGAAAAAGCTGATTTCACCGTGACAAACGTCAAAAAAAGCGTGCATAAAAAATCCGCGGCGCCGCCCTTTACCACCTCCACCCTGCAGCAGGAGGCATCCCGCCGGCTGGGCTTCCAGACGCGCAAGACGATGAAAACCGCGCAGGAATTATACGAGGGCGTTGACATCGACAACATGGGACCGACGGGTCTGATCACCTATATGCGTACCGACAGCCTGCGGATTTCCGACGAGGCGCGGGGTATGGCATATGAGTTCATACGCGGAAAATACGGCGAGCCCTACATTCCCACCGCCGTGAAGAAATACAAAACCAAATCCAACGCGCAGGATGCGCACGAGGCAATCCGTCCCGCGCATCCGGAGCTTACGCCCATTTCGCTCAAGGAAAAGGGCTTGAGCGCCGATCAGTATAAGCTTTACAAGCTCATCTGGGAGCGCTTTATCGCCAGCCAGATGGCGGACTGCCTGATGGATATGGTGTCCGTGGACATCAACGCGGCGGGCTGCGGCTTTAAGGCAAGCGGACATTCGGTGAAATTCGACGGCTTCACGGTGCTTTATGAGGAAGCCAAGGACGAAGATCCGGAAAAGAGCAGCGTGCTTCCCCCGATTGCGAAAAACGACGCGCTCAAGGTGAAAAGCCTTGCCGGCAACCAGCATTTCACCCAGCCGCCCCCGCGCTACACCGAAGCCACGCTGGTCAAAGCGTTTGAGGAAAACGGCATCGGCCGCCCCTCGACCTACGCCCCCACGATCACGACCATCCTCAACCGCAGCTATGTCGAGCGCGAGGGCAAGCAGCTTAAGCCGACCATGCTCGGCGAGGTGACGACGGAGCTGATGAAGGAGCATTTCCAGCGCATCGTGGATGTGAAGTTCACCGCGGGCATGGAAACCGATCTCGACAGCGTGGAAACCGGCAAAAAAAGCTGGGTTAAAACGCTCAGCGAGTTTTATAAGGACTTCAGCACGGCGCTGACCGACGCGGAGCAGGCGATGGACGGCAAGCGGGTGAAGATTCCCGCTGAGGAAACCGATCAGGTCTGCGAGCTTTGCGGGAAGCCGATGGTCATCAAAATCGGGCGCTTCGGCAAATTCCTTGCCTGCTCGGGCTTTCCGGAATGCAAGAACACCAAGCGAATCGTGCAGGAAGCGGGCGGTCTCTGTCCGCTGTGCGGCGGAAAGATGCTGCTGAAGAAAACCAAGACGGGCAAAAAATATTACGGCTGCGAGAAAAACCCCGCCTGCGCGTTTATGACATGGGACGTACCCACGGACGAACGCTGCCCGCAGTGCGGCGCGACGCTCTTTAACAAGGGCGGAAAAAACGGAAAGCTGCTATGCCACAAGGAAGGCTGCGGCTTTGAAAAGGCGGCAAGCCATGAGGGCTGATCAAGCCCTGCAGGCTGCGGTCATCGGCGCGGGGCTTGCGGGCTGTGAGGCGGCATGGGCGCTCGCAAACGCGGGGTTCAGCGTGACGCTCTATGAAATGAAGCCCGAACGCTATTCCCCCGCGCACAAATTCCACGGCTTTGCGGAGCTGGTCTGTTCCAATTCCCTCAAAGCCGAACGCGCGGAATCCGCGGCGGGGATGCTCAAAGCCGAAATGCGCCGCTTAGGCTCGCTGGTGATGGAATGCGCCGACCTAACGCGCGTTCCCGCAGGGGGGGCGCTGGCGGTTGACCGCGAACGCTTTTCGCTGGCGGTGACGGAGAAAATCCGCTCCCGTCCGGAAATCACGGTTGTTCCCGGCGAGGTGACGAAGCTTCCGGCGGGGGCGGCTGTGATTTGCACAGGGCCTTTGACCGCCGGTGCGCTTGCGGATGAAATCAAAACGCTGTGCGGGGATTACTTAAGCTTTCACGACGCGGCGGCACCGATTGTCGAAACGGACAGCATTGATCTGGAAAGGGTTTTTTACGCGGCGCGTTACGACCGCGGCGAAGCGGATTACATCAACTGCCCGATGGACAAGGACTCCTACCTCGCCTTTCACGACGCGCTGGTTCATGCGGAAGCAGTCGAGCTGCGCGATTACGAAAAGGAACATTTTAAAGTCTATGAGGGCTGTATGCCCATTGAGGTTCTGGCAAAGCGCGGTGTGGACACCATGCGGTTCGGCCCGCTCAAGCCGGTGGGGCTAACCGATCCCGCAACGGGGCGGCGTCCGTATGCAGTGATTCAGCTGCGCGCGGAAAACACGCAGGGAACGCTTTATAATCTGGTGGGCTTTCAGACAAACCTGAAATTCGGCGAACAGAAGCGCGTGTTCTCGATGATTCCGGGCTTAGAAAACGCCGTGTTCGCGCGCTACGGCGTGATGCACCGCAACACTTTCCTCGATGCGCCCCGCCTGCTGACTGCGGGCTTTCAGCTCAAAAGTGCGCCGCATATCTTCTTCGGCGGGCAAATCACAGGCGTGGAGGGCTACACCGAATCCGCTGCGAGCGGCATTCTGGCGGGGATGAATCTGGCGCGCAGTCTGACCGGACAAGCTCCCCTCCTCCTCCCGCGCGAAACGATGCTCGGCGCGCTGTGTTCTTACATCAGCGACGGGAACGTCCGGGATTTCCAGCCGATGGGTGCGAACATGGGCATTCTGCCGCCGCTTGCGCAACCCATCCGCGACAAAAAGCTGCGCTACGAAGCGCTCTCCGCGCGCGGTCTGGCGGCGCTTGACGACTTGCTGAAATTGGCTTTATGAAACTTGACTTAGCCGAATTTACTGAACGGCTCAGAAAGGATGCTTGCATATGAATATCATCATCGACGCTTTCGGCGGCGACAACGCGCCGGACGAAGTGATCAAGGGTGCCGTGAAAGCGACGGCGGACTTTCAGATTGACATCACGCTGGCGGGGGACGGGGAGAAAATCCGCGCGGCGGCGCAGCGGCTGGGTGTGGACATCTCAACGCTTAAAATTCTCGAAGCGCCCGCTGTTATGGGAATATGCGAAGAGCCCACGGAGATATTAAAGAGCAGGAAGGACAGCTCCATGGCGGTCGGGATGCAGGCGCTTGCCGACGGCGCGGGTGATGCGTTCGTTTCTGCCGGCTCAACGGGTGCGCTGCTGGTCGGGGCGACATTCATCGTCAAGCGGCTCAAGGGCGTGAAGCGCTGCGCACTGGCGACGGTGCTTCCGACGGCAAAGCAGCCGGTGATGCTTCTTGACGCGGGCGCAAATGCCGACTGCCGTCCGGAAATGCTCGTGCAGTTCAGCATCATGGGCAGCGCTTACATGAACAAAATCCTCGGCGTCGAGAAGCCGGCTGTGGGCTTAATCAACATCGGCGCGGAGAAAACCAAGGGGCGCGAGCTGGAAGCTTGCCGCCTACGCACTGCTCGAACAAGCACCGCTCCACTTCATCGGCAATGTGGAGGCGCGCGACTTCCCGCTCGGCGCGGCGGACGTGGTGGTAGCGGACGGCTTTTCCGGCAATCTGCTGTTGAAATTATACGAGGGTATGGGGAAATTCTTTACCGGCTCACTGAAAGATATGCTCACCCACAACACCCTCTCAAAAATCGCCGCGCTGATTCTCTCCGGCAGAATCAAGGACTTCAAGCGCAAGGTGGACTATTCCGAATACGGCGGCGCGCCCCTGCTGGGTGCGGCAAAGCCCGTTATCAAGGCGCACGGCAGCTCAAACGCAAAAGCCTTCTACAACGCAGTCCGTCAGGCAAAGCTGTTCACCGAGCGCAATGTCATCGCCGAAATCTCCGCAGCGCTTTCCAAATAGCGCCGGCGCTTTTGCCGCCCGCTTTCTAATCTCTAACCCCGAAAAGAGTTGAAACGATGGATCTTGAAAAACAACATACCGCTTTTGAAAAAGAAATCGGCTATGTGTTTAAAAACCGGAAGCTGCTTTGCGAAGCGCTTTCGCACTCGTCCTATGCCAACGAAAATAAAAAACTGCGCACCAGCAACGAGCGGCTGGAGTTCCTTGGGGATTCCGTGCTGTCGATTGTGGTGTCGGATTATCTGTTCGCGCATTTCAAGCATCTGCCGGAGGGCGATCTGACGAAGCTGCGCGCGGCGCTTGTCTGCGAAAAATCGCTGCATAAATTCTCGGCGGATATTAATCTCGGACAATACCTGCTGCTTGGCAAGGGCGAGGAAAACACCGGCGGGCGGGTACGTCCGTCGATCATCGCCGACGCGTTTGAAGCGGTCATCGCCGCGATTTATCTCGACGGCGGCATGGAACCGGCAAAAAAACACATCCTGCGCTTTATCCCCGCCGCGGTCAGCGAAACCCGCCAGACGGGCTTTGAGGATTATAAGACGATTTTACAGGAAATCATCCAGAAAAACCCTGAGGAACACGTGGAGTATTTCCTCAAATGCGAGAGCGGACCGGATCACGACAAAGCGTTCACGGTGCAGGTTCTGCTCAACTCCAATCCCATCGGCGAGGGCACGGGCAAGTCGAAAAAGACCGCCGAGCAGCTTGCCGCAAAGGAAGCACTGGAGCTGATGGGCTATGTCACACCGTAACATCGCGTTCTTTGTGCCGCACCGCGGCTGCCCGCACACCTGCGCGTTCTGCAACCAGCACAGCATTTCCGGTCAGGCGGCTTGCCCGACGGCGGAGGATGTGCGCAAGGGCTGCGAACAGGCGCTGCGGGAAATTCCGGCGGCGCATTACGGCGAAACCGAGCTCGCATTTTTCGGCGGAAGCTTCACGGCGATTGACCAAATTTATATGGTGGAGCTGCTTACGGCGGCGCGTGAATTTGTGGGCGGCGGGAAATTCGCGGGCATCCGGATTTCCACCAGACCCGACTGTATCGACGGTGAAATACTCGACTTATTAAAAAGCTTCGGCGTGACGGTAATCGAGCTGGGCGCGCAAAGCCTCAACGACACGGTGCTTGCGGCAAACGGACGCGGGCACACGGCAGCGAACGTCCGGCACGCGGCAAAGCTTGTGCAGGATGCGGGCTTCACACTGGGCTTGCAGATGATGACGGGGCTGTATCAGAGTTCTCCCGCGCTTGACATGGAAACCGCGCGCGGAATTGCGGCGCTTGCCCCGGACGAGGTGCGGATTTATCCGTGCGTTGTGCTGAAAAATACGCGTCTGGCGGAGCTGCTTACAGCCGGCGCATTTGTGCCGCAGGGTGTTGACGAAGCGGCGGCGCTTTGCGCGGACATGCTGGATCTGTTTGAACAGCGCGGTATCCGGATTCTCAAGGTCGGGCTGCACGCGTCGGAGCTGGTGGAAAGCGACCTGCTCGGCGGGGCATATCACCCGGCGTTCCGCGAAATCTGCGAAAGCCTGCGCTACCGCAAGCTTTTAGAAAAAGAATTCACGAACTGCGAAAGCGGGATCGCCGCCGTCCCGATGAACAAACTGAGTGCCGCGATCGGGCACAAGGCGTGCAACCGCGATTACTTCGCGGCAAAGAGCATCCGGATACACTTCGTTCCCCAGCCGGGCGCGGAGCGGGAGCTGAAGGTTCTGCTGCGCAAGCCGATGCGGGAGAACCAATTATAAAGAGCCGCCGTTATGGTCGGTATCATTCATCTCAAGCAGGAACAGGAGTGTGAACTTTGTACTTAAAATCCTTAGAATTGCAGGGCTTCAAGTCCTTTCCTGATAAAATTAAGCTTGATTTCGACAAGGGCATCACCGCCGTTGTCGGTCCTAACGGTAGCGGAAAAAGCAACATCGGCGACGCGATGCGTTGGGTGTTGGGCGAACAATCGTCGAAAACCCTGCGCGGGGGCAAGATGGAGGACGTTATTTTCTCCGGAACGCAGCTGCGAAAATCGGTGGGATTTGCGAAAGTTACGCTGACCATTGACAACGCAGACCACGCGCTGGCGGAAGAAAGCGACCTTGTGGCGGTTTCGCGCAAGCTCTACCGCAGCGGCGAAAGTGAGTATATGATCAACGGAAAAGCCGTCCGACTCAAGGATGTCGTCGAGCTTTTCATGGACACGGGACTTGGACGCGACGGCTATTCGATCATCGGACAAGGTCGGATTGCGGAAATTGTTTCGAGCAAATCCGGCGACCGGCGCGAAATTTTCGAGGAAGCCGCCGGAATCGCGAAATTTCGTTATAAAAAGGAAGAAGCCGCGCGCCGCCTTGCCGCCGCGCAGGACAACATCCTGCGCCTGACGGACATCATCGCCGAGCTGGAAAGCCGCATTGAGCCGCTGCGCGTTCAGTCGGAAAAGGCAAAGCAGTTCCGCACACTCGACGAGGAGAAGCGAAACCTTGAGATTTCTGTGTGGGTTTCGGAGCTGACGGGGATGCGCGAGAGCCTTTCCGCGCTGGAGGACAGGCTGCTGATTTCCGAAAACGAGTACGAAAACTTAACCCGTGAAATCGACGCGCTGGAGGAAAAAATTCAGGACGGACTGGAAGCCGGCGCGCAGTATGCGCAGGAAATCGAAGCCGCGCGCGCGGAAATCCACGCCGTTGAGCTGGAAACAAGCCGCTCGATGGCGGACATCGCCGTGCTGGAAAACGACGTCAAGCACATCGGCGAGCGCATTTTCGCCGCGGAGGAGCAGGTGAAAAAGGCGCACAGCTCCCGCGCTTTCCTCACCGGTGAGCTGGAAAAGCGCCGCGCAGCACTCACGGACATCGCCGCGCAGACCGCCGAAGCTGAAGCGGAAATCGCACAGACCGAGCAGGCGCTCGTTTTGGGCGAAACGAAAGTTTCGGATGCCGAGCAAGCCATTTCGGTGGGTACACAGCGGCTCAATCAGCTATACATAGAAAAATCCGCGCAGGGCTTCCAGACGGAAAACGCGAAAAACAACCTCTCCGAGCTGGAAACGCTGCTTGCTTCGTCCGCGGACATGACTGAAAAGCTTGCCGAGCGCCGGAAAAACAGCCTCGCCGCACTGGAGCAGCTTTCGGCGGAGCGCGAGCGGCTGGTCAAGGCGCAGGAGGAGCAGAAAAACGTGCTGGGCGGCTATGCCCGGCTGCTTGCCGACAAGCGCGGAAAGCTTTCGCAAACGCGCGAAACGTTTTCGCAAACCGACCTGCGGATACGCGAATTAAAGCAGAAGCTGCAGATTTTAAACGACCTTGAAAACTCGATGGAGGGCTTTTCGCGCAGCGTCCGCGAGGTCATGCGCGCGAAAAAGCAGAACCGGATTTCCGGCATTTACGCCACGATCGCACAGCTTGTCACGGTTGAACGCGCTTACGCCGTTGCGGTGGAAACCGCGCTGGGCGGGGCTTTGCACAACATCGCGGTGGAGAACGAGGACACCGCAAAGCGCGCGATCCGCTTGTTAAAGGAAACCAACGCGGGGCGGGCGACGTTTTTGCCGGTGACGACGGTGAAGGGCAGCGAGCTGTATTTCGAGGGGCTGGCGGATTGTTTTGGCTTTGTGGCGCTCGGCTCGCAGCTTGTGCAGACCGACGAAACGTTTTCGGGAATCATCCGCTCACTTCTGGGAAGAATTTGTATTGCGGAGGATCTTGACAGCGCGACGGCAATTGCGAAAAAATACGGCTATAAGTTCAAAATCGTGACCCTTGACGGTCAGGTCATCAACGCGGGCGGTTCGTTCACGGGCGGCAGCGTCGCGCGCTCGACGGGCATTTTGACGCGTAAGAACGAAATCGAGGACATTGAGCGCGAGCTGACAACGCTCACGCAGACCCACGCCGAGCTGAAAACGCGCGGAGAACGGCTTTCGCAGGAAACCGCGAAGCTTTCCGCGGACATCGAGGGCGCGAAGGACGCGCAGGAGCAGAACGAACGCGCGCTGCTTTTAACGGACAGCGAGCTGAACCGTTTGCGAGAGCTTTGTGCGGAGCTTGACGTGAGCGCAGCCGATTCCGATGGTCAGCGCGCGGAACTGGTGCGCAGGCTCGACGCCGAAAACAAGCTACTCGACGAAGCAGCCCAAAAATTTTCGCAGACCGCGCAAGCGATTTCGGAGCTTGAGCAGGCGCTTTCCGCGGAAAAGGATGCGCTTTCCGGCTTGCAATCCGAGCGTGTGCGGCTGGCGGAATGCGTTTCCGCGCTGAAAATCCGGCAGGCGGAGCTTGCGAAGGACGACGAGGCGTGCAGGCTTTCCATCGTGCAGCTTGAGGAAGCGCTTGCGGAATCCGCCGGCACATCCGAGCAGCACACCGCGCTGATTGCCGGTATGCGCGAACAAATCGCCGCGAAGCTTGCGCAGGCAGACACCATCCGCAGCCGCGCCGCCGGTGCTGACGAAATCGTTGCGGGCATCCGCGAAAAGATTTCGCTCACCCAGCAGCGTGCCGCACAGCTTGACCGGCAGACCGGCACACTGCGCAGCGCGCTGCGCATCAAAAACGACGAAAAGGAAACCGTTTCGCGCGAAACGGCGAAGCTTTCCGAAAAACGCGCGGGCGTGACGGAGGAATGCGACAAGATTATTTCCGCTTTGTGGGAACAATATGAGCTGACGCGCACGGAAGCCATCGCGCTGGCGGTGCCGCTGACCGACAAGGCACAGGCGGCGCGCAGACTCGGCGAGTTAAAGACGAAAATCAAAGCCCTCGGCACGGTTAATCTCGCGGCGATCGAGGAATTCGCGGAGGTCAGCGAGCGCTACGGCTTCCTCTCCGCGCAGCTGAAAGATGTGCTGAAATCCAAAACAGAGCTTTGCGCGTTGATTGACAGCCTGACGGAAAATATGCGAGATATGTTCACGAAAAGCTTTTCGCAGATCAACGAAAATTTCAGAACGGTATTTGCGGAGCTGTTCGGGGGCGGGCGCGCGGAGCTTGTGTTGTGTGATCCCGACGACGTGCTAAACTGCGGCATCGACATCAAGGTCGCCCCGCCCGGCAAGGTGATCAACAGCCTTTCGCTGCTTTCGGGCGGCGAGCAGGCGTTTGTGGCGATCGCGATATACTTCGCGATTTTGAAGCTGCACCCGTCGCCGTTCTGCCTGCTCGATGAAATTGAAGCGGCGCTTGACGACGTCAATGTGGTGAAATACGCGCAGTATCTGCGGCGCTTCACCGACACAACGCAGTTCATCGCCATCACCCACCGCCGCGGCACGATGGAGGAAGCCGACGTGCTCTACGGCGTGACCATGCAAGAAAAAGGCATCTCCCGTCTACTGCGCATGACGCAGGGGGAGCAGCTTGACGAAACCGTTTCGTAAAACTCGCGGCTTTCGCCGTTGGATATAAAACCAAACCGAAAACAAAAGGAGCAAACGATGGGATTGTTTGAAAAACTGCGATCGGGGTTGAAAAAAACCAAGGATTCCCTGATCGGGCGGGTGGAAAAGCTGCTCAATTCGTTTACGAAAATCGACGAGGAGCTGTTTGAGGAACTGGAGGAAACGCTGATTCTGTGCGACATCGGTGTGGCGACTTCCCAGAAAATCTGTGACGCGCTGCGCGAACGCGTCAAGGAGCAGGGCATCAAGGACCCCGCGCAGATCAAAGGGCTGCTCAAGGACGTGATTTCGGAAATGCTCGGCGGGCTGAAGCCGCTTGATTTAAGCACAACCCCGTCGGTTGTTCTCGTCATCGGCGTCAACGGCGTGGGGAAAACCACCACCATCGGCAAGCTCTCTTATCAACTCCGGAGCGAGGGAAAAAAGGTGCTGGTTGCGGCGGCGGACACGTTCCGCGCGGCGGCGATTGACCAGCTTGAGGTCTGGACGCAGCGCGCCGGCGTGGATATCATCAAGCACAAGGAAGGCAGCGACCCCGCGGCGGTGGTATTTGACGCGCTGACCGCCGCAAAAGCCCGCGGCACGGACGTCGTCATCTGCGACACGGCGGGGCGCCTGCACAACAAAAAGAACCTGATGGACGAGCTGAAAAAAATCTCGCGCATCGTTCACCGCGAGGCGGAGGGCTGTTCGCTTGAGGTGCTGCTTGCCCTTGACGCGACCACGGGGCAGAACGCCGTCAACCAGGCGCGCTTATTCAACGAAGCTGCCGACATCACCGGCATCATTTTAACCAAGCTTGACGGAACGGCAAAGGGCGGCATCATCATTTCCATCGCCGACGAACTGAAAATCCCCGTCAAGGTCGTCACCGTCGGCGAAAAAATCGAGGACATCCAGCCCTTTGCCGCCCGCGATTTCGTGGACGCGCTGTTTGAATAGCCGGATAGGAAAGGATGGGAACGCTGTGAAAACCATTCTGATTGCGACAAACAACAAAGGCAAGGCGGCGGAGTTTAACGCGCTGCTGAAACCGCTGGGCTATGCGGTGGTCACGCTCGCCGACTGCGGAATTGTATCCGAGCCGGAGGAAACCGGCGTAACATTTGCAGAAAACGCTTCCATCAAGGCACACGCCGCTTTCACGGCGGCGGGCAGTTGCATGACGATTGCCGACGACAGCGGACTGGAGGTCGATGCGCTCTGCGGCGCGCCGGGGGTCTACTCCGCGCGGTTCGGCGGACGCGACAGCGACCGGGAACGCAACGACTTCCTTCTCGAGCGCCTAGCCCACACGCCGGATGCCCTGCGAGGCGCACAGTTTGTGTGCGTGCTGTGCCTGATTGACGAAAACGGCGCGGAACATCATTTCCGGGGTGTCTGCGGGGGAACAATCGCCTTTTCGCCGCGCGGGGAAAACGGCTTCGGCTATGACCCCGTGTTCCTGTACCAATGCGCGGACGGCGAAACCCGCAGCTTCGCGGAAATCTCCCCACAGGAAAAAAACACAGTTTCACACCGCGCACAAGCCCTCGAAAAGCTCATCAGCTTTCTATCTCTCGCCGCCTCTGACCTCTGATTTCTGACCCCCGACCTCTGACTACTGACCTCTCAAAAAAAACACGAAACACGAATGGAGTTTATTATGATTACACCAAAACAAAGAGCGCAGCTCAAGGCACAAGCCAACACCCTCGACACGGTTTTCCAGGTCGGAAAGGGCGGCATCAGCGATGTGCAGTGCGCGCAGATTACAGATTATCTGCGTGTGCATGAGCTGATTAAAATTAAGATTCTGCAGAATTCCATTGTAGACGCGTGGGAAGCGGCGGACGAAATTTGCAAAAAAACAGGCGCGGAAACAGTGCAGGTCATCGGCAGCCGCGTGATTCTGTATAAAAAATATGACCCCAACGCGCCGGTGCCGCCCGCGGAAGAAGCGAAACCGACTCCCGCGGCGGAAACGCCGTCTGCACAAGACGAACCCAAGCCGCAAGCAAACCACGCACCCGCTCCCCGTCATGACACCTTCCGCAAGCCCTACGGCGATAGACCGTACAGCAGACCGGCAGGTGACAAGCCGTACAGCAGACCGTCCGGCGATAAGCCATACAACAGACCGGCAGGCGATAAGCCTTACAGCAGACCGGCAGGCGATAAGCCTTACAGCAGACCGTCCGGCGACAAGCCGTATAGCAGACCGTCCGGTGATAAGCCTTACAGCAGACCGGCGGGCGATAAGCCTTACAGCAGACCGTCTGGTGACAAGCCCTACAGCAGAACGTCCGGTGACAAGCCGTACAGCAGACCGGCGGGCGATAAGCCTTACAGCAGACCGTCCGGCGACAAGCCATACAGCAGACCCTCCGGCGACAAGCCCTACAGCAGACCGTCCGGTGACAAGCCGTACAGCAGACCGGCGGGCGATAAGCCTTACAGCAGACCGTCCGGCGACAAGCCATACAGCAGACCCTCCGGCGACAAGCCCTACAGCAGACCGTCCGGCGACAAGCCTTACAGCAGACCGTCCGGCGATAAGCCTTACAACAGGCCGTGCGGTGATAAGCCTTATAACAGACCGGCTGGGGACAAGCCTTATAATAGACCGTCGGGGGATAAGCCTTACAACAGACCGTCCGGTGACAAGCCCTACAGCAGACCGTCCGGCGATAGACCGTACAGCAGACCTTCCGGTGACAAGCCCTACAACAGACCGGCGGGCGATAAGCCTTACAGCAGACCATCCGGCGACAAGCCTTACAGCAGACCGTCCGGCGATAAGCCTTACAGCAGACCGTCCGGCGATAAGCCGTATAGCAGACCGGCGGGCGACAAGCCCTACAACAAACCGGCTGGGGACAAGCCTTATAATAGACCGTCCGGCGATAAGCCTTACAGCAGACCGTCCGGTGATAAGCCTTACAGCAAGCCGGCAGGCGGCAAGTCGTTTGCGAAGCCGGCGGGCGGCAAGCCTTACGGCAGACCGTCCGGCGCGGCGAAAAAGCCCGCGTTCACATCAGGCACAAAGAACAAGCGGTATGGCAAGTAAAATCGGCATCTTCGGCGGAACGTTCAACCCCGTCCACCGCGGCCATGTCCGCGCGGTGCGGGAATGCGCGGCGGCAGCGGGACTTGACCGCGTGATTGTTATGCCCGCAAAGCTTCCGCCGCACAAGAGCGCTGCGGAGCTGGCGGCGGACGAACACCGCCTTGCCATGTGCGGGCTGGCGTTTTCCGATACGGCGGGTGTTACGGTCAGCGATCTGGAGCTGACCCGCGGCGGGAAAAGCTATTCCGTTCTGACCGTGCGCGCGCTGGCGGCGGCGTATCCCGATGCACGCCTGTATTTTATCATGGGAAGCGATATGCTGCTTTCATTCGAAAGCTGGTATCGGTGGGAGGAACTGCTCGGCTTGTGCGCGCTTCTCTGTTTGTCGCGCACGGACGAGGACACGCAGCTTGTGCGCAAACAAGCCGCGCGGCTTTCCGCGCACGGTGCGGAGATTGTGCTTTGCGAAGCCGCGCCCGTTGTGATTTCTTCCACAAAAATACGCGAAATGCTGGCAAACGGGCTGGATTGCTCTTGCTATTTGCCCGAAAAGGTAGTAAAATATATAGCGGAGCATCGGCTTTACGGCGCTCCGGAAATACGAAAGGCTTGACGGTGATTGCTCGAACACGAAACCATCGGCGTTTATAAGGCATACTTAAAAACGCATTTATCCAAAAAACGCTACCAGCATTCCCTCAACGTTGCGGTGGAGGCGGTGCGCCTTGCCGATCGCTACGGCATCGACCGCGACAAGGCATATGTTGCGGGCTTGCTTCACGACGCGGCAAAGGAAGCCGACCCCGCGCTGCAGAAATCGCTGACGGAGGCATCGCCGCTCGATGTGAGCGACGTGGAAAAAAGCGCGTTTCCGCTTTATCACGCGATTGCAGGTGCGCAGCTTGTACAGTCGGCGCTCGGCGTGACCGATGCGGAGATTGTTTCAGCGATCCGCTACCACACCGTCGCCCGCGCGGGCATGAGCGGCTTGGAGCAGATTATCTACCTCGCGGATCTGATTTCAGTTGACCGCGATTACCGCGATGTCAAGCGGATGCGCAGAATCGCCTTTGACGACCTTGGCGCGGCGATGTATGAGGCGCTCAAATTCGCGCTCACCGATGACGTCGCAAAAATGAACACCATCCCGCCGTCCAAGCTGGCGGCTTATAACGAATACACCGCGCGCATCAAAAAAGCGCGCAGCAAGGAGGCATTATGACCCAGCAGGACACCTTAAAAACCATCATCCGTTCCCTGGACGCGAAAAAAGCGGAGGACATCCAGCTCATCCGCGTGCACGACCTGACCATTCTGGCAGACTATTTCGTCATCGCCAACGGTACGTCCAGCACGCAGACCAAAGCCCTCGCCGACGAGGTGGAATTCCGCCTGAAAGAACAGGGCATCACCCCGACCCGCACGGAGGGCTACGCGGGGGCGACCTGGATCATTCTGGACTACGCCGACATTGTGGTGCATATTTTCTATAAAGAGACCCGCAGCTATTATAACCTCGAGCGCCTGTGGAGCGACGGCGAGCAGATCCCTGCCGGCGACTTTCTCGCATAAGCCATGAGCGCAAAAAGAAAGCGCGGCAGACTGCGCATCCGCATTCCGGAGAAAAAAACCATCCTCCCGCCCGCCGCCGACAACGAACCGAAGTGGAAAGAAAAGATGCCCGCGCCGGCGCGTTCCGGCTCGAGCTTGTGGCAAGACTCGGCATCGCGGTTTCGCTGGTGAATTTTGTTTTTGCCGCATTCTCCGTCAATGTGACGGGGATGTTCTTTCAGATGATCTTCCTCATCGGCTTTTTTCTGGTGCGCGAGGGGCGCGGTACGGCAAGGCTTGTGCTGGCGGTCACAAGCGCGGTGATGCTGCCGTTTCTGGTGTTGGATCTGATTTCGCTGATGAAAACCGCACAAACGCTCACCGCGTCCGAAGCCGTTTCTGCGGCGCTCTCCCTTGCGGTTGACGGGTTCTACGTCTACGCGCTCTGGGCGCTTGTCATGGACAAAAAAATCCGCCTGTTCTTCCGCGCAGCCGCGGGCAAAACCACGGTGGCTGAAATGGAACGAAAAAGCGGCAAGAAAAAAAGCACCTAATCCGCGCGTCCGTCAATGCATATCATCACAGCACCGCTTCCCTACATCAAATCCCTGCTTGGAGTTATAAGCCTAAACTGCGGAAATGAGGACAGCACCATGAACGAACATGATTTCTACAACAACGTCAGCGACCGCACGCCGTCGCCCCTCCCCGCGATTGACCCCAATAAAGTGCGCAGACGGCTGAAGCTTTTTTTGCTCATCGGTTTGATCTGGACACTGCCGCTGATCTTTGCGATTTTTTCCGATGCGTTCTTTAGCGTTATGATCCTACTCGGCATCACGTTCGGTTTATATTGTGTGCTGGGCGGCGGCACTGCCTCAAAGGTTGTCGGCTGCATCGGCGTCGCGATTACGGTATCGTTTGAATTTCTGATGTTGTTTCCGATCACATTGTTTGTCAGCTATTGGTTTCTGATCAGCGGAAATCGCATCGCACGGTATGTCGCGGAGGCGATGAGCATCGCTGCGGCGCTGCTGTTCGGCGGTTTTCTGCTGTACGTTATTCCGGATTTGCTTGCAGATCCGCTTTCTGTCACAGAAACCCTCTATTGTTCAATCGGCTTGCTCTACTTCCTCTTTACGTCCGTTCTGTTGATTTTTAACAAAAAAATCCGCGCGTATACCATTTCGTGACCTCGCGTAAAAAACCAGCTTACCGGAAAGGAGTTTGGTTCTTGACAACCCGTGACTTTTTCGCAAACGCAGCTGCCGCAATCGATGCGTCGCTGACAAAGCCGCGCGACGAGGCGCTGCGCAGAAAGGTGAAAGCCTTCGCCGTGATCTACAGTGTGCTGGTGCTCATCACAACGGTTCAGTTTTCGTTCCGGATGAAATTCCTCATCGGGCTGGGTGTGGCTGCGGCTGGCTTCCTGCTGTTCAAGCTGTTCCGGAAAAGCGGCATTGCGCCACTTTTGCTGGCGGCGGCGGTGGTGGTGTCGGTGTTTCTGGCGCTGAGCATTCTCGTGCCGGTCACGGTGATCGTCTGCTGCTATTTTCTGGTTAAAGGCTACCGCACCGCGCGGTATCTGACGGCGATTTACGCGCTGGGCGCGGCGGCGTTTCTGGGGCTGCATCTGTTCAAAACCGGCATCCCGCGCGAAACCATCGCCCTTTCCCTGTTCATCGCCGCGGGCGTGCAGTTTGTGTTCTTTACGTTTTCTGTGTGTCTGCTTTTATGCAGCCGAACCATGAAAGCTTTTACCGACTCTCCCGCGCTTTGAGATGCGCTTCAGCCTAAAGAAAAAGCATATGCTCAATTTTAAAGCGCACAAATAGAATCACAAAATAACAGCTAACATACAAATTTGCTAAGAGAAGCAAAGTATTAAACCATAAAACAATGGGTTTCCAAAGGGTACGTAGTTGCCGCGCATGGCAACTTTACCCTTTTGGTGGGGGTGTGTCGATGCTGCCGTGCGCGGCAGCACGGGCAAAGCTCCCTGACAATAAAGTTTATCTACAGTCTGAGCGTAATAAAATGCGCTTATTTATAAAAAAACCTGCCGCATGGCGGCGGAATGGAGTTTCGTCTTATGAAGTACGCGTTCACCGAAATCGAAAAAAAATGGCAGAAAATCTGGGAGGACAACTATACCTTCCGCGCGGGCACGGATTACACCAAGCCAAAGTTCTACGCGCTGGTGGAATTCCCCTACCCCTCCGGCGCAGGGGCTGCACGTCGGTCATCCCCGCCCCTATACCGCGATGGACATCGTATCGCAGAAAGCGGCGTTTGGAGGGCTATAACGTGCTGTTCCCCATGGGCTGGGACGCGTTCGGACTGCCGACGGAGAATTTCGCCATCAAGAATAAAATCCACCCCGCCATCGTCACAAAAAACAACGTCGCGCGCTTCAAAGGGCAGCTCAAGGCACTGGGCTTCAGCTTCGACTGGAACCGCGAGGTCAACACCACCGATCCGGATTATTATAAATGGACGCAGTGGATATTTCTGCAGCTGTTCAAAAAAGGGCTTGCCTATAAAAAGGAAATGCCGGTCAACTGGTGTACGTCCTGCAAAGTGGTGCTTGCCAACGAGGAAGTCGTGGGCGGCGTATGCGAGCGCTGCGGCGGCGAGGTTGTCCGCAAGGTTAAAAGCCAGTGGATGCTGAAAATCACCGCTTATGCCCAGCGCCTGATTGACGACCTGGAGCGAGGTCAATTACATCGACCGCATCAAAGTCACCGCAGACCAATTGGATCGGCCGCTCGACGGGTGCGGAGGTGGATTTTGACACCACCGCCGGCGACAAGCTGCGTGTTTACACCACGCGTCCGGACACGCTGTTCGGCGCGACCTACATGGTCATCTCTCCCGAGCATCCCTATCATCGAAAAATGGGCGGACAAGCTTGAGAATCTCGCCGAAGTCAAGGCATATCAGGAAAAGCAGCCGCGCGGAAATCCGACTTTGAACGCACAGAAATTGTCAAGGAAAAAACCGGCGTGCGGCTTGAGGGCGTGAAAGCGATCAATCCCGTCACCGGCACGGAAATTCCGATCTTCATCTCGGACTATGTCCTGATGAGCTACGGCACGGGCGCCATTATGGCAGTGCCCGCCCACGACACACGCGACTGGGAATTTGCAAAGGAGTTCGACTTGCCCATTATCGAGGTCGTCAAGGGCGGCGATGTCAGCGATGAGGCGTTCACCGACTGCGAAACCGGCGTAATGGTCAACTCCGGCTTCTTAGACGGACTTTCCGTAGAGGACGCAAAGGTGAAAATCAAGGCATGGCTTGAGGAAACAGGGCATGGGTGAGACCAAGGTCAACTACAAGCTGCGCGACTGGGTTTTCTCGCGCCAGCGCTACTGGGGCGAGCCGATTCCGATTGTTTATTGCGAACAGTGCGGGCTATGTTCCCCTGCCCGAAAGCGCAGCTGCCGCTCACGCTGCCGGATGTGGACAGCTATCTGACCCACCGAGGACGGCGAAAGCCCGCTGGCCACGACTGACGAGACTGCATCAATACCACCTGCCCGTGCTGCGGCGGACCCGCGCAGCGCGAAACCGACACCATGCCCCAGTGGGCAGGCTCTTCATGGTACTTCCTGCGCTACTGCGATCCGCACAACGACGAAACGCTCGCTTCCAAGGAAGCCATCGACTACTGGATGCCGGTGGACTGGTACAACGGCGGCATGGAGCACACCACACTGCATCTGCTCTATTCCCGCTTCTGGCACAAATTCCTTTACGACATCGGCGTCGGTCACGACCAAAGAGCCCTATATGAAGCGCACCAGCCACGGCATGATTCTGGGCGAGGACGGACAAAAAATGTCCAAGTCGCGCGGCAACGTCATCAATCCCGACGAGATCATCGCCGAATACGGCGCGGACACCATGCGCTTGTATGATAATGTTCATCGGCGACTTTGAGAAAGCCGCACCGTGGAGCGCGCAGCGCTATCAAGGGCTGCAAACGCTTCTTAGACCGCGTGTGGGCGTTACAGGACAAGGTCGTTCCCGGCGACACCTACCGCGACGCGCTCACGGGCGCGTTCCACCGGACGATTAAGAAAATCACCTCCGACATTGAAACCCTGAAATTCAACACCGCCATCGCTGCGCTGATGGCGCTGCTCAACGACATCACCGCCACCGGCGAAATCAACCGCGCGGAGCTGAAAACCTTCCTCATCCTGCTCAATCCCTTTGCCCCCCACATCACCGAGGAGATTTTCTCCGCACAGCAATTCGGCGGCATGATCACCGGACAAGCATGGGTGAAGTTCGACGAAGCCCTTTGTGCGGAAAACACGATGGAAATCGTCCTCCAGATCAACGGCAAGGTGCGCGGCAAGGCAACCCTGCCCGCGGGCGCTTCCCAGGACGACGCACTCGCCGCAGCAAAAGCAGATGAGCGCATCGCCGCCGCAATCGCGGACAAAACCATCGTCAAGGAAATTTTCGTCAAGAACAAGCTGGTCAATATCGTCGTGAAATAACATTACAGAGAGCCGAAGCTTACGTTTCGGCTCTCTTTTTTTGCAGAAAAATTCATACGGACGGATTGATAAATGCAGGTGCAATATGCTATACTAATCATAGAAATAACTGTGGAGTGAATTGTGATGAAAAAGATGTTTGCGATGATTTTAGCGGCGGCCTGTGCATTTTGCATGAGCATTTGCGCCTATGCCGAACCGTCCGATGCTTCCGGTGCTGAGCAGCCGCAGAGCCTGCTTGTGCTGGGCGACTCCATCGCCGCGGGCTACGGGCTGAAAAACTATAACCCATCGGATTTATACAAAACCACATCGTTCGGCAATCTGCTTGCCAAGGATTACGGGTTGAAGGATACCTACCGCAACTTTGGGCACGACGGGCTGACCTCGTGGGAGCTGCTTGATAACCTGCGCGCCGGACAGTATGATGATTATTTAAACAGCGATGTGATCGTGATCTCCATCGGCGGAAACGACCTGCTCGGGGAATTGTTCAACTTCATCCAAAACGATTTATACGGCGGTGAAATCTCCGCCGAAACCCTCTCGCCCGAGGTCATGCGCGACAAGGGCGTGATTGCGAAATTCGGCAAAGCGCTGGCGAAAATGGCACTCAATCTGGCTAATTTAGACGACCACATCGACGGCATCACCGCTTATATCCGCGAAAAAAATCCGACCTCCAATCTGATTCTGCTCACCCTTTACAACCCGCTCGAGGAATTCAACGACGTGCCGCTCATCCAGAACTCGACCACCAAAAACATCGCCGCACTCAACGAAACCATCACGCGTTGTTCCAAGAACGACGACGGCGGCGTGGTTTATACCGTCGCGGACGTGGCTGCGGCTTTTTCCGGACGCAACACGGAGCTGACCAACATCAAGCAAGCCGACATCCACCCCAACGCCGCCGGCCACGCGCTGATCAAAGAGGTTGTGTCGCGGCACATCGACGCGTTTGACTACGCAAACCCGCCTGCAGCACCCCTGCCGCAGGCGCATACCGCCGCGGTCACAACGAACACCGCCGAACACCCCGCGAACACCGCACCGCCCGCCGAAGCGCAGCAGACCTTTGCCCCGCAGCAAACTCCCCAGCCGGAGGACGCACCGACCAATCCCGCTCTGATCGCAGTGTGCGCCATCGCAGGGCTTGCGGCGCTGGGTGTCGCCCTGCGGATCAAGCTGCGAAAATGATTTTACACCGTTGACAAAAAGCGCCTGTTCTGTTATAATACAAATAACGTTTTCTGAAATAATCAAGAACAAGCGCTTGGCGCGGAAAACGCAACCCGCAACGAAAGCGAGGTGAACGCCCCCATTTGCGCTTTGTGCAGAGAGCGCCGGGGGGATTGCCATGTATTGTCCGTCCTGCGGCGAAAAGACAGCCGCCGCCGACCGGTTCTGCCGGATGTGCGGCGTGGATTTCCTCGCCCCTGTGTCTGCCGGCCCTCATGAAAAAAAGCCGTTGAACAAAAAGCGCGCCGCCGTTGTGATCGCTGCGCTGGCGCTGTGCGCCGGACTTGGCGCGGGCGGGCTTGTCTGGGAGCATATTCATATCAGGCACGTGTTCGCTGAATTTAAGGATTGTATCGCCGACGGCGACGTGCAGAAAGCGCAAGAACGCTATGCGGTCTTTTCCGATGACAAGATGCTGCGAAATTCCGCAAACGCCTATCTTGCCGATTACATAGACGACCTCACCGACCGCGTTCTGCTCGATTCGCTGACCATTGAGGAAGCAGACGACCTCTTTGACGCGCTTGCCGAGGAGGAGCTTTACAGCGAGAACAAAATCGACGCCGCCAAAACGCGGCTGTCCGGATATATGGAAACGGGCATGACCATCACAGATCTGAATGAATCCTTTGCTTCCGGTGCGTATGAAAGCGTGCTTTTATACGCAAAAAGATTTGCGACGGATCATCCCTATTATGCGCAGGCACAAGCTTTGTACGAACAAGCTTTGCCGCTCTATGCCGATCAAGCGCTTGCCGAAAGTGCGCGCAAGGCTGATGCCGCCGATTATCAATCCGCGTTGTATATACTCGACGAGGTGATCAATCTGCTGCCGGATGATGCAAGGCTGACCGCGGCGCGCGCGGATTATGACAACAAGCGCATTGTCGCACAGTCGCTTGCCGACTTTACGCTTCTGGTTACCCACACGGTGAACATTGACGAAGACTGCGCGCCGCTGACAAGCAGCTCATTTTATCAAGCCTTTGCGGTGCAGGACGGCTGGCTGTATTATACCCAGACGGACACCAATGAAAATGGGCTTTTCCGCGTAAAAACCGATGGCACGGATAAGCAGACCCTGTTTACCAGTGCGACCTATATCAACACGCTCACACTCGACGGCAAATATGTTTATTTTATCAATGTGTATCAAAGTCTGATGCGGTATGATATGGAAACCGCCGAGCTGATTGCATATCCGGCTGATAACACCTTTCACCTTACGGTTCACGGCGACTGGATCTATTATCTGAAATACGACCCTCAAACCGACACCAGCAACGCGACCCTTTACCGCATCGCCGCAGACGGTCAGTCCGCACCCGTACCGCTCGCCACCGATGTCATTTCCGACTATTATATCCATGCGGATGTTATCTATTATGCCACAGGCGACGGGTGTCTCTATACCTGCAAACTTGACGGCAACAATGTGACCGCCCTGCTGCAAAACGATCCCACCGTATCGGATATGACAATCTTCATCGGCGCGACGGATGACGCACTCTTTTATAGTAACAACAGCATGGTCTACAGTATACCGCTCCACGTGCCATATACCTATGCACAACCGATCAATACCGAATCAGGCAGCGGTGGACTGGATGCACTGGTCGACAACGGAAAGATTTATTTCAGCAACTCCGATACCAGTTCTCTTTATTCCATGAATCCTGACGGCAGTGATGTCAAAGAACTGTTTACCGCAGACACTTATTATTATGGGTTTACCTTTGGTGACGGCGCGGTCTATCTCAATGGGATGCAAGGCTATACACGGTATGACCTGAAAACCGGCGCGCATAAGCTGCTTGTGAGAACGGTATCGATTGACGAAGATGCCGTCGGTGATGACGTGAATGAAGCCCAATTGACCACTGCCAGTGAAAAAGAAACCATTCTTCAACAAAGCGAGGCAGAAAGCGAATGAGCGATCCTGTGATTTGTAAACACTGCGGAACCCGATTTTCACCCGCCGATTCCGTTTGTCCGGCTTGCGGAGAAGCCCTCGTGCCGCAGAACGCTGACTTTGCTGTAATTCCGGAAGCTGTGCGCATTCTGCCCGAAGAGCCGGCTTTGCCCGCAGCGGAGGCGCAGGCGATCCCGCCCGCCGCGGAGGATGATGTTCCAGCCAAACCGCAGCACCTGAAACGCAAGCTCGCGATCCTTGTGCCGTGTGCGGCGCTGCTGTGCGCGGGAATCGGCTATTACGCGGTGCAGGAAAGCCGCCACCGCCATGTGCAGGAAATCGAGCAGGCGCTGGACGACTTTAAAGCGGACATTGCCGCAAACAAATTCGACGACGCGCAGATTCTGCTGGATACCACGCTTTCCGGCGAAAAGGACGCCGAGATTGATACATACTTAAGCGACTATCTCGACGGCATCATCCGCGCGTATTACTTTCACCCCGCCGATGTTGCGCTGACGGCTGAGCAGGCGCAGGGCATCGACGCGCTGGGCGTGCTGGACAAGCATAAGACCGCGGCGTTTGCGGCGGATGTGTCCGACGACAAACAGGGTGAGGTTACGACGCTGACCCCGCCGGAAGAGGTGCAGGCGGTACTGGACGGCGGTGACAGCTATACTGCCATGCTGCGCGCGAAAACCCTGACAGAAACCTATCCGGATTTTCATCCGGACAAGGCGTTGGTGGAAAGCCTTTACCTCAGAGCACAGGACGCGGTAAGAATCGAAAACATCGACTATGCGCGGGAACAGGCGCGCTTGGGTGAATATGGCTTCTGCGCCGATATATTGACGGATGTTGTCAAATCCTTCCCGGACGGCAAGGATCCCACACTTGACAAGTTGATTCTGACTTATACACAAATGAAAAACAACCCCACACAGCCGCTGCTTGACTCCGCCGTTGTAAGCCTTGCGCAGGAATTTGACGACGGCGCGGTCAATACCCAGCCCTATCCGTATGCCAGCAGCTGGGCGTCGATGCAGTTTGCTTTTCAGGGTGATTTTGTTTATTTTTTTGATAACGGTGCAATCTACCGCGCCAATCAGGATTTCACCCAGCCGCAGAAGCTTCTGGAGGTTTCCGTTGACATCCGCGAGATGCAGATTCAGGGAAGCGATTTGTTTTTCACCACAAAACCGGGCTACCTGTACCGGTATAACACCGCGGAGGGCACGCTCTCCTGCCTGCTGAAGGAACCCGTTTACGGCATCACCGTCGACGGCGACACGCTCTATTACGAGACCGAAATGCAAACGGAGAGCTACCTGCTCTATCAGCTGCACACCCTGACCCTTTCCACCATGAAGCAGACCCTCGTCACGGACCAGCCCTTGAGCTTGTATCTAGTCGCGGACGGCAAGGTGTTCTTTTCTTCGCAGGGCGATTGCACGTTTTATTGCTGTAACACCGACGGAACGGACCTCACGCTGCTTTCCGGTTCGATCAATGCGACTTCCCTCCACTACAGTGACGGAACGCTTGTCATCACCGCCGACATGTCCAGCATCTACACCCTTGCTGCCAATGCGATAAGCCCAAACAAGCTGAAATTGCTCTATGAATACACCGGCATCTCCACCTCCGGTGCGGTGAAATTCGGCGATACCGTTTATGCCGAGGCGGGAGGCGGTTCTGGCTTCTACGCCATTGACAAAAGCGGTCAAGCAAAGACCATCGTATCCTTCCCCAATCAGAGCTATGGATTTTTTCCCGTTGGGGATTGCTTGTATTATTACTATTACACCGCGCTGGGCGGAAACGCCGAAGCAGATTCCCAAGTGCTGACATTGGCGCGCTTTGATCCCGCAACCGGCGCGAACGATGTGCTTTATCAGTGGAATTCTTAACGTACTTCCGCTGATTTCTACGTAAACAAAATCCGCGGCATCGCTCCGAAAGGGTTGACGCTGCGGACTTTTCATTATATAATAAGACGGGGGGAATGTAGATGAAAACTTTGGTATCCGCTTCCATACTGGGCTGTGACCTCAGCCGGCTCGCGGCGGAAATCGCGCGCTGTGAAGCCGCGGGCGCGGACTGGATTCACTTTGACGTGATGGACGGCGCTTTTGTTAATAACATCAGCTTCGGTGTGCCGGTTTTACAGGCGGTGCGAAAGGTCACCGCGCTTCCGCTGGACGTGCATCTGATGATCAGTGAGCCGGCGCGGTTCGTGCGCGCATTTGCCGACGCGGGTGCGGACTGGATCACCGTTCACGCCGAGGCTTGTTCGGATCTGCCGCAGACGCTCCGGCTCATCCGCGCTTTGGGCAAAAAAGCGGGCGTAACGCTCAAGCCCGCGACACCGCTCTGCTTTATTGAGCCGGTGCTGGAGCTTGCCGACCTGGCGCTGGTGATGTCCGTTGAACCGGGCTTCGGCGGACAAGCCTTTCTGCCGGAATCCGCCGCACGGGTCAAAGCGCTTCGCGAAGCCGCCGACGCGCGCGGGCTTGACCTGCGCATCGAGGTGGACGGGGGCATCAGCGACAAAACCGCGCCCCTCGTCAAAGCCGCGGGCGCGGATGTGCTGGTATCGGGGAGCTGGCTGTTCGCCGCCGAAAACATGGCTGCGCGCGTGGCGGCACTCAAGGCATAAGAAACCCTACCGATCCCGACCGGTGAGCGTTTCGATCGCGCGGGCGGGAACAAGCAGCGTGCAATGCTCGGCGGTGACGGCGGCAAGGATTTCGCCCGCCCCGTGAGAAAAGTCGTCGAGCAATCCTGCAAACCTGCGCGCGGGCTTTCCGCTGCAGCGCAGAACAAGCCGGTATTTCTGCGCACCGTCGGCATATAACTCGCTTTCCGTGATGAAATCGCCGCCGTCCTCAAGCGCCGCGCGCGCAAAACCGAACAGCTGACCAAAGTCGTCAAATTCACAGACCGTTGTTTTCAGCGCGGGCGTCGTTTCGCCCGCTTTTTCTTTTTTCACCGGCCTGTACCGACTGCCGGAGCGGAACGAATCGCCTTTGGGCGGGCGTCCCGTTCCCGCTTCGTCACTTTCGCGAAGCGACTCATTCTGATTGTTTTTTAAGCCCACCTGCGAAATATAAATCACCACACTGCCGTCGTCCGCTTCAAACGCTTCCACAAACAGCCTGCCGTCGTCGAACTCAAAGCCGCTGTGCGTTTTCACCGCGATGAGCAGCTCCGTCAGCAGCGCCCTTGCCCCGTCACCGCCGCCGTCGAGATCGTCGAACTGCACCCCGTACTGCCCAAGCTCCTCCTTAGAAATCTCCACCTTCACCGTCGCCGCGCCGATCAGATCTATCTTCAATGCCCGCACCTCTCTTATTCGGAAAAACCCTCTCGTGCTATTATACGCAAGCGGCTTTGCCCCTGTTCCCAAGAAATGCGGCGGCGGGTCAGCTTTGTGCGAGTGCGTCCAGAAATTGCTTCATATAGGCGTTGCAGGCGCGGATACAGTCGGGGCGCGAAGCGATTTCCACCGGCGACTGAACGTAGGGCGCGTCCGTCATCTCGTCCGCACAATTGGTCAGCAGGCTCTCGATGATCTGCGCGGTGTTTTCGAGATGAAACTGAAAGCCGAAAACCCGCGCCCCGATGCAGAACGCCTGGTTGTAGCACGCATCCCCCGCGGCAATCCGCGTCGCCCCCTGCGGCAGCGCGGAAAAGGTGTCGCCGTGCCACTGAAACACCGTCAGCTCGCGCGGGAAGCCGGCAAGCGTCGGCATTCTCTCCGCTTCCTCCGTCAGGCGCACGGTATGCCAGCCGATTTCCGGTTCGGGGTTGCGCGTCACGGCGCCGCCGTATGCCGCTGCGATGAGCTGCGCGCCAAGGCACAGCCCCAAAACAGTCTTGCCCCGCTCCCCCGCCGCGCGGATGAGCGTTTTCTCCGCGGCAAGCCACGGGTATTTTTCCTCCTCGTACACATTCATCGGCCCGCCCATGACAACCAACCAGTCAAAGCTTTCCGGATCGGGCAGTGCCTCGCCCGCGAAAAGCATCGTCCCGCGTACCTCCGCCCCACATTCCCGCGCCCAGTCAAGGATGCTGCCGGGTGTTTCAAAATCGTTGTGCTGCAAATACTGTAAAATCATTGTATCGCACCTTTCTCTGCGGATTCGGACTGTGTCCGTTGTTTCAGCATAAAACCACATCATGGATTGCCGGTATTGTTTCCGTGACTGTTTTTAAAATAAATCGAAAACTTTCAAAAATCATCTTAGATTAAGAAATTGACGCGCCGTGAAAAATATGGTATAATTAAAAGAAGGATAGTCGATCGACCTGCCTTTATGGAGTGCGTCGCCTTTCATACCATCCGCCAAAAGCGTAACGCGAACGGGCGCTGCAGCTATTCCCTTTGATCCCCCGCTGTATATGGGATTATGCCATGATTCTTTGACCCTAATTTGTGGGATTTCCCCGCTTCCCGAATCTCTTAGACAGCCGCCATATAATGAAATTCGTCATTTTGTTTGATATTTTCTTTTTTTATCGCGATATTTTGTTGAATCCCATATAAAATCAAGAACGCGCGATTTCCGCACATCATGTTCTTGCATTTTTATTTAATTTGTAATATAATATAAACGTGAGCGTTAAACGATTAAGTTTGTTTTGCTCCGGCTGGAGGAGAAGCATTGGGTATCTTTTCACGCAAGCAAAAAACAGACATTCCTTCCGCTGTTCTGGTCAATCCGGACGATTTTTGGAACGAACGCAAGCCGCCCGCAAAAAAGGAAACGCCCGTTGTTCCGGATAAGCAACTCCACGAGTCCGCACAAAGCAAAAAGCCCGAGATTTTCAACGGACCGCGTGCGATCAGCCCGGAGGTTCTGGAAAAAAAATCCGAGGAGTTGGAAGCCGAACTGGCACAGAAAGCAGCGGAGAAAGTGCATTGCCATTTTGAAATCCCAGCCGCGGGCTCAGTAGACGCAGCCGCGATCATCTGTGACATCGAGCAAGCCAAGGAGCAGAAAGCGGAAAAAACCGCATGGGGCGCAATCCGGCAGGCGGACACTTCCGAGCTGGAAGCCAAGGTGTGGGCGCTTTCCGAAAAATACGCATACCTCTGCGACGGAATGAACGAGCAGGCTTGCGTCATCGCCGGCATTTCGCCGGAGGAGATCGAGCGGCGCAAAGCCGATTTCGACTTCATTCGCGCCTCAAAACAGGAAATCATTGTTGCGCGCATCCCGGGACTGACCCAGAAACAAATCAAAATGATCGAGCAATTCATCGCTGACGATGTGCATGCGGAAATCCCCGTGATTGTAAACAGAATACCGGAGCTTTCGCAGGAAGTCATCGACCGGTTCATCGGCGAGTTTGAGAGCCGCACCGTGCCCCTCTCACAAACCGAACCGGGAATCTGATACGTTTGGAGAGTGCAAAATTGAACATCAACATCGAAAATCCGCTCATCCGGCTGGCTGCCAAAAAACAGGATTTCAACTATGAACGGCTGTTTACGGCGACCTTCACCGATTATATCATGGAATATAAAAACACACGCTACGAGGATCTGATCGACAAGGATAAATCCATCGCACTGGCGCGGATCATCAAAAAGCTCGAGGTCAACGGTGTTCCGGTGACGGAGTTTTTCGCCGAGGAGCTGGAAGTATGGAGCGAGAAGTTTGACAACTTCGGTAAAAATCTGCAGTTAGTCAACCTCATGGCTCGGGATATGTTCTGCTGCTTCGACCCAAATCTGGTGGATGAAAACGGTGCGTTTCAGCGTGTGCGCAGGATTTACGCCGTAAACAACAACGGCACGCGGGACTACGTCGCGTATCAGGACGCCGAAAAGCGATCGCTTTTCGGCAAAAAGCCGAAAAGTGCGATGCATACTTACTTCGCCGAGCTGATTGAACTCGATCAGGGCTGTCAGCTACCCCGCAGCAAGGCGGCGGAGTCGAAAAAACCGATGCTGTAAATTTAACACAAAGGAGTCCCCTATGGTTATCATTGAAATGGAAAACGGCAAAAAAATCACACTCGAGCTTTATCCGGAAGCAGCCCCCATCACGGTGGAGAATTTCACAAATCTTGTGAACGACGGCTTTTATGACGGGCTGATTTTTCACCGCGTCATCAGCGGCTTTATGATTCAGGGCGGCGATCCGGAAGGCACCGGCACGGGCGGACCCGCACACCGCATCAAGGGCGAGTTTGCGAAAAACGGCGTTGCGAACCCGATCAAGCACACACGCGGCGTGATTTCGATGGCACGCTCCGGCGACCCGAATTCCGCCGGCTCACAGTTTTTCATCATGCACGCCGACGCGTCCCACTTAGACGGCAGCTATGCGGCATTCGGTAAAGTGACCGACGGCATCGATGTGGTGGATGAAATCGCGGCGGTTGCGGTCAATTACAACGACCGCCCGAAAACCGAGCAGAAAATGAAAAAAGTTACAATTGTTGACTGATCAATCATTGACTTTGATAGACCTTTTGTCAGAGGGTTTCATCCTCTGACACCTCCCACCAAAGGGGGTATACCCCCTTTGGAAACCCGTTGTTTTTGGATTTATACTTTGATTTTCTTTGTTACTTTGTGCTTTCACTGTTACTTTGTGATTCTACTGGGGCACTCGAAAATCGAGCATATTTTTTACAGTCAGAAGCGCCGGTTTCATAAAAAGAAACCGGCGCTTCTCATTCAATAAAATAAGAATTACAAAGAGTTGAACCCATTAAAACTCGCTAAATGCACAGAGGTAAAATCCATAAAACTACGGGTTTCCAAAGGGTACTTGTACCCTTTGGTGAGGGAGTCCAGAGGGGGCGACGCCCCCTTTGGAAAAGTGGTCGCTTAGGTGTTCTTGACGATAACGCCCTCAATGACATCGGCGACATCCTCGCAGGAGTCGAGCACATCCTCCATGGTGTCGAAGATGTTCTTCCAGATGATGATCTGTTTTGCGTTTTCTTCCTCCGCAAACAGCTTGCGCAGCGCGCTCTGATAGAGTTTGTCACCCTGCTCCTCGATGTGGTTGACTTCAACCAGATAGTCCGAAAGCTGCTTGGGCTTTTTGAAGTTGTGGAACTCACCCGTCGCGTCCACGAGAACCGCTGTGCTTTTCACAATCAGCTTCGCAAGCGCCAGACCCTCCGCGCGGATTTCCGTCACCGAAAGCAGATCGATCATGATGGAAACCTCGTCGATGGTATCGACCGTGCGCTCGATGCAGCGCGCGGTTTCAAGGATGTCCTCGCGCTCGATCGGGGTGATAAACGACCGGTTGAGGTGGGAATAAACGATGTGATACAGCTCGTCCGCAGCGTTTTCGATGCGGTGAATGTCCGCCATACACTGGTTGAATGCGGCACAGCTTCCATTGAGCATCTCCTCAAGCTTGAGCGCGGCTTCGTTGCAAAGCTTCGCGGCATCCAGAAACAGGTCAAAATAGTTTACGTCTTTTTTCTTCATAAGAAAATTCCTTTCCCTTTATCGGCAGCCACCGGATTTACAGCACAAACATAAAGAGCTTTGCCATCAGATACGCAATCAGTCCGCAGCCGGGGAATGTCAGAATCCACGCGGACAGCATTTCCTTCACCACGCCCCAGTTGACCGCGGAGAGCCTGCGCGACGCGCCAACGCCCATAATCGAGGTGGTTTTGGTGTGGGTGGTGCTGACAGGTATTCCCGTGACCGACGAAAACAACAGGCACAGCGATGCCGCTGCGTCCGCGGCAAAGCCCTGATATTTCTGAAGCTTTACCATGTCCATGCCCACGGTTTTGATGATTTTATAACCACCGATGGACGTTCCGATGCCCATGACAGCCGAGCAAAGCACGACCATCCAGAACGGGATTGCGAAATCGCCGCCGGTCTGCGTCACCATGCTTGCGTCATAAAGATAGATGCCCACGACAAACGTGCCCATAAACTTCTGACCGTCCTGTGCGCCGTGCATGAATGCCATGGCGAGCGCGCCGAAAATCTGCGCCGTCGCAAAGCCCTTTTCCGCGCTGCGCCGCTTGATGTTGCGGAAAATCACTTCGAGGAGCTTTGTGGTAAGATAGCCCATAATAAAGCCCAGAATCAGCGAGATGCCAAGCCCGATCAGAACCTTTTTCCACTCGCCCATATGCACGGATTTTAATCCGCCGAGCGCCAGCGCGCCGCCGGTGATGCCCGCGATAAGCGCGTGGCTTTCGCTGGTGGGAATACCGAAATACCATGCCATAACCGCCCAGAGAACGATCGAAAACATTGCCACCGCAAACACGATCAGCGCCATTTTTTGACCGCCGGGTGTTGAGGTGTCAAAATCGACCAAGTGGCTGAGCGTATTAGCGACCTTTGCGGAGATCATCGTCATCACCAGCGCGCCGATGAAGTTAAACAGCATCGCCAGTTTGACCGCCAGCCCGGGACTTAACACACGCGTGGAAACCACCGTTGCGATGGCGTTCGGCGCGTCCGTCCAGCCGTTGACGAAAATAACGCCGAGCATGAGCACAACGATGATCACTAAAATTGCAACAGACAAAAACTCACGTCCTGTTCTTAGATAAGAATGTTAAACGCATTACGCGTCGTATCTGCCCGGTGCATTAATCCTCGGAATCATCTTTTTTCTTGCCCGTCAGCTTGGCAAGCACCACGATGGAGGCAATCAGAACCGCCATGACGATGAAAACGCCCGCCATGCCCAGTCCCATGACCTTGAGGGAGGTTTCAAAATTTGAAACCGCATTGTCCCAGTTGTAATCTTCAAATAATTTAAACATATCAATGCTCCTTTCACATCATCCGTGCCGCGGATTAAAGGTAAGCCGGAACGATGGCGAGGATCAGACCGCCGACAACAACCGAGCCGATCTGACCGGCAACGTTTGCGCCGACCGCGTGCATGAGCAGATGGTTCTGGTTGTCCTCTTTGAGTCCCATTTTTTGTACCACACGCGCGGACATCGGGAACGCCGAAATACCCGCCGCGCCGACCATGGGATTGATTTTATTCTTAAGAAACAGGTTGAGGAATTTCGCAAACAGCACGCCGCTGACGGAGTCAAAGATGAACGCGAACAGACCGAGCAGCATGATGAGGAGCGTATCGAATTTCAGGAACTCGTTCGCCTGCATTTTGAAAGCGATCGTGATTCCGAGGAAGAGCGTGATGAGGTTTGCCAATGCGCTCTGCGCAGTCTGGGAAAGGCTGTCGAGCTTGCCGCACTCGCGGATGAGGTTGCCGAACATCAGGAAGCCGACCAGTGCCACGGATGCGGGTGCTACCAGACCGGCAACGATGGTCACGATGATCGGGAACATCACGCGCGTTGTCTTGGAAACGCTCTTGGGGTTGTAGGGCATCCGGATGCGTCTGTCCTTTTTAGTAGTTGCCATTTTGATGGCGATGGGCTGGATGATTGGCACAAGCGCCATGTACGAGTATGCCGCGACAGCGATTGCCGACATATACTGGCTTTTGAATACGTTGGAAACAAGAATGGAGGTCGGGCCGTCTGCGGCACCGATGATACCGATGGATGCTGCGTCCTTGATATCAAAGCCGAGCAGTGTCGCGATGGAGAAGGTCATGAAGATACCGAACTGTGCCGCCGCGCCGAACAGAAGCATACGCGGGTTGGAAAGGACGGGACCAAAGTCGATCATTGCACCGATGCCGATGAACAAGAACAGCGGCAGCGCTTCTGACGCCTCGATGCCCTTGTCGAACATCCACTGAATGACACCGGTTACCTCGTGACCGAGGCTTTCATTGGCTTGGTTGAGCACCCCCGAAAACGGGATGTTGACCAGAATTGCGCCGAAGCCCATCGGCAGAAGCAGGGACGGCTCCATGTCCTTGCCCACGGCGAGATAGATCAGAACCGCTCCGATGAGCATCATGATCAGCTGCGGGATGGTAATGCTTGTGATTCCGTTGATAAGTGCATCCACTTGATTCAACTCCATTCCAGTTTCTTTTTAAAGATAATACTGCGTTTTTCCATAAACAAATACATTATAGCTCAAAGCTTTTCCATTGTCAAGCAGTATATTGTGAAAACATCATGTTATATTGTTAGGGGGTGTGTTGGGGGTAGGGCGGGGACTTGCTCCCGCCGCGATGCGCGCGAATTTTCATGTTGCGCGGAAGCTTTGGTGGCGTGCTAAGCTTCCACACTGTGTGAAAATCCCGCCATTGCGCAAAATCCCCGCCGCGCTCCGGCGGGAGCAAGCCCCCGCCCTACCCCCTGATGTATAATCCTATTTGATTGGCAGATACTGTTGAACAAAACCCACAAAAAACGGGGCAAAAATTCTATGCGCCGTTCACGCGCCGCACATCAGAAAGAATTGATTTTCACGCGTCAGAATGCTATAATGTTGCTGATAAAAACACCAAAGGGGTCAATGCTGTGATTTATGAGTTCGCCGTAAAAACCGAAAAGCAGAATTTCTACAACATCACGCCGCAGATCGTCAGCGCGATCGAGAAAAGCGGCGTAACAGACGGTCTGTGCGTGGTCTATACCACCCACACCACCGCCGGCATCACCATCAACGAGAATGCTGATCCGGATGTGGTCACGGATATGCTCGGCGCAATCGACGCGCTGTTTCCACAAAGCGCTGCCTACCGCCACGCGGAGGGCAACACCGCCGCGCACCTCAAATCCAGCTTCGTGGGCTGCTCCGTTTCGCTGATTTTGAGCGACAGCCACCCGCTTCTGGGCATCTGGCAGGGCGTGTATTTCTGCGAATTCGACGGTCCGCGCAACCGCCGGTTCTATGTGAAAATCCTCAAGGGCTAACAAAAAAAGAGGGGCAAATGCTCCTCTTTTTTTTCGCAAGAATAAAAAATATTTGAATTTGTTGAATGGATATTGCAAAGTACGAATACATATGGTATAATATTCACAACAAGCCCGTGCAATCTTTTCAGTTATTTATTAAATAATCCTAAATCGATTACATTGTTCCAGCCGGAGGGAGGCGGATGTATGCGCGTATTAAAAGGAAAAAGCGTGTTCGGCGAAATTGTGACCGGACAGATTTATTGCTTCAAAAAGGACGACGAACGCATTCCCAAAACCTTTAACCCCAATACCAACGAGGAAATCGAACGCTTTGAGCTGGCGAAAAAAAACGCCGCGCGCGAAATCACCAAGCTCTACGAAAAAGCGCTGTGCGAAATCGGCGAGGAGGACGCGGCGATTTTTGCCATACATAAGGCGATTTTGGAAGATCCGGATTACAACGCGGCGATTTATACAATGATCAGAAACGTCAAGGTCAATGCGGAATACGCGGTCTGGGTTGTGGCGACGGAGCTTGCGGAGGAAATCTCGGGGCTTGCGCAGGAATACATCAAGGAGCGCTCCGCGGACATCATGGACGTTTCCGACCGGATCATCAAGTTCCTCATCGGCCGCGTGCCGGATGTGATGCAGACAAGCGGCGATGTGATCGTCTATGCCCGCAATCTCGTTCCGAGCCAGACACTCGAGCTTGACCGGCGCAAGGTCAACGCCTTTGTCACCGCACTGGGCACGGTCAGCTCCCACACGGCGATTTTAGCGCGCACAATGGGCATTCCGGCAGTTGTGGGAACGGGCGAGGGCGTTGACGCGGACGATATTGACGGGCATTTCGGGGTGGTGGACGGCTTTACCGGCGAATTTTACATCGACCCCGACGAGGAAACCTTCACCCGACTGATGCAGAAAAAAGAGCGCGAAAGCGAAAAGCGGCGCACGCTCAACAGCTTTTCCGGTCTGGAAAACATATCCATGTGTGGCAGGAGGTTAGCGCTGCTGGCGAACATCTGCAGCGTCGAGGAGATCAAAAACGCGCTTTCCAACGACGCGGCGGGCATCGGGCTGTTCCGCAGCGAGTTCATTTATCTGGGCGCAGGCGGCTTTCCGGACGAGGAGTTTCAGTATAACACCTATAAAACGGTTCTCAAGGCAATGACGGGCAGACAGGTTGTCATCCGCACGATGGATCTGGGCGCGGACAAATCCGTGCCGGGCTTTGATTTCGGTGCGGAGGAAAACCCGTCGCTGGGCTACCGCGCAATCCGCATCTGCCTGACGCATCAGGACATCTTCCGCACACAGCTGCGGGCGCTGCTGCGCGCGTCGGTTCACGGGAATCTGGCGATAATTTTCCCGATGATCATCTCAATGAACGAAATCATGCAGATCAAGCGCATCCTCGCCGAGGTGCGGGAGGAGCTGCGCAGCGGCGGCTATGCGTTTTCCGAAAGCGTTCCCATCGGCATCATGATTGAAACGCCCGCGGCGGTGATGATCAGCGACCAGCTTGCCGGAGAAGCGGATTTCTTTTCGATCGGATCAAACGATCTGACGCAGTACACGCTGGCGGTTGACCGCTACAACGCGATGCTCGACGGGCTTTACGACACGCACCACGAGGGGCTGTTGCGGATGATCAAGCTTGCCGTGGACAACATCCACCGCGCGGGCAAGCCCATCAGCATCTGCGGGGAGCTTGCCACGGACGAGGAGCTGCTCAAGGTCTTTCTCGCCATGGGCGTGGATGCCCTTTCTGTGCCGCCGGATATGATTCTGCCCCTGCGCAGGGTGCTACGCGCGACGGACATCAGCACCTGCCGCTGCAATCTGCTCCGGCAGTACTGCATCAGCGCGTGTCCGGAAGCCGTTTTTCCGGAGTAGTGCGCAAGCAAAGCCGCTTGTCCGCTCATCCGCGTAAAAAAACGCTGTTTCGCGGTTTACAAACGCAAAAAATTATGGTAAAATAGATTCCGGAGCCGAACCCGGCTTCCAAAAAAGATGGAAAGCTGAGAGGGCGGCAACATGAAAAAAGAAATTTCCGTTATGACGGCGGTCAAGGGACTGATTGTCGGCGGATCAATGACAATTCCTGGGGTCAGCGGCGGCACAACGGCGCTGATTCTGGGAATTTACTACGATCTGATCCACGCGATCAACCATTTCCGGAAGGAATTCAAAAAGAGCGCTCTGCTGCTGGCGGTGTTCTGCGCGGGCGCGGGGCTCGGCATCGTGGGGCTGTCGTATGTGATGAAATTCGCGTTGCAGCATTTTGAGCTGCCGACGACATATCTGTTCATCGGCGCGATTCTGGGCGGTGTGCCGCTGCTGGTGCGAGAGTCAAAAATCCGCCGCGACGACACAAAGGGCATCGTGCTGGGCGTTCTGTTCGGGATCATCGGCGTGGCGATTGTGCTTGCGCTCGAACGTATTCCGCAAGCGTCGTCGGAATTCGGCGCGCATCTCTCGCCGACGGTGCTTCTGATGCAGCTGGTAACGGGAATCATCATCGCGGTGGCGCTGGTGCTGCCGGGCATCAGCACATCACATATGCTGCTGATTCTGGGAATGTATGAAACGACCATCACGGCGGCGAAGAACCCATTCCACAACATCGGGTATCTGCTCTCGCTGGTGATCGCGACGGTGGTGGGCATTTTCCTGATCACGGGTGTGCTCGAAAAGGCGATGACAAAAGCGCCGCAGGTCACGTATTTCGTGATCATCGGATTTGTGCTCGGCTCGATCAAGGACATTCTCGACGAAGTCAGCTCCCCGCGGGGTTTTGAAATCGCCGTGTGCGCGCTGGCGGTTGCGGTAGGCTACTGCGCGATCCGGCTTTTCACAAAAATGGGCGTCGCGAAAGAGGAAACTTCCGCAGACGTTGACATCACCGACGGTGCAGCTTCCGAATAAGCCGCATCCCCGCGAACAGTGACATCAATCACCGACGGCGAAGCGCACAAAAAATGATTGACAACCCCGCGCGGATGTGCTATACTATGAACTCGGGAGTGCGCTCCCGTATGCGTTTGTAGCTCAGTTGGATAGAGCGTTAGACTCCGACTCTAAAGGCCGCTGGTTCGAATCCAGTCAGACGCACCATTTAGAGGTTAGATGTTAGAGGTCAGAGGTTAGAAGCTTGGAGGCAAGTTTTGCTTATTTAAATGTTATATGTTAGAAATTAGAAATTGCGGGAGGGCTTTTTATGCCGGATTACAAAGCAATGTATTTTCATTTAGCAGGTCGTATGGCAACAGCAATCGAAGCGCTTGAAGCAACTACTGGTGCGCTTGTCACGATTACAGAAAAGCTGAAAATTGCAAGTCAAACAGCAGAAGATATGTATATCAACGGTGACGACAATGACACCAATGCTGACGAAACAAAATAGAACCATCTAAAAAAATCCGCACTGTAGCTGTAACGGTGCGGATTTTTGCGCCAATCTGATTTTATCGGATCGCCGTATTTGTCACAAAAAACATAAATAGACCTGAACCCTGCTGTCAGTTTAACCTGATCATCAATGATTTCACGCGCTCTGTCGCGCATTCTGATTACACGGCGGGCTTACCTCCTGTTTGTAGGTTTGTCAAACATATTGAACAACAAAAGCAGAAAATTTTTCAATCGAAGAAAGCCATTGAAGCGGACGCATGCGGAGGTTGTTCTCCTTTCGGTTTGGTTTGGTGTGGTAACTTTATTTTAACCGATTTGAACTTCCCCCGCAATATTTTTTTGCTTTTGTCCAATATGTATTACACCTACACCAAATAACTCACCGTCAACTGAAAAATCGTTGACGGTGGGTTTGTTTTATGGTAAAATTAAGTGCGTGAGTATTTATTTAATTTGGGGAGGGCAATATGTACGAAATAGAATTGGCAGAACCCTCAAAGGAGCTTGAAATACCGGCGATGAAATACAGGCAGGAGCATATAGATTCTGGCGAATCGTGGATAAACGGCAGTTGCAGTTTTATGAAATATAGCAGCTATGATGAGTGGCTTACAAGGGTAGCGCAAACAAAAAATGCCGGAACATCACATTTTGGTGTATCAGCAACAACATATTTTTCAATCAGAAAAAGTGATAACAGAATTATTGGTTCTATTCAACTTCGTCACGATCTGACGCCTGAATTGAAAACAAGCGGCGGTCATATCGGTTATAATATCCGCCCGTCCGAAAGAAAAAACGGATATGGCAAGCAGCAATTAATGCTTGTTTTAGATGTAGCAAGGCAAATAAAGATTTCAAAAGTTATGATTTCGTGCGATAAGGATAACATCGCTTCAAGCGCAACTGCGCTGATTTGCGGAGGAGTACTTGCTTGCGAAAATTTGCATGAAGGTAAGCTTCAACAAATATTCTGGATTGACCTCCGCCAATGAGCATTCGAATCCAGTCAGACGCACCATTTAGAAGTTAGATGTTAGAGGTAAGAAGTTAGAGGCTTGGAGGCAGGCTTTACGCATTTAGAAGTCAGAAATTGTGGGAGGGGTTTATATGCCGGATTACAAAGCGATGTATTTTCATTTGGCAGGGCGGATGGCAACGGCAATCGAAGCGCTGGAAGCCACCACCGGAGCGCTTGTCACAATTACGGAAAAGCTCAAAATTGCAAGTCAGACAACAGAAGATCTGTATATCAACGGCAGCGACGACGATGATGCCGTTGATAGCGGGATAAAGTAACTCGCTTTAAAAGATCAACAAATTGGTTTTGAAAAATCTGCGCCTTTTATAAGGGGCGGATTTTTTTCGGGTGTATGGATTGATCGGGATGCTTCAGCGTGCGGCGGCGTAAATTTTCTATCGAACTCTTGAAATGCACCGGAAACCATGCTATAATAACAACAAGCCGCAACGTGCGGTTTGGAATTTGAAATGTGAAAGGAGTTTTGTACAATGTTAAACGTAAACGTACGCAAACTGCTCGATGAGCAGTTTAATAAGGAGCTGTATTCGGCTTATCTTTACCTCAAAATTTCTGATTACTACAACGACAAAATGCTGCTTGGCTTTGCCAACTGGTTTAAAGTTCAGGCGCAGGAGGAACGCGACCACGCGATGCTGTTTATGCAATACCTCCAAAACAACGGCGCGACGCTGTCCTTTGACGCGATTGCCGAGGTGGACAAAAGCTTTGACTCCATCGCCGCCCCGCTGGAAGTATCCCTGTTGCACGAACAATTCGTAACCGCTTCCATCAACGGCATTTACGAAGCCGCAGCCGCAGCCAAGGACTACCGCACGATGCAGTTTTTAGACTGGTTTATCAAGGAGCAGGGCGAGGAGGAAGCAAACGCCGAAACCCTCATCAAGAAAAACCAGCTGTTCGGTAGCGACGGAAAGGGCTTGTATATGCTCGACAGCGAGCTTGCCGCGCGGGTTTATTCCCCGCCGTCACTGGTGCTGTAATCCCGCTGCGATCGGGCTGAAATTTACAGTTCATTTTTAGCGCGTCCATATTTATTGGCACAATCCCCCGTTTCTGCGCGCCGGCTGCGAGCGATTTCGACAAGCCGTACATTCTCTGTGAACGCTTTCGTCGAAAGCCACAAAGCATTGCGCAAAAATCGCGTTTGAAATAACAGTTCTTACGAAAATCTTTGCCGTGCCGCGTGCAGGGATTGACAGAATGCCTCCTTGTGCATATAATGATGGAAACTGATATCGTAAAGCATCGACGCTTTGAACCGCTTGGTTCAGAGCGTCTTTTTTGTTTGCCCCGGCTAACTGAAAGGACGGTGAACCCATGTCATCACGCGAAACCCCCGCACAGCTGACGGAGCTGGTGAAAAAAAACCTTGCGCCGCTGTACGGCATCCGCGGGAATTTTACCGTCGCCCTCACGCGCAGCGGCGTCAATCACATTTTCACCGTAACCGTGGCACGCTCAAAGCGTGTGCTTAAGCTCTCCGCACCCGATTATTACACCCGCGAGGAGACGGAAGCCGAAGCGCTCTGGATGGCAAATCTGCGCAAAAGCACCCCGCTGATCCTGCCGAAGGTCATCGCCGGCGTCAACGGCGCTTATGTCCAGACCATCCTGAATCCGGAAACCGGCACGACCTACAACGCGATGATGTATACCTATTTACAAGGCGACGCGGACAAGGCGCTGCACGGCAACGATCTGCTCAAAAAAATGATCGGCGTCGGCAGAATCAGCGCCACGCTCCACAATTTTTCAGCCCGCGCGACGGAGCGAATCAGCCGCATCACATGGGATTTTAACACGCTACTGGGCGACGCGCCGTTTTGGGGCGACTGGCGGCGCTTCCCCGGCATGAAGCCCGATCAGCGCACACGCATCGAAAGCGCGATTGTTCTGATCCGCAAGCGCCTTGCCGCCTACGGGCGCGGCTTTGACCGCTTCGGGCTTGTTCACACGGATTTACAGTTCGGGAACATCGTCATCCGCGGCACAAGCCTACAGGTCGTGGACTTTGACGACTGCGGCTACGGTTGGTTTTTATACGATCTGGGCGGAAGCCTCTGCGGTTTTGACGAGGAGCTTGACACGCTCGCGGACGCGTGGCTGACCGGCTACCGCGATGTGCGCAACCTCTCCCCCGCCGATTATGCGGAAATCCCCACCTTCATTCTCATGCGCCGCATTGTGCGCCTCGCCGCGGTTGCCTCCGGCGCGCCGAGCGGGAACAGCGCGCATTTTGTTCCCGAGCGCTTCCTGAGCATGACCGCCGACTTGTGCGCGGACTTCCTCGCCGCAAACGCCGGCATCGTGACAACGGAGGTTTCATAACGGAGCGTTCCCCAATTGTTTTCGATACATTTATATTTTACCGAATAATAACACGAAATAGCATTGACCTTGTCACAAAAATGTTGTAAAATAAGGGTATCACACTTCGTCCCATCCGCGAAGCCGCCATCTGATTCACAAGCCTGTAAGCTTGTGCGCCGGTGCGGCTTTTTATGCGAGTGCGGACTGGATTTAGGAAAGGAATGGTTTTTATGTCAAAAGAATTCATCGTCGAAACCTCCGCCCGCCACGCCCACGTCACCCAGGAGCATCTGGAGATCCTGTTCGGTGCGGGTGCCAAGCTGACCCCGAAAAAGGATCTCTCCCAGCCCGGTCAGTTCGCCTGTGAGGAGCGCGTGACCGTGGTCGGCACAAAAAACAAACTCGCTAACGTTTCGATCTTAGGCCCTGTCAGAAAAGCAACACAGGTTGAGCTTTCCGCCACCGATGCGCGCGCAATCGGTATCAGTGCCCCCGTTCGCGAGTCCGGCGACATTGCCGGTTCGGGGGGATGTACCCTGATCGGACCTGCTGGTGAGGTCACCATCACCGAGGGCGTGATCGTCGCCAAGCGCCACATCCATCTCACCCCCGCCGATGCCGAGGAGCTGGGCGTCGCCGACAAGGAAATCGTCTGCGTAAAGGTCGTTTCCGGCGAGCGCTCCGCAATCCTGTGCGACACAGTCGTACGCGTCCACCCCCAGTTCGCACGCGCTATGCACATCGACACCGACGAATCCAACGCCGTCGGCGCTTCCTGCAACCAGACCGGCGAAATCGTCTGCTGCAAATAGTTTTCTTTCAACTGTGATGAACCTTGACCAAAGGGGGCGTTGCCCCCTCTGGACTCCCCCGCCAAAGGGTGCATGCACCCTTTGGAAACCCGTTGTTTTTGTGATTGTGCATTTGTTGCCTTTTTAACTTTGAGCCATTTTAAACATTCTGCAATCACACGTTTCATCACGCTGGTGTAAAGTCATATAAGAATAATAATGAGCTTGTGCCGAAAACGCACAAGCTCTTTCACATATCAAGTCCAAACAGCAAATACCATAAAGTGACATAAGCGTTCAATGTAAATAAGATCACAAATGTACTAGTAAACTAAAACAAAGGGTTTCCAAAGGGGGCATGCCCCCTTTGGCAGGAGGTGTCGGGGGGCGGCGCCCCCTGACAAAGGTTTAACTTCAATCAAACAGCAAAAACCCGCCTGCATTAGTTGAAGCAGGACGGGCTTTTGCTTGTTATGTGTATGTTGGATGCGCTTTAGTAGGCGACGCCCTGCCACTTCATGGCGTCTGCGACTTTCAGGAAGCCTGCGATGTTTGCGCCGGCGACCAGATTGCCCTTGCTGCCGAAATCCTCGGCGGCTTTGTATGCGTTATGGAAAATATTTTTCATGATGTTCTTGAGCTTCGCGTCCACTTCCTCGAACGTCCAGCTCAGGCGCTCGGAGTTCTGTGACATTTCAAGTGCGGAGGTTGCGACACCGCCGGCATTGGCAGCCTTTGCAGGTCCGAACAGCACGCCCGCGGCAAGGAATTTCTCAACCGCGTCCGGGGTGGACGGCATGTTTGCGCCCTCCGCCACGGCAATCACGCCGTTCTTGATGAGGATATCGGCAGAAGCGCCGTCCAGCTCGTTCTGCGTCGCGCAGGGCAGCGCGATATCGCAGGGGATCGTCCAGATGCCCGCACAGCCCGGGGTGTAAACCGCGCCCGCTTTTCTTTGGGCATATTCGCTGATGCGCTTGCGCTCAACCTCTTTGATGGTTTTGACGAGCGCAAGGTCAATGCCGTCCTTGTCATAAATATATCCGGAGGAATCGGAAAGCGCAACGACTTTACCGCCGAGCTGGGTGACCTTTTCCGTGGCGTAAATCGCAACGTTGCCCGAGCCGGAGATTACAACGGTCTTGCCGGCGATGGAGGTGTTCTGCATCGCGCCGAGCATTTCTTCGGTGAAATAAGTCAAGCCGTAGCCGGTGGCTTCGGTTCTGACCAGCGAACCGCCGTAGCTTAAGCCCTTGCCCGTCAGAACGCCGGTGAATTCGTTTCTCAGGCGCTTGTATTGACCGTACATAAAGCCGATTTCGCGCGCGCCCACGCCGATGTCGCCTGCGGGAACGTCAGTGTCCGCGCCGATGTGCTTGGAAAGCTCCGTCATAAAGCTCTGGCAGAAGCGCATGATTTCGCCGTCGGATTTGCCCTTGGGGTCAAAGTCCGCGCCGCCCTTGCCGCCGCCGATGGGAAGCCCTGTCAGGCTGTTTTTGAAAATCTGCTCAAAGCCCAGGAATTTGATAACCGACTGGTTGACCGACGGGTGCAGCCTTAACCCGCCTTTATAAGGACCGATTGCGGAGTTGAACTGAATGCGGAAACCGCGGTTTACACGGACGACACCCTTGTCGTCCACCCACGAAACGCGGAAATGGATCTGACGCTCCGGCTCGACAATGCGCTCTAAAATGCCCGCATTGATGATGTCGGGGCGCTGTGCGGCAACGGGAACAAGGCTCTCGAGAACCTCCTTGACTGCTTGCAGGAATTCTGTTTCGCCGGGGTTTCTCGCTTCCACGCGGTTGTAAAGCTCTGCGATATATGCTGCGGCTGTTTGCATCGAAATCTAACATCCTTTCAATGATCTGTTTGTTCTCTATGGTTAGTTTAGCACAATTATTCACATAATACAATACTTTTGAAATGATTTTTCATTTATTTTATATTTTATTTATATTATATTATCCATTATAGTCATGTTGCACAATTTATATTTATGTTTTTATGTTTGGTATTTTTATTTGACTTTAAATGTTGTTCTTTTGCGCACGTTTTGAACGATGAAATAGTCAAAACACCTTTCTTTTTTGTGAAAATTTTATCTTCACGCCACGCAAAGTGGATTGTATTCGTTCCCATACTATGTTATAATGGCAGTGAGCCGGGTTGTTCTCCGGCGAAAGGGAGGATAAAAAATGAAAAGTACGCATGGTTATAACGCCGTGAAAAAGCTGCTTTCGCTCGTGCTGGCGGGCGCGCTCGCGGTCACGATGACGGAGCTTCCCGCCGCAGAGCTGCTCAAGGCTTCCGCCGACGGCGTTTCGGTCACAATCAACGAGGTCTGCACCAGCAACGACGGAGAAAACGGCAACCTCACCGGCGCCGTTGACAACAAGGGTGAATACTGCGACTGGGTCGAGCTTTATAACAGCGCTTCCGCCACCGCCGACATCTCCGGCTGGACGCTGGTCAAGGACGGCTCAAGCTCCTATGCGCTGCCCGTCGGAACAAGCATCCCCGCCGGCGGTTATCTGATTGTCTATTGCTGCAAGACCTATACCGGCGACATGGCAATCCCCCACGCAGGCTATAACATTTCCAGCGACGGCGCGGCGCTTGCGCTCAACAACGGTGCAACAGCGATTGACAGCGTCACCGTTCCCGCAATCAGCGCGGACACCGTTTATGCCCGCAAGCCCGACGGAACGGGCGCGTTCGCCAATCTGCTGCCCACGCCCGGCGCGTCAAACAACGCGGCAAGAAGCGCGATTCCCTGCAACGCACCTGTTTTCTCACAGGAGAGCGGATATTATGCGGATGCGTTTGACCTCACGCTGACCACCGATGCGGGCAACACCATTTATTACACCACCGACGGCACAGACCCGCAGACCAGCGCAACGCGCATCAAGTATACCACGCCCTTACATATCTACGACCGCAGCAACGACCCTTGCGTTCTTGCGACAAAAGTTCCGACTTCTGAAATCACTCCGTGGGCGGACAATCAGGCAAGACTGCCCGCCAACAGCGCCGTTGACAAGGGCACGGTCATCCGCGCCTGCACATTCTCCGCCGCGAGCGAGTACAGCGCGACGGTGACAAAGAGCTATTTTGTCGGCATCACCACCGCCGATCACAACTCCCTGCCCGTGGTTTCCATCACCACCGACCCTGCGAATTTATTTGACTCCGCCATCGGCATCAACGTGCTGGGCGATGTTTATGACGATTATGTAGCCGGCGGCGGCTGGGATACCGGGAACCCGCCTGCCAACTACAACCAGAAGGGCAAGGAATGGGAGCGCCCGATCCACATCGATTTCTTTGAATCCGACGGTACGCTCAAGCTTTCTCAGGACGCGGGCATCCGCACACAGGGCGCGTATTCGAGAAATGATTACCAGAAAAGCTTCCGCCTTTACGCGCGCGACGAATACGGAACAAAGACCTTTGACTATCCGTTCTTTGCCGGCTTGACCAAAGAAGACGGCTCGGGCGATGCGCTGACCAGCTTTAAAACGCTCGTCCTGCGCAACGGCGGCAACGACACCGTTTACACCAAATTCAAAGACAGCTATATTCAGTCGCTTGTTGCCGACCGCGGCTTTGACACCCAGACCGGACGTGCCTGCGTGGTGTTCATCGACGGCGAATACTGGGGCTTGTATACCCTTCAGGAGGATTACAGCGACAATTATTTCGAGGACAATTACGACGTGGACAACGACAACGTGATTGTTTATAAAACCGGCGAGATCGACGAGGGCGAGGAAAGCGACGTTGATTATTTCAACGCCATGATGACCTACGCGAGAACCCACGATCTGTCCGTCACCGCCAATTATAACACCATGAGCAATTACCTTGACCTTGACAGCTTTGCCGACTACATGGCGACCGAGATTTACATCGCGAACGAGGACTGGCCCGGCAACAACTACGCCCTCTGGCGCGCGCGGGAAACTGACGCGGCGAACCCCTACGCCGACGGCAAGTGGCGGATGCTGTTCTATGACACCGAAATGGGCGTCTATCATTATGGCAATTATTCCACCAGTCCAGGCTACAACAACTTAACAAATATCCTGAACAACAATTCCGACTACCTTCCCATCCTGTTCAACAAGCTGATGAAAAACAAAGCGTTCAAGGAGAAATTCGTCACCGCGATGCTGGACATCTGCAACGTGAATTTCAACAACACCCGCTGCACGGATATCATGGAATCGTTTATTGACGCCTATTATCCGGAGTTGAACAACTTCTTCGCGCGCTTCCCGACCTGGGCAAACCGCTCCAACGCAACGGACGGCTGTATTGACCGCATGAAAGAATTTCTCAGACTGCGTCCGACCTATATCCCGCAGTTCCTTGACACATCACTGAGTCTAGGCACGGCATACACCCTCAAGGTTTCTTCCACCGCAGGTGGAACAGTGACAATCAACTCCTCCGACCTGCCCCTGCCGCAGTCGTTCAGCGGCAAATATTTCTCCGATTACAACGTTACCCTCACCGCAACCCCGCAGGATGGCTATGTGTTCAAGGGCTGGACGGGTTCGGTTTCGTCCACTTCTTCCACGTTAAAATTCAAGCGCAGTACCGATGCGGGTATAACGGCGGTATTCGTACCGGCAGACGACACAGCCTCCTACCACACCGTGACCTACACCTTAGGCACAGAAACCTATACCGCGCTGGTTGCGGACGGCGGAAGCCTCGCCGTCCCTGATGCCGCCTTTGCAAAAACGGGTTACACGGTGACTTATTCCGCACAGGCGCTCAATGTAAAAAGCGATCTTTCCATCACCGTCACCCGCACACCGATCACCTACACCGTGAAATTCAACGCCAACGGCGGAACCGGTACCATGGCAAGCCAGACGCTCACCTACGACAAGGCGGCAAATCTCAAGACCTTGGCCTTCACCCGAAAGGGCTATCTGTTCACAGGCTGGGCGAAAACGACAAGCGGCGGCGCGCAGTACAAAGCCGGCGCATCGGTAAAAAACCTCTCCACCACCAAGAACGCGACCATCAACCTTTACGCGGTTTGGCGCAAGGATCTGACCGTCTGCACCGTTTCATCCATCGCCGCGCAGATCTGTAACAACAGCACCCTGCGTCCGGCTGTCACGGTGAAATCAGGCTCGACGACACTCAAGTCCGGCAAGGATTATTCAATCTCTTATAAGAACAACATCTACCCCGGCACTGCAACCGCGACCATCACCGGCATCGGCATTTACACCGGAACCATCACAAAGACTTTTAAAATCAGCCTCAACAAGCCCGTGCTGACCATCGAAGCGGCATCCAAAACGCTTACCGTGCGCTGGGCAAAAGTCTACGGTGCGACCGGTTACGAGCTGCTGCGCGCGACCTCCAAGACCGGTACATACAAGAGCGTGAAGGTGGTTGCCTCAACCACCACCGGCTTGAAAAACACAGGACTGACCGCGGGCAAAACCTATTATTACAAGGTCATCGCGTTCCGCGAGGTCAACGGCAAGCGCGCTTACACCGCAACCTCGGCAATAAAGTCAGCAAAAGCAAAATAACCGCACAAATAAAACAGCCCGTACCGTTTGGTGCGGGCTGTTTCAGACTGTAGATTAACCCTCCCAAAGGGTGCATGCACCCTTTGGAACCCCTTTGTTTTTGTAATTATGCGTTTGTTGCCTGTTGTACTTTGAGCAAATTAGACATTTTGTAGTTTTTCGTTTCATTATACTGGTGTAAAGTCATAAAATAAAGAGCTTGTGCAGAAAACGCACAAGCTCTTTTTGCAATCTCATACCCATGTAATAACTGATAGATACCATGAAATTACATAAAACGCTCAAGGTAAATATGATCACAAATGTATTAGTAAACTAAAACAAAGGGTTTCCAAAGGGGGCATGCCCCCTTTGGTGGGGGGAGTCCAGAGGGGGCAACGCCCCCTTTGGTCAAGGCGCACAGTTGTAAGCGGCTATCTCCGTTTGCACTTTTTTGCGACATACCACATTTCCGCGATGATTCCAGCGACGATCACCGCCGAAAAAACAATCACAAACGGAAGAATGGACGCTTCCGACATTTTGCACGCGTCAATGCGGTACATCAGCCATGCGAACGGATAGAGCATCAGCGAAATCACCGCCATAAGCGTTCCGCTGGCGCGGCAAAGCTTCTTCTCGTCGTATTGTTGTTTTTCTTCCGCAGAAAGCGTGTTGTAGCCGGCAATCAGCCAGATTCCCTTGCCCATGAGCTGGAATACTGAAAGCACCGAAAACACAACCGCCAGCACGAGAATCAGAATGACGGCAGCCATTGCTGCATCCCCTTTCTTTACTCCGCCGCGAACAGATTTGTTTCCGCGTGGGACAATTCCTCCCGCATCCGCCGGATGAACCAGAGAAATTCCTCCTCATCCTCATACGGCGATGGTTCTGTGATTCTGTAATCAATCGGTCCGGACGGAAAATCATCGTTCAGATAACGGGGAAACAGATGGCAGTGAATATGTGGGAAGGAATTGGAATGTAGCTCATAATTAATTTTCACCGCACCGGTAACGCTGCGCAGCGCCTTTCCCACCTGTTGAACATCACGCATAAAGCCTGTCATTTCCGCTGCCGGAATGTCCTCGAAATTCACATTATGCTGTTTGATCACCACATGGCATTTTCCGAATAATCTGCCCTGTGCATCCCGCTCTGCGACTGCGTAAGAACAGGCAAGCTTTGCGATGTCCAGATTTGAATCCGGCATCGGCGCATGGTTGCAGCACAAACAGTTTTCTTCCTTTGCGTACCTGTCATATTCCGGATAGCGGTAATGAAAGCTTCCTCCCCCGCGCTTGAAATCCGGGGCAAGCACCATCTGACAGCGTGGATTGCCCCGATGGTCGAAAAGGGTATGATCCGTTTCCACAAAGCCGGCATTCCGGTAAGCCGCCCTTGCGGGAAGCTCCGCCGCGTATTCCTCGCGGAAGGTTTCCACCGTGACGGGTTTCGTGCGATCAAGCTGCCGCAAGGCTATCGTGAGCAGTTGCGTGCCGATCCCCCTGCCGCGATACTGTGCGAAAACCCCGAACCATGTAATGCGGTTGTGCGTTCTCGAAAAGCCGATGATCCCGCATAAATTCCCACTCCGCCGATCAACGGCAGCCAGCGCTTCAAATTTCGACAGCTTCCTGTCCATATAAGCATGGAACTCCGGATCAGTTTGCATAACCGGATTTTCGAAAATCATTGCAACATCACCTGCAAGCGCCGTCCATGCCGGCTTATCCGCCGGTGTCGCCCATCTGATTAACATACACATACCGTCCTTTCTTTACTCCGCCGCGAACAGATTCGTTTCCCACGCCGGATAATACGGATACTGGCGCAGATAAAGTTTGTACGCGGGATTCATCCCATGCACAAGCAGGGGCAGCTCGAACAAATCCTCCGGTCTGTGGTACACCGCGCAGCAGAGCTTCGGCTTGTGCCGCGCGATGGTCTGCGCGCTGCCCGCAAGTGCCTCCCGCTCCGCGCCCTCAACGTCGTATTTGATGTAAGTCGCCCGCGCGCCGGCAAGCGTCGTGTCGAGCCGCAACGCCTGCACGGGAACGGTTTTGAGGTTGGTCATAATTCCGTCCGCGCCCACATCGGCGAGCTTTGCCTGCCGCCCCGATCCTTTGGCAAATTCGAGCGTGGTGTCCGAATCCCATGCCGCGCAGTTGTAAAGCGCAATGCCCGCCTTTTCGCTGAACGCTTCCGTCAGCTTGCGGAAATTACGCCCGTTCGGTTCAAAGGCGGTGACGGACGCATAAGCCCCGCCGGTGAATTCCAGAAACTCCCGCACTGTGTCGCCGTTGTACGCGCCCAGATCGCAGTAAGCTTCCTCCTCCGCGGGATGCAGGATGCGCTCATAGGCTTCCGCGGGCATGGTGAAAACGCTTTTGAGAAACGAGATATCACCGGTAATCTTAAACCGGATCACTTGCTCAAACACCGCTCTTGACTGCGCATCGGCAAGCAGCTCGTACACGCGCGATGCCTGATCCCAGTTGTCAAGCAGCATCTGCTTTGTGAATGCCCCGCCGCCGATGACCGCAGTGTCCGGAAAAAGCAGCTTGTGCCTTGCGGCAATCCGCTCGATTTTTTCCATCAGCGCCGGATAGCCCGCCGCAAACGCAATCACGACAACAAACTCATCCACCTGCTCTTCCACCTCGGCAAGCGTATGGACCTTATGCCCCGCAAAGCTATGCCCGCGCACAAACTCGTCGCTCGCGAAAATCCCCGCCTCCGCAATCCCCCGCGCACGGAACTCCCGCAGCAGCTTCAAACACCCGTCACCCATCCCGTAAATGAAAATGGGCAGCGCTGTGTTCTTTAAAAAATCCCAGCTTTCTTCAAGCCGCTCAAAAATATGTTTCTCGAATCGTTCCATTTTTTCTCCGCACAAAAAAACGGCAGAAACCTGCCGCTTCGTCATTTTATTAAAATTCGCTTGCCAAATCGTCGCTTGCACCAATCATATCGCGTCCGCGGATTTTATACTTGTCACGCTGTAAATTAATCTGTGTGTCAAGTTGTTCCAAAACATCGCGCGGTGCTTTGATGCAACGGATTTCTTTCACCGGCGTGTCCACATCGGTAACGTAAACCAGAATTGTTCCGCAGCCAAACAGCCGCTGAAAAAAAGGCAGACGCAATTTTTTGTCCGACACACGATACAGCTCACATTCATCCTCGGTCAATGATAGAAAGCCCTTGCGTGTAATCAATTTGCTTTCCGTTAAAAAATAACGCGTAAATGAAATCGGCAAGCCGAAAATAGTTCGCTTTTTGTCTGACCACAGACAGTCAATCCCTTTTACCTTCACCCCATGCACCCCCATTTTGTTTTACAAACATCCATATCTATTTTACCATATTTTTAACGTTTGTCAAGCTGTTTTACGTAAATGCCGGTAAATTTTTCACAATCCATTCGCCGGATTTTCGCGAAAACACGGATAATTCTCACGTTTCGTGGAATACTGACTCAAGGCAATGCCGCAACTTTTACTGGAGATGGTTTTCATGGGATTTCAGACGGATGATTATCTGAAAAAAGCCCTGCTCGACACGCAGGAGCGCGTGCGGGATTTCATGCACTATTCGGAGAAATTCAGCGCGGGTGAGTTGAAAAGCTTTTTTTCGGATTACGCGAAATCCGAGAGCCTGCAGGCACAGAAGCTGCAAGCCCTCATCGACCGCACTTAGAGTGCAAAGATGCCGTACACAGAAATAGTGTACGGCATCTGACTGAAGTCAAAGAATATGCTCACTTTATCAAGTGCCACAATAGAATCACAAACCAGTAGCTAAGCACAAGTCAGCTAAGAAAAACACCTGATTATCTCAAAAACAATGGGTTTCCAAAGGGGTTGTTAGGGAGCAGCGCCCCCTGACTAGTTAGAACTTCAGTTTTTTCAGGCGCTCGACCGCTTCGATGGTTGCTTCGCGGCTGCCAAATGCGGTAAGGCGGAAGAAGCCATCGCCGTTTGCGCCAAAGCCTGCGCCCGGTGTGCCGACGACGTTGGCTTGCGTGAGGAGCTTGTCAAAGAACGTCCAGCTATCCATGCCGCCGGGGCATTTGAGCCAGATATAGGGGGAGTTTTTGCCGCCGGTATAGGGGATACCAAGCTCATCGAGCGCGTCGGCAATGATGCGGGCGTTTTCCATATAAAAGGCAATGTTTGCCTTCAGCTGCGCCTGTCCGTCGGGGGTGAAGCAAGCCGCCGCCGCGCATTGCACCGGATAGGACACGCCATTGAACTTGCTGCCCTGCCGTCTGCACCAGAGCTGGAACACGCTGTGCGCGCCGCCCTCGGAGTCGTAGATCATCAGCTCTTTCGGGATCACGGTATAGCCGCAACGTGTGCCGGTGAAGCCCGCTGTTTTTGACAGAGAGCAGATTTCCAGTGCGCAGGTTCGTGCGCCCTCAATTTCAAAAATGCTGCGCGGGAGCGTCTTGTCGGCGATGAACGCTTCATAAGCTGCGTCAAAGATGATGATTGCTTTGTTGGCGTTGGCATAAGCGACCCACTCCGCGAGCTGCTCGCGCGTATAAACCGAACCGGTGGGGTTGTTGGGGGAACAGAGATAAATCAGATCCGCCGCCATGCCCTCCGGAGGCATTGCCGCGAAGCCGTTTTCCTCGGTGGAATCGGCGTAGAAGATGTTGCGCCCGCTCATGATGTTGGTGTCTACATATACCGGATATGCGGGGTCGGTGATCAGCACGGAGTTGTCCGCGCCAAAGATGTCCACGATGTTGCCGCAGTCGCTTTTCGCACCGTCGCTGACAAGAATCTCGTCCGCGTCCACCTGCGCGCCGAAGCTTTTATAATAGCCGGCGATCGCTTCCCGCAGGAACGGATAGCCCCTGCCCGCGTCGTCATAGCCGCGGAAGGTTTCCTTGACGCCCATTTCTTTTGCACCCGCCGCCATCGCGTCCACCACCGCCGGCGCTAAGGGCATGGTTACGTCGCCGATGCCGAGCCGGATGATTTTCCGATCCGGATTCGCCGCGCTGTAAGCCTTTACGCGCTTTGCGATTTCCACAAAGAGATAGTTCTGCTTTAAATTGAGAAAGTTTTCATTCATGCTTGCCATGTTTTGTACACCCCTTTGTTAATAAACAATGTCGCCGCTGAACACCGTAACGGCGTTGCCCTCAAGATAAACCGCTTCATCGGTGTAACGAATCACCAGGTCGCCGCCCTTGAGCTTGACGGTGATGTCTGTATCCTTGCCGCACAAGCCGTTTTCAACCGCCGCGACAACTGCCGCACAGGCGCCCGTTCCGCACGCCCAGGTTTCGCCCGAGCCGCGCTCCCATACCCGCATTTTCAGTGTATGCCGGTCAATGGCCTGAATGAACTCCGCATTCACACGCTCCGGAAAGATCTTGTCGCCCTCGAAATCCGGCCCAATTTTATCAATGTCAATGTTATCGACATTGTTCACAAAGGTCACGCAGTGCGGGTTGCCCATCGACACGCAGGTGATGGCGTATTCCGTTGCGCCGAGTGTCACGTTCCGGTTGACCACGCAGTCGCCGTCAAGCTTCACCGGAATTTCCGCCGGCGCTAAAATCGCCTTGCCCATGTTCACGCGCGCGCCGACGATGTCGCCGTAGTGGTATTTCAGCGTCACGGAAACGACGCCGGAAAGCGTTTCGATTTCCATCGTGTCTTTCTCAACCAGCCCGTTGTCGCGCAGGAATTTTGCCACGCAGCGGATGCCGTTGCCGCACATCCTGCCCTCCGAGCCGTCGAGGTTGAACATCCGCATTTTTGCGTCGGCAACCTTTGAGCGCGCAATCAGAATCGCGCCGTCGCCGCCGATGCCGAAATGCCGGTCGGACAGACGAATGCTCAAGCCCTCGGGGTTGTCGATTTTCTGGTCAAAGCAGTTGAAGTAAATATAGTCGTTTCCGCAGCCCTGCATTTTAGTAAAGCGCAGCTTTTGCTTTTCGGTGCGCATATTGTTGATGTCCACAAGCTCCGTGGAATGCTCGGAGTACTTGCTCCTAAGGCTTGCCGCAATGGCGTTCGCCGTGTCGATGGAGGTCAAGCACGGAATGTTGCGCTCAACGGTTTTGCGGCGGATTTTCACGCTGTCGCGGGAGGGGATTCTGCCCTTTGACGAGGTGGAAATCACATACGCGACCTTGCCGCTCTCAATGAGGGTGAGCGTGTTGTCGTCGGCTTCGTGAATTTTCGCCACCGCGATGGCAGGAATGCCGTTGTCGCCCAGAATCTTCGCCGTTCCGCGCGTGGAGTAAATCGTAAAGCCCAGGTCATAGAACGCCTTTGCCGTTGCGGGAATTTCGCTCTTGTCCGTATCGCGGACGGTAATCAGCACGCCGCCCTTTTTGCCGAGCTTATAGCCCGCGGCGATTAAGCCCTTATAGAGCGATTCCTCCAGCGTATTCGCAACCGCCAAGACCTCACCCGTGGATTTCATTTCCGGCCCTAAGTGGTTGTCCACGTCGATGAGCTTTTCAAACGAGAACACCGGCACCTTCACCGCGATATAGGGCGAGCGTTTGTAAAGCCCCGTGCCGAAGCCCATGTCCGCCAGCTTTTCGCCGAGCATCGCCCGCGTCGCAAGATCCACCATCGGCACACCGGTGACTTTCGAGATGTAGGGGATGGTTCTGGAGGAACGCGGGTTGACCTCAATGACATACAGCTCGTTGTGGTAAATCAGATACTGTATGTTGACCAGTCCCATGGTTTTCAGCGAAAGCGCAAGGCGTTTTGAGCAGTCAATCACGCGCGCGGTGAGTGCGTCGGATACGTTCCATGCCGGATACACCGCGATGGAGTCGCCGGAGTGAATGCCCGCGCGCTCGATGTGTTCCATGATGCCGGGGATAAGGATTTCCTCCCCGTCGCAGATGGCATCGACCTCAATTTCCGTACCCATGAGATACTTGTCAATCAGGATGGGGTTCTCTATCGCCTGCGCCAGAATGATTTCCATGTATTCCTTGATGTCGTCATCGTTGAACGCGATGATCATATTCTGACCGCCCAGCACATAGGACGGACGCATCAGAACGGGATAGCTGATGCGGTTGGCAATGGTGAGCGCTTCCTCCGTCGTCATGACGGTGAAGCCCTCGGGGCGCTTGATCTGAAGCTCCTCGAGCAGTGCATCAAAGCGCTCTCTGTCCTCCGCCGCGTCGATGCTGTCCGCGGGCGTGCCGAGGATGTTGATGCCGTTCTGGCTCAAGAATTTTGTGAGTTTAATTGCTGTCTGTCCGCCGAACGCAACCACCACACCGAACGGCTTTTCCACGCGGATAACGTTCATCACGTCCTCGTTGGTGAGCGGCTCAAAATACAGCCGATCGGCGGTATCAAAGTCCGTCGAAACGGTTTCCGGATTGTTGTTGACAATCACGACCTGGAAACCCTGCCGCTTGAGCGCCCACACGCACTGCACCGACGCGTAGTCAAACTCGATGCCCTGTCCGATGCGGATAGGCCCCGAGCCGAACACGATGACGGTTTTCTTTTCTTCATGCGCGGTACTCGCGATAAAGGGTGCGGCTTCGTCCTCGCTGTCAAAGGTTGAGTAGAAATACGGTGTCTGCGCCGCGAATTCCGCCGCACAGGTGTCCACCATTTTAAACGCGGCATAGAGCGGCTTTTCGGGGGTAACACCCGAAAAGCGCGTGATGACCTTATCGGTGTAGCCGATTTTTTTCGCCGCCAAATACAGCTCGTCGGTCAGCACGCCCTTTGCAAGCGTCTGTTCCATATCAATCAGCTTTTTCAGCTTGTAAGTAAACCAGATGTCGATGCGGGTGATTTCAAAAATCTCCTCCGGTGTCACACCGCGCCGCAGCGCTTCATAAACCACGAACAAGCGCTCGTCGTCGCAGTTGTGCAGGCGCGCACGGATTTCTGCGTCAGAAAGCTTTTCGTGCTTGGGACTAATCAGGCAATCCAGTCCGATTTCCGCACCGCGAACGGCTTTCATAATTGCCTGTTCAAAGGTCATGCCGATTGCCATGACTTCTCCCGTGGCTTTCATCTGTGTGCCTAGGGTTCTCTTTGCGTAAACAAATTTATCAAACGGCCATTTCGGCAATTTTACAACCACATAGTCCAGTGCCGGCTCAAAGCAAGCATAGGTTTTTCCCGTGACCGCATTTTTGATTTCGTTGAGGGTATAGCCGATCGCGATTTTCGCCGCAACCTTGGCAATCGGATAACCGGTCGCTTTTGACGCAAGCGCGGAGGAACGCGACACACGGGGGTTTACCTCAATCACGGCATAATCAAAGCTTGTCGGATGCAGTGCGAACTGGCAGTTGCAGCCGCCCTCGACCTTCAACTCGTCGATGATTTTCAGTGCCGCCGAGCGGAGCATCTGGTATTCCTTGTCCGCAAGTGTCACGGCGGGTGCAATGACAATCGAGTCACCCGTGTGGACGCCTACCGGATCAAAGTTTTCCATTGAGCAAACGGTAATCACATTGCCCAGACTGTCGCGCATAACCTCGAACTCAATTTCTTTCCAGCCAGAGATACACTTTTCCACCAAAACCTGTGTAATCGGCGAGAGATAAAGTCCGTTGCGCGTGATTTCGCGCAGCTCGGTTTCGTTCTGCACAATGCCGCCGCCCGTTCCGCCGAGCGTAAACGCCGGACGGATGATCAGCGGATAGCCAATGCCCTCGCTGTTTGCGAAGTCCACCGCGCTCTCGACATCGGTGACGACCAGCGACGGGATGCAGGGTTGGTTAATCGCCTGCATGGTGTCCTTAAACATCTGGCGATCCTCCGCCTTGTCGATGGTTTCAGGGTTCGCGCCGAGCAGCTTCACACCGTATTTGTCAAGAAAGCCCTCCTTCGCCAGCTGCATGGAAAGCGTCAGACCCGTCTGTCCGCCGAGGGTGGACAGCAGGGAGTCCGGACGCTCTTTTTTTATCACGCGCTTGACGGTTTCAAGCGTCAGCGGCTCGATGTAAATCTTGTCCGCCATGGCCTTGTCTGTCATGATGGTTGCGGGGTTGGAGTTGATGAGGATAACCTCAAGCCCCTCCTCTTTTAAAGCGCGGCAGGCCTGCGTGCCGGCGTAGTCAAACTCCGCCGCCTGTCCGATGACAATCGGCCCCGAGCCGATGACCATGACGCGTTTGATCTCTTTATTCAAAGGCATTTACAGCACAATCCTTTCCTGTTTCGGTGAAATCCGGTTACTTCTGATTCTGCTCCATCAGCGCGAGGAATTCCCCGAACAGGAACGCGGTGTCCAGCGGACCGCCGCACGCCTCGGGGTGAAACTGCACCGAAAACGCGGGCATATAGTCATACTCGATGCCCTCGCTCGTGCCGTCGTTGGCGTTGACATAAACCGGGTTCGCACCCGTAGGCAGGGAGGCATGCACCACCGCGTAGCCATGGTTCTGGCTGGTGATGTAAACGCGTCCGGTTTTTAAATTCGTGGCGGGCTGATTCGCGCCGCGGTGTCCGTATTTGAGCTTTTCGGTTTTCGCGCCCTGTGAAAGCGCCAGAAGCTGATGCCCAAGACAGATGCCGAAAATCGGGATTTTCTTTTCCGCAACCTTTGCGATTTCCGCAATGATCTCCGTGTTCTCCGACGGGTCGCCGGGGCCGTTTGAGAGCATCACACCGTTCGGATTCAGCGCAAAGATCCGCTCGGCTTTTGTGGAAGCCGGCAGCACCGTGACCTCGCAGCCGCGCTCCACCAGAGAGCGGCGGATGTTGTCCTTCGCGCCGAAATCCCACAGGCACACGCGGAATTTTGTTTCACCCGCGGGCTTGAACACCTTTTCCTCCTTGCAGGTAGTGTTCTCGACCGCGTCAAGAATGCGGTAGTTTTTCAGCTCGCTGAGTCCCAGCCCGCAGAAGTCCTCGCCCACGATTCGACCGTTCATCACACCGTACTCGCGGACGATTTTTGTCAGTGCGCGCGTGTCGATGCCGTATAAGCCCACAATGCCGCAGCGCTTTAAAAAAGTGTCAAGATCACCCTCGCAACGGAAGTTGCTGGGCTCCTGACACCAATCTCTAACAATATAACCCTTGACATGGGGACAATCGCTTTCAAAGTCATGCGCAATCACGCCGTAGTTTCCGATCAGCGGAAAAGTCTGAACAACAATCTGCCCGTAATAGCTCGGGTCTGTCAGCGTTTCGAGATAGCCCGTCATCGCGGTGGTGAAAACAATCTCCCCGACCGTTTCTCCCGATGCCCCAAAGCTTTTGCCCTCGAATATCGTGCCGTTTTCCAGAATCAGGTATGCCTTTTGCACCTTTATCCCATCCTTTCAGCAGCCTGCCCCGGCGTATTTCTCCGCTGCGGAAGTCCTCCGTGCGGCGCGCCGGTAAAATTGCTTTATCCTTTTTATTATACAATAATCCAATCCGTTTGTCCAGTGGTAGATTGTATATTTTAAAGTTTGTTCAGAACTTAAGTTTCGTAAATTTTGATGATTTCCAGCGCGATGTCGCGCTTTGGGCGGCGGGAATCCATGGCTTGCTTTTCCAGATACCGGTGCGCCTGCTGCTCGTCGAATTTCAGATACTGGATCAGCGCGAATTTCGCGCGGTTAATCAGGCGGATTTCGTCGATGGTTTTCTGCAGCTTGACATTTTCGTTTTTCAGCCCCATCAGCCGCTTGCGCGTCGCCACCACCAACTTGATCGCCTGATAGAAAAACGACTTGCTGATCGGCTTCGGCACAACCATCACGCCCGCGTCCTCGAGCTTTTCGCTGACGTTGTCGGCGTAGTCGGCTTTGACGATCATGATGCAGCTCGCCATGGTTTTCTCGATCACGATTTCCGCCAGCTCGTTTCCGAATTCGTCGGAAAGCGGCGCGTTGACCAGCACCGCGTCGTAATCGTTCGCGTCGATCGCCCGGCGCGCCTCGGTGCTGGTTGCCACAACGGAAACGGCGGAATCGGCGACGGCTTCTTTGACAAGCTGCACAATCAGCGCAGTTGCTTTTTCGTTGCTTGACACAATCAGCATACTGCCCAAACCGATTCCTCCTTCCCGCATCCTTGCCGCCGAACCCTGCGGGAACACCCCCGCGGCTTCGCGTGATTATTTATCATTTATAAAGAATAGAAATATTTCGCCGCCTCAAAGGCGTCCTTGTCCGCCGCCTGTTTGAAGTCCGCGACGGTTTTCTCCTTGATCGCGCAGAACGCTTCCACCGCCCGCTCCGGCATCCATTGCCCGAGCACCGCGGACGCGCGCGCCGCTTTCACCGCTTCCGCAAGCGACCCGGGAATCGGCTGCATTGCCCGCAGGCTGTCAGCCGGTGCGTTTTCCAGATCATATTCATGGGGTGCGCACAGCGTGGGCTTTTTCTCCAGCCCGTCCATGCACGCGTGGATGATCAGCGCGAACGCAATATACGGGTTGCACGCGCTGTCGGGGGAACGCAGGATCATATGCCCCTCCCCCGCGCAAACCGGCACGCGCACAAGCTGCGCGTAATTCCCGCTTGACCACGAGATATACCGTGGCGCGAGATCCTCGCCCAGCCGCTGGTAGGAATTCGTCACCGGATTGAGGAACACCGTCATCTCCGCCGCGTGTTCCAGAACGCCCGCAACCATGTTTTTTGCGTCGTCCGACAGCACAACGCCGTTCTTTCCGTCGGGCTTGGTGTCAAACACACTCGCGCCGTCTTTCAGGACGGTAATGTTGATGTGCATCCCGCTTCCGCATTCGCCGGCAAAGGGCTTGGGCATAAAGGTTGCGTAAACCCCGCCGCGCGCCGCCACGATTTTCACCACCGAACGGAAGGTGATGAAGTTGTCCGCCGCGTTCATCGCGTTTGATGCGCGGAAATCAATCTCGCTCTGACCCGGTCCGCTCTCGTGGCGGGAAGCCACCGGCTGCATTTCCATCTGCTCAAGCGTCAGGCAGACATCGCGGCGCAGATTCTCGCCCTTGTCCTCCGGCGCTGCCGAGCAATACCCTGCGCGGTCATACGGCTCGCGCAGCGGATGCCCCTCGCTGTCGGTCTTTGTCACATAGAATTCGCAGGACGTTCCTATTTTAAATAAATAGCCTTTTTTCTGAGCGCGCTTCATCGCGTCGGCAAGAATGCCTCGCCCGTCGCCCTCAAAGCGCTTTCCGCCGTAATACCGGATGTCACAGAAAAACCGCACCACCCGTCCCTGCTGCGGCCGCCACGGTAAAACCGCGAGCGTCGCCGGATCGGGGAACAGCAGCAGATCCTCGCCGGTTATTTCCGAAAAGCCGCTGACCTTGCGCGGCGCAAACGCGAAGCCGTCGCGGAATGCCGCGGGAAGCTCGCCTGAGAGGATGGAAATATTCAGCATATTGCCGTAAAGGTCGCAGAACGCCAGCTTAACGAACTTCACGTCGTTCTCGCGGACGTACTGTAAAACTTCCTTTTCCGTATAGTTCACTTGAAATCCCTCCGTTTTAGGGCTTGTTTCCAACGCCCCGATTCATCCGCAGTCATCATCATACACAAACAACCGGCACGGCAGGCGCATCCATAACAAAAGCCCCGCCGCAACTGTTTTTATTATACCTGATTTTCCGCGCGGTGTAAAGCGTTTTTTGCGTATCGGTCGCCGGTGCGCCGATGAAGTTTCTTGGGATATGGGTAAAATATGGGCGTATTGTTCATCTTTCCGATTTATGATGCAGGTTGTTTTCACAATTGAACGATATTGATATACTGGTTTTTAGGCATTCTATACAATTTTTATTAATGAGATAAAAAAGCACGAAAAAAGTCTTGACAATGCCGGCGAATTGTACTATACTATGGTTGTAGACAGCAAAGGCGCTGTGAACACATCATGTTCGCAGTGTCTTTTTTTGTTCACTGTAATTTATATTTTGAATGGAGGGACTCTTTCATGAGTAACATTCCCGAGCTGTTCGGCAGCGACGTGTTTAACCTTACGAAGATGAAGGAAAGACTGCCGAAAGAAACCTTTAAGGCGCTGAAAAAAACCATTGAGCTTGGCAGACCCCTTGACCTCAGTGTTGCGAACATCGTGGCAAACGCCATGAAGGATTGGGCAATCGAAAAAGGCGCAACCCACTATACACACTGGTTCCAGCCGATGACCGGCATCACGGCGGAGAAGCACGACAGCTTCATCTCCCCCACCGGCGACGGCACCGTCATCATGGAATTTTCCGGAAAAGAACTGATCAAGGGCGAACCCGACGCATCCTCCTTCCCCTCCGGCGGACTGAGAGCCACCTTTGAGGCAAGAGGTTATACCGCGTGGGATCCGACCTCCTATGCGTTCATCAAGGATGGCACGCTGTGCATCCCCACCGCGTTCTGCTCTTACACCGGCGAAGCGCTGGATAAGAAAACACCGCTGCTGCGTTCGATGGAAGCCGTTGACAAGGCATCGCTGAGAATGCTCAAGCTGTTTGGCACCTCCGCTTCCAGAGTGACCTCCACCGTAGGACCGGAGCAGGAATATTTCATCATTGAGCGCGAGGATTATGCAAAGCGCAAGGATCTGATTTACACCGGAAGAACCCTGTTCGGCGCAAAGCCGCCCAAGGGTCAGGAGCTTGAGGATCACTATTTCGGTTCGATCAAGCTGCGGATTAACGCATACATGAAGGACCTCGACGAAGCGCTGTGGAAGCTCGGAATTTATTCCAAGACCAAGCACAACGAGGTTGCCCCCGCACAGCACGAGCTGGCGCCCATTTTCAGCACCACCAACGTCGCGGTTGACCACAACCAGCTGACCATGGAGCTGATGAGAAAGATTGCCAAGAAGCACGGCTTTAAATGCCTGCTGCACGAGAAGCCCTTTGCAGGCGTAAACGGAAGCGGCAAGCACAACAACTGGTCGCTTTCCACCGATACCGGCTGCAACCTGCTCGAGCCCGGCAAAACACCGGCTGAGAACGCACAGTTCTTGACCTTCCTGACCGCGGTCATCAAGGCTGTTTACAAGCACCAGGATCTCCTCCGCCTTTCCGTTGCAAGTGCGGGCAATGACCACCGTCTGGGCGCGAACGAAGCACCTCCGGCGATCATCTCCATCTTCCTCGGCGAAGAACTCAACGGCATTGTTGAAGCAATCGTCGGCGGAACAAAGTATACCGGCAAGGAATCCAACTTCATGAAGATCGGCGTGGACGTTCTGCCGGCAATCCCGAAGGACACCACCGACCGCAACAGAACTTCTCCGTTTGCGTTCACCGGCAACAAGTTTGAGTTCCGTATGCCCGGCTCGAAGCTCTCCGTAGCAGGCCCGAACACCGTCCTCAACACCATCGTTGCGGAAGCCCTCGACGAGATATCCGCTGTGCTCGAAAAAGCCCCCAACTTCACCGAAGCACTCAACGCGATGATCAAGTCCACGCTGAGCGAGTGCCTGCCGATCATCTTCAACGGCGACGGCTACAGCGAAGAATGGCCGATTGAAGCCGCAAAGAGAGGACTGCTCAACCTCAAGTCCACTCCTGAGGTTATCCCGTATTTCGCACATCCGGAAAACATCGCACTGTTCTCGAAGTACGGCGTTTACAGTGAAACGGAAGTGCATTCCAGAGTCGAAATCCTCCTCGAGGAATATGTAAAGATCATCAACATCGAAGCCCTCACCATGATCGATATGGCAAAGAAGGACATTCTCCCCGCCGTTTCCTCCTATGTACGTGATCTGGCAAAAACCGCGAAGCTTGCAGGCGACTGCGGCGCGGAAGCAGCTTTCGAGAAGACCATGGTCAAGACGCTTTCCGATCTGACCGCTGCGACTTACGCAAAGCTCACGGCGCTTGAGGATGTTGTCATCAAGGCAGGCGAGGTATCCGACTGCGAAGAGCTTGCGGAATATTATCGTGACGTGGTATTCGTTGCAATGCAGGAGCTGCGTGCGGAAGCCGACAAGATCGAGCCGCTGGTTGGCGAAAAATACTGGCCGTACCCGACCTACGGAAAAATCCTGTTCTACGTATAACCCACCTTCGGATGAGCAAGGGCTTTGAGGTTTAAAAGTAGAGAATCCGCACAAACTCCCCTCCTAACTTCTGACCTCTGACCTCTGGCATCTGACTTCTTATCAGCCCCCATCCCACTTATAAATTATGGCGAAACGCACTTGGTCAATCGACCGGGTGCGTTTTGTCATAGAAAAACTCGGATGCACAAAAGGCTTGTCGGTGCAGCAGTAAGAGATCCCGCACAACTTCCCTCCCAGCTTCTGACCTCTGACCTCTGGCATCTAACCTCTAATAAGCACAGAATGGATAATTATTTTGCATAAATTGTTGACATATTAAGATAAAACGTGTTATAATGAAATAAGTATGAATCGCCCGTGCTGCATTTCGGGCGTGATTTTTGTTTGAATTTTTTACTGCTACATAAATTCTGTGCCGCGCGGGAAAGGAAAGGTCATACCTATGAGTAAGACAATGACGATTGACTACGGAAATTATTCTGCGTACCGGGAAATGGTGGAGTCCCTGACGGGCGATCTGCGCAGACTGCTCCTGCTCAGCGAAAGCGTGATGCTCACGCACAATGCCGAGTCCATCAAGGACACCCTCGCCAAAACCGCCGATGAGCATTTTGAAGTGGCAATTGTCGGCGAGTTCAAGCGCGGCAAGAGTACGCTCATCAATGCCCTGCTGGGCAAAGAAGTCCTACCCGCGGACGTGCTGCCCGCCACCGCTACGCTCAACCGCGTTACCTACAGCAAAACGCCCTATGTGCAGGTGGAATACAAGGACGGCAGCAGCGAGAGCGTAGAGATCGACAAGCTTGAGAATTACGTCACAAAGCTGACCAATGAATGGGAAATGACCGCGGAAACCGTCCGCGAGGCAACCGTGTACTACGACACGGATTTTTGCCGCAACAACGTCGATATCATCGACACCCCCGGCTTAAACGACGACGAACAGATGACCAATGTCACGCTCTCGATTCTGCCGGAAATCGACGCGGCGGTGTTTGTCATCAGCGCCAATTCTCCGTTCTCCCAGTTTGAAAAGGACTTTCTCGAAAAGAAAATGCTCACCAGCGACGTGGGCAGAATCATTTTCGTCGTCAACTGCTTCGGCACGTTCTCTAAAGAGGATGAGAACAAAATCGTTGAAACCGTCCGCGGGCGCATCGCGCGTTATGTGGTGGAAAAAGCAAAGCTCGTTCTGGGCGAGGACTCCCGCGAGTTTCAGGCTTATATGAATAAAATCGGCATCCCCCGCGTCATCGGCGTTTACGCGAAAAAAGCGCTCAACGCCAAAATGCAGGGCGACGAGGCGCTGCTTGCGGAAAGTAATTTCACGGTGTTTGAAAAAGAGCTGGAAGCCATGCTCACCAAGGAACGCGGCGCAATCACCCTCCAGATTCTCGTCAATAAAATCACCAACTCCGGAACGGAAATTCTCAACACCGTCGTCATGAAGGAAAACGCCCTGATGATGGAAAAGAACGAGTTCATGGAGCGCTACCGCAAGGCAATCGAGGAGATTGAGGAAATCCGCAACAAAAAACGTGCGGAGTTCATCAAGATCAACGAATCAGCCAACAAGGTGTTCGCCAACCTCCAGCCGATCCTCGACAACTACTGGGTGCTGATCGAAGCGGCTGCCATGGACGTCATTGACAAATTCCAGATGTCGCAGGAGGATTTCAAAAAGGGCAACCTCAAGATCATCTACACCAAACTCACCGAAAAAATCAAGGAGAGCATCGAAAACCGCGCCCAGCTCATCTGCGAGCAGATTCAAAACGAAATCAACGTCGCCATCAGCGACGAAGCCCTGCGCTTACAGACCTTTGAGGACGACTTTTTCTCCTCCGTCAGCCAGATCCGGGATTTGTTCAGCGTTTCCCAGAAAGCCAGCGACAACGGCGGCGTGGTGGATAAAATCATCGGCGCTGCAATCGGCAGCTACGGCATGGGTGCACTTTACATCGGCTTCCGCGAGGCGGGCATCAAGGGCGCGCTCCTCGGCGGTGCGGTTGGCTTCTCGGGCTTTTTCGCAATCTTCTATCCCGCCACGATTTTCACCGGCATGATCGGCATCACCGCAGCTTTGCCCGTGACGCTGTGCCTGATGGCATTCGCGGGGCTTGCCGTGACGTTTTCCGGTAAATTCGCGGTGGACAAGCTCCTTGTCAAGGAGCGCATCGACAAGTATAAAGAAACCTTTAAAATCCTAGTGCGCAAGCAGTTCCACGAAATGAAGCTCAACACCGACTTCATCGAAACCGTGCGCCGTCAGGTATTCACCGCGTTTGAGGGACTCAAAAGCAAAATCGAGCAGGAAACCGAAATCATCCTGCGCGACACCCAGAAAACCCTCGACGACCTCAACACGCTCAAAAACGAAAAGACCGAGGTTTCCCAAAAGGAAATGGAGCGCCTGCATTCCATCGCGGAAACGGCAAACGACCTTGTGTCCAAGGCGTATGTGCTGCGCAAATCGGTTATCGTGAAACCGTAACCCGCTTCCCCACTCTACAGAGAGGAGGCACAGCATGGCTGACCTCACAGACGGCGCGCTTCTGACCGAACCGTCAGAAAACCCGCTGCTTTCCATCGATACGAATTTCCGGCAATACCTCAACGCCTATACGCGCTCCTTCCAGAACCATGTGGTTGACGGCGCGCTTGACTACGCATTCGACGCGGATTTCGCCGTGCGCCAGAAAATCACGGGGCTTGCCGGCTGGAACAAGCTGCTCAAGGCGATTGTTTCGCAGGATGTAACCGCCGAAGCGAAATTTCTGTTCAGCAAATTCAATCAAGCAGGCCCGCTCAAATATCCCGATATTTACGACATTGTCAAGCTCTGCGCCGAACGGCTCGAGCTGAACCTGCCGATTGTCATCGTGCGGGACGACACGGACAAGCCGCTGATTTATTCCATCTCAACGGAAATCATTGAGCCGTGCATCGTCGTTTCCACCGGCTTGCTGAAGTTTTGCACCAAAGAGGAGCTGCTTCTGCTCGTGGGCATGGAATGCGGCAGAATCCAGAACAACCACTGCGTCTATCAGTTCGCCGTCACCTATATCAACATCAACCGCGACGTGTTCAAACCCGCAGAACGTTCCTATAAGCAAACCCTCAGCAGCCAGATCATCTATATGCTGCCGGAATGGATTCTCTGTGCGGACATCACCTGCGACCGCGCGGGCATCATCTGCTGTGACGAACCGGCAGACTTCCCACGGATTCTTGCGGGGATTTACGCAAAGGGCTATCTGGATTTCTTCGGGCGCAGCTATACGCTGCCCGACACCGCCCGCCTGACGGAAGCCGCAGAAAAGCTCACGCAGTCTGGCGTGCGCAGCATCAAAACCGATAAAACACTGTCGCGCTTTGAACGCAGACTGCTCGCCGCGCACGAATTTTTGCGCTGCGATTCCCTCTACGGCTGGCGCAGGGATCTTGACGCCGCGCAGATCCACACGCAGAACCGTCAGGTCTGCGACGTGAGAACCAACCTCATCGCCGGAAATTCCGCCACGGATCCGGCTTGATTCCGCAGACTGAAAAAGGTGTCAGCGTGAAAGAAAAAACGATCAGGAGAGGGGGCGCGCCCATACAGGCGCTTTCATCGCGATTTGAGCATGGAGTGCATGGGCATTAGCAATGGCAGAGCAATTTGAAACCACCCCCGCCCGTTCCGAACAGGACATCGCGGAGATTCTGGGCTGTCTGCAAACGCTCATCGGCGACGGCGAGCTGGGCGCGATTCTGGGCTCGGATTTCACCGACGGGCTGAAATTCTGGGATACGACCATCCGCAAGCGCTGCGAGGAGCCGTTCACGCTCGTGATTTTAGGTGACTTCAAGCGCGGGAAAAGCACCATCATCAACGCCATCCTCGGCAAGGAGCTTGCGCCGGTGAACGTTTCCCCCGAAACCTATACCATTAACGAGATTTCCTACGGCGAGGAACAGTCGGTGGAAGCGGTGCTGACGACCGGTGCGCGCGTCCCGCTGGAGCTGGACGACATCGTGCGCGAACGCATCGAGGTTCTCATCAAAACCCTCCCCGCGGGAATCGACCATTTGGACATCCGCGACAGCTCCCCCATTTTAAAAGAAATCCGCATCGTGGACACGCCGGGGCTTTCCGACCTCGACGACCTTGACCGACAGGTTTCCGGTTATCTTGTCAACGCCGACGCGATTATTTATGTGGCAAGTGCCCTCATGCCCTTTTCGGAATCCGAGCAAATGTATCTGATCAGCCGCATCCAGCCCCAGCGCTTTGGGATGCTCTATGTGCTGGTAAATATGGTGGATGCGTTGGGTTCGCGTAAGGATGTGGACAAAATTCTCGCACGCTTTTCGCAGATCAGTGAACAGATTGTCCCCAACGCCTTTGTTTACGGCATCAGCGGCGGCGACGAAATCAAGCGCAAGCTGCGCCGCCCGCGCCTCAAGGACAAGGGCTTCCGCGAATATTACGAAACGGAATTCTTTAAATTCGAGCTTTCCTTGCGGCGCGATATTATTTTACAAAAAGATGTCATCCGCACCCGACGCGTGTTGAATTTACTTAAAACCATGCTTTCCGAAACCAAGGCAAGCATCGCGATGTACGCGGAAATGACCGCACTCGGCAAAAAGAATTTCGAAACCCTGTCGGAGGACTTCCAGCGAGAATGCGAAACCCTCTCGGAGGTTCTCGCGGCGAAAAAGCCCATCCTCCACATCAGCATCGTGGAAATGCAGCAGGAAGCCGAACGCTGGATGTATGAATTTTTCGCCGTGCTGCGCGAGAGCGTGCTTGCCTGCCGCGGGCAGATCGGCGAAACGCTCACGGCGGAAGAAGTGGAGAAATATTTCTACTCCTTCCTCATGGACAAGGTCGGCGAAGCATACCGCTGCGCGATCGAGGTGCACCAGCAGCGCATCAACCGGCTGGTGGACGACCTAAGCGTGCAGCTTGCCAAAAAGCTCGGCATTTCCAATCTGGCGGAAGTTTCGCAGGCTGCGCCCGCCGACAAGCTCATGCTCGCGCTCAACAAAAAAATCACCCGCTCGGTGATGGACGTCAAGCTGTTCGGTACAAGCGAAACCTTCCCGCCCGAAACAATGACGAGCTTCCGCGATATCATGAAACGCAAAAAGCAGACAACTGATGTAATTAACATCGTCCTCGAGAATTATGACGACATCCGCGCAAACATCGTCAAGGATATCAAAACCGCTTATCAGGAATTCGAAAACAAAGCCTTTGAGCGCCTTGACGGCATCTATCACGCGCAGGCGGAGGTCGGCAAGCAGTCCCTCCTCCACGCCGCCGAAATGATGGGCAGCTACGACCCCGACCAGACCGACCACGCCTTTAAGCAAGCCGCCGCCCGCCTCACCGACGCCGAAGCCCTGCTCGAAAAATACGGGCTTGAGGAGCAGTGAGGGGTTTATAGGAATAAGAAAAAGCACATTTGCTGTGATTGCAAATGTGCTTTTCTGTTTTTATCGTTTGTTATCTTGTTATCGCAAGCTGGCAAAGGAACGGGCGCTGTGCTTCGGGCACGGGGGTAAGCTTTCCCTTTTCCAGCATGGTGAGCGCGGTGTAGAGCAGCAGCCACCCGTCGGCAAAGCCGCCTGCATACTGGAGCAAGCATTCCTGCATTTTCCGCAGATGCGATGGTGTACGGCTTAAGATGAGCGCTTTGTAGGAAGCACTTTCCGCTTGAAATTCCTGATAAACCATGCGCTTGCATTGGTTTCCGATGTCAATCAGCGCACGCTCGGTTTCCCGATCGGGAATGCGCACCGCCATGAGCTTTTGTGCGCCGTCCTGTACCCGCAAAAGCTCTTGCCCGGCGAGAAACACACAGTCGTCTGCCGAAAGGCTTTCGCCGGCAAAATAACGGATGAGCGAATTGGATACGGCATCAAAGTGCCGGTAATGGGTACGCTGTGTTGTCCACTGGTTGTCAATGCTCCAGAGAATCAGGCTGGAGTTTTTTTCATTCCAGCACGGACCGTTCCAATGGCGTATGGCATCCCAGTGCAAAGGCTTTACGGCAAGATTTTCAACAGAACCGGTAACGATGTTCTGTGCGCCGTCTTTGCGCAGAGTTGCGGCTTCCTCGAATTTTACCGTTTCCTCCATGCCGAAATCCGATACCGCAAGCACCCACAGCAGAATCGTCCACAGCAGAAAATTATCATCGCCGGAAAAAGGAGTCTCAATCTTTTTCAGAACCGGACTGCTTTTCAGCGCGTCAAACAGCGGCTCTGCGAACAGCTCCGCACAGCGCGCATAGAAATTGTCATGCGCCCGAACAAGCCCCTCGTCCGGCTCTTCAATGAGAAAATTCGCGATATAACGCCCGCCCGGACGCTTGAGGAGAAACCCATATTCCTCCATGCGTTCCGCCGCCGACGCAACAAACACCGGCGAAACCCCCAGCAGGTCTGCAAGTTCGCTGACGGTTTTTGCTTCGCGGTAACACGCATAGGCGATGTTCTGCTCGAGCGCACCGTGCATTAGATGGGCGCTTTCCCTGCCCTCCGAGCCGCTGAAACCGATCATATCAAATTTCACGGGATTGAATTTCAAATCAGTTAATGTTTTCATACGGTCCATACCCTTTCGTAGTTCTTTTTTCGCTTCAAAGAGGTGCCACTTGACCGTGCCGGCGGGTATGCCAAGCAAACCGGCGATTTCGCTCTGCTTCCGGTTCTCAAAATAATAGAGAATCAGCACCTGCCGCTGTAAATACGACAAGTACGCGATTTCATCCCGCAGCCGCGCAATGGTTTCGTTTCGCTCGGCAAGCGCATCCGGCGCAGGTTCGTCACAAGCGCGTTCTTCAAGCAATTCCATGCAGATGCCCGTGCCGCTGCGGGATTTCCCACGGTAATAATTCGCCAGCACATTGTGCGCCGCCCGCCAGACAAACGCGTCCATGTCATAAATTTCAGTTCCCGCCGCAATCGCCTTAAAAAGCTTCAGGCAGATTTCCTGCGTCAAATCCTCCGCGTCCGCCGGTGACGCTGTGCGCCGCAGCGCGAAGCCGAACAGCTTTTTCATATACGCCTGCGCAACAAGCGCCGCACGGTTCTGCGGATGCTCCACCGCCGCACCTCCTCATGGTTTGTGATTGAAACGTTTCACCAATACAGACACCGCGCTGGGAAAAGGGTTGGCGTTTTCCGGCAGTTTTTTTCCGCAACGCAAAAGAACCGCTGCTGCGGCTCTTTTGTTTCACGGCAGATTGCCGGATGATTTGGTTTTTGGGCGGCTTATTCCTGTTCCGAAACAACGATGCTCGACATCATGCTCTTGAGATAATCCTCTTTGGCGGCGGCATTCTCATCGTCGGGGAACGTGTACTGAATCTGTACAACGACGCCGTTCTTGATGATACCATACTGACCGGTTACCATCGCCGTTCCCGCATCGTCGCTTGCGTAGGAAACCAGATAATTGGTTTCATCCGCGTTTTCGGTCGTGACATCACCGATCTCGTTTTTCACTGCGTTTAACAGCGTTTCACCGGTGTCGTTGTTGACGTTGTAACTGCCCCAGATTAACAGCTTATCCGTGCCGGCGGTCAGCGTGATGCCGTCGCCTGCGTCGCTTTCAATCGGGTTTTTAAAGTAAGCGGGATAGTCCACGCTATATCCGAGCTGCGAATTGGTGTAGGTTACGCTTTGCTCTGTTTTTGCTGTGGTTGTAGTCGCGGCAGTTGTGGGTGTTGTCGCGGCAGATGTGGTTGTGGCTTTTTCTTCGGAATTTCCGGGTCCGATTGCCCCGCAGCCTCCGAGAATGCCGGTCAGCAGAATGGAAGCCGTGAGTGTTGCTACGATGTGTTTTTTCATCATAAATCGCCTTTCTGTTAACTAAATAAATTGTTTAATCAGCCATTAATAGTATAACCGAAAAGAGCAATATCGTCAATGAAAAACGCAGATATTTCACATTCCCTGAAAACCGCAGCACAACTCCAACCTAAAGAAGTATACACGCGGTTTTAATCCCTCCGCTAAACCCACAAAGCCCTAGCGAAAACACAAATCGGCAAAACAACCCAAAGTATTAATCCATAAAACTATGGGTTTCCAAAGGGTACTCGTATCCTTTGGTGAGGATGTCCAGAGGGGGCAGCGCCCCCTTTGGTTAGCGTTTATCTGCAGTCCGAATTCCCCTTATGCCGCTTGCGCACGCACTCGGTGAGCAGATATTCAATCTGCCCGTTGACGGAGCGGAATTCGTCCTCCGCCCATGCCGCCAGCGCGCCGTAGAGCTGCGCGGAAAGCCGCAGGGGAATCTGCTTTTTTGCGCCTTCTTTTTTTGACGGCACGCCGATGCCATTCTCATCCTCCGCCACGCGGCTCACCTCCCAGCGTTTTTTCTGCAAAAATCCCGTTAATAAATCGAACCGCTGTTGACAATCGGCTGCGCGTCCTTGTTGCCGCAAAGCACGACGAGTAGGTTGCTGACCATCGCCGCCTTGCGCTCGTCGTCAAGCTCGCAGACCTTGTTTTCGCTTAATTTGTTCAACGCCATTTCGACCATGCCGACCGCGCCGTCCACGATCTTCTGGCGCGCGTCAACGATTGCGGATGCCTGTTGCCGCTGGAGCATCGCCGCAGCGATTTCCGGTGAATAAGCCAAGTGCGTGATCCGCGCTTCGATGACCTCAAGCCCCGCCGATTCCACGCGTGTCTGCAGGCTTTCTGCGAGCAGCGCCGCGATTTCGTGGGAGGATTCGCGCAGCGACATCTCCCCCGCCGCCGCATCATACGGGTATTGCCTTACCACGTCCCGCAGCACGGAGTCCGCCTGAATGGCGATAAACTGAATGTAGTTTTCCACATCGAAAACCGCCTTTGCGGTGTTGACAACCTTCCAGATGACGATGATGCCGACCTCGATGGGGTTGCCCATCTCGTCGTTGATTTTCTGCTTTTCGCTGCTTAAGGTCATTGCTTTCAAAGAAATCTTCTTGCTCGCGGGCATCGAAACCTGGACGGCTGCTTTGCCTGCCGCACCCGCGAAAAGCCCCTGCCAGGACTCACCGGTTTTTTCGTGAACCGGTGCGGCGGCGGTGCAGAACGGATTGACGTAAAAGAAGCCATCCTGTTTTAATGTGCCGATGTATTTGCCGAACAGCGTCAGAACCAGCGCCTCGTTGGGCTTAATGACCTTCAGCCCGCACAGCGGAATCCAGCCCACGCACACCACCAGAATACATACCACCAGCAGCACAACCATAGCTGCCTGACCGAAATCCTGATCCAGCTGCACCGCCGCATAAATCAGCCCCGCCAGCGCGGCGCAAAACGCAATGATCACGCCGAACAGCGCGCCCCAGCCGCTTGACGCTTTTAATTCCTTTTCGTCGGTAACAAGTTTCTTCATCTCTGCCATATCACAACGCTCCCTTTCGTTCAGGACACTCGCCTGATGTTATGATGATATCATATTGATTTCAGTTTGTCAATAGATTCAGAAAATTTTTTACGTGTAAAAAGCCCGCATTCTCTCAAATTCCGGAAAATGCAGGCTTGGTGTGCGAAAGTTTTTTGGCGCTTGCCCCTCGTTCGGCTTGACAAATCCGCGGGGTCATGTATAATGGTATTATATACGTAATTCAACCGGCAAGCAAGGGAGGCGGCGCTCATGAAGCTGAAAACCAGTTACCTCATCGCGCTGACCGTCGCGGCGGCACTCGCGGCGGCGCTGGCTTCCGCATGGATTTTATATGACAACCCCGACACCAGCCGCTATGGAGCGCTGCTGTTCGGTATTTCCGCGGGGCTTGCCGTTTTGCTTGCGGCGGAATTCTTTGCCGCGCGTCTGCTCGTGCTGCGCTATATCCGGCGCGTTTCCGCCGATATCACCGACACCGAGCGCGATTCCCTGCGCAATTTTCCAGCCCCCGCGGCAATTATCGACACCGATACACGCATTGTCTGGAGCAACAAGCTCTTTGACGAGGACATATCCCCCCGCCGCAGCGCGTTCGGCAAGAAAATCGACGACCTGTTCGCCCTTGACCTGCGCAAAACGCTTTCCCCCGCCGGCGAAATCGCCGACATCAACAGCCGCTATTACCGTGTCAAGTCCGTCGTCCCGCAGGAAAACAGCGGACTGACGATGCTTTTTTTCAACGACATCACTGACTTCGTCGAGCTGGAATTTGAATACCGCCAGACCTATCCGTCCGTGCTGCTGGTGGCGATTGACAATTATGAGGATCTGATGCAGAACGTCCGCGAGAGCGAAAAAGCTCACGCGCTCGTCGCAATCGAAACGCTCATGGAAAGCTTTATCGACCCGACCTCCGGTGTCATTCGCCGCGTGTCAAACAGTTTATTTTTGTGTGTGGTTGAGGAACGCCATTTATCGAAAATGATCTCCTCGCGCTTTCCGGTGCTGGATAAAGCCCGCGCCATCGCTGTGGGCGAACGCATGACGGTCACGCTTTCCATCGGTGTGGGCAGGGGCGCGAAAAACCTTGCCGAAAGCGAGCTGTTTGCCAAGCAGGCGCTGGATATGTGCTTAGGGCGCGGCGGCGATCAGGCGGCGGTCAAGACAGAAAACGGCTTTGAGTTTTTCGGTGGCGTGTCAAAGGGCGTGGAAAAGCACACCAAGGTCAAAACCCGCATCATCGCCACCGCCCTCAAAGAGCTTGTTTCCGCGCATGAAACGGTGTTCATCATGGGACACCGCATGGGCGATCTGGACAGCATCGGCGCAGCGACGGGTCTGTGTGCGGTGTTCCGGCGCATGGGAAAAGCCTCGTTCGTCGTCGTCGATCCCGAAAAAAACATGGCGAACCAGCTGATCACCTACATCACCTCCCACGAAAACATGAATTATTTCATCGCCCCGCAGGAGGCGCTTGCGTTCAGCGACCCCAACCCGCTGCTGATCATCGCGGACACCCACAACCCCGACATCATCGAAAGCCCCGAGCTTTACAAAAAAACGTCCAAGGTTGTCGTGATCGACCACCACCGGCGCATGGTCAGCTGCATCGACAACTCCGTGATTTTTTATCACGAGCCGCTGGCGTCGTCGGCGTGCGAGATGGTGGCGGAGCTGATTCAGTATTTCGGCGAAACCGGTAAAATCCAGGCGCCCCATGCCGAAGCGCTTCTGGCGGGGATCATGCTGGATACGAAAAATTTTGTCATGCGCACCGGCGTGCGCACCTTTGAAGCGGCGGCGTTTTTAAGAAAGCAGGGCGCGGACACCATCCGCGTCAAAGCAATGTTCAACAGCTCGGCGGAGATTTATCAGGAAAAATCCCGCCTGATTGCGTCGGCGGAAATCTACCGCGGCTGTGCCGTGGCGGTTTCCGACAACCCCGACCCGTCCGTGCGCTTAGCCGCACCGCAGGCGGCGGACGAGCTGCTCGGCATTACGGAAGTCAACGCGTCGTTTGTTTTATACGACGACGGGCAGCAAATCAATGTTTCCGCGCGCAGTCTGGGAAAATTCAACGTGCAGGTCATTATGGAAGCCATTGGCGGCGGCGGACACCAGACCATGGCGGGCGGGCAGCTCACCGGTTCGCTTGCCGACGCAAAGAACCTCGTGCTGGACGCCATCGACGCGTATATGGAGAAAAGCGGGCTCGAATAATCACTAAAAGTGATCACCGAAAGGAACGAATTATATGAAAGTAATCTTACTCAAGGACGTCAAGGGGAGCGGCAAAGCCGGCGAAACCATCAACGTGGCGGACGGCTACGCGCGCAATTTTCTGCTGGCGAAAAATCTCGCCGTGGAAGCTACCCAGAAGAATGTAAACGACTTTAAGGGCAAGCAGGACGCGCAGGCGCATAAGCTCGCCGAGGAAAAAGCGCACAATCTTGAGATTGCCGAATCGCTGAAGGAGCAGGAGGTCGTCATCAAGGCAAAGGCCGGTCAGGGCGGCAGGCTCTTCGGCGCGGTGACGGCGGCAAATGTGTCCGACGCGCTCGCCGCACAATTCGGCACGGCGGTGGACAAGAAAAAAATCACACTGAGCGGCGACATCAAAAGCTTCGGTAGCTTCACAGCCGAGATCCGGCTTTCACAGGGTGTTTCCTGTAGGCTGACCATCCGCGTGACGGAGGAATAAGACCGGTTGTCGAAAGAAGGTAAGCCGCCTGTGCGGTTTGCCTTTTCTTGACCGCGGAAAACCATGGAGGATAACGATTATGAATTACGATATGCCCACCGAGCTGCTCGGAAAAGAGCTTCCCTACAGTCTGGAAGCGGAGCAGACCATTTTAGGCGCGCTGCTGCTTGAGCCGGATGTTTTGCCGATTGTCATCGAGCGCCTGAAGCCCGATTGCTTTTTCCGCCCGCAGCACAGAGAGCTGTTTTCGATCGTGTTGCGGATGTTTACGCGCGGGGCGGGTGCCGACCTTGTCACGGTGATGAACGAAGCGGTGATGATGGGCATTTTTGAAACCCCCGACATGGCAAAGGTTTACCTCAAGGGTATTATGGAGGGCGTTCCGAGCCTTGCGAACATCGCCGACTACTGCCGGATCGTGGAGGAAAAATACTACATCCGCTCGCTGATGAACGTCGCGCAGGAAATCATCGAAACCGCCTCCGACGGCAGCTCCGACGCGCGCAGCCTGCTTGACAGCGCCGAGCAGAAGATTTACGACATCCGCCAAGGCAAGGACACCGACGGCTTAACACGCATCGACGACATCATCGTGGATGCCTACAGCCGCCTGGGCAAGCTCGCCGGCAGCGACCGCGACAAATACCTCGGCACAAAAACCGGTTTTGATCACCTCGACCGCATCACCACGGGGCTGAATGATTCCGACCTGCTCATCCTCGCCGCGCGCCCCGGTATGGGTAAATCTGCGTTCGCGCTAAATATTGCGACAAATATGTGCAAGCATACCGATAAGTCCGTCGCGATTTTTTCGCTGGAAATGGGCAAGGAGCAGCTCGTCACCCGTATGCTTTCGTCGGAAGCCCTCGTCAGCAACAACGCCCTGCGCTCCGGCAGAATCGACGGCACGGACTGGGAAAAGCTCGCAAAGGGCGCGGATTCCCTGTCGAAAATGCCGATCTATCTTGACGACACGGCGGGCATTACCGTGCCGCAGATGAAAGCGAAGCTGCGCCGGTTGAAAAACCTAGGCTTTGTCATTATCGACTATTTACAGCTCATGTCAAGCCCGAACAAGCACAACAACCGCGTGACGGAGGTTTCCGAAATCACGCGTCATTTAAAACTTATGGCAAAGGAACTCAACGTGCCGGTCATGACGCTTTCGCAGTTAAACCGCGGCGCGGAGGGGCGCACAGATCACCGCCCGATGCTCTCGGATCTGCGTGAATCCGGCTCAATCGAGCAGGACGCGGATATCATTCTTTTTCTTTATCGCGAAAGCTATTACAACAAAGAAGAAACCAATGCCGCGGAAAGCGAATGCATCATCGCCAAAAACCGCCACGGCGAAACCGGCACGGTCAAGCTCGCGTGGTGCGGAGAATACACGCTGTTCCGCACGCCGGATTTCGTCCACGAATAAACTTTTGTAACATCGTCACAAACAAACCACGGAATCGGGTGTAAAATAACAATGGAACAGCTTCTTGCGCAGGTGCGGGAAACCGCCGCGCGCCATGGGATGCTTGCGGGGCAGCGGGTGGTCGCGGGATTGTCCGGCGGTGCGGACAGCGTTTGTATGGTACTCGCGCTGCGTGAGCTGGGCTTTGCGGTGACGGCACTGCACATCAACCACAACCTGCGCGGTGCGGAAAGCCTGCGAGACGCTGCGTTCTGCGCGGCGCTGTGCGATAAAAACAGCATCCCGCTGGTGACGGAAAGCGTGGATGTACGCAGCTTCTGCGCCGCAAACGGGCTTTCTCTGGAAGAAGGCGCGCGGGAAGTTCGCTATCGAATTTTTGAAAAGCACAGCGGTGCCGGCGTGATCGCCACTGCGCACACCCGCTCCGACAGTCTGGAAACCGCTCTGCTCAATCTCACGCGCGGCACGGGGCTGAAAGGCTTGTGCGGCATCCCGCCGGTGCGGAAAACGGCGGCGGGCGGCAGGATCATCCGCCCGCTGATCGACTGCACCCGCGCGCAGGTAGAGGCGTTCCTCTCCGCGCACGGACAGGCGTTTGTGACGGATTCCACCAACGCGTCCGACACGTTTTCGCGCAACAAGCTGCGCCTGCACGTTGTTCCGGTTCTGGCTGAGCTCAACCCCGCGCTTGCCGAAACCTTTGGGCGAACGGCTCAGCTGCTTGCCGCCGATCAGGATTATCTCGACCTGTGCGCACAGGAAGCCCTCGACACCGCAAAGGCAGACGGCGGCTTTTCGGTAGAAAAACTGGCGGGCTTTCACGAAGCGGTGCGCCGGCGCGCATTGGCAAAGCTGATCGGTGCAAAGGGGCTTTCGCCGTCCTTTGAAATGGTCACGCGGGTGGAGTCCCTGCTTGCGGGCGGGAAAACCCAGCTCTCCGGCGGCTTGTACGCGGTGGTGAAAAACGGGCTTCTGACGCTGGAGGAAGCGCTTGTTCCCGTGCCGGATGTGGCAATCCCGCTGACACTGAATACGGAAACGGACTTCCTCGGGCGGCGATTCGTAATCAAATTTGTGAATAACCCGGATGAAATTTCAAATATTAACAAAACGTTTGCAAATCATCTCATTGATTATGATAAGATAATAAGGTTAGAGGACTGCGTGGTGCGCAACCGCCGCCCCGGCGACCGCATCCGGCTTGCCGGACGCAGCTGCACGAGTGCGGTGAAAAACCTTCTCAACGCAAAAATCCCGCCCGCCGATCGCGGCAGGCTGCTCTTTATCGCCGATGCCGCGGGGCTTTGTTACGCGGAGGGCTTCGGCTGCGCGACGCGCTGTGCGCCGGATTCTGGCACAAAACGCGTGATTTACGCGGAATTTATACATCCGCAATCAGGCTGTCACCCGCCTTTCACACAAAACGTTTAAAATAAGAACAAGCGATCAAACAGCACGGAGGTGCCGGATGGATTGTAAGAGGGAGATTCCCGTGTTGATTTCCGCGGAGGAAATCGCCGCGCACATCAAGGAACTCGCCGCCCGCATTGCGGAGGATTATCGCGATTCTCCGGGGCTGACGGTGGTGTGCGTGCTTTCTGGTGCATATATTTTTATGGCGGACCTTGTGCGCGCCGTAAACATGCCGCTGACGATGGATTTTGTCCGCGCAAAAAGCTACGACGGCACAACCAGCACCGGAACGGTACGCGTTGAGCTTGACATCAAAACCAACATCGCCGGTAAGGACGTTTTGTTGGTTGAAGACATTCTCGACACCGGCAGAACGCTCTTGGCGCTCAAAGAGATTTTTCTCACCCGCGCACCGCGCTCGGTAAAAACCGCCGTGCTGCTCGACAAGCCCGCCCGCAGAACTGCGGCGATCGCGGCGGATTACCGCTGCTTTGAGATTCCGGATCTGTTTGTGGTCGGCTACGGGCTCGATTGCGACGAACAATTCCGCGAACTGCCCTATGTGGGGATTTTTACGCAAACATAGACGATTATAACCCGACCAACGCGGGAATAAATATACTACCGCAAAAGAACGGAGTGATTGATTGAAACCAAAAAACACCGGCAAGAGTCTGATCATCTACCTGCTCATTGCAGCGGCGCTCATCGCGGCGTTTGTCTTTGCGCTCAAGAGCCTCGCGCCCAGCGACAAGGATACGGAATATTCCACCATCATGCAGGAATTCGACACCCTTCAGGTCAAGGAGTTCACCTTCAACCTCGGCACGGGCAAGCTGGAATATACGCTCAAAGACGGCTCGGAAGCCAAAACCTACACCGTGCCCAACGTCGCCCTCTTCGTGCAGGATGTTCTGGGAACGGGCGAAAGCAGCTACCGCCAGCTTTATAACAAGGCAAACCCCGATGCGCCGCTGGTCTATTCTCTGATCAAGGTCAAGGACAGCAGTGTGCTACTCAACCTTGTGCCGACCTTGCTGCTTGTGGGTCTGACGGTTGCCGTGCTGATTTATATGATGAAATCCGCGGGCGGCGGCGGAAAGCTTAATTCCTTCGGCAAATCCAACGCCAAGCAGCACATGAATACCGGCAAGAAAGCCACCTTTGACGACGTGGCAGGCGCAGACGAGGAAAAAGAGGAGCTTGCGGAAATCGTCGAGTTTTTGAAGGACAGAAAAAAATTCAACGACATCGGTGCGCGCGTACCCAAGGGCGTGCTGCTGCTCGGACCTCCCGGTACGGGCAAAACCCTCCTTGCGCGGGCGGTTGCCGGCGAGGCGGGCGTGCCGTTCTTCTCGATCTCCGGCTCTGACTTTGTGGAAATGTTCGTGGGCGTGGGCGCTTCGCGCGTGCGCGATCTGTTTGAACAGGCAAAGAAAAGCGCGCCGGCGATTATCTTCATTGACGAAATCGACGCAGTCGGCAGACACCGCGGCGCGGGGCTTGGCGGCGGTCACGACGAGCGCGAACAAACCCTTAACCAACTGCTCGTGGAAATGGACGGCTTTGCGCCCAACGCGGGCATCATCGTCATGGCGGCGACCAACCGCCGCGACATCCTCGATCCGGCGCTGCTGCGTCCGGGACGGTTTGACCGGCAGATTCTGGTTGATTACCCCGATGTCAAGGGACGCGAGGAGATTCTGAAAATCCACACCCGCAACAAGCCGCTTGCGCCGGACGTGAGCCTGAAAACCACCGCGCAGTCCACCGTCGGCTTCACAGGCGCAGATCTCGAAAACCTTGTCAACGAAGCGAGCCTGCTTGCCGCACGCAAGAACCGCAAAGCCATCACCCGCGCGGATATGGAGGAAGCGGCAATCAAGGTCATCGCGGGTCCCGAAAAGAAATCGCGCGTTGTCACCCCACAGGAAAAGAACCTGACGGCTTACCACGAGGGCGGCCATGCGGTGTTGACGTATCACCTCAAAACGCAGGATAAGGTGCATCAGGTATCGATCATCCCGCGCGGACACGCGGGCGGATTTACCATGTCGCTGCCGGAGAAGGACAAATCGTACGTGAGCAAGAACGAAATGTACGAGAGCATCGTGGTGCTGCTGGGCGGGCGCGTGGCGGAGAAAATCATTCTCGACGACATCTCCACCGGTGCTTCCAACGATCTTGAGCGCGCAACGCAGACCGCGCGCAACATGGTCACACGCTACGGCTTCAGCGAAAAGCTCGGTCCGGTTGTCTACGGTCAGGGCGAGCACGAGGTATTCCTGGGACGGGATTATAGCAATGCGCCCAGCTATTCCGAAAACATCGCCGCGGAAATCGACAGCGAAATCCGCACCATCATCGAGGACAGCTTCCAGAAAGCGGAGGATCTGCTCAGCGAGCATCTTGACCAGCTACATCTGGTGGCGAAATACCTGCTCAAGTTCGAGAAAATTGACGCGGAGGATTTCCGTAAGCTGATGGAGGGCGAGCTTGACCCACACATCTTCGACGAGCCGGCAACGCCTCCCACCGACGGCACGCCCGATGAACCAGCGCTCACCGAGTCGGAAAAGCCCCACAAAACGCCCCGCATCGGCGGCGAACCGAGTCTGGCATAAAAAATCAACGCATCTCTGCGGTTATTCCCGCAAAGATGCGTTTTATTTTTGGGAATTCGTCAGCGCCAGCATTCAAAAACGCCGCTGCCGCGCGCGTAAACGCGGCGAACCGGCACGCTGCCCAGATACAACCCCTGCACGGAAACAGCGCACAGTCGCAGATTGAACAGTTCCGCCGTCGTGTACGGATACCCGTCGTTGATAGGTGCGTTGAGTTTGAAAATCCGCCCCCGCCCGTAATTCCCCCGCATCGCGAACGCCTCCGACGGGCGTGCGGTGTCCGGAATCGGATACCCGCCGGCACGTGCTGTGACCCGAAACATCGCCGGGGTGTAAAGGCTTGTAAAATCAGGCGGCACAGACGGCTTTGAACCGTCGGCATACGGATACCCGCCGTTCTCCGTCGGGTCAAGCACAAAGCTAACAAGCATTGCCATACCTCCTTACACCACCGGAAAGCCGATGCCGTTGAGGTACGTCTTGCTCTTACACTGCGCGGTCGTCAGCCCAAAGCAATTCGTGCTCGGCGTTGCCGAAAAGGTCGTTGCCGGTGCAAGCTCCCTGTCGTAGAACACAACCGCCGTCGCCGTGTTCGCGACGTTAGTTCCGGTAAAGGAAATCGCGGGAATGTTGGCAACTTCCACCGCAAAATAACTCAGCCCGATGTTTGACGCAAGATAGAGCGCCGCGATGCTGCCGTTGGGGACGGCATTGGCGGCAGCGGTGATTTTCCCGCGGATCGAGCAGGCATTCATGTAATGGGCGGCTTGTGTCGTGGTCACTGTATTCATCAGCAGGAATCCCGTGTTGTAGGTCAGCCCGGAAACGTCGAGGTAGAAGTTTGTATTCACCGCTGTCAGAAAATCAATCGGTATGGGCTTTGCTGAATGCGTTTCGAGGCTGATTGTGCAGGTGTCAAGCGCGACGTTTTCGGGGCGGAAGATGGCTTTGGTATAATTGTTCGGGTCGGAAATCCGGATTTGGAAGTCGCAGTTGACGGCTGTTACCGCGAGGGTGTTTGTGGAAGCGAACAGCAGTGGGCTGCTTCCGGATGCGAACGGAACGCAGAGCAAATTGCGGATGCTGAGATTCTTAACGGTCATTGCGCTGGTGATATAAATGCACGCGCTGTTGGTCATTGTGGAAACATAGTTGAAATAGATGTTCATCAGCGCAAAGCCGTCGCCGTCGATCTCTTTTGCGGCAAGTGTTGCCGGTGTCCAGCTGCCGTTGTTATAAGCCGCCGCGTCGATGTCGTTCATCAGCTTGTAATAAGATGCGCTGCTGTTGATGGCGCGGAACTCCGCAATGGTTGTGACCTGATAAGGGTCTGCCTGTGTGCCTGTGCCGAGCATAAAATCATTCCTTTCAAAAAAGCGTTCTACTATACCCGCCTTTTTATAGGAAAAGTTGCACACAAATGTGCAACCGGCAAAAATTTTATAGAAATAATTGACGCCGCCGACAAGCATGGCATTTCATAGAAACTAAATTTTAAAAATGCAGAAAATCCGCTTGACAATTCCAGACTATTGTGATAGTATAACAATATACTATTATAGTAGTCTGGAGATGATTTTTATGGAACCGATTAAGCTGTATGACAGCGAACTGAAGCTCATGGAGCTGCTCTGGCGGGAGGGTGCGATCTCCGCCAAGCAAATCAGCGTGCTTGCACAAAAGGAAATCGGCTGGAACAAAAACACGACCTACACCGTCATCAAAAAGCTGATTGACAAGGCGCTTGTTCGGCGGGAAGATCCGGGATTTCTTTGCCGAGCACTGATTTCAAGAGATGCGGTGCAGAAAGGCGAAACCGAGCGGCTGATTGACAAGTTGTGGGGCGGGTCAAAAAAGGCGTTTTTCGCCGCGTTCATCGACGAGCATCTGTCGCCCGATGAAATCAACGAGCTGAAAAATCTGATCGAAAAGAAGTGACGACGATGCTATCCGAAGCCTTCTACTGGGTGCTCAACATCAGCATGATTGGCGGCGCAACGGGGCTTGCTGTGGCGTTGCTGCGAAAAATCCCGCGGCTGCCCCGCTTTGCGGCGTATCTGCTTTGGCTTCTGCCGCTGATTCGGTTATGGGTTCCGTTCGGTGTCGCAAACCGCTTCAGTCTGCTCAGCTTCATCTCGCAGTACGCGACGAAAACGGTGGTGATCTGGGAGGAAGCCCCCGGCGCACCCGACATCACCATGACCAACAGCCTTCAGGCAGCCGAACGCTACTTCCCCATCACCTATAAAACGGATTTGCTCAAGAACATCTTCGGGGTGGCTTCCGCGGTCTGGGCAGTCATTGCCGCCGCTGCGATCCTGACCTGCGTTTTTCTGTACGCGCTAACAAAGCGGGAGCTGCGCGACGCGAAGCATTTCCGGGATAACATCTGGATTTCCGGTAAGATAACCGCACCGGCGGTTTATGGGATTTTTAAACCGAAAATCATCCTGCCAAGCTGGATCACCGAACAGGACCTGCCCTATATTCTGGCGCATGAACGGGTACACATCCGCCGGCGGGATAATTTCTGGCGGATGGCTGCGGTGATCACAGCCTGCGTGCATTGGTTTAACCCGCTGGTATGGAGTTTTCTGCGGCTGTTCTTTTCGGATATGGAGCTTGCCTGCGACACCAAAGCCGTGAAAATGCTGGAGCAACCCCAGCGCGCAAAGGCTTATGCCGCTGCACTGCTCCGCTGTGCCGCCGGAAAAAGCTATTTCGTGAGCGCCTTCAGCGGGGCGAAAACAAGGGTCCGCATCGAGAACATCCTGTCTTATCAAAAACTGACATTCGCATCGGCACTGGCTTTCGGCGTGTTCCTTGCCGCCGTCGCCTTTGTGCTGATCACCAACGCCGTGGGAGGGTAATGGAATGAAAAAGACAATTTGCTGCGCGGTTCTGTGCATGGCGCTGTTGACCGCCTGCACCCCCGCACAAACAGAGCAGACCGGCACAGACACGCCACGCAACAACGGCACAGCCACAACGCTGTCAACCAACAACCTGATTCCGGCTGCCGCACATACCATGACCGTTTCTTATGCAGATGATACCGATCCCGACAATGCGCAGGAGAAAAAATCATATGTTGCCGACCAGGAGCAATATCGGCAGTTCTGCGACCTGCTCGGCACGGCTGACGCTGTGGAGTTGACAGATACCGATGCGCTTTCGTTTTCGTACAGCAAGAATCCGGGCGCGGCGGTTCTTTCTGTCACATTCGACACCGGCGAAGTGCTGTTTATTGATGCAGAAGGTGTCATCAGCTGTTATCCTGAGCAGATACGTTCAGCGCCGCTCCCCGGTCCAACCCGCTATTTTGTTTCAGACGATGTCATTCATCAGCTTCAAAGAATCCTGATCCCCGACTTTGAGAAAGTTTATTGTGCGATTCCGATGGATAGCAAGTATGTGAAAACGGAGGACGTCAACCCCGGAAACGTTGATGAAATTTCGTTTTTCCTGCCGCAGGGGCGTAAGATTTACGCCGTATCCGACGGGTTCATCGCTCTGAACCGCGTCTGGGGCGGAGATGAAGCGCATTCATTCCTGCGCACCGTAAAATATGACAAGCATGGCAGCTTCCTGTGGTCACAGGATTATACGGACATCACGCTGCCGTTTTGGTGCTTCAGCAGCGGATGTATCGAAACCAAGGACGGAGGCTTTGCTTTTTACCTGACCGGTGAAATTTGGTATACCAGTGCGGGATCAGGGACTTCAGAAAATCAACAAGTCGCGGTGACAACGCCGTCCCGGCTGGTGAAATGCGATCATGACGGGCAGATCCTCTGGAACAATCAGATCGAATTCAAGGGCGGAAACGAGATTCAATGGATTGGTGAAACCCAAAACGGTGCGATCCTGACCGCGGGGGTTTGCGAATCTGAGTACGTAGCATACGATGAGATCAACTGCATTACATCCGACACTGTGGATTTGTTATTGATGCGATACGAAAAAAACGGTGCGCACACAGAGAAAAAAATATTCGGCGGTACAGATTATGAGTCGTTCAGCGGTGCGTGCTATGCGCCGGAGGTAGGATGGGTTGTCTGGGGCTTTACACAATCCTGCGACAGGGATTTCACACAGCGAAAGGAAAAGGGTGAGATGCTGACCGGTGTGGAGTTTATGACCGTATTTGACGAGAACATCAACGAAAAAGGGCAGTATATTTTTGAGGGCGAGGAAGACCTCATAACGTCCTACGTGACAATCGCCGATCAACAGATTTATATCACTGGCACATTGAAATCCGCAGCAACCGCCAAATGCGGTGCCGGTAAGCAGGCAGTTGTTTTTAAGTTCAATCCGGACGCAACAGTTGCCGATTCTATCAGATTTCCCGTGTCAGACGTTATGGGGATTTATACCGCCGGCGACGGTACGCTCCTGCTCCCGTTCAGCTCACCAGCAAACGATGACACTTCAGCCGAATCGCAGGTTTACAAGCTGGATAAAAACCTTGCGGTGATCCAAACAATCCGCGACACCGCAGCCGGCGGTTATAGTTACACGCTGATCCCTACGGAAGATCACGGCTTTTTCACTGTTCAGTCGCAAAGCGTAAAATACCTGCCCCAGCCGCCCTGGATGAATCGTATCACGACGGATTCCATGACAATTTTAAGCCGATATGACGCTGCCGGAACGCTGCTCTACCGGAAATCCTACGATAAAAACCATGAGGTGGAAACGATGGACACGGTGATCCCGCTTCTGGACGGACGGGTGGTTGTGGGGAGATAGCACATCATTCGCCGCCATCCGCTCTCTTTTGCAGCAGAATCGCGCCCGCCCGGTCTTCAATGATGACATCGCAACCGATCGTCATAAGCGGGCTGTGTCCGACCTGCTTCCTCATTTCCGCAATGTAATCCGCCGAATTCGCCGCTGTGTTCATTATTTCTCACACTCCTAAGAATTGCGCGCATTGGTATTTACCCTTGCCGCGTTGTAACGAAATCGCTTTTATCGCCGGCGTCGCTTTGTTTTTCGAAGCGTGCGTCCGGCGTTTTTGCTTTGATTTTCTTTATTTTCTGTAAAACCCGCACCGCCAGCCACGCAGCCAGAAACGACGCGAAAATGGACAGCACGCTGACACACACGAACTTCCAGCTTGCACCGAACCGCACCTGATCAAAAAGCAATTGAAACGAAACCACAAAAAGATTGTGGATGACATAAGCGCCGAACGCGCAGCGCGCAAGAAGCCGCATGATCCCATTCGATTGGCTGCAGAGTTCCCTGAAAACCACGATTAGCCCGACAGAAAGAAACACCGCCATGAACGCTTCGTAAAAAGCCCACGAATCCCAGATTACCGACATGGCGGCTCTTATGAAAGAAACGTCGCTGAGATAAATCACCGCTGCCATGACGACACCGGCAGAAAACGTGATGAAGCCGACCCGCTTCGGCAGATTTTCAAAAAACCGGTGCCGAAATGCCAGAATTCCGGCAGCAAAAAACAAAACATACTGCGGTACGTGCGCAGGCTCCATGCCGATGACCCCAAACAGGTTGATCCACGTATCAATCGGAAAAATCATTCTCGTAAAAAACGACAGCACCCCGACCGCTGCCGCCAACGCGAACAAATACCACACGCGGAACGCTCTGCACCGCTTGTTTTCTTTCACCTTAAAAAAGCGCATAATGACTGCATAAGCCAGCGCATACAAAAAAAGATTGACCATATACCAGCCGTGTTCATAAGTAACAATCCAAGTTCCCAAGTATGTATGGATGTAATAATCAATAAATCCGATGTGGGTCTGCGCGTGAAAATTCGCGGCAAGATAGAAATAGACCGGAACAATTACTGTCATGATCAACAAAACGGGAAGCAGCAGTCGTTTTGCTTTCTGCGAAATAAAGCATGCCGTCGTCCTGCCGGTAAAGGACTGCGGAATAAAATATCCGGAAATCATGAAGAACAAGCCCATGAAAAATGCGGCGTTGACCGCCATAAAATTCCCGAGCCAATCGGCTGTACCGTTTGCATTGTGATAAACCCATTCTCCGCCCGTCGGTCCGTAAGCCTGCGAGGTATGGTGCGCAATCACAAGGCAAGTCAGAAGCACTTTCAGATTGTCGAGGTAATCATACCGCTTTTTCGCCGCCGTATCCGTCACCGAAATTGATGCCATTTCGTTCACTCCGCTTCTTTAATAAATGTATCCACATAAAAAGATAGAGATCAGATATCGTGTTAAACTTCAAAAATCTTTGAGCATCTAACATCCAACATCTAATCTCTAACTTCAAACTGGCAGGGGCAGAAGGATTTGAACCCTCGGCACGCGGTTTTGGAGACCGCTGCTCTACCGACTGAGCTATACCCCTATTTTGGTGGGCCATCGGGGACTCGAACCCAGGACCAACCGGTTATGAGCCGGTTGCTCTAACCAACTGAGCTAATGGCCCATTAAACAAAGAAACAAGCCCCTTGTTTGCACTGAGCTTGATTTCTTCTTCCTTGGCAACCGTGGTCGCAAGGCAACATGGTGACCCGTACGAGAATCGAACTCGTGTTGCCGGCGTGAGAGGCCGGAGTCTTAACCGCTTGACCAACGGGCCGGATATGGTGCACCATCGGGGACTCGAACCCAGGACCCACTGATTAAGAGTCAGTTGCTCTACCGACTGAGCTAATGGTGCATAATGCGGATATATTCACGGTTTGAATATATCCGGTTCGTGTCGGCGACACCGATTTTCCCGGGCCGTTGCCAGCCAAGTATTTTAGGCGAAGATGAGCTTAACTGCTGTGTTCGGAAAGGGAACAGGTGGGACCTCATCTCAATCGTCACCGACGGGTGGAGGTTAACAACCTCAAAACTGAATAATGAAGGGGTGATGCGGGATGAGGAAGAAATCTGAGGAACCTTCATGTGGAAGGTTAAGCCCTCGACCGATTAGTACTCGCTAGCTAAACGCCTCACAGCGCTTACACATTGAGCCTATCAACCTTGTAGTCTTCAAGGGGTCTTACTCAGTTAAACTGATGGGATATCTTATCTTAAGGGCGGCTTCACGCTTAGATGCTTTCAGCGTTTATCCGTTCCGCACATAGCTGCCCAGCTGTGCCACTGGCGTGACAACTGGTGCACCAGAGGTGCGTCCATCCCGGTCCTCTCGTACTAGGGACAGCGCCTTTCAAATATCCTACGCCCACGACAGATAGGGACCGAACTGTCTCACGACGTTCTGAACCCAGCTCGCGTACCGCTTTAATTGGCGAACAGCCAAACCCTTGGGACCGAATACAGCCCCAGGATGCGATGAGCCGACATCGAGGTGCCAAACCTCCCCGTCGCTGTGGACGCTTGGGGGAGATCAGCCTGTTATCCCCAGGGTAGCTTTTATCCGTTGAGCGACGGCATTTCCACGTACATACCGCCGGATCACTAACTCCAACTTTCGTTACTGCTCGAACCGTCATTCTCGCAGTTAGGCTCGCTTATGCGTTTACACTCTGCCGCATGGTTTCCATCCATGCTGAGCGAACCTTTGAGCGCCTCCGTTACCTTTTAGGAGGCGACCGCCCCAGTCAAACTGCCCACCTAACAATGTCCCCCGGCTTGATTCAAAGCCGCAGGTTAGAACTCCAGCACTTCAAGAGTGGTATCCCAAGGTTGACTCCGCACAAGCTGACGCCCGTGCTTCCCAGTCTCCCACCTATCCTGTACATGAAATACCGAAATCCAATATTAAGCTACAGTAAAGCTCCATGGGGTCTTTCCGTCTAGTCGCGGGTAACCGGCATCTTCACCGGTACTACAATTTCGCCGGGCGGGTTGTTGAGACAGTGCCCAGATCGTTACACCATTCGTGCGGGTCAGAACTTACCTGACAAGGAATTTCGCTACCTTAGGACCGTTATAGTTACGGCCGCCGTTTACCGGGGCTTCAATTCAATGCTTGCACATCTCCTCTTAACCTTCCGGCACCGGGCAGGTGTCACCCCATATACGTCATCTTTCGATTTAGCATAGAGCTGTGTTTTTGCTAAACAGTCGCCTGGGCCTATTCTCTGCGACTTAATTTCTTAAGTACCCCTTATCCCGAAGTTACGGGGTCAATTTGCCGAGTTCCTTAACAACCCTTCTCCCGTTGGCCTTAGAATTCTCTTCCTATCTACCTGTGTCGGTTTGCGGTACGGGCACCTTGGACATACATGCAGCTTTTCTTGCCTCAGTCTAAACTTACTTAACCTACTAAATTTCGGCCCCTTACGACCGGGTCTACCATCGCCCGGCTAAGCTCTTTCTGAGTGTCCCTGCATTTAAGTTTTCGGTGGCTACGGAATTTCAACCGTATGTGCATCGGCTACGCGTTTCCGCCTCACCTTAGCTCCCGGCTTACTAGGAGCGGACGAACCTTCCTCCTAAAACCTTAGATTTTCGGCCATTATGATTCTCACACAATTCTCGCTACTCATTCCGGCATTCTCACTCGAATACACTCCACCACCGCTTCCGCTGTGACTTCTCCGCGTATTCGACGCTCTCCTACCCCTTTAGAGGTCAGAAATCAGATGTCAGATGTCAGAACTTCGGGCGCGTTGCTCGCTTCGCTCGCTTGCGCATGTTGTTCTGCGTCTTTTGACTTCTTGTTGAGTCGTCAGTTTGTGTTAATTCCATTTGTGGATTAACACATTTAGCATCTTTCCGATTTCTTGAAACTGTTTGATTAGCTCATTTCCGTACTCTGAATCAGTGTAACCAATTCTCATACTGACTTCGACTAATACTTGCATTTCATTTGCTGAACCGCTTGACATTGATAAGTATCGTTTGAACTCTGCGCTGCTTTCCTTTTTTCCATAACCTTCGGCTATGTTTGCTGGAATTGACACGCATGCTCTTGTCATTTGACTTATCAGTGCAAATTGTTCCTCTTTCGGAAATTGCTTTGTCAGAGCATATATCTTTTCAACCATTTCCATGGATTTCTGATATACGATGAAATCTCGAAAGCTTTGTATCATGATACATCACGCTTTCCTTTCACTTCTCTGACTTCTGACTTCTGATTTCTAACCTCTAAAAGCCCAAGCTTCGGTGTATTGTTTAGCCCCGTTGAATTTTCGGCGCAGGGTCACTCGACCAGTGAGCTATTACGCACTCTTTTAATGTATGGCTGCTTCTAAGCCAACATCCTGGTTGTTTATGCAACCCCACATCCTTTTCCACTTAACAATACTTTGGGACCTTAGCTGTGGGTCTGGGCTGTTTCCCTTTCGACAATGAGACTTATCTCACACTGTCTGACTCCCATGAATCGATTATCCGGCATTCTTAGTTTGATAAGGTTCGGTAATCTTTCGACCCCTAGCCTATTCAGTGCTTTACCTCCGGTAATCTGTCATGAGGCTAGCCCTAAAGCTATTTCGGAGAGAACCAGCTATATCCGAGTTCGATTGGAATTTCTCCGCTATCCACACCTCATCGCCGACTTTTTCAACAGGCGTGCGTTCGGTCCTCCATGGAGTTTTACCTCCACTTCAACCTGGACATGGATAGGTCACTCGGTTTCGGGTCTATTGCATACGACTTCAACGTCCTTTTAAGACTCGCTTTCACTTCGGCTCCGGACCTTAAGTCCTTAACCTTGCCGCATACAATAACTCGCCGGACCATTCTACAAAAGGTACCCGATCACACATTGACGTGCTCTCGGTGCTTGTAAGCATAGGGTTTCAGGTTCTATTTCACTCCCCTCCCGGGGTTCTTTTCACCGTTCCTTCACAGTACTATTCTCTATCGGTCATTGGGTAGTATTTAGGCTTGGAGGGTGGTCCCCCCGTGTTCCCACGGGATTTCTCGTGTCCCGCGGTACTCTGGATACAGCTGGCTGTTTTCACTTTTCAAATACACGGCTCTCACGTTCTTCGGCTCGTCTTCCCATACGATTCTTTTAAGTTACCTCAATACCATTGTGCTGTCCATACCCCGCATGTATTTCTACACGCGGTTTGGCCTCTTTCGCTTTCGCTCGCCACTACTCACGAAATCTCGGTTGATTTCTTTTCCTCGCCCTACTTAGATGTTTCAGTTCAGGCGGTTCCCCTCATATACCTATGGATTCAGTATATGATGCATGGATTTTCTCCATGCGGATTGCTCCATTCGGACATCTGCGGATCAATTCATGCTTGCTGATCCCCGCAGCTTTTCGCAGCTTACCACGTCCTTCATCGGCTCCCAATGCCAAGGCATTCTCCCTACGCTCTTATTCGCTTAACCATCTTGAATTGTGTTCCTTCAGATTGCTTTTGCTTGATTGTAGTTTGTCTGAAACGGATTGCTCCGCTTCAGTAAAATTACCCGACTTTTATCTTCGTTTTTAAAACTAAATATTTGTCGTTCATTTTTCCTCATTTGCATTACTTTTACTTCATTATTCAATTTTCAAGTTGCTAACTGCGATGCTTGCACATCGCTTCTTTTGCAAACCTTATTGGAGTTTGCGTGCTGTGGAAACAATCTCGGCTTCGCCTCGATTGTGGGCACAATGTGGACAAGTCCACTTGTTTTCGCAAGTTTTCTAGTCTTTGCATTGAACCGCTCTTTCGTATTCCTTTGCAAGAATACATGGTGGGCACAAGTGGACTCGAACCACCGACCTCACGCTTATCAGGCGTGCGCTCTAACCGCCTGAGCTATGCGCCCTCTTTGAGTTTCCTCTGCGGTTAAACGGTCTGTCGTCTTCACTCGTTACCTGACTCCGATTGCTCAGAGCTGGTGGAGATGAGGAGGATCGAACTCCTGACCCCCTGCTTGCAAAACAGGTGCTCTCCCAGCTGAGCTACACCCCCATATCGCTATGGTTCTCTGCTCTGACTGTTTCGGTCAAGGTACCGTTCCATTTATGCTTTCAAGATCCCAAAACAGGTTCCCCTGCTCTGATATCCTGAAAATTGAACAACGTTTGCTTTAGGCTGTTTTCCCTTGCTGACCGGAGTTAGTCAATCATATTTCAGATTAACAGCTCTCCTTAGAAAGGAGGTGATCCAGCCGCACCTTCCGATACGGCTACCTTGTTACGACTTCACCCCAGTTATCAATCCCACCTTCGGCAGCGCCCTCCTTACGGTTAGGCTACTGACTTCGGGTGTTACCGACTCCCATGGTGTGACGGGCGGTGTGTACAAGGCCCGGGAACGTATTCACCGCAGCATGCTGATCTGCGATTACTAGCAATTCCGACTTCATGCAGGCGGGTTTCAGCCTGCAATCCGAACTAAGACTGCTTTTGGGGATTTGCTCCACATCACTGCTTCGCTTCCCTCTGTTAGCAGCCATTGTAGTACGTGTGAGGCCCAGGTCATAAGGGGCATGATGATTTGACGTCATCCCCACCTTCCTCCGTTTTGTCAACGGCAGTCTCACTAGAGTGCTCTTTCGTAGCAACTAATGATAAGGGTTGCGCTCGTTGCGGGACTTAACCCAACATCTCACGACACGAGCTGACGACAACCATGCACCACCTGTCTTAACGCTCCCCGAAGGGCACTCCCTCATCTCTGAAGGATTCGTTAGATGTCAAGACCTGGTAAGGTTCTTCGCGTTGCATCGAATTAATCCACATACTCCACTGCTTGTGCGGGCCCCCGTCAATTCCTTTGAGTTTCAGTCTTGCGACCGTACTCCCCAGGTGGATTACTTATTGTGTTAACTGCGGCACGGAAGGGGTCAGTCCCCCCACACCTAGTAATCATCGTTTACAGCGTGGACTACCAGGGTATCTAATCCTGTTTGCTCCCCACGCTTTCGAGCCTCAGCGTCAGTAAAAGCCCAGTAAGCCGCCTTCGCCACTGATGTTCCTCCTAATATCTCCGCATTTCACCGCTACACTAGGAATTCCGCTTACCTCTACTTCACTCAAGAACCACAGTTTCAAATGCAGTCTATGGGTTGAGCCCATAGTTTTCACATCTGACTTGCAGTCCCGCCTGCACTCCCTTTACACCCAGTAATTCCGGACAACGCTTGCTCCCTACGTATTACCGCAGCTGCTGGCACGTAGTTAGCCGGAGCTTCCTTCTCGGGTACCGTCATTATCGTCCCCGATGACAGAGGTTTACAATCCGAAAACCTTCTTCCCTCACGCGGCATCGCTGCATCAGAGTTTCCTCCATTGTGCAATATTCCCCACTGCTGCCTCCCGTAGGAGTCTGGGCCGTGTCTCAGTCCCAATGTGGCCGTCCAACCTCTCAGTCCGGCTACTGATCGTCGCCTTGGTGGGCCGTTACCTCACCAACTAGCTAATCAGGCGCGAGGTCATCCTTAAGCGATAAATCTTTGATAAAAATGCCATGCGACATCTTTATGTTATGCAGTATTAACGTTCGTTTCCAAACGGTATCCCACTCTTAAGGGCAGATTCCTCACGTGTTACTCACCCGTCCGCCACTAATTACAAAAGTAAACTTCTGTAATTCGTTCGACTTGCATGTGTTAAGCGTGCCGCCAGCGTTCGTCCTGAGCCAGGATCAAACTCTTTAAAAATTGTATATTAAGCTCTCCGTTTCCTTCAAGCTTACTATCCAGTTTCTAGTTCGATTTGCTCAAACTTAACTAGCTTTGTACTTTTTTAGTCTGTACGTGACTTTCCGTGCGATTCTTTCGAATCGCTTAAATTACTCAAAGTAATTTTTCAAGGGTTTTTTTCTTAAAGCTTCGTTGTTCAATTTTCAAGATACCAAGACGAATCCGAGATTCGTCTATGGGAATTACTTCGCGGAATTAATTCCGCGATTTCGCAAGCGAAACCGTAATTCCCAGGTCTGAGCGTAAGGACATTAGTTACTACTTTTTGTGTTCAACCACTTGAAGTATTTCGCTTTTCCTTCGTGTTCATTCCTTCGCGCCGGCTCGGTGAGTTCTCACCGCTTGCCGTTCCCTTTTCAGAGGCGCTTAATGATTATATCACACCATTTCGCCTTTGTCAAGTCCTTTTTTCAGGTTTTTTTAGGTTTTTTTATCAGCTTCTCGCTTTCCCTCTACTCTCCCGAAACGCGACTTTATTAGTTTAGCATATCCACTCCCGTTTGTCAAGGGGAAATTAAATGAAATAAATGTTACTTAATATTGATTTATTTGTTAATCAAGCCGCCCATACATTAAAATCAAAGCAATTACTTTCACAGAAGCAGATTTACCAGCATGACACATAGAACGCAACGGTGCGAGTGCTTTCGCTGACCGCGGCAGCGTACAGTGCGCCGTGATTAAACGCCGGCGCGTCCGAATGCGTATCGCTGTCATGGGCATAAAACAAATAGACCGTCGTTGTTTTGTCCCGCCAAAAGTTCTCATTCTCTGCCACCAAGTGGCTTAACGCGCTCTGCTGCGCATCCGTGCCGTTTTCGCACTGATCCGGCGTTCCCTGCCATACGGCGGCTTGCGCAAATTCCGCCTGATAAGCGTGCAGCTGCGTTTCATTTGTCTGAAACTGCAACCAAAAAGTGGTGAATCCGATTATATTCCCGCTCCGAAACATGAACTGCGGGTTCTTCGCATCATCCGGAATCTCATCCGGATATAGCCGCTCAATCGTATGATCCGGAAACGGGGTGATTCGGAACATTCTTTTATAAGAACCAATGTCCGTGTTTGAATACTCGCCCGTTGACACGAACATATAAAGCAATAAGCCCGCAGCCAGTAAAAAGTTACAGAGCAGCGTCGTTCCCAGCACCGTATCGCCGTGTTCAAGCGATAAGTGCCGGCGCGCTTCCAACACCAGAACAAGCAGATTGACCGCCGGACACAGCAAAAACAACAGCCCGGCTACCCAGAACGGTTCGGGCGAAAACCAGATGCTTTGCACAGACAAGTACAAGCCGACCAGCACACTCAGCACCGTATAAGCGATGCGGATGATCTGCGTGCAGTTGTCGCGCCATTTCCGGCGGGGCATCAGTCCGCTCTCCATTCCAGCAGATCGCCGGGCTGGCAGTCGAGCGCTTTGCAGATTTTATCAAGGGTTTCGATGCGCACCGCTTTGGCATGACCATTCTTTAAAACGGAGATATTCGCGAGGGTGATGCCGACTTTTTCCGACAGCTCCGAAACGCTCATCTTGCGTTTGGCGAGCATCACGTCGATGTTTACAACAATCATCATGCCCTCCCTTAAACCGTCAGGTTCTGTTCGTCGCGCATCAGCGCTGCTTTATAAACAAGGTACGAGAGGGTGAAGCAAGCCACCGCGACAGCGCAGCCGATGAACACGATGATGACCGACAGGATGAACACGCCCGGATGGTTGATGTTTAAGAAAGCGAACAGAACGTTGCCGGCGAACACGATTGCGCCGTCCGTCGCGGCGAGCATGCCGATACGGCGGATGCCGGCTGCATTTTCATAAGAAAACGAATTGTCACGCCCGATCTGCACAGCGACCTTCCATGCGCAGCCCAGCGCCCAGAAGCACGGCACGGCAGTCACCCACGACAGCACGAGCCACGGTAGAAAATATTTGTTCAGCTCCGGGCTGGAATACGCGAGCTGGTGTCCCCATGCGGGAATCACCGCAAAATAAATGACCGCGCCGCAAATACACGCACCCGCAAGCACCGCTTTGAGCAAAGCGGCTAAGGTTTTCTGATTCATAAAATCTTCCTTTCCGTTTGGGAATACTTATATTATAGCAAATAATTTTGATTTGTCAATATGTTTTTATCGTTTTACGATATATTTTTTCTTTACGTTGATTTTTCTTTACGATGATAAGATAAACTGGTTTCTTCCTGCGATGCGCTTTCATTGTAAAAGAATTTCTCACCGTGCGGTTTTTTAGAAAAGCACTGGTAAAACGCATGACGCTGTGTTATAATGGTGAAAATACGCAAAAGGAGGCGCGCGGATGGACGGTGCGGCACGGACAATCAGGCTCAACGCGGACGCGGTGGAAATTCCGGCGGCGGCTGTCCGGCGCTATCTCGGGATGGGGCGCACGATGCCCGATGAGGCACTCAACGCGCTGATTGAGCGCTCTGTCGCGGCGTTTCGGGGGTATGTGCGGTATCAGGCGAGCTGCGCTCTGGTTGCGGTGGAACACACTGCGGGCGCGACGCTGCTCGGCGGGCTGGAAGCGCCGGGAGAAAACCTCGCGAAAAATCTTGCGGGATGCGGGCGGGCGATTCTGTTCGCGGCGACCGTGGGGCTGGAAACCGAACGCCGGCGCAGGCAGGCGGCTGTGCGTTCGCAGGCGGAGGGGCTTGTGCTGGACGCGGTTGGAACGGCGGCGATTGAAGCGTTCTGCGATGCGCTGTGCGCAAACTGGGCGGCGGAATTTTCGCCGGACAAGCTGCGCCCCCGCTTTTCCCCGGGCTACGGTGATCTGCCACTGGCGTTCCAGAAGACGCTGCTTGCGCGGCTGGACGCGGCGCGGCTGGTGGGAATCACACTAACGGACGCGCTGCTGATGATGCCGCAAAAATCGGTTTCCGCGATTGTCGGCATCGGCGCGGCGGGATGTGCAGCCCGCACAGCGGCTTGCTTTGATTGCGAAAAAAGCGACTGTGCGTTTCGTTTATAAATAATCAGATTTTGGAGGAAACAGAATGTCGGTTTTAGATAGAATCAAGCAAGGAATTTTCCTGATGGACGGCGGCACAGGCTCGTATTTGCAGGAGCGCGGGCTTGCGCCGGGGGAGCTTCCGGAAACCTGGAATCTGCTTCATCCCGCGGAAATCACCGCGCTGCACAGAGCTTATTTTGAAGCGGGCAGCGACGCGGTGATCACAAACACCTTCGGTTGCAACGGGCTGAAATTCGACGGTGAAAATGGCAATTCCACCGTTGCGGAAATCGTCGCGGCGGCGGTGGCTTGCGCAAAGCAAGCGCGCGATGAGGTTCTCGCGCACAACACGGCAAAGCCGCGTTTTATCGCGCTGGACATTGGACCGATCGGACATCTGCTTGAACCGCTGGGCGACATCGCCTTTGAGCGCGCGGTGGAATTGTTTGCGGAGGTCGTAAAAGCCGGTGCGGCGGCGGGCGTGGATTTTATTTACATCGAAACCATGAACGACAGCTACGAAACCAAAGCGGCGGTGCTTGCGGCAAAGGAAAACAGCGATCTGCCGGTGTTTGTGAGCAGTGTTTACGACGAGAGCGGGAAGCTGATGAGCGGCACACCACCGGAAGCGATGGTCGCGATGCTCGAAGGCTTGGGTGCGGATGTGATCGGCATGAACTGCTCGCTCGGGCCGGACGCGATGCTTGCGCTGCTCCCGCGCTTTACGGCGTGCGCGTCCGTGCCGGTGCTTGTGAAGCCGAACGCCGGGCTTCCGCGCGAGGAAAACGGGCGCACGGTTTATGACGTGAACGCCGCGGAATTCGCCGCGGTCATGGCGGACATTGTGCGCGGGGGGGCTGCGGTCATCGGCGGCTGCTGCGGCACGACACCCGCATTCATCGCGGAAATCGCCGCGCGCACCGCGGGGCTTCCCGCGCCGGTGATTGTGCCGAAAAAGCGGTCGGTAATCAGCTCCTTTGTGCGCGCGGTGGAATTCGGCAAAGCGCCGGTTCTCATCGGTGAGCGGATTAATCCAACCGGCAAAAAGCGCTTTAAAGAAGCCCTGCGCGCGGGCGACATCGGTTACATCTTAAAAGAGGGCATCGCCCAGCAAGAAAACGGCGCGCACGTACTCGACGTCAACGTCGGTCTGCCGGAAATCGACGAGGCGGCAATGCTCGAAACCGTGGTGCGGGAATTACAGGGCGTATGTGATCTGCCGCTTCAGATTGACACCACTGACCCTGCCGCGATGGAACGTGCGATGCGGGTTTACAACGGGAAACCCATGATCAACTCCGTCAACGGCAACGATGCGAGCATGGAAGCGGTGTTCCCGCTAGTGAAAAAATACGGCGGGCTGGTGGTCTGCCTGACGCTCGACGAGGGGGGCATTCCCGAAACCGCGCAAGCCCGCTGTGACATCGCGGCGCGGATCATCAAAAAAGCGCAAGCCTACGGCATCGGCACGGAGGATCTGATTTTCGACCCGCTGGCAATGACGATTTCCTCCGACCAGAACGCGGCACTTCCCACGCTGGCGGCGGTGGAACTGATGACGCAGACGCTCGGCGCGAACTGCTCGCTCGGCGTGTCGAACATCTCCTTTGGCTTACCCAACCGCGATTTTGTGACGGCGGCGTTCTTCGGCATGGCGCTGACAAAGGGACTGAAGGCGGCGATTGTCAATCCGTTTTCGGCGGAGGTCATGAAAGCGTACCACTGTTTTCTGGCGCTTTCCGGACTGGATGACAGCTGCGTGCAATATATCGCGTTCGCCAAAAATGTGACGGTGTCGGGGGAAATCGCCGCCGGCACGCCGGGTGCGGAAAAGCTGCCGGACGGCTTAAAGGGCGCGATTATGCGCGGCTTGACCGAGGAAGCCGCCGCGCTGGCACGAAAAGCGCTGGAAGAAGCTTCGCCGCTCGCACTGATCAGCGGGGAGATTGTTCCCGCGCTCGACGTGATGGGAAAAGGCTTCGAGGACAAAACGGTGTTCCTGCCACAGCTGCTCATGAGCGCGGAGGCGGCAAAGGCGGCGTTTGAGGAAGCCCGCAAAAAAATGCCCGCCGCGTCCGAACCCGGCCCGTCCGTCATTCTCGCAACGGTCAAGGGCGACATTCACGATATTGGAAAGAACATCGTCAAAGCGTTGCTTAGAACTACGGCTTCACGGTGATTGACTTAGGGCGCGATGTGCCGCCGGAAACCGTCGTTTCAACCGCCATCGCGCGCAATGTGCGGTTGGTGGGCTTAAGCGCGCTGATGACCACAACCGTTCCCGCCATGGCAGAAACCATCCGCCAGCTGCGCGAACAAAAGCCCGACACGCTCGTTATGGTCGGCGGCGCGGTGTTGACACAATCCTATGCCGACATGATCGGCGCGGACTTCTACGGTAAAAACGCGATGGAAAGCGTACGTTACGCGCAAAAGGTGCTCATTTAGGGGTTAGAGATTGAAAGGGTGGCGTTGATGAAGATTTTGAAGAAAAATAGGCGGGTGTTTTTGCTGATTGCAATCGCAGTCGTGCTTGTGCTTGGCATCGCGGCGGGGCTTTTTACGGCGAAAACTTGGGTCTTTTTTGACGCGGACGGGCTTGTGACGCCGGTGACAATTCGCGCGGATGCCGGTGAATCACCTGCCGCGACACAGGAAACCGCGCTTGCGCCGCCGGCGGGCTACACGCGCACAACGGCTGACGGCTTTGCGGCGTATCTGCGCGGCTTGCCGATGAAAGCGGACAACACGGTGCTGACCTGGAACGGCAAAAACGCCGGACAGGACGCGGCAGCGGTCTATCAGATGGATCTGGGTGCCGGCGATGTGCAGCAATGCGCGGACAGCATCATCCGGCTTTACGCGGAGTATTTCTACGCACAGAGCGCGTATGACAAAATCACGTTTTCGCTCACCAACGGCGACGTGCTGCGCTATACCGACTGGCGCGCGGGCAAGCGGCTTCTGGCGGCGGGCAGCTTTTCAGCAATGGTGAAACTGGCGGGAGAGGACGATTCTTACGCGGCGTTCCGGAAGTATCTGGGAAGCGTGATGCACTATGCCGGAACAAAATCACTCGCTGCGGACAGCACGAAGCTTGCGCTTGCCGATCTGACCGTGGGCGACCTGCTGCTGCATCCGGGAACGCCCGGTCATGTGATGCTCGTCGTGGACGAAGCCGTGAACGCGGACGGCGCGCGGTGCTTTTTATTCGCGCAGGGCTACACGCCGGCGCAGGACTTTCACGTTGTGAAAAACGCCCTGCACCCCGCCGATCCGTGGTTCTATGAAAACGAACTTGCCGGCGGCGCTGCGAATCCGGGCAATTTCACCGCATCCGATTTATATCGCCTGAACATCGCGTCATAATTCCCGCCGTTTCAAACAGAAGCATAAAACACAAAACCGCCTCCGGCAGCAAATCGGAGGCGGTTTTGTGTTCGGTTTGGAGGAATCTATGAAAATGTAGGAGTAAGCATTTGTTTTATTTCTGTGTTTGTATTATACCCCCCGCTTATGTGCATCCTGTGAAAGAACGGCGAAAAGCACGGTAAAATTCCGTGCGGATTTTCATGCAAAAAGCTGGACAAATGTTCTGCTGTGTGTTATACTGGTGAAAACTAATGTTCGTTCGGGAGGATTGACTGTGCATTTTAAAGAAGCAAAGGGCTTGCTTTCGCAGGGCAACGGGATGAATCTCTACCGTGGGTGTACGCATGGGTGTATCTACTGCGACGCGCGGAGTATGTGTTACCAGATCAACCATGCGTTTGAGGATGTGGAAGTCAAAAGCAACGCGCCCGCTCTGTTAGAAGACGCGTTGCGCCGCAAGCGAAAAAAGTGCATGATCGCCACGGGCGCGATGTGCGACCCGTACCTCCACGCGGAGGAGGAACTTCTTCTGACACGACGCTGTTTGGAGCTGATTGACCGCTACGGCTTCGGGGTCAACATTCTGACCAAATCCGACCGCGTGCTGCGGGATCTCGCGCTGCTTAAACGCATCAACGAGAAAGCGCGTGCCGTTGTGCAGATGACCCTGACGACCTATGACGAGGATTTATGCGAACGCATCGAGCCGGCAGTTTCGACCACCGCACAGCGCGCGGAGGCGCTCGGGGCATTTCACCGCGCGGGCATTGACACCTTTGTGTGGTTCACGCCCGTTCTCCCGTTTCTCAATGACACGCCGGAGAACATCCGCGGAATTGTGGGGCTTTGCGCGCAGGCGGGCGTGCGCGGGATTGTCTGGTTCGGCGCGGGCGTTACCCTGCGGCAGGGCGACCGCGAGTATTTCTACGCGCAGCTTGACAAGCACTTCCCCGGCATCCGGCGCAGATACGAGCAGCGCTACGGGCTGGACTATATGCTGATGAGTCCGCACGCGGCGGAGTTGGACGCGCTGTTTCGGGCGGAATGCACGCGGCACGGCATCCTCTGGGAGCAGGAGCACGTCTGGGCGGAGCTGACGCGCTTTGAGCCGCACCGTGCGGAAGCCGAGCAGCTGAGCTTTTTCTGACACCCGCATCGCGTGAATCGTCAGAATGCCGTAGAAACCGCACGGAAATGGTCGCGTTTTCGTGGAAATCGCGTTTTCGGCGAAAAAAATTCGCCCGCACGTTGACAGATTGCCGGCGGAGTACTATAATAAATTGTTGTGAAATAAATTGAAACCGGTTTTGGATTTTGAAAGGATGTAGCAAATGCGCAGGGATGACCTCAGAAACATTGCAATTATCGCACACGTTGACCACGGAAAGACCACCCTCGTGGATGAAATGCTCAAGCAAAGCGGCGCGTTCCGCGAGAACCAGGTTGTGAACGAACGCGTTATGGACTCAAACGACATTGAGCGCGAGCGCGGAATTACCATCCTCGCGAAAAACACATCGATTGTTTATAAAGACGTAAAAATCAACGTCGTTGACACCCCGGGCCACGCCGATTTCGGCGGCGAGGTGGAGCGCGTGCTGAAGATGGTGGACGGCGTTCTGCTGCTGGTGGACGCAGCGGAAGGGCCAATGCCACAGACGCGTTTTGTGCTGCAGAAAGCGCTTGAGCTTGGGCACCGTGTCATTGTCGTGGTCAACAAAATCGACCGTCCGGACTCACGGCTCGGCGAGGTGGGCGACGAGGTGCTGGAGCTGCTGATGGATCTCGACGCGAGCGACGAACAGCTCGACAGCCCGATCCTCTATTGCTCCGGACGCGACGGCACGGCGAGCATTTCCCCCAATCTGCCGGGCGAGGATCTCGTTCCGCTGTTTGACGAAATCCTGCGTTATGTTCCCGCGCCCGAGGTTGACCTTGACGGCGCGGCGCAGCTGCTCGTTTCCTCCATCGATTATAATGAATACGTCGGCAGAATTGCCGTCGGGCGCATCGAGCGCGGCGAAATCCGCGTCAATCAGGAAGTCACCGTCGGCGATTTCCACGCCACGAAAAAAGAATACCGTGGAAAAATCGTCACAATCTATCAGATTGAGGGGCTTAACCGCGTGCCCTGCGACACTGCCAAGGCGGGCGACATCGTCTGCATCAGCGGCATCGAGAACATCACCATCGGCGACACCATCGGGCAGTTCGGCGCGTTCACAGCGCTCCCCTTTGTGAAAATCAGCGAGCCGACGGTGGAAATGACCTTTGCGGTCAACGACAGCCCCTTCGCCGGACGCGAGGGTAAATTCGTCACCTCCCGCCAGCTGCGCGAGCGCCTGTTCCGCGAGCTGCTCAAGGACGTTTCCCTGCGCGTGAACGAAACCGACACCACCGACAGCTTCAAGGTTTCCGGACGCGGCGAAATGCACCTTTCCATCCTGATCGAAAATATGCGCCGCGAGGGCTACGAGCTTTCGGTTTCCACGCCGCGCGTGCTTTATAAAGAAATTGACGGCAAGCTCAACGAACCCATCGAGCGACTTGTGATCGACGTGCCGGAGGGCAATGTCGGCCCTGTGATGGAAAAGCTCGGCTCACGAAAAGCGGAGCTGACCCAGATGACGCCGGTCGGCAGCCGGATGCGGATCGAATTCCTCATCCCCGCACGCGGACTGTTCGGCTACCGCAGCGAATTTCTCACCGACACCAAGGGCGAGGGCATCATGAGCAGCGTTTTCCACGGCTACGACCTTTACAAGGGCGACATTCCGCGCCGCAACACCGGCTCGCTGATCGCCTTTGAGCCGGGCGAAGCGGTGACCTACGGGCTTTACAACGCGCAGGAGCGCGGCGAGCTGTTCATCACCGCCGGTACGCCGGTATACGAGGGCATGATCGTGGGCGCTTCCCCGAAAGCCGAGGATCTGGTGGTCAACGTGTGCAAGAGAAAGCACCTGACCAACACCCGCGCCAGCGGCAGCGACGACGCGCTGCGCCTGATTACGCCGCGCAGGCTGAGCCTTGAGGATTCGCTCGAATTCATCGCCGACGACGAGCTGCTCGAGGTCACTCCGCAGAGTATCCGCATCCGCAAACGTACGCTGAGCAACCAGCTGCGCGCAAAAGAGCGGTCTAAGCTGTAAATTTAATAAACACATCCGCCGTCCCGGCAAAACGGGGCGGCGGTGTTCTGTTTCAACGCATTGACAAGGGGATGCAAAAGAAGTATAATGAAATTGCCGGAGAGACCGGAAATTTAAGTGAAACGGAGTGTTATGATATGAAAAATAAGTTTTGGAATCATACAAGCAGGAGGGTGACGATATTTTAGCCCTCCCGCCGCGCCGGCTTTTTTAGTCGGCAGAAGGAGGATTTATGTCACTTGGTTGGGTTAATGTTGAGGAATTTTCATTTCAGAGTATTTTATTAATGGAGCGCTTTCAACTATGCGGAATGTTCGATTGGTTCGCAAAAAAGCAGGACTGGCTGGACAGCATGGGAATTGCACTGCGAGGAAACCCGGCGGTTCGGTGGTACATCGAAGCACTGTGTCCGGAGCTTGTTCCGGTCATTCAAGCGATTACAAAACGTGAACAAGACATTTACAGTGTTGAGGAAATCCGCACGGCGGAAGTAACCGTGTTATCCCATGTGGAGGACTTTACGGCCTATACCCGCCCGGAATGTATGGAAACAGCCTGCGATTTTATTTATGGGTGGGACAAGGTACGGCTGTTTGAGATGGCGGAGCTGGCGGGAAAAATTGTACTGGATGTGGGCAGCGGCAACGGACGGCTTGCGTTTGCTGCGGCGGAGCGCGCGCGGGAAGTTTACGCTGTTGAACCGGTCGGCACACTGCGCAGGTTTATGCAGGACAAAGCACAGCGAACGGGTGTCCGCAACCTACGGGTCACGGACGGCTACGCTGACAGGATACCCTATCCCGACAATACATTTGACATTGTGATGTCCGGTCATGTGGTCGGCGACGACTATGACAGAGAACTCGCAGAGCTGACGCGTGTTTGCAAAAACGGCGGGTGGTTGCTCGATTGTCCGGGCGACCAGCATCATAACCTGTACCCCTGTGACGCGTTAATCAAACGCGGGTGGGAGTCGATGTACTACATCGGCAGCTTTGGGGCAGATGTTTACCGCTATCGGATTCAAGTAAAAAAATAAATTACGCAACCGCATCATTTTAATCATGCATATCATTTGGCAACCGCCGCTCCGACATCACGGGGCGGCGGATTTATTACCGACACATCGCCAACCGGAGTGTCTGTCATGTATGAGCGGACTGTACGGATGAAACGAACACTCCGCATAAAACAGCGCAGCCCCCGCGAACGGAGGCTGCGCTGCAATATTATGAAAGGAGAAAGCCCTTGCAAGCGAATTGAATGCGCCTATTTGTTCTGCTTTTTCTTGCAAAGCGCACGCTGGGCGGCGATTAAATCAAGATTTTCATCCACCGCTTTCACCAGATAGTGCAGCACCACGAGTTCATCCAATGTTTTATCCTTCGCCAGCGCGACGGCGATCGACGACGCCAGCATGGCAAGCTCCTCCCCCGACGCACAGCACTCCGGCATCACAATCCCTCCCCGCGGTCATACGCTTGCTACAGTATATTCGCAAAGCGCGTTTTTGGTCATCGCGGGCGGCATTTTTCAGAAGGGCTTGGGCGGTCTGGGCGGTTGCGGTGGCTTCGGCGGATGCGGCGGACGCGGAGGTTGGGGAGGTCTTGGCGGTTGCGGAGGGTGCGGGGGCTGCGGCGGTCTCGGCGGCGGTGGGAACGGCGGTCTGGGCGGCGGCGGTGGGGGCGGGAACGGCGGCCTTGGACAGCCCGGCAGCCATGGGAAAAGTTCGCATAGGAACATGATGTTCACCTCCTTTACGCCCAGTATATGCGCGGTTTTTCACCGGCGTGACGAAAGCGGACGCAGCGAGGCGGAATTTGTAATTTTACGGTTGATTCTTTCTGCAAAATTTGTTATAATGAAAGAAATCAGACACAGCCGGCACATAATTTTCCTGCGCTGTTTGCAGACACAACCGCTTTTCGAAAAGCCTGATGAAACGGAGATCGTGATGATGATAAAAAAATTCTGCGCGGCTGTGCTTGCCGCAGCAATCCTGCTCGGCGCTGTGCCGATGCCTGACGCGGCGCTCATGAATCCTGTGAGCGCGGCGTCGGCGGAAATCACCTACGGCGCGTTCCGCTACACGGCGGGCAGCGGGGATTCGGCAACCATCACAGCTTACACCGGAACTGGCTCGGCGGTGGTGATTCCCGGCTCGGTCAACGGAAAAATCGTGCGCACCATCGGCGACGGTGCGTTTGCGGGCTGCGCGACGGTCACAAAGTTCACCATCCCCGCCACGGTCACCGCCGTCGGAAACAGCGCCTTTGAAAACTGCACGGCGCTGACCGCCGTCACCATCCCCGACAGCGTCACCGCACTGGGCGGCGGGGTGTTCTTCGGCTGCACGGCGCTGAAAACGGCGGTGCTTCCGGCGGGTGTCAAAAGCCTTAACGCGTTTGAAACCGACGGGGAAATCGACGGCTTTTTTGAGGGCTGCACGGCGCTGACCGACGTGACGCTCCCCGCGGGGCTGACCGCGCTCGGCAAATCCGTTTTCTACAAATGCACAAGCTTAAAAACCGTCGTCATCCCCGCAACGGTGACGGAAATCGGGCGCTTCTCTTTCGGGCGCTGTACGGCGCTTTCGTCGCTGAAGCTCCCCGCCGGCATCACGGAGCTGACGCCCTACCTGTTCTATCAATGCACGTCGCTCCCATCACTGACGATCCCCTCCGGTGTGACAAACGTGGGCGCAAACGCCTTTCAGGGCGCGTCAAAGCTCAAATCACTGAAGTTTCCGTCGGGGCTTGTCAGTGTGGGAAAGAACGCGTTTCTTGACTGTACGGCGCTTACCTCCATCACGCTGCCCGCGGATTTAACGGACATCGGCGCAAATGCGTTCGCCGGCTCGGGCTGGTACAACCAGCTTGCCAACGGCGTGGTCTATGCCGGTACAACCGCTTGCGGGTATAAGGGCGACGCGGCGAATGCGGCGCTCGTAGTGCTGAAAAACGGCACAAAAGCAATTTCGCCGGAAGCGTTCGCGGGCTTAACCGGGCTTGCGGCGGCGGTTCTGCCGGACGGACTGGCTTCGGTCGGCACGGGTGCGTTTTCTGGCTGTACGACGCTTTCCGCCTGCCGCCTGCCGGACTCTGTGACAAGCGTGGGCGCGGCGGCGTTTTCCGGCTGCGCGTCGCTCAGACAGGCTTCCCTCCCCGCCGGACTGACGGCGGTCGCGGAGGATCTGTTCAACGGCTGCGCAAGCCTTGAATTTGTTGAAATTCCGGACACGGTCACGGAAATCGGCGCGCGGGCGTTTTACGGCTGCGCGGCTCTGGCGGCAGCGGACATCCCCGCAGGCGTGACGGCACTCTCCCCGTCGGTGTTTGAACGTTGCATAAGTCTTTCTGCCGTCAAGCTTCCCGATTCCCTTGTCGAAATCGGCGAACGGGCATTTGCGGGTTGTCCGGCACTTTCCCGGCTCACCTGCGGCGGCGCGCTGTTTTTTACCGGCGATTATTTTTATGGCTTTGACGCGGATACCTACGAACCGAGTGACGCGCTGCTCGTTTGCCCCGCCGGTTCTTCCGCACAAGCCTATGCGGAATCCTATGGCACGGCTTATGCAACAACCGACGGTCGGCACGACATCGCCGACACGGACATCGCCCTTTCACAAACCGCCGTTCTTTACACCGGCGAAGCGATAACGCCCGCCGTGACTGCGGCAGGGCTGACCGAGGGAACCGATTATACCGTGACCTACGCCGCAAATACTGCTGCGGGAACGGCTGCGGTAATCGTGCGCGGAATCGGCGCTTATTACGGCGAAAAAATCCTGACCTTTACCATCACACCCGCCACAGCCGCCGTGCGCGTAACGGGATTGACCGCCGCGTATGACCAGAAAGCCCACAGCGTGACGGTTTCCGCACCGGGCGGCACACCGGTGTTTTTCAGCACCGACGGCGGCGCAGTCTGGTCGGCAGGCACACCGGCATTCACCGCCGCAGGCAAAAAGACCGTCGGCTGGTACGCCCCGCTTGCGAATTACGCCGCTTCAACCGGCAGCGTCACCGTAACGATCACGGCGAAATCCATCACCGCCCTGACCGCGCGGCTTTCCGCAAGCACCTATACCTACAACGGCAGCGCGAAGCAGCCCGCCGTCACGCTCAAGGACGGCAAAACGGCGCTGGTTTCGGGGACGGACTTTTCCGTGACCTACACCGACAACAAAGCCCCCGGCGTGGCAACCGTGACCATCAAAGGCAAGGGCAACTACACCGGAACCCTTGCGCAGGAATTTCTCATCAAGCCCGCCAAGCCGACCGCGAAGGTTTCCGCCGGGACAAAGAAAGCGACGGTGTCATGGAGCAAGGTGACGGGTGCGACCTCCTATGAGGTCTGGCGCGCCACGTCCGCATCGGGAACGTACACCAAGGCGAGAACCGTTTCCGCAGCCGCTCAGAGCGCGGCAGTCACGGGTCTGACGACGGGTAAAACCTACTGGTTCAAGGTACGTGCGGTGACAAAGGACGGCACGGACACACTGACCGGCGCGTATTCGAGTGTGGTTTCTGTCAAGGCGAAATAGTGAAAATAAAACCGCGCCGCCTGCTCCTTTTTCAAGGAACTGGCGGCGCGGTTTCAACTGTGCGGACACAAAATAAAACTGTCTGACATGCTTTGTTTTATCTTATGAAAAAGAGGACGAGATTATATATTTTGATATAAAAACACATCATCGTACGTAAGGTTGCTACCCCAGGTTTCAACAATCCCATTAGGGATACGCCCGGCTTCAATAAACCCCAAATGTTTATATACCTCCTCGGCGGTTGTCCCGCCACGGACATTTATAGTGATCAGTTTTAACCCCATTCCCAATGCGTACTTCTTGCATGTTTCAAACAACTCACGTGCAATGCCCATCCCTTGAAATGCCGGATTTACCACAACATCGTCCAGGGAACACCTATGCCTGTACAGTGCGTGTGATTCCCGTATAAGCGAAATATTTCCGATAACAACACCATCTGCTTCAGCAACATAGCAAACCTGTTCGCCTTTTTTCATCTGTTCAAGATTATTGGCAATCCGCGCTTCAACTTCTGCCGGGGTATTTCGTGAAAATATATTTTCCCATAAATCCTTGGCATCAGTCTGTTTCAAAGTTCTGATTATGACATGCTCCATAAAATCACCTCCAATAATAATATGATTCACGAGATCGGTATTTTCGCGACGCTTTCCACGCAACTCATGGTTTTTATACGCAAGCGGGGAACACCCAACAATAGCATGAAACGCTTTATAAAAACCTGCTTGTGTCTCAAACCCATACTCCAATGCAATATCAAAAAGCCGTCTGTCGGACATTATTTCTGATAAAGCATTTTGGATACGCTTCTCACGGATATAAGTCATAATGGATTTCCCAGTGGATTTCTTAAATTGCTCGCATAAATGCCATGGCGAATATCCGGCTAGCTTTGCAGTGTCAACAAGCTGCAATTCATCCGTTAAATGAGCATTTATATATGCCACTACTTCAGATACCGTCACCTTATCACCTCACGGGGAATTTTGATAGACCTTGCATTTGCGACAACCAGAAAAACGCCAACATTGTATGCTGTAAAAGATATTCCTTTCCGGCAGGAAACCACCTTGCTCGTGAATCTTCTGTTAGTATACCATATTAGAGCGATAATGACTTTTCCATATTGGGGATATTATGAAGCCTGTCATGAAAAACAAACTTCTCCTGTGTTCATAACAAAAAACCCGCTTGAAAAGTTATCTCAACGTTTCAAGCGGGGTTTGGTTTGGTGGGAGAGGATGGATTCGAACCATCGAAGCTGAAAGCAACAGATTTACAGTCTGCCCCCTTTGGCCACTCGGGAACTCTCCCATATTCGGTTTTCAAACAAATGGAGCTGGTGGACGGACTTGAACCCCCGACCTGCTGATTACAAATCAGCTGCTCTACCAACTGAGCTACACCAGCGAGCGCTTCAAATCACTTCGCAGCGACAAGAATTATTTTAGCACATTCCGACACGTTTGTCAAGCGTTTTTCTAAATTTTTTTCAATCAAAAATCCGCTGCACCCGCACCGCACCGAAAATCCCGCCAACACCAGTCATCGCGAACGCTTTCACCACGCAAAAAAGTGGCAGAAATTCCCGGCGCTTGTTCCGGCGCAGCGTTCAAACGCCGGTATGATGCGTTTTGTCATTGTGGTTTATGCGCGCCAGAATCTCCTCATCCGTCAGCTCTTTCGGTAGAAAACACGGGTATCCGTCAAGCTCCCGAAACGCTTCGAGGTCGTCGATAACGATCAGCATCAGCGTTGTCAATATCAGCATCAGCACAGCAACCAGCTCAAAGCCCTGCTCTGCTGCAAAAAACACGACCGCATAAAACAGGAGCGCGGCGTAGCAGCATTTTTTACTGCCCGACCCGGCAAGCATACTCAACACAATCGCAGCAACATAAACAAAGCATGGAAATCCGCCTATCAGCACCTGCAAACGAAAAAGCCCTAAAAAAAAACTTACTGAAATGCTGCTCTTTGCCAAGATGTTCAAAGCGATACCGCTGATTGCAATCACAACGCAGGTTTTCGCGATGAATTCTAAATCGCGCTTCTTTTTCCGATACAAAAAATCACATTGGTTGCGGGACAACAGTTTGTATTTCTGATGTCTTGCATGGAACATGGCAATAGCACCTCCATGATTTGGGGTCGATGTTTAAAATCGCAGCTTATGCTTCTTACCGTGCTGGTCTACCGTGTAAACAGAACGTATGCAGCTAAACGTCGTTGGAAATCAGATGCTTCTTTTATTATACGACATCCTCGCGCTGGAATCAACCAGATAATGAAATAAATTGCTGCATATTCATGGGGATAAAAGAAAAGCCCGCGCTCTTTCAAGCGCGAACTCGGTGCATACTCACTGCTGTGCATGATAGATTTTACGATTCAGTGTCATTTTTTATAAAAGTTAATAACGCCGCTTTGAGTTCTTCGCTGTTAAAAAGCCAAATATAATGCGCGGCATTCGGAATAACCACATATTCCGCACGGGGCATTATGTGGTATAATTGTTCAACCGCCCAGCTCGGACGAATATCATGTTCCGCCATGACAAAAAGCGTGTTGATAGCAAGTACGGATAGTCTTTTATAAAAATCCGGCGTCCTGCCGAAAGCCCTTAGCGTTGCATTCCCGAGTATGTTGACGTCATTATTAAATGAGTAATCCATATCACATGTGATTTCGCCATACTTGTCTTTGTTGTTATGATATTCCTCGCTCCAGTGGCGGTCGTTGTGTATTCCGTTTCCCGCAATGTAAAGAATTGAATCAACATGCTCAGGGTTTTTCAGCGCATATACCAGCGCAAGATTTGCGCCCCATGAATGACCCCCGACAATCCAGCTTGACAAATGATAAAATTCCCGAATCCCCTCCATGTCCTGAACAGTCGTCTCCAGATCATATTTTCCGTCGCAGACAGACCGCCCGCAGCCTCTTTGCTCGAAGCGAATCACACAATACTCCCGCTCCAGCATTTCCGACACCGGTGCTAAATAGTCGCAGCAGCCCGGACCGCCGTTACACAATAAAATCGCACGCCCGTCGGTTTTCCCGTTCATACAAGTCCACAGCTTCCCGCCATCCACTTCAATAAAGTTCTCCACGATACAGTTCCTCCTCAACGATAATATAAATCAACAATCAGATTATCAGAAAACTTGCCTTTCAAGCTTCTGACCTCTGACTTCTGACCTCTAACTGGTGCGGATAGCAGGACGTTGAACTTGGTTCAAGTCAGCTTTCGCTTCAAAAAAGCCCGAATCATCTTATATTCGCGTAAGTAAAAGAAAAGCCCGCGCCCTTTCAAGCACGAACTCAAACTCTCAGGTGAATCAAAAATCAAATCATCAGTAAACTTGCCTCCAAGCTTCTAACCTCTGACTTCTAACTTCTAACCTCTAAATGGTGCGGATAGCAGGACTTGAACCTGTACGGTATTGCTACCACTGGCACCTGAAGCCAGCGCGTCTGCCGATTCCGCCATATCCGCATATGGGGGCACTCCGGAATATCTCCGAAATGTCACTTAAATAGTATAACACAACGCCGCGCGGATTGCAAGCCTTTTTTTCAATTTTCATAAAAATTTCATTCCTGCGGCTGTACAACTGCATCCTGTAAGCGTTATACTGTGCACTTCCCCTGATAATCCTGCGCGATCAGCAGCTCTACCGCGCGCACCGCGCAGGCGATCGCCCGGCTGGAATCGTGCGTCACCTTGTCGGGCAAGCCCGCTTTGGTGCGCTCCACGTTCCACAGCGCCGTCAGCACTGCGCCCGCGCGCACGCCCCGAGTCGTCGCCGCCGCGTAAATCGCCGCGCACTCCATCTCCGAAGCCAGACAGCCGCATTTGAGATAGCTGTCCCAGCGCGCCTTGATGCCCTCGCCCACGGGGGAATGCTCCGGCTCGACCTCGCCGTAAAAGCTGTCCTTGCTGTGCACCGTGCCGATGTGGAAGCGCATGCCCGGCTCGCAGCCGCTCAGCTCCTCCGCCGCACTTTTCAGCGCCGCCGTCACCGCAAAGCTCGCCGCGCAGGGGTAGTCGGGCGTGAGATATTCAAAGGACGTTCCCTCGCCGCGCACCGCCGATGCGGCAATGACCAGATCGCCGCCGGAAACCTCCATATTCATCCCGCCGCTTGTGCCAACGCGGATCAGCGTATCCGCACCGCATTTGACCAGCTCCTCGACCGCAATCGCCGCCGACGGTCCGCCGATGCCGGTGGAGCAAACGCTGACCCTTTCGCCCGCGAGCGTTCCGGTATAAACCGTATACTCGCGGTTTTGCGCCACCTGCGCCGCACTGTCGAGGTGCGCGGCAATCACCGCCACACGCGCCGGATCGCCGCACAGAATCACATACCGCCCGACTTCCTCCGGCGTTGTCTGAATGTGAAACTGCCGCGCGCCGTCCATGATACCAGCCATAATTGATGCTTCCTTTCTGTGAGAGCAATCTCATTGTGCATCGCAGTTCTTGCCAAGCGTATATGCCTGCTGAACAAATTCCTTAAAACGTTCCGCGCGGTTATCATCGTTCCCGTAGCCTCTGGTCATTTCGTCAAAAACGGTAAACGCAAAGCGTTTCGCACGGTCATGCAGTCTGTCGCCGATCATCACCGTTTTCATCGCCTGTATCTGCTCCTGCCGGATCGGATCCTTTTGGCTTCCCCCCATTGTAACAAGAAAGAATGCTTGCTCAAGCACCTTCATCGTCTTTTCGCCATACGCAAACCCATAGGTAAAAACCCGCTGAAACCATCCCGTTAAAAGAGCCGGGCATTCCGTCCAGAACACCGGATAAATAAAGGCTATCGCATCCGCACGGTTGATTTTTTCCTGCTCCGTAATTACATCGTCCGAAACAGCGGCAGCCGTGTCATAATACGCTTCCCGACGATATTCGCTTTCCGAAAAAACCGGATTGAATTCCATTGCGTATAAATCGGATTGTTCATAGGTATGTCCGCCGTCCGTCAAGCCCTTTATAAAACTTTCTCTGACGGCATTGGTAAAGCTGTTTTTGCTTGGGTGGCAATAAACGATCAGAACATTCATGTCAGGGCATCTCCGTGTTTCAAATCTGTGGTAGAGCGCGCCGGGTCGTCGCTCCCTACCCGTCAATTCTCATCATAATATCAAAGCATTCCAATAAATAGATCAGCGCGCCTGTGTTTTTATGTATCAATCCGTTCCATTTCCATAAGGGATTTATTTCTGTAAATCAAATCTTCTCTGCGCGTAAATCCTTGCTTTTCCCAAAAAGCATTTCCATCTGCATTTCGATCAAAAACAACCAATGCAACCTTTGCAATACCAATCGCACAGAACGCGTTCAAAGCAGTGTTTAACAGCTTCGTTGCAATTCCTTGATGTCTGTGCGCGGGAGAAACGGCTGTATGATAAATATACCCTCTGCGACCATCGTTTCCGGCAATGATTACGCCGACTATTTCCGAATCATCTTCAGCAATAAAACAAGTTTCGGTATTTCTTTTCAAGAACTTTTTTATACCGCTTTCCGAGTCGTCAATCGTATTCAAACCCATGCCTTTACATGATATCCATAAAGCATACACCGCGGTATAATCCGCAAGCGTCATGATTCGAATGTGCACGCTGATTACCCCTTTCCGTTTTGGCGCGCCGGGTCGTCGCGCCCTACCGGTCAATTTTCATCGAAATATCAAAGCATTCCACCGAATGTGTCAGCGCGCCCAGCGAGATGATGTCCACGCCGGTTTCTGCGACCGCACGGATGTTTTCGCGGGTGATGTTGCCGGAAGCCTCCAGCTTTGCCCTGCCTGCGGTGATTTTCACCGCCTGCGCCATTTGTTCACAGCTCATATTATCGAGCATGATGATGTCCGCACCCACGGCAAGGGCTTCCTCGAGCTGGATGAAATCGCTCACCTCGACCTCGATTTTCACGGTGTGACCGAGCTTTTCGCGCAGGGCTGTTACAGCACCCGTCAGACTGCCGTAGGCGTCAAGGTGCGTGTCCTTGAGCATGGCGCAGTCGGAGAGATTAAAGCGATGGTTTCTGCCCCCGCCGACCGTCACCGCGTATTTCTGCAAAGCCCGCAGCATCGGCAGCGTCTTGCGCGTGTCGGTAACCGATGCGTTTGTGCCGGCGACAAGCTCCGCGCATGCACGCGTCTGCGTGGCAATGCCGGAGAGATGCTGCACAAGATTGAGTGCTACGCGTTCGCCCTTGAGCAGCGCGCATGTTTTCGCCGTGATTGCTGCGATGATATCGCCCTTTTTCACCCGATCACCGTCGTGCAGGAACACCTCGCTTTTCGCGTCGCCGTCAAGCAGCGTGAACACCCGCAGCGCGATGTCAATGCCGCACAGAACGCCGTCGGCTTTCGCCACATAGCGGGCGGTGGAAACCTGCTCCGGTGCGATGAGGTAATCGGTGGTCACATCGATGTAATTGATGTCCTCGAGCAGGGCGGCTTTGATGATGTCGTCTATCTGAAACTGCAAAAGATTCATCATATTCTCCTCTGTTCCGTAAGATGATTATTCCGTTATCACGCGGATGGCTTCGCCCAGCACGATATACGCCACAGTGACAAGGGAGCGGGCTTCCACAAAATTCGCGTCCACGCGGAATTTTTCGCCGTAAAGTAAATCGTATAATGCGCAGACCCGCTTGTAGCCGGTTTTAATTTTCTCCGGATCGGGGATGACAAAGAACGCGGACTGCATGATGCTGCGGATCTCCGTTCGGATTCCGGTGGGGACGAGCGGGTATGCTTCCGTTTGGGCAAAGTCATACGGCACAAGCGCGGCAGTTGTGTCCGTTGCATCTGCCAGCCGGCGGTTGATGTCCTCGGCGGCGCGGCGGGAAAACACCAGCGCTTCCAGCAGGGAGTTGCTCGCCAGCCGATTGTTGCCATGAACGCCGGTATGGGAGCATTCTCCGCAGGCGTACAGCCCGTCCACGGTCGTGCGGGCATTTACGTCTACGTTGATGCCGCCCATCAGATAATGCTGGCAGGGGAAGATCGGGATCATGTCCTTGGTCATGTCGTAGCCGGCTTCCAGCAGATTCCGGTAAATCATCGGGAAACGCTTTTTCACGAATTCCGGATCTTTGTGGGAAATGTCGATATAAAACTGCTCCGAGCCGGTGCGCTTTGCTTCAAAAATAATCGAGTGGGAAACCACGTCGCGCGGGGCAAGCTCCAGCCGCTTGTCGTAGTTGTGCATAAATCGCTCGCCGTGGCAGTTGCGCAGGTACGCGCCCTCGCCCCGCACGGCTTCGGAAATCAGGAAGCACTCACGCGTGCCGCGGTTCTGGAACGCGGTGGGGTGGAACTGGATGTAGCTTAGATTTTTGATCTGCGCGCCCAGCCGGAACGCCAGCGTGATGCCGTCGCCGGTTGCGATGGCGGTGTTGGTGGTGTATTCATAAACGCGCCCGATGCCGCCGGTTGCGAACACCGCGCAGCGGCTGTTGTACCGCTCATGCGCTCCCTCGCGCAGCACGTCGGCGGAAAAGCCTGTAGACGTTTTTTTGATGTCGCAAAGCAGTGTGTTTTCGAGAATGGTTACATTTTCAAGTGTCAGCACCTGTGCCAAAAGCTTTGAAACGATTTCATAGCCGGTCGCATCCTCGTGATGAAAAATCCGGTGCATACCGTGCCCGCCCTCGAGGGTGCGGTGGAAGTCACCGTTTTCCTTTTTGTCAAACGCGACACCCAGATCAATGATATGTCCGATGTCAAGCCCCGCCTCGCGCACCAGAATGTCCAGTGTTTCGGGGTTGTTCTCATACCCGCCGGCGACAAAGGTATCTTTTTTGTGCAGCTCCGGATCATCCGAGGGGTTCTGGAACACCCCTGCGATACCGCCCTGCGCCAACGCGGAGTTACAGAGCTTGCATTCTTTTTTGGAAATCATAAGAATCCGAAACGTCCGGCTCAGGTTGAGCGCCGCATAAAGCCCCGCCGCTCCCGTTCCGGCAATGATCACGTCATAGTCGTTTGGCATCCCGTGCTTATTCATGGCAGTCAGGCCCGCGGCGCGAAAAAACGCGCATTTGCGGGTATGCCTCCTCTCATCGGCGTTCTCCGGAAGCGCGTTTGCGTTCCCGGCATCTTGCGTTTTGGTTATACTTATTTTATTATAACAGATTCCGTGAAACTTTTCCATAGTAAATTCTATAAGATTGCGACGGTGAATTTTATCTATTCTGTTGAATCTGCGCGGTATGTTCGCATTTTTTTACAAATAAAAAGCCCCCGCGGTCATCCCGCAGGGAGCAAAATTCGCCGTCGCGATTAATAGCTGTGTTTTACCCGATCCCCGACTTCGGTGCGCTTTGCATCGTTGAACCGGTCAAGCGTTCCCACCAAATAGCCGGTGATGCGTCGGATTCTCTGAAACTGCATCGGGGCAAAGCGGAAGCTTAAGTTTGCGCTGTCGCCGTCTACCTCAATGTCCAGCCCCTCGATGAGCCGGTCGGCATACTGTTCCCGTCCGTAGGCGATGTAGTTGTTGATCTCCGCAAGATCCAGTTCGCCGCCGGTAACGGTGACCGTAATCTTGTCAACGATAATGAGCTTCTGTGCCGTTGTGATGTTCATTTGTTTTTCCCCGCTTTCTTTGCTCCGCGTGATGCCCGCGCATATTTCTCGTGCGGCTTATGAAGATTGTCCGGATTGACCGGCAAATCCGCCGTTTCTGCGCTTGGCGCTGCTGCGTGAAGCCATACTTTGCAGAATTCATAATTTGTGGCTGCTTGCTTATTATAGCACAAGATATTGTGGCTGTCAAGCCTCCGCTTCCAAAAAACTGCACAAACCTTTGCCCATAATTTGTGCGCTTCTTACAAATGCTTTTTACCGGAAAACAGGCAGAAAAAAACACCCCGGCGTATCGCCGCGGTGTTTTTGAACGATCCCTTACTTCTGGGAAACCAGCGCCAGCGTGTCGCGGGCGATGAGAAGCTCCTCATTCGTCGGCACAACCCACACCTCGGCGCGGGAACGCGGGGAGGAGATTTTGGTCAGCTCGCCCTTCGTCGTTTTGTTGACCGCGTCGTCGAGCATGATGCCGAAAAACTCCAGCCCCTCGCAGGAGGTAGCGCGGATGTCGGGTGCGTTTTCGCCGATGCCGCCGGTGAAAATCACCGCATCCACACCGTTCATAACCGCGGTGTACTGACCGATGTATTTTTTAATCTGGTAGCAAAGCAGTTCGCCGACAAGCTGTGCGCGCTCGTCGCCCTTGCTTGCTGCCTGGGACACGTCGCGGTTGTCGCTCGCGATGCCGGAAAGCCCGAGGAATCCGGCTTTTTTATTTAAATAGTCGGTCATCTGGTCGGAATTGAAGCCCAGCTTTTTCTGCACAAACGCAATCGCCGACGGGTCAACCGAGCCGGAGCGCGTTCCCATGATGACGCCGTCAAGGGGCGTGAAGCCCATGGAGGTGTCCACGGATCTTCCGCCGTCGATCGCCGTGATGGACGAGCCGTTTCCTAGGTGGCAGGAGATAATTTTCAGATCCTTGATGTTTTTGCCCATCGCTTCCGCCAGACGCGCGGAAACAAAGCGGTGGCTTGTGCCGTGGAAACCGTATTTACGCACGTGGAAGCGCTCGTAGCACTCATAAGGCAGCCCGAACATGAACGCCTTGCGCGGCATGGTCGCATGGAACGCCGTGTCGAACACAACCACCTGCGGCACGTTTACCGGAAGAACCTTTTTGCAGGCGCGCAGGGCAAGGGCGTGGGCGTGGTTGTGGACGGGGGCAAGCTCCGCAAGCTCGTCGATTTTGTCGATGACGGCGTCGTCCGCGATACAGGTCTTGTCAAACACCTCGGCGCCCTGAACGATGCGGTGACCGACGGCGGAAATCTCGCTCATGTTCGCAATCACAGCGGTTTCGCCCGTGGTCAGCACCTCGACCAGCTTCTCAAAGGCTTCGGTGTGCGTGGGGAACGAACAGTCCGCGTCGTATGTACGCCCGTCAAAGGTTTTGTGTGAAATGTGTCCGTCGATGCCGATCCGGTCACAGTTTCCCTTCGCGATCACCTGCTCGTTTTCCATATTCAGCAGCTGATACTTCAGCGAGGAGCTGCCCGCATTGACAACCAGAATTTTCATTTTTTTCATCCTTTCGTATATCCGCCACGCTGTTTGTGCCAAAATACACACAGCCGGAAAGCAATCTTCCCAGCCGGTTTTCTTTTCATAACAGCTTGACATTCATCACATTATTCTATATTATAACATTAGGGTTTAAATTTCAAGGCTTTCCGAAAAATTTTTCATTTTATACAACTTAGGAACAAATCGTTTGTGACTTTTCGTGAATAAAATGAAAATTTCCGCAGTCGGATTTGTATCATAATTCACCGCGAAAGGATGAACACCATGAAAATCGCCGGTATCATCGCCGAATACAATCCCTTTCACCGCGGTCACCAGTACCACATCGACCAGACGCGTGCAGCCGGTGCGACACACATCGTCGCCGTCATGAGCGGAAATGTCGTCCAGCGCGGGGAAACGGCGCTGCTCGACAAGCATTACCGCGCGCGCAAGGCGGTGGAAAACGGTGCGGATCTTGTCATCGAGCTGCCGTGCCCGTTTTCGTGCGCGTCGGCGGAGGTGTTTGCGCTTGCAGCAGTGCAGATTCTCAACGCGCTGGGTGCGGGAACGGTGGAGCAGCTCTCGTTCGGCGCGGAAACCGCCGACATCGAAACACTGGAAAACGCGGCGCGCGCGGCTTCCGCGCTCAGGGACAGTGAGATGGTGCGCAATTTTCTCACCGCCGGGAATTCCTATCCCGCGGCGCTTTCTAAAACCGTGGCGATTGCTTACAGCGAGCGGCTGGCAGAGGTGTTTCTTTCGCCGAACAACACGCTGGCGATTGAATACATCAAAGCGCTTGAGGCGACGGATTCGCACATGGTTCCTCACGCTGTAGCGCGGGCGGGTGCGCGGCATGACGCAGAGCAGCCGCAGGACGGCTTCGCGTCGGCTTCGGCGGTACGGGCGCTGGTGCGCGCGGGAGAAAGTGCCGATGCGTGGCTGCCGTACTCCCTTTCGGACTACGCGGGCGCATACGGCGACTTCCGGAAGCTTGACAAGGTGATTCTGTGGAAGCTTGTTTCCATGACGCGCGAGGCGCTTGCCGCCGTGCCGGACTGCCCGCGCGAGCTTGCCGACCGGCTTTACGACGCGGTGCAGCGCGACTTTCCGCCCACCGCGGCGGCGCTTGCCGAAAGCTGCAAGTCCAAGAACATCACCCTTGCCCGCATCCGGCGCGTGATGCTGTTTGCGGTTCTGGGCATAAAAAGGAGGACTTTTGCTTGCCCCCCCATCGCCGCGTGCTGGCGTTCAACCAGCGCGGGCGTGAAATCTTATCGCTTGCAAAGAAAAACAACGCCGCATTGATTTCCGCTTCTCTGAAAGAGCTTTCCGACGCGTCGCCGGAAAACGCACGTCTTGCGCAGCTGGATGTTCTTTCCGCGCGGCTGTTCGAGCTTTCCGCTTCCCCCGCCCCGCACGAATTCACCCGGCAGGTGCGGCTTGTGCTGCCCTTTTAAGGATTCGGATTTAGGGGAGCGGAAGGCAGGGGCTTTGCGGTGTCGCGCAGGACAAGGGCGGCGGTGACGATTGCGGCGAGAATGCCGAGGGCGAGAAGTTTCAGGTCAACAAAGTCCTCTCCGAGCAGGAAGTACATATATCCTTCAAACGAGCAGAACTGCACCACGGCAAGCACCCACGCACGTTTGGCATACAGTGCGGCAAACAGTACGGCGATGATGTCTGCGGGATAATAATACCGCTCGTGCATATAGGGCAGCAGAAACGGTATCAGCAGCGCGAAAAACAACGCCAGCGCGGTCAGCGTTTTTGCGTTGTATACCAAAGGCTTTCCCCAGAAATAATACAGCGCCGCGAGTGTAACCGCACCCGCAAGGAACACGCCGCCCGATCCGAGCATCACATTCTGCGAATCCGCAACGAGCGCCCAGATGTTGGCGATGTGCATATTCAGATGGGCATAGCCGTTTGCCTGGTTGACATAAACCATCAGCATACGCACGAAATTTCCGCCCGCAAGCACGGCGGGAACAAGCGAGAGAATATACATTGCCGGTATCATCACCGCCGCGAAAAGCTTCTCAATCCAGCGACGTTTTTCTTTCAGCAAGAACAGCGCAAACAGCGGAAACAGGAAAATCGCCTGCAGCTTAAACGAAAAGGCGATGCCGAAAAAGATGCCCGCGTTGAGCGATCCGCTTCTTCCTGCGCGGATGAGCTGATACAAGCCCAGCAGCAGGAACAGCGTATAAATGCTGTCGCACTGCGCCCATGCCGCTGAATTGAGGATCGCCGTCGGCAGCAGGAACACCGCGGCGGCACCCAGAAAGCAGCGGTTCTTCTGCGCGCCTGCTTTATAAAGAATGCAAAATGCCGTCACCGCGCATCCGATGTCAAACAGCACCGAAACCATCTTCAGTGCAAACAGGGACTTCAGCGGCAGATAGGTCAGCGCCGCAAGGATATAATAATACATCGGGGAATAATCGCCGATGTCGTCGCCCACCGCGGCAAATCCGCCGTTTGTTTCAAAGTGCTCCACCCAGTGCTGGAGAAACGCGGTATAATCCCCCGAAATCATCGGGAACAAGTAGAAGCGCGCAATCAGACCGAGCGCCAGCATCACGCCGGCAAAAATGAAATCAACGATTGTCAGTTTTGTTTTCATAAGTCCTCCGTCACAGATATGGATTTCAGAAGCAGCATCATTTTACCAATCAACACAAAAATACGCAACAGGAGTGATCCCATTGAACCATCAGAAAAAACGCACCACTGCGGAGCTTGTGCTCGCCCTGCTCACGCTGCTCTGGTGTACGATCATCTTTCTCTTTTCGGCGGCGACAGGAACAGAGTCCGAGGGTGTCAGCGGTGATGCCGCACAGACGACGCTCGAAACGGTGTTTGACGACTTTCACCAATACCCCCAGCCCCAGCGCGAAAGCATGATCGCGCAGCTTGACCACATTCTGCGTAAATGCTCGCATTTTCTGGAATACATGGTGCTGGGTGTGCTTGCGGCACTGACCCTGCGCCGGCAGAAGGGATTGTTCCGGTTTGCTGCGGCGACGGCGTTTTGCTTTGTTTACGCCGCGTCGGACGAATTTCACCAGCATTTCAGCAACGGCAGAAGCCCGTCCGTCACCGATGTCGGCATCGACACCGGCGGCGCGCTGACCGGAATCTGCGCGGTTGTGCTGGTTTCGGCGCTGGTGAAACTTGCGCGCAAGCCAAAGGTTGGAAAATCAGAAGCGTTTTAAGCCTGTTCGTCGAGCGTCTTGCTGTAGGCGGGGAGGAATTCCCGCAGGAAGTCCTCGACCTCGGGCAGCTGCATGGCTTTGACCGCGCGCAGGGTCGCTTCCTCCGCGCGCAAGAAGTCGGTGTTCCCGGCGGCGCGCTCCTCCACGCATTTCACGAGTGCGGAAAGCTTGTCGGCGGCTTTGACAAAAATGTGCGCCTGCTCGTCCTCCGGCGCGTGGGCAAACAGCGGGCGATACGCGTCCGCGATGTCGGCGGGCAGCATCGAAAGAAGCTGCTCGCGCGCGTTTTCTTCCACGAGCGCATACGCGGATTTGATCTCGGCGTTGTAATACTTCACCGGTGTGGGCAGATCCCCCGTCAGGATTTCGGTCGCGTCATGATAAACCGCCAGCAACGCACACCGCTCCGGGCTGACGCTGCCGCCGTAGCGCGTGTTGTGTAAAACCGCGAGCAGGTGTGCAAGCATCGCGGTGTCAAGGCTGTGTTCGCTGACGTTCTCCGTTGCCGCGTTGCGCATCAGCCCCCAGCGAGCGATGTATTTCATCCGCGACATGAGCGCAAAAAAGCTGTGGTTTTCTTCCATGCGATTCTCTCTTTTCTTTTTCACAAAAACAAAAACGGACAGGCTTTCCCCGTCCGGTCAGACTGTAGATAAACCCTAGTCAGAGGGTTTCACCCGTGCTGCCGCGCACGGCAGCATTGACACACTCCCACCAAAGGGTACAAGTACCCTTTGGAAACCCATTGTTTTATGAATTGTACATTGCTTTTCTTAGCTAATTTGTGTTTTAGCTATGGCTTTGTTATTTCATTGGGGTGCTCGCAAAATGAGCCTATACTTTTATCTTTAGTGTGAACAGACAAGCTTCCCCATCCGTTTTCATGAGCAATTCCGTACGTCAAGCCAAAGGCGTGCATTGGCAGCATTGCCCTTCGATGCTAGAACGGTCTTGTGTTCTCCGCAAGTCCCTGTGCCGCCCAGACGGGACGCTGCTCACGCGAACGGCGGATGCCCTTGATGGTGACGGTCTTGCCGCTTTCTGCTTCATAAGCCAGGATGGCGGCGGTGATGGCGGCGACGGTTTCCTCGTCAATGCCGTTGGAAACAGGGAACGGGAATGCGGATGAACCGCCTGCCGGTGTGGGCTTCGGTGCGTTCAGAATGCCGAGAATCTTCCCCGTGCGTGCAAAAAACGCGATACAGAGGATGAGAATGACAAACACCGCGCCCAGTGCCGCGATGACCAGCATGGTGAGGTTGTCCGCAGAAATGTTCAGGTTCGCAGCAAGTGTGCTGACAAGGGTGGAAGTTGTTGGCATAACAATGCTCCAATCCGCCGGAATCCGGCTGGTATCGTGATAGAAATTGCGATATTAAATTTATTATAACCGATAACGGACGTGTTTGCAAGAGGTTTTTTAGATATTTTTCCGAAAAGGTTTGCGTGATGAAAACGAAACAAAACAGAAATATCTCCCCCTTGAAATTCCGCCGCGCTGTGTTATAATGGATAAGAATCTATCAGGGCGTCCGCGGGCGTTCCGGAAACGGGGTAAGAATGGACAGGCTTTTCTGCAAGGGCTATACATGGGGCTGGTGCGCGAAAAAGGGGGAATTCCAGTCACAGGACGGCATTTTCTCGATGGAGCGTCTGCACAGCAACGGCACGGACTGGATCTGCATCGCAGTCAACGCATATCAGGAAACCTTTTCCTCCACGCGGATTTTCCCGCTCTTCGGCATCACGCAGAGCGACGAGGACGTGGTGTTCGCAATCCAAAAAGCAAAAAATCTCGGCATGAAGGTTTGCTTAAAGCCGATTGTCAACTGCCTTGACCGCGCGTGGCGGGCGCGGATCGATTTCCCTGGCGAGAACCCCGAATACTGGGTATCGTGGTTCAAGTCGTACACGAACTTCATGCTCCACTACGCGGAAATCGCCGAAAAAACCGGCTGCGAAATGCTCTGCACAGGCTGCGAAATGGCAGGCATGGACGCGCAGGACGCACACTGCCGCCGCTACATCGCACAGGTGCGCAAGGTCTACTCCGGCATCCTCATGCACAACGTCAACCACGGCGACGAGCTGCGCTTCAACTGGCTCGATGCGGTGGATGTGGTCGGCATTTCAGCCTACTACCGCGTTTCAACACCCGACGACCACAGTCCGGAACAAATGAAAAAGGTCTGGGCAGAAAAAAAGCAGGTGCTGTTTCAAGCACACAAAAAATACGGCAAGCCCATCCTGTTCGCTGAAATCGGCGTGCGCAACGAGCAGGGCTGCACCGAATACCCGTGGGACTTCCACAACCGCCCCGACAAGCCCATCGATGAACGCGAACAGGCAGACTTCTACAACTCCGCCATGCAAACCTTCTGGAACGAACCCTGGTTCTCCGGCTTCTTCTGGTGGGACTGGCGCGCCAAACTCCCCTCCCCCGAAAAAGCCCCCCTCGACCGCGACTTCGGCATCTATCTCAAACAAGCCGAAACCGTTTTGCGAGATTGGTATACAAAGTGACCTTTATGCAGGGGTGTTGCCCCTGTACCCCACAAAAGGGGGCGCTGCCCCCTCTTGACTCCCTCGCCAAAGGGTCAATTGACCCTTTGGAAACCCGTTGTTGTGTGGGGGAGTGAGCTGTGCGCGACGGGATGGTGGGGCGTTAATGCTTTGTGATGCTCAACGGTTTTAGGTTGTGAAAAAAAGCACATTTGCGAGAGTATCGTAAATGTGCTTTTTCCTATTCAATCAATTTACATACTATAATTTTATTTCCATCCATCAGTAACATACAAGCCCATTTGCGGAGCATTCCGCAAATGGGCTTTAAATAGTTGCGATCAAATCAACACGTAAGAAAACGCTACAAACTCCCCCACCCCACAAACTAAAACCCAATGAGCACCACAAATCACTATCGCGCTCACAAATCAGTTGAAAAGCAGACATCCAAATGCGCGACAATGGGTTTCCAAAGGGTACTTGTACCCTTTGGCGAGGGAGTCAAGAGGGGGCAGCGCCCCCTTTTGTCAGGGGTCTGGGGGTGAAACCCCCAGTAGGTCACATCAATTTTTCAAGCGCGGCAATTTTGAGGGCGGAGCAGAGGATTTGGGTGGCGAGGGTGAGTTCGGCGGGGGAGGGGTAGGTGGGGGCGATTCTGAGGTTTGCGTCGGCAGGGTCGATGCCGTAGGGGTAGGTTGCGCCGGCGGGGGTGAGGATGACACCGGCTTCTTTGCAGAGGGCGGCAACGCGTTTTGCGCAGCCGGCGGGGGTGTCGAGGCTGATGAAATAGCCGCCATTGGGCTTGTGCCATGTGCCGATGCCGAGGGGCGCGATTTCCTGTTCAAGAATCTCGAGAACCGCGTCGAATTTGGGGGCGATGAGTGATTTGTGCTTTTCCATTTGTGCGAGAAGTCCGGCGTAGTTGCCGAAATAGCGCACATGGCGGAGCTGGTTGACCTTGTCGTAACCGATTGTCTGAATGGTTGCAAGGGCTTTCAAGAATGCAAGGTTCTTTTTCGACGACGCCATAACGGCAACACCGGCGCCGGCGAAGGTGATTTTTGAAGTTGAACCGAACGCGTAAACCATGTCCTCTGTGCCAAGCTTTTTGCATTCGTCAAAAATATTCAGCAAGCTGTCCGGCGTTTCCGTCAGATCATGCACGCAGTAAGCGTTGTCCCAAAAAATCCGGAAGTCCGCCGCTTTTGGCTTGAGCGCCGCGAACCGGCGCACCGCGTCGTCGGAATAAGTCGTTCCGGTGGGGTTCGAGTATTTCGGCACGCACCAGATGCCCTTGATGGCTTCGTCGGCGGCAACGAGTGCTTCAATCGCGTCCATATCGGGGTCTGTACCCTTGAACGGCACGTTCACCATCTCAATACCAAAGCTTTCGCAGATCGCAAAATGACGGTCATAGCCAGGCACAATGCACAGCCACTTGATTTTCTCATACTTGCCCCACGGCTTGCTTGCCGCGTCCACGCCGAAAATCAGCGCCTTCGCCACCGCGTCGTACATCAGGTTGAGGCTTGAGTTTCCGCCGACAAAAATCTCGTCCGGCGCAACGCCCATCATTTCCGCAAAGAGCGCCTTTGCTTCGGGAATGCCATCCAGCCCGCCGTAGTTGCGGGCGTCCGTGCCGTCGGCTGCGGCAAGCATATCCCCGCTTTTCAGCGCGTCCAGCAGACCCGCCGCCGTGTCAAGCTGCTCCGGCGCGGGCTTTCCGCGCGACATATCGAGCTTTAAGTCCTGTGCCTTAAATGCGGCAAAGCGCGATTGCTCTTCCGCGTAACAAGCCGCGAGCTGTTCCTTGGTCATCTGTGAAAATTTCATAAATTCTGTTTCCTCCATACCCACTTATCACTGCCGGTACTGCACCGGCTCCCAGTAATACATTATATACGATTGCCGTGCATTTTGCAAGATGTTTTTTCGATTCCTGCAAATTTCCCCGATTTAACGAATCTACGGCATTTTGAATACACAAAAACGGTGATTTTCAACAGTACCCATTCATTTGGTATGCCCTTTGAAATAATTTGTATACAAAAAAAGAAACGCCCTCTCGTTGTTACGGGAGGGCTTCCCTATGTGGGAAAAAATATGGAAGGAGTCTATGTGAACATCCGCAGATGCCACAAGTAAAAGGGGCTGGAAGCGCTGTCAGGCGGGCAGCATATCGCGATATTTGAGCTTGATTTTGTCGGTGATCAGTGCGACAAACTCGCTGTTGGTCGGCTTGCCCTTGCCGGTGTTGACGGTGTAGCCGAAAAAGCTGTTGAGGGTGTCGATGTCGCCGCGATCCCATGCGATTTCAATCGCGTGGCGGATGGCGCGCTCCACACGCGAGGAGGTCGTCGCGAATTTTTTTGCGACCGACGGATAGAGTAGCTTTGTCACGCTCTCGAGCATTTCGTTGTCCTTCACCGACTGGATGATTGCCTCGCGCAGGTAATGATAGCCTTTGATGTGTGCGGGAACGCCGATCTGGTGGATGATGTCGGTGACAATCACATCCAGATTCGCCACCGGCTTGGCACCCGCATGGTCGGGATCAAAGCCTGTCCCCATTAGCGCGTTGATCCGGTCGGCAAGCACCTTCATGTCAAAGGGCTTGAGCATGAAGTACGCCGCGCCGTTTTCCATCACCTGCCGCTCCATGAACGGGTTGTCATAGGGGCTTGATACGATGAAGGTCGGCTTTTTGTAAGCGCTTGCTTTCACCTTTTTGATCAGCTCCACCGCGTCGAGGTTGGGCATGACCGCTTCCACGATCACCACATCGGGCATTTCGTTTTTGATTGCGTCAAACAGAATCAGCCCGTCCTTCGGTCTAGCCAGCACATAGAATCCCATCGAGCGCAGCGTGTTCGCACACGCCACCCCGTATTCCGCGCTGTCGTCGCCAATGAGAATTTTTACCTTGTTTGTCATCATTGATACCTCCGTTTATTTTTTACTACTTCCATATATTAACATACTTCTAGAGAAATTGCAAGGGGTTTTTGCAAAAAATACCAGTTTTTTTTTGCTTTTTTTCTACACAACAAACAACGCTTCGACTTTAAATATTACCATCCGTCATATTTGTCTGAAATATTACAGTAAAATCAGGTAATTCGACAGATTTCATATTTTTACAAATGATATCACAATTTATCAGCGCTGTCAATGTCATAATTTGTCATATCGTGACGAACTTATTTGCCCAATCGCGCAGCAGGTCGAAGCGGAAAAAAAGAAGCGCTTTCTCATCGAAAACGCCCACTTTGAAGATAAAGTATCTGCTCATCTTTCGAGCGCCGCATTGAAATCACAAAGCCGTAGCGAAAGCACAGATTCGCTAAGAAACACAAAGTCCAATCCACAAAACAACGGGTTTCCAAAGGGTCCGTAGCTGTCGCGCACGACAGCTTTACCCTCTTGGCGAGGGAGTCCAGAGGGGGCAACGCCCCCTTTGGGAAGGCTTATCTATAGTCTGAAAAAACATCAGCCCGCCTGTTCGAGCGCAAGCTCCTGTGTCTGGTCGTACATCGCGTCGGCAAAGACCGCGTAGCCCATGGTAGGGTCTTTCACAAAAACGTGGGTCACCGCGCCGATGAGCCTGCCGTTCTGGAGAATCGGGCTGCCGCTCATGCCCTGCAAAATGCCGCCGGTCTGGGCGAGCAGCGCTTTGTCCGTAACACGGATGACCATGTTCTTGGAATCACTGCCGCTTAGATTAATGCTTTCGATGCGGATGGCATAGGCGTGCGGCGTGTGCCCGTCAATGGTGGTGAGCATGGTCGCGTCGCCGGTCTGGATTTCCTGCCGCAGTGCCATTTCCACCGGCTGGGATTCGGACGGCGTGCGGTTGAGGAAGCCGAACACACCGCAGTTCGTGTTGCGCAGAATCGAACCCACCGAACGCGGCGAGGTGAAGTTGCCCACCAGCTCGCCGGGCGCGCCGTTGGCACTTTTGCTGAATGACACGATGTCCACATCCGAAACCGCGCCGCTGCGGATCGGGATCAGCTCGCCGGTGTCCGCGTCACAGACGGGATGCCCGAGCCCGCCGAATATACCGCTTGCCGGATCGTAAAATGTCACCGTTCCCACACCAGCGGTCGAATCGCGCACCCAGATTCCCGCGCGGTAAGCGCCCATCCGCAGCGCCGGTGTGAGCTTGACTTCCACTGCTTCGCCGCCGCGGTTGAGGTCAACCTCCATGGTTTTTCCCATGCTGTCACGAATGACGGCGGAAAGATTTTCGCCGGAAGTAATCCGCTCGCCGTTGACGGAAACAATTACGTCCCCCACCGTAATGCCGCACGCTTCCGCCGGCGAAACGCCGTCGATTTCTTCCGTGCGGATAACCATCACGCCGTCGGTGATCAGCTTGATACCGAACGGCTGCCCGCCGGGAACGAGCATCGCCGCCTGTGCGGTACGGGTTTCTACCTCTTTAATCGGTATGATGCCAAAGAGCATCAGCGTGCTGTGTCCGGCTGCGCTCTGCCGCGCCGCGTCCGCTTGTACCGCCGCCGGCTGTGCGGGCTTTGCCGTGATCGAGAACCGCGACGGGATTTCCAGTGTCTGCCCGCCGCGCACCCAGAAGCGGTCAGGTGTCACAATCCGGTAATACCCCACCGCCGCGAGTGCCGCCAGCAGCACCGCGCACAAAACCGCCGCCGCGGATTTAATGACTTTTTCAGTCGTACTCATAATCTTACAGTCCTTTCCATGTCGCATCATCGGAACGTTTCTCTCTTAAACCCGGTCGCATTTTAATAAAGGTATGGCGCATGGGTTTTTTTGAAAAAAAGAAACGGAATTTTCTGAACCCGCGCAGATCGCAGCGCGTTTGACTTTTCTAGCATTCACGGATGCGCTTTGAAAATTCCGCGCGCGGATTCAGTATTATTTTCATTGGCTGCGCAGACAAAAAGGACTTGTATTGCAACGGCAATCTGTGCTATAATAAATTGGTACCGCGGGTTTTTCGCGCGCAAACACGCGCATGGATCGCGATATGGTTTTATTTTTATAGAATAAGCAATTTTAACGATTTTGAATAAAAAAGGATTGTGCGGAACATGGGTAAAAAGGATCGCCTCAGGAAACAGAAGGAAAAACAAAACGCGGAACAGAAAGCACGCGAACTTCAGGAAGCCGCGCTGCGCGAAGCGCCCGCGCCGAGCCGCGCCGCGAAAAAGCTGCGCAAAAGCGAAAGCCGCGCGTATTTGCTGTTAAAGCTCATCATGACGGCGCCCTATCTCTGGAGCGTTCTGTTCTGCGGCGGCATCACCCTCATCGCCGTGCGGCAGGAGATCCTCTCCACCGACACCGAGGTCGCAAAGTCCGTCAACCTGCACGCGCTGACGGTGCTGACACTCGTGGGCGTGGCGCTTTTTACCGTAGTTTACATCCTCTCTTGGCTGCGCCTGTACATCACGGCGTTTGTGGTGAGCCTTCCAGCGATGGCGACATTTCTGAGCGCCGCGAATAAAATCATCACCCCCGTGAAAAACTACATCGCACAGAACGCCGTTGATCCCGCCTATCAGCACGCCGACCGGCATTATATGCTCGCTTATTACCCCGCCGCGCTGATCACCCTCATCGCCTTCGGCTGTGCGCTGATGAAAACGCTCACGCTCCTGCACGCCCGCCGAGCCGAAAAAAATCGCGCGCCGCAACGCGCCGGTCAAGAGCATTCTCGACTGACCGGCGGCTGATTTTGTACGGTATGTGCAAATTTCAAGCAGTTTTCGCCCCGATTTTTTTCAGATTTTTTTGTTAATTTTTTAAAAAACTATGGAAATCCCGTTTTATTTCTGGTATAATAGTAGCATCTCCGTGACGGCATGGCTCAATTCCGCGCTGCCACGTTTTTGCGCGTGGAAATTTTCGGAAGCGCCGCGAAAACGTCCGCACGAAACAACCCCCTGTCTGACGGAAAACATTTTTTGGAGGTAGAAAACCAATGAGCAAAAAGTTCGTTTACCTGTTCTCCGAGGGCAACGGCAAGATGAAAGAGCTTCTCGGCGGCAAGGGTGCCAACCTCGCCGAAATGACCAATCTTGGAATGCCTGTTCCCCAGGGCTTCACCATCTCCACCGAAGCCTGCACCCAGTATTACGAAGACGGCGAAAAAATCAACGATGATATTCAGGCTGAAATCATGGAATACATCGTCAAGATGGAAGCCATCACCGGAAAGAAATTCGGCGATCTCGAAAATCCGCTCCTCGTTTCCGTTCGTTCGGGCGCGCGCGCATCCATGCCCGGCATGATGGACACCATCCTCAACCTCGGTCTCAACGACACCGTTGTGGAAGCGTTCGCCGAAAAAACCAACAACGCACGTTTCGCTTACGACTCCTACCGCCGGTTTATCCAGATGTATTCCGACGTGGTTATGGAAGTCGGCAAGAAATTCTTTGAAGAGCTTATCGACAAGATGAAGGAAGAAAAGGGCGTTACGCAGGACACCGATCTTGATGCCGCCGACCTCAAGAAACTTGCCACACAGTTCAAGGCGGAATACAAGTCGAAAATCGGCTCTGACTTCCCGTCCGACCCGAAAGAGCAGCTCATGGGCGCGATCAAGGCCGTGTTCCGTTCCTGGAACAACCCGCGTGCGAACGTTTACCGCCGCGACAACGACATTCCCTATTCTTGGGGTACTGCCGTGAACGTTCAGGCGATGGTATTCGGCAACATGGGCGAAACCTCCGGCACGGGCGTGGCATTCACCCGCGACCCCGCAACCGGCGAGAAGAAGCTCATGGGCGAGTTTTTGATGAACGCACAGGGCGAGGACGTTGTTGCCGGTGTGAGAACGCCGAAGAAAATCGAGCAGCTCAAAGAAATCATGCCTGAAGTGTTCGAGCAGTTCGTTGGCATCTGCAACCGTCTTGAAGATCACTACCGCGATATGCAGGACATGGAGTTCACCATCGAGGACAGAACCCTCTATATGCTCCAGACCAGAAACGGCAAGAGAACCGCACAGGCAGCGCTTAAGATTGCCTGCGACCTCGTTGACGAGGGCATGATCTCCGAGCAGACCGCTGTTGCCATGATCGAGCCGAGAAACCTCGACACCCTCCTCCATCCCCAGTTCGACGTGAAGGCGCTCAAGGCAACCAAGCCCATCGGCAAGGGACTCGGCGCTTCCCCCGGAGCGGCTTGCGGCAAGGTTGTTTTCACCGCCGACGACGCGGTTTCCTGGGCAGAAAAAGGCGAGAAGGTTGTTCTGGTTCGTCTGGAAACCTCTCCTGAGGACATCACCGGCATGAAAGCAGCACAGGGCATCCTCACCGTTCGCGGCGGCATGACCTCCCACGCGGCAGTTGTTGCACGCGGCATGGGCACTTGCTGCGTATCCGGCTGCGGCGAAATCAAGATGGACGAAGAAAACAAGAAGTTTGAGCTTGCCGGAAAAGTCTTCAAAGAAGGCGATTTCCTTTCCATCGACGGTTCGACCGGTAATATCTACGACGGACTGATCCCCACCGTTGACGCTGTCATTGCCAACGAATTCGGCAGAATTATGGCTATGGCTGACAAATACAGAGTTCTCAAGGTAAGAACCAACGCCGACACGCCGTCTGACGCGAAGAAAGCACGCGAGCTGGGCGCGGAGGGCATCGGTCTTTGCCGCACGGAGCACATGTTCTTTGAACCCGCAAGAATTGGTGCGTTCAGAGAGATGATTTGCTCTGATACGGTTGAGGAGAGAGAAAGCGCACTGGCGAAAATCGAGCCGATGCAGCAGGCTGACTTTGAAGCGCTTTACGAAGCACTCGAGGGCTGCCCGGTAACAATCCGTTTCCTCGACCCGCCGCTGCATGAGTTTGTTCCCACCGAGGAAGCAGACATCAAGGCACTGGCTGACGCACAGGGCAAGAGCGTTGAAACCATCAAGGACATCATCGCTTCCCTCCACGAGTTCAACCCCATGATGGGTCACCGCGGCTGCCGTCTGACCGTAACCTATCCCGAAATCGCCGTAATGCAGACCAAGGCAGTCATCAAGGCAGCGATTGCGGTTTCCAAGGCACATCCCGACTGGACGATTGTTCCCGAAATCATGATCCCGCTGGTTGGCGAGGTAAAAGAGCTGAAGTTCGTCAAGGACATCGTTGTCAAGACCGCTGACGCTGTCATCGCCGAGAGCGGCGCTACCCTCAAGTATGAAGTCGGCACGATGATCGAGATTCCCAGAGCGTGCCTGACCGCAGACGATATCGCGAAAGAAGCAGAGTTCTTCTGCTTCGGCACAAACGACCTGACCCAGATGACGTTTGGTTTCTCAAGAGATGACGCGGGCAAGTTCCTCAACGCATATTATGATACCAAGATCTTCGAGAACGACCCGTTTGCAAAGCTCGACCAGACCGGCGTCGGCAAGCTGATGGAAATGTCCATCAAGCTCGGCAAGGGCGTTCGCCCTGATATGCATGTCGGCATCTGCGGCGAGCACGGCGGCGACCCGTCCTCCGTTGAGTTCTGCCACAAGCTCGGACTGACCTATGTATCCTGCTCACCGTTCCGCGTGCCGATCGCAAGACTGGCTGCGGCACAGGCTGCAATCAAGTTCAACAGCTAAGTGCAGCTTCTCCAATCAAATCAGCCCTGTGTCCAATCAAACGGACACAGGGCTGATTGTGCAATTTCAATACCCGCAGATTCGCGCGCCGATGCGCAAAAACAGCGCCCCGCCTTTTCAGACGGGGCGCTGCGATTTTTATTCTTGATATCTGATTGCCCGTGTTTTTTGAAACAATCCACGCTTACTCGTCAACGAACTTGTCTACAGTAGCATCTTCAATGTAGGCATAACCATCCTTTTGCGACACATTACTTGGCCAGAACTGCGCACTGACTTCATCATTCAATGTAGGCTCTTTGGCGAGCACCTTCCCCTCTGCATCGTTAAAAACATAAGAAAATGTTCTGTATTGAAGAAGCACTTGGTCTTCTACCTGAAAACCGCCGCGTTCCTTCGTGATTTCAATCCGAATCACGTTGCCATCTTTTATTTCAACGATTTTTCCGGTGAGCACATTCATATGCGAGCCCACAGTCACTGTTTCGCTGGAGTTTTCCCGCTGAGAATCGCACCCAGCCAACACCAGAAAAACAACGAGCATAAAAATGATTGATATTTTTTTCATATATACACCCCTTATGTTTATTTAACCCAAAAATACGATGCTGCGCAATATATCAAGTCAACACATGTGTAATTTAGATAACAAGGCGAATCATCCCAGCTATTATAGACCATTAAATAATTCCACGTATTACCGCTCGATACTTTTTTTGCACTCATGTACCCCAGTATTGATATTCCATGCCCCGCTTCCGTCCCATCTACGTTAATCGAATAACCCATTAAGATTGGTCGGTTGAATTCCAGCTTATCTTTGATCCAAGCAACAGAGGGATTTGTTTCAACGCCTTTGAAAACAGTTCCTGTATATCCCTTTTCCTGTGCATATTTTACAAACCCTTTTGCACACTTGTCAACGTATCCTGAGCCATGTTGTACCCCATTTACCGTTTCGTATGTTTCTATTTTGAATTATTCCCATAATTTATTATACGCATTTATCACATTGCTTTTTCTGATATCTGTCAATCCTTCCATAAAAGCTATTTGTAATAACGCTTGAACAGAACAAGCATATTTATTTGTATAACTTTCAACTGTTTGCTCATCGATCAAACCCATTCTTTTTGTATATTTATCAAGTATAATCTGTGAAGATGAATCTACTTTGTACTCGGTTGATTTCCAATTTTGTTTAGGAATAAATATTGACCCAGGAGAGCTATATTCGGTCGATGCAACTAGTTGTTTATTATTACTATAATCAGTACCATAATTATCGGTTATATGTTTTTTCCCTTGCTTGTCTGTATACTTTAACGCATATTCCAAGGGCGCAACTTTTACAATCTCTTTGTCGATTACAAATTCTTTTCTGGATTTTTTTGTTGTGTCGATAATATCATCGACAATATCGGTATAAAGACCTTCTCTTCCCTTGACGATACTCGCTTCCATCACCGTCATGTCATTATTATAGCTGCCTATCACAACATAGCCATACGGTGTTGTATCATGGTAATACGAAGCAGCATATTGTACTTGGCTGGAATCCGGTGTGTTAATCCTAACAATATCGCTCACATATAAAGAAATTTCAGGATTTGTTGTTTCTGCCCAGTCCTGAGCGACTGTTTCAATTAAACTTTCGACATTATTATCATCTACCTTGATGAAATTAGAATCGGTTGCATAAGCAACATTGCCCCAGGATGTAAAGTACCCCATACTGAACGCCGCGATTAGAAAGAACTTACAATTTTTTGTTCACGATTACTACCTCCACCATAATTATACTTATATTACACCAGATGGTTTTATGTATTTCAATGATATATTGATTTTTATTTTTATAGTATTATTATTGATATTCCCTTCAAATGTAATTTTTTATATTATTCATATGCAAAAAACCAGCGTCCCGCCTAATCCAGACGGAGCGCTGTGATTTTAATTTACCAATACATAACAACCGGTGTGCCGATGTCGATGTTTTCCCAAACATATTTTGCGTCGTCCATGGACATATTCAGGCAGCCGTGCGAGCCGTTGGTCTTATAACGGTCGCCGCCGAAATGTCCGTACTGCCAGGTCGCGTCGTGGAAGCCGATGCCAAATGTACTGATGTTGTTCCAATATTCCACGCGTGTGTGATAGGTTTTTGCGTCGTCCGTGAGGTATCTGCCGCGCTCTTTGTACCAGAGCTTATAAACGCCGCCGGGGGTGTTGCGTTCCTTGGTAGGCAGTCCGGATACTACGTCGAACTCCCACTTCAGCTTACCCTTGACATAGTACCAGCCGTGCTGTTTTTTCAGGTCAACCTCCATATAGGTATCGCCGATGTCGCTTTCCGCGGTGCGGGTTTTCTCGTCGCCGACATAGAGGAAGTCGGAGTACGCACTCTTGTAATAAACCGGATCAACCGTCGCGTCTTCGCCCTTTTCAATCAGCGCAACCAACGCGTCGCGGGTTTTCTCCTGATCAATCCACCAGCCGTAGCAGCCCTTGCCCGCGGGAACGGTGATGTCGCCGCGCGAGGTGCTGTGAAATTTCCGGTCCGTGCCGTAGGTGTCGTATTTTTTCGACAGCGTTTCCACATACGCCATGACCTTGTCCTTGTCCACCTCGTAGCCGGTGTCGGTCAGCGTCACCATACCCATGAGCGTCTTGCCACTGAGGGTTTCCGTGGTGTAGTCAAAGTCATAAATGATTTTTAAATTGTAAATTGCGTTGAGCTTTTTCAGCTGGGGCTCCAGATCATCGGTTTGGATGTCCGCCGCCTGCCCCGAGCCGGACGCCGCGATGTCCACGGTGTAAATCTCGTTGTCAAGCTGCGTAATCGCGTAATCCGCAAGCTTTGCCGCGTCAACCTTGTCGCCGTCCACCGCGTCAACGATGGTGTAGCCGTCCTTGGTCAGCTTTATGTAAGCGTCAACCGGTGCTTTGTCGCCCCAGTCCGTGGTGTTGATCAGGCTTTTCAGCTTTTCTTTATTATAGCTTGCCGTGAATTCGGCGGTGGAGCTTGTTCCGTGGAACAGGCTGCCGAACCACAGAACATGGTTCTGGTTGTTGAATAGCTCGGTGAGTTTTGCTTTGGTGTCAAGCTTGTAATCAATGTCCGCCGCCGCCAGCCGGATTTGTGACCCGTCGGATTTGGTGAACGTGATGTCTGCGGGGGCTTCGGTCTTTTCAGATACCGCCGAGATTGCCTCGTCAAGGGTTTTAGAACCGACCGCCACGCCGTTGATCGTTGTATCGGGTAGGAACTTGTCCTTGGTCATAAAATACCCAGTGACATACACACCCACCACCGCCACGAGGAGAAAACCGCCGATGATGCCGGCAACCAGCTTCCCCGCGCCTTTTTTTCGGCGGGGTGCCTGCTTTGTCGGGGCGGGCTTGACGCGGTAAGCCGTCCGCTGTGGCGTGCTTGCGGGTCTTGCGGCATATGCGGTCTGGGCAGTCGTTTTCTTCTGGAAGTCGCTTACGCGGTAAACGGGGGAAGCCGCTTGGGCGGGGCGCTCGTCAGCCAGACTTTCGGCAATCTTACGCGCCATATCGCTCTTTCCGGCGGGGGCTTTCTCTCCGGAAGCACTACCCGTCGCCGCACCACTTCCGTCCTCGGAAAAGCGGAGCTGATCAAGATCTATGCTTTTGCTCATGCTGGTACAACCAATCCTTTCTATTTGTCAAAAAACCCTTGCGCGGCATCTGTCATTTTTCATGTTGCGCGCAAAAGCGTTGTTCCCTGAAGCGGTGAGATACTGTTCCCGCTGTTATAAGCAATTATAGCACACTCGTTTCTTAAAATCAATGCCGCAGGCGTATTTGAAATCCAATTGTAACAAAGTTACACCGTTTTGTATACATTCGCATGAAAGATGGGTGATTCTGTTGAAAAACGGTGTCAAACCGGCAGGCAGCTGAAAATCTCCTCCGCCGCATCGTCCAGCCAGCTGCCCTCGAACAGCTCGATCAGTCCTTTGTCCACCTGTGCTGCCAGCTCCGGCGTGACGGGAATCTGTGCAAGCAGCTTGCTTTCGCACTGCGCGGCAGCTTCGGCGGAATGCCCCTCGCCGTAAATGCGCAGCCGCTCGCCGCAGTGCGGGCATTCCACATAGCTCATGTTTTCCACCAGCCCCAGAATTGGAATGTGCAGCATCTGCGCCATTTTCACCGCCTTGCCCACGATCATCGAAACCAGCTCCTGCGGGGTGGTCACAATAACAATGCCGTCCACCGGCAGTGACTGAAACACCGTCAGCGGCACATCGCCCGTGCCCGGCGGCATATCAATGAACAGATAGTCCACATTCTCCCAAAGAACATCCTGCCAGAACTGCTTCACCGCACCCGCGATCACCGGACCACGCCAGACGACCGGTTCGGTTGCGTCCTCGAGCAGGAGGTTGACGGACATCAGCTTCAGCCCCGTCTTGGTCACGGCGGGCAGAATCGCATCCTCAGTGCCCTCCGCCTTTTCGTGAATGCCGAACGCCTGCGGCACGGACGGGCCGGTCACGTCCGCGTCAAGCACGGCGGTCTGAAAGCCGTTGCGGTTCGCCAGCACGGCGAGCATGGCGGTGACGAGGGATTTGCCCACGCCGCCTTTTCCGCTGACAACGGCGATAACGCGCTTGATGCTGCTGTGGGGATGGGGTGCAAGCTTCGGGATTTCCTTTTGCGCGCAGCTTTCGCCGCAGCTTGCGCAGTCGTGTATGCATTCTGACATGGGGCAATCTTCCTTTCTGATGCGTGGTCTTATCGATAACCATAGTATGGGCGTTTTGCCAAGCAATATCACCGAACGCCAAGAAAATCCCCTGACCGGCAGGAGATTTTCATCAAAAAGTTTATTGTGCGGAAGCGTCGTCGGAAGTCGGTGTTTCGGGTTCCGACCGGACGGTGAGGTTGACGGTGACGATGAAGCCGTCGGCGTTGTTTCCTGAGATGGTGTAGTTATAGTCCGTGCCGTCGTCGTACTGCGGGATTTTCACGTTTGTGGTATTGTCGCCTGCTTTGGTGTAATACACCGCGTAGGAAATGCCGTCGGTATCGATATACGTCAGCGGGTTGTCGTAGGAATAGTCCTTGACCTTCTCGAGATATTCCTCAAGGCACCAGCCCTTTTCCGTCATGATCAGCGCGTGGGGAAGCCCCACATAACGCAGGTGCGCGGGTTTATAATCGCTGCCTGTCAGATCCTTCTTCCCGTCGGGGTAGCGCACGATAAAGCCGTAGTTCTGGCAATTCTGGAGCAGCCACGCATACTCGCCCGTGCCGGTAAAATCGCTTGTTACATCGCTGTCGCTGTAGATTTTCATATCGAACGCATAACCGGTTTCGTTCTCGTTGGTGCTGTTCTTTGCTGCCTTGCCGGATGCGGCGGTGACAAGCTCCACATCGTGGATGCCGGTTTCGTCGTTAAAATCGGAGAACATGCCGTTGAGCGCGGCGGTGATGCCGGTTTTCACCTGAACCGTACTGCCCGCGGATTTAAACACCTTCGTGCCCTCCGCGTTTTTGCGGTATTTGGTTGCGTCGTCGAGATCGCTTGCCTTGGCGGTGTATGTATGATCTTTGTTGACCAGAACCAGCTCACCGGAGGTCAGCTGCCTGTCGTTCTCAACGCTCTCGTATTTATAATTGGTTTTCGGCAGCTTCAGCTCTGTCACCTTGGAGCTTTCACTGTCTTGTTTGCTGCTTTGGGGAGATGCTTTCGAGGAATCCGCGTCGTCCTCGCCGTCGGACCTATGCCCGCACGCCGCGGAAATGATCATAATCAACAAGATCAGCCCCGCAAGGGTGATGATAATATTTTTGTATTTGAGCCGCTTGTAGAGGGGTTTTTTTGCCATAATGATACACATCCTTCGCATCGTAGAATATCCTGATTCTATTATAACATAGAAAAAACCAAAATAAAAGATGTCAGAAAACATAAATTTTTCTGATATTTTTTGACATTCTGCGTAAGGATTCGGATTTATCCGCAAGCGAGAATTTTATTTTGAAAAAGGCTTGCAATTTCTAAAAAACTGTGGTATAATGTCTTTCCGTAACGAACACTGCATAGAACTACTGTCTGAACTGAAATGATGGGCTTCTATGAGTCATAAATTTCGTTTAGAAAGGAGGAACGATGATGAAAGAAGGCATTCATCCGAAGTATGAGCAGACTACCATCACCTGTGCCTGCGGCAATGTCATGGAAATCGGCTCCACCAAAAAGGCAATCAAGGTCGAAATCTGCTCGAAGTGCCACCCATTTTTCACCGGCAAGCAGAAACTGATCGACACCGGCGGACGTGTTGACCGCTTCAAAAAGCGCTTTAACCTCAATAAGTAAGAACAACGGGCGGATTCACATCCGTCCGCTTTCTTTAGGGGATAGGAATGCAGGGGTTAGGAGGGGGCGGCGTGGGTTATCGGACGGTGAGCGGGTGCGCGGAAGCAGCGTTTATTGAAAAAAAATCCGAATTCATCGGCAGCATCGCGCCGGTTGTGTCCGACGAGGAAGCGGCTGCTTTCATCGCGCAGACCCGCGCCGCGCACCGGAAAGCCCGGCACAGCGTCTATGCCTACCTCCTGCGCGCGGGGAACACCACGCGCTTTACCGACGACGGCGAGCCGCAGGGAACGGCGGGCGCACCGGTGCTCGAGGTGCTGAAAAAAGAGGGACTGACGGATGTCTGCGTGATCGTCACGCGTTATTTTGGCGGCATTCTGCTCGGCGGCGGCGGGCTTGTGCGGGCGTATTCCCATGCGGCGAAGCTTGCGGTTGACGCGGCAAAGCCGGTTACTTATCACGAAGCGGTCTTGTTTGAGCTTTGCGCGGACTACACGCTCTACGGGCGCATTGCCGCAACGGCGGCGGCTTGCGGGGCAAAGGTCGTTTCCGAGGAGTTCGCCGCATCGGTGACAATGCGTCTGCACATCCGCGTACAGGACGCGGACGCGTTTGTTAAGGCGCTTGCCAACGCAACCAACGGGCAGGCGCATTTGTCGGAAATCAATAAAGTTTTCGCGGTTTTTGACGAATAATTTGTGCCGTTGTCTGAATTTTTGTGCCATCTGCGCGAAAAACAAGGAGTCGGACGAACGGGAATGGTATATTCTTTTAGTGGATTTTATGTAAAGGGGGAATACCATGTCCGCATTGCTGCCCCGCGAACGCACCGAACAGCTGGAGGAGCAGACGCTCTGCGCGCTTGCCGCACGCGCCTCACAGTCGGCGGGCAGGCGCATCCCGCAGGACAAGTGTCCGCTGCGCACAGAATTTCAGCGTGACCGCGACCGGATCATTCACTCCACGTCCTTCCGGCGGCTCAAGCATAAGACACAGGTTTTTCTCATCCCCGCCGGAGACCATTACCGCACGCGGCTGACCCACACGCTGGAAGTCGCACAGATTGCCCGCACAATCTCCCGCGCGCTCGCACTCAACGAGGATCTGACCGAAGCCATCGCGCTGGGGCATGACTTGGGGCATACGCCCTTTGGGCACGCCGGCGAACAGGAGCTCAACCGCCTCTGTCCTGACGGCTTCCGGCATTACGAGCAAAGCCTGCGCACGGTGGATTACATAGAAAACGACGGCAGGGGCTTAAACCTCACCGCCGAGGTGCGCGACGGGATTCTCACGCACACCAACCAGACCGCGCAAACCCGCGAGGGGCGCGTTGTCAGGCTCGCCGACGTGATCGGCTATATCAACCACGACATCGACGATTCCATCCGCGCGGGTGTTTTGCGGGAGGACGATATCCCCGCCGATATCAAAGCGGTTCTTGGGCAAAATAAATCCGCGCGCATCACGACCCTTGTCACCGCGGTCATTAACCACGGCGCGGCGGACATCGGTATGGACGGGCAGACCCTTGCCGCCCACGAACAGCTTCACAAATTCATGTTTGAATCTGTTTACCGCAATCCCTTATGCAAGTCCGAGGAGGTCAAGGCGAAAAGCATGATCGCAAAGCTCTACGAGCATTTCTGCGCAAACCCCGACGCGCTGCCCGCGGATTACCTGCGCTTGGCGGAGCGCTTCGGCAAGGAACGCGCTGTGTGCGATTATGTCGCCGGCATGACCGACGGCTACGCGATTTCCGTTTTTGAGGAGCTTTTCATTCCGAAGGGCTGGTCAAGGCTATAGCACCCCGTCCGTACCACGACCCCGAAACCCGAAAAGGTGTATGATGTTATCAGAAGATTTTCTTGAGCGCGTCAAGGACGCCAATCCCATCCACGACGTGATGTCACGGTATGCACAGCTCAAACGCGCGGGGCGGCTTTATAAATGCCTGTGCCCGTTTCACTCCGAGCGCACGCCGTCGTGTACGGTGTATCCGGACACACAGAGCTTCTATTGCTTCGGCTGCGGAGCGGGGGGCGACGTGATCACGTTCGTGTCGCGGATTTCAAACCTAAGCTATATCGAATCGGTGCGGATGCTCGCGGAAAACAGCGGGATATCCATGCCGGAGGATTTGTCGCGGGGCGACGGCTTTTCGCAACGCCGCCAGCGCATTTATGAAGCGAACAAAGCCGCCGCGCGGTTCTTTTATGCGGCACTGAAAACCCCGCAGGGCAAAGCGGGACTGGAGTATCTCTTAGGGCGCGGTCTGTCGCCGGAAACCATCAAGCACTTCGGGCTGGGCTATGCCGACGACCACTGGACGACACTCAGGGATCATCTGCTGGCGGAGGGCTTTTCGCAGAGCGAGCTGGAGGATGCGTCGCTGATTTCCGCCGGAAAAAGCGGGAATTATTTTGACTTTTTCAAAAACCGCGTGATGTTCCCGTTCTTTGACCTGCGGGGCAATATCATCGCGTTCGGCGGGCGCACGCTTTCCGCGGACGATCCGCGCAAATATTTAAACTCCCGCGAAACGCCGGTTTATCAGAAAAACAAATTTCTGTTCGCGCTCAATTTCGCCAAAAACACCGCCGCCAAGGAAAAGCGCCTGATCCTGTGCGAGGGCAATATGGATGTGATTTCCCTGCACCAGGCGGGATTTGAAACTGCCGTGGCAACCTGCGGAACGGCGATTACGCCCGAGCACGCGCGACTGATGCTGCAATATGCCGACGAGGTTGTGCTGTGCTTCGATGCGGACACCGCCGGGCAGAAAGCCACGCAGAAGGCGGTCGGCATCCTCGGCGATGTGGGGCTGCGCACGCGCATCGTCACCGTCAGCGACGCAAAAGACCCCGATGAGTACATCCGCAAATTCGGAACGCCGCATTTCCGCAACCTGATTGACAAGTCCGAGGGTGCGACAACATTCGCACTCAAAAACTGCGAGCAGGGGCTTGACATGGGCACGGATCTGGGCAAAATCGAGTTCTTAAAGCGCGCGTTTGCCGTGATTTCCGAGCTGCACAGCAAGGTTGAGCGGGACGTTTACATCTCCCGTCTGGCGGAAAATTATCAGATCAACCGCACAACCGCCGAAGCGGAGGTCGCCGCACTGATCAAAAAACGCATGTCCGCACAAAGCAAGAAGGACTGGCAACGCACCGCGACGTTTTCCGCTGCGGGGCAGCCTGCACAGCTTGCCGATGGCTTGCGTAACCCGAAGCTCGCACGGGCACAGAAGGGGCTGCTCCACTACCTGTTCCGGAATCCCGATAAGCACATTGAACTCGCGCAGAAGCTTACGCCGGACTGCTTCCCGACGGAAATTTACCAAAAAATTTACATAAGCCTGCTGGAAAAGCTAAAAAGCACGGGGAATATTTCAATTTCCGCGTTCGGCGGTGAATTTTCAGCCGCCGAAATGGGCAAAATATCCGAAATCATCAACTTAAACCGTGAAATTCCGATAACCGCGGAGGTTGCCGCGGACTATATACGCATCTTGCTTGACGAGCGGGAAAAGGCTTCCCCCGCCGGCGGCGAAATCGATCTGGAAGCCTTGCGCAGCAAACTGCGCAGCAAGCTGAAATAGAGCATCACCGCGCAATTCTGGTGCGCAGATCGCGCAGCCAGAAGTTACGTCAGTTTGCTCAAAAAGGCCGCAGCAAGGCTGTTCCCTCGCAAGGATTACGCCTCTGCAAGGGCTTTTGGGGGAAAATGACGGAATTTATGCAAGCGAGATGTGCGCCAAGCCGTAGGCGCGAATTGTGTGGTGTTGCCCTAACGATATGGAAGGATGCCGGCACGCCGGTGTATACAGAAAGGAACGGTCATTATGAGCGCAAGCGACAAAAAGAACATCATCGACAGCCTGATGGATCAGGGCAGGGCAAACGGCAAGCTCACCGCCAAGGAGGTCACCGACGCGCTGGAAAAGCTCGACTTCGACGTGGATCAGATGGAAACCTTCTATGACAGCTGTGCGAATTTCAACATCGAAATCATTGACGACATCATCCCCGACGATCCGCTGCTGCTCGTTGCGGGCGACGACGATTTAAGCGCGGAAACCATTGACATTTCGCTTTCCACCGAGGGGATTGCCATCGACGACCCAGTCAAGATTTACCTCAAGGAAATCGGACGCGTTCCCCTGTTGAGCGCGGAGGAGGAAATCCAGCTCGCCGAGCAAATGGCTGCCGCCAAGCGCCTTGCCGAAACCGAGGGCATCGATCCGGACGACGCAAAGTCCGCCTATGCGAGAAAGCGCCTTGCGGAAGCAAACCTGCGCCTTGTGGTTTCCATCGCCAAGAAATACGTGGGCAGGGGCATGAGCTTCCTTGACCTGATTCAGGAGGGCAACCTCGGCCTGATCAAGGCGGTTGAGAAGTTCGATTACACCAAGGGCTTCAAGTTTTCAACCTACGCGACCTGGTGGATCAGACAGGCAATCACCCGCGCCATCGCCGATCAGGCGCGCACCATCCGTATTCCCGTGCATATGGTGGAAACCATCACCAAGGTGAAAAAGGTGTCCAGCCAGCTGCTTCACAAAAACGGACACGATCCCAGCCCCGATGAAATCGCGCAGGAGCTTGATATGCCCGTGGAGCGTGTGCGCGAAATCATGCGCATCGCACAGGATCCTGTTTCGCTGGAAACCCCCATCGGCGAGGAGGAGGATTCGCATTTAGGCGACTTCATCCCCGACGAAGACGCGCCCGCACCCGCCGACGCGGCAAGCCTTGTTTTACTCAAGGAGCAGATCAATCAGGTGCTTGCCACACTCACCGACCGCGAAGAAAAGGTGCTGCGCCTGCGCTTCGGCTTAGAGGACGGACGCTCCCGCACACTCGAGGAAGTCGGTCAGCGCTTTAACGTCACACGCGAACGCATTCGCCAGATCGAAGCAAAAGCCCTGCGCAAGCTGCGCCACCCCAACCGCAGCAACAAGGTGCGGGATTATCTGGATTAAACAACCAACATTGTACGCCGATAGGGCGAAAGGAGTTACCAAATGAATCTGACGCTGGAGTCCGATTATGCCGTAAGGATTGTTTCCTGCCTGGCCGCCGACGGCAAGCGCATGGACGCAAAGGCGATTGCCGAAAAGACTTGTGTGAGCCTGCGGTTTTCGCTGAAAATCCTGCGCAAGCTTGTCAACGCCGGTTTCATCACCTCGTTTAAGGGAACACAGGGCGGCTATACCATCGCCAAGAGTCCGTTTGACATCACGCTGTGCGACGTGATTGAAGCCATTGAGGGAAAATACGTGTTCAGCCGCTGCTTAGAAAGCGCAGAAAACCCCTGTTCCCGTGGGATGTCCGGGATGTGCTGCTATCAAAATGCGTTCCGGGAGATTACATACATGGTCAGGGAAAAGCTGCTTGAATACAATTTCGGCGAGCTGCTTTTAAAACAAGACAAACTGCTGGAGGAGCTCAGGCACACCAGCCCTGCATTGGTGCAGAAGTAGCTTTTCCGCAAAAATCTGACCGCCGCGTTTTGTGAAAGATCCGCGGCGGTTTTTACAACGAAACGGGATTCCATGAGCCTTTTCCATCGAAAGCTCCCGCCGCCTTCATCCGTCGTGATTCCGGAAAATGACGCGCGGGAGCAGGCGCGGCTTGACAAATTCCGCCGCAAACGCAAGCGGCGGCGCAGACGGCTGTTCCGCGTGGCTGTGCTTTGTATAGCGGTGCTGTGCGTCAACGCGGCGGCGCTGCTGTTTACGGGCACACTGCAATTCAACCGTCCCGCAAAGCTCGGCTACGGCGTGCGGGGGACGATCCTCACGGGCGGCGTGGAACAGACGATGCAGGTCGTCAAAGGGCTTGATTTCGCCTATGCCGTCGCCGCAGAAGGGACGGCGTTCATCGAGCCGGCTTACGAACAAAACCGCGCAGCTTGTGCGGGACTTCTGTTTGGCGCGGCGATGCGGCTGACATTCACCGGTTCAGGCACCGCGCAGGCGGACAACTTCATTGCCGCCGCGGGCAATCTGACAGGCTGCCTGCCTCCGCTGATTGTCACGGAGCTTTACGGGAAATACGCGTTCCTCGCGCCGGACGCGGAAGAAGCCGCACAGACGCTTTCCGATGCCGCAGCGCGGCTCGAACTGGAATACGGTGTCAAGCCCGTAATCTATTGCTCCGCGCGGGCATACAGCCTGCTCAAGGGGAAGCTGCCGGAGGGATGTGCGCTCTGGGTAACAAGCGTTTTCAAAGCGCCGGCGCAGGACGGCTGGACGTTTTGGGAATACAGCGCGCGCGTACCCGTGCGCGGAAAAAACGGTACGGATTATCTGCGGGAAAGCGTGTTCCGCGGCTCTGAACGGGAGCTGGAGGAACTGCGCATCCCCTGATCAACAGGAGGGGTTTTGATGTTCAATTTTTCATTTTCACTGCCCACGCGGATTTATTTCGGCAAGGGTGCGGAGCAGCAGGTCGGCGCACTTTGCGCGGAATATGGCAAAAAGGTGCTCGTGCATTACGGAACGGGTTCCATCAAGAAAAACGGCGTTTATGACAAGGTCATCGCTTCGCTGAAAGAAGCCGGTCTTACGGTGTTCGAGCTGGGCGGCGTGAAGCCCAACCCGCGGCTTTCGCTTGTGCAGGAGGGCATTGCGCTGGTGCGGGAACACGGCATCGGATTCCTGCTGGCGGTGGGCGGCGGAAGCGCCATCGACAGCGCCAAGGCAATCGCCGTGGGCGCGTCCTATGACGGGGATGTGTGGGATTTCTACTGCGGAAAAGCCCAGCCAAAGACAGCATTGCCCGTGGCAACGGTGCTGACGATTCCGGCGGCGGGGTCAGAAAGCTCCAATTCCTCCGTAATCACCAACGAGGACGGCTTGCTCAAATACGGGCTGACCAACGACCTGCTCACGCCGAAGTTCTCAATCATGAATCCGGAATTCACCTATACCCTGCCTGCGTATCAGATTGCCTGCGGTGCGGCGGACATTCTCGCGCATATGATGGAGCGCTATTTCGTCAACACCCCCCATGTGGATCTGACCGACCGCCTCATTGAGGGTTCTATAAAAACGCTGCTTGAATTCGCGCCCCGCAGCATCGAAAGCCCGACCGATTACGACACCCGCGCGGAGCTGATGTGGGTGGGAACAATTGCCCACAACGGGCTGCTTGACACCGGACGCGGCGGCGACTGGGCTTCCCACGGGATCGAGCATGAGCTGAGCGCGCTGTACGACATTGCCCACGGCGCGGGTCTGGCAATCATTTTCCCGGCGTGGTTTGAATATGTTTCAAAAACCAATCCCGCGAAAATCGTCCAGTTCGGACGGCGCGTGTTCGGCATTGACGCCACAGAGGAAGCCTTCGTCATCGGCGAAACCATCCGCCGCCTACGCGCGTTCTTCCGGCAGATCGGCTTGCCGGTTTATCTGCATGAAGCGGGCATCACGCAGGAGCATTTCGACGAAATGGCTAAGAAAGCCGTCGCACGCCGCGGCTGGGGCACAATCGGCTCCTACGTCAAGCTGACGACCGAGGATGTGCTTGCGATTTATACTTTAGCTCAGTAGAAGTTAGAGGTCAGAAGCCAGAGGTCAGAGGTCAGAAATTAGAACGGGCGCATCTGCATGATTTGCAGATGCGCCCGTTTTAGACTGATAGAAAGTTTATGCTCTTTTTTTGAGCGCCCCAAAGAATCACAAAATAGCAGCTAAAGCACAAAGTCGCAACGAAAATCAAAGTATAAACGATAAAACAACGGGTTTCCAGAGGGGGCAACGCCCCCTTTGGTTGGGTTTTATCAAAAGCCTATCGTTAGTTTGATGAAATGATTTTGCTGCGCTGGGCGATTGCGTCTTCATCGGAAAGTTCGTCGGAGGCTTTTGCATCGGCGAGGGTTCCGACAATGTCGTCGGCGACGGTGTCCTGTGTCTGGGGGGAGGTCAACGGGCCGCCCTGACGCTGGACAATGCCCATCTTATCGAGCAGCTGGAGCGCTTTTAAAAAGCTTAACACAAACACATTGCGCTCGCGGTAAAGCTCGATGCGGTAGTCGAGCCGGTCAGGTAGCATATTCACCAGCCCCTGCGCAAGGGTTTTCAGCGTTGCCTTTGCGGAAAACTGTGCGTGACCGAGTACCTTGCGGGCATAGTCCTGCGAAATGGCTTCCTCGGCAAAGAGCTTGATGGCGTTTCCGGTGGCATCAAGCCTGAAGTTGAACGCCATGAGCTGATGCGCGGCGGTTTCCTTGTCTGCGCAGACATAGATGTTGCTGTTTTGAAAGCGCATAATGTTGATGGTGTCAATGAAGATGCCTTCGCCGGGGGTGATGATGCGCTCCTTGCCCTGCGCCATGAACGCGAAGTTGACAAAGTCCGACGTGCTGATGATCAGCGACAGCGAGCCGTCGTCAAGCACAACGTCCAGCGCGCCCTTGAACATCCCCTGATAAGCGATCCCCGCAGCAACGGAACCGGTGACAACCGCGCAAAGCGGCTTTGTCGTGTCGGGAACGCCGTCGTTTCCGGTGGTGACGAAATACTGGTGCTTGTCGATGTACTGGCGGGCGGTCTGCTCGCTCGAGAACATCCAAACAGAAAGCCGTTTTAAATGGCTCAGCGCAAGGCGCGGGTAGGCGTTGTTCGTGCCGTAGGTTTCCGGCGTGGTTTCCTGCCCAAGCAGCACCCAAATCTGTTCCTGTTTAAACAGCGTAATCATAATCTCCGCAATTTTCTGGCGCGTATGATTCATCTGATCCTGCGGGATTTTCCGCAGCTCCATCATCATTTCCTGAACCTGATTGACTTCCATAAATATAACCACACTTCCGCATTGTTTTGTAATTTTTTACAGTGCATCCGACATAAAAACAGCCGGCTTATTTATTATAGCACAAGCCGGCATATTTTTCAATTGTTTTTTTGTGAGAAAGTGAAATTTTAATTTTTCATAAGCTTGACGAGAACCGCTTTCTGCGCGTGCAGCCGGTTTTCGGCTTCCTCGAAAATCTCGTTTGCATGGGCTTCAAAGACCTTTGCAGTGATTTCCTCCTCGCGATGGGCGGGCAGACAATGCTGCACCATTGCATCGGGCTTCGCAAGCGCCATGATGTCGTCGTTGATCTGGAAGTCCGCGAACGCGATTTTCCGCTGCGCCGTTTCGCCCTCCTGTCCCATTGACGCCCACACGTCCGTCACCACAACATCCGCGTCCTTTACCGCTTTGGCGGGCGAATCCGTGAGGGTGAACTGATCGCCGCAGGAATACGCAAATTCCAGCACCGCCGCGTCAGGCTGATAGCCGGCCGGACACGCGCACGACACCTGCATACCGACCTTCAGCCCGCCCACGATGAGCGAGTTCGCCATGTTGTTTCCGTCGCCGATGTAGCACAGCTTCAGCCCCTCAAAGCGGCCCTTGAATTCCCGGATCGTCAGCAGATCCGCCAGCACCTGACACGGATGTGAAAAATCCGTCAGTCCGTTGATGACGGGGATTGCGCCGTACTGCGCCAAATCCTCGACTTCCCTTTGTTCAAACGTCCGGATCATGATGCCGTCAATGTAGCGCGACAGAACCCGTGCGGTGTCCTGAACCGGCTCGCCCCGCCCGATCTGAAGGTCGTTTGCCGATAAGAACAGCGGGTTACCGCCGAGCTGGTACATTCCCGTTTCAAAGGAAACGCGCGTCCGCGTCGAGGCTTTCTGGAAAATCATGCCCAGTGTTTTTCCCTCGAGATGCTTGTGTGCGATGCCGTTTTTCTGCTCGTATTTGAGCTGATCGGCGAGGTTTAAGATGTCAATGATTTCATCCTTGGTCAAATCAAGAAGCTTGAGTAGGTGTTTCATATGGTTTCTCCTTCTGTTTGTGTTTGGTGTTCTTGGTACTTTTTCTTTGCGTGGGCATAATCGCGCTCAACTGAGTTACGTTCTTTTTCCGTTTCACAAAGCTGCAAGGCCTGACTTTTATACGATGCTTCCTCCTGCGGATTGTTCAGGAGCATATAGCTGATTCCTTTGACTACGCATACGCACCGCTTCAACCCGCGGTCGATATTGTCCTGAATGGGCGCAAGCAGTAAAAGTGCTGTTTGCGCATCCATGCGATTGTTGAAGTACTCCGCAATGATACAGCGGATTAATACACCCTCATCGCCGTCGTCGATAAATTTGTGTAATTCATGATAATACTGGTTATAAATCCGCTCCGCATCCGCTAAGTCATCCTCTCGCGAATAGAGTAAAAGGTATAGTTTCGCATATTCCATCCGCTCGCGCTGATCGGTAATGGAATGTACGGTTTTGGGGTTGTAGTCCAGCGTGTAGCGCGCCATCATATCCCGCGCGGCTTTCGGTTCATCCAGAATCAGATAATACCCTGTCAGTGTCTTGATGATTATATTTCGCCAGACTTTATTTTTTTCCATGTTTGCTGCCGTATACAGCTTCTGCAGCGTCTGCGGGGAATATTCTTTTGTCCGGACATATTCCTTTAGCAATCTGGCATACCTTCCCACGCTGCCCAGCCAGAAAATCAACATATAGATTACATAGAGCACAATGGTCAGCCCAAGTGTTCCCGGAATGGCAACAAGCAGAAATTTGGGATTGAGTTGAAATAAAACGAAAATCACCACAGCCGCTATGCCAAAGATTAACCACCAAGCTAAAATCACTTTCACTGTGATAACAATATTCCTTTTCATGATGTCTGCCCCCTGTATGATGTTTAGTCCAGAAGCTTGGCTAAAATTGTCATCCCCGCGTCGATTTCGTCTTTGGTAATATTCAGCGGCGGCAGGAACCGCAGCTTTTCTTTCGCCGTCAGAATCAGCAAGCCGTTTTCCGCGCAGGCTTTACAGATTGCGGCGGCATTTTTTGTTTTGAGCCGGATGCCGAGCATCAGCCCGAGCCCGTCCACACCGTCAACCTCCGGAAGCTCCGCAAGCTTTTCGCGGAAATACGCCGCCTTTTCGCTGACAGCGGCGAGAAAGCCCGCTGCGGTGACTTGTTCTAAAACCGCAAGTCCGCCCGCGCAGCACACGGGATTTCCGCCGAAGGTCGAGCCGTGCGTTCCCGCGGTCAGCACGCCGGCGCATTGCTCGCCCGCCAGACAAGCCCCGATCGGCAAGCCGCCCGCAAGCCCCTTGGCGAGCGTCGTGATGTCGGGCTTGATGCCGAACTGCGCCGACGCAAGGAACGTTCCCGTCCTGCCCACGCCCGTCTGCACCTCATCGCAGATGGTCAGAATGTCGCGCTTTGCGCATTCCGCAGCCAGCGCCTTGACATAGTCCGCATCCAGCTTGATGATGCCGCCCTCGCCCTGCACGCACTCAAACATCACCGCGCAGACCGTTGCGTCAAGCTTGCCCAGCAGGTCGTCGATGTCGTTGGGCTGTGCGTTCACAAAGCCCTCCACAAAGGGGAAAAAGTAGTTGTGAAAGCTCTCCTGCCCCGTTGCGGACAGCGTGCAGAGCGTGCGTCCGTGGAAGCTGTTTGTGAGCGTCACAATCGTGCTGCGCCCCTTGCCGTATTTGTCGAAGCTGTATTTGCGTGCAAGCTTGATCGCGCACTCGTTTGCCTCCGCGCCGCTGTTGCCGAAAAACACGTTCTGATAGCCCGCCGCCGCGCAAAGCTTTTCTGCAAAGTCCGCCTGTACTTTTGTGTAATAATAATTCGACGTGTGCTGCAATTTGCGTACCTGTGCGCAGACTGCGTCCGCCCATGCCGAATCGGCATAGCCTAAGCTGTTAGTCCCGATGCCGCTGCCAAAGTCGATGTAAGACTTCCCATCCTCGTCAACGGCATTCCTGCCGCTGCCGCTGTCAAGTACCACGGCATACCGTCCGTAGGTTCCCATCACATGGTTGTTGAATTGCTCGATTGTCCCCATTTTGTACTCCCTCTTTTCTGTGAAAAGCACTGCCGCTTGCTCGCGGTGCGCTTTATATAAACTGCGTTCCGATGCCCTCATTGGAGAGCAGCTCAATTAAAATGGAATGCGGAATTCGCCCGTCGATGATGGAGGTTTTCTTCACCCCGCGTCGGACGGCTTCCACGCAGCATTCGATTTTCGGAATCATGCCGCCTGAAATGATGCCCGTTTTCTTCAGATACGGCACCTCGCTTACGTTCACGGTCGGGATGAGGGTGGACGCGTCGTCCTTGTTTTCGAGCAAGCCCACGATGTCGGTCATCAGGATGAGGTTCTCCGCGCGCAGACAGGACGCGATGCGCGCGGCGGCGGTGTCGGCGTTGATGTTATAGGTCTGTCCGTCCTCGCCGATGCCCACGGTCGCGATGATCGGCACATAGCCGTTTGCCAGCGCGTCCAGAATGGGCTTGGTGGTGACTTTTTTAATCTCGCCGACAAAGCCGAGATCGACTTCCCCCTCCAGCTTCTGGGCAAGAATCATCTCCCCGTCAACACCGCACATCCCGAGCGCCTTGCCCCCGTGCTTCTGCAGATGCGCGACCAGCTCCTTGTTGACTTTTCCGGTAAGCACCATCTGTACGATTTCCATCGTCGCCTCGTCGGTGTAACGCAGCCCGCCCACGAACTTACTCTGGATGCCGACACGGGTGAGCATCTCGTTGATTTCCGGTCCTCCGCCGTGGACGAGCACCACGCGGATTCCCACCGCGCCCAGCAGCACGATGTCGCTCATAACGGCTTCCTTGAGCGATTCGTCGGTCATGGCGTTTCCGCCGTATTTCACCACAACGATTTTGTTGTTATACTTCTGGATGTAGGGCAGCGCGTCAATCAGAACGCGCGACCGCAGTTCGTTTGCAATCTCCTTCATAGCCGGTTCTCCTGTTTCTTTTCAACAATATGTTTTTTAGCGGAAAATGCGCTTGCGTCCAGCCGGAACACCGCCGTCCTATCCAGCATCTGCGCGGGAAATTCATGCGCGGCGCTTCCGGAATACTTCTGCATCAGGATGTTCAGCCCGGTTGCTTTCTCCTCCGGTGTCACCAATTCGGCAACCGTTCCCGTGCCGATGATGCTCTGGTATTCCATGCTGCAGGAACAAGCGGCTTCCCCCGTGATGAGCCTGTGCGCGCAGTCCAGCTCAAAGCCCGCTATGGGATTTTCAGCGATCAGGTCAAGCTTTCTGCCCGCTGCGGCGCTGTGAAAATACAGCGTAAGCCGCTCCCCGTCGTACACATAGCCGTAGTTGAGCGGCACAATATACGGCACGCCCGCCGCTTTGTCATTGAGTGCCAGCCGGAACGAATCGCTCTCTTCCAGAATGGCACGGATTTCGTCTTGGCTTGTGACCGCGCGGTCTTTTCTGCGCATCGCGCGCACCGCCTTTCATTTTTCCGCAATTAACTTCTGTAGTCGCCGTTGATTTTCACATATTCATAAGTTAGGTCGCAGCCCCATGCGGTGGCTTTTCCCGCGCCCTGATTCATCGCCACGGTGACGGTGATTTCATCCTCGGTAAGAATTTTCTTTGCTTCCTCCTCAGAAAAAGCCAGAACCGAACCGTTTTCGCCGACCTGAATTTGTCCGGCTTTTGAGCCGATGAACACCGCAACCTTGCTGATGTCAAATTCCGCATCGGTATAACCGATCGCGCAGAGAATCCGCCCGCAATTCGCGTCCTCGCCGAATATCATGCACTTAAACAACGGTGAGCAGATGATGCTTTTCGCCACCGCCGTTGCCGCCGCGTCGTCCGGTGCGCCGGTGCAGACACATTCAATCAGCTTCGTCGCACCCTCCCCGTCCTTTGCGAGGAGCTTGGTCAGATACAGCATCACCTCGAAGAGCGCTGCCTCAAACACTGCATAATCCGCGTTTTCTTCGGCAATCACGGCGTTTCCGGCAAGTCCGGATGCCATGACACTCACCATGTCGTTGGTGCTGGTGTCGCGGTCGATGCTCAGGCAGTTATAGGTGATTTTCACGTTCTTGGAAAGTGCTTTCTGCAGCAGCGCCGGACTGATTGCCGCGTCGGTGGTGATAAAATTGAGCGTCGTCGCCATGTTCGGATGAATCATGCCGCTACCCTTTGCCATGCCACCGACGGTGCAGGTTACACCGCCGATTTCAAACGCAACCGCGTATTCTTTCGGAATCGTATCCGTTGTCATGATCGCGTTGGTCGCCTTGGCGTTTCCGTTCTTTGATAAGCCTTTGGCGAGGGCTTCCATCGCGCCCGCAATCGGCTCGATGGGAAGCACCTGCCCGATGACACCGGTGGATGCGACAATGACCTCCTCCGGTGCGATGCTGAGCTGCTGCGCCGCAAGCGCGCACATTGCCGCCGCTTTTTCCTCGCCGTCGGCGTTGCAGGTGTTGGCGTTTTTTGAGTTGACAATGACCGCGCGGGAAATTCCGCCCGTCGCGGCGAGGTTTTTCTTTGTCACCAAAATCGGCGCGCCCATGACCTTGTTACGCGTATAAACCGCCGCCGTCGCGCAGGGCGCTTCGCAGAAAACCATGCCTAAGTCGTTTTTATCCGGGTCTTTCACAAGCCCGCAGTGTACGCCGTTTGCGGTGAAGCCCTTTGCGGCGCAGACACCGCCTGTTACGGGAGTAAATTTCATATTGTAAATCCTTTCGGTTAGCCTTTTAAATTCTCAAAAACCATCAATGCGATTTCGTGGCGGATGGTGAAGATGTCCGCCGTAAGGCTTTTCAGCACCGCCAGATGCGCCTGTGAAAAGCGTTCCGTTTCCGCGGCGGAAAGGCTTGCGCCCACACCCCGGCTTGCTTTCATCCGTCCGTTCCAGCTTTCATAGGTAAACGGAATGTCCGCGTCAAATACCTGCCATGCCGTCATGCGGAACTTCCGTGCCCAATCCGCCGCGTCCGCCCACGCCGGAACCGCACATTCCGCACGTTTGTCAAAGCCGTTCCAGTCGGGGTTGAAGCTGTTCACGGTTTCCAAAGAAGCGCGGACGATTTCGTTTTCCTCCGGAAGCCATGCCATATAGCCGATGACAAGCTTCCCGCCGGGCTTGAGTACCCGTGAAAGCTCCGGCACAGCACGCGCTTTGTCCACATACATCCAGCATTGGAACGCAGTCGCCGCGTCAAAACTGTTATCCGCAAAGGGCAGACACTCCGCGCCGCTGACTTCGTACCGGATGTCCATCCCCGCATCCGCAGAAAGGGTGCGCGCATAATGAATCTGGTTTTCCGCGATGTCCGTCCCCGTGAGAACCGCACCGGTTTTATACAGCCGACGCACAATCACGCCAGTTCCCGTTCCGATGTCTAAAATATGCTGACCGGCTTTCCCGATGCCGAAAAAGCTGAGTGCCGTGTACAGTTCATCGGGGTAAATATCGCGGTATTTTGCGTAATCCGCCGAAGCTTTGCTCCAATCGATTTCCTTGCCGTTGTCGAGCATTTATACCAGTCCCGTTCTCTCGTCAATTCCCATCATGATATTCATGCACTGCACCGCAGCGCCCGATGCGCCTTTTCCGAGATTGTCAAGCCGCGCCGCAATCAGAATCCGCTCGCTGTCGGGGTCGGCGCAGACGAAAAGCTCCATGCGATTCGTGCCGGAAAGCGTATTCGCCGCCAGAAAGCCGTCGGGCAGCAAATCCGTGCCGTTTAATTCCGCCACGGAAATGAAAAACTGACCGGCATAATAATCCGCGTACATCGTGCGCAGCTCCTGCGCCGTCACGCGCTTTGCAAGCGTTCTTGCGGCAAGCGGAACGCTCACCGTCATGCCGCTGAAAAAGTCGTCCACGATGGGATTGAAGATGGGTAGATAGTCCAGCCCGCAGATAGCTTTCATCTCTTTGAGGTGCTTGTGCTGCTGGGTGAGGGCGTACTGGCGGGGCGAGAACATCTCGTCGGTTTTCTGTTCGCTTCCGTAAACGGCAATCGCTTTCTTTCCTGCCCCGCTGTAGCCGGATACCGCGTGGCAGATCACCGCGTGGTCGGGAGCGATGATGCCGCTTTTCACCAGCGGAACCACGCACGCGGCAAACCCGCTCGCGTAACAGCCCGGCACGGCGACGCGCTTTGACTGCGCAATCTTCTCGCGCTGCCCTGCAAAAAGCTCCGGAAACCCATACGTCCAGTCCGACAGCGTTCTGTGCGCGGTGGATGCGTCAATGATGCGCGTGTTTGGATTTTCACACAAGGCAACCGCTTCCCGCGCCGCATCGTCGGGCAGGCACAGGAACGTAAAATCAGACGCGTTGATGAGCCGCTTGCGCTCCGCTGTGTCCTTGCGCTTTTCCTCGTCGATTTCCAACAGCGCGATGTCTCTTCGCCCCGCAAACCGCTCCAGAATCTTCAGCCCCGTCGTGCCCTCCTGCCCATCGATGTAAACCTTAACTTTCATTGTTCTCGTCCTTATCCATTTGCTTTTTTACAAAATCGATCTGCTTTCTGATCGCCTCCGGCGCAGGTCCGCCGTCGGCTTTGCGCTGCCCGACACAGGTGTCAAGGCTGATTGCGGTATAAACATCTTCTTCAAAAAGCGCGGAAAGCTCTCGGTATTCCGCAAGCTCCAGTGTTTCGAGGGTTTTATTTTCGGAGATGCAAAGTGCCACGAGTGTTCCCGTGATTTTATACGCGTCGCGGAACGGCATTCCCTTTTTCACCAGATAATCCGCGCAGTCCGTGGCGTTGATGAAGCCCTTTGCCGCCGCCGCGCGCATGTTTTCCGGCAGAACCCGCATCGTCGCAAGCATCGGGATGAACGTCGTCAGGCACAGCTTCACTGTGTCAACCGCGTCGAACGTCGCATCCTTGTCCTCCTGCATATCCTTGTTATAAGCAAGCGGCAAGCCCTTCATCATCACCAGCAGGGTGTTCAGATCGCCGTAAACGCGTCCGGTTTTTCCGCGGATCAGTTCGGTAACATCGGGGTTTTTCTTCTGCGGCATAATGCTCGAGCCGGTCGCGTACGCGTCGTCAAGCTCGATGAATTTGAATTCCCACGAACACCACAGGATGATTTCCTCCGAAAAACGCGACAAGTGCATCATGAGAATCGAGATGGCGGATGTAAGCTCAATACAAAAATCGCGGTCGGAAACCCCGTCCAGCGAATTCTGCGTGATGTCCGCAAAGTCCAGCAGCTTCGCAACCATCTGCCGATTAATTGGATAGGTCGTGGAAGCCAGCGCGCCGCTGCCCAGCGGCATCACATCCATACGCTTGTAGGCATCAGAAAGCCGCCCGATGTCGCGCAAAAGCATATTTGCGTATGCCATAAGGTGGTGCGCAAAGGTAATCGGCTGCGCACGCTGCAGGTGCGTATAGCCCGGCATGACGGTGGTCAGGTGTTGCTCCGCAAGCGCCGTCAGGGTTTTCACCAGCGTTTTGGTCAGCGCGATAATCTCCTGTGTTTCGTCCTTGAGATACATCCGGATGTCGAGTGCCACCTGGTCATTGCGGCTGCGCGCGGTGTGCAGACGCTTGCCCGCGTCGCCGATGCGCTTGGTCAGCTCCGCTTCCACGAACATATGGATGTCCTCGGCATTTGAGTCAAATGCCAGCTTGCCGCTTTCGATGTCCGAAAGAATGGTGTGAAGCCCCGCGATGATCGCTTCGCTTTCCGGCGGATCGATGATCCCGCTTGTTCCGAGCATTTGGGCATGGGCGCACGAACCCAGAATATCGTGGCGGTACATCCTCGCGTCAAAGGCGATGGAGGAATTGAAGTCGTTGACCTTCTTGTCAATCTCCTTTGCAAACCGTCCCGCCCACATCATGGAAGCCATATCAAAATTCCTTTCGGTGTTAGAATGAATAAAAAAGCCGCGGAGCAAAGCAAGATGTTAATCCGCACATAAAACGGATTAAAAATTAAGCTCTGCCCCGATCATTGCTTTTTTTGTGTGAATTACTCGCCTTTTTCCTTGATTTCAAGCTGCTCTAAAAGCTTAGCGATATCAACGCCGTTGATTTTAAGCCCGTCGATGATGCAGTTTGTGATCTCTACATTGGTCAGATCGCAGTTGATAAAGGTGCTGTTTTTCATATCGGGGTTTTTAAATTCAATGTTCTGCATGATCGAGCAGCCGAATCTGGAATTGCTTAAATTCACGCCCAAGAATCGGTTTTTCACCATGTAAATATCCGAGAAGGACACGTTCTTCATGTTGACGTTGTTAAACGTCGCGCTTTCAAGGTTGACGTCGTCAAACATGCCGTCCTTGAGGTTGACGTTGCTGAAATTGGTTTCGCCCAGGTTGACGTCCTCAAACGAGGAGTTCGGCAGGCTGTCGTAGGTGATTTCGACCTTCTGGTCAAGTGCGTGTTCATATCTGATATTGTCCGGCATACGGGTGACCTCCCTTTTCAACAATCGGAACGGTTGGCGGCTATTCTGCGTTTCTGCGTTTTTGTTCCAGCTTCGCGCGCACCTTGACGGGCAGCCCGAACAGGTTGATAAAGCCTGCGGAATCCGCCTGGTTGTAAACCTCATCCTCGTCAAAGGTTGCGACTTCTTCATCATAGAGGGTATAGGGCGATGTCACGCCGGCGTTGATGATGTTGCCCTTATAAAGCTTGAGCTTTACGTCGCCGGTTACGGTCTGCTGAGTGGCGTCGACAAACGCACTGATTGCCTCGCGCAGGGGCGTGAACCACTGCCCGTTGTAAACAATGTCCGCAAACTTGATGCCCAGATGCTGTTTCACGCGGGCGGTTTCTTTATCAAGGGTAATGGTTTCAAGCACCTCATGCGCGTGATAGAGAATCGTTCCGCCGGGGGTTTCATACACACCGCGCGACTTCATGCCCACCAGACGGTTTTCCACCAGATCAGAAAGCCCAATGCCGTTTTCGCCGCCGAGCTGATTGAGCTTCGCAACAAGTGCCGTGCCGGACAGTGCTTCGCCGTCCACGGCGGTGGGGATGCCCTTTTCAAAATGAATCGTCACATAGGTCGGCTTGTCGGGTGCCTGCTCGGGAGAAACGCCCATCTCAAGGAAGCCGGGCTTGTTATACTGCGGCTCGTTGGCGGGGTTCTCAAGATCAAGCCCCTCGTGGGAGAGATGCCAGAGGTTTTTATCCTTGGAATAATTCGTTTCGCGGTTGATTTTCAGCGGAATGTTATGCGCCTCGGCATAGTCGATTTCCTCATCGCGGGACTTGATGTCCCAGATTCTCCACGGTGCGATGATTTCCATATCCGGCGCAAACGCTTTGATCGCAAGCTCAAACCGCACCTGATCGTTGCCCTTGCCCGTGCAGCCGTGGCAGATGGCGTCAGCGTTTTCCTGCAGCGCGATTTCGGCGATTCTCTTTGCGATGATCGGGCGCGCAAAGGATGTGCCCAGCAGATAGCGATTTTCATAAACAGCCCCCGCCGCGACGGTCGGGAACACATAGTCGGTGATGAATTCTTCCTTTAAATCCTCGATATAAAGCTTCGACGCGCCGGTCTTGATTGCTTTTTCCTCCAGCCCGTCAAGCTCCGTTCCCTGTCCGACGTCGCCGGACACCGCGATGACCTCGCAGTTGTTGTAATTCTCTTTCAGCCACGGAATAATAATCGACGTATCCAGTCCGCCGGAATACGCCAGAACAACCTTTTTAATCTCTTTTGCCATCTTACTCAACCTTCCTCATATTCATTTTCTGCCTTTATGTTATAGTATACACCGCTATACACGGTTGTCAAGTGGTTTTCCAAAATAAATTTATATTTATTCAGGAAATCTGCATTTAACGCGTGAATTTATACATTTATGCGCAATTTTATGCAATTCAGCCGCCGACGCCGTCGTCATTCCGTCCGTTTAAGGGTGGGGATTGCCGGAGCGGTAGGCGTTCATGATGTCGCGGAAAATCTCGCCGTTTGACGGCGGTGTCCATGTGATGGCGTTTGCGCCCGCCTCGATGGTGTCGAGAATGGACTGCTCGGTCGGGCCGCCCGTGGCGATGATGGGGAAATCCGGACATTTCTCGCGAATTTTCGCCACCAGATAGGGCGTGTTCGCACCCGCTGACACGTTGAAAATCGTCGTACCCGCCGCAATCCGCGTCGGAAAGTCGTACTCCTCGTTTGCCACGGTGACGACGACGGGGATGTCGATGCTCTGCGCCATGCGGGTGATGACCTCGTTGCGGGTGGGCGCGTTGACCACAACACCCATCGCGCCCTGCATTTCGGCATAATGCGCGAGGTTGACAACGCGTTTTCCCTGCGTCAGCCCGCCGCCCACGCCCGCGATGACGGGGATGTCCGCGGCAAGCAGCAGCGCCTGCGTGATAATCGGCTGCGGCGTAAAGGGATAGACCGCCATAATCGCGTCGGCGTTGATGTTCTTGATGATGCAAAGGTCGGTGGAAAACACCAGCGATTTGATGAGTTTTCCGAAAATGCGGATGCCCGTGCATTCGCCGATGACCTCCGGAACGCGCAAAGAGAATCTCCGCAGCGTGCCGCTGACCTGGGGGGCTTGGGTTGCTTTCATAAAAGCCTCCATTTAGGGTTTAGGTTTTAAGGGGTTAGGATTTAGGTAGTATGGTAATTTTTACGTCGTTTCATTCCGGCATTCCCTGCGGCGTTTGATCCGGCGCCGCAGCAGCCGCACAATTTTCACCGCGCAGGAGGTCAAGAACAATTCCGCCGTCAGGAAGGGGACAAGGAGAAACGTGCTATCCTGCGCATAGTCGCGCCGCGTGCCGGCTGTTCCGTCAAAGTCCAGCAAGGGGCTGCCAAGTTCATACAACCCGCCGTCATAAATCAGAATCGGGATGAGGAGGAAGGCCAGTCCGAACAGCCAGTATTTCATCCGGTCGGTCACAAAAATCATTCCGGCGACGGTGATGACGAAAAACACATCATAGAAAGCAAACGTGTCGTGCGCGCCGGTCAGTCCTGACGCGGGCAGCAACAGAAAGCTGATCACATAGTTTCCCAGCATCATCCCCGCGATGAGCAGTGCGCTTCTGACCGGCGGCTCGGTGGAATCGGCAATTTTCAGCTTCTTACGAATCACGGCGCAAAGCTTTGTCAGCCCCCACGCCGCCGCTTGCATCGCAAACAGAACAACCGCCGCTACTTGCGGAACGGGCATTGTATTCCACACATCATGGCGCGGCGAATTGCCCAGCAGGATGATTCCCGCCGCGGCATACACCGCATCGGCGACTGCCCAACCGAGCAGCGATGGCTTGAACAGCGCCGCTCCCATCAGCGAGAACTACGCGCCAAAAATCACAAGCACATAATCCGCCTGTGCTTCCGGCAGGAGAATCTGATACAGCACAACCAGCATGGTTATGGTGACGGCAGTGGCTTTTCCCGCATCCGCAAAAAATTGTTTCATCCAAAGCCCTCCGCCGTCGTTTGATTTATTTCCAGTATAACACTTTTATCCGGAAAATGCAACCGGTTTTTCCCGCAAGAATTTACACAAAGCCCTTGCAAAATTCCCACGGATTGCGTATAATATGGTTAGCGTCACATCAACCTATGCCCGCGCTTTTCCGCGCTGCTGCGAGGCAAGCAGGGCAGTCGTATTAAGGAGGATTTTTATGCACGAGAATTTCAACAAAATCGACATCACCGCCGCGGATTTCAACCCCTTCTCCAAAATCGGAACCGAGTGGTTTCTCCTCGCTTCCGGAAACGAGGAGCGCTATAATATGATGACCTGCTCGTGGGGCTTCGCCGGCGTCGTTTGGAACAAGAACGCCGTCATTGCCCTCGTCCGCCCCCAGCGCTTCACAAAAGAGCTCATCGACAGCAACGACCTGTTCACCCTCAGCTTCTTCGGCTCGGAATGCCGTAAAGAGCTGGGCTTCTGTGGCTGCCGCACCGGTCGTGACACCGACAAGGCAAAAGAAACCGGTCTGACTCCCGTCTTTTCCGATTCGACCGTATTCTTCAAGCAGGCGCACACCGTTCTCGTCTGCAAAAAGCTCTATCATAACCCGCTTACCCCCGCCGGCTTCAGCGTCCCCCGAACTGATCACCGAAAACTACCCCGCCAGCGACTTCCACACCGCCTACATCGGCGAAATCCTCACCGCTTATACAAAGTGATCGCTTTTTGGGGGGCGTTGCCCCTTGAGAATCCCGCCAAGAGGAGCAAGCTGCCGTGCGCGGCAGCTGCACCCCATTGGAAACCCATTGTTTTTCGGATTAGGGTTTGATTGATTTTTGACATTTGTGATGAGATTTTCATTTGCGGATTTTTATTAATTGACGGTGGGCGCAGTTGCGCCTGGAATCTCCGATATCTTACTTCTGATGAACACGAAACATACACACGCGCGTGTTATGCTGATACCGACGCGGGAGAATGCCGCGGCAACACGGACAACGGAAAGGACTGAATGCGGAATGAGCAAGCTGTTAATTGTGGATGATGAGCAGAAAATTCGCAACGTTGTGAAGGAGTATGCAGAGTTCGACGGGTATGAGGTGGACGAGGCAGCCGACGGGATGGAAGCGGTGCAAAAGGCGAAGTCCGGCGATTATGATTTGATTGTCATGGATATTATGATGCCCCGTCTTGACGGTTATTCCGCCTGCAAGGAAATCCGGAAAACCAAGGCCGTGCCGATGATCATGCTTTCCGCGCGCGGCGAGGAATACGACAAGCTGTTCGGCTTCGAGATCGGTGTGGACGACTATGTGGTCAAGCCCTTTTCGCCAAAAGAGCTGATGGCGCGCATCAGCGCGGTGCTCAAGCGCGCCGCGGCGGGTACGGCGGAGCAGAACGTCGTGCGCTATGAAGGGTTGGAGATTAATTTCACCGCCCGCGAGGTGAAAATCGACAACGAACGCGTTGCGATGACACCCAAGGAATACGATCTGCTGTTCTTTCTGGTCAAGAACATGAACATTGCGCTTTCCCGCGAAAAGCTGCTCGAAGAAGTGTGGGGCTATGATTTTTACGGCGACGACCGCACGGTGGACACCCACATCAAGATGCTGCGCAACAGCCTCGGCGAATACCGCAATCTCATTGTGACCCTGAGAGGAATGGGATACAAGTTTGATAAAATTTAAAAAGCGCGCGCACAAGCCGGACAAGCCCGCTAAAAAAGGCTTTGCGCTGCTCAAGAACCGGACGCTGAAAACCTATGTCTGGATATACTTCATGATTTTTACGGCGTTGATTCTGGTGCTGCTGTGGCTGTTTCAGTATGTTTTTCTGGAAAGCTATTACAAATCCATGAAAGCGCAGGATCTCAGCCGCGCAGCGGATAAAATCGAAGCGAACATCAGCAGCGGCGACTTAAACGGCGTGGTGCGGGACATTGCCTTTCACAACAACATCTATGTGCTGATTACCGATTCGATGGTCAATCCCATTCTTGATGAAAACGCGATGGGCAGCTTTTCGTTCTTCGACACCGATGTGCGCAACAACTTCAAACGCGGTGTGTTTGAGATGAAGGACAAGCTCGACGACTCCGGCGACAGCTTTATTACGCTCACGCACGAGAACAAGGATTTCAAAGCGGACGAAATGTTCTATGTCACGCGCGTGAGGGCAGCCGACGGGGATTACCGGTATATTTTCCTCGAAACCCTCATCGAGCCGATTGACTCGACGGCGGCGATTATCAAAAAGCAACTGATTTATATCACGGTGATTTTGTTCGAGCTGGCATTTCTGATCACGCTGTTTATTTCCAAGCGGATTTCAAAGCCGATTGTGAGCGTGACGAAATCGGCGAAAAAATTTGCCGACGGTGATTTTAAAGCGGAGTTCAAGGGAACGGGCTATCTGGAGGTGCAGGAGCTTTCCGATGTGCTCAACAAGGCGCGGCACGAGGTGTCAAAGGTTTCCGACCTGCGCAAGGATCTGATTGCGAACATTTCCCACGACCTGCGCACGCCGCTGACAATGGTCAAGGCATATGCGGAGATGATCCGCGACCTTTCCGGCGACAACCCGAAAAAGCGCGCGGAGCACGTTCAGGTCATCATCGACGAAGCCGACCGGCTGACGAATCTGGTGACGAGCATTCTCGAGCTGTCAAAGCTCGAAAGCGGCAATCTGGATCTGGATTTAGAAGAATTCAGCGTTCATGAAAAGATGCGCGAGGTCATGAACCGCTACCGGATTCTGATTGAGCGCGACGGCTATGACATCCGCTTCGAGCCGGACGCGGACAGCGTTTGTACCGCCGACCCCGCGCAGATCGATCAGGTTTTATACAACCTCATCAACAACGCCGTCAACTACTGCGGCGAGGACAAACAGATTCTCATCCGCCAGATCAACGCCCCCAACGGCGTGCGGATCGAGGTTTCCGACCACGGCAAGGGCATCTCAAAAGAGCTGCTCCCGCTGATTTTCGACCGCTATTACCGCGACGAAAAATACAAGCGAGAAACCGTCGGCACAGGGCTGGGGCTTTCCATCGTCAAGGAAATCCTCAAAAAGCACAACTTCCCCTTCGGCGTGCAAAGCGTGGAAGGCGAAGGCTCAACATTCTGGTTTGAATTACGCACAAAATAACAAAACAGCCCGCCTGCCAAAGGGGGCTTTGCCCCCTCTGGACTCCCCCACCAAAGGGTGCCTGCACCCTTTGGAAACCCTTTGTTTTTGTGATTGTGAATTTGCTGCATTTTGTACTTTGAGCCAATTAAGTCATTTTGTAGTCTTTCGTTTAAACATGCGGTGTAACGCCGTATAATAAAAGAGCTTGTGAAAAAACGCACAAGCTCTTTTTAGTATCTCAAACCCATGTAATCAATGCTCAATCCCATGAAATGATATAAACGATCAAGGTAAATAAGATCACAAATGATAAATAAACAAAAACAATGGGTTTCCAAAGGGTACTTGTACCCTTTGGTAGGAGGTGTCGGAGGGCAACGCCCTCTGACTAAGTTTCATCAAATGTCTGCGGCGCTGCTTTTTTATCACCAATGCCGCTGTTTTAACGGGCAATGTGCGTCGGATTTTGCTGCGCGCAGTTCTGGGTAGCAGCCGCATTTTAAGCAGGTTCCGGCGCTGATGTGGGTGCAGTCGGCGCAAAGCGCCAGCCGCCTTGCGTATTCGACCGGTTCGGTGCGCTGCGGGGCGGGGATTTTTTCGATGCAGCCCTTAATTGCGGTTAAAATATCCTGTCTGCCCGCCGCTTCCAGAAGACAGCGTGTGCAGGGCTTTGTGTTCGTCATACCCGCAGGGTCACCGCCGCAACCGTGCAGGCGGGAAGCACAACCGTGGCTCTGCCGTTTTCCGTTTTGACGGACAGGGGTGCGATGCCGACCTTGTCGGTGTTGTCAAAGGTGTTGTGGTCGTGCGCGTCGCCGGTGAGCATGCACGCTTCGGCGGAGCGGATTGTTCCGAACGCAGAACCGAGGTCGATTTCATAAGCCTTGTTCAGCGCGCAGTTGGAGAGGGTGACAAGAATCTCACCGTTTTCATTTACCGAAGCGGAGTGGCTGACGCAGGGGATTTCCGCCTCGCTGTCGGTGCTGTCGTTGTCGATGTGGCTGTAAATCAGCGTCGCGTCCTGATGCCCCTTGAACAGATCAAATACGTGATAGGTGGGCGTTTTCACGGTCACATCGCCCTCTGTGAGCAGGATCGCCTGCAGCACGTTGACCGCCTGCGCGATGTTCGCCATATAAACCCGATCGGCGTGGGCGTTGAAGATGTTGAGATTGATCGCCGCGACAATGGCATCCCGCATGGTGTTCTGCTGATAAAGAAAGCCGGGATTCGTGCCCTCCTCGACATCAAACCAGCAGCCCCACTCGTCCACGAACAGCCCGATTTTCTTTTCGGGGTCATAGCGGTTCATAATCTCGCCGTGACGGGTGATCAGTTCTTCCATAAAGAGCGTGTTCTTGATGGTTTTGTAATATTCCTCGTCGGTGAATGTCGTGGCGCTGCCCTTATGACCCCAGTCGCCGGTCGGCAGAGTGTAATAATGCAGCGAAAGCCCGTTGACGTTCCATTGGTTGAGGTTTTTCATGCAGACCTCCGTCCAGTGATAGTCGCTGGAATTCGGTCCGCAGGCGATTTTGAACAGCTCGTTTCCGCTGTAATTCCTGCAATAGGTCTGATACCGGCGGTAGGTGTCGCAATAAAACTCGGCGGTCATATTGCCGCCGCAGCCCCAGCTTTCGTTGCCGATGCCGAGGTATTTGAGCTTCCACGGCTGTTTCCTGCCGTTTTCCCTGCGCAGCTCCGCCATCGGGGATACGCCGTCAAAGGTCATGTATTCCACCCACTGGGAAAGCTCCTCGACCGTGCCGCTGCCGACATTGCCGCTGATATAAGGCTCGCAGCCCACCAGCTCGCAGAAGCGCAGAAACTCATGCGTGCCGAAGCTGTTGTCCTCCACCACGCCGCCCCAATGGGAATTGATCATCCGTTTGCGGCTGGATTTTTCGCCGATGCCGTCCTTCCAGTGGTACTCGTCCGCAAAGCAGCCGCCCGGCCAGCGAAGCACCGGAAGCTTGATCTGCCGGAATGCTTCAATCACATCCTTGCGGAAGCCCTCGATCTGCGGGATGTCACTGTTCTCGCCGACGTAAATTCCGTCGTAGACGCAGCGGCCTAAATGCTCGGAAAAGTTGCCGTAAATCTCGCGGTTGATGCGGCTTTTTCGATCAAGCGGGTTGAGCGTAAGTTTTAAGGTTTTCATGATTTTATTCCTTTCTGTTATCGTTCTCATGATAATGCCCATGCACTCCATGTTCAAATCGTTATGAGAGATCTTGCATGGGCTCGACCCTTCTCCTGTGCTGATTTATTAATCCTTCACGCTATTTATTATACCACTTGACAGATTTTTTGCAATGATGTATCATATGGATTGAACTGATCTATCCTGCGATTGATAAGGAGGAAACCATGGAGCTTCACGCGATGGGCATGGATTATAAACACGACAGGGATTTTCTCGTTGATCGACCCGCCGGTTCGGGCGACAGCCTGATTCTGATCTTTTTGTCGCCCGCGCAGATCAGGCTGAACAATCTTACGGCGCATCTGCCCGCGGGCAGCGCAGTCGTGTTTTCGGGAAGCTTTGCGCAGCACTACGGCGCGGACGGGCAGGATTATGTCAACCACTGGGTGCATTTCGATTTTAGCGGCGAGGAAGCGTTTATCGAGCGGATCGGTCTTCCGCTGAACACGCCCATCCGCGCGGCGGATCTTGCGGCGGCGGAAAGCATTTTAAAGCTGCTCAGCATTGAGTCCATCTCCGACGGCGAGAACGCGGCGGACTGTGTTGATCTGCTGCTGCGGCTGCTGCTCTCAAAGCTTGCCGAGGGCGCGGAACGGGGCGCGGAACAGGGCTTTTCCCACCGTGCCGCCTTAAAAGAGCTGCGCGCCTGCATCTACCGGACGCCCTCCGTGTACCGCAGCGTGGAAGAAATGGCAAGGGGGCTGTCGCTCAGCCCCTCTCATTTTCAGCATCTGTATCAGCGCGAATTCGGCGTAAGCTGTTACGAAGACACCATCCGCGCAAGGCTTGACATGGCGAAATATTACCTGAAAACCACCGCACTGCCCGTCAAAAGCATCGCCAAGCTCTGCGGGTACGAAAACGACGTGCATTTCATCCGCCAGTTCAAGAAGCGCACGGGCATGACCGCGGGGGCGTATCGGGGATTGGGAATTATTTAAAGCTCCACCGCACCATTCAATTGATTTTGCGTTATTAAGAACGTCGTTTAAACTTATTCCGAATAACATATATAAACGTATCGCTCGTTATCGACCGCTTTTGTAATATAAACAGAAATCTCTGCTCTGCTTTTTTTCATGATCATCTGCCTCGTTGAAAATCCGACATAATAATATGCAAGATCATTGTAATTCAAATCCCAATTATCCATGATCCGCTCCGGATGCGGTATTGCCGACAGATCTTCCTCCGGATGATAGTTCGCATCTTCTATCAGAGATATAAAACCGCCCAAATCATTTTCAGATAATTTGAATTTCAATGCAATTGTTTGGCTGTCAGCGCTTAAATCTTTTTTTAAGTACTCATATGCCGTTTGACTGGGAAGCTCAAATCCCAGTCTGTTTTTCAAGTTATACTTTGAAAAATGCAGACAAATCATAATCCCGCTGCATACTGCTATACTCGTAATAATCAAAATCAGGATCCTTTTCTTCTTTTTCGTCATTTACATACCTCCAGTAAAAATTTGGGTCTTGATTTGATTCGCAAAAACCAGCCTCGAAAAGTAATATTATGAGTCGCTAAAATCGGCACATCGCCGACAAAGTAAGTATGGAAATCCTCAACCTCAAGGTTATAAACCTTAATCGGCTTGTCTAGCTTTTCAAGCTGAGAACCAGTAACAACAGAGGTCGTTCCGTCAAGCACATAAATCTCATCGCCAACAGCCAGATCACCGGCTGCAACCCAGCCCTTGTCTACCACGTAGAACGGATGATTCGTCGTTGTGTCAATTGTTCCGGTCGTGGTGTAAAGATGCAGAAGCTCGTCGGTTTCGTAAAATACATAAACGGGATATTCGTATCCCGTTCATATACACTTCAATTGTTATTTTATAGTTATATTGATATAATACCCCCATGAATCATTTGATGCAGTTACATATCTGTATTCAACATAATTGCATTCATAAACTTTAGTGTAGTAATTTAAATAACCGAACTCAAGAAACTCAGCCATTTTATGAAACAATATAGCTGCATTTTTTTCACTAAACTCATTCATTGTTATTTTCACTTCATGAATTTGATTTTCATCAACGTTTATTGAAAAGTATGCTATTTTATCATTTAATATATGTTGGCACAAATAATAAAGCTCACTTATTATCCCTTGGCTTGTTTGTAATTCCAACGTATTCAATAAGTAATCCGAAAACATGATAACCTCCTTAATATAAAGATTGTTTACATGTGAAAGCAATAATCATGGTCTAAATACAGTTACTATCAAATTCCATGCATTAACAACAACACCATTACCAAAAATGTCCTTATGAAGCCATGTATCATTATAGTCTTGGTAATTTGGATCGTTGTTATTAATTATATCATCAATTTCTTCAGCTGAAAACCCTCTTTCATTAGCTCTATCTGCGGCATGACCACTAAATGTATACCCATCAGGTGTCACATCACCTTGCTCATAATTATGCACCAAAACCGGCACATCGCCGACAAAGTAAGTATGGAAATCCTCAACCTCAAGGTTATAAACCTTAATCGGCTTGTCTAGCTTTTCAAGCTGAGAACCAGTAACAACAGAGGTCGTTCCGTCAAGCGCATAAATCTCGTCGCCAACAGCCAGATCACCAGCAGCAACCCAGCCTTTATCCACCACATAGAACGGATGATTCGTCGTCGTATCAATCGTTCCGGCCGTAGTATAAAGGTGTAGAAGCTCATCAGTTTCGTGGATATAAACCTTCGTTACCGCTTTCAGTTCGGTTTCGCCGGTTTGGGTATTGTATGCCCATACCTTGTCACCGACTTTGATTTCATCAATGCGTTTCTGACCGTCCTCAGTTGATACAAGCGTATCCCCCGTGAAGCAGTTCTGGTGCAGGGATGCAAGCATTGCTACAAACTGAATGGAACGTACGCCGACTAAATCCCAGTCACAGGCTTCAGCAGCATCCATGATGCTGTCCCATTGATTCTTCAGACTTACTTCAGGCTAGACTTTGCTTTAAATTGCTACCCCTTTTGAACCCGCCAAATCAGTCTTTTTGACGGCTTTCCTGTTTTGATGAAATCCTCAACCGCCGTTTTAAAAACTTCCGATGCTTCGGAAATCATATAATTCGGATAGGTTTCTCCGGACAGCTCCGTAAAGTTTTCGTCGTTTGATCCATTATCATAATAATAAATGCTTTCGTCATATTCGTTAATCACACCAAGAGAAAATTTACCGTCAGCCATCGTTATACTGAGGACATACATCTCAGTTTCTGTTTCGTTCCCACAAATGTCCAGTGAGGACAGCTTTCCGGATTTAAACTGCTTTATGGCAAGATTGATCAACTTTTTCGCTGTGTATTTTTCTAGCGCTTCCGCATCAAACTCCGTCATCTTTCCATCCGTCAGGACGGAGCGGAACGAAGCCACCGCAAGACTGTTGCTTTTCACTGGCATCCGAACCTCCATATCATCCTGCGGCTCGGATATGTAGAGCGTTTTACCCGTTTCCATGTCGGTTACTCGCCAGCGAACTTCCTTAATCACATCACCTTTTAGTATCAAATTTGAAAATGTCATTAAAAAATATGAAGTTTTTCCTACCATCCACTGAGGAAAATCATTACCTGCTATTTTTACCTTTGTTTCATTCCCTGATCCGTTGTCGTACTGATAAATCTTACCGTTGGCATCATCTTTTACAGAGAGTACGCATTGGTTTTTTTCTACTTTTGCTGATACCTGTAAAACATAGTCACCTTTTTTCGATTCGCACTCTGCATTTTTTACTCGAAACATTGAGATTCCACTTAGCAATGACTGATCAGCCTTAAAGATTCCCACTTTATTAATTGCATCCTCATCAAGCTTAAAAACACTTCCATCATATTGTTCAAAAAATATTTTCGTTATATAATTCACAGAACCATCAATCACAACCATGCAAATTCATCCTTTCAAATTAAACAGGTATCCAACGTTTACCTCCGAGGCAAACGTTATCGAAATCCTTTGATCCATTAAATTGATATGTTTTTCCTGTCGCTGTCTCTTTAACAGTTAGTAAGTCTAAATTTAAAGCTAACGCAATCTTTTTAATATCAATTCTACAGAAGTTGCATATTTTCTTTCCATATACCGTCAATGTACCATCGCCGCCAAAGTTATTATCCAGATATGCCTGATACATCGCGCCAAGTTCGGCATGCGTAGTCCCAGCGAATTTATTGACATTCGTAAACCCTTTTACTGTATTCAAAATGCAATCTAAAAATCCTGTTAATACATCAAATCTTGCAAGCGGGTTACAGTCAACATAAGTTCTTCCGTTTAATTCAAAAACTGCTACAACTACAACCTGACTTTTAAACATTTTCGCAATTGCATCAGGTATTGATTCATCGATAACTTCATCCACGGTTGAGGAAATATAATCCGCACTTGTGATTGCTCCATCTGCAATCTCTAAGCCAATGGACATCAAATCCCGCTTGATTAAATTGTCGATGGATACTGCCCCAACAAATGCTGCAGCACATTTTACAACTGAGAAAACAAATCTGATACTTGGCATTATGATCGTGTCTAAAATTCCACGACCCACAATTGCTGCTTGTTGCCCACCTAATGTTCCCTCCGCGGTCCCCGCATGCCCCGTTGGATCACAATTCATCACCGGATTCGCATTGGCATACAGATACTTATGCAGACTAACCGGATCAAACATACTGCCCTGATAGCTGTCCATCGAGATGAACGTACCCGTGGACGGATTCATATACCGCGCGCGCAGGTAATAGAAGCCCGTGTTTGCGTCAAACTGCTCGCCGCAGTAATTAAAGCATTATTACTTCTCCGCTCGCCATGAGCCGATTGAGAATATTATCGCAATAGTCATATGGCTTAAAAGTCCATACCCCCGCATTGATTTTCGGGACATGATCAATGCGGTTTCCATAGCAGTCGCAAAATGGAGTAGCAATAAAACGTTCATTGATAGCGGATTTCTCTATCAGGCAAGTATTTATAAATTCTCCCACATCGGCTTTGCTTGGAAACTTTGTTTCATCTAAAAATAAATACCCGTAATCCAGTTTTATTTCTTCTTCGATAACCATTTCATTTCTGATGGTATGAAACATACCATGATACCAACCCCTATGTTCGCTATTGATAACGGTAAACACATCTTCTGGATTCAGAACAATATCCATACAAGGTTTGTTGGTGCAAACCTTGTACAAATATATTAAATCGGATTTATTGATAAAGAAGTTATCCGTATCATCAACATCCTTAACAATTAGCTTTCCGTAAAAATACATATCATGCCCTTTTACTTTATACCAGAAAACATCCCCTGCATGGGTGCGTTTTCTCGTACCATTGAAGCATTCAATTTCGTATGTCATTAATTGACCCATCCTTTTTCTCTGTAAGATAAATATCTTGAATTTGAATTAGTGAAAATTCTTCCAAATCGAATCGCAACCGGATATAAAATATTATACTTACTGATACTGTTAATTTTATTTGTGAACTGAGGATTCTTCTCAATGATATACTGTTCAACACCTCTTGCCTGATTGCGTTTCATCGGAGTTTTATTCAAACTAACAAGATCTTTTCCATGCTCACCCTTCCTTCTTACAATATCATTTGTAATCCCCACATACTCCGGCTTTCCGGAAGCATCAAGCCTTAAATAAACATAGTAACCCACGCTCGGTTTGTTCAGCTTTGCTTTTGACAACGCAATCTCAATATCGGTAGCGATTTCTTTTGTAAAGTCTTTCACATAAGCAATTGTATCATCTAAAATATCATCTATGACATGATCTTTAAACTGTTCAGATACATTTTCATTTGTGACGGTTGTTACATAATCCGCTTCCGCATAATTTGAAATCCAATCATTGACTACCATTAGCGCTAAACTAAATGCTGCTGTTATGTGATTAAAATTCTGTAAGATGATTGATGTCATCAGAATGCCCGCAAGCGCACTACAAATTTGCGTTTCTGCCAGTGTCATATGCCCCGTCGGATCGCAATACATCACCGGATTCGCATTCGCATACAGATACTTATGCAGACTAACCGGATCAAACATACTGCCCTGATAGGTATCCATCGAGATGAACGTACCCGTAGACGGATTCATATAACGCGCGCGCAGGTAATAGAAGCCCGTGTTCGCGTCATACTGCTCACCGCAGTAGAGATAGCTGTTCTCCGTGTCGCCCGTGCTTGCCGTCAGATTGCCGAACGCGTCATAGGTATAGGTATCCGTCACAGCGCCGGTTTCGTCCACAAGCGCGCGAACACTGCCGTGGCCATCATAGAGATACCAGCGCGTTTCGTCCGTTCTCTCCAGACTGAGCAGCTCGCTGCCTCTGGTGTAATAGGTTTTCAAGTTTCCGCTGCCGTCCAGTTCACAAAGAACCTGTGCCAGTGCGCCGTTGGTGTCAACAAGGTATTTTACCGTTTCGCCCTCGGTAACTTTTGCCGTGCGGTTTCCGGCATAGTCGTATGCGTATTCCTCGATGCTGACATCCTGCCCGCTCTGAACCGTCGCACGAATCAGGCGGTTGTGGTTGTCATAGGTGTAAGAAGTCGTCTTGCCGCTTTCGGTTTTCTTGACCAGATTGCCGTTGTCGTCGTACGCGTAGGTGATGCCCGTTTCGGATACAAGCTGATTGAGGTTGTTGTAGCTGTACTTCGTTTCTGTGCCGTTTTCTGTTTTTGTAAGCCTGTTTCCAACCTTGTCGTAGGTGTATGTTGTTTCAGAAGTTGCGCCGTTTTCGGTAACTTTTTCTGAAACCAGCCTGTACAGCTTGTCATAGCCGTAGGCAACGGTTCTGTCGCTTTCCTCGGCTGCCAGGCGCTCTCCTGCCTTGCCAAGCGTATAAGCATATTTTACCACCAAATGTCCGTCTTTGTCAACCGATTCTTCATCAATTAACCGGTTCAGATCGTCATATTTGTAGGTTGTGGTAATGCCGTTTGCATATCTGACCGCGGTGCGATTGCCGTTGGCGTCGTACTCGTATTGTGTCGCATAACCATTTCTGTCCACAACGCGGACAAGCCTGTCTGTCAGGTCATAGGAATAGGAAGTGCCGCCGAACGGCGTTGTGACCTTTGATAATCGTCCTGCATCGTCATAGGAATAACTGATTTTCGTTCCGTCCGCTGTTTTCACACCGGACAAAGCGCCCATATCGTCATAGGTATACGCAATTACGCCGTTCTTGTCCGTAACCGTCAGAAGCTTTCCGTCTATATTGTAAGTATACGCGATGGTTTCGCCGCCGGTTTCCTCTTTGGTAATTCTGCCGTATTCATCATAGGTGTATGATATTGTCACGCCGGCATAATCCGTGGAGGTCAGGACACTTCCGGATTGGTCATAGGTCAGGGATGCGGATTTGCCTGCGGCATTGGTTGTTTTCACAACCCTGCCCATGTTGTCATATTCATAGGAAGTCACATTGCCGTTTGCGTCTGTAACCGCGACAAGCTCACCCACGGCGCTGTAGGTGTAATTCCATGTGCTTCCCACCGCATCGGTCACTGAAATCAGCCTGTCTGCACCGTCATATGTGTATGAGGTTGCAGAACCGTTCTGGTCGATTTGCTTGGTGATACGTCCCCTTGCGTCATACTCCGAGGACGTGCTGCTGCCGTCCGGCATGATGATTTTTGTGCGATTGCCATTTGCGTCGTATTCGTATTGGAACACATTGCCCTTTGCGTCCTTCATGCCGGAAAGCATGGCGTTCTCGTTGTAGGTGAATTCGGTTCTGTTGCCGAGCGCATCAACGATCGCGGTGTTCCGGTCAATTGCATCATATTCATAGCTTGTAACGCCGCCGTTTATGCCGGTGACGGAAACAAGGCGGTATTTTGCGTCATAGGTGTAGGTTTCCGACGCGCCGTTCGGATAGGTTTTTGTGAGAAGATTGCCGACATTGTCATAGGTCATTTTTACGGTTCTACCCATGCGGTCGGTTGCACCGGTGTTTCTGCCCATCGCGTCATAGGTGAAGGTTTCCGTGGTATTGTCGCAGTAGGTGGTTTTGATGAGATTGCCGTTTGCGTCGTAATCGTAAAGGGTGCGTCTGCCGGCACTGTCTGTGGCAGCCGTCATCTGTCCGATTTCGTCATACGCAACGCTTGTCACGGAGCCATCCGCATAAATGACCTTAACAAGCTGACCGAGCTTGTCATATTCATAATGCTCCGTCAGGTTTTCTGTTCCGGCGGAAGTCGTTCTTACAATGGTCTTGCTGGTGCATTTTCCGTCAGAATCATAGGTAAAGGACGCGGTTTCGCCGGCTCCGTTGACGGAGGTCAGCACGTTGCCTTTGCTGTCGTAAGTAAACTTCTGAACACTTCCGATTTCATCGGAGATACCGGTAATACGGTACTTGCCGTCATAGGTGTAATCTGTGATATTTCCAAGAGCATCCTCTGTTTTTTTCAGCAGTCCGCTCTCATCATAATTCACCAGCATCTGCGTAACGCCCATCGCCGTCACAGAAACAAGCTGATTATTGGAATTGTACTTGTTCTGCACCTTGTTTCCGAGCGCGTTTGTGACTGATACCAGATTGCCGGACGCACTGATTTCATACTTTGTCATATTTCCAAGTGCGTCTGTACCGGTCAGCTGATGACCGTAAGAATCATAGGTATTGGTTGTGGTGTTGCCGTTTGCGTCCGTGCATTTGAGGATATTGCCGCGGTCGTCATAGACATAGATGGTTTTCTTGCCGAGCTTATCCGTAACAACCTGTGATCTGCCTTCCACGTCATAATCAAACTTCATCCGGTTGCCGTCGGAATCCACGGTTGCAACGAGTCTGCCGTTCTCGTCATACTCATTTCTGGCGGCTTCGATGCCGCGTGCGTCGATGATGCTGATGATATTGTGATTGTTGTCATAGATGAACTGCACGGTATTGCCCGCAGGATTTGTAACCTTGACAAGGTTGTCCTGTGCATCATACGCATACTTTGTCACACTGCCGTCAGGCTCTGTGATTGCGGTAATTCTGCCGGCGCTGTCCCTTGTAAACACAACGCCCTTGCCGGATGCGTCATAATAGCCGTTGCTTGTGACCTTAATCACATTGCCAGCCAGGTCGGTAATGCTTTCCGCTCCGTTTTTCATGCTCACAACAACAACGGTTTTATCCTTGAGCGTCAGCTTGAATTTTACGGCGGAGAATTCATCCATGCTCTTATCATACAAGGTTGTACTGCCGAGATAGCCCAGCGTGCCGAATGAATTGTCACCGTACAGCTCCAGCGTATTCGAGGACTCCGGATCGTTGCTTTTAAAGGTGATTTTGCCTGTCATAATCGGCACGTACTTCTGCCTTTCCGGCGTCAGAACCACCTTGAACCGCTCACTTGTGCCGTCGCCATAATTGACGACGATGTCATGTGAATAGTCCTCCGTCAGATAGTAGCCAATGGCAAGCTTCTCGCCGGTTGATTGCATTGTCCAGCCGTTCGCCATATCCGCCATGGCAGACACAGTAATCCCGCCCATGCCAAGCGACCAGCCTGTTCCGAAATCGCCGGACAGCTTGTTGGCGCTGCTGTAGTATCTTGTGACATTGACGTTCACGCCGGAAAGCTTTGTGCTGACATCCTCAAAGCCGAGGTTCATGTTGCCGACCTTGAGCTGCCCCTCCACGCTGTATGTTCCGGTGTAGATTGTGCTGTTACCGCCGTTGTCAACCGCCTTGATTCTGATTTCATAAATGCCGTTTGCAAGCACGGTTGTATCAAACTGCGCCAGTGCTTCATTGTGCTTTTCATTTATATCCTTTTTCAGAAGTGTATAAGAAGCTGCTCCCTTTGCACGGTATTCAACGGTATAGTAAGCAAGCTTTGTTTCGTCATAAACTGAACCGACAATATCTGCGGGCTTGCTGATGGAAGCACCGTTTTCCGGAGAAGTGATTTCTAACTTCGGCGATGTATTGTCAGAAAGGTCATAAAAGCTGCATCCGATTGATTTTTCTGTTTCATTGCCGCTTGCGTCAACCGCAAGTGCCTTGACAATCACCTCACCGGGTGTATCCGATGTAAATTCACCTTTGCCGTTTGTGATGGCAATTTCCTCACCGTTGACAGTCACCGTCAGCGTTGCTAATTCCTTGTTATCTGACGCAGAAACATAAACCTTGACTTTTTCATTGATGCTCGCGGCATTTTTAGAAAGGGTGAGTGTCAGGGACGGATTCACAATATCCTTGTCAGAATTGTCATCACCGGGGATTACGCCGCTGCCCTCGTCATCGTTATTCACAATATAGGCGAACTGCGTCAAGGCAGTATTTCCGCTTTTGTCCGTCGCAGTCAGGCGGACTTCATACACGCCGTTGAGGAGATACGCCGTAGGAAGCGTACCGAGCACGCCGTTTTCCACAGCGGATGTACTTTCTTTTAGTGTGGTAAATTCCTCTGTGCCCTGTAACCGGTACTGGAGAACATACCGCAGCAGCGCCGTATCATCCTTTGCCGTTCCGATAATGTCCACACTGCCGCTGATCTGCGAAGCGTGCGCCGGTGCTGTGATTTCCGCCGTGGGCATGGTTTTGTCACGGTTATCCGTAACAAGGCACTCCGCTGTTTTCACCGACAGATTACCCGCCGCGTCAACCGCATAGACCTTGATTTTCACAATGCTTGCTTCCGCTTTGTTGAACGTAAAGCTTCCTTGACCGTCCAGAATTACAGCATCATTCAGATAGACCTTGACGGCTTCGAGCTTTTTGTTATCGGTTGCGGTCACCTTGCAGGAAACCGTTTCGCCGACATCTGCCTGTGTCTTGGAAAGGACAATTTGAATTTCAGGCGCAATTTCGTCCTTTTCTTCGGCTGAACCGTTGTTGTTCACGAGATAGGAATACTGTACATACGATGAATTTCCGCTCTTGTCCTCCACAGTCAGGCGGACGTCGTATACGCCGTTTTTCAGCGCAGTGGTATCCCATATGCCGAGAACACCATCGGCAACGGCATTGTACCCTTCCGCGATTGCCGTAAAGGTATCCGCATCCTGCGCCTTGTATGCCAGACGGTAACGAAGCATTTCCGTATCATCGGATGCCGTACCGGTAATATTCACCGAGCCGCTTACCCGTGCGGCATGCGCCGGTGTGCTGATTGCCGCAGTCGGCGCAATTTTGTCGCTGTCGTCAATGAAGATACAGGATAGTTCCTTTACCGCTGTATTTCCGTTCTTGTCTGTCGCATAAACCTTGATTTTGGAGGTGCAAGGTGTAGCTTTGGAGAAGGTGATTTCACCCGCACTTTCCATGACAAGCGCATCGTCCAGATACACCTGTACGCTGTCAATTCCGGTGTCGTCCGTAACACTGATGCTTGCCTTGACTTCCTCGCCGACATTGGCAATATCCTTGGACAGGTCAAAAACAATCACCGGCGCTGTGCGATCCACCGTACCGGAATCAATGATTCCACCATCCTCGGAAGCTTTCAGTTCATAGTGATAAATCACATAGGCGGTATTCCCCGCACCGTCCGCCGCGGAAAGGCGCACGTCATAACTGCCGGATTCCAGCCCGCTGACGTTCCACTCGCCGAGAACGCCGTCTGTGACTGCGGTGTTGCCCTCATTGATCAGGGCATAGGTATCCGTACCGTCCTTTTTGTATTCCAGGCGGTAATTGTTGAGCAGCGTTTCATCATAAGCAGAACCCTTGATCTGGACAGAGAAATCCATTACAGAACCGTTTTCCGGCGAAGTAATCTCGACCGTCGGCGGTGTTCTGTCGCTGGTATCTACAATCACAAGCTCCTGATTTTCATAAGCAACATTGCCGTAAATATCGACTGCCTTTGCGGTAATTTTCACTGTTTCATTCTGTGTGCCGGTATAGAACACGCGTCCGGCATGATCCAGCACAAGTTCGTCGTTGATGTAAAGCTCAAACACATCCACGCCCATATTGTCTGTTGCATAGCCTGTAATCTGAACGCGTTCGCCGGCGCTGGCTTTGGTTTTTTCAAGCTCCAGATGAATTATGGGAAGCTCTGTATCACTTTCCGGTTCACGGACAATATAATCATCCGTATTGATGATCTGAATACAGGGCGCACTTGCCCAGCCCTCCTGATCAACAGCAGTCAGAGAAATCAGATAGATCCCGCCGATTGCAAGCTTGTTCGGGATCGGTCCTTCCGTCCATGCTGTGTCAGAAAGCTTTTTCCACTTGTATTCCTTGGATACGATACCCTTTCCTTCTTCATTCTGATGATCTGGGTCATAGCAGCTGTCCGTAACATTAACCACGCACATCTGTGCGTTTGCGGAATCCGCGGATACCGTAACATCCATCTCCGCAACCGGTCTGTTATGCACCATCAGAACCTTCTGATAGACGCTTTCATCAGACCAGAGCCTGTATTCGTCCAGTGCGTCATTTGTGCCGACAGGGTTATCACGCACCTTCAGGCGCATGGAGTATGCACCCGCATCTGAAAATTGTGTGACGGGCGTTTTTGATGTAAAGCTTTGCACGCCGGTTTTCGCATCCTTGTTATAGAAAACCGACGGGTCATATTCATATTCCCAGATCTGATCATACAGCGGATCATTTTCATAATCCGTATAGGCATTGATATACCGGATCGGCTGATCCTTTGCAACATAATAGTCCACGGAAAAATCCTTGGCTGTTTCCGCGCCGATGATGATATTGGTAAACCGCTCAGTATCACTTAGTCCCAGTTCAACTTATATCCTGATTCCTTCTATTTTACATTAAAACGACTTTAGCTTATTCCGAATAACATATATAAACATATCGCTCGCCATCGATCGCTTTTGTAATATATATCGAAGTTTCTGCTCTGTACTTTTGTAAGAACTCCTGTCTTGTTGAAAATCCGACATAATAATATGTAAGATCATTGTAATTTAAATCCCAATTATCCATGATTCGCTCCGGATGCGGTATTGCCGACAGGTCTTCCCCCCGATGATAGTTCGCATCTTCTATCAGGGATATAAAACTGTCCAGCTCGTTTTCAGATAATTTGAATTTCAGTGCAATTGTTTGGCTGTCAGCGCTTAAATCTCTTTTTAAGTACTCATATTCCGTTTGACTGGGAAGCTCAAATCCCAATCTGTTTTTCAAGTCGTACTTTGAAAAATGCAGACAAATTATAATCCCGCTGCATACTGTTATACTTGTAATAATCAAAATCATGATCATTTTCTTCTTTTTCATCATTTGCTGTACCTCCAGTTAAAATTTAATAAAATTGGTATCCTTTAAATAATCAAGAATTATCTTAATAGTTATTTTTTCAAGATTAGTAGTATAACAAGTTTCTGATTTTTTTACAGAATTATATTGATAAATCAGCCACCCTTTATTATTCCGAGTTTCTTTACACCATTTTTTAAATCCGTCATCATTTTTAGATTTAAACGTTTGCGTACCACCAAATATATTGCCGAGGCTTGAAGATACGGTTCCATCGCTCGCTACAACAACTCCCGTAATCTTTTGAGATAAAGCAGAAGCCACGTTAGTCCACATGTAATCAGCATGCCCGCAATTACATCCCAATAACAACAAACACTTACACTTAATTTTTTTTAAAGATTTAATTTCAGTTGTGGTTATCCCATTAAACATCGTCGTTGGATTACCATGGCAGTTCACTACAAATAACGTACACTCCTTCCCCGTTTTCTCTATTTCATTCCATCTTTTGATAAATGTTTCGCTATTATCACTTGTGGTCATAGAAGCACATGTATCATATGATGAGAAATAGTTCTCTATATCATCTACAATATCATCTGTCTCACCATCGAACTCCTTGATACTCATGGTCTTGTAATATATATCCGCATCACTCGAAAACGGCATTAATAATGAGTTAAAGAAATCATCTAAACTTACCGTTATTGAATTTGTAGAAGTTTTATCAACGATATTTGAAGTAGAATTCGCTGCATAAGGATCATCTCCAATTTCTTTTTCGATCAGGTTTGGCAGTCCATCCTCATCAGTATCCGCAAGGAATTTCCAATCATCATACGACCAGTTAAGTTCTTCTGTTGCAGTACCTACAATCTGTGCAACAGAATTGCTGTAATTGATGTTTGCCCATCCAGAGTTAATGATAACCTTCTGTGCAATAATGATGCCGTTAAGGTTGAAATTATCCGAATTAATAGTTACTGTGCCGAACGGCGCATAAATCAGACCGCTCACCGAAGCCTGACTGCCGGTGATTTTAATATCGCCAAACTTCGAGTAAATCACTGCATTGTTGGCATTCAGATTTTCGTTTGAAATCTTCACATCCGATACGGCACCGATTGCTCCGTTAAGGGATACGTTTCCGGTTAAGGAAAGCTTTCCGGTTACATATGCAGCTTTATTAATATTTATATTCATATCTGAATACGAATAGTCATCATCATAAACTGTACAGTTTGACGTGAAATATGTATTGATGAGTTTATTATGTATCAGAATCATCTGACTTTTTACATCATATGCTTCTGTTTTTTCAGTTGCTGCTGTTGTCTGTACGGTTGTGACAGCAGATTTTGTGGTTGTGGCTGCTGTGGTTGTAGCAGGCTCTGTTGTAGTTGATACAACAGTGGTAACAGCGGGTTCTGTCACTTTTGTAGTGCTGCTTTCTTCAGTAGCGGATTTCTCAGTTTCTATGGACGCCTCACTTGATACAGCAGAGGTTGATTCCGGCATGCTGGTTGTACCCGGAGCGGTTGTGACAGCGGGTTCAGATGTTGTATTTGACGTTGCAGTGCTGCTCGCAGCGGCGGTTGTCGTTGCTGCAGTGTTTTTTGCTGTTGTAGTGGTTGCAGTCGTGGTAGTTGTCGCTGCGGTAACTGTTTCTTTCTTGGGAATGTCATCCTTATCAATGATTTTACCATTAACGTTGGCATACTTCGCCATAGCAGAATACGCTCCGTTGGTATACATGTTTCCATTGACACAAAGACCCGTGGAATTGATGGTGATTCCTCCGTCAGCATCCTCCGCAAAAATCACATACGGATACCTTTCAGGTTCTGCCGCACTTGCAGGAAAAGTTGCCGCAAATGACAGCGTCATAATGGACGCTGTGACCGCTGAAACAATTCTTTTAAACTTGCTTGTCATGAAACTTCCTCCTGTAATAAAATGAATTTCAGTTTGCTCTTTAATTATAAACTACAAAATCAATAAAATCAACATAAAAACAAGGAACGGTAGCATTTTGGCAGGGAACGGTATTTTTTGTTGCTTTTTATATAGAAATATGTTAGAATAGGTTATATTCGAAAGCATGACAAAATCAGGAGGACGATTATGAAACTTGCCATTTGTGACGATGAAAAGATATTCCGTGATAAACTTCAGGAAGACTTATTGAATTACGCCGAAGGCAAGGGCATAGAAATAGTATGCTGTCATTTTGACTCCGGAGAAGCACTTCTGATGCAAGAAGAGCAATTTGATATTGTTTTTATGGATTTTCAGATGGATGGACTGGATGGTCTGGAAACCGCACGCCGGCTTCGGAAAAACGGCAGCAGAGCCGCAGTCATCTTTACCACAAACTTTCCCGGAATCGTTTTTGATACCTTTGAGGTAAACGCATTCCGTTTTCTGCCTAAACCGGTGGATCAGGAAAAGCTTTTTAAAGCGCTGGATGATTATCTCAAAAGCCATGAAAGAAGCTTTATTACAATTAAATCGGAAAAAGCCACTTATAAAATTGATGTGTCACACATTATCTATGCAGAGGGAGTGAATAAACATACCCTTATCCGTATGATTGACGGTACAATTATTTCAACACAAAATCTTTCTGAAACAGAACGACTCTTGCCGGGCAGTTTGTTTTACAAGTGTCATAAATCCTATATTGCAGGATTCAGGCATGTAAACTCTTATGACAGCAAATCGATATGCTTTCATAACGGCGAAAAAGCATCCATCAGCAGACTGAAGGTCGCTGCTTTTAAAGGTGCTTACATGAAATTCATCATCACGTATCCATTTCAATGACATCTCGAAAAGCAGCGGGCAATGTATGAATAATGCAGTGAATATGATATAATAAGGAAAACCGGGTGACTTCGGAATCGTCACCCGGTTTTATTAGTTGATCTGCACTGCTGAATATTGTTTTCCGGCATGCTGCCGTTTTTGTTCTTGCGCTTGCTGACAATTGCTGATCCATAACAGTTCGCATTGCTTCAAACTATAACAACGCGATCAAATCTTTTTCATCCATTGCATGATACTTCAGACCTTCTTGAGCCATGATCGCATCGTCTTCAACCGGTATAATCAATGTTAGTCCGTACTTGTCGGCAATCTCTGATAGGAGATTGAATCTCCACGATTGTGTCGACAATTCATTGACTGTCAGCCAAGGAAAACAGAGTATTTTTTTACCACTTGCAAAAGCGACAGCAGGTGAGTACAGCCACGCATTATGGGACAAACTTGATATTTTTCTGTCAAGATATGTTTCTTGAAGATGAAAAATTTCCGTGATATCACTTAACGTAAAAGCACTATGCTTTAACGCTTTTTTCAAACGCTGCCTTACAGTTCGCCCAAAATACCTTTTTAATAGATACCGATCTTCATTACCGACATAATACGTTATTTTCTGCAATTGTTTCAAATTCATTATACTGTCATCGTACCGAATGCATTCATAAGTAAGTGTTTTGCCTTTGATTCCGGAACAAAGACTATAGGAGGTTGGCCAACCGTTGCCCGATAACGGTCCTTTTATTAAAGTCATACCTTTTTCAAAACATGCGGTAATATCAAATGAATAGCCCAAGCGTCCATAATAATTGTGGCTATACCACCCATAAATGAACATATTCGTGATAGTTAAACTCATTTATAAAAACCTCTCAAGTATTTTTTTCATAATGTCATAATCGGTAATCAGCACAACATTAAAAACTCGAACCGATCCAAGAAAAACTGCCCTTACTGGCTGATACAAGTTAACATAAGCATCTATAATGCCATCCGACCTTTCTTAATACATGGATGCCGCCCCAGTTCCGCCGGCCGGATAAGCATATTTTACCACAAACTGCCCATCTTTGTCAACCGTTCATGAAGCCTGTGCAGTTTAACCTCCGTTTACATTTGTATTGTACAATTTGGTTTGGCGTGGTATACTATTCTCACAGGGACGGAGGGGTTTTATGGCGGAGATTCTGGTGATTGACGACGATGCTTACATCCGCGAGCTGGTCAGCACCGTGCTGCGCAACGAGCATTTCGGTGTGACAGAGGCTTGCAACGGGCGCGAGGCGCTCACGAAGCTCGGAGAGGGCAAAATCGATTTGTGCGTGCTGGATCTGATGATGCCGGAGATGGACGGGTTCGAGTTCTGTTCCCGGCTGCGCAAGTATTACGGCGACCTGCCGGTGTTGATGCTGACGGCGAAAAGTGACATCAGCCAAAAAATCAAGGGCTTCGGGCTTGGTGCGGACGATTATCTCACAAAGCCCTTTGAGGTCATGGAGCTTGTTATTCGGGTGAGAGCGCTGTTAAAGCGCTGCAAAATCGCCGCGTCGCAGGTAACGCAGATCGGAAAGCTGACCCTCGATAAAAGCAGCTTCACCGTCGGCGCAAACGGCATCCGGAGCGATATTCCGATGAAGGAATTTGAGCTGTTGTTCAAGCTCGCCGCAAACGCCGGTAAAACGCTCACGCGCGATCAGCTTATCGAGGACATCTGGGGCTATGACTTTGAGGGCAACGAGCGTACCCTCGATGTGCATATCAACCGCTTGCGCGAACGATTTCCGCCCGACGAATTCGAGTTCAAAATCGCAACCGTCCGCGGACTCGGTTATCGATTGGAGGTGCTGTGATGGAACGCGAAAGGAAAAAGCTTCATAGATTTCGCTTTACAATGGTCCGCTTTACAATGGCTCTTATTTATATGACTATTTTTGCCTGCTGTATTGTCGCAGGGAACTTCACAGCCCAGCTTATTTTTCGTTTCGCAGGGCAGCCTGCAAGGTTTATTGAAGCCGTTATTTCCGGAATTCTTGGCTTCGGCTTTTTGATGGTCGTCACAAGAATTCTGCTGACAGTTTATAAAAGGAAATACAAAGGAAAGCAGCGCATGGCGCATTTCGGAGGGGATTATTTAGAGCAGACTCTTGAAGCGATGGATAAAATATCTCAGGGAGATTTCAGCGTGCTGATCGAGGTTGACGAACATGACCCTTTTTCGGAAATCACAAAGAGCGTCAACCGCATTGCGACCGAACTTGGCTCTATGGAAAATCTGCGGCAGGACTTTGTTTCGAATGTATCGCACGAAATACAGTCCCCGCTCACCTCAATCAAGGGCTTTGCGGCACTGTTGAAAAGCGACAATTTAACTGCGGAGCAGCGCGCGCATTACATCGATGTGATCGAATCCGAAGCAAAACGGCTCTCACAGCTTAGCGATAATCTGCTTAAGCTCTCGACGCTTGAGAGCAATGTCGCGCCGCTTTCACCGTCAAAATTCCCTCTTGACCGCCAGATTCGCAATTCCGTGTTAATGCTTGAGCCGCAGTGGGCGGAGAAGCATCTTAATATGACGCTCAGCATGGATAAAATTGTTATAAGCGCAGACGAAGCGCTTTTAAATCAGGTGTGGATTAATCTGCTTCAGAACGCGATTAAATTCACACCCGAAAGCGGTGAAATAAGCGTCAGCCTGACGGAACAGGACGGCTTTGCGCAGGTGAAAATCACCGATACGGGGATAGGAATTTCAGAGGAAAGCCTGCCGCACATTTTTGAACGCTTTTATAAAGCCGACAAGTCCCACACCCGCGCTGCGGGCGGAAACGGCTTAGGGCTTTCCATTGTCAAGAAAATCATAACCCTCCACGACGGGAAGATCACCGTGAAAAGCGAACTCGGGGCGGGTACGGAGTTTGTGATTACACTGCCAAAATAATAGTTCCGATTTACACTGCGTTTATATTGAATTTATCCTCCGTTTAATCTGAAGCTTTATGATTAGCTTAAAGAAAAAACGGAGGTGTTTTTTTATGATATCTACAATCATGTTTCTGTGCTGGCTGATAAAATCGTCAATCAGCGCGAGCAAAGAGCAAAAGTCGGCAGAATCACAAGTCAAGCTTAAGGAGGTGTGCATATGAGTGCAATCATCACCGTTGACAATCTTGTCAAAAAGTACAACAGGGCAGCCGAGCCCGCGGTTAAGGGCATAAGCTTTGATGTTGAGGAGGGCAGCTTTTTCGCGTTTCTCGGACCCAACGGCGCGGGAAAAACAACGACAATTTCCATTCTCACCACAACGCTCGCGAAAACCGGCGGCAATGTGAAAATCGCAGGCTACGACATCGACAGCCAGTCAAAGCTTGTCCGGAACAATGTAGGGATCATCTTCCAGCAGCCGAGCCTTGACCCGCAGCTTTCCGCGGAGGAAAACATCCGCTTTCACGCCTGCCTTTATGGGATGTACGCCTACCGCCCGACCTTCCGCACCATGCCCACGGAATACCGCAGGCGGGTTGTGGAGCTTGCGGAAATCGTCGGAATCAAAGACGCGCTGTTCAAGCCGATCAAAAAGCTTTCGGGCGGAATGCAGCGGAAGCTGGAAATCATCCGCAGCCTGATCCACACGCCCAAGGTGCTTTTCCTTGACGAGCCGACACAAGGGCTTGACGCCGTCAGCCGCAGAAGCCTTTGGGACTATCTTGACACAGTCAGAAAAGAAAACGGCACGACGATTTTTCTGACCACGCATTACATTGACGAAGCCGAAAACGTGGACAAGGTCTGTGTGATCAACAAGGGCAAACTCGCAATCACAGGCTCTCCCGACGAGATGAAAGCAAGCCTGATGAAAAAGGAGCTGATTCTTGACTGCGATGACAAAAAAGAGCTGATCGGTGAACTGAACGGCATGGGCTTAAAATGCAAAAACGACGGACATCTGACCGTTGCGTATCAGGGCATCTCGGCGCAGGAAATCATAGCACGGCTTAAAACAAAGCTGACGCTGCTTAAAATTCAAGAGCCGACGCTCGAGGACGCATATGTCGCTTATCTCAATCAAACGGAGGGAAACGCACGATGAATACAATTGCTGTAAGGCAGAACGGAATTCAATCAAAATTCATGCGCGAACTGAATGCAATTGTGACCATCACAATGCGAGAAATCACGCTGTTTTTCAAGTCGCCCGGGTCGCTTGTCATGAGCTTCGCCATGCCTTTGGTTATGATGGGAATGCTCGGCGGAAGCCTGAAGCAGAACATGGCGGGGGGTCTGGGATTCGGCTACGGAAAATATATGCTTGTGGGAATGCTGGTCAATATGCTGTTTATGACGACAACCTCGGGGCTTACGTCGCTGGTTGAGGACAGGGCAACGGACTTCACGCAGGAAATGATGATCTCACCGATTTCACGCTACGCGATTGTCGTCGGAAAAATCATCGGCACATCGTTCGGCGCAATCATCGGAATGCTCGGCACGCTCCTCACCGGCTTTTTCATGGGGATCACCCTCACGGTCGGTCAGATGCTCGCCGTTCTGGCGCTTTCTCCGCTGATCTGCCTTTCTGCGGGCGCACTTGCAATGATTGTCATCGGGCTGATCAAGAACAACAAGGTTGCAAACATGGCGGTTATGATTCTCGTGATGCCCCAGATGTTCCTGTCGGGCGCAATTATTCCCGTGACAAACTCAAGCGGCGTACTTTTCATGTTAAGCCGCATGATGCCTATGACCTACTGCCTTGACCTCGTGCGCTCAGTCGTTTATTCCGGAACAAGCGAGTACAGCAGCGTAGTGCTGTTTAATCCTGCGGTTAATCTTGCCGCAATTCTCTCCCTGACAGTCATTTGCCTCTGCATAGGCACAATGTTCTTTGCCAAGAGCGAGAAAAGCAAATAGATACAATTTGCGTTCGATGTGTTCCGGTATCTCATTTGCAGATCCCTGTGTGCGTCTGATTCTCTCGCATAACAAAGCCCTCCTTTGGTTTGAAATTTCACCAAAGGAGGGCTTTCTCCATAAAAAACGGGGCTTCCGTGCAACGCACGAAAACCCCGCAAACCGCGTATTTACGTTACTTATTAGCCTCTTCAACAGCCACGGCACACGCTACTGTTGCGCCAACCATTGGATTGTTGCCCATGCCATTTTTGAAAATATCACCCTTTACTTAGCGTTACTTATAATATCGTATTTTCCCGTATTTAAAAGGGTTTTAGAGGCATTACCCACAAAGTCAAGTCTCTATTTTCCCTTACTTTCACCTATAGGTTTTATGAGTCCTTTAACCTCGGTGGACAAATCGTGGACAGAAGAAGCGGGTTATGTAGTAAGGCAATGTATTTAACTACAATCATTTGGTGTTTTCTTTGCTATACCTATTTTAATGATTTCTTGAGGATGTGTCAAGTCTTTCCCCTCGTTTTCTGAAAGAAACTGCAGCAAGGCTTCTTTTCTGATTTTAAATGATCCCAACTTCAGTGCCGGCAATAAACCGGATTTAATCAACGAATAAACATATGCTTTATTCGTGTGAATAATTTCAGAAACTTCTTTTACAGTGTACAAAATATCATTTGACATAAATATACCTCCAAAAATAAAATTAACACACCGACACAGGGCAGTTCCTGCGATCACTTTTGACCGTGTATTTTCAGGTGCTGCTATGCAGACATTAATTACTGGGCATGCTGTATCATCGCATACTGTCCGGTAAACCTGTATCATTCCTGTGCGGTGCTATTCAATTGTCAAGATACTAAAAGGAATTGGGATGTCTTCATCTATAAAAACAATGTAATAACAGAAAATCTAACCTTGTGATAAAAAATAATGAAAAGGCAGCTCAAAATGTACCGACTCCTAAAAGTTAGACCTAAAAACTAACAAATGGAGGTGGATATTTTCATGTCAAAATATAGTTATGAATTAAAGAAAGAAATAGTGATGGTTCGTTATTCTCCTGATAAAGGTATAAACTGATAGGCAAAATGAAGTTTTGACAAAAAGGCAATCCCGACTCACGCGTGTTGCTTTTTCGGTCTTGGATTTCTAATGATATGTGCTTTGTGTCTACACCTGATATATGAAACCTCTTGACAAAGTTAATCAGATAAACTATAATTGGTTTATCTGATTAACTTTATTTTCATTGGAGGATTTTCATTGCAGGAATATATTAAAGGCGCTGAGGCCATATCGCTTTTTTGCAGAATCAATATGAATATGAAACGAGATTTACCCGTCAGGGCAAGCGAGATGGGGATGCTGTTCTTGATAGTCAAATCGGCACAGCCGCAAAGCCCGATAAAAATAGCGGAGTTTTTCAAGGTTACCAAACCGATGGTCACGGCAATGACCAATTCCCTTGTTAAAAAAGGGTATCTGATTAAAACCCCTTCTTCCACAGACCGAAGGAGCTTCACTTTGCAACCGACAACGAAGGCAGTGAGCTTAGTAGAGGAGGCGCATAACGAATATTTCAGGATGATGGAAACGCTGAAAAGGCGAATGGGCTGTGAAAAATATGATCAGCTCATAGCGCTGATCGAGCTTGCAAACAGTATTTTATTGGAGGACAATTAAATGGGAAAAGTGATGGTAACGGGAGCTTTAGGCAATGTCGGAGGATACGCCGTAAATGAGCTGATACATATGGGTGAACAGGTCATATGCGCGGATATTTCAATAGAAAAGCTGCAAGGGAAATACGGTGACAAAGCGGAATTTTCACTGTTTGACTTTACCGATCAAACGACTTTTGAAGCTGCCTTAGCGGGTGTTGACCGGGTGTTTTTAATGCGTCCGCCCCATTTGGGCAAGCCGGAGGACTTATATCCATTTATTGACGCGATGAAGGAGAAAAAAATAAAGCTGGTTTCGTTTTTATCCCTCATGGGCGTGGAAAACAATTCCGTCCCGCCCCATCATAAAATAGAAAAGTATATCGAGCAGTCCGGCTTGCCTTACGCGCACATCCGTCCGGGATTTTTTATGCAGAACGTGTCGGGCGTTCATTCGGTTGAAATCCGTGAGACGGATCAGATATTTGTGCCTGCCGGAAACAGCAGGACATCGTTTACCGACGCCGCCGATATCGGGCTGTCGGTGGCAACTCTGCTTCATAATCCCGATCAGTACAAAAATACCGCCCACACGATAACCGGTCCGCAGGCGCTTACCTATTATGAAGTTGCCGAGATTCTGAGCAAGGTAACGGGCAGGAAGATCACCTATGCAAAGCCGGGCTATTTGCGTTATCGCAGCCGCTACATCAAAAAAAGAGGTCTTGATAAGGAATATGTCAATGTTACGGTCGCCCTCTACTTTATGACCAGAATGGGTACGGCAAAAGCGGTAACAGACGGTTTTTACAAGCTGACAGGAAAACAGCCCCGCTGTTTTGAGGAATTCGCCGTCGAAAACAAATCGGCGTTTATGAAAGGATAGTGTTTATATGAAAACTCTTGTGATTTATTATTCTTACACAGGAAAGACAAAGAAGATCGCGGAAGATCTTGCAAACAGAGAATCGGCTGATATCATTGAAGCAAAGGAAAAGAAACTGCGCTCCAAATTCAATGCCTATGTTTTCGGTTCGTTCGCGGCAATGGGGCAAAAGCAAGCCGAGCTGCAACCGTTTAGCGCCGACTTTTCGGCATACGATAGAATCATCATCGCCATGCCAATATGGGCGGGCTATCCCGCGCCGGCCATGAATAACATCATCAGCCTCCTGCCAAAAGGTAAAAAAATAGAGCTGATTATGACCTCCGGGAGCGGTAACTCGAAAAGCACTTGCGAAAAAACAAAGGCTCTGATTAAGGCAAAGGGCTGTGATGTGGTAAAATATGAAGATATAAAGGCATAGTCATTTGTTTTTTACTTTTGCCATCATAAAAAATCATTGAAATTCAGACGCGAAACGATGTCAGGAAATATTAAAACATCTCAGCGGAGGTATATAAAATGGATCATTGGAAAACAGTGCTGAAAGCAGACCCGACAAATTGGCTGCTGGAAGAAGATAACCCTTCCGTACGGTATTTTACGTTAAAGCATATTTTAGACAAGCCTGAAAATGACCCGGAAGTTCAAATGGCGAAAGATAAAATCATGCAAGCAGGGATCGTTCCCAAAATGCTTGAAAGGCAGCGGGAGCCGGCGTATCTTCAAGCTTATCCCCGTTTTTACACCAACAAGTATAAAGGTCTTGTTTGGTCATTGATCACACTTGCGGAGTTAGGCGCCGGGGTAGCGCCGCAAATTAAAGAGCAATGCGAGTACCTGTTGGAGAATTCCCAAGAGAGGCATGACGGCGGCTTTTCACAAAATACAGCCGCGAGGACAGGCGGAGGCAGGACAACCGAAGTAATCCCCTGCCTGACGGGGAATATGATTTGGAGCCTGATACACTTTGGGTATCTCGACGACCCTAGACTGCAAAAAGGCATCGAATGGATGAATCGGTTTATGCGTTTCAATGACGGCGTTGCGGATGACCCGCAAGTGCCGCCGTATGACCATTATGAAATGTGCTGGGGCGCACATACCTGTCATATGGGCGTAGTCAAGGTGCTCAAAGCGTTAAGCGCCGTGCCGGCAGAAAGAAGAACGAAAGAAATAAACGGCACGCTACAAAAAGCAACAGAATTTATACTGATCCACCATATTTATAAACGCAGCCATAACCTGAACCGGAAATCAAAACCCGGCTGGCTCAAATTTGGCTTTCCGCTGATGTATCAGACGGATGTGCTGGAAATACTCGACATTCTGAGCGCGCTTGGCGTCAAGGACAGCCGTATGGATGATGCGCTTAATCTCGTTGTGTCCAAGCAGGACGAGATGGGCAGATGGAGGCTTGAGAATACCTACAACAGCGATCGGATTCTGATCCCGATCGAGCAAAAAGACGAACAGAGCAAATGGCTTACGCTCAGGGCTATGAGAATATTGAAATATCAATGCGGGGAGGTGTAACCGTGAAATATAATTTGGATTTAAGCTGCCTTCTGATTCAGGATTATAAAAAGATTTTAAAAAACCAAAATCTTTTGCCAAGCCGCAGAGTTATTTTACAGGATATTGATGATACTTTCACTCTATTTGAGAATTTGGGAATCAGTGATGTTGCCGGTCTTAAAAAAGCGCTGTCTACTCCTGTAAAGCTTCAATCCTTTGCGGCAAACAGCGGTTTATCCGAAAACTATCTGACGATCCTGAAAAGGGAAATTGGCAGCTTTGAACAAAAGCCGGTTCCAATAGCAAACTTCCCCGACCTGGATAGCTTATTGATTTCAAGTCTGAATGACGCCGGCATTAAAACCTCAAAAGATTATTTTGAAAGCGGTCTTAACGAATGGGAAGAATTATTTTGCCTTTGCGACCTTGTGAGGATCAACGGTGTGGGCGCGGTTGCAGCGAAGGTCTTTTATGAAGCCGGTTATCAGTCCGTGTCGGATGTCGCTCATGCGGACGCAGCGGCGATGCTTGATGAAGTATCCAATATCAATAAAGCCAAACAGTATTATAAAGCTAATCTGGGTACAAAGGATATGCAATTTTGTATTGATTTTGCAAAGCTGCTTATATCGTATTAAAGGAGATAGAAACGATGAGGAATCCAGAGCAAACGGTAGGAAATCTGATTGATAAACAGAGCGTTTCTTTTATTAGCTCAATAGATGGTGAAGGGTTTCCAAACACAAAGGCAATGCTGCCCCCAAGAAAACGGGAAGGGATAAAAACTTTCTACTTTACAACCAATACATCTTCCATGCGCGCAGAGCAATATCACGTCAATCCGAAAGCGTGTATTTATTTCTGTGATAAAAGATTTTTTCGCGGCGTGATGCTAAGAGGCTTGATCGAGGTATTAGAGGATTCTGTCAGCAAAGAAATGATATGGCAGGAAGGCGATACGATGTATTATCCCAAAGGCGTTACAGACCCGGACTATTGTGTTTTAAGATTTACTGCAAATACAGGGCGGTACTACTCCGATTTTAAATCGGAGGACTTTGAAATCTGAAACACAGATTACAGATAAACAGAAATTTATAGGGGGAGTATCCACTTGTGAATATAAGGAAAGTTTCAAACGATAAGAAAGCATATATCGGCTTGCTTTTATTGGCTGACGAACAGGAAAGCATGATAGATAAGTACCTTGAACGCGGTGAAATGTTTGTTTTGACCGATAATGGCGTAAAAGCCGAATGCGTGGTTACGAAAGAGGCGGACGGTGTTTATGAGCTTAAAAATATTGCGGTTATACCTGATTGTCAGCGAAAGGGTTATGGAAAAAGACTGATCGATTTTCTGTTTTCACATTACACCGATTGTAATGAGCTGCTTGTCGGAACGGGCGACGTTCCCTCTGCGCTCAGCTTTTATCAGAAATGCGGATTTGCAGAATCACATCGAATACAAAACTTTTTCACGGACAATTATGATCATCCGATGTTTGAAGACGGGAAACAGCTTGTTGATATGGTCTACCTGAAACGGGAACGATAAATTTTAAGTTTACGAGGTGAGCAATATGCCGCAGATCAACAAGGGCGGAAAATTTGTTTTTGGGAAATCTTTGATACGGGACGGCTTTTTGATACACCTTCCTCCTCAGGCAGTCACAGAATACACGATTGCCGCGGAGAAGAAAATCTATTTATTTACGGGCAGCAAATCCACAGGCGGCTTTTGCGTGACACGAAAAGGACTGTTGTATCCCTCAAAAATCGGCAACATCTTGAAAGATACACCCGCATTGCTGAATTATGAATTATCGGAAGGTGAGTTTGTTCCTTACAAAGGGCGTTTCTATTGTTGGATCAATATTTCTCCTGACGGAATAATTGTTCTGCCTGCCGAGACAGCGGCTTTTTTGCAAATCAAAATCGGCATGGAACTCTTATCTATTAGAGGCAGCAATATCGCTTTTGTAATGGGTGCAAAAGGTCCATTACTGGAAGAGGCGGAACATTACAATGGTGTTATTGATGTTTTTTAACGCACCAAATTACACTTTTTAAGAATAAAGGAGCAAATAAATTATGAGCATTGTATTTATAACGGGCGGTATACTGGATTAGGCTTTGAAACGGCTAAACGTTTAAAAGCGTTAGGTCATAAGGTTTATATTGGGTGCCGGGACGATGAAAAAGGCAAAAGGGCGGCGATGGAGCTGGATGCGGAATACATCGTTATTGATGTGTCTGACGATGACTCTGTTAAAAATGCCGTGGAGCAATACATGCAGAAAGAAACATATTTGGACGTTCTTATCAATAACGCGGGAATCCCCGGAGGACACAATGCACCGCAGGACATTACGGCTGATATGATGCTTCAAGTTTATAATACAAATGTTTTTGGAATTGTAAGAGTTACACATGAATTTTTACCTCTGCTGCAAAAATCAAATAATCCTGTTATCGTCAACGTAAGCAGCGGGCTTGGTTCCTTCGGGCAAGTTCTCAATCATGAAAAAATAGAATCAAAAGTAACCGCGCCTGTTTATTGTTCATCAAAATCAGCTGTTGGTATGCTTACTGTGCAATATGCAAAAGGGTTACCTAATATTAAAATCAACGCTATTGATCCCGGTCCAACCAAAACAGGGGAACAGTTTAGCCATGGCATGCAAACACTCCAGCAGGGTACGGATGCAGTCGTTAAGATGGCGACAATAGGAAAGGATGGTCCGACTGGTACATTCTCTGATAGAACTGGCATAATCCCTTGGTAAGCGTTCGATAATACACGCGCTCGTTTTATAAAAACAAAGTAATAACAGAAAATCTAACCTTGTGATAAAAAATAATGAAGAGGCGACTCCAAACTGGAGCCGCCTTTTTTCTCAGATCATAAATTTGCTGATATTCAGTGCAATGTGAATCAGGATATACTGACGGCAGTCCTCATCCAAAACCCCATCTATGTAGCTGTATTTGTTGATCAGCGGCATATACAGGTTCAGCAGGGCCTCCAGATTGGAATGATTGCCTGCTGCTGCTCCCTGAAGCAATTCAAGAAATTCATCTCTTATCAACTGTCCTCACCGCCTTCCGTGAGCATCTGACGAAGCTTTTTCAGCGCCAGAGATCGCTGATTGTACACATTCTGCACAGTGCAGTGAAGCTTACCGGCAATCTCCTCCGGTTTCTTTTCCTCAACGAAAAGCATAATCAGAATACGCTGCCTCATCAGCGGCAGTCCTGAAAATGCTTTTGCCAGATGCTCCTCCTCAAAATCAAACATATTTTGATTTTTGGCTGACGAATAGGTTTTGAAAAAAACTTCAGACTCAACAGATAGTACCGTTTCCGGTATTTCATCTAGGGAGACGGTCTTAACCTGCCGTCCCAGTTTCTTCAGATAATTGATTCTGGCTCTTGAGATAAGGACCTCCAGCCATCCTGTGAAACGGGCGCGCAGCTCATCCTTTTCGTTATGTTCCTGCGGGTGGTTCAAAGTGATTCCTCCTTTTGGCACACCACCTCAACAGGAAAACCAACATGCCAAGATGGCATGCTGTGATATTTAATTATGTACAACTTGTCCGGATCACAGCTTATCAGCTCATGGGAATCACCCCCTTTCATAAAAGGCATAAAAAAGCGGCTATACCATGCATAGGCATGGCATAACCGTTCTTTAGCGCATAAAAGAGAATCTTCGGAATATGCGAAGATGATATGTGTTTCAGTTGTTCTTACATGATAGTCTTCATTATTTCGTCACCCTATACATACAATCTGATTCTCCTTATCGTATAGTTTCCTCTATTTTATTTGATTGAAATTCTCCATTGTATCCAGATAGTTTAATAGAGATTCACAGGCTTTGATCCGTTTCCCCAGCGGATACCGATCCATACGCTCTGCAAGTTCTTTCAGATATACTTTTTCCGGAAATGAGTAGTTTTCCGCAAGAAGCTGGTCAACCGTTACCGAAAGCGCTTCAGCGATTTTAATAGTTGTTGTCAGACTGGGAATCCTTCTCCCCCGCTCAATCTGTCCAATGTGGCTGTTAGAGCATTCTGCATATTCCGCAAGCTTTTCCTGCGTCATTTCTGCTATCATACGTTAGCGCCGTATATTCGAACCAAAAATTTTCTTATCCACTGTAAATTCTTCTCCTTACACAATTATTTTAATCCGGTCAACTATGCAATTGAAGAATGTACAAGTTCAGAACACGTACTATAAGGGGGATTTTGTTAAAAAACCGATAATTTTCGACTAATTAACAAAAAAGCCTCCCAATAGTATCGGAAGGCTTCCCCGGGAATCATTCAAACAGTGCGAGATTACAGAGCATTCTGGAAACATCATCGTCCATAGAAACAGCATCTGCCACTCCTTCAGAAGTGACTGCTGTTCTGTCAATCTGAAGTGCTGCAATCTTTTCTTCTACAATTGTCCGGATCATCTGCTCTATTTTTTCCTGATGTAAGCTTCCGGAAGCCACGCTGATTTGAATTTTACAATCAGGATTCTGCAGTTCCGGATGTCTGTCCAAATATTCAGTTAAGGCAGAAACAACAACGGCACTCTTTTTGTTGGCCAATCTTTCAAGCAATTCTCCGGCTTGAACCTGTGCATCCGAGTCGGAAGAAAACTGCAGTGAAAACCGGTATTTTCCGTCTTTCTTCAATCTGCATCCCTCCGTCCATTACCTTATAGAACGTAGTGCAAGCTGCTTTTTTGCGAGCAATTCGTATCCGATGGCATTGGCTTTGGAATCCTCTGCAAAGCTTGCCTTAGCGACCAGCGGCGAGGCTTCCAGAAAAGGCCGGAACAGTGCGCTTCCGCCGCCGATGAAAGTAACCGGATTCGAGCGGAGATCCACCTGCAGTTCACGCAGCTTGTCCAGTATATCCTTGGCATGGAGTCTAGTCTCCTCGCGAATCGTAGCATGCACATCGTCAGGCAGTATGGTTTCTTTGCCCTGCAGTACGGCGCTGATATGCTCATCCTCAATGCGCATATCATGAAGCGCGCCGACCTTGCGTACAATTTCATTATTCATTGTAATGACACCGCTTTCCAGACTGCGGCAGAACTGCAGATCCGGTTTTCCGTTGCACAGCAGCAGCACATCCGTGGTATAACCTCCGATGTCCACTATAAACATCCGAAGCATTTGTACAACCTGACTGCTCTGCGGTATGATTGCGGCATAAGCCTGCGGAAACACGAACACCTGATTGATGATGATACTGTAAGGACGATCCCTGTATACAAACTTGACCGGTTCCGGGCGCTTAAAATATTTTGCAAACTTGTTTTTGAGTATCCCGTAATGTTCCGGGGGCAGACCCACCGCAAGGTCCACCTGTTCGATTGGTGAACAGTGATCCATCCGTTCCAGCTCCTTTGCAATGGCAAAGAGCGTCAGAATGAAATAACGGTCGTCCTGGGTTTTGTCCCGCATGTAGGACAGCCTCCGCCCCGAAAGCGTCCAGTATCGGTTGTCATATTCCAGGATATCTTCTGACATGGGCGGTTTGACAGTGTGCTCCGACAGTCCGGAAACAAAAATGAAGTTTGGGGTTTTAATGGCATAATTTCCATGGTCAACTGCAATCAGCATAAATAATAGCCTCCTTGATTTGAACTGCTCCCCAAACGTTAGACAAAGTGGTATAATAGAAATATACCACGAATGAACTAACGAAAGGGGAGCATTATCATGGCCAAAGGGAAAGCGAACAAAAGATACACAGGAGAATTCAAACAAACAGTAGTAGAGGACATGATAAACAACAAGTTATCATATCACGAAATTATGAGAAAATACTTTCCTGAGCAAAAAGCAAGTGGTTTTCGCTTCGTAAAACAGTGGGAGCGAATCTATCTCGAAGAAGGAGCAGAAGGTTTGTACATCGAACGCCGAGGACGAGCGAGTCACGCCGAAGGAGTAAATAAAGGGCGACCGCCAAAGCTTGAAAAGAAGGTAGAAGAAGACCTGTTGGCAGAGGTTCAGCGCCTCAGAATTAAGAATGAATACTTAAAAAAATTGAATGCTTTAGTCCGGTCGCAACAGCAACAGCAAAACAAAAAACGTTGGTAATCAACGAGCTAAAGCAAAAATACCCGATTACCACCATACTCAAGGTTGTAGATATTCCGCGTAGCACCTATTATTACTACAGCAAACAGCTCGATAAACCTGATAAGTATGCAGAAATAAAAGAGAAAATCCGAGAGATATACGAAGAAAACCATAAGCGTTATGGATACCGCAGGATAACGTCAGTATTAAGAAAAACTACGATTGTCAATCATAAAACCGTCCAGCGATTAATGCGTGAAATGGGAATATTTTGCCGGGTCAAAATGAGTAAATACAAGTCATACAGAGGTGAGGTTGGAAAGACAGCGCCAAACCTTTTAGAACGTGATTTTAAGGCTGAAAAGCCTGACGAAAAATGGGCAACTGATGTGACAGAGTTCACTTTATTTGGGAGAAAGGTATACCTTTCTCCAATCATTGATTTGTTTAATGGCGAGGTTGTATCTCATAATATCAGCTTTTCTCCGAACTTTGCCCAAACAGTAGATATGCTTGAAAAAGCATTCGCAAAAATTCCGGATAATACAAATTTGATACTGCATTCTGATCAAGGCTGGCAGTATCAGATGAAAGGGTATCAAGAAATGTTGAAAGATAAAGGCATTCGGCAGAGTATGTCCAGAAAGGGAAACTGTCTTGATAATGCTTGCGCTGAAAATTTCTTTGGATTGCTGAAATCGGAACTGTTATATCTTCAGGAATTTTGTTCTATGGAGCATTTTCTGCAGGAACTTGAAAATTACATTGAATGGTACAACAACAAACGCATCAAGCTTAAGCTTGATGGATTATCTCCTGTTCAATATCGACTAAAATCTGCATAGCAAAAGCGACCAAGCTTTCGCTTAGTCGCTTTGCATAACTTTTTCTGAAATCTTTGTCTAACTTTTTGGGGTCAGATCAAAGGAGGGCTGCTTTTTATGCGATTCATTCTATGCAGATTTTTTAAATCCTTCGCCTTATCTTCCTCGTCCGCCTAATCCTTCAGCAGCTTCGTGAGATTCGCCTTGCGGATTTTCAGCCCGATGTACCCCACCGAAACCGCCGTCACCACGACCACCGTCGCCACTGCCATCAGCAGGCTTACGTCAGTTATGGAATCAGCTTTTATGAACTTCCCCAGCGGCTTTGCGGCAAGCTTCACCCCCGCCGCCGTTACCCCAATCAGCACCAGCATTCGAATTGCGTACAGAAGCATAATGTCCGACTTTTTCGCGCCTATACAAATCAGCCGCGCGTAGGATTTTTCGTTTTTCTTGAACGTCAGATAGTTGTTCGTCAAGAAGCCCAGCACCGACAGAACCAGAATCACAAACCCTATCATCAGCATGCCCGACACCGTGTCGAATTCATCCGACATCCGCTCCTGCCACTTGAATGAGGTCGTTCCGGAAATTCCGTCATGCGCTTCAATCTCCTCGCGCAGGTCGGAAAGTCGTGTTATACCGTCCTTCACACGAACGAAAGCGCAGTTTGCCGAGGATTTGTCCATCGCCGAAAGCTTTCCGTTCGGGTCGTATGCCGCAATGAAATGGTTCGTCGTCATCAGAGAGGTCATGTAGTAAAGATTGTCGTTTTTCAATGCGCCGCAAACATAAATCTGCACGTCTTTTATGGTGTAGGTTTCACCGATTTTGTACTGCTCCGCAAGGCTTTTTGAAACCATCACCGGAACCGCTTCGCCGTAGTCCGCGGCGGTGTCCACCATTTTTCCGCTGTAATCCAAAGCTAAGTCTGTGAACGTATTTTTGCTGTAATTCCCGAAATAAACCGTGCCGTTTCCGTCGTTTGCGTAGCTGTACCGCGCGGTGAAATATTCCGCAATCCGCTCGTCGTTTAAAATTCCGGAAAGCTCGCTGTCGTCCATTTTCGCAAAGGTAACCTGAAAAGAGTTCCCGTTGTAGTGCTTTGTGAAAAACACAGCACTCGAAAGATAGCTCCCCGCAAAGCTGAAGCACAGGCTGTAACAAACCATGGTGAACACCAGCTCAAGCAGAATCAGCAGCGTGGAAAACTTGTTGTGCTTGATTTCCAGCAGGCTTTTCCACAGCAGCTTCATTGTGTGTCCTCCGTTTCGCGGATGACGCCGTCACGTATGTAAACCGTTCTGCCGCACAGGTCGGCAATGCGCTTGTCGTGGGTAACGATGATAACGGTTGTTCCCTGCTCGTTCAAGGCTTTCAGAACGCCCATGATTTCGTCGGCGGTTTTGCGGTCAAGCGCCGCCGTCGGTTCGTCTGCAAGAATCAGTTCCGGTTTGTTGACAATCGCCCGCGCAATGGCAACGCGCTGTTTCTGTCCACCGGAAATCCGTCCGATTTTCTTTCGGCGCAGATTGAGAATTCCCACCGTTTCCAGCGCGGCTTTCGCCATAGGCTTCATGCGGAGGAAGCTCACCTTGCGCGAAAACGCAAGCGGATACATTACGTTTTCCAGCACGGTTTTGTCCTCAATTAAGCCGTAGTCCTGCAAGATGAAGCCGATTTTTTCGTTGCGCACGCGGTAGAGCATACGGGTTTTCATGCGGCTGATGTCCGTGCCGTCGAGGAGATACTCCCCGCCTGTCGGCGAATCAATGCAGCCGAGGATGTTGAGCAGGGTGGATTTTCCCGAACCGGACACGCCCATCACGGCGAGCATTTCGCCGTTTTCGACGTTTAAATTAACGCCGTCGAGTGCCGTGACTGCCGCCTGAGATTTCGGATTATAGGTTTTCACGAGGTTTTTTAACGTAATCATAACGAGCCTACTTTCTGACCGGAGATTTGATAACCGCCGAAACTGCCGCGGGAATTGCCGCAAACACCGCTGATACTGTGAACACCGCCGCCGCCAGTTTTACGCAATAGGGGCGGAATTCGTAATTGCTGTTGACCGCCGAAACAAGCTTCAGCACCTGCGGCGAGAGTGCCACGCCTATACCGAGCGCAATTAAAATGCACACAAGCGCAGCGGCAAAGTTGAGCAAAAAGATGTGAATCCGAGACGCGCCGTAAACGCGGAACATGCGGAACGCGCACACGTTTTTTCCGCACAGGAATACAATCAGCATCAGGATGTTCAGCGCGCAGAATGCGGCGACAACAATGCTTTCCTTTTGAGCGATGTCCTGATATTTGTTAACATTGTCATGGTAAGAAAGGTTATACCAATTAGTTAATTGATTCGTTTTAATTCCGAGGAAAGCCGCAAATGCAGTTTTCTGTTCTTCCGTAATCTTATTTTTAAACATACAGTTTATCAAGTCAACCGTTAATATAGCGGAATAACTGTGTGTGTCGTCATTCGTATGCCCATCATCGATATAAATTGTATCCTTATCAATTTCTTTTGGGATATATACATTATTTTTAGGCTTTTTATCGTATGCCGGATTGTAATGGTTATGTGAGGCTTCTTCGTCTGTCAGAGGATTTTTCATAGACTCGTTCAGATACCAATATGGTACAAGCATATATTCAGAATCTTTTTCGTTGTATACACTTGGTCTGTTCAAGCCAATAACTTCAAATTCCTCGCCGTGCATGGTGATTTTGTCACCCACCGCCAACGCGTACCCCTCAGGCGCAACAACCACACGGCTGTGATTTTCCAGTTCCTCTGGTGTAATGTCCCGACCGGAAACTATTTCATATTGATAGCTTTCCAGTTGATAACGAAACCGCTCATAATACGCGCTCTCCGACGGCGCAAATACTGGCAGCGACCTTAGCTCACAGAAATCCGTTCCCTCAAGCTTTTCCCCATTTTTTGCGGTATACTTACAATATGCACCTATGCCCGCTCCCGGGTCAATGAACGGCGGAAGTCCGAGTGCAACCAATCTGTCCATAAATTCATCTGTCATTAGATAACCGGTATACAATTCGTAATGTGCAGGGTCTTCTGATGACACTGTATCTTGGTTGACACAAACTTGATTATAATAGACATTTTCGAATTCCAGACTAGCAAGGTTTTCCGTTGCGACCTTCTCTGCAACAAAAAACAAAGCCAGAAAAGAGAACACAAGAGTAACAACAACAGCTGCCGTATATGGCAATTGCGTTGTGAACCAGTCTTTTAAGATGGAGCGCAGGATGAATAGCTTTTTCACGATGTGCATCATGCCTTTCCTGATATGGTCATATCTGAGCGTATGCTGCCTAAGGCTTACTTGTCACGAGGTATTCATCATCATAACGAGCCTACTTTCTGACCGGAGATTTGACTACCGCCGAGACCGCTGCGGGGATTGCCGCAAGCACCGCCGATGCCGTAAATACCGCTGCCGCGAGTTTTACGCAATAGGGGCGGAATTCGTAATTGCTGTTTACTGCCGCAACAATCCTGAGTACCTGCGGCGAGAGCGCCGTTCCGATACCGAGCGCAATTAAAATGCACACCAGCGCAGCGGCAAAGTTGAGCAAAAAAATGTGAATCCGCGACGCGCCGTAAACGCGGAACATTCGAAATGCGCGCACGTTTTTTCCGCATAGGAACACAATCAACATGAGTATGTTCATAACGCAGAATGCGGCGACGAGGACGCTTTCTTTTAAAGCTTTATGCTGATATTCCTGAACATTATATTTATAATCTTGCTCATAAGACGTTGTCAGCCGGCTTATATCCACGCCGATTAAAGCCGCCAGCTTCTGACGTTGGCTCTGCGTGATTTTCCCGTCAAACATAAAGCGGTCAGAATCCATGACCAGATATGCATCATAATTATATTCCTGTCCATTGAACATCTCTCCGTATGATATATAAACAGTATCTTTCGGCAACTCTGTGGGTACATAAACATTGTTTTTCGGTTTATCATCATACGCCGGATTATAATGACAATTCGTGTTATCTGTTAGATCATAAGGATGCTGCATTGCATCATTGAAATACCAATATGGTACCGCCATCATTTCATCATCACTGATATTATATGGACTGGGTTTATTCAAACCGACGACTTCAAATTCCATTCCGCTCATTGTGATTTTATCGCCCACTGCCAGTGCATAGCCCTCCGGTGCAACAACCACACGGTTTTTTGATTCCAGTTCCTCGGCGGTAATATCCCGTCCCTGTATAATATCATACTGGTATTTCAACGCATTTTTTATCGGCTCGTAATAAGCCTGCTCAGACGGTGCAAACAACGGAAATGCTTTGAGCTGACAAAAATCCGTACCGGCAAGCTTTTCGCTGTTTTTTTCAGTGTACTTACAATATCCCCATATAGTTTGAAAATCAGTCAGCGGAGGCAAGTCAATTTGCAAGTATTTTTCATAAAACGCATCATCCAGCATAAATGATGGATCAAACGCAGGAAGCTCCTCGCCATCCATGCCTAAATTCACAATAATCTCATTATACCAAACATTTTCCCATTCCAAGGATGATAAGTTTTCAGTCGCAACCTTTTCCGCAACGAAAAACAAAGCCAGAAAAGAGAACACAAGGGTAACAACAACAGCCGCCGTATACGGCAGCTGTGTTGTAAACCAGTCTTTCAGGATGGATCGGAGAATGAATAACTTTTTCACGAAAATCTCATACCTTTCAAGACGTTAGTTTGTATTAATCGATATCAATATCAAGACTATAGCAAGGGTTTAAACTAAATTTCTTTGATGTTCCGTTGGATGTCACCTTATATGCAACACGATATGTATTGCCATTAATCATTCCTATATCATCTTTTGAATCACTTCCACGTACATATTGGTATGCAGATGCTGTTGAATTTTTAACAGTTACAGATGCCGTTAATTTTCTTACAGTTACCCAGCCAGTAGTAGTTTGTACTTGCAATGTTCCGGTCATTGTTATTGTAAAATTTCCTGAATTCGGAGGAACATTAACACTAAACCAGAATTTACCTGTACAATCCTGACTTTTTTGCCCGTAATTCACTGCATCTGAATAAACTGTCGATGTGGTTGTGTTGTATACTGTACTGGATGGATTAAAGTCATAAGTAAACGCAAAAGCAGAAATACCTGCAAAAGTCATAACTGAAACAACAAGCGCTAAAAATGCACTTGATACTCTTCTAAAAATTTTCATATTAAATTCCCTTTCATAATAAAGATTATTATTTCTTGAATAGAATCAACAATATCCTCATTTATCATGATAATAAAAGAATACAGATACACATAGTTTACCATATGCTTTTATTATAATCTATAAAACTGAACATATTGTTACGCATTTTGCTACACATATTTAACAAACAAGACGATTATTAACTTTAAATCTTTTTTTCTATTTTTTAATATGCTTTCTTGTTTAGTGCATTGGAATCACCTTACCTTTCTGAACTATAAGCTGTTATCACTTCCATTGTAAAGATAAAACCATTGGAGTAATTCCATAAATTTCTTAATCATATTAATGGCCTAATGATTCGTCAAAATGGTTTTCGTTAATTAATAACTTTATACAAAGCATCAAATGGACAAAAACTATTCAAGAAAATAATTATTCTACTTTTTATATAGATTTTTGATTTATATAACCATATTTTTAGAACATCTGCACTTATTTATATTGATTGCTCTTCAAAACTCCACACACTACAAACCGTGCATTGTTAAATTCATAGCTGCAGGTTGACAGGGTTATGATATGAGCTTCATCCTCAGGTGTGACCGAACTGTGAAATACGGACTGTTCTTTCGCATTTTCAGCCCATTGCATAAATTCACTGTGACTGCCGAAGGATACCCGCCATGCGTCAGACTCAACATTTGTAACGTATCCTGAAAACAATTCTATGGTGTAGTTTCCGTTTGGAGTAAGCAGCAGAATTTCCGGGTGCTTATCATAATATTCTTGATTCTTGTATTTCATCAGAAACGAGAACATGGTTCCGTTTTTCATATGGTGACCGTAAATCACGCTGTTTGAATCTGAGAAATCCGCTGAATTCCTGCTGTCCAGAAAGATGCAGCCGGAACTGTTGTATGTCCGGTCAAACAGATGTTTTAGGTAATACTGGTTATCCTCTCCTTGTACAACTGGGTAGCTGATGTCCGTATCTTCACAACAGATCCAGCCTACAATATCAGAATTGATTTTTTGAAGTGCTTCAAAATCCACTTTGGGCCATGTCCGTTTCCCAGACGGAGATGCTTCAGCAGAATAATGAGGTCCCTTGGGCTCCGAAGGCGCCGGATCCGGGCTTTTTATGTACTTTCTCAAGTCAGTATAACAGGATGAGGCATGATCGTATTCGTTCAGCTTCTGATATATATGGAGGACGCCTAAAATAATGCCGGCTGCAAATGTGCAGATGAGTATAGCAAACAGGATTTTCTTTTTCATAGTTACCTCACAGCCGGTTGGCTTTGTCTTTCATTTCCTGGGCGGTCGGGTTGCTGTAGATCAGCGTGGTCTGCACATTGCTGTGTCCGGCTTGGTTCGCTACCTCGTGGATGGAATACCCGTTTTCCAGAGCGTTGGAGCAAAAATAGTGACGCAGTGTTTTGGGCGTAATCACATCCGAGTATCGGTTAAAAATCTGATTGATGCGGGACGGACTCATCTTTTTATTCTGACGGCTTATAAATAGGTAGGGACTATCCGACCGGTGTTCTTTTAGGTATTCCCGGATGGCAAATACGATTTTATCGTTGATATATACCACGCGGTGCTTATTGCCTTTACCTACAATATAGATTTCCTTTGATACCAGATCCACCTGATCCAGCTTCAGTGCAGCACATTCGCTGCGCCGGATTCCGGCATACGCATACAGGGTGACAATAGCGTAATCCCTTTTGTTTCCGCTTTCCAGAAGCCTCTGACGGAATGCTTCCACATCCTTTTTGCCTACCGTACAGGGACTTGCATACCGGATCTGGATTTTCATAAAGTCACTGTTATGGACCACGGAGTCCGTCTGCCGGCCGGTGCCGATCAGATACTCATTTAGGCTTTTTAAGGATGCAATGTGGTTGTTTACGGTTTTCGGATCGTAATCCCTGACATTGCGCATATATGAAATGTACTCAAGGATATTTGCACGGTACAGAAGGGAAGGCTCCTCCCCGAAGCTACTGCGGCACCAGGTTATGTACAGACGGATGTTCCGGCTGTATGCGATGACTGTATTTTCTGATTTGCCGAGCTGACGCAGATATTCCGAGAATTCTTCTAACATAATAAATCCTCCTTATTGTCGCTGTTATTCTGATTACACGATAGAGAGCCGAAGAAAGCAACAAAATTATTATGTATAACTCAGATTCGGGAGGTTTTATGATAATTGTGTTTAACTCAGGCGTGCTGCACAGATGATTTAACTACTTCAGTTAAACACAATTGTTCTTATGTTCAGCTCATTGTTTTTCTTAAAATTCGGTATAGACCGGAAATGGAATGACTCTGGGTAAAAGAAATTTTGTGAAACCACTTGATATTGTTCGGAAGATTAAATATAATTATAAGGACGAACCATCATGCTAAAGGTGGAATCTGCGATCAATGATGCGTAATGATAATGCTCTGGCGGCAATGGCGGTAATTCTGGCGGTAATCTTGATGGCAATTGTGGATAAAGAATCCATGTCTCAACCAAGTCTCAACTAACAGTGGAATAGCCATACTGAAATAATATGAATAGAAATGAGAGATGTAAATGCCGAGGCAGTTTAAGTTGGCAAGGCAGATCAATAAATTTATAATGACCGAAGCTGCTGAAAGGCTTGGTGTTTCCCAGCCGACACTCAGCGCATGGGAGGGCGAGCGAAAATCTCCCTCAATAGATAAACTGGAAAGCATGGCTGATATCTATCATGTGACGACTGATTTTCTCCTGGGACGCAGTACACAGGAGCAGCCGCCTATGGATAAAACCATACCGGTATCACAGAAGGCCGTGAATACCATGCACGGGAAGCCTGTATGGTCCCCGAAGTTCGGCTGGGCACTTGTCAATGCTGCAAACGGAGTTCTGGTGCTGCCGGATTCGACCGTTGTACCGATTTCTGATTCCGGTCCGCTTTATACGCTTCCGCCCTCTTTTACCGTAGGTTATTGTGAGTATGGAGAGCCGCTATCTTTATCTGAAATTCGCAGTATGAAAAGGATCTGGATTCAGCCAATCTCGCGTGATTCTGATTCAAATGAGGAACACAAAGGCTGGTACCGGATTTGTGAACGGTATGCGGAAAACGAGCTTGGATACCGTTTCTACTTTGACACATATGCAGCCAAATGGCTGGCTTTTGAAAATGAACTTGAATAATTAAAAAAGATCGGCTGCTCATTCATTGAGCAGCCGTTTTTGTATGCCTTATTGAAGAATCAGATGTCATTCAAATGGATTATCAATTATGATAGTTCATGAAAGCGTCTTTGAAAGCGGACAGCCTCCTCTTGCTGATAAATGCTTTTTCGCCGTTATAAAATAGTATAGAATCATTATTATAACATTGAATATGTCTGTAGCCAACGATAAATGATTTGTGGCACCTGTAAAATAAGTAGTTCGGCAGAAGCTTTTCTATTTCGGAAAGAGTTTGTGCGGATTTAATTGTATAATAGGCAAGGTGAATAATGGCATACTCGTCGGCATTCTGCACATAGATAATGTCTAACACATCTATCCTATAAATAGATCTTCCGGATTTTATTAAGATAAGATTGCTCTCAGGTCTTTCGATATAAGCATCAAGTGCTTTAAAGAGCTTTCCTTTATCCACTGGTTTGGGCAGAAAACGGAAAGCGTCTACATCAAAGGTATCAAAAACGATTTCTGTAAAGCTCGTTGTAAAGATAATTGCAGCTGTACTGCCATTTTTTCGGAGTTGGCGCGCAGTCTCAAGACCATCCGGTCCGTTCATGTGAAAGCCCATAAAAATAATATTGAATTGCTCTTTCTGCATCAGAAGCTCTTTCCCTGATTCAAAGTGAACACATTCTGCTTCTATATCCTTGCTTTGGAAATAATTCAATAAGTCCTCCTGAAGCTCGTCACGAAATATCTTTGAATCGTTACATATTGCTAATCTCATAATTTCCCCCTTTACTTTCCATTATTATTTCATGGATATATTCTAACATATTTCCACCATAAATGCAATAAAAATTACAATTTATTGAGTGTCCGACTTTTTATACCACCTGTGCAGGCTGTCGGATCATATAAGGAAGCGAGAATGTTTAATCAATTATATCAAACGCTGGCGATGCTTTGGTTGATCATTTTTAGCGTTACCATAAGCTGAAATTCTGAATCTGAATAAGATACTTTTACTTTACCATGGTTTTTCTGTGCTGTCTGTTCGATGCTCAAAAGCCCAAGCCCATGACTGCGACTGTTCTCCTTGGAGGTCTGTATACTGCCGTTTAAGGTTTTCAAAGGTTCAAATACCGGGTTGGTAATCTTTATCGTTACAAATTCACTGCTTGTCTGTCCGGATATTCGGATTGTCTTTTTACCTGAAGAAGGATCCTTTCTGCATGCCTCAACCGCATTATTCAGCGCATTGGAAAGGATCACGCATAAATCGGTTTCAGGGATATCTGCAGGAATTGAACCTGCAAACTTGATTTCAGCACCGCATTTTTCAGCATCATGCACTTTTTCATTCAGAATGGCGTCCGCTATGTAATTCCCTGTTTCTATTCTTTTGATGCCGGAGGAATGCATGGAGGAAAGCTTCCGTAGATACTCCACGGCTTCCTCCGTTTTCTGATCCTGGAGCATTGTAGTGAGGCATAGCATATGTCCCTCATAATCATGTCTGAACCGCCTCATATCACGGTCAGCCGCATCCAGCTTTAAATAATAGGAAAGCTGATTCTTCAACTGCTGCTCCAGCAGCTCAGCCGTTTTCTGAAAGTACATTTTTGAAGCGGTGTTGGTAATCAGGATCAGGGTAATTAGCAGCATGATCCCCGATAGTATGGCAAATATGGATTCCGTCGCAGAAGCTTTCCTTGCCATGTCATCAACCTTTATATTGGAAAGGTCAGAAATACATTCCATACAAAAAATAAAAAGCAGAATCAAGATATACAGATATTTCGGAATGAAATGAAGAAATCCAGTGAAACGTCGGAAGCTCTCATTTCCCGAAACACGCATCAATACAAGGAAAGCTGAAAGATTGACAATACAACCGATTATCGTCGGTAAATATTGATTTTGTCCTGTGTTAAATATATGATTCGATAAGTTCAGGGAAATCTGCGATATTGCCGCCAGCAAAGATAGCAGGAAACAAGTGATGTAAAGGTGGGAAAGCCGGAAACGCCGGAATATAAATGAAGGCAGAAGTATAACCGTTGAATAAAAAATAAGGATTCCAATTATCTTGAAAAAACTCCCCAGCGAATCATTTAGAGTATATGCAACGGCAGTTAAGGATGCGGCCAATGCAGTAATCGTCATGTTCAGCGGTGCAAAGACCTTTGAAGGATCATGTGTATACTGTTTGATTGCTGCGAAAACACAGCAGTATACCAGAAAATCTGCGATAAAATGAAGAATTATATTGATGATGGTTGTCATACTCTGTTATCACCGTCTTTCCCGAAAAAGCTGTCCTACTTCTGTTTTAAATATCAATTGGTTAATCAATCGATTGTGAAAGGATATAGTCCATAAAAGCGTCCTTGAAAGCAGAAAGCTTCATTCTGCTGATGGATGCTTTTTCTCCGTTATAAAATAGTATGAATTTATCATCATAATGCTTAATGTGTCTCAGACCTGCAATATATGATTTATGACACCTATAAAACGAATGATTGGGCAGAAGCCTTTCTAAGGCGGAAAGAGGCTGTGCATAATGGATAACCCCATCCATCGTGCGGATCAGTGAAGCGTAGTCAACTCCCTCCGCATAGATAATGTCGTTTATATATACTTTATGGACGCGCTTTACCGTTTTGAGCAGAACAAAATCATTTTCAGTGCTTTTGATATAAGCATCCAGTGCTTTAAAAAGCTTTTCCTGATCCACCGGTTTGGGCAGAAAACGGAATGCGTTTACCTCAAAGGTATCAAAAACGATTCCGGGAAAGTTTGTGGTAAAAATGACTGCGGCTTTGCTGCCGTTTTTCCGGAGCCGGCGTGCGGTTTCCAGACCATCCAGTCCATTCATCTGAAAATCCATAAAAACAATATCAAATTGTTCTTCCTGCGCAAGAAGCGCTTCTCCGGAGTCAAAATGATCGCATTCAATTTCGATGCCTTTGCATTCGGAGTAATTCAACAAATCTTCCTGAAGTTTATCACGGAATATTTTTTCATCGTCACAAATGGCAAGTTTCATAATCGTCCTCCTTATATTGTCATTGTATAAGCTGTAATTCATTTTAACATATTTCTACATAAAAAGCAACAAAAATTACTGTTCCCTGTCAAAATGCTACAGTTCCCTGTTTTGGTATTGATTTTTCCAATTATGTCCCCTATAATAAAGCAGCGAATCGCAATTTATTTTATTATAGGAGGAAATTAAATGAAGGTGAAAAAATGGATGGTGCAATTTTTATGTGTCGCTGTTGTCATAGCGATGCTGCCGATTGATGTGTTCGGCTTAATTGCATCAAGTATACTAGACACAACTGTACAGGAGGAACCTGCTGCTGTTGTCGAAACTGCGGCATTGTCTGTAGAATATGATGATCCGGTGCTTATGTGTTCGGATACATCAACAAATTCTGCCGTATTACAGTGGAATGATATTTTTGAGGATACAACCGGATCATATGACCTGTATCAGAACGGCACATTAATTGCTGCGGGTATCACCGACTGCACCTATACAGTCAGCGGACTTACTCCTGCTACTTTATATGTGTTTAAAGTTTCAGCAAAGGAAGCATCCAGTAATACGGTTGGAACCAGTGAGGAGCTGTCCGTTTACACAGATTTGTCGATCAGTTCTGATACGGCATTTTTTGAGGAAACAACGGTTGGGGATCTGTATGTCAGCAGTAAAACCTTGAACCTGAACGGTCAAACTGTTCATGTGAAGGGAAATGTCATTTTAAGCGGCGGCACGCTTTTTGTCAATGAAGGCAAGCTGTATGTTGATGGAGATTTCAGATGCCAGAAAGAAACCATCAGTAAAAATGTAAAAAGCTATTCTTATGGATCAGGATATTTGAAAATGGTCAGCGATGAGGATTATGTTTGTGTAAACGGAAACTATATTGCAAATTCGTATTATTCTCAAAGTGGATATATGACCAACGGAGTTTTAGAGGTTAAAAGAGATTTCACACAAAAAACACAGAGCTCCGGCGAGAACTTCTATGCTACCGATAATCACAAGGTGATTCTCAGCGGTGACAAAAAGCAAACAGTAAGCTTTGACAGCATTTCATCCAAGTTTGCTGTATTGGAATTGAAAAATTACACGGCGGACGGCGTGTATGTTGCGTCATATTTTAATATTGACAGCATGATAGACAACGGATGCAAGATTACATTTAATAGCGGCATTCCCGGCTGGACACTGAATCAAGACGAAACTTATGCAGGCGATTTAAATCTTGCAACTGGCACGCTCGATCTGAACGGGCACAAGCTGACCGTAAACGGAAACCTGACGCAGTCCGGCGGAACAGTCAACATTAACGGCGGAGAACTTGTAGTAACCGGCGATTACAAAATCCAGACCTTGTCGGGCGGCGTATGCGCCGGCATCCTGAACATGACCAATGCAGCCGATCAGGTGACCATCGGCGGCGCGTTCTATACACGTTCCAATGTAGATCATTCTAACTATCTGACTGCCGGAACAATGACAGTCGGCGGTGATGTGTATGTTTACAGCAACGCGACCACATGCTTTAAAACATCCGGAAAACATAAGGTAGTTCTAAACGGAACGGTGAAGCAGACTCTTAATTTTGCGAATAGTTCCAGTGAGAGCAATTCCCGGTTTAACATTCTTGAAATTACGAACACCTCCGCAGATGGTGTTGTGTTCAGCAGCGGCGTATGGGTGCAGAAGCAGCTTACTGACACGAATTCAATACTGATAAACAGCCGAAATCTTTATCTTGGCGGGTCGGCAGTTCTGACAGACGGCAGATGGAGCCATGACCTAAGAGTCAACAGCAATATTACGCTGAGCAGTGATTGGGACATCAAGGGTTCTTTGTATCTGGACGGCGGTGTGTTTGATCTAAAGGGCAAGACATTGAATGTCGGTTACAATCTAATTCTATACAGCGGAACATTGTATGTGGATTCCGGTAAAGTCAATATCAACGGAGATTTCAGGCAACAAAAAGAAACCGTATCAAGTACCGGCGTAAAAAGCTATTCGCAGGGTTCAAGCGGTTACTTGAAGATGGTAAACGCAAATGATTATGTTCTTGTGGACGGAAGCTTTTATGCAGTATCGTATATAAATACCACAACCTATCTGACAAATGGAATTCTTGAAATCAAAGGAGATTTCACACAGATCACAAATGATAGTTCTAGTAACTACAGTAATAACTTTTATGCTACCGGCAGTCATAAAGTAATTCTGAGTGGTGACAGGAAGCAGACTGTGAACTTTGACAGTACTAATTCAAAATTCGCAACCCTCGAAATTCAAAACACATCGAGTGACGGCATTGTTGTCTCCTCGTATCTTACAGCGGATTCGGTTGTAACAAACAATCATAAAGTATCTTTTGCTGACGGAAGTGTGTTTGGCTGGACGCTGAATCAGGATGCAATAATCAACGGCAACCTAACAATCGGCTACGGTACTCTTGACCTTAACGGACACAAGCTTACCATCAACGGAAGTCTGACACAGTCCGGCGGAACGATAAATATCAATGGCGGAGAGCTTGCTGTCACCGATGACTACAAAATCCAGACATCGGCGGGCAGCGTATGCGCTGGTATCCTGAACATGACCAATGCAGCTGATCAGGTGAGCATCGGCGGCGCGTTCTATACCCGTTCCAATGTGGATCATACCAGTTATATGACTGCCGGAACCATGACGATCGGCGGGGATATGTATGTATATAGCAACGCGACCACATGCTTTAAAACATCCGGAACACATAAAGTGATACTGAACGGAACGGTGAAGCAGACTGTTAATTTTGCGAATAGCACCAGTGAGAGCAATTCCCGGTTCAATATTCTTGAAATCACGAACACCTCCACAAATGGTGTTGTGTTCAGCAGTGGTGTATGGGTGCAGAAGCAGCTTACCGATACGGATTCCATACTGACAAACAGCAGCAATATCTATCTCGGCGGTTCAGCGGTTCTGACAGACGGCAGATGGAGCCATGACCTAAGAATTAATAGCAACGTAACACTGAGCAGTGATTGGGACATCAAGGGTTCCTTGTATCTGGACGGCGGTGTGTTTGATCTTAAGGGGAAAACACTACATATTGGCGAAAACCTTATCCTTAACAGTGGAACATTGTATGTAGATTCCGGCAAGGTCATGGTAAGTGGAGATTTCAGACAACAGAAGGAAACTATATCAAGCGCCGGGGTCAAGAGCTATTCACAGGGTTCAAGCGGTTACTTGAAAATGGTGAATGCAGACGATTATGTGCTTGTATACGGAAGCTTTTATGCGGTACCATATATCAATACCACAACCTATCTGACAAATGGAATCCTTGAGATCAAAGGAGATTTTACGCAGATAACAAGTAAATCAAGCAATATATATAGCAACAACTTTTATGCAACAGGAAACCACAAAGTAATTCTGAGCGGCGACAAGATACAGGCTGTGAACTTTGACAGCCCGAATTCAAAGTTTGCAACACTTGAGATCAATAACAACTCCGGTGACGGTGTTGTTATCTCATCGTACCTAACAGCAGATTCTGTTATTACAAACAACAATAAAGTATCTTTTACCGACGGAAGCATGTTCGGCTGGACACTGAATCAAGATGAAACATATTCAGGCGATTTGAATCTTGCGGCAGGTACGCTCAATTTAAATGGACACAAGCTTACCATCAACGGAAGTCTGACACAGTCCGGCGGAACGATAAATATCAATGGCGGAGAGCTTTCTGTCACCGGCGATTATAAAATCCAGACCTTGTCGGGCGGCGTATGCGGTGGCATCCTGAACATGACCAATACAGCCGATCAGGTAAGTATCGGCGGCGCATTCTATACCCGTTCCAATGTGGATCATTCTAACTATCTGACTGCCGGAACAATGACAGTCAGTGGAGATCTGTATGTATACAGCAACGCGACCACATGCTTTAAAACATCCGGAACACATAAAGTGATACTGAACGGAACGGTGAAGCAGACTGTTAATTTTGCGAATAGCACCAGTGAGAGCAATTCCCGGTTCAATATTCTTGAAATCACGAACACCTCCACAAATGGTGTTGTGTTCAGCAGTGGTGTATGGGTGCAGAAGCAGCTTACCGACACGGATTCAATACTGACAAACAGCAGTAATATCTATCTCGGCGGTTCAGCAATTTTAACGGATGGCAAGTGGAGCCATGATCTGAGAATCAACAGCAATATGACGTTGAGCAGCGACTGGGAAATCGGAGGGTCGCTGTATATTAACGGGGGTACGTTTGATCTGAAAGGAAAAACACTGCATATTGGCGAAAACCTTATCCTTTACAGTGGAACATTGTACGTGGATTCCGGTAAAATCAATATCAGCGGAGACTTCAGACAACAGAAGGAAACTATATCAAGCGCCGGGGTCAAGAGCTATTCACAGGGTTCAAGCGGTTACTTGAAAATGGTGAATGCAGACGATTATGTGCTTGTAAACGGAAGCTTTGTCGCAAACGGAATCAGCAGTTCAAGCAACAATCTGACCAATGGCATATTGGAAGTATACGGGGATTTCTCGCAAATCACATATACAACATCTTCCAATACATACAGTAATAACTTCTATGCTACTGGCAGTCATAAAGTGATTTTGAGTGGTGATAAAAAGCAAACTTTAAGTTTTGACAGTTCGAATTCAAAGTTTGCAACCATCGAAATTCAGAACACATCGGGTGACGGCATTGTTATTTCTTTATATCTCACAGCAGATTCTGTTGTTACAAACAACAATAAAGTATCTTTTATTGACGGAAGTATGTTCGGTTGGACATTGAATCAAGACGAAACTTATGCAGGTGATTTGAATCTTGCAGCAGGCACGCTCGATCTGAACGGACACAAGCTGACTGTAAACGGAAACCTGAAACAGTCCGGCGGAATGGTAAACATCAACAGCGGAGCGCTTACAGTAACTGGCGACTACAAAATTCAGACATCGGCGGACGGCGTATGCGCTGGTATCCTGAACATGACCAATGCAGCTGATCAGGTAAGCATCGGCGGTGCATTCTATACCCGTTCTAATGTGGATCATTCTAACTACCTGACTGCCGGAACAATGACAGTCGGCGGGGACTTCTATGTTTACAATAATTCAAGCTATTGCTTTAAAACATCCGGAACGCAAAAAGTAATTCTAAACGGAACGGTAAAGCAGACTGTTAATTTTGCGAATAACACCAGTGAGAGCAATTCCCGGTTCAATATTCTTGAAATTATGAACACCTCGGCAGACGGTGTTGTGTTCAGCAGCGGCGTATGGGTACAGAAGCAGCTTACCGATACAGATTCCGTGCTGACAAACAGCAGTAATATTTATCTCGGCGGTTCGGCGGTTCTGACGGACGGCAAGTGGAGTCATGACCTTAGAATTAACAGCAATATGACGCTGAGCAGTGATTGGGAAATCGGCGGGTCGCTATATTTGAGCGGCGGTACTTTTAATATAAACGGCAGGAAGCTGACAGCGGCGGGAAACATCGTGCTGGGGTCAGGTACATTGTATATTAACGGTGGACAGCTCTATGTGGGACAGGATCTGCGGATTCAATCCGGCACACTCGGAAATGACGGAGCAATCGGTTACACCTATTCATCCGGTTATTTAAAAATGGTGAGTGTAAAGGACTATATCAGAGTTTCACGCAACTTTATTACGCAGGCTTCTAACTCACACAGCGGATATCTGACAAACGGTATTCTTGAGGTAAAAGGCAAATTCACACAGATAACGTATAACAGCCCATTGAATTTCTTTGCATCCGGAAATCATAAAGTGATTCTTAACGGAACAAAGCTGCAGAAAGTCACATTTGACAGTACAACATCCCAGTTTAACATTCTTGAAATCAATAAATCTCTGGCAAGCGGCTATGACTTCAGCAGACAGCCGCTATGGAATACACTGGAGGAAAAGCAGTCTGACTATACAGCACCGGCTGCTGTTGCTGACCTTAGCACCAATGGATGCACATCCACAAAAATTACATTATCGTGGACGGAAAGCACGGATGATGCCGGTGTGGAAGGCTACGATATATACCGTAACGGAATCAGAGTCGGCAGCACTGGGACATACACCTACACGGATACCGGGCTGAAAGCCGATACCTCCTACACTTACTATATCATTGCCTATGATATGATGAGAAATGAATCTGACTGGAGCAATATCCTTGAAACAAGAACGGATGTGGATGCGGACGCACCTTCCCAGCCTCTGAATCTGAAAGCATCTTCGATGAGCGAATCAGAAATCTCACTTACATGGACTGCGTCCAGTGACAATACCGCAGTGAAGGAATACCAGATTTATAGAAATGATGTACTGATTGGCAAGTCAAACGGGACCAATTATACCGATTCCAATGTTTCACAGGACTTGTATACTTATTATGTAAAAGCAGTGGACGTCTCCGGAAATACATCCAAGCCGAGCGATACGGTTTCTGCGGACACCATGCCGCCGACTACGCCGGTGTTATCCCTTGCAAGCTATCACAATCTGAAAGCCGTTCTGACATGGACATGTGAGGACAATGTCAGTGTGTCCGGATATAAGCTGTACCGGAACGGGGCGCTTTATACAACCATTACATCAGCACAATATGAAAATTCAACGCTTACGATTGACAGCACCTATGAATATTATGTGGTTGCATATGATCAATCAGGCAATGTTTCTGAAATGAGTAATGTAATTCGTGTATATACCGGCGAGGATACCACAGTTCCGCAGGTGACAAAGATTACGCCGATGCCGGCGAGATATGCGATCAATATTCCGTTGAAGATCACCGCAACAGATAATGCTGGTGTGACCAGTGTGAAAATCCAGTTTTCTTCGGATGAGAAAACATGGAAGGATCTCACGGTTCTTACTATGGCATCCGTAACGGCTGTAACCTGCTCATACAATATGGATGTTTCTGATTTTTCAGATGGTTCTGTTTTTGTCCGTGCGGTTGCATATGATGCCGCAGGCAATGCAAGCAGCACATCGGTTTCTCCGATGATGGAATATGTCGTTGACCATACAGCACCGTCTGTGCCGCAGGATGTATCTGTAAATCTGCTGAGCAATCAGGTGGAAGTGACATGGACGGTTTCCAAGGACCCCGATCTAAATTACTTCAGAGTTTACCGGTCTGAAAATGCCAAGAACAGTTATACACTGGTCGCGGATCAATATAACTACAGCAATTATATTGACAGCAGCATCGTGCTTGGCAAAAAATACGATTATAAGATAACGGCAGTGGACAGTGCCGGGAATGAAAGCGGTTATTCTGTGGTGGTAACTGGAGGAATCATTTCTGACACAGAAAAGCCAAAGATCCTTAGCGCCGTTCCGACAACCGGCTCGCTGCTACATGAAAACCATTCTGTCAGCATCTCTTGCAGCGACAATATTATGCTGAAAAACATAATTGTTGAATTTTCTCCACAGGGTACGGATCAATGGGAAACCATGTATATGCAAGACTTTTCCACCCGTGCTGAGGTTGTTAAATTCACATTGGATACCGGTGAGTTCACAATCGGACTGTATGATATGCGGGTGAAGCTGACAGATGCCTCCGGTAACGTGAGTGACTACTATACAACTTCCTATGACTACAGGAAATGCAGCCTGCAGAACCCGAAGCTGACCGTAACGCCGGGCGGATGGAAAGTTTCACTAAACTGGTCGCTCGCGGCGGACAGCAGTCTTGCAGGGTATAATGTGTATAAACGTTCTGCGGATAATAATACCTACACGGTTGTGTCCAGAACAACAAAAACCAACTATACGGATGCAGCTGTGACAGCCGGTAAAACTTATTTCTATTATGTTGAAGCGGTTGATACCTACGGCAATACAATAAAAAGCACCAGTCTGAGCGCAGTGCCGACGAATGAGGACACAATGCCGCCACAGGCTGAAGCCGGCTTTGATGGGACGACGATACAGGGTACAACGGTTAACTTTAATGCGTCGTCATCATCGGACAACCACTATATCGCATCCTATGCATGGGATTTCGGCGATGGAGCATCTTCATCCTCTGTAAAAGCTTCTCATACCTATTCAAAAGCGGGGACCTATACGGTTACGCTTACCATAAAGGATTCAGCAGGGAATAAGGATACGGATACCATCGAAATTACAGTGCTGAGTAAAACCGATTATTGTTATGCGGAATTTCAAGTTGTGGATTCTTCCGACCAGTCGCCTATCTCAAATGCGGTAGTTTACTGTGAATTGCCGGGTACTAACGTAACAGAATATGCTACGGATTCAAACGGCTGTGTTCAGATCGCCGCGAAAAAAGGAACGTATAAATTCAGCTTCTATAAGGCCGGCTATCTGCCTGAAACTAAAACAGCAACGGTTTCTTCTGATTCTGACAGAATCATGGTGGCTCTGGATAACGGTGAAGTTGTGACAGGCGATATTAAGGTTGAAAGGCTTGACCTGAATGAAATAATAAAATTGGGTGTCGATATTACGGCTCCTGAAAACCAATACGTTTATAAATATGAGATACACGCAGAATACAAAGATTCTTCAAGAACCATCATTGTCGAAGCGAATGGCACCGGTGTATTACTATATTCCGATGATCGCTGGACTTCTGATGAAACGCAAGAGTATATTTATTCACCGATACTCAGAAATAACTATGTTAAAGTTATTCCCAATGATGATCCAAGTCAGCCTCCTACCGTTGCTGTATTAAATGTGTCGATAGAATCTACGTGGTTAAAAGAATTTTTTAATGTGAACCTAACACTGATTAATAATGCTTCAACACAATTTTCTATTCAAGATGCCACTGCACAGCTTGAACTTCCGAATGGCCTGTCTCTCGCAGCAACGAATAAGGACAATGATAAATATCGGGAGATCGGAACAATTGGAGGCGGTAAAACGAAAAGTGTGTCATGGATTATTCGCGGAGACACTGCCGGTGAATATAACCTTAGTGCTGCATTCAGCGGATATCTGATGCCATTCAACAAACAGGTCCGTGTAGATTTTCAAACGGATACCCCTATTAAGGTATATGGCAACGATGCATTGAAGCTTACCATTAACCAGACCGAATGGAGCAATACAAGAGGTTGCCTCGTAACAAGTTTCACGCTTACAAATATATCTGATTTAGATATATACAATCCGGAAATCAACTTCAGCGGATACAGCGATTTTTCTAAAGTCAACGATATGCAGCTGACTTACCCCAATGGTATTATTGAAGCAATCCCATGGAATGGCGGAAGCCCTGACAAAGCCAAAACTGAACGATTCCTGCCAGCATTGCTGACAGGAGATGAAAGCGACGGAATCACTTTGAAACCAGGTGAGTCCATAAATGGAACATTTACAGCAACCAAATAAACGATAGGAGGAATAGAATTGAAACATAAAATATTATCCGCATTTCTTTGTCTGCTGATGCTGACAAACATCTTTGTATCTTCGAATGTTTTTGCGGCGGATGCGCAAACCAATGTGTTCACCTACACCGGAAGCGGATACACGGTTACATATAAGGTCACATCGCAATGGTCTGGCAATCAGATGATTGATGTCAATGTAAAAAATACCGGAACGGAAACCATTTCCGATTGGGCATTGAAATACGACGCAAAGGGTAAAATCCAGAGCATCTGGAACGGCAGTATTTGTAAGAATGACGGAACAAACTATGTCATAAAGAACGCAGGCTACAACTATGATATTCTGTCCGGACAGTCCGTTGGCTTCGGTTATCAGCTTACAGGCGATAACCTTGCTTTCCCGAATGCGTTTGAACTCTGCTCGCACAGAAATGACGTTACAACCGGATACAGCGCGGAATTAAAGGTAACAAATGACTGGAAATCCGGATTTTTGGGCGATATTACGATTAAGAATACAACCGATACATCATTAGAAGCCTGGAAACTCTCTTTTGATACGAACTTCACCATCAACAGCTTATGGAACGGAACGATGAATCCTTCCGGCAGCAATCATTATACCGTTTGCAATACCGTATCCAATCGAGAGATTCCCGCCAAGGGCAGTGTCACCATCAGCTTCACAGGCACGAAAAAGACGGATGTCACGCCGATGATCACAAATTGTGCAGTATCCGCAGTTTCTATCAATCAGGATTTCGGCACACTGGATACGCTTACTACGGAATTAAGCATATTCGGCTGTGCAAGCTTTGACAAAGAAACCGGCATTGCGAATATTTACTGGCAGTCAACGATTGAAAAAGGTCAATTTGATCTATTCACATCTCCGGACAATACGGCGTATGCATGTATCGCCACAGTGACGGATGCTGCTGATTATGATTACACCATGCCGGATGATACGGCTTGCTTGTATTTCAAGATCAGACAGACCAGTGAAGATGGAAGAACAGCAGAATCACCGGTGTTTTTCCTTAAACAATCGGAGGACGGGTATGCTGCCGGATTTATTGATACGGACAATGAGGGTGTTCCGGATTTTGCGGAAGCAGAAATCGGAACGGATCTGAACAAGCCCGATACCGATGCCGACGGGCTGACAGATTATCAGGAGTATTATGTTCTCGGAACAGATCCGCTGAAATATGACTCGGTAACTGCGGGCATTTCCGACGCGGACGCGGATTCTGATGCGGACGGTTTGTCAAATGCCACTGAATTTCAAAAGAATACAGAACCGTTAAAGCCGGATTCTGACGGAGATGGACTGAAGGACGGAGAAGAACTGAATACATACGGCACTGACCCGCTGAAGGCCGACACGGACGGAGACGGACTTTCCGACGGCGATGAGGTCGCATTGGGGCTGAACCCTCTCAGTGCGGAAACGAATGGTGTGAAAGACGCCGAGCATCTCTTTACACAAAACATCGCTGCGGACAGCAAAGCGCTGGGGCTTGTGAACACCGAGGATAATCCGTTTGAACTTTCACTGGACATCACTGCGTCCGGTTACGCGCCCAATAATCTCACAGTTATGGAAAGTGGATACACCAGCGCGATTCACAATGACGCAATTCTGGGTATTTGTCCGGAAATAACTTACACAGATACTTGCAAAGTTGACCAGATTGTGTTAAAATTCAAAATAGATGCTGCGCATATTGATAATACCGGCAGTGCGTTTGCAGCGGAGAACACCGAATTTTCCGGTGTGAAACGCTATAACATCTTCCGGTATTTTGAGGAGGACAATCTGCTTCTGCCTGTTGAAACGCAGGTGGATACACAGAGCAACACCATCAGCGCGACTGTTGATGAGCTGGGAACCTTCTGTATCATCGACATGGAGGTTTTCCTGCAAAGCTTTTCTGATGAAGCGGTAGAAGCTGCTTCTGGCGGCGGCATGGAGCTGCTGTCTTCTCCGGCATCTGCGGTTCAGGCACTTTCTGCATTTTCTGGGCTGATGGAAGCGGCGGCATCTGTGACAAAGCCGCAGGTAAGCTATGACGATGAATTTAATGTTGTGTTTATGTATGATGCCCGGAACTTTATCAGTGAAGATGATTATAAAAAAATGAATGAAAATTTAAAGAAGTCAGCAGATTATATATTTAAAAAATCGCCGAAAGCGAATGTATATCTGGTCTATCTTGGAACTCTGGAAAATAAATCTGCCGATCAACTGTGTTACTCAGCAGCAACAAGAGGTTATGATACAAGCGATATGGATTTTTTTAATTCATATGATTTCCACGATTCATTTGTTTTTAACTTATCGTTGTCAGACTCGTTAGGCAGAGATGGTTCACTTAACATTTCAGACGCTTTTAATTTTATTTTAAATGATAAAAACGAAAGACTGAATAATGAAAAAATTGTTGATACAAATCTACCTACATTTTGTTTTAGCATATTTGACCAGAAAAATGTATATTATCGTGAAAGCACCGGCTATGAATACTTAGACGAACTGATCGAACAAAATGTAAACGTAAGTGTGATTGGTGCAATAGATGAATGCTATTCAAAGGGTTATGCAATTGACCTATTTACGCAGACCGGCGGTAAGCATTTTGAAGATTATACCAATTTCAGTGATGATGTCATCCGGTATATTTATTCCATTGCAGGTAATGATGATATTCCGGAAGCAAAAACTTCATATCCAATGATTTTATCGACGGGGCTTCAGCTTGTTGAACTAGATGCACCGATAACGCTTGAATATCAATATGCATCCATAGGATTCACTGAACATGATCGCGAAAAATATGCAGGATACGCAGATACGGACGGTGACGGGCTTTATGATTTTGAAGAGATAGACATGCTCAATCAAGCAATAACCACGAAAAACGGAAGGGTAGAATTACCTACATACGGAGAGTGTATAAAGTATTACGGAAAGTTCTATGTGGAAGATGGGCTTTCAAGATTCGTAAATTCTTTTTATACGCCTGGAGCCGGTAGCAGTGTACCAAAGGCTGATATTGATAATCTTCTTAATAAGACGCTGGTTCTTCCGATAAAATCTGATCCGACTTCTCAGAATGGGGATGGGGATAGTTATTATGACTACGCAGAAAGGGACCGAATTACAAATCCTCTTGTATATGACTGGTGCATATCCTCTCAAGATGCTTATTCTGTTACGGATGATAGTCAGTATGAATCTGAAGAATATCGGCAATATTATAATGATAGCACTGCAAATGCTGTTATGTTGTGGACGGGCAATCACGTTTTCAGCGGCAATTGGAGCAGGTCGGATCTTTATAAAGCGGCAATCGTGGACTATTTACATTATGCTATTGATGAAAATGCGGTAAGTTACCAAAGTGCTGTTTTACAGGATTCATTGATTTCTCTTTTAACGCAATTTTACAACAATAGTGAAGCAGCATATAAAAAAATAATAAAGCCTGATAATATAAATGGCGAGACGGAATATAATAAAAGAATGCTTTCGGAGTATAAAGACAGAATGAAAGCACTGCTTAAAAAAGCATATGAGTCCTATGATCCAGCTTCACAAACGCCGGATGAATTCTATAAGCAATATGATGAGATAATAAAAGAATATGAAAAGCTTACGGAACAGGTACCGGAACTGGAAAAGCAGATTAAGCTTGAAACAAAAGTTAAATCCCTGGACGGAAAGTTAAAAGTCGCTAGCTATATTGCTAATGCTGCTGATCTCGTATCTTCCATTTCTCAAACATATAATACTAATATGGTATTTGAAAGCGATATGAATAAGTTGTATGATGCAATTTATATACTTGACTTACTTCAGCAATCAAGCAATGCTGACTTGAGAAACGCTGCATCTGAATTAAAAGAGTATGCTGAAAATAATTATATTTCAACGTTTAATAAATTTATGGATATTGCTAAGACTACTGTATACCAAGGTGGCTATATTGCATTAACTGCAGCACTTGCTGCAATTCCCGAAGTCGGTGCAGTTCTTGCATTATTTATTCAAGGATATGATTTTTTATCAAATATTTCAGAAATATCAAAACAAGCTGAATACGAATATGCGCAAGCAAGTATTGCCTACTATTTGAACCAAAGCTTTTGTGTTATGATGCAAGGCTCTGTATATCCAGATGGTTATGCAATCATTGAGAATAATCCAAGCGCTCCGAAAGTTTTTAAAGATCTGATCAAAGCGCGAATAGCAGCAGAAAATCAATATTTAGAATACAGTGAAGCTTACCCATTTTATCTTGAATGGATGGATGAAACTGCTCAATACAATGCTAAACTTAATATATCACTGTTGCAAGCCATACTATGTCAATACATATAGGAGATTTATATGAACTGGTTCTTGTCACATTATGATGTCTGCATAGCGGTGATTTTTATACCACTGTGTATTATAATCAAGCATTTTTATAAAAAATATTTATGGCGCAGGCAATCCCCCAAATATTATCTAAGTCATTTTCCACTTTATTTTATTAATGAACTGATAGTGACAGATCTCATATTTATAATTATTAAAATAGGTGGAATGTTTAAAGGTATAGGTGAAATGGTACGTGAGATGGAACCGCCTGGTTATAAAAAAAGTGTATTTTCATTCTGGGATGTTGGCGTTGCTGTTATTATGATTCCATTGGCAGTACTTTTCATGATGTGGTATGAAAGATTTAGTGAAAGACATAAAATCGGTGATTTAAATTTACCGCACAATTTTTATTCAGCAACTGGTGTTTTTATTTCCTGTTTGAATGCATACATACTTTTAAGAATTTTATGTGGAATGCCAAATATCATAACATTGTGGATGATGTACCATTAAGAATAATAAGGAGTGATTATTATGTCGCAATACACGAAATCATTCATTTGGCGGGTCATCGTACATATTATTGTTCTTGGAATCATTGGAACTATCCTAAGCAGAGTGCTGACAGGATTTCTGGTAACTTCCGTGGAGTTCCCCGGAACAACGGTTTGCTATCCGATTATTCTGACAGAAGCCTTGTTTAATGTGGCAGTGATCATGCTGTCCGCATATCTGAGTCAAAAAGTGATTTTTAAGCGGGGATGCTATTCCTACCCCCAAAGCATCAGCAAGGTATATTGGATTTTTACGCTGGTTATTATCTGCGTGAATATCCTATTGACCATTCTTGGATTTGCCGGCACCTATGATATATGCTACACGAACATAGATAAATTTAAAATGTTAGCAGATATTCTGACAGACAACCCCGATATTGCCGCAGAAAAAGCAGGGCAGATGATAAGAGACCGGCTTCTTGACACCATGCGTCCTGTTTTGATGATTTCAAATGCGATGCAGGCCGCTGCTATGTGTGCTTTTACTCCACTTCTGATAAAGAAATATCACGCGATCAGTTAATCCATCCCCATGACGGTTTAAGGACTCCGATTTGCTTTTCAGCGACCGGAGTCCTTTTATTTGTCCTTTATTTAAATTACCGCATGGCTGCTATCCCTTCAGTCTGTCAATCAGAGAAATAACCAGTAAAAGGTCTTTGTCACTCATGCCCTGCATACCCGAAACCGCTTTCTGCACCAGAATCGGATTTGTGTTCTTTTCCTCAAAGAATTGTGCCGCAGAGATTCCGAAATACTCGCAGATCGATAAGAACTCTTTCATCGACGGCATAACACGTCCGGATGAAATACCCTGGATATAGCTTTTGCCATGTCCAAGGTCCAGACTCATCTGGTATTCAGATACTCCCTTTTTCAGCCGAAGCTCCGTAATCCGGTCACGGATGTACTTTTCATCATTCACTTAAATCACCTCAAGATATATTGTAATATATTTTGAGGTGTAAATATATTGTTTTTAGCGGTAATATATCTTGACATATACCGCTAAAAAGAGTTATAATTACAATCAAAGGTATTTTAAGCAGGAATCAGGATGGATGCATCAGATTTCCTTGAGCAGACCTGACATATAGGTCAGTGCAAGCTTTTTTGACTGCTTGTCAAGCTTGTCCCACAGGGCAAGGCATTCCGTCTGGCTCTCTGATAAATCCGGCATCGCTCCATCCTCCGCAAAGAATTGGGATAAGGTAATACCCAGACCATCGCAAAGCTTCATGAGCGTACTCACAGTCGGGGTATTCGCCTTATTGAACATTGAATTTAGAGTTGAGTAAGGAATATCTGATTCCTTAGCAAGGCGATATTGCGTCCAGCTACGTTCGTCACACAGTCTAAGCAGCCTGTTCAATACATTAAAATCATCCATATATGCGCCCTCCGTATATTGTTTTATAATTACATTATATACGGATAGGCGTTATACAAACAGATTAAAATAGACGTTGTAATTATGACGGTTATACGTTATAATAAAAGGCAAACAGAAAACGGGAAGGTGAAAAAATGAGTGAATATCAAAAAGAGAAAGTATGTTGTTTTACAGGACATCGCAGTATGAAGGATTTCAAAGAAGTGAACATAAAAATGCTGCATTACGCAATCGGCCGCATGATAAGCATAGGAATTACTGCCTTTATTGCCGGCGGCGCAAGAGGGTTTGATACATACGCAGCTGAGCAGATTATTAAATACCGAAAAGTCAACCGACATATCAAGCTTGTGCTGGTGCTACCCTGTGCCAAAACAGCTCAGACGAAAAACTGGAATGCGAAGGATATCGCACGATATGATGCGATACTTGAACAGGCAAATGAAGTCATATATGTTTCAGAGTCCTACCATGACGGATGCATGAGAAAGCGCAATGCCAGAATGGTGGAAATGTCCTCATACTGCATTTGTTACCTAACAAAGACAGGAACAGGCACGTCACAGACCGTGGATATGGCACGTAAAAACGGACTTACTGTTATAAATATAGCTAACTAAAAAGGAGAAGTGAACCATGCGACCAAAATTCTGCACAATTTCAGGATTCCAAATCACTGGAGAGGATATCAGAACAGAGAATCAGATTAAGCTAATGCTTGGGAAGGAGATTGTTGACCTGTACAGACAGGGGTATAAGGATTTTGTATGCAACTGCGAGATGGGCGTTCCGATTTGGGCAGCGGAAATGCTCATAGAACTGAAAACAGTGCTTTCTGTCAGACTGAACATCGCCGTACCGTTTGAGAATCAGGCAAAAGGTTTCAAAGAACTGTGGCGTGATGTCTACTATAAGGTTCATGAAAAAGCTGATGCAGTGATTTTTGTCAGCAAGCAGTATAAGGATGGCTGCTACGAAGAATGCGATAGGTTTATGGTTGACAATTCGGATATGCTTTTATGGGTAGGGCAAGGTGAATCATATATCACCGAGTATGCGGAACAGCAACAGAAGCTAATTAAAAAAGTAGGATGTCCCGATACCGTATCTACAGCAATAAGGCTGTAGTCACAGTAATGAACAAATCACCGTGTATGCCAATGCAGCATACACGGTGTTCTTTATGATCAGTTGATTTTTATGTAATAATTGCCCTCCTGATTGATGGACAGCTTTAAGGTCTGTAAATAACGCTCACGGAATTTTTTCTTCTCTGTTTCTCCCGCCTGAATTCGGCAGCTCCTGTATAAGGCCTCGGTCAGCTGATCAACATTCAGAGCAAGCAGACCGGATAATTCTTTCTCCAGTTCATTCAGCAGCGCCGTCTCCTTGAGTTCCGCAATGTTTCCGGAACAGAAATTGTCAATGGAACAGTAATAAATATTGTTGCGCTTCATTGCCTCTTTGATCGGAGTGCCGCATTTTTCATCCTCTATCATAACCAGAAATTCTGCATCCGGCAGGGATGAGATCAGTCCCCAGTAATCAGAATCACTCGAAACGAGAATGAAGGAACGGACTGCCTCACTGTAAAATTCCCGGCACAGTCCGGCTGTCATGCGGATATCCACAAGTGACTTGTTTCCGCTGACACGCTCCACCTCTATGTACTCTACTTCAAGAGCGGTAAACCGCTCAAGTAGCTTCCATGCGTTGGTTGTATGAATGTCGTCATACAGTATGATTTTCTTTACCTTGGAAAGCTCCGCAGGATTGAGGTTCTTCAGCACAGAGTACAGCTTGTACACATCAGAATTTTCACAGTCCACCGCAATGACTGTTCCGTCGCTGGCGTTGATAAAGCTGTAGATATTGGATTTTACCTTATCACTGGCATCCAGAACCTTTTCGCCTTCTGAAAACACCTGACCGTTGAACTGATAGAGCAGATTCAGGAACTTGCTGTCGTTGATAAAAAGATTGCCGCAGCTTACGGGCTCCCAATTGATATATGTCTGATATGGATATAGGTCAATGGAAGCAATGTATTTAATAAATTCACTTTTGATTTTCGCATCATTCTGACCGTTCGGCATTATAAACAGCTTTTTGACATATGCCCATTCAATCCACTGGGGGAAAAACACTCTGCACTTGTCAATATTGTTGGCGATCAAGCGGTTCATGTCCATGATATATCCCATAGCACGCTGATTTGCCTTGATGACGGGAATTCCGTTTTTCTCAAGCTGTGAGATATCATCCGCTGAGAAAAGAGAGATTGAATTCAGATTTTTCATGCTGTACTTGATGAAGTCATCGACTTTTTTAAAGCTTAGCATGAGCGTGTTCCGGATTTTGCAGAGGCTGCGTATATTTCTGGTTTCGGGACAGGCGTCAAGCTTTTTCAGCAGCTCGTCCGATTCCGGCTTGTACTGCGTATCAAGGAAATATCGCTTGACTCCCGTCAGATATGCGGCTGTCAGCGCAATGTCTTTCATATATGTGCGTTCCACGGTATCCCTCCCAGAGTTTTCTTGTAAACCTTTAAAAGGATTATATCACATTATGGCAAAATATGCAATATAAGATAAAATATATTTAATTACCGAAGGAAGCATCATCGGTTTCTCATAAGAAAACTCATAAAATCGTCCTTTGCTGACTTCCTGTATTTAAACCCAAGCGGTATGACTGCACCGTTTTTCATGATTACCTTGTTTTTTGAAACCTCTTTGATATGTGCAGAATTAATATAGTACCTCCGATGCGGCTTTGTGAAGTAACACAGCTCCTTATCTGCCTCAATGCTGGTAAGGCTGCAGTTAACTGCTGTCGTTCCGGACTCCGCTGTCATAAAAACGGTTTTCCTCTTTTTCTGAAAGAACAGGATGCTTCTCAAAAGCACATCTCTGCCGTCAATCTGAATCCTCATTTTTTCGTAAATGCACTCATGAAATATTTTAAGAAACTGCGTTTCATAGATATCGTCCTGCTGTCCTTTTAACATCCACAGATGTGAACCGATTTCGTATCCATGCATAGGAAAAGACTGATACCCTGTATGAAATGCAATTACTACAGATTTATCAGCTTTACGTATTTCATGGGCAGCCTGTACTCCGTTTATCTCCTTCATGTCGATGTCCAGAATAATAGCATCGTATTTACCCTTTGAAAAAACTGCAAGCAGCTCCTCACCGCTTGTAAATGTGTCAACTGTGACCGGTTCATTTGTTCCGGGGTTATATCTCTGTATCATTTCCTGAAGCTGGTTCAGATAGATGCTCGTATCATCGCATATTGCAAAATTCATTCTGTACCTCCTAAAACCGATATACGCTTATACGTTATAAAAGCGACGCATAAGCATATGTATCGACATAATTACATATTATACTTGCTTTGCTGATGTTTGTCAACATTCTTGAAAGCTTTACTTCTGTTTGGGCAAATTATGGTTGCCATATTGTTTTTCAGAATCATTCAGATGCATTTATTAATGCGTTCTGGCAATGACAATCACCATATAGGATGATGATTTAGGAAATTATAACTAAATATCTCATAAAATCTTTGTCTATTTAAACCCATTTAATTCCACAAATTTAAACCGATATGTAGGTCATAAGTAAAAATTAAGAAGAAATTATACAGTTTCAACGTTTTGAAAGGAGTTGGTGTCATGGAAGCAATAATTAATTACATGCAGCAGGTTATACGCACTGTTACACTACAAAATTTTAATAATCCATAATCTGCTGCATAGGTATCCGTAACAGTGCGGGAAGGGAACTGTTATGCCTGTAAGAAAACGTTTCTCCGTAATGACGATTGTGGTATTCGCACTATTTTGTTTGTCATCCAATTTCTCTTTAGTGGCATCAGCTGCCAATAATCCATACGCAAAAAATTATAACATTATAGCTGCTGTTAATTATGCGACAACATGGGCAAATTCAAAAAATTCGGAGTATAATGAAATTAACTCATGGGTAGGTAACGATTGTACCAATTTTGTGTCTCAATGTTTGGCTGCGGGCGGTGTATCAATTCCTAAAGCGTATCGTAAGTGGGAGGTATACCATTTCGCATATTACAATCAAATGTGGACAGTTGCTCCAAAATCATATGCGTATCTGAAGGATACACTAGGATATTATTCTGAAGTGGCCAATGACAATAACATCCATATCGGAGATGTTATTTACTATGATTGGGCGGATACAACAAGTGACGTTGACCATGCTGCTTTTTGTATAGGAGTTAATGATTACGGAAAGCCGCTTGTGGTCGAGCATAGTGGCGATAATGGCAAGTTAGTTTGGAGTGAAACTAATACCAAATATAACAAGGTATATGTCATCCACATGACAAACGCAGTAGGTCACACTGATGTTACGAAGGAATATTATGATAAAGCAGTGTACATTAAGTCGCTAAAAAATGGATGTTACGTTTCTTCAAACACAGGTGATCCAAATGCTTCATCAGTAGTTGCAGTGGCTGACAGAACGCAACAACAAGAATGGGAAAAATTCTGTGTAGTTAAAAACAATTCAGTTTCTGATTATGGCGGAAAGGTTAATAAATCTATATCATTTAGAACCAATACAAATAGATACCTTTCATCTTATGTTGGAGATTCAAATGCTAATATAAAAAACACAGGTAATATCTCAACTTGGGAAGCATTTAGAATCTTCCGAACTGGTAACGGAACCGAATACATCCTGTCGCTTATAAACGGAAAATTCGTACAGGTCTGTGATGATAACAAATTATATGCACAAGGGCAAGGCGGTTGGTCATGGGAATCGTTTGATATAGGAAACTTTCAGCAATATTCCATGTCTATACAAAAAAGCTATACCGTTCAATCTTCCAGTGGTGTTAAAATCCGTACAGGTGCAGGGACCGGATATTCACAAGTCGGTGGAGCCGCACAAGGAAGTGTAATAAAATATACTCAAACTAAATCAGCGAATGGATATACATGGTTACTGATTGAGTCCGGATCAACTTTTAAAAACGGAACTTGGGGCAGCACCACAGGATACTGGATAGCTATGCTATAAATTTATATAACAAGGGACAACGAATTCATCCGTTGTCCCTTGAACATTATTTCAGAACAAAGGCTTCAGGCAGTTAAATTTGTTCTTAGTTGGGCAGATTGTTGTGGGTATTTGAGAAATATTTTACTAAATCTTCAGTCTGATTTATTATCTGAGGACATTTCGTTTTTCATAATGGTTTCCATGCTTCTGTCTGCTTCCTTGGCAGCTGATGCAAGGCATCCTGCCGTAAGACCTCCGAAACCGCCAATGACAAGACCGATAAACAGTGTCACTATCATAAATATACTCCTCCATTTCCATAAGTGCTTGTGATCAGCGCACTCTTCCGCTGTATTTCGTAAAGTCCGTATGAAGTATGCCAAAAAATAAGTCTGCCTAAACGGGTATAGGCAGACTAAATAGTATCATATGCAGGGAAGCCACAGTACAGCAAGGATATCTACATTTCGTATAAAGGGATCATCCCAATACCGGGAGTCATATGAATCCTCAGCGTTGTCTCCCAGAACATAATAACAATGCTCCGGAACCTTCTGAAGCTCTTCATCAGAAAAATCCGAAGCATCTATATGTACGGCAGCCGTATCACCAGGAAGTCCGGCAATCCGTTTGACCAGAGTTTGTCCGTCATGTCGGAAGATGATAATATCTCCACGTTCAAGCTCGCCGTAAATGCGGCATCCAAGTATATAGCTGCCGCTGGAAAGAGACGGTTCCATGGAATCGGATGGAACATAACCGAGCAGAAATACAAATTTCAACAGAAGAAACAGTAAGCCTGCTGAGAACAAAGGAATCAGAATTCTTTTTCTGCAAAGCCTTTTCACAATACCGCCTCCGGATACCGTAAGCTTCTGATTTCCGGACAGCTGCGCAGGTAGCTCCGGGCTCTGGAAATCCATGCAGTAACGTTATTTGCAGACGCATGCATCTGCTCGCCGATTTCTCTTCCGGTGTAACCGTCCGCCATCAGGCGCAGCGCCCGGATGCCTTTGGCGGTAACGCCGTATGCGGATTGTTCGGCGTTCTTCAGCGCATTATCCAGATCCATTTTCAGTTCTGCTGAAGCAGTCTCATCCTGCAATTCATCCATAAGCAGTACCTCCGGGTCTGTGACCTGCTCCGTGCTGCTTCGTCTTGACGCATAAATCAGCGCATCGCAGATTTCATTCCAGATCAGCCGGTATGCATACGTGGAAAAGCATCCGCCCCGGTCGGTGTATGCAGCTTTGCAAAGCCCAAGGCAGCCGATCTGATAGATATCCTCATAGGTATAAATACCAAGACGTGAAACATCATGAACCTTATCCTTAATAACCTTTCCGACCAGTCCCATATTAGCCTCAACGATACCTTGCTGCATTTCACTTAGTTTCATGATGCGGGTACACCTCCGTTCAGTGATCCGCACAAGCTTTTCTTTAATTTATGCTGATTATGTTCCAATATCTTTTTGCTTTCATCAATGACCTGATTGCAGTAATACTCACCCAGATAGCCGATATGCGCCTGTGACAGCGGAGCGCCGATCAGACCAGCCAGCCAATCGTAAGCTCCCTGCTTGCTCATCAAGCCACTGGTATACAGCTGGTTAAAATGCCTGTGCGCATCCCGCCGGAGCGCCCTTAGCTTATGATTCGCCAGACTGCCGACCGGTATATTGGTACCGGTATGTACCCTGACATATGCGTCGCATTCCGGGTAACGGGAGCAGACGTACAGCATCATGTCCTTGCTGTCTTCATGATAAATTCCTTCAGCAGTGCGGTATATCACAGGGCTTTTGCAGTAAGGACAGAGCATTCTATGATTTGTATGTCCCTTTCTTGATTTCTTATTTTTCTTCACGGTATTCACCTCTGATAATTTCACCGTATTAATAAAAAAAGCTGGAAGATCTGCAGGTAACACACAGGAAGGATACCTAATCCCAACCCCTGCATGGTACTGATACAGTCTTCCAGCTGTCAAAATTCATATGAAGCTTGCGCCATTGTGGACTGCTCTTTGCGCAAATCCGTAACGGTTCCCTGCCCGCGGGGCAGGTCTGACATCGGGAGCTCTTCCGGTGTACCGAAAGCCTGGGCGCAAGCCCTTGCCATACATATATTATAGCATAGAGCAATCCACTTGTCAAGCCTAAAAGGAATATTTTTATGATAAAAATATTTGAATATTCCTTTTAGGCTCTTTTCTCGTTTTCGGACTCAGTCTGGGGGATTATTCATCCTCGTCGTCAGACTGGGTCCCTAAATCGGATTTGCCTTTCTTGAGCAGACTCATTGCAATCAGGCTTCCGACTGCAATGACCATTCCGCCGACGAACAGAACCAGATGTAAGACAGGAATTCCTGCAACTGAGGTCGCTTCAACGGCTGCCGCCTGTGATTCACTGCCTGTTTCAGGCTGATCTGCCGGATTGCCGGTTTGCTCTGCGGCAGGGGACTGCAGGAGTGTCGGAATCGGAACTGTAGAGTTCAGGCAGGAAAGGACATAGGTTTTACTGCCGCCTATTTCGGTGCGCAGAACCCCATCACTGCCTACGGTAACGGTACCGGGATAAAGTCCGGCATCCGTTTTCAACTGAAACTCCACGCCGCTCCATCCCGATCCCAGCTGGATTTCAAGCTGCTGAGCCTCGGCAACCTGAATCTCCGTACTGTCGGGATCCGCATGTACAGTCAGCGGTATTCCGAAAAAGCAGCAAAGCATAAGGGCTGCCGCGAAAATACTGGGAACCTGTTTTATCATTCGATTTTTCATACAAAGCCTCCTTAAAATAAAAATATACCGGGAAAGCGCATCTGGCACATTTCCCGGTATACGAATCAATTATGAGTACGAACGCTGTTTATCTGCTGTTTTTTGTATGCTTTTTTCTGCGGAAAGCCAGAATCGTAACCGCAATTCCTGCAGTGCACAGACCCGTTAAGGAGAACCAGAGCCAAAGCTCCGATGTGTCTCCGGTCTTGGGCACATCCGTCGGAGTTTTAACATTGTGCACATTGACAGTAAGGGTTTCATCTGCCGCCAGCTCTACCGTGACAGGATCAGGCCGGACATATCCGGCGCTGGCGTCATCCTCAAGCTCCGTTACCGTGTACTTTCCTACCCTGAGCGCTCCAATGAAGATTTCACCCTTGGCGTCAGTTTTGAATGCCTGATCGTAATGCTCACCGACTACCCGGAAGGAGAAGCCCTCAACCCTTCCGTCGGAAGAGGTCTTTACGATTTTCAGATTTGCCTTCTGTGCCGCATTGACAAAGCCCTTTCCGGCTTCATTCTCAACGGTGACGGTTTTTCCGTCCTCTGTGATGGTGAAATAGTATGCGGTTTCATCTCGAATGAAGCCCAGCGGTGCGGTTTTTTCCTTAACAAAATAACCGCCGTAAATGAGATCAGACATTTCGTACACACCGACGTTCTGCTCGGTCATTGTGCCGATCAGCGCATCTTCCTCTTCAAATTCACCATTGCCGTTGGTATCGGCAAAGACCTCAAACACTGCGCCTGTCAGGTGGTTGTCGGGATAATCTGCGTCCGCTTTTGTCAGGGAAACATTGCCCCTGATATGGTTATTGATGAGTTCAATCTCAATAACCGCACCGTCCTTGTCAATCACAGCAGGGAATACGGTTTCGGTAAGCACAAAGCCTGTCGGGGCTTCAATTTCACGGATAATATAACTGCCGTATGGCACATCCGCAAAAGAAAAACTGCCGTCCTCGCCGGAGATGGAGGTCAAAATGGCAGTTTCAGCTGTAAACACTGTTTCGTCCGCTTTGAATAAGCCGATGACCGCACCGCTGAGCGCATTGCCGTCCTCAGTTTTCTTGATGCCCTTGATTTCACCGCGGATTAGCTTATTTTCGATGGCTTCACCGTTGTTGATTGAGAGGTTAACCACAGTAGTATCCTGTCCGGAATATTCAAACTGAACAGGATATTTTGTTTCTGACGGAATGTATGCGGCATTGGCGGAAAGCTCCTTGACGTAATAGCTGCCAAAGGGAAGATCAGCTGTAAATTTAGCAGTACCGTCTGCATTGACTGAAATAGCTTCAATCAATCCGTCCGAAGGAATAGCTGTACCGTCTGCGGCGGTAATATCCTCTGCGGCATACAGTCCAAAGGATACCGAGGTGATTTCTCCGTTCATCCCGATACCGAATTTCTCATCCTGCTCCAATACTTTGGAAAGTGCAATCTGTACTTTCTGCCTTTCGTTATGGAACGAGGAAGCTGTCGAGGTGACCTTGACATCCTGACCGGCGTAGGTCAGCTCAGCAAGCTGTGTTTCGGAATTTAAAACCATACCAAAAGGTGCTGTTATTTCCCTGATGTCATACTTTCCGAGATACAGCTCCTTTGTAACCGCAAGTCCGTCTTTACCTGTGGTAATGGTATCAACCACCTCACCCTTGGAAGCACGGAGCGTTCCGTCCGGTGTGACGATGTCCTCAGCAGCGGTGATTTCATAGACGGCACCCGCCAGGCCTTTTGCCGTATAAACAGGCTGATAGGTATTCGGGAGCGCGATATCATTGCCGTTTTCGTCGGTATGCCCGCCGCCGACAGCAGTTACAGAGGAAAACACCTCTCCGGTTTTTGTTACGGATATAATACCTTTCTGTGCAATATCGGAACGGGTGACCTCAATCACGGTAATGCCGCTTTCCTCAGCAGAGTTCTCCAGTGTCACATCAAAGTGAATCGGTTCTGCGTTTATGACATACCCGTAGGGCGACTGTACCTCAACCAGAGAATAGCCCCTGCCGTATTCCAGCGTCTGCGGTGTGACAAGGGTTCCGTTTTCGGATGTGTAAAATGTATCGACGGCTGTGATTTCAGGATATGTCATGGTCATTTTGACCAGGTTTCCGTCCGGATCGTAAATCTGAAAGCCAGCCCCTGCATACGGAATGGTTTTGCCGGTTTCCGCATCCTTTTTGACAATCCTGAGATAGCCTGCAAAGTTGGCGTTGTTAATCAGATACTGATAGGTCCTGCCATCTGAATTAATGAACACGTCAAAGTCCTGCATCCGCTCACGTCCGTCCCAGCCCTTGGTCTGGTGTACGGTATAAACGCCGTAGGGCAAATCTTTTGATTGTGCCAAGCCGTTTTCGTCACAGGTCAGTATATCACGCTCAGACGCCTTTGCCGCCTTGTAGCTTCCTGCGGATTTCAGATAAACCTCAAATTCCGCTCCGGTCTCGGGTGTTTCAATCTGGGTATTACCGTTGTCGGTATGCTTGATAATGGCGATATTGCCCTTGATGATCTGCTCGGTCACATCGTTGGCAGTACTGTTATGCTCTGCCGTATAGAGCCTTTCCTCCGCGCCGATCAGGTGAACAGAGGTATCCAGCAGATATCCCTCGGAGGGCTTGATTTCCCGGAGCGTCCAGTCATCACCGCAGATATATTCCGCTGTGGTAAACCGGCCGTTTGCGTCGGTGGTATAGGTATCCACGAGCTGACCGCCGTTGTAAATACCGTAGACCGCACCCGCAAGGGAAGCACCGCCCTGTGCCGTTCCGGCTTCCTCATCAGACTTAGTGACGGTGACACGGAATTTCTTGAGGGTGTTGTTAAAGGATTTGTTCGTTACCTTGTTCCATTCAACGGCTGCCGTCTGATCAGCGGGAATCGCATAACGGATTGCCGTATCAACTTCCTCCAGCATGTAACCGGAGCCGATGAGTACATCTTCAAATATTGCGGTACCGGAGCTGTTTGTCACTGCATACGCATTGACCGGCAGACCGGAAAGCGAAGTGCCTGAAAGGCGGAATCTCACCCCTGCATTCAGTCCGTCCTCTGCGGTTTTGATAACAGTAAGGCTGCCGCGCTTGAGGACATTGCTGAAAGTAACCGTCGCCGTCTGTCCGCCGATCACAGTAATGCGGCGGGTTTCCTGCGGCTCATATTTGTCATAGGACTGCTCGGTTACGGTGTAAACACCGGGTGTTAAATTGTCCAGCTGGATTTCACCGTTTTTGCCTGTCGTAACCGTTTCACTGATGCCGTTGCCCGCAACGGTAAACCGGATCCCTGCGATTATTCCGTCCTCAGAGGTTTTCACAATCCTTGCAGAGCCGTAGCTCACTCTGACTTGCAAATATCCGTTGACAGGGTCACTGATGGACTGGGCATAGGTGACCATGTCCTGAAGGCTGCCGTCGGTATTGTAATGTCCGTCACCCCAGGTGATGATCCCGCGGCGCTGTGAATTTTTCTTGGAGGCTGTAATTGTCACCGCACCGGCCGGCGCAGCTTTTGCCGAAATCGTCAGCTTGTTTCCGTTTACAGAAAAGCTGATGCCGGATTCACTTGCCGAAAAGGCATAATCGTCTAGCACACCGTTTGCGTCCGTCAGCGTCGCAGTATACTGGGAACCGTTCCATTCCAAATCAACGTTCTGCGCTTTTGCCGTTGTCTTTGAGAAAAAGCTCGGAATCCTGGTGTGATTCTGTACAGCCCTTGCGATGCTGTTGTAATGGCTCAGAATCCGTGTGCGAAGAGGATGGTTTACGCTGATCTGATCCAGCACCGCGTCCTTGCTTCCCGTACTGACTTTATTAAAATCCTCATCACGCTCGCCTACAACAGTTTCCCAGATCAAAAGCTGCGTTGCGATTGCTTCAGCCAGCTTGTCGCCGTTGTCATCTCCCGTACACCAGTCCGTGGAAATGGTTCCGGCATACCCGTACTGCATGATTCTGCCGATAAAACGTTTAATATTAGAAGCCGTAATCGTCTGGTTATAGTCAGACGGGTAGCTTTCCCAGAAGCTTTCATCCCACTGGGTATAGGTATCTCCGGTCTGCTGTGCCACACCTGGTTCGATGCAGTAGCAGATGTTTCCCTCATAGGAATCCATCGCCCTGACCATGGTGTATTCCGAGAAATCTGATGCCCATCCGTTCATAAGCTGCAGGACTCCATGTCCCCATGTGCCGGCGGCGGTGTTGCTTCCCTCACGGGGATAATCAACCATATATACGGTTGCCTTTTCACCTGCGGCGCTGACGGGGGTGACACCTGTTCCCGCAAAAACGGAAAGGCACATCAACAGTGCGGTCAGCACCGAGACACCTTTTCTGATAAAGCTTGTTTTCATGTAGTAAATCCTCCTGTTACATACAAAAAATGCACCGCATTGCTGCGGTGCATTTTCTGCTGATGTATTTAATTTATTTTATGCGTATCCGATATACAGGTCATAACTGCCGTCGGATTGTGCCTCAGCCCATATCCAGACATCCGTTACGCCTTCATTATTGTAATACCGGTCAAGAATTCCTTTGATATCCCGTTCTAGGTAGATACAGCGTGCGTTTGCATTAAGCGGATTATCCCAGCAGTAGATAGCATCGCTGTTTAAATTCAGCCCGATGCTCTTGGCATAGTTTTTGGCAAAGGAAATCCAGTAATTGATATCAAACGCTGCCGTTGTTGTAGTTGTTGCTGCGGGTTTCTCCGGTTTTGTCGTGGTCTCCGCAGGCTTAGCGGAAGTCGCAGTCTTAACCGGCTTGGTTGCTTTGGCGGGTGTTGTTGTGGATGCGGGGTGAGATTCGGACGGCTTTGTGCTGACACTTGTCTCAGACCGGGTAACACTTTCCGTTTTTGACGCCGTTTCTGTGCGGGATTCCGTTTTTGGCTGCGAGGTCTGTGTTGGGGTACCTGACTCTGTCTGAATAGATCCTGCCGGACCCGACGTGGTCAGACTGCTGCTTTCTTCTCCCGTTTCAGTCTGGGAAAATGATTCCGGCGCAGTGCACGAGGACGCGGACGTCTCACCGGCAGCTACATTTTCAGATGAGTCCTGAGAACCGCAGGCGGTAAGCAGCATTAAAACGCCGATAAACCCTGATAAAAATATTTTTTTCATAATAATGCCCATGCACTTCATGCGTAAAACGCTATGAAAGAGCAGGCATGGGCTCGCCTTCACTTTCGTTCCATTTATATGTTCTTTCATGCTAACCCCTCCGTCATTTGTATTTTACCATAATTACACGGATGAGTCTACCATTTTACAAATAAATTTATCCGGCTAATTTGCAGTACCCTCGGTCCGCTTCATCCACATAGCGGTCCAGCATCTCAAAAAAGCGTTCCGGCGTCAGCTCCGAATCCAGCCACTGCGTAGCCCGGTAGGAATAACAGCCGACGGATTCATTGATGGCGTGACTGCCCAGAACGCTCCTCAGATTCAGCTCGTTGGTCATCTGCTTCTTTTTATTATCCGGATGATGCATGGCTCTCGCCAGACAGAACACCATCAGCGGGTGCAGATAGGAAAAAGAAATCTGCAGGTAATAATTCCGGTAATCCGCCGTTAAGGATGTTTCATCCTGGTCTTCTACCGGAATTGCGCTCAGGATCATGCTGCGCACACGCTCGGCGATTTCTCTGCGGTGCGACTGTTCCGTCATACTCAGTTTATGATTATCAGTCATGACAGGCTCCTCCTTTCTGATTTAATGAGGCATTGCGATATGGGTAATTGCGCCCCAGATCCGGTTGGTTTCCTTGTTAATCCCGAGAATGCGCACGGTCACACAGGCACCTCTGGGAGGCCTGCCGCGTTTGGGGTAGCTGCACAGGCAGTCGATGCCGCTGTCCAGCGCCACAAAAACGCCGTTGGCGTCCACCATACTGACAGTTCCCACGTAACGGCTTCCGACTGAGTACCTGCGCAGCGCTTTTTCGTAAGGATTTTCTCCGGCCTGCTTGACCGAGGCGGTTGCCCTGATATGATTCCGGTCGATGCGGGTTACATCCAGCACCTTGACCAAGATGCGCTGCCCGGGCTGAAAATATCCGCTGGCATCCATCCAGCGCTGATAGCTCAGCTCACGCAGCGGAATGTAGATCTCAAGACCGAACAAATCCACAAAAATTCCTGCACGGATTACGGATATGACTCTCGCCTCGGCGCTGACACCGGAGTAAATCAGATTGTTGCCGTCACGGTCAGTTCCGTAATAGTAACGCTTCCGTTTTGCACGCATCGCCTCCAGACGGCTGGCCGCCGCAATACCGGCTTTGGGATTGATGCCCCTGACGATATAGTCCACCTCGGCGCCCAGACGCTTGGTCAGCATATAGTGCATCACGTCAGACTCAGACCGGCCGCGTAAGTCATCGGGCGGCTCCACTGCCTCCTCGGCAGGAATGATTACCTTGAAATCACCGTGATAAATGACTGCGAAGGAATGATTCGGGTTGTCCTCAGAACGTTCGACACCCTGGATGGTACCTGTGAGAATACGGCCGGTCTTTTGGGACTCCAGCAAATCCAGCAGGTCGTTCTGTGCTTTTTCCGCTTCCGTTTCAACTTCCAGACGGTCGTTGATGGAAAGGATGCGGGGTGAAGATCCGGATGCGGCACGCTTTTTGCCCGCCGTTTTGGTTTTTGGGGTACCGGAGTCTGTGCTCCCGGAAGCTTCCGGAGACTCTGCATTAGACTGGGATGCTTCCGGATCATTCTTCTTACGTCGGCGCGGCTTTTTGGCTTCCTTTGCGTCAGCCTGGGATACCGGCTTCTGAATGCCGGGAATTCCGAAACCTTCAGCCGGGTCCGCTGCATCTTTGAACTGTTCCGGTTCGGTCTGGGGCTGAGCGACTTCGTCATGTATGAGCCCGTTCTCTTCGGCCTGAAGGTCTGCATCCGATAAATGTTCCGGTTCGGTCTGGGGAAGGGCAGATTCAGGATTTTCGGCTCCGCTCCCCTCAGCCGGCAGTTCGGGTCCGGTATGGGACAGAGCGTCCTGACCTACCTGCATCTCGGCGTCTTCAGCCGGGACCGCTGCATCTTTGAATTGTTCCTGCTCAGTCTGGGGGAGGGCAGGCTCGGGATTAACCGGTCCGCTCCCCTCAGCCTGAAGGTCTGCATCCGATGAATTTTCCGGTTCAGTCTGGGGGAGAGAGGCTTCGGTATGTATGAGCTCATTCTCTTCGGTTCTTTCCTCCTCCGGAATATTTGTTTTCTGCCTGGTTGACATAAATTTTCCTCCTATCAATTATTTCAGAATTCAGCCGGCGGTTTTGCCGAGCTGTATAAACTGCGCTTCCTGGACACAGGCTCCGGCGGCTGCTCCGGATCCTCTGTGATTGCTTCGGTATGCACCCCAGGCTCGGTATGGGAAACCGGTCTGTAATCCATAACCGGCTCCGGACTGATTTCACCGGCCATTGCGTGCCCCAGATAATCAAACTTTTTCAGCTTCAATATATTGCAGCCGCGTATGATGCAAAGGAGTTCTTCGTTCGGAAGCCTCAGTACCTCGTCAGGTGTCATGAGTTTTCTGCGCCCCTGCCCCTCAGTCTGACGGTACTGAGGAATGAACTGCGCCACGGAGATTGTTTTTCTTACCGTCATGGTGGAATTCACCTCTATGCTCATCTCACCGCTGCGTGAGGAAACATATTCGGCGGTGATGTCGTCGGTGCATCCGAGCATGAGCTGAATGTCCGTGTTTCCGATAATTTCAGCCCACAGATTATTTGGATACCGGTTCTGTAGCTGTCCCAGACTCTGTACCGCCAGCATGACCCGGATATCTCTGGACCGGATTACACTCAGGGACCTGGCAAAATCCGAGCCGTCAGCGGCGCCTCCGATTCTTCCGACATTGTTAAACTCATCCAGAATCAGATTAACGGGCACATCGCACCTGCCGTTCGGCCGGCTGTCGGCATACCTGGTCAGTCTGATGAACAGAAAGGAAAAAAAGAGCGATGACAGAAATGCCATGGTGGCATCCTGGTCGCTCAGGATGATGTAATAGGCACATTTACGATTTCCCGGAGCTGTCAGGTCAATATCGGACCGCGAAAGGATGTTCCGGACCGATTCGTTCTGAAGCACCTGCAGCCGCGTTCCCAGACCGAGAATGATCCCGGATCGGACGGTGTCGCTTGCCTGGGAAAACAGATTAAATGGCGCTCGTGCCGGATGACTCAGAGGGAGCTTGCTGATCAGCGCAGAAAGCTGCTGCTCGCTGTGCTTGGTCAGAAGCTGATACACAGCCGGCAGATGCCTGAGCCCGGGACTACGGGTCCGGTCCTGGTCAATATACAGAATCAGCGCTTTCAGAAGATTGGATTCACCGTTGTCCCAGAAGTGATCGCCCTTGCCGGCGCTGGTGTTGCCGATGATGACATTGGTCAGTATCTGAGCCGTTAAGGTATCTCCGTTTAGGTCTGACATACAGTTCCATGAATCGCTGTGCTCGGGATTAATCAGGTTAAAAACCCTGACCTCATATCCGTTTCTGCGGTACATTTCGGACGTATCACGGTACAGCTCAGCCTTAGGATCAGTAATTACCACCGATTCACCGCGTTTGAGCGCCTGAAACAGTGCGTTGCGGATAATTGCCCTGGATTTCATGGTTCCCGGCGCGCCGAATACGGCGATATTGCGGTTGAATCCGGTGTCCTTGGGCATACATACAGCATTTCCCTGATACTCACCCAGAATTGTGCCTTCCGCCTGATCCGGCGGGGTCACCTCAAGCACTTTCCGCATTTCCTGTTCCGTCATCCATCCCGCTGTGCCGTAGGTTCCGCTTTTGCTCTTTTTAAAGCCGCGCGGGTCATACTCCCTGCGGTCAAAGCGTTCATTCAGCATGATCCAAGTGGCAGCTGCGCCGCCGATCAGCAGAATAAACAGCATGCCCTTCAGACCGTTCTTGCTGAATGCCGCTTGAAAGCAAACTATTGGGTTCCAGTCTGCGTGTTTCATAGCACCGTCACTGCCGATGCCGCCGGAATTCATCCAGACGGAATAATTCCCGAACAGCTGGCTGAGCATTCCGCTGAGATAAATCAGCACTGCCAAGCCCGGTATGGCAGCGGCAGCAATTGCCGCACCCCGTTTTTTATCCTTCAGATGATTTCCTCCTTTCAAGACCCAGTTCATCCGCCACAGCATTTATCCCAACGGCTGTAATACGGACGCGCAGATCAAGGTATTCACGAAGCCATGACGCCTCATCTGGAAAACAAAGCACCTCGAAACGGCCGTCCTGAACCTCCAGCGCTTCGCGGAATCTGACCAGGCGGGCAAGATCTCCGTCCAGATGTGATAAAACATATACGCCGTTAACATAGGCGTCGTATTCAAAGTGACCCCTGTCAAAGGATCTGTCACTTGTCTCAAACAATAAATTCAACAGCTTCTCCCGCCAGTCAGGAAGCATCAGCATACGAAGCCGCAGGATACCGTCATCGCTCATTGGAATGAAATAGATATGACTGTATATGCTGTCAAACCGGAATTCCGGTCGCCGGCTTTTATCCGACTCCAGCAGCGTGCAGAGGGCAGTTTCACCGGACGCTCCCAGAAGGACAGCGGCGTCAACCTGCTCAAGACTGGCATTCATACGTCCGATTTCCGTCAGACTGTGCAGGGTTTTAAATTCGCCCATGCCGTTCCATTTCATAACGGCTCCGCGTGTGTTGTATACAGCACAGCACCCGCCGGAACAGTAAAAAGCGCCGGCCAGTCTGGTAAACATGGTCTTGTTCTGCTCAGCGCCTCCGATTTTCTTGAGGTCCCTTGCCAGGTAAAACGAAGGCCCGTCCGGTATGGTCAGGCGGATTTCATTGTTCTGCAGAGGAGGCAGAACATACGGCCGGCACTCCGCTCCGGCGGTCATGCATACGGCTGCAGCCTCGGCTACACGGTGATTGCGTTCCCGATGGGCCGTATCCCCGGGGAACCGGTGATTCCAGAATGCATTCAGATAATATCCAAGCGCCTCCGGATGAATCCAGTCCAGTATGGGGAGCGCCTGCTTGCGCAACCGTATGGATTTTCCTGGACAGATACGGAGCAGTCTGCATGTCATCTGCAATCCGGTCTGTGGATTTCGGAAGACCTGAACCGAAGTCAGTCTGTGCACAAGCGCTCTGACCGCACGGTCGTTTCCGAGCAGACGCAGGGAACGGACTGGGTATTCCCCGGTGAAGGAAAGCAGCTTAACAAGCTGGTGCGTATAACTGCCCGGACGCATGGTTATCATCGTGCCGCTCCTTCCGCATTTGGGATGTTTCCGACAACATGACTGCTCTCTTTGTCGGAATTGCCGGTGTGCAGACACCCGAAAAACGCATGTATTACGGGCTTTTGCGGCACCTTCATTTGTGTGTCATTTTTACACGGTGATTTCCTGCGGTTTTTACATATGTTTTTGACGCTGTTCCATGCACGTTTCACAGAGCTTCACCCCCTCGTCCGGCATGGTCTTTTCCGTAACCAGCCAGAACGGAAATTCTTTTTTCGGCACCACATAAACCTCCGTCCGCTCACGGGAAGCGGCGGCGCTGCAGTAATAGTGGCAGCAGCCTTTGGGTGCGTCATCGGTCATCACATACATTGCAACAATGTCGGTGACCATGTTCAGTTCAATATTGTCGTGATCCCTGTACTGCCGCTCCGGTCTGCCGGCACTGTAGACGTGCCTGTAAATCAGCACGCAGTCCCGGTACCGTACCGGCTGAACACCACTGAAAAAGCTCTGCATTGCCGGATACAGAAAAGAGCGTACATATGCGGCGGAACCCTCCTCCTTTTTCGGGAGCAGCACCGGCATCCGCACGGAAAACCAGTTTTCTGCCGTAAATCCTATTTCAACGGGAACAGACGAGGCAATCAGGCGTTCAGTCCCAAGCTGCGCCAGACGGAATCCGGTATATGCAGGCAGCGCCCGCGTAAGCAGTGTGGTCTTTTCTGAAAGCTCCTCCAAACGGAAAGCCGCTTCAAATGCCATCTCATGCAGTCCCATCTCATGGAGCATCCGCACATGGTCACATTCCTGTTTCATAAGCGTGATTTTCCGGTCCGCCTGATTCAGTATGCTGATAAACGTTTCCATCCGCCGCTGCCTCCTCCGAATAAAATAAAACCTCCGGTTCCTCCTGGCCCTTGAAGTCCACCGCGGCAAACAGGCACGGGGCTTCCGGCAGCCTCAGCTGACCGGCCATGGAGATATGCGGAAGCACGATGATATATTTCAGATCCTCCTGCGGCTGAAGCAGCCGGAGCAGATGCTGTTCTCCTTCATACAGAACCACGATTTCATATCCTGTGTTTTCCTTTAGAAAAAACAGCTGCGAGGGATAGACCGCAGGGTAATGCGCCATGGGGTCAATGCAATGAATATATCTGAGCAGTACCCATATGGCCAGAATGGTCCTCTGATCAGGCCGGCACATCGAATCCAATCCCAGGTAATAACCGCCGGCGACATCCTCAATCCGCAGCTGCTTTTTCAGGCTGCGGATGATTTTCTCGGCAGTCTTCGGATCCTTATCATGCAGCATACGGATAACCTGGGATTTCAGCAGGGGTCCGTACTGAGAAAGCCATTTTACAACGTATTGCTCATCCTGTAACAGCATTGTTATCCGCCTCCTTGTGCGTATTCTGACCGGAATGCGCATTCTGCTGTAAATGCGCAGAGTCCTTCTGCCGTTCCCTGAGAAGCGATTCCAGTTCGGCACGGTCTGTGGTAATCATTTTCTGTTCCTCTCCGGAAGCTTTAATCACGACCGGAATCTTATTATTGTTGGAACAGATCAGCGCCTCCCCGCGCTCAAAGTGCGTAATGGAGCGGACCTCGGTCTTAGTCAGCTTCAGTACCTCCTGAACGTACCGTGCTTCATCCGGTTCAAGATTCAGAATGATCTTATTCTTTGAGTTATTGATAATGGCCCTGCCGTACTTTCCGTCCTCCAACCCGAAGAAGTCCGATAAATCCTGTGTGGCGGAAATCGCCGCCCCGCCGAAGCCGCGGATGACCTTGAAGATTTCCAGACAGAATTCTGCTGCCATACGGTTGGAACCGGCACCGATCAGCTGCCAGATCTCATCAATCAGAATCGCTTTCTTTTTGGTGCGGTCCGCCTTTACGTTGTCCCAGACATAATCTAAAGCAATCATCATCCCCACAGGAAGCAGCCTGCCCTTTAATTCTGACAGATCCAGTACAATGTATTTGTTGGACAGATCCACATTGGTCTGCCTGTTGAAGCTCTGCGCGGAACCGGTGACGAATCGGCTGACGATTACTGCAATCCGGGCGGTCATCGGATTTTTCGCAAGCTGTTTATGAAGATCGCCGAGAACCGGCATTTTTTTCATTTTCAAAGGACTGTCCGAAGCGTCAGAATACAGCGAGTTGTTATCATATGTGATACCGGATTCGGAGTAGGTTTTTATCAGGGCTTCATCCAGCATCTGCTCCTCCTCGTTGGTCATGTCCGGTATGAGCAGATGAAAAAATATCATCAGCTGCTGAATCTTACGCGCCAGCATGGAATCCGTTTCATTGTAATCAACCTCGTCAATCAGATCCATCTCCGGTGATATCGTGTGACGGATCTCCATGACGTTGATACAGTGCGGGGAACCCGGGGAGATTTTAATAAATTCTCCGCCGATCCGGCTGCAGGCTCTGCGGAATTCATGTCCCTTGATCGGAGCAATGATGTAGCACTGAATCCCGCGCATCCTCATGCGCAGAGCCAGGAGCTGCATGGTAAAGGTCTTTCCTGCGCCGCTGGTGCCCAGCAGATTCAGATTGGCATTTTTGTTTTTCTTCGTGTCGAACAGATCGATAATGCAGAGTGAATTATTATGGCGGTTAACGCCAAGGAGAACGCCGGAATCGTCCGACATTTCAAAGGAAGTAAACAGATATGAGGAAGCCGCGCCGCTTGTCAGCACGTTGCGCTGTGTTTTCTTTTTAAGCGTCGGGCTGATTTTAAGAAGCGGCATAACTGACTGCAGGGCGGCTTCCTGCTGGAATCGGCAGTCGCTCACGTAGATATCCATGGACTTGAGCATATCTGTCATCTGCTGCCTGCGCCATATCAGCTCCTCATGGCTTTTGGCGGAAACCGTAATGAATACGGACATATAGAACATATCCTCATTGTTGTTGGCAATCCCATGCTTGATGAAATAACCGGCCTGAATGGAATTGGTCAGCTCCTCGTAATCGGTGCTGGTGTCCTGCATGCCCTTGATTTTGGTGCGGTTGAGACGGATGCGGCGGGCTACCTTGTCAATTGTTTTGCTGCGGTTTTCACGGCTCAGGAAAACATCAATGTCAATGCCTTCTCCGGCATTGATCAGCGAGGACATCCATCCTGCGCGGACAGTTCTGGGATACCCGTCGGCCTTGATATACAGGAAGGAGTAATACAGACCGTCCATGATGATATATCCGGAGCGTGTCAGATCAATTCCGCGCGGGGAAAGGAAGTGCGCTGTGCGGATATGGGGCACCGGATCAATACCAATAACCTTTCGCTTTGCCGCCATGGTATCCGCCACAACCCGGCTGACACGGGAGCTGAACGGCTCCTCCGTACAGGAGCGCCGGTTAAAAAACATATACAGGATTTCCGCCGCTGCTTCATCCGGATCCTCGGGCTGGATGATGGAATTGCCGCACTGCAGAAAATATGCTCTGGCATTCTGCTCCGCCGTCTGAATCGCACTGTAAATCTGCGCATAGTCATCGGATTCATTCCTGACGGCTTCATAGCGGTAAATAAGAAAGAAGCGCCTTGTAAGCGCTTCGCGTCCGCCCACATCCCTGATCAGACGAATATATCCTTCACCCAACGTCCTGCACTGTGCGCTTTCCTCCAGCGTCAGTTCTTCGCGGATCATGGCGATATGTTTTTCCGAATCCGCCTTTCTGGTAACAGACTTGAACTGCAGCTGTGCCGGCGATATCTTCAGCCAGCTTGCGAAGCTTGAAATAATGCTGTACTGCTCCTCATCGGAGCGCAGCATGAAATTAATCGGCTCTATCTCCAGTATCTTTATATACCGCCCGTCCGTGGTTTCAATGATGCCGTTTTTCAGGTTCCTGACCGGAATAAAATCCTGTACGAATTCAAGCAGCTCAGGCTTTCGGTTTCTTTTTCCGCCTGATTGATTTGATCCGGCTTTGATCATATTGATATCCCACCCTTCTGAAATGTAATTTGCGGCGGCTGAAAAAATAACGGATCATATGACTGAGATACTGAAACAGGGAGTTTCCGTCAATCCCCATCATGGACACAACCGCCAGGGGGAGAAGCGTTACAGTCATAACCACCACCCTGATCCTTCCGGGTATCGGAATCCACATAAGTTCCGGGCAGCCGAACAGTACGGTCAGAACCGCAGTTTCCACAGCGTTGCGCGGCTCCAGCATGCCTCCGAACAGCTTTCCGGAATCCGTATAATTGACCGGAATCGGATAAATATTGCTGTATTCATTTTCATCCAATAAAATCACCTTCCTTTTTTATGATATCGGCGTCGAAATCCACATCCTTCGGACGCCGCAGCGACAGCGAAGAGGCATAGCTTGGCGTGTTCAGGACAACGCCGCTGCCGCCGGTGCAATGCACCCACATTTTTTCACCGCTTTCGCTGAGTCCGGCATAAATCAGCACATGATTCCAGTCTGCACCGTCCTCATTCATCAGGAATCCCAGATCGCCCGGCAGAAGCTCATCTTCCGTTATCGGAAAGGAATTGTCCCATTGGCTATGGGTTCCAGCATACAGGCTGACGCCGGCGGCTGTCTTGTACGTCCAGTCCGTAAAGCCGCTGCAGTCAAGCCCGTAGGGAAGTATCGTGCCTGAACTTGAGGAGCCGCCGGCTGTTACCAGCTTCGGTGTATTCCATAAATCATTCCATCCGGCGTCGGATTTTCCGCCCCAGAAATACGGCACTTTACCGACCAGGCTCAGCGCTGTGCTCAGAATGTGTTTTCTCACAGCGCTGCAGCTCTGACGGCTCACAAAGGCTGAAAGCTCTGCATCGGTAAGCGGTACGGGCTGTCCTTTTGCGGCAGCTCCGTACAGCGTCTTTTTCAGCGAATCAGCCATGTTCTGAATTGCCTGACCGTAAGTGATGCTGAATTCATCATAAGGCGCGGACAGATCGATTCCGAAGGCTTTAATAACAACGGTATTGTCAAACGGGTGAATGGTGCATTCCGCATACTTCACCGTCCCGGTTTCAGGGGTAAGTGTTTCGGTTCCTGACGGCCGGTAATAGTACTCCGTTTTTATGCCGGTAACTTCATCCCCCGTATACACCGCTGTGCTTACCATCGTTTCTTCATATTTGTTGACGGTCACGGCGGTATTGCTGGTCACTTCTTCGTCCGGTATATAGTAGGCTGCGGTCTGTGTTTCGTACCGGTACTGCGGAAGCCCGTTGATGTTTCCGGTATGAACGACTTCCGTTACCTCCGTAACCGTAACCTCCCTGTATGCCTGATAACTGACGGGAACTGTCCGGGTCTTTTCCTTTTCCTCATAGGAAACCGGGAACATGCTTCCGGCGGCGGTTTTAAGCTTGGCAATCATATCGTCCCTGCCGGTGTTCTGCTGCTTCATGGAGGCGGAATAAGCCGCCAGAATATAGCTGACGTCATAATCCGCAGAAACCTTAGCGCTGTCATTCAGCTCCTCCATGGAGGTGTTGTAATCATAACCGCCGTCTTCAATGATTTTTTTCACCTGTTCAAGCGACAGGTTATAACCCTCATCCACAACGCCGGTGACAGAGGATGCCAGACTTTCATAGGCGGAGCCGAGTGCATTGCCTCCCGCCTGTGTTCCGTCCGCTTCTGAAAGACTGTTAAGCAGAATGGACGGCAGGGAGGTGAGAATCACAGTGTTAAAGACCATGAACAGGCAGACGCATATCAATACCTTAAACAGCGTGTGCCGCGCTGCCCATGCAGCCGATAGCACCGCACCCCAGGGACCTCCGGCGGCAGTGCCCGCAGCAATCTGCGCCGCTGCCTTTCCGCCCTCTGCACCTGCCTGAACCGCTGCCGCCGCTGCATTTGCAGAGGCCTCGGCTCCCTTGGCTGCGGCCTGCTTTGCCGCTTGCTGACCGGATTGTTTCACCGCACTCGCCATTTGCCGCGCCGCATGACCATAATTGTCGGAGCCGTCTCCGGTCTGCCGCTTATCCGGCTGAGACATGTACAACACCTCCTTTGTATAAAACAGCCGGACTGATATATTACGGTCCGGCTGAAGGATATTCTATTTTTTCCGTCTTGGAGCTTTGATGTCATGGCCGCTGCGCCGCTCCGGAGATCCGTAACGGTTCGGTGCAGACGGATACCTGACGGATTCAACCGATACGCTGCGGACATTGCCGTCCTCATAAACGGGCTTTCCGTTTTCGTAAACCGGTCTGCGCTCCACGGATGCGTCGCCGTGAACGGCGTACCACTGATTGCCCGAGGAATCCTCGTAGACACGGTAATCGCCGCGGGGAGCCGTATACTGTGCGGTATCATAGAACGCTGTGCCGGAACCGTCGTCATGCCGGACTTCAAAACGGCCGTCTGCCCTGTGCGAACCGTCCGCCTGTGATACCGGCAGCTCATAGCCGGGCATGAACGATTGGAACTGCGCCCGGTTATATGCGTCCGCGTCCGCTCCGACCTCAAACTGAGGCGCCTCGGCATGCTGCTGCATGGCATACCAGTCCACGCCGTTTGCAGACTGCATTACCGTGTGAGGCGCGTCCGGCTGCTCATAGAATGCGCTGTTGTACCAAAGCGTATTTCCGTCGGAAGTACCGGCTTCCAGAACGCCTTCTCCGGCGGTCCGAAGCATGGTTTCTTCCGATGCACCCGGGAATTCCGCAGCCACCCGGGCGGATTCCGACGGACTGCCGGCAAAATCCGGTGTGCTGAAGAAAGCGCCGAAGCCTTCGCCTCCTGCGGTCTGATACCACTGGCTTCCGTCCGAGGCAGTGACAGTCGAATGAGGACCCTCCGGCTTTTCAAACTGGGACGCGCTGAAAAGCTCTACCGCAGACGTTTTGCCGTCCGCACCCGTTGCCGCGGTACTGATATGTCCGCCCGTAATCCGGGTATTGCTGAGCTTGTATCCGCCGAGCTGCGGCATGTAATTGCCAAGGCTGCGGTCTGCAATCTCTCCGCCGATGCTGCCGGAAACATTGGGACTCCGGGCAGCGACAGAGGATATGGATTCGCCGGTAAGCGCTGCGCCGTTTCTGGCGGCAATGCCTCCGAAGGCTCTGCCTGCAAAGCCGAGTCCTCCGCCGGCGCCCATCCGGACGCCTCCGTCCACAACCGCGTCACGGACATAGGAATTCCCCTTGAACTGGCTGGCGAAGCCTGCGGCAAAACCGCCTGAAGCGGCTGCTCCGGCACCTGCTGCGCCTGCGCTCCGGAATACGCTTCCAGCACTCCTTGCGCCGCCTCCGAGTCCGGAAAGCGCCCTTCCCGCAATCAGCAGCTCCATTCCCATGCTGCTGCCGGTCTGTGCGACGTTCATACCTATCGAGGCCAGATAGGAATCAAATTTCTGTGCGGTTTTCAGGAATGCAAGTGCGCAGAACATCCACAGAAAAATATTCCCGCGTCCGTTCGTCAGAGCGCCGCCGTTTCCGATGAACTGTGCCACGGATGAATTGAACGCCCGGAGAAACCAGACGTTCATAACAAGCAGGAGCAGCTGGGAGCCGACCATGCGGCACCAGCCCCTGAACACCTGATTCGTGGCTTTGGAAGCGCCCATGGAAAAAGCCAGCGGAGAAGTGTAGCACAGCACGCCGACCACAACATAGCGCTCCACCGTTTCCAGCAGCAGCTTGAAATAGTTCCATCCGAGGGCTATCTCCAGAATCAGCATCAGGATCAGTCCCACCACGGTTACGATGGAGACCAGCGTCGTTATACCGCTTTGCAGCACCTGCTCCACGCCGGCAAAGGTGAAATCCTCAGCCGTCATTGTAACATCCATCAGAGCCGAATAAGGCGCTCTTGCGATATCCAGCGTAATCATAAATATCTGCTTGGCATAGCCGATCATCAGTGCAAAGATAACACTTCGGGCAAGCAGCGTCCACGGGTTTTCTGCCTCGGTGATTGGGCCTCCGAACACGCGGAACAGCTGCCAGACAGTAATCAGGAACAGAATCGTCCAGGAGGTATACTGCAGAATATCAAATGCCTTTGAAACAAACGGAAAATACTCCTCCATGGCGGTCATGTCAGTTCCCAGCGCGGAAAGAAATACGCCTGAAATACCGTCCATCAGCTGGGATACGATGCTGCTCAGCCAGGTAATGATGCCTTCAAAAATCCAGTCCAGCAAACGCTTCACCTCCTATCCGGTAAAAAAATATATATCATCCGCTGTATGTTCCGCCTTGGATCAGCGGCTGCAGGTATGCAACGATGAAGCCCAGCGTATTCAGGATAATCCAGGTGGCGACAATCCGTTTGAGCCAGCTTGTCGCCTCGTCCACCGCACGCTGGTTTCTGGAAATCATACGGATAAGCAGTGCGATTGCCGCTGCCGTAACACCCACGATGGTGCTGATGCCGACAAGTTGACCGTAAATGTCCTTCATAATTGCCGAGAACCGGTCCCAGATTGTTTCCGCCATGACGGGCTGCAGGGAAATCAGCATCACTGCAGCCATACTGACGAGCGTCCAGTATGCGGTCTGCAGATGTACGCCTTTCTTTGTAAGTTGTTTTTCCATGACAAAATACCTCCATTACTCTTTCGGGCAGAAAAAATGCCGTTTCAGAAACTTTTCCGCATCCGAAACAGCGTGTCTTTGCCTGGTCCCAGTTTGGGATAATATCAATATACACCATTTTCATTTCCGTGTCATCGGCTCTGCTCCGCCAATTTTGCGCCAATTTTCTGCCGCTTTGTTTTCTCATCCGATTCCCTCCAGAAGAGTAAGCATCTCCAGCCAGAAATCCACCTCTGCCGCCGGAGCTGCCCACAAACGAATTGAAAGAATGGTAATTGCCTGCTGGCGAAGGCGGTAATAGTGGCGGGAGGACATATCCAGTCGGTAAAGCAATTCCGTGTGATTTAACTGTTCGGGAGCGATGTAGGTCTGGTAAATCAGCTGATACAGCCGCTCTCCGTTCTCCGGCTTTTTCTTCAGCACGGTCAGGGCCTCGTTCATCCTGTCCAGCAGCAGTCTGGATTTCCTGATTCCCTCCAGTCTGCTGTCCAGCTTCCGGTTTCCCAGTCCCAGTTCCAGATCCATACGGTCAAGAAGCGTATCCAGGTCTGCCAGAGGCTGATCAAGCTCCTCGGCTACCTCGGCAGGGAAGCACTCCAGAACCCAGAGAATGGTCCGGTAATGCTGAAGCAGCATCAGGGTGTTGTGATAGGTGCTGCGTTTTTTGTCCTTCTGTGCCTTGCGGATTTTCTGATCGTCGATGGAAAGATCGGCCAGAATTCCCCGTTTGGTCAAAAGCCCGATAAAAGCGTCTGACTGCGCGGAAATCCGCTCCTCCTGCTGTTCATACAGATCCTTTTCGTTATTCTGACTGCTCATATGTAACATCTCCTTTAAATTTTAACAGTTCCGGATCCATGCACGGACCCCGGATGTGATTTTCATTTTCTGCCGCAGGGTATGTAATATTTTTTACCCTGCAGTCATATACACAGTTCTTACAATTCCAGCACTGAGAAAAATACGCGCGTATTATAGGGGCGGGAAGTGCAACGCGGCTTACGGATTCTTTCATATCCGGCTTGGCTTCCGTATTTTCTGCTGTTTTTTGGCTGAACCATGCGATCATTTTGCCGAGCCTGACGTTATCCGCTCCTGAAATATGCGTGTTTTCTCCAAGAATGCGTATTTTGTTTAAAATACGTTCTGTTTCGCTCGGATCAGGGTCTGAAACCTCTGCACCCGATGGATACAGTTTATTAAAAATGAGGCAGCCATAGGAACCGGGAAGCCGGTACAGCGTGAAGACATCCCCATGCTTCTGAAAGAAACGCCATACCTTTGTCTTTTCCCAGCCCCACCGCTGTCCCAGGGTTTCCAAGGTTAGTGCAGCGCCGTATCTGCCGTACTGAACGGCGGGCGCCTGATATGAAAACGAATTGCACGGATCCTGCCAGACTGTATGGCACCAGAGATCCAGCCATGCGTCGGATTCCTCAAACTGATATTGCTTGTCTGCGAGGCGCTGTGTGATGCTTCGGGGAAGGCATAGAAATCCGTAGCCGTCCGTTGCGTACACTGTGCCGTCCGAACATTCCGCACCTGAGCATTTTACCACCCAGTCGCAGATTGTATAGGTGAGCTTCTTTGTTTGCGGGTCCAGCGTATACCCGATGTATCCGAGCTTTTGCAGAGAATCCATAACAGTAAGAGCCTGCGCGCGGCTTTTTACGCCGAGGATGCTTTTGAGCCCCACCATGCCGCCTGCCCAGGTTCCGGGCGTCACATCGTTCCTGTACCCGCAGTAGGAGGCATGTCCTTTCCGGAATGCCGCTCTTGACGCCAGTCTGGTCCAGAAGCCCATTAGCCCCTTGCCCTGCGGCAGGCGGGCGCGCGGCAGCTTGACCCACTGGTATCTGAGCAGACATTTCATCTGACAAGCCTCCTTTCAAAAAAAATATATATGGGTATAAAAATAGGGCGGCCTCTATTCTGAAGCCGCCCGGGGTTATATTATTTACAGTCTGACCGTCAGACCGGGTAAGCGGGCTGTTTTTATCCCGACCAGATACCAATCCTGTCCCATCTCAATACGGGTAGGTATCCATCGTCCGTTTATCTGCACCTCCATGGTTGTTCCGCAGTGCAGTCCGCCGTAATATTCCTCCAGACCGAACCGCACATCCATGCGGTCTGTTTCAGTATCATACACTAGAATTCCTTGTTTCATATTTTTATTCTCCTATCCTGATTAATTTGACGAAAATAACCGTTTAAATTGTCCCGTTATGTTCTTCTCCTTCCTTTCGTATTTCTTATTATTCCTTACAGAAACTTTAAAGTTTATATTGACAATTATATAAAGACGATGTATAATATATATGTCAGTCTGAGAAAGTGAAAGGGAAGGAGGCGGGTATTTATGAATTTCAGCTCAAAAGACGCTCCCATATCAGAAATTATCAGACATATGCTTACCCATCGTAATATGTCAGTGACTGATCTTGCAAATCTGCTGGATACCACCAGACAGAATATGAACGGCAAGCTGTCACGAAATAATTTCTGTCAAAATGATCTCTATGATATTGCTTCAGCGCTGGGATATGAAGTGATTATCAACTTTGTTGACAAAAAGGAGGATTAATACCGTGTCTGAGATTAACACCAGAAAGAGAGGGAAGTATTGGGAGTATCGGTTTGAAGGCGCTAAAATCAACGGCGACCGCAAACAGATAACCAAAGGCGGTTTTTCTACTAAAAAAGAAGCTCTGACTGCCGGCACCAAAGCATTGACAGAATACAACAATGCCGGTCTGCATTTTGTTCCCTCGGAAATAAGCGTAAATGATTATCTTGACTACTGGATGGATATCTATTGCAGAATTAATTTAAAACCTGTTACCGTGAAGAATTACGAAAAGAAAATCCGACTTTATATCAAGCCCTGTTTAGGCAAATACAAGCTGAAATCCTTGTCGGCGTCAATTATGCAGTCTTTACTGAACGATATGTTTAACGATGGTTTCAGCAGAAACACTCTGGCTGTTGTGAAGGGAATCCTTTCGGGATCCCTGAGCTATGCCGTTGAACCTCTGAAATACATACAGAACAGTCCCATGATGTATGTGAAAATGCCCTCTTCCAGAGCAAAAGCTGAAAAAACAACACGGACTGAACCGCATGTATATATACCATCCGACAGGATAAATCAGATTTTTTCACGGTTTCCTGAACAAACATCAACACACATACCCATGATGCTTGCTTATAAAGGGGGACTCCGATGCGGGGAAGCGTTTGCGGTAGACTGGTCTTCTCTTGACTTCGATGCCAATTTGCTTAACATCAACAAACAGATACAGTGGGATGAGGATTTAAAAGTATGGTATCTGTCTGATCCTAAGTATGAATCCTTCCGTGAAATCAAGCTGGATCAGGAACTTATGGATCTTCTGAAAAGAGAAAGAGAACGGCAGGAAAGAGCAAGGCAGTATTATGCGGAGCATTATACAGTATATTATGAGGATGAAAAACGACTGCTGAATACTGCCGCAAATGGTAAACAGATCGACTTTGTAGCAGTCAGGGAAAACGGCACGCTGATAACTCCACGGACTATGCTGCATACATCCTCGGTTATTCATCACAAGATGGAGTACCCTGAGTTTGATTTTCATTCTTTGCGTTATACGCATGCTACAAATCTGGCAGAAGAAAATGCACCGCCCAAATATGTGCAAAAACGGCTTGGGCATAAAAACATTCTTGTAACGATGCAAATCTACGAGCAGCTATCAGAAAAGCTCAAAGAACAAGGGTGACGATATACTGGATAAAATATATTCGGGCAGTGCCGATCAACGAAAAGAACCGGATGACAATTCATAAGTCATCCGGTTCTTCCTTTATTGTAATTTGCTTTTACCTGCTTTTGTCCACCAGATTTGACCCCGTTTTGTCCACCAGCTATTTTTTTGGTGGACAAACGGTGGACAAACCCCCTTTTTTAACCCTTTTTCGATAAAAAACGGGGCTTCCGTGAAACTCACGAAAACCCCGCAAACCGCGTATTTACGCTATTTAGAAGCCTCTTCAACCGCAACGGCACACGCTACTGTTGCGCCAACCATTGGATTGTTGCCCATGCCGATGAGTCCCATCATTTCCACGTGTGCGGGAACGGAGGACGAGCCGGCAAACTGCGCGTCGCCGTGCATTCTGCCCATCGAGTCGGTCAAGCCATAAGAAGCCGGTCCTGCCGCAACGTTGTCGGGATGGAGGGTTCTGCCCGTTCCGCCGCCGGATGCCACGGAGAAATACTTCTTGCTGTTTTCCGTCGCCCATTTCTTATACGTTCCGGCAACAAGATGCTGGAAGCGAGTAGGGTTGGTAGAGTTTCCGGTGATGGAAACGTCCGCTTTTTCAAACTTCATGATGGCAACACCCTCCAGCACATCGTTCGTGCCGTAGCAGCGTACCTTTGCCTTGTCACCGTCAGAGTATGCGATTTCCTTGACAATCGTAAGCTCGCTGGTTTCAAAATCATAATCCGTCTGCACATAAGTAAAGCCGTTGATTCTCGAAATAATCTGCGCCGCGTCTTTTCCCAGACCGTTGAGGATGACGCGCAGGGGCTTTACTCTTGCTTTATTTGCGGTTCTTGCGATGCCGATTGCGCCCTCAGCCGCCGCGAAGGACTCATGTCCCGCGAGGAAGCAGAAGCAGTCGGTTTCTTCTCTCAGCAGCATAGCGCCGAGGTTTCCGTGGCCTAAGCCGACGGCTCTCTGCTCCGCAACAGAACCGGGGATGCAGAATGCCTGCAGTCCGATGCCAATTGCTTCGGATGCTTCCGCTGCTTTGGTGATGCCCTTTTTCAGCGCGATTGCCGTGCCGAGGGTATACGCCCAGACTGCGTTGTCAAATGCGATGGGCTGAACGCCCTTGACGATTGCCTCAACGTCGATGCCCTTGGACTTGCAGAAGTCCATGGTTTCATCAATCGTCGCGAAGCCGTATTCCTTAAGACAGGCTTCGATTTTCGGCATTCTTCTTTCTTTTCCTTCAAACTGTGCCATAAATCTTAACCTCCTTATTCTTCTCTCGGATCGATGTACTTCGCCGCGCCGTCAAAGCGTCCGTAAGTACCGATGTTCTTTTCGTATGCCGTCGTCGGGTCAGCGCCGTGACGGATGTCTTCCAGCATTTTTCCGACCTTGATGAATTTATAACCGATGGTTTGGTTTTCGTCGTCGAGTGCCAGCGTCAGGATGTAGCCCTCCGCCATTTCAAGATAACGTACGCCCTTTGCGCCGGTGGAGAAAATCGTTCCGACCTGTGAACGCAGACCCTTTCCGAGGTCCTCCAGTCCCGCGCCGATCGGCAGACCGCCCTCGGAGAACGCCGTCTGGGTTCTTCCGTAAACAATCTGGAGGAACAGCTCCCGCATCGCCACGTTGATTGCATCACAGACGAGGTCGGTGTTGAGCGCTTCGAGAATCGTCTTGCCGGGGAGAATTTCGCCCGCCATTGCCGCGGAGTGGGTCATGCCGGAGCATCCGATGGTTTCCACCAGTGCCTCCTGAATGATACCGTCCTTGACGTTGAGCGTAAGCTTGCAGGTTCCCTGCTGGGGCGCGCACCAGCCGATACCGTGCGTCAGTCCGGAAATATCCTTGACATCATATGCCTTGACCCATTTTCCCTCAACAGGAATCGGCGCGGGTCCGTGGTTGACACCCTTCGCAACCGTACACATTCTCTCGACTTCATGAGAATAATTCATTTGCATCTGTACTCCTCTCAAAATAATCGTGTATTTGCACACAAAAATATTATATACCATTTTCCGCCCCAAAGCAAGGCTTTTCGCGCAGGTTTTTCACTTTGTGTTTTATTTCACAATTTAAATGTTGGAAGTTAGAGTTTTGATGTTAGAAATGAAGAATGAAATGCCAGAAAACAGGAAATGGGCGGATTTCGTCGAGTTGGTTCAAAGAAACAACGGACGCGAGGTGCGTCCGTTGTTTGCAATTGTGCGGTTTTGCCCTAAGTATTTTGACTTAATTTCGCCAAATGATTTTTTTACGATACATTATAGAACTCCCATTCCGCAATTTGTTAAGGAGTTTTGTAATATCATTTTTACAGCTTCGTATTGATATTGATAGTTAGGCGTTCCAACGGAAAAATTCAGATAATCCAAACCATACCATACATGAAGAGCATCTTCAATCCCGTCAAAAGAGCTCTTATCATATTCTGTTTCATAACAGTCAAGAAAAGCCTTGCGGTAAGCAACAACAGCTTTGGTATCGTAGTTTAGTTTCATCCAAAAAGTAAGTCTGGCGATGTCAGCCATCCAACATAAAGATTGTACATCATCCCAGTCAATTAACACGATTTCATCAGAATTGACAAGTATATTTTTTGTGGAAAGGTCTCCGTGGCAAATCACTGAGGAATAACGGTCACAATCCTTTAACTTATCATAAAGTTTTTCACGTATTGTATCCAGTTTCAAAGAATTAATGATATTTTGTTTTCTAAGTGTAAAGGTACAATCATCAAACATATCATATATAAACTTTGAAAATGTCGTCCAATCAGCGGTTCCACTGCCTGTATATCCATAATTTTTTAACTTTATTTGATGTACCCTTGACACGAACGCTGCAAGTTTTTCGTACAGTTTTAAATTTTCATCGAAGGACAGTATAAGCTTATCGGCAGTTACCCCAGGAAGGCATTCCTCAATTAGATAGCCGTTTGGGAAATTGCTATTCTTCCTATCGAATACAAAAAGCTTTGCATGGGGTATTTTGTATTCATCAAATTTTTTTGTGATAAAAGGCAGTTTGCCATCCTCCGGCCAATCACGCTTGGCGTAAATCTTAAATATATAAGGCTGCGATTTTGTTTCAATCTTAAAAACTTGGTTGTTAGGAACGTCATCATATTTATGTACGGAATAGACCTCTTTTCTTATGGCTTCTTCAAAGCCCTTGATAATAAAACCCTTATTATCCATTTTGAACCTCTTTTAAATAATATATCATTACACCAGCCTAAGTGTTATTAAACTTTATCTTTATACCAAAATACTGATATTTTAAGTATACTCAGATTTTCTCACAAAACAATTATACCATAAAGCAGAAAAATAACAATAGAATCCTATATAAATCCCTGCGCTTTTTAATCCGAATAATATATACTCATTTTTGCGTTTAGTTTTTCTTAAACTCGGCAATACCATGAATTTATTGCAAATCTTTTACAACATTTTTATGGATTCGTTCCATCCAATAAGTTGAGATGATTTCGCGGAACAACTTCGCCTTTTTATTTTCGCCGGCATTCATATGTCCGCCGAAAATCACATAGCAATCCGGTTTCTCCGTAATCATATAAGCCGGAAAGATATAGCGACCCTGTTCGTTTTTATATTGGTTAAGGTACGCAAGCGCAAGCGAAAACCACAGGGATTCCCGTGCGGTTTGAAAATGGGAGAGAACAAATACCGTGAATAGCAACGGTACAAGATCGCCCTGATCAAAAACCATATCCCTGAAATCCAGCAGCTGCAATTTGAAGATGATGGCTTTCGTGCTGTAGCTTCCGTCGGGCGCATAGAAATACCCGTACCGACCGATGATGTCGCCATAACCGTCTCCGAACAGCCACCCCACCGCGGTTTCGACCTTCCGTCTGTCCTCTGCATTCAAATAAGGGTACATACCGGCGAACAACAGAAAATCGTGCATATCCGGAAGTGCGATGTGCCCGTCGGCATATAAATCCGGGTTGATGAGATAGGGCTGCCACGCCTTTTTCACGCCGCAGAATTTCGAACCGTCCACATAAATATCGTACGACCCCTGCTTTGTAAAATCATACAGCAGGTCAATCCGCTTACGGACAATGTGCAGCACGGCGAGGTCATCGTGATAACCGAGCAGCGGCAGAAAACAGGCAAGCACCTTTTCGTCATCACGGTAATGATACAGTTTTCCGAAGCTCAATTCATCGGGCGGCTTAATTTGAATATGCGCACGGAGATGCCGCAGAATGAATTGAAGCTTCTCATCAAATAATGGAATGTGCGCGGACAGCCCTATGCTCCAGCACTTCCCTAAGATATTCTCCATGCGGTAATCATGGCTGCCATGAATCTTGCCGATTTCGCCTGCATCCGACCATTGCGCAAGGCGCGAAAGCCATGCCGCCGCTTCGCTGTTCCGGCATAGGGCTTCGGCATCCGCAGCATCGTGCCGCAGCTGATACCGTATCGGCGCATCGGCGGTTTGCATGAGCCATGTTTCATTTGCTGGTGCGTTCATATCTTTCACCTGAACTTCTCAATAAATTGTGTTTGTTCAAACCAATTGTATACCATTTCTCGCCCCAAAGCAAGGCTTTTTACACAGGTTTTGCGGCATGGCTCGCGCCTGCAGGCGGGATAAGAAAAACGGTCGTGGTTACACCCGTTTCAATTTGAAGAAAAAGTCTATACTCATTTCCCAAAAGCCCCACAAGAATCACAAAGCAGTAGCGAAAGCACAAAGTAGCAAAGAAAAACAAAAGATAAACCATAAAACAATGGGTTTCCAAAGGGTACTTGTACCCTTTGGCAGGAGGTGTCGGAGGGCGGCGCCCTCTGACTAGGGTTTATCTACAGTCTGAAACGGGCGTGGTTACACCCGTTTTTATGTAACTGTATGCGCGGGCAGAGTTGTATGCCGGCGATTAGTAAATCCCGCCGTTTTCCATGATCGTCTTGTTCACAAAATCCATATGGTAGAGCTTCTCCCAATGGTTGATGTTGAGCGTTCCGCGCGTCAGACGGACTGCGAGATAGCAGCAGTTTTCGTCGTTTTCGTTGTTCGCCATATCATACCAGCCCGCAAAGGCGGCGCGGAGCTTAGTTCTGATTTCCGCGTTTTTCGGGTCAAGCACCCAGCCGAGATTTTCGCCGATGCCGTTTGCGGTGAACATCTCCATGCAGCCCGCGACCGAAACCTCCGAATTCACCGCGATCTGCAGCATCTTGTTTGACTGGCTGTTGGTCACAGCATAAAACACGCCGTCCTCGTAATAAGCGTCCACGCTGCGAACCACCGGACGGGGCTTGCCGTCCGCGCCCGGCTCGCGCGCGATGGTTGCGAGGGAAATCACATTGTCCTTGCCGTTGCCGAACTTTTCTTCGAGTAAATCGAATCCTTCTTCAAACTCGTTCATGCTTGTTTTTCCTTTTTTCGAATATATTTTCGTGCGGATGCCGTTCCCCTACCCGTTACGTTGTCGCAAAGCCCAGAATCTCGAACTGCTTGTCCTCGCTGCCCGCTGCCATCTGGATGGTGACTTCATAGCCGGACTCCGTGGCCTCCATGCCGAGGCTGAAAAAGGCGGGATTTCCCCAGCCCTTGGGGTCAACGGCGGAGAGGTTGTAAGCGGTTTCCGTTCCGTTGATTTTCACCTTGATGGTCACATCGCCGAAATCCTTTGTTGCAACCTGCTTATAAATGAGATACACGATTTTTCCTTTGAATTTAAATGTTGCGGCACTGTTGTCGTCGTCCTTGATGCGGTTTGTCCAGCCGTGGGTGAAGGTGTTGATGGACGAGCCGTCCACGAAGCTGCCGGCGGACGCAGGCGTGAGGATATTGCCGGAGGGCGCATCCAGCCCCTCGTAGAGCTTCATGTTCATCAGGCGGTCGCTGATGGTCGCGGCAACGGGCATTGCAACGGGCTGCGCGGCGGGCTGGTCGTCAACGGTGTCAAAATAATGGTCGATCATCTCCGCGACTAGCTTGTGCCCGTCGGTGTTGGGGTGGGATTCGTCGTCGGAAAACTGCTCCCACATGAGCTGACCGTTGTCCATGAGATAGGTGATGCCGTCGGCGTAGCTGATCATCGGCAGGTTATAGTAATTGCCGATGTTTTTCATATAGTCCTGTGCGGAATAGCCATTTTTCAGCCGCGAAAACAGCAGCACAACCGCGATGTCGCTGTCCTGCGACAAAATCGTGCGCACCATGCTTTCATAAGAAACCTGATAATCCGATTCCGTGCCGTCGTTGACGGCGAACTCGATGAACACGATGTCGGGGTTCTTGGAAAGCACATCGCGGGCAAGGCGCATATTGCCCAAAATGGAGGGTGTGCCGCTCAGTCCGGCATTGACATACTTGACATTGTCGCCTTTGCCGTAGGTCTGGGCGAAGTGGTCATAGGTCAGCTTTGCGTAGCAGCCATCCGCGCCGGCGGTCAGCCCCTCGGTGATAGAACCGCCGATGTAGGCGACGGTGGTTTCCGCGCCGCTCTGCGCTTTTTTGATCTTCTCCTGCATCCGCGCGGTATTGCCGTAGGTCACAAGGGATTTCTCAACCGCTGTGGTATGGAACTCCGCCGGTGTCGCGGGGGTTTTTTCGGTGGCGGCGGTGGTCGTCGTGGCGGTGCTTTCGCCGCTGCTGTCCGCTCCACCGCAGCTTGTCAATGTAAAGAGCATCCCCGCCGCGGTCAGTCCGCAGAGGAATTTCCGTACCCATTCGCCTTTTGTTAATTTCAAAGACATTCTCATCTTCCTTTCAAATAAAAACTTATGTTCGGTTTCATTTTAGCTAATTATACGTCATTTAAGTTCATCAGCCGAAAAATGCCTTCCCGAAACAGGAAGGCATTTGTTTGTTTGAAAAAACTTAGTTGATAAGGGACTTCTCAGTTTCCTTATCGAAGATGTGAAGCCTGTTCGGATCAAGGGCAACCTTGATGACATCCTGCGGTCTTGCCGTCGAACGCGGGGAAACGCGTGCGGTCAGCGGGATGTTTTCGCAGGTCAGGTACAGATAGGTTTCTGCGCCCATCATTTCGGTAACTTCTACCGTTGCCTCGATGATACCGGTCTTTGCGTTGGAGAGGAACATTTCCTCGTCATGGATGCACTCCGGACGGATGCCCATGATAATTTCCTGATCAACCAGCGGCTCAAGAACTTCTTCGTCCGCCTTTGCCTCGGGAATCTCAACGGTGTACTTCACGCCGCGATCGGTTTTGGTATCCTCAGAGCCGAATTCGACAACGTATTTGCCGTCAATCTTCAGCAGCTTTGCATCGATGAAGTTCATCTGGGGCGATCCGATGAAGCCCGCAACGAACTGGTTCACAGGGTTCTGATAGAGGTTTGCAGGCGAGTCAACCTGCTGGATGTAACCGTCCTTCATAACCACGATGCGATCACCCATGGTCATAGCCTCGGTCTGGTCATGCGTTACATAGATGAAGGTTGTTCCGATCTTCTTATGAAGCTTGGAGATCTCGGTTCTCATCTGCGCTCTGAGCTTTGCGTCAAGGTTTGACAGAGGCTCGTCAAGCAGGAATACCTGAGGCTCACGGACGATTGCGCGTCCTAAAGCCACACGCTGACGCTGACCGCCGGAGAGTGCCTTCGGCTTTCTGTCGAGCAGGTGAGAGATGTCGAGGATTCTTGCCGCTTCCTCAACCTTTCTTGCGATTTCGTCCTTGGGAACTTTTCTCAGCTTGAGTCCGAATGCCATGTTCTCAAACACGGTCATGTGCGGATACAGTGCGTAGTTCTGGAACACCATGGCGATGTCGCGGTCTTTCGGTGCGATGTCGTTCACGAGGCGGTCGCCGATGTAAAGCTCGCCCTCGCTGATTTCCTCAAGTCCTGCGATCATACGCAGGGTTGTGGACTTACCACAGCCCGAAGGACCGACGAGGATGATGAACTCCTTGTCCTTGATTTCCAGATTGAAGTCTGATACGGCGATGACACCACCTGCATACTTCTTATAGATTTCTCTTAACGATACACTTGCCATCTTAAAAAAGAACCTCCCTGTTTTATAAAATACTTATTGGAATCTGATTTTGCTATGTTATTATCATAACAAATTTTGTATATGCAAGCAAGAGTTTTTTTTACTAAACTTTAAAATAGTATCTTATTAATATTGACGAATAAAACCCGCGTGCAGCCATATTCTGGCTTCATAAACCTTTTCGCGACAATAATTTTTCAACATCTTTGTGCGAAATCAACAAATGCTCGCCAAGTGCCAAGTTTGCGTTTAATTCCAGCCCGCCGATGGCTGTCCGCTTTAATTTATTTACATGATTGCCCAGTGCGGCGAACATCCGCTTGACTTGATGGAACATCCCCTCCCTGATTATGACAGTACAGGAAAACGGATCGCCGGCATCCGGAATACACAACGCCGGCATACAGATGTCCCCGCCGGAGAGCGTAATTCCCGCGGCAAACGCGTCGGGATAATCTGCGCCGCAAGGCTTTTCCAGTACGCAGCGGTAGGTTTTCGGCACATGGCTTTTCGGGGAAAGCATCCGGTGGGCAAGCGCCCCGTCGTCGGTGATCAGCACAAAGCCCTCGCTGTCCTTGTCGAGCCGTCCCGCCGGAAACAAGCTGCGCCTTGGAGCGGTGCGGGAAGCAGAGAAAGCACGGTCGGGTCAAGGCGGTCTTTGGTTGCGCAGACAACGCCCGCAGGCTTGTTGAGCATGATGTAGAGGTGTTCGACAAAGGAAACCTCTGCGCCGTCGAGCGTGACGGTGTCGCTTTCCGCGGAAATCTGTGCGGCAGGATTTTTCACCGGCACACCGTTGACCGAAACCCTGCCCTGACGGCAGAGCATTCCGGCTTGGCTGCGGGAACAGCCCGCGTGCTGACCGGAAAGGTATTTGTCCAGACGCATGGAAGCGGGCATGGCATAATCCTTTCGTCGTGAAAAAACGCTACCCGTTTATTATAGCAGGATTGTGCCGCAAAAGCAAGCCAAACACGAAAATACGGCATTTGCACAAAAAAAGCAGCCGCGTATCGGCGCGCGGCTGTTGAATGTGTCAATTTGTTTGTATGAAGCGGGAATTTATGACTTTTTCAGTCCCTGCATAAAGCCGTCCAGCTCCGTGCAGCAGACGTCGCCGCCGATGAGCTTGCCGTTGCAGACGATGAGGTTCGCGACCATGTTCTTATCCTTGCCGGGGTAATTGCTGACGTTGTACTGATAGATTTCGACCTTTTCACCCTTAAAATCGGCGAGGTCAAAGCCCTGCTCTTTCTGGAGCGCATTGTAATTCTCGTAGACATCGCTGAACTCCTCGGGGATGGTGATGACCTTGCAGGAGGTATATTTCTCTGAAACCTCCCAGCCCATGTCGCTGAGGAAGGACTGGCGCTGCGCTTCGGTAAGCAGCTCGTAGCTGTTTGCGGAGGCTCTGCTGTGCGCGATGCCGATGCCGATGAGCAGCACAACCAGCGCCACGATTCCCACCGCAACGGCGATCAACACGGGCTTTTTCACCTTGACTGTTTTAATGAACATATTCAACCCTGCTTTCGTTGGTAGTTTGTACATGAATATGCACCCCCGGACAAATTCATGACAACCCAATCAAAATAAAAAGGACACCGGAAATTCCGGTGTCCTTCATACTGTAGATGAACCCTCCCAAAGGGGGCGTTGCCCCCTCCGGACTCCCTCACCAAAGGGTACAAGTACCCTTTGGAAACCCATTGTTTTTTGATTTAGACTTTGCTGTTCTTAGCCAGTTTGTGTCCAACAATTACTTTGTGATTCCGGTAGAGTACTTGAAAAAAGAGCATATGCGTTTTCTTCAATTTGGACACCGACATGCCGTGTCCAAATTCTGACTTCTGACTTCTAATTCTGACCTCTGACCTCTGATCACTAATCACCAATGTATTCCATGAGCACGGTGTTCTTGATGCCCTCGATGGGTTTAAGCTGATCCATAAAGGACGTGTCCGCGCCCTTGACTTTGACCTGAAGCGTCAGCTCGGTGGTGTCGGCATAGGTCGCTTTGCTCTTGAGCTTTGCGCCGAATTTGCCTGCGGCTTCCTCAACGGCTTTGTCCGCCTCCGGTGCGTATTTAATGACGAGGAGATAGGTGAATCTGCCCTTGATGATGAGGGAGAACGCCACATAAACCAGCGCAATTGCAGCCGTTCCGGGAGGGCTAGGATATAAACGCCTGCACCGGAGGTGATGCCCGCCGCGATCGACCAGAACAGAAAGCCGATGTCCAGCGGGTCCTTGATCGCCGAACGGAAACGCACAATCGACAGCGCACCGACCATACCAAGCGAAAGCACGAGGTTTGTCGAAATGGTCATGATGACGAAGGAAGTCACCAGACACACCATCACATTGAGGACGTTCATCCCCTCGCTGTAAACCGCGCCGCGGTAGAAAAGCTTATACACAATGTAAATGATCACGCCGCAGACCAGTGCGGAGAGCATCACGAGGAATACGTGCTGCGGTTTTAAGTTGTCAACCAGTCCCGCGCTGCTGATGCTGTCCTTGAGATCCTGTACGATTCCGCTTAACATAATTCATACTTCCTTTCATCCGGTCAGACCGGTTTGACACGTTTTAACTGATCGGCGCAAAGACAATATTTCGACCAAGCCCCCGGTGCGCCGATGCTTGCGGGGAGAAGCCTTGCCACATGGGCGGGAATGACGGTGTCGTATTTGATCTCGAGGATCACGCTGCCGTTCGGGAACACGCCCATACCGAGCAGATCGGGCTGAAACAGATCAAAGCTTTCAAATCCCGCCGCCCGCAGATTCCGGTCAAAGGTGATCCGAACCTTCGACACAGGATAGCAATATGCCTCGCGGTCATAGTCCACAATCACCGCCGGGTGCATCCCCTCGCCGGCGGATTTTGCAAGCAGCTCCTTACACACGTCCTCCTCGCGCCCGTACAACCCCGACCAATCGCCGGCGATGATGCCGTCGCAGACCTTACGCGTGAGCAATGCGGTGCGCTTGCTGACAAACTTGCCGAACTTCTCTTTGCACTCGAGCTTGATGACCGTGTCGCTGCCGTTGTAAATCCGGATGCGGTATTTCTTCCGGTCGCGCACACCCGCGATCTTATCGTGATACGCGGAGTCGTTCAAGTCGTCGAAATACAGGCTGCGGATGAGATACCCGCCGTCCTCCATCGCATAACTGTCGGCGGCAAGCACCGCCCTGAAGCGCTGGCGCAACGCGAGATACTCCGCGGCGCTGATGAGAATCTTCATCTCGTGGCGCATCGGTCTTTCCTCCATCTGCTTTCCCCCTTTGCGTTTGTTTGGTATAACCGTATTATATCGCTTGTTTGTGATAAGGTTATGATCACATTCGGAAAATAAACGTTTATTAAGTAAAATCTAAATGCATTTTTTAGAGCGTAAAACAAGCAATTCCGATGATAACGGTAAACACAGCTATTTCATTATAACATCTCACACAACCGGATGCAATCGGTCAGAAAATTTTATCAATTATACATAAGTCGGAACATTTATCCGGTTTACACCGCGCGCAAACCGTGGTATGATAAAATAAGCATTCCCACCTGACGAAGCGGGAAACGTACCCCATCCCAGAACCGAAAGCGAGGTGCGCCCATGCCCGCTCTTTACGCCGCACGCGGTGTATGACGGGTAGGGGCTTTTCATGAACCGCAATGCCATTACCGTCAGACACAAGCTGATTGCCGTCTTTGTGCTGGCGTTTGTTTTCGGCGCGTCCCTTGCGGGGGCAAGCGTGCTGGAGCATCGTGTCACCGCAGAACCCACCCCGGCAACACAGGCGATCACTGAGGTTTTTCACACGCAGAAAACACCGGTTGTGTTTTCGCAGTCCGGATATTTCTATACCGCCACAACCCTTTTGGAGCTTCAGGCGGGCGAGGCGGACGTGACGGACATCTATTACACCATCGACGCAACGCCCCCCGACACCTCCGATACCGCCGCAAAATACACCGAGGGCATCCTGCTGATCGCGCCCTCCGGCAGATCAGACGACGTGAAAAGCTATACCATAAAAGCCTGCGGCAAAAAAGCGGACGGCAGCTTTACCAAAACCGTCACCCACTCGTATTTCATCGGCGCAGGCGTTACGGAGCGGTTTGATACCTATGTGTTTTCCATCTCGACCGATCCGTACAACCTCTACGATTACGACTACGGCATTTTTGTGCCGGGGCGGCTGCGCGACGATTATATGAAAGACTCCGGCAACTATGACCCCGACCCGCCCGAGCCAGCGAACTATAACCTGCGCGGGCGCGCCTCCGAACGTCCGGCGTTCCTTGAGGTGCTTGACGGCGACGGAAACCAGCTTCTTTCCCAGAACATCGGCATCCGCACCTTCGGCGGCTGGTCGCGCGCGATGGAGCAGAAATCCATCCAGCTGTTCGCCCGCGGGGAATACGACAAGAACAATAAGTTCTCCTACGATTTCTTCGGTGACACCCGTAACCTGAGCGGCACGAAAATCACCGCGTTTGACCGCCTAATCCTGCGCAACAATGCCAACGACAACCCCTTTTCCTTTATGCGTGACGAGGTCATTCAGGAATGCGCAAGCCAGACCCCGCTTGACGACACGCAGGCGGCTTCACCCGCATCGGTGTTCCTCAACGGAGAATACTACGGGCTGGCGTGGCTCAAGCAGGTGTACGACAACGATTATTTTGACGACAAATACGGCACAACCGACGGGCAGTGGGGCGTCGTTGCGGGCGGCGAACAGGAAAAGGAAGCCGACGAAACCGACCCGCTGAGCGTGACGGCGGCGGCGGACTACGAGGCGATGTACGCCTATAGCGAAAAAGATCTGACCGACGACGCGGTGTTTGCGGAGCTTACACAGAAGATGGACGTGGAGAACTTCCTGTACTACTACGCTATCCAGCTTTACATAGAAAACGAGGACTGGCCCGGCAACAACTACAAGGCTTACCGCTATTACGGCGCAGCCGACCCCGCTTCCGGCACGGCGACCGACGGGCGCTGGCGCTGGCTGCTGTTTGACACGGACTTCGGGCTGGGGCTTTACGGCAAAAACGCGGTGGCGGATTCCTTCGGACGGGTGTTTGAAACGCCGACCACTTCCCCGAAAAGCAGCAATGTCGTCAGTCTTTTACAGGCGGTATTAAAACGCCCCGATATGCGGCTGAAATTCAGTGCGATTATGTGCGATCTAATGAACGGCGCGTTTTCTTATGATAATGTCGCAAAGACGGCGGCAGAAAAAGCCGCGCTGCGCAACAACGAGCTGATGTGGAATTTCAAAAGCGGCGGGGCGCAGCTTCAGGGCACCTGGTCAAGCCTTTCCTATGTCCGCGAGGACACCGCGAAGCTGCTGACCTTTGCGCAGGAGCGCCCTGATGTGATGAAAAATCTGCTTGTGAAATACCTCGGCGTTTCCGGCGAGGGCTACACCGTTGATGTTGACGCGAACACCGCCGCGCAGATCACCGTGGGCGATTGCAGCATCGCCGCGGGCGAATCGTTCTCCGGCTTTTATTTCAACGAGCTGACCACCACCCTCACCGCCGCGCCGACCGACGGGCAGGCATTTGCCTACTGGCTTGTCAACGGAAGACGCGTCACGACCCCGACGCTGGAGCTGACGGGTGCGGGCGCGTTCGAGGGCGCTTATACCATTTCGCTTGTCACCGAACCTGCTGACTGCGCACCGGTGATTTCCGAGGTCAACTACGCGGGCACAGGGGACTATTTTGTGCTTTCCAACCCGAGCGGGGAAACCGTTTCCCTCTCCGGTCTGTATGTCAGCGACGATGCGGGAAACCTCTGCAAACAAAAGCTCCCCAACATCTTCCTTCAGCCGGGAGAAAGCTTCACCGTCTATTGTGACAACTATGCCGGCGCAGACGCGATCGGGCAATTCGGCACGGGCTTTTCCTTAAAAAAAGGCGAAACGCTGTTTCTGTGCAAGCAGGATCAATCCGTTGCGGCAAGCGTCGCCCTCCCCGACATCGGCGACGGGAACAGCTATATCCGCGACCCCGTAACAAAAACCTATTTTGAGCAATGAGAAAGGACGCGATGGAATGAACACCGTGACCAAGCTTTTAGAACAGCAGTTTTACAACGCCTTTGACGCGTTAAAACAACACGCCGACGCCTGCCCGGACGCGCTGTGGAATTCCGGAATCGGCGGCGCGCGCTACTGGACGCACCTTGTCCACGCGCTGATGGGAACATATTTCTGGATGCGCGCGGACTACGCGGCGGGCTTTGTGTGGGATCTCCCCCTGCCGGAGCTGCTGCGGGGACGGCTGGTCGAGGACGCGTGGGAGTACTCCGACGGCGAATTCATGACCCGCGCGGAAGCGCAGTTTTGCTTTGACGCGGTCGCGGCGCGCTGTGCGCAGTTCTTCGCCGCACTTGACGACGAAACGCTCGCCGCGCACCCTCGAGAATCCTATCCCTGCACTTATGCCGACATCATCGCCTCCCAGATCCGCCACATCGCCTATCACACCGGTATGTGCGCGGCATTCCTCAACGCCGCGGATCTTGACGAGCCGGCGTGGGTGGACTGATACACCCCGACAAAGAACCCCGCGGAAAAGCTCCGCGGGGTTTGATTTATTTTTTCTTGGTTGCCACGCCGTTTTTATCGATTTGATAGCCGCCCGCCGTGGTGTTTTTGAGCATCACGCCGTCCTTGTCGAAATAATAATATTTGCCGTTGATCTTATGCAAGCCCGTCTGCGGCACGCCGTCCTTGAACAGGTAGCCTTTTCCCCCGAGCTTATGAAAACCCTGCGCGAGATTTCCGTCGGAATAGAAATACACCTTGATTTTCTTGATTGTGTGCCAGCCCGTATAAGCTTTGCCGTCCTTGCCGAAATAATAAATCGCCTTGTCGGTTTTGACCCACTTGTTGGTCAGCAAGCCGTCGTCAACGCGGAAGTAATAGCGGTCGTCGCCGATTTTCTTTACGCCGATCGCCATGCGGTTTTTGTCGTCGAACCAGAACGTTTTGTTCATTCTTCCAGCCCTTTGCGGGCTGACCGGTTTTGTCAAAGAAATACCGGTATCCGTCGATCCACTGCCAGCCGGTGACAAAGAGATTGTCCACGTCGAAATAGAACAGCTTGTCGTCAATCGTCTGCCAGCCGGTCGCCGCCGAGCAGTCGGACGGCAGGAAGTAATACTTTAGCCCGTCCACCTCCAGCCAGCCGGTCGCCATTTTTCCGTCGTCGTTAAAATAATAGCGCTTTCCGTCGATGAGCACAAGTCCCTTTGCGACTGCGCCGCTGATGCCAAGATAATATTGCACGCCGTCGATTTCCTGAAATCCGGTCTGCAAAATAAATTTGTTGTTGAAATAATATTTGGACTTGTCGATGGTTTTCCAGCCCGACACCGCCGCGCCGGTCTTTGGGTTAAAATAATATTTATTGTCCTTGAAAATCTGCCAGCCGGTGTACATTGCGCCGTCCTCGGCAAAATAATAGCTTTTCTTTTTGATCTCATGCCAGCCGGTGAGCATCGCGCCCTTTGAGTTGAAGTAATATGTAACCTTATCGATTTTCACAAAGCCCGTCTGCATCACACCGTCTTTGTTCAGGTAATAATACTTCCCGTCGAATTTCTGCCAGCCGCTGCGCATCGCGCCCGTTTCGGTGAAATAATAAATCTTGCCGTCATATTCCTGCCTGCCGGTGAGCAGCGTGCCGTCTGCGGCGAAGAGGAAGCGGCTGCCCTCGTATTCGACAAAGCCGACCGCCTGCGTGCCGTCGTCGTTGAAATAATACTGCTGCCCGTTGATTTTCACCCAGCCGGTGATCATTTTTCCGGTGCTGTCGTAGTAGTATTTTTTTCCGTCTGTTTCGGTAAAGCCCGGGCTGGATTTTCCGTAAGCGTCAAAATAATAGGTCTGCCCGCCCAGCTCGACCGTGCCGCTGTAGAACGCACCCGTGTCGTCGCTGAAATAATACTCCTTGCCGTCAATCTCGGTGCTGCCTTTCTGGAGGATGCCCTCCTCGCTGAAATAATAGGTTTTACCGTCGATTTGCTGCCAGCCGGATTGAAGCACGCCGTCCGCGTCGAAATAGTACGTCGCCCCGTCAATGAGCTTCATGCCGGTCACGCGGTTTCCGACCCCATCGGCGATGTAAAATTTGTCGGCGGCAAATTCATGCCAGCCGGGCTTGAGCATCGCGTTGTAATACAAATACCCGCCGAATGCGCCGCCCAGCAGCAAAAAGCTGAACGCGCCCGCGATGGCGAGGCGTATTTTATAACGTCTGAAAAATTTTCCGGAATTCGTCACGTTTCTTATCTCCCGATCAAGGTTTCGTTTTCTCGCTGGTTCAACTTTATTATAACAGCTTTCCGCGGATTTTTCAACCGCTATTTTCGTTCTGCGGCGGCTTTGCAAAAAATTTTCACCCGCGCGCGCCAAAAACAGGGGAAACGCTTGACATCGCCGCGCTGTTCCGTTAAAATAGGGAGAGAATGAATTTGCGGAAGGAATTGTTTAAAAATGGATAACTCGTCAAAAACCATGGAAAAAATCGTCGCGCTTTGCAAAAACCGCGGCTTTGTCTACCCGGGCAGCGAAATTTACGGCGGACTTGCCAACACGTGGGACTACGGCCCGCTGGGCGTGGAGCTGAAAAACAACGTCAAGCGCGCGTGGTGGAAAAAATTCGTACAGGAATCGCCTTACAACGTGGGGCTTGACTCCGCGATTCTGATGAACCCGCAGACGTGGATTGCGTCCGGACATCTGGGCGGCTTCTCCGACCCGCTGATGGACTGCAAGTCCTGCAAGACGCGTCACCGCGCCGACAACCTGATTGAAGCGTTTGACGGCACAAACCCCGCCGGCTGGACAAACGCGCAGATGACCGATTATATCCGCGAAAAGGGCATTCCCTGTCCGTCCTGCGGCAAACATGACTTCACCGACATCCGCCAGTTCAACCTGATGTTTAAAACCTTTCAGGGCGTAACGGAGGACACCAAGGCGGAAATCTATCTGCGTCCGGAAACCGCACAGGGCATTTTCGTCAACTTCGCGAGCATCCAGCGCACATCGCGCAAGAAAGTACCCTTCGGCGTGGCGCAGATCGGAAAAAGCTTCCGCAACGAAATCACACCGGGCAACTTCATCTTCCGTGTACGCGAATTCGAGCAGATGGAGCTTGAATTTTTCTGCAAGCCCGGCACGGATCTGGAATGGTTCGCTTTCTGGCGCGGCTACTGCAAGGACTTCCTGCTCTCGCTCGGGCTGCGCGAGGAGAACCTACGCCTGCGCGACCACGACGCGGAGGAGCTGAGCTTCTATTCCAAGGCGACGACGGACTTTGAATACCGCTTCCCGTTCGGCTGGGGCGAGCTGTGGGGCATCGCCGACCGCACGGACTATGACCTGACCCAGCACCAGACCACCAGCGGCAAGAGTCTGGAATACTTTGATCCGGACGACAACTCGAAATACATTCCCTATGTCATCGAGCCGTCGCTGGGCGTAGAGCGGCTGTTCCTGTCCGTCCTCACCGAGTCCTATGACGAGGAGAACATCGCGGAGGGCGACATCCGCACGGTGATGCGCTTCCACCCGGCGCTTGCACCGGTGAAAGCCGCTGTTCTGCCGCTGGTGAAAAAGCTCAAAGAACCGGCGCTCGAGATTTTCACAAAGCTTGCAAAGAAATTCAACGTGGATTACGACGAGGCGGGCAACATCGGCAAGCGCTACCGCCGTCAGGACGAAATCGGCACGCCGATGTGCATCACCTTTGACTTTGACAGCTTAGAGGACAACTGCGTGACCGTCCGCGACCGCGACACCATGGCGCAGGAGCGCATCGCGATCGACGCACTGGAGCGCTATATTGAGGACAAGATTGCTTATTAATTTAGAAGTCAGAGGTCAGAAAGCGGCATACCCTGTGCCTGCGGTAATCAGATTCTGATCGGAGCGGCTTCCGCCAAAGGGTGGAAGCCGCTTTTTTGCGGAAAAATGAACAACCATCCGCTTTGCCTTTCAGATAAATTTACAAAACCGACAACTTTGTGTTGACATGGTGTTCAATTAGTGTTAAAATAAATGCAGATGCTACAATATATGTCGTCCGAACAAACATTACATACATCGGGAGATGAGCTGATTGAGTAAATTCTGCACTTCCTGCGGGCGCGCGCTCGCGGACGACGCCATGTTCTGCACCGGCTGCGGTGCGAAAATCCCGCAAGCTTCCCAAGTCACCGCGGCCGTAATACCGGAATCCGCCCCGCAGTCGCCGTATGCGCCGCCGGCTTCCACGCCTGTCGGCGTTTCGCCCGTCAGCGTTTCACCGGATGGTTTCACCGTCCCTGCTGCGCCGCAGAACGCACCGCCGGTCAAGAAAATTGCACTCCTTGCCGGAGCTGCCGCGGCGGTGGCAATCGTGATTTTTCTGCTGGTTTCCCTGCTCTACAAACCGTATAAAGAGCCGCTCGACAATCTGTGCGAGGGTGTCACCGACGGGAATTTGTCAAAGATCCTGAAGGTTCTTCCTGAGGACGCCCTGAACGGTCTGATCGGCGACACGGACGACCTGTCGGATTTAATCGACAAACAGCTGGGATCGGACGACGCCATGAAAAGCCTGACCGACGGGCTGGAGAAGACATACGGCGACAATTTTAAGCTGGACTATAAAATTCTGGGCGCGGATCATCTCAACAAGAACCAGCGCGAAAACATTCAGGACACCTATGAAGCCCTGCTCGACGACGATTTCGAGGTTAAGAGCGCTTACGCACTCGACGTGCGCTTTACCGCCTCCGGCGACGATATGAAAAATTACGCCACCTATAACATCACCGTCGGCAAGGTCAACGGCGACTGGGCGGTGGTGGACATCAACCACCTGTTAAGCGACTACAGCAGCTATGTCCCCGGATACAAGGCGCAGCTCAGAGAACTGGCAGATGAAGTTTCCGGCGACAGCAGCGAGTCGGATCTTTCAGACTTATTTTAGGACGGAGGCTGACAAATGAACATCAAACGCATCATCGGGCTTGGCGTAACAGCCGCCGTACTGGTTTTTGGATTTGTTCTTGTGAAAAATCTGTTTCTTTCCGGCGAGGAAAAGCCGGTCAAGGATCTCATTCGCGGCATCAACAAAGAAGACGCGGATGTATTTTTCAGAGCGTTCCCCGACGCGCTGGTTGAAGAGGAATTGAGCGACGACGACATCGACGAGTTTTCCGACGGTGTGAAGGATGTCAAGGAGCTCGTCGGCGACTGGGTGGACGACGATGATTATAAGCTGACCTACGACGTGATGGGCAAGGAAAAGGTAGACGACGGCTGGCTTGATCAGATCAACGACTTATACGAAGCCGCGGACATCACCGTAGAAAAAGCATATTACCTTGATCTGAAATTAAAGATGAAAAAGGACGAGGACGATCTCGAAGCCACCATCGGCGTGGTGGTCGGCAAGGTGGACGGCGACTGGAAGCTTGTCGGGGGCGACGGGCTTGTGATGGTAGCGCTTGTGCCGAACATGATTGCATATACCGCAACCGCAAAGATCGATGCCGCAAACGCAAATGCGCGCTCTGTTTACTATGCGGCAAGCGAAGCAATGACTGACTTGCGCTCCGGCGGTTCCCTGCCGCAGGTTCGCGTTACCACGACCGACATTGCTGTCAATGATGTGTATCCCTCCAGCTTTATGACAAGCTCAGATCTGATCCCTGCGATCAACAGCCAGCTTTCCGACAGCATGGACGGCAAATGCTATTGCGTCTACATTGATGCGTCCGGCGACATTGACCGTGTCATTTATGCGGACAGTCCGGATTCTGTCGTCGGAGTTTACGGCGCGAATGGGTCTGATCTGTCAGACTACGTCAATATGTTAGACCACGTCAGCGTGACCTTTGCGGAATATCTGGAAACCTATCCGAATTAACATCGAAACAAAAAACACGGCGGAATTCCAATACGAATTCCGCCGTGTTTTTTATGGATTAATCAGCCGTCCCGCTCCGCGGGCAGCCGCTTGAAATACACAAGAAAATCAATCGCCACCATCACCGCGCAAACCAACCAGATTGCCGGCTCTAAAATACAGATCCCGAAATACCCCAGCCGCGGCGCGATCCATTCCGCGCCCAGCACCTTGCCCGCCAGCTCGATGCCGCTTGCAGACAACGGAACGAGCTTGCGCCCGATGCCCTGCAAGCTGCTGCGCAACACAAGCAGGACACTCAGCACAAAGAAAAACGGGATGTTGATGGTGATGTATTGCACCGCCGCGGAAACCACAGCCGCCGCCTTCGTGCCGGTGAGTGCGATGACGATTGCCTTTCCGCCAAAAAGCACCACGATGATGGAAACCGCACTCCACGCGAAGGAAATCAGCACCGCCGCCGCCACGCCCTTTTTCACGCGCGCGATTTTTCCAGCGCCGTAGTTCTGCCCCGCAAACGTTGCCGCTGACATACAGAAGGTTCCTAGCGGTAGCATGAAAATGTCGTCGATTTTCCGCGCGGCGGTGTGGGCGGTGATGATGGAGGTTCCGCACAGGTTGACCGCGCGCTGCAAAACCACCGATCCCACCGACACAATCGCCAGCATCAGCCCCATCGACAAGCCCGTTGTCACAAGCTCCGAAATCAGATAGCGATCCGCCGTCAGCGCCGCGCGCGAGAATTGCAGCTCCGGCGCTTTTTTATGCACATACAGCGCGCACAGCACCACCGAAACCGCCTGTGCAATCACCGTTGCACAGGCAGCACCCCCGATGCCAAGCCCGAGGAATTTCACAAACAGCACCACCAGCACAATGTTCACCGCCGTTGACGCAACCAGCGTGTAGAGCGGCGCTTTGCTGTTTCCGACCGCGCGCAGCATACCAGCATACATATTATAGAACATCGTCACCACGGAAAATGCAAGAATAATCCGGAGATACAGCAGCGACCCGCCGATGATTTCCTCCGGCGTGTCAAGAAAGCGCAGCAGCGGCTCGATGCCCAGCAGACTGATGAGCGTGAGCGCCGCTGAAGTCGCGGCGGTCAGAACATAAATCAGCGCCACCGTGCGCTTCATCTGCGCGGCGTCCTTTCTGCCATAGGCGCGGGCGAGGACGACGGAAAACCCGCTTGTGATTCCGCCCGCAAAGCCTAAGATCAGCCCGAACACCGCCGCCGTCGCGCCGATTGCCGCAAGGGATGCGTTGCCCAGAACGTGCCCGATCACCGCGGTATCCACCACATTGTACATCTGCTGAAAAATATTGCCGACGAGAATCGGCAGCGCGAACAGCATGATCAGCCGCACGGGCGAGCCGGTTGTCATATCGCCGGTAAAGCGCGTTCGTTTCATAAATCACTCCGTTGGCTTTCGGGTTGTGGTTTGCATGCGTATTTATTATAATGGCGTTGTGCGGCAAATGTCAATTGCCGTTGTGAAAATGCTTTGTGAACGGTGTTATCCTCGGTAGGCGATTGCGTCGAGCTGAACCTGCAAACCGGTTTCGCCACCGCTGTGCGCAAATTCGGTCGCGATGGTTTTCCGCGCGGGGTATTTTCCGTTGAAACGCGCCTTGAACACCTTTTCCATGGTCGGAATGTTCCACGGGTCGCGCATCAGCACATCCACCTTCACCACGTGCTGAAGCGTCAGCCCGACGGCGTTCAGGCGACTTTCGAGGTTATCGAGCGCGCCGTTGACCTGCGCTTCCACGGATTGACCGACATTTCCCACGCAAAAGGTGAGAAACACAAAGTCCCCCGCTTCCACGATCTCGGAATACGCATATTCCTGCGCCGATTCTTTGTTCAGGCTGAGCCGGTTGATCATCGCATAAGTCCTCCCCGTGTTCTCTTTTGACCATGATAGCACGAGGAATTCTGCTAAACAATCGTTCTTTTTTAATGTTTTGTAAATTCCCCCTTTTCAAAACCGCTGTTTTGTGGTAAACTGGAGAGAGGAAGATTGTCAAACGAAAGGAATTAACCCGACATGGAAACCATCATTGCGATTCTTGCCAAAGAATTAAACCGCCCGACCGAACACATCCGCAACGTCATCACCCTCATCGATGAGGGCAGCACAATCCCCTTCATCGCCCGCTACCGCAAGGAGCAGCACGGAAGCATGGACGACACCGTCCTGCGCACCCTTTCGGAGCGGCTTGCGTATCTGCGCAATTTAGATGCGCGGCGCAAGGAGGTTCTTGCCGCGATTGAAGCGCAGGGGAAGCTGACGGAGGAACTTTCCGCCGCTGTTGCCGCCGCGAATACGCTTGCCGAGGTGGAGGATATCTACCGTCCATATAAACAGAAGCGCCGCACACGTGCCACCATTGCCAAAGAAAAAGGGTTAGAGCCGCTGGCACTCACCCTGCTTGAACAGCGCCGCGATATGAAAAAGCCGGAAGAACTTGCCGCCGCTTACATCGACGCGGAAAAGGGTGTTGAAACGGTGGAGGACGCGCTCGCGGGAGCTTCTGACATTCTTGCGGAGGTGACAGCCGACAGTGCGGACATCCGCCGCCGGCTGAAAAACTTGTTCCAGATTCGTGGCATCATCGCCGTGAACGCGGCAAAGGAGGAGGATTCGGTATACAGGCTGTATTACGAGTTCAAGCAAGCGATTTCCCGCATTCAGGGGCATCAGGTGCTTGCGATTAACCGCGGCGAAAAAGAGGAGTTCCTGAAAGTTTCCGCGCAGCTTGACCGGGGCGTTGCGCTGAACGCGGTGTGGGGCGTTCTGGTAAAGCCCGGCTCGCCCGCGACGGAATTTATAAAAAACGCGGCGGAGGACGGCTACGACCGGCTGCTGTTCCCGTCGCTTGAACGCGAAATCCGCACCGCTCTCACCGATGCCGCGTCCGATGGTGCGATTCACAATTTTGCACTGAACCTCAAGCCACTGCTCATGCAGCCGCCCGTCAAAGGGCATATCACCATGGGGCTTGACCCCGGCTTCCGCAACGGCTGCAAGGTCGCGGTGATTGACGGCACGGGCAAGGTGCTGGACACGGCGGTGGTTTATCCGACAAGCGGCGAGCGGCAGAAGGCCCTTGCCATTGACGCACTCGAAAAGCTGATTAAAAAGCACCGCGTTGAGCACATCGCCATCGGCAACGGCACGGCATCCCGCGAAACGGAGCAGATGACCGTGGAGCTGATCACCCGCACGCAGGGGGTAAGCTATATGATTGTCAGCGAAGCGGGCGCGTCGGTTTATTCCGCGTCAAAGCTGGCGGCGGAGGAATTCCCCGATCTCGACGTCAACATCCGCTCGGCGGTTTCCATCGCCCGCCGGCTGCAGGACCCGCTGGCGGAGCTGGTGAAAATCGACCCCAAGGCAATCGGCGTGGGGCAATACCAGCACGATATGCCGCAGAAGCGGCTCGACGAATCGCTCTCCGGCGTGGTCGAGGACTGCGTGAATGCGGTGGGTGTGGATTTAAACACCGCATCGCCGGCGCTTCTGGCGCGCGTTTCGGGGTTGACCAACACCACGGCGAAAAACATTGTTGCTTACCGTGAGGGCAACGGCGCGTTTGCTTCCCGCAAGCAGCTGCTCAAAGTGCCGAAGCTCGGCCCGAAAGCATATGAGCAGTGCGCGGGCTTCCTGCGCGTGCCGGAAAGCAAGTCCGTGCTGGACGGCACGGGCGTGCATCCGGAGAGCTATGCGGCGGCGGAGGGTGTGCTTTCGCTATGCGGCTTTACGCTGACGGACGTGGCGAAAAAGCGCATCGGCGAGCTGCCCGTGCGCCTGAAAGACCGCGGCGAGGAAACGGCGGCGCGGGAATGCGGCGTGGGCATTCCGACCCTGCGCGACATCGTGAAGGAATTGCTCAAGCCCGGGCGCGACCCGCGCGACGAGCTGCCCAAGCCCGTCCTGCGCACGGATGTGCTGGACATGAAGGACTTAAAAGCCGGCATGGTGCTGACCGGCACGGTGCGCAATGTGATTGACTTCGGCGCGTTTGTGGACATCGGTGTGCATCAGGACGGACTTGTCCATGTTTCGGAAATCGGCGGAAAATTCATCCGCCACCCCAACGAGGCGCTCTCTGTGGGCGACGTGGTAAAAGTCATCGTGCTCGCGGTTGACGCGCAGAAAAAGCGCATCTCCCTGTCGATGAAGCAGGTTCCGGAACAGGATAAATAACCGCGGCAAAGGAGGAATCCGCCATGCGCGTTCCGCGGAAGCCCACCACCCTCAATGAGAAGCTCGGGATTGCGGCGTTGTGGTTCATCGGCATCCACATCGTGCTGTCCGTGCTCGTCTTCGGCGCGATTGTCTTCGGATGCTGGAAGCTGCTTACTTCCTGCAGCGAATGGCAGACTAACCGCCACCGCCAAGGCGTTCACATCGAAAACGAATACCTCCTCCCCGCCGCGCACGAAACCCGCACCGCGGGGGAACTGACCTTTACCTCCTGTTTCACGCTCAAAGACGGGTATGTGGTTGAGGATGCAGCCGGCAACACGGTGGTGCTTGAGGACGTTCAGGCAACGCCGTCGCTGTCCGGCATCCGCTGCCGTCTGCTGGTTGACACCGCCGGCAACCTGCTCGACAAACAGGAGTGCGACTGCGGGTACACCTCGGATGAATTCAGCATCTATACCTATTCCCAAATCATCTTCTATACCGACGATTACGCTTTGCCCCTCTCGCTGACCGATGGTACGGCGCTCAAACAAAACGCTGCCGTCTGCTGGCGCGGCGACAAAGATCCCGTGTTTGCGTACGATACTGCGAGCGGTGCTTATCTGGGCGAAATCGCGCCGTTTGCTTTTTCGTTATCCGGATCCCGTTGCGGCAAGCACAACCGTGCCCAGTGCGTCTGACAGGGAACTTGCTTATTTTCAGCAAACCTATCCCGATGCCGTACGTGTGACGGATGACCTGCTGTATGTGGAAAAGAACGACAAATGGTATTTTTTCTCCATTCATGACAAAAGCCTGACCGGCTCGCCGTTTCAGGGAAAGTACGTTCAGCTGCGCGGCGATGTGTTGGTTGCGAATGGCGTGGTGTGGAAAATCGGCGAAGAAACGGACGGCGCTTCATAAGCCGTACAGCCGCACTTTGTAAATTTCATGTGAATCAAAAAGGGAAGCTTTTGCTGCTTCCCTTTTTTATATTCTATTCATCCTTGGGCGCCTGGCGCTTCACACGGAAATAATACTCGGTCAGCGTATAGTTGCGCGGTTTTCCCCACTTCACGCTTACGCACACGATAAAGTCCGTCTGCTCCGCGGGTGGGAGGACGAGGGTCGGTCCGTCGGTGACAAGCACAGCGCCGTCCGCGGAAAGCACCGCATATGTTGCGTTTCCCGCGGTTTCGCCGGTGAATTCCAGCTCACCGGTAAAGGTATGCGCACCAGCTTTCTGCCGCACGACAGGGATGATGTCCGCAAGCCCCTTGACAACCGGTCGGTCGCCCGGCTCGGTTTTGCTTTTATATACACGCTCTACGGGATAACCAGAGAGGGTGTGGGTTTTTCCGGCGGCAGTCAGCGTCAAGCTGCCCCGTGGCGCTTGCGGTGTAAGCGTCGCAAGCGCGTAAATACCGATGGCAACAATAATCAACACCGCAGCCAGAAACGCTCTGCGCACCATGGACTTCGCTCCTTTCTCCGAAAAGCGGCTTGTCAGCGGCGCAGCGAGCGCTCAAAGTCCGCGAGCAGGTATGCCACCGGCTCGCGCATGGATTCGCAGACCGCCAGTGCCGCTTTGATTGCGCGGATATAGCCGATCTCGTCGCCCTGTGCGCGGCTGTGCAGCGCGATGCCGATGTGATAACCGAACTGGTGCAGGGGCGGCAGAACGCCGATATCCTCGGGATTGAGCAGCGCAGGGTTGTAGATGTTGTCCACATAGTCGGCAAGCATGGAACAGAACTGCCCGTAAAGCGCACCCTGTTCCGCGTCGCCGAGCAGCGGTGCGGTTGTCAGCGCGGTTTCGAGCATGGTGACGGCGAAAAACAGCGCACGGATGCTTTCGGTGAAGCGCTCCGGCGTGCAGTATGCCAGCATCACCGCGGCATAATCGCCGTGATAGGTGGAGAGAATCGGCGGAATTTCGCGGACAACCTCGTGGCTGAGCCTGCCGGCGAGCGCGGAAATCCCCACGCCGGTGCGCGCGCACAGCCAGATCGTTTCCGTCAGCCCCTTTGTCCAGTCAAGCCCGTCCGCAAAGCGGCTTAAGCGCTGTTTGAAATCCGCCGCCGGACGCGCGCGGAATTCCCCGACCAGCTTCATCAGCGTGACAAACGCGTCGTCCGTTTTTGACGCGGCGACGGCTTCGATGAATTCCGCACTGTCGGGCGACTCGTAGAACAGCTTTTCCAGAAGCCCGCGGAACAGCGCCAACCGGTCCTGATCGCCGAATGCCGCCGCCCGCGCGAGAAAATCAGTCAGCAGCGTATAATTTTTCGTCTTTGGGAACACCTCCGCCAGCGTTTCCAGCCCAAGGCGGTACTCAGCGAACTCCAGACCGAGCCAGTCCTGCGAAAGCCATGCCCGCACACTTTCGTCGGGCTTCCCGTCCGCCGCCAACGCCCGGACATAAAGCCCGCGGTAGTATGTGTGCTGTTTCGCGTCAACCGAGCTGTGCGGGAACAGAATCATCGAGGCATTGTCAAGCGTACCGCGCAGGTATTTTTCGTAATAATCAAAATACGCTTCCAACGCGCCGCAAACTTCCCTATACCGGTGCAGCTCCCACAAAAGCTTTCCTTTGACGGCGAACAGCTCACACAGGAACACCAGATCCTTTTTCACCAGTGCGTAAATCTCGTCTAAAAGCGCCAGCGCCTGCTCGAACTCTTTCTTCCGGTCGTGGTAATGCACGGCGTTATAGAACGCCACAAGCACCTGCGGATCTTTGTTGATATCCGCCTCGCGCGCTGCCTCGAGCGCCTCACGCGCATAACGCTGCTTGTCCTCCGCCCCGCGGCAGGAATCAAACATCTGACAGAGATTGCGCAGATTCTTCGGGTTCTTTTTGTAAAATTCCAGCAGCGGCGTCATATTGCGGACGCTCTTTTTGACCTTTTCCTCCTCTGTGGCAAACGTATAGCCGTAATGGTGGAGATAGGTCGTGAGCATACAAACCGGCTTTGTCATGGGGAAAGTTTCGTGGATTTTCCCATGGAAGCAGATCCCCGGCAACATACGGGTGAGCTTGGGCGCGTAAAAATTGGAGTAGGTTTTACTTCCGGCGCTGTGGTAATTGCGCGTAATGATAAACGCGGAGTTGTAGCCCGCGCGGCGTGTCGGGATATTGAGCAGATCAACCAGATCGCTGATGTCGTCGCTGAACACCTCGTCCGCATCCACGAAAAAGAACCATTCGCCCTTGCATTTTTTCAACCCGAAATTCCGCGCCGCGGAGAAATCCCCGATCCAGTCAAAGTGATAAACCCGCTCGGTATAGCGCTTTGCGATCTCGACGGTGGCGTCAGTTGAGCCGGTATCGACGATGACAAGCTCGCTCGCCACCGCCCCGCGCAGCGCCTGCATACTGCGCAGGCAGCGGTCAAGGTTGCGCTCCTCGTTTTTGACGATCATCCCGATGGAAAGGATGATGTCATTTCTGACCGCTTCGCCGATTTTTGCTTTCATGTGCCGCTCCGTTTCCGCGCGCGGACTCCCGCTGCGCTGTATGTGATGAGAGAACCCGAGATTATCGCCTTTGATGATTGGGATTTGACGGGACTCCCGCTGCGCTGTATGTGATGAGAGAACCTTCAGACCTTTTGTCAGGGGGCGTTGCCCCCCAACACCCCTCACCAAAGGGTACAAGTATCCTTTGGAAACCCATTGTTTTGTGGTTTATACTTTGCTATTCTTTGCAACTTTGTGTTCAACTGCTGGTTTGTGATTTCAGCGAAACGCTCAAAAATCGTGTATACATTTTTTCTTCAGTCTATGAAATGTTTGCATCTCTTTTATTCTATACCAATTCACAAAATAAATCAAGGGTAGCCGCGGAATTTGTCGTAATTTCCAGAGAAAAAAACGCATTCGGGTGTTGAATTCTTGCGCGATGAGCCGATACTGTATAATAGGAAAAATATTCGTATTGATTGATGTTTGATAGAAGGAGTGGATTCTATGGACGTTCGCTTAAACGCATTGCATCATTACGCGAACACCGGCAGTGTCGCAAAGCTTTCCCCCGAAAAAGCGCAGACCCCGACAGCGCAAACGCGGGAAGCAAAGACCGATACGGTGTCTTTCAGCGCGGGTGCGGCGGGAAACCGCGAGGTGTCCGGCGTCTGTGCCGGCATCCGTGCCGACCTTGACGGCTTGAGTTCCCCCGACCGCGTGGCACAGATCAAGGCGCAGGTCGCAAACGGCAGCTATGTCGTTTCCGCGGATGATGTCGCCGCGGCGGTACTGAGCCGCTTCGCATAACCGATTTATCGCAAAACCACAGGAGGAGGCAGCTTCATGAGGAAGCTCGTGTCGGATATGACTTATTATACGTTTATGTTAAACTACACCGCGTTTTTTGAAACCGTTCGGGAACAGGAAAAAGAAAAGCTCGAAGCGATTCTTTCCAACGACCTGCCCCGCATCCGCGCCGCACTGAACGCGCAGCAGCTTCTGCTGAAAAAAATCGAGAGCATGGAGGCGCAGCGTCTTGCGCTCCAGACCGAGCTTGGGCTTGAGGGGAAAAATCTGCGCGAAACCGCACAGGCTTTTTACGGCGACGAAAAGCGCAGCATCTTTGAGCTTGGCATCCGGCTTGACCGGATTGTGAAAAGCATCCAGTATTTCAACAAAAAATCCCTCGAAATCGCCGATAAGCAAATGCAGTTCTACGGCGAGGACGATTCCTCTTACGATGCAAAGGGAAAGCCGGGACGCAGCAAATCCGGCTTGTTCAGCTCGGAGGCATAACGGCGAATTCCCCGCGCACAGCCCGAACACCGCTGCGCAGGGGAGTGCACAACCGATGAAAGGAAATGAACGATGCGCCCAACATTCTTAGGCTTTGAAGCTTCCAAGTCCGCGCTGTTTACCAGCCAGAAGGCGCTGGACATCACCGGAAATAACTTATCGAATATGTCAACGGAGGGCTATACGCGCCAGCGTGTGGATCAAGTTTCCGTGTCCTACAGCAACTATGCGTCCAAGAACTATCTGGGAACGCGTGTGGCGCTGGCGGGACTCGGCACGGACACCGTGGGCGTCAGCCAGACGCGCGACAAGCAGCTTGATTCGGCGTTCCGCAGCGAATTTGCACAGACAAGCGGCTACAGTCAGGAAAAAACCATGCTCTCCGACGTGGAAAGCATCCTGCAGGAAATGGACATCGGCACAAACGGCAACGGCTACGGTCTGCGCTACGCGATCGAGAACCTCTATACCTCACTGCAGGATTTCTCGCTTGACACCAGCTCTGTCACAAACGCCAGCGTCGTGTCCTCGGCGTTTGACACCTTTGCCTCCTCACTGCGGCAGATGTCCGGCTCGCTTGACGCAAAGTCGGAGGAATACAAATCCGATTTACAGATCGACACAGACGGGCTGAATGAAAAACTCCAGACCATCTCCCACCTCAACAAAAGCATCCGTGAGGCGATGGTCGTCAATCAGTATACCGAAGAATACGGACCCAACGAGCTGCTCGACCAGCGCAACCTCCTCCTTGACCAGCTTGCGGCTTACGGCGAGCTTCGCGTGACCTATAACGAAAACGGCACGGTGGATGTGGCGATGAACGGGCACAACTGCGTCAGCGGCGAAACCTGCGACAAGCTCGAGTATTCCGACAACACCGACAGCACCATCTCCCTGCGGTGGGTTTCCGACGGAAAAGACGCCGACACCGGAAACGGCATCATCAAGGTTTCCGCGGACATCATCAACGGCAGAGGGCAGAACGTGCAAAGCTCCACCGAAAGCACCACCCGCGGCATTTTGTATTACAAAGACAAGCTCAATACGCTTGCGGCAAAAATGACCGAGATCGTCAACAACACCGTTCCCGATCAGGTGGACGCGTCGGGAAACATCACCAGCTATAAAGCCTTCTTCGGCGCGCAGACGCTCAACGCCGACGGAACCACCAGCATCTACCCCGATCTGCTCGTGACCGCCGACAACATCGCCGTCACAAAAGAGCTTTCCGACGACCCGATGTATATCCTCGCCAGCGACGGAAGCGCCGATAACGCTCCGATCCTGAGCATGGTCGCCAAGCTTTCGTCACAGGAGTATTCGTTCGGCGATTTCTCCGGCACGGTGGAGGATTTCATCTCCGACTGATCTGACCACGCTCGGCAGCGACATCAGCTACGCCGACACCAAGTATGAAGCGTCGCTCACCATCACCAACTCCGTCCTTGACCAGCGCGACGCGGTTGTGGGCGTTTCGGAAACCGAGGAAACCGCGAATATGCTCATGTACAACAAAGCCTTTCAGGCGGCGGCGCGCATGATGACCACCATGGACGATATGCTCGACGTTATCATCAACCAAATGGCGGTATAATGCCCGCCGATCATAAGAAGCCCGCAGGCAACCCTTACAGGAGGTGGTCGGATTGAGAATCACAAATAACCGGATTACCCGCAACTATCTTGCCAATCTGAACAAGAACATGGAGCTTTACAGCAAACAGAACGACAAGATTGCGTCGGGTCGATCCTTTACGAAGATCAGCCAGAACGTGTCCGGCGGACGCAAAGCCCTTGAGCTGCGCACGCAGGCATACCGCAACGAACAGTATCAGAACAATATCAAAACCGCGCAGGAGCAGCTCGACATCGCCGAAAGCTCGCTGTCCTCCATTTCCGAGGTTATGACCACCATCAAGGAAAAAGCGATCAAGGCGGCGAATGGCACGAACGACCAGACCGCCCTCGACGTTTACTCCGATACCTTCGGCGCGCTCAAGAGCAACATCCTGCAGTTTGCCAACGCCACCTACGTAGATAAGTATGTCCTGGGTGGAACAAACGGAAAAACCGCACCCTTCACCACCGACGCGTCAGGGAACCTGCTCTTTAATGGTGTGGCGACCGAGGACATCACCGCAACCGGCGGCGCGTTTTATGATCAGAGCGGCGATCTGGTCAGCATGAGCGCAAACAACTACATCGACATCGGCTTAGGCATCGAAATCATCGGCGGCAAGGTGGACGACCAAACCGCGTTCAACGTGACCACCAACGGACTTGACGCGCTGGGCTACGGCACGGACACCATGACCTATTCCGATGCCGAGGGCACACAGTATACCGAAACCGTTCCCAAAAACGTGTATCAGCTCATCGGCAAGATGCAGGAAGCCCTTGACAGCGGCGACAGCGCAAGGCTCACCGCCCTCAACGACAAGTTCACCAATGCCTATGACCAACTGATGACAAGCATCTCCGGCGTGGGCGTAAAATCCAGCTATCTCGAAACCGTCATGACAAAATATGAGGATGAAGAAACCTCCATCTCCACCATGCAGACCAACCTGGAGGGCATTCAAGACGCCGACGAAATCGTCCGGCTCAACGACTATAAATACAGCTGGCAGCTCACGCTCCAGTTCGGAAGCAATCTGCTTCCGCAGACGCTGATGGATTATCTCAACTAACCGGTTGTCATTCGCCGCAAAACGGCAGAACGGAGGATTTTATGCAGCTTTTAAAAATTACCACCACACCGATTGAGTACGAATTCAAGATTGAAAAACCCTCCTTTGTGGAGAGTAAAGAGCCGGTCATCAACCGTGACAAGCTTGATTTCGCCACCTCTGACGACGCGAACAACCGCCCGCGCAGCGACGCGACGGAGCTTGAGAAACCGAAAGCCGCCGCACCCGCCGGCACGACGACGGATTATACCCAAAACGCGAAAAACGCCACCGCCGGAAAAAGCCTCACCGTGGCAGACTATTACCGCAATAAGGTCGTGGCGGACAATCTTTCCGCAACGCTGACCAACGACAGCGCCGCACAGATGGATTCCGACGCACTCTCCGACATCCGCAAGGCGTGGGATTCCCATAAAAAAGAGATGGAGTTTGTTCCGGGTAAATTCCAGATGGACATCATCCATTTGTCTGAAGTCAACATCGAATATGTGGGCGACCCGCTCTATGTTCCGCCGAGCGCAGCGCCGGATTACGAAAAAGAATAGCACCGCCACGCGGCGCGAAAGGATCATTATGGAGATTAAAACACGGGATTTCGGAACGGTGGAAGCACAGGAATCGGATCTGCTTACCTTTAAAGCGCCCATCTACGGTTTTGAGGATTACAGCCGGTTTCTCATGCTATTTGACGACGAGATCGGTGACGGCTATTGCTGGCTGCAGAGCGCCGAGGACGCACAGGTGTGCTTTATTCTGGCAAACGTTTCCGCAGCCGCGGATTTCGCGCCGGAGGGCTACCGTCCGGTTTTCCCGCCGGAATGCGAAAAGCTTTTGGGTGCGGGCGAAAAAGAAACCTGGCTTGTGATGGTCGCCGCGGAGAATTTTGAGGATTCCACCGTCAATCTCAAAAGCCCCATCGCTGTCAATTCCGCGGCAATGACCGCCGGTCAGTTTATTCTGGAAGAAAGCTATCCCATCCGCTATCCGCTCTTTCTGAAAAAGGAGTGTGCCGGATGCTGATTTTATCCAGAAAAGCCGGGGAATCCATCCTCATCAACGGCAACATCGAAGTGAAAATCATCGACGTTTCCGGCGACAAAATTAAAATCGGCATCGACGCGCCCCGCAGCGTCAGCGTATTGCGCAGCGAGCTGCGGCAGACGGCCGAGGAAAATAAAAACGCCGCGGAATCGGCGGGCATCGAAAAAAATTCCCTGCGCAGCTTCTTAAAAAGCCGGGCAGGGCAGTCGGATCAATCGGAATAATTACAGCGGTTCGAGCGGGAACAGCCGGCTGATGAAGCGTTCGGCTTTCGCGCGGATATACCGCAGCAGCTGCACGCGGTCGGGCGCTTCGATCGCGGCAATCAGGCAGGTGTAGTGCGCGTTTTTCCCAAATAGCAGATTGCGCCCGCCCGACGTGAGCCGCAGCTCTGCCTGATACGGAAACAGCGGCGCGCCAAGCTCCATCAGAAAGCTTTTTTCCCGCAGATGCGCGTCAAATCCCGGGCAGGTGAACGTCAGCGACGACGCCGTGACCGCAGTAATCGTGCAGGGGTGTGCAACCAGCAGGTTCGCTTTCTTTTTGTGCGGGGTATAAATCACCGCCTGTGCGTCAAGCACAGCCTCAAGCGCTTCCTCCGCGCCCGGACACAACATGACGGAGATTTCCGTCACCCGCAGCAGGTGCTTTGAGGAAAGATACGTCTTGCCCTCCACCTCTAACACAGAAATTTCACCGCTGCGCAGAACGATCCGCACAGGGGTTTCCATCTTTAAGATTGGCACAAAGTCCGCAAAAAAATCACAGTGGCGCTCCGCGACGTTCAGCGTCGCCTGACCGTAGTCATAGGACGACGTGCCGGTGATAAACAAGGTTGCGTCAAGATTTCTGAAGTTCATCCGTTGCGCGGTTACGCGGTCCCTCCCCTCCGGCGGCTTTGGACAAGCCGGAATTGATTTCTTTGAAAAAGAAATTGCTCATATGTTGTCATTATAACACAACTTTCTCAAAAATAAAAGACCCTGACGGAAAAGAGTGATGATTTTGGCAGAAAAAAATTACAGCACCAAAGCCGCGGAGCTGACTGCGCTGCTTTCCCGCGCGCTCGACGGTTTTTTAGAGTTTGAGCGTGAAACGGATGCGTTGCTGGTTTGCCCGTTTGAGGAAATCGAAGCGCACATGAACCGGCGCGGTGCGCTCTCTGCGCAGATTGACGGCGTGTATGAGGAGCTGTACCGCCGCTGCGGTACAAGCGTGATGGGAGAAGCCTTCCGCGACGCGGTGGCAAACCGCAGCGAACGCGAAAGCCTGCCCGCAGCCGCACAGCCCGTTTTTGACGCGGCACAGAAGATTTTCACCGTCATCCACCGCATTCTCATCACCGACGAACAGGTCAACGCCCGCCTTAACGCGGAAAAGCAGATCATCCTGAAAAAAATCCGCGACTTCAACACCGGCGCGCACGCGCAGGCGGTCAAGTTCTTAAGCGGGACCAGCACCATTTCCCATAAAAAATATTTTCCGCCCAAAAAAACGGAGATTTAAATGATACCGCACAGGCGGATCGGATACGATTTTTCACGGCAGCTTCGCAAGAATCACCCCACCGGATTTTTCCGAAAATGATGCGGAAAATCTGCGCGCGGGGCTTGATTTCCGACACGGGCTGCCGATATATTTTATATAGGTAACAAAGCCGATTTCGGCGCAGCGGAAAGGATGATTTCCATGAGCAGTACGTCAAGCACATCCAGTACAACCAGCACAAGCGGAACCAGTACCGCGATGTCCGGCATGATTTCCGGACTCGATACCGATAGCTTAGTCAAATCCATGCTCTCCAACATCCAAACGAAAATGGATGAGAACAACCAGCAGAAGCAAGTCTTAGAGTGGAAGCAGGATCTTTACCGCGGTATCACAACCGATATCTCCGAATTCCAGAGCAAGTATCTGGACATTTTGGGAAGCAACACTCTGCGCACCGCCGATGTGTTCAACAAAATGACCACCTCCAGTTCAAGCGCCGCTGTCACCATCAATTCCGATTCCTCCGGCACAGCGCGCAGCATGAGTATTCAGGTTGCACAGACCGCGGCTGCCGCTTCCGTAAAAGGCGGAAAGTCCGGTGCGGGCGCAATTGCGCTGCAGTACGACGAGAGCTTTTTTTCCGGCGGGGCAACCAGCGCTTCCATCAAGGTCAGCCTTGACGGCGTTTCAAAAACCATCACCATCGATTCCGCCGCGGAGGACAAGCTGGCAAGCTTTCAGGAAAAGCTCGAAGAAAGCCTTCGGCTCAAGCATCTCCGTTTCCAGCGACGGCACGCTCACCACGGGTACGGGTCAGACCGTTACCTTAAGCGGCGACACCGGCGTGTTCGGCATAACCTCCGGCGCTTCCACCAACATTTCATTGACCGCAAAGCTTTCCGACGCATCGTTTAAAAACGCGCTCACCGCCGACAGCGACGGGAAGTACACCCTCACCGTCAACGGCACGCCGCTCTCCTTCACCGCCGACCAGACCGTCAGCGACGTGATGAAAGCCGTCAACAGCGCGGATCTGGGCGTCACGATGACCTACAATTCCTACAGCGATGCGTTCTCGCTGACTGCTGCCTCCACCGGAAAAGGCTATGAGGTTTCCACGGGCGGCTCGCTGGGAACGGCGCTGTTCGGTACGAATTCCACAACCGTCGCCGGCAGAAACGCCGTGGTCAACATCAACGGCACGACCATCGAGCGCACCGCGAACACCTTTTCTTACGACGGAATGTCCCTCACCGTTTCCGGCACAACCGGCTCGTACCAGAAAAACGCCGACGGCTCGTTTGCTTTAAACACCGACGGAACGCTCGTCGCTTCCTCCGGCACAACGGAAAACGCTGCGACGGTTTCCTCAAAACGCGACACCAGCGCGCTGAAAACCATGCTCACCGGCTTTGTCAACGACTATAACACCCTCATCTCCAAGCTCAACGGTTATACCCACGCCAAGGCAACCTACAAGGACTACCCGCCGCTGACCGACGCGCAGCGCGACGAGATGAGCGACGATCAGGTCGAAAAGTGGGAGGAAAAAGCGCAGGAGGGACTGCTCAGCGGCGACGACGACATCACCTCCTTCTTACAGGATATGCGCGCGGTGCTTTATACCAAGAATTCCAGCGGTCTGTCGCTGAGCCAGTTCGGCATCGACACCAGCGACGACTGGACGGACTACGGCAAGCTTGTCATCGACGACGACGATCTGGACGAAGCGCTTGCCACCAATCCCGACAAGCTCACCGCACTGTTCACCGGAACAAACGGCTTGGCAAGCAAGCTCAACGATGCCTGCCGCAAGGCGGTCAATTCCAGCTCCGCATCGCCCGGAACGCTCGTCGCCCTCGCCGGACAGGAGGGCAAGGCAACAGAGGGCAACAACACCATCTCCGACAAGCTCGACGACATCGCGGAGAAGCTCGAACAGCTGCAGGATCTCTACGACCTGCGCCGCGAACGCTACTGGTCACAGTTCACCACGATGGAAACCACGCTCTCCAACCTCTCCTCCACCAGCTCGTGGCTGACAAATATGCTCGGTTAAGACGCAGAAAGGCGGTATACACCATGCTTAATTCTTATCAGAAATATCAGGAGCAGTCGGTCGCGACCATGACGCAGGGCGAGCTTCTCATTAAATTATACGACACCTGTTCCAAGCGCTTAAGCCAGGGCGTTCTGTTCATTGAGGAAAAAAATCCGCAGAAAGCCAACGAGGTGCTTCAGAAAGCGCAGAACATCCTCCACCACCTCGATGCCACCCTTGACCGCAGCTATGCGATCTCCGCCAATCTTTCCGCACTTTATGACTTTTTCATCCGCCAGATCATCCACGCCAATGTCCGGAAGGACGCGGAGGCGCTGCAGGAAATCATCCCCATGATCGACGCGCTGCGCGATACGTTCCGCGAGGCAGAGAAAATCGTCCATAAAAACCGCGCCTGACACCATGCATTCCGATTTCTCCATCAGATTCCAGCAGTTCGGCTAATTGCACAAAAAATAAGCCCTCCCGCACCGGAGGGCTTATTTTTTATGCTCGGTATTTATGAACAAATAGGAAACAAAAGTGAACACGCCCCACCATATTTGCAGGACACATCGCACGTTCCTGCATATTAACGCCCCGCGACGCTAAAAAAGCGTTAAAAAACGCTTGATTTCTTGACACCTGCTGCATAAGTGCTATAATGATAGTAGGTTCTTTACTTTTGGTAAATTATCTGCCCGTTCCGGCAAAGCTTCCATCGGAGGTGCTGCCGTTCTTGCCGAAGCCGACGTTCGGCGGGAAGGGAAAGTAAAACGAGATAAAGTCGGAGAAAGGGTATTCTTATGGATACGGGAGATATTGGCTTTATACTCATGTCTTCGGCGCTGGTGTTATTGATGACACCCGGTCTGGCGTTCTTCTATTCCGGAATGGTTAGAAGAAAAAATGCACTCAACACACTGATGTCCTGCTTTTTCATCTGCGGTCTGGCATCGGTTCTGTGGGTCATCCTCGGTTACTCACTCGCATTTGCCGACAACGGCAACCAATTCATCGGCGACTTCACGAAGGTGTTCTTCAACAATGTCGCGACAGGAGAGGCCGGCGCATATTCCGCAACCATACCGGATGCGCTTTTCGCGGCTTTCCAGATGATGTTCGCGATCATCACACCCGCGCTGATCGTCGGCTCGCTTGAGGGCAGAATGAAATTCTCGGCGATGTTCGTATTCATTGCACTGTGGTCGATTCTGGTTTACTACCCGCTCGCACACATGGAGTGGAGCTTAAACGGATTCCTCGGCGCAGGCACAATCAAATCGGTTGACTTTGCGGGCGGAAACGTCGTGCACATCTCCTCCGGTATCTCGGCACTCATCGCCTGCATCCTGCTGGGCAAACGCAAGGGCTACGGCGTTGTTACTTACAAACCGCACAACATTCCCTATGTGGTTCTGGGCGCGGCACTCCTGTGGTTCGGCTGGTTCGGCTTTAATGCCGGCAGCGCACTCGGCGCAAACGGTCTTGCCGTTCACGCGTTCATGACCACCAACACCGCGGCGGCAATGGCAATGCTCTCCTGGATGTTCATCGAGAAAATCATCCACGGCAAACCCACCACGCTCGGCGCTGGTACCGGCGCAGTTGTCGGTCTGGTTGCCATCACCCCCGGCGCAGGCTTCGTTCCGATCTGGGCGGCACTCATCATCGGCGCTTGCGTAAGCCCGATCTGCTTCTTCTTCATGACCAAGGTCAAAGGCAAATTCGGTTATGACGACGCGCTCGACGTATTCGGATGCCACGGCATCGGCGGTATCTGGGGCGGCATCGCAACGGGACTGTTCTGCAAGAATTCCATCAACTCCGTTTGCACAGACGGTCTTGTATATGGCGAAACCAGCCAGTTCATCAGCCAGCTGGAAGCAATCGGCGTTACCATCCTGTTCGCAGGCGGTATGACAGCAATCATCGTCAGCGTCATGAAGCTGTTCGGCAACATCCGTGTCAAGGCGGAGGACGAGGCAATCGGTCTGGATCAGTCCGAGCACAACGAGTCCGCATATCCGTCCTTCTCCGGTCTGGATTAACGGGAGGGTGAGAAAGAATGAAAAAGATTGAAGCGATTGTTCGCCCTGAAAAGCTCGAAGTCCTCAAAGATAAGCTTCTTCAAGCGAAAGTAAACGGCATCACCATCAGCCAAGTGTTCGGCTGCGGCAACCAGCATGGCTGGACGGAATACGTCCGCGGCTCTGAGGTTATCCTCAACACCCGCTCGAAGGTTCAGTTCACCATTGTTCTGCCCGACGACCGCGCGGAGGAAATCATCTCCATCATCGTCGATGCAACAAAAACCGGCGAGGTTGGCGACGGAAAAATTTTCGTAACTGACATTGCCGACGCGATCAGAATCCGCACCGGCGACCGCGGAAACGACGCCCTCTAAACACTGTTACAAATCAAAGAAGCCAGGCATCCGGATTGGGTGCCTGGCTTTTTGCTGCCGTGCAGATTCCGCTTTGTTTTTCAGCTTTGCGATTACTTCGCTTTCACCGATTTCACGCCGGAGAACGCACTGTAATACGAAACCCCGCCCACAGTCTGGTAGGCTTTCGCCTTGTAATAGTACGTTTTGCCTTTGGTAAGCCCCGTATTCGTGAAGCTCAGCGCGCCGGTTGTTTTCACCTTGCTGTACGTGCCGGTCTGGGAGGTCGCGCGGTAAATCACGTACCCCGATGCGCCGGAAACCTTTGTGAGCTTGACGGTCGCTGCCTTGCTGCCCGCGACCAGCAAAAGGCTGGTTGCTTTCGGGTTGATTAAAAATGTTTTTGTGATCGTTCCCGTATAGTTGCCCTTGCCCTTGATGGTGATGGTCGCCTTTCCGACGGCTTTGTTCGCGGAATAGGTGACGGTGTAGTCCGTGCCGGATTTCAGGGCTTTGCTGCCGTTTTTCAGAGTAATCGAAGGCTTGATTGCAGCACCGGAATAAACGGCATCCGCGGGCTGTGAAGCCGTGAAGCCTCTGATCGACTTCGCGGCAATTTTTACATACGCTGTGGCGAAATACGTTTTATAGTTATCCTGCGTAATTTTATAGTACACCTTGTGGCTGCCGGCATTCGTGAAGCTCGGGTTTTCGGCGGTATAGGTTACGCCGTCCTCGCTAAACTGAATGGTCGCATTGGCAGGTGCTGAGAACGTCGCCTTGTGGGTTTTTCCGTCATAGGTTCCGGAATAATCCGTCGCGAATTTGCCGGTGAGCGTGGCTTTTTCGATGGTGAAGTTTGCATTGAGCGTTCCGCCGTAGCTGCCCTTTCCGGTGATGACTGCCGTCGCCGTTCCCGCGTTGATGTTGTTTTTATAAGTGACCGTAAAATCCTTGCTCTCGGTCAGTCCGGTGATTTTCACCGTTGGTTTCTGTTCCGTGCCGTCATAGGTGGGCGCGGCGGGGGTAAGCACCGGCGTGAAGTTTGAAATCGGAATGATCGCCTGGAAGCTGAACGTGTATTCCATCGCAGCGCCGTATGACGAATCGATTACGAAATAATACGTACCCGCTTCCACCGTGCCCAGATCCAGCGTAACCGCGACATTGGAGCGGTATGTATTGAGGTTCTTTGAACCGCTGACGGAGTTTGAATTTTCGTCAAACAGCTCGATTGTTGTGTCGTTCTGCAGGTTGTAATCGTCGATGCGTGTGAATTTGAGCTTCATCGCGCAGGCGGAGGGAAGTACGATTTTATAGTAATCATCCCGGTCGCTGTAGCCGTAGGCTGCGGCTGCGTTTCCGCCGGTGTATGCGATGTTGCCGGAATACGTCGTATTGGTCGTGATGGTTTCAGCATAGGCATATGTGTTGTTTCCGTCGGTTTGCGCATCGCCGGCATCCTGATTGGACGTGTTCGTGACGTCAAGTGCAATCGTCAGCAGGCTTCCGGTTGCGGCATACGGGCAATCCACCTGAATATAATGCGTACCCGGGCAGAGGAAATAAACCGCGCGCACGGTTTTTGCATCCGAATCCGTGTCAATGTTATAACTTGACAGAAGCTCGCTGTTGACATAACCGCTGACCTGCGTCTTGTCCGCGCCGCTTAAAACCTGCACACCGTAGCTGCTGGTTACGCCCGCCTGATTCGCCATTGCGCCGTTGTCAGCGGTGATCGAGGTCTGAACCTTTGCGTATTTGGTGGTTGTGAATTTATAACGATAGGTGCTGCTGCCGTTGTCAAGCTTGTATGCTTTCGCGGGGGACTCCGGCGTAACGACAGCGGGCGCGCTCCAGTTGCTCGCGCTGCCCGTGGTGTAATCAATGTTCTCAGCACTCTGATAATTGAGCGTCACGGTCGCACCGTCGGTGGAATAATCGTTGGCAATCAAAATATAATACGTTCCCGCAGCCAGATAATAGTTGTAGGTGTCACTGACGGTTTCACCGTAGGCTGTGATGTAAAAGTTCTCGTCATACTCCGTTGCGCTGTAACCGCCGATGGTATTGTGCGATGCCGTCGCGTCGAGCAGCGAGAAGTTGGTATAACAATCTGAGTTCGCGTCAGCAGCCGCAGAAACCGCAAACGTCAGCAGCTGGGCGGATGTGGTGGTGAATTTAAAATAATTGTTGCTGCTTACATTTGACAAAGCGGTGATTGTATACGACCCGCCGCTGGTGATGGTCTTTGCGGTTGCATAGGTGTGATTGCCGGATACGTTTTCCGCCGCCGCCGATAATCCCGCCGGCAGCATGGTGAGAACAAGCAGCAGGCTTGTCATTAAGGATAAAAGCTTTTTCATTTGTTCCTCTTTCTGCCGTTACGGCTGACTAAGCTACAAACCGGAAAGCCTCCTTCCCGGTCTGTATTATAAACGATTATTCAAATGTAATGCTGTTGATGATGCCATCGATATCCGGCTCGATCTCGCTGAAGCTGTCCTTGAGATCACCGAAGGTGATCTGATATACATCGCCGGATTGTGTGTTTGCCGGATCAACATAGGTGTAATAATACACATACTGCATATCCATGCCCGCCGCATTGCAGGTGAAGCTGAGCTTGATCGCATCCCTGCCGCAGATGGTGACGTGTTCATCGTCTGCGGTGCGGGCGAAATTCTCGGTCGCGGCGGTCATCTGCTCCACCGCCGTCGCGCCGATTGCGTCAAGCGAACCGCCGGCAAGCGTGTACTTATTGACAAAACAGCTGCCCGTGCCTTTCATGTATTGACAAACGCTCGCGGTCGGTTCCATGTCAATCCAGTCGTCGGGAAATGTCACGGTGATGCTTCCCGCCGGTATTCCCGCCGTCGTCACGGCGGTTGTGGTTGCCGCTGCGGATGAATCCGCGTCTGTGGTTGCCGCTGTGGTAACGGCGTTGGTTGCTGCGGCGGTCTTTGCACCGTCGGTAGCCTTGCTGCTTGTGTCGTCCTTGCCGCACGCAGAAAATGAAAGCACGACAACCAACGCAGCGATGACTGCGATTGTACGTTTCATCGATTTCTCTCCCATCGGTTACTATTATTTCTCATATGCCGGCAGCGTAACGCCCTCGGTCTTAAATTCCGTGCATTCAAATGAATAACCAGCGGCACTTTCGCCGTCCTTATACTCCACGCTGAATTTCAGACAAGCGCCTGTTTCTTGGTCGATTGCATATTGAACACCCAGCGAGCCATAAACCACGTTGTTTTTATCGGCATAAATATCACAGTCACGCCCCGCAACGGTTTCCGTTCCGGTTTTCTCAAGCTCATCGGCGTAGTCCTGATAGGTATCCATATAGCCAAGAAAAGAAGCCGCACTGGTTTCAATGTCCTCCTGCTTAAACCGAACGCCCTGCACGATTTTAAACGTGTCCTCTGCCGTATCTCTGATATAATAGTCATACATATCGCCGTTTTTTATGTAGAGAATCTCTGAGCCTGCCTCATTGCCATATTTGTAATAGCACCCTTCCGGCGTTTTTGAAAAGGTCATATCAATCTCTGTCGCGCCGTCGGTTGAGCCGTAGGTTTTATACGCATAGGTAATGGAATACTCGTCGCCCAAATGCGCGGCAATATAATCGTCGCCATACTGGAATTCTTCGGTCGTCGATTCGGTTGCTTCTCCGGTCGTTTCTTCGGTCGCCGCGTCGGTGTCGTCGTACTGTGAATCGGAATCGGCTGCGGAAATTGAATCAGACGTTTTGTGTTTGGTCTTGCTTTTATCATCGTCGTCATCGCCGCACGATACCATCGATGCCGTAAGAACAAAAGCCAACGCAGCTGCGAGAATTTTTTTCATACATGACTCCCCCCATTTTCTATTTTAATATCTTGAACTTGCCGATGATCGGAAGCTCTTTGGCTTTTCCGTTGACCGCGTTGATGATTCCGATAATTGCAACCACGAGGAACACCAGGTTCACCAGATAAAGAATTGTTGTGAGCAGAGAAAAAATTCCCCAAAGTCCGCTGAAGAACAAGGCGGTGAAAATCCCTGTCAGGATTGCGGAGCAGATTCCCCATGCGATTTCTATAATCAGCAGAATAAGCCCTTGGTTTGCGTGAAACCGCGCGAACTTCGAGGTTGGCGCGCCGAAAATCGGGATCAGCACGAGAATCGCGAGATAGGAAAAAATCGCCATCCCCTTGTTCTTCTCAATGTCGTCCTTTTCAAACGCATCGGTGGTGTCGGTTGTGTTGGTGAAGTTTTTCATCTTTTCAGAAAAATCGGTTGACTGCGCGGTCTGTGTCTGCTGGCTCTGTGCCTGCTGGGTCTGCTGCGGCTGTGCGGTTGATGTTCCGCATGCCGGACAGAAGGTGTCCCCGTCGTTGAGCTTTGTTCCGCAACTGCTGCAAAATGCCATAATTGTTCCTCCATCATTCTATTAATTTAAGCCGGTTAGCTTAATTTCCGAATAGCGTTTGCCCGTTTTAAACGGCTGCGTCCGCATGTGTGTCTTAACGCAAATTTTACGTGCGGGCACATTGACAAGACAGCAAGGGTATGATAAAATTAAGTATTGATAGACTCGTTAAATGTTCAAATTGGTTTATTGAAATTACTTATCTTTGAAAAAAGCACAACGCAAACGCCGAACTTGCTGCTTTCATTGTAGCCAGAACGGGTAAAGAAGTCAATCACCCCAGGGGTGATTTTTATGAAAATAAGGCCTAAAACAGGAAATGTTCACAATTATGGAGGGATATCATGAAAAAGCAGCTTGCATTTCTGACCGCGGCGGTTCTGTCCGGCACAACCTTTGCCATGAGCGGATGCAAGGACAAGGACACAGTGACCGCGGAGAATCCCGTTACCCTGACGATGTGGCACAACTTCGGCGGCGAGCTTCAGACGACGATCGACAGCCTGTTGGAAGAATTCAACAGCACTGTCGGCAAAGAAAAAGGCATCATTATTAATGTAACGGCGATTTCAAGCAGCGCGGAACTGCAGACAAAGCTCGATTCCGTTTTAAACGGCGATCCGGGCGCGCCCGCGATGCCCGATATTTTCACGGCTTATCCCAAAACCGCCGTGAAATTTCAGGAGAAAGACAAGCTCGCCAACCTCGACAACTATTTCACCGCTGACGAACTGAGCCAGTATGTCAAGTCCTATGTGGATGAGGGCAGGTTCAATGACGGGCTGTATGTGTTCCCGTTTGCGAAATCGACGGAGGTGCTGTTCGTCAACAAAACGCTGTTCGATCGTTTTTCGGCGGATTCCGGCATCACCGAAGATGACTTGGCGACGTTTAACGGCATCGCCGACGCGGCTGTAAAGTATTATAACTGGACCGACGCCAAAACGCCGGACGTGAAAAACGACGGCAAAACCTTCTTCACCGCCGATTCGTGGCTCAATCTTACGCAGGCGGCGCTGCTCCAGCAAGGCACCCAGCTCTTTGACAATGAGCAGCTCAACCTGAGTCAGGATCAGTTTTCCGCACTGTGGAACATCATTTATCCCGCGGCGGCGCAGGGCGGCTTTGCGGTCTATGACGGCTATTCCTCGGATCTGTCGAAAACCGGCGACATCGTTTGCTCCGTCGGTTCCACCGCAGGCATCACCTTCTACGGCGATACGATTACATACCCCGATAATACGACCGAGTCGGTCAGCTTTGAGGTTCTGCCCTATCCGACGGTTGCGGGCGGAAAGAAGGTTGCGATCCAGCGCGGAAACGGGCTTTGCGTCGCGAAATCAACGCCCGAAAAAGAACAAGCCGCCGCTGAATTCCTCCGCTGGTTCACCGACACCACCCAAAACCTCAAATTCGTGGCTTCCACCGGCTATATGCCCGTGAAAACAGTCGCTTATGCCGACGGGCTGAAATCCGAAATCTCCGGCGCTTCCAACGACAAAATCAAGTCGATGCTCGAGGTTTCGATGATGATGCACAACGACTATGAAAGCTTTGTTCCGCCGACGTTTGACACCTTTGACGCGGCGGGCTCAGCGTTTGAAAAGAGCATGAAAGCGATCCTCAAGGACGGCAGAACACAATTCACCGGCGGCGGCACGCTTGCCACGCTTCAGTCGAACGCTCTCAAAACACTGCTTGCCGGATAACGTACCTTCATTTAAAAACAAGCTCAAATGATCAACGGCGGTGAGAAGCAATGAAACTGGTCGATTCCATCCGCGCGGCACTGCGGGAGTACCGCCCCGACGCCAGAGGCGGAATCTCCCTGCGCATCCGCCTGCTCAGCCTGTTGGCTGTGCTGGTGCTTTTTGTCGCGCTTGGGTTTCTGCTGCTACTCACGGCGTTCGGCGTCTTTGACCGGGGCGAAACGGAGAGCGCAAAGCTTCTTCAGTCCGAAATCAATAACATCGAAAAAAACGTGAGCCTTGATTGCGGAAAGCTCTCCATGCAGGGCATCGCGCTCTCACAGGAGCTGAGCGACGGCATCACCAGAACACTCGCCGACCATGCGCTCACCCCCGCCGATTATAAAACCCATCCGGAGGTTTTAAACGACATCCTCTTCGATGAAGTCGGCGATATGAAAGCCTCGTTGAAATGGGCAAAAAGCAGCGGAATTTTTATCATCCTCGATTCCACCGTCAACAGCAAAGCCCCAAACGCCGAAACTTCGCGGGCAGGGGTCTATCTCAGATGCACCGAGCCGAACATCGTCAATGCGATTGACGCGACCGCGAAATATCTCATCGGTCCGTCCGAGATATCCCGCTCCTATAGCATTCAGCTCCTCCCCCAATGGCGGCAGGAGTTTGATGTCACGCACTTCGATTTTTTCAGTGCAATGGTTGAAAACGCCAAAACCTCCGGCTTGCCGCTTTCGCGCCAGTATTACTGGTCAAAACGAATCAGCGCCGGCGGCAGCGGCGAGGACGGCATTCTCCTCGCTGTGCCGATCATCGCGGAGGACGAAACGGTTTACGGCATCTGCGGCTTCGAGGTCAGCACAATGCTGTTCAAGCTCTCGTACAGCCCGGACAATGCCGTGTATCCCCGCATTTTCGCCACACTTTCCCCCTCCGACGACCGCGAAATCAACATGACCGGCGGATTGATTGCCGGAAATTATTATATGCTCAGCGCACTCACCGGCGAAAACGTCACCGTCACCGGCGCAAGCGGCAGCCTGACGACCTTTGTCAACGGCAGCGGCGTGACGCTCGACGGGATGGTCAGCGATATTTCGCTTTACCCGGAAGGCTCGCTTTATTCCGGCGACCGATGGGTCACGGGCGTTCTGGTTCCGGAAAGTGAGCTGCTCGCACAGGTTTCGCACACAAACCGCCTGCTGATTCTGCTCATTCTCTCGCTGATGGGAATCAGTTTAGCGGCGGCGGTTTTCATCAGCCACCGGTTTGTCAAGCCGATCCATTCCGCGTTCAGCGGGATTAAAAACAACGCTTACACCAAAAGCGACAGAACAAAAATACCGGAAATTGACGACCTGTTTGAATTTTTGGCGGAGCAGGACAAACAACGCGAGGCGCTTGCACAGTCGCTGCTTGAGGAAAAAGATGCGGCGCGCAAAGCTTCCGTTTATGAAAAATTTGTCACGAATATTTCCAAGCTCTCCGCGGCGGAAAAGAAAGTGTTCGACCTCTACCTCGCAGGTCACACGGCGCAGGAAATCTCCGAGCTGCTTTTTATTTCAATCAACACCATCAAAACGCACAACAAGCGGATTTTTGAAAAGCTGGAGGTTTCGTCGCGCAAAGAGCTGATGGTCTACATTCAAATGATGAAGGAACTCAATCCGGTTGTGTGAGGTCCGGTGCGGTCTGAACGCGTTCCGCAAAAAATAACAGGGGCTGTATCCGTTACAGCCTCTGTTATTTTTTAGTCCAAACTTATGCTGCCGCATCGTCCGATGTGTCGTCGGATGCTGTTTGTGTTGCGTAGTCTACGCGCTCGACGGTGTAGCCCGCGTTCTGCAGTCCGACGATGATGCCGATGTCGCCCGCGTAATGCGCCGCGCCCACCACATAGAACACCTTCTGCCCTTTTTTGAGCATATCGGCTGCTTTGTCGATCATCCCGGGATTCCGGTCGTTTAACAGCGCCTTGTTCATCGCATCGCAAGCCGATTTCTCCGCATCGGAAAACGTAATGCCGGTGACTTCCGTTTCAGAAAGTGCCGCAATCGCGTCGATATCGCCCTTTGCCCAGACGTCAAACATCGTCTGAAGCGATTTCTTTGCGTCGGCTGCCGCTGCGGTGTAATAGCGCAGATTCGCTGTGTAATATTCCAGCGGCGCGTTGATCAAAAGGTTCTCCTGAAACACACGGCTTTCCAGCTCGATGAGCGCCTTACCGTCGGCTTTTGCCTGCTTGATTAGCAGCATATCAATGCCGTTGACCGCGTCCATGCCCGCGTCGGTAATCATTGCCTGTTCAAATAGCGACTCCCAAAACACCGGCTGATACTGGTCATACATGGAAAGATACAGCCCGTCGGCTTTGAGCGCCTTGACGCAATCGCCGTAAAGCGTATCGCCCAGATAATCGGCAATTGTCTTGCCGTCCTCGCACTCCATTTTCTTGAGCATGGCAAACTGTGATGCCATGTCGTTGCCCACGGTCACGTCGCATTCCACCGCCAGCGCGTCCGACGCGTCATAGGCGGCTTTGATTTCCTTGGGCAGGGGGTAGATGTCCATATCCACCGCGTGCATCGAGCCTAAGAGATACAGCACGCCGCCGGTGGTTTTGTCCGCCACTTTCCACATGGCGGGGGTGACGGCGATGTGGTCGGCGGTTTTTTCTCCGTCAAACACAATGGTATCGGTGTAACTTTCATCACCCGCGACGCTGTCCGTCTGCGACGATGTCAGCGAATCCGTTGCGCCGGTAGATGTTGTTGTGCCGGCTGGTTTTCCCGACGCGGACGAATCCGTTTTCAACCCGCAGGAAGCCAGCAGTGCGCCGCAAAGCAGAACGGCAAACAGCCGCTTAATACAATGCTGTTTCATGTTGTTCCTCCGATCTATTTTTTGAACATACCGAGCAAGGATTTCTTCTGCTGCGCGCCGCGCTTTTTTCCGAACTCGATGGTCATGGTGAAAATCTTATCCGTCATAAACACCCGCACCGCCAGCGTCATGCACACCGCCAGCAGCACAACCTGATAAACCAGACCGCCCCAGTAGAGCGTCATATGCCCGAACATGATGTTCTCGCCCGCCATAAAGGTATGCGTGAACGGGATCGCATAAATCAGCGTGCGCAGCAGCGGCGAAAGGGTTTTAATGTCTACCATCATGCTGAGGAGATATGGGATCATTGCCAGAATCATGATCGGCATAATCAGCGCCTGTGCGGATTTCACGTCCTTTGCCAGCGCGCCCAGCACGAGCGAAACCGACAGCGCGATGAGAATCGTTAAAAACATCTGCATCCCCAGTAGCACATAGTCACTGCCGGACAGCTGCATCCCGAGCTGCTTGATCACGTCACGGGTGTTCTCATCCTCAAGCGCACCGCCGGTCATGCTGTCCATCATCTTGCTTAAGCCCACCATGTACACCGCCGCGTTCAAGCCGGAAATAATCGCCGCGGCAAGCATTTTCGCACTTAACACCGACAGCCGCGAAACCGGCGCGGAAAGCAGCGTTTCGAGCGTTTTATCAATCTTTTCGTTGGAAATCGCCGCAATGATCATCTGCGCCGCGAAAAGCACGAGAATATACACCACAATCGGCACGAACATTCCCTGCGCCTTGCTGATGGAAAGCAGTATGTTTGCGGAAATCGCCGCGGATTTATCCCCCACAATCGTGGTTTCCACCGTCGTCACGGGATCTTCGAGCAGGTTGACATCCGCCTGTGTGAGCTTGTTCTCCGCAATCTTGTCGTCATAAAGCTGTGCCTTGACATAATAACTCAGCGTCTGCAGCGCCGCGGACGAGCCGGCGGACGAGCCGGAAATTGCCGACAGGCTTGTCATTACCGAAACGTAATTGACCTGTGCCTGCTTGCCCGCATCGATTGTCGCCGTAAAGCCCTTGGGGATGATCACAAGGTCAGTCAGCTCAAGTCGATTCATTTCCGCGACATAATCGTCGGATTGCAGATCCACCACCCGCACGGAGATTTCTGCGTCCGTTTCGTCCGCGGCGGCTTTGAGCAGGTCAACAACGTCTTTTGTGAACGCCGTGTTATCCTGGTCGCAGAGAGTGATTTCGCCCGCCTTGGCTTCCGCGTCGTCCACCGCGTCGCCGGTCAGGTTCCCGATGAAAAGAAACAGCCCCACGGTCAGCACCAGCGTCACGAGCATCTGTTTGGTCAAAAGCTCGCGCAGCTCTTTTTGCAGCAGCTTAATAAACTTCATGATCACCCACCACCTTTTCAAAAACTTCCTCCAGATTGGCGGCATGGTATTTTTCTTTCAGCGCCGCCGTGCTGCCGATTTCAAGCAGCTTGCCCTGCGCGATGATGCCCACGCGGTCGGAGATATACTCGATTTCCAGCATATTGTGGGAGCTTAACAGAAAGCTCATGCCCTCGCCGGCAAGTCCCTTGATCATGCGGCGGATTTCCAGCGCGTTGATGATGTCCAATCCGCTGGTCGGCTCGTCCAGAATCGCAAGCTTCGGATGGGGCATGACAGCGCGCGATAAGAGCAGCTTGCGCGTCATTCCGCGGGAATAGCCCGCAATTTTTTCATTCAGCCGCGTGCCGAGTCCGCAGACTTCCTCCGCGCGGCGCACCATCTCCTGCGCCTGCACAGGGGTGTCGGCATACATCGCAGCCATGAATTCCAGATAATTGCGCCCGGTCATCGCCTTGTATGCCCCCGCCTCGTCGGGCAGGTAGGTGATGTTTTTCCGCACGCCGGCAGCGTCCTTCCGAATGCTGTGTCCGGCGACCAGCGCGTCGCCCTCGGTGGGTGTGAGCAGCGTGGAAATCATCCGGATGGTGGTGGTTTTCCCCGCGCCGTTGGGACCGATGAGGGCGAAAATCTCCCCCGCTTCCACGGAAAACGTCACGCCGTTTGCGGCATAGACGCCTTTTTTGTATTGCTTTGACAATCCGTCAACCTTCAAAACTTCCTCCATTAACAAGCCTCCGTTATCATAATTTTAGCAGTCTGCCTTACATTGTCTTTTCATAATAAGTCCGCAGCGCGATCAGCGCACTGATCTGCACCACAGCGGCAATCAGCAGCGTGAAGAACACCGTGGCGTTGAAATATCCTCCCACCACCGCCGCCGTCAGAAGCCCCAGCGAACAGCCGTAAAGCACGATCCCGCCGGATTTTTCGCTGATGCGCAGCGTGCGCTCATCGTTTGCGCGGATGCGGTAGGCCGCAAGGCGCTCGTCGTTTTTGGCAGTGCGTAGCAGCCGCACCGTCATGACAAGGAACACCACAATCAGCGTCCCCAGCATCCCGACGTGAAAGCCCTTGAAGAAATCCGAAAACTCGTCGCCGCGCCGATCCAGCACCCGTACCGCCAACGCCAGAAAGCACGCCAGCGCGGCACTTGCCGCCGCCAGAAGTCCCGCGAACACCCGCAGTTGCCGCCTTGTTTTTTCCATATGTATCCTCTCTCCTAGTTCTGTTCTGTGTCCGCATCGCTGAAGTCGAAAACCTCCTCGATGGTCAGCCCGAAGAAGCGCGCGATTTTGTAAGCCAGCACGAGCGACGCGGTGTATTTGCCCACCTCGATGGAGGTGATGGTCTGCCGTGTTGTGCCCACCGCCGTACCAAGCTCCTCCTGCGAAAGCCCGAATTGTTTGCGCAGTTCCTTTATTTTTGTGTTCATCGGTCTGTCCCCTCGCGCAAAATGCAAAGTCTACTTTGCAATCAGTATAGCACGCTTTCCGCTTTCTGTCAAGAATTTTTTCTGCAAAACTTCTGTAAATTTATGAAACTGATTCTCCCGCTCTTTTCCTGCAGGCATTCCCTTGCGCGCTGCGCTTTGGGGTGAAAGATTGTACCGTTGTTGAAAACTTGAAAGTGTTTGTTCAAATGCCCCCGTAAAATCGCGGGTTTTGAACAGTTCCAACAGAGTTTTCAACACATTTCTGAATGACGGAAATTTATCGCGTCTTGCGCAATGATTTGTATTATTATTGTTTTTATTATTTTCATATTATTTCGTTTGAATTCCCATTCTATGCGCGCAAACTTTGTCTGAACTCACAATTGACAAGGTGTTTCTTTGGGAATTCCGATGGTGTAAAGGTGCTTTCAAACGGGCTTCCCCCTGTGCTTCTCCTGAAAATAATATGAATATATTCGCATTTTACGAAAAAGCGCCCACCAAAATTTCCGCGAAATCGGAAAAACCCTTGACAGCGCGGCTTTTTTCTTATAAAATCAACTTGCAGGGCGATGTGCGCTTTGCGAAAATGGATGCTACCATGGGGGATTTTTTATGAAAAACCGCATTACCGCCGTTGCGCTGATGGCGCTTTGCGTGCTTGTCATGCTGATTGTTCCGGCAAAGCTTGCCAACGACTCGGACGGCACGTCCAGCGAGTCCACCGCCACCGTCACCACCGCCGATTCTGCCGCGCAAAACGGCGCGACGACCACCCCTGCTGCAAACACACCGACGACCGCTCCGCCCGCGGATGCGGATTCCGATGCGCCCGCCGCGACCACCACGCCCGCTGGTGTGACCGACCCGCAAAGCCCTCCAGCGCCCGCAAAAACACCTGTGGCTGCGCACGGACAGCTTTCGATCAGCGGCGCGAATGTCGTAGACGTTAACGGCGACAAATTCCAGCTTGCGGGGATGTCCACCCATGGCATCGGCTGGTTCCCCGACGCGGTGTCGGAGGATTCGTTCAAGGTTCTGCGCGACGACTGGGGCTGCAATGTCATCCGCCTTGCGATGTACATTGAGGAGAGCTGGGGCGGCAGCGAGTCGTGCTACTTACAGGACAAGGACCGCAATTACGCGCTTGTCACCGAGGGCATTGACGCCTGCATCGATTTAGGGATGTATGTTGTCGTTGACTGGCACGTGTTAAACCCCGGCGATCCCTCCACGCACACCGCCGACGCGCAGGCGTTTTTTGAGAAACTTGCAAAAAAATACGGCGACTGCCCGAACATTATTTATGAAATCTGCAACGAGCCAAATGGCAATGCTTCCTGGGAGGGCAGCATCAAGCCCTATGCGGAAAGCGTGACGAAATCAATCCGCAACTACGACGACGATGCAATCATCGTCTGCGGCACGCCCACCTGGAGCCAGGAAATCGACAAAGCCGCCGCAAGCCCGCTTCCCGACAAAAACACCGTTTATGCCCTGCATTTTTACGCCAACACCCACACCGACTGGCTGCGCGCGCGGCTGACGACCTGCTACAACTCCGGTCTGCCCGTTCTGGTGACGGAATTCGGCACCTGTGACGCGTCGGGAAACAGCGGCTTTAACGCGGATCAGACGCACAAATGGATTGATCTGCTCAACGATTACAGCATCGGCTATATGAACTGGAGCTTCTGCAACAAGCCGGAAACCGCTTCCGCGTTCGTGGACGGCACAAATCTTGCCGCCATCAAAGCCGGCACAAGCCAGCTGACCGAAAGCGGAACGCTCATCCGCGAGATTCTGCGGGAAGAAGCAGGACTATAAAGGAATTTGTCGGTTTTTCTGAAAAAAGACTGGAAATTTACGCTGAAATGATGTATGATAGAAAGAGAAATTAACGGAAGGATGGTCGCGGCATGGTCGGTCAGGTAAAGGTAACGATTTTCGGCAAGTCCTACACCCTCAAAACAGAGGAGAGCGAGGTTTATACCCACAGGCTCGCGGAGGTGCTCAACAAAAAGCTGGAAGCGGTGGCGATGAGCGCCGTGACGCTAACAAAGCTTGACGCGGCGGTGCTGGTGGCGCTTGACTGCGTGGACGAAACGGTCAAGAGCAAATCAAACCTTGACAATATCCGCACACAGATCAAAGAATATGTGGACGACGCGGGCGAGGCGCGGCTCAAATGTGACGAGCTGCAAAAGGAAATCCGGGCGCTGAAAGAGCAGATCAAACAGCTCGAGCGCGAACTGGAAATCGCAAACGCCGTCGCAAGCGCACCGAAGGGGCTTTTCAATGGCGCAAAATAACGAACGACTTCTTTCCGCCGTGCAGGAGCAATCCGGCAGGGCGGAACTGCTTTCCCCCGCCGGAAGCGCAGAGGCACTGATGGCTGCGCTGCGGTGCGGGTGCGACGCGGTTTATCTGGGGACAAAGCGCTTTTCCGCGCGCGGCAGGGCGGCGAATTTCACGCGGGAGGAGCTTTCCGACGCGGTCAGCGCCGCGCACAAACGCGGGGTGAAGGTCTATCAGGCAATCAACACGCTGGTGTTTGACGAGGAGCTGGACGCACTGGCGGAGGAGCTTTCCTTTGCCTGTGCCGCCGGCATCGACGGGGTGATTGTGCAGGATCTCGCGGCGGCGGCGCTGGTGAAAGCCTGCTGTCCGACGATGCCCCTCCATGCCTCAACGCAGATGACCATTTTCAGCGAACACGGGATTCGTGCGGCGCGGGAACTGGGCTTTTCGCGGTGCGTGCTGGCGCGGGAGCTTTCCGGCGGCGAAATCCGGGCACTGACAAGGCTTGGCGTTGAAACCGAGGTATTCGTTCACGGGGCGCTTTGCATGTGCGTTTCGGGGCAGTGCTATCTGTCGGCGATGATCGGCTCGCGCAGCGCAAACCGCGGCGACTGCGCGCAGGCGTGCCGCTTGCCCTTTGCGGCGGGAACGGATTTACCGGACGGTGCCTGCGCTTTGTCGCTGAAGGATTTGTCCGTCATTTCCCGCGCGGGGGAATTGTCGGAAATGGGCGTTTCGGCGCTGAAAATCGAGGGCAGAATGAAGCGCCCGGAATACTGTGCCGCCGCCGTCGCCGCCCTGCGCGAATGCCTTGACGGGGGAAATCCCGATCTCTCCGCGCTCAGAGCGGTGTTCTCCCGCAGCGGCTTCACGGACGGCTATTACACCGGTGCGCTGGGCGCGGATATGTTCGGCATCCGCCGCAGGGAAGATGTTGTTTCCGCGGAAGGCGTTCTCGGCACGCTGCGCGACTTATACCGGCACGAGGAAAAGCGCGCGGACATTTCGTTTTCGGCAACGCTCACCGCCGACGCGCGGATTCTTTGCACCGCGACCGACGGTGTCTGTATGGTTACTGCGGAGGGCGCGGCGCAGGAAGCACGCAGTCGTCCGGCTGATGCCGATTATGTGCGGAAAAACTTTGAGAAGCTTGGCGATACGATTTACCGCGCGGGGGAATTTTTCTTTGAAAACGCGGGGATGCTCACCGCGCCCGCGGCGGAATTCAACGCCCTGCGTAGGACGCTCTGCGACGCGCTTGACCTTGCGCGGACGGCGCGTTTTACGCCCACGCATCACTTTGACGAAGCCGCCGTGCCGCGCAGCTTTTACCAAAACGGTTTGCGCCGCGCCGGAAAAGCCGGACTGCGGCTGGTTGTGCGCGATCCGGCGCTTCTGCGCGGCATTGCGCTTGGTGAGCGGGATACCGTCGCCATCCCGCTCGGAACAGAGGATCGCGCGGATTTTCTTGCGCCGGAACAGCTTCTGCTCACGCTGCCGCGCTTTACGCGGGATGAAAAAGCGATGGTGCGAGCGCTCAAACGCGCGACGGACCGCGGCTTTTCGCGCGTGCTTTGCACCAATCTGGCACACTTTTCCGTCGCGCGCGCGCTCGGGCTGGAGGCGCACGGGGATTTTGGGCTGAACATCACCAATTCGCTTGCTGTGCGCACGCTTGAGGCGCTTGGTCTGCGCAGCTTCACCGCTTCGCCGGAGTTGAAAGCCGCGCAGTTTAACCGCTTGGGCGGAACACTGGCGCGCGGAATCGCGGCATACGGGCGGCTGCCCCTGATGCTGACGGCGAACTGTCCGATTAAAAGCGCGCGGGGGGATTCCTGCGCGGGATGTCCGGGTGTAATGACCGACCGAACGGGGCGGGTGTTCCCGGTGGTCTGCGATCAGAAAAATGGTTATGCTGAGCTGCTCAACGCCGACCCGATTGTGCTTTCCGACAAGCTGGCGGAATTCCCCGCAGCGGATTTCTTTACGCTGCTTTTCACCGACGAAACACCCACGCAAATTGAAGCGATTATCACCGCTTACCGCAATGGTACTCCGCTCAATCTTCCGGCGGGAAGCTTTACGCGTGGGTTGTATTTCCGCGGCGTGTAAAAATTTTTTCAAAACCGCTTGACTCTTACGCTGCGTCAGGGTGTATAATCAGAATCGGGGTGAGGAAATGAAGCTGTCGATCGGCGAAACCGCAAGGCTCACGGGTGTCAGCGTCCGGACGCTGCATTATTATGATGAAATCGGCTTGCTCAAGCCCGTCTGTGTTGACGGACGCAGCGGTTACCGGTTCTATGACGAATGTTCGCTGGAGCGGCTGCAGACGATTTTATTTTTCCGCGAGCTGGATTTTTCGCTCAAGGAGATCGGCGGGATTCTCTCCGACCCCAAGTTTCAAAAGCAGGAAGCACTGTCAAAGCAGAAAGAACTGCTCAGGCTGAAAAAAGAGCGGCTTGAGCGGTTGATGGATGCGATTGACGCAACCCTGAGAGGAGAGATTGTTATGAGTTTCAGCGCCTTTGACAACCGCACATACGAAGCGCAGCGCGCGCAATACGCCGCAGAAGCGAAAGAGAAATGGGGCGAAACCGACGCTTACCGCGAAAGCGCCGAGAAAACCGCCGGCTATCCCGACACGAAATGGGCGCAGATCAACGCCGGCATGGACGCGCTCATCCATGCGTTTGCCGACTGTATGCGCGCCGAAAACGCCCCGGCGAGCGCACCCGCGCAGGCACTTGTCCGCAGGTGGCAGGATTTTATTACCGCAAATCACTACACCTGCACAGACACGCTGCTCGCCGGGCTGGGCGCGATGTACACCGGCGACGAGCGCTTCCGGGAAAACCTCGACAAACACGGTGCGGGAACGGCACAATTTATGAGCGATGCGATTGCACACTTCTGCGCGGCAGCCCCGAACCCGTAGAACGCAAAAATCCCTGCCGTTTTATAAAAAACGGCAGGGATTTTTTTTTATTCGGTTTCGGCGGTTGCGTCCGTTTCATCCGATGCGCCGGTCAGAGATTTCTTCCAATCGTCGAGCTTTGACTGGACAAGGGAATAGGTCTGTTTGGTGACATCGGGCATTTCGTCGATGCTTGAATAGCCGAACGCGGAATACGCACTCTCAAAGCCCTTGTTGATCGCGTCGGTGAGCGTGTCCAGATTGGACGCGTCGCCGTTGGCAAGGAGCTTTGCCATATCCAAAATCCGGTCGGAAACCTTTTCGGCTGACCAGTAGCCGTCGCCGCTGATGGAATCCGCCGCTTCCGCGGAATCCTCCGCAGTGAACTCCACACTCGCATTGATGGTGACCTTCAGGCTGGTGGAATTGTTCACCACACCGGCAAGTCCGGTGAAATCCAGACCCTTCGCATTCGCCTGCTGCGTGAGCATATCGGAAATCATCTGGCTCATGGCATTCTGGCGCTGGGTTTCCATTTCTTCAAGCGTTTTGTTCAGGGTGCTTTTTGAATAAATACCGGTGCCCGTTGTATCGGCAGTTGTTTCAGATGATGTATAGCCTTCTTTTGCGAACGCGTCGGCGGCGGAGGTATCCTGCGCGTCGGAAACCGCATCCAGCAGGGCTGTCATTGTGTCTTCGGACGAGGACGCGGCGGTTGCGGTGCTGTTGGGGGTAGAAAGCAGTGATACCATGTCCATAAAAACCATCCTTTCGCAGTGGTGCGCAGAAATGCACCGGTTCATTTGTCGGTGAAGATCGTATCTTACACATCGGCGGTTTTATCGGAAATTCAAGGGCTGTAACGTGCAAAAATTTTCCGGCTGGTCAGTGGCGCGGGTGGGCTTTGACATAGAGGATGGCTTTCATGATGGCGTTCATAACCTCGTTGGAATCCGCTTTCTCCACGATTTTTTCCACGTCCTCGCGGGAGGTGATGATGTACTTCGGCTTGATGTTGTTCAGCGCCATGGCGATGATGTCCTGCCGGCAGCGCGTGCATTTGCAGCTCGCGAATTTCTCAAACGCCGCATCGAATTTTTTCAGCACAGCATGCTCGCTGACGTTGACCATGATGGTTTCCACCGAAACGCCGCCAACACCGTTGACCGCGGGTGCGGCGGGTACGGGATCGGTTTCGGATTCCTGCTCTGTTTTCCGGCTTTTTCGCGGCGCGGGTTTTGTCTGGGGCGACAGCTTTACGTCAAGCGACGCATCGTCCTCCGCGTCGTCCTCGTCGGCATCCGTGTCGTCATCAAGTTCCGCATCCTCCGCGGCGGGGCGCTTTTTTTTGCGTACTTCCGGCTTGGGTTCTTCCTCGGCCGGCGGGTTGTTTTTCATATCGATGGCGGAAATGATGTTTGCGGATGCCGCGCCGGACGGCATAATTTTATTGAACATGATTTCACGGTCGATTTCGCGTTTGCTCTTTGCCATATCTATCCTCCATTGCGATGTGCTGTTACCGATTTAAAAACCATTGGATCTGGCTGTGTCGATTTTTGAAATCTCCTCCGCCAACGCGCAGAAATCCTTTGCGCCGGCGCTTTTGCGCGCATATTCGTGAATGTCGCGCTGGAGGGACTGCGCCTCGGCAAGGGAATAGGAGTTGCGGATGTATGTCCCGAAAATGGGGATATCCAGACTCTGGGAGATCATGTTCGCCGTCGCGCAGACCTCGCAATGGAGCTTGGAGCGCTTGTTGTATTTATTGACCAGAATGCCGGCGATTTTGATGTCGGGGTTAATAGACTGGCGGATGTGGGCGATGGTTTCATAAACAAGCTGAAGCCCCTGCAGGCTGAAAATATCCGGTGTCATGGGAATGATCACATAATCGCACGCGGCGAGCGCGTTGACGGTGAGGATGCCAAGCCCCGGCGGAGAATCGATGAGGATATAGTCATAAAACCGGCTGACACCGGCAAGGCTGTTTTTTAAAAGGAACTCACGGTTTTTTCCCGTGAACTCCAGCTCGATGCCGCTGAGGAGGATGTTCGAGGGGATGATGTCGGTCATACAGCGGCGCTGGATGGCGTCCTGTGTTTCAATTTTCTTCCGCATTACGTCATAGACGGTGGGCTGGGTGTCAAAATCAGCGCCCGTGCTGAAGGAGAGGTTGCTTTGCGGATCCATATCCACAGAAAGCACCCGCGCACCGCGTTTGTTGAGCGAGGAGGACAGCGCGTTGACGGTGGTGGTTTTGCCCACACCGCCCTTTTGCGTCACAACGGAGATCACAAGACTCATGCGTTATTTCCTGCCTTCCTCACAAATCCCCGGATTTCCGCGCAATCGCGGTTTTCGTGTCAGAATTATTATAGCAGATTCTTATCCGTTTATCAAGTCCCGCCCGTGTTTTATCGCAAAAAAAGTCCGCCCCAAAGGGCGGACGTGTGTTCACTATGCTACCATAAAAGCGATGAAGCTTACTGGAGGAGCTGGAGAACGTTCTGCGGCTGCTGGTTTGCTTGTGCAAGCATCGCCTGTGCTGCCTGGGTAAGAACGTTGCCCTGGGTGTACTCCATCATGGTCTTTGCCATATCTGTGTCGCGGATACGGCTGTTTGCAGAGCTCATGTTCTCGGATGCAGTGTTCAGGTTGTTGATTGTGTAATCAAGTCTGTTCTGCATAGCTCCGAGGTCTGCTCTCTGGGAAGAAACGGTGTTGATAACCTTGCGGATTTCCTCAGCTGCAACAGAAGCGTAGTTCTGGTCGGAGATGTTGATGGTGAATCCGGGGTCTGTCAACTGCGACGAGCTGTTGGTAACAGTCAGGTCAACGCCCGTGTCTGAGCCAACGGTTACAGCAGTCATGTCGGAGAACAGATCCTTGGTGTACAGGCTGTTGATGTCAACCGACAGCTTGTCAGACTTCTTGGAAGTTTCACCGATCTGAAGGGTCAGGGAAGCGCCGGTGGTCGATCCGCCGCCAACCGTGGTATAACCGGACTGGAGGTTACCGTTGAAGAGCTTGATGTTGTTGAAGTTTGCGGTGTCTGCGATTCTGTCGATTTCAGCGGAAAGCTGATCCATCTCAGCCTGGAGGGCTGCACGGTCGGTTCCTGCCTTTGAGGTGTCAGACGAGCTGTACGCTGCAGCGGCGGTTGCTTTGCCGCTTTCCATGGTGCCGTTTGCGGATTTCTCTGCAAGCTCCACCATACGGTTAAGCATGTCATGCACTTCGCTCATGTAACCTTCAGCGGTCTGGATGAGGGAGATGCCGTCCTGTGCGTTGGCAGATGCGGTGTCGAGTGCCTTGATCTGGGCTTTCATTTTTTCCGAAATCGCAAGACCGGACGCGTCGTCAGCCGCTCTGTTGATTCTGTAGCCGGAAGAAAGCTTTTCAAGGTTCTTGGAAACTGCGCTGTTGTTCTTGTTGAGGTTACTATTGGCGTTGATTGCCATAGTATTTGTTCTAACGATCATACCCATAAATCATACCTCCATGTTTTAATTTGACGGAAAAATCCTTTTTCCGTGAGCCCTGATCAGGCTCTTTGTTGTATGGGTGGGGTCAGTGCTTCCCAGCACATGGTGTCGATGCGTCCCCGCATAAACTTGTGTCCGGTGCGAACCGGCGGGCCCTGCCGGAACGTCTGCCCCGGTGCGGCTACACGGTCGGCGAACCGTCTGTGTTCCGCTTACGATTAATATATCGGCTATTTTCTCTCATCAGTAAAGGCAGAAAGACTACGAATTTACGCGGACTTTTTTATGTATTTTGCACAAAATCAGCGATTCCGGTTCGCAAGCTCCCTTTGTTTCTTGAATAAATACGCGCACAGCCTGTCGTTGTCGCCGCCGCGCTCGGCGATGAATTCCCCGCCGTAGGTCAGCCGCCGCGCAAAATCCTCGCTGATGCGCCGGATGATGCGCACGGGGGTGACGATTGCGCGCTCCTCGATATGAAGCTCCGTCCACATCGTTTCGCCAAGCTCCAGCTCCTTGACCGATTCAAAACGCATACCGCACAGCGAAAGGTCCCGCACCACCACGGTGAACACACTAACGGAGTCCTCCGCCAGTGCGTCGCGGGTCGGGGCAAGCTTTGCCTTCAGCTCCAGCTCGACGCGGAAATAGGTGCGCCGCTCGTGGGAAACAATCTGGATCAGATTGACGATTTTCATCTCCCGCCGGGTGGAGGTCAGCACCTGCCCCAGCACGACCGTGAAGCCCAGCTTAGCGTTGTGGATGCTGATTTTCACATCCGTTCCGGTTTTCACCAGCCGCATATCCCCGCTTTTGGGCACAACGCGGATGAAATCCTTTTCCACCTCATTGATCAGCCCCACGGTAATCATCTCGTTGGTGTCGGTGGTCACCTCGCAGATGGATTGTTTATACCCGGCGGCTATCGACTGATACATCCTGTCACCCCCTTTTATTTCTTTCTATTAAAACCCTTCATTGCGGAAGATCCTGAACAAGCTCTTTTTTCAGTTTGTCCGATGCTTTTAAAATAGAAGCGTAAATTACGGCGACGACCTCATAAAGCTCCTGCGGGATGGCGCTGCCGACCTCGAAGCATACAAAGCAGCGACGCGGCGCTGTCGTCGCGGTAAACGGGAATGCCGTTGACCTCGGCGATGCCGATGATTTTCTGTGCGATTTCGCCGTAGCCGGAAGCCACCACAAGGGGTGCTAAGTCTTTTTCCGTGTCGTACTTGAGGGCGACGGCTTTGTTCTTTTTAGATTGTGACATTGATGCCTGCCCTCCTCAGCGGTAGCGTTTTAAACACATCGATCAGCGAGCGTTCTTCCGTGCGCGCTGCGATTTGAATTTCCGTGAACCGGTAATCGGAGGAAGCGGTTGCCTGCCGGATGTCCGCGGAAAGGTTCTGATAGAAATCCGTCGCTTCCGGCGGGCAGAAAATCTTAAGATCGATGTTCTTCCCCGTCACAAAAAGCTCCGCCTCAAACTTCCCCACGCCGTCCACGTCAAAGAGAAACAACATATGCGAAGCGCCCTTGCCCTTGCGTTCGTCCGCGGGCAGCTCCTCCTCCGCGTCGGGATTGATCCACATCTCCGCGCAAGCCTGCGTGTCCTCGTATTCCGCCGGAATGACATAATGCAGCAGCGGCGTGAAGTTGCTTGGCGAGGAGAGCATACTGTAGATGATTTTATCCATACTGTCGGAGCTTAACAGGCGCACGTTCTCGTTAACGCTTTGCTTATAGATGATTTCCGCAAGCGCTTTGAGCGTCTGGGATTGCGTGCCGGCCGGGTCGGGCTGCGCGCGGTATTGCTCAAACTCTGCGGTAAATTGATCGCGCAGCTTTTGTTCGGTCACGGTTTTGATGAAATTCAAAAACGCGTCGTCGGTCTGACCGGCGGCATCGCTATAGCGGGAGAGGTTATACGTCGCAAGCGAAATGGTCTTTGCCGCGTCCGCGGAATACAGCACGCTTTTTTCCATCTCGCCGAACAGCGCGAGCGTTTTCGCCTTGAGCGCGGAAAAATCCTGCCCGCCGGAAGTCCGCGCGGCCTGTTGCGCGCCGGCGAGGGCTTTTGCGAACGCATCCGCGGCACGCTCGAGCGACTGCGGGAGCTGTGCGCCGGCGCTTCTTACCGCGCGCAGGGCTGTGTCAAGCGTCCGCGCCGTATCCGCCGCACCGCCGGAAAGCCGCTGATCTGTTTCCGCAAGGGTGCGCAGCAGTGCCGATGCAGCGCCCTTCTGTGCGCCCTGCACATTCCGCAGCGCATTTTTCAGCTCGTCGGTGATCATGCCGTCCGCGCCCCGCAAGGCTTTTGTCAGCGCGTTCGCGGCGGCTTTTTGTCCGGCAAGGCTTTTAATCAGCGCCTGTGTCGCATCCGCTGTGCCTGCGGGCAGGGCGTTTGCGCTTTTCATCGCGGCAAGCAGCTCCTGTGCGGCGCTCTTCAGTTCGCCGGAAGCCGCTTCGGAAAGCCCCTGCGCAGCGGTTTGCAGCGCTTTTGTCATGGCAAGCGCATCCCCGCCCTTTTCGGCGGACTGCGCGAGAAACGCATCAAATTCCTTGATCAGCCCGTCGAGCTTTTCCAGCAGTGGGGCGGAGGAGTTAAACACGCTTTTTAAGTAAATCAGATTGTTTTTTGTGCCGCCGGCAACGTCGGATTTTGCCGCATCCTGATAAAGAATTTTCAGAAACACTGCCGCCGCGCTGTCAAGCTCCGGCGATTTTGCCTGCGCAAGCGCGCCGCGCAGCGTGTCGAACAAGCCGCCTTTAAACAGGGTCGCGGTGTTCTCCTGATTTTTCATCTCTGCCGCGATTTGCTCCGGCGTAACGGAAAGCTTGTCGAGCAGCTGATTGATTTCCTCGGTCTGGGGGTCATTGTTGAGCATGAGGATGTTGGATATCTGGCGCATCATCATGATGCTGCGGATAAACGTCACTGAGGAGTCCGGCGTTTTCACCGCCTGATAAAGGGCGTTGGACGAGCCGTCTTCGCGCACGGTGTTGCTTTGCGCCTGCGCTTCGCCCCTGCCGGCAGTCTGCTTGACCTTGCTTAAATCCTGAAAGTCAAAGGGCGCAGCCGACGGGTCGCGATGCTCCTTGACCGCCGTCACAACGTTTCGGTTGTTGATCGGCGTCGCCGCTTTCACCAGATCCGCCATTTCCACTCACCCCTTGCCTGAAGCTGTTTTTATGCAATCACAGTGCCGTGTTATCTGCGCAGGGCGTTGACGGTGTCCTCCATCTCGTCGGCGGTCTGCACCACGCGGGAGGAGAACTGGTAGGCGCGCTGTAGGACAATCATATCGGACATTTCCTTGGCGATGTCCACATTGCTGCGCTCGGTGTAGGATTCGAGCAGCTTGTAGGTCCCCGCCTCCATGGGCTGGGCTTCGCCGGAAATCTCCGTCTGGTAAAAGCTCTGGTCGCCCGCGCGCTGCAAGCCGTAAGGATTGGTGAAATCAAACACACCGATGGCGTTCTTGACCGCACCGGTGTCAAGCGTTCCGTCGGCGGCATCCGGCACAATGATTTTCTGGCTGTTTGCGTCAAGCACATACGCGCCGTCGCTTGTGACGAGGTAATTTCCGCCCGCTTCGACGCTGATGTCGAACGTGCCGTCGCGGGTGTATTGCACCGCGCCGTCGCGCTCCACCGCAAACAGTCCGTCACCCTCAAGTGCGAAATCAAGCGGATAATCGGACTTGGCAAGCTCGCCCTGTGTAAACTGGAGGCTGTCGTCATAAATTCGCACGCCGTGTCCGGATTTGACAGAGGTTTCCTCGGTCAGTGCATCGTTCTTGTTGATGTCCATATTGTTGTAAACCAGCTCGCGGAAATTCGCTTTGGTTGATTTGTAGCCGGTGGTGGAGGTGTTTGCGATGTTGTGCGCGGTAACATTGACGGCGTTTTCATAAGCGGACAGACCGGATTTTCCGGTGTAGAACATATTGTTCATTCTGCTGCTCCTTTCCGGTTAGGTGAGCGACGCGAGGGAGGATGCCGCTTTGGCGTTCATCGCGTCGACAATACCGAGTGCGGTTGCACAGGCTTTGAAGGCCGCCTGCGTTTCGATCAGGCGGGTATACTCATCGTTGACGTCCACGTTTGAGCGCTCATAGGCATTCTGCTGTATGGTGGGAAGCGCCACATCCTCCGCATTGTCGGCGAGGAAATAGCCATTGTCAAGCTTCACCATTTCCGCGTCCGCGGCGGGCTTGGTGATCTTCAGCGCGCCGGAGAGATTGCCCTGCGCGTCATAGACGTTGCCGCTCTGGTCAACGGTGAAATCCGAGCCGCCGACATAGAGGTCGCCGGTTTCGCCCTGAACCCTGCCCACCCCGTCAAGCACCAGATAACCCTCCGTGTCGATGTTAAAGCAGCCGTTGCGGGTTAAAAATGTTTTTCCGTCGCCCTGTACATTGAAATACCCCTCGCCCACAATGGCAAGGTCAAAGGGATTGGACGTTTCATACACCGAGCTTTCGTCGGGCGCGGTGGTCACGGTATCCACCACCGTTACCTGTGAGCCGGTGCCGATTTTTGTATAAACGCCGTTCTCGAGCCTTGTGACAAGCTCCTGATCAAAGCTGGTGATGTTGGCGCGCTCCGCCTGAAAGCCCGGTGTCTGGACGTTTGTGATGTTGTTGCCGATGACATTTAAGCTGCGCTGGGTGGCAAGCATACCCGACGCGGCGGAATAATAGCCTCTGAGCATGGGGGAACTTCCTCACTTTCCTAATCGCCGTACACATACTGCGCAAGAACGGTCTTGAGCTTCGCAACGGCGCGGGCGTTGATCTGGGACACGCGCTGGACGGAAATCTCCAGAATCTGCGCGATGTCCGCAAGCATCAGGTTTTCGTAATAATACAAGGTAACAACCAGCCGCTCCCGCTCCGAGAGGGCTTCGATGGCATCCCTGAGCGCCTTGATCAGCTCCGCGCGGATGAGGTTTTTCTCCGGTGAAGCGTCGTCCGTGCCGGTTCCCTCCAGCACACTTCCCATCTGGGAGAGATTCTGAATCAGCTCCTCAAACGAGAATACCACAGAGTTATTGATCTCATTGGAATAATTATATAACTTTTTTACCGGAATGTCCAGATATTCTGAAATTTCTTCATAGGTCGGCTCGCGCATGAAGCGGTTGGCAAGGGTGTTCTGCGCTTCGGCGATTTTTTTCGCCATTTCCCGCACGCGCCGCGGAATCCAATCCTGCTTCCGCACCAAATCAATCACACCGCCGCGCACGCGCATGAACGCGTAGTACTCAAAGCGGATGCCCTTGTCGGGGTCGAATTTTTCCAGACAATCCATCAGCGTCAGGATGCCCTGATTGACCATGTCCTCGATCTGCGCATAGCCCTGCGAGATGCCGCGCAGCTGGGCGGCGACGGTGCGGGGAATGTAGGAATAGCCAAGGATCAGCTTGTTGCGGGTTTCCACATCCTTGTTTGTGCGGTAAGCCGCGAACAGCGGTTCAAATTCCTCGTCGGTGAGTTTTTTGGTATCCGTCGCAAGGCTCATGGGTACATTCCCCCCTTTCTATATGGTAGGGTTCCGTGATCGGATCAGATGCCGATGCTGCCGAGTGCTTGAATCTGGACGGAATTGTCGATTTCGCTGAATGATAAAATGGTCACGTTGGGGTAGAACTGATCCACCAGCTTTTTGAAATACACGCGCACCACCGGTGAGGTGATGATGATCAAGACGTTAACGATGTCGCGCACCTTGTCAAGCTCCCGCGTGGTGGCAGTGATGATCTTCTGGATGGTTGCCTGATCGAGCGCGAGGTACGAGCCGCTGTCCACCTTTTTGATTGCCCCCATGACGGTGTTCTCGATGTTAGAATCCAGACTGATGACCTTCATCTGACCGGCTTCGGCAAAGCGGTGGGAAATGGTGCGCTTAAGCGACTGGCGGACGTATTCGGTGAGCATATCGATGTCCTTGATTTTCGGCGTATAATCGGCAAGGGTTTCTAAGATGGTTTCCAGATCGCGGATCGGGATGCCTTCCTCAAGCAGCTTTGCGAGAACCTTCTGTAAATCGCTGACCGGCACAATGCCCGGCACAATGTCCGTGACGATGGTTTCATTTGACTTTTTGAGGTTGGCGAGCATATTGTTGACTTCCTGCCGGTTGAGCAGCTCGTGGGAATGCCGCTTGATGATTTCCGACAAATGGGTGATGATGACGGAGGTCGGGTCGATGAGCGTGTAGCCGAACAGCTCCGCCTTGACCTTCTGCGCTTCGGAAATCCATTTCGCCTTGATGCCGAACGCCGGCTCGACGGTGTCGATGCCCTCGATGGAATCCTCCCCGTCGCCAGGGGCGAGGGCGAGGTAGTGATCCACCAGAATATCACCGGACGCCACGCGTTCCCCTTTGATAAAGATGGCATACTGGTTGGGGTTGAGCGCGGAGGAATCCTTGAGCTGGACGGGCGGGACAACCAGTCCCATTTCCAACGCGTATTGCTTGCGGAACATGACCACGCGGTCGAGGAAGCTGCCCCCGCTGCCCTCGTCCACAAGGGGAATGAGGCTGTAGCCGAACTCGATGCGCACTTGCTCGACGTTGAGCAGGGTGTAGAGGTTGTCGATGTTGCGATAAAAGCTTGCTTCGCTCTGGATCTCCTCGGTCGCCTCCGCCTTATCGGGAACGGCCTCGAGATTGCGCTGGCGGCGCATGAGTACAACGCCAAGACCGATCAGGCTTCCGGCGATGAAGATGATTTGAATTTTCGGGAAGCCCACCGCCATCAGCGTCAGCAGGATGCCGCCCGCCATCATCAGCACGCGCGGCTGCGAGAGAAACTGCTTGCCGATGTCCTTGTTGATGTTGGCTTCCGATGCGCTGCGGGTGACCATTAAGCCGGAGGAAACCGAAACCATGAGAGCCGGAATCTGGGATACCAGACCCTCACCCACGGTGGCGATGGAATACGTCGAGATGATGGTGGAAAAGCTGCCCATGCTGTTCATGAACCCGATGACCGTTCCGCCGACAAGGTTGATGAAGGTGACGACGATCGCCATGATGGCGTCGCCCTTGACAAACTTGCTGGCACCGTCCATTGAGCCGAAAAAGTCCGCTTCGCGCTGGATTTTCGCACGGCGCTCCCGCGCGTCCTTTTCGTTGATCAAGCCGGAGCTTAAATCCGCGTCGATTGCCATTTGCTTACCGGGCATCGCGTCGAGGGTGAACCGCGCCGAAACCTCCGCCACGCGCTCCGAGCCTTTGGTGATAACAAGAAACTGCACCAAGACGATGATCAGAAAGATGACGAGTCCGACGACAACGTTGCCCTGGATGACGAATGTACCGAAGGTGTGGATAACCTGCCCCGCCTGCCCGTCACGGCTTAAAATCGCACGCGTGGACGAGATGTTCAGCGCAAGGCGCAGGATTGTCATAACCAACAATACGGTGGGGAAAATGGAGAACTCCAGCGTTTCGCGCACGTACATCGTATAAAGGAGGATGAACAGCGACAAGCCGATCTGAAGCGTGAACATGAAGTCGAGCATTCCGTTTGGAAGCGGCAGGACAATCAGGAACACGATTGCCACGATGAACAGCGCGGCGGAGTTCTTGAGGAGTCTTGATAAAACTTTCAATGCGTTCCTTCCTTTTATGCGGCGGTGCTGCCCTTATACGGACGGGCGCGCGGGGGGAAGTCCGTCGCTGCCGCGTTTTAACTCATGCGCTTTTTTGAATTTCATCAGCTCGGCGATGATTTCGGCGACCGCCTGATAAAATTCTTCTTTGATTTCGTGTTCTAAATCGATCTGCGCAAACAGCGCGCGGGCAAGCGGCGGGTTTTCCACCAGCATCACACGGTTTGCCCGTGCGATTTCGATGATTTTCAGCGCCACCTCATCCGCACCCTTTGCCACAACAATGGGCGCGTGGTTTTTGCCGGGCTCATATTTTAAAGCCACGGCGTAGTGCGTCGGGTTACGGATGACAACGTCTGCGGTGGGAACCGCCTGCATCATGCGGCGGCGGGACATTGCCTGCTGGCGTTGTTTGATTTTCCCCTTGATCTTGGGGTCGCCCTCGACGTTTTTATATTCCTGCTTGACTTCTTCTTTTGTCATGCGGATATTCTTTTCGTATTCCCACCGCTGATAAAGCAGATCAAGCAGCGCGATGAACGCGAACACCACCGACAGGTTGACCACCAGATGAAAGCACAGCCCGCCGATTTTTCCGGCGGCGGCGGCAAAGGACATATCCATCATGTTCGGGAATAGCGTGATGTTGTCGCGCAGGGTGTTATAAATGACGACGAACAAAATGGCGATTTTCACGATTGCCTTGACAAGCTCGACGGCGGATTTGAGTGAAAACAGGCGCTTCACGCCGGTGATGGGATTCATTCGGCTGAATTTGGGCTTGAGCGACTGGAAGTTGAACAGTGCGCGGGTTTGCCCGAAGGTGGCGATCACCGCGATGACCGACGTGATCAGCAGCAGCGGGAGTGCGGCGAGGGCTAAGGTTTTCAGCCCGTCGATGAGCATGATGTCAAGGTCGTCGGAGGTCAGCAGATTCATGCTTTTTACGCGGTCGAAGTATGTACGAAAGGCGTTGAGCATCGCCGCCTGCGCGGTGGGGTAGAGGATTTTAAAGCCGACAAACGTAAAGACGAGCGTCGCTGCGATTACGACCTCCTTGCTCTGGGGGACGTTGCCCTGCTTGCGTTCATCCCGTCGTTTTCGGGATGTCGCCTTTTCGCTCTTTTCGCCTGCGGAATCCGCCATTTAAAACCACCCCTTTATCGCCGAGTCTGCTTCTTGCTTCTTATGAAGAAACAAATGCTGCCACAGCCTGCTGCATGGCTTTGAACATCTGCTCGATATAGCTTTCCACAAATCCTGCTGTCGCGTGCCCGAGGACCAGCAGCAGCAGCATACCAAGCAAATTCATCGCCTGCATATAAATGACAAACACGTGAATCTGTGGAATGAGTTTCATTAAAACGCCCATGCTGATCTGAACCACGAACGACGCCGCCACAAACGGGATCGCCAGCCGCAGCGCCAGCGAAAACGCCGACACGAACACCGTGATCGCAAATTCCGGAATGTTGCGGATATGGATGCTCCCCGCCCCTGCCGGAATCAGCACAAAGGAATATGCGGCGGTTTTTATCAGCACAAGGTGCGAATTTGTCACAAAGAAATACAGTCCGAACAAAATGGTCAGGAACAAGCCGGAAATACCGCTCTGGATGTTGGTCTGGGGGTTGAACATTTTTGCCATCGACCAGCCAAGGTGCGCGTCCATCACGTCCGCTGCGGTCATGAGCATATAGAAAAAGACAGTGAACACATACGTCAGCGCAAAGCCCGTGAGAAATTCCCGTAGCAGCGCAAGCGCCAGACTCAGAAAGCCCGTGTCGGTGACGCTCGAGCTGACATAGGGGGCGAGCATCAGTGTGCACACAAACACCAGTGCTGCTTTGATCTGGGTGGGGACGTGGGAACTCATGAACAGCGGATTGAGGAAGATGATTGCCGCAAGCCGCACGAAGATACACATATAGACGGGCAGTCCGTCGATTGCGATGCCAAGCTGCGTCAATGCCCTCGTTCCTTTCCTCGGTTACAGCTGTGATATTTTATCAAAAACATGGCGGAAAAAGTCGTCAAGCACATTTGCCATCCACGACCCCACCGCAAGGAAAATGACTGCGATGATTAAAAGCTTCGGCACAAAGGTCAGCGTCTGCTCGTGGATCTGCGTTGCCGCCTGAAAAATTGCCACAATCAGCCCGACCAGAATGCTCGCGATCAGAAGCGGCGCGGAAAGCTTCAGCGCTACCTGCATCGCCTCGTGCATAATCGACATGATATCCGTTTCCGACATACCGCCGCCCCTTTCTCAGCCGTGAAATCCCGCGTAAGCTTTTTTCTGCCGGCTAATGGAAGCCAGCGACCAGTGCCTCGATGAGCAGATTCCAGCCGTCCACCAGCACAAAGAGCATTAGTTTAAACGGCAGCGCGATCATCGTCGGCGGCAGCATCACCATGCCCATGGACATCAGCGTCGAGGACACAACAATGTCGATGATCAGAAACGGAATATAAAGCAGAAAGCCGATGAGAAACGCACGCTTCAGCTCACTGGTGATAAAGGCGGGAACAATGACCGTCAGGCTCAGATTCGTCAAATCCTCGTTGTTCTGGATATCGGTTTCGCCGACTACGCCCTTGTCCTGCGCAAGGGAGAGGAACATATCAAGGTCCTTGTCATACACCTGCTTGAGCATGAACTGCTTGATGGGGACGGAGGCGTTGCTGATTGCCTGTGTGGTGGTGATTGTGCCGTTCTGAAGCGGGTCGTATGCCTGCTCCTTGATGTCGGTGATCACGGGGAACATGATGAACAGCGTCATAAACAGCGCCAGCCCGACCAGAACCTGATTGGGCGGTGTGGTCTGCGTGCCGATGGCGGTGCGCAGAAACGACAGCGAAATGATGATGCGCGTAAACGACGTCATCACCAGAATCAGCGATGGAATCACCGCGATCATCGCCAGCAAAAACAGCAGGTCAAGCGCGCTCGTCGGGTCGTCCGCCGTTCCGGAGTCGATGCCTACGTCGATTTTTGCGGCACTCGCCGTCACCGCCGTCGCAAAAAGCAGGACAACAAACACCGCCAGCGACAGCGCAAGCCGCAGGAGATTTTTTTTGTGTATTTTCTTTTTGAGCGTTTGTTCTTCCATATCGGCTGCGCTCGGTGAGCGCGTTCCCCTTTCGCGGATTGGCTGGCTGAATGTGTTATTCTTCGTCCGGCTTGTCCTGCGGCGCAGGCTTGTCCTTGCCCAGACGTTCGTTGATGGTCTTAAACAGCGCGTCTTTAAACGGCATACCGGCGGCGGGCTGTTCCGGCTCGGTCACAAGCTGCTGTGCGTCAAGCTCGGTAATCAGGCTCACCGCGGACTCGGTCACACCCAGCAGCATCAGCTTTCCGCAGACGCGGGCGATCATCAGCTGCCGGTCCGATCCGATGGCAACGGTCTGAAGAATCTCGATGTTCCCGCCACTTTTCGCACGGAAGCGATGGCTTTTCCCCACGAACCTGCTGGTCAGGTAAGCCAGATAAAGAATGGCGACAAATCCCACAAGCAGCAGTGCCACCTGCAGTACAGCTTTCAGCATATCCACCGGAGTCTTTCCCTCTTTTCCGCCGCAACGGGCGCAGTTCTATTGGTATTATAACAATTATTCACAGGCAAGTCAAGGATTATTCCTTTTATTTACAGTGCAATTTGTAGAATCTTAATGCCCATGCGCGAAATGCGCAAATGCCGTGAAAAACAAGCTATGCGCACGGTTTCGAAAATTTCAGCTAAAAGAAAAAGTATACTCTTTTTCAAGCGTTATAATGGACTCACATAGCAGCAACTCAAGAACAAAGTAGCAAAGAAAATCAAAGTATAAACCATAAAACAATGGGTTTCCAAAGGGTACTTGTACCCTTTGGCAGGGGGTGTTGGGGGGCGGCGCCCCCTGACATAGCGTTCATCTACAGTCGAAAACTTCAGCCTTCCAGCAGCTTTGACAGCGTTGCCGCATCGGATGTGCCTGTAGCGATGACATAAAGATCGGTCACATATGTCGCACTTCCATCCGCCGGACGACGGGAAAAATCCGATGTGACGCTGAACAGCTTTGCTTTGGGGAAGCCCGATTTCTGGGCGATGTATTCGGCAGCGGCATCCGCGCACGCGATACAAGCCGAACGATAATCGAGCGCATCGCCGTCCGCGGCGCTGACCTTGATGATGACGGCGGAAATCTGGTCGTTGTTTTTCGCCAGCTGCTCGGCGATGTAGTCAAAGGTGTCGTAGGCATCGCCCTTTTGTAACGCATCCGCCGTGCTGTAGCGGATAAAATCCGTCAGCCGGATGCAAACATCCTTGGTTTTGCCCGTTGCGTCGTCGCCGGAAAAATAGTTCCCCGTCACGGTGATCTGACTCTGGTCGCCGGAGATTTCAACGTAATCGCGCGCCGACTGCGCAAAGACCGAAAGGTCGCCGTCCGCGCCGCTTTGCAGCTCAAGCTGCGTGTCGGTTTTCACCGCGCCGGGATGAAAGCTGCGCAGGAGCTTGTTCCAGCCGCCGTCCTTTGACCCCGCATACAGCACGATGAAAAACACCAGCAGCACAATCACAATCCCGCACAGACCCTCCATGAGCATCCCGCGCGATTCGTCCCGCCAGTCGTCCTCTGGTTTTTTCATCGCCTCACCCGCTTTCGTTGCGCTTTCGCCGGTTACTCCCCGTCGTCCTCGTCCGTCAAATATTGCTGCTTGTCGGGCAGAAGTTTTTTAAGCTTGTCCTCGATAAACTGGGGATTGTCGCCGTCCTGAACAGACAGCACGCCGGTTTTCACAATGATTTTGCATAAGAATTCCTCGTCGTGCCGGATGCGGAGCTTATTCGCCACCGGTCGGAACACCAGATTCGCCAGCAGAACCCCATAGAGCATCGACACCAGACACATTCCCATGTCCGGCGCGAGGGTTTCCATGCTGTCAAGTCCGGTCAGCAGCTTCACCAATCCGACCAGCGTGCCGATCAAGCCGAACGCAACCGCGTATTCCGCGCCCCTCAGATAAATCTGTGCAGCGGAGCGATGGCGCGTTTCGAGGTTTTCCAGCTCGGTTTCCAGCATCACGCGCACCTTGTCCGGCTCGACCGCGTCCACGACCATCATGATGGCGGAGCGGAAGAACTTATCCCGCACGGTTTTGGCTTCCTCCTCAAGGGAAAGAATGCCGTTTACGCGGGCGTATTTGGCGAATTCCACAATCAACGCGATATAATCCGCTGGCTTGTAGCCGCCGGGGAAAAACACGATTTTCAGATGATGCGGGATCATTTTAAATGTCTTAGTCGGATACGCCGCCAGCAGTGCCGCGCAGGTTCCGCCGAGCACAATCACCAGCGCCGGTGCGTTTAAAAACGCATGAACAAGCCCGCCGTCAATCGCCGCAGCGCCGGTGGACGCGTCTTGTGTGAAAATAATGCCGAACACAATGACAACCGCCCCCAGCACCCAGCCGAAAATTGCCGTAAAATCCATAATTCATCCCGGAAAATCCGGCTCCTTTCGCTTTCTTACCATTCCGGCGCGTTGTGTTCCGGCTCCTCCGGCACGGAATAATCCCCTTTGCCGAACAGCAGCTTGCTGAAAATTTCCTTCTTGAATGCGATGACAAGCCGCAGCACCTCATCCATGGGTTCTTTGACGATAAAGACGTTGCCATTGGTCAGGCGTATGGTGGTGTCGGGGTTCTCCTGAATGTTCTCGATCAGATCGCAGTTGAGAATGAACGCTTTGTCGTTGAGCTTGGTCAGTTTGATCATACCGTCGCCTCCTGTTTACTTGTGCGGATTCTCAAAATCCTCCCCGCGCGGAGGAGGATTTTGATCCCGTCACAAATTAGTATGCTTAACGTTTGAGGTTGATGAGTTCTTCGAGCATGGTATCCGAAACGGTAATGAGTCTGGAGCAAGCCTGGAAGCCGCGCTGGGTGGTGATCATGTCCGCAAATTCCTGCGAAAGGTCCACGTTCGAGGCTTCGAGCTTTCCGGCTGCCAGCGAGCCGCTGCCGTTTGTTCCGGCGACGGTGAGCCGTGCCGGACCGGAGTTAGGCGTGATGGCGAAATAGGTGTTGCCGACTTGCGAAAGGCCCTCAGGGTTTTCAAAGGTGGCAAGGTCGATTCTGCCCAGCTCGATTGTGCCTAAGGTGGGGTGTGTGCCGGTGATCACGCCGTTTGAGCCGATGGAGATACCCGTAAGGTCTGCGACGGTCTGCTCGCCGCCGGCGGTTCCGCCCTCAAGGTTGAACGCGCTAGAGCCGAGTCCGAGGTTTCCGGAATCCTTTGAGGGAACGCTTGCTGCAGTCGCGGTATAGGTTGCGCCGTCATAGGACTGGATTTTCGTCCAGCTGGGGAAGGTCAGCGTGAAGTTGTCTGTGGAGGTGCCGCTTACGCTTTTCATTAAAACAGAACCCGACGCGTTCATCTGGGATTTGAGCAAGGTCGCGCTGTATGCGCCTCCGCCCGCCGTGATGGTGCAGGTGCCTGCGGTGTTGTCCACATCGATGGTGAAATCCATCGGGTCGTCATAGCTGAAGCCGTCACCCACCGCGGTCACGGAAAATGCCGAGGTCATATCGTCGGGCAGCGTGACCGATCCGGAGGTTACGCCGAAATCCGCGCTGACGATCTGTGAGCCGGTCAGTCCCGTTGTGCCGAACAAATCGTCTGGATCGAGGGTGATGTTGAAGTCGCCCGCCGCGTGCGCAACACCGTTGTTTGCGGAGGTGATCGCTTCGTTGACGGCGGTCTGGAGGTCGTCAAGCGTGGCAAAGGTTTCGTTTGCGTTGAGCGTGATGTTGATGGAGGAGGAGTTGATGACCGCCGCGGCTTTCTGACCGATGGGCATGGTTGTGCTGGAGGCAAAGGTGAGGGATACGTTTGCCGCGTCGGTGTTGTTGGTGGATTTGATGTTCACCGCCACGCCGCTGATGGTGTCGGATGCGGTTGCGATGTCGGGATCTTCATAGGGCAGGGAAATCTTGATCTTGTTGCTGTTGGGCGCTTGGTTGGTGGTTTCGCCCGATACGCCGAGGACGAAGTTTCCGTTGATGTCAACAAGGTTTCCCGCCGCGTCGATGTCGAGCATACCCGCTTTGGTGTAATAGGTATTTCCGTCGCCGTCCATTACCTGAAGGAAGCCGTCGCCGGTGATCGCCACGTCAAGCGACAGTCCGGTGTTGGTTAAAACGGACTGGGAGAGGTTAACATCGGTGCTTCCCAGGGACGAGCCGTAGCCGACCTGAACGGCATTTGTTCCTCCCTTGCTGGAAGTCGCCGCGGTGGCGTTTGTCGAGGTTTGATAATACACGTCGCTGAAGGTCACGCGGCTGGATTTAAAACCGTAGGTGCTGACATTGGAGATGTTGTTGCCGATGACGTCCATTTTGGTCTGCTGGGTGGTCATACCTGCCACGCCGGAATAAAGACTTCTTAACATGATAAAAAGCTCCTTTTCAAAATATCAGATTATTTTGACAAGGACTGTGTTTCGGATTCCGCAGTCGGTCGGAATCCGGATAGCTTCCTGAAAAGGTCCGGCTATATGATTACAGTCCCGTCGATGTTTGTGAAACAATTGCCCTTAAGTTCATCCTGCCCCACCGAGGTGATGACAGTGCCGTTTTTAACGCTGACGACATATGCCGCGCTGTCCACTAAGATCAGGGTTTCGTCAAGCCCTTTTCTTGCGCAATCTGTGCGCCCTTGTTGAGCCGCTCCATACATTCTTCCGAAACGTCGATGTTGCGGTCGATGACGCGGTTGATGGCGTGCTTGGAGAAATTCAGCCCGCTTGCCTGTTCGATCTGACGGCTGAGCAGTTCTTTAAAAGAGCCGCCCTCGCCCGCCGCGGTGGTTTCGTTTGCGGTCTGGGGAATGCCGGTGGTGATCTGTGTGCTGATCCTTCTTAAGTTTAAATTCATATCCATAGCTCTAAGACTCCCTTCTGTAAAGCCGTTTCGATAACTGCCGCCCTTTCCGAATGATTGTTATGCCTGCGTGCCGTCCGCGCTGACGGACTTGATTTCGTCCACGCCGAAGCTTTCGCCGCCGATTACGACTTTATACTCGTTGTTGGACATTGAAATCGCCGTGACCGTTCCGGTTGTGGTAACCGTTTCGCCGCGCGCATTGGTGGTTTCCGCGGTCGCTTCCTTGCCGAGCATCGCCATGATGTAGTTGCTCTTGGAGTAATTCGCAAGCTCCGTCATCTGCTCCATCGTGGCAAACTGCGCGAGCTGCGCCATGTACTGGGTGTCGTCAACGGGGTCTGTGAAATCCTGATTGGTCAGCTGGGTAATCATCAGCTGAAAGAAATCCGATACATCGAGATCCGCCGTTCCGAGCTTGGAGTTTGATGATGTGCTTGATGTTGAGCTCGTGCTACTTGTTCCGCCTAAAAGCGAGGCATAATTGCGGTCTGTTGTGCTTTCCACCGGCATATGAGTCCCTCCTTTCTGAAAATTTTACGCGTAGCGCAGAAGCCCCGCGGTTTGTACGAGTGTTTGCGTTGTCTGCGCCGTTTCGCCGGTATCCTGTGCCGTCTGGTATGCCGCGTTGCGGTTGCCGCTGTGCTGCTGTGACTGGCGGAAGCCGTTGCCCGCCGTGTCTTGCTGGAAGGCATACTGGTCGCTGCCGGACAGAACGGCTTCGGGGCGGGTGTTCGTGACCTGCGCGCCCAAATGGCTGACGGCACTCTGAAGTGCGGTGAGCTGGCTGTCGATGAGGGCTGCGGTTTTCGCGCTGGAAGCCATGAGGTTGAGCACCATGCCGTCCGCGGATTTCTCGATCTTGACGGTGATTTCGCCGAGCCCTTCCGGCTTGAGCTTGATGGTGAACTGTTCTTTGCCCGCCGCTTCGGCTTTGGAAAGCTGCGTCTGAATCGCGTCGGCAGTCTGGGTGAGAACGCTGTTCGCCTGCGCGGTGTCGGAAACGTCGTCGGGCTGAACGGGTGCGGACGCGGCTTGCTGGATGGCGGCTGCGGTATCGGCTGAAGTTGTACCGTCCGGAGTTTCCTGTTTGGGCGCTTCCTTTGCGATGCGTACGGCACTTAAAAAGTAAGCTTGTCCGCGCAGTATTTCCAGCGCGTTTTGCTCCGTCGCGGATTGCGGCTGTGCGGAATGCGCAGACTGCGCAATTTGGGTTGACGGAGCGGCTGCGGAAAGCGGTTTGCTCTGTGCCGAATTCTGCGCCGTGTTTGCGGTGAACGCATTCGCCGTGTCGGCTTGGCTTTGCGCTGCGGGGGGCACTGCTTTTGCGGATATGATTTGTCCGGTGACAATTTGCTCATCCGTTGTGCCGGCGGTTGCGTTTGCCTGTGCGGTTTGGCTTGCGGCGTTCGCGAATGCCTGATAGAGGCTGTTTGCCGCCGTGCCGGTTGCGAATGCGCCCGAATTTCCGGCAAGCAGGCTGATTCCGCCTGATGCGGACAATGCTCTGGCGATTTCCGGTGTCACGCCGTTTTCCGCAAGCAGGGCATACAAGCCGTCGCTCTGGGTTGTTTCCGTCATGCTGCCGTATAAGCCGCTTGTGCCGGTTTGATTGCCGTATAAGCCGGATGTACCGGTTATGCTTCCTAGCAGGCTCTGCGGATCGGATTCGCCGATCAGGCTTCCGAGCAGGCTCTGTGCATCCGTCGTGCCGCTTTGTGCCATCGCCGCAAGTAAGCTTTGCGCCGTGGTGTCAGTGGTCAGCAAGCTTTGGCTACTGCTGTCATCGGTTGTCAGGCTGTCAGCTTGTGTAAAGCCGTCCAGCACCGTCCCCGCCAACATACTGGTGTTGAGCAGCCCAAGGAGGGCTTCCAGTTGTGCGGTGTCGGTTGTGTCGCTTGTCGTGGTGTCGGCTGTGCCGGCTGTGCCGGTTGTGTCCGTGGCATCCGCCGTCTGTCCGGTAAGCTGCGCAATCAGTTGCAGGAATGCGTTCTGCGTGCCGGTTGCCGTTGTCCCGCCCTGCGCATACAATTGCAGCAGCGCGGAAACATCGCTGTTTGACGCTGTGATCTGGTTGGTTGTCATCTTTATCACCTCCTTTCAATGGAATGTATCTATGCAGTTTGTGATAAGCGATTATTCCCCCGACGCCTTGCCGGAAATCAACTGTGCGGAAACGAACTCCGCGATGATTTCTTCCTGTTCTTTCAGCATCTGCCGGATGTAGTCCTCGCGCTGCTTTTCCTCAAGCTTATCAAGCCCGGAAACCTCCTGCTTGACCGCCGCCACACGCCGCTGCTGCCGCTCGATGGAAGCGTCAAGCACCGTCATTTTATCGCCCAGCGAACGACGCTCCTCACGGATGCCGTTCTTGCGGTACTCAAAAAGCCGGATTCTGCTCACGCACATCCCCTGACAGAACTCCTCGTGCATCTCGTCGTTGAGCTGTTCAAACAGGTCTTTTAGCCCCTGCTCGTCGGCTTCGAGTCGGTTGCGTTCCATCCGCAGCCCAAGCAGGAGATTTTTTTCGCGGTTGAGAATCTGCGACTTGAAATCACGGACTTTTTCCAGTGTGAACTCGTATTTTTTCATTGCGCATCCCGTTCAATTCTATGCGGTGATCGTCCGCATGGCTTCCAGCGTCTGTTCCATTGAAAACCTTACATCCACCGGCTGACGCAGGAACTCGTTGACCGCGCCGATTTTGCGCATCGCCTCATCAAGCTCCGGGTTTGTGCCGGATTTATATGCGCCGATGGAAATCAGATCCTGGTTTTCGTTATAAATCGACATCAACCGCCGGATTTTCCCCGCCGCCTGTTTTTGTTCGGGGGGAGCAATTTCCGACATCAGACGGCTTAAGCTTGCCAGCACATCGATGGCGGGGTAATGGTTTTTCATCGCGACTTTTCTAGAAAGCATGATGTGCCCGTCGATGATGCCGCGTACGGTATCGGAAACCGGCTCGTTGGAATCGTCGCCCTCCACCAGAACGGTGTAAATGCCGGTGATCGTGCCGTTTTCAAAATTCCCGCACCGCTCAAGCAGCCTTGGCAGCGACGCGTAAATCGACGGCGGATACCCTCTCGCCACGGGCGGCTCGCCGGTGCTTAAGCCGATTTCGCGCTGCGCCATGCAGTAGCGTGTCAGCGAGTCCATCATCAGTAGAACGTCCTTCCCGCGGTCGCGGAAATACTCCGCCACGGTGGTCGCGGTCAGCGCGCATTTGTTGCGCAGCATTGCGGAGGAATCCGATGTCGCCACGACGATGACCGAGCGTTTCAGCCCCTCCTCGCCGAGATCGCGCCGGATAAACTCCATCAGCTCCCTGCCGCGCTCGCCCACCAGCCCAATGACGTTGACGTCCGCGGTGACGTTGCGGGCGATCATGCCCATGAGCGTACTTTTTCCCACGCCGCTTCCGGCGAAAATGCCCATTCTCTGCCCCTTGCCGATGGTGATCATCCCATCGATCGCTTTCACTCCCAGCTCGATGGGCTGAGAAATCTGCGGGCGCTGCATCGGGTTCGAGGGCGTTCCGTTGATGGAATACCACACATCGCCGTCGATGGGTCCCTTGTCGTCAAGCGGGTTGCCCAGCGCGTCAATGATTCGCCCCACCAGCCCGTCGCCCATACGGATCTGCAGCTTTCGCCCCGTGTTGAACACTGTGCTGCCGTAGCCGATGCCGTCGATGTTTTCATACGGCATCAGCAGGGTTTTTCCACCCTTGAAGCCCACGACCTCGCTTGCGACTTTTCTTGCCGTGCCGGATTTGCCCGTGCTGCTCAGTGTAATTTCGCACACGTCGCCGATGTTGCAGGCAAGCCCCGACGCTTCGATGATCATGCCCACAATCTGCTCGACCTTGCCGCAGCAGGTGAAAAAATTCCCGAACCGTATTTCCTGCCGCAGCGCGGCACAATCAAGTTTCATTGCGCTCATACGCATCCTCGCTTCCGGCAAGGTACGCCTTGATGTTGGCAATCTGCGTCTGCACCGACGCATCTGCCGTCCGGTCCGACGCGGTGACAAACACCGTTCCCGGATCGGCTGCATTTGTTTCAAAATCCACGTCCTGACCGGCCAGCGCATACTCCGCGCGCAGCTTTTCCGCCAGCGTGCCTGCTTTTGACGAAAGCTTCACACTGATCCACTGCGCCTCGCGCGCTTCCTTGACCGCCGCCCGCACCAGCTCGCCCAAAAACAAGTCGTCCTCCGCAATTTTCCGGTAAACAAGCTTCTCGGCGATTTCCAGTGCCAGCCCAGCCAGCGCCTGCTCATAGGCTTCAAAATATTGTTTGTGTTCCGCCTTCAGCTCGGCGACCGCTTTTTTTAAGCCCTTTACCGCCGCGGCGATTTCCTCCGCCTTCTGCGCCCTGCCCTCCGCGATGCCCTTGTCGAGTGCTTCTTTGCGGATGCGTACTGCGTCGATGTCGGTTTCGTCGTTGATTTTCATCGTCCGGATATGCGCCTGCGCGATGATGGAAGCGGCTTCGTCGGCGGCTTCGTCGAGGATTTTTTGTTTCTCCTCAAGCGCCTCGTCGATCTGTGCCGCGACGATGCGGTCGTTCTTGGCTTTGATCAGATACGCAACGCTGCGCCTCTGATCCTCGGTCAGCCCCTCGACGACGATGTCCTCCGGCTGAATGCCGGTGGGCGTCATACGCACCTTTTCCGCCATGATCTCGTCAGGAATGCTCACCGCGCCGCCGTCAAAGGTAATGCTTTGTTGTTTGATAACCTTTTGCAATTCAATGCCCTTCTTTTGCGGTTTTCACGCAACGCTTTCTATTCTTCTTCTTTGATCATCGAGCGGATGATCGCGGCGGCGAGATCCGGATTCTGCTTGGCAAAGCTCTTGACGTCGTCCTCCGTGCGCTTCTTGCCGCTGTTGGCTTCGCTCGCCTGCTCGCTGAGGGAGCGCCGTTTGGTTTCCTCGACCTTGATTTCCATGCTCTCCACCGCCGCGCGGCTGGCTTCGATGGTTTTGCGGATCTTCTTTTTCGACTTGCTGCTCATCAGCGTAATCGCCGTCACCATCAGCGCAATCAGCGCCGCAACCGCGCCGAAGATCACCCAGATGTACTTACGCAGCAGTTCTTCTCCCGATGCGCCGGAGTCCGTTCCCACAACGGTGGGATCGTCATCGTCCGCGACAACGGTGAGCTTTGAGCCGACGACGGTGATTTTATCCGCGTCCACGATGTTGGTTGCGTTTTTCACCAGACTGCGGACTTCGTCCTGATCCGTGCTCGTGAAATCCTCGCTGCTTTTTACGACAATCGAAATCGACGCGTCTTTTAATACGCCCTGCGCCTTTTCAGTGTGGGTCAGTATGTAGCTGACGGCGTTTTCGGTTTCACGCTCGTAATAATCCGCGTCGGAAGCCGCGTCGCTGTCGTCCTGATACGACGGGATGTCGGTGTTGCTTTCCTCGCCGTTGACGCCCGATGCGCCGCTGTTGCTACCGTCCTTGTCATTGATGACGTGCTCGCTTTCCACCTGACCGTCGGTATACTGCTTGACTTCCTCCTCGACCTTGTCATAATCAAGCGTCACGGAGGCGACCGCCACGACATTGTTCGTGCCGTATTTCACGGAGAGAATGTTCTCGGCTGCTTCTTCCAGATTGTTCTTGAACAGCCGCTCATAGTTCTCGCGGCTGCCGGTGGTGTAATCGTCCGTGCCGCTGTCCTCTGTTCCGGAAAGCTCGCGTCCGGAGGTCGTGTCGATGACCGTCACGTCCGCAGGCTCCATCGCATCGGCGGAATACGCCACAAGGTTTTTTACCGCCTGTACATTCGCGGCGGTGAACCGGCTCGGGTCGCGCAGCGTCAGTGTCACGCTCGCCGACGGCTTTGATTCGTTTTCTTCCCAGACATAATCCGACTTCACCGGAATGTTCAGGCTGACCGCCGCATCGCGGATGTTGTCAATGCGCGTCAGGGTCTGCTGCAGACGCTCCTCCAGCTGAATCCGCACCACCTGCCACTTGTCCTCGTCGGTCATGGTGATGGATAAATTGTCAAAATAGGTCGAATATGACAGCGACGTTTTGGGATAACCAAGCTGGGCAAGCTCGAACACAAGCTCGTCCCACTGGCTTTCGGGCACGCTCAGCTGCCCGTCCTTGTATTTGGTATCCACGCCCTTGTCTTTTAATATGCCGTATACATCCGCCGTTTCCGAGCTGTCCATGCCCGGGAACAAGGCGACATAGGTTTCGCCGTTGTTGAGGAAAATCGAGATTGCCGCCGCCGCCGCGATCAGAACCGCAAGCGAAATGACAATCAACCGTTTCGCGCCCTTCCCGATTCCGTTCCAGAAGGCTTTCAGCTTCACGGGGATTCCCTTCACTCTTTCGTCCATATTCTGTTCAACACAACCTTATCAAATCTGCATCTGCATAATTTCTTTATAAGCGTTCACAGCCCGCGTGGTAATCTGTGTGGTAAGCTCCACGGCGGTCTGCGCCTTGGTTGCGTCGAGCATCACGCCCGTCAGGTCGTCCGTCTGCCCCGTGGCAAGGGCATAGGAGCTTTCGTTGGACGCGGTTTCAAGGTCGCGGACCTTCTGCACCGCCTCCGTCAGATAATCCGCAAAGGATTCCGAACCCTGCGCGGCATTTGCCCGCGTGACTTTCGCGGCTTCCCCCGCCGCCTGAAGCGGCTGAATCGCTGAAATTGCCATGTGGTTGCTCCTTATCCGCCGGTTCTCCGGCTGTTCCGATCACAGTCCGCGTTTCTCTGTCCCTGTTGCGCGTGACCGTTTGCTGCGTTGTGATCCCTCACAGGCGATGCGTTTCATCGCGATTAATTGCTCTTACCGATTTCAAGTCCCTTTGCCGCCATTGCCTTTGCGATGGACAAAGCGCTCATATTCGATTCGTAAATCCGTGTCGCTTCCAATAAATCCACCTGCTCCTCGGCGTTGTCCACGTTGGCTTTATAGACATAGCCGTCCTCGTCGGCAAGCGGGTTGTCCGGATCGTAAACCGGAGTCGGCTCTTCGTCGCTGCGCACGACCTCAGTCACGCGCACACCGCCGCCGGAAACCTGATTGAGCGTATCGTCAAAGCTCAGTCCGCGCTCCTCAAAAACAACCTGCTGGCGCTTGTATGCGTCCTCGGCGGTGGAGGCGACGTTGTTCTGGTTGGCGATGTTCTGTAAAATCACGTCGGTCTTGAACCGCTGCGCGGTCAGTGCCGAACCGGTGATGTTGAGTGAATTTAAAAATGCCACGGCAATGCTCCTTTCGATACCTTCATTCTATCCTGTTTACATTGGGATGGATGTAACTTTATCACACGTCCGGCAAGCGGTTATTTAAACTGTGACTGCGACACCACGTAGCGGAAGGTGGAAATGGCGGTGTTCATTTTCTGCACGATGTAAGCGGACTGGATGTAGGAATCGTACAGCTCGAGCGATTCCTTGTCAGAATCAACGTTGTTGCCGTCCTCGTTGACGTAGGTACTGTCATCGGTGGTGACGGTTGTTTTAAAGGTATAGTGATTGTCCCCGTCGGTCATGTTGCCGTCAAGAACGCTGTCAAAGCTCAGCGTTTTCGCTTTGTAGTTCGGGGTGTCTTGGTTGGCGAGGTTCTGGGCGATGATCTGCTGCTTCTGGCTCAATGCGCCGAGGCTGCTTTCCATTGCCTTGAAATCGATGGAATCAAAGAGCATAGCCCCACTCCTTTCCGTTTTACGAAAAAACCGGCTGTCCGCAAATACGGACACTTCTATAAGATACATTATACAACAAGCATCGAAAAAAATCAACGCTTTTCGTGCTGATTTTACATGGTTAAATCTCCTTTTTTCGGCTGTTTTCTTAGAAAATCAAGTGTGTTCATAATAATTTTACATTTTCGCCACCCTCCGCCCTGCATCCTTTGGTGAAAATTCTGAAAATCTGGCGGTTATGTTGGGAAAAGCTCTTGACTTTTTCGGGAAATAATAATATACTGTTAAAGTGAATGACTTTGAGAGGATGGCGGCTTGAGGCGTGGGCAACAGTTCCGTATCATGCTCCGATGTGTTTGTTCAAAGAAATGAATTGAAACTTAGCGCGGCGGTGTCCGCGATAAAATTTAGGAGGCTTTCCAGTGCGAAAAGTTAAAAAGAAGACGTTTTTTATCGCAATTTTCTTGATCGCAATTTTCACCTATCTCACCTTTTACGGCATCCATTCTCACTACGGAGATACCACGAAAACCTATATCAAAAGCACCGACGACATCCGTTGGGGCATTGATATTCAGGGCGGCGTGACGGCGACCTATGAGCCGGTTGCCGACAACATCGACGATGTGACCGACGACGACATGGATGCGGCAAAGAACGTCATCCAGCAGCGTCTGCTCAACCTCAACATCGTGGACAGCGACGTGTATGTGGACTATAAGCAAAAGCGCGTTGTTGTCAGCTTCCCGTGGCAGGCGGGCGAAACGGATTTTGACCCGGAAGCTGCCGTTGCCGAGCTTGGCAACACCTATAAGCTGATATTCCGTTACGGCGAAACTGCCGATGGAAAACAGATTCTCACCGGCGATCAGGTCGCAAAAGCGAAAGCGATCCAACAACAAAACAAAACTACCGGTAATCTGGAATGGGTTGTCAGCCTCGCTCTTAATGATGAAGCAACCACAGCATTCGCCGCAGCAACGACAGAGCTCGCTTCATCAGACGGTTATATCTCTATCTGGATGGATGATGACCGAATTTCCTACGCAAGCGTTGATGATCCTATCACCGGCGGCGAAGCGACGATTTCCGGCAACTTCTCTTATGCCAGCGCCGAGGAGCTTGCCAACCAGATCAACGCCGGTCAGCTGACCTACCCCCTCAACGCCACCAGCACCAACACCATCACCCCCACCCTCGGTTCGGGCGCAAAGTCTTCAATGCTGCTTGCGGGTGTCATTGCGTTCTTCTGTGTGGCGGCTTATGTGTCGTTCATCTACCGCCTGCCGGGCATCATCGCAGCCCTCGCCCTCATCGGACAGGTTGCCGGCTCGGTTGCGGCGATTTCAGGCTTTTTCGGAAGTCTGCCGAGCTTTACGCTGACCATTCCGGGTATTGCGGGTATTATACTATCCATCGGTATGGGCGTTGACGCAAACGTTATTACCACCGAGCGCATTAAAGAGGAGCTGCGCGCCGGAAAGACGCTCAACGGCGCAATTGAGCTTGGCTATAAGCGCGCGTGGAGTGCGGTGTTCGACGGCAACATCACGGTTATCATCGTGGCGGTCATCCTCATGGGCGCGTTCGGGCCGACCGACGGACTGTTCGCGGTTCTGCTCAAATGGGTGTTCTTCCCGTTCGGCGCTTCCACGGCGGGCACAATCTACTCGCTGGGTTATACGCTGCTCATCGGTATTTTCTTAAACTTCATCTTCGGCGTGTTCTTCTCCCGCATCATGCTCGCGTCGATTTCGCGCTTTAAGCCCTTCCGTAAAATCGGCATGTACTGCAAGATGGATTACACCCCGCCGAAAACCTTCAACATCGTCGGCAACAAGAAGAAATTCTTTGCGTTCTCCCTCTCCCTCTTGGCGCTGATCATCATCGGCACGGCGGCAGGCAAGCTCAACGTCGCCATTGAGTTCAAGGGCGGTACGATGATTTCCTACACCTACGACGGCGACATCGACACCGACAAGGTGGAGGACGCCATCAAAACCGCAATCGGCGAGGATGCCACCGTCACAAAGGGCGAAAGCATCACCACCGGCAGCGATCTGAAAAACATCAACCTCTCGTTCTCCTCGAAGGACGGTCTGACCGGAACAACCCAGCAGAAGCTCAAGGAATCCCTCATCGCGGCGTTCCCGGACAACAACCTCAAAACCCTCTCCTCCACCGACGTTTCCCCGCAAAACGGTAAGGAGTTCTTCCTCAAGAGCTTAGTCGCCGTGGGCTTTGCGGGACTGATGACAATCATATATATCGGCTTCCGCTTCCGGAAGATCGGCGGCTTCTCCGCCGGTGTCACATCAATCATTGCGCTGCTGCACGACATCGTGCTGGTGTACGGAACGTTCCTTGTCTGCGGCTATGACATCAACGCAAACCTCATCGCGGTGCTGCTGACCGTACTCGGTTATTCGATCAACTCCACCATCATCATCTACGACCGCATCCGTGAGAACCGCAAAATCATGGGCCGCAAGGCGACCGTTACGGAGCTGGTTGACGTCAGCGTAACCCAGACGCTGGGACGCTCGATCAACACCACCGTCGCAACCGTTCTGGCAATGGCAATCGTCTGCGTTGTGTGCCTTGTCACCGGTGTATCGACGATCATGAGCTTCGCGTTCCCGCTGATTGTGGGTATGATCACCGGCGTTTACTCCTCCAACTGCATCGCAACCTCCCTCTGGGTACTCTGGCAGAACCACACCGCAAAGAAGCTTGCGGCAAAAAGATAAACAAAAAAATCCCTCGGGTTCAACCCGGGGGATTTTAGACTGTAGATAAACCCTAACCAAAGGGGGCGTTGCCCCCTCTGGACTCCCTCACCAAAGGAGCAAGTCCCTTTGGAATCCCATTGTTTTAGGGTTTATACTTTGATTTTCTTAGCCAATTTGTGCTTTCGCTGCTGCTTTGCGATTTCATTCGGGCGTTTGAAAAACGAGTATCGGCTTTTTCTTCAGAAAAAAATCCCACGGGTTTAAAACCCATGGGATTTCTTTTGTTAATTAATGTCCGCGGTCCAGTTCGGAAATGATATTCACAAAACTTCTGACGTCACTGAAGTCTTTATAAACCGATGCGAACCGGACATAGGCGACGTGGTCAAGGTTTTTGAGCGCCGCTAAAACCTTGTCGCCGATTTCGCTGGTGGTGGTCTGCACAATCATTGCGTTTGCATAGGTATTCTCGATGTCGTCCACAATCGCCGTGAGCATCTCGATGCTGACCGGTCGTTTCTTCACGGCGCTTGTAATGCCCTTGATGAGCTTTTCGCGGTCGAACGGCTCAAAGCTGCCGTCCTTCTTGTAAACCATCAGCAGGGGCTTTTCGACAACCTCATACGTGGTAAATCGCTTGCCGCAGTTTGAACACTCGCGGCGTCTCCTCTTTTTCTCGTCGCTGGGACGGGAATCTATCACTTTTGTATCTTCATAGCCGCAAAACGGGCATCTCATACGGATCATCCTTTCGGCACAGCATTTTTCCTGTCCCCAGTATAACACAGGTTGGTGAAAAATGCAAGCGCCGCCGTCAGATCAGCCATATTTTTCTGTAAGAAAGTCCTCCACAATATCGTTGAGGCTGATCGGCGTGATCATATACAGCCTGACGATTTCGTAAAGCTCCAGTGCGTAATCAATGTTTGGGGTAATGTCGTAGATCGCGACATTTTCTGTTTCACCGAACAGAGAGCATTCGATCCGGATGCCGTATGTATTGCCTTCCTCGCTGTCAGTGTGGCAATTGTGCTGGATGAGTGAATACCGAAGCTTGCCGCCCGCCGCATCCTCCTGCTGTAGGGTTACGCTGGTACTTTGGTTAAGTATCATCTTTTTCCGACCTTTCGCTCATATATGAAACACCAGCTCATGCGCACTTGCTGTTGTTTTTCGGTAATTCCGGCTGCGTTGCCGCCGAAAGCTCTGCCGCGGAAAACGTTTGCGCTTTGCCGCTTTAAACTTAACTCACTATCATTTATTATAATTGCCTGTGCGGAAAAAATAAATAGCGGATTTGTTTTGTAATTCGACAAAATTTTATGCAGAGTTAACATCCATTTATCGGATTTTTATTGCATTCTGTACTAAATTGTCGGATTATGTTCAAAACTTGTTTAAAGTATTTTCGACAAATTCAGGAATTACATCTGATTTTTGTTTATTTATATACAGTTCCTGCATATTAAGGACACGTTAAATGATACTGTAAATATGCGGGAATTCATTTTCATAAATTGCGTCAAGCGCATTGAGAACCACGTCGCACTCGGCATAAAACTCCGCGCAGTCCGCCTCATACAGCGCGTGCAGGCGGGAAACGGAAATGGCGATTTGCTCGAGCTTGGAGGTCTGGATGAGGAAGTTGACACGCTTGTAATATTGCCTCCACTCGGTGCTGACCTCGTCGAGCGCGCACAGCGTCTGCTCCCTGTCGCCGGAGCGCGCATCCGAAACCGCTTGCTCGACCGCGCACTGAACCTCTGTGTTACAGTGCCTGAGCAGGACAACGCCGCAGATTGACTGCGCGAGAATGACCGCAAGAATGCAGACGCAGAGAACAAGCCTTTTCATTGATCCGTCTCCTTTTCGATGATGGTGTACTGCCCATCCGCGGATGCGGTCATAATATAAACGTCCTGTTCGGCGAGCCTGCGGCTGGTGAGAATCTCATCAAGCCACGCGCCGGACATCCCCAGAAATTTCAGCGCCTTCGGAACAACCTTTCCGTCGTCGATGACAACCTGCGGCGGGTTTGTGCTATGATTCCGAAGCCCCAGATCGCCCTGCTTGGCGCTTTGGAACGGTTCTTTTTCCAGCACGCTGATTTTACCCGTGGTTTCCACAATCGCAAACTGCACAGTCGTCACGTCAAAGATGTTGAGCGCGCGCAGGGATTCCATCAGATCGTCGGCGGAATAGCGCAGATTTTTCAGCTCCTTCTGGTCGATCACACCGTCGGAGATGATGATTTTCGGGCTGCCCGACACGATCCTGCGCAGCTTTCTGGATCGCAGCGTGAGGGCGGACATGATTACATCAAGGCTCACCAGCGTTAAAATCGGCACGATTCCTGTCGTCACCGGCAGGTTGGTGTCCTCGATCGGCAGGGTGGCAATGTTTGAAACCAGAATCGTGATCACAAGCTCTGACGGCTGAAGCTCGCCGATCTGGCGCTTCCCCATCAGTCGCACGGAGAAGATGACAAGGATATACAGGATCAGCGCGCGGCAAAATACAATCAGCATCGCATAGCCGAAATCGGCTGCACCTCACTTTCCTGTTTTGTTTTTTCTGATTTATTTTCTCACAGCAGCCCGTTTTTATTCCCCCGCGCAACACGATCCGGCACAAAGTACATAAAAAATACGGGATGTGTTCTTGCAAACTCTGTACATTTGTGCTATAATAAATTGATACCCATGCGCCGGTGCGTTATTTTAAACGCATTCCGGCAGAAATTTGACCTTTGGTTTCTCAGAAAGGAGCGGTCAGATTATGATCCGGACAGAAAACCATCTCGGCTACATCACCTTTTCGCGCAAATACTTAAAAACACTGATCCGCCACACCGCGGAAGGCTGCTTCGGCGTCGCCGGCATGAACCCTTACGGCGCAAAGCAGGGCTTCGCACAGCGTTTTCTGCAGGGAGGAACGGACAACTCCGGCGTGCTGCTGCACTGTGCGGGAAAGAGAGAAAAACTTGTCATTGACCTGCACATTTCCGTCACGATCGGCGTGAACATCGCGGTGATCTCCGACAGCATCGCGAACAAGGTCCGCTTTGCCGTTGAGGAGGAAGCGGGCGTGCCGGTGGAAAAGGTGAACGTCTTTGTGGACGGCATCAAGGCGTGACAATGCATTTTTACGGTAACATTTAAGGGGGAACTTTTGTGATAAACGGAAACCAGCTGCGCGACGCGTTCATCAGCGCCGCGAACAGCATCGCAAACAATAAGAAAGCGGTGGACGAGCTGAACGTCTTTCCCGTTCCGGACGGCGACACGGGGACGAATATGTCCATGACCATGAGCAACGCCCTCGCGGAGCTTGCGCGCATGGACAACGACGTGACGGTCGCGCAGGTCGCGGAAACCACCGCCTCCGCTCTGCTGCGCGGGGCGCGTGGCAACTCCGGCGTGATCCTCTCGCTACTGTTCCGCGGGTTTGCGCGCGGATTTGCAGGCGCTGCGAAAGCCGACTGCGAACTGATTGTCAAAGCGCTTGAGATCGGCGTGGAGGGCGCTTACAAGTCGGTGATGAAGCCCACGGAGGGCACAATCCTCACCGTAGCGCGTCTTGCCGCAGAGCAGGCGAAGCAGACGGCGCTTTCCACCAACGACGTAACGGTACTCTGGAGCGACGTATGCGCGGCGGCAAAAACGGCGCTGGACGACACGCCCAACCTCCTTCCCGCACTAAAAAAAGCGGGCGTGGTGGACGCGGGCGGACAGGGCTTGCTGTTGATTTATCAGGCGATGGGTGACGTTTTCGCGGGAAAAACGATCACCGCCGCGCAGGCACCGGTTGAGAAGCGCATTCCGACCTTTGAGTCGTTTTCCAACACCGTGGGCGATTTTGACGAAGAAATCAATTTCACCTACTGCACCGAAATGCTGATCACCAAATCAAAAAAAGCCGCCGATTCCTCAAAGCTGCGCGCTTATCTGGAAACCATCGGCGACTGCGTGGTGGTGGTCGAGGACGACGAGATCATCAAGGTGCACGTTCACACCAACAACCCTGGCAAGGCAATCGAAAAGGCACTCACATTCGGCACGATTAATTTACCGAAAATCGAGAATATGCGGATGCAGCACGAGGCGCGCCAGAAGCAGTCCACGCAGGAATTCACCCCCGCCGCACCGGAAAAGCAATACGGCTTTGTCGCCGTCGCCGCGGGCGCGGGCGTCGAGGAAATGTTCCGCGACATCGGGGTGGACTGTATCGTGCGCGGCGGTCAGACGATGAACCCCTCCACCGAAGATATTTTAGCGGCAATCTGCGCGTGTCCGGCGGAAATCGTATTTGTTCTGCCTAATAATAAAAATATCATCCTTGCCGCCGAGCAGGCTGTCAAGCTTGCCGACCGGAAGGTCTGCGTTTTGCAAACACGCACCATCCCGCAGGGCATGGCTGCGATGCTCGCCTTTGACCCCGACGCGGATTTCAACAAAAACCGCATCGAAATGACCCACGCATTGGAGCGCGTTTCCACCGGTCAGATCACCTTTGCCGCCCGCGATTCGGACTATGAGGGGCATTCCATCAAAAAGGGCGAAATCCTCGCCATGGACAACGGCAAGCTTTCTTTTGTGGACAAGGACGTCACCCGCGCCGCGTTCAAGCTTTCCAAAAAGCTGATTAAGGGCGACAGTAGCTTCCTCACCGTCATCTATGGCGCGGATGTCACCGACGAAAACGCTGAAGCCCTCCGCGACCAGCTCGCCGCGAAATTCTCCCACCTCGAGATCAACCTCATCAACGGCGGCCAGCCGGTTTACTATTATATCATTTCGGTGGAGTGATGGGGGGGTTATGCAGGGGCGCTGCCCCTGCACCCCGCCAAAGGGGGCATGCCCCCTTTGGAAACCCTTTGCGCGCGTTGGGGTGTCTGCTTTTCGACCGGATAGCGTGCGCGTTTACACTTTGTGCTTCTCAATGGGATTTGGTTTGTGGTGTGGGGAAATTCGCGCGATGTGTTTTAAACATCAAACTACTAATATCCAAAACACAAAAGTTTTGGTCAAGCTTTTTCAAAAGCTTGCGGAATCCAAAGGCAGCGCCTTTGGTCGCTGTCCGCAGACAGTGAAACCCCCAAACCCCCAATGGGAGCTCCGCAAGGGGTGAATTGAGCGACAGTCCAGCGGACTGTCGCTCAAGAGAGGACGCCCTGCGATAGAGGGCGTCCCCTCTGAGAAGTTCGAGCGAACTCCCCTCCGTTCACCTGTGAACGGACGCACCCCCGCGATACCCCGCTCGCAAAAAGCGATAACAACTTCCCCTGCCTCATGGCACGGACAAACCCGCCCCACCTGCTTTTGACATCCATTTAAAGGACGTGCTGCATATGCTGAAAAGAAAATGTGTGCGAATCTTAATAAAAATTGTTTCCGTGATTTTCATAATCGCTTTGGTGCTGTTTGTTAAAATGCAGATTAATATTTACCAAAGAGAAAATAGAAATGAAGAACTAATGGCTGCGTTTGAAAATTCAAAAAACACTTTGATAATTGAAAAGCACAGAGGTCTTTGGGGTGCAGACTATAAATATTGTGTTCTTAAGAGTGGTCACTCTGATTCATCCACCATATGCTTTTATGTCATAAATATGTTTTCTAACGGTTACCTCCGACAATGGACACTTGGACATGAAAAACCATATACGGACCAAACCATATTAGATTACGCAGAATAATCAAGGCGGGGCAACACCTCGCCTTGATTATTGGTTTACCTATGATTCCCACATTCCACGAACAAAATCGGATACTGCGGAAGATATTTTTTCACGATCGGGGGGGTTTTATCCGCTTGCTCAAAAATCATCGGCGCTAATCTCCGTGCCAGTGCGGAAAGCTTATCAAGAGGTCTTGTGATCATCACCGGACACACCGGCGACAGCACAATCACGCGCCTGCTTTCAAATTCCATCACGCGCAGCGGCCAGATTCTGCAGTCAAAGGGCTTGTCTGCGCCCATTTTGCAGCCCGTTGCGCGGTCGAGCATCGAGCAGTAATACAAGTCCTCGTCCGCCTCTCTTGTCAGGCGCAGCAGCGCGTAATCCCCGCAGTCGATGAACGGCTGCGCGGGATTAAATTTTGTCTGAATCAAATCGCGCGTTGGGTCGTCAATGACGGGCGTTTCCCAAAGGTCATAGCTGTCAAAGGAGCAGCAGAGCCGGCAGCTTTTGCAGTCGGCGGGTGTCAGCAGTTCGGATAGCATGAGCATTCCCCCATAAAAAAGCGGATGAACCGCATTGAAAACCGTCGGTCTAGCCGAACGGTTTTTGTTTCATCCGCTTTATTTTACCACGCCGCCTTATGGAATACAACCGTATTTTGTTGCTATTTCAGAAAATAATAAATCAGCCCGTAAATCACCGATGCGACTGTTCCGTAAAGAATCACCGGTCCTGAAATGATGAAAATTTTCGCGCCCAGTCCCAGCACAAAGCCCTCCGTCTTGAATTCCACCGCCGGCGCAACCACGGAGTTGGCAAAGCCTGTGATGGGCACGAGCGTTCCCGCGCCGCCGTGCTTGGCGATTTTGTCATAAAGACGCAAGCCCGTCAGAAGTGCCGCCAGAAACACCAGCGTCACCGACGAAAGTAGTCGCGCGTTGTCAAGGCTTAAGCCCCAGCGATGATAGTAATTGAGCATCAGCTCCCCCAGCACACAAATCAACCCGCCGATGACAAACGCCTTCGGGATGGTGATATAGGACTTGGTTTTCGCCGACGCGTTTTTGTAAAGCTCCTCGTACTGCGTATTGCTTAACTGCATAAAAAACTCCCCCTGCGGTAAAATACACAGCTAGTATCCGCAGGGGAGTGCTTTTTTATTCATTTAGGAATCAGTCAGAATGAATCTTTTGATTAAGCCACATGATTTTTAAATCAGGGAATGCAGTGAGAGAAGCACAAAGAATAAAATCAATCCATTTCATATGAGTAAACAACGTACTAATCAACAAAACAAAGGGTTTCCAAAGGGGGCATGCCCCCTTTGGTGGGTGGTGTCGGAGGGTGAAACCCTCTGACTAAGGTTAATCTAAAGTCTGATCCGTTTCATTTTCATCGCCGGTGAATTCCGGAAGCTCGTCGAGGGTGATGACGATGTTGTTGCTGTAAAGCTTCACAAGCTCCGCGCGGGTGTTGACGGCTTCGTTGAGCGAGCCGTCCGGATTGATGATATAATCGCCGCTCCACACGGCAAACCAGCTCCACATCGCCTTGTCCCGCACCATGTTCTCCGCATACGGCACATCGCCGCACTCGGAAAGCGCAACGGGCTTGTTCGGCGAAATTTTCGTCTGCGCCAGAAAGGCATTGATCTGACCGGTGTTTGCCGCGTCACCGTAAATATCGGCGGAAATGATGTCGCAGTAATTGTCGCCCACATACCAGTCCGCGTTTTGCGCGTTCCAGATCCAGATGAGGTTGTCAAGCCCGAAATATGCCGTCTGCCGCTCATAGAGCAGCTTCCACAGCCACTGATAGCTTGCCTTGTCCTCGCCCCACCAGAACCAGCCGCCGCCCGCCTCATGCAGAGGCCGCCACAGCACCGTGACGTTGTGTTCCTTGAGAATCGCAAGCTCCGCGGAAACCTTGTCGATGTCCTTGACCAGTGCCACGCAGCTTTCGCTGATTTTTCCCTGCGCGCAGAGCCTTTCCAGCTGATCCTCGTCAAGGCGGGCGATGTTCACATCCGTCACCGCGTCGGAGAGCTTAAAGGCGGTGTCCTTGCTGTAAAATGCGTTTTTCGCATCGCCCGGCGCCGCCCAGTGCCAGACGTAGCCGACCAGCCCACCCATGCGGCTCCATTCCACGGCATTCTGCACGTCGTCCGCATCCATCCCCTCCGCGGTATAGGGCATCATGTCGCTGAAACGGATGGCGGGATACAAGCCGGTCGCGTTGTAAACGGCGGCGATTTCCGCGTTCGAGCCGGGCGTGACAAACTGACCGCTTAACACCGACCCGCCGAAACGGCGGCAAAGATAGGTGTAAATTTGCGCGGTGCGCGCATCAGCTTTTTTATTGGAAAGCGTGGGGATATTCCCGCCGTCAAAGCCGACGCTCAAGTCAGAAATCGTGCTGCTTGCCGTGAGGGTGAGGGAATCGATCCCAATCCCGCCGTCACCAATTTCCAACGCGATGGTGTGCGTTGCGGCGGTAAGATAGAGATTATCAAAGGTATAGCTCAAAAAACCGCTTTTTCCGGCGCAGGCCAGCTCGCCCACCGGCGCGCCGTCAGCAAGCACGCCGTTTTTCGCCTGTTTGTCGGCGCAGACGCGCAGGGTAAGGCTGTAATACTGCGCGGTATCAACGGTGATTTCTAATGCCCAGCCGTCGCCCGCGTCGTCGAGTCTTGTCACATAACCGACGGCTTCTCCAGATGAATTTTCCATTTCGGCGGTTTTCGCGTTGCCGGAGAGTATACCCGATTCGGCTTCATAGGTTTTTTCAAAGGGTGTGTAAGCCACGGGGGTGCGGGTCAGCACCGCCTGCTCGGCGGTTGTGACGGCGGTTTCGGCGGGCGGCGCGGATGTCGCCGCGGTTGTTTGTTCCATAAAAGAGGACGGCTCGGACACGGCGGTGAATTCCCCCGCACAGCCCGTCAGCACGATTGCGCAGGCTGCGCAGATCGCGGCGCGCCGGAAAAGCTTTGGCATTTGCATGGTTATTTCCTGTTCCTCCGCACTCAGCGGATCAGTTCATAAAAAGCACCTGCTTCGGTATCAAAGCACAGTGCGCCGTTTTCCTCGGTCACGGCGATTTGGATGCCGTCGCGCAGTATTTTTCCGCCGCCCGGCACAACCAGCCGGCATTGCCGTCCGCTGCGGGAAAGCAGCACTGCCTTTGTCACCTTGCCCTGCGCCCAGCGGCAGGACACGGTGAAACCGCCCCGCGCGCGCAGATTGCTGAATTCACCCTGCTCCCACTGCGCGGGAAGGGCGGGCAGGAGGAGGATTTCCCCCGCCGTGCTTTGGAGCAGCGCCTCAGTGATGCCCGCCGCGCCGCCAAAGTTGCCGTCGATCTGAAACGGCGGGTGCATATCAAAGAGGTTGACGCTTGTGCTGTGCGTCAGCAGTGCGCAGGCGTTTTCATAAACGCGCTCCCCGTCGCCCAGCCGCGCCCAGAGGTTGATGATCCACGCGCGGCTCCAGCCCGTGTGCCCACCCCCGTGGGAAAGCCTGCGCAGGATGGTCGCGCGCGCCGCATCGGCAAGCTCCTTTGTGTGGCGCGCGGTGATCTGCTCGGCGGGGTAGAGCGCGAACAGCTGCGAGATGTGGCGGTGTCCCGGCTCGGGCTCGTCATAGTCTTCCGCCCATTCCATGATCTGACCGTGCTGCCCGATTTCCGGCTTGGGAAGCCGGTCGCGCAGGGCGATGAGCTTTTTGACAAACTCGATGTCACGTCCGAGAATCAGTCCTGCTTCTATGATTGCCGAAAACAGCGCGAAAATAATCTGGCTGTCCATGGACGGCGCAATGCAAAGCGATCCCGTCGCGCCGGACGCGGTGCGGTAGCAGTTTTCCGGCGACACGGAAGGACTTGTCACAAGCCTGCCCTTTGCATCAAGGGTGAGGAAGTCCACAAAAAACGCACCGGCTTCCTTGAGCGTGTCAAATCTCTCATCGAGAAAGGCGTTGTCAAGGGTGAAGCGGTAATGCTCCCAGATGTGCAGGCACAGCCATGCCGCGCCCATCGGCCACTGCGTGGCGGGCAGCCATAAATCCTGCGGCGCGGTGTCACCCCACAGGTCGGTATTATGGTGGCAGACAAAGCCGCCGCAGTCATACATCTCCCGGGCGGTGTCGCGTCCGTTGGGGCGCATCCGCTCGATGAGGTCGAACAGCGGGCTGTGCAGCTCCGGCAGAGCGCACTGCTCCGCGCCCCAGTAATTCATTTGGGTGTTGATGTTGATGGTGAATTTACACCCCCACGCGGGCCACATATCTTTGTTCCAGATGCCCTGTAAATTCATGGGCAGCGTTCCCTCGCGGCTGCCGGAAATCATCAGATAGCGGCTGAAGTTGTGATAAAGCTCAAAGAGCTTGTTGTCCTCGCCACCCTCTTTTAAGCGCGCAAGGCGTTCGTCGGTCGGAAGCGCCGCGACAATGCCCACGCTTTCCCCCAGCGACAATTTCACACGGTTGTAGTAATTCTGATAGTCTTCAATGTGCCGCTGCTTGAGCGTTTCATACGGCGACTCCAGCGCGCGCTCGCAGTCGAGTACCGCCAGCGCCTGGTATTCCGCAAAGCGGTAGCTTGTCCGGCACGACACCACGATCGTTACCGCGTCGCAGCCCTCCGCACACAGATACGAGCCGTTCGGGAACATCCGCCCGCCCTGTGCGGCGATTTTGATGTAAGCGGCAAAATGGATGCCGCCCGCCCCGCCGGCGCTTCCGCAGTAAAAAATACAATCCTGTGATACGGGCGAATTGTCGGTGAAGTCGTCGTCGCGCCCGTCGATGCCGACCTTGATGCTCACCACGCCCGGCTTGTCCGCCGTCAGGTTCACCGTCAGCACATTGTCGGGACTTGACGCAAACACCTCGCGGGTGTAGGTTGTGTCGCCGACGGTATAGACGGTCGTGCAAAGGGCGGTGTTCAGGTCAAGGCTGCGCTGATAGCCGGAAATGCCCTCCATTGGGTTTGCGATCGCCGGATGCTCCAGCATGCTGTGGTTGTATTTCCCCTGATATGCCGTCAGCGCGCCAAGCCCGGTGTGAGCAATTGTCAGCTCGCCCAGCGGCTGATAATGGCGCTGGTTGACCGGCGTTCCGACAAAGGAATCCCAGACGATCTCCTCGGCTTCCTCAATTTTCTCCTGTGCAAGCAGCGTGCGCACGCGCGATAGGTTTTCGAGCGCCTGCGGGTTGTTGCGCTTTCTTGCGCCGCCTGACCAGATGGAATCCTCGTTAAGCTGGATGGTTTCATACAGCGGGCGGGAAAACACCATCCCGCCGATTCTGCCGTTGCCGACGGGAAGCGCCGCGTTCCAGTCCGCAGCGGGGGCTTGATACCAAAGCAGGGATGCGCAGTTTTGTTCCATACAGTTCTCCTTTTGCTTCTTTCGCGAAGTCGTTTGTTATCTTCATTGTATCACATTCTTGTGTCCGGCGCAACGCTTTTTATTGAAAATCTACGCCGCCCAAGTAATGGTATTGAAAAACGCCCCACCGTTGGGTGGAGCGCTTTTTGTCTGTTTAGCCGACGATACCGGAGCGTTCAACGCCCTCAATGAAATATCTCTGTAAGAAAATATACATCAGCAGAATCGGTGCGATTGCGAGGATACAGCCGGATTCCAGCCACACAATCAGTTCACGGATGCCCGGAGACTGGTTTGCGAACATAACCGACTGAATGGCTGATTGAAGGTTCGTCAGCATCAGCGCGATGGTGGTGTTTTCCTCGAGGAACAGCGTGGTTACATAGAAGTCATTCCAGTACCACACGATTGAGAACAGGAACACCGTCAGGAAGGAGGATTTTGCGTTGGGGATCATGATGCTGACAAAGGTTCTCAGCGGACCGCAGCCGTCAAGGTAAGCGGCGTCCTCAAGCTCTTTGGGAAGCCCGCGGAAGAACTGGCGGAAGATGTAGATAAACAGTCCCGCACGGATGCCGTTTCCGAGAATTGCCGGTGCGTAGATCGTCACCGGACTTCCGTAGAAGTTTGCGAGGGATTTGTCCGGGAGATTCAGCAGATTGCCGATGCCAAACAGGTCGAAATACCGGAAGTTCATAAACTGCGGGATTGCGAGGATCTGCGGCGGTACGACGATCATCAGCATGACAATCGCGAACATCAGGTTTCTGCCCTTAAACTTAAACCGTGCGAAGCCGTAGCCGGTCAGTGCGCAGGTACCAACCTGGAGAATCGATGCGCCGATGTTGAGCGTCACGGTGTCAAGCATCGTTCCGGGGTAATCGATCAGATCCCACACGCGTTTGATGTTGTCGATGGTCAGCGACTTGGGCAGCCACACGATGGTGGGGTCGTTCATTTGCTCGTTGGGGCGGAACGCCGTTGAGAGCATGAACATCAGCGGATAGAGGATTACAAAGCACAGACCGAATAAAATCAGGAAACGGAAAATCGGCCAGATGATGCTCAGCATTTTCTTTCTGCGCTGATAGCGGATTTGCTCCGGATGAAGGGTTGGCAGTTTACCGGCTGCTTTCATTTCATGATAGCGTGCTTTCTTTTCAGCCGCCATTTGCTTTTCGAATTTTCTTTCTTCTCTTGCTGTAGCCATTTTCTACCACCCCCTATTCAACTTCATAATAAACAAACTTGTTGATGATGGCGACAACGATCGCCAGAACGATTCCCACGATGAGGAAGTAAATCCATGCCATTGCGCTCATTTTGCCGAATTGCCAGCTGCTGCGCTGTGCCAGAACGTTGGTCATAACTTCGTTTGCAGGGTCAACGAACGAATCGACAACGGTGTAAACGAATGCCGCGATGACCATTGGGCTGATATACGGGATCGTGACTTTCCAGAAATATTCCCATCCGGTCGCGCCCTCGATGTTGGCGGCTTCCTTTGCGGACGGCGGAATCGTCTGCAATGCCGACAGGAAGAGCAGAATCTGGATACCTGCGTTCCAAACCAGGTTGAAGATGTCCGTTGTAACGGTCGTGATGACCGTTGTCAGCGCATCACTGATGTCATAGATACCGATAAAGGCGAGCAGCTTTCCGACTAAGTCGGTTTCAAACATGGAGTTGAACTGCTCGGAGCCTCCGGAATATCCGCCGGTATCCATGTTACCGTTGATGATATTGATGACAGGTCCGGTTGCGATGATAACCGGCAGGAAGAAAATCGAACGGGCAAAGGTCCTTCCTTTGAACCGCTGGTTGAGGATGACGGCGATGAAGATGGAGAAGATGACGATCAACGGGGTTTTCAGTGCCGTCATACCCAGAACGCCGACGAGATCCTCGCTGAAATTCTGATCCTGGAACAATGCGTCGCGGAAGTTGTGAATGCCGAAATTCGTCAGCTCCATAGAGCCTTCAACCGGCTTGGTGTCGTAGAACGACCACCGGATGGAGGTGATCAGCGGCATGATAAAGAAGTAAATCGTGCCGATTGCCCAAAGGGCGATAAAGCCGTAGCCGTAAAGCTGTTTTCTTCTCTCATAGGAGATGCGGGTGGGCTTGGGCGCCTTCGCGTCGCGCGGTGCTTGTGTGAAGCCTACCGCTGCGTCACCGGAGGAAATCAAGACCTTGGATTTACTTTCCTCTTGTACCTGCGCCGGGCTTTCCTCTGCAATCTCCTCAGAAATTGCATCTTCCGCCGGTTCTTCCGTCTGTGCTTCTTCTGTGGGAATTTCTTCTTCCGCAGATGCTGCGGGTTCTTCAGATGACACTGCCGTCTGCGCTTCCTCCGCGGGGAGTTCTTCTTCCGCAGGCACAGCGGTTTCTTCTGCTGAAACTTCCGCCTGCACTTCTTCTGCGGGAATTTCCTCTGCCGGCGTCAGGGCTTTTTCTTCCGCGGAAGCTGCCTGTGCAAGTTCCTCTGCGTCTGCCGTTGGTTTATTGTTTTTGTTACTCATCAGCCCTGTAAGCCTCCTTCCCCGATAATTCCGCTGACGTCGTAAGGAACGCCGTCCACGTCAATGCTCTGTTTGGTCTGATCAACCTTGATTGTCACGTTCTCGGCACCATCTTTTGAGGTATAAGTGGTGGTAATGACGCCGGTTGTGGGATCAATCTCGTAGCGGGTGATCACCATGTCGCTGACCTTGCTCAGAACTTCGGATGCCGCGTTATACTCGGCGCTTGCGGTATTGATCCAGCCCTTATAATTCGCAAAGAACAGCTTATTGTAGTCGGTATCCTTGATTTTCGCCGCATCCTCATAAATCATGTCGTAATGCAGTCCCGAACCCGACGCAATCGCAAGCATGAACAGCTCGCTGGAATTGGAGCTTGCGTTGATCGCGGTGGTTGAATACGGGATATAGCCGTGAACAACCATCTGGTACAGCGGAACGGAGGCATCCTCGATATCAAAGTTGCTCGAGTAAACCGGCACGTTGGTGATGTGATCGACGTAGGGCAGGATGTAGGCGTTTGCTTCATCGGCAATGATGGACTTCTTGCTTGCCTGTGCATCCTGATAGCCCTTGATGATTGTCGCCATGGTTTCGTCACGGCTGGAGGAATGCTTTTTCGAGAAGTCACTGCTCAGCGTGTCGGAGAACCCGCCGAAGCCGATGTTTTCAAGATCGTTTCCGGAGAAGGAGTCAATCATCTGACTGAACACCTTTGCGTAAGCCGTCGGCGTGAGCAGCGCGGGTGTTACACCGGTGAGCGCACGCTTGTAGTTGAGGGAGAACTCCGGCTGTCTGGAGAAGGAGTTGGAAATCCGCACGGCGGTTTTCGAGAACGTGAAGTAGCCCCAGGTGCTGCCCGCCATGGTGAGGTTGCTCAGCGAGGGGTAGATGGTCACATCGCTGCCGGCGTATTTGTTGATGAGTGCGCTGAAATCGTCCTCGCCGCCAAGCTCGTCGGAGGCTTCCGCTTTGGTGGAGATGTTCTGGTCGATCGCATTGTCCGTCCAGTCATTGAGGTTGGTGACGATGTTGGAAATGCCGCTGTCTTTGAGCATCTTGATGATCTCGTCGCTCTGGCTGAAAGAGGTCATGCTTGTTTTCAGATCAAAGGGGATGCCAAGGACAGAAGTTTGCTTCAGCACGCCGCCGTAAAGATCGAGGTAGAAGCTGGTTTTGTTGGCTTCCGCCTTATCGGTCAAGCCCACGGTGGAGATGAGGTAATTGCGGTACAACTGTGCGACGTCCGCAACGTTGACGCCGGCATCGTTTGAAACGGGGCAGAACTTCACGGCGATCCGATCGGTTTTGATATCGCCCTTTTCAATGACGTTGAGCCCTTCTGTTCCCGCGCCAGCCATAAAGTACTTGTCTGTGCTGCGCACTTCAAAGGTATAGCCGACTTTATTATAGGACTGTTTTTCGGTTTTATCGCCGGATACATTCGCCTGAATGCTTGCGAACGAATCGCCGTCGGTTGCGATCATCACCAGTCCGTCATTTCCGGAAACCGTTGCGCAAACCGGCAGATATGCCTGTTTGGTCACAGCTGGTGCGGTTGCGGGAACGGGGGTGAGATCCTTGCCGTAAAGCTGCTGAATATAGGGCTGATAATGACCTTTACCGTTGTTGTAATTGATGATTGCGCCGCTTCCGTCAGGAACAACCATATAGCCTTCCACCGGATTGCCCGCAATGTCGGTCGTCGGTGCCGCACCGAAGTTCGGTGTGATCGAAACTTCAAGCAGGCGGTAGCCGTCAACGGTGGAGTTGTTTTTCTCAACGATATTCGCGGTATCGACGCTGACCGTCAGACCGGTGGCATCGAGCGTATACACCAGCGGGATGTCCGCAATCTGCGCGCTGCCTTTTTTGAACTTGTAGGTCGCGGTGATCTGGTTGGTGCTGATTTTATAAGAAACGGTTGCTTTGCTGCCAGAATACAGGGTATCCGGCTCGCCCTTTTCCTTCATGGACTGATACGTGATGACAACGTTTGACAGAAGTCTTTCCCGGCGCTCGTCGTTCATCGGTTCGTTGTCCGCTTTGTCGATGATGGTATCATCGGCAAGGGCATTGATCGGTGTTGACCACCAGTACTTGCCGGTTGCGATGACGAAAAGCCCGACTCTGTCGTTCTCCTCGTCCACATAAACGATGAACTGATCGTTCTTCATCGCCTCTTTGCAGGCTGCGACTGCCTGTGCGTCGGTGATTTTCGCGGGGAGTCCGTTGCCGGTTTCCGCAGTGGCTTCACCGGTTTCGTCGCCGGTTGCGTCGGTGGTTCCTGTGGTTGCGGTTGTTGTTGCGTCGTCTGAGAAAGCGGAAAGCGAGCCGAGCGGTGCAAGCATGGTTACAACCAATGCACATACGATGAGCTTTCTGATTCTGCTATGCATGTTTAACACCATCCTTTCATCAGCCTCTTATCCTATAGGCGATCTCAGTGTAAATTGAGAAGCCGAATACCATCACCTGCTGGAACAAGGAGAGCAGCAGCACAGCCAGGAACAGGATGATCAGCATCACGACAATCGTCAGGAAAATTGAAATCGCTGTTTTGATAACGCTGTACTGATGCACGGCTTTGATGGCGTTGAACATCAGCAGCACTGACCAGATCATTCCGAAGTAATAGATGCCCATGAGCCATACCGCTTCATCGATGATCAGGACGTTGGACAAAGCAACGATCACAAAGACGCAGACGACGTAAGGAACCAGCGCATATGCGGAGTAGATGCAGATTTTCCGCATCGTTCCCTCGCCGCTGAACAGGGTGCAGACCGCCCAGTTCGCGATGACCCAAGAGAAGAAGTAAACCACACTGCGCACCAGAAGCGGCACAACGTTGAATACCTTGACATAAGAGCTGTTGAAAGCGAATCCGATGAGCTGCCGGTTGGCAACCATCGCGATGAACAGCAGCAGTACAATGGCCATTGCCACACGCAGAGAGCCTTCTTTTTTCCAGCGTAAATCCTCAAAGCCTTCCAGGGGGTGATAGATACAGTGCTTCAGCCAACCCAGGCGAGTAAAATCATACATAAGTTTCGTTCCCCCTTACTTAAAGATTTTGCGCGAAATAAACGCAATCGGATGCAGATAGCCGCGTTTGCGGAGTTTTTTCACCACCATCACAACGAGGATGAAAATCAGGACGCCGATAAGGATGTTGTTGAAATTATCACGCAGCCATGCTTCACGGTAATACCGGAACGCCTTGTCGTAGTTGAGCTGGTCATAGGCTTCCTTGAAGTTATCCATGGCATCCTTGTATTTTTCCTCGCCCAGATAAGCTTTTCCCAGTCCGACATATGCCATGGTGTAGGTTCCGTCGCGCTTGAGCACTTCTGCCCAGTCGTTTTCGGCTTCGGTGTATTTGCCTTCGTCATAAAGCGCAAATGCTTTATGTACGTATTTGCCGAACACGGTTTCGGTGAAGATGGTGATGTTGTCTTTTGACGAGTCAACCACATAAACTTCCGAACCCTTGGATTCGACCGCGGTGATGGAATCGACCGTTCCGAGCTGCGCGGAGTTACCGGATGAATTCGAGGAGAAAATCGCGATGAGGTTCGCGTATTTGTCATACTGGAACACGCGTCCGCTGGTGAAGTCGATGATGTTGATGTTGCCGTTGTCCATCACGTCGATATCGGTCAGCTGCGTGGAATACACAACGGTGTCGCCGCTGACATATTCCTCTGCCCAGAAGGTATCGCCGAAGGTGTATTTGTTTCCGACTTCGTTATCCCATGTGTTATAACCGCCGGCGTTGAGCTTCTTCACGGCATCGGTCGCGGTGTTTGACGCCTCGGTGACGGTGTAAATGAAGCCGTCGCGGATGTCAAAGTTCGCATACTCCGTCGGCACGTTGCGCACCATGGAGGAAAGCTGTTCGTCGGATTTGAAAATCCGCCAGATGCGCTCTTTGATGATATCGGCAGTCACCGCAACGCGGTTTGCGCCGTAGAATCCGGTGAACTCACCTTTTTTATTGAACACAACCGAACCGGTGTTGATGGAGGAAACCACGACATAGATGGTTCCCACGTCGTCAACCAGTACCTTTGAGGGAGTAAAGCTTTTGGACTTCTGTGTGTAGATATCTGCGTCAGGAATGGTCAGCTCCATGGTCACGCTGCAGGTCAGCGCGCCGGTGACCGTCGCAACGACCACGCGGGAGTTTTCCGTGTCCGCGATGTACATGGTGGGAACACCCGCACTGTCAACTTTTACGAACACGCCCCCCGGCTTTTTCAATTCCAGTGTTCCGGATTTGGCACCCATCATCGTCTTATAGCAGCCGATGATCTTCAGGTTTTCATCCGTACGCAGAATGCGCTGGTTTTGGGAATCGACAATCCAGAAATTCTTGAGCGTTTCCTCGTAGTAGATATCTTGCGGCGAATCCAGGATATCCGATTCTGTGTCGCTGATATAGAGCGGGCTGGTTTTGTCCGAGAGGGCAGAAAGTCCCATTTCGGTGCCGCTGACGGCGGAATCCACACGGTAAACGCTCTGCGACGGAATCGGGTCAAGCCAGTAGTCGTAGCTGTATGTGGTATAAGGATCGTCTGCAAATACCGTGGTCGCCATTGTGGAAACCGCGATGACAGCGGCCAGTGTTCCGCTGATGATTTTTCTGACGAAGCCTTTCGTTCGTGTGCGCACTTCTATCACCTATCTCCTTATTTAATTCGGATCGTTGTCCGGTTAATCCTTGATACCCGAGTTCGCCATGGTTTCCATAACGTTACCCTGTGCAATCAGGAAAACAACCAGAGGCGGTATCATAAGCACAACGGCGGTTGCGAAGGTTACACCCTGACGGGCGATACCTGCCGCGGAAATTTGCTGCATGATAGTGGGGAGGGTTTTCAGCTCCTCAGAATAAATCAAAGCGCCTGCGTTGTAGTTCCATGTTCCCTGGAACGCAAAGATGATCAGTGTCATGATTGCCGGCTTGGAGTTCGGCACCACGATCGACCAGCAGGTCTTGAACAATCCCGCACCGTCAACGCGCGCGGCTTCGATCATTGAGTCATGGATCTGCGACATACTCTGACGCATGAGGAAGAGTCCAAGTGCGGTGGCGATGTTCGGCAGAACGATTGCCCAGACGGTGTCAATCATGTTCAGCGAGGACATCACGAGGAAAAGCATGATCCAGGTTGCCTGCGACGAGAACAGCAGGGCGAGGACGATGATCTGGTTTAAGATTTTCGAGCCGGGGAATTTGATTTTCGCCAGAACGAAGCCTGCGCAGCAGCATACGAACACGTTGGCTGCGGTTACCACAATTGTGGTGGCAAAGCTGTTGAAAATTGGTCTGGACAGCGGAATCAGGGTGGATGCCACCTTGAACATATCCGAGAAGTTGCGGAACGTCGGCGCCAGCACATAGAGCTTCGGCGGGAATACGAACAGTTCCTCAATCGGCTTTAAAGACTGGATCACCGCATAATACAGCGGGAAGATCATGAACAGTCCGGTCAGGCACAGAAAGACGAAGATGGTGATGTTGCCGCCCAGCGACGCATTGATCTTTCGCGCAGTCGAACTGACTCTGAGTTTTTCAATGTTGGCTTTTTTGTTTTTACCCATTTCAGCAGCACCCCCTAATCCGTAAATTTATTGAGGAAGGACGTTATGACGTGATTTACGATCAGCATTGCCGCAAACAATACAAAGCAGATTGCCGATGCGTAGCCCATTTCATACTTGATCCAGCCAAAGAATGTTGCGTGGTTCATGATGGTATGCGCGGCGTAGTCCGTGGACGGAATGCCCAACAGGGACTGACCCACGACGCCGACGGTGAACATACCGGAAATCTGGAGGACTGCCGCGAACAGGAGCTGGGGTCCCATGGAGGGGACGGTGATGAGGAACAATTCCTGCCAGCGGTTCTTGATGCCCTCGATTGCGCCCGCTTCATACATCGTGCGGTCGATGGTCTGGAAGCCTGCGCGCAGTGCGAGGAATCCGGCGCCCATGGAGATCCACAGCTGAACGATGATGACCACAATGAGCATATACTTCGTATCCGTCAGCCACTGAACCGGCGAGTAGATGATACCCAGGTCAAGGAGGATGGAGTTGAAGTAACCGTACTGGTCACCGGAGAGCAGCAACTGCCAGATGACATAGACGGAGGTCGTCATGGACGGTGCGTAGAACACGAAGGTGAAGAATGTTTTCATCCACGGACGCATTTCGTTGATCAGCCACGCTAAGATAAAGCTGAGCGCGTAGCTGAGCGGTCCTGTGAACACCGCCATGATGAGGGTGTTCTTGACGGCGGTCATAAAGACGTCGTCGTTGAGGAACAGCGTGTAGAAGTTGGACAGCCCGACGAATTTCGGGAACTGCGCCATGTTGAAGTTTGTAAAACCGATCGGCAGCGACATCACAACCGGAATGATTGTGAAAATCGTAAACAGAATCATGAAAGGTGCAAGCATGCCATAGCTGGTTGCGTTGACCCTCATCATGTGCAGGTTATAGCGGATATAGCCCTGCTTGTTTGCCGGGGTGTTTTCTCTGTTATTGCTGGACATTTCTATCTGCTCCCCCCTTAATCTTCCTGTGACAGCTTCAGGTCGTCGTTCTTGCGTTCGATTTCACTGTTGATGTCCTTGTTGTACCACATGAGGGTGTCACGCGGGTTCTCTGCGTGGTTGACAACCTGTCTGAATGCGTTCATGAGGTTGGTGGTCACGGCATAGGATGCGGGAATGATCGGGATTTCCACCTGGCTGGTGAGCTGTGCGGTCAGAAGGTCGAGCTCATCGGACGACCATGACAGGCTCTTAAGCGCTTCAATGTTTGCGGTTTCAAAGCGTCCGAGCAGCCCTAAGAAGGATTCGATGTCGTTTGCATACTGTACCTGCGTTTCGGTGGAAGTAAACCATTTCAGGAAAGTCCATGCGGCTTCCTGATGCTCGCAGGATTTGAAGATGAACCCGCCGGAGCCTGCGGAGTTGGAAGAGTGGTTGATGGTGCCGTCCGCCTGAACGGTTCCGGGCATCTGCATCATACCCCACTCACCCTTGATTTCGGGAGCGGCAACGGCAAGCTGGTTGTAGAAGGCATAGTTGTTGATGACAATCGGCATCTGACCGGTCCTGAACCGGGTGAACGCGTCATACGTCTGCTTGAAGTCATAATCATTGTAATAGCTGGTCCACTTCGTAAACGCATCAACCGCTGCCTGGGAATCAAAGGCAGTCTTCGAAAGGTCGCTGTTGAAGAAGTTCAGACCCTGCTGGATGAGGAGCGTTGCGAAGGTGTTGCCCGCCTCGGTGGTGTTGAGGACGGTTGCCACGCCGTTGACGCTCGTCAGAACGGGGAGAATCAGACCGATTTCCATGTAGTTGCGCATCAGCACCGGCATCACGCTGTCGAGTCCGTCCCAAGTCTGAAGGGAAGTCTTCGCGTCGATTCCAAGGTCGGTGAGGATGTCGTTGCGGTAGAACAGCATCGGGAAGCTCTGGGAAACCGGCAGTCCGTATACATTATTATTATAGGTATACAGTGTGCCCGCATTCTTCGAGAATCTCGTCATGACATCGTTGAAGTCCGGATACGAGGAAATATCCGTCAGCAAACCTCTCGCCGCAAGCTGAATCGGGAAGTCGCTTCCCAGGAACAGCACCACATCCGGCCCTCGTCCGGAAAGCGTTGCTTCCAGCACGCCGCCCTGTACAAGGCTGATTGCCGCCTTGACGTCGGAGGTGGGGTTGAAGTCACTTTCAGTGATTTGCTTCACAACCTGTGCCTGGTCGCGTCCAAGCATTACCCAGACCTTGAGGGAATCCGTGCCGGATACATCGGAGATCTGGTTGTAGTCATTGAAGAATGTTCCGATGAAAGCAAGGATTGCATACTTTAGCGACTGGAAGAAGGATTTGTCCGCGCTGGTGAAATCCTGATCGGGTGCCGTCAGCTCGATGAAGTCAAGCTCGAGCGGCTGCTCGCGGTACTGGCGCATCCAGGAGGACATCGTGGTGACGTTGTCCTTGAGCTGGGTTACCATCTGTGCGATTTTCTGCTCGTTGTTCACACAGTTGTCCAGAACCATCGAAAGCTTTTCAATGGTGGTGGCTTCCGTACCGCCGGACTTGCTCAGCTTTTCGATCTGTTCCTTGATGCTCTTAAGCTGTGCGCTGTAGGTTTTAAAATCGCCGACAATCGTCGGGATGTCGTTTGCGATGGTATAGTCGGTGTACTTATCCGGTGTCGGTCCGGTGATCTTCACGATCTGGCGGTAGTAGTCGTTGACAGCCAGAACGATCTCGTCGAGCTGACCCATCAGCTCACCGATTTCGCCGGGAACAACCTCAAGGGCAATCTCGTGCGTGCCGGCGTCGAGGTAGTAATACATCGGATCGCCGTCGGCTTCGGGACTGACAACCTGCCACTCGGTGTTGTAATAGAACTTGATCTGTTCGCTCTCCGCGTTGGGAACCGTGCCGTCAATGGTCAGGCGGCGGTTGGAGTAGAAGCCGCGCATCACGTTTTGTCTTGCGCGGATGCCGAGCTTATAATAGCCTGCCTTTGCGACGGTGACGCTCCATGTCACGGTCTGGGTTGCCTTTGACCAGTTGCCGGCGCCGATGGTGTTGTACAGCGTCTTGGTCGGGCTGGAGGGGGAAGTCAGATAGGTAGTCTTGTCGCTGGTAGGCGAAAGCGCTCTGTCGGACTTGTAGGTAGCTTGTTCGCCCTCGAGGCGGATGGTTTCCACGCCGTCGGTCGCCGCGAGATCCGACGAGGAAGGCGCCTGGTATGCCGCGGGCGCAGCTTCGTTATAAAAACGGATCTGCGAGATGGCGAGATTTGCCTTATCCGAGGTCAGTGTGATGGTGTGAACCCCGGCGGTGAAGTTGAAAATCAGCGGGTCGCTGTAGAGCCCGTCGATGTCCTCAAGGTCCTTGGTCTGCCACATGGGCTTTTCGATCTGCCCCGGGCGGATGTCGTTGGACTTGAAGTCTTTGAGAAAGCTTACGCCGTCGCTCTCGAGGTCGGTGGGGTCATTGACCCATACCTTGCTCAGCGTCAGACGGGACGCGGCGTCAAACGGCACCGTGCCGTCGATTGCCAGCCCGAACTCGACATCATTGGCTTTACCGGCGAGCGCATAATATACCATTTCCATGTTATAAGCGCCGGCTGTGGGGATGTTCACCTGATATGTAACCGTTCCCTTTTCCGCCGCCCAGTTGAGCACCTGCGTTTTTCCGTCAACATCCGCAACCGTCATGGTTGCCGGATCGCTGACAGAGGTAAAGTCCTTGCCGGCGATGACCGCTTCCTGTACGGGTCTTGTCTGACTGAATGCGTTGTAATAATCTTTATAGCTTGTTTCCAAGCCCGCAACCACGGTTGTTCCGGTTGTCGCCGCTGCAACCGCATCGTCGGCATACACGCCTGTTGCGATGGTAAACGACATTGTCAGGGCAAGCGCTAAACTAACCGTGCGTCTGAACCTTGTGATTTCCACCTTGAATCCACCTTTCCGATCTATTGCCTCCGCCGCCCTTATACTATTATTAATAGCATATCAAACGGTTTGAGCAGAAATTTCATTGCCGCCCCCGCGGGATGAAAACGCGCCTGGGGTCTAGTCCGATTTAAAAACGAAAATGCGCTTGTTTTCGCCGTCAAGCTCAACTTTGACCTTTTCGCCTCCCTTGATGCCAAGGGTTTCGATGTATTCCTTCGGAAGCTGAAGCCTTCCCGAGCGGTCGAGCACAATCAGCTCTTCCTGTTCAAAGCTTCCGTCCTCCGCAGTTTTCTCCACCGTCACCAGATCGCCGATTTCGTTGAGCTCCTCGACATACGATCGCTTGCGCACAATCTCCGAGCTGGTTCTTCCATCCCGTATCGCAACCACGCGGTCAATGTGTTTGGCAAGCTTGATATCGTGGGTGACAATCACCACGGTGATGCCTTCGGTGCGGTTGAGCTCTTTAAAGGTATCGAGAATCAGCTGGGATGTGTGGCTGTCCACCGATCCGGTGGGTTCATCCGCCAGCAGAAGCCGCGGGGAGTTTGCCAGCGCAATCGCGATTGCCACGCGCTGCTGTTCACCGCCTGACATTTGGTCAAGCCTGCTGTTTTTTCGGTGGGAAAGCCCGACCTTTTCGAGCAGCTCCAGCGCCCTTGCCCGACGTTTTGCGACGCCCTTGAGCAGCATCGGCATCTCGACGTTCTGCACCGCGCTCAGATACGGAACAAGGTTGCGCGCGTTGTTCTGCCAGACAAAGCCGACGGTGCTGCGTTTGTATTCCATGTAGTCGTTTTCGCTGAACTTTAGAAGGTTTTTACCGTCCACGAAAAGGTTTCCGGCGCTCGGTTTATCAAGTCCGCCGAGCATATTGAGCAGCGTGGATTTTCCGCTTCCGGAATTTCCGACGATCGCCATCAGCTCGCCCTTCTGCACCTCAAGCTCCAGCCCCTGGAGAGCAACGACCTCGACTTCGTCGGTCTTGTAAATTTTTACGAGATTTTCACATTGGATCATGGGCTTTTCACCCGCGTCGGTTATGCTGTTTTCAGCGGTTTCCATTTCACTCAACGATCTCACCGTCCTCAAGGGTATAAACCATGTCGGCTATATCCATCATACTCGGGTCGTGGGTGGTCATGATGATCGTCATGCCGTGATCGGCAACCAGCTTTTTGAACAGCTTCACCACATGCAGTCCGGTGACGGTATCAAGCTCCGCAGTCGGTTCGTCGGCAAACACCACCGCGGGCTTGTGTGCAATCGCTCTTGCGATCGCCACCCGCTGCTGCTCTCCGCCGGACATCTCACCGGGGCGGTGGAACATCCGCTTTTCAAGCCCCACAGCCGCCATTACCTCGCGTGTGCGCTTGGCGCGCTGGTCGGCGGGGTAATTCGCAAGCCGCAGCCCGAACTCCACGTTTTCATATGCCGTCATGCTGCTCATCAGCGCCACGGACTGAAACACAAAGGACATATCGTAGCGCCGGATCTCGTCGCGTTTGTTTTCGGGAAGCGCGGTAATATCGCGGTTCTTGAAAAAAACCTTGCCGGAGGTCGGCTTGTCGAGTGCGCCCAAAATGTTGATGAGTGTGGTCTTGCCGCTGCCGGAGCGTCCGCGCAGGACGGTCAGCTTGCTTTTTTCGACGGTCAGGTCGATGCCTTTGATCGCGGAAACAATGCTGCCGTCGCCGATTTTAAAATCGCGTGACAGCTTGCTGGTGTGCAGGATGGTATCCATCGCGCATCTCCTTCATGTTTGAAACCGGTTTTTAACAAAAGAAAGCACTGCACAGCCCGCCGTTTCCGGCGTGTTGTACAAGGGGCTTTGTGCAATTTGCGCATTCGGAACAAGCTGCGGCAATTGTGCAGTTTGCACAGGGCATCCGCGGGGCGGGTGGTGTGCTTGCTGTGTTTTCCGGTCAAAAAAGCGAATTTTCCGCCGGTTTATTTGGCACAAATGTTCAAATGCAGACACTTAGCTAATGATAATTATATCAATCCGGCGCTTATTTGTCAAGCAATCTCAAACGTTTGAATTATTTTTTTTTTGTAAATACGCACGAAAACCATACATATTGCACAAAGATTTTCTGCGTTTTTGTAGAGAATGCGTACTGCGCCGATTTGATTGCATTAAGACAACGATTACAAATTAAGTAATCCGTCATTTTGTTCAGATTAATTCTTATTAATATTTATTAAATTGCTGCTAATACCCATTTTTATCGCGCCCAAACTGGTCATTTTTACCGGATGTGTGCCGAAATTCTCATTCGTTTGTTAATTTTCACGACAACCTGAAAAAACGCTGAAAAAACCGGCTTGCGGCAGTTTATTTTATGTCAGCGCGACAAAAAAACCGCGCGTACGGCTTCCCATACGCGCGGAATCGGTCAGATTTTTGCCACGGTGAGCACGGCAGGCTCGCCGTTGAGCTCCCATTCTTTGGTGTATCCGTCGCCCGTTCCGACAGTCATTTCGTCCGCGAGCACCTCGGCGGCGATTTCCGCATGATGTTGCGCGGCGATCGCGGTGATGGGTTCGCTACCGGAAACGTATGCGCGGATGTGGTCGGTGACTTCAAAGCCCGCTTCCTTGCGCATGGTTTGCAGCTTGCTCACCAGCTCGCGCACAAAGCCCTCCTCGATGAGCGCCGGTGTCAGCGTGGTGTCAATCGCGACAGTCACGCCGCGGTCGGTGAGGGTGAAGAAGCCCTCTTTCTGGTGGGTTTCGATGAGGAGGTCGTCCGCGCCCAGCTCCACCGCCGCGTCGGAGAGCGCCACGGTGACATGACCGGTCGCGTCCAGCTCTGCCTTTGCCGCCGCGCCGTCGAGCTTCTCGAGCGCCGCCTTGACCTCGCCTAAGCGCTTGCCGAATTTCGGTCCTAAGGTTTTCAGCTGCGGCTTGAAGGTGTACTCCACCAGCTCCGCTGCCGATGCGATGAATTCCACGCGCTTGAGATTCAGTTCATCTCGGATGATGGCGGTGTAGAATTCCTCCAGCGCGTTTTCCGCCTGCACATACATTGCGGAAAGCGGCTGACGGTTCTTGCGGTTTGCGCCGTTGCGCGCCGCGCGTCCGAGAACGACGATGCGCAGAACGGCTTCCATATCCCGCTCAAGCTGCTTGTCAATTTGCTTTTCGTCCGCCGTAGGGAACGCACAGAGATGGATGCTTTCGGGTGCGGTTTTGTCCACATTGCGCACAAGGTTCTGATAAATATCCTCGGTCATAAACGGTATCATCGGCGCAGCGCATTTCGCAAGCGTCACAAGCGCCGTGTAGAGCGTCAGGTAGGCATTGATTTTATCCTGCGGCAAGCCGGTTACCCAGAAACGCTCGCGGCCGCGGCGGACATACCAGTTGCTCAGCTCGTCGGTGAAATCCTGCAATTCCCGCGCCGCTTCGGGGATGCGGTAATTGCCAAGATGGTCGTCAACGGCTTTGATCATGCTGTTGAGCTTCGACAACAGCCACTTGTCCATAACGGGCAGCGTATCAAATTCCAGCGTGTGGGCGGTGGGGTCGAACCGGTCGATTTCCGCGTAAAGCACATAGAACGCGTAGGTGTTCCACAGCGTTCCCATGAACTTGCGCTGCCCCTCGGTGACGGCTTTCCCGTGGAATTTATTCGGCAGCCACGGTGCGGAGTTGGTGTAAAAATACCAGCGGATGGCATCCGCGCCGTAGGTCTTGAGCGCGTCGAACGGGTCAACGGCATTGCCCTTTGATTTGGACATTTTCTGTCCGTTTTCATCCTGCACATGACCGAGAACAATGCAGTTTTTAAACGGCGCTTTGTCGAAAATCAGCGTCGAAATCGCCAGCAGATTATAAAACCAGCCTCTTGTCTGGTCAACAGCTTCCGAGATAAAATCAGCGGGGAACTGCGCTTCAAACAACGCTTGATTTTCAAACGGATAATGGTGCTGTGCAAACGGCATGGATCCGGAATCAAACCAACAGTCGATCACTTCCGGCACACGCTTCATTTCACCGCCGCATTTGTCGCAACGAATTGTCACGTTATCAATAAAGGGTCTGTGCAGCTCGATTTCATCGGGGCAATTTGAAGACATGGCTTTTAACTCTTCAATGCTGCCGATGGAATGGCGGTGTCCGCATCCGCACTCCCATATATTTAAAGGAGTTCCCCAATATCGTGTGCGGCTGATTGCCCAGTCCTGCACATTCTCAAGCCAGTCGCCGAAGCGTCCCTTTCCAATGCTTTCGGGAATCCAGTTGATGGTGTTGTTGTTGGCAATCAGACGATCCTTTACGGCAGTGGTCTTGATGAACCATGAATCGCGAGCATAATAAATCAGTGCCGTGTCACAGCGCCAGCAGAACGGATAACTATGCTCAAACGCAGGTGCGGAGAACAGCAGTCCGCGTGTGTCGAGATTCTTCAGAACCTCCTTATCGGCATCCTTGCAGAACACACCCGCCCAGAGGGTTTCTTTGGTCATTTCGCCCTTTGAATCGACGAGCTGCACAAAGGGCAGGTCATATTTTCTGCCGACATTTGCGTCATCCTCGCCAAAAGCAGGGGCGATGTGAACAACGCCCGTGCCGTCGGTGAGCGTTACATAATTGTCGCAGGTCACAAACCATGCTTTTTTGTCGGGCTTGACAAAATCAAACAGCGGTTCGTATTCCTTATATTCCAGCTCCTTGCCCTGATAATGTGCAAGTGTTTCAAATTCCTCGGTGATTACCGTCGGCGCAAGGAATTCCGCGAGGTAATAAACCGCGCCGCTTGCCGTTTTGATCTTTACATACGTTTCATTCGGATTCACACACAGCGCCACGTTTGACGGAAGCGTCCACGGCGTGGTCGTCCACGCAAGAATATAGGCGTCCTCGTCCTTGACTTTAAATTTCGCAATCGCCGAACGCTCTTTCACATCCTTATAGCCCTGCGCGACTTCGTGCGACGAGAGCGGTGTTCCGCAGCGCGGGCAATAGGGCACGATTTTAAAGCCCTTATAGAGCAGCCCTTTTTCGTAGATTTGCTTTAGCGCCCACCATTCAGACTCCATAAAGTGATTGTCATAGGTCACATACGGATTGTCCATATCCGCCCAGAAACCCACGGTGCGGGAAAAGTCCTCCCACATCCCCTTGTACTTCCATACACTTTCCTTGCACATCCGGTTGAACGGCTCGATGCCGTATTCCTCAATCTGTTCTTTGCCGTCAAGCCCGAGCAGCTTCTCCACCTCAAGCTCCACCGGAAGTCCATGGGTATCCCAGCCCGCCTTGCGCGGAACCATATTCCCTTTCATCGTCCGATACCGCGGAATCATGTCCTTGATGACGCGCGTCAAAACGTGACCGATGTGCGGCTTTCCGTTCGCCGTCGGCGGTCCGTCATAGAAAATGTAAGGCGCCGCTTCCGCACGCTCCGCAATGCTTTTCTCAAAGATTTTGTTCTCTTTCCAGAACTGCTCCACCGCGCCCTCGCGCTCCACAAAATTCAAATTCGTCGGCACTTTTTTATACATTTTATCATATCCTTTCTTTTCTATGCAAACTATATGGGGGCGCTGCCCCCATACCCCCGCCAATGGGGCGTTGCCCCCTTGACCCCCACCAAAGGGTGCTAGCACCCTTTGGAAACCCGTTTCGCGGGTGTGATTGAGCGTTCTCGCATTGTTTGATATGCGGTAGGAATTTGTTGCCTTACTATGATTGTCGTTATGAGTGTGCTTACTATTTGCGCAGAATATGCTCCGCCAAACCACCTATCTCCGAAACCCTTATCCCTAAAACCCCAAAAAAACGCCCGCCCCATAACAGGGCGGACGCATTCATACCGAAAGCAACCGCAGCCACCTATTACAGCGTACGATTGTTTGAAAAAAACAATTTGATACGCGCTCCCGGTAACGGGGGAAACCGTCGGGGTCTAGTCGGGAAACGCCGTTTCCTTTTCTCCCCGCGCTCGGAAGTGATCTTCGACGCGTGCCTACTCGCAGCGGGCTTCCACGCTCCCCGCTTCGCTGTGCCTTTTGTGCGCGTGCTACTGTCTTCCTCAACGCTTTATAAAAATATTCAAGCCTAAGTAAAGCAAGTATACCACACCGTTTCAGAATTGTCAACACGAAAAAACCAGATTTTCGCGAAATTTAAAGCGGCGGATTTGTTCATTTTATCGTTCTTGACAAGTCGGGGGTTTTGGTGTAAACTTATATGATAATAATTTATAAGTCTTTCGGAACGTAAACGGGGAGGAATTTTATGCTTGATACCAACATCAACAGCAAATTCGCAAAGGAAGGGCTGACGTTTGACGACGTGCTGCTTGTTCCCGGGGAATCGAACGTAACGCCGGACAAAATCAACCTTGCGACGCGCTTGGCGGGAAGCATCCTGCTCAACACGCCCGTTATCACCTCCGCCATGGATACCGTCACCGAGGCGCGCATGGCGATTGCCATTGCCCGCGAGGGCGGCATCGGCGTGATTCACAAAAATATGTCCATCGAGCAGCAGGTTGACGAGGTGGACAAGGTCAAGCGTTCGGAGAACGGTGTCATTGTCAATCCGTTTTCGCTGACCGCCGACCGCATGGTTTACGAAGCAAACGAGCTGATGGCAAAGTATAAAATCTCCGGCGTGCCGATTGTCGAGGGCAACGGAAAGCTTGTCGGCATTCTCACCAACCGCGACCTGCGCTTTATCACCGATTTCAACATCCGTATTTCGGAAGTCATGACCAAGGACAACCTTGTGACCGCCCCCGTGGGAACGGATCTCGTCGGCGCACAGGAAATCCTGCGCAAGCATAAAATCGAGAAGCTCCCCATCGTGGACGACGCGGGGATGCTGAAAGGGCTTATCACCATCAAGGACATTGAAAAAGCCGTGCAGTACCCGAATTCCGCGCGCGACAAGAACGGTCGTCTGCTCTGCGGTGCGGCAATCGGCGTGGCAAAGAATATGCTCGAACGCGCGGGCGCGCTCATTGACGCGCAGGTGGACGTGCTGGTGCTTGACTCCGCCCACGGTCACAACAGCAACATCATCAACGCCGTGCGCGAGGTGAAAAAGCACTTCCCCAACACCCCCGTCATTGCCGGCAACATCGCCACGGCAGAAGCCGCCGAAGCGCTGATTGCGGCGGGCGCGGACTGCCTGAAGGTCGGCATCGGACCCGGCTCGATCTGCACCACGCGTGTGGTTGCGGGCATCGGCGTTCCGCAGATTACGGCGGTTTACGACGTATCCTGCGTGGCGGCGAAGCACAACATCCCCGTGATTGCCGACGGCGGAATCAAATATTCCGGCGACATCGTCAAGGCGCTTGCCGCCGGTGCGAATGTTGTCATGCTCGGCTCGCTGCTTGCCGGCTGCGAGGAAGCCCCCGGCGCGATGGAAATCTATCAGGGACGTTCTTTTAAGGTATACCGCGGCATGGGCAGCATCGGCGCGATGGAAAAAGGCTCAAAGGACCGCTACTTCCAGGAGGACAGCCGCAAGCTTGTTCCGGAGGGCGTAGAGGGACGCGTGCCTTATAAGGGTGCGCTGTCCGAAACCGTATTCCAGCTTTGCGGCGGCATCCGTTCGGGCATGGGCTACTGCGGCTGTCCGGACATTCCGGCGCTGCACGAAAAGGCAAAGTTCATCCGCATCACCGGCGCGGGCTTAAAGGAATCCCACCCGCATGATATTTATATCACAAAAGAAGCACCGAACTACAGCGTTCAGATTTAGATGTTAAAAGTCAGAGCTTGAACGGGAAGATTTTCCGGATAACAGGAGTATGCGTCATGCTGCTCCTGTTTTTGTTTCAAGAACCACAACTACCGCAGTTTCGGTCAAGAAAAAGCATTCGGTTTCTGGTATCATAAGTTACAGGAGGTGAGATGACATGGATCACGCGCAAATGCAGGCAGCGGTGTGTAAGATGCGCACTTACATCACCGCGCACCTGCAAGAGTCGATCACGGCGGGCGATCTCGCGAAAGCGTGCGGTTATTCGCAATTTCATGCCGCGCGGCTGTTCAAGGAAGTCACCGGCATATCTCCATTTGAATACATCCGACGCGAGCGGCTGCTTCAATCTGCGCTTGTGCTGCGCGGCGGAAGCCCCAGGGTTCTGGACGTTGCGCTCGACTATGTGTTCGACAGCCACGAGGGCTTCACGCGAGCGTTTTCAAACGCGTTTGGAATTACGCCGAAAAAATACGCAGCGTTTCCGAGGCCGCAGGGCTGGGTGATTCCGTTTTATTATCTCAACCGCCAAAAAATGAATACGGAGGAATCGGATATGAAAGAAAAAACAGCGGTTATTTTCACACAGATTGTGGAGCGTCCGGCACGCAAGCTCATTCTGTTTCTCAGCAAGCAGGCGGACGAATACCATGCCTACTGCGAGGAAGTCGGTTGCGGTACGCCCGACGCGCCCGCACCTTGGGACATTCTCTGCGGCATCAAAGAAGCGCTCTACGAGCCGGTGGGCTTATGGCTTCCCGACAACCTGCGTCCCGCGGGAACGGGAATTTATGCCCACGGTGTGGAAGTCGCGGCGGATTACGCCGGTGAAATTCCTGCTGGCTTTGACGTGATAGAGCTTGCGCCCTGTAAATACCTTGTATTTCAGGGTGAACCGTATGATGATGAGCAGTATTACAAAGAAGTAGGGCTTTGCATGGAACACATCAATGCGTTCAATCCTGCCGTTTACGGGTATGCCTATGACGATAAAATCGCGCCGAAGATGCAGCTCGCCCCAATGGGCTGGCGCGGCTACATCGAGCTGCGCCCGGTTGTGAGCATCACTTAACAACAACGCTCATAGCTTTATCAGAGCGCGTTGCCCGTACTGCCGCGCACGGCAGCTACGCACTCTTTAGAAACCTGTTGTTATGTGTTTTATTGCTTTGTTCACCCATGAAATTTGTGAAGGGTATGCTGTGTGCGTGCCCTTCATTTTTTGTTCCCGTGCAGCTCGATGCGCTATACACATGAAAATTTTGTCGAAAATTTCATAAGATTTCACAAAAACGCGTAAATGCTTTTGTGCGAAGCGATAAATTTTGTTCACATACAACGCGGAACACTATACAAAATCATGACAAAGCGGTATAATCATGTTCAGACAGTCTGTCTGCGGTGCCGCGAACAGACTTCCAAATTCCGGTATTCCACAGGAGAATCGTATGAACACGCAGCCGAGATATATTTATGTTGTTTTAACCCAGACCGGTACAGTGCCTGCACGGATGATTAAATGGGTCACCAAAGCACCCTATAATCATGCGTCGGTTACGTGCGACATTGAACTGAGAAATATTTACAGTTTTTGCAGAATCAGCAAGGCGCGTCCGCTCCCTGCCGGCTTTGTCAACGAAAATGACCTGGGCGTTTTTGATATGTTCAACACCGTTCCGTGCGAGATTTACGCCTTTGAAGCAAGCGACGAGCAGTACGAAAACTACGAGGCGCTGATCACACATTTCAAACGCAAGAACAAATACTACGGCTACAATGTTTTGGGTCTGTTTGCGCTCGCGTTCGGGATTCCGATTCAGCGAAAAAAGCGTTTTATCTGCTCCCAGTTTGTCGCACATGTGTTAAGCGAATGCAAGCTTGCCGCGTTTGAAAAGAAATTAGCGCTTGTCAAGCCGGACGATTTCCGTTATCTCGAAAACGCACGGTTGGTTTACAAGGGCGATATGAAAAAATTTACATACGACGACGTTTTTCTGCCCCAACCACAGACGGTTTGAGCCGTGTAAGCTTCTTTAAACAGAACAAAACAGGTTCGCAGCAGTGCGCGCCTGTTTTTTTGAGCACAATGTCAACTTGTATCAAATTAATAGTTGACATTGGTGCGTTATTCTGTTATACTAAGTTCAAACCACCATGGGAGGGCATATGAGCAGAGCGGATTTCTCACTCAGAACGGCGATTTTACAGGCGCTGGAAACGCGGCGCGGCGAAACCATTTCCGGCGCACAGCTGGCGAAGGAAACGGGCGTAACGCGCGCCGCCATATGGAAGGCGATTTCCCAGCTGCGCGCGGAGGGCGCTGCCATCGACGCGGCGACCAACCGCGGCTACAGCCTGCGCGCGGAGAGCGGCTTGCTCAACGCGCAAGGCATCACGGCACTGCTCGATGAAGCCGCGCGGGCATTGTTTTCGGTAAAAACCGAGCCGTGCGTGACCTCGACCAACACCCTGCTCAAAGCCGCCGCGCAGGCGGGCGCGCTGCAGGGCACGGTGCTTTGCGCAGGTGAGCAGACGCAGGGACGCGGGCGCATGGGTAGGGATTTCTATTCGCCGCCCGACAGCGGGGTGTATTTATCCGTGATTCTGCGACCGGCGATGCGCGCGCAGGACGCGCTTTTTATCACAACCGCCGCTGCCGTCGCCGTGTGCCGCGCGATCGAACGGCTTGGCGGGTCACCCGGCGACGCGCGGATCAAATGGGTCAACGATGTTTTCGTCGGCAGAAAAAAGGTCTGCGGCATTCTGACCGAAGCGGCGCTGGATTTTGAGAGCGGCGGGCTGGAATACGCCGTCCTTGGCATCGGCACGAATCTGCTTGCGCCGGCGGCGAGCTTTCCCGACGACCTGCGCAAAATCGCGGGCGGCATTTTCACCGGCGATATCGCGAACCTGCGCAATCGCTTTGCGGCGGCGGTGCTTAATGAGCTTGCCGTGCTGATCAGCCGCGCGGATTACAACGCGCCGGCATATCTTGCCGAATACCGCGCCCGCTCGTTCCTGCTCGGCACGCAGGTGGATGTGCTTTCCGCGGCGGGGGAACGCGCTGCGCTGGCGGTGGACATCGACGCCGGCGCACGTCTGGTCGTCCGCTACCCCGACGGCACAGAAGAAGCGCTTTCAAGCGGCGAGGTTCGCGTCCGCCCGGCAGCGGAAGCTAAAATAGAATGACAAAGGAATTAGACGGTAGATAAAACCTCCCACCAAAGGGTACAAGTACCCTTTGGAAACCCATTGTTTTTGAGATAATCACGTGCTTTTCTTAGCCCATTTGTGATTTCGCTTCTGTTTTGTGATTCCATAAGAGCGCACGAAAAAGGAGCAAATACTTTTTCTTCAGTTTATGACAAAGGAGTAATTTTTGATGCAGGATAAAATCAAATTCAGACCCACCACCCGCAGCATGGTGTTCACCGGATTGTTCGCGGCGATTCTTTGCGTGATTTCGCCGCTGTCCATACCAATCGGCGCGGTTCCGATCACGCTGTCGGTGTTCGCCGTTCTACTGACGGGGGCGCTTCTGCCGCCCGCGCAGGCAGCCTGCGCGACGCTGGTTTACATCCTCCTCGGCAGCGCCGGACTTCCGGTGTTTTCCAATATGCACGGCGGCGCGGGCGTTTTGTTCGGCGCAACCGGCGGCTTTATCATGGCATACCCGCTGATGGCGCTGACGGTTTCGCTGGCGGTGCGTTTTCTGGGCGGGCGCAAGCTCCTCCCCCTCGCCGCGGGGATGATCCCCGCCGTTGCGCTGTGCTACCTGCTCGGCACGTTGTGGTTTTCCCACATCGCCGGCGGCACGCTCTGTGTCCTGCCGTTCATTCCCTTTGACCTGATTAAAATCGTCGCCGCCGTCACAGTCGCCCTCGCGGTGAACAAGACTAAAATTTTATAACACAGCCGACCGACCGCGCGGAAATAAAAACAGCAGTACACCGAAAAATGACGTACTGCTGTTATTCATAGTTATTTTACCGTCACACCGCGTTCTCCGGCGCGCCGACAATTCTGCCGTCCGAAATTTCGATCACCCGGTCGCACTGCGCGGCGATTTTCGGATCATGGGTGACAATCACGACCGTTCTGCCCTGTGCATTGAGTTCCTTAAACAGCGCCATGATTTCCTCGCCGGTTTTGCTGTCAAGCGCGCCTGTCGGTTCGTCGGCAAGAATCATACTCGGCTCGTTGACAATTGCGCGTGCGATTGCCACACGCTGCTTCTGCCCGCCGGAAAGCTTGTTGACCGGCTTGCCCGCAAGCTCCCCGATGCCCACCGCTTCGAGGGCTTTTTTTGCTTTCTGCTTCTTGTCCCGCACCTTTTTCTTCGCAAAGGAAACCGGAATCAGGACATTTTCAAGCGCCGTAAAATCCTCCACCAACGCGAAATCCTGCATCACCATACCGATTTTTTCGTTGCGGATGCGCGCATAATCCTTTTCGCGCAGCTTTTTTACTGTCAGCTCGTCAATGGTATAATTGCCTTCCTGAAAGCTGTCAATACACGCGAGAATGTGCAGCAGCGTTGATTTTCCTGCGCCGGATTTACCGATGACCGCGACCAGCTCGCCGTCCTGAATCTGCATCGAAACGCCCTTGAGCGCTTCAAATTCGTTTGTTTTTTTCGGGTTGTATATTTTACGGACATCTTTCAGTTCAACCATAATCTGCAACTCCTGTTCTTCCGCAAGGCGGATTAATTTCCTTTTAACACGCGCACCGGCGGATTGGTTTTAAGAATATAAACCGGAATAATCATCGCGCATAGTGATGCAACCACCACCAGCACGACGCTGCCGAGGACCTCCGCGGGGGTGTAGAAGAAATAGTCGGTGAATTTCATCGAATCCAGCATCATTTCCGAAAAGCTGCCCATATCGGAATACTCTGCATAATCCACCACAAAGCTTTGTCCCGCAATACCAAGCTTAATCAGTACGGAAAGGATGGATGCATACAGCATCGTCCGGAAAATGGCTGCGCCGTTGATGCGCAAAGCGCCCTTCCATGTCATGCCGTGTATGTAATAAATGCTGTATGTGCGGATTTCACGGATGGAGCTGATTGCGGAAACACCGATCATGCCAATGATGGAAATCAATGCCGCTGCAATCAAAAATACCATATCGTTCTGAAACAGCTTCTTTTCCTCTCGCAGGGAGTTGTCGTAGGTATTTTTCATACTCATGGAACAGAGGTGGTTATCGGAAAGCGCACGGTCAAATTCTGCTTTTTCAGCGGGTGTGATGGCATCTTTCAAGGTGACGACCATTCCCTTCTCCATGCTCTGCATATACTTGTCATATTTCTCTTTATAATCAGAAAAAAACTGAGAATTCGGATCGTATATTGCATAGAAATCATCTGAAAAATTCGTATCCATAAAGGCTTCACTTAATTCTTCGCAATTTCCATTATCATTTCCTCCAAATGCTATACCATACGATATAAACTGTTCATTGTTAAGCAGTCCGACAACTTTTGCTTGAATTTGTTTTCCTGTTCTCTCGGTAATCGTATCGGTTGCTTCGTCCCAATTTTTCTCATATAAACACAGTGGAATCACATCACCCACTTTATAACCCGTTCCTTTAACAGCGACTACATTGAGGTAGCTGGCATCCTGTCCGGCTTCATCCAGCCAGTCCCCCCGCGCCATAGGTGCATCAACTGCCTGTGCCATTGTATTGTTAAAAAAGCGGATATAATATTTATCATCACCGTTGACTGCCGTGCCATCGCAATAAGCCGCTGTACGCTTAATATAGGGAAGCTTATCCAAAACGGTTGCTCCGCCATCTGTAACGCCTAATTTCTCCTTTAATTCTTTCTCGTATTGATCGAATACCTTCAGGTGGATGGCTTTATATTGCTCCGATGTGATCGTTCCGTCATTGAGCTGTTCCAATGCTTCACCGAAATATTTGTCATAGATTATCTGCTCCTGTTCATTTATATATTCACCATATGAAATGTTTTCATAGATATAATAATCCTGTTCGCCACATAAGCCTTTCATCATTGTCGTTACTTCAAAATAAGAAGCGATGCGCCCGCTGATCATACCGATCAGAAATATCACCAGCGCAAACTGACACACCACAAGGGCAGTCACTATCAACCGTTTTTTCATCTGCTTTAAAGCCAGCTTACTATACACACAGTCACCGCTTTCTTAATCTTTTACATACTGCCGGATTCTGACCGGCGGTATCCGTCCGTAAAACGCAACGACCGGAGCAGTCGCCAGCATACAAAGAACCAACATCACCGCACCGCCGAACAGATAATGCCGCATCCCGATTCCATAGCCGAATGCTACGTCATACTTCTGTATGACCGGATAAACCGCCAGCCGAAACAACACGGACGCGCACAGCATCTGCGCAAGGAGAATCATCACCAGTTCACCAAAAAATATCCGTACAATTCCAGCCCCTCTGATTCCGGAAAGCTTTAGCACAAGAATGTTCTTCACCCGCTTCTGCAGCACGAACATATACAGATACGCAACATTAAAAATCGCAATCAGCAGCATAAACAGCATCGCCAGCGTCTGAAAATCGATTCTGTCCGACTTGTTCTTTGCCTCAAGGTCTATTTCCGTCTGGACACCCAACTCCGGAAACAAGTCCTGCAGTTCTTTCACATATGCCCGTAGCTGCGTCACCGTAATATCCTTGTCGTGATAATCCATGATATATTCGTCCGGTATCAAGCCGTTCGCAATCATCGTTTGATACGGGATAATCACCTTATACATCAACGATGATATCGAATTGTTGTATGCACCCACAACGGTAAGCTTCACACCGCCGCAGTTAAACCTGCCCGCTGCTTTTTCCACAGAAGAAAGCATACAGATCGCAGCGCCGCTCTGCAACTCCTCATCCGTAAAAAAATGCCCATCTGCCACGCCGAATTCCGATTGTGCATCCCTTAAATATTCCGCTTCGCCGGCCAGCAGAACTTTTGCCTGGGCTTCCGTTCTTCCGCTCTCTGACAGCGAATACCCATCACCGTCATATTCGCCTTTTACAACAGCATACGCGGAAGCATCCTCGTTTTTGCCGGGAAGATAGCCCTCAAAGCGCGACTTGACTTCCTCCGGCGTCAACATACCGTTGTTATCGATATGTACAATAGAAAAATCCGACATTGCCGCTATTGCGCTTGCGGCATTATAATCCAGTTTCACAGAAATATAGATGAGTATCATCGTCGTGAAAACAAGGCTGGAAAATAAAATTACAAAAATAGTGGTGTTTTTTTGAATGAACGCCCTTAGGTTTGTGTAAGAAATCTGTAAATGCTTCATCATATTTACCCCTGAAACCGCACAATTCCGGCAAGCAGGAGAATTTCCTGCTTGCCGGTATGCGGTAATTATTATTTAGCTGTCGGTGATATCCGTGCTGATCCTTCTGGTTAGTTTGCCTATTTGATCTGACCCAATATAAGGTTTAAAATCGCAACGCAAATATGTGGTGTTTGCTATATCCCATTGAGGCGATTTAACATATGTTTTATCGGACTTCTTATCAGTGTTTATAGATCTAGTGCAGTCTCGCTGGTACCCACTTTCCTTTTCGCTAAAAAAAACAAATCCCATTTTACTTTGCCCTGAACAATATGCATATGCTGTTAATTGAAATTCATCAATCCAATCCTTATCATACGTATAGGACATCCATCCGTTTGATGTATAACCGCCATCTTCATAACTTCCCATGAAAATTGTAAAATTATCGTATGCGCTGTTGGTATTTCCCGTGTAATTTCGTGGATTTGCCGCACTCGCGGCAATCACCGTTCCACCGATCATTGCTAAAGCTACCACTGCTGATACAATTTTTTTAATGCTAACCATTTACTTGTCCTCCTTGTTGATTGTTGGTAAATTAATTTACAATATTATTATACCCTATAATAATATCCCTGTCAATTGTTAGTATTGTACAAACATTTGTCGTTATTTTATTAACATTCCATATATCTTTTTATGTTCAAACAAAAACAAGCAGAACCATTTTTCGTTCTGCTTGTTAAAATTTTATGCTTTTTATAGATTGTTTTCTCTCAGCCCCAGCTCGATTAGCTGCTTCGCATCCACATCCGCCGGACAAGCGCTCATCAGCTCGCTGGCGTTCTGCACCTTGGGGAATGCCGTCACGTCGCGCAGGCTGTCCGCGCCGCACATCACCATTGTCAGGCGGTCAAGCCCGATGCCCATGCCGCCGTGCGGGGGGGCGGCGTAGCGGTACGCGTCCACGAGAAAGCCGAATTTCGCGGCGATTTCTTCCTCGGAAAGCCCGAGCAAGCCGAACATTTTCTGCTGAAGGGCGGGGTCGGAGATTCTCACCGAGCCGCTCGACAGCTCAACACCGTTGAGTACCGTGTCAAATGCCTTTGCGCGCACCTTTGCTTTATCAGTGTCAAGAAATTCCAGACATTCCTCGAGGGGCATTGTGAACGGATGATGCATCGCCAGCCACGCGCCGCTTTCCTTGTCAAATTCAAAGAACGGGAATTCGGTGATGAACAGGAAGTTGTACTGGTCTGCGGGAATCGCATCGAGCTTTTTCGCCGCAATCAGGCGCACCGCGCCCAGAACAGGCAGCACAACGCCGTTCTCGTCCGCGCCGAAAAACGCCACGTCGCCCTTTTCCATGCCAAGCGCTGTGACAAGCGCGTCAAGCTGACCGTCGGCGAGGAATTTCGCGAACGAGCAGGTCGGTGCGTCCTCCGCCCAACGGATGTAGGCAAGTCCCTTTGCGCCGATGCCGCGCGCGTGTTCAACCAGCTTGTCGATTTCTTTGCGCGTATAAACCTGCGCGGCGTTTTTCGCAACGACCGCGCGTACACTTCCGCCGCCGGCAAGCGCACCCTCGAAAACGGGGAACGCGATTTCCTTCGCCAAACCGGAAACATCCTGAATTTCCATACCAAAGCGCGTGTCCGGCTTGTCGCTGCCAAAGCGCGTCATGACCTCCGCATAAGTCATGCGCGGAATGGGCAGCGCGATTTCCTTGCCCAGAACGGTTTTAAACAAATACGCGAAAAAGCCCTCGGCGGTTTCGAGCAGGTCGTCGATGTCAACAAAGGACATTTCTAAGTCGATCTGCGTGAACTCCGGCTGGCGGTCGGCGCGCAAATCCTCGTCGCGGAAGCACCGCGCAAGCTGCACATAGCGGTCGTAGCCCGCGATCATCAGCAGCTGCTTATAAATCTGCGGCGACTGCGGCAGGGCATAGAATTTCCCGTTGTGAATCCGCGACGGAACAAGATAATCCCGCGCGCCCTCCGGCGTGGAGCGAATGAGCATCGGGGTTTCGATTTCAAGGAAGTGATTGGCATAGAAATATTCCCGCGCCGCTTTCGCAACCTCGTGACGCGTAATCAGGTTTTTTGTAAGCTTCGGGTTGCGCAAATCGAGATAGCGATAGCGCAGCTTCAGCTCGTCGTTGACCTTCTCGGAATTGCTGACCTCAAAGGGCGTGGTCTGCGCCTTTGACAGCACACGCAGATCATCCACGAGAATTTCCACCGCACCGGTTGTAAGCTCCGGATTTGCTTTTTCCCGCGCAATCACCGCGCCACGCGCCATCAATACAAATTCTCCGCGGCAGCCCTGCGCTTTCTCAAAAACCGCGCGCGCCGTTGCGTCGTTGAACGAGAGCTGCACAATGCCCGTCCGGTCGCGCAGGTCTATGAAAATCAGATTCCCCAGATCGCGCACCTTTGACGCAAACCCGCACACCACCACCGTCTGCCCCGCCTGTGTGACCTCGCCGCAGTAATGCGTTCTTTTTAGTCCTTTCATTGTATCCATCCTAATTTCCTCTTTTCTAATTTAATCGCCGTAAAACAAGCGCACGCCAGAGCAAAAAAAGTTTTGATCGAACTTTTTCAAAAGTTCGCGGATTCCAAAGGCAGCGCCTTTGGTCGCTGTCCGCAGACAGCGAAACCCCACCCCCAACGGGAGCTCCGCACAGAGGTGAATTGAAACACAGTCCAGCGGACTGTGTTTCAAGAGGGGACGCCCTGCGATAGAGGGCGTCCCCTCTGAGAAGTTCGGACAATCCCACCTCCGTTCACTTGTGAACGGAACCACTTCTGCGATGCCCCGCTTGCGAACAGCCAAAACAATCTCCCCTACCTCATGGTACGAACAAACTCACCGCCCCAACTTCTAACCGCTAACTTCTAAAAAGATGCCCCGCTCGTGAGCAGCCAAAACAATCTACCCTACCTCATGGTACGGACAAACTTACCTTAACCCCATTCAACTCATTCGCCCACAATGAATTTGAAAAAGTTTTTTGAATCCTTCCAGCTGACATACCCGCACGCTTCATAGAACTTGTGCGCACCTGTTCGGCTCATGCCGGAGGTCAGCCGTACACCCGCTGCACCTGTTGCCGCCGCCCATTCCTCGCAGGCGTTTATCAGTGTCCTGCCGATGCCGCAGCGGCGGTACGCACCGGATACCGCCAGCCCAAGAATGTTCTTCAACGGTTCGCAATACAGCGTATCGTAATCCTCCGCATGGAGATAGCCCGCCACAATACCGTCATATTCCGCGACAAAAATCTTATTTCCGGGCTTTTTTAACACATAAGCAATGCGCTCCGCGGTGCTATCCAGACTGAATTCATAGCCTAGCGCAGTCAGATTGAGATCGCAGAGCTGTACTACGTCAGTCGGGGTGGCTTCCCGCACCATTATTTCCGCCATCATCATACTCTTTTACTCCCCAAACAAATCCGCAACAATCAGATTGGAAAACCCATCAATAAACTTCTCGCCAAGGGAAACCTCCGTCTTTTCGCCGCTTTCCATGTTCTTGATTTGCACCATGCCCGATTCCAGCTCGTTGCTGCCCAGCACAAGGGAATACTTTGCGTGAATCTTATCCGCATACTTGAGCTGCGCTTTCAAACCCCTGCCGGCGATGTCGTATTCCGCCCAGTAGCCCTCCGCGCGCAGTGCAGCTGCGAGTGCGGCTGCTTTGATGCGCGTTTGCGCGTCGGTTGAGCCGAGATAAATATCGCAGGTTTTCGGCGCGAGAAAATCGCAGCCCTGCGCTTCCATCGTCATAATCAGGCGTTCCAGCCCCATGCCGAAGCCGAGTGCCGGTGTCGGCGCGCCGCCCAAGCTTTCGATCAAACCGTCATATCTGCCGCCCGCGCAGACGGTGAGGTTGCCCTCCGGCGCGGTCAGGACAAACTCGAACACCGTTTTGGTGTAATAATCCAATCCGCGCACGATTTTCGGGTTGATTTCAAACGCGATGCCAAGTGCCGCAAGGTGCCCCTGCACCGCCGAAAAGTGCGCTTTGCAATCGTCGCAGATATAATCGAGGATGCACGGCGCGCCCTTGACAAGCTCCGCGCAGATTTCGGACTTGCAGTCCACAATCCGCATCGGGTTGCGCTCATACCGCGTTTTGCAGGTTTCGCAAAGCGCTTCATAGTGCGGCGCGAGGAACTCCTTGAGCGCGTTCTGGTACTGCACGCGGCAGTCCGGACAGCCGATGGAGTTGATGTTGAGCGTGACATTGCCGATGCCTGCGCGTGTTAAAACGCTTTTCGCCAGACTGATCAGCTCCGCCTCCGCCGTGGGGTCGGCGCTGCCGATCAGCTCGCAGCCGAACTGGTGATGCTCGCGGAACCTGCCCTTCTGGTTCTTTTCGTGCCGGAAGCACGATACGAAATAATACAGCTTCTGCGGCAGCTTTTCGTTGAGCAAGCCGTTCTCAATCACCGCGCGCAGCGTGCCCGCCGTTCCCTCCGGGCGCAGGGAATATTCCGCGTCGCCCTTGGTGGAAACCTGATACATTTCCTTTTGCACCACGTCCGTGGTGTCGCCCACCGAGCGGACGAACAGCTTTGTATACTCAAACGTGGGAATCCGGATTTCGCCAAAGCCGTAGGTTTCTGCCGTTTCCGCGGTCAGCTTCTCGACCGTATGCCACTTGTGGCTGTCCGCCGGAACAACGTCCGCCACGCCCTTTGGTCTTTTTGCAATCAATGCCATTGATAACGTTCCTTTCTCATGCGCTGCGGTAATCGCAGCATACTATAATTTTAGCTTAAAATGATACCGCGTTACACCGCAGCGTTCTGAAGTTTCCGTCAGCCGAAAACCTGTTTTTTCGTAGAAGCCTTTTGCGTCGTCGTCGGTTTCCGCTATTAGTGCGGTAAACCCGGCTGCTTTGAGCCGCTCCGCCGCTGCACGAACAAGCGCTGTTCCCACGCCACGATGTCGGCAGCCACCGTCCGTGGCGATGTTACGGATTTCCGCCAAAGTCTTTTCGGCATCCGTATGCACCGCGATTGCGCCGCAAAGCGTATCCCCGCAAAAATCGCCGAAGACGATGCAAGCGGAATCCTGTTGAAATTCAGCAGCACGGGCGATGATTTTCACCGTGTCGGGCTTGTACATCGACAAGCCGAATATCTCGGCAATCTTAAATTCTCCCAACCGCTCTTTGATGTCCTTAATCATACATACAACCTTTCGTCATCGTTACGGGCACGACAATGAGCCGTCAGAAGTCAGATGTTTGGAGGATGGTGTTCTCGTTGAATTTTATTTGTGAAAGAGAAAACTATCTGCGAAACATCATTCATAGTGCTTCCGGAAGCCCCGTACATCCTCGGTGTAGCCGATGCTTTCGTAGAATTTGTGCGCGCCCTTGCGGAAGCCCGATGAAACCAGAATCGCGTACAGGCAGTCGTTTTCTTGCGCGAATACGTCAAGTGCGTCCATCAGCGCCTTGCCGATGCCGGTGCGGCGGTGTGTCTGCGCGACGATGACGTCCTCGACCACGAGAAACGGACGTGCCTCGATCGCCAGCGTCGGGCAGATGATCCCAAGCACCGTGCCGACCACGCGTTCGCCGTCCTTTGCCGCAAGCAGCAGATAGCGATCGTCGCGCTCCATCGCCTGATAATTGGCGATGCTTTTTTCTAAATTCAGCGCAAAGCCCTCAAACTCGCCGTAAAGCGCCAGAAGCGCCGGAATGTCGTCCGCCTTCAGCTTTTCAATCGTCAAAAAATCCCCTCCATAAAAAACAGCCGTCCCCTGTGAAAGGGACGGTCGTTTGATCGTGTTGCCACCCTGATTGCGGAAGCTGCAGCACTTGACGCGCCTGCGGAATTCCGCCGCTCTTTGTGCAGTTAACGCCTTGCTTACGCCGCCGGTTTTAAGCTTTATCGCTTATTTACCCGGCAAGGCTCGGGAGCGTCGTCGGCAGTTCCCCACGCAGGCGTTTTCAGCTGATTTTGCATTGCGCAACCCTAAGCGCGCGGCAAAATTTCCGCCCTCTCTGTACCGTGTCCAACAGCCGTTTCTCCGTCACAGCCTGTGAAATTATCCGTTTTGCCGCACCGTTTCCTGAAAAAACCGCGCGGTGTTTTGTTTGAAAAAAAGCAAACTTATCTCGCCCGCACAATGTCGCGCCAGTCGAGATCGCCGCGCTCAAGGGAATGAATCAGCGCTTCCGCGGTCGCGATGTTGGTCGCCACGGGAATGTTATGCACGTCGCAGAGCCGGAGCAGGTTCATTTCGTTCGGCTCGTGGGGCTTCGGCGAAAGCGGGTCGCGGAAAAACAGCAGCAGGTCGATTTCGTTGCAGGAAATCCGCGCGGAGATCTGCTGGTCGCCGCCCTGTGCGCCGCTTAAATAGCGCTGGATTTTTAAGCCTGTCGCTTCGGAAATCTGCTTGCCCGTCGTACCGGTTGCGCAAAGGCTGTGGCGGCTTAAAATACCGCAGTATGCGATGCAGAACTGAACAATCAGCTCTTTTTTGGAGTCGTGCGCGATCAATGCAATGTTCAACTGGTTCCCCTCCGCCTATCTCAAATTACACAATAACATTTTTATCTTCCGGCATTCCCCGCCGGACTTCACTCGCTTTTATGGAACGTTCTTGATGGAAAGCGGAATATGCTCGCCCTTGATTCTTCTCGAAATCGCCGAGAACGCCAAAAAGCCCTGTGAGCTGGAGGAAAGCGGCACGCCCTTGCCCGTTGCCAACGGGATCGCGCTGTCCTCGGGAATTACGCCGAGCAGCTGAACGCCGACTAAGTCGATGATCGCGTCAAAGTCGTCCATCTTTTCATATTCAAAAACCTTCTTGCTTGCCTTGTTGATGACAAGGCGCTGCTTCTGGTTGCCGCGTTTATAGAACTCATCGCTCATCATCTGCGCATCGCGCACGCAAACGGGGTCGGGCGTGGTGACGATGAGAATCAGATCCGAATTCGTCACAATGTCAAACACGCTGCTGTTGATGCCCGCGGAGGTGTCGATGATGATGTATTCAAAATACTTGCGCATTTCTTTGGTGATCTTTTCGATATCCTCGCTCTTGAGCTGAAGAAACGGGTCGGCGGGGGCGCACAGAACGCTCAGATTGCTTGCGAGCTTGACGGAGGTCGTTGCCTTGTAGACATCGCAGTTTCCGTTGAGCACATCGCCCAGATCATACGGGATGCTGCCGTGCATACCGAGCATGATGTCCATACAGCGCAAGCCGAAGTCCAACTCAATGATCAGGGTTCTGTTTCCCTGCTTTGCGAGGGCATACCCGAGGCAGGCGCTGATCGAGGATTTCCCCGTTCCGCCCTTTCCGGAAGTAACCGCAATGATTTTTGACATAGTCTGTACTCCTTTCGCCGGTTCGTATCTGAAATAAGCGCGGGCGGCGGTGGTCTGTTTTCCTGACCTGCCGTCAGCCGTCATTGTAAGATCGTGGTGAAACTGGCGTTCCCGCCGCGTCCTTTTTGTGCGGGGGATGAAACATCACCGTACAACTCCTTTTTAGTGGCGTTGTGTGGTGATGCTATATACTATTTTATCATAAGTTCGCCAATTGTCAAAGATTAATGGGGACGAATTTTCAAAATTGTAAGGTTACATTAATATAGCGTCACACATTTGTGCAATTTAACCATTTTCGCTGGATGGAAAATGCAAGAAAATATCATTTTATTTTCAAAAGCGACAATGGTTACGGCTTCGGCAGCGCAGCGGTGCGTTTTTGCTCCACCTGCGCCTTGATGTGAGAAAAAGTCTGTGCGCTGATGATGTGTTCAATCTTGCACGCGTCGTCCTCCGCGGTTTTCGCGTCCACGCCCAAAACCCCGCTGAGGAACTCCGTCAGCACCAGATGCCGGTCATATACCGACAGCGCTTTTTCCGTTCCCTTTTCGGTCAGAACGATCTGACCGTCCGGCTCGACGGTGATAAAGCCGTTTGCTTTTAAAATGCCCACGGCGCGGCTGACGCTGGGCTTTGAAAACCCAAGCTCCGTGGCGATGTCAATCGACCGGACATACTTTGTCCTGCGGTCAAGAATGAGGATGGTTTCGAGATAATCCTCGCCGGATTCGTGGAGCTGCTGCATGGTCATCGTCCTTTCTTGGGGAATTATTCCGCGGCGCGCAGTCCGCGCCGCACCGCGTCGATCACACCGCGCGGGGTGCGCTCCGTCACATGAAGGAAATTCACCGCTTCACTGATGTCCTCCAGCGTATGCGCGTCGGAGTTTTTCAGCACACGGCATTGTTTGAGGTAAGTATGCACCGGACACAGGGTTTCATACAGCGCGGGGTTTTTCATTTCCGCCGTGTGAAACGCCGCGTCGGGCGGGATAAAGCCTAAGTTCGCCAGCAGCGAGTTCGCCGCCTTTTCGATGTGGGCAGGGAACGCCGTTCCGCCGAACTGCTCCGCCAGCGCGAACACTTCGTCAAAGGAAATCGTCGTCGCGCTGATGAGCAGGCGGCGCTCGCAGGCAATCATTACATCGTTTTCGTCCGCCACAAGCTGCTCGCCGAAAATCTCGGGCTTGTTTTCAATATCAAGAATGCGGGGATACACATACTCGCCGAACGCCAGTGCCTGTTCGACTTCCTCAAACAGGCAGACCACGTGGACTTCCTCCTCCGTGGTCAGCTCCATCCCCGGAACAAACAGGATGCCGTATGCGTCCGCGGCGGCTTTCGCGGCGGGGCAGTTGCGCGCGCTGTTGTGGTCGGTGAGGGCAAAAACGTCCAGCCCTTTGATAAACGCCATTCCCGCGATGTCCGCGGGCGTGCTGGCAGGATCTCCGCACGGCGACAGGCACGAGTGGATGTGCAGGTCGTAGGCAACGCTAAGCATGGAGCAGCCCGTTGATGTACAGTGCGGTTTCAAAGATCGGCTCTTTGCTGCGCACAACCGTGATGTGCTGCGCTTTTGCTTTCTCTAAAAGCTTATCGTCGAGCGACGACCCGTCGGCAAGCACGATGCAGCTCATCTCCGTGAGCGCCGCAACCGCCGCCGCGTTGATGTTGCCCATAATCGTCACCCATGCCGCATCGGGAAAGCCCTTTGACATCACAACACTTAACAGGTCGCAGCAGTATATCCCTTTCACTTGCCGCTCCTTCGCGTCCGCCGCCAGGCACAGTACCTCAAAATACCCGTCCGCCGCCAGCGCAGCACAGCTTAATCCCTCCATATATGTTCCTCCTCGTTGTTCAGAAATCAAAGCCCGCAACGCGCAGATGCAACGATCCGGCTTCGCGTCACAGCCCGCTCAAATCCGTTGAAATCTTGTGGATGTATTCGCGCAGCAGATATACGCAGTCCTTTTCGTGCGCAACCCCGCGCACAACGTCCTCGGCAAGCGCACGGCAAGACGGCGCACCGCACGAACCGCAGTCAAGCCCCGGCAGACGCTTTAGAATCTCCTCCGCCGTGCCCATTTTCTCAAAGCTTTCCATCAGGTTCGTGCCCAGATCGAACACCGGCTGGTACTCGATGTGGTTATCCCAGAGGGCGTTCCCCACCGGATTGTCCTCGACATGGCTTTTGGTGATGGGCATATATTTGCGCAGCTTTTTCAGCTTCGCTTTGGCGACATAGGGATTTTCGACCTGCAGCACGCCGCCCACGCAGCCGCCGCTGCAAGCGTTCAGCTCGATAAAATCGAGGTTCGCTATCTTCTGATCCTCCAGATCCTCCAGCACCTTGATGACATTTTCGATGCCGTCCGCCGCCAGATAGCTGTCGGTGAGCAGTCCCACCGCTTCTCCGCCGGAAGCCCCCCAGCTGATGCCGATTTTCCCGGAGTGGGAAAGCTCGTCGGGCGCGTCCTGCACTTCTTTCATAAAAGGGAGAATTTTCGTGTAGACCTCGCGGATCGCCACCGCCGCGTCGATTTCAGAATTCTGCGTTGACAGCGGGTAATGCACCGCCGTCACCTTCGCCGGACAGGGTGTGATAAAAATCACGCCGATTTCCTCCGGCGCAAGTCCGGTTTTTTCGACCGCACGCCGGCGCGCCTGCTCCGCGGCGATCTCGATGGGCGCTTTGATCGGCAGCATATGCTCGATCAGATTCGGAAACCGCACACGGATGAGCTTTACCACCGACGGACACGCCGTGCTGATAAAGGGCTTCGTTTCCGGATGCGCTTCTATGTATTTTCTCGAAAGCTCGGAAACCAGCTCCGCCGCCGCCGAAACCTCGTACACATCGTCAAAGCCCATCTTCAGCAGCGCGCTTAAAACGATGTTGGTGTCGTCGAGGTTGTTGAACTGTCCGTAAAAGGACGGCGCGGGCAGGGCGATGTTGTATTTGAATTTGGTCAGCACGTCGAGCGGGTCATAGGTCGCCTGCTTTGCGTGGTGGGGACAGACACGGATGCATTCCCCGCAGTCGATGCAAAACGGCTTGATGATATGCGCCTTGCCGCCCCGCACGCGGATTGCCTGTGTGGGACAGCGCTTGATGCAGTTGATGCAGCCCATGCAGCGGTCGCTGTCAAGCCTTACGGAATTCACAAATACCGCCATGCGGCAGCCCTCCTCGTCTGAGATTTCGCGGGGGCTTTTCTGATCACAGCGATACTTTCATCGTCACCGTGGTTCCCTCGCCGATTACCGTTTCTACTTTCATCTCGTCGGAATATTTTTTCATGTTCGGCAAGCCCATTCCCGCGCCGAAGCCCAGTGAGCGGACGTTTTCAGATGCCGTGGAATAGCCCTCCTGCATGGCTTTGTCAATGTCCGTAATGCCCGGACCTTTGTCCGCGAGCACCATCACGATTTCGGTCGGCGTGACCTCAACGTCGATGCCGCCTCCGTTGGCGTGGATGACCATGTTGATTTCGCCCTCATACATCGAAATCGCAACCTTGCGCACCGCTTCCGGCGAAACGCCCATGCGCTTGAGCTTGCTCTTGACGTCGCTCGACGCTTCCCCCGCGCGGGTAAAGTCCTCGGTGGTCACGTCATAATGCCATTTGATGGAAACGCTCAATGCTTCGCACCCCCGCCCAGTCCGCTTGTGTATAAAATGCCGCAAGCCTCAAACATTCTCAGATTCGTGGCAAGCAGCACGATGCCGCGCTCATCCGCCATCTCGATGACGCTTTCGTCAGGCGTTTTTCCGCGCACAAAACAGATGCAGACAATGTCCATCATCTCCGCGGTTCTGACGACCTGCGGGTTGCAAAGCCCTGTCACAAGCACGGACTGGTCTTTGACAAATGCAAGCACATCGCTCATCATATCCGAGCCGCAAGCGGTATGCACCTCCCGATCCTCGTGGCTTTCTCCGCAAAGGGTGCGCGCGCTTAAAAATTCCTTAATCTGTGCAATTGTCATACGCAAACAACCATCCTTCCTGATGCTGCCGGATTCCGCCGGCGTGTTGGGTTTGTCGGTACAATCCGCCTTGTTTGTGCGGGTATGATTATATTCTGATTATAACACTTTTTTTAGACAATTTCAATAGTTTTTTTCTGAGCGGAGTCGCCGCGGTTGTCAGTTTTCCGCCGATGATAAAACAGCAACGCGGAAATCCCATGCCGGATATGTAAATCCTGTCATTGCGGGAGCAATCGCCTGACGCGGGCGGTTCCTCCAAAAACCCGCACCATAAGCTGCCATTCTACACAGTTCGGCAATATTTTTTGTGCATATTGCATAATTATGCGTACTTGTACCTGTATTAAGTTTTAATAGAAATTTCTACGGAACTGTGCTATAATGATAGTATGCGAGGGAATGAAATCCGGAGCGGGCTTCGGATTGTTAAATTTTAAACAAAGTCTGCCGGGCGGATTGCGCGCCGGCGGAATTTTTGCGGAAAAACCCTTGAGTAATAATCGCCGAAAGGATGGTCAACACAAATGGGCAAAAAGCAGTCTGGCATTCCGTTTAGCGGAACACCGGAGCAAAAGGACATGCTCCTCGCTTTCATTGAGGAACACAAGGCAGATAAGGGTGCCCTTATGCCTGTACTCCAGAAAGCGCAGGAAATCTACGGCTACCTCCCGATTGAGGTTCAGAAAATCGTTGCGGAGGAAATGGCTGTGCCGCTCGAGAAAATTTACGGCGTGGTGACGTTCTATTCCCAGTTCTCGCTGACCCCCAAGGGCAAATACACGATCTCCGTCTGTCTGGGCACCGCGTGCTATGTCAAGGGCGCGGGCGATATTTTTGACAAATTAAGCAAAGCCCTCGGCATCAAGGGCGGCGAAACCACCGCCGACGGAAAATTCACCCTGATGGATTGCCGTTGCATCGGCGCCTGCGGTCTTGCCCCCGTGCTGACCGTTAACGAGGATGTTTACGGCAGACTGACCGCCGATGACGTTACGGGCATTCTTGCCAAATACAACGCGTAAATCCCGTCATGATGACTGAAATTTCCCTGAACATCCTTGATGTGGCGCAAAACTCCGTCAAGGCACAGGCAAAGCTGATTGAGATTTCCGTGGAAGCGGATTTTTCCGCGGATCGGCTGACGGTGAAAATCACCGACGACGGCTGCGGCATGGACGCACAGACCGTGGCAAACGTCATCGACCCGTTCTTCACCACACGCACCACCCGCAAGGTGGGCTTGGGCGTTCCGTTTTTCAAGCTTGCCGCGGAGGCGGCGGGGGGGCGGTTTTCCATCACCTCCGAACCGGGAAAAGGCACGGACGTGACAGCGGAATTTCAGCTTTCCCACATCGACCGGATGCCGCTGGGGAATATGCCCGACACCATCCATATGCTCATCACGCTCAACACGCACATCGACTTTGTTTACCGCTATATCATCGACGGAGAGGGCTTTACCCTCGACACGCGAGAAATGCGGGAAATTCTGGGCGACGCGCCGCTTGACGAGCCGGAGGTTTCGGAATACATCCGCGATTTTTTACGCGAAAATACAGCGCAGACCGACGGGGGCAGAACCCTCTGACGGCGCGCACAGGTTTAACGAGATTGTGCCGCTTTTGCGGCGGAAGAGGAGATTGTTATGAAGTCACTGGAAGAACTCAAAGCGATTCGTGAAAAAATGCAGTCCAAGGTTGGTTTAAGAGCCGAGGATGCCAACGTGACCCGTGTGGTTGTCGGCATGGCGACCTGCGGAATCGCCGCCGGCGCACGTCCGGTTCTCACGGCGTTTGCCGAGGGCGTGGCGGAAAAGAAGCTTGACAACGTGGTTGTTACCCAGACCGGCTGCATCGGACTCTGCCGACTCGAGCCGATTGTCGAGGTTCTCGCACCAGGGCAGGAGAAGGTTACTTATGTGAAAGTTACCGCGGAGATGGCGAAGGAAATTATCGACAAGCACCTCGTAAGAGGACAGGTTGTTTCGGAATACACAATTAAATAAGGAGGAGCGCACAATTATGTATCGTTCACACGTGCTGGTCTGCGGAGGTACGGGCTGTACTTCCTCCGGAAGCCAGAAAATTATTGACTCGCTGAATGCCGAACTCGAAAGAAACGGTTTAAAAAGCGAGGTTCAGGTCGTAAAGACAGGCTGCTTCGGTCTTTGCGCACTCGGTCCTATCATGATCGTTTACCCCGAGGGCACATTCTACTCGATGGTTAACGAGGGCGACATCGCCGAAATCGTCAGCGAACATCTCTTAAAGGGCAGAGTTGTCACCCGTCTTGTTTACAACGAAACCGTCACCGAAAACGGCATCGTTTCGCTCAACGAAACGGATTTCTACAAAAAACAGAACCGCATCGCACTGCGTAACTGCGGTGTCATTAACCCCGAGGACATTGATGAATACATCGGCACAAACGGCTACGAAGCACTTGGTAAGGTTCTGACGGAAATGACACCCGACGACGTGGTGCAGACAATTCTCGATTCCGGTCTGCGCGGACGCGGCGGCGGCGGATTCCCCACCGGATTAAAGTGGAAGCTCGCCAAGAATCTCGTTCCCGACGCGGATCAGAAATACGTCTGTTGCAACGCCGACGAGGGCGACCCGGGCGCGTTCATGGATCGTTCGGTTCTCGAGGGCGACCCCCACGTGCTGCTCGAAGCCATGGCAATCGCCGGCTACGCCATCGGCGCGTCGCAGGGCTATGTCTATGTCCGCGCGGAGTATCCCATCGCCGTGAAGCGCCTCGAAATCGCCATCAACCAGGCGCGCGAATACGGGCTTCTGGGCAACAACATCTTCGGCACGGAGTTCAGCTTTGACATCGGCTTACGACTCGGCGCGGGCGCATTCGTCTGCGGCGAGGAAACCGCGCTCATGACTTCCATCGAGGGCAACCGCGGCGAACCGCGTCCCCGTCCTCCGTTCCCGGCGGAAAAGGGTCTGTTCGGCAAGCCCACGATTCTGAACAACGTGGAAACCTATGCCAACATCCCGCTGATCATCCGCAACGGCGCAAAGTGGTTCTCCGCGATGGGAACCGAAAAGTCCAAGGGCACCAAGGTGTTCGCACTCGGCGGAAAAATCAATAACACCGGTCTGGTGGAGGTTCCCATGGGAACAACGCTCAGAACCGTTATCGAGGAAATCGGCGGCGGCATCCCCAACGGTAAAAAATTTAAAGCCGCACAAACCGGCGGACCTTCCGGCGGCTGCATTCCCACCGAGCATTATGACATTCCCATCGACTATGACAACCTCATCGCCATCGGCTCGATGATGGGCTCCGGCGGACTGATTGTCATGGACGAGGACAACTGCATGGTGGACATCGCCAAGTTCTTCCTCGAATTCACCGTCGACGAGTCCTGCGGAAAATGCACCCCCTGCCGCGTGGGCACAAAGCGCCTGTACGAAATGCTCGATAAAATCACCAAGGGTCAGGGAACGCTTGAGGATCTGGATAAAATCGAAGCGCTGTGTTATTATATCAAGGACAACTCTCTCTGCGGCCTTGGACAAACAGCGCCCAACCCCGTGCTTTCCACCCTGCGCTACTTCAAGGACGAGTACCTCGCCCATGTCACGGACAAGACCTGTCCCGCGGGCGTATGCAAGTCGCTGCTCAAATACACCATCATCGAGGACAAGTGCAAGGGCTGTACGCTCTGCGCAAGGGTATGCCCCGTTTCCGCAATTTCAGGAACGGTCAAGAACCCCCATGTCATCGACCAGGATAAGTGCATCAAGTGCGGCGCGTGCATGGAGAAGTGCAAATTCGGCGCAATCATCCGGAAGTAACCGCCGTATCTGCACGGCATAAACCCGCAGAATTATGAAAGGTAGGTCAAGGAATTCAATGGACATGGTAAATGTGAAAATCAACGGCATTTCCGTGCAGGCTCCCAAGGGTTCAACCATTTTGGAAGCCGCAAGAATTGCCGGCATAGAAATACCGACGCTTTGTTTTCTGAAAAACATCAACGAAATCGGCGCCTGCCGGATTTGCGTTGTGGAAGTCAAGGGTGCAAGAAGCCTCGTCGCATCCTGTGTATATCCCGTCAACGAGGGCATGGAGATCTTTACCTCCACCCCCAAGGTGCTTGATTCAAGAAAGAAAACACTCCAGCTCATCCTCTCCAACCACGACAGAAAATGTCTGTCCTGCGTCAGAAGCGGACGCTGCGAGCTGCAGACCCTTTGTAAGGACCTCGGCGTAGACGACGAGAACCTCTACAACGGCACGCGCATCAAATACGACATCGACGAATCCGCTGCGCATATGTACCGCGACAACAACAAGTGCATCCTCTGCCGCCGCTGCTCGGCTGTCTGCGAAAAGGTGCAGTCCGTGGGCGTCATCGGCGCAAACGAACGCGGCTTTAAAACAAACATCGCCTCCGCTTTTGAGAGCGGACTCGGTGAAACCGCTTGCATCTCCTGCGGTCAGTGCATCGCTGTTTGTCCCGTGGGCGCAATTTCCGAAAAGGATTGCACCAAGGACGTTTTCGCGGCAATTGCCGACCCGACCAAAACCGTCGTGGTTCAGACTGCTCCCGCCGTTCGTGCGGCACTCGGCGAAAGCTTCGGGCTGCCCATCGGCACGGATGTAGAAGGAAAAATGGCTGCCGCGCTGCGCAGACTGGGCTTTGATCAGGTGTTTGACACCGATTTTGCCGCCGACCTGACGATTATGGAGGAAGCCAACGAGTTCCTCGGACGGGTCAAGAACGGCGGAAAGCTTCCCATGATTACCTCCTGCTCGCCCGGCTGGATCAAGTACTGCGAGCATTATTTCCCCGATATGACCGAGAATCTCTCGTCCTGTAAATCCCCGATGCAGATGTTCGGCGCGACGGTAAAAACTTATTACGCGGAGAAAATGGGCATCGACGCAAAGGACATCGTTGTTGTTGCGGTTATGCCCTGCACGGCGAAAAAGTTTGAAATTGGACGCGACCACGAGGACGCTTCCGGCTATCCGGATGTGGACTATGTTGTCACCACCCGCGAGCTTGCGCGGATGATCGAACGCGCGGGCATCAAGTTCCTTGATCTGCCGGACGAGAAATTCGACAACCCGCTGGGCATTTCCACCGGCGCGGCGGTCATTTTCGGCGCAACCGGCGGCGTTATGGAAGCGGCACTCAGAACTGCCGTGGAAGCCCTCACCGGCGAGGAGCTGAAAAAGCTCGATTTCACAGAAGTGCGCGGCACAAAGGGCATCAAGGAAGCAACCTACAACGTTGCCGGCATGGATGTCAAGGTCGCGGTTGCGTCGGGAACGGCGAACGCAAAGGAGCTGCTCACCAAGGTTAAGAACGGCGAGGCGGATTACCACTTCATCGAAATCATGGGATGTCCCGGCGGTTGTGTCAACGGAGGCGGTCAGCCCCAGCAGCCTGCCTATGTCCGCAACACCACCGATATCCGCGCAAAACGCGCCAAGGTGCTGTATGACATTGACAATGCCATGACAATCCGCAAGTCCCACGAAAACCCCGCAATCAAGGCGCTTTACGACGAGTATTTCGGCAAGCCCGGCTCGGAAAAAGCGCACCACGTTCTGCATACCAAGTATGTAAAGCGCGGTCTGTATAACGACTAAACCGATTGCCCGCCGTCTGTTTTTTCAGGCGGCGGGTTTTTGTGCAATGTAAGCCCAGTTATTTCTTTTATATCCATGCTGCGTCATTTGTTTGGCGCTCACAAAAAAAGCTTTTCTTTTTTGAAAAAATGTTGTATAATAAGAAGTTGATAAGCGCATGACTGTTATATACAGGACTGCGCAATATAGCAAACATAAGGATGGTAACTCTATGGCAAACACATTGAGCCTCGGCATTGACGTCGGCTCGACCACGGTCAAAACAGTGATTCTGGAGGACGGGAAGATCCTCTATTCCAAATATGAGCGGCACTTCTCAAAAGTCCGCGACACGGTCTGCACGCAGCTGCGGAACATCCGCGCGCTGTATCCGGCGGCGCGCTTCAAGCTTTCGCTGACCGGCTCGGCGGGGCTTGGCATCGCGGAGGCGGCGAAGCTGCCCTTTGTGCAGGAGGTGTATGCGGCGTTTCTGGCGGTCAACACGGCGTATCCCGACGCGGACGCGGTGGTGGAGCTTGGCGGCGAGGATGCGAAAATCATCTTCCTGACCGGCGGCGTTGAGCAGCGCATGAACGGCTCGTGCGCCGGCGGAACGGGTGCGTTCATCGACCAGATGGCGACGCTGCTTGACATTACGCCGAACCAGCTTGACGACTTCGCGCTCGAAAGCACGAAGCGTTATCCCATTGCGTCACGTTGCGGTGTGTTCGCGAAAACCGACATCCAGCCGTTGCTCAATCAGGGCGCGCGGAAAGAGGACATCGCCGCGTCGATTTTTCAGGCGGTGGTGGACCAGACGGTTTCCGGCTTGGCGCAGGGACGCAAAATCGCGGGCAAGGTGCTGTTTCTCGGCGGCCCGCTGTCATTTTTAAAAGGTCTGCGTAAGGCGTTTGTTTCGACGTTGAATCTTTCGGAAGAAAACGCGGTGTTTCCGGAGCAAGCCCCTGTGTTCATGGCTTACGGCGCGGCGCTTTCCGCGGAAAAGCTTGACGAGGTTTTCACCGTGGACGAAGCCCTCGACCGCATTCTCAACGCAAAGGCTTCCGACAACATCGTGGTGGGCACGCCCCTGTTCCGCTCGCAGGAAGATTACCACTCATTTGTGGAGCGGCACAAGAAATCCGACTTGCGCTACGCGGACATTCAGACTTATACCGGCGACGCGTACCTCGGCATCGACGCGGGCTCGACCACGACGAAGCTGGTGCTGATTACGCCCGACGGAAAGCTGCTCTACCAGCATTACAGCTCCAACCGCGGCAAGCCCCTTGACGTGATCGCGGGGAAGCTCAAAGAGATTTACGCCCTTGCCGGCGAACGGATCAACATCCGTTCCTCGGCGGTGACCGGCTACGGCGAGGACATGATTAAGGCGGGACTGGGCGTGGATTTCGGCATCGTCGAAACCGTCGCGCACTACAAGGCGGCTGCGTTTTTCTGTCCGGAAGTCGATTTTATCATCGACATCGGCGGGCAGGACATCAAGTGCTTTAAAATTAAAAACAGCGCAATCGACAGCATCATGCTCAACGAAGCCTGTTCGTCGGGTTGCGGCTCGTTCATTCAGACCTTTGCGCAAGCGCTCGGCTATGAAATCGCGGATTTTGCGCGGCTTGGACTTTTCGCGCCCGCGCCGGTGGAACTCGGTTCACGCTGCACGGTGTTCATGAACAGCTCTGTCAAGCAGGCGCAGAAGGACGGCGCGTCCGTGGAGGACATTTCCGCGGGGCTTTCGTCGTCGATCATCAAGAATGCCGTTTATAAAGTCATCCGCGCGAAAAGCGTGGAGGAGCTTGGCAAGAACATTGTCGTTCAAGGCGGAACGTTCCTCAATGACGCAGTGCTGCGTGCATTTGAAATAGAGCTTGGCAGAAACGTGATCCGTCCGGCGATTGCCGGTCTGATGGGCGCATTCGGCTGCGCGCTTTATGCGATGGAGAAAGCTTCCGCGCCTATGTCAACCTTGATTTCGCCCGAAAAGCTGGAAGATTTCTCATACACGTCAAAAGCCGGACAGTGCAAGCAATGCACGGCGAATTGTCAGCTGAATATTATCCGCTTCAGCAGTGGCGGAAGATTTATTTCCGGAAACCGCTGCGAAAAGGGTGCGGGTGTGAAAACCGACCACAGCGACGACGATTTGTTTTTATACAAATACAAAAAAATCCTTGCCTACGAAGCCGTTAAGCCGAAGCAGCCCCTTGCGCGGATCGGCATTCCGCTGGCACTGAGCTATTACGACCTGATTCCGTTCTTCCACACGCTTTTCACGGCATTGAATTTTGAGGTGGTTTTCTCCGAGGAAAGCACGCGCGATACCTATTATAAAGGGCAGCAGACCATCCCCTCTGATACCGTTTGCTATCCGGCAAAGCTTGCGCACGGACACATGGAGAGCTTGCTCGAGAAGGGTGTGGACTTTATCTTCTACCCCTGCATGAGCTATAATGTGGACGAGGGCGGCAGCGACAATCACTACAATTGTCCGGTTGTTGCCTATTATCCGGAGCTGCTCAAGGCGAATATGCCGATTCTTAACGACGGGAATTTCAAGCATCCGTATCTGGACATCAACCGGAAAAACCACACCGCGCAAGTGATTTCAGATATGCTCGCGCAGTATGCGGTTGATCTGCGCAGCGTCATGGCAGTGCTCAACAAGGCATACTCCGCGCAGCTTCATTTCCGCGCCGAAATCAAGACCCGCGCGCTCCGCGTCATCGACGACGCGCGCGCCGCCGGCAAGCAAATCATCGTTCTCGCCGGCAGGCCGTATCACATTGATCCCGAAATCAACCACGGCATCCACAAGCTTGTGACCTCCCTTGGGCTTTCTGTCATCACGGAAGATGCCATCGCCGATCTCGCCGATGTACCGGTTCTTGATGTACTCAACCAATGGACGTATCATTCAAGGCTCTACCGTGCCGCGCAGTACGTCACCACCCAGCCCGATATGCAGCTTGTTCAGCTCGTGTCCTTCGGCTGCGGCATCGACGCCATCACCACCGACGAGGTCCGCGCCATCCTCGAGGAAAACGGCAAACTCTACACCCAGTTAAAAATCGACGAAATCAACAACCTCGGCGCCGCCAAAATCCGCCTCCGCAGCCTAGTCGCCGCCCTCGAGGAAAAAAAGTAACCGCTTAGCGGGGGCTTTGCCCCCACACCCCCTCGCAAGGGGCGCTGCCCCTTGCATCCCCGCCAAAGGGGGCTTGCCCCCTTTGGAAACCCGTTGTCGCGCGTTGGAGTGTGATGTTCTCGACGGGATTGTGCGCGCATTTTATACTTTTTGCATCTCATAGGGAGTTGGTTTGCGATGTGGGGAAATTGGTGCGTTGTGCCCTCCCATCTTCTGACTTCTGACCTCTGACTTCTAAAAAACGAAAGGATTCTTTATGTCACTTCATGTAACCATGCACTCCGGACGCGTCGAGCAGACTACTTTTACGGAGGAAATGAAAAAGGAATACACGATTTTGATACCGGATATGCTGCCGATTCATTTTCAGCTGATTATGAAAATCTTCGGGCAGTATGGGTACAAAATGGAGCTTTTGCAGACCTCGACGCGCAACGTCATTGACGAGGGGCTGAAAAATGTTCATAATGATACGTGCTACCCCGCGCTGCTTGTCATCGGGCAGTTTATGGACGCGCTCAAAAGCGGGAAGTACGATGTAAATAAGACTGCGCTGCTGATTTCCCAGACCGGCGGCGGCTGCCGCGCGTCGAATTACCTGCACTTGCTGCGGAAATCGCTTTCGACGACATTTCCGCAGGTGCCGGTGTTGTCGTTGAATTTCAGCGGGCTGGAGAAAAACCCCGCGTTCAAGCTGACCGTTCCGATTTCGGTGAAGCTTGTTTACGCGGTGATGTACGGCGATATGCTGATGCTGCTTTACAACCAGTGCAAGCCCTATGAGCTGACCCCGAACGCGACGGACAAGATGCTTGAAAAGTGGGAAAAGCGCCTTGGCAATATGCTTGCGGCAAATAAGTTTTTCAACACCGCAAAGCACTACCGCGCGATTTTAAAGGACTTTGCTTCCATCCCGCGATCAAAGGAAAAGAAGCCGAAGGTCGGCATTGTCGGCGAGATTTATGTCAAATACTCGCCGCTTGCGAACAACCAGCTCAGCGATTTTCTGATTTCCGAGGGCTGCGAGCCGAATGTGCCGGGGCTGCTTGACTTTGTGCTTTACTGCGCCTCGGATGCGGTCAACGATGCGGCGCTTTACGGGGCAAAAAACAAGAAATCGCTCATCTACGGCATCGGTTATGACGTGCTGTATAAATTCCAGAAGCAGCAGATCAAGGCGATCAAGGCGCACGGCGAATTTGAGCCGCCCCATGATTTTGAGCATCTGCGGCATTATGCGGACAAGTATATTCATCAGGGTGTGAAAATGGGCGAGGGCTGGCTCATCACCGCGGAAATGGCAGCGCTTGCGGAAACCGGCACGGAAAACATCATCTGCACCCAGCCCTTCGGCTGTCTGCCCAACCACATTGTCGCGCGCGGTATGTCCCGCGTCATCAAGGAAGCCTACCCCCACGCGAACATCGTCGCCATCGACTACGACCCGGGTGCTACCCGCGTCAATCAGGAAAACCGCATCAAGCTGATGCTTGCCAACGCGCGCAAGCCCAAATAGCGGCGGCATTCCGCACGGTTTCGTATATTTCAACAAATTCTTGACGCTAGCGCGGTAAAATGCTATACTATATACAGACTGAAGAAAAAGTATATGTTTATTTTTCGAGCGTTCCAATAGCATCACAAAGCAGCAAAGAAAAACAAAGGATGAACCATAAAACAATGGGTTTCCAAAGGGTACGTAGCTGCCGCGCACGGCAGCACGGGCGACGCCCTCTGACTAGGATTTATCTAAAGTCTGATGTAATAAAATCCCGCTCGCCGGCTGGCAGGACAAAGCCGTTCCGCATAAGATGTAGGTAACCATCATGCGGGAGGGATACGATGCGCATTGATTTTTTGCCGATCAACCAGCATACCGACGACGGCGGCATACCGCTTCCCACGGGCTGTGAGGCGACCGCGCTCGCGGCTGTTCTGCGGTTTTATGGGGTCAACGCGAACAAGAACAGTTTAGCGGCGTTCCTGCCGCGCGGGGAAGCCGGTCTGACCGACCCGTCTTACGCCTTTGTGGGAAATCCCGCGCAGGCGGACGGCTCGTTCGGCGCGTATGTGCCGGTGCTTGCCGGTGCGGCTAGGGAGTTCCTGCGCGCGCGGGGTTTGGCGGAACACTTCACCGTGCGCGGTTTTTCCGATTTGACGCAGGCATTGCCGGAAGCAGTCCCGCTTTCCGGCGGGCTGTACATAAAAGAGCTTGCGGCGATTGTCGGCAAGGGCATCCCTGTGGCAGTCTGGATGACACGCGCCTGCGCCCCCCCGCACCCGACCGAGGTCTGGACGCTGCACCGCGGCGGAATTTTCACCGCCCCGGGAACGGGATTTTACACCGTGCGCTGGATTGCGCCCGAGCATTGCGCCGTTTTAACGGGCATTTCGGGCGGGTGGGTTTCCATCGCCGACCCTGACGGCGGGGTTGTGCGGGAATTTTCCATCAAGGAATTTGAAGCGGGCTACTGTGCGCTGGGTGCGCAGAGCCTGATGATACAAAGAAAGTAAGACACCAAAAGGAAGGGAGCGTCGTCATGAGCGGAAAAATCCAGTACCGGAAATTCTTCACCTCCGCGGGCGCTTTCTTCAACCGCATGGGCATCAAGAAAAAAATCACGCTGATTCTTCTGCTGGGCTTTGTTGTGCCGTCGATGGCGGTGATGACGCTGTTTGTCATGAGCGTTTACAACCAGATGACCGACCGCGAGGACACCCTCATCGAAGGCGAAATGAAAAGCATCTCCCTTTCCGTGAAACAGGTCATCAGCAGCCTTGGCATGATCAGCGACGAATACGCCACCAACAAAGACATTGTTCGCGCGCTTGAAACCTACGGCTACAACGATTCGTACGAGTCGCTCGAGGATCTGCGCCGGCTGGACACCATGATGCTCAGCGACAAAAGCTCCCACGATTATATCGCCAGCATCTCCGTTTATTGCGCAAATGACAATATTTTCACCACCGACTATCTGCGTAAAATCACGCCCGATGTGGAAGCTACCGCTTGGTATCAGCTGTTTGAGCAAAGCAGTCTGAACGCGATGCTGTGTGTGACGGGAACCGAAAGCGCCCCGCAGGTCACTTATCTGCGCCGGCTGAATATGCTCAACACCGGTACGCAGAATTTCATCAAAATTGATCTTTCCGCCGCCGCCCTCAACACCGCCTGCCGCTCGGATGTGTTCGCCGACACAACCAACTACTTCTATCTCATCAGCGCCGACGGCATCACCGTGGCAAAAGGGCTCGACGGCATTGCGTCTGCACCGGACGGCGACCGGCTGACCTTCACCGACGCGCCCCTGCTTAACGGCTGGACGCTGCGGGTTTCTAAGAGCGAACACGTGCTGACCTCCGCGATGTCGCGCGGGCTGTTGATTCTGGGCGGAATGATCGTGTTTACGCTGGCGCTGACGATGCTTTCGTTCCGGCTCATGACCTCGTCGATTGTCCGCCGCCTAGAATTCATTACGCATTCCATCAAGCAATCCGGCTCGTCCGAACCAACCCTCATCCGCGGCGACTTAGGGCGCGACGAAATCGGCGAGATTACCAAGCAATACAACAACATGATCGCCCGCACCAACGAGCTGATGGACGATCTGCGCAAGTCCAACGCCGACGTACAGGATCTTCTGGCGGAGAAAACCGAAGCCTTTGCGCAGCTGTCGGAAGCCAACGAGGATCTTGCCGAGGCAAACGCCGAGCTGCTGCGTTCGCTCGACGACATCAACGAGCGCGACCAGCGCATCCGCTCCCTTGTTTACATGGACAGCCTGACCAAGCTTGACAACCGCTACGCCATCACCGGCTATATCAAGGATATCCTGCGCAGCTGCGACGAGAATTACGTCTGCGCGCTGGCGTTTCTTGACATCGACGACTTTAAATATATCAACGATTCCTACGGGCACGACGTGGGCGACGAGGTCATCAAAAAAGTCGCCGACATCCTCAGCGAAATCAAGAGCGATAAAATCAAGGTTGCCCGCATGGGCGGCGACGAGTTCCTGATATTCTGCAGCGGCTATACGGAAATGATGATCATCCCCGTGGCGGAGCACATCCGCAGCCGCCTCAAGGACGCCATCACCATCGAGAGCGTCAACTTCCGCATCAGCGTTTCCATCGGCATCGCGGTATATCCCTCTCAGGGCTTCACCATGCACGAGCTGACGAAAAAATCCGACATCGCCCTCTACCGCGCAAAAGAACTGGGCAAAGACCGCACCGTCGTTTTCACCGCGGAAATGAACGACGAGCTTAACCGTAAAATCCGCCTGCACGAGCTGATCCGCGCTGCCTATGAGGAGGAGCAGTTCTATCTGGTTTATCAGCCTTATTTCGACGCGGTTTCCGGAACGCCGCTGGGCTGTGAGGCGCTCATCCGCTGGCGCAGCGAAGCGATGCTGGATGTTTCCCCCTATGAGCTGATCAAAAATGTCGAGGAGATGGGACTGATCATCAGCCTTGGCGAATGGATTTTCATCCAAGCAGGTCTGTTTGCGAAAAAAATCAACACCGCGCGCGAAACGCCCTTCCCCGTTTCCATCAACATCTCCGCGATTCAGCTGATGCAGCCGGATTTTGTTGAGCGCATCGCGGCGGCGGTGGCGCTTCATGAACTGGATCCCGGCTATATCTGTTTGGAAATGACCGAAACGGTGCTGATGAATTCCATCGAAAAAGGCTCTTATATCATCCACAAGCTACGCAGCATGGGCTTCGGCATCTCGCTTGACGACTTCGGCACGGGCTATTCGTCGCTGAAATACTTCAAGGATCTGCCGATTACGATTTTGAAAATCGACAAGGGCTTCATCGATCGCATCGCCGAAAACGCTTATGACCGCCAGCTGGTGGGAACGATGATTCTGCTTGCCCACAACAAATCCCTCGCCGTCATCGCCGAGGGCGTCGAGCATGAGCCGCAGCGCGAACAGCTTGTGAAGCTTGGCTGTGACAACATTCAGGGCTATCTGTTCAGCCGCCCCGTTCCCGAACAGACGCTTGAAGCCCTGCTGCAATGACTGACCGGCAACGGACTGAGAAAGGACGGATGTTTATGAAAAGCAAACGCAACTCGCCCGCCCATCTGATCAGAAAAGCCTTGTGCGGCGCCCTGTGCGCGGCGCTGTGCATAATTCCGAGCGCCTGTTCGCGCGGTGAAACGAACCCCGCCGCCTCTCAGACGGATTCCGGCGGCATCACCCTGCGCTTTGGCGGCAACGAATCCGCTTTCCCCGCGTCGGGCATCGTCCAGCAGCTCGCCGCCGATTACGAAAAGGAAACCGGCGTTCACATCAGCTTTGATATCATCCCCGACGCGCAGTGGCGCGATCTGATTCAGTCCCAGCTCGCCGGCGGCACAGCGCCCGATATCTTTGTCGTCGACACCAACCCCATTTCGCTCAATGAGATGGTCAATATGCAGGTCAACTGCATCGATTTAAGCAACGAGGAATTCATCGCGCGCCTGGACGCCAGTGTGATCCCCTCGATTTCCTATCAGGATAAAATCTACGGCATCACCTTTTCCGGCGAAAAGATCTGGATTTATACCTATAATAAAGCGCTGTTCGACAGCCTCGGCATCAAAGCGCCCACCACCTATGCCCAGCTCAAGGAAATCTCCCAGACCATCCTCGACGCCGGCGTCACCCCCATGTGGGAAGCGACCAACAACTCCTGGCATCAGGCGTTGCCCCTGTTTGAATCCGGTCCGAATTACCAGCTAACCGACCCCGACATTTATGACAAGCTCAACGCCAACACCGCCGATATCCAGAACATTCCCGGGCTGAAAACCATCCTCAGTCAGCTGAAGGAATACTACGACCTCGGCTACATGGGCAGCACCGTGTTCGGCAACAACCTCAACGACGACATCGACGCGATCGCCGCCGGAAAAGTCGCCATGACACTCGAACTGCTCGGCTTCCCGCTCAAGGTCACGGACAAGTACCCCGAAATGACCGGCAAGCTCGGCATCTTCGTCATGCCGTGGAACGACAACCAGACCTTGGGCATCAACCCCGCTTCCAACGCTTATTTCGGCAACATCCACAGCGATTATCCGGAGGAGATCAAAGCCTTCTTCCGCTTCCTCGCCCGCCACGAAAACCTCGAGAAGCGCTTTGCGGGCGACCCGAGCGAGGTTTCCCTCTGCTGGAAGGAAGTTGAAAACCGCCTGCCGGAGGAATACCAGACCTACCTCTCCTCCCTCGACCGCGGAACGGTCATGCAGGCAGGCGTGAAATACATCGACCCGCAGTGGATGGAAGTCGGCAGCGACATTGAGGAGCTGTACGCCGGTCACCTCACCGTCGACGACGTACTCGAAAACCTCTCCCGCCGACGCGGCGAATACGCCGTCATCAGCGACGACTCCGCATGGAATTGAACAAACACAGAAGTTTCTGAAGCAATGATTGAAAGCCTCCGCCAAGTGCGGGGGCTCAGACTGAAGAAAAAGTATTTGCTCGTTTTTTGTGTCCTCGAAAAGAATCACAAAACAGCAGCGAAAGCACAAATTGGCTAAGAAAAGCACATGATTATCTCAAAAACAATGGGTTTCCAAAGGGTACTTGTACCCTTTGGTGGGAGGTGTCGGAGGGCAACGCCCTCTGACTAGGGTTTATCTACAGTCTGAGCCTTCGCCAAGTGCGGGGGCTTTTACTTTTTCAGGAAAGTTATCGTTTTGTAATTTAAGCCGAAATTTTTGTAATTAATTTGTCATAAGGTCTTGCAATTGCGCGGAAAATGTGTTATGATGAATTTGTCGCTAAAAATCGCGCCGAATCGGTCGATTTTTTGGACAGTACCGTTTTTTGTACATAAGCCCCCTGCGCGGATACCGGCACGGGGGTTCCAATAAAACAGCAACTCGAAGGGAGCGTGGAGATTTTGTCAGCGGGAAAGACACTCAAACAGCTGCTTGCAGCATGCTGCGCGGCGGCGGTGGTGTGTGCGGTTTTTATCGGACCAGCACAGGAATGCGCACAACCCGTTCTGGTTTCGCAGGCGACGGATTTAGACGACAGCATCGCCGATTACCAGCAGCAGCTCAATGATATCCAGAATCAGAAGGACGCGCTTGATGCGAAGATTTCCGATACGGAAAACGACCTTGCGAAGGAGCAGGAGAATCAGGATTACCTCACCCAGCGCATCCAGCTGACCGAGGATTCCATGACCATCTTAAACCAACAGGTTATTGATCTCGAGGATCGCATCGCGGATCTCGACACAAAGATTTCTGACAACGAAGCCTCGATTGACACGCAGAAAGAAAACATCAACAAAAAGCTTGACGAATTCCGCCTGCGCCTGCGCACCATGTATGTGGCTGGGCAGGATTCCTACGCGGACATTGTGCTGGGGGCAAGTGACTTCTACGACGTGCTGATGCGTCTTGAACTTGTCAAGCGCGTAACCGGTCACGATGAGGAGCTTATCACCGGTCTGATTGATATGAAAAAACAGCTCGAAGCAACGCAGGTTCTGCTGGACGATCAGAAAACCGAAGTTGCCGCGGCGATGGCGGATTACACCACCCAGCTCGGCACACTCAACGACCAGCAGGACGAGCTGGAGGGCTTATACGCTAAAAGTCTTGATAATCAGGAACGCCTCGGACAGCTGTCGGAGGAATACGCCGACCAGCAGAGCGACCTCAACGACGACGAAGAAGACATCAGCGGAACGCTGACCGACCTGAAAGCAAAGCGCGCGCGCGAAAAGGCAGAGGAAGCGGCAAGAAAAGCCCGCGAAGCCGCCGCGGAAGCCGCACGTAAACGCGCCGAAGCCCAAGCCCAGCAAAACGGCGGCTCAGGCTCGACAACGCCCGACAAGGATTATTCCAACGAGGTCAACCCGACCGGCGGTGTCGAAACCGTCATCGAATACGCAAAAACCATGGTCGGCGGCGCGTATGTCTGGGCGGCGGCAACCCAGCGCGCAAGCGACTGCTCCGGGCTGACGATGCTGTGCTACTCCCAGATCGGCATCTACCTGCCGCACAAAGCATCCCTGCAGGTCAACTACGGACGTTCCGTAAGCTTTGACGAAATGCAGCCGGGCGACTTGATTTTCTACGGCTACGGCTCATATTCCAGCGTATACCACGTGTCGCTCTACATAGGCAACGGAAAAATCATCCATGCCGCCGATTACAGCGTGGGCATCATCGTTTCCAACGCCACCATGAGCTACAACAACATCGTGGCAATCAAACGGCTGGTGGATTAATAAAAACAAAAGCAGGACGCGAAAGTCCTGCTTTTATTTGTAGATAAACCCTTTCCCAAGGGGGACTTTGCCCCCTCTGGACTCCCTTACCAAAGGGGGCATGCCCCCTTTGGTAACCCGTTGTTTTTGGGATTATACTTTTCTTTATTTAGCAGCTTTATTTTTGAGCTGCTGCTTTGTGATTCTTGTAGTGCATTCGGGAAATGAGCAAAAACTTTTTCATTTAAAATCTGGTTCATTTTGCAACTGTTACAGTATCACCAGTGCTGTGAAGATTGAAAAATAGTGGAACACCGACCCTGCCACCGTGAACAGATGCCAGACGGAATGAAAGTATTTAAACTTCTTTGAGCACATAGAACACCACGCCCACCATATAAAACGCGCCGCCCACCAGCAGGAATACCAGCGAAATGCTTGGCATTGTTTCGCGCATGGGCTTGATGGCGATGAAAATCACCCAGCCCATCAGGATATAGCAGACCACCGACGGCTTGCGGAATTTCTCGAGATTGATGCTGTTGAGCACAATCCCCAGCGCCGCCGAACCCCACACAACGCCGAACAGCGTCCAGCCCATGCCGCCGCGCAGGGGAACAAGCGTAAACGGTGTGTAGGTTCCCGCAATGAGGAAGAAGATGGTGTTGTGATCCATCACGCGGAAAAACGCCTTCGCACGGCGGTGGGTAATCGCGTGGTAGAGCGTGGACATGGTGTAGAGAATAATGAGCGACGCCCCGTAAATCGCAACGCTCACCACCGCCCAGGCATCCGCGTAAATCGCGCAGAACACAAGCAGCACGACCGTGCCCACAATGGCAAGCAAGCCCCCCGTTCCGTGCGAAACGGCGTTGAAAATTTCTTCGCCCAGCGTATAACGGGGCGGCGTTTTTTGATTCTCCTCCGGCAAAATTCCCCATTCCTTTCTGTTGTGATTCATTCCATTGTACCGCTTTGCGCGGAGAATGTCAAGCAAATTACGCCCCTTCGGAAATTCATTTACGCGAATTTCTTAGGGGGCGCAATCTCAGAGCCGTTCGACAAACAGTGTTCCGGAAAGCACGGTGCAAGCGCATTCCGGCACAATCGTGATCCGTTTGGGTGCATCGCAGGCGCATACGCACACGGCTTGCGCACAAACAGTCAGGCGCGCGTCCGGCGCTGCGCAATATCCATAGGCGGTGAACAGCGTTTCCTGCCGCCCGTCGGAAAGCGCGCACAGGCGCACGGCGACCTCGCCCGCGCACGATGCCGCCACGTTCAGGGAAAAATGCACCGCCGCGCAGCCCTTTGCGCAGAGCAGGATGCTTCGTCCGTCACAGGCAAGCTCGGCCGCGCAGTCTGCGCAGCCGCACGGCTTCCACATCACGCCGCGCCCCGCGGTGAAACATTCCCCCCGCGCGGTGAAATACGACCGGCAGCATCCGCAGCCCGCAGCGCCGGTTGCTCCCGTTGCTCCGGTAGCTCCTGTCGCTCCCGTTGCGCCGCCGCACGCACTCAGTGCGGCTTCCATCTTTGTTTTCAGCAGGAGCTGGCTGTTCACCACCGCGTCGAGCGTACATTTGACGCTGCGGTTGACCTCCAGCACCTCCCGCACATCCGCATCCGCCCCCTGTGCGCAGCGCTTCGCCAGAACAAACTGAATCTTCTCGCCCTCCGCGTTGAGGATATGGCTCAGCGCCAATTCCTCCGCGGCAATCGACGCTAAAATCATGTTCAGCGCATCCTCGCGCCCGAATTCAGGCGGCTTTGGAAAAGTCGGCATCGACACCGCGTCATCCCTCCTTGCGCGGCAGGCGGTCAGTTAAGCCGCACGATCATCAGCGACGCGCCGCACGTGCCGTTGAGCAGCGTCGCCGCACCCACCAGCAGCGGTGCGAACATCTGCAGCGAAACCGTGGTGTTCGCGGAAAGCGTCAGCTCCACCTCGTTGGTGTAATTCGACAGGTTTACAAGCGGCAGCACTGTACCTTGCGTCAGCGCAGTGCCGTTGATCATCAGCCGCGCGCCGAGCAGCAGCGCCGCTGTGGTGTTGATGTGATAAGAAATACGGTAACGCCCGGCGTTGGCGATGGTGAAAATCGTACTCGCGCCGTTGACGGTGATGTCGGTCGAAAGAATCTGGTAATTCGGCAGCGGGATGGGCGTTCCCGCCACAAGCACCGTGATCACAGGGCCTTGGATGTTGCAGGCAAACCCCGCGGACGCGGTGATGTTCGGTCCGGGCAGACCCGGCGCGCCGGTTGCACCCACAGCACCGATTGCGCCCGCTGCGCCGGCAGCGCCCGCAGCACCCGCAGGACCTGTCACGCCCGTCGGTCCGGTGTCAGGGCCGGTCGGACCGGTCGCACCCGTTGCGCCCGTCGCGCCGCGGATGACGGGCGCATTCGCCGCCGCAAGCAGCTTTGCGTTGAGCAGGCTGTTGCTTTGCGCCGTACTGTCGAGCACGCTGCGCACGCTTTCGTTTGCGTCAAGAATCTGCTGTAAATTCGGGTGGTCGCCCACAAGCCCCGCAAGCGTTCCCACAAGAAACTGGAGCTTTTCCCCCTCCGCGTTGAGAACATGGCTTAAGCCGAGTTCCTCCGATGCGATGGAAGAAATGAGCATATTGACCGCGTCCGATCTGGAGATGTCCGGCATATCTGCCGGATAGGAAGGCATCGACATGGCGTTCCCCCTCCTAACTCAGCCGCATGATCATCAGCGATGCGCCCGCGCTGCTTCCCAGCAAAAGCGCCGCACCCACCAGACCGTAAAGTTGGAGGACAACCGTGGTGTTGGCGGGCAGATCCAGGATGGTTTCGTTGGCATACGACGACAAGCTCAGCAGCGGCAGAACGGAAGTCGGTACGCTTGCCATACCGTTGACGAGTAGGCGCGTTCCCATGACCACGGCAACCTGTGTGTTCACGTGATAGGACAAACGGTAGCGCCCCGCCGGCGCGACGGTGAAGGTTGTGTTTCCGGCATCCACCGTAATGCCCGCCGGCAGAATCTGCGCGTTCGGCAGTGGAACAGAAACGCCCCCCGCCGTTACGGTAATCGAAGCGCCCGTGGTGTTGGCGGCATACGCCGTCGTGGCGGTGATGGTCGTGCCGTCCGCTCCGGTGGCGCCGGTCGCACCGGTTGCGCCCGTAGCGCCGGTTGCGCCCGTAGCGCCGGTCGGTCCGGTTGCGCCGGCAGGTCCGGTCGGCCCGCCCGGGTCGCCCGCCGCGCCGGTTGCGCCGGTAGCACCCGTCGCGCCGGTCATTTCAGACGACGCAAGCGCGTTCTGCATTTTTGACCGGAAGAACATCTGGTTCTGCGCAACGCTTTCTAACGTCGCGCGGACACTGTCGTTCGCCGCAAGCACGTCCGAAACGGTTGCGGGCGGCCCGCTGATGCCCGGCAGCGTGCCGAAAATATATTGAAGCTTTTCACCCTCAGTATTGATGATGTGGCTTAACCCCAGCTCCTCCATGGCGATCGAGGCTAAAATCTGGTTGACCGCATCATCCCGGGTGATTTCCGGAAAATCCGGAAACCTTGGCTGTGACATACGAAATCAATTCCTCTCGTTTATGGTGATTGGCGCAGTGCGCCTTTTTCATTCTATGCACAAGGGAGGGATGGTGTGCGCATTCGACAACATTCGGCAACAGCAGGTTTACGCGCAGAAAAGGAAAACGGCAGACCTGCAAAGATCCGCCGTTTTTGTTCAATAAATCTTTAAAGCTCCATCCGGAACAACGCCGCGTCCTCCGGAAAATCCAGCCCGGTAAATTGAACGGGCGCATTTGTTTTCACAAACCCCAGCTTTATGAAAAGTGCCGCGGACGCGGTGTTTTCCCGCTCCACACAGGCGCAGACGCATTCCCCGCCGCTCGCCTTACGCCGGAGCGCATCCAGTCCCCGTCCGACGAGTGTACAAGCGATGCCGCGCCGTCGAAAATCCGATGCGACGCGCAGGTCGCTGAGCAGCCAGCGCAGGGGATGATCCTCGTCCGGAACAAGCCGCACCGCTCCCACCACTTGTTCGCCGCAAAGCGCTGTCACGGTAAAGCCCCGCGCTTCTGCCAGCGCCGACGGGCAAAGCTTTTTCATGAAATGCAAAAGCACCGCCGGATTTCCGCCGGTGTCATGCCCGTTCAGCGCGGCAATCCGCAGGCGGGTTTCGTCGTCCAGCGGGGAAGCCGCGTCAAAGAGCTGATACCGCACGGCGTTTTTGTCCGCAAACAGCGCGTCGGCGGCATAGAGCTTCGTCGGTCTGCCCCACGAAAACCGCGCCAGTCCGATTTCTAAAAAGCCGTACCGCTCGTAATAACCGATGTGGTCGGTGGTCAGATAAACCTTGTCATACCCCAGCGCACCGGCTTCATACCGAGCGTGGGTCAACAGCAGCTCCCCGAACCCCCAACCACCCCGCCGCGACGCATCCACAAACAGCGTGGTAATCCACGGCGTCCGCCCGCCCGTGTCCTCAAGAACGCCTTCCTTGGCAGAAAGCTGATAAAACCCGATCAGCGTTTCCCCATGGAACATCAGCCAGGTGGCGGGCAGCCCGTTTTCCGCGCAAAGGCTTTCCTTTAACACGCGGGCGAAGTAATCTGAAGCCACGCTCCAGCTTTTCCGGCAATATGTGTTTGCGCATTCCGTAAGCGATGGGTGTTCCCGAATTGATAAAATTTTTACTACCATGAATCCTGCTTTCCGCAGCCCGACAAAAAAAGTGCCCCCGAAACGGGAACACTTGATCTCATCATTCTGTTTGCGTCCGCAGTCAGGCTGCGCATCCGCACCGATGCTCTGGTGCGGCGGACGGTAAGCGAATGATCGATGTTCCGGCTTCGTGTTGCGTACCCATATCATTCACCTGCCTTTCTGTGTGATGTTTAAAATTATACCATACCGGTGCGGGGCTGTCAAGTGCGGATACGGCGAATTAATTATTCCGAACTTCACACAGAAACAACCCAAACACATGCTTTCTATCTTCTTCCGTTTCGAGTATACAGAAAAGGCATACCACGAATGGCTTGTCCGTGATGTGCCCTGAAGCAGAATTTCAAGAAAATCTCACCGTGAAGCATTTATAACCAGGGAAATGTGTTGATCCAGTGATTCAGCCAGTAAAGGAAACCCGCATATGGAATGATGCTGATTAAAAGATACGTCGCCGAATCAAACAACTTGCGATAAAGACTTCGATAAACCTTTCGGTTGAGCATGAATACTGACAGAACGATCAGCAGCAGCGACAGAATAGTGAGATTTCGTTCGGCATCTCCGGACGCGACTGTTTGGATGAACCACCCCGATAACATCCATACTATTAACGCGGCAAATAAAACAATTGCGTTCCCCAAGAGCAGCGCGCCTGCGAAAACTGCTTTTTTCATCGGTCAACCCCCGGCAGCAGATGCTTTCGCCTGCTGCGTATCCGGTTTCGTCCAACAGCGCCGCAGGCTTTGCTTGCAGCCATTATACCATACCGGTGCGGGGCTGTCAAGTGCTAAGACGGACAATTCCCCGGCGGTTATAAAACATCATCCGCCGTCTGATCATCCAATTTTTTCATCGGCGCTTGACTTTTGCGCATTGCGATTGTATAATCTGAATAGATACCTGATTTTCCCGCGGCGTGCCGGTTACAACACTTTTCAACTTATATGATGGAGGACAGAGTATGAAAATTAAAAAATTGCTGACCGTTGCCCTTGCCGGAGTGCTGGTGTGCGCGATGGGTACCGCCTGCGACAAAAAGGACAAGAACAGCGACGGCGATTATGTCAGCTCCAAAATGCTGGAGGGCGCGAATACCACTGCACAAGGTGTTTACAACAGTGCAAAGAACTATTGCGCCCAAATGTTAAGCAACGACGCGGACGTTCCCGCAGGTGTTTATGCCTGGATCGACGGAGATAGCACCGCTCCCGCCGGCGGCGACGCGGTCGTGGAGGCAATCGAGGACTCGCTTGGCAGCGAATATAAGAATGCCGACTGGGCTGTAATGATTGAAGATGGCGATAAAACGGCTTCTGCCGTTTACGCGTCAAATGAAACCACGCTTTGTGTCGGAAGTTATCCGACCGGAGCAGAAGAAGTGAGCGAAAAAAGCATGGGTGATATGACCACAAGCGAGCTGACCGCACTTTTAAATGAGCGCAGTTGACCGCACGCAGAATGTTGAGAACAACAAGCTCCCGCTTTTTCTGAGCGGGAGCTTTTCATATTTATGTTCGGAGCACTTAACCGCGGAAGCTTTTCATAATTTCGTCCGCCCACTGGATCGCTTCCATATAACCGTCTGCCAGCAGCGCCGGATCAATTCCGACCTCTGCGGCAGCCTGCACCGTGCCCTCCCAGTCGCCTTCCTCATAAGCGGAAACAAGGTGACACACCGGCTTGAGCGCACCCGTGCCGTGGACAAGCGCATTATAAATATCGTCGGACATGGCGATGCCGTTGAGCGCCTGCTCCATGGTCTGGTCGAGCAGCGCATCAATCATGCTGAACAGGCACATCATCGACGCTTCATCCCGCCTGCTGCGGAAATTCGTGCTGTTCAAAGAAACGAACTCACTGAAGCGCGACCGCAGCAGCGAAAGACGCATGATTTCCGTGGGCTTGTTCCCCGCGTATTCCTGCAGCATCAGCACGTGCATATACCGCTCCAGCTCTTTAAAGCCCAGCTTGAGCAGCGCTTTTTTCAGCGAGCCCAGCGTGTCTTCGGTGCTGCGGCGGCTGATCATCCGCATCATGCGGTAAGCGAGGTTGACGTCGGCGTTGATCATCTGCGCCAGCGCCTGATAGGACGGCTCTTCCTTGCGCAGCTCGCTGAGAATCCGCGCATAGCTTGCCTTGGAAGCCCCCCGGCTCTCGCTGCCCGCGACGATGTTCGGCTTGCAGAAAAAATACCCCTGAAACAGCAGAAAGCCCATTTCCTGCGCGCGCTGGAACTCCGCCTCGGTTTCGATTTTCTCTGCCAGCAGAAGCTTGTTCTGCGCCAGCGCTTTTTTCACCTCCGCGCCGATGGTGTGAAGCGGCGTGGCGATGATGTCGTATTTGATGATATCCGCCAGCGGCACGATCGGAAAATCTGTCACGCTTTCCGCAAAATCATCCAGCGCGATTTTATACCCGCGCTTGCGCAGCAACGCCAGCCGTTCGAGCAACGCTCTGTCCGGCGTAACGGTTTCCAGCACCTCGATGACAAGGCTGTCCGGCGCAATCAGCTCGGGCGCGTCGGACATAAGCATCGTTTTGTCAAAATTGACAAACGCCTTGCCCCCGCCGGCGATCGCGTCGATTCCGTTCTCGAACAAGCCGCCCAGCACACCCGCCGTGGCGGCGGATGAATCCGCACCACCGAAGGACTTAGCCTCCCTGTCCGCGCGGAAAAGCAGCTCGTATCCATAGATTTTTTTTGACTTGTTAAAAATCGGCTGTCGTGCAATAAACATTCCGTCCGCAGCTGCTCATGACCGCCAAGCGGCAGATCGGGCAGCATCCTCCTTTTCTGTGTCAGATAAAACGCCGGGGAAACTCCATTCTTTATTTTATTATACCAAATTGCTATGAGATTGTCCAGTGAAATTTGTTTGATTTGCGTGAAAATTATGACAATCTGCGTTTTATGCGTTACCGCCGGGAAATCGCGCAAAAAAACAGTTTTTTTCGTTTACAAGCGAACGTCCTCGTGCTATAATAAAAGGAAGGATTACCCGTTAACCAACAAACGACGGGGGTAACATTCGGGAGGAATCAGCTATGAAAAAATTCATTTGCGCCGCAATAACGGGTGTGATGCTGCTCTGTTCGGCATCGGTAACGGCTTTTGCGACGGAGCAGGACGCCGACGCGCTGCTTAAGTCCACCGCGGATTATGCCGTCGATCAGTTCTTCACGCAAACCCCGCCGACCTACGGGGACGAGTGGTATGTGATTGCCCTCGCGCGCAGCGGGCTTGACGGTGCGGACACGTTCTGCGAAACCTACTACGCCAACGCGTCGCAGGATTTCGCCGACAAAGGCGGCGTGTATACGGACGAAACGAACACAGAGGCTTTCGCGGAATATGTCCGCGTCGGTCTGGCACTCGCCGCGATGCACAAGGATGCGGCGGACTTCGGCGATTACAATCTCCTTGATAAATTCACCGCCGCAGATGCGGACGATTACGCCGCCGCATCCACCGCAACGCTTGCCTACGCGCTGCTACTGACGGATTATTACGCGCCGGAGCTTTCCGACGCCGATGCAATCGAAACGGCGCTCAAAACAGAAATCATGACGCGATATGTATCCGGCACGGGCTTTACCGATCTGCCCGGCGATGATGCCGTCAGCACACTTGCCACTGTACAGGTGATTCAAGGGCTTACGCCCCTTGTCGCAAGTGAGGATTCACCCGAATTTGACGCAATCATCGCCGCGTTTGCGTATCTAAAAGCCCAGCAGGATCCTGGTTCGGGCGCGATTTTCTCATCGGATGCGTTAAACCCCAGCACAACCGCACAGGCGATCATCGCCGTGACGGAATTGGGCGCGGAGGTTTTTGACGCGTATACAAACGAAAACGGCACAACGCTGCTTGACGGACTGCTCGGCTTCCTGCTTGAGGGCGGCGGCTTCTATGATCCGGAAAGCGGTGCGGAAGCGGGTGCGGATTACTTTGTCACACGGGATGCGCTCCTTGCGCTGACCGCCTATGTGCGCATGGAAAACGGCGACACGGAGCTGTTCAATTTCGCCGATTCCTACACCGACGATACCGACAGCACCGGTGATACGGAAAGCACCGGTGACAGTACATCCGAAAGCGAAAGCGAAAATCAGACCGACAGCACGACGGATTCCGATGACACTTCCGCGGACAAAACCGTTGAAAAGAACGATACCGTTCCCACCGGAAGCTCCGCCACCAAGGCGCTGATCCTGAGTGCCTGTGCGCTGGTGGCACTCGCCGCCTGCCTGATGCTGCGGAAAAAGAAATAGCCCGCCCACAGGCTGCGGCTTCAACCTTAAACAGGGATAACAAAACCGGGAAGCAAAACGCTCCCCGGTTTATTTGTTTATTGTTTAGCCAAGTCCACCCCAGCCGTTGCCTGTATCGCCGTCGTCGTTGTCGTCGTCGAAAATCGTAAAACCATTCGGTCCGGATTCGTCGGCAATGGTTTCTTCCAGCAGGAACGCAGTAATGTCAAGCGTAGGCGCTTCATAACTCTTCTTCATCTTTCTTCACCTTTCATTCTTACTTCGTTCTACAGGTCAATTTCGCCCTGGAAATCCGTCGTCGGCGGCATCTCTTAAATCGCTCAGATTGACTTCCATCACCTCGGTGTAGGTTGTCTTTTCGTCGATTGTGTAGTAAGCGCGCACATAGAGCGTTCCGGTCAGCTGGGCGGCGGTGAACGTTCCGGGAACATAGGTTACGAAATAATCCGCATTCCAGATCATATCCGGTGTAACATCTTCTTCAAACGGGAGGTTCTGAATGGACTTGTATGCGCTGGTGGCTTTGAGTGCCGTTCCGTCGTTGCGGTCGGGGTTGGTGATGGTGGTAGAAGCAAAGAATCCTGTTTCGATGGAATCTGCGGAAAGCGCGTCGGTGTCAATCGCGGATACATACCGCAGAGAGTAGGAACCGTTTGCATTCTGTCTTGCCTGAACGCCCACCATCGTGACGGGGGCTGTGGCGGGGAAAAGCGCCTGTACGGTCAGTTTATAATTGGAATAAGCGTATGTCGTCGATACCGCACCGGCTGTAGTAAAGATGTTCATATTGCCCTGTACAGCGGGCAGTGTGTAACCGCTCTTTGCCGTGATTGTATAGGTCACGCCATAATATGTTCCGCGGGCGAATGTACCATCGAAATCAAACTCCGCAACAGATACGCCCGGCACAACGGAATACCACTGACAATCGCTGAGCGTATACTGATCACTTTCATCCAAGGTCAAATCCGGTGAAGCGCCCGTGACTGGTGCGTCGATGCCGGTGATGGTGAGATCGTTGACGGTCACATCGGGTGCTGTATAGGTGATGCTGAACGGGATGATCACCGTTCCGCTTGCGTTGCCTTTTCCGACGATGACCGCGGTGGCGGTGTTCGTCCCGGCTTTGACGTTGTTATAATAGGAAACGGTATAGTCTGCTGCAGTTAAGCCTGCGGCTGTTCCGGTCAGATTCACGGCAGGGGTCTGTGCGGTGGCGTTGTCACCCGCAACCGTGGTGCTTGCCAGCGCGACGTTCGAAGCGGAAAGCACGATGGCTTTCACGGCAAACGTTGCGGTGAGCGTGCCGGTGTAGTTGCCTTTTCCGGTGACGGTGACGGTTGCCGTGCCGACGTTGGTGTTGTTTGTGTAGGCAATGTCATAATTCGCTGCCGGTAAAACCGTGCCACCGAGTGTTACCGTTGCGGCGGGCGTTTTCGCCGTGCCGTCATAATCATAAGAAGTCGCCGCGAGCTTAAGTGTTGCACCGGAAATTGACTTCACGGTAACGACGATTCTTGCCGAGCCGGTGACGGTCGCGTAGCTGGGGTTTGTCACGCGGTAGTCAACTGTGGTTTCTCCGGCATTCTGACGGGTGGGGCTTGTGCTTAAGGTATAAGTAGCTCCGCCGTCGTCGCTGTAGCGAATCGTGCTACCCGCAGGGGCGGTAACGCTGATGCCGTGTTCCGCGCCGTCATACACGCCGGTATAACCGGTTGCCGTGACGGACATCGGGATGGTGGACGCCGTGATGGTAAAGGTACGCGAAACGGTCTGAAGGTTATATGCGCCGTTGTGAAGGGTTGCGGTGATGGTTGCCGTGCCAACATCAATGTTGTCGTCGTACGCAACCGTGTAATACGGGTCATCCGGGAATTCTGCGTCATATTCGCCGTATTCCTCGCTGCCGACTTTCAGTCTTGTGATTCCCGGCGTGCAAGCCGAACCGGTGTATGTAAAGCTTGCGGGCGAGATGTTGAATTTCACCGGTGCCCAGTGTGCGTACAAATAGACGTTGCCCGTAACGCTCGGGATATCTGTCACAAACGTTCCGCCGGTTGCTTGTGTGTACCAGCCGGAGAATAAAGCATTCTCCTTTACCGGATGAATTTCATTCGTTATATCCGTGAACCAAGTTGACGGAAGAACATCGCCGTAATACGTATCATCGCTGACTGTTTCGTCGCCTTCGTCCGTATAATCCGACTCGCTGAACGCACCGCCGTTTGCGTCAAGGGTTACGGTATATTCCTCCGGTTCCCAGAGAGCATAAACCGTCGCATCGTGGTCAAACGTGGATGTGCTGAAAATCTTCGTTCCGCCATTCAGCATCGTGTACCAACCCATGAATGTATTACCTGTCTTGGTTGGCGGTGTCGGGAGGGTGATTGTGCCGTCGGCGTTGGTTTGCACGGGGTCAACCGCTGAGCCGCCTGTGCTGTTGAAGGTTACAGTATAAGTATTCAGTGTCCAGTGTGCGTATAGCGTTGTATCCTCTGTCAGAGAAGGAATGGACGTAATCTTGTTGCCACCCGTTGTAGCGTCATACCAGCCGTCAAAGCTATAGTTGTCTCTGATCGGGGTGCTCGGGAATGTCACCGAACCACCATTTGCGATCTGATCCGTTGTATATATATCCATTGCGGTATCGGCATCATTTCCGTCATATCCAAGGTTATAGGTAACAAACCGATCGGTCGTGAAGCTAAAATTATCTATCGAAAAATAACAGGTAGGAGCAGTAAGAACAATGCTGATTTTATCCACCAGTGCAGTATAGCCATTTCCGTATAAGTCTACCAAAGAGTAACCATTGTCTATAAGATTATCATATAAAAGTGTATCCGTAAAATCATCGTCGGCCAACTCATACCTATATTTCTCTATCGCACCATAATATCCGATTACTGTAACATGAATGTTGTTGACTTGATTCACGGTTGCATCCATAGATTCGGCAGGAAACAAATAGAAACTTTTCACATGAACTGGGGTGCTGGGTATAATATTGTACGTCCCCGCATTATAGCCCATCGTATCCAGTAAATAATCCGAACTGTTATATCCAACCACAGACCAGTATTTTACCGTCAACCCGTCTGTCAAAGAAAAATTAACTCCGTTGCTTGTAAAGGAAGCCGCACCTGCACTTTGTGATTCGAAATCTTCTGTAACATCCGCCGCCGTAACTTTAACTGCACGATCAAACAGCCCGGTAATACTGCCGGAAAACGACCCCGTCACCAGCGAAAACGCCATGACTGCCGCTGATATGCCTGCCAATATTTTTTTCATATGTATCCTCCCTTGTCCGTTCGCGGGTTTTGCCCGTCCGCATTAACCTATATACTTTGATTATACTGCTTGTTCACTGCGTTGTCAAGCGATTTCCCACGGATTCCGTGAATTAATTTACAAATAATTAACCAGCCCCGCGCCATTAAACAACGCAGGGCTGGTATACCATTATAAATGGGCTTTCATCAGTTGATTAGTTGAGTGCGGAAACACCTGTCTCGCCCGTTCTCACGCGCACGACTTCCTCAACGTCATAGATGAATATCTTTCCGTCGCCGATGTTGCCGGTGTAAAGCGCTTTCTTCGCCGCAGAAACCACGCGTGCAACGGGTACCATCGATACCACGACTTCCACCTTGATCTTCGGCAGCAGGTTCATTTCCACCTCAACGCCGCGGTAGTAATCCGTGCGTCCCTTCTGCGTTCCGCAGCCGAGCACCTGCGTCACCGTGATGCCCGTTACACCGATGTCGTTGAGCGCCGCCTTGAGGTTCTCGAATTTGCTCTGCTTGCAGATGATGGAAACCTTCGAGATTTTGTCCGCCTGCGGCAAGCCCGAACCCATCAGCTCGACAGGAATTGCCGCGCTCATCGGCACTTCGTCGGTGTCGTTTTCCATGATCCGATAGTCGCTCATCGCACCCACCGCCGGCATAAAGTCCGCGTAGCACGATGCAAGCCCATGCTGGCTCGCGTCCAGACCGCTCAGCTCATCCTGCGGCGAAACGCGCAGCCCGAAGAGCTTCTTGATCAGATAGAACATGCCGAACGCCGTTACGCCCGTCCATGCGAAAATCGCCGCCATGCCGGTCAGCTGAATGCCCAGCTGGTGGAAGCCACCGCCGTAAAACAAGCCCGTAACCGTGCTGTCCGGCGCTGTTTTGGTGGAAAACAAGCCGATTGCGATGCCACCCCAAATGCCGTTGAACAGATGCACAGGCGCTGCGCCCACCGGGTCGTCCACGTGCAGCACATGATCAAGAAACCACACGCCGAAAATAATCAGCACGCCGGAAACCGTTCCGATTGCCGCCGCGCCCAGTCCGGTCACACAGTCGCAGGCGCCCGTTACCGCCACCAGACCCGCCAGCGAAGCGTTCAGGCACATCGAAATATCGGGCTTTCCGTATTTCGCCCATGTAAAAATCATGCACACGATTGTCGCCACCGACGGAGAAACCGTCGTCGCCACAAGAATCGTCGCCAGCTGCGAAACCGATGTCGCGCCGCCGCCATTAAAGCCGTACCATCCGAACCACAGGATGAACGCACCCAGCGCGCCCAGCGTAACCGAATGCCCCGGAATCGCCTTGACCTTTATGACCTTGCCGCCGCTGTCTTTTTCAAACTTTCCAAGGCGCGCACCCAGCATCGCCGCACCGATGAGCGCGGTCAGACCGCCCACCATGTGAATCGGCGTTGATCCAGCAAAATCATGATAACCGAGCTTTGCCAGCCAGCCGCCGCCCCAGACCCAATGCGCCTCGATGGGGTAAATGACCGCAGAAATGATTACCGAATATGCGCAGTAGCCAATAAACTTTGTGCGCTCCGCCATCGCACCCGACACAATCGACGCCGTCGCTGCGCAGAACATGAGGTTGAAGATAAAATTCGACCAGTCAAAATTGCCGTAGTCCGAGAACATCTGCAGATCCGGTGCGCCGATCAGCCCGAACAGCGCGTTCTCGCCGCTGAGAAAGCCGAAGCCCACCACCATGAATACCACCGTGCCGATGCAGAAATCCATGAGGTTTTTCATGATGATATTGCCTGCATTTTTGGCGCGGATAAAGCCTGCCTCAATCATCGCGAAGCCGCACTGCATAAAGAACACCATCGCCGCGGCGATCAGCTTCCACGTGCCGAACAGCTCCGTATGTAGCGCCGCCTGCACCTGCCCGATTACATTTGTGTCCATCCCAACATCCTCCAGATCCGTTCCCGATGGGCGCGGGCGCATCCGGTAATTTAAAAAAAGCCATAGCTCCGCCCGCTATGACCTCATCGTCACAAATTTTCTATTCGTTTATGCTGCTCACACAGCGTTCTGATTATATCACACTGTAACATCCGATGCAAGGGGTTTTTGATGCTTTTATAAATTTTGTCGTTTTACAGCTGGTCATGCGTTTTCACGCAGTCGTTTTGCACGTATTCATTCATTTTTATTTTTTAACTATGTCTTTAATTTAAATAATATACTTCAGGAATACACCGTACAGGGGTATCTTTCCAGATTCATCGTCTGCCGGTATTTTTCATGCAACACGCACCTGCGCGCACGCTTTTTTTGTGCGCAGAAGCTGCACTGCGCCGTTCTCCCCCCCAAAAAACCACCCCGCCGGCATACGTCATTCGTACGCCGGCGGGATGACTTGCACCGGTAAAATTCACAGTGGAAAAGCCGCGGGGTATGCGTTCTTTCTTACCGCATGTAGATTTTTGTGATGATTTCCTCCATCGGCAACTCGCGCACGGAGATGTCGGTGAAGCTGACCTGCGCGGTGATGGTTCTTAAAAACGCATCGACCGGCAGGCGCGCGGTATCAATTTCCAGCGTGACCTCAAGCGGCGAGGGCTGCGTAAGTACCTTGATTTCCGCCGTGTCCGCGAACGCATGGGGCTGTTCCAGCTTCAGCTCCACGATTTTTTTCTCGCCCAAGCTGTTGCGGAGTTTTTCGAGCGTATCGTCGAACACCTTTTTGCCGTGGTTGATGACGACGACGCGGTCTGCAAGCTCTTTGACGTCGTCAAGGTCGTGGGTGGTAAGCAGAAAGGTTGTTCCGGCGGCGTTGCGGCTGCGGATGAAGGTGCGGATGCTATTTTTCGCGATGACGTCCAGCCCGATGGTCGGCTCGTCGAGGAACACAATCGGCGGGTTGTGGAGCATCGCCATGATGAATTCGCATTTCATCCGCTCGCCCAAAGATAGCACCCGCGTGGGCTTGCGCATGATTTCCTCCGTGCCGAGCAGGACGGAAAGCTCATCCAACCGTGCCTTATAGTCAGTGTTGCTGATGCCGTAAATTGCTTTGTTCATCGCGAAGCTGTCCGCCGGGGGGATGTCCCAGATCAGCTGGGATTTCTGCCCGAACACCGCGCCGATCTGCGAAACATAGCGCCGGCGCTCCTTTGCCGGGTTAAAGCCCAGCACGCTGATGTCGCCGCTTGTCGGGTAAAGCGCGCCGCAGAGCATTTTGATCGCGGTGGATTTCCCCGCGCCGTTCGGCCCTAAAATGCCGCAGATTTCCCCCTGCGCGATGGTGAACGTTACGTCGTCCACCGCATTGACGACGACCTTTTTCCGGTGAAAGAAGCTTTTTACCGTTTCGCCGAAGCCGCTGCCGCGCTCGTAGGTTGCGTAGGTTTTGGTTAAATTCTGCACGCGGACGATTTCCATCAGCCGCCCACCCCCTCATAAAGCTTGATCATCCGGTTATACAGCCAGATGCCGGCAAGCAGGAACAACCCGCACGGAATCAGCATCAGCAGCACAAACCGCGGCGCGTTCCCGAGCAGCGCCGCGCAGGGGAAAAACCCGATCATCGCCACGGGAATGACGAACATCGTCACCGCACGCAGCGCTTTCGGGAAGATGCCGGCGGGGTATTTCCCGAACATCCGCACGCTGTCAAACAGCTCCGGAATGCGGGAATTGCCGATCCATTTAAAGCTGATTGCAGCCATGATCAGATAAAGCCCGCCCATGACCGCAGCACCCGCCAAAAACAGCAGCACAAATTGCAGCCAATTCCCGATGCCGGGCGACGCGCCGGAAAACGCCAGCGAAACCCCTGCCATTGCCCCGCCGCCGAGGAACAGGCTGAAGCTTTCGGGGTTGAAATTGTTTGAGAGCATATAGAGCAGCGGGTGCATCGGGCGCAGCAGGATCAGCTCATAAGTGCCCTCGCGTATATGCCCCATCGTGTCCCAGACAATCCCCTCAAACACCAGCGACGAAAGCCCCAGAGATAGGGTGTAAATGCCCTGCAGCAGCAGAACCTCCCACACCGACCAATCGGGAAAGCTCGCCCCCGCGCTGTAAATCAGCACCGTCACCACCGGAAACAGCAGGTTCGACAGCAGCGTGATGACTGTTCCCAGCAGGAAGCTCGACCGATAGGTCATCGCCCGCGCAAGAGCGGTTTTGACACAGGTGAAATAAATCCGCATTGCCCGCTTCATGCGCCCACCCCCGTAAATCGTCGGATGGCAAGCGCACCGACCAGCTTGCTGACCAGTGCCATGAAAAGCACCGCGCAGGCCTGAATTCCCACAATTGCCGGAATTTCCAGCGTGATGCCGCCAAGGGTATAACGCCCCGTCCACACCATCGCCGGCACATACAGAATGTACTGAAACGGCAGAAAAAACTGGAGCGTCTGCAGCCATTGCGGAAAAAACACCAGCGGCACAAGTCCGCCGGAAAAGAATGTCGATACCAGCAGGAATACGTGCCGGATGCCGTTTGCATCCACCAGCCAGAACGCGGTCATGCCCAGCGTATAGTTGACAAGAAAATTCATCAGAAACGCCAGCGCCACCGACAGCACCGTCCAGCCGATGTGCGCGGGGACAAGCACCTCACCGAACAGCAGCGAAAAAATCAGAAAGCAGGGTATGAATTCCACATAAAAGCCGAGAAAACGATGTCCGATTTTTTGAGAGAAGGCAAAAAATCCGTGGCTGACCGGACGCAGGGCAAAGGTCAGGTACTTCCCCGTGCGGATGAGCATCTGCAAATTCCAGTCCGCAAAATCCATCGTCAGGTAGCCGATGAGGACAGTCACACCGAAATAGCGTACCATCTGGGAAAGCTCCAGCCCCGCAAGGGTTGTGCCCGTCCCGTAAACCGCGCTCCAGATAAAATATTGTACAAGAAAATAAACCGGTCCGACGAAAATTGACACCATCGAGTGGGTGCGGTAGCAAGCCCATTCCTGATAGGTGACGAATGCCACAGATTTCAGTACCGCATATTTTTGCCGAAGAACGCCCATTAAACCAGCCCCGACCAGATGACGATCTGTGTGTTGTAGACCGCTTCCGGACACCAGCCGTCCGGCACATCGTCAAACGGCACGAAATATGCCGCCGCCATCCGCTCCTTCGGATCCATAATCAGCGCGCAAGCCCCCGCGCCCTCGTGGAAGAACGAGCCTTCGGAATAATAATATTCCGCGTTGCGCTTCATGTCAAACCCGATGCCGAACGAACGGTCGGGGTCGTTGACACCCCACGCGAAATTCGGGACGCCGTGCAGCGCGCAGGTGGTCATCTTTTCAAACAGCTTTCTGCCCAGAATCCGCACATCGCCGCTTCTGCCCATGCCAAGACACATTGTTCCGAACTTTATCAGATCCGCGGTGGTGGAATACACCCCGTTGTCCGTGGACGGAACGCTCTTCCAACCATTCTTTTCATTATCGGGCTGGTTTGTTCCGTCGATGACGCGTTTGAGATACGCTTCATTTTCAGCACTTTTCACCACCATCCGCTTCGCAAGCGCAGGGGTCAGCGTAAAGGTACTGTCGTTCATGCCGAGCGGGCGGAAGATTTCCTCCTCGATATATGCTTTTACATCCCTGCCGGAAACACGGGTGATGATTTCGCCCAGAATTTTAAACCCGAACGAGCAGTACATCCACTCCTCATCCGGCATACGGCGAACACCCGCCTGCAAAGCAGCGTGAATCCAGTTGAACGCACCATCCTTTTCGGGGTCGTAGCCGTCGATATAACGTCCCACCGCATCCCAGTAGAGGTAGTCGCCGCCGACATCCGGATAGCCCGCATCGGGGAGCATACCGGAGGTGTGTGTCAGCAGATGCTTGACCGTAATGCGCCAGAAATCGCCCTGATCAAATTCCGGCAGAAGCTCTTTCACCGGCGTGTCAAGCCGGAAATGCCCGTCTTCAATCAGCTTCATCACCGCAACGGCGGTGAAAAGCTTTGTCACCGATGCAACGCGTACCACCGTGTCCGGCAGCATGGGGTCGGTCGCATCGGCATAATGCCGCCGCCCCACCGCACCGCTCGCGAATACCTTACCGTCCCGCGCCAGACAATAGGACGCGCCCTGAATTTTGCGCCTGTCCATCAGTCTGCCGAAATGCTTATGTAAAGCCGCCAGCCGGCTTTCGTCATAGCCAGCCTCCGCCGGTGTGACCTCGGTATTTCCTTTGATCATGTTCATGTTCTTTTCCTCCTATTCAATAATCCCCGACCTGATGATGTTCCGGACGTTTCATAACGTTTGCGGATGTAAAATTTAAGGGCTGTAACTATTCTCAGCTCTTGACCGGTGGCTGCCACGGCGGCGGACAAAGCAGTGTCGTCTGTCCGATGTCCGGCAGCACATCATAAACGGAGCTTCCCATCTGCGTTTCAAAATGCTCCTTGATTTCAAACAGCTTGTTCCAACGTTCTATCATGTTATCAAAAATGCCGTACCTGCGCGCCACATCCACAAAACGCTTTTCTAAAATACAAAAGCCATAATCCGCCGCCAGACTGTCACAAAGCTGAATCAACCGGTCATACGCGTCGCAGGTACATTGGCTGATATATTCTTTAATCACACGGTCTTCCTCCGTCTGCGGAATGAAATCAAATTCCTTTTGCATCAGCGGATAGGAATGCGTCATGCAGATACGCGCAACCTGCTCCCAGCGACGCTCCTGCGCATAACGGTATCCCTCATAAACATGACGGGGTATCGACACAATACCCACACGTCTGCCGATGTCATGCAGTAACCCCAGCACATAAGCCTTCTCCGGGTTCATGCCCTCCACCTTTTCCGCAATCAGCCGCGCCGCCAGACCGGTGTTGAACGAATGCCGAATCCACGGTCCGGGGTTGAGCGCTTGCGCTGTTTTCAGCTCCCGCTCGGCGATTTCAATGTCTGGATACAAGATCGATTCCTTCTTTCGTTCAATGTGCGTCAAACTTTGCATACCCTGCGGGAATAGAAAAGCTTTCCCGAAAGCCCGCCCGATAGGTAATATGCTCCGACGGACCCGCCCATTGCCAGCAGACCGGAAGTTCCTTGCGCTTACAATCGTCCACCACAAAGCTTAACAGCTCGCTTGCGTAACCCATTCCGCGATGCGCCTTTGCCGTCACGATGTAGTCAAAACGCGTGTTCCCATACGGCGAACTATGGATATTGGTGTAAACCATCGCCGTTTCGCCGAGATAACCGGCATAGAGAAAGCTGCCCGGCGCTTTCATCATCTGTTTTGCCGGCGCAATCTCCCACGGCTCGCCGCCGGGCAGCAGAATATCCGCTGCGATCCGCTCGTCCCATTCCGTCAGCAACCGGATGTCAAGCCGTTTGTCTGTCTGAATCCGGTTTTCTGCGGACAGGATCATCACACGGTGCGGTTCTTCCGGCGTAAACGAAAATCCGTGCTGCGCGAGCGTTTCCTTGTGCAGGTTAAAATAATCTTGTTGATGCGGATGATAAATCACTGGTGTTATTCCGCGCCGGAGATAAAACCCGCGGATGTCGTCCAGAACCGCGCCGAGGTCGGTGATGTTCTCCGGAAACAGAAACGCATGATTTCCATCATAGGAATCGTGGTTGTCGTCCATGTAAAACAGCAGCCCGTATTCCGTTTCTTCCCACGCGGCAAAGCGCTTCGGAAATTCGGATTCTTCCCGCAGGATGGCGGTTTGTATATTCATTCGGTTGCTCCTATTCAATAACCCCCGACCAGATGATGTTCTGGACGTTCCACAGCGCTTCCGGATGCCAGTCACTATCCGCGAACGGAACAATCCATGCCGCAACCAGCTCCTCCGTCGGGTCTGCGTAAAGCGCGCACGCCCCCGCCCCCTCGTGGTTGAAGGTGTCCGCCGAGAACGTAAACGCCGGCCCGTTGCGCATATCAAATCCAATGCCGAACCCGCGCGAGGGCGTATTAGCGCTCCAGCAGTAATCCGGAACATTGTGAATGGCGGGGGTAATCATCTTTTCGACGGCTTTCTTGCCGAGAATCCGCACGCCGTCGAGCGTGCCCTTGTTCATAATGCACTGCCCGAAGCGCAAAAGGTCATACGCGGTGGAATTCAGCCCGCCGCCGGTCGAGGGAATCCCATCCCATGGCGCTTCGGGCGTTTGTTCGTGGTGAATGGCGTTGTACAGTTCTTCGTTGTGGACAATCCAGCGCGCCGCCTTTGCCTTATCAATTGAAAAGCTGGTGTCTAAAAGCCCGAGGGGCTTGGCAATGAAATTCTCAATGTACGCCTCCGCGCGCATGCCGGTGATTTTCGCAATCACCGCACCGAGAATGCAGAAGCCGAAGCTGCAATATGCCCACTCCTTGCCCGGCGCCATGCGTACACCGTTTTCCAGCGACGCTTCAATCCAGTCGAAATCACCCTCCTTGTGCTGGAGGTAAGCATGCCCAATCAGCGCCCACTGCGAAACGGCTGGCTCATCCGGAAAACAGCCGCCGTCCGGGTGCATCCCCGAGGTATGGGTGAGCAGATGGAAGATGCTGATTGCCGCAAAGGGCGGCTTTTTGAACTGGGGCAGAATGTCAGCCACCGGCTGGTCAAGGCGCAGCTTGCCGTCCTCGACGAGCTTCATGATCGCCGTCGCCGTAAAAATTTTGGTAATTGAGGCGATGTACTGGATCGCGTCATGCGGAACCTCCCGCATGTCCTCCGCGCGGTAAGACTGCCGCCCGATGCCGTTGTGGGCGATGATCTTCCCGCGGCGGGCGATGCAATAGGTCGCGCACTGGATTTTTCCCCCGCTGACAAGCCCCGCAAGGTGGTCGTTGAGCACGTCAAGGCGCGCAGCGTCATACCCGACCGCGGCGGGCGCGCAAGCAGTTTCTCCCTTTGAAATCAACATAATCTTCCTCCTTTTTTGCGTCTGGATTGAGTATATCACAATTGCGGCAGATTTTCAAGGCAAAGGCAACAATTTATCTCAAAAAAAGCCCCGCCGCTTATGAAAAAACACAAGGGCAGGGCTTTTCGTTTTGTGATGAATTTTGCGCATTACGCAATGCCTTATTCCGTCTTTTCGGGCAGATCCATCCGTGTGATCAGCTCAATCGGAAACGGCGGCGATGCCAGCGGTTTCGCCGCAATGGAAATCAGCTTCAGCGGGCTGTCGTCCGCGGCGACACGGTTTGAATGCATCACGCCGCACCGTCGGCAGCGGTGGATCAGCGCCCATTCGCCGCTTGCGCGCACCCATATGCCAACGGCGTCCATGATTGCGCCGCATTCCGCCATGCGATCTCCCGGCTCGTCGTCGAGATGTACGCTTGACAAGCATACCGGACAGTGATTCCGGTGCCGGCTTCCCGCGCCGTCGGGCGTGACAAGCGTTCCGCAGGCTTTACAGGTAAACGGTTCGGACGACGCGTCATTCTCAAATGCGCGCGGTGTGTGTTTATTGGACCGGTTCAATTTAGTTCCTCCTTCAGTATCGCGATACTTCTGGGAGGTCTTTGCAGAGATTAATTTATGCAAACCTCCCGGCTTGCCGCAATCTCCTGATTTGCTGTCATAAACATGAAAATTCTCCTTTCTGTCGGTTTTAATAAGCCCATGCGTTCGGGGCTTATAGATAGTATAGCACAGTTGTTTTTGTTTTGCAATCATGATTTTATCTGATATTCGTGAAACGCCGCCCCCAAACACACGGCATGGGGGAATGTGCGGGCTTTCTCAAGCCGCATACAATCGCCATGTCCGGCAAGGCAGAAAGGAAGCCCGGGAGGGAATCCCCTCCGCGGGCTTTGGAAGATGGCAATGTCTTTATGCCGTCCGGCTTCCGACTTTCTGTTTGGCGGGCGCGTCTACTTGATCGCGTCCTCGCCGTGTTCCTTTGTCCGGATGCGGATGGCGTCCTTCACTTCATAGGTGAAAATTTTTCCGTCGCCGAATTCGCCCGTGCAGAGCGCATCGGTGATTGCGCCGACGACCTCGTCAACCTGGCTGTCCATGAGGACAATTTCAAGCTTGATCTTCTGGACGAAATTAAAATCGACTTCTGTGCCGCGGATAATTTCCTTCCAGCCCTTCTGCTTGCCGAATCCCATGACCTGCAGGATGCTCATGCCGGTCAGGTTGAATGTGTCCATGATTGCGTTCACGTCCTCGAGCTTCTCCGGACGGATGTAGGCTTCGATTTTTATCATACTAATGCCCATGCACTCCATGCTCAAATCGCTATGAAAGAGCATGCATGGGCTCGCCCCCTCTCCTGTTTTGATTAATTGGTTCTTTCACGCTAATGCCCATGCACTCCATGCTCAAATCGCTATGAAAGAGCATGCATGGGCTCACACCCTCTCCTGTTTTGATTAATTGGTTCTTTCACGCTAATGCCCATGCACTCCATGCTCATATCGCTATGAAAGAGCATGCATGGGCTCACACCTCACTTTCGTGTTTCGTTTCTCACGTAGATTCCGGATTAATCCATACCGTTGAATGCGGGATATGCGGATTCGCCGTGGCAAACTTCGTCAAGACCGAGCTTTTCTTCGCGCGGCGAAACCTTAACGCCCCTTGTGCAGAGCTTGACGATGTTGTAAATCACGATCGTTCCGACAATCGCAAACACCAGCGTGATGCCGATGGCTTTGAGCTGCGCGACGAACAGCTTGAAGTCGCCGTAGATCAGACCGTTCCACTGTGCAAGTCCTGGGTTGATCGACTGCTTGGTGAAGATGCCGGTTGCGATTGCGCCCCATAAGCCGCCCACGCCGTGGCAGCCGAACACGTCGAGCGCGTCGTCATAGCCGAGTCTGGGCTTGAGAAACGAGATCATGAAGAAGCAGATCGGGCTGACCAGCGCGCCGATTACCATCGCGGATAGAATGGTGACAAAGCCGCAGCCGGGGGTGATTGCGACGAGTCCGACAACAAAGCCCGTGCAGGTGCCGACGAGGGTGGTTTTTCCGGTTTTGATACGTTCGATCAGCATCCACGAGAGCATTGCAGACGCCGCGCCGAGGTTTGTCGTCATAAACGCGTGGATGGTCAGCTCGTTCGCCGCAAGCTCGCTTCCGGTGTTAAAGCCGAACCAGCCCACCCACAGGAGTGCCGCGCCCAGCAGAACAAAGGGAACGTTGTGCGGATGATAAGCGGCTTTCCCGTGGTTTGCGCGCTTGCCGACCAGCAGCGCGAGCACCAGTGCGCTAACGCCGGAGCTGATGTGAACGACCGTTCCGCCCGCAAAGTCGATTGCGCCGAAGTCGAAAATGATGCCGCCGCCCCAGACCATGTGCGCGAGCGGATAATAAACCAGCAGCGACCAGAGCGCCATGAACAGCACCATCGACGAGAACTTGATCCGCTCGATGACAGCGCCGCTGATGATCGCGGGGGTGATGATTGCAAACATCATCTGGAAGATCGCAAACGCCAGTGTGTTTGGATAGGGGCAGGTGGTGTCGGTCAGCGTATCAAAGTTAAGTCCCGCCCATTTTAAGTCGCCGATGATACCGCCCACGTCGCCGCTGAACGACAGGGAAAACCCGATCAGCGCCCACATGATCGCGCCCACGCCCATCATGGCAACCGAGCACATCATCGTGTTGACGATATTTTTACGCTTGACAAGCCCTCCGTAGAAAAAAGCCAGACCGGGGGTCATCAGAAGTACAATCGTTGAGGATGTCAACATCCAAGCTACATCTCCGTGATCCATAAATTCTCCTTTTCCGGCAAAAAACAAAGCCGACGGAACGATTCGTACCATCGGCTTCTTTGCCTGTTGTATTCAATTTACCATCCGCAGATCGCGCGGCTGGTTCTTTTCGGAAGCCGATTTTGCGGATTTGTCCTGTATGTCGGACAAAATGTCCATCTCGGCAAAAATAAGTTCGAGATAAAGCATCTGTTTTCTGTCCTCAAGATCCAGTCCGGAAATCTCCTTGATTTTAGAAAGCCGATACTTCAGCGTGCTTCTGTGCAGATAGAGCGCGTTCACGGTTTCGGTGACGTTCTGGTTTTTCGACAGATAGATCTCCAGCGTGCGGCAATAATCCGCACTGTTCTCGCTGTCGTATCGGATCAGCGCCTGCAATGCTTTCGGCAGCAGTGTCGAAAACGGCAGGGAACGCACGCCGTAACGGATGACAAAGGCAAGCGCATAGTCCTCGAACGCATACAGCGTCAGACCGGGGCTTACAATGCCGCCGATTTTCAGCGCCGCTTTGGCTTGTCTGAAAAAATCCTTACAGGTGAAAAATCCCGTGAAGCTTTGTGAAATGCCCGCTTTTTCGCCGTGTTCAGCGCAAATCTGCTGAATGATTTTCTGCTGGTATGCGGAGAGCGCATCGCCGCGCCCGATGTTAATGAGAATATGCACAATGCCGTTGCGTGCAAAGCATATGCACCGGTTGATCGCCTGCTCCCAGCGCAAACACTGGTATGCAATGCTCACCTCGGCGATTGCCTTTTCCTCCGCCTTGCTTTTGCGCAACGCGCAGCAGATAAAATGATCGGTTTCGTTCCAGTTGTGACGCTGCATGGAAACGGCAAGCTCCGCATAGGTGGTTTCGCTGCCGCTGACATATGCGGCGAGCTGACCGCTGATGCGCGTCTGGTTCGACTTGCCCGACGAACCGCTGTTCTTGAAATATTGTTCGACATACCTGCCCAGAATGCAGATGCGGATAAAATCCTCGCCCACAATCTCCCTGTGGTTGGCATCGACGCAAATCTGCGCCTTATACCGCTTGCCGTCAAAAATATTGAGCAGCAGGGATTTGTGCAGGTCGATGTAGTCAAACAAAAACGGCATATGCTCTTTGAAAATCTGTTCCGGATGCTCGTAGGCGCTTTTTACCCAGTCCTCGGATAGATAGTCACTGCCGCTCTCGCGGAACTCATAGGGGTAAAAAATCGTGTCGCTTTCGCCCACGCCGATGATTTCAAAATTGCCCGTCTGAACGGTCATGGGATTGCCCAGCAGCGCAACGCTTGCGCGGCACAGATCGTCCAAACTGCCGCCCTTCGAGCAGAATTTCTGAAAGCGTATCCTCCCAGCGGTTATACCGCTCGATGATGTCATGCACGCGCTCATAGAGCTTGCCAAGCCCGTACTCCGCACTCACGCAGACACACTCGTGGATGGATTGCTCCATCACGTCCGGTTCGACAGCGCCCATCACGATCATGAAAGCGCTTTCGTCCGCGTCGCCGCCTTTTGAAAAATGCTTCGGGTCAAGCACGATATAGGCGGTGTTGCTTTTTGTGCTGATGAGCGGGTTATAGATCGTCACGTGTCTGATCCGGCAGTCAAAACAGCCCGCATGGAGCTTTTTAACACGATATTCCCCGATTTTCTCACAAATTAAGATGCTGTTTACCGCCACAACAATCCCTCCCGCTTCTCATTCCGCAGACCTGCGGACAAAGGTTAATTTCCGGCTGATTGATTAACCTTAATTATATAATGGGGTGCGGTTTTTTGGGAAGTGACAAAGCGGGTGAAAATCAAGGTGACAATTATGCCTGCCGCGAAAATGCCATGCTGTTTTGCCGGATGGCGTCAAGGGCTTCGCTGTATTCCTGCGCAGTGGCATTGACCAGCGCGCAGCTGCGCAAAACGTCCTGTATGCCGGCAACCGTGCGCTTTCCGTCGTCGATGTCGTGGGAGGCGTTTGCCACACCCGCAAACCCCTTGCGGGGCGGGATGATGGAGGTCACGACGTTTGCGCCCGCATTCAGGCGGTGCTCCAGTCCGTCAAGTCCGTCCACATCCAACGATGCGGGAATCAGTGCATAAGGGAAAATCAGCCGCATCACGGCGATGTTCATGATCTCCCGGTCAAAGCTGCCCTGCGCAAGGTGCGCCATGGGCGTTCCCTTCTGCGGGATAAAGGTCATGGTTCTGACCTGCGCCGCACCCAGCTCGCGCATTGCGCCGAAGGACCGCACGGTGTCGTCCGCGCTGTCGCCGATTCCGGTCAGCAGCCCTTCCTCGATGAGCATACCGCACTGCGCGGCGTATTCCTTTGCGTGCATACGCGCATCATAGCTTTGCCCGATGCGCACCTTGTCAAATAACGTTTCGTTGTGGGTTTCCTGATAAAGTGCAAACCAGTCCGCACCCGCCTGCGCGAGGCGCTCAATCGTTTCGTCATCCGCCAGCCCCGGTGAAATCATCACGGGGAGTCCGGTGGCTTCTTTTACCGCGCTGACCAGCTCACTTAGCCGTTCGCCGGTAAAAAACCCGTCCTCGCCCATCGTCAAATCAATGAGATGTACGCCGGAATTTTTCAGCTCGACAGCGGTTTTAATGATCTCGTCTGCGGTTTTTCTGTAGCGCACCGCCCCGCTGCCGCTTGCGCGGTAAAGGCAGAACGCACAGTCGTTTTTGCAGAAGGTTGAGAAGTACACAAAGCCGTAGAGGAAGACTTTATTGCCGAATATGCGGCTTCGCTGTTCGCGGGCGGCGCGGAAAATCAGCTCCCGTTCGTCCGGATCGTCACATAAAAGAAGTGCTTTGATGTCGTTGTCGGTGATCCATTGTCTTTCAAGACATTGATCAATAATCGTTTTAATCATTCTGCAACTGCCCTTTCCGTTTTCAGGAAACGGCATCTTGAAGCGACTGCCGAAAATCGTGCTTATTTGTCCCAATAGGTCAGACCCAACCCTCTGAGTACCTCAACCGCTTCGTCGTAAACCTTTACGTATTCGTCGGTGGGGGTCAGCGTTTTGACGTCATAGCATTCATCGAATTTCTTTCCCGTAGGAGCAGTCTTGAAGTCCTTTTCGTAGCTGTTCACCAGCTTGTCGAGAAGGATGTTCACCTCATGCGTGTCCATACCGGCAACGGCATGCGCAACCTCGCCCATCATTCTTGCTTCCATCGCGGAGAACTTGTCGGTCGAAACACCCTTGCAGGCGGCAACGCCCGAGAGGATTTCACGTCCGGAGCAGGTATCAGTAATGGCTTGCGCCGCGGTTTCAAGCAGGCACATTACCGTGCAGGGACCCGCGAGCGTGTAGTACTGATTGCCGAGGATGAGATGTGTGTTTTCCTCGATTGCGCGGCAGGCATGCCCTGCGACGGCAAGCGCTTCACGCGTGGTGGTGATACCCCATCGTACATGAACAGGACCGTCAAGATGCCATGTTCCTTGCATCATTACAAACGAGTTGAGTGTCGTGGCAACGTCAACGATAGCGGTTTCTTCAAGACCACCTGCGTATCCGCCGAAGATAGGCATCTGCTCTACCATCACGTTTACGCCGGCAAGAGCGTAGTGTGCACCTACACACAACGCGCTTACGTCGATCTTGAGTTCGTTGAGCTGCGAAACTTCATGAGAGTCATCGGGGCGCATTCCGCCGGGAAAATCGGCTTCGATTACGCCAGCCGCACTCAGAGAAGTTTCATTGCCCTACAATCCCATGCCGGAACGTCCGGCTCTCGTCATTGCTTCTCTTACTTGCAGTGCTTCTGTGCGAACGGCAATCAGCTCCCAAGGAGTTCCGGGCTGGGGATCATGACCCATGACCGTCTGGATAACGCCGTCTACGATGGTATCAACGATGGGCTCCTGCGCATAGGACTGGTGAATCGCCATAAAAAGCTCCTCGGAGCAGGGCGAGCCGGTCGGACCTCCCTGGATGATGGGGGCTTTCTTCTCGTCGTGCGCTCTGGGAGTGATGTAATGCGCCTCAGCGCCCTGACCGTAAGTAAAATGGTCGGGAGCGGATTCGATTGCGTGGAGAATTTCATCTCTGGTGTATTTAATGACTCTGCCGGTGTCGATGCAGAATATTCCGCAGGTTTCGAGCATTTCAAGTCCGGCTTTGAATAAGTTGTTGATGAGTTCTTTATCCTCGGGGATAATGACTTTTTTGTCCATTTTGATGTTGTACTTTTCCTTCAGCGCACGTGCGGTTTTCGGAATGACTTTGAAGTCCCAGTCCTTTTCTTCCATGCGCGGACCGTTCTTCGCCCTGTCGTACACATCAAAAACAGTGACATTTCTGCCGATTGTTTTCATAAAAACATTCCTTTCTATAAGATTTTAGAGAGAGGGGTGTATTACGCCTGTGCCTTTTTCAGCTCGATGAGCTTCTTCGCAACCACAACAGCTTCCGTTGCGGTTTCGGTATAAGCGTCCGCGCCGATCTTTTCGCACCATTCCGCAGAAACAGGCGCGCCGCCGTACATACAGATGAACTTGTCGCGGATGCCCTCCTCGATGAGCAGATTGATCTCCTCGCGCTGTGCGGGCATGGTCGTCGTCATCAGTGCGGAACCACAGATGATATCGGCGTTGACTTCCTTCGCTTTGTTGATCACGTCCTCAACGGGAACGTCGCGTCCGAGGTCATGCACCTCAAAATTGTTTGCTCTGAACATGGTTTTTACGATGTTCTTTCCGATGTCATGGATATCGCCGTGAACGGTGTGGATCACGACTACGCCGACCTTGGAGTTTTGCTTTTCCTCGTTGGAGAGATGTTCGGTGAGAACCTTGACAGCCGCCTCAAACGCCTCCGACGACATCAGCAGCTCGGGGACAAACGCTTCGCCTTCATCAAACAAATCGCTCATAACCTGCATACCTGCCGAAAGTCCTTCGTTGATACATTCCACTGCGTTGAGTCCCGCTTCAACGGCTTGCGTTGCGGCTTCGACTGCCATGCCCTCGTCCATCTCAATGACCGCGGTTTTCAGCTTCTCGAAAATAGCTTCTTTACTCATATCCTGACTTCCTCCTTTCCGGATGATCCACAGCTTTGATCCGGTGCATCCCGGCACCTTCGCCGGATGCCCTGACCTTGTGCCGCGTAAAAAATAATACAAAACCATGACGATGAAACCGCCGTTGGTTTTGTGCTTTCATGATAGCACAGCAAAATCGCGCCGTCAACACAAAAACAGCCCTTTCCGCAACTTTGACGAAATTCAAATCCGTATTTGTCCTTTTTGTCGGATCGGGGAAATCGGCAGAAGCTGTATGCGTACTTTTTGCCGCCGAAACCATGCTCATTGCGGCATACATCTATATAAATGGGTACGATTTTGCGGATAAATTCAATTGTCCCCATCAAAAAGTCGAGTTTTGTCATTTACTATCCCGGCAAACTGTGTTATAATGGTGACAATAGATACACGGTTGCTTCTGCATTAAATCGGAACATGGTGAGAATCCATGACAGAACGCGCCTACTGTATTGGGCTACGAACCCTGAAAAACCACCATATCAAGGAGCCAAGGGTCAAGAGATCAGACAGCATAACCCCCCAATTCTGACCTCTGACATCTGACCTCTGACATCCAAATGGGAAGGTCAGGTAGTAGGAAAACCGGCATTGCCGGACAGAACCCTTAAGTCAGGAAACCCGCCGTGTATGTATAACGCCGATACCAAAATGGTATCAGGAAAAACAGGAGGAGTAGGTTTATGAAAAAGCTGATCTCAGCTGTGACGGCGGGCATTTTACTGATGTGTGCGACATCGGCAACCGCCTTTGCAGTAGCACCCGACCCGGCAGAGGGGCTCAAACCCACGGCAGACTACACAATGGACACCCTCTTTTCGACAATCCCACCCGCATACGGCGACGAATGGTATATATTCGCCCTTGCGCGCAGCGGCATGGACGGGGCGGAGGACGTCTGCGACACGTATTACGCGGCGGCGGAAGCTGATTTTATCGCAAAGAACGGGATTTACACCGACGGCACGGGAACTGAGAGCCTTGCGGAATACGTCCGCGTCGGGCTTGTGTTAACGGCGATGGGCAAGGATATCACGGATTTCGGCGGATACAATCTGCTTGAGAAATTCACGTCGCTCGACTTTTCAGCTTACACCGCGTCGTCAACCAGCACGTTGTCCTACGCGCTGATTCTCACCGGCGAATATGCCGACCTGATTGATACCAGCGCCGCGCTTGAGCAGGACATCATCGACGAAATCATGACCAGATACTTAGATAACACCGGCTTTACTTATATGCTCGGCGATTTTGCGGCGGTGGACGCCGACACGACATCGCAGGCCATGCAGGGGCTGTTGCCCTATGCGGACACCAGCACCGCGATTGCCGACGCGATAACCAATTCCTATGCTTATCTCAAAGCACAGCAGAACACGCAGGACGGCGCGATCCTCTCGTGGGGCTCATCAAACCCCAGTTCGACGGCACAGGTGATGATCATCGCGTCGCAGATGGGCGCAGATACCTACGCGGATTTTACGCTTGAAAGCGGCTTTGATTTATTAAGCGGTCTGCTTCAGTTCCGTCTTGACGACGGCGGTTTTTACGAGCCTTATTACGGTGCGGAGGCGGGTGCGGATTATTTCTCGACCGCACAGGGACTGCTCGGGCTGACGGCTTTTTACCGCATGGAAAGCGATAAGACACCGCTGTTCGACTTCTCGGATGTTGTATTTGAATCAGACGACAGCACACCGGACACCTCCGACAATACAACTTCCGAACCCGATCCGGAAACCTCTTCTGAACCCACGACCGAAAGCTCAACCGAAAGCACCTCCCCGATCGATTCCGACACCTCCGACACCTCCGGCGACAGCACAGTCGATTCGGACGACGCTTCGGCTTCGGATACAAGCGCCCCTGTAACCGGCAGCACAAGCCCGCTTCCCTTTGTGTTGATTTCGGCGGCGCTGGTGCTTGCGGCGGCGCGGATCACATTGACGAAAAGGGCTGATTAAATGAAACCGTGTCGCCTTCATACGTTCCTGTCGGCGGTTGGGCTGTGCGTCATTTGTGCCTTTTGCGCCGGCTGTGCGGTGGAAACCGTCAGCGGCTACGATTCCCGGGTTGCCGCGGAGCAGGCGGCTTACACCGCGCCTGAAGCAACAACACCCGCACAATCGGACGCATCCCCCGCAACAACCGCGGCGGTAAGTACACCTGCCGCGGCTTCCGGCACGACCGTAACATCATTAGCACCCGCCGGTACAACCAAGCGCACGGAACAATCCCCGTCAGGCGGGAAAACCATGACCGCATCGTCCAGCGTTTCATCGCAGGCTTCGGTGCAGACAAACGCATCCGGTAAACCCGCGCAGACGGCCCCATCGCCGCAAGTCACGTCTGCGCCGCCGGCGGTGACGACGCCGGAAACCACAACGACCGTCAGCAACACCGCAGTCGTTTACATCACAATTACCTGCACAGAAGCGCGCGACAACTGGGATGCGCTTTCCCACCGCGCACAGAACGATAGTGTTGTTCCGGAGGACGGCGTGATTGCCGCCCGAACCGCGCTGACTGTTCCAAAAGACAGCACCGTGTTCGCCGTGTTAAAACAGCTCTGCGCGCAGAATAACATCCCGTTGAGCTATTCCGGCAACGAAGCGCGCAGAACCGTCTACGTTTCGGGCATCAACGGGCTTTACGAAAAGGACTGCGGCAGTGCGAGCGGCTGGGTTTACACCGTCGGCGGCGAACGCATCCCCGTCGGGGTCAGCGGCTACACCGTCAGCGACGGCGCGGAGCTTGTTTTCAGTTATACCGTTTGACGCAACGCCGCGCTGTCTGTCTGCCAGATTGCGCGGCGATTCGTCGTTTCATTCCCGCTGAAGCTTTCACGAAAGGAGGGCTGACCATGCGCAATCATTTTTCTGATTTTCATCCGGGCGTTATTTTTATCTTTTACTGTGCCGCCATTATTTCCGTTGTGATACTCAACAATCCGCTCTTTCTTTTGGCGGGCATCCTGTCCGCACTGCTGCTGACGGCGGCGGAGCAGGGGCTGCTTTCCTGCATCAAACAAATTGCGCTGGCGATTCCGGTTGTCGCGGCTTTCGCGCTGATTACGGCTATGTTCAACCATTCCGGTCAAACGCCGTTTCTCTACGTCAATGATGCGCCGCTGACCGTCGAAGCGCTTTTGTATGGCGTGCAGACCGGTGTGTTGGTTGTGAGCATAATTCTCTGGTTTGCTGCTTTTCACAGAACGCTCGGAAATGATGGCTTTCTGTTTTTGTTCGGGCGTAAATTCCCGCAGACCGCACTGCTGATTACAATGATTTTCCGGTTCATCCCCTATTTTCGCGACAAGCTGCACGAAATCACAACCGCGCAGAAAACCCTCGGGATCAGCGTTTCCGGCGGCGCGATTGGGCGCAGAATGAAAAACGGCTCGATGCTGATCACAGCACTTTTTTCTGTCACACTCGAGGACACCATGGAAACCGCCGTCAGCATGACCGCGCGCGGCTACTCCCTCACCGGAAAAACCGCACGGGGCTTCCGGCGCGTCAGGCGGCGCGACATTGCACCGGCGGTCATCTCCGCAGCCTGCTTTGTGCTTTTCATGCTGATCTGGTCGCGCGGGGATCTGGAATATTACTTCTTCCCCTTTCTGTCCGCGCTTTCTCTGACCGACGGACAAGCGCTGGTTCTGGCTTGTTATGCGTTGTTTTTAAATATCCCGCTGGTTATTCTGATAACGGAGGAATTACGTTGGAAGTTTTTCATGCAGAAGATTTAACCTTTGCTTACCCAAACAGCGGAAGAGCGCTGCTTGACCACATCAGCTTTTCGGTGGAAGCCGGTACGATCAACCTCATCTGCGGAAAAACCGGCTGCGGAAAAAGCACGCTGTTAAAATTGCTCAAGCACATCATCGCCCCGTGCGGAGCGGTTTCGGGAGAAATCACCTATTGCGGCGAGCCGATCAATTGTACCGACTACCGCCGGCTGGTGACGGAAATCGGCTATGTTTCGCAGTCGCCCGACGCGCAGATTGTCACGGACAGGGTTTCGTCCGAGCTTGCGTTCGGGCTGGAAAACATCGGTCTGCCGGTTGATTCCATCCGGCGGCGGGTTGCGGAAACTGCCCTGTATTTCGGCATCGGGAGCTGGTTCGACAAGGAAATCGCAACGCTTTCCGGCGGACAGAAGCAGCTGTTAAACCTTGCCGCGGTGCTTGCGATGCGCCCGAAGGTTCTGATTCTTGATGAGCCGACGGCGCAGCTTGATCCCATCGCACGCGAGAATTTTCTGCGGACGATTCTGCGCCTGAACAACGAGCTTGGCATCACAATCATCCTCTGCGAGCATGAGCTGGAAATGATTTTCCCCGCCGCGGACAAGGTGTTTCTGCTCGACGGCGGGAAGCTTGCCTGTGCGGCTACGCCGGTCGATACCGCCGCATTTCTGCTTGACACCGACCACACGCTGAAAAACGCGCTGCCCGCCTGCACGCGCATCTGCAGCGGCGCGCAGCTTTCCGAAACACCGGTACTGAAAAACCCGCAGGCAATCCGCCTGATCGAAGCCGCCTGTCAGGGCAAAGCAATCAGCCTGCCGGAGCAGCCCGCTCCCGCCGGCAAGCCGGTTTTCACCGCGCGGGAAATCACCTTCCGCTACGAAAAAAACGGCGCGGATGTTTTAAGAAACCTGAGCATCAAGGGCTTCCCGAACGAAATTCTTTCGATTGTCGGCGGCAACGGCGCGGGGAAAACCACGCTGCTGGCTGTGCTCAGCCGCGCACGGAAGCCCTGCACGGGGAAGCTTTCCGCCGCAAACGGGGCGACCGCGCTGCTCCCGCAGAATCCGCGCAGCCTGTTTGTAATGCAGACGGTGCTGGAGGATCTGCTTTTCACCGCAAAATCGTTCGGTCTGGACGAGAACGCGCTTTACGCCGCCGTTGCAGCCTCACCGTTTTTCGGCGCAATTCCGGCGCTTTTCTCGAGAAACCCGCTTGATTTAAGCGGCGGCGAGCTGCAAAAGCTTGCGCTGTGCAAGCTCATTCTTACAAATCCGGCGGCGCTGCTGCTCGACGAGCCGTCAAAGGGACTTGACGCGGCGGCAAAGACAACGCTTTGCGCACTTTTAAAAAGCCTGAAAGCGGACGGGCGCTGCATTGTGCTCGTCACGCATGACCTTGAATTTTCCGCCCTATGTTCGGATCGCTGCGCAATGCTTTTTCACGGCGAAATCATTTCCGCCGGCAACCCGCACGCTTTTTTTGCACAAAACCAGTATTACACCACCGAAGCCAACAAGCTCGTTCAAAGCATCGCACCGGAACGCATTACATCGGATGAGGTGATCGCAGTATGCCGCTGAGAATTAAAAGGCTGAAGCCGCTGGGCTTCGTTCTCGCCGCCGGATTGTTTGTCTATGTTCAGCTCAACTGGAAGCAGATGAATTTCACCGTCGTCGGCTGCGTGTTCGCGCTGCTGATTGTGGGGATGTTCTTCCTCGGGCTTGAAAAGCGCAAGCCCGACGCAAAGGACATCATGCCCATCGCCGTGATGTGCGCGGCGGCGACGGTCGGGCGCGCGGTTTTCGGGTTCATCCCGCAGGTCAAGCCCGTGACGGTGATTGTGATCACGATGGGGGTGTGCTTTGGGATGCACACGGGCTTTATCACGGGCGCACTCTGCGCGCTGGTGTCCAATATGCTGTTCGGGCAAGGCCCGTGGACGCTCTGGCAGATGCTCGGCTGGGGCATCATCGGGCTTCTGGCGGGGCTGCTCAAGGACAAAAAGCTGTCGCACAGCCTGATTTTCATGTGCGGATTTTCCTTTGTCGGCGCGTTTGTGTTCGGCTTGATCACAGATGTCTGGACGGTCGTGTTTTATTCCGCTGACGGGATCACATGGGGCATTGTGAAGATGGTTTACGCCGGATCGCTGCTGTTTAATCTGTTCCACGGCCTTGGGAACATCGCGTTCTGCCTGCTCTTATATAAGCCCCTGCGCAGGATTCTCGACCGGATTCGTGTGAAATACGGCGTTGCGATGCGTTCTGCGAACGGCGTAAAAGCTTCGTAAAGAAAATAGCTTTTACATTGACACAGCAGCCGAACGGCGTTTAGAATGGGAGCAATAATAACAGTGCGCAAAAAGGGGATGGCTTTGGTGATTTATCTGGATAATACCGCCGGTATACCGCTCTACGAGCAGCTTTACGAGAAAATCAAGGCGGAAATCGTCAGCGGGCAAATGGCATACAACAGCGTGCTGATGCCCATCCGCAAGATGGCGGAGGAGCTGAAAATCAGCCGCAACACGGTGGATCACGCCTATCAGCAGCTGGTCTGCGAGGGGTATCTGCGCTCGGTGCAGGGCGGCGGGTATTTTGTGGATTATCTGGAGGAGCGCTTTCACACAGGCGACGGCGCGGGAAAAGCGCAGGCGGCCGCAATTCTTGATGTCAAAGCCCCGCCGAAGCTCAAATATGATTTTAAATATGAATGCAAGGAAACCTCGACCTTTTCGTGGGTCAAGTGGCGCAAATACGTCCTCAACGCGATTCTTGAGGAGGAATGTCAGGGCGCTGTTTCTTATGAAACCAACAAAGGAAATTACCGCCTGCGGCAGAGTCTGTGCCAATATCTCAAAAATAGCCGCGGCGTGAACGCAACCCCCGAGCATATCGTTGTGTGCGCCGGCACGCAATACGGCATTCAGATCATCACCAGCCTGCTTCCGGAGGGCAACCGGACGCTGGCGTTTGAAGAGCCCGGCTACAACGGCATGATCAAGGTATTCAAGCTGGCGGGGTACGATGTCATCCCTGTGCCGGTGGAAACGGACAACATGGACGTGGAGGTGCTGCGCGAAAAAAAATGCAGTCTGCTTTACATCACGCCTTCCCACCAGTTCCCGACCGGCATCATCACGTCGTTTTCGAAGCGCCTTGAGCTGCTCGAATGGGCGGAGGAAAACAACGCCTACATCATCGAGAACGACTACGACAACGAATTCGGCTACGGCGAAAAAAAGCTGCCGTCGCTGCAATCGGTGGACACCGCCGGTCGCGTAATCTATGTCAGCACGCTGACGAAGGTGCTTTCGCCGTCGATCCGGTGCGCGTATTTCGTTCTGCCCGACGCGCTTTTAGAAAAATACAACGCGATGTATAATTTCTTCAACGCCTCTCTGCCGACCTATCACCAGATGGCACTGTCCGATTTTATCAACGACGGGATGCTCGACAAGCACGTCCGTGAGATGTCCGTCATCAACCGCAGAAAATTCGAGATCATCATCGACGTTTTTGAGGAATACGCAAACGACGCAATCACCATGCTCGGCTCGCCGGCGGGTTCGCACGTGCTGATTAAAATCCCGCAGTGCCGCGACGAGGAAAGCCTGATCGCCCACATGAAAACAAAGGGTATCGGCTTATATGGCACACGCGAATACTGGGCGGACAAGCACAACGCGCCCGTGAATGTATTCTTGTTCGGGTATAATTCCATTACCGTGAAAAATCTGGAACGCGCTTGCATGCGGTTTGTCAAGGAGCTGCTGAAATATCTCGACAAGCACAGCACGGACACCGCGCACTACGCCGCGGTAAATTGACACTGAACTTTTGGCGCGAATTGTACCTTGTCATCCGCGCCGGAAATGGGTACAATATTGGTAGGGCAGCACAGCGAAAGGGGGTGGGGGGATGGCGGTTGATTTTACGCAGACACAACTGACGCGTCTAAGCGAGCTTGGGCTTCCGGCGGCGGAAACGGTGCAGCGCTTCCCCGACAACGCCGCCCGCGATGATACATACCGTAAGCTTGTACAAGCCGCATCCGCCGGCAGCCGCCGCAAAATCAGCGGCTTGCTCACCGAAACGCACACCCCGTCGCTCTGCGCGCTGACGCAAACGCTTGCGCAGGCGCTTTGCGCCGATGGCTTCACGCAGGTGACGACGCCGACCATCATCCCGAAAAGCGCGCTCGACAAAATGTCCGTTGACAACAGCCACCCGCTGCGGGATCAGGTGTTCTGGGTGGACAAAAACAGCTGTCTGCGCCCGATGCTCGCGCCGAATCTTTATGATCTTTCCAGAAGTCTGCTCCGGCTGACGAAAGGGCCGCTGCGGGTATTTGAAATCGGCTCGTGCTTTCGCAAGGAATCGGAGGGCAAGCTTCACCTGAAGGAATTCACAATGCTCAATCTCGTGGAGTGGAACATTCCGCTTGACGAGCGGCTTCCCCGGCTTAAACGGATGCTCAAGCTGGTGCTGGACGCGGCGGGAATCGACGACTACCGCCTGATTGAAGAAAACTCGGTCGTTTACGGCGCGGGGCTTGATGTTGTCACGCCCGACGACACGGAGCTTGCCTCGACCTCGATGGGACCTCACCCGCTTGACGATGCGTGGAAAATCACCTGCTCGTGGGTGGGCGCGGGCTTCGGACTGGAACGGCTGCTGATGCACAAGCACCAAGCACCTACCATCCGCCACTACGCGAAAAGCCTGACATTCCTCGACGGCTGCGCGTTAAATATTTAAGCTTTAAAGCATGGAGGATGAATCGGAGGGATTATATGGTCTCTAAAACCATACAGACGGGTGCAACTCCCGTATCTTCCGCCATTGGCACACCGGATAAGGTTAAGGAACGGAGGTCAGTCAATCGTGGGCACAATCCGAATTGAACGAAAAAAACAACCCCTATCGGTGCTTGTTTCAACCATCAAGCTCTGGTCCTCCCGCTCAGGTTTCCTGCACGGCATCCGACAGGTGGAGCAGCGCGGCGACCTGCTCCTGATCACCACCCACTGCGGCGAAACCTTCACCGTCAACAACTCCCGCCACAGCCGCAGCGACCGCTGGCTGCGCAACCGCATCTTCGTCAAAGCCTGCGAAAAATGCAAAATCCCCGCCTGGAAGCTCGAAAAGTATAAAAACACCGTCTTTCGATAAGCGACTTGGGGGCAACGCCCCCATGCCCCCGATGCAAGGGGCGTTGCCCCCTGCACCCCCACCAAAGGGGGCATGCCCCCTTTGGGAACCCGTTGTTTTAGTCTTTTATGGTTTGTGTTGGGATTTTACTTTGCAGTTTTAAGCAGCTTTGTAATCATTACAAATGAATATACTGCGCGCAGAAGCATCCTCCCAGCTTCTGACCTCTGACCTCTGACTTCTGACCTCTAACGAACTGAGGTGATATTTAAGATGAAAATGAAATCTATAGGCGTAGCCGGCGGCCGGCTTCAGGGCGTTGAGGCCTGCTATCTTGCGAAGAAAGCAGGCTTTTTTGTTACCCTGATTGACAGGGATCGGGGTTGTGCGGCGGCGGGGCTGGCGGATCGGTTTATCTGCAAGGATATTCTCACGGAGCTGACTGAGGATGACCTGTGCGGCTGCGAATTGATCATTCCGGCGATTGAGAATGACGCGGTGCTGAAAAAGCTGCGCGCGCTTTCGCGGTGTTGTCATGTCGCATTTGCGCATGATGAGGTAGCATATGCGGTGTCGTCGTCGAAACTGGTTTCTGACCGACTTTTTGCGGAAAACGCAATCCCCGCGCCGCGCTATTATCCGGAAGCGGCGTTTCCGCTGATTGCGAAGCCGTCGGGCGAAAGCGGCAGCAGCGGTGTGCGGAAGCTGCATACACCTGAAGATTTGGCGAAACTTCACGACCGTGAGAAGTTCGTGATTCAGGAATATCTGGACGGCGACTCCTATTCGATTGAAGTCATCGGCGACGGCGAACGGTTTTATCCCTTGCAGATTACAAAAATCATCACCGACGATGCTTACGACTGCCGCCGCGTGGAGGCGGGCGTGACGCTTGCGCCGGCAGAACAGGCGCAGATGTACGCGCTTGGCGAGGCGCTCGGCAAGCTTCTTAAAATCAGGGGTATCTTTGATGTGGAAACCATTTTAAGCGGCGGGCGTATGTATGTGCTGGAAATCGACGCGCGGCTTCCGAGCCAGACGCCGACCGCCGTGTATCATTCAACCGGACTGAACATGGCGGAGCTGCTGTATGACACCTTCTGCGGCACACTTAAAAAGCCCGTGCTCAGTACGGAAAAAGCCGTGATTTATCAGCACATCCATGTGAAAGACGGCGCGGTTATTTCAAAGGGCGAGCATATCATGGGCGGCTGCGGGGTGCTGCGTCTGGAGAACGACTTTTTCGGCTGCGGGATCGAAGCGCTCACGAGCCGTTCGCCCGGCAGAACAGAATGGGTTGCAACGTTGATCATTCCGGACGACAACGGTTTGGAATCGGCTGAAAAACGACTTACGGCATTGCTTGAAAAAATAAAGAACCCGGAGGAACACAAAATGTGCGAGCGCATTCTTTCCGTACCCACCGCTTCGCTTTACGAGAGAGCCGAGCCTTATATGTCCGGAATCTGTGGCTTTGAACGCAACGCAAGCGCCGCGAAAACAAAGGCGCAGGCATTTTCGATCCGCGGGCAGTTTTTTGACTCCACGACGACGGATTTTCTGCTTTATGAATTGACGCACACGCAGATCATGGCGGATCGCTTTGCGGTAAACGGCGTTGAAATCCAATGCGATGCGCTTTGCGCGCTTGATCCGGCGCGGATCCTGTGCGGGGCTGCGTTTTTGTTCCATGCGCCGATGCCTGATTTATCGGCGCTTGCGCTGAGCAAGGCGTATCTTGCCGACGCGTGGCAGACGGCGCTGGTGGAAGCCGGCCACGAAGCGCTTGGTACGCTGCTGCAAGCGGAAGCGTCGGCGCGGTTCGGGTTTGGCTGCGCGGTTTCGCGGCTGTTCGCGCCCGGTCACTGCGCGATTGCTTCGGAATGCGTGCCGACGTTTTTTCAATTCATGAACGCGGATAAAATCGGGATGAAGCTTCTGCCCAGCGGGCTGATGTCGCCGGTCAAGAGCTTTGTCGGGATTTATGTGATCCTGCGCGCGGAAAATGAAACGGGGGCGGAGCAATGACGCGGCTGGCTGAATCGGATATTGACACCATTCTCTCAAGTCTGGACGAGCTGGACAGGCTGCTTTTAAAAATCACCGGCTGTAATCTGCTCGAACTTTCGGCGCGGGCAAGCGGCGTTGAAATGAGCGCGGTTCGCCCGATGAAAATCGCCGTCGTTCCGGTCACGGCGGGGCAGGGGCTGATCGGCGGCTTTTCGCAGACGGTCTGCGGCATTTTAACGCACATCGGCATGGACGCGTTTGTCACGAAAAAAACCGACATCGGCGGCATGCACGAGGCTTTTTTAAATGCAGAAGCGCAGATTTCTGCCGATGACGATAATTTTATCGCTTATCATAAAAAGACCGGTATCTGCACCGAAAACAGCGATGCGACCGGCAGGGGCTTTGCGGCGGCGCTTGAAGCGGCAGCATCCCACAGCGTGCACGGCGGCATCCGGGGCAAAAAGGTGCTGATCGCGGGCGCGGGGATTGTCGGGCTTTCCGCGGCGGGCTATCTGCACGCGCGGGGCGCGGAGGCGGTTGTGTTCGACACCAACCCCGACCGGCTTGCGGGGCTGCCTTACCGGACGATTACGGCGGTCGGCGCGGAGAAATTCCCGCTGATCCTCGAAGCGACCAGCAGCGCGGATGTCATCGGCGAGGAACACGTGCTTGCCAACACCATCATCGCAGCGCCCGGTATGCCGCTCGGCGTGGAGCAGCAGCTCGCGGCGCGGCTTTTGAAGGAAAACCGGCTGATCCACAACACGCTCGAGCTTGGAACAGCCGTGATGATCACCGGCCTGATGCGCGGCGGCGCGGAAACGGAGCAGCCATGCCTGTGATTACATTTCCGCAGCAGAACCTGACCGTGACCGCAGAACAAGGCGAGCTGCTGCTTTCCGTCATGCGGCGGGCGGGCATCCGCGTTGAAACGCCCTGCGGCGGCATGGGGACGTGCGGTAAATGCCTTGTGCGCGTTTCCGAGCCTGACGCCGTCCGCTTGACGGGCGACCGGAAAAAGTCTGCAGCGCCGGATTGCAGCACCGGACCGGTGCTTGCCTGTAAAGCGGAGCTGATCGGCGACACACAGGTTTTTCTTTGCGGCGACAACGGCGCAACGCTCGACATTCTCACCGACGGCATCCGCGCAAGCCACGTACTCCGCCCCGCCGTGACAAAGCGCTTGCGCGGCAATGTGACGGAGGTTTTCTACAACGGCAATTCGCTTGGCACGCAGTCCGGCGACACGACGGCGGCAGTGTTCGGGCTGGGCGTTGACATCGGCACCACGACGGTTGTGGTTGCACTCGTCGATCTGACCGCCGGCGAGGAAATCGCGAGCGCAAGCGCTTTGAACCCGCAGTGCGCGTATGCACAGGATGTGGTGAGCCGGATTGAATTCGCGTCGCGCGGCGTGCACGAACTGGAACTTTTGCACGGTGAACTGATCGGGCTGCTCAATGAGCTGATTAAAAAGCTTGCGGCGGACGCGCAGATTGACACAGCCGATATTTATGAAGCGGTTTTTTCGGGAAACACTACCATGCTCCACCTTGCGGCGGGGATCGATCCGTATCCGCTCGGGCAGTATCCGTACACCTCCGTCTTAAACGGCGACGAAGCGATTCCCGCGCAACGCATCGGACTTGAAGTTTCACCGCTGGGGGTTGTCTACATCCCGCCGATTATTTCTGCCTATATCGGAACGGACATTACGGCGGGCGCACTGGCGACCGACATTGCAAGCCTCGCCGGGAACACGCTTTTTATCGACATCGGCACAAACGGCGAGATGATTTTCGCGTCAGACGGGAAGCTTTCCGCCACCTCAACCGCCGCGGGTCCCGCGTTTGAGGGGATGAACATCACCATGGGCATGCGCGCGCAGACGGGCGCAATCGAGCGCTTTGAAATCGGCGAAACCGGCGAAACTTCGGTCGGCACAATCGGCGGCGCGCAAGCCGCAGGCATCTGCGGAAGCGGCTTGTTCGACATTGTGGGCGAGCTGGTTCGGATCGGCGCGATTCAAAAAAGCGGAAAGCTTATCAAGGCTACCGACGCGGCGCGGATACCGGGCTTCGGCGGTTTACTGACGGCGCACAACGGCGTAAACGCCGTTCAGATCAGCGAAAATGTGGTTTTGACACAGCTTGATATCCGGCAGGTTCAGCTGGCAAAAGCGGCAATCCGCGCGGGCATCCACGCGATGTTGCGGCTCAATTCCGTGGGCGAGGAAGCGGTTGACCGCGTAATCATCGCCGGCTCGTTCGGCTATCACCTGCGCGCGGAAAGCTTAATCAACACTGGCATTCTGCCGCCGTCGATGCGCGGGAAAATCACCTATGCCGGCAACACCGCAAAATCCGGCGCAATCGCCTTCCTCCTCGACACAAAAACCCGCGCCGCCCTGCATAAAACCGCAAAAAAAATCCGCCCTCTTGAGCTGTCCGATTATCCCGACTTTGAAAAGCTCTTTATCTCCCACATGAACTTCCCCCAACTATAAAAATATGAACTGCGGCTTGCCTTAAAACAAGCCGCAGTTTTTTCATTTCAATGAATCCCGAACAAATCCTCAAACCCCTCTATTGAAAAACCAATACAAATCCGAAGCACCAATTTCTGACCTCTGACTTCTGACCTCTGACTTCTGCCCTCTGACTTCTAATAAAACTGCCCCTGTCAAAATCGCGGATATTGTCACTTTCCATGCGGGGGATTGTGCGTTATAATTGAGCCATCAACTAAAAAACGGAGGGTTACTGATGACCGGTAAGGAAATTTTTAAAAAAGCGGTTAAGCTTGAAAAAACCGAACGCGTTCCTGTTATCATTCTGTCGGGCGGCGTCTGGGCTTACAACTTAGCCGGAAAATCGCTGCAGCAGTCGTTTGATATGCCGCCGGAGGAATCCGCGTCGTACTGGGCTGCGGTCAACGAGAAAATCCGCTCGGATCTGATCTGGTGCGCCGCGGGGTGCAATCACCTTGTTCTGCGAGCGGTGGGTGCGAAAACGAATTTCGCCAATGTCGGCGACGCAGCCGGAACAGAGCCGTTCCTCGAGCGCCCGTCGGACGTGGACAAAATCGACGTGAGCAAAATCAAGGACGACGCGGGCATTCAGGCGATGCTGGAAAGCACAAGGCTGCTCAAGAACAAAATCGGCGACAGCACGATGCTCGCGGTCAGCCAGTGGGGACCGATGACACTCGCCCAGCTGATGGTCGGCGCAACGCCGTTCATGCTCATGCTCCGGAAAGACCCGGAGGGGGCAAAGTACATCATGGAATGCACGACAGAGATGGTCATTGAATACTGGAAGCTGTTCGCGCAGGCGGGCGCGGAACACGTTTCACAGGCCGAGCCGGTTGCGTCGGGCGATATGATCAGCCCGAAAATGTTTGAGAGCTTCGCGTTGCCCTATCTGCAGAAAACCAACAAAGCGATTGACCCGTATGTGTTCTCAAAGATGATTCACATCTGCGGAAACACCACGAAAATCCTCAATGTGCTTCCCGAAACCGGCGCGGATCTGTTCTCGATGGACTACAAGGTCAGTCTGGCGACGTCAAGGGAAATCCTCGATGGGCGGATGGCGTTCGCGGGGCAGATTGACCCGAGCGAGATTATGCTCATGAGCGGCACGGAGCGCGTTACGCAGGTTGCGCAGCAGTGCATCGACGATGCGGATTGGAAGCGCGGCGGCTTTATGCTGATGCCCGGCTGTGATCTTGCACCCGCAACACCGATTGAAAACGTACAGGCGATGGTGAACACGGCTTACGCAAACACGCAGATTCTTTAATAATAAAAAAGTAATAGAAAGGACTAATGAATGATGGAAAGCATTTTTGAAAAACTGGCACAGGCTGTTGTTGACATGGAGGAAGAGGAAGTAGAGAAGCTCGCGAAGCAGTGCATCGCCGAGGGCATCGACCCGTTTGAAGCAATCGACAAGGGGCTTGCCAAGGGCATGGACGAAGCCGGCAAGCTGTTTGAGGAAGAAGAGTATTTTGTTCCCGAGCTGCTTTCGTGCGCCGACGCGATGAACATCGGCATTGACATTCTCAAGCCCGATCTCAAGGTGGATGCGACCGCCGAAAAGCACAAGGCTGTTATCGGCGTGATCGAGGGCGACACCCACGACATCGGAAAGAACCTTGTCGCGCTCATGCTTGATTCCGCAGGCTTTGAGGTCATCGACATCGGGCGCGACGCACCGCCGCAGGCTTTCGTTGACAAGGCGGCTGAGATCGGCGCGGAGCTGATCTGCATCTCCACGCTCATGACGACCACCATGGATGCAATGGCGGATGTCATCAAGACGCTTAACGAGCGCAACATCCGCGGCGCATACAAGGTTATCATCGGCGGCGGTCCGATTTCACAGTCCTACGCCGACAAAATCGGTGCGGACGGTTATTCCAAAAACGCTGCGGAGGCTGTTAAGCTCGCAAAGAAATTAGTCGGAGCGGTAGCGTAACGACCGAAGGAGGATACATAAATGCCAAACGATGTTTTCACGCCCAAGGAGCGGCTTCTCCGTGCATTAGACGGAAAAGAAAACGACCGCCAGCCCGTCATCTGCCCGGGCGGCATGATGAACGCCGCGATCGTGGACGTTATGACAAAAAACAACAATGTTCTGCCTGAGGCGCATCACACCGCAGAAAAGATGTCGGCGCTCGCGTTTGATGTGCATCAGTTCACCGGCTTTGAGAATTTCGGCATCCCCTTCTGCATGACCGTAGAAGCGGAGGTGCTGGGCAGCGAGATCAATTTCGGCACACTCCAGTGCGAGCCGAAAATCCAAAAGGAGCGTTACCCGAGCGTCGCAGAGGTGCAGTTCCTCCCGCTCGGCAGCATGACGAAAAACAGCCGTGTGGAGGCAATTGTGGAAACCATCCTCGAGCTGCACAAGAAAAACCCCGATATTCCGGCAATCGGCAGCCTGACCGGCCCCATCAGCACGGCGGCGTCTATTGTTGACCCGATGCGCTTCCTCAAAGATCTGCGCAAGGACAGGGACAACTCCCACCGCGTGCTGACCTACGTCACCGAGCATCTGCTCGAATACGCGCAGGCGATGATCGAGTGCGGTGCGACGGCGATTTCAATCGCTGATCCCACGGCGACCGGCGAAATCCTCGGCCCGAAAATGTTCGAGGAATACGCGGTGCGTTACCTAAACATGCTTGTTGACGGCATTCACAAGATGGGCGTTCCCGCGATCATCCACATCTGCGGCAAGATGGAAGCCGTCAAGGAATCCTGCGCGCAGCTTCATGGAAATGCACTCAGCGTTGACGCATTCGTAAGTTTAAAGGATATCAAGCAGCGCTATCATCACATCAACACCATGGGCAATCTCAGCACAATTCTCCTCCAGAACGGGCAGCAGGACGCCGTCGCAAACGCCGCAGGCAGGCTCGTTCGCGACAAAATCAACATCATCGCCCCCGCCTGCGGTCTGTCCACCTCAACCCCCCTCGACAACATCGTCGCCTTCACAACCGCAATCAAAAACGGCTAAGGGGGCGTTGCCCCCTAACCCCCTGCAATGGGGCGTCGCCCCCTTGACCCCCACCAAAGGGGGCATGCCCCCTTTGGAAACCCGTTGTTTTGTGTTGGATAGTTTGATTCTGTTTTTCAATTGAGCGTTTTGCAGGGTTGTGGGGTTGGACGGGAAGTTGGCGGGTAGAGGAAAGTTTGATAATGATATTTGTTCTTGGAATTGGAACAACAGAAAAAGAAATCGGGAGTGGTATTGTGCCGAAGGTATTTTTTAAAAATCAGAATTTGTATGCGGATGTTGCGGAGGGTGTGACGATCCTTGACGCGGCGCGCAGTGTCGGGGTTGTTGTGGAATCTCCGTGTAATTCAATCGGAACCTGCGGAAAATGCAAGGTGAAGATTGGATTGGACAGTATGTCGAAAATCGTTTATCACGACGGGCTGCACAAGGTTTCCGACGAGGAGCTGCGTGACGGCATCGTGCTTGCGTGCCAGTCGGAGGTCATCGGTGACATCACGGTTGAGGTGGAATCGACCGCGAAGCAGAACAGCTCACTGAAAATTCTCAACGAGGGTGTGACGTTTCAATACGAGATCAGCCCTTATATCACGAAGAAATGCGCAGGCGCGTCCACCGAGGTTTACGGCGACGATGCGCTGCTGGGGATTGAGGACGGCGACACGACCGGTGAGATTTATGGTATTTCCATCGACATCGGAACGACCACCGTTGTCTGCTCGCTGATTGACATGGTGACGGGTGCTGAAATTTCCTCCACCTCCGCGCTCAACCCGCAGAGTCTGCACGCGCAGGATGTACTCACGCGGATCAAGCTTGCGTCCGAGCCGGAGGGGCTTGCGCTGATGTACGGTGGGATTGTGAAAGAATTCAATCGCATGATTGGTGTCATCTGCAAGGATACGGGCATTTCGCCCGCGCGCATTTACGAGGTGATTTACAGCGGAAACACCACGATGATTCATCTTGCCGGAAACCGCAACCCGAAAAGCTTGGGCAAATACCCCTACACGCCGGTGCTGCGGGGCGGCTGCTACGACAGTGCGGCGGAGCATAATCTGAACATTTCGCCGTTCGGGCTGATTTACTACCCGCCGATCATTTCGTCCTATGTCGGTCCTGACATCACCTCCGGTGTGCTTTCTACGACGCTTAAGCAGCGCAAGGGAACGGTACTGTTCATCGACATCGGCACAAACGGCGAGATGGTGATTTCGCGCGACGGTTCGCTTTCGGCGACCTCGACTGCGGCGGGTCCGGCTTTTGAGGGAATGAACATCACGTTTGGTATGCGCGCGGGTGTCGGTGCGATTGAATATTTTGAAATTCTCGACGACGGCGAAATTGAGCTGCGCACCATCGGCGGAACAAAGCCCGTGGGCATCTGCGGAAGCGGCTTATTCGACATTGTGGGCGAGCTGGTGCGCGTGGGGATTGTCACGAAAACCGGGCGTTTTCTCAAGCCTGCCAAGCTTGACGACGGCAACAAGCTCAAGCCGCGCTTAAAGGATTACGAGGGCAAGCCCGCCTTTGAAATCGCCGACGGGGTTTTCATCACCATCAGCGACATCCGGCAGGTTCAGCTTGCCAAGGGCGCGGTACGATCTGGTGTTGAAGCGCTGATGACGAGCCAGAATGTGCGGGTTGAGGACGTGGACAGCGTGCTGATTGCCGGCTCGTTCGGCTTCCATCTGCGCGCGAAAAGTCTGGTGAATCTGGCTTTGCTGCCGGTGGAATTCGGCGATAAGATTGATTTTGTCGGCAACACCTCAAAAACCGGCGGCATCGCGTTCCTGCTCAACAGCGGCTTGCGCGATGCGATGAGCAAGCTGGTTTCGGAAATTCTCTGCATCGAGCTTTCGACGGTCGAGGGGTACAACGACCTGTTCGTTGGCTGTCTGAACTTCTGATATGGCTGCGTTTGCATGCCCGGGGCTGGAAAACACCGGCTCTGTGGGGGAACGCACGCTCGGGGTGGAAACGGCAGCTTCGGGCGAAGCCTTATACCGCGCCGCGAAAATGAACGCTGCCGAAGCCGGCGCGCCGTTTCTGAAAATCCCGCTCAACTGCAACGCGGAGCTTTCTGCGTTCGGCGGAAAAACGCACTGGAATGGCAAGGAGTTTATTCCCGACGGCTATCTGATTGATTCCGCCGACGCGCTGGAGCAGATTTTCAGCGTCCGTTTTTCGGAAGCGCTTTTTCCAGCGGTGTTCGGCTGTCTGGCGCTCAAACAGGACGGCGATGTGTTCGCCGTCTGCGCACAGGGGGCTTATTCGGTGCTGAGCGCGCTGATCGAGCCGTTTACACTCATGCGCGCGATCCGTAAAAACCGGGAACTGATCGACCGTGCGGTTGCGCATCTCATCGACTTTGAAACCGCTTTTATCAGCCGTGCGGTCGCGCAGGGTGCGGACATCATTTCGCTTGCCGATCCGACGGGCGACCCCGAAATTCTGGGGATGAAGCATTATCAGGCGTTCAGTGGGCTGCCGATGTACCGGCTGCTCCAAAACATTCTGCCGTCGCTCGGCGGCGCGTGCGCACATTTATGCGCGAGAACCTCCGCTGCGATGGAGCGGTGCGGGCTGCTGCTTCCGTCGGTTGTCCCGTGCTGCGGGAATTACGGCGAATCGCTCGTCGGCTTATCCGGAGAAGCGCAGATCAAGCTCATCGGAAACGGCTGTATTAATTGCGCGGACAGAGTCGTGCGGGAATTGACGGTTTATCGGCTTGCGGATGCAACGCAGCTTGAACCGCAGACTGCGCCCCTGACGGTATGACCGGCGGGATTGTTTACCGCGCAATGCGTGCGCAGGATGGACGCAGGGTGCTTGCGATTTACGGCGATTCCATCCTCAACGAGGACTGCACGGTTGTTACCGCCGTGCCGGACTGGCGGGAATGGGACAGCGCGCACGACGCGGCGTGCCGGCTTGTCGCGGCAGAAAACGACCGCGCGGTCGCGTTTGCGGCAGTGCGCGGGGCTTCGGACGGTGTCGGCGAGGTGAGCATTTATGTGGACAGAGCCTTCCGCGGCATCGGCATCGGGCAGACGCTGTTAAAGCAATTCGCTGCCGTCTGCGAACGCGGCGGATACCGCTTGCTCCGCTCTAAAATCTTCCCCGAAAATCACGCGAGCATCGCCGTTCACCGCCGGGCAGGCTTCGCCGAAATCGGAATCAGCCCGCGCGGTGTCTGCAAAAACGGGGTTTGGAGGGATGTCATCATTTATGAACGCGCAAGCATATTATGAAAAACTCAAAGCCGCGGTCATTGACATGGACGAGGACGGCGCGGCGGAAATCGCCGGTCAGATTGTCGCGGACAACCTCGACGCAAAGCTGGCGATCTCGCAGGCGCTGATCCCCGCGATGGAGGAGGTTAGCGCGCTTTACGCCGCCGAGCAGTATTTCATCCCCGATCTGCTGATCTGCGCCGACGCGATGTATGCCGCGATGGACATTCTGTCGGGCGGCGGTGCTGCAGATTACGGCGGAAACTTAGGCAAAACGATCGTCATCGGCACGGTTGCCGGCGACACGCACGACATCGGTAAAAACATTGTCGCACTCTTTTTTAAAAGCGCCGGATTCGTTGTCGTGGACATCGGTCGGGACATCTCCGCCGCCGAATTCGTGGACAATGCCGTCGCGCACAACGCCGACATCATCGCCGTTTCCACCATCATGACCACAACCATGAACAACATCGGCGACATCGTCACCGAGCTGCAGCGGCGCGGTCTGCGGGAAAATTTCAAGCTCATCATCGGCGGAAAGCCGATCTCGCTGAAGTTCGCCAGACAAATCGGCGCGGACGGTTACGCCGTCAACGCCGCCGACGCGATCAAGCTCGCAAAAAAGCTGTGCGGGATTATGGCAGAATAACAGAAAAATGAAACCTCCTACCAAAGGGGGCTTTGCCCCCCCTGGACTCCCCCACCAAAGGGGGCATGCCCCCTTTGGAAACCCTTTGTTTTATCAATTGTCATTTGGATTGCTTTGCCATTTTGTACGTTAGCTATCGCTTTGGGATTCCATTAAAGAACTTGAAAAATAAGCATAGTTCAAGTCAATAAAAACCCGCCGCCGGATCTTCATCCGACGGCGGGTTTGCTGTTTATTTTTCTTCTGCGCGTTTTCTTTTGCCCAAAATCTGGAGCAAAACGATCGCCGCGCCCGAGAGGCTCATGATCAGCACGTAGATGCCGTAGCTCAAATTAAGCCCCGTCTGCACGGAAGGCACATCCGACGTGTTCGGTGTGTCTTGCGCGCCGTTTGCCGTAAAAATCCAGTCCACGCTGCCGAGCAGGTTGCTGTAGTCGTTGCCTGTTTCCTTTGCCAGTGAAAGCGTGACGGTGTAGTTCTCCTTGTCGCCCGGCGCAAAGGATTTAAGAAACAGTGGTTCTTTGAGCGAAATGCCGCCCTCGGCATCGCCCCAGACAGGGCCGGTGTAAATCACGTTCCCGTCCGCGTCGGCGATGGTGATCACGGCGTAATCCTTGAGGAGCTTCTCGACGAGCGCTTTGTTTTCGTCGGTTGACTCCGTGAACCTCGCATAGAAATAAATATCCGTCGGCTCATCATAATCGTTGGAAATCTTCACGGTCTGCGCGACTGTTTCGCCGGGAATCAGGTTTTTGAAGTTTGCGAACAAATCGCCGCCGTCGGCATCAAAGCGGAAGCCATCGGTCGGGTTCTTGAATTGCACCGCCGTGTCGGTCGTTTCTGCGGGCTTTGTGTAGGTGATGCCGAGATCCGACAGTTCCTTGCCCCATGTGGAAACCGCATCGCCGCCGGCTTGGATGCACTCCATCGCCACGCGGATGTCGGCGGTTTTTCCGGCAAAAGCATTGTCCGTACCGCTTGTGACGGTGAAGCTTTTTAAAAGCGGTTCGGCTGTAAGCTCGCCGGGATTGAGCACGCCTTTATAGTAATAATATCCGTCGCTTTCGTCATAATACCAGCTTTCGGTATCAAACGCAATCTGAATATTGCTCGTGTCAAGCGTTTCGTCGGGAATTAAAACGCCGTCCGCGTCGCGCCCTGCGCCCCAGATCTTATTGATTTTTACGCGCACAATCGCATCCGCTGTTCCCGTGTTTTTGACATTCACGACTTTTGAAACGGTATCTCCCGGAAGTACGGTCTGCCCCTGGTCGTATTCCTCGATGATCTCGCCTTTCACGCTGCCGACGGAGATGTTGTTTTTTGTGTCGCTGCCGGTTTGCCACGCGGCAAGCGCACCGCTTGTGCAGAAAACCATCGCCAGAAACACCGTCAGTGCCGTGATCCAGAATCGCTTCTTCATGCAGACCGCCTCCTCTCCGTTCAGAATCGCCGAAAATCAGATCCGATGCTTAGTCGTCAAGTGCTGTGTAAGCGGCAGCCGCACTTGCGATATTGTCAAACTGGATCGCCTGTACGGTCAGATTGATGCTATAGCCCGCGCCGGCAATCGTTCCGTTTGTGGTAACGGTATCACCGTTCATCAGACTGAGGTCCGCACTGCTGAAGCCGAGGGGCACAACGACATTCGTGAACAGGCTCGCCGAGGTTCCGTTTACAAATCTTCCGCCGTTTGCGGTGTAATTGTAGTAGCGCACGCCGGCATTTGCATTGCGGGTTGTGTCGTATGTAAAGTCGGTGTTAAATCCCTTGTATGCTGAAATGGCTGAAGCGGCATAGGACGTGCCCTTGGCGATGTGCGTTCCCGCTGCGTCATAATAAATGGTATCAAGAATCTTGTTGACCCGCGTGGTATCGGTGATGACATCCCCCGAAGCCGTGTCAACAATTCTCATCTGCACTCTCATGTAACTGTCGCCGGCGGTTTCCGTTACCGTCGGGCTCTTGTCGTAGGTGCTGCCCGGGAGCATATCCTGTCCGTCGCCGTCAGCCGGATTCCAGTCAGGCTCGGTGATATCAACCCCGATGTTGCCGATGGTGAAAACGTTCGATACGGAATCCGTATCCGACAAATATGCCAAAGAGCCGCCGACCGCGCCGGATACTGCCAGTGCGCACGCGCAAAGAATGATTGCGATTTTCCGCTTGTTCATAAAATTTCCTCCGATCAAATTTTCCGATTGCCGATTGATGATGGCGCATTGTCAGAAGACGCTGAATGCCTTGATCACCGGATAAAAGCATTCCGCAGCCTCCGACCATGCCTGCCAGAACCGCCGTAAAGGATCGCTGCTAAATATTCACGCCCCATACCTCGAATGCGTTGCCGACTGTCTGGATTACATCTGCCGAAACATGGATATCCAGATCCAGGGAGTTGAAAAGCTTCTTATTCTCATTCGTCGGATTGGTCAGCGTCACGCCCGTGAGCAGGTGCTGCGCCGTTTCACCGGGCTGAAGGACGGTTTTGTAGTAGAAATATCCGTCCTGATACGTCCAGTAGGAATCCCAGCTGCTGTCGAAATTCAACGTGATTTCGCCGAGCTTCATTGTTCCGTTCATCGGTTCTGAAATTGCACCGAGCAGATTTCTGCCGTATATATTTCCGCTCGCATCCTTTAACACCGGAACAATCAGAACCCTGACCACACCCTGCGTGTACTCTTCTGGTATGCTCACGTTCACCGTCTTGTTGCCGTCGCCCCACTCCACATCCGTCGGGTCAATGTCGGTGTTCCCGTCGGTTTCCGTGATGACAACCTTTGCCGCGCCGACGGTAAAGTCGTTTGTAACCTCTGCGCTGTCGGTCAGATACGCGAGCGTTCCAACCGATGAGGAAAACAGCAGTGTCCCCACAAGGAGAAGCTGCAAAACCAACAGCACCTGTGCTCTGCGCATCGTTATTTTTCTGCACTTTTTCATAAACAGTTTCTGCAAATGAATTGCACGCTCCTTTCGCTTTCGCTGCATCAATCCGCTACGCGTCAAAATCATCCGGTATCAGGTCAAATTCGTCATCGCTTTGGTCTGCGCCATCTGTTTCGTCCGGGTCGCCGTCGTCGCTTTCGCCGGTTTTTTTCTTATCGTCAGACAGAAAGAACGCCGTAAGAATCAGCCCCATCAGCAAAGCGCCGCCGAGAATCCTGCCCTTGACCGTTGAGAAAAAATACATCAGATAGCCAACCTTTGGTACCGTTATCCGTGCCACGCCGAGTACGTTTCCGTAAGCCACTTTTCCGTCGTCGCCGCTGTTCGCGTCACCCTTGGTTGTGAAATGCTTTTGATCGTCGTCGATCGAAACCACGCGGTGGGTTGCGACGGTCAGTTCCTTGTTCATCACAAAGGAAATCACATCGCCAACTTTGATGTTTTCGGCATCCGTCGGGAAAACGTAGATCAGATCACCTGCTTCAATCGTCGGTTCCATGCTGCTGCCCATGACCGTCAGCATTTTCACCCCGAAAAACTTCGGCACGGCAATAACCGCAACCATTGCAATCAAAAACACCAGCAGACAGGTTGATGCGACAGATCCGACTTTCTTCATAACGACACCTTTCGGGGTTCAGAGGATTCGCGTGAAAGAACAAATAAATCCAAACAGAGGAGGGGGCGAGCCCCTGCATACTCTTTCATAGCGATTTGAACATGGAATGCGCACGGGCATTAATATAGGAGTTGCTGTGTGCCCATTTCGTTGGTGACATGGTCGCTGTCGTTTCTCCAGTTGATGTCCTGCAGCGCGGAGGTGAAATGGTACGCATAAGCGTCACCGGTCTGATCCGTCACCGCCATCTCCAGTCCGCCGGCATTGTAGCTGTATGTAGCAGTGCCGTCGGTTGCGTTTGTTGCGGCTTCGACAATCTGATACGTCCAGTTGCTGTCCATATCCCGCACAGTGTAAGTTCCGGGCGGCAGATCCACAACGTCCTGCGATGCGCCGGTTGCGCCAGCCGAAACGGTCAGCGAAGCGTAAGCGGTGAAATCGTCCGGACCTTTGATTTCATACAAAAATGTCTGGTCTGCATCCGACGCGGCGGTGATTGCCTGCGTAATCGTAAAATGCACGGCTTTCTCGTTCTGCGCTTCAAAAATCGCATAGCCTTGCGCCGAGTCGTGCACAACGCGCTTGAGGGCGGTTCTTGGATCTTCGCTCAGCAGATAGCCCGTCGGCGCGGCGGTTTCCTCGAAGTAGTAATACCCGATGGCGTGGTCGAGATGTACGGTGATCCGCCCGTTTGCGTCGGTCGTCAGATCTGCTTGTATCAAGTTATCGCTGCCCGTCGTCGCAACGGCAGAACCGTTATATGTTTGGTATAAGTTAAACGTCGCACCGGCAACGGGTTCTCCGGCGGCATCTTTTTTGATCAGATAGAGCATATTGTTGGGCGTGTTCGTGAGGGTATAAAGAATGTCGCTTGCCGTTGTGCTTGTGTCGGTTGACACGTAGTAGTTGTTCGTCTGTTCTTCCTCAACGGTGTAGGAAGTCACTGTGTAAGAATCGTATAAATTCGGCAGATTGCTCACCGTCGTGTGCCAGTTGTTTGCGGCGGAAAGCGTAACGGTATCAACGACCGCCGTTTTTTCCGTTCCATTGGTGTAATTCGCAACGATGTCAACGTCAACGCTTGTCGGCTGAGCCGTATCGATCGTGTTGTCAACCGCCCAGACCTTTGCAACGGAAATGCTCTTTGCATACGGCGTATAGCTGAAGCCGACGTCCTTCAGGTCTATGGAAGTCGCTCCGAGTATAACCGACATCTGCCGCGCAACGAGATTGCCTGCATTGTCACCCGTCGCATAAATTTCGGTAGTGGTGGCGAGCGTATAGGCGCTGTTGGGTTTGATCACGTCAACGGTATATGTTCCGTAAGCCGCACCCAGAAAGCTGTAATTTCCGTAAGCGTCTGTTGTCGTCGTTGCGACAACATCCCCTGTTGTGCTGCTGCGCAGGTTCACCGTTAAACCGGAAAGCGCGAAGTCGCCGGCTTTGAGCGAAAACGTTCCGCTCGTCGCATTTGCCACGCCGAAGTCCTTGTCGTAGAACACAAAGCCATTGATGTTGCCTTTGCTTGACGGGTCTTCCAACTCGAACCGCGGTACTTGTTCGATCAACGAAGCGTCCGGCTGCTTGAAGTACGTCCACACGTCAACCGCCGCCGCGTCGCCGCCCGTCGCCGTTCCCGTGGAAACGAACTTACAAGCGCCGGTGAGGCTGCTGACGCCGGTGGTCCTCGCCGCTAACAGCGTCGCCGCAGATTCTGCGTTCGTCAGTCCCGCAATGTCGTTGCCCGTCTTGGTCGATGCGCCTTTTTTAACCTGCGCGTTGTTGTAATATACAGTCGAGCGGTCGGCTTCATTGACCGCCGTCAAAGCGCCCTCACTGTCATAAATCTTATTGTTCAACAGCTGGATGATGATGCCGTTCATGTTGCTTTCCGCATCGAGCATCGGGAAGTGATACTCGCCGGACTTGGTTTCGATGGTTGCAGTTACGGTGGAATTTGGGTCGTTTCCGTAAGTACCGACTGGCACAACATTGCCGTTTGCGTCCTTGCCGTTCCAGAAGAATCTGTTTTCGCCCTGCACAACGGCATTGCTGATGGAAACAATTCCGCCGTTGACCGTTACGCCGGAAGCGTTTTTATAGCTGGACAAATTGATTTTCACCGTCGCGGAGGTTGCGTTTGTGATGTTGAATACAAAGTATCCGCCCTGTCCGACATAGCCATGCGCGTTTTTATACCCTTCAAAATGAATGTCTTTCGCGGGGGACGGCGCATAGACTGTTTTCGGTAAAATCGACGCGGGCAGATCGTCCGCCGGCTGCTCATAGAAAATCTTATAGGTCTTGTCAAGCTCGGTGTTCGGCAGGTTGGGGTTCTGGAATGTCACCCCGTCCGCCTCAAGCGTCGCAAGCGAATTGCTGTTTGCGCTGTCCTGCGCAGATTGGTACAGAGATGTATTCGTCGCGGTTGAAACAAGCCCGCGGTTGTTGGCAAAAAAGATGAAACCGTTGGGGTCAAGCCCGTTGAAATTGGTTTTATAAATATACCCGTCGTCGGTCAGCACATAGACGGAGGAATTAATCACGGATTGCCCGCTCTGATTGCCGCCGACAAAAAGATCCAGCGAATTCGCAAAGGTGCGTCCGGGCGCCTCGACTCTTGAGCTGTCGGGATTTGTCTTTACCACCGTGACATCCCATGCGGCAACCGAACAATACCCTTGGTTTCCGAACGCCGTGCTTTCATTTGACAGCTTCGTCGCAGTCGGGACGTGTCCGGATTCGACGTTATTATAAGAATGAAAATGAAACTCATAAACGCCGCTTTCCCCAGCGACAAATGACAACGGCGTATAGCCGTTTGCAGGGGTTGTGTTGGGGTCGTTTGTGTCGTCTTGCTCACTGACCGAAATCATCGGCGTATACGCGGCTTTGGGGCCGTTCTTTTCCTGCGTCGGATTCGCAATGTATCCGGCACCGTTCTGGGTGACATCCCACGTATGGTTTGCGTTGGGCCCGTTGAGGCTTCCGCTGGGTGTATAAACGACAATGTCATTGCCGGTGGGGTTTGCACCGTATGTATTTCCGGCGACATCCATGCAGCTGTTCCAAACGCTGCTGCCAAAATATACCGTTTCGCCGGCATACGCATAAACCTTGACAATCTGCTTGCGCGGCAATCCCGCGACAAACTGACTCTGCCAGTCCGTGTATGCGCGGTAGCCGCTTACGGGTGTACCCGTCGATGTGACCATACTGCCCGTGCCCTCGCCCGCCGTCGGGATCACGCCCGAACAGCAAAGAATGATCACAGACAAAACCACGCAGAAAATACGCCTGCATTTATGAAAAATCTTACCCGACTTCAATTCAATCACCGCCTATTTTAGTGTATTTAACAAAAAAATAAAAACCGCCGTACAAAGCATTATGGATGAATCAACATGGATGACAAGCCTGTGAAAATGCAATGCTTTGTGCCGCGATTATCGAAAACGTTTAAGCGCTTATATGTTTTAATCAATTATAATATATCACCGAATTCACCTTTTGTCAAGGGCAACCGTGCATAATTCTGCCGCGCTGGCAGCACAGCCGGAAATTTCAGCAGTTTGCTCAAAATTTTCGGTGCAAACCGCACGATCCGCCAAAGCTTTTTGGGTAATCTAACAAGATGCCCGCGGCAAAACTGCGCACAAACACCCCCAATCAGCGCCGCAGAACCTTTTCAAGCGGCTTGTTCTTCGCCAGTTCGTCAACGAGTTTATCGAGCCGACGGATCTGCTGCATCAGCGGGTCGGTGATTTCCTCGACGCGGTGTCCGCAGATTACGCCCGTGATGTTTGCGGCGTTCGGGTTCATCCGCGGCGCTTGCCGAAAGAAGGTTTCATAATCGACACCCTCCGCCAGCTGCGCCGCCAAGCCGGTCGCGTCGTACCCCGTCAGCCAGCAGATCACCTCGTCAACCTCGGCTTTCGCGCGCCCCTTGCGCTCCGCCTTTTGCACGAGCAGCGGGTAGACGCGTGAAAACGCCATTTTATATACGCGTTCGTTGGTCATAACTTTACGCCCTTTCGGTTGGTGCGGAAGCCGCGCATTGGCTGATTCCGCTGCTTTTTCATATAATGCTATTATACCACAACCCGCAGAAAAAACAAGCGTGCTATGTGTCGGCATCGCAGATGATTGACCAATTGGATAAAAAAGAATGCGCTGTATCAAACGCCTGCGCAAGTGATTGATACAGCCCATTTTCGTCTTGGCAGTTATTCTGAACTGCCGAAAAATCTGCGGATATTTATCCTCACACTTTGCCAAACCCCTGCAGAAACCGCATATTGTTAACAATAATATCCGACTTCCACCAGTTTGCGGCAAGCTCGAATTCTTTGTAATCCGTCCACCACTGCCAGGGAACGGTATACGAGCCGTCAGCGAGCTGATTTTGCATAAGAAAATCGCATTCCGCCGCCGCAAGCTCCTCGTTTCCGGCATAAAAAATGCTCTTTGGCGAATCGATCAAACGCGACGGTAGGGTGACGTATTCCTTGCCCCATTTTTCAGTGTCGGCGCAGATAGTATGCGTCACCTGCTCGATAAGCTGCACGCGGAATAATTCCATGTCGAACAGCTCCGTTATGCCGGCTCTCGCACAGTAATCAAACAGCCTGATATAACAAGCTGTAATATGCGCCTCGTCAAAAGGAACCTTTGCGGCGAACGCCCCATATGCCTGCACGGCGATTTCACGGGCTTTTTTGTATAATGCGGAAGCTTTGTCCGCGTAACACAGCGCGAATCCCGCAAGACAAGCCGTCGGGTTATATGTAAATTCATCTTCACCGTCCTTGAATTCCCACCAGATGGCATGAGGAAAGTCGTTGTTTGTCGCAACGGCATTGCGCCATTGATTGTGTGCCTTGTCAAAATCCGCGCCGCTGCCAAGATAGCGCAGAATGCCCTGAATAACCGGATGCGAACAATCGGTAAAGCCGATCTGCCGCAGAATTTCGGTCGCCGCCCAGGTCTGAATCGGAGAAGAATTCGGATTAAAGCAATCCGGCTCAAGCCCGTGTCCGAAGCCGCCATCGTGGTTTTGATAGCTCGACAATGCGGTCAGAACGTCATTTGCGTCACCGTTTTCAAAGTAAAATTCCCACCTCGCAAGGTCAAGCGGACGTGCGTTGCGGTAGATAAACTTTCGTGCTTTTTCAAATGTGTTCATTGTTTTCTCTCCTCAATTTATAAGAAAATATTGCCGGATTTCTTGAAATTCACTTATAGGTTCTGCTATAAATTATACCACATAACTTGTATAAATTCAAGATAAAAGAACAAAAGTGCTGAATCTATTTCTCGTTCTTGAGAAAATGTTTTATCGTAAAGACGAAAGATCAGCACCGATGCATGATTATTATGAATGAAAGCCATAGAAAGCGAGGGTTACTATGAATAACACCCGCGCCGGCTGACTCAACGCAACGTTGACCTCATGCAGAAAACCCGTTGTTTGACTTTCTGCGCTTGTGGCGGTATACTGAACTTACGGTACCGATACTGACGAGGAGATTTGATTATTATGAGTTTATCAATCGGAGAAAACATCAAAATTATGCGCCGGAAATGCGGTTTTACGCAGGAGGAGCTTGCCAACCGCATCGGCGTGACCCCGCAGGCGGTTTCAAAATGGGAAAACGAGGGCGGACTGCCCGACCTCTCGCTGATTGTGCCGCTGGCGCAGATTTTCGGCATCACGACCGACAGCCTTCTGGGTGTGGTTGCGTCGGTGTACGGCAAAGCCCACACCGATGCGGCGCTTGCCCATGAAAAACTGCTGATGGAAACCGCCCAGTCCGCCGCCGAAAAGCACCTTGCGGCATACGCGTATTTCCGCACGGAATCCGACAAAGAGCCGACCAACTATTACCTAATGCTGAAATGTATCAGCAACGGCGCAGAGATCAGCCGTTATACCGACTTCAACGGCTTTCTGTCCGACCGCCCGGGAGAGCGGGACGAGATTTTCGCAGACTGTGAAAAGAAGCTGTCCGTCATCACGCGCTACTGTGAGGAACGTCAGATTATCGAAAGCGCCAATTTCACGATGAGTTGGATTTATATTCACTGCAAGGAATTCGGCAAGGCAAGGGCGCTGATTGCAAAGCTTCCCAGTCTGGAAAGCAACAACTTACAGGAAAGCATTCTGGCACAGCTGATCAATTTACAGTACGGCTTTGAAAAGCAAAAAGAATACATCGCCGAAAACATCCGGCGCGTGCTGAACGTCGCGCGTAAGGACTTCTACTATTCCCTTGAGGACCACGCATGGGCGGAAGAACCGGATGCGGCGGCGGAATTCGGCGAAAAGGTGCTCCATATCATCGGCGCGTACCGCGTGTTTGACCATCTCCTGCCAGAGGTGTATAAGGGAGAAAACAACCTGCTCCCGTTTCTGGCGAAAAGCCGTACGCGCCAGGGCAAGCCGGAGCTTGCGGCGGCTTGTGTGAAGCGCATCGCGGACAACACCGCCGCGTATTTCGGGCTTTGCAAGGCGCTGACCGACGACGACAAGCGCAAGCACGGCGAACAGGAATACGCGAAGATGAAAGCCTTTGACGCGGAGGAAGCAAAGAACTATGCGTACGGTTTGTTTGACAAATGCCTTTCCCTCGCGGAGGACGGGCAGAGAGAGCCACTCAAAGCCTGCGCGGATTATGCACTGGCGCAAGCGCTGATTGACCAACTGAATTAACCGAAAATGAGCTGTATCAAAACTCTGTTAAGAGTTGATACGGCTCATTGTAATATTTTACAGTTTCGTCTAATATCTTTTAAACGGCAACTATATTACCGCAACAAGTTTGAAAATTATGTTGACTTATCTGTTTCTTTGTGGTATTATTTGATGTAAGATTTGGAGGCGTGTGATATGGCTGTTATTGACATTGTAAAGTTTGATGGTCTTGCCAGTAGAGATTGGATCGTTTATAAACACCCGAAAGATAATCTGACAATGGGAACACAATTAATTGTTGCAGAAGGACAAGCCGCTGTATTTCTCAAAGGCGGTCAAATTTGTGATATGTTTACCGCAGGCACACACACCCTCAGCGCGGCAAACCTTCCCATCCTCCAAAGCATCGTCAATCTCCCTTTCGGCAATAAAACACCGTTTACTGCTGAAATCTTCTTTATCAATACCATAACAAAACTTGATATTCAATGGGGAACTCCCGATCCCATCCAGATTATCGATCCCAAGTATTTTACAAAGCTTAGACTTCGCGCATTCGGTCAGATGGGATTGAAAATCAAAGATTACGCTGTTTTTATCCGTGAACTTGTCGGGGCGGTAAATCCCGCTGACATGGTTAAATTCACGAAGATTTCTGAATTTTTTAAAGGAATCCTGATCCAAAAAATCAAAGTAATTATTGCAAATATTGTTATCAACCAAAAAATCTCAGCGCTTGAGATATCTGCGCAGCTTGATACGATCTCCGCTGAAGCGATTCAAAAGATTTCACCGGAGTTTGAAAAATTCGGCTTTACTGTTGTGAATTTCTTTATCCAATCGATCAACTTTCCCAATGAGGATTTTGAGCAGATTAACAACATCCTTAAAAATCGTGCCGAATTTGAAATCATGGGCGATAATCGCTATGTCACAAAACGATCGTTTGATGTATACGACCATGCCGCATCAAATGAATCCGGTGTTGCCGGCGCCTTCGCGGCTGGTGGAGTCGGCGTTGGACTCGGTGCTTCCATCGGATCGGGGATGGCAAACACCGTCAACACAGCGGCTGTTCTGATCCCGACGATTGTATGCGCCGGTTGTAAAACAGAAAACAAAGCCGGAATGAAATTCTGCTGCGAGTGTGGAATGTCTCTCGAGAAAAAGAAAATGTGCTGCCCCGCATGCGGCGCGCAAATTGACGAAATAAGCAAATTCTGCGCAGAATGCGGGACTTCTGTCGCCGCAAAAAAATGTGAATGCGGAACACCCCTTGAATCCGGACAGAAATTCTGTCCGAACTGCGGGAAGCCAAGCGGTATATAAGCAAGTATTTATACCCCAGCAATTTGACGGTTTCAATTTCTAAATGACGGAACGGAGGATCCCAATGAAAGAAACACGCGCTAACTTTTCACTCGGTACTTTTTTCGCATTAATATTAAGCCTCTTCTTCTCTGTAATCATGATTTTACTTTTATTTTTGGTTGCACACGTTGATGAGGAGCAAACCGCCGTCCCGGCAATTGTTTTTTCCTGCATTTGCTTGCTTTCGATCACTGCCATGTCGGCAGGCGCGCGTGCATTTATTAACATGACCTCTGTGGCAAGTTATGTGCAAGCTTTTTTCCTGACTGTAATATATGCTGTCATACAATTTATACATTTATTCGTAACATATCAATCATCCACGATGATTCAATATTTGTTTTTCAATCTGTTTTTGCTGTTGATTTATTTTGTCGCAATCGTTCCGGTCTTACTGACCGGAATAAAAATAAATAAAGGTGGTCATAAAATGGTAGATTCAACTTGTCCTCAGTGCGGTGCAGCGGTTGCTGCAGACAGTACAGAATGTAAATTCTGCGGATCACAAATTGCGCGGCAAGCAGCACCCCAGCAACCGGTTTATCAGCAGCCGATCTATCAGCAGCAACCGCAAACTGTAATTTATCAGCAGGTCGTAGCCAACAACGATGGCATTAACCCCGCATGGCCCATTAAAAGTAAAATTGCAGCCGGCGTACTTGCAATCGTGCTGGGCGGCTTAGGCATCCACAAGTTTTATCTTGGTAAAGTCGGGCTGGGTGTTGTTTATCTGCTGCTCTGCTGGACAGGTATCCCCGCGATTATCGGACTTATCGAAGGCATCATTTATTTGACCTCGAATGATCATAATTTCCAGGTTAAAAATAATGTACGTATCAGCTAGCCGGACAATCTGATTGCCGAAAATACAACGTTAAACAACCCGCCCCAGCCATAAAAAGGCAAGGGCGGGTTCGGTTTTTTAAGCGTAATAACAAAGCCATCCGTGATCCCCCTCACACCGTCACAAACCCCCGTATCTCCACAAACACCGCGTCCGTGATGCCGTCCACATCGAGCAGCTCGTAGGTGTTTTCAAACCTGCCGATTTTCGTGCGCAAATCCACAATCCCCTGCGCGGTTTCGCGGTCGAGCAGCAGCGCTTCGGAAATCTCTCGCGCGTCGGCGGTGTTGATACAGACCCTGTGCCGCACCGGCGTAGCGGTTGTCGTCGCGGAAGTTACGGGTTTGTGCGTTGTGGTTTTTGCGGAAACAACCGGCTTTTTGGTGGTCAGGTCGGGCTTTGTCGCGGAAGGTTTCGTGGTTGGTGCCGTTGTCACCGCCGGCTTTGTTTCGGGCTGTTCGCCTTTGACATACAGATATTCTGACAGCAGCGCCAGCGTTTTTTCGCCGATGCCGGAAACCTCCGTCAGCTGCGAAAGCCGCGCAAACCCGTCGTGCGCATCGCGGTAAGAAACAATCGCCGCCGCTTTGACCGCACCGATGCCGGGGATCAGTTCCAGCTCCGCCGCCGTCACGCGGTTCAGATCCGCCGGAAACACATCCTCTATGTCCGGCGCTGAAG
>JASGGY010000004.1:0-100640 GCA_047602575.1 Oscillospiraceae bacterium
AATACATCGACGCGGATTGCATTGTGACGGACAGCTATTACGGTATGTACCGTCTGACCGATTATCTGATTGCGAATGGTCACCGCAGCATCGGCTTTGTGGGCTCTGTGCTTTCCACGCAGAGCATTCAGGATCGCTACATGGGCTTTCTCAAGGCGATGACGGAGAATATGCTGCCGGTTAATCCGGAGTGGGTACTCCCCGACCGCGATGAAAACGGCACGTATATCCCGATTGCGTTGCCCGAAACGCTTCCCACCGCGTTTGTGTGCAACTGCGACGAGGTGGCGTATAACTTTATGGCTGAATTGAAAAGCTGCAGGAATCCGCATTCCGGAGGATGTTTCGCTTGTGGGCTATGACAATTATGTCGTGCAGAACCTCGCGGCACCGCTGATTACGACCTTTGATGTCAGCATTACCGACATGGCGGCGATGGCTGCGGAAACCATCGTGGCGAAAATCCGCACCGGCGAAAAAAACAACATCCGCAAAACCCTCATCGGGCGGATTGTGGTAAAGGATTCCGTGAAAAAGCTTTTATAAAATCTGTGATAAAAAAGCAAAAACGCGTGCCGCAACGGTACGCGTTTTTTGTGCCGAATACTCAATGCTCCGCCGGTTTGATTTTAAAAATAAAACGGAACAGACCGGAGATGAACTTCGGACTTTTAATGACAATGACTTTCATGCCGCAACGTCCTTTCCCAACTGAATTGCCTGTAATACAGTCTATTCGGCGGGTGGAAATTGGTGCGGAATTTTTGAGCGGATAACAAGCAGTTTTCCCGCAGAAAACGAAATTCCGGCAAAATCCGCGCTTATTTCGTTGGAAATCCCAATCGGAAATCCCGCGGTGAGCAGGGCGTTTTGCAGCGGATACCTGACCCCGGTCAAGGTGACATCCGCGCATTCCCCCGCATAGGCGAACACGGATAGGGAGAAGCCAGGCAGCGTTTCAAAGCGGTACGCCCCCGGCGTGAGCATCCGGACGCGCTCGGTCGGGGAAAGAATCTCCCCCGCCGCGCCTTGACCGACGATAAAATCCAACGTCTGCAAATTGGCGAAGGTGTGGTCGAGCCGCCCGCCCAGTGCGCCTGTCAGCGTGATGCGCCGGCAGCCGCGTGCGAGTGCGGTGCGCACGGCGAGCATGGTATCGGTGTCGTCCTTTTCGGCAGCAACGCGGAGAATTTCAATGTTTTGCGGCAGCGCATCCGTATAGGAATCAAAATCGCCCACCGCTAAATCCGGCGAAACGCCAAGCATCTGCGCCATCCGCAGCCCCGCATCGGCGCAAATCACCAGCGCGCTGTCGCAAGCATTGCACAGCGTGTCCTCGATCCCCATCAGATCCTGCGCGCCGCCGCAGAAGATCACGGCGTCGCGGTTCATGCTTTGTGCTCCCATTCTTTGATGCGTTTTGCTTCCTCGTACATTTTCACATAGCTTTCGTGGCGCTGCGCCGGAACAATTCCGTCACGCACGGCTTCAATCACCGCACAGCCCAGCTCGCATACGTGTGCGCAGTCGTGAAACCGGCAGCCGTCGGTAAACGGCGTAAATTCGCGGAAGCATCCCGCGAGGGATTCCTTGCGGATCAGGCTGTATTTTTCGATTTCAAATGTAGAAAAGCCGGGCGTGTCCGCCACATAACCGCCGCGTGGTGTGGAAAAAAGCTCCACATGGCGGGTGGTGTGCTTGCCGCGTCCGAGCTTGCGGCTGACCTCGCCGGTATTAAGGGCAAGATTGCCGAAGATGGCATTGAGCAGCGAGGACTTCCCTACGCCGGTGTTGCCGGTAAAAGCGGAAATCTTGCTCGGCTGGTCAAGCAGCTGCGCGAGCGCTTCCCCGCCCTCTCCGGTCAGCGCGCACAGCTCAAAGACCGGAAAACCGGCTTTGCGGTAAATCTCGCTGAACGGCAACGGCGAATCCAGATCTGTTTTTGTGAACACAATCACCGGTGTGATGCCCTTGTATTCCGCCACGGCGATAAACCGGTCGAGCAGAAACAAATTTGGCTCGGGCGCGCACACGGAATTGACAAACACCAGACAATCTAAGTTCGCCAGCGGCGGACGGATCACGGCGTTTTTCCGCGGAAGAATCTCGTCGATCACAAAGCTGCCCGCTTCCTTGGCAAGCCGGACGCTGTCACCCGCGCACGGCGAGATGCCCATACTGCGGAACACACCCCGCGCAGCACAGTCAAAGAAACCATCGGAGGTTTCTACGGTGTAGATACCTCCGAGGACCTTTACTATGATACCGGTTTCTTCACGGTGTGTCGTCATCAATCCGCTCCGCCGTCGTCGGGCGGTGTCGTTGTATTCACCGGCGTTGACGCGGGCGGCGTTGTTGTATTCTCAGGCGCGGTGGTTGTGGTTGGCGTTGTGGTGGTTTCAACCAGCGACAGGAATGCCGCTTCATCGCGTGAGCTTTCGGTCTTTGTGCCTGTTGTGAAATCAATCACATATTTCGCATAAATCGCTTCTTTATTTGTTTTCGTGTTTAATACCTTAATTGTAATGTTTCTTGTGCCTTCGCCTGTTACAGGAATGGAAATGGTTGATCCCGCAACCGCTTCCGCATCTTCCAGCGGCTGATTGCCCGCTTTATTTCCGTCAATCAGGGTAATGATGTTGAATGAGCCTTTCGCGCCCGTCGGAATCGGCAGATCGATGTTCACGCTCTGGCTTACAATTTTTCCGGTAGAAACCTGAATCGTAATTTTGTCCGTTCCTGCGATAAACTGACCGTCAACAGGATCCTGCGCAATGACTTTTCCGGCATTCTCAAGCGTGTCGATCTCATCAATTTTAACATTGTTGAATCCTGCTTTTGAAAGCGCAGCCTGTGCGTCGGCAAGGGTCTGACCGACCACATTCGGAACTTTGAGTGTCTGATTCGAGGAAGGACCGTTGCTGACATAAATCACGACGGTGCTGCCCTCCGCGGAGGTTTCGCCGGCTGCCGGCTCGGTGCGGATGATCAATCCCTTTTCGACGTCGTCGCTGTATTCCTTGACCTCGCTGCTCTTTAAGCCATATTGAGTGATCTGGTTTTTGCCGTCGTCCAAAGACATTTTTGTCACGTCGGGAACAACCACGGGACGCGCGCCGTTGCTGACGGTGAAGCTGATTTTCGCACCTTTATCAACGGTCGTTCCGGCTTTGATGCTCTGGTCAATGATATAGCCTTTTTCGATGGTGGCGTTGTATTCAAGCGTTGAGGAGATGTTCAGCTCATCGCTGTGTGCACTCTTAACTTCGTCAAAAGACTGACCGACATAGTTTTCGATTCTGACGACGGTGTCGCCGCCGCTGTCGTTGTTGCCTTTGCTGATGAGTGTAACGATCAGAACCGCCACGATGATCACCACAGCAACGGTCGTCGCCGCAAGAATCGGAATCACATAAGAACGCTTCGGCTCTTCATAATCCTCCTCGTCGTCGTACGCTTCATCTTCATAGTCGTCGCCGTAAGCGCCGGTTCCGCCGGGAACGGGGCTGAAATACCGTGTCGAACCGCCGTTGTCCTCCTGCGCGTATGCTTTGGAAAGATACCCGAACACAATGGTCGGATTGAGCTTAAAGGTGTCAATGTCCTTGATCATCTGCGCTGCGGACTGGTAACGCTTCGCGGGGCTTTTCTCCATCGCATGGACAACGATTTCTTCGATCGCCGCGGGGATGGTGGGAACCAGATCGCGCGGATAAACGGCGGTTTCCTGCATATGCATCAGCGCCACGGAAACCGGATTATCGCCGTCAAAGGGCTTTCTGCCGGTAAGCATTTCATAGAGCATCGCGCCCACGGAATAAATATCGCTACGCTCGTCGGTCACATCGCCGCGCGCCTGCTCCGGCGAGATGTAATGCACTGAGCCAATGGTTTTGTCGGAAAGGGTTTTGCCGTCCACGCGGGAGAATCGCGCAATACCAAAATCCATGACCTTGACCGTTCCGTCGGCGAAAATCATGATGTTCTGCGGTTTGATGTCACGATGAACGATGCCGCGGTCGTGCGCGTGCTGGAGTGCGCGCAGAATCTGTGTGATGAAATGCAGCGAGTCCTTCCAGCGAAGCACACCCTGCTGTTCGATGAATTCTTTTAAGGTGATGCCGTCGATGAATTCCATGACGATGTACTGGATTTCATCCGAAAAGCCCAGATCAAAAATCTTGACGATATTCGGATGGGACAGAACCGCAATCGCCTTGCTTTCGTTGCGGAATCTTCTCAAAAACTCCTCGCTGCCGGAAAATTCGTTCTTGAGGATTTTCACCGCAACAACCTTATTTTCCATGATGTCGTCCGCTTTGTAGACGTCCGCCATACCGCCGATGCCGATCAGCTCGGTGATCTCATAGCGTCCGTCAAGCACTCTCCCGATATTCAAATCCATCTGACTGCCTCCTGTTATCGCGTTTTATTTGTAATCAATGCGACTGTGATGTTGTCCCTGCTCGTTTTCTGGTTGGCTAAATTGATCAGCGCCCGTGCGGCTTCCTCCGCGGGTAAGCCGTCAGCCGCCGCGGCGATTTCCTCGTCGCTCACAAAGCCGGAAAGCCCGTCGCTGCAAAGCAAAAGCAGTGCGTCCGCTTCCAGTTCAACCTCGAAATAATCCGCCTCGATTTCGCGCTCCGTGCCGACTGCGCGGGTGATGACGTGGCGCATCCGATGGCTCTTGATTTCGTTTTCGCTGATTTTCCCCTGCTCAAACAGCTCGCGGACGTAGGTGTGATCCTCTGTGATCTGTGAAATGCCTCCGTCTTGGATCAGATACGCCCGGCTGTCGCCCACGCTGACGATATATGCCGTATTCGCATCGGCGATCGCCGCGACGCAGGTTGTGCCCATGCCGTTCTTTTCCGGCGAAAGCTGACTGGTGCGGTACACGGAGGCATTTGCGGCGTTGATGCTGGTTAAAAGTAAATTGCGGATGCTGTTTGCGCTCATTTCCGGACGATAAGACGCGGAAATGCGGTCGAAAATCACGCTCGCCGCCGTTTCGCTTGCTTCGCTTCCGAACGATGCGCCGCCCATTCCGTCGCAAAGCACAGCTAAGGCAGCATCCTGTCCGAGCATTCCGGTCAGAACCCTGTCCTGATTTTCTGTTCTCGCCGCGCCGATGTCCGTTTGAGAAGTGACAAACAAGCTTTTCACCGTCCTTGCCGGAATGTTTATGATTGCGCTTCCTCGTGGGAACGCCGCAGCTGCCCGCAGGCAGCTTCAATGTCCGCGCCGAGTGTGCGCCGAATGGTTGCGTTGATGCCCAAATTTTTCAGATGCTGTAAAAACCGCTTTGCGCTCGTGCGGCTTCCGTGATAATCACGCTCTTTCACCGCGTTGACCGGTATGAGGTTGACGTGGCAATTGCGCTTGCCGATGAGCCGCGCAAGTTTTATAGCACTGTCCTCGGTGTCGTTGATGCCCTCAATCACCGCGAATTCAAAGGAAATCCGCCGTCCGGTTTTCTCGAAATACCGATCGCAGGCAGCCATCAGCTCCGGCACCGGATAGCGTAGGTTGACGGGCATGATTCCGCTGCGCGCCGTATCGTCCGCCGCGTGTAGGGAAACCGACAGCGTCAGCCCGAATCCCTCGTCGGCAAGAAGATCAATCTCCGGCACAAGCCCGCAGGTTGACAGCGACACATGGCGCAGACTCAGCCCAAAGCCTTTCGGCTCAGATAACAATCTTAAAAACCGAACAACATTGTCGTAATTATCAAGCGGTTCGCCGATACCCATCAGCACGACGCTTGAAATCTTGCGTCCGGATTCACGTTCGGATTCATAAATCTGCAGCAAAATTTCTGATGCGGTGAGGTTGCGGCGAAAGCCCGCGATTGCCGACGCGCAGAAGCGGCAGCCCATCCGGCAGCCGACCTGTGTGGATACGCAGACGCTCGTGCCGTGGGCATAGTCCATCAGCACGGTTTCCACAAAATTCCCGTCAGAAAGCCTATAAAGATATTTTACCGTATTATCGGTATAAGATTCAAGCTTTTTTGCAACAAATAGTGATTTTATACAAAACATTTCGTCGAGCATTGTACGCATTTGTATAGAAAGATTGGTCATTTGTGTGAAATTCTGCACCTTTCGCACGTGCAGCCACTCAAACACCTGTGCGGCGCGGAATTTCTGCGCTCCCAGCTCCGCAAGTTGCTGCGAAAGCTCTTCAAACGTGAGGCTGAGAATATCTGTTTTTTCCGCGCTCTGCGGCTCGGTTTCCGGCATAAACGCCGCCTTTCTGCATCATTTCACGCGCTTGAATTTCGCCACAAAGAATCCGTCCCCGCTGTAAAGTGCCGGCGTAAAGGTCGCTCTGGTCTGCGCGGGATCTTCGCCGATGCCGAGGGCTTCCGGCGCAAAGTCCGGATTTTCGGCAAGGAAGCGATTAACCACGTCGTCGTTTTCCGCGCGCGATACAGTGCAGGTTGAATAGAGCAGCACGCCGCCCTCGCGGACATAGTGCGCGCCGCTGACGAGAATTTCATACTGCACCGCGGGCAGACCTGCGAATTCCGCGGGGTTTTTATACTTGATTTCGGGCTTGCGCCGGATGACACCCAGCCCCGAGCAAGGCACGTCACAAAGCACGCGGTCTACCATCCCGATTTCGGGGTTGTAAAGCTTCGCATTGCCGACCCGCGCGCGGATTGCGCCCTCAAGCCCCAGCCGTTTTGCGCCGTGGCGGATCAGCTTTACGCGGTTCTCATGTAAATCAAAAGCAAGGATGTGCCCATTTCCGTTGGTGTTTTCGGCGACAGTGAAGCTTTTCCCGCCCGGTGCGGCGCACAGGTCAAGGATCGTTTCGCCTTCTTTCGCGCCCAGTGCCAGACAGCAGAGCTGGGAGGAAATGTCCTGCACATGGTAAAGCCCCTCGCGGAAAGCGGCGGTCATCTCTGCGGCACCCGCGCCGTAGAGGTTGAGCGCGTCTGGCGCTGCGGGGTGCTTTTCGCAGGAAATGCCCTCGTTTTGCAGGGTTGTCATAATCGCGTCAAGAGGCAGTTTCAGCGTGTTTGCGCGGACGGTCAGCGGCGCTTGTCCAACGGAAGTGGTGATCAGCTCCTCTGCGGCAGCCTGACCGTATTCGTTAAACCATTTTTCCACCAGCCACAGCGGGCAGGAATAGGTTACGGAAAGCTTTTCCCGTTCGTTTTTCCAAGCCGGTAGCGCTTTCCCGCCGCGCAGAAACGCCCGCAGCATGGCGTTGACGAAGCCGGGGGCGGACGGATTGCTCAGCTTTTTTGCAGCTTTCACCGCTTCGTCCACCGCGGCGGATTCGGGAATCGCGTTCATGTACAAAAGCTGGTAGACCGCCAGCTGGAGGATCGTGCGCATCTCCGCGGAGAGCTTTGTTCCCGGGCGGTCGAGCAGGCTGTTGATGATCTGGTCGAGGGTGTGCATCCGCTCGAGCACGCCGTAAAACAGCGCGGCGCAGAGCTTTTTGTCCTGCGCGGAAATCGGCGATGCAGCCAGTCCCTGATCCAGTATGATATTCGAATACGCAGATGTGTTTTCCACGCGCAAAAGCAGCTTCAGCGCGGTGCTTCTTGCATCAGCCATCAGTTCCGCCTCCTGCCTGAAATGATCACGAGAAAGCGCAGGATCGTCAGAAGCGTCGTCACAAGCGCCGCGACATAGGTCAGCGCCGCCGCGGACAGCACCTTGCGCGCCTGCGGGATTTCGTCGTATTGCAGAATGTTGTATTCCTCAAGCGTTTTCATCGCGCGGTTTGAGGCGTTGAATTCCACCGGCAGCGTCACCAGCTGAAACACTGCCATCACCGCGAACATTGCCACGCCAAGCAGAGCAATGGTCAGCCCACTGTGCGCGTATTTTGACATGCCCGCCATAATCAGCCCGCCGATGATGAACAGATAGGATAGGCGCGTGGTGATGTTTGTCACGGGAACAAGCGCCGTGCGGATGATGACGGGCTTATAGTCCTGCGCGTGCTGAACGGCGTGTCCGCATTCGTGGGCGGCAACGCCGATCGCGGCGACGGAAGTGCTGTTGTATACGCTTTCCGAAAGAAACACGGTGTTGCTGCGCGGGTCGTAATGATCGGTGAGATTGCCGCCGACAATGCGCACCTCGACGTTGTTCAGCCCATTGCGCAGGAGAATATCGCGCGCGACTTCATGCGCCGTCACGCCGCGTGCGTTGTGCACTGCGGAGTATTTCCGGAACGTCGCCGAAACCCGCGCCTGCGCGAACAGCGCAAGCAGAATGCCCGGAAGAACGATGATCATCGACCAGTCATAGAAATAGTATGGCATAATTTCCCTTTCCGCCGTTTTGGCTATCTGAATATACTGCCTGCCGGGATGGGATGCCCGCGCAGATACTCCGAAGCTTTCATGCGTTTTGCGCCCTCCGCCTGAATTTCAACCAGCCGCACCGCACCGTTTCCGCAAGCGACGGTGAGATTTTCCGCATCAATCACCGTGCCGGGCGCTGCGGTTTGCGGGGCGTTTGAAACAATCTCCGAGCGATAGACCTTGATGCGCTTTCCGTCAAGCGACATGGTTGCGCAGGGCCAGTCGGACAGGCCGCATATTTTCCTATGGACATCATATGCGCTTGCGCTGAATTCTATGCCGCAAAGTTCTTTAGAAAGCATTGGTGCGTGCGTCGCCGCCGCTTCGTCTTGCTTTTTCGGGACAATCTCCCCCGCTTCGAGCGCGCGTAGGGTTTTCACAATCAGCTCCCCGCCCATGACGGCAAGGCGCTCAAACAAATCTGCGGACGTTTCGTTTTCGCCAATTTCCGTTTCCGAAACAAGTAGCATATCGCCCGTGTCGATTCCGTCGTTCATCAGCATAGTGGTAATGCCGGTGGTTTTATCGCCGTTTAAAACCGCGTGCTGGATGGGTGCCGCACCCCGATAGCGCGGCAGCAGCGAACCGTGGACATTCACACAGCCGTAACGCGGCAGTTCCAGAACTGACGGCGGCAGGATTTTTCCGTAAGCCGCAACCACGATGCAGTCCGGTGCGATTTCGCGCAGGATGCCGAGATACGTTCCGTCGTCCTTTTTCAGGCTCTGCGGCTGATAAACCGGCGTGCCGTGCGAAAGGGCGAGTGTTTTTACCGGCGGCGGGGTTACTTTATAGCCGCGCCCGCTCGGCTTGTCGGGCTGGGTGAAAACCACCGCGATTTCATAACCGGCATCGTAAAGTGCCTCCAGCGACGCGACCGCGAAATCGGGTGTTCCCATAAAAATAAGCTTCATGCGCTTATTCGTCCTCCTCCGGTTCGACCATTTCCTCAACAATGTCAAGGAACAGCTTTCCGTCTAAGTGGTCAAGCTCGTGGCAGACGCAGCGCGCGAATAAATCGCGGGCTTCCTTTTCGTAAAAATTCCCGTTTCTGTCCTGCGCGCGGAATTTCACATAGTCGGGTCTTGTCACATAGCCGTATTGCGTCGGGCAGGACAAGCAGCCCTCCACGCCGCGCTGTGCGCCGGATTGCTCGAGAATTTCTGGGTTGATGACCTCTAAAAAGCCCTCGCCAACGTCGATGACCGTGATCCGCCGCAGCATCGCAATCTGGGGTGCGGCAAGCCCGTAGCCGTTTTCTTTGTAGAGGGTTTCTTTCATATCGTCAAGAAGCTTGGCTAATTTTTCGTCGAACGCCGTCACGGGCTTGCATTTTTTCCGCAGCAGCTCGTCCTCTTTTGTGATAACCTTTCTCAGTGCCATTTGTTTCATCCTTTCGCGTTGCCTTATAATCCGATATCGCCGTTGATGTCGGCGAATACGCGCACCCCGGAAAACGCCTTGTCGCGCGCGCTCTGCATCAGAAGTGTGCTGAGCATGAGCCGGAATTCCGGTGTGTTTTTACATTTTATGATGATCCGGTAGCGATACCGGTTGTTGATTTTCTCAAGTGTATACGGTGCAGGACCCAGTACGCGCAGCGGAATTTTCAGTCCGCTTTCGGCGATATAAATGCGCATCAGTTCAACAAATGCCTGCGATGCGGCTTTGCTTTCGGCCTCGGTCAGTCCGGAAAATCCCACCACGCAGATGTCGCAGAACGGCGGAAACAGCAGCGTCCTGCGCAGGGCGGCTTCGCTTTCAAAAAAGCCGGGGTAATCCTGCTGGGCGGCGAGGGCGATGACGTAATGCTCCGGAACAAAGGTCTGTAGGAACGCTTTCCCCGGCTTCTGCCCGCGTCCGCCGCGCCCCACGACTTGTGTTATCAGCGAAAACGTGCGTTCATAGGCTTTATAGTCGCCCGAAAACAGCGCTTTATCCAGCGTCAGAACCCCCACCAGCGTGACGTTGGGGAAGTTCAGCCCCTTCGCAATCATCTGTGTGCCGAGCATGATGTCGTAAGCCCCCGCTTCAAAATCCGCGAAATTTTTCTCATAAGCAAATCGCGAACCGGTTGTGTCCGCATCCATCCGCAGAACGCGTGTTTTCGGAAATAAGCGGTCAAGCTCATCCTCCACGCGCTGCGTTCCCACACCGGAAACACGCAGATTCGTCGAGCCGCAGGACGCGCACTTTCCGTCATAATCGCGGGAAAAGCCGCAGTAATGGCACATCAGCCGGCTGTTGCGCCGGTGCAGCGTCATCAGGATGTTGCAGTTTGGGCAAAGCGCTTGTGTTTTGCAATCCGAACAGCTGACATAGGTGGAAAAGCCCCGCCGGTTTAACAGCAGAATGACCTGTTCCCCGTTGCGGAGGGTTTCGTGCATCGCGTCAATCAGCGGCTGTGAGAAAAGTCCGGTGTTGCCCGCTTCGGCTTCCGCTTGCATATCCACCGTCACAACCTCCGGAAGCCGCGCGCCCGCGTAGCGTTCCTTCAGCTCAAACAGATGATACCGCCCTTTCTGCGCCCAGTGGAAGGTTTCCACCGACGGGGTCGCCGATGCCATCAGCAGCACTGCGTTGTGATACCCGCAGCGCACCGCCGCCGCATCGCGCGCATGATAACGCGGGGAGGCTTCGGACTTATAGGTATGCTCGCCCTCCTCGTCCATGACAATCAGCCCGATGTTTTCCGCCGGTGCAAACACAGCGCTTCTCGTGCCGATGACAATCCGTGCCGCGCCGCTCTGAATCCTTTTGAATTCATCCGCGCGCTGGCGCAGCGACAGCCCCGAATGCACCACTGCAACACCCTTCCCGAACGCACAGCGAAAGCTCTGGACGGTCTGGGGTGTGAGTGCGATTTCCGGCACCAGCATCAGTACGGATTTTCCAAGGCTGAGGGTATATGCAATCAGATGAATAAACACCGCCGTCTTGCCGCTCCCTGTCACACCAAACAGCAGCGCGCCCGCGGGTTTTCCCGCGTCAAGCAGGGCTTTGATCCCGTTGAAGGCGCGCTCCTGCTCCGCGGTAAGAGTCAGCTCCGGCGCGGGCTGCGCAGGACATTCCTCCTCCGGCGGCGGGGCTTCGTATTCATACTGGGTCAGCACCTGCGCCTTGACCAGATTTTTGACAATCGCACCGGTCGCACCCGTCATATAAGCGACTTCCTTGACCGATGCGGTGGAGCAGTCTTCTAACAGCGTGACGATCAGCTTTTGCTTCGGGGTAAGCTTTTTCTGCACCTCACCCGTCATCCAGCCGTCGCTTAAGCGCACCATTTTTATTGTGTTGTCGCCCAGACGGCGGCGCAGGCTATCGATTTCCTCGATCACGCCCTTTTCGATGAGCGCTTCCACTAGACGCTTCCTTGACGGATTCGCGCGGACGTCGAGAAAGCTTTCCGCTTCCGCGGTGTCTGCGGTTTTAAGGAACGCAACCGCTTGCGCTTCCTCCTCCGTCAGGTCGGTGACATGGGCGTTGACAAGCTCATAATGCTGGGTGAAGCGATACGCAAAGCCAGACGGCAAAACGGTTTTATATGCTTCATAAAACGTACACAGCGTGTTTTCCTTCAGCCAGAACACCAGCCTGAGCAGCTCCTCACCCACGGGCGGGGTCTGGTCGATCAGCTGTAAAACCGGCTTGAGATCGGGGTTTTCCTCAGGCATCACCGTCACATCCGTGACAAAGCCGATGCGCTTGCGGTTTCCGCGCCCGAACGGAATGAGAACCCGCGCGCCCGGCTTGAGTGCCGCGCGCATTCCGGCGGGAACGCCGTAGCTGTATTCCACGTCATAGCTGTAAGCCGCGTTGCTCAGCGCGACCTTTGCCGAAAGAAAATCAGCCAAGCGCCCCCACCTCCGTTTTACTTTTTGAGCGAACGATCCTCGATGATCTTATACTCGCCTGCCGCAAACTGATCCACGGCGGTGCGCACTGCCTTGCTTTCGATCATGGTTTTGTTCTCAAATGCTTCGTTGGTGATTTCGCGCGCGCGCTTGGCAACGGCGATCACCAGGGAATAATAGCTTTCGTTGTTCTTTAAAATCTGAATCACAGCGGGTCTAAGCATTGTTCAGCACCTCATTTATTAATATTTCGGATTGGCTTTTTGTCAGTTTGGAAGCGGTCAGAATCGCTTTGAAGTCCTCAATCGCGCGGTCAAGGTCGGCGTTGACCATCACATAGTCGTATTCGCTCGCCGCGGAAATCTCGCGCGCGGCTTCCGCCACGCGTTTTTCGATGACCTCGTCTGTTTCCGTCCGACGCTTGTTGAGCCGTCGCCGCAGCTCGCTCACCGACGGCGGCAGGATGAAAATCAGTACCGCCTCCGGCATCGCTTTTTTGATCTGTAACGCGCCCTGCGTTTCGATTTCGAGAATCACGTCGCTGCCGGCTTGCAGTTTCTCGAGCACCTGCTTTTTCGGCGTGCCGTAATAATTCCCGCAGTAGCTTGCATACTCCAGCACGCCGCCGTCAGCGATGAGTTCGGTGAATTCCTCGGTCGTCAGAAAGTGATAATGCACGCCGTCCTGTTCGCCCTCACGGGGTGCGCGGGTGGTTGCGGAAACGGAATAAAACAGGTTATCCCGTTGTGCGAACACACGGGCTAAAATTGTACCCTTTCCGCACCCGGACGGCGCGGACACCACATAGAGCCTGCCCGTTTTCATCACTGCGCACGTCCTTTCGATTTCGGCTTGGCGGGCTTTTCGGGAACGGCTTTCACTTCCTCTGGGGGTTCGTCCTCGTCCTCGGAAAGTCTGCCCGCGACGGTTTCCGGCTGGATGGCGGAGAGAATCACGTGGTCGCTATCCATGACAATCACTGCGCGCGTGCGCCTGCCGTAGGTCGCGTCAATGAGCGTTCCCTTGTCGCGCGCTTCCTGCACAATGCGTTTGATGGGGGCGGACTCCGGACTGACGATGGCGACCAGCCGTGCGGATGACACCATATTGCCAAAGCCGATGTTGATCAGCTGCATCCCTTCGCCCCCTATTCCACGTTCTGGATCTGTTCGCGGATTTTTTCAATCTCGCTTTTCAGATCCACAACCATGCGCGTGATGGTGATGTCCTGTGCCTTTGAACCGATGGTGTTGACCTCGCGGTTCATTTCCTGCACCAGAAAATCCAGCTTTTTTCCCACCGGAATATCCGTAACAATCAGCTCGCGGAACTGCCCGAGATGACTGCGCAGGCGGACGGTTTCCTCATCAACGGCTGTCTTTTCCGAAAAAATCGCTGCTTCGGTGAGGATGCGCTGTTCGTCCACGCCGGTGTCGCCCAGCAGATCCTTGAGCTTGTTGTAAAGCCGCGTGCGGTAGCTTTCGGTCACCGTCGGCGACTGCGCTTCGATTTTTTTTACGGTCTGTTCGATGAAATCCAGCCGCCCGCCGATGTCCTCCGCAAGCTTATCTCCCTCGCGGATACGCATTTCCATGAAATGTGCGAGCGCTGCCTGCGCGGTCAGCGCAACCTGTGCCCAGAGTTGCTCCTCGTCCTCCTGCACCTTGACCACCGTGAATACATCGGGCAGCCGCAGGATATGCGAAAGCGACAGGTCATCGGCAAGCCCCAGCGCTTCGTTTGCCGTGCGCAGCGCATCCACATAGCCCAGCGCAATTTCTTTGTTCAGCGCAATCTGCGTGTCAGCCGCCGCTTTATCGGCGACGGAAACATACACCTCAACCTTTCCGCGTGAAATGCTTCCGGCGAAAAAGCTTTTCAGCTTCTCCTCCAGCCAGCCGTACGCGCGCGGCAGTCTTGCCGTAAATTCATAATACCGATGGTTGACGGACTTCACTTCCGCCACAATTTCTCGCGAACCGAACAGCACCTGCTCGCGACCGTACCCTGTCATGCTTTTTAACATCGCGTTTCCTTTCCCGCGGGGATGCCGCGGTTAAATTCCGTACAGTACAGTATACCATTTCCGGCGCAAAAAAACAATGGTTTACCGATGAAAATTCACAATATTACGTAAAATAATTTCCGGCGTTTAAATCGCGATTCTCAGCCGCGTTAAAATCCCGCTGAGCGTCGGCGAAACCGTAACGCACGGGTACGCGGAAAAGCGTTCCGTCGGCGTCGAACCGGTCGTCACAGCGGCGAAAGCAACACACGCATTCTGCGCCGTCTGCGCGTCTATGTAGCTGTCGCCGACGTAAAGCACGGAAGTCCTGTCCGCGCAGAGGAGCGCAATCGCCTTGTTCAGCCCTTCGGGGTCGGGCTTTGCGGAAGCGACGTCCTCCCCGCCCACAATCAGGTCAACCGACGCGTCGGGCAGCTTCATCGCAAAGCTTTCCGTAATGCGGCGGCGGTGCTTGGTGGAAACAATCGCGGTTTTCGCACCAGCGGCTTTCAGACCGTTCAGCACCCGCGCGGTGTCGGGGTAAAAGAACGTATTCGCGGACATCTGCCCATCGGACACGCGGGAATAATACGCGCGCATTTCGTCCACCAGCGGATGTGCCGGCACGCCGGAGAGCAGGCACAGCGCATCGTGAACGGTCATGCCAATGGTGTTGTAAATCGTCCGGTCGTCCGGCAAGGGATAGCCGTAATGCGCGAGGGTTTCTTTAAAGCTGATGAGAATGCCCGTTGAGGAGTCCGCAAGGGTCAGGTCAAAGTCAAAGATAAATGTGCTGTAAGCCGTTCTTTCCATATAACTCCTCCATCGAAAACACACGTTTTTTCCATTATAACGCATCTTACGAATTCTGTCAAACCACGCAAAAAGCGTTCCCGCCAAAAAACGGGAACGCTTCAATCAAAAATTTGCACAGACTGCGAACGCTTTCTTGAAAATCGCGTCTGTCTGACGGAACACCGCCATTATGTCGCGCGCCGGCTTGTCAAGAATGCGGTTAAGAACCCTGTCCTGCATTTCGCGTGGCGGACTGGCTTCATGTACAAGCAACTTGATTGCGCCGTCCGTTGTTATTTGATTACTCATCCGGATTCACCCCGCATTTCACTAATATCGTTCGAAATCTGCCCCGCGCCGCCGAAAGCCGCGTCCGCACCGCGGAAGGCGTCACACCCAACAGCATGGACAGCTCCTTGCTGTCAAGCCCCGCGTTTTTCAAAACAAGAAGCTCCCTGTCCGCATCTGTCAGGCGAGTGAATGCGTCCCGCACCAGCACAGAAATCTCCGGCGCATCCAGTCCGCCCGCGTGCGGTTGGTCTGTTTCTGACAGCTCTGCCGTCTGCGGTTGGCGGTATTTGGCGCGCAACGCGTCGTTTTTCACATTCACCGCAATCCGGAACACCCATGCCCGCTCACTGTCCGGCGGCGTAAAGTCCCACTTTCCGACTGCCGCCCAAACGTTCTCAAATACATTCTGTGCCAGCTCCTCCGCCGCCGAAGCGTGAAAGCACAAACTGAAATACGCATACACATCATCAAATAGCGATCGGTACAGCACTTCAAACCAGCTTCTTTTTTCCGTCACCGTCATATCAGATGATTTCGATGGTGTTTCCAACCTGTGAGAAGGCTTTCACATAGCCGGAAATTTCCTTGCGGCATCGAACCATATTTCCCGCACAGAGCAGAACTTTTTTATCCGCCATCATTTCCTCCGTGACGCTGTCATCAATCTCCAACGTATCGCCGCAGACAATGAGCGTTTTTTCCGGCAGGTATTTCATCAGCTGTGCATCCAGTGTCATCGTGGTCGCGTAAAATTTAAAGTCCTCATAATCCATATAGAACAACCCGCCGTTGACCATCGGGGTGCGCAGTCTAAGCTTTCCCTCCAGCTTTTTCGGAAAGATTGCCATGCCGTTGACAAACAAATTGCCCTCGGTCAATTCACTTAAGCCCATCGCCACACTGATGCCGTTGCTGACAACAACGTTGTCCGAACCGCCGGAAAAACTTGTGTCGGAAAGCTGATTGATGCCGTTTACCTCAGAAATCAGCGCGTTTTTACCGATGTGCATGACGGCTGCAACACACTCCAGTGGGATAACGGAAAGTGCCGTCATCGTTTCCTCATCTGCATCGGTCGGGAAAATCACCGTCGCACAGCTTGAAATCTTCGTGATGTTCTTTGCCGCAGCCAGTGTTGTCTGTCTTAAATCACAGACAGGTAAACAGGTGTATTCCATAATCATTCTCCTTTGTTGTTGTTATTACGCAGCGCGCGTTTCTTCTGTAAGCCGCTTACAACAAGAAAGACGCTGATTGATCAAAAGTGTCCGCGCGAAATGAAAATTTCTTCCCACAAAATCGTAACACGACAGCAAGGTTTTGTCAACCATGGATTTTTAGACGCAATCCGCATAGCATAGATTGAAATGGATTGGTCGCTTTCTTATGAAAAATCGCCAAATACCGGCAGAAAAATCCCCGCGCAATCAGTCACAAAAACGCTTGACTTTTCCCTGTGTTGTTATATAATTATAAGTACTGCCCAAAGCGGCTGGGTAGCGCCTAAAAAACGCGTGCCGCGGGCATGGAATGATTGAAAAACAGAAAGGCTCGGTATTCGTATGCCAAGTTTAAAGGACATCCTGCTCGGTAAGCCGCTGAAAAACAGCGATCTTGCTCATGAAAAGCTTTCGCGTACATGGGGGCTTCCCATCATGTCAAGCGACGCGGTTTCATCCGTCGCATATTCCATTGAGGAAATCCTCATCATTCTTGTTCCGGCAATCGGTTTAGCGGCATTTCGGATGGTGCCGTTGGTGGTCATTCCGATTCTGCTCCTGCTGGGAATCCTTGTAGTTTCATATATGCAGATCATCGACCATTATCCCAAGGGCGGCGGCGCCTATGTCGTCACCAAGCAGAATCTCGGTAAAACCGCATCCCTTGTGACGGCGGCGGCGCTTGTCATTGATTATATCATGACCGTGGCGGTGAGCCTTAGCTCGTCGAGTGCGGCGATCATTTCGGCTTTCCCGAAATTCGCGGACAAGCGGATGTGGATTGCACTGCTCGCGCTGATGGTAATCACATTCTTTAATCTGCGCGGAACACACGACGCTTCTAAGATTTTTGGCGTACCGACCTATGTGTTCATTCTCAGCATGGTGACGCTCATTGTCACCGGTTTGATCAAAGCCGCCACAGGCAATCTGCACGAGATTACTTATACCGAAAAAATTATCCCCGACGATCTGTCAAACGGCATCGGCATCCTGCTCATTTTAAAAGCCTTTTCCACCGGCTGCTCCGCAATGACGGGCATTGAAGCCGTCAGCGACGCGGTACCGAGCTTTAAAGCCCCTGCCGTGCGCAACGCAAAGCACATCCTCATGATGCTCGGCGTGATCATCCTGTTTATTTTCGGCGGAACATCGATCCTTGCCATCAAGCTTCAGGTTCTTCCCACGGAAACCCACACGGTGCTTTCCCAGATCGCCGGCGCGGTGTTCGGACATGGGTTCATGTATTACGTGCTTCAGATTTTCACTGCGCTGATTTTGCTCCTTGCGGCGAACACGGCGTTTAACGGACTGCCGCATCTGTTCTATATTTTAGCGCACGACGGCTATATCCCGCGTCAGTTTTCCCAGCGCGGCACGAAGCTCAGCTTCTCAAACGGCATTATTTTCATCACCGTCGTTGCGGGCGCACTCATCGCGATTTATCAGGCAAACGTCAACAAGCTCATCGCGCTCTACTCCGTGGGCGTGTTCATTTCCTTCACCATCGCGCAGGCGAGTATGTTCAAGCGCTGGCACAAGACGCGCGAAAAGGGCTGGCAGTATAAAATGTGGATCAACGGCGTGGGCGCAATCGTCACAACGCTGGTTTCCTGCATCGTGCTGGTGACGAAATTTTTAGATGGCGCATGGCTGCTTGTCATTGCCATGCCGGCAATCATGGGGTTTATGTACCTGATTCACAAGCATTATACCTTCGTCGGAAAACAGCTCACCCTGCGTGAGTTCAAGCCGCTCTACAAGTCCGAGGAGGTGCGTAAAACACAGGTCGTGATGCTGGTGCATGACATCAACAAGCCATTCCTGAAGGCACTCAATTACGCCACGAGTATTTCCACCGACATCCAGGCGCTGCACATCTGCCGCCATCCCGAGCACGCGGAGGCGCTGCGGAAAAAGTGGGATCATCTTGAAATTCCCATCGAGCTGAAAATCATCCTCACCCCCTACCGCGACATCATCGAGCCGCTCGACGACTATCTCTGGGAACGCGAGCGCGCGCTCAAGCACGGCGAGAACATCTCCGTCATCCTCGTGAAATTCATCACCGAGCATTGGGTGGACAACATCCTGCACAACCAGACAACCTATTTCCTTGAGCGGCATCTCAACGAACACAAGAACATCGCTTCCGTCATCGTACCGTTCCACTATAAATTTGACCGCAGCCGGTTAAAAGACCCAAACAAGCCCGTCCGTAAACGCACCGCAAAGAAAAAGCCCGCCGCGAAAAAGCCCGCGCCTGCTGCAAAGCAAATTGTGGGTGAAACTGCGCCGCATCCCGCTCCTCCGCCGGAAACACCGGCAGCCGGCGATCAACAGAACTCCTGACAAACAGCGGCTGACTGAGTGACAAGCTTAGCCCGCCGCTTTTTTCTCATACGCAAACAGCCCGCATAATTCCGGTTATGCGAAACCAATGATACAGAAAACGGAGATCAACATGAAATTCACAGCACTTTATGAACGCCTTGCAAAAGCCTCGCTTGAAAATCGACTTGACGGCGAGGTGAAAAACCTGCGGGCGGACGACTTTGACCCGCACCAGCTTGACTGTCTGCTCAATCCGAAAAAGTATCCGGTTGTGTTTCCCGCAGGAAAATGCGCTTGTGAGGGCGATTCGGCTTGCGTGGAAAGCTGCGCGTTTGAAGCGATTTCGCGCGACGCGTCTGGAAATATCAGCGTCAACAACAACTGCGTCGGCTGTGCCGCGTGCATCGCCGCCTGTAAGACCAACAACATCACGCCGAGCAAGGATGTTGTGCCGGTGCTGGAAGCGGTCGCAAAGGCGAATGTGCCGGTGTATGCGATGATCGCCCCCGCCTTTGTCAACCAGTACAGCCCGCAGGTCACGCCGGGAAAGCTGCGCGCGGCATTTAAGAAGCTCGGCTTTACGGGAATGCTGGAGGTCGCGCTGTTTGCCGACATCCTCACGCTCAAGGAAGCTCTCGAGTTTGACCGCAACATCCAGAATGAGAAGGATTTCCAGCTCACAAGCTGCTGCTGCCCGATGTGGATTGCGATGATCCGGCGGGTTTATAAGGAGCTTGTTCCCCACCTGCCCGCGTCGGTGTCGCCGATGGTGGCTTGCGGGCGCTCGGTGAAGCAGCTCCACCCCGACGCGCTGACGGTGTTCGTGGGTCCTTGTATGGCAAAAAAATCCGAAGCGCGCGAGCCCGATGTATCGGCTTCCACCGACTATGTGCTGACATTTCAGGAAATGCAGGAGATCTTTGATCTCGCCGGCATTGACCCCGCAGCTTTGCCTGAGGACGAGCGTGACCATTCCTCGCGGGCGGGGCGGATTTATGCGGCGACCGGCGGCGTGAGCGAAGCGGTGCAGAGTACGGTTGCGCGGATGAACCCCGACCGGAAAATCGCGGTAAAAGCCGTTCAGGCGGACGGCGTTCCGGCTTGTAAAAAGCTTTTGGCTGACATCCTGAGCGGTGAGTTCTCGGCGAATTTCATCGAGGGCATGGGCTGCGTGGGCGGCTGTGTGGGCGGACCGAAGATTCTGATTCCCAAAGAGCAGGGGCGCGAAAACGTGCGCCTTTACGGCGAGGAGGCGGCTTACAAAACACCGATCGACAACCCCTACGTCATCGAGTTACTTCACAGATTGGGCTTTGATACGGTGGAAAGCCTGCTGGAGGAAAGCGATATTTTTACGCGGAAATTCTGATTGCGATGTATAAACGCTTTTGGGCGGAACAAATTAATTCCATACCGCACAAGCGGTAAAGAATTACGTAAAGGAGTTCCAAAAATGAGCAAGGATAAGATTCAGGACAAATCCCAGAACAAGCCCAAGAGCAAGGAAGCCAAGAAAAACGAGGGCAACAACCAGTGGACAAGCGCTTCTTCCTGCGGCGGCTGTGACAAGCACTGCGACTAGGGCATCGGGATGAGCGGGAACAACTTAAAAACCAACGCGCGGATGTTCGCTTATTTTTCCGCCCTGCCGAAATTCGTACAGGAGAGCATTTCACAATCTGACGTGCAGTTTGCCACAGAGGATGAGCTTAAGCAGTTTGCCGAAAAGCTCCTGCGCAAATAGCAAAGCACCGATTCGCCGCTCCGGCATGGGGCGGCGAATTTTTTTGGTACTTGTATAATTTTCTGCGCAATCGGAGAAACTATTTTTGATACAAAGCCGCAAAGGAGAATGCACAATGTCAACCCAGCTCGGAAAATGCACCTACCGCACGGATTCCTCGCCAAGCGTTCTGGCTTTCGCCTGCATCGGCGGAAAAAAGGAAAGCGACGGACCGATGGGCAGGTGTTACGATAAAATCTGTGAAGACCCCTATTTCGGGATGGAAACCTTTGAAAAAGCCGAGAGCCAGATGCAGAAGGAAACCGTGGATTTCGTTTTAAGCAAAGCAAATCTCAATCCGGAGGACATCGGCTTCATGTTCGGCGGCGACCTGCTCAACCAGTGCATCGGCACGACGTTCGGGGTGCGTGATCTGAACATCCCGTTTCTTGGAATTTACGGCGCTTGTTCTACCATGGCGGAGGGCTTGCTGCTCTCCTCGCTGATGATCGACAACGCGATTGGAGGGAAAGTGCTTGCAGTTACATCCTCACACTTCTGTACGGCGGAGCGGCAGTACCGCTTCCCGCTTGATTACGGCGGTCAGCGAACGCCGACCAGTCAGTGGACGTCGACCGCCTGCGGTTCCCTTATCGTGTCCGCCGCGGGAGAACCGCCCTATGTTCGAGCTGTCACAGTCGGAAAAATTGTGGACATGGGCGTCACCGACGCCAACAATATGGGCGCCGCCATGGCACCCGCCGCATACGACACACTGACGACCTTCTTCCGCGAAACGGGCAAGAAGCCGGCGGACTTTGACTGCATCGTCACCGGCGATTTAGGCAAAGTCGGCAGCCGGATTCTCTGCGAGCTGTTTGAGCGCGACAAGCTGCCCATCACCGACAACCATCAGGACTGCGGCATGATGATTTACGATTTTGAGGAACAGGATGTCCACGCGGGCGGAAGCGGCTGCGGCTGTGCCGGCAGTCTGCTCTGCGGTCATTTCCTGCCCGAGATTAAATCGGGCAATATCAGGAATATGCTCTTTGCCGCGACCGGCGCGCTGATGTCGCCGATGGTCACGCAGCAGGGCGAAAGCATACCGTCGATTTCCCACGCCGTTTGGCTGTCGCGCGACAAAAATTGACGAGGAGGTTTCTTGCATGGAATATATCTGGGCGTTTCTCATCGGCGGCGCATTCTGCGCGGTCGGTCAGATGCTGATTGATTATACAAAGCTCACACCGGCGCGGATTCTGGTGACCTATGTGGTGGCGGGCGTGATTCTGGGTGCGCTGGGGCTGTATAAACCGTTGATTGAATTTGCAGGCGGCGGGGCGACCGTTCCGCTGACGGGCTTCGGCAGTCTGCTTGCCGATGGTGTGCGCAAGGCGGTGGACGAAAACGGCATCCTCGGCATTTTCACAGGTGGGCTGACGAGTGCTGCGGCGGGTATCACTGCGGCGATTACGTTCGGTTTGCTGACCGCACTGTGCTTCCGCAGCTCGGATAAGGCATAAACTTTAACAAAAAAAGCAGTCCTGTGCGGGCTGCTTTTTCATGTATATATGGTTTATAAATTTTTATCAATCCAGTCGTACCGCGTCTTGATGAAATCCTTGAGATACTTCACCTGTTTGTCATAGGTGTTGTATTTCGTCACGTCCTTGCGCTCAAAGCCGACGCGGATGTTTAAAATATCCCACTTGTCGAAATTATCCTCCTGCGCGTCGGAAAGCTTTTCGTAATTCGCATCAATCGCCGCATAGGCGTTGTCGAGCAGTCCGTTTTTCACCGCATCCCAGCGAGTGCGGGCTTTTTGGCGGAACGCGGGGTCTTCCAGCAGGTAATTATACCACGTCAGCTTGACATACGCGTCCTTGTCGTCTACGCCCAGTGTCGCCCAGTCGTCGTAGTTGTTCATATATACCGAGAAATTACCGAACGCCAGATCAAAATCCCACACCGGTCCCATTTCGAGCTTGCCGCCCGCGGGCTTGGTCAGAAAACAGCTTCTGCGGAACGCGCAGTCCACGTTATATGCCATTTCCTCAAGAATAAACCAGTCGATGAAGCTGTCCACGTCAATGTATTTTTCATAGCCGGACTTGGCGATCACCGCCGCCTCCGCGGAGTTGACGTAGCCCTTGATAAAATTATACTGCGCGGTGGACATTTTCTCGGTATCCGGACTCTGGATGCGGCAGCTGCGGACGGTGTTTTTGTTTGAGAAGAAATAATCGCGCCCTTTCACGTCCACTTCGTCGTTGCGCCCGCCGATTTCAAGCAGATAACCGGTGTCGTTTATGTTATAATCCTCTGCGATGTTGACCTTGTTGTCGTTGACCTCGATTTCCTCGCAGACGGTGTAAACACCCTGGTATTTTCCGTCGATATACAGCGACACTGACACAGCGTCGGGCGTGTAAATCATCGAGCCTAAGTAATCGCTCATCGCAAATCCGATCTGATTGCGCATCAGCGTCTTGTCCGCGTATTCCGCAAGCAGCACCCATTCCTTGTCCGCGTTCATGCCGAGCAGCGACGCTTTGGTGTCGAGTTTGATTTTATAAGGCTTCTTATCCCATTTCCAGGTGGAATGCCCCCTGCCCTTGATTCTGGCGGACATTGCGCCGGTGTTCTGGATCGCGGTGTCTGTGCCGGCGGTGATTTTCACGGTGCAATCAGAATAGACATCAAACGCGATTTTTGCAATCTTCACCGTATCGATCCGCACTTCGGGCAGGACATAGTCGGGTTCTTCCGGCTCTTCGGTGTCGGGCGTTTTGGGGGTGGTCGCCGGCGCGTCGGTGCTTGTTGACGGCGGGTTGGTTGCGGTATTTCCGGAAATCGTCGTATGACCGGAAGTCGTTGTTTGATTGGAAGTCGTTCCCGCAGCCGAGCCGGAAGTCGTTTGCGGCGCGGTTGTTGTGCCGGTTACGCCGGTTGTGCCGCCGATGGTTGTTGCGACGGAGGTTTGCGTACCGCTCTGCGTGCCGGTTGTCACGGCAGCCGTGTTCGTCGTTGTGTCCGCGGAATCCGCGTTTTTTTCGGCACTTCCCCCGCAAGCGGTCAGCAGCAGGCAGAGCGCACAGACCAGTATTCCTTTTTTCAAACAATCCCATCCTTTGCCTTTACGAAACCGCCGCGCGCGGCGAAGCTTCTGTGTCAGTCAACGTTCCTTGCTTTTATTATAACGGATTATGCGCCGTTTTGCAAGCACTCGGCGAATTTTCACAAAGTATGCCGATTCCCGCCGGTCAAAAACCTGCAAAGAAACTGCGCATAAAACGGCTGCTATATTAGCTCCCGTAAAATTCTTCCGAGAAAACACCGGTATAGACGCTTTTTACCGCACCCGTCATCAGAATCCTGCCGTCGGGGAGAAGCTCCACGCGAATCTCGCCGCCGGGCATATGAACAGTCATAGCCGCATCCGTCAGTCCGAGCTTATGTGCCGCGCACGCCGCTGCACAGCTACTGCTGCCCGATGCCAGCGTATAAGACGCACCGCGCTCCCAGATTTCGATTTTGATGTTTGCGCGGTCGATCACCTCAAGCAGCTGCATATTAATCCGGTTCGGAAACATCGCATGATGCTCGACCGCCGCCCCAATGCGCAGCGCAAGCGCTTTCTCCGCCTTTTCCATGGGAATGACACAGTGGGGATTGCCGACCGACACGCAGGTCACGTGGAATTCCTCACCCAAAACCAAGAGCGGCTCATCCACCACCTCGCGCCGTGCGCCGGCGACGGGAATTTCCTCGCTGATAAAGGTCGGCTTGCCCATGTTGACGCGGATCAGCCCGCCCGCCGCGTCAAGGTACTCCGCGCGCACCACGCCGCCGTCGGTGATAAGAGAAAATGTGCTGTCCGTGACATAGCCGGCATCCTTGAGATACCGCGCGAAAATCCGCACACCGTTGCCGCTTTTCTCCGCCCGGCTACCGTCCGGATTAAAGATCACAACGCGTGGCGCACCGTTTTCAAACAACGGTCCGTACAAAATTCCGTCCGAGCCTGCGCCGAAATTCCGGTCGCAGATGTGCCGCACAGCGTCCTCCGTCATCGGAATGCCACAAGCCGCGGGGTCGATCACGATATAGTCGTTTCCCAGACCATGGTATTTGCAGTATGTATGGTTCATAAGCACGCTCCTTTCTTTCCTGCTTCCATTCTACACCGGGCGGATGCAATTGTCAAGAATTTGTACCATCCGACTTTGTCGAAAAAAAATCGTGACCGCACACGCCTGCGCGGCATAGGATAGCAAGAGAACGATTTTTATACGAAAGCGAGCGGGTGCGGATATGTGCGGAATTGCGGGAATGCTCAACTGTGATGATTTCTGCCGCAGAAGCGGCGTGACAGACACCGCCGGAGAGATGGCGGAGCGGCTCAAACGGCGCGGTCCGGATCAGGACGGCGTTTATTTCAGGCGGGATTGCGCGCTTGTTCACACGCGCCTTGCGGTCGTTGACATCGAAAACGGCATCCAGCCGATGGTGTTCGCCGACGGCGAGAACGAGTTTGCGCTGGTTTATAATGGCGAGCTTTACAACACCGACGAGGTGCGGGAAAAGCTGCGCAGCCTCGGACACACCTTTAACGGGCATTCGGATACGGAGGTTGTGCTGAAAGCCTACATACAGTGGCGCGATGCGTGCGTGGACGAATTCAACGGGATTTTTGCGTTTGCGGTCTGGGAAAACGCTGCCAAAAAGCTTTTTTTTGCCCGCGACCGGATGGGCGTGAAGCCGTTTTTCTACGCGGTGCGGGGGAATAAATTTATTTTCTCCTCCGAACTCAAGGGCATCCTTGCGCACCCGCTTGTCAAAGCGGAAATTGACGCGGAATCCATCGCGGAGGTCATGCTGGTGGGTCCCGGGCGAACGGCGGGATACGGCATTTTCAAAGACATCGCGGAGCTTCCCGCAGGATATCTGGGTACTTTCATCGACGGTAAGCTGACGGTGCGCCGGTACTGGGACGTGACCGACGCGGACAACACGGATACCTTTGACCAGACGCTTGAAAAGGTGCGTTTTCTCGTGACCGACGCAATCCGGCGGCAGACGGTTTCGGATGTGCCGCTGTGTACGTTCTTGTCGGGCGGGCTGGACTCGAGCATCATTTCGGCGGTGACGGCGCGGGAATTCAAAAAGCTCGGGCGCGAGCTGCACACATTTTCGGTTGATTACCGCGACAACGACAAGTATTTCACCGCGTCGAAATTCTACCGAGCGCGGATGATTATTACATCCGGAAAATGGCGGAGCACATCGGCAGCACACATCATTTCGTCCGCGTTGACACGCCGGAGCTGGTGGAAAGCCTGTTCCGTGCGGGTGGACGCACGCGACCTGCCCGCAATGGCAGACGTGGACGGCTCGCTGCTGCTGTTCTGCAACGAGGTGAAAAAGCACTGCACGGTGGCACTCAGCGGCGAATGCGCCGACGAGATTTTCGGCGGATACCCGTGGTACAGGGACAAGGACATCCGCGCGACGGACGGTTTCCCGTGGTCACAGTCCACCGTTTACCGCGCAAGCCTCTTGCAGGACGAATTCGCATCGAAGGTCAATCCCGAGAAATTCGTTTACGGCAAATACGCCGCCACCATCGCAAAAGTCAAGCCCTCCGCGGCAGTGACCTCGCTTGAGCGCCGGATGCGCGAGATGATGCGGCTAAATCTGGAATGGTTCATGCAGACGCTGCTCGACCGCAAGGATCGCATGAGTATGTACTACGGTTTGGAAGTCCGCGTGCCGTTCTGCGACTATCGCATTGTGGAATACCTCTACACCGTGCCGTGGGAGTACAAGGACTACTTAGGGCGCGAAAAGGGCTTGCTGCGCAAGGCGATGGAGGACATTCTGCCCGAGGAAATCCTCTGGCGCAAAAAAAGCCCCTACCCCAAAACCTATAATCCCAATTACACAGCCGCCGTGTCAAAGCTGCTGCGCGAGGTGATCGAGAACGCTTCCTCTCCCCTGCTGCGAATCGTAAAAAAGGCGGAGGTGGAGAAGCTCCTTGACAGCACCAAGCAAACCTATTGGTATGGTCAGCTGATGACGAACCCGCAGATCATCGCTTATCTGCTGCAGGTCAACTACTGGCTGTGCGCGTATAAAATCCAGATCGTCTGACGTTTGCGTCGGACTTCGTATAAAGAAAAAGCGCCGTATCTTCTGCCGAATGACAGATGAACGGCGCTTTGTTTTTTTGAATTTAATAACCGTAGAATGTCATGCATTCGTCCACGCCCACGTCCGCATGCGGTGTGATGCTCGTGAACAGCGAGGAGGAGCATTGGCTTTTTGCGGGTGTGGGATAACTTCCGATGCAATCCGAACCGCTTTGTGAGGCGAAATACACGGCGTTCACCGTGCCGTCGTCGTTGAAGCTGACGGCAATGTCAAAATAGTCACAATAAGTTCCCTGATAAACCGATTCCATAAAGCGATTAAAATAATCCTCGTTCGTTGAATCGGCGATCAGCGTGGAGTGCTGTGATTCGACGCCGAACTCATTATCCGAAATCCGATACACGCCCACGGCGACAAACCGCATACCGCTTGCGTCACTTGAAATAAATGGCGTACCTTCCGCGTTCATCTCCGTGGCTGTCGCACTGAGTGCCGTGTACGCACGCTGCGCGTTGTTATTCTCAAACTGCACAGCACCGGTATCCACCGTTGCCGTGTCGTCCGTTTCCGTTGTCAGGGTACTGTTTGGATCGGCAGTCAGCTGTTTGATTGCCTGCATCACCAGCTTGTCGCCGTAGACAATGTGCCAGCTTCCGTCCACTTTGCCGACCACAACGCCGAGCGTGAGCGGCAGGGTTTCCTCACCGCCCGTCGCGGTGATGTTCAGGCTCAGCCAGTATGCTTTTTCGACGGACACATCCATATCCATGTCTTTATAAAACGCTTCGATTTCGTCAATTTTCGAACCATTTAGCTTTTCGCGGTCAAACACCTTGTAATCCAGTGTGAATTCGCCTGAAACAAAGCGCTTTGCCAGCTCTTCGTTTATGTCGTCAAAGGAGCTGTCAAGGCTTTTGAAAATTGCGTCGTTTCCGCCGCTGATCATTTCCGAAACCGGCTCTGGCAGCGCGCCGATCATCCGCTGCGTATCGCTTTGCTCAATACCCTCGAGCAAATCACGGACAGGCTGTTCCATCTGTGCGCGAACAAGCCTAAACGCAAGCAGCCCTGCTGCGGCAAGCAGAACCAGCACCGCCGCAATGCCGATGAGCCGGTTGCGGTTATGTAAAAGAAAGCTTTTCATTGTCACAAACCCTTTCCACGGCGTTATTGCAAGGTCAGCTGATAGAGCGTATCCATCATGTCGTCGAAATCCGTGCCCAGAAATGTCGCATCGTCCTCCGCGAAATGCTCCGCGTCTATGAGCAGCCATTCCCCGTCGCACAAGCCGCTGGTGAGATTATAGCAAAAGCGCTCGGTGTTCTCGCTGTCCTCAATGGTGAAGCACACATCCGCGGAATATGCGCGCTCTACGACCAGCTCCCCGCCGGTATTTGTCCGGTAAAAGCGCTTGATCCGCGCCAGCTCCGCGTCGTCGAGCCTACGGCTGTGATAAATCTCAAAGGTCATTTCCGCATCGTTGGAAAAGCTTTTTTTTGACTGTACAATCGCGTCGTTTAGTTTTTTGATAACCATGTCCTCTGTGACAGCGGTCGGCAGTTCATACGATACATTGCCGTCGGCGTCATCGTAGTAATCCTGGTTGCTGTAGTCCTCATTATAACGAGAAATTGCGATGTTGTTGTATTGATCCAGCGCCAGCGTCATCAGCTGCTCGGGAATAATCTCATCGAGGTTGTCCGCGTCTGCGAGATTCCACGCGACACAGATTGCCGCAAACGGTGCGTCATACGGCGTGTAGCATTTGTGTACCAGAAAAATCGCTCCCGCGCCTGTCAGCAGCAGTCCGGCGAACGCAGCCGCAGTTATCGCCTTGTGCTGCCGGATGACTGCAGCAAGGCTTCTCCTGCCGATTTTTCGGCGCAGGAATACCAGCAGCCCTTTTTTGCGCACAATCGGCGCAGGCTCCGATACCGGTATGGTCTTCTCGGCGGTGGAAGTTCCGCACACCCCGCACAGCTGCGCATCATCATTGAGCAGCAAGCCGCATTCCCGACAGTATTTCGCCATCACATCGCCCATGCCGATTCTGCAAAACGCCGGATCGGCTGCGTATGGGCTTGCACCTCGCTTTCATTTCGTCCGAAGTTGGTTTCACATATTCCTAAGCGCATTCTGATTTCTTCACAAGTTTTCATGAATTTGCCTTTTTATTATAACAAATTCCTTGCCGCTTGTCAATCTGTCCGCGACAAATCGCCGGTAGATTTTCCCGAACCGTACGCCTGCATCAGCGCTTGTGCCGCGCGCAGTCCGTCCACCGCCGCGGAAACGATCCCGCCCGCGTAGCCCGCGCCCTCGCCGCAGGGATAGAGATTGTCAAAGCCCACCGCGCACAGCCGTTCGTCGCGCGGCATCCGTACGGGCGAGGAGGTGCGGGTTTCGGGCGCGGTGAGAATGGCAGCGCCGTCGCCGAAGCAGCGCATCTGTCCGGCAAACACGCGCAGTCCTGCAGTAAGCGCCTGTGTGACAAACGGCGGGAACAGCGTGCGGAAGTCCACGTCGTAAATCCCGCGCGCATAGCTCGGTTCAACCGCAAGCCCCGTTTTCTGAAAGCCGCAAAGCGCTGCCGCCGTACAGGACGGCGCAGCATAGGGCGTGTTTTTTGAAAACGCGCGCCGTTCAATTTCCTGCGCAAAGCGCACTCCGTCAAGCGGATGCGTGCCGAAGTCCTCCGGCGTGACCGATACCGCAATCGCCGCGTTGGCGTTTTGCCCCGCACGCGCGTGGTTGCTCATGCCGTTGGTGACGATCGTATGCTCCTCGCTTTGCGCCGGAACAACCACGCCGCCCGGACACATACAAAAGGTATACACACCCCGCCCCGTGCGCTTGTCACGGTGGGAAAGCTGATACTCCCCCGCCGGCAGGAGCGGGTTGCCCGCCTGATTGTGATAAAGGCATTCGTCCACCGCGCTCTGGCGATGCTCGATCCGCGCGCCGACCGAAAAAGGCTTTGCTTCCAGCTTCATGCCCGCATCAAGGCACAGTGTAAACGTATCCCGCGCGGAATGCCCGACGGCAAGCACCAGTGCCGCGGCGGGGATTTCCTCGCCCTTGTCGGTGATAACGGCACGGATCGTTCCGCCGTCGGCTTTGATGCCGGCAAGCTTTGTGTCAAAGCGGATGGTTCCGCCCAAGGATTCGATGTGCTTTCTCAGATTCACAATCACCCCGCGCAGCAGATCCGTGCCGATGTGGGGTTTTGCCTTGCGAAGGATTTCCTCCGGCGCGCCCGCCTGTGCAAAGCGTTCCAGCACATAGCGCGCCAGCGGGTCCCCGATGCGCGTGGTGAGCTTTCCGTCAGAAAACGTACCCGCGCCGCCTTCGCCGAACTGCACGTTGCAGGCTTCGTTAAGCGCACCGCCGGACCAGAACGTATCCACGGCGCATGCGCGCGTTTCCATTGCGCCGCCCCGCTCCAGCACCACCGGACAAAAGCCCTGCTCCGCCAGTGCCAGTGCGCAGAAAATCCCAGCCGGTCCGAAACCAACAACGACAACTTTCCCGTTTTTCGGCGGCGCGCAGGGAACGGTTTCAAACACCGCACTGCGCGCAAGGCTAATAAACGGATTCTGCGCAGCGAGGGCTTCTTCCTGCGCTTTGTCGGCAAGCTCCGCATAAACCGTATGCACAAACAGCAGCTTTCCCGCGGCGCTTTTTCGTGCGTCTACGGAGGTTTTGTAGACACCGGCTTTTTCAGCGCCCGTCAGACCTGCTTTATTCAAGCCCGTACGGATGATTTCTTCCTCCCCTGCGCCGGGGGATGTGATGACCTGCGAAATGATAACCGGCAAGTTTCGCACTCCTTTTTTCAAAAAAAGGGCAGGCAACGCGCCTGCCCTCTGTCTTATCTTGTGACGTTGATGGTGATTTCATAAGTGCCGAATGCCCAGATGTCGTCGTAAACCGGCGAATAAATCGTCACCACGCGGGTGTACGTTCCGGTATCAAGCTCGCTGCCCGCCATATCGAGTGACGCGATGAGGTTTTCCGCCTTGAGCTTGCCGATGGACGCCTCCGGTCCGATCATCCGGATGCCGCTGATTTTTTTCGTTCCTGTCGTCACCGTCATGCCCGCAGGGATGTTCTTGATTTGGATCTGTGTATCGTCGATTGAGTAGGTAGCGGCGGTATAGCCGTCTGTGTCAAAGAACGCGGTTACATTGTCGATTCCGCTCGAGTTGACCACCGTGCTTTCAAGCGTGACGGGGAAGTTTTTGTTATAATTCAAATCAATGGTGTTGAGTCCGATGCTGCCGATGATTTTCTCGGTTGCGGTAAGCGTACCGATCGGTGCGGCGACGTCGATGCTATTTTCGGAGAGGGTATACTTCAGCGAGCTTTCGTTAAAATTCGCCGGCATACCAAGAATTTGCAGTTTTAAATTCAGCGTCTTTTTCTCATAAACGGTGAAATTCGCCTTAATTCCGTCCATACCGTCAATGGTAAGATCCGTCTGATCTACCGGTGCGTTGCTCTCGTCGTAAAGAATGAGCTTTCCTTCGCCGGTGGTGTAGGATTCGGAAAGAGATTTCACCTCGCTGATGCGATAAACAGCGTGGTCAACCTGATCCACCTCCCTTTGCGGACCCTCGACCGCGATTTCCGAAACATTGAGCGCGTTGTCGGATGAGGTGAGCAAAAAGCCTTCGTCGGCGCTGATGTTGGGCGCTTCGAGCGTCACGGGAATCTGTTTTTTCTTGATATAATCAAACCGCACCTTGACCTTTGCCGGTGAAACATCCAGCACATCAAGGCTGTCGCCGTTGCGGGAGGTCACATCCACGTTGAGGTCATATGTTCCGTCCTTGTTCACGCCGGCGAGATCCACCGTGGCTTTCAGATCATCCGCGGAGTAGTTGCCGATCTCGTAACGCATACCCTTGATCTGGACGTTGACGGTGGTCTGCGCGTCAAAATTGACCGGCTCAAGCCCGTCCGCCGTATCGGCTGACAGCTTAAGCGTGACGGGAACATTGTTCACCGTCGTTTGAATCTGCGGGTACAGCGTCATCGAAAGCACCACCCAGATCACCACGGCAAGCACCACCGCGGCGATGCGCAGGTACAGATCCTTGCCGAAGCGCTGCCGGAGCTTAAGCTTTTTTCTTAGTTTTTCCATGTCGTACCGTCCTTTTTATGGAAGCCGATTTCTCGGGAATCAATCGTGCTTTTAACAGCTTGCGCAGGCTGTCTTTGGTGAAGCCGCGCGTCAGCTCGCCGTCCTCCGCCACGGAAATCGTGCCGGTTTCCTCGGAAACCACCACCACGATCGCATCGGAGTTTTCGCTCATGCCGATTGCAGCGCGGTGGCGCGAGCCAAGCTGCTTGTTAATCAGCTCCTCCTTCTGCGGCTTTGGCAAAAAGCAACCCGCTGCGAGAATCATGCCGTTGCGCACAATCACCGCACCGTCGTGCAGAGGTGTATTCGGGAAAAAGATGTTGCCGAACACTGCGGCACTCGGCACACAGCTAAGGATTGTGCCGGTGTCGATCTGTTCGCCTAAGCGCGTCTGACGCTCAAAGACAATCAGCGCACCTGTTGTAGTGGCGGACAAGTCCTGCGCGGCTTCGCTGACTGCGTCGATAGCACGCGTCCAAAGCTCCTCCGCGTTGCTTTCCTCACTGGTGCCAAAGACGCTGAAATTCGATACCTTAGTGCGCCCCATTTTTTCGAGAATCCGGCGCAACTCGGGCTGAAACATGATGAGGATTGCGAGGATGCCCCACTGGAAAAAGGTTTTCAGTAGAAACGTCATGGTTTTTAAATGTAAGAGATTGGCGACCAGATAGCCAACACAAATGATGACAATGCCCTTAACAAGCTGCTGCGCACGGGTTTCGCGCACTAGCTTGATGCCCTTGAAAATCAGGTACGACAGAAACACCATGTCGATCACGTCGAACACAGTGATGGATTTCAACACGCTGATGAGCGCGGTCATGATTCCCGTCATGTGATTGCTTCCCTGCTTTCCGTTAGACTTGTCGCCGGACAAAAACAAATGTCATCAGTAGCCGTCAAGTTACTGATAACATTAATTTTATCATATCATCGCAAAAATCACAAGAGAAAATTTGTATTTTTTTATTTTTTTTTCGCATCAAACTGCTGGAGCGCCGAAATCAAAGCCCGCACCTGTGCTGTATTATTGAAAACGGAGGGTGCAAAGCGCACCACGCCGGTTTCGGTCGTGCCCATTGCCCCGTGTGTGACCGCTGCACACTGCAACCCGCCGCGCAGCGCAAAGCCCTTTTCGCTGAGGTAGGACGCAACGGCTTCCGATGGTGCATCAGTATGTTCAAACGCGACGATCGGCATATATTTACAATATGGATTGCGATAAACTTTAATCGCCTTGTTTTCGCGCAAGAGCTTGACAAACAATGCGCACAACGCTTCTTCCTTCCGCTCGATGGCATCAAAACCTGTTGTTTTCACAAAGCGGATGCCCTCGCCCAGCGCGATGATGCCCACGGTGTTGAGCGTGCCGCTCTCCAGCTGTTCGGGCAGAAAAGGCGTTTGTGTCAGCTGTGCGGAGGTCGCACCCGTGCCGCCCTGCATGAGGGGCTTGATGGGGAATTTCCCGTCAGTCATCAGCAGCCCCGTGCCGGTCGGGCCGTACAGCCCCTTGTGTCCGGCGGTACAGAGGATGTTAATGCCGTCGGAAAGCTTTACCGGGCGGATGCCGCAGACCTGCGCGCCGTCGGCGATGAATGCGATGCCGTGGCGCCTGCACACCTCGCCGATGCGCCGCCACGGGAGGATTTGTCCGGTGACGTTAGAGGCGAGCGTGCAGACCACAGCGGAGGTTCTGGGGGTGATGAGCTTCTCGAAATTCGCTGCGGTCACTTCGTCGTCAAACGACGGTGAAGCGACGGAATACGTGACCCCGTCGGTTAGGGAAAGCGCATGAACGGGGCGCGCGACCGAATTATGCTCCAAACTGGAAATCACCACATGACTGCCCGGTGTGACTACGCCTTGGATGGCGATGTTGAGTGCGTGGGTGCAGTTTGAGGTAAACACCACGTTTTCGAGCTGCGCGCCGAACAGCTCCGACGCAGCAAGCCGAACGTTGTAGATCTGCTCCGCCGCGCGCAGGGAAAGCGCGTGACCGCTGCGGCCGGGGTTTCCGCCGTAAAGCGAAATCGCCCTCGCCGCCGCCGTTGTGACTTGCTCCGGCTTCGGAAAGGTCGTGGCGGCGTTGTCGAAGTTGATGATTGTCATATTGAACCCATCCTTTCTGGTTATGTAGGCGCATTCTAAAGAACGCGCCCTATCATTGCCAAGAGCCGCCAGTCACATTCCGGCGCGTCAGTTTTTGAGCGTGGTGTAGTCCTTATAACGGATGCCCGCCGCATCAAGGATGGGCAGAATCACGTCTACTTTCTCGCGCACCTGAATGGAATATCCGCAGCCGGACCCTAAGTTCCGGGGAGTTCTGACGACCTCGCAGTAATAACCCTTGCCGTTGATCAGGCTTTTCGCCTTCATGGCATAGGTTATGGATGTCAGTGCAATCAGACTCTTGTTCACCTGATACCATTCCTTTCCGGCTTCCGCGGGTTGCCCCCATGAAACCAAAAGCCCCCGTAAGCCGTTCTTACGGAGGCTACAACATATAGTATGACAACGGCGGGAAGATGGTTCATTCCCCCGCGCGAATTGCGGCAACAAGACAAACCGCGTGCGCGGCGATGCCCTCCCCGCTTCCGGAAAAGCCCAGACCCTCCTCGGTCGTCGCTTTGACGGAAACCTGCGCAATGTCCGCGCCGAGCGCTGCGGCGATCCGGGCGCGCATCTGCGCAATAAAGGGTGCAAGCTTCGGCGCTTGCGCGATGACTGTTGCGTCGATGTTGGAAATCGCCCAACCGTGTTCCGTTAAGACTTCGCCGACTTTTTGCAGCAAGCCGATGCTGTCCGCGTCTTTATACGCTGCGCCGGTGTCGGGGAAAAGCTTTCCGATGTCGCCCAGCGCGCAGGCACCCAGCATCGCGTCCATGATCGCGTGGGTCAGCACGTCCGCGTCGGAATGCCCGAGCAGCCCTTTTTCATATGGAATTTCCACACCGCCCAGAATGAGCCTGCGCCCCGTTGTCAGGCGGTGAACGTCATAGCCGTGACCGATTCTCATGCTCCGCTCCCCTCACCCGCGCGCGGTGCTTTTTAAAAGCGACTCCGCCACGGGAATGTCCTCTGCGGTTGTGATTTTGATGTTGGAATACTCGCCGATTGTCACAAACGGCATCACGCCCACCGCTTCGCACAACTGGCTGTCGTCGGTGTAATCCGCACCCGCTTCGTCCGCTGCGATGAGGGCGTTGCGGTAAAGCTCCGTGCGGAAAATCTGCGGCGTCTGGGTGAGCATCACGTTCTCGCGCGCGGGGGTGGCGGCGACAAAGCCGTTTTGCGCAAGCTTTACGGTGTCCTTGCTCGGCACGCAGACCACCGCCGCACCGTGCTTTTTCGCGTCGGCAATGCACTTACAGACCGTATGCGTCCGGATGAGCGGGCGCGCGCCGTCGTGAATACATACCAGCTCGCTTTCCGGCGAAATCAGCGAAAAGCCTTTTGCGATGGATTTCTGGCGGGTTTGGGCACCCGTCGTGATCAGCACGGGCTTGCGGAAGTCATAAGACGCAATCAGTCCGCGCAGTGCGTCTATGCTGCTTTCGGCGGCGCAGAGAATCATCTCGCGCACCTCGTGGATTTCGTCAAACGCCTGCATGGCGCGCACAATGACCGGTATGCCGTGCAGCTTGACAAAAAGCTTGTTCTGCCCGCCCATGCGGCTGGATGTGCCGCCGCAGGCAATGATGACCGAAACAAACATACCCATACCGTCCTTTTTTAAAGCCGTTATTCGGCGATTTCGTAATAGTTTCCCAGAAAGCGGAAGTAATCCAGCTGCGCGCCCAGCTCCGCGATGAGCTTTGCCACCGCCGGATCAGAAATCGAGCCTTCAAAATCCAGATAGAACACCGCGTCAAAATCAGCGCTCGCGATGGGCTTGCTCTCGATGCGCACGAGATTGAGCCCTGCCACCGAGAATTTCGTTAGCAGCCGGTACAGCGATGATTTGGTGTGCGGCAGAGAAAGCGATACCGACACGATGTCGGCTTCCGCCGAGGAGTATGTATCCTTTGAGATGATGATAAAGCGTGTGTAGTTCTCCCGCGCGTCGGCGATGTCGGCGGCTTCCACCGAAAGCCCCAGCTCCCGCGCGCAGGCAAGCGAGCAGATTGCGCCCGCCGCGTCCTCCGGATGGGTGTTGACGTATTCCGCGGCGAGGGCGGTGTTTGCGTAATATTCCGTACGCGCACCAAGCGTTTTCAGAAAGCCCGCGCATTGCGCAAGTGCCTGTTCGTGGGAAATCACGCGGGCGGGTGTTTTTCCGGCATTGTCGGGATGCACGGCAAGACAATGGCTGACGCGCAGCTTCACCGATGCGGCGATTTTAAAGTCGTATTGCTTCATCAACTCATAGGTCTGTGCGACCGAGCCGGCGGTGGAATTTTGAATCGGCAAAACGCCGAAGTCCGCTTCCCCGCGCTCAACGGCGTGGAACACGTCCTCAAACGCGCCGTAAAACTGAATCTGCGCGTCCGGAAACGCTTTGTGGCAGGCTTCCTCGGAATATGCGCCCACCGTTCCCTGACAGGCTGCGCGGGGTGCGCCCTCCCTTGTGAAAGCCGAAAACGCAATCGTGCTGTTTGCGGCGTAAAACTTGCGGTATTGTACGGATTTGCTGATGTCCATCACCGTGGTGAACAGAACCTCCGCGCTGTCCGCAAGCTCCGGCGGGGCGGCGCTACGCACGGTCTGAATGATTTCCTGCTCCCGCGCGCTCTGAAGCACGTCTAATTTGTGGTCAAGCTTGTATTGCGCCACGCGGTTGGTCAGCTCCATTCGCTGCGTAAATAGCTTGATCAGCTCACTGTCAATCGAATCGATTTCATTTCTCAGCTGCGATAAATCCATAATCGGGAAAAGTTCCTTCCTAATTCTTATATCAATTTGCTTTATTATACACCCGCCTGTGTTATTTTGCAAGGGCTACAAGCGGGATTTAAAATCGTCAAAGTCAAATTCCCGCACGGTTGAAACCGTTCCGTCGGCTTTTTTCAGCATAATAGACGGCAGCGGCATTCCGTTAAAGGTGTTGTTTTTGACCATTGAATAAATCGCCATGTCGCAGAATACCAGCCGGTCGCCCGCGCGCAGAGGTTTGTCAAAGGAATAGTCCCCGATGATGTCCCCCGCCAGACAAGTCGGGCCGCCAAGGCGATAGGTATGCTCTTTTTCATCGGGCAAGCCGCTGCCGATTACGCGCGGGCGATAGGGCATTTCCAGTACATCCGGCATATGACAAGCGGCGGAGGTGTCAATGATTGCCAGATTCATGCCGTTTTCGCGCACGTCCAGCACCTCGCTGACCAGATAACCCGCGTCAAGCGCAACTGCTTCTCCCGGCTCAATGTACACTGCGACACCATATTTTTCGCGGAATTTTTTCACGCAGGCAATCAGTAAATCAACGTCATAATTCGCCCGCGTGATGTGATGTCCGCCGCCGAAATTCACCCATTTCATCGCAGACAGGTATTTCCCGAAACGCGCTTCAAACGCGTCCAGTGTGCGTGCCAGAACATCCGCGCCTTGTTCGCAAAGCGTGTGAAAATGCAGTCCGTCCGCACCGCCGCGATAGGTTTGTTCAAACTCAGCCAGCGTTGTTCCAAGCCGCGAAAAAGCCGCGCACGGATTATAAAGCTCTGTTTCAATCTCGGAATATTCCGGATTGACGCGGATGCCCACGGAAACCGCCCGCCCGCTTTCCTTTACGGTCTGCGCAAAGCGGTAGAGCTGCGCGGGCGAGTTGAAGCTGATCTTATCGCAGATCCGCGCAAGCGCTCTTACATCGGCTTCCTTAAAAGCCGGCGCGTAGACGTGGGTTTCCTTAGAAAACGGCTTGCCCAGCTCCTCAAAGCCGAGCCGCGCTTCAAAAATACCGCTTGCGGTCGTGCCGTCGAGATATTGTGCAATCAACGGATAAACGGAAAACATTGAAAACGCTTTCTGCGCCAGAAGAATCTTCGCACCGCTTTCCGCACGGACGCGCGCAAGGAGTTTGAGGTTGTCGATCAGCTTTTGCTCGTCGATCAGATAGCACGGCGTGGGCAGGGCGGCAAGATCAATATGCAGTTCGTCCATATCAGTCTACAAGCACGGGATTGAAGTCCTCAATCCACGGCAGTCCCCATTCATTCAGCGCGTCCATAAATGGGTCGGGATCGAATTCCTCAACGTTGAAAACGCCCGGACGCTTCCATTTTTTCTGCAGAACCATCATCGCACCGATCATCGCCGGCACGCCGGTAGTATAAGAAATCGCCTGCGAGCCGACTTCCTTGTAGCAGGCCTCGTGGTCGCAGATGTTATAAACATTGTAGTGCTTGGTTTCGCCGTCTTTTTTCCCTGTAAAAATGCAGCCGATGTTCGTCTTGCCCTTGGTGCGCGGTCCTAAGGACGCGGGATCTGGCAGAACGGCCTTTAAAAACTGTAGCGGCACGATTTTTTTGCCCTCATACTCAATCGGTTCAATCGAGGTCATACCTACGTTTTCTAAGCATTTGAGGTGCGTTAAATAACTCTGCCCGAAGGTCATGAAAAAGCGGATGCGCTTGATGCCCGTGATGTTGAGCGCTAAGGATTCCAGCTCCTCGTGGTGGAGGAGGTACATATCCTTTTCGCCCACGCCGTCAAAGCTGTAAACGCGTTTGATTTCCATCGGCTCGGTTTCAATCCAGCGTCCGTTTTCGATGTAGCTGCCCTTGGCGCTTACCTCGCGGATGTTGATTTCGGGGTTGAAATTCGTCGCAAAGGGATAGCCGTGGTCGCCGCCGTTGCAGTCCAGAATGTCGATGTAGTTAATTTCATCATAATAGTGCTTGAGCGCATACGCACTGAAAACGCCCGTCACGCCCGGATCAAAACCGCAGCCGAGCACCGCCGTGATGCCAGCTTTTTCAAAGCGCTCACGGTATGCCCACTGCCAGCTGTATTCAAATTTCGCCGTGTTGAGCGGCTCATAATTCGCCGTGTCTAGATAATCAACCTTGCACGCCAGACAAGCATCCATGATGGTCAGATCCTGATACGGCAGCGCGACGTTGATGACGATGTCGGGCTGAAATTCGTTGATTGCGGCGATGACCTCCTCCGTCTTGTCCGCGTCAAGCTGGCGGGTGGAAAGCTTTGTCGCGGTTGTGCCCGCAAGCTTTTCTGCGATCGCGTCGCATTTTGATTTCGTGCGGCTGGCGATGCAGATTTCTTCAAACACCGTGCTGTTCTGACAGCATTTACTGATGACAACCGATGCGACGCCCCCCGCACCGATGATGAGCGCTTTTCCCATTTTATTTCAAATCCTTTCGTCTAATCGTCGCTTTCAAGCGTTTCATTCACATAATTCGGCAGCGCAAAGCAGCCCTTGTGCAGCTCGGTGTTGTAATACCGCGTTTCGATTCCCAACGAGTTCCAGTACGCGGGCTTGAGATCATAAACCGGATGCAGATTTTTTGACGCAAACCCGAACAGCCAGTGCCCCGACGGATAAGTCGGGATGTGCGCCTGATACACCATCGACACCGGAAATGCACTGCCGATGCGCGCATGGGTGCGCTTGACCATGTCCACGTAGGAGTCGTAATACGTGCTCTCGTGCTGGTTGACGAGAATGCCGTCGTCGGTAAGCGCCTTAAAGCAATTGCCGTAGAATTCCTTCGTGAAAAGCCCCTCGCCCGGTCCGAACGGGTCGGTCGAGTCCACGACAATCAGGTCGTATTCCGCCAGCTTCCGCCGGACGAACTTCAGCCCGTCCTCAATGTAAATATGCACACGCGGGTCGTCAAACCTGCACGCCGTTTTCGGCAGAAATTCCTTGCAGATTTCAATTACCTTGTCGTCGATTTCCACCAGATCCACGCACTCCACGCTCGGATACCGGCACAGCTCGCGCACCGTTCCCCCGTCGCCCGCGCCGATAACAAGCACATTCCGGATCGACGGATTGCAAGCCATCGGCACGTGCACCATCATCTCGTGATAAATAAACTCGTCCTTTTCCGTCAGCATCAGAATGCCGTCAAGGGTTAAAAAACGCCCGAATTCAAAGCTGTCGAACACGTCAATCTGCTGGTAATAGCTCTTGCCGGAATACAGCTGTTCTTTTACTTTAATGGAAAAATTCACATGATCGGTGTGCTTTTCTGTAAACCAGAGTTCCAAATCGAATCCTCCTTTTTAACTGCCGGCTGCACATAGAACAAAACCGGAGATGCGCCCGTGCCGCGTTATTTCAGCACCTGAATGTTCTCGATTTTCATGTCCTGCGTTCCCGTCATAAAGCAGCCCTTTTGCTTGCAATAAGCAATATAGGTGATGATTTCGTCGGTGATGCGCTCGCCGGGGGCTAAAATCGGTATCCCCGGCGGGTAGCACATCACGAATTCCCCGCTGACAAAGTCGTCGCTTTCCGAGATGGGAACGGCGCGCTTGTCCGCATAAAAGGCTTCCTGCGGTTTTAAAACCACCTGCGGGTTGATGTATTCGTGGTCAAACATACCTGCCGGATCTTTGGCGGAAATGCGCTTGATTTCGGACAGCGCGGAGATAAAGCGCTCAATCTCGAGCGCACGGTCGCCCGCAGACACAATGGCAAGGATGTTGCCGATGTCGCCGAATTCAATCTGTATGTCATAATCGTCGCGCAGAATGTCGTAAACCTCAACACCCGCCAGCCCGATCTCGCGGGTATGGACGGAAAGCTTTGTGATGTCGAAATCAAATATGTCCGAGCCGTTGATCAGCTCGCGGGAAAACGCATAATATCCGCCGATGCGGTTGATTTCGCCGCGTGCGTAATCGGCATATTCCACTGTGCGGGCATACATTTCCCTTCCGCTGCGCACGAGATTGCGCCGTGCCAGATCCAGCGACGACATTAAAAGGTATGAGCCGCTCGTGGTCTGGGTCAGATTGATGATCTGGCGCACATAATCGCTGTTCATCCGCGTCGAGCAGAGCAGCAGCGAGCTTTGCGTCAGCGAACCGCCTGTTTTGTGCAGGCTCACCGCCGCCATATCCGCACCCGCCGCCATCGCGTTCAAGGGCAGGTTTTCGCCGAAATAAAACTGCGTGCCGTGCGCTTCATCGGCAAGCATCAGCATTCCGTTGTCGTGGGCAAGCTTTGTGATCGCCGCGATGTCCGAACAAATGCCGTAGTAAGTCGGGTTGTTGATTAGAATCGCCTTCGCGTCGGGATGTTCGCGGATTGCGGCTTTTACATCGGCAAGCTTCATCCCCAGCGGAATGCCGAGCCGGTGATTAATGCCGGGATTGATATAAACAGGAACAGCCCCGCAAACAACAAGAGCGTTGATTGCGCTCCTGTGGACGTTTCGGGGCATAATGATTTTATCTCCCGCCTTGCAGACCGACATGATCATCGCCTGAACGGCTGCGGTGGTGCCGTTGACGATCAGAAACGCCTGCGCCGCGCCGAACGCTTCCGCGGCAAGCTGTTCTGCCTCGCGGATGACGGAAACGGGGTGGCAGAGGTTGTCGAGCGGCTTCATGGAATTGACGTCCGTTTTCAGGCAGTCCTCTCCCAAAAAAGCACGCAGATCCTTGTTGCCGCGCCCGCCCTTGTGACCTGGCACGTCAAGTTGGACAACCCTGCGTTTTCTGTGGCGCACAAGCGCTTCGTATATCGGCGCTTTCTCCTGATTCAAAGCCATCGGAAGCCCTCCGATCAATAGATATTCATGCCGCTGAATATCTCAATCATTTCGCGGCGGAGATTGTCGGTGATCATCAGCCGCTGCTTGGGCGGAATCTCATAAACGTCCTTGTTGAACAGGTAATTCTGCAGCTCAATTTCTTTGATGAGAAGCTTGGTATGAAAAATGTTCGCCTGGTATACATTGACATCGACCGCGTCATACCGTGTCAGGGTTTCGTCGGAGATATAGTCCTGAATCGAGGTGATGTTGTGGTCAATATAAAACTTTGTCCCGTTTACGTCACGCGTAAAGCCCCGCACCCGATAGTCGATGGTAATGATATCGGAATCGAAGCTGGAGATGAGGTAATCGAGGGTGTTCAGCGGAGAGATTGTTCCGCAGGTGGAAACGTCAATATCCACACGGAACGTCGAGATGGAGTTTTCCGGGTGATATTCCGGAAAGGTATGCACGGTCACGTGGCTCTTGTCAAGATGCGCGTGGACGGTGCGGTTCTTGTGAAGATAATCGCCCTGGTTGCAGGAAATGTCAACCGAGTCGCTGGTGAGTTCTTTTTCGGCAATCAGCACGTTGACGGACGCGCCCTGCGGCTCGTAGTCCTGCTTGGAAATGTTGAGCACACGCGCGTCAATCATTTCCGTTACATCACAGAGAATCTTGGTCAGCCGGTCGGAGTTGTACTGCTCGTCGATATAAGCAATATAATCCTTCTGCTCTCTCTCACTTTTTGCATAGCAGACATCATAGATGTTGAAGCTAAGTGTTTTTGTGAGGTTGTTAAAGCCATACAAAGTCAGCTTTTTTTCCAACCCTACCATCACAGCCTTTCGGATAAAAATTGTATGTTTTACCGCGTTTTTCGCAGAATAAAACAAGTTTATTGTAACACAAAAACACACGTATGTATATAGTTTTTTGAAATTAACAGAAAGTTTACATCATCATACGGCATCCGGAAAAACAGCGCCTTTCATCGCAACAGACGTACTGATTTTTGCTTTATTAAAAGGTACACACACACAATAAAAGCAGCCCAACCGCTCATCTGAATGCAAAACGCGGGGCTTGCTTTTTCAGCAAACCCCGCGTTTGTGCGGTTTTGGTCGGAGCGACGGGACTTGAACCCACGGCCTCTACCACCCCAAGGTATTTTTCAACAAATTTTTAACCGCGACTACACGTTTTCCCATATTACGCCCACCAGCGACGGGACGGAGCGTCACGCGACTGCGCCCATCGGCGCTAGAGATATTAGCCGTTCCCCGCCGGAGGCGGATGCGGGCTGATATTGTTTGCCCGAAAACAAATTCCGGCGCAAGGAACAGCACAAAATCATGACGGCTCACATCACCACCATTAATTGCCCGTATCCCCCGTTCCCTGTTCCTGCACGCATGTATGAGATAAAATATCGTTAGCTTGAGTTTCAAAATTGACACCGTAAGTATAAATCATATTATATCCGCAGTTGCGGAGAACATCAAAAACGAATTTGTCGCGATTCTGACGGCTATATTTGTTGTGGCTGTTATCGTTCAGTTCGATTAATAGTACAATTTCAAGATTTTCAGGTGTTGCAAGTGCGAAGTCTATATGCTTAGCTTTGATTTTCTGGAAAGCTCCGTAACTCTGCTTTTGCGGAAGTGTCGGCAAGGTTTCAACTAAATCTGCAAGTCTGATTTTTGTAAGTACGCAAAGGTTGTTTTTATTTGCATAGTCTTTTAGTGTTCTTATGTAGAAGTTCCATTCATTTCCGGTTAATATATTTTTTCTTTGATATTGTAAAGTATAATCTTGTTTGGTAGATGTGGTTTCATTTGTTTGAAAAGAATCTTCCTTTTCAACAGGTTGGTTTGTTTTATTTTGTTGTTTCTTTGTGTAAATAATGTAAATTAAAAAAAGTATTCCGATAACGATAGCTATACCCATTTGTCATTCCTCCAAATTTTATGTTACGTCTTTTTATTTTGACTGTTTATTATCTGCTTCTAAAATTGTTTCTACCAATTGTTCTACTTTACCTTTTTGCCTTTCTGAAAGCAATCTCCATTTCTGAATAATTTCATTTTCATCTTCGCTTAAAACTGGATGTTCAATTTCAAGTCCAAGAATAAAATCAACACTTGAATTACATAATTCTGCTAAGTCTTTTATGTAGTTGATTGGAGCTTTTCTATTACCTGTTTCATACCTTGATATATCTTGTTGGGATAAACCGAGATATTCTGCAACTTCTTTTTGTGTAAACAAGTTTTCCCGAACTTTAATTAAATTCGGATAAAGGTGTAAATTATCTATAATTTTCACCGCCTTAATTTGTTAAATACTACAAAATTATTATACACCTTAATGTATGTATTGACAAACGCCCTTAAAGGTGTATAATATTATTATGATACATCCATATGGATGTTGTCAATATCGAAAGGAGTTGAAAAGAATGAAATGTATCGGCGTAAACTGCTTCCGAAGCAAAAAGGGCATTCCGACAATGATTCTACACTGCGTAAGCCCGATGAGGTTGCGAACAGACGGAACAAACAAGGGCGAAAGTGTGGAAACTCTTTTTGTACCGCTCACTATGAGCGAGGAAATTCTCGGCGTTCCGGCGAATAATGTAAAGATTGATGACTATTGCGGTCATGAAATCAACGCATTCTTTAACCGTTCCGGCTTTGTCGAGCGCGTCGAAGTAGTTAATTAACTAACATACGCAAATAAGAAGAAAGGAGGATTGTATATGGATACTTTTGCAACTATTACTTCGGGTGTTTCCGCTGCGATTGACCTTGCCGGCGATTGCGTAACGTTTCTGTCGGCTAACCCGCTCTGTCTTCTTTACATCGGTGCAGCGCTTATTCCCCTCGGCTTCGGGATCTTCAAATCAGCAAAAAGCGCTGCGAAGTAATCGCTGGCAACAATTAACGTTAAAACCTCCCGCATATCGGCAGATGTGCCGGAGGTTTTGATTTTAAATTAAAGGAGTAAAGAAAATGAAAAAGAAAATCATGATTATCGTAACAACCTTAATGGTTGCATTTTCGGTTATTACATCAATATCAGTATCTGCGGATCAAGATACTAATACCGCATCATTGGTAATGAATCCTAATCATAACTATACGGATATAATGAAATTATTCGGAATGAGTAAAATTACATTTAACGCTAGCGAACAAGACACAACCACAACAGAAGTACAAGCAATATTTCAAAATATTTGCAACAATAATTTTCCAACCGACACAAACGTACAAAAATTTATGACAACCAACAATATAACAAATTTAAAAAACACAGGTGTATTTATCTTTACGACCGTTAATACACAATCAGACGGAACGATGTTTGTTTTTCCGAAAGAAGTTCTTGTGTTACTCACAAAAAATCATGCAAATTTAACAGCTACTAAAGTAGTCAACGAGAAAAAATTCCTTTTTACTACTTCTGATAACTCCCCATTTGTCGTTTTAAAATTTAACCCAAAAAGCGGAAGTACTAGCATTACGAGTTCATATTACAATACATATATTGACACATCAAGAATTCCGAATGCATTACAACCATTTGCAACAACGGATAACTACAATTATGGCACTGATATTGTTATGGATATTGAGATGTTAAAACGTAATTCGGTGTATGCAACAGTAGACGTCGCGCCGACCCCAGAGGTCGGAATGTCAAGAACGACAACTGTTATAGGAAAACAAGGAAACACCTATGAGCATTCTTTTGAAGTGTTCAACGTTCAAGTTCAAACAACTGCCGATAAAATAAAAAATTTGATTTACAATAATGAAGATGAGTGGAAAGATTTAGTACTAAATTACGGTAGTTATATCACTACTGTTGCACCTACTTTGGTTTCTGATTCAGGGAAAAATAACAGATTGACCAATACATATGAAACTGTAAAGGGAAGTGTTTTGTGGTCTGCGTCAAAAGCTAAGTACAACAATCAAAAAATATATGGTGCTCAAATACCTGAAACAGGTGTAACAGAATATGGTTATCAACCTTTTAATAACTGTTATGCACCTGATTTTAAATCGTCGCAGACGCTCGACTTGACGAAAGGAAATCTAAAACCAAATACAACATATTATTTGATTGTTATTGGCTGGGCACAATATCAATCTTCGGACGGTACTATGTTCCCTGATCCATATATAATTGATTTCGATGAGTTTGAACAAGATGATGAATACACATGTTTATATGCTGCGGAGTTCACACTTGATTCTGTTCCAGCATCAGATAAAAAATATTCTACGTTTGCCAAAGTGAGCAACATCAAGCCTATAACAATCACTACCATAGGAGAAAACCCCGAAACATATGACTACCAAGAATATATTGATAAAGGAATAGGATATGTAGCCGGAAATAACGGGGAAAACAATTTTGATTTCGGTTTTGACAATATGGATGATATAACAGACGTATTCGGCTATCTACAAAAGGCATCTGGCGATTTTATAAAGTTTTTCGCATCTGGATTTGATGCGTTTCCGGTCGAAATAAAATATATTTTCATTGCAGGAATCACTTCTGTTTTAGCTGTTTTTCTTTTGATAGCTGTAATCAAATTTGTGAGGGGATAAAATGGTTGAATTTTTCAAATCTTTAAAATTTATTATGGTACAATGTTTTAATTTTATGTCAAATACAACAATATTCGGCATATCTCTAATGGCTGTTTTTATAGGAAGTTTTCTGATATGGATTTCAGCATATATTATATATAAATTTTTTTGGGGGATTTCTCAATGAATATATTTCAGATACCGTTTAAAGATTACACCCTTACAGAATCATTTTTGTGCATCATTACATTTGTGATGCTTGCATACTTGATATTATGGATATTTAGGAGGAGATAAAAATGTCAGACTTAATGCAATCATTGCTTGACTTATTCGGTTTGTCGGAAGCAGTTTTAAACAACATAACAAACTTGCAAACGTTTTTCCCCGTATTTATAAAACTGCTTCTGGCTGTAGGTTGTATCGGAACAATATTTGGATTCTTTTTTAGCTTTGGAAACAGCTATATGACTGGCAGGTGGTTAAAATGATTTATCTTATAATTGCTGTTGCAATAAATATCACTTGCTTTGTTTGTGGCGTATTATATGAAATTTATCAAATTCGCGTGAAAAAAAACTATACGGAAGATATAAAAGAAGCAAAAATACTGTACGGCATCTATTATCCCAAAAAGTGGAATAAATTCATAAAGAAAAAATTAAAGAAAAGAAGGAAGTGTAAAAGAAATGGCTCTAGTATTCTGGATAAAGGAAAAGCTGTTATTTCTGATTAAGCTTCCATTTTTTCTTTTTTGGATTGGTCGCGATGTCTACCGCGCACAATTCTATCATTGGAAATTAAAATTTGAATGTTGGGGCTTACATATTTATACCGGAGCTTTCGGCTCTGGTAAAACCTCGACAATGGTATTTCACGCTTATGAAAAAGCTTGTCTGTATAAGCAGCTTACCATTGTTACGAATCTTAAATTAAGTCACTTCCCCGCTCACACGCGCATTCTGCCGCTTAAATCACCGCAAGATATTTTGAACGCTCCGAAAAATTCTTTGGTGTTGATTGACGAAATCGGAACAATATTCAATTCGCGTGATTTTGCATCAAGCAAAGAATCAGTGCCGAAAATTTTGTTTCAACATTTGTGCCAAGTGCGAAAACGTCATATGATGATATACGCAACATCACAACGATGGGCATTCGTGGACAAGCAACTGCGTGATATAACAGCAACGGTTCGCCCATGTAAAACAAAATTCCGGCATCCCTACTGTAGATATAATTCTTGTCATGTGTTTGACGCGTTTGAATTTGATCAGGCAGAATCTAACCCAATGATGAAAATATCACCAATGGGATATTACAGTAATTTGCAAACAGATTTTAGGCGGTCGTTATATGACACTGCCGAACTAATTGAATCAATGCTGAAATCCGATTACGTATCAGATGAAGAAATCATGCGAAATCGTGGAGAAACACAAAGCATTTTCAGTGTATTATCTGATGGGAAAAAGAAACCGCGCGTAAAAAAACGGGCATAAAATGCGTCCGGGGAAAGCGAAGCCGATAGGCTCGCGCCGGACGCTAGGCTTTCCGGTTCGTCCGGTTAGCCCCCCTATGCTAACAGGGGGGCAGAGAAACCATAAAGGCAAGGAGAAACGAAACATGGGCATTCTATTATATGACTGGCTTTCTTTTACTTCTAAAATAGACAGTCCGGATTCTATAATACTTTTCCTCGGGTTGGAAAATATCAAATTTACTCAAACGTTCGGATTTCATGGCTACAAACAACGTTATTTATATCAGGGTATATCAATCCATTTTGATGGTTTTAACTCTGGTGTATGGGTTGAGATGTCCGGCGAAGGTTGTCGAGCCTTTGAGGAATTTGCGACTACAAGCTGGGAAGTCATTTTTCACACTATCCGCGAAAATACCGGTACATATAATATCACACGTCTTGACGTGGCATACGATGACAAAGAAAATATACTGGATATTGATTTACTGTACCGTGAAACGGATGCCGAAAACTTCACTTCGAAATTTCAATGCGTAAAGTTGGAAAAAGAAGTCAAGAAAAAAGCTATCACAATATATTACGGATCACAATCAAGTCGAATAATGTTCCGATGCTACGACAAAGCAAAAGAACGTCAAGAAAAAGGTAAAGAGTATTCCGGTCACTGGGTTCGGTTTGAAATACAACTTCGTGATGAACGCGCATTTTCATTTATCGAACAAATAGCCTATATTGACATTGGCACATTATTTATAGGTATCGTTGTAAATTACCTGCGTTACATAGTACCCACAAACGATAGCCATAAAAGCCGTGCGAAAACTACTAAATATTGGCATAAATTTGTTGACGATGCAAAAAAAATAAGCTTATATACACCTTGTGATACGGAGTATAACCTGTCAAAAGCAAAACAGTACGTATTTACGCAGCCGTCAAATGCGATTGATACAATAATAAAAATAGATGGTGTAGATAAGTTTTTGCGTGATTTAAGAGCAAACAAGCCCAGATTATCAGAAAAATATATGCGTTTACTTATTGAGCATGAGGAAGATGTTAAATTAACGGAAATGGGGTACGAACCGATATGATTGAAGTATGGCATATGTATACAATCTATTTCATTGATAGTGAGGGAAGAAAATTAAAAATAAGTGTCATAGAGGAAAATATAATGAAAGCAAAGGCAAAAATATATAACAGATATGCAGATTCAAAAAATAGGATTCAAATAGTTCAAGTTGATTTAATTAAGTAAAGGACTGATATTATGATGAAATATTTACAGGAAACTATCTCAAGATTTCTTTCACTTGGTGAACTTTTATGTTCTGAAAAAGGAATTCGTATTGCTTTTATTATTATATTTGTTCTTATTTTTATATTAGTCTTTTCTAAATTTATTATATATATATTAGAGGAATGGATGAATTGATAAAAATAATGATAGAAATGAGTAAAGAAAAGGATTGATATTATGAAAAAATACGTTTGTCCGGAATGTGGCGGTACAGGTGACAATCATTTTGATAGTGATTTTAATTATATAGATGAATGCCTGTTATGTGCTGGTGATGGCTGGATTGATGAGGAAATTGTTTCTAATCTTATAGGCAAAGCAGAAAATTTAAAGGAATGGAATGATTAAAATTGACATTTGATAAATGGTTTGAACAATACCACAATGCCTATCATGTGGACGTTGTAGCCTACGACTTAGAGCGCGACTATTTTTACATAAACAGCCGTCATTTTGCAACGATTGCGCGAAAAGAGCTATCAGAAATCAACACGATAGACTGTCAAATCTGTATCAAATCAACTATGACGCTATCATCCGACCGTCAGCGCAACGTATTTTTTGCTTAAGCGTGTTCTGAACGAAGCCCGCATAAACAACCTGATTACATATAATCCCTGTGAACAGATAAAACCCCCAAAGCGCATCAAAAAAATGAAAGCATACTTTCAGCCGGAATACATAGAAATGCTGTTCGACAATGAAACAGACGTTTGCAAACTATTTCATTTTGATTTATGGACCGGACTTAGGCGCGGAGAGCTTCTCGCGTTGGATTGGTCTAACATCGACATAAAAAACAAGTGTCTGACAATTTGTCAAACACTTGTATCAACCAAATTTGGCGATAGAATAGTTGAAACCACGAAATCCCGTGAAGATAGATATGTAACACTGCATGATAACGCTTTACGCATAATCTTGACGCTCCCCCACCGTTCCGGTTTAGTCTGGACATTCGAGGACAACTTTATAAAACTCGACCATTATAACCGGCTTTGGAAAGCCTACTACAAGCGTCAGCTTGCCATCTATCCCGATCTACCCTATTACACACCCCACAAGCTACGGCACACCTACGCAACGTATATGCTGCAATCTGGTGCAGATTTAGAAACCTTACGTGCTCTCCTCGGTCATAGTGACATAACCACGACACAACAATATTTACATAGCAATCTAAAACAAATGCATCGTGCAACTAAAAAACTAAAATTCGAATAAAAAATGTAGAGGGTTAGGATGAATGGGGGATGAAATCCCTCTTCTCTATTTCCCCCCCGCGTCCCTGTCTCCTCTTTCTCTCTTTCGCCTTTTCTTGCTCTTGTTCCTTTTGCTTCAGTATTTTCCTATTTCTCTTTCTTCTCTTTTCTTACTTTCGTTCCTTTTATTTTCTTCCATTTTTTAGGTGGATAAAAAAGGGCTTTTACTCCCCTCTTTTTGCGTTTTTATATGATAGCTTTTTGTATGCCTATTGCTATATTCACTAACGAAGCAAGCGTTACGAGAAATCCCAAAGCTGCAAGAGCAACTTTCCAAACGGTTTTTAATTTTTCGGAATTGTTGCGTGATTTTTGTATGATCACAAAAATAACCCGATATATTATATCTATGTAGTATCTAGCTAAAAATAATGTTAGCATTATAGTTACAATATATAGAAATATCTCATCGGTGAGTTTAATTTTGTTTTCAAATATGTGTGCAAGGCAAAATATATCCATTACTATTCCTACAAAAGAAATAGTAAATTTAAATACTGCTTTTCCAATTGCATCCATGACCGATGGTTTTAGATTTGGATAAAAAAGCGCTCCAACTAAAATGATAAAACTAGATAGAAATGATGAAGGCATATAATTTTGAATCACGGCTATTATCATTAGTATACATCCTGTTAAAAAAAGAGATAATGAAAAACTATATTTCCAATGTTCTTTCCCATGAATAAACCTGTTAACTGCATTTTTAAATCTTTTAATCATTTTGTCACTTTCCAATCTTATAATTAAAAAATCATTTGGAGGAAATATGAATACTTTATTTTTTATGCTTCATTCGCTTCTTGCTTCAATTTGTATAACCGGAGTTTTCTTAGCTTTGATTGTTATTAAAGATAAGCTAGATACTTGGCTTATGGACTGCGATGATAAAACAACGTACAAAAAGGAATTCGATGATAAGCCTTGACTTAGATAGAATTCTTCTCCATATCCTCGGCTATAAGCTTGTTGATATAGGCGTTAATGCTCAATCCTTTTCTGTTTGCATAGACTCTAATTTTTTCCTTGCTGTCCTTTGGCAACGTCAAGTGATGATGGTCATAAATCTCTTTCAGTGTTTCGTTTTGTCTCTTGATATAGTTTTCTTTTTCTTTCCCTAATGGATATTTTCGCATTCCCATAAAAAAATCACCTCATGAAAATTATAGCACACCTTGAGGGTATTGTACAATATATAATATCGCCAATATATTGTACAATACTTTGGCTATTTTGCGAATTGTATTATATTGTACAATATGATATAATAAGAACATGGAAAGAGGGAAAGCCCCTCTAAGATGAAAGGATGGTTTAAAATGAAAAAATCCGATTTGGACAAGCTGCGCAAGTTGTACAATGAGTACGTGACGAAAAGTGAAAAAGCGAACAAGCACGGCGATCCGGAGTATGTGGCGCGCTACCTATTCTGCGCTCGCACAATCTGTGAGGTGCTGGAAGTGCTGGATGGCATCAGCTACGAGAAAGCCGTTTACAAGATCATGGAGGACACCCCGTGTTAGCCCTCCTGCACGCCGTCGCCCTGTTCCGGCAGGGCAGCCCCTCGGGGCAGAAAGGAAGATTAAAATGAAAAGTATCGAATTAAAAGTAACCATATACGAACCGTTTATTGAAACCATAATAGATGACGTGAAGCGAGTTATTGCGTTGAAAAAAGAAGAAATAACAGAAGAATCCATACAAAGCTTTCTTGAATTTTTGTTAGGGTTCGGATGTCATCATCATATAGAGGATACTTTAAAATTTTATTTATCTCAAATGGAATTAAAATACATCAAATCTAAAACCAATGAAAAAAAATAAAGAAAAGAATATCCTACGTTGGCAATAAGAAAGGATGTTTATCATGCTGATATTGAAAGAGTTCCTCGATATGCTAGACGATAAGAATAGCAAGATTAAAGTGCAATACGACAAGCACACGTTTGTTGATTGAAAGGAAGATTGAAGAATGGGCAAGGTAAGAATGCGGTATGCCACTAAAAACGAAAACACTGGGTACTGGACAAAATACCACACAATAACCGTCAGCATGGACTTAGTGGTAAATGATTATGGGGTTATACTTATTGATAGTACGCATGATAAATGCATATCAATCGCCAAAACCAAAATTTCAGAACAGTTTTCTCCTGTATGGTTATCATGCTGACATTGAAAGAATTTCTTACTATGCTGAACAATCAGTATAGTAAAATTAAAGTACAATACGGCAACGGAACTGTATCCGATGCTACCCCGTTTATACACAAAGATTCAATCTTATCGCATTTACCGGACAAAAAGTACATGAATTGGCACATTGAGAAAATCGTACCTACCCATAATTATATATTCATAAAACTACGTCATACAAACTAAAAAAATAACAAAAAGCACCCTGTCAAAAACTGACAAGGTGCTTTTTTTGCCGTAAATACGGCTGGTCGGAGCGACGGGACTTGAACCCACGGCCTCTACCACCCCAAGGTAGCGCGCTACCAATCTGCGCCACGCCCCGACGAATAAGCCGGATAAACCGGCTTATTCTTGGCGGAGAAGGAGGGATTTGAACCCTCGCGACAGTTTCCCGCCCTACACCCTTAGCAGGGGCGCCTCTTCACCACTTGAGTACTTCTCCGTATGAATTAATCATAAATATTCAATTGTATGCCTGCTGGTTGAAAAGAAAGGTTGGCGGAGAGGGTGGGATTCGAACCCACGGTCCCTTGCGGGATCACTGGTTTTCAAGACCAGCTCCTTAAACCACTCGGACACCTCTCCGTATGCTTCCGCAGAAGTGAGCCTTAACTGCGACTTATTAATTTTATCACAACGCAATGCGCTTGTCAAGTGTTTTTTTAAAATTCAAATAAAAACCGTGCGGATCCTGAAAAAACCGCCGTGCGCAAACCTTCTTACTTTGTTTTCTTTGCCGCGCCGAAAATCGCACCGATGAATGCCAAGCCGATGCCGATGATCCACCACATTGTACTGCCTTCCTTTTCTGTTGTCGCTGTAAATAGTTTACGACATTTCGGTGCTTTTGTCAATGCTGCGCAATAATTTTCGTGCGCCTGAACATCATTACCGCGCCGGCATATAATGCTGTAGAATGCTGTTGCGGAGGGATTGCCTTTATCGAGTCGAAAAATTGTCTTCCTCGTCGTCGGCGGGGATTCGCGCCAGACTTATCTCGCGGCGCGGCTAGCGCGGGAAAACGCGCTGGTGTATACATACGGTCTTGATGGGACAAATAAAGCGGAGGGCTGTGCCGCGCTGGATGCGCCGGAGGAGCTGCCGGAGAAAGCCGACGTGCTGGTGCTGCCGATTGTGTCGTCAAACGACGGTGTGCATGTGACCGCGCCGTTTTTGTCGGATGACGGCATTCCGGTATCGGCGCTGCTGCCCTGTTTAAAGCCCGGTGCGCTGGTCGCCGGCGGGCGGATTATGCCGGAAACGGATGCGTTTTTCACTGCGCGCGGATTTGCCGTATCCGACTATTTCACGCGCGAGGAGCTGATTATCAAAAACTGCATCCCCACCGCGGAGGGCGCTTTGCAGATCGCGATGGAGGAGCTGCCGATCACGATGAGCGGCGCGAAGGTGCTGATTACCGGATTCGGACGGGTGGCGAAAGCCACGGCAAAAATCTTTAAAAGCGTGGACGCTTCCGTGAGCATCTGCGCGCGTAAATACGCGGATCTTGCATGGGCGCAGCTTTACGGCTATGCGCCGGTTCATATTTCTAAACTTAGCGACGAGATTTCCGGATACGATCTGGTGATCAATACGATACCGGCGATTGTGCTGAATCACGAGATTCTCGCAAAGCTTTCGCCGGAAGCGCTTGTGATTGACCTTGCGTCAAAGCCCGGCGGAGTTGATTTTGAAACCGCGCGTCAGCTGCGGCTCAAGGCGATCTGGGCGCTGTCCCTGCCCGGAAAGGTCGCACCGGTGACCTCCGGCATCATCATCGCCGACACCGTTGTCAACATCCTGCGCGAGAGGGGTGAGCAGCTGTGAGTTCTTTAGAAAAAATCCGCGTGGGCTTTGTGATGTGCGGCTCGTTCTGCACGTTTGAGAAAAGCTTTGCCGCGGCGCAGAAGCTGGTGGAGCTTGGCTGTGAGCTGGTTCCGGTGATGTCGGAAAACGCTTACCGCATCAGCTCGCGCTTTGGCACGGCGCAGGAAAACCACCTGCGTCTGGAATCAATCAGCGGGCGGGATATCATCCATACCATTGAAGCCGCCGAGCCGATCGGTCCGAAGCGGATGCTCGATGTGCTTGTGGTTGCACCTTGCACGTCAAACACGCTGGCAAAGCTTGCCTACGGCATCACCGACACGCCCGCGACCATGGCGGTGAAATCTCACATCCGCAATTCCCTGCCCGTGGTGCTGGCGATTGCGACGAACGACGCGCTGGCAAACAGCGCAAAAAACATCGGCATGGTGCAGAATTACAAGCATTATTTCTTTGTTCCCTACAGCCAGGACGATTATCAGAGCAAGCCGAACTCGATCGTATCGCATTTTGACCTCATCCCGGAAGCCATTTCCGCCGCGCTGGAGGGCAAGCAGCTACAGCCCATTATGAAAATCTATACGCGCGATCGCAATTCCTGATACAACACAAAGCCACGCCATCCGGTGTGGCTCAGACTGAAGATAAACCCTCCCAAAGAGGGCGTTGCCCCCTCTGGACTCCTCCACCAAGAGGGTAAAGTTGCCGTGCGCGGCAACTACGTACCCTTTGGAAACCCATAGTTTTATGGATGATACTTTGATTTTCTTAGCCGATTTGTGCTTTAGCTATTGCTTTGTGATTCCATTAGAACACACGAAAAATGAGTATATACTTTTTCTTCAATCTGAAGCCACGCCGCTTAGGTGTGGCTTTTTTGTTTGTGATAATCCGTATGGAGTGCTTGACAAAACGCTTTGACTGTGGTATACTTTAAAGCGATAAAGCATCCGGAAAGGCGGCACAGCTATGAACATCGGTATCATCGGGCTTGGCATCATCGGCGGCTCGTTCGCCAAAGCAATCAGAAAACGCACCGCGCACACATGTCTTGGGACTGACACCAACCCCGCAGCGGTGGAAAAGGCGCTGGAGCAGGAAGCGATTTCCGATGTGATCACAGAAGAAAACCTGAGCGAGCTTGATTTCGTGATTGTCAGCCTGTATCCGCGCGGGGCGGTGGACTATCTGCTCAGCCACGCGACGCTGTTTAAAAAAGGTGCGATTGTGATCGACGTGTGCGGCGTGAAACAATTCATCGTGGGTGCGGTTTCCGCGGCGCTGGCGCAGGCAGGTGTGCGGTTTGTCAGCTGTCACCCGATGGCGGGGCGGGAGTACTCTGGCTTTGACTTTGCGGTGGACAACCTCTTTGACGGCGCAAGCTTTATCATTACCCCCGATGAAAGCACCGATCCCGCGGCGGCGGAAATCGTGCGCGAATTTGCGCTGTCGCTGGGCTTTCACAAGGTTGTGAGCGCTTCGCCGGCGGAGCATGACCGCATTATCGCCTATACCAGCCAGCTTGCCCACGTAGTTTCGAGCGCTTACATTAAAAACCCCACAGTTGAGCGACAGGCGGGCTTTTCGGCAGGCAGCTTCAAGGATATGACCCGTGTCGCACGGTTAAACGAGGAGATGTGGACGGAGCTGTTCCTGCTCAACCGCGACAGTCTGCTGACGGAACTTGACTGCCTGCTTGCGTCGCTGGGCGAATACCGCGCGGCACTCGCCGGCGGCGACGGCGAAGCACTCAGGACACTGCTTGCGAAAGGGCGCGCCATGAAGGAGCTTTCCGACCGGAATTTAATGAAATAGTGTGATAAAAAGGGTGCTTGGTATAAAGCGCTCTTTTTTATTTCACAAAAAATTTGACTTTTCCGCAGAATGTTGTATAATAAGATGAGGAATCTTTATTCAAAAAGAAAGATGTGATCGCGTGTATTTTTTTATCGATTATGAAAACGTCGGCGCAAACGGCTTCGTCGGCATTGACCTTTTAACCGAAAAGGACCATGTTGTGCTGTTCTATTCCGAGAACAACTGCCGCCTGCCTTTTTCCCTGCATATGCAGATGATTAAAACAAAAGCGCAGATTGAATATTTCGACATCAAGACCTCAGCGCGCAATTCGCTGGACTTTCAGCTGTCGTCCTATCTGGGCTATTTTGTCGCAACCCACGCGGATGAGGAATACGCCATCATCAGCAACGACGAGGGCTTTAACCCGATCGTGCTGATGTGGAGAAGCAGAAAAATCAAAATTGTGCGATATAAGAACCTTTTGGGCGTCCTCAACGGCACGTTCGGAAACGGCGGCTTCCCGCGCACAACCGTCACGGCGCAGAAGCCTGTTGCGGCGGAGGAGCAGGGCGATTTTGAAAAACCTGCGGATTGTGTTGTTGAGCCGGCCGCGCAGGATGCACCGGAAGCGGACAATCCTGTAGCTGAAGCCGTAAAGGAAGATGCGCCAGCTTACACGGAAATCGCGGCTGACGAACCAGCCGAAGTGACTCCGGACACTGCGCCGGTCGAGGTGATTTTCACCGCGGAAGCCGCTCCGGTTTCGCTCAAGCCCGTTGTGACAGCCAAACCCGCACAGCCGCAGACCGCGAAAAAGCGCAAGCCGAAGCCAGCCGTGAAGCAGCCTGAAAAGCAGCCCGCATCGCCGAGTCCGGTTTCTGCGAACATCGTTGACAGCGCGAACCTGCACAGCCTGCTCAGCCAGTTCCCCGACGATGTGCATAAGATTGAGGAGCTGATCAGCAAGTATAAAACCAAGCAGGGCATCAACAACGCGCTCGTCAAGGAATACGGCAACGATAAAACCAGCGCCATCTATAAAATCATCAAGCCCCTGCTCAAGGATAAAAAAGGCAAATAACCGTTCCCCCGCTCCGCTTTAACAATCGGTGCGGGGGTTTGCTTTTCGTTTTTCGGCGCATAGGATGCAATTTTCCCTTGATTTCATCGCCTAGCGCCGCAAAATGGTTTTGCGGAAAAACTGTTGATTTTTCATAAATGGCGATTGACAATCCGCAGCGAATCCGTTATAATAAGTATCAGACAAACATCAGTGCGTCTGATTTTTTTGCGCTGCCGGTAATCGTTATCACGCGGGAACACGATGTTCGGCATTTGAAAGGAATATGTACGATATGGAAGAAAACAAAGTTTACTCCGTCAAGCTCGGCAAAGCAAACTGCGCGCTGGATCTGGGCGACGGTTCGGAGCGCGGCGAGTATGTCAATCAGGACTATATTCTGCACAAGCTGGGCAGACCGCACCGCGGTGTCAGCCTGATGTACTGCTACTACCCTTATGACAAGGACTGGCCGGGCAGAGTCAGCGAGATTTATAAAGAAGGCGTATCCTTCGCGTGGGATTACCCCTATGACGACTACTTCACCTATCGCGGCGGCTTGGGCGGAACAACCGACGGCGAGCCGTTCAACCAGATGCGCGACATCCGCCGCCACGGTCAGGACGTTGTGCTGACGCTGACGGTTGACCCGTTTGTGACCGACGACCGCATCATCGCCATCGCCAAGGACTTAAAGCCCTTCGGACGGATCATGCTGCGCGTTAACCATGAAGCAACCGGCAACTGGTTCAGCTTCAACAAACGCTGCTCCTATCAGGAGGTTGCGGATTTCTTCTGCCGCTTCCACCGCATCGTCAAGGAAATCGCGCCCAACGTGTCCACCATCCTCTGTATCGGCGGCATTGAGGATCTGAACAAAGAAGAAATCGAAAAAGAGCAGGAGTTTGCGCAGGCTGTTCGGGAAACCGACATCTGGTCCGTGGATAAATACATGGCGCTGCACTGGGGCTGGCCCTATGACGTTGCTGAAAAGGGCGGGCATTCGCACAAGCGCGATACAGTCGACAAAACCTATCTTATGACTAAGGCTTCCTTCGAGCGGTTCAAATTCCTCAACGGCGGCACGGAAAAGCAAATGGTTATGAGCGAATTCAATGCCGACGGCGATGTGACCGGACCATACGATCAGGCACAGATGGTCGAGGAATTCTGCTCACGCTTAAAAGACGAGAACGCAACATGGTTCTCCGGACTCACCTTCTACCAGTTCCGCGACCGCGGCAGACTGGGGCTTGAGATTGAAGATCCGAACAACGCCGACGTGGGCGTAGCACAACCCGTTTTGGAAACGTACAAAAAAATCCTGCATGACGATTATTTCAAGCCGTCAATGGAAACCGGTGCGGCACTCTCCTTCCCCGCTACGCTGCGCTGGGGCGGCGCGGAGGACGCGGAGGGCATTTCCGTACCGCTCGCATTCGAGAAGAACCCGCATTTCTGTGAGGTTGTGTTCGACGACGATTCCAACCTCATGATGGAGATCAACGGCAGATGGTTCTATAAATCCCCCAAGGCAAGAACCATCGACCTGATGCCCGCGTTTTTTGAAAAACCGCTGACCGGTGCCGCAACACTGACCCTTAATTTCTTTGCACCTCCGGCAAGCGGCGAGAACGACCTGAGCCTTTCGGACGGACTTTACAACACCTATACCGTGATCGAGAAGCTTCCGCAGATCCGCATCCGCTTTGCTCCCATCGAGGCATAGCGGTTCACCAAACAACAAGCCCCCGACTTTCATAGTCGGGGGCTTTCGTTATGCGTTTGTTTTCCATGGACGAGCTTTTTTGAGCCAGCCGCTGTTTTTCCAATAGGCTTCGTCGAGCGGGTTCATGCCGGTTTTTTTATAGACCCCGCGCATGATGTGAAAAAGCGCTCTGACTTTAAAAGACGGTACGATATCGCCGTTTCGGCGGACGATTTTTCGCGCGAGCTTTGCGACAGAGCGGGCGATTTTCTGTTTGTTCTTATCAGAAACCTCATCCCAGCCCAGCGCGCGGACGGATTTTCCGTAGGTGTAAATCTTCCCCACGCCCCAGTAGAAAAAGCTATGTGTGATGTCCTTGAGCGCTGAGCGATTGCCCCCGCCCGCCGCCGTGGAAATCGCAATCGCTTGTTTGGTGAACATTGTTCCGGACGGGCGATGCACCATCCAGCGATAGCCGAAATGATCGAGCAGCGCTTTCATCTGACCGCTCGAGTGAAACACGTAAACCGGCGTCGTCAGAATGATCAGATCGGCTTCGTCCATGAGTTGTTCAATTCGCGCGGTATATTCCCGATGCGGGCAGTGCTCCTCGCCCTTCATAAAACAGGTCGCGCAGCCCGTGCAGAAATTTGGCATATCTTCCGGCAAAAACAGCTCCGATGCCTGCGCGCCCAAGTCGTCGATCAGCATTTTCCCGATGTGATAAGTCGAGCCCTTGCGCATCGTGCCGTTGATCATCAGAACTTTCATGAAAATCTCCTCCGTTTGTCTTTTCTTGTCACTTTTATTATAGGTATTTTGCACGGAATGTCAATGGTTGAAATGTAAATTCTGACGAAAATGAACCAGATTTGACGCGGTGTGAAAGAAAAATGTCTTACGGAAATTTTACTTAGTTTGTCGCGCGGAATGTTTGTTATAATTGTAGATTCCGTCATGTTTTTTTTCGCGGAAATATGCTATAATCATAGCGTGAAAGATTTATATATCAGAACAGGAGAGAGAGCGAGCCCATGCACGCTCTTTCATAGCGATTTGAGCATGGAGCGCATGGGCATTACCAAATGAAATGCGTGAAAACGCTTACCTTTCAAAAAAATGAACGAACGGTGATTGGTATGATTAAGCTGATTGCGGCAGATATGGACGGCACGCTTCTCGACGACAATAAGGTTCTCCCCCCCGATTTCGGCGAAACCTTTACCCGGCTTCACAAAAAAGGTACGCTGTTCGCCGTCGCGAGCGGGCGCTCGTTTTTCACCCTGCGGCATCAGTTTGCGGATGTTTACAACGATATGATTCTCATCTGCGACAACGGCGCGTATGTCTATGACCGCGGAACGGTCGAGCAGTCTTCCGAGCTAAAAGAGAGGATCTGCTACGCATTACCGCAGTCTGCGAAAAAATCTCCGACGCAAAGATGCTCGTATGCGGGCTGAATGGCTGCTATCACAGAGATTTCGGCGCGGAATTCAACGCCGAGGTCAAGCGGCATTACTGCTCACACGAAATCGTCGATGATTTTTCAAAGCTCGACGACCGGATCATTAAAGTTGCACTGTTTAACCCGGGCGTTACTGAGCAGGTTTCTCTCCCCGCGCTGCGCAGGGCGTTCGGCGAGGAATTCTCGCTGGAACTGTCCGGCGACAGCTGGGTTGACATTATGAACGGCGGTATCACCAAGGGTAAGGCGCTGCGCAGGCTGCAGCAAAAATACGGTGTTTCCTATGAACAGACAATGGTGTTCGGGGATTTCTACAACGACTACGAGATGCTGCAAAACGCTTATTACAGCTTTGCGATGGGCAATGCCCACCCCAGCATCAAAAAAGCCGCGAATTTCATCACCAAGTCCAACAACGACCACGGCGTGACCTTTGAAATCCGCAACCTTGTTCTCAACGAATCCTAAAAAATCAACGCCTGCCGATGTGTTCGACGGGCGTTTTTCTTCATCGGAAGGCTTCTTCGGTAAAGCCCGCAAACGCGGACGGGAGCGCGATCTCGCCCGACAGCAGCGCGCTTGTTACCCAGAGAAAATCGCCCTGCGGTGCGCCGTCCGGTGACGGTTCGCAATCGATCACAAAGCTTTGCATCTCCCACTCAATGTGGGTGAAAATATGCTTTTTGCGCTTCCCTGCCCGGATTTCGCGGACGTTCAGCCACCATAACGCAGCTTGCTGCAGGGCTTCGCCCTCGGTCAGTGTGCCCTCAACATTCGGAAATTCCCACAGTCCGCCCAATAAGCCGCCCTGTTTGCGCTTCTGCACCGCAACCAGTTCGCCGCAACGCAGGATAAACACTGTTCGTTGCTCGACGCGACGGGGCTTTTTCGGCTTTTTTACCGGAAAATCTGCCTGCGTTCCGCTCTGATACGCCGCACAGAGCTGTGAAACCGGACACACCCCGCAAAGCGGCGCACCATTCGGCACACACACCGTCGCACCAAGCTCCATCAGGCTCTGGGTGAACAGACCGCATTGCGCGCGCGGATAGAGTGTTTCCAACAGTGCGGCGATCTGGCGCTTTGTCGCCGGCTCTGAGATGTCCGCGCCGAAAGCGGTCAGCCGCGTCATCACACGCAGCACATTGCCGTCCACGGCGGGCGTGGGCTGATCAAACGCGATGGAGCAGATCGCTCCCGCGGTATAAGCGCCGATGCCTGGCAACGATAGCAGCGCGTCATACGACTGCGGGAACTCGCCGCCGAACCGCGCTTCGATTTCCCGTGCGGCGCGTTGGAGATTCCGCACGCGGCTGTAATAGCCCAAACCCTCCCAGAGCTTGAGCAAAGCCTCCTCATCCGCGGCGGCAAGACTTTTCAAGTCCGGCAGGCGCGCGATAAAGCGCGTAAAATACCCCCGCACCGCTTCAACGCGCGTTTGCTGCAGCATGATTTCCGACACCCATATGCGATAAGGATCGGTGTTCTCCCGCCAAGGAAGCGCGCGTGCGTTTTTTTGATACCAAGAAAGCAGTGCTTGCGCAAAAACTTCCGGCAGCTGCGGGTGCTTTGTAAGAATTTCCGTGTTGTTCATTGTGATCACTCCGGTATTCATTATACCAGAATTGCCGCGAAAAAGCAAAGGGCGGATTTTCCAGTTACTCCACGCTGTAAACCGCACCGATGAACACCGGCACGCCCGCGTCATTGTCATAAATCATATAGATAAACGGGCGGTCAAGATGCACCGTCGGCGTGGGATCCTCGATCATAGCGCTTTCGGCGTCCATTTCTACCTCTGTCGCGGCGGCGGCTTTCGTGCCGTTTTCATCCACTTTGATGTGGGTCTGTTGCAGCACTCTGCCAATATAGAGATTCGCGCCGCCATCTACCTGCGCCATCGCGCCGAAGTCAGCCAGATCCCCATTAAACGCGTCCGTCATGCCCATTGCTTTGAGCGCATCGGAAAGCTCGGTTCGTGTTTCGGACTCAAACTTCGGAATCGATGTGTGAACTTTCTGCTCCGCGCGCGATGCAAAGAGCTTCTCGAAGCTTTTCGCCAGTCAAGCCGTTGATGTAATCGCTCAGCGCAACGCCCTCTGCCGGCAGAAGTGCGGCAAAGCTGTATTTTCCGTCCTCGTAATTGCGGCAGAAACCGACTGTGTTCTCATCCTGTAAATAGCCGACATAGTCATCGCTGGCATACATAAATTCAGCGGTTTGTTCAGAACCATCAGCGGCGGTGAAAGTCGCATCGTGGACATCGGATTTTTCATAAGGCGACTCCCATTTTGCGTCGAACAGGATGGTGTTGACCAGATACAGCGCAGCATCTTCCGGAATTTCATCCAGCGCTTTTTTAATCTGGCGGTCTGTATGGTTGGAAACCCAGTTGTTGATGTCCTTCAGCGTGCGATCATTGAATGGCGCTGCATACGCGTCCGCGCCGAAATAATCAGCGTTGGTCTGCAAAAACGAGTCCTTTACTTTTAAGCTGTCGTCGTCTTTGAACCAGATGGAATTCGCTGTGTTCAGCTGCCCGCCGCTCCAGCGCGAAACCAGCTCGCCGAGATACGGATTAAGCTGCTCTGCCGACATACCGCAAAGTGCCTGCGCCATTTGTTCTGCGGTCTGACCCTGCGCACCGTTTTCCGTCATGCCCAGCGCCATCAGCGCGGATGCCGGGGAGAGCAGCAGATTTTTATTCTTGTCGCCTTGCTTCGTGCTTTCGCGGAACAAGCTTGCCGTAAAGTCATACATCCCCGTGCGGAATTTCGCGTCGGGTGCTGTGGTCTGGATGTTCTTTGATGGCTCGAAGCCGTCCATAAGGTTTTCTGCGCTGATATGCGCGGGCGCTTTCATCAGCGCGAACGCCGCTGCACCAGCCACAACCAGACTGCTTGCGCCGATGATGATATTCCGCTTATTGACAAACCGCTTGCGCGTACCGGCTGTTTTTTCTTTCATAAAAATCCCTGCTTTCTGAAAATATTAGCTTCTGAACAGAAAGATGCGAAAATCATGGCGCAGGTTACAACGATTTTGAAAAATAAATTCAGATATTTCAAACGATTTCGAATCACGAAAACGTTTTTGGACAAGCTGTGTTACAGTTGATAAAGTCCTTTCCCACAAAAAAAGCACCGCGTACAACCGATCCGGCTGTGTGTGGTGCTGTGATTGCAGGTTGCGGTGTTTAGCGCTGACCGTAGTAAGCGTTCTCGCCGTGCTTGCGCAGGTAGTGCTTGTCGAGCAGCGTCTGGCTCATGCGGTCGGCGGCGGGGTTGAGGGCGAGCGTGTGCCACGCCATCGCGGCAAGCTCCTCAAGCACCACGGCGTTGTGAACCGCGTCAAAGCAGTCCGTTCCCCACACAAACGGCGCGTGGCTCGCGACCAGTGCGCCGGGAATCTGGCGGTAATCGGGGCAGCATTCCACGATAACCTTGCCGGTTTCCAGCTCGTAAGCGCCTTTGATTTCGGCATCGGTCATCGCGCGCGTACAGGGAATTTCGCCGTAAAAATAATCACCGTGCGTGGTGCCCAGCGGCGGAATGCCGCGCTTTGCCTGCGCGAACACCGTAGCATACCGGCTGTGGGTATGCACAATCCCGCGCACACCGTCAAAGTTCCGGTAAAGCTCGAGATGCGTGGGCACATCGCTCGAGGGCTGATAATGCCCCTCGACCACATTTCCGTCAAGGTCAAGCACAACAATGTCCGCAGCGGTCATTTTGTCATACTCTACACCGCTTGGCTTGATCGCAACCAGTCCGGTTTCGGGATCAAATTCGCTCACGTTTCCCCACGTAAAGGTCACAAGCCCGTAGCGCGGTAGCAGGAGATTTGCGTCTAAAACGCGTTGTCTGAGCGCTTGCGTATTCATAAAATCACTCCCCGTCGCAATTTGTTTTTGCTTCAACCGCGCACCGCTCCGCCGCCAGTGCGACCCCAAAGCGTTCCATATAAGCGGCAAAGCCTGCGGCATCATTTGCATCGGGTGTGCGGACGGTTTCCGCACGGCAGGCAAAGACGCGGCTTTGCAAGAATTCCGCAAGCGTTTCCGTGCGGGTTTCGCGTGTCAGATACGCGGCAAGCAACGCGATTCCCCATGCGCCGCCCTCCCCTGCGGATTCCGTAACCGCCACCGAAACGCCCAGCGCGCCCGCCAAAAACCGCTGCGCCGTCACGGGCGATTTAAACAGACCGCCATGCGCGAACAGCAGATCAAGGGCGATTTTTTCCTCAATCAGCAGAATGTCCATGCCGATTTTCAGTGTCGCCATCGCGGAATAAATCAAGCTGCGCATCAGATTTTGCACAGAAAAAGCGGCGTCCGGCGTGCGCAGGAGAAGGGGCATTCCGCTGGGAAGCCCCGTGATGTGTTCGCCGGAATGATAGTTGCACGTCACAAGCCCGCCGCAGTCCGCGTCACCGCAAAGCGCAGCTTCATAGATCTTGTCATACAGCGCGGGCTTGTCGAGCGGCGCGCCGGTGATTTCCAGAAAACCGCTGAGCATTTTTACCCATGCGTCCAGATCCGTGGAGCAATTGTTGCAATGCACCATCGCAACTGGGCTTGCGCAGGGCGTTGTCACGATGTCGATTTCGTCATGTGCGGCGTTCAGAGGGCGCTCCAGCACCGCCATCGCGAAAATCGACGTACCCGCACTCACGTTGCCCGTGCGCGGCGCGATGCTGTTTGTGGCAACCATGCCCGTCTGCGCATCGCCCTCGGGCGGGCAGAACGGGATACCGGCTGCGAACGCGCCGCTCGGATCGAGCAGGCGCGTGCCCGCTTCGGTGAGCGTTCCCGCACACGTACCCGCCGGTACGATGCGCGGCAGAATGTCCGCCAAGTGCCAGGGGTAAGATTCGCCCGCTGTGAGTCGTTCAAATTGATCCAGCATCTGCGCGTTATAAGTTCCGGTCTGCCCGTCAATCGGGAACATTCCCGACGCGTCGCCCACGCCGAGGACTTTTTCACCGGTTAAAATCCAATGCACATACCCCGCAAGCGTTGTCAGAAAGCGGATTTCCGGAACATGCGCCTCACGGTTTAAAATCGCCTGATAAAGATGCGCCGCGCTCCAGCGCTGGGGAATGTGAAACGCAAACGCTTCGGTCAGCGCCGCCGATGCTTGTGCCGTCGTGGTGTTGCGCCAGGTGCGGAACGGCACGAGCAGTCGGTCGTCCGCGTCAAACGCGAGGTAGCCGTGCATCATCGCGGAAACGCCGATCGACGCGGTGGTCTTGAGTTCAACTTCATACCGCGCGCGCACATCGCTTTTCAGCGCGGCAAAGCACTGTGCAATCCCCTCCCGCACCGCGCCGAGGGGATATGTCCAGACACCGTTTTCAAAACGGTTCTCCCAGTCGTGCGTTCCGGCGGCAATCGGCGCAAAGTTTTCCCCGATTAAAACCGCCTTGATGCGTGTTGAGCCGAGTTCGATGCCGAGGGTTGTTTTCCCCTGTAAAATCTGTTCGGTAATATTCATCGTGCCGCTCCTTTTGCTGTTTGTGAAAACGATTATATTCTTCAGTATACAGCACACGGCGCGCGTTGTCAAGACGCGCAGGCACAGCCGGCTGGATATTCCGGAAATAATACACCCATCCGGCATTTTGATGCACCGGTGGGATGCAGGTAATGATTGTGAGCAATTTCGTGTAGCATGTATCTATAAGAACAAGTCATTTAACTGTGCTTTTTCGCGATGTGTTGTGATTAAATACAGCAAAAGCCCCATCAATACGGCGTTTGCGTATCGATGGGGCTTTATTCTGGCGGAGAAGGAGGGATTCGAACCCTCGAAGAGCTATTAACCCTTACACGAGTTCCAGAAGATTACGCAGCTTTTTCACTTACTTTGTGATAATGCAGGTTATTTTATCGCAGTTAAAACCGCTATCCTCTGCATTGACAATTATTTTATCATGTTTTATTTTAATTAATCTGATTAAGTCGTCACAGGTCGCCGAAAGTCGCCAAAAAGGGTATTGACTTTATCGAATACGTGTGGTATAATTGTGGTACAATAAAACCATGATTAGGAGATGATGATATGCCAAGTATTATTCCGATTAAAGAACTTAAAAACACTGGCACTATTTCAGAGATGTGCCACAAGGCGGACGAGCCTATTTTTGTAACTAAAAACGGTTACAGCGATATGGTGGTGATGAGTAATTCAGCTTACGACAATCTTATGGGTAAACTGCGGCTGTACCAGATGTTAGCAGAAAGTGAGCAGGACGTTGAGGACGGCAGACTTGTTGACAGCGAAGTTGTGTTTTCTGAATTGAGGAAAGAATATGAGTATTAAACTTAGTATCAAGTTTACTGCTCATGCGCATGATGATTTGCGGCGGATTTACAGATATATCTTTGAAAATCTGTTAGCTCCTCAGGCAGCAAAGCGTATTATGAAAATGATTGAAGATAGTATCAGCCATCTTGCTGATTATCCCTATTCAGCACCGCCTATTGACGATGAATTTCTCGCTAAAAAGGGCTATCGAAAGCTTGTAGCGGAGGATTATATTGTCATTTACAAGATACATAAATCAGCCGACAAAGTGGTTATTCATAGGGTTTTTAACGGAAAGACTGATTATAGGTCGGCGTTGAAGAACTAATTTTGTGCGTTTCTGATGGATAACATAACTTAGTATTAATTATCTGACATCCTCGCTCCGCACTCAGGACAAAATCTACTATTTGGGCAGTAATTCCCACAATTCGTACAATACATACCTTTATTACTTTGGGTGGAATTAATTGGTGAATTTACACTGTGTTCTGATTTTGCTCCCGATGCTATATCAGAATACGACTTTCCTCCAAGAAAGCCAAATATCTTATTAGTTATACTGTTGGGATTAATTCCGTTTTGTAAACTATATTCCATTTCTCTTAGAAATTGATTTGCTTCAACGGTTTCTTCAATGGTAAGCCCTCTATCTGAAAGAAAATCAAGAAGTTCTTGTCTGGCGGAATTCACATCATCAAGAAATCGATATTTTCTTTTCTTTACCAAAGCAAGAGCTTTCAGTCTTACTGCCTCTTCTCGTGTCTCTGCATCTTTAAACAAAGAAACATAGCGAAATTTTTGGTCGAAACTTTTTATATATAAATCTATCGTCTTTATATATTTTAGTTTTACATCAGTGGTGAAGTTTTCAATCTGTTCTCTTTTTTCTATCATTGCACGCTCATAACTTAGAGTTGAGTCTGTGGTAGGGAACAGATTATCTTTCATAATATTTTGTATTTGCAGAAGTTCATTTTTTGCAGTATCAGCCTGTTCTCTTGTTTCAAGAACAATTCCATCAATGGTTCTATATTGCAAGTCAAGCATATCAAGTTGTTCGTTAATAATTTCTCTTGCTTCAACAATCATTGAAATGTCCAGACCTAATTTTGAAGCTAGATTTTCCATGTTTTCCTTGCATTTATATGCTTCATATTCTGTAGAACCAATATTTTCTTTTACATATTCGGAAAGGATATCATTTTTTATATTTAATATATTAATGCTGAAATATTCAGAGAATTTATCAAATGAACAATCCTCATCACCATATTTTTCTGCTAGAGTTTTATAAAAATCATCCTTGTAAGGGTTTAGTTGGAATATTGTGTTTATAAATGTTGCTCTTTTATCAGCTGGAAGGTTTAATGTTGTAAGATTATTGAAAATCGCTTCCGCCTTTTCTTCGTCTGATTCACTGATTGTGCCAATAATATTAATATTGGCATATTTGCTTACAATATCTATTAACAATAAATGAATATTGAAGCATGATTCAAAAACGCTTGTGATTAATTCATTTCGTAAAGATTGTTTGTTGAACAGAGCGGTTAAATTCTTCTTTGCCTCTGCTTCATCCATTGCATTTCCTATGGCATTTATGATTGAATGCATAGCACCTTCTGCAAGATTCATTGAAGCAGTTTCAAGTTGATTTGACCATGCATTTATAGCATTTCCTCCAATTGTGGCGGATTGCCAACGTGAACGAGTATCTTTTCTCAATTTACGAGCATATTCTGTGCCTTCTAAGTCTTCAAGTATCTGATCCACACTTGAATCAATAACACCATATGCTTGTTCAAATTCATTAAAGTAATCACCATCAAATGCAAACTCAATTATCTTTTGCTTGTCAAAAATATATATGTCAATACTGATAATATCTTGCAGCACTTCCATTAAAGCGTTTTCGATAGAAATTACAAATGCGTCTATGGCATTATGCACCAAATCATGGATGTCTTCAAATTGTTTGTCCATTTCTTTGAATTTTTCACATGCCTCAATTGCAATTTTTTTGTACTTACATCTGATAACATTATAAACATTACGTTCAGGTGTTATCGTAAAACTGTTGCCAAAACAGGTTGTATCAACGCTATGATACTCTTTTTCTAAAATAGTTTTCAAGTCCATATTAATTCCTCCGTTTTTTTAAATGTCTGTGAACATTGTACTCCTTATTAGATACTATGTACTGCTTTTGCTTTTTTTGATTTTCTCACAAACCCATCTTTCGGTGTATGAATACTTTTTTGCCAGTTGCTTGATATTTGTTCCGTTATATTCTTCAACGACTTTACATTCTACATAATCCTTTGAGTATAAGCGTTTTGGCAGCGACAACTGTTGTCCTCCGAACTGGCTGCATATTTTCAGGGTGTTCTCAAAACCGATCAATTCTATTAACTCTTTGTATATTTCGTTATAAATATTACTGTTGCTGATCATCTGACTGTCACGCACCGTTTCGCTTTAATTTGACATATTCTATTATATAATATAACAATGATTTGGAAATTCCAAATGAAAATTTCCGTATATATTTCCATGTCAGCATCCTCCTTTATTTAGTGCTTTTTAATGGTACAATCTTTTCTAACTGCATGGTTCTGTAAACAAAAAAACCGCACAAAAGCAGTCTTATTGCTTTTGTGCGGAGATTAGTTTTGCTTTAAAGTGGGAATTAATTATGTTAGATTTAGCCCGTACCGTTGTTCCATTCTGCATATGAACTTTTGGGATTTATTGTGCTGGCATCAACTTCAACGCCATCAGTACCATCTTCTCCTAATTCTTTAGCCCTCTTTTCAATGAGTGCATTGACTTTTGAACTTTCGCTGTCAGACAGTGTAAAGTAAATTGTCCATTTAACATCTTCTATTTCGACTTTTACGTAATAAGTTGATAATGAAGTTCCGTCTTTGCATAGACCAGTCATACTAGGAGTGCGTTCATTTAAATCGTTATACGACATTCCTGCATATATGTTTTTTGAAATATATCCGCCTTTTTGTACGCAAACTTCCACAACATACCCATCGTCGTCATCTCCGGATAACATAGTATAAATGTTTTTATATAATGACTTATTTGTGCAGTATATATCATCGCACATACCTGGCATACCATCGCCGTTTATTGTTTCATATTTGCCCTTGAAATATTTGTCTATAAGATCCGATTCGCTTGCCCATATTAACTGGTTTGCATAATTCTTAACTGTTTTTACGGCTGTTGTCGTTGCAGCTGTTGTAGTGGTGGGTTCAGTGGTAGTTACTGGTTTAGTCGTTGTTACAGCAGGTGCGGATGTGGTTGAAGGTGCTGATGTCTGCGCCGTTGTAGCACCTGTTGCCGAGGTTTTGGCGTTTGCTGGCTTGCTTGAATCGCTGTCAAACGCTCCGCTCATTTTTGCGGCGATTAAACCGACCGCAGCAATTATGATAATTACAACAACAATAGGCAATGCGCTCTTTTTTTGCGGTTTGGCTTGAACGTTATTAGACGGCGTTTCAACCTGAACCGCCGCCATTTGTGGATTTGCCTGTTGAACAGTCGCGCCACACTCTAAGCAGAATTTTGAGAATTCGTTTAGTTCTGCACCGCATTTTGAACAGGTTTTTTTAGCTGTGACTTTTAATTGTGGTTCTTGAACTTTTCCGCATTCAGGGCAGAAGCGAGAAGTGCCTTTTAATTCTGCTCCGCAATCCGTACAAACAGGTTTTACCTGAACCTCTTTGCAAGTAGTACCGCATTCAGGGCAAAACTTTGCGTGGTCGTTTAATTTATTTCCGCAGTTAGTACATATCATATAAATCCGACCCCGTATCCGCCGCATCACTTACGCTATCCATGTCAAAACCAATGCCAAAATCACTGAAGAAGCCTGAAACCATGTCGCTAACATTTTTCATAATAATATATGCAGCTATCGCTAACACAACGGCAAGTATGGCAAGAAAAATCCAGAAAACTACATTTTTATCCGCCTTAATGCACTCCATCGCTCCGATAAAGGACATGATAACCCATGAAATAAACGCCATAAACAGGAGCAAAACGCTAAACTGAGTGCTGACAAATCCTACAATATAAGTAGCTACCAATATCAACGATGCTGGAATTGTTGCAACAAAAAATACCGACAAATTATCTCGGAATGATGTTTCTCTGTTGAATTTTTTCGCCACGAAATAAGTAACTGTCGTCATTACAAATGTAATTGCCAGAAGAATCATCGTTATTTTTATCGAGAAGCTTGAATCAATTGATTTCTCATTGGCTGTTGTCGGATTCATTTTAAAGTAGATAAAGAAATAAATAATGATGAAGTGCAGAACACCAAAAATTATCGGTGACACCTTATCATCGATCTGGTTAATTTCAGAAATCATTTTAAACGGGTTTTTTACAAATTCGATAAACAGCTGTTTTGATTTTGACAGCTGTTTTTTGGAAGCGTCCGTGAAGTTCGAGCCGTTTTGTTGTTGATACTGGGGTTGGAAGCCCTGAGGCGGATATTGCTGATTGAACTGTGCATTTTGATACTGCTGTGGATTTGGCTGGTTCATATTGCTTTGCGGAATGTTTTGGTTGCCTTGAATCGGAGGAACATTGCTGCTGACTGACGCTTGATATTCCGCACAGCCGCACACACCGTTTGGCGTAGGCTGCCCGCAGAACTCACAAAATTTTGCCATGATAATCTCTCCCTTTAATTTTATTTTTGCCGCATATAAAGTTTCCCACTCCTTAAATTGCAACAGATATTTTCCAGTATGCTGGTTTCATAACAGTTGGGAAAACTGTCATGAGCATAACTTACATCACTCTTGTTGTCAGCCTCCTTTTACTTGTGTAAGAATCTTTTTGTGTGACGTGGTGACTTTTTATAACATTTTTATTAACTTAATTAAACTTACATCACATCTCGTTCCGATTTAATTCGACAAATTAATTATATGACACTAATTTGGAAATTCCAAATGAAAATTTCTATATAAATTCCCAAATAAGTAGCCTACTTTGACTAAAACCATTTTCTGAAAAGACAATCTTCGCCAATGATGATTACACCGTACCCGTCTGAGAAAACAAAACAGCCTTCAAGATATAATTTACCTTGAAGGCTGTCAATTTGAACATTCTCTATGTACTCTGGTTTATACTGATTTAAGGGTTCAGTGAAGCCCATATCAATCGGGTTATCGTTCTCATTCTCTAGCAAGAATATTGCGCCGAAGTCCGTAATACTGTCTGTCTGATATTCCTCTGTTAATATCTTAAGCTTCTGGTTAATATAGTTCTCAATAGGATTTTCATTATCTGTCTGAGTTGGCTCTGTAAATTTCTTCATTACATATTCCTTTCGTATTCCTGAATATTCGTTGATTGTATATAATTGTAATTCGTTGAACGCAAAAAAGAACTGGGTAACGTTTTCGTTACTCAGTTCAATAATAAAGCTATCAACCCGATTTTGTTTTCTTCTTTTTGAAAAGACCATCCTCTAATGCGTCAGCAGTACGTTTTTGCATCGTAGTATTTGTATGGGAATATATTCCTAATGTAATATCAGGATTTGCGTGACCTGCAGCTTTGCTGACGATTGATACTGGAATATCAAATTCATTTAAAGAAAGACTGCAAAAAGTATGCCTAAGGTCGTGAAGTCTTATTCTTCTTAGCCCATACTTCTTCAGCATTTCGGGAAATTTTGACGATAGGGTAGCGGGATTAATATAGTCGCCGTTGCTTTTACAAATAACAAGGTTTCTGTCTTTATACTCCCCGACATAATACAATTTGTTTTTCATTTGAAATCTTATGTATTCGGAAAGCAGATCCATGATTGATGGAGGAACTTGGATAGTACGCTTTGATGAATCGCTTTTGCAATAACCAATGTAAAGCTCTTTATCCGCCTCCACTAAATTCTTGTCAATGGAAATAGTGTTATTCGCAAAATCAACATCATCCCATGTTACAGCCAACATTTCCGAACGCCTACACCCAAGAATGCCCAGATACACCACGGCTCTCATCTTATCATCTTTGATCGCTTCAAACAATGCTTTTACTTCATCTACCGTATAAAAGCTGCTTTTCTTTTCGGACTTTTTCTTTGGTACTTTAACAAAATCACAGATATTACGAGGGATTATTTGCTCGTTCTTAAAGTGCTTTAAGCAGCTGTGCAGATTATCGTGGATGTATTTTATTGATCGCTGTGATAATTTTTTCTCGTTGTCAAGCTTATTGTAAAACATTTGCACTATGGTTGGGGTAAGCTGTTGAAGCTGAATATTTCCGAGCGCAGGACGAATGTGTTTTTCGACATTGTTTTTATAGGATTGATAGGTTACTGGGGCAAGTGTCGGCTTGACCTCCGTTAACATCCACTCGTCCAAGGCTTCGGAAACTGTCATTTTGTCTGGAGCGATATAAGTTCCGTTGTTGATAGCGTTCATCTGTGCGTTAATGTAGGCTTCAGCGTCCTTTTTTACTGAAAAGGTTTTAGAAAATCTGACGCGTTTTCCATTGCTGTCCTCACCTCGTTCTATCACTGCCTGATAGGAAACTTTTCCGTTAGGGTTAACCCTTTTTCTTATAGACATAATTAACTTAATCCTTTCTGTGATAAATAATGCCCAAAACAAAAGCGAATTTTGTTTTGGGCAAATTTTTTCTTGTTATTATTGCGGTGTTAAGGTTGCGATTGTTGGTCTGCCCTGATTGTCGAGATAATTTAAAAAGTCTTTTTTCAGAAGCCTATACTGTGAGCCGATTTTAATATATGGCAAATTATACCTTAACAGTTTTAGAGAACTGTTATAAGACAGCCCTAAAAATCTTGAGATGTCATGTGCCGTAATAATATCGGGCAAGTTTTCTATTTTTGTATTTGACATTGACAATACCTCCTTATGATTAAAAATAATTCTTCTTTAGCTACAAAATATAATGCAATATATTACATAATTATAATATATATCTATTTTGCTGATTTGTTTCAGAACGAATTATTTTGCGTTTAGTTTCCGGAAATCTTTTATTGGTGCGTTATGTCATTCTGTTGCGTTAATGTAAATAAATTATCTCATATACACGACAGCAAAAATTATGCTTTCGTTTTTTTCGTCTTTTTCAACCTTTGCTTCAAAACTGCAAGAGGTCTTTTTTTCAAAATCCAGCTTATACTTGTTGGCGATTTCCTCAACCGCAACCGAATTGTAAAGTACATTGCCTTTTGACAGCTTCATGCCGTTTTCATCAGGGATAATAATGATATAATCGTCGCCATAATTGAGCCTTATTCCATTACAGTTATTTAGCTTTGAAATTAACTCTTTGGAAAATTGGATACGCTTGCCGTTTCCTTTTGTGTTAACAATTGTTATACCACACGTATTTTTTACTTTGTCGACAGAACCTTTAACTTCAGTTGTGTTTTTCAACATTTCTTCCAGAATCATTTGATACTGCTCCTTTCAGCCTTTATGGTAGTTGAATTTTTATTGTTCGCTCTTGTTGGAAACAGGTTTGTCAGCAACAAATTCGTAACATTTTAATTCAATTCCGCATATGCGTTTTGAAACGTAGTATTTGTCCTTGTGCTTTTTGAGATAACCATTATTATGCAGTTCCTTTAAAGCAACTTGTGAATCGGTAAAATTATTCTTTAATAATATTTTTTTGAATTGCTCGCGCTCAATAAAATAGGAAGTGGCAGTTATTAAGCCAAGTGCGCTTTCCTGTTTAAAATCGGAAGTCTTTGTGTCGGGGAATAAATATTTATTCTCGCTAATGAATGCAACTACATTGTCGTATATTTTTTCTGCCATGTTAGTGTCCTCAAGCAAAGATTCGTGTTGTTCTACAAGTATTTTCGTAATATTTGTCCTGCTTATCTTTACACCTAACTCTTGCGCATAGATTCCCGTTTGAATTAAAACAGCGTATGTTTTTGATACTCTTTCGCTTATATCGCATTTTTCACCGATTGCACTGAAGATATAGGTTCGTGCAGTATTAAAATCTTTGATTATTTCATCTGCACCTTTCCTGTAAAGAAGTTTTACGAATTCAGTTCCAAGATAGCCATAGTTTGCTTTTATAAAGCTCGTTATCCGCTCAGAGTGTTCAGCATCTTTCGTTACATTGAGATTGAAAAATTCTAAGCACCTTGCTCTGATTCCATTGTTCTTCTTCGTTTTTGAGAGTAGCGACTCTTCTGCAGTTGAAATAATAGTCGTATTCCAAGTTTTCTGTTCTGACAGAGTAGAATTCTTGTTCAGTCTTACTTTGTCTTTTCCGTGAGCGATGTTGTAGATGAATGTTGTATAGTCATTGTTCGTACAGCTTGCTTCGTCAAAGCCTATCGCTATGCCGTTGTTGCCAGCCAGAGTGGCATACATGGCGTTGCTTGTTGAATTAAAGCTGTTTGCCAGAGGTGCTTCGTAGGGATTACCCCACATTGATAAAGCCAGCCTTAAAAAGGTTGTTTTGCCTTTTGAACTGTTACCAAAAATATGCAGGAGAATATTTTCGACATCGACCCCTGATATTTTAAGAAAACTTATAAGCGCAGAGGATAGTCCTGCTGATATTGCGAGCATCGCTCCGCTGGTTGTCAGGAGGGAGTTCAAATCGTCCAGATAGTTTTTTGTTTGTATTAATTTGTCAAGCTTCATTTTTTCTGAGAACAAATATTTTTCAGTAAGCGCACCTGTTTCTTCAGGCTCAATCACTTTGTTTGAGCGAAACAGTAAATAATCTTCAAGCTTAAACCAGCCTACACTTGAATAACCTATAACCGTTTGAGAATTTACAGCGGAGTATTGCAGATAGGTGATAATATCAGCCGAGTCTTTTTCGGGAAACGACCAACCAAATTGTAATATTTGGGTTATGTCTCTCCTGTTTAAGATAGCGTAGGGTAGTTCTTTTACTTCCTTGCCAAAAACTGTCTGCGCATTTATTTCAAGCGTTTTCTCTCCCGAGATTTCGTCCTGAATAAATCTTGTGACAATCATCTTTGTAGCAAGCCACCGTTTATAATGCCGTCTGTTGCAAGTGTAAATTAAGCTTAATGAGTCCTCGTCGATGATTACTGGAAAATACGGTTCGTTTTTATTGAGCCTGACATAATCGTCATGGGTTATCTCAATACGGGTATGAACATCCATTATTGCATCAGCCCTTTCATATTTTATTTTGTTACTTTTTTGTCTGCACCCGTTGTCATATGTTTATTATATCGGCATTATTTTCATGTGTCAAGCAATCTCCTGCATCAATAATCAAAGTTTGTTAATTATGTCATTTGCCATTTTCGCTGATTCTTCCGCTTTTTTTCACTATGAGACCGTCAAGTGGTAAGGGCATCAAGGCTTAAAATTTGTTCTTTTCTTCAAAAATGACGATATAATTTTTTTTTGTATTTTAATGATTTTGTTGATAATGACGAAAGGCTTTTAGGGGAGAGCGTATGTAAAGTTGCTTGCATGCTTCGAGCAAAGGGTTCGTCTGTTTTCTCCTTGCCCTTGTGGAAGATCGAATGAACTTCCTTTCAAAAAAAAAATGCGAGAGCGGGCAAGGCGAAAAAGCCTCACCCTTACCGCTCTCGCATGCGAAAATAAATCCTTTGGGTTGTTTCCCCACCTTTAATTTTTGTTCATCTTCGGTTTTATATTAGCATCAAACTCAACCAGTATGAATTTCCTGCGAACGGAGGGCGTAAGCGGATGAATGTTAATTTGCCCATTATTATCACATACAGCAAGAAGCTTTTTCCCGCTCTTTTTCAGAATATCAAGAACATCACGTTCGCGTGCTTGCATCGGCTTCGTCGTTAAGTAACCGTATGCGATGATAATTTCAGTACATAGCTTAGCGTATTTTTTTATTATGTCATCCGTTGTCTTATCGAAAGATGAACTGCCTGCATTATCAATCGCCGAGCAAAGGTTCACGGCATAGAAACCGCCATACCCTAATTTATACAGATTATTTGACATAATATTTGTCGTCAGGTCGATGAATACACCATCTGCTTTTCCGCTGTTCTTTGTGATAATCATCGGGATAGATTTTTCGCTATCCCATATCCGTGAAAGCAGGTATCTATGGGCTTTGTCATCTGAATAGACAACCTCATTTGTAATGGAATTCTTTTCGGTAATCATTTTTATTCTCCTCTGCAGAAATCATTATTGAAATTTGCTGTTATATTAGTCTTAACTTTTTGATGCATTAGCAGCATAATAGGTAGTAATTGCGAGTGCAGAGCCTTCTGCGAACATTGTGATGCCTTCTAATAGCACCGCCGATGTGATTAATCCCCAAAACATACTGATTCACCTCCTGATTTGTTCTTATTGTGCGAAGAAACTTAGTCGAACACTGTCAATATCGCAATTGTGCAGAAAAAGCCGATGCAGAACATTTTCATAATATTCACCACCTTTTTATTTGAAGTTTGCTTATATTTTCGTGCGGATAGATTCGGCATCATTCCGATTAGATTTCCGAATTTCCGCAAAAAAATCATTAAGTATGATACCTGATTACTATATCTCACAAAGCCGTGGAAGGCGACAGCCTTTCACGGCTATTTAGCCTGAAACAGCATAACTATGATTTACCTGTTTGCTTGTTTATGATGTGCTGCGAGTTCTTTTAAGAACGAGCAGTATATAAATACATATGGGGCTGATTTGTAAAAATCAGCCCCATACAGCAATACCACTCGTGTCATTATTTATGATTAAACACCTATAATCAGCTATGCCATCAATGTCGCATTGTAATCTGCTTTACTTCATTGTAGCGCATTTAAAATATCTTTATCCCATTACGTCGTCACAACGTCGCCTTTTTGATGTTATCGGCATATTTTAAATGGCTTTTCTTACAAAACAAAAAACCCCGTAAACGCTTTGTTTACGGGGTTCTGTGGCGGAGAAGGAGGGATTCGAACCCTCGAAGAGCTATTAACCCTTACACGAGTTCCAGTCGTGCGCCATAAACCGGGCTAGGCGACTTCTCCGTGACCGGACAACGTTAATATTATATCACGCACGTCACACTTTGTCAAGCGTTTTTTTCATTTTTTTCGCATAAAAACACATCATCACCCATCGATGGTTTTTGCAATGCGCTGCCCGTAGATGATTTGCGCGGGTTGTGCTGCGATGGTTCGCCGGTGCAGTGCCTACGTGGATGCCTGATTCCGGCTGTCCCCTGTTCCCCGCTCGTGCGTGATTACGCATAATTTTGCGCGGAGACGACTGCGATAAATTCCGTATCCGTCCGCTCGATCTGAAACGTTCCGCCATACTTCTCCGCGATCCCCATCAAGATTTCATGCCCGAAGCCATGGTGCGACGCATCTTCCTTGGTGGTTGCATATCGCCCGCCCTGCTCATTTGGTGTTTGTAAAAAGGAATTGCGCGTGCAAAAAAATAATATGCCGCGCTCCTCCCAGATTTCAAAACGCAGTGTGCGCGATTCCGCCGGCAGCGCCTCTGCCGCTCGGATCGCATTGTCGAGCAGGTTTGAAAGAATACTGCATAAGTCCATCTCTGAAATATAAACCGTTTCCGGTATCTTCACCGTGATTTCGGATGTGATTCCGCTTTCGCGTGCCGTTTTATTTTTGTCATATAATACGGCGTTGATGATCGAGTTTTGGCAGAACCATGTGGCAAAGCGTACCTCGTTGCGGTCGCGCACTTCATTGAGAATTTCAATCGCGGCGGGCTTTTCCGTTTCGCTTTCGATTAAGTGATACGCCGTTTGCAGCGCATTGCTGAAATCATGCCGCTGCTTTGCCGCCTGTTGAAGGGATTCTTGCAGATTGAGGTAATATTGATACTCAAGCGATTTCTGATGCTCCAGTTGAGCAATGTGCTGTTTGAGTTCGCTGCTGTGCGCGTGGTCGCGCAGCATAACAACGACAAGCATAATGATTGCCGCGCAGATGATCGCCGCAATCACAACGCGATCATAGAATTGCGCTTCTGTGGTATGATATAAGCGCAGATACCAGAACATCAAGATCATTGATATCCCGACTGCCATTATACCAGTGAGCGCCACCATCAGGTTGATAAACCGTTTTTCATACAAACGGAAATATTTCGATTTCCGAAACCACAAGCTTATTACAAAAAGAATAACAACCGCCGTATTAGAAAAAGATGCGCCGAAAAGTGTGGGCATTGAAAAATCACGCTTGATCTGAATATGATCAAACATTTGTGTCAGCAATAGGATAAAGATGGTTTCAAGCAGCATCATCACGCCCATATAGCTGAAAAAAAACAGCAGTCTGTACAACAGTTTGTTTTGAAACAACAGCACGCACAGCAATGCGTAGCTTAACATATAAGAAAAAGAAAAGCCCATATTAATCGGAATAAAGAAGTAGAGCAGTCCGATCCATAAACTGTCCACGTAAAAAATCAAGAACGTCAGTTTGTCGTTTAACCGGGGCTTCAGAAAAATCAGCGGAAACAGCGCATACAAAACCGGTTGTATAATCGTATAGTTTAATACGTAAACAATAAACATTGTCAGCCCTCAAATTCGTTATTAAAATAAGTAGCAGATCGTTTAATAAGACAAGTTATGATTGAATGGTTCGGGTAACGGTGATGCTGCTGTTTGGGAAGCGACACGGATTCTGAAACATCGCAACAGCGGATGTTAGCGCAGGATCTCATTGCGCACGGACAATCCCCCAATACCGATGAAACAACAAGCGTATTTCCCGCTGCTTCTTACGGCTGATGAAAACCGTATGTCCGTCCTCCATGACGATTTCCACAGTGGAATAGGATTTAATCCTGTCCATGTTGACCACATAGCTTTTGTGAACCTTTAAAAAATTCGGCGTACATAACAGCGCCTGAAGCTCGCTGAGATTGTGTTTTGTTTTCAATTCCCGCCCGTCTGCCAGCTTGACATAACACGCACCATTGAGCGAGTCAAAATACAGCACTTCGCTCTGGCGAATTTGGACGTACGCATGATCGGTTCTGATCATACACAACTCTGACGAAGGAGATTGCTCGCGAAAAACAAGCTGTCCGATCAAGGTGTGAACCACCTTGTCGTTAATTGGCTTTGTGAGAAATCCAAAGGGTTTGCAGCTGTATTTTCCGAGGAACACTGACTGGATGTATTTTTCGGAGTAGCCTGTCATAAAAATAATCTCCGACTCCGGAAAAAGCTGTTTGATTTCATCGGCAAGCGCTATTCCGGACCGCTCACCGATTTCGATGTCAAGAAACGCCGCGGAAAGCGTTTTCTGCCCATGTAAATAAGTAAGGCATTCCTGTGCGGAAAGAAACGTGTGAAATGTCAGCTCCGCACCGCACTGGTCAAGAATCAGCGCAAGTTTTTTTAAAACAACAGGATCATCATCACATAACACCAAATCAAGCAAATCAATCACCTTTTCTGTCAAGGGCAGTTTCGCACAATTCTGATGGCATGCCTGTATACCAAAATTGCGCGGCGTTGCCCAATTCTCTAATTACCTAATTTTATCATATAGTTTTTTTATTGTCAATCGTTTTCATGATTTTTTCGACAAAAATGCAAATAAAGCCCACCATTTGGTAGCTGTTTCTTTCCACTTCAAAAAGGATGGTTCCCGACAACGAGATTCAAACGAACGTTATCTTTATCCAATCAGGCTCGTCACAGTATTCTGGGAAAATAAAATAACAAAAGTTGCTGAAAAAAATTTGACAACCGCGCAGTAATGTGATATAATTATTAAGTTCCATTTCATGCCGCTGTGGTGAAATCGGCAGACACAAGGGACTTAAAATCCCTCGGGCTAACCCCCGTACCGGTTCAAGTCCGGTCAGCGGCACCAAATAGAGGTTCGATGTCAGAAGTCAGAAGTTAGAAATCAGGAGGAAACTCTCGATTTCTAGGCTTCTGACATCTGACTTTTTTCCTTTTAAGAACGAAATTGTATTCATTGCGAACTGTTTTTGTTTCCGTGGGGATTGGTTTTGCTTGTTGACGAGCAGAAATATATAAACCCAAGAATGAACTATTTATACTGATTCATGATTAATAAGCGCCTGAAAACTTGCACACAAAATCAGGAGAGGTCCATTTTATCAACAGGCAAAACATTTGTCAACAACCCCACCGTCAATTGAAAAAATCGGTTGACGGTGGGTTTGTTTTATGGTAAAATTAAGTGCGTGAATATTTATGTGATTTGGGGTGGTTAATATGTGCGAAATTGAATTAGCAGAACCCTTAAAAGAGCTTGAAATACCGGCGATGGAATACAGGCAGGAGCATATAGATTCTGGCGAATCGTGGATAAACGGCAGTTGCAGTTTTATGAAATATAGCAGCTATGATGAGTGGCTTACAAGGGTAGCGCAAACAAAAAATGCCGGAACATCACATTTTGGTGTATCAGCAACAACATATTTTTCAATCAGAAAAAGTGATAACAGAATTATTGGTTCTATTCAACTTCGTCACGATCTGACGCCTGAATTGAAAACAAGCGGCGGTCATATCGGTTATAATATCCGCCCGTCCGAAAGAAAAAACGGATATGGCAAGCAGCAATTAATGCTTGTTTTAGATGTAGCAAGGCAAATAAAGATTTCAAAAGTTATGATTTCGTGCGATAAGGATAACATCGCTTCAAGCGCAACTGCGCTGACTTGCGGAGGAGTACTTGCTTGCGAGAATTTGCATGAAGGTAAGCTTCAACAAATATTCTGGATTGACCTCCGCCAATAAGTATTGTATTTGCATCACATATCATTCATAATTGACCGTTATGTTTTCAACGCTGGAAGCTCTTTGCAAAGCATTAGAATGCCAGCCCGGCGATATTTTTGCGTATAAAAGGATTAGGCAACACGCTATGTTCAAATTCCAAGCAGAATATGCCTGATGCAGGAATCGATTTCGCCGGCTTCCATCCCGTCTGAAATAAGCGGCTGTATCGCTTCACGACTTTCCCTTGTGTGAGGAAGCTCCGCCGCCAACGCATTTGCCTTGTCGGTTTTCCCACATTTGAGATACAGAAAGCAGCGCACTGCGCGCATGGTAGCTTTTTGCTTTTCATTGACGGAAAGCGGCAGCCCGCGTTCCATCAGCTCGACGGCTTCCTCTGACTTCCCCTGCAAAGCCAGCACCCCCGCCAAACCGAGAATCATCCCGGGTTTGTTCGGGTATGTCAGCAGCGCAGCGCGGTAAACTTTTTCCGCGGATTCGTAATCCCCATTGCGCTGAAATTCATTCGCCGCTTTGTGAATCTGATAGCGCGTCTGCTCCGCGCGAATCGTGTGCATTCCCATCAGCGTATCAATGCTCGTTTCGAAAATATTCGCCAGTGCCGGCAAGAAGGCGATATCCGGATAACTCTCGCCGCGCTCCCATTTTGAAACGCTCTGCGGCGTGATGTGAAGATAATTCGCGAGATCCTCCTGCGTCAGGTTTCTCAACAACCTGTGCTTCTTTAAATTTAGCGATAAATACAACATGGTGATGCTCCTTTCGATTTTACTTGATACCATGATCAAACCCATCTAACTCTAGCTTGCTTTCATTATATCACATAGAAGTCCCAAGTCAATGACTCATTCGTTGTATACAACTCAACTTCATAGAACGCAAAAATCGCACCCACTGAAAAGTGAATGCGACCTAATCCAAACATCCCGTTTTGCGGAACTGCTAACCGGATTCGAACCGGCGACCTCGTTTTTACCTAGGCGCATATACACAGCGCTTAAAGCATTATGATCTGCCCGTCCGCGCACCGCAATGTCAACTATTAAAGTATACTGATCGCGTCCGAAATGTTCTTTTCAAGGGCTTCTCTGCCGTATTTGTCCACGTCGCTGCGGTTCTTTTCGCCGTGTGTCAGGCAGCCTGCGCCGTTGATACAGCCGCCTGCGCACGCCATTCCCTCGATGAAATTGATTCCGCCGACGCCCCTCGACGCTTTCATCAGCGCCGTGCGGCACTCCTCGATTCCGCTGCAAACGGCGGCTTTCAGCGCAAAGTCCTCGTAGCCGTGTTCTTTAAGCCCCTCGGCGACGGCGTCGGTCAGTCCTCCGCTGCGCGCGAAAATTCTTCCGAAATACGATGCGTTGTCGAGGACATCTTTTTCGAGCGTCATCAGGTTTATATCGCGGCTGTCGAACAGCGCCTGAAGCTCCTCAAAGGTTAAGACGCAGTCAACGAACGGCTTGACCGCCTCGAGCTGGGCTTCGGCTTTTTTCGCCATGCACGGACCGATAAAAATCACGCGGCTGTCGGGGTCGCTTTTTTTGATGTAACGCGCGATTTCCGCCATCGGCGAGAGATTATGTGAAATCTGATCGGCGAGCGACGGGAACTGTTGTTTTATGTACGACACAAACGCCGGGCAGCACGAGCTTGTGAGAAAGCCCTTTTCGTACAGCTCCTGCGATTCCGCAAAGGCGACCATGTCGGCGCCAAGCGCAGCTTCAACGACGCTGTGAAAGCCGAGCGCTTTGATTCCCGAGATGACCTGTCCAAGCTCGGCATAGACAAACTGGCTTGAAATGGACGGTGCGACGACGGCATAAACCCTTGTATTGGTCTTTTCCCTGTCCTTCAGCAGTTCGATTGCGTCGAGGATATACGACTTGTCCATAATCGCGCCGAACGGGCATTGATAGACACACGCGCCGCAGGCAACGCACTTTTCGTCGTTAATCTTCGCGCTCTTGTCCTCGTTCATGGTGATTGCTTTTGTTTTGCACGCGACCTGACACGGGCGCTTGTGATTGACAATGGCGCTGTACTGGCAGACCTTTGCACACGCGCCGCACTCAACGCATTTCGTTTTGTCAATGTAGGCTTTTCGGTTTGCGTCGTATAGAATCGCTCCCCGGCGGCAGACATCCTCACACCGATGAGCCAGGCAGCCTCTGCACGCGGCGCTTACCTCATACCCGCCGACCGGACACTCATCACACGCAAGCTCGATCACTTCAATGACGTTCGGGTTGCTCTTATCCCCGCCGAGCGCAAGCTTCACGCGCTCCGACACAATCGCGCGCTCTTTATAGACGCAGCATCGTGTCGTCGGTTCCTTCCCCGATATGATTTTCTTCGGTATCTCCGTGATCTGCTCCAACAGCGTTCCGTTCCATGCCTGCCGCGCTGTTTCGCACAGCACCTTGTATTTCAGGTACTGTACCTGCGTATCAAATTTCCTCATTTTATGCTCCTTTAAAATTGATATGCGCTCTTCGGGGCTGCTTGTCCCCAACCCACTCACCAAAGGGTCATTGAGCCTTTGGGATCCCGTTGTTGTGTCTGGGAGAAATGCGTGCTTCTTTATGCCGGTCGTTTTAAACCTGATGATTGATAAGGTGTTATGCAAAATCGCACTGCGCGGTTATACAATGAATTTCATGATAAAAACTAAAAGTAACTGATCACGACATTTTTGCGCATTTTTCGCAGGGCTTCTGCAAGTTCCTCCACGAGGTGCATTTTTATGTTGAAGTGGATTGGCAGGGCTGGGTTCTGATGGGCCGGGTTTACGGCTTTACCGACGAAAAAACTGATGTCAGTTGCGTTTTCAAACAGCATTCTCGCGATCAGCGACGCGCCGTCTTTTTGAAAGCTCCACTCTTTATAGCTTCTATTGTCGTCGAGGTAATTCTTCGCGTATGACAGCGTTTTATTGATTGTGATAATGCCCTCTGTGACAAGGTCAACGCCTTTGATTTTGGCTGTCGGCGGGATTTCCGGATCAAAATAATCCATATCGGATGTTATTTCGCTTTGCAGAAAATCCGCGGCGATGGTTGAGGTTGTTCCGCCGCAGACAATATGGCGACCCGGGCGGCTGAAAAAGAGCTTCATCATGCGCTGCGCGTCGTCGGGATTTGACGGCGGACCGATGAGGATATTCATCGGCTCTCTTGTGCGGACGCGGACGGTGCAGACGGTTGTATCGTCACCCGGTTCATAGCCGTAAAGCTTTGCGCACTGCTCAAGGAGGATCGCCGAGAGGGTTTTGGCTGTGAAATCGGCGTCATACATCATTTCCATAAAGCTGACGATATTTTCTCTCTGCCAGCCGTAGTTCAGCGTTTTTCCGACGCCGGCATAAACCGCGCCGTCGCTCATTGCGACAAAAACGTCGTTCTCCCTGATTTTAATTTTCGAGCGTAGAATGTTTTTCCCCTCGACCGTAACGGATGTTACGGGCAGCTCGACATTTTTTCCGTCGCGTAAAAGAATTACGTTCGGGTTATCATACTGGATAATTTCCGCTTCCTCGCCGTTTCTGACGACAATGATCGTAAACGTCGAATACGCGACCTTTCGCACCGAGCAGACGGGGAGGGTTGCGGCGATGGTGGAAACGCATTCCTCGATCGGCATGCCGTTCGCCATCATGGTGGAAATGATTTTCGAGGTCAGCGTTGATAGGATATTTGCCTTAACGCCGCTCCCCAGCCCATCCGCAAGGACAACGACAACGTCCTCGTTTCCGTCGCCGCCGTTTTGCTCTACGACCTCGACATGGTCGCCGCACAGCTGCTCGCCGAATTTATTCAGACTGTGAAATCCGATATCAAGGCAGCGGTTATTCATCGGTGAGCGATCCTTTCAGCTTTGAGAGCGCGATTTTTGTTTCCGCGGCGGTTTCGCCGAGCAGAAGCGCAATTTCCTGCACGGCGCGCATCTGCTTATCGATCACATTGTCGGTGATTTCGATTGCGCTTGCGCTGACCAACTCCTTGCGGCGGCGGATCGTTTCGGCTTCGGTCACGTCGCGGAGAATGCAGATTAAAATGTGATAGCTTTTGTCGTAGATAACGGTTTCCTCGAGATACTTGCCGTACTCGGCAAGGTAGAGCTTTTTGTCGTGGATATTCTTTCCGGAATCCATGACATTGAAAAAATCGGTCGGCGTAAAAAGCCTGATGATATGTTCGCCGAGAACGTCCGAAGCGGCGGTCAGTCCTGTCAGCTTAAGGGCGGCGTTGTTGATCTGCTGAATCTCCAGCGCTTCATTGAGGACGATGATGGCGTTGGGCGTATTTGAGATGATATTGTCCGAGAACGACTCCGCGCGGTCCTTTAAAAACGGCAGGCACATGGTCAGATCAGCCTTGCCCTGACAGATGGCAACCGCCTTTTCGCGGCAGGTGTTATAGCCGCAGGTTGAGCAGTTCAGCTCGTCCTCTGGTTTGGTTTTTCCCATCTTGCGCAGAACCTCGTTGATTTCGGCACTGCTGGGGAGGGTGCGGTTTAACCCGAGATAGCTGTGTTCGCGCACGAGGCTTCCCTTTGTTTCGGGAAGCGCCAGATTCCCCGTACCCGCGTAACGGCTGATGCTGACGAAATCTGAAAGCGGCGAGGTGCGGTTGACGCCGGCGACAGGGCCGCCCGTACAGCTTCCCGCGCAGGCTGACATTTCAATGAAGCAACGCTTTGCGCCGTCGGGAGCGGAGTGGCAAAGCTCCTCAAGCACCTTGATGCAGTTGTCTAGCCCGTCGATATGTATATAGCTGCGGTCGGGCAGCTTTTCCATTGTCTTAAGGATACCTCCGGAGGTCGGGAAAAACCGCTCCGTGCCACATTGATCGGGCGGTAAATGCTCGCGCGCGACGTTGATTCCCTCCGCGGCAAACCACTCGTTGAGCTCCTCAAAGGTTAAAACGCAGTCCACAATGCCGTCATAGTCGTCGGCTTCCGCCTTTTTTGAAATACACGGACCGATAAAAACGGTTTTTGCGCCACTGTAACGCTCCTTTATGCTCTGGCAATGCGCCGCCATCGGCGACATAACGCGGGCGAGCGAATGAAGCGCTTCGGGGTAATATTTCCTGATCAGCAGATTCACCGTGTGGCAGCAGGAGGAGATTAAAACACCGCTTCCAGCTTTTAAAATTTCCTCATAACGGGTTTTCACATAACCCGCACCGATTGCCGTTTCCTCCGCGGCGATGAAGCCGAGCTGTTTCAGAGCGGCTTCCATCGTGCGGATTGATGCGCCCTCGAAGCTTGCCGCAAACGACGGTGCGACGCTCACCACAACATCGCCGTTGAAAATAAGCTGCTTTGCCCGCTCTGTGTCGCTTTGGATCACCTTTGCGTTCTGCGGACAGACCACGAAGCACTGCCCGCAGAGTATGCACGCGTCGCCCACGATATGCGCCTGATTTCCGGAAAAACGGATCGACTTGACCGGACAGCTCCGGATACATTTATAGCAGTTTTTGCAGTTGGATTTCTTGAGTTTCAGATATTCGTTCGTAAGGGTCATCCTTTCCGTTATTAAAGGGCAATGCCGCACTATTCATGCATTAGAGGTTTGGATGAAGCAATCGCCCAAGAACGTTCGCGCGGAAGAACGCGGCAAAGCTTTCTTCGGTGATTCCGCAATACACTTCAGAGTCTATCCGGATGCTCACGCCGTTTTCGGTGCATTTTCCGCAGCAGAACGCGGCGGCAAGCTTTACCGTTTCGGTCAGATGATGTTCGGCAATCGCCGCTTTCATCAGCCCGATCACCTTCTGCGAACCTTTTAGATGGCATGAGCTGCCCACACAAACGTAGATTTCCATTTTTATACCGCCTTTTTATTTCAGAATGATTTCAGCATTGTCGTTGCCTTAATTTAACCGCGGCATGATTTCGCCGGTAAAAAAGCCGTCGGCGGATTCAGGTGAGACCTTGAATTTCTCCTCATCAACCGTTACGCAAACGCCCTCCCTGCACCTGTTCATGCAGAATTTTCCGCTTAACTCCACACTTGCGGCGAGGTTATTCTGTTTGATCAACGCGTTAAATCGCTCGACAATCTGCCGCGAGCCTTTCAGATGGCATGAGCTTCCTATACAGACAGTTACTTTGAGCATGGTAATTCATCCTTTCGATTTTGTTTGATATGCCGTTTCAATCCGACGAAATTTATGATTTGCGTCGAAAAATAATTCCCAGAAGCGATGCGCCTGCACGCCGCAAACTGGATTGTTAAAATTTTATCAATCTTATTATACCACCGAAGGGGTGCGTTGTCAAGAATTTTCGGTAGATTTTTATCGGTTAAATTAAGGAAAATGAATACAAAAAAGCTTTTCATGCGCTTTTTTGTTTCATATTTGGCGGTTTACTTTTCGTGTCCGGACAAAAATTAAACGCAAAAAGCCCGCGAAGGAAAATTCCTCCGCGGGCTAAAATCAACGATGAAACGAACTGCACCTTGCGAATTTTACTCTAGGTCATCAACGCACAAAAGACAGCGCCGAGTGCGTTTAGGCAGTGCGTTATCGAGTGGATTAAGGGGTATTACATCCGTCGGCGTAGGCATACCTCCACAGCTATCTTCCAAAAACTCGTTGCGCAGGTTATCAGGAACTATTATTAGAGCAGCTTCTGAACGACCTAAATTCCGATGTTCAGTAAAAAGGTTATTTATCTGCGCAACTGCTCGATGTCGTGGTTTTCAAAGGCATTCTTGGCATGTTTATGGTCACGGCTGGTTTTGCAACGAAAGCTGTCACATGATCTCACCGCTTTAGATTGAATCCGGTGTATTCGCTCACCTTAAAACCAGGAAGCAGAAATCGTGAACTCGTATTCATCGCATACAAACCGAAAGGCGCGGTTTGTCCCGATAGCGTAGTTCAAGTTTTCTGCTTTCATTATACATAATACACCAGTTGAGTCAATGGTTTTCGACAAAATCAGACACGGATTTTATGCAGCTGCCGCTTCAGGTTTTCCGCTTTTCCCGCCGTTTCCGGTTCTATGGGCTATATGTCTTTTATAGGCACATCCTGAAAATCGCTTCCACATCCTGCGCATTAAGATGCTTAAAGCCGTACAGAATTCCGCCGCAGGCTTTCTGCGCCATGCGTGCGAAATTTGTTTCGTCAATGCCGATTGCGATCAGCGTGCTTTGCAAGCCGAGCGTGTCAAACAGGAATGCGCTGAGCGCGTCAATCGCCTGATTTGCGCCGTCCATGTCGGATAGCGATGCGTCAAGCCCGAACACGTTGACGCCGAATTTTTTAAACTGCGCTTCATTGCTTTCGTCAAGAATATACTTCATCCATCGGGGCGTCGAATCAGTATGATTATTCTCTTTGATTGGATTTCACAAACGCCATGCCCATCAGCGTTTTGTCATAATGATCAATCTTGAAATCCAGCCGCTCAATCGTGCTTTGGATTTCGGTCAGCTTGTCCGTCAGCTTTTTACGCTGGGCAACCAGCAGCGCACGGCGTTCCTCGACCGTTTCATCGCCTTGAAGCCAGAGCGAAACATATTCGATCAGCACCTCGATGGAAAGCCCCGCGCTCCGCATACATTTGATGAAACCGATCCAGTTGCACGATTCCTCGTCGTAATCGCGCAAACCGCTTTTGTTGCGCGGAACGGGCGGGAGCAAGCCGATTTTTTCATAATACCGCAGGGTATCGGGCGTTAAACCAAACTGTGCTGACGCTTCGGATATGGTCATTTTTATCAATCCTTTCAGATACTGTTTTACACATTCTGTCCCATTTCATACGTAAGTTTCAAGGCGGGCTTTTGCTTGATATCGCCAATCTGCCACGCACCCGTGCCGTAGACAATCCCCTTTTCTTTCGCGCCGGAAAGGCAGTCGAGCGTGAACCCGCGGATGCCGCTGACCGTGCGTTCGAGCATTGTTTTGTCGGTGTCCGCGGCAGTGAGGATGTAGTAAAACTCCTTGCTGCGGAGTTCGGTGTAACGCGCGACGGTTCGGTCGATCAGCGTTTTCAGCTGCGCATCCATCGAGTAGAAGTACACCGGTGTCGCCAGCGCAATGACATCCGCATTCACCATTTTTTCGAGAATTTCAGCCATGTCGTCTTTTTGAACGCAGGTGTGCGTGATGTTGCAAACCCCGCAGCCCGTGCAGTAGCCGATTTTCCGGTCGCGCAGAAAAATCTTTTCAACAAGATGCCCCGACACCGCAGCACCTTTCTGAAATTCGTCGCACAGCAAGTCGGAATTCCCACCCTTTCGCGGACTGGCGGACAGAATTAGAATCTTCTTTTTCATCAATCTTCCCTCTTTCTTGTTTTATGTTTCTAATTTTGATTCAAATCGTGAAACATGTGCAGAAATTCTCATGCAAGCGATGTCATTGATGTCCATATCAACAGTTTATCACCTGGAGTGTACTCCATGTCAATACCCTGATCGAAATTATTTTAATAAACTGACCTGCCATCCGTATGGAAGAAAGCGGCGTTCTCTGTGTTCCGCCGCGCTGTGAAATTTGTGCCGCTTAAAGCGCTTGCATTGCGCCGCGGGATGTGGTATCATTAGGATATTCCAAATACAATGATAAAACGGAGGAATCCCGATGAGCATCATCAGAAACCCCGCCCTCTGGGAGAGCGGCACACAAAAAATTAACTGGGTCAAACAGAATATGCCCCTTCTGCGCGGCTATGAGCAGGAATTTCTGCGTGACAAGCCCTTTGCGGGGCTGCGCGTGGCACTGAGCATTCACCTTGAGGCGAAAACCGCGTATCTGTGCAAGGTGCTTGCCGCAGGCGGCGCGGAGATGTTCATCACCGGCAGCAATCCCCTTTCCACGCAGGACGACATTGCCGCTGCGCTGGTGCATGACGGGCTGAATGTCTGGGCATGGTACAATGCCACACCCGAGGAATACCACGCCCACACTGCCGCTGTGATTGAAGCTGCGCCCAACGTCATCATCGACGACGGCGGCGATTTGGTCAATCTGATTCACAACGAGTATCCTGCACTTCTGCCAAACGTCATTGGCGGCTGTGAGGAAACTACCACCGGTATTCTGCGTTTGATCGCGATGAACCGCGCGGGAAAACTCGAATTTCCGATGGTGCTGGTCAACAACGCGCGCTGCAAGTATTTGTTCGACAACCGCTACGGCACAGGGCAGTCGGTTTGGGACGGCATCAACCGCACCACAAACCTTATTGTCGCGGGAAAAAACGTCGTCGTCGCGGGCTACGGCTGGTGCGGAAAGGGCGTTGCGATGCGCGCAAAGGGACTCGGCGCATCGGTCATTGTCACAGAAATCGACCCCATCAAGGCAATGGAAGCAGTCATGGACGGCTTTCAGGTTCTCCCCATGACGGAAGCGGCAAAAATCGGAGACTTTTTTGTCACCGTCACCGGCTGCAAGGACGTCATCACGCAGACAGCTTTTGAACAGATGAAGGACGGTGCGATTCTTTGCAACGCGGGGCATTTCGACTGCGAAGTGGATGTCGCCGGTCTGCGCAGGCTTGCGGTTTCCTCCGCGCCCGCACGCAACAACATCATCGGCTACACCCTTAAAAACGGCAGAACGCTCTACGTCATCGGCGAGGGCAGGCTTGTGAACCTCGCGGCGGGCGACGGGCATCCGGCGGAAATCATGGACATGAGCTTTGCGATTCAGGCGCTTTCGGCGCTGTATCTGGTTCAAAACAAGGATAAGCTGACGGAGCGCATTATTTCCGTTCCGGAAGCGGTGGACAAAGAAGTCGCACAACGCAAGCTCGCGGCATGGGGGATGAAAATCGACGCGCTTTCGCCCGAGCAGGAGCGATATTTAAACGGCTGGGAAAGCGAATAACGATAAAAAAACGACATTTCTTGACCGTTTTTATGTTAAAAACTTGACAAACTTTCTTTTGTGCGGTAAAATTAAAATGGTAATAAAAAAATATATTATTGGAGGAAATGATGATGAAAAAAATTCTCGCGCTGTCACTGTCTCTGCTGATGAGCATTTCCCTGCTCTCCGCTTGCGGAAAGGAAGACCCGTCCTCGGATGATTCCAAATCGGCAGCAAACACAACAACCACAACCGCAGCCAATTCCGCGGTAACGACGACCACCCAAGCGACCACAACCACCATTCTGACCACCCAGACGGCGACAAGCGAATTGCCTGCTTCCGGCGACTTTAAAAACGACGGTGCTTATGCCAAGGCATTTACAAAATCCATGGCAGGCGGCAAATACACCATGGAGATGTCCGCAAATATGGCGGGAACAGAGCTTTCGATGACGATGGTAGTATCCGGCAACAAAGGCTATGCGAAAACGGAATCCGCCGGCGTGAAGTCTGATATGTATTTTGCGGACGGAAAAATGTATGTCCTGATTCCCAGTTTAAAACAATATTACGTCATGGATAATGTGGATATCAGCACAGCAGTTGACCTTCCTGTTTTAGGTGATGATATGAAGCCGACGCAGACAAAGCTTGCGACACTCGACGGTACGGAGTATATCACGGAAACTTACATCATCACCGATCCGACCGCCGGCAAGGTTACGGCTGTGTATTACTTTGACAAGGACAGTGGGGACATCAAAGCCATTGACACGCAGACCGGAGGAGAATCAGTTGCGATCCTGAAAATCACCAGCTTCAAAGCAACGGCTGACGAAAAGCTGACGAAGCTGCCCGATTTAAGCGATTATTCAAAAATCGAGATGTAATCGCATGCTTTTTCAATGCGCTGAATAAAAAAATACAGCACCGCAGGATCTTGCTCCTGCGGTGCTGTTTGATTTTGTGTAAGCTTTATTTCTTGAAAAAGTCCGTGAAATCGAGCGTCGCGAAATAGTCCGCGGGGGTTTCGACGCGGCGGATAAGCTTTGTTGTTCCGTCCGCCTGTAACAGGACTTCCGCGGAGCGGAGCTTGCCGTTGTAATTGTATCCCATCGCCGAGCCGTGCGCGCCGGTGTCATGAATCACAAGGATATCGCCGACGTCGATCTTCGGAAGCATCCGGTCGATGGCGAATTTGTCGTTGTTCTCGCAAAGTCCGCCCGTCACGTCATATTTGTGATCGCAGGGTACGTTTTCCTTGCCCAGAACCGTGATGTGGTGATACGAGCCGTACATTGCCGGGCGCATCAGGTTCGCCGCGCAAGCGTCCAGCCCGATGTATTCCTTGTAGATGTGCTTTTCGTGGATCGCCGCGGCGACCAGATGCCCGTAAGGCGCGAGCATAAAGCGCCCGAGCTCCGTGAAAATCGCCACATTGTCCATGCCCGCCGGCACAAGCACCTCATCAAACGCCTTGTGCACCGCTTCGCCGATGACGAGAATGTCATTCGGCGCGGCGTCCGGCAGATACGGGATGCCCACGCCGCCGGATAGATTGATGTAACGGATGTCCGCGCCGGTTTTTTCTTTCAGCTCAACCGCCAGCTCGAACAGCTCCCGCGCAAGCTGGGGATAATACGCATTTGTCACAGTGTTTGAGGCAAGAAACGCGTGGATGCCGAAAAATTTCGCACCCTTTTCTTTTAATATCCGGAAGCCGTCAATCATCTGCTGCTTGGTGAAGCCAAATTTCGCTTCGCCGGGGTTGTCCATAATCTGGTTTTCGATTTCGATGTGTCCGCCAGGATTGTAACGGCAGAAGATGGTTTCCGGAATGCCGCAAAGCTTGTCTAAGTAGTCAATGTGGGTAAAATCATCCAGGTTGATGTAAGCGCCCAGCTTTCTCGCCAACAGGAAGTCCTCCTTCGGCGTGACGTTGGAGGAAAACATGATGTCGCTGCCGGAAAAGCCACAAGCCTCGCTCATCATCAGCTCCGTCAGGGACGAGCAGTCCACGCCGCAGCCCTCCTCCTGCAAAATCCTGAGGATGAACGGGTTCGGTGTGGCTTTAACAGCAAAGTATTCCTTGAAGCCCTTGTTCCACGCAAATGCTTTGTTCATCTTGCGCGCGTTTTCGCGGATGCCTGTTTCGTCATAAATATGGAATGGCGTAGGGAATTCCTTGATGATTTCCTGTGCCTGCTCTTTTGTAATAAATGTTTTTTTCAACATAACCGCGCCCTTTCCGATTGCTTTTGATAAAAATAGTATATTTAGAATAACATTTTTTCGCTTGGATTGTCAAGCGATTTTCGTTAAATCAGCGTTTAACACAAACCGCGCACCGCACACTGCGGCGTTCTTGTTTGTTTCTCAGCCAAATGAAAACGTTTCAGCATTTCACGTTCGCACGATTCTTGAAAACTTACCGGAAAAAGCGACAGTTTTTTGTGAGAAAACATAAAAATGCGCAAAGGCTATTGTCAAAACGGCATAATTATTATATAATCTTAATGGATATTTTCTATCTTGTCGCCCGCGCGGCGAAAGGGAGCGGATGAAAGCATTGAACAGCACAATCATCAGCCTGCGGGATGCCGTCGTCGAGTTTGACGAGGAAATCATCCTCAACAGCATCAGCCTTGATATTGTGGACAAGCAGTTCGTTACGCTGCTCGGACCCTCCGGTTGCGGCAAAACCACGACGCTGCGCATCATCGGCGGTTTTGTCACGATGAAAAGCGGCGAGCTGTATTTCAGCGGCAAGGAAATCAGCAAGCTGCCGCCCCATAAACGCCAGGTGAACACGGTGTTCCAGAAATACGCGCTGTTCCCGCACCTGAATATTTTTGAAAACATTGCCTTCGGGCTGAAATTACAGAAGCTTTCGGAAAAGGAAATCCGCACACGCGTGGGCGAAATGCTCGAAGCTTGTGAACATGAAGGGCTTCGAGAAGCGCTCGGTGCATAATCTCTCCGGCGGTCAGCAGCAGCGTGTGGCAATCGCCCGCGCGCTTGTCAACCGCCCGAAGGTGTTGCTTCTTGACGAGCCGCTCGGCGCGCTGGACTTAAAGCTGCGCAAGGATATGCAGATTGAGCTGAAGAAAATTCAGCAGAATCTGGAGATTACCTTCGTTTACGTCACGCACGATCAGGAGGAAGCCCTGACCATGTCCGACACGGTGGTGGTCATGAACAACGGCGAAATCCAGCAGATGGGAACGCCCGTTGACATTTACAACGAGCCGGTCAACGCCTTTGTGGCGGATTTTATCGGCGAGAGCAACATCATCGACGGCATCATGCGCAAGGATTTTCTAGTGGAATTCGCGGGCAAGGAATTTGTCTGCGTGGACAAGGGCTTTGACCGGGATGAGCTGGTGGACGTCGTCATTCGTCCTGAGGACATTAAACTTGTTCCGCAGGTCAAGGGGCAAATCACCGGCGTGGTCGAAACGGTGATCTTCAAGGGCGTGCATTATGAAATGATGGTGGATGCGCTGGGCTATAAATGGACGATACATTCCACGCAGAGCGAAGCCCCCGGCGCGCTGGTGGGCATGGCATTCGGTGCGATTGACATTCATATCATGAAAAAAAGCGAGAGCTGACTCCCGCTTCCCCCGAAAATCCACCTACAGAAAGCAGTGAGAGAATGAAGTCAAGAGCCATTGCCGCGCCGTATCTGATCTGGATGTCTGTTTTTACGGTCATTCCCCTGCTGCTGGTGGTATATTTTGCCTTTACAACCTCGGACGGAAAGCCGACACTTTCCCATATCGTCGAGATGAGCGACTATATGGACGTGTTGTTCCGCTCCGTAGGTTTTGCTTTTGTCGCAACGGTAATCTGCATTGTCACAGGCTTTCCGGTGGCATACATCATTTCGCGGGTAATGCCCAACAAGCAATCTACGCTGCTGATGATCATGATTCTGCCGATGTGGATCAACTTCCTGCTGCGCACCTACGCATGGATGACGCTGCTCGACGAAAACGGACTGATCAACCGCTTCCTGGGGCTGTTCGGCATCGGGCCGTTCAATATGCTCAACAACTCCGGCGCAGTGGTGCTGGGCATGGTCTACAACTATCTGCCGTTTATGATTCTGCCGCTGTATTCGGTGATGACAAAAATCGACCGCAGCGTGATTGAAGCCGCGCAGGACTTGGGCGCTTCTAACCTACAGGTGCTGAAAAACGTCATCATTCCCCTTTCAATGCAGGGAATCAACACCGGCATCATCACGGTGTTCGTGCCAAGCGTATCAACCTTTATCATCTCGCGCATGCTCGGCGGCGGCACAAACGACCTCATCGGCGATATCATCGACGCGCAGTTCTTAGGCACATCCTACAACCCGCATTTAGGCTCGGCGATGGCGATTGTGCTGATGGTTATCGTGCTGCTGATCATGAGCATTTTCAACCAGTTCGGCAGCGAGGAAAGCGTGGCATAGCACTCCCTGTTCAAAAAATTACGAAACGGAGGACCCGTATGAAAAACAAATGGTGGGCAAAGCTTTATCTGTACGCGTTCTTTGTGTTTATGTACATCCCCATCGTGGTGTTGATTGTGTTCTCGTTCAACGAATCAAAGTCCAACTCCGTTTTCACAGGTTTTAGTTTGGACTGGTACCGGAAGCTTATTCACAACGAAGCAATTTTAACCGCGCTGATGAACACCATCATCATTGCCGTCGTTTCATCAGTCCTGGCGACCATCCTCGGCACGTCCGCGGCAATCGGCATCCGCAACCTACGCCGCAGTGCAAAGGCCGTGGTGATGAATGTAACCTATATTCCCGTTATCAATCCGGAAATCATCACGGGCGTTTCGCTGATGCTGCTGTTCAGCTATTTTGTGGATCACTTTCATTTCAGCTTCGGCTTTTTCTCCCTGATCTTAGCGCACATTTCTTTTAACGTGGCGTATGTGATTTACAGCGTGATGCCAAAGCTGCGCCAGATGAATCCCAATCTCGTGGAAGCCGCGCAGGATCTCGGCTGCAGCGAGCGGCAGGCGTTCTTTAAGGTTGTGATACCGGAAATCATGCCTGGCATTTTCAGCGGCTTTCTCATGGCGCTGACGTATTCCATCGACGACTTCGTGGTCAGCTATTTCACCGCCGGCACACAGATGGAAACGCTGCCGATTACGATTTATTCCATGACAAGACGAAAGGTTTCGCCGGAAATCAATGCGCTGTCTACCATCATCTTCGTCACGATCGCGCTGATTTTGATTCTTAAAAATGTTCTGGAAAACAGGAAGCTGCGACGGGAACGACAGGAACTGATCACCCAACGCAAGCTGCTTGCGGAAGCGCGGGCTTAGATTTTAATCAAAGGAGCGGTACATATGGGCGGACGTTATTTTCTGCGGCTGCAAAAGTTTATTTGTCTGACCATCAGTTTTGTGCTGCTGTGCGTGCTGCTGACCGCTTACGCCGGCACATTGCCGTCGGGTATCCCCGCATCGGCGGAGGAAACAGAATCCGAAGCGGACGAGGGCTATGAGCTTGGCAACACGTTGACCGAGGATATGCTGTCGGATTATGATTATTCCCGCCTCAAAGACGCGGATATCACTCTCAATGTCGCCAACTGGGGCGAATACATGAGCGTCAACGACGACGAATACATCGATGTGAACAAAGCCTTTGAGGAGCTAACCGGCATCAAGGTCAACTATACCCTCTATGCGTCGAACGAGGAGCTTTATGCGAAAATCAAGAGCAGTGGCGCGAATTATGACGTGGTGATCCCATCGGACTATATGATCGCGCGGATGATTGAAGAAGGACTGCTGCAAAAGCTTGATTTTAACAACATCCCCAACTACAGCTACATCGGCGATGCGTATAAGGGGCTGGAGTACGACCCGACAAATGAATACACTGTCCCCTATCTCTGGGGCATTGTGTGCATTGTGTATAACACCAAAAAAGTGAACGGCGAAATCACCGGCTGGAAGGATCTCTGGAACGAAGCCTATTCGAGTGAAATTCTGATGTTCAATAACCCCCGTGACGCGTTCGGCATCGCGCTGAAGTATCTGGGCTATTCCCTCAATACAGAGGACACCGGCGAGCTTGCGCAAGCCGCATCACTTTTAAAAAAGCAAAAACCCCTTGTGCAGGCTTATGTCATGGACGAAATTTTTGATAAAATGGGAAGCGGCTCCGCGGCGATTGCCCCCTATTATGCCGGCGACGTGATCACCATGATGGACGACAACCCCGATCTCTCCTACTGCATCCCTGAGGATGGCACAAATCGCTTTGTCGATGCCTGTGCGATTCCGGTCAATGCCGAGAACAAGGAAGCCGCGGAGATGTATATCAATTTCCTCAACGAAACCGAAATTGCATTCACCAATACCGAGTATGTCGGCTATTCCACGCCGCACACGGGCGCGTATGCCCTGCTGAGCGACGAGGAAAAGGAAAATCCCCTGCGCTGTCCGGACGAGCAGTACTTAGCCGACCACACAGAGGTGTTTCTTAACCTCTCCGAGGACACCAACAACGAGCTGCAAAAGCTTTGGATTTCACTGAAAATCGAGCATTCGCGTGCGTCATGGTTTGTTCCTGTCTGCCTGCTCTTTGCGGTTGCGGCAACCGTTCTCATCAACGTAAGGCGTGCAAGAAGGAAAAAACAGGATATATTCTGATTTTATAGAGCATGGAAACACGAAAGGGATGGTTAATCAAGATGGAAAACAACAAGCTTCTGTTTGACCCGCAGACAAAAGTCGCGCCGCTGGGATTTATCGCCATGGAGGGCGCAAAGGAACTGGGCGAGAAAATCAACAGCTATCTGATCAAATGGGCGACACAGAGCGGTCTGAGCGACGAGTCCTATCTCATTGACGCACAGTGCCCGCGCTTTGCTTCCGGCGACGGAAAGGGCTTTATCCGCTCCACCGTGCGCGGCAACGACCTGTTCATCCTCATCGATGTGGGAAATTACAACTGCAAGTACAAAATGTTCGGCGAAGAAAATGCTATGTCCCCCGATGATCATTATCAGGATTTAAAGCGCATCATTCAGGCGGCGGGCGGCAAGGCTTACCGCATCAACGTGATCATGCCGGTGCTTTACGGCGGACGCCAGCACAGACGCATTTACCGCGAATCACTTGACTGTGCGGTTTCGCTGCAGGAGCTGCACGCGATGGGCGTGTCGAACATCGTGACCTTTGATGCGCACGACCCCAAGGTGCAGAACGCCGTACCGCTGATGGGCTTTGACAACATCATCCCCTCTTATCAAGTTCTGAAATCCATGTTCCGCAACATCAAGGACATCAATCTGGACAAGGATCACTTCATGGTGGTCTCCCCTGACGAGGGCGCAATCAACCGCAATATGTACTACGCCTCCGTGCTGGGCGTTGACATGGGAATGTTCTACAAGCGCCGTGATTATTCAGTCATGGTCAACGGCAGAAACCCGATTGTCGCGCACGAATATCTGGGCAATGACGTTGCCGGACGCGACATTTTCATCTCCGACGACATCATTTCGTCCGGCGAGTCCGTTCTCGACATCGCGGTAGAACTGAAAAAACGCAAGGCTAAGCGCATTTTCGCCTACGCAACCTACGCGATATTCACCAACGGGCTTGATACCTTCGACAAGGCTTACGCCGACGGCATCATCGACGGCGTTTTCGGCACAAACCTCACCTACCGCACGCCGGAGCTGCTTGCCCGTCCGTGGTTCTATGAGGTGGACTGCGCGAAGTATATTGCCTATTTCATTGCCTCGCTCAACCACGATCTGTCGATTTCGTCCATTCTTGACCCGCACGAGAAAATCAAAGTGCTGCTTGAAAAACACGGTCATGTGATCAACAAGTAGTTTCCCGCACAAAAAACGACTCCTTCCGCAGCCGCGGGAGGAGTTTTTTCGTGATATGGTCTGTACGCCGGGCGGCTGTTTGGGCGGTATTATACCGGACTGCCATATTTCCGGCGGTTTCTGCGAACAGGCATGATCTGTACATAAAGCTTCAATTTTCGCATATATATTTACAAAAATGTGTATTGGAGTGAGATGTATGGAACTGCCAAAGGATCAGGATCGCGCAATTATATTGGGCGAGTATATTCTGGAGAACAAAGCGACTGTACGAGCCGCGGCAAGTCAGTTTGGAATAAGCAAAAGCACAGTACATAAAGATGTTTCCGAAAAACTCAGCAAAATCAAACCGCAGCTTTATGAGCAGGTAAAGGAGGTGCTTGAGCAGAACAAGCGCGAACGCCATATCCGTGGCGGGCTTGCGACCAAACTCAAGTATGAGGAACGCGGCAGCAAGCGCAAGGTGACACTGTAGCCATCCGACACACAAAAACACGGGAACCGCGCAGTGCGGCTCCCGTGTTTTTGTGTGTGAATGGGAGGTTCGAGGTGGTGGGGGTACGTTCAGGGAACAGGACTCACAAACCTGCGCACATATCGGCACAACATTTTGTCCATGCACAAATCCCGTCTTCTCATTTCCAGTATAATTCATCCAAGAACCTGTGCATATAGGCGTTGCATTGGGTGATATGCGCGGGGTGCGCGGCGATTTCTGCGGCGGACTGTACGAATGCGCCCCCGATCATTTCGTCGGCACAGTTTTGCAGTAAGCTTTCAATGATTTCCGGCGTGTTTTCCATATGGAACTGGAACCCGTACTCTGATCGCCCACACAAAACGCCTGGTTCGCGCAGGCTTCGCTTTCCGCAAGCTGAACTGCATTGGTGGGCAGCGTGCTGAACGTATCGCCGTGCCACTGAAAAACAACCGCTTCATCGGGAAGGAAGCTCAGCTTCTCACTGCGCCGTGCCGCGTCGGTGAGCTTGATTGTATGCCAGCCGATTTCAACCGCGGGGTTGCGCGTGACTTTTCCGCCGAGCGCGTCGGCAATCAGCTGTGCGCCCAGACAAAGCCCGATGATGGTCTTTCCTGCGCCTGCCGCCGCACGGATGAGCGCTTTTTCAGCCGCAAGCCACGGGTATTTGTCCTCCTCATAAATATTCATTGGTCCGCCCATCACGACGAGCCAGTCAAATGCGTCCGGCTGCGGCAGCACTTCGCCTGCAAACAGCAGCGTCCGGTTCACAGTTACACCCTTTTCGCTTGCCCATGTTAAAATGCTTCCGGGATTCTCAAATTCAATGTGCTGAAGATACTGGATGGTCATAACAAAATTCTCCTCGCGAAAATTTAGTGCGGCACACCTCGTCATTCAGCAGCGCGGCGTTACAAAAACCTTCATGCAGCTTTGGTACTGCTCGCTGCGCAACGCAAGATTCAATTTCGGTAGCTCCTTTTCAAACCATTTCGGTATGTGTTCGCACCGGATTTCAAGCAGTTCAAAGTCCGTGTTCTGGAAAAAAGGGATGAGAATCTGTTTGGAGCTGTAAGAGGTCTTTCGGCTGATGACATTGCGCAG
>JASGGY010000005.1:0-202719 GCA_047602575.1 Oscillospiraceae bacterium
GTGAAAGCATTGTCCGCGCATCACAACGCGGCACTGCTGGCGGAACAGGCGCTGGCAATCGGCGCGCAAGCCGTCTGTATCGGCGTTAAGGCGGGCGAACAAACGCTGGATCGCGCACTGGAGGGAACGGGCATCCGCATTCTGTCGGGCATGGACGGGCTGTGCGAGATCGCGCGGATGGAGGGCGTGGACTGTATGCTCAATGCCGTGGTGGGCATGGTGGGGCTGCAGCCCACCCTCGAAGCCATCGCGGCGGGAACGGACATCGCCCTTGCCAACAAGGAAACCCTCGTCGCGGGCGGCGAGCTTGTCATGCGCGCCGCGCTGGAAAAAGGCGTTGCGATTTACCCCGTGGACAGCGAGCATTCCGCGATTTTCCAGTGCTTACAGGGCAACGCGCGCGGGGAGCTGAACAAAATCATCCTCACCGCGTCCGGCGGCCCGTTTCGTGGAAAAACCAAAGCCGAACTGGAAAACGTGACGCTTGCCGACGCGCTGAAACATCCGAACTGGGCGATGGGGCGCAAAATCACCGTCGATTCCGCCACGCTGATGAACAAGGGGCTGGAATTTATCGAAGCTGTGCGCTTGTTCGACGTTGCGCCGGAACAGATTGAGGTGGTTGTCCACCGTGAAAGCGTTGTGCATTCCGCGGTGGAATATAAGGACTATTCCGTCATTGCGCAGCTGGGTGTGCCGGATATGAAAATTCCGATTCAATACGCATTGTTATACCCGCACCGCTGCGACTGCCCGACCAGGCAGCTTTCGCTGACCGATTACGGAACGCTGCATTTTGAGAAGCCCGATTTTAAAACCTTCGGCTGCCTGCGCGCCTGCATTGCCGCGGTGAAAGCGGGAGGAAGCCTCCCCGCGATGGTCAACGGTGCGAACGAGGAAGCGGTTGCGGCATTCTTAAACGGCGAAATCCAGTTTCATCACATCGGCGAAATCGTCGCGGCGGTGACGGAGGAATTTTTACCGAACGAGATATCAAGTCTTGCAGATGTGCTTTCCGCAGACGCGGCGGCACGGGCATTTGCGAAAGAAAGAATCCGGCTTGCGCACTGACGAACCGGAACACAGAGAAAGGATCATTACATGGTAATCATCAACATTCTGGTGGCGCTGCTGATTTTCGGCATCATCATTCTTGTCCACGAGGCGGGGCATTTCGTCACCGCGAAGCTGTGCGGCGTGCGTGTCAACGAATTCGCCATGGGCATGGGGCCCGCCATTTTTAAGAAAAAGCGCGGCGAAACGACCTATTCCCTGCGCGCGTTCCCCATCGGCGGCTACTGCGCCATGGAGGGCGAGGACACCGACAGCACCGACGACCGCGCATTCGGGAAGAAATCCGTGCCCAAACGCATGGCGATCATTCTGGCGGGCGCGTTCATGAACATCGTTCTGGGGATGGTGCTGATTGTGATTATGACCGTGATTAATGGCCCGATTACCTCGCGCACGGTGTCGAATTTTTCGGAGAATTCCTCCACACAAGCAACAGGGCTTCAGCTGGGCGATGAAATCGTGAGCATCAACGGGATGCATATCTTCACCGACATGGATATTAACTACCAGCTCACGTCCGACAAGGACGGGGTGTTTGACATGACCGTGCTTCGTAACGGAGAAAAGGTGAAGCTGACCGGCGTGACGATGATCAAAGAGGGCGACAATCTGCATTTGGATTTCCACGTCAAGCCCACACCGCTGACGGTGGGCTCGGTGGCGAAGGAAACGGTGTTCCGCACGGTGACATATTCGCGGCTGGTGTGGATTTCGCTGCGGGATCTGGCGCTCGGGCGGTATCACCTCAACGATTTGTCCGGGCCGGTCGGAATTGTGGACGTCATCGGGCAGGTGATCGACGACCAAACCGCGAACGCACCCGTTGACAGTAGCGGAAAAGCCGACATTGACTGGTCGGCGCTGATTGCAACGATTTTACAGATGAGCGCGTTGATTACCGTCAACATCGGGCTGTTTAACCTGCTGCCGTTTCCGGCGCTTGACGGGGGACGGTTCGTGTTCCTCGCCGTGGAGGGCGTCCGCGGGAAGCCGCTCAAGCCTGAACGCGAGGGGCTTGTGCATCTGGTCGGCATGGCGGTTCTGTTGACGCTGATGGTTGCGGTCGCGTTCAACGACATCATGCGAATTATAAAACGATAGGCGGCGGAACGGATGAACCGAACGGTAAAAAAAGTCCGCTGCGGGGCGCTGACCTTCGGCGGGGAAACCATCTATATCCAGTCCATGCTCAACGCGCCGCCCGCCGACATTGCCGCGAACATCGCGCAGGCAAAAGCGTTGGAAGCCGCGGGTTGTGACATTGTGCGCATCGCCGTTCCGGACAGGGAAGCAATCGCGCTCATTCCCGCGCTCAAGGAGCAGATTTCCATGCCGGTGGTGGCGGACATTCACTATGATTGGCGGCTGGCGGTGGCGGCTTGCGAGGCGGGGGCGGACAAAATCCGCATCAACCCCGGCAACATCGGCGGCGCAGACCGCGTGAAAGCGGTGGTTGACGCGTGCGGAAAGCGCGGTGTTCCCATCCGCATCGGTGTGAATGCCGGCTCGCTTGAAAAGGATTTGTTGGCGCAGTACGGTTCGCCCTGCGCCGAAGCCCTTGCGGAAAGCGCGAAGCGGCACATCGCGCTGCTTGAAGCGGCGGATTTCAACGACATCGTGATTTCCATCAAGTCCTCGAACGTCGCGCAGATGATTAAGGCTTATCGCATTGTTGCGGCGAAATTTGATTATCCCCTCCACCTTGGCGTGACCGAGGCGGGTACGGAGCGGATGGGGTTGATTAAATCCGCGATCGGCATCGGCGCGCTGCTTGCCGACGGCATTGGGGAAACCATTCGCGTGTCGCTGACCGACGAGCCGGTGAAAGAAATTTACGCAGCAAAAGACATTTTAAAAGCGCTCAACCTCACCGGCGGGGTGAAAATCGTGTCCTGCCCAACCTGTGGACGAACAAAAATCGACCTCATCGGGCTTGCCAACCGCGTGGAGGAAGCCGTGAAAGACATTGATAAAAACCTCACCGTCGCGGTGATGGGCTGCGTGGTCAACGGCATCGGGGAAGCGGGCGAAGTGGATCTCGGCATCGCGGGCGGCGACGGCTGCGCGGTGCTTTTTAAACACGGGAAAAAGCTGCGCAAGGTCACAGAGACGGAAGCGCTGGGTGCGCTTCTGGAGGAAATCAGGAAGGCATAACAGCACCGTTTTTTGCGGTTACATAGAAAGGGCACGGGTATGCAGGGGACAAGCATCGGGGAGTTTTTTATAGCCTACGCGGACAGCCTGCCGGCTAGCTTGCGCGATGGCGTTTTATTGGGAATGACGTTTGATCAGACGCAGCGCCGCATCGAGCTGACCGCGGTGTTTGCGGCATTTGTCGCGCCCGCGGATGCACAGGCGCTTGAGCGGAGCATCGCCGAAAAAACCGGCGCGCGCGAGGTTGCGCTTGCGTGCAGATATGCGCCCGACCTGCTGACGGCGGCGTATTTCCCGATTCTTGCCGATCATCTCAAGCGCGCCTGCCCGGTGGTCAACGGCTTTTTTGACGGAGCTGACTGTGCGCTTTCCGACGGTGTTTTCGAAATCACGCTGAAAAACGGCGGCTTTGGCTTGCTGCAGAAATCCGGCGTGGAGCAGCAGATTGTTGCGCACATCAGGGAAGCGTTTTCGTCACAGGTTAAAGTGAAATTTGCCGGAAAGCTCGAAAGCGACGCGGACGAGCACGCACGGTTTTACCAGGAAGAAATCGCCCGCCTGCCCATGCCCGCCGCACCGCCACCGGCGGAAAAACCCGCCGGAAAAAGCGAGCCTGCGCTTGAGCCAAAAAAGGTTGCGCTCGACTTTACACGGCTTGAGCTGCTGGCGGAGGACGCGCTCGTTCTGCGCGGCAACGCCGTCAGCCCGTCGGCTGCCTTTTCAAAGCTTTGCGATGTGACCGCGGACAGCGGAACGGTCACGGTCTGGGGCGATGTGTTCGCGGTGGACACGCGCGAAACCAAAAACGGCATGCTGATCGCGATTCTTTATATCACCGATTACACCGGCTCGTTCAGTGTCAAGCTCATCGGTTCTCCGGGGAATTTTAAGCGCGGCAACCGCCTGAAAAAAGCGGAGCTGGAGGAGCTACTCGAATACGTCAAAAAAGGCACGACGCTCATTCTGTCCGGACAAGTTATCACGGACGATTTTGATTTTTCCGTCAACCTTGATCCCACGCAGATGATGCTCGTTAAGAAAATGCAGAAAACCGACCGTGCGGAGAAAAAGCGCGTCGAGCTGCATTGCCACACCAATATGTCCGCGATGGACGCGATTACCCCCGCAGAATTGCTGGTCAAGCGCGCCCATGCGTGGGGACACAGCGCAATGGCAATTACCGATCACGGCGTTTGCCAAGGCTTCCCCGGTGCGATGGAGGAAACGGATTCCATCCGAGGAAAAGGCGGGAAGTTCAAGGTTTTATTCGGCGTGGAAGCGTATCAGGTCAACGACTGCGCGGAGGTAGTCGTGGGCACGGACGACCGCGCGCTGACGGATGAACTCATTATTTTTGATCTGGAAACCACGGGCTTTTCGCCCCACAGCGAGCGCATCACCGAAATCGGCGCGGTCAAACTGCGCGGGCTGGAGGTCACGGAGCGGTTTGGGACCTTTGTCGATCCCGAAAAGCCGATTCCCGCGCGCATCACCGAGGTCACGGGCATCGACGACGCCATGGTAAGGGGTGCGCCGAAGGAAGTCGAAGCGCTGAAAAAGTTCATGAAATTCTGCGGGGATAAGTCCGTTCTGGCGGCGCACAATGCGCGGTTTGACACGTCCTTTTTATCGGCTTGCGCAAAACGCTGCGGGGTGGAATTTTCGTTCACATCGCTCGACACGCTGGAGCTGTCGCGCTTCATGCTGCCGGAATTGAAAAAGCACAAGCTTAATCTTGTAGCGGAGCATTTGAAAGTCGGCGAATTCCGCCACCACCGCGCTGCGGACGATGCGGAGGTTTTGGGAAGAATTTTTGCGGTTCTGGCAAAGCGGCTTTTAGTCGCATATCCCGATGGCGTGACAACCGGAAAGCTCAATGCGCTGCTGGGGAGCAGCACTGCGGCGGCGGGAAAAACCTATCATCAGATTATCATTGCTAAAAACAACACGGGGCTGAAAAACCTCTATCAATTGGTTTCCAAATCGAATCTAGACTATTTCAAAAAAGTACCGCGCATTCCGAAATCGGAATTAATCCGTCACCGCGACGGGTTGATTGTGGGAAGCGCTTGTGAGGCGGGGGAATTGTTCCGCGCCGTTTTTGACGGAAAGCCCCACGATGAGCTGCTTGCGATTGCGCGCTTTTATGATTATCTGGAAATCCAGCCAACCGGCAACAACAATTTTATGCTGCGCGACGGAACGGTCACGTCGGTCGAACAGCTTGAGGCATTTAATAAAACCATCGTCGCGCTGGGCGAGGAGCTGAACATTCCGGTCTGCGCGACGGGTGACGTGCATTTTATGGATAAGAACGACGCACTGTTCCGTGCGATTATTCAGTCGGTGAAATACAGTGACTGCGACAGCCAGCCGCCGCTTTATTTCAAAACCACGGACGAAATGCTCGGGGATTTCGCGTACTTAGGCGAGGAAAAAGCATTCGAGGTCGTTGTGACCAACACGAATCTGATTGCCGATCAGTGCGACGAGGATTTGCGCCCGTTTCCAAAAGGCACGTTTACACCCTCCATCCCCGGTGCGGAGGAGGATTTGCAGCGCATCTGCTGGGAAAAAACAAAGCAGATTTACGGCGATCCCGTTCCGGAAAACGTGGTGAAGCGGCTGGAGCGGGAGCTGACCTCCATCATCAAGCATGGCTTTGCGGTGCTGTATATGATTTCGCAGAAGCTGGTGGCGAATTCCGTGGAGCACGGCTATCAGGTCGGCTCGCGCGGCTCGGTCGGCTCGTCCTTTGTGGCATTCGTGTCGGGCATTTCGGAAGTCAACCCCCTGCCGCCGCATTACTCCTGCGAGCAATGTCGGTACTCGGAATTTTTCGAGGACGGCTCGGTCGGTTCGGGCTTTGACTTGCCGCCGAAAAGCTGCCCCGTATGCGGCGCGCAGCTTTACCGCGACGGGCATGACATTCCGTTTGAAACCTTTCTGGGCTTTGACGGGGACAAAGCGCCGGATATCGACCTGAACTTCTCCGGCGATTATCAGGAATTTTCGCACAAATACACCGAGGAGCTGTTCGGTGCGGACCATGTGTTCAAAGCCGGCACGATTGCGGGCATCGCCGACAAAACGGCGTTCGGCTATGTAAAAAAATACCTCGAGGAGCGCGGCAAGGTTCTGCACAAGGCGGAGGAGCAGCGGCTGATCAACGGCTGCACCGGCATCAAGCGCACCACTGGACAGCACCCGGGCGGCATGGTGGTTGTGCCGAGCGAGTATGATGTGTATGATTTCACGCCCGTGCAGCATCCGGCGGAAAAGTCGGATTCCGGCATTGTGACGACGCACTTTGACTTCCATTCCCTCCACGATACCATTTTAAAGCTGGACGAGCTTGGGCATGATGTGCCGACGCTGTATAAATATTTAGAGGACATGACGAAGCTTGATATCACAAAAGTCCCCATGAGCGACGAAGCGGTGTATTCTCTGTTCACCTCGCCCGCCGCTTTGGGTGTAACAGAGGAGGACATCGGCTGTCAGACGGGAACGCTCGGCATTCCGGAGATGGGCACGAGCTTTGTGCGCCAGATGCTCATGGATGCAAAGCCGGCGCGCTTCAGCGATCTGCTCCAGATCTCGGGTCTTTCGCACGGAACGGACGTGTGGATCGGCAACGCGCAGGAGCTGATCGCCAACGGCACATGTACGATTTCCGAGGTGATCGGTACGCGCGACAGCATTATGACGTATCTGATGCACAAGGGGCTTGCGCCGAAGCTTGCGTTTAAAATCATGGAAATCACCCGAAAGGGCAAGGCGGCAAAGCTGCTTACCGACGAGATGAAGGACGATATGCGCAGTCACGACGTGCCGGAGTGGTACATCGAAAGCTGCCTGAAAATCAAGTATATGTTCCCCAAAGCCCACGCGGCGGCATATGTCACCGCGGCGATCCGGCTGGCGTGGTTTAAGGTGCATCATCCGCTGGAATTCTACGCGGCGTATTTCACGGTGCGCGGCGAGGATTTTGACGCGGAGGCGGCGGTTAAGGGCAAGCTGTTCACCCGCTATCGGATTCAGGAATTCCAAGCCAAGGGCAAGGATCGCACCGCCAAGGAGGACGGCGTGCTGGAAATGCTGATGCTCATCAACGAAATGCTCTCCCGCGGGCTGGAATGCCTGCCGGTGGACATTTTCAGCTCCGACGCATTTGTGTACAAAATCGAGGACGATAAGCTGCGCCTGCCGTTCTGCTCGGTCAAGGGCATCGGGCAGAACGCCGCCCTTGCGGTGTTTGAAGCCGCCAAGGATCACGATTTTATTTCCGTTGAGGAATTCCAGTCGCGCCCCGGCGTCACGAAAAGCATCTGCGACACGCTCTTTGAAGCCGGCGCGTTCCGCGATATTCCGCTTTCCAGCCAGCTGTCGTTTTTTTGAGATTAGAAGTTAGAGGTTAGAAATTAGAAGCTGAAATTACAGTGTTGTTGGTTCTTTTTCACAAATAGCGAAAATACAGCGGGGAAATGCTTGACAGCCAAATGACTCTGTGATATCATGATAATATGATATCACTTTACTACGATAAAGTACGCAACGAAAGGGTTTACGATGAAACGATATGATCTGATTACCCCGGAGGGAACGCGGGATATGCTGTTTGAGGAATGTCTGTCACGCCGTGCGGTGGAGCAGCGGTATGCGGAGATTTTCCGCCGGATGGGCTACAGCGAGGTGCTGACACCGGGGATTGAGTTCTATGATTTGTTCAGCTCCGGTACGCGGAAATTCCCGCAGGAAAGCCTGTATAAGCTCACCGACGCAAAGGGCAGACTGCTTGCGCTGCGACCAGACTCGACGATTCCGATTGCGCGGCTGGTTGCGACGCGGCTTAAAAACGCGTTTTTTCCGCTGCGTTTGTATTACAGCCAGAATGTTTATGAAAACAATGTCCTGCTCAAAGGCCGCTCGGACGAAACCGCGCAGGCGGGGATTGAGCTGATCGGCATCGCGTCGCTGCGCGCGGATTATGAGGTGATGTGTACGGCGGTGGACGTGCTGACGGAGTTTCAGACTGGCGAATTCCGGCTGGAAATCGGCGACATCGGCTTTTTCCGCGAGCTTGCGGAGGGGCTGGGCGTGGACGGCGGTGCGCGCGAGGAAATCCGCTTCTTGATCGAAACAAAAAATTACCCCGCGCTCAACGACCTGCTCGACGGCATCGGCGAGAATCCTTATACCGCCGCGCTCAAGCAGCTCCCCGGGCTGTTCGGCGGCGAGGAAGTCTTTGAAAAAGCCGCGGCGCTCGTCAGCGGCGACAGCATGCGGGAAATCCTTGACCGGCTGCACGAGGTTTACAACAAGCTGACCGGGCTTGGCTACGGCGGAAGAATTACCGTGGATTTAGGGATTGTCAACCGCACGGATTATTACACAGGCATCGTTTTTCAGGGCTACTTAAGCGGCATCGGCGAAGCGGTTTTAAAGGGTGGGCGGTATAACCGGCTGCTCGGCGAATTCGGGCTGGACGTACCCGCGACGGGCTTTGCGGTGAATGTGGACGCGGTTGCGTCGCTGCTGCGCCGTTCGGGAGAAGCTCCGAAACAAGCTAAACCCGACTGCGTGGTGTTCGGCAACGCGGGCTACGTGGCGGAGGCGATTGCCTATGCGCAGACACTCGTGGCACAGGGGCTGACGGTCGAAAACGGTATGCACGAAACGCTGGAGGAAACCGTTTCCTACGCCAGAAAGCGCGGGATTAAAAAAATCATCATCGCCGATACGGCGGAAGAAATCGCGGTGGAATAATGGGAGCGGATATGGAAACAACAAACAAACCTCTGCGCATTGCACTGACAAAGGGTAGACTCGAAAAGGACACGGTTGCGCTGTTTGAAAAAATCGGCTTTGACTGCGCGGCGGTGCGCGACAAGGGCAGAAAGCTGATTCTCCCCGTGGACGGCGGGCGGATTGAGGTCGTTCTGGCGAAAGCAAACGACGTGATTACTTACGTCGAGCATGGTGTCTGCGACATCGGCGTGGTCGGCAAGGATACGATTATGGAAATGCACGGCAAGTTTTTTGAGCTTGCCGACTTAGGCTTCGGGCGGTGCAGATTTGCGCTTGCCGCGAAAAAGGACGGCGATTTTTACGGTGGCTACGGCGTGAAAACCATTGCCACGAAATACCCCAGCGTCGCGCGGACTTTTTTTGAAAGCAAGGGCATGGACATCGAAATCGTGAAAATCGAAGGCTCGGTGGAACTCGCGCCGTTGCTCGCGTTGTCCGACGGGATTGTGGACATCGTCGAAACCGGTACGACGCTCAAAGAAAACGGATTGGAGGTCATCGAGGACATCGCCCCGATTTCCGCACGGCTGATTGTCAATATGGTCAGCATGAAGCTGCGGAAGAACGAGATTGAGGATCTGGTCAGAGCGATTGCCGCGCATTTATAACCGGCTTTCGGAACAAGGATGGGAGAGAACCGCATGAATATCAGGAAGATTTTTGCAAACGGTGTTGACGAGCTGGAGTTTTTTGACCAGCTTGACGAGCGCAACAGCGAAACCGACAAGCGCGTTTCGCAGGTTGTTACCGAAATCATTGACAACGTCCGCGCAAACGGCGATCGGGCGGTGAAGGAATACACGCTTAAATTCGACGGCAAGCTGCCGGCTTATTACGAAGTTCCGCGCGATGTGATCAACGACGCGCTCAGTGAAGCAGACCGTGATTTTGTGGACGCGCTGTTAAACGCGGTGGAAAACATCACGGCGTTTCACAGCAAGCAAAAAACACAGAGCTTTGCCGACACGAAGAAAAACGGCGTGATTCTGGGGCAGAAGGTACGCGGGCTGGCGCGGGTGGGGATTTATGTGCCCGGCGGAACGGCTGCGTATCCGTCGTCGGTGCTGATGAACGCTGTTCCGGCGAAAATCGCGGGTGTTGAGGAAATCATCCTCGTTACCCCGCCGCTCAAGGACGGCACGCCGAACAAGGACATTCTCGTCGCGGCGGCGGTATGCGGCGTGGACAGAATTTTTCTTTCCGGCGGCGCACAAGCCGTTGCCGCACTCGCATACGGCACAGAGCAGATTCCGAAGGTGGATAAAATCGTAGGACCCGGCAACATCTACGTGGCGACGGCGAAAAAGCTGCTCTACGGCGTGGTGGACATTGATATGATTGCCGGACCGAGCGAAATTCTGGTGCTTGCCGACCACAAGGCGAACCCGAAGTACATCGCTGCGGACATGATGGGGCAGGCGGAGCATGACGTGCTTGCGTCGGCAATCCTCGTGACGACGAGCGAGCGCATCGCCGACGAAACGGCGGAGGAGCTTGAGCGCCAGATCAAAACGCTTTCGCGCCAGAACATCATCGAGCAATCCCTGCGCGATTTCGGCGCGATGATCATCTGCGAATCAAAGCAGCAGGCGGTGGAAATCGCCAATCGCCTTGCGCCCGAGCACCTCGAGGTTATGTTTGAAAACCCGATGGAATACATCGGGCAGATCGACAACGCCGGCTCGGTTTTTCTGGGTGCGTTTGCCCCTGAAGCACTCGGGGATTATTACGCGGGTCCCAACCACGTTCTCCCGACGAGCGCGACGGCGCGGTTCTTCTCGCCGCTGTCGGTCAACAGCTTTGAGAAAAAAATGAGCTATATTTATTACACGAGCGACGCCTTACGCGACGCAAAGGAAGATATTGTCACAATCGCCGACCGTGAGGGCTTCTCTGCACACGCCCAGTCGGTGAAGATCCGGTTTAGTCTGTAAAGCTAAATCGCTTTACACATGATACATGCCGGCTGCACAGCTTTTTGCTTTTCAAAAAGCTGCGGGACACCGTAAAACCGCCTAAATGCGCGGTTTTCTGAATCGATGCAAAAATCGGAGCGCATATGTAAAGTTATTACACTTTACACGAAAAGGAGCGAAGCCCATGTACAAACTCAACGCCAAGCTCGAAAAGCTTGTGCCATACGACCCGATTCAGGGCGACTACCGCATCCGGTTGGATGCCAACGAGAGCTTTTTTGACGCAAACACGGTGCTGGGCGAAAAAATTGCGCGCGCGGTTGCGGCGATCCCGCTCAACCGCTATCCCGACCCGTATGCGGCGGGCACGGTGGCGGCGTTCGCGGCGTTTTACGGGGTCAATCCCGCGCTCGTCACAGCCGGAAACGGTTCGGACGAGCTGATCAGCATAATCACCAGCACGTTTCTTGAAAAGGGAGACAAGCTGGCGGTGCTGTCCGCGGACTTTTCGATGTATGCGTTTTACGGCGCGATTTATGAAAACAAGCCGCTGGTGTTCCCGAAAAACGCCGACCTGACAGTGGATGTTGACAAGCTTGCGGCGTTTTGCACGGAGGAAAACGTCAGGATGCTGATATTCTCCAATCCCTGTAATCCCACATCGCTGGGCATTGACCGCGCGGCGATCCGGCGGCTGCTGGGCGGCGTGCCGGCGCACTGTCTGGTGGTGCTGGACGAGGCGTATATGGACTTCTGGACGGAAACGATGCTAGACGAGATGGAAGATTACAGCAATTTGATCATCCTGAAAACCTGCTCAAAGGCCGTCGGGATGGCTGCGGTGCGGCTGGGCTTCGCCGTCGCAGGGAAATCCATCACCCGCGCCCTGAAGGCGGTGAAATCCCCCTACAACACCGACGCGATTTCCCAGACACTGGGCGAGCTGATTTTTCAAGAGCAGGCGCTTCTGCGCGCTAAAACGGCGGAGCTGACGGCTTCCCGCGCGCAGCTCTACGCGGCGGTGCGGGCGATTGCCGAGCAGACGGGCATCTTTGAAACCGTCTATGAGTCAGTGACGAATTTTGTGTTTGCCAAAACTGCTTACGCGGATGAGATTTTTCAGTTCCTGCTTGACAACTCTGTCGCCGTGCGGAAATTTGACGGATTTCTGCGCATCACGGCAGGCTCCCAGCAGGAAAACGCAGTGTTCATTCAGCTGCTTGCGGAAGCGGCGGAGCGCTTTTCTGTAAAGTGAAAAAGCTTTACGCATCAATGCAAATCGCCGAAAAATCCCGTAAATTAAGGGACTTTTCGGTTTTTCCAAAGCGGGATAAATACGTCAAATGTGTAAAGCGAAATAACTTTACACCACTCGAAAGGACGGAAACCATATGAGAACGGCTGAAATCAAACGGAAAACCCGCGAAACGGACATCGAGCTTTTTCTCAAGCTTGACGGCGCGGGAAAAGTAACCATTGACACAGGGCTCGGGTTCTTTGACCATATGCTGACAGCGCTCGGCGTTCACGCGGGCTTTGATTTACAGATCAGCACATCGGGCGATCTGCATGTTGACGGCCACCACACCGTCGAGGACACGGGTATTGTGCTTGGGCAGGCGTTCGCGAAGGCGATCGGTGACAAGGCGGGCATCGCGCGGTACGGAAGCTTCTACATCCCGATGGACGAGGCGCTGGGCTTCTGCGCGCTCGACATCAGCGGTCGTCCGTTTCTGGCGTTTGACGCGAAATTTCCGGAGGAGCGCACGGGCGATTTCGACACCTGTCTGACCGAGGAATTTTTCCGTGCGTTTGCGTTCAACGCGGGGATCACGCTGCACATCAAGGCGCTCGCCGGCGCGAACAGCCACCACATCATCGAGGCGCTGTTCAAGGCGGTCGCCCACGCGCTGAAAGCGGCGGTGAAACGAAACGGCGGCGAAGTGCTTTCCACAAAAGGAGTGCTGGCATGATTGCGATTGTCGATTACGGCGCGGGGAATATTTTCAGCGTAAAAAACGCGCTGGACTTTCTCGGGCTGGAAAACAAACTGACGAACCTGCCCGCCGATCTGGAAGCGGCGGACGGCATCATTCTGCCCGGCGTGGGCGCGTTTCCGTGGGCGATGAAAATCCTCACGGCGAGCGGTCTTGTGCCGACGATCAAAGAACAGGCAGCAAAAAAGCCATTCCTCGGCATCTGCCTTGGGATGCAGCTGCTGTTTGAAAAAGGCTACGAGTTCGAGGAATGTACAGGGCTGGGGCTGATTCCGGGCTATGTGGACAAAATCGTCGAGCCTGCGCTTGCCGTGCCGCATATGGGCTGGAACAAGCTCGAACACAACCGCGACTGCCCGCTGCTTGACGGCATTGGAAATGACGCGTATGTGTACTTTGTACATTCCTATAAGGCATTTTGCGAGGAGAAAAATCTGTGCGCGTTCGTGTCCTACGGCAACCGCGTTCCGGCGCTGGTGAGCGATGGAAAAACCGTGTTCGGCGCGCAGTTCCACCCCGAAAAAAGCGGCGAAACTGGCATGAAAATCCTGCGGAATTTCGCCGCGCTGACAAGCGTTTAACACGATATTCACCGTGCAATTCCGCCTGCGGCTTGTGCGGTGTCGTTTTTGAAGGGACAGAAAGTGAGTGAATGAAATGAATATTTGGAAGCTGATGTATGAAAGCGCATCAAAAGTCCACCGAGACAGAACCATTTCGCCGTTCGTGGAAGCCGGCGGAGTCGCAGCGGCGGTGCTGACGGCGGATGGCAATATTTATGTCGGCGTCTGCATTGACACGTGCAGCTCGCTCGGGATATGCGCGGAGCGCAACGCGATTGCGAATATGATCACCCACGGCGAAAGTAAGATCAAACGGGTGCTTGCCATTATGCCGGACGGAAAAGTCGGTGCGCCCTGCGGCGCGTGCCGCGAGCTGATGATGCAGCTCGACAAGAACAGCCGCGACATCGAAATCCTGATGGATTACGATACGATGGAATCGGTGAAGCTCGGCTCGCTCTGCCCAAGCTGGTGGACGGAGGAGCGGTTCGGGAATGCGGAAGTCTAAGCGAGTGCGGGCTATATTTTTAGAATCGGTTACAAATTAAAGCGATTATGAAAAATCGGGAGCAGACATGAAAAAATGGAAACTGTATGAATGGTCGGTCATTGTATTTTTTCTCGTTGTACCGCTTTGTGCGGCGATGATTGAGATGAAAGTTTCAAGTCCGGATGCGGCGATGGCAGATGTTATCTTCAAGTGGTTTGTGTTCAGCGGAATCGGCTTGCGACTCGGCAGTGCCGGGATAAAGCAGATTTTTCAGCCGGGCTTTACCGCGCGGGAGATTTTCGGCATCAGCGACGAAAAAGCAGGAGCGCTTGTCCGCGAGATCGGTTGCTCGAATATCTGCTTTGCCGTGATTGCGCTGTTGTCAGTGCATTTTGGCGGGTTCAGAGAGCCTGCGGCTGTGTGCGGAGGGCTCTATTTCGGGCTTGCCGGGCTGCTGCACATTTTTAAGCGTGGGAAAAATGCGGACGAAAAATTCGCAATGGTGTCTGATGGTTTCGTTTTTATTGTATTATTGGCACTGATGATCTTGGTTCGCTGACGTGTTTGGCTAAATAAAGGGGTGGAGCGCGAATGTGTTATTTTCTTTACGGCGGAATAAATGACGACGTGGATGCAAGCGATTACGCAGCGATTATGTCGGGGAGAAATTTTAAGTTCGCCAAAGGCGATGAGGACGTTGTAAACCGCGGTGTTACCGCGTGCAACCCGGCTTACCGAATTACCGAAAATTACTGCGACTGCGAAACCGCAATCGGCGAACACAATGCCGACAGCGGTGAAATTCGCGAACTGGCTGAATTGATTCACGCGCTGCGCAAGGCGCGGTGGATCAAATATGTACTGCTCTCAAAAAACTGGTGGGAGAATTCAAATGAAACTGTTGAATGCGTTCATATTGATGAGATAGATCCGGCGCAGTATCTGGCGGACATTGCCGACAATTGCCTTTATAAAATTTATTTGTATCAAACAACCTGACGCTATTCTTGCGCATCCTATACAGGCAGTTAGAAAATACATCCCTGAACGAAGGGAAACGGCTGATTTATCTTAAAAACATATCAATAAACGGAGGACGTTATGCCTGATAATGCCAATACAAACTGGTGCCAGTCGGTCACGGCTGTTGTGATCAGGGACGGAAAGGTTCTGCTCGCGCGGCACACCTATGGCAGCGGTGCGGGCAAGTTGATTGTGCCCGGCGGCTATCTCAACTTCGGCGAAACGCCGCAGGAGGCGCTGCAAAGAGAGTATCTGGAGGAAACCGGCGTTGTGATTGCGCCGCGTAATGTGATTGCGGTGCGGTTTAACGCGCACGACTGGTATGTCGCATTTTCGGCGGATTACGTTTCGGGCGAAGCGCGCTCAGACGGCGACGAAAACAGTGAGGTTGTGTGGATGGACACAAACGAAGCGCTTCTGCGCGACGATGTGGCGAACCTGACGAAAAAGCTGATTGAAGCGGCACAGAGCGGCAGTCGCGGACTGGAACCCGCGGAATACAACAGCAAAGAGCGCAACGGAAAAAATCAGCTTTTCAGCATGATTTAGAATTTTCAAATTGCAATTTTTACGGAATCATCTAGCAAAAAAATACCGGAGGGAGCAAACATGACAATTGAAAAACAGGTGCGAAACGGCGTTGAAATCGCGGTTTGTCACAGCGATGAAATTGTGATCAGCGACGTTCGCTCGGCGCTGGATTTTGCGATGGATACGGCGTATCAGACTGGCTGCACCAACATCGCGGTGAACAAAGCGGCGCTGTGCAGAGATTTTTTTATCCTTAGCACCGGACTCGCCGGGGAGATCATGCAGAAATTTGTCAACTACCACATCCGCTTTGCGGTGATCGGTGATTTTTCGGAATTCACAAGCAAGCCGCTCCGCGATTTTTTCTGTGAAACCAACAAAGGCACACACATCTTTTTTGTCGCAAGCGAAGCGGAAGCCGCGGAGAAATTTATACGTGCGGCACAGATGGATTGACCGTAGGGTGCGATGAACCGGTGCGCCGTGAATTCCACCATAAAACACATATCATTTTAAGAAAAGAGGATGGATGAATGCCGGTCACCAAAGGATTAGAATGGACTTTTAACACGCAAGCGCAGAAATATGAAAAAATGCGCCCCGGATATGTCCCGGCGCTGTACGAAGATATGTTCAGATATAGTCCGATTGACAGCACAAGCAATGCAATCGAGATCGGAATCGGTGGGGGACAGGCAACTCTCCCGATTTTGGAAACAGGATGTAAGGTGACTGCCGTTGAGTGCGGTGAAAATCTGGCTGAATTATGCCGCCGGAAATTCGCGAGGTTTTCTGATTTTACGGTCATAACAGCAAAGTTTGAAGATTTCGTGTGCGAAAAGAATTCCTGTGATCTTATTTATTCAGCGTCAGCCTTTCACTGGATACCGGAAGAAATCGGATATGTAAAGGTTTTTAAGCTGCTAAAAAGCGGCGGTGCATTTGCGCGTTTTGCCAATCACCCGTATAAAGACAAAGGCAGAGAAGAAATACACGATGCGATGCAAAAAATTTATGCTGTATATATGCCGGAGGGGCTGATACCCAATGAGTACAGCGAAGATGATGCAAGAGAACGTGCGGAAATTGCGGGTAAGTACGGCTTTGTGGATATTTGTTATCGATTGTATCACAGAACCAGAACATTTACGGCAAAAGAATACATCGAACTGCTCGGTACCTATTCCAACCATATTGCCATCGAGGAAAAGCGCAGAAAAATCTTCTTTTCAGAAATTGAAGAAGTCATCGAGCATTACGGCGGAAAAATCACGATGTATGATACCATTGATTTACAGCTTGCAAGAAAACCGTAAGGGTATTTACAACGAAAGCGCAGTGATTAATCTAAATAATAAACCGCAAAAAAGAATTCTATGCTTTCCAAACGAATGAATAAGTAATGGCATTATTGTTTTATAGAATCAGAAAGAATGTGATTGATATGCGCGGATTGATTCGTCTGAATGACTACACAAAAGCTGAAATATCTGAAATTTTTCAGATTGCCGATATGTTGTGTGTCGGTGCATATTCTGACGAACTTCGGGGAAAAACAATTGCTTTATTTTTTCCTCTGTCAAGTATACGCACAAGGATTACATTTGAAAAAGGCATACACCAACTGGGCGGGCAGTCTATCCTGTTTCCGCCGGAAAGCCTCGATAAAAAAGAAAGCATTCAGGATGTTGCGGGATATCTGAATAACTGGTGCGATGCCGTTGTAATCAGACATAAAAACATAGAGGTGCTTCATGAGTTTCGCAAATATGCTGACTTCCCTGTATTCAATGCGATGACTGACAGCAATCATCCCTGCGAAATTCTTTCTGACCTTTATGCTTTATCAAAGTGTCGGAGGGATTTTCTGAATGATCAATATCTCTTTTGCGGTGCAAGAGGAAATATTGGTCTTGCATGGAAAGAAGCTGCGGAGGTACTGCATTTTTCGCTCACGCAGTGCTGTCCCGCAGGATATGAAATTCCCGGAATTCCGGTGCAGCATGATTTACGTGCGGCGATAGCGGGAAAGGATATCATTTGTACGGATTCTTTGCCGGAAGCATGCTTAGCTGATTTTAAGCAATATCAAATAACAAAGGAAATCATGGAATTGGCAAATCAAGCTGCGCTTCTTAATCCATGCCCGCCATTTTTTCGGGGAGAAGAGGTTTCTGCGGATGTCATTGACAGCCCGTATTTTGTCGGGTACACATTTAAGCGTAACCTGATTGAAGTGCAGCAGGCTGTCATGATTTTCGGGCTTATAAAATAAGTATAACGCCTAACTTTCTGTTCCAATAAATAAACCGCAAAGGAGAATTATATGCTTGCTAAACGAATCATCCCATGCCTTGACGTGCGCGACGGAAAAGTCGTCAAGGGCGTGAATTTTGAGGGAATCAAAGAAGTCGGCGATCCTGTTGAATATGCCGCAGAGTATAACCGTCAGGGGGCGGACGAAATTGTGTTCTATGACATCACCGCCTCCCACGAGGGGCGCGGCGTGATGCTCGACGTGGTGCGCGAGGCGGCGAAGCGCGTGTTCGTACCGCTGACCGTGGGCGGAGGCATTAAAAGCATCGAGGACTTCCGCGACACCCTGCGCGCGGGCGCGGACAAGGTTTCCGTCAACTCGCAGGCGGTGCAGAACCCGAAGCTCATCGCCGAAGCCGCCGATATTTTCGGCAGCCAGTGCGTGTGCGTCGGCATTGACGCAAAGCGCGTTTCCGACGGAAAGTGGACGGTCACCATCAACGGCGGGCGCATCGACCGCAAGCTTGATTTGATCGACTGGGTACACGAAATCGAGCGGCTCGGCGCGGGGGAAATTTGCCTCAATTCCATCGACACCGACGGCGTGCGCGGCGGGTTTGACATCGCCATGCTCGACGCGGTGGTAAAAGCCGTGAAAATCCCCGTCATCGCCAGCGGTGGCGCAGGCAAGCTCTCCGATTTCGCAGACGCGTTCTTAAAAACCGACTGCTCGGCGGCACTCGCCGCATCACTCTTCCATTTCAACGAACTAACCATCGCACAAGTAAAATCCGACTGCCGCACAAAAGGCATCGCAGTGAGATAGTTTGAGCAGATAGGGGGCTTCCGCCCCCTTTACCCCCGACAAGGGGGGCGTCGCCCCCCTTGACCTCCCACCAAAGGGGGCATGCCCCCTTTGGAAACCCGTTGTTTTTGTTTTTGATAATTAGTGCGGAGGTTTTCATTTGTGGGTTGATTATAGTATGCCGCAGGAGTAGGGATGAACGGAAAGGGTGCTGGCGATGGGGTTTGTTGTTTTTTATGTTGCGACAATGCTGGTTGTGCCGGCGGTGATGCTGGTGTGCGGGTGGTTTATGAAGAACAAGCCGCCGAAAAAAATCAACGGGTGGGTTGGCTACCGCACGCCGCGTTCGACGAAAAATATGGACACATGGCTGTTCGCGCACAAGCTTTGCGGCGTGCTTTTTCTCCGATACGGGCTGTGGGCGGCTGCGGGTTCGCTGGCGGCGGCGGTGGGTTCGCTGTGCATTTTCGGTGAAAATGTGCAGGGGGTTGTGCTGATTACGGTGTTGCTTTTGCAGACCGTTGTGCTGCTTGTCCCGGTTTATGATGTGGAAATGAAGCTCAAAGAAACGTTCGATGAGAACGGAAATTTAATAACAGGAGAAACTGATGATGCAAATAGAAAACCTTGACCGCTTTTTTATGAAAAGCGAATTAATTCCGGCGGTGGTTTTTGAGCAAAGCACCAAAACCGTGCTGATGCTCGCCTACATGAACAAGGAGAGCCTGCAAAAAACGCTGGAAACCGGCTATACCTGGTTCTGGAGCCGTTCGCGCGGCGAACTGTGGAACAAGGGTGCGACCAGCGGGCATTTGCAGCGCGTGCTTTCGATTTACGGCGATTGCGACAGCGATACGCTGCTGGTCAATGTCGAGCAGACGGGTGCTGCTTGCCACACCGGTTCATACAGCTGTTTTTTTGATGAAATTTATACAGGAAAGGAATCAGGGATATGAACAACGTTTTAGAAGGGCTTTCCGAGGTTGTCCTCTCGCGCAGGGAAAATTTTGAGGAGGGCTCGTACACCTGTTATTTGTTCTCGAAGGGTGAGGACAAGATTCTCAAGAAATGCGGCGAGGAATGCGCCGAGATGATCATCGCCGCAAAAAACAACGATGCCGACGAGCTGAAAAACGAGATTTCCGACCTGCTTTATCACATCCTTGTGCTGTGCGCGGAAAAGAATCTGCCGTGGAGCGCGGTGGAGGAGGTTCTCGAACAGCGCCGTCAGAAAATCGGGAATTTAAAGCAGTTCCATGTGACGGATAAGGATAGCTGAGATAAGAAAACCTGGGATGCCGCAGCACCCCAGGTTATTTTATTGAAACCAGTAAATCCAGAATAATCTGCTGCTGCGCAGGATTGAGCCTGTTCCAGTGCGCAACCAACTGTTTCTGCGGTTCGGTCAGTGCAACTTGTTCACCGTCCTCCGCGAAAAACTGTGACAGCGTGATATGAAATGCATCGCATAATTTCTCCAGGGAAGCGATAGACGGATTGACATTCTTGCGGAACCAGGAAGAAATTGTTGTCTGTGGAATGCCGGATTCTTCGGACAAGCGGTATTCTGTCCAGTTTCGTTCCTGTTTGAACCAGAGGATTTTTTCCAGTACGGTCATATAACATCACCAAGTCCTTTTCGTATATTATATACGAAAAGGACTTGAAAAGTAATAATTTTTATAGTATGATAAATACGATAAAATATAGTATCGGAGGAAGTTTTGTGTTTTGTACAATTTCGGGCAGGACGGTCAACGATTTGCCATTCGGTATGGATGAAAAGCATCCGGGCTGTATTCAAACAAAACTAATGCTTGCGAATCGAATCATAGAAATGATTGCATACGGTGTTACGGACTATTTCTGCAATTGTGAATATGGAATACCCATTTGGGCGGCAGAATTGATTTTGAAAATGAAATCGCATCATGGTATCCGATTACATATTGTTATGCCCCATGAGGAACAGGCTTCGCAGTGGAGCGATGATGTTAGAGAACGTTTTTTTCACATACATGAAACTGCGGATAGCGTTAAGCTGATTTCTACGTTCTATCATAAGAATTGCTACAGGCAAGTGGACGAATACATGGCGGACAATAGCCAGCTAGTATTTACAGACGACCGAGAAAGTCTGATTGCAGCGTATGCGGGGATCAGAAAAATTCGTGTTGAACGGCTTCTATAACAAATAACCCGCCCCAAAAAAGGCGGGTTATTATGTACCTCCGGTACGAGGTCAGCAGTTGCAGTCGCTTGCACTGAGGCTTTTCGGGAAGAATTCGTCTGTGGGGAAGCAGATCTTCTCGAACAGCTCGCAGGGCGTGTCGGTCGCACTGTCGGTGCAGGATTTGCCGGGAACACTGTACTCGTAGGTCGGAACAAGCAGGGAAACCGGACGGGACATTTCCACGATGGAGAACATACCGATGGTTACCAGCACTGCCTTTTCTACGCCGCCGGGGCCCTGCATAACTGCGAGGTCGCCGTCTTCTTTGTAGCAGCCGTTGTGCGGCTTTTTCCGGCAAACCAGCTTGGTGTCAAGCGCGATGGGGTCAACCACGCTGACGGATGCCACGGGCAGGGTCGCGTTGTCGCAGCAGCCTCTGCGTGTCGTGTCGGCTTCGGTGTCGGAGCTGAAGGTCTTCGCGGTCGTTTCGCTGCCGAACAGGATCACTTTCTTGTTGAAGCAGGCGTAACCGCTGACGGTGGTCGCAACGGTGTTTGTGCAGTTGTACAGGTCGATGTCTACCGCAAAGGTGTACGTAATGTCAACGGCAAAGAATCCGCAGTTGTACGGAATCTGATCAATACCGAATGTTGCGTTTACAACCTCAACACAGCGGCATTTTGCGTTGGCGGCGCTATTCACTGCCTGCACGGCGCAGGGGTCTGAGAACGTCACAGGTAAATCTTCCAGGCAGTCCTTATCCGAACAGCTGTCGAAAATACGCATCGTCCGGATCGCAACGGCATCCCGGAAGCTGCCGGGGTTTGAAAATTCGCTCATGTTTATGCCCATGCACACAGTCTACAGATAGCAGTGAAAGAGTTCCGCATGGGCTCGCACCTCACTTTCGTTTCATTTATGTGTTCTTTCACGCTAATCCTCCTGTCAGAAGTATTTGAAGCGTGCGGTTGAAGGCTTGCGCTTCAATACTATCATATTCAGCGCTTCTCCCGTTCGTGACAAAAATTTCGCATTTTCAAAGAATGATACAAGCCGCCGGACGCATAAAATAAAGCATTCCCGCATTCCGCGCAAAGGAGGGGTGACATATGATATGCAGTCTGAGCGATCTGCGCAACAAAGAGGTCATCAACGTGCGAACCGGCATCAAAATCGGCTATGTTGACGATCTGGAAATCGACACCGCCGACTCCACCGTCATCGCGATGATCGTTTATGGACGGCCACGCGGCTTCGGCATTTTCGGTCATGACGACGATATTGTGATCAAATGCCGCGACATTGAGCTGGTCGGCGAGGACACCATTCTCGTCAATTTACAGGAATCCACGGTTTTCACGAAATCAAGAAGCTTCAGCGTCGAAAATTTGTTGAAATAGACGAAACATTTTCCTTGCTTTTCTGACGAAAGAATGGTATAATATTAAGGCAAAACGCGTGAATTGCGGTTTGCGTACAATTCACACGCCGGTGTTTTTGCTGTGGTTTCCGTGCAAGCGGTGAAGGCAAGCCAAGCACGGCGGAGGAAAATTTAAAACCAAACGGAGGAACTTATCAATGGGAGTCGTATCAATGAAGCAGCTTCTTGAAGCCGGTGTGCATTTCGGACACCAGACAAGAAGATGGAACCCCAAAATGGCGCCGTATATCTTCACCGAGAGAAACGGCATCTACATCATCGATCTGCAGAAGACGGTGAGAAAGCTTGAAGAAGCGTATCTGTTCGTGCGCGATGTAGCGGCACAGGGCGGCGAGGTTCTCTTTGTCGGAACCAAAAAGCAGGCGGGCGATTCCGTCCGCGAGGAAGCAACCCGCGCCAACGCACATTTTGTCAACGCAAGATGGCTCGGCGGCATGATGACCAACTTCAAGACCATCCAGAGAAGAATCAAGCGCCTTGAGCAGCTCCACACCATGGAAACCGACGGCACGTTCGACCTGCTCCCCAAGAAGGAAGTCATCAAGCTCAACCTCGAAATCGAGAAGCTTGAGAAATTCTTAGGCGGCATCAAGAATATGAAGAAGCTCCCCGGCGCGCTGTTCGTGGTTGACCCGCGCAAGGAGAAGATTGCCGTTTCCGAAGCCAAGAAGCTCGGTATCCCCGTTGTCGCAATTGTTGATACAAACTGCGACCCGGATGAAGTGGATTATGTTATCCCCGGCAACGACGACGCAATCAGAGCCGTTAAGCTCATCGCGGGCTGCATGGCAAGCGCAATCCTTGAGGGCAGACAAGGCGAGCAGACCGAAGAAGAAGCGGTTGCTGCTGCCGAATAAGTCAGGCTTCACAAAATATTTGTATGGGCAGTGAACTCTGCCCATATTTCTGTAACAGCATATCAGAAAGGATGAACGAAAATGGCAAATATTACTGCAAAGGACGTCGCGGCGCTCAGAGAGCTGACCGGCGTAGGCATGATGGACTGCAAAAAAGCGCTTGTTGAGGCGGACGGCGATACCGAGCAGGCGATTGTGATTCTCCGCGAAAGAGGACTCGCAACCCAGGCGAAGAAAAGCGGACGCATTGCCGCCGAGGGTCTTGTGACCGCGGTTGTGGAAAACGGCGTGGGCGCAGTGGTTGAAGTCAACTGCGAAACTGACTTCGTTGCGCAGAACGACGAGTTCAAGGCTTTCGTGGCGACGGTTGCGAAAACCATCATCGAAAAGAATCCCGCCGATCTCGACGCGCTGCTGAAAACAGAGGCAAGCGGCTTGACCGTGACGGTTGAGGAGCAGCTGCAGGAAATCTTCCTGAAAATCCGCGAGAACATGAAGGTTCGTCGTTTTGCAAGACTCGAGGGCGTTCTGATGCCGTATGTACACGGCGGCGGAAGCATCGGCGTTATGGTTAAGGTTGACACCGACCTTGCTGCAGACAACGAGAAGCTGGCGGAAGTGGCAAAGGACTGTGCTTTGCAGATTGCCGCAATGAACCCCGGTTACCTTGACAGAACTGCCGTTCCCGCCGAGAAGCTTGAGGAAGAAAAGAAGATTATCATCGCCCAGATGTCCGAGGATCCCAAGATGGCTGGCAAGCCCGAGCAGGTGCTTTCTAAGATCGCCGAGGGCAAGGTCGGCAAGTTCTTCACCGAGAACTGCCTGTTAGAGCAGGCGTTCGTCAAGGACGACAAGCTCAGTGTGGGCAAGTATATCGAGCAGAGTGCCAAGGAAGCCGGCGGCAAGATCGCGGTTGTGGAATATGTACGTTTTGCAAGAGGCGAGGGCATCGAGAAGAAGCAGGATAACTTCGCGGACGAAGTCGCTTCAATGATCAAGTAAGCCGCGACTTTTACACGATTAAATAAAGAGGGTTGCCTGACCGGCAGCCCTCTTTTTGTTATGCGAATCGTTATACATTGCCGGATGCGGTATCCTTGTATCCAACCACAAACAATGCCGTCGCGTAGCCGGCGCTTTCTGCGTATGCATAGCCCTTGAGCTGTGCGTCGATCAGCTTATCCGCGTAATCGCTCTGGCGGCTGTCGAGCAGAATGCAGTCAACATCCGCCCAGTTCGCAACGCTCAGGTCAAAGTTATAGACCTGCGCATGATCGTACAGCATCGGGATCAGATATGTGTCCGCTCGGACGGACAAATCCTTGTCAATGCCTGCAATCAGCGTGTTTGTCGCGGCGATCTTGTCCGCCTCCAGCGCATAGCGTTCGTCATAAAGCTGAAATAAATCGCTTACCGCGTTGGTCAGCAGCACCGCGCCCATGCACGCTGCCGCCACCAGCTGCTTGCTGCGCAGCTTCGGAAACCGCGCGCCGTTTCGCACAAACAAGTACAGCAGCACCGCCCCCGGCGCGAACACATACTGATAATGGATGCTGTACTGATATGGATACATCGTCGCCAGATTCACCACAACAACCGGAATGAGCAGCAGGTATTCATACACCCGCCGGCACACCACCGGCAAAAACAACAGCGGAATCAGCACCGTCAGCACAAACACCAGCTTGTCGGCGCTGAGCAGATTCGACAAAAAATACAGCGGATTCCTCACCACATTGACCGCCACATCCGCCAGCGAATCCTGCCCGTCGAGCAGATACGCCGCATAGCGGTTGACCTTCACGCCCTCGCCGAACTGGTTGACGAACCGATTGGTCAGCACAAAGCCCGCAGTCCCCGCCAGCACAACCCCCACGGAAAGCTTCCGCGCGTTCTTGAATGCAAACACCCCGAACAGCCCGATGATGACCACGAACAGCCCCGTGTCCTCTTTCACGCAAAGGGTCAGAAGCGTGACAATCGTCGCACCGATGCGCCGGTTTTTTTCCAGACAGACAAACAGCCACAGCAGCAGCGCCGGCAGGAACATATTCTCGTGGATGTCATAAAAGCAAGCCGCGCCGAACGCCGGATACAGCAGGTATACCGCGCCCGCAGCCGCCTTTTGTTTGGGGGAAGCGCCGTAAATTCCGCACAGCTTCACCAGCGGGAACACCCCGCTGTATACCACCAGCGCCTGTAAAACCGGCAGCACCGCCGGCGTGCGGAACAGCATATAGACCGGCAGCAGTGCATAAAAAATCGGCGAGAAATGCACGTGGAAATGCGACAGCAGATCGTTGCGCTCGACGGTGGTATACTGGATGCCGGTTTTCGCCATGTTCTCGAACATCTGCGAAAAAATCCCCATGTCGTAATTCGACGAGCCATAGGAAAGATATCGGATGGTCGTGCCGTAGCCGATCAGCGCGCTCATCAGAAGATACAACACGCCCACCGTCAGCCACGCCGCCGGATTGTTCATCTTCAGCGGAATCACGGGCTTCCAGTAGCGCAGCACGATCACCGCGATGAGCGCGCATAGCATCGCCGCGTAGTAGAAATTCACATTCAGCTCCAGAATCACCGAATAAACCGCCGCGATGGTCGCACCCGCAACCGTTGCACCCGTACAAAGCTTCTTAAGCGCAAACGACACCAGAAAGAACCCGATCGCCAGCAGAAAAAAAGACAGAATCTGCCATAAGAAGGTATAGTTCTGTATGAACTCCTTCGTCAGCGGATCCTGTTTTGTAAATAATAAAGTCAGCAGGACGGTGTACACATATGCCGAGCAGAGCGAGTAAATCGCGTTGTTCCGGATGCCGTACCGCATTGCACACAATCCTTCCTGTCTTATGCGTTTGCCATGAAATCAGACAGCAGTGCGGAGAACTCCGCCGGGTTATCAAGCTTGATGCCCTCGATGAGTAGCGCCTGCGCATAGAGCAGCTTGGTATAGGACGCGAACTTTTCCTTGTTGCTTTCAAACAAGCCGGTGAGCTTTTTGAAAACGCCGTGGTCGGTGTTCAGCTCGAAGGATTTTTTCGGCTTTAACCTGATTGCCGCTAACCTCCGTCTGGGGCATGGCGTTGAGGATTTTTTCCATCTCCACGCTCACGTCGCCCTCGCTGATGATGCAAACCGGATGCGTTTTCAGCCGCGCGGAAGCCCGCACGTCCTTGACCTTGCCGGCAAGGGTTTCTTTCATCGCATCAAACAGCGCCTGATGGTCGGCGTTTTTCTGCGCGAGCGCTTCCTTGCTTTCGCCGTCACCCAGATCAAGGTCTGCGCTTGTCACGGATTTGAACGGCTTGCCGTCGTATTCCGCCAGAACCTTCACCGCGAACTCGTCGATGTCGTCGGTCAGATACAGAATCTCATAGCCCTTTTCGCGCAAAAGCTCCGTCTGCGGCAGCAGTCCGATACGCTCCTCGCTTTCGCCGCAGGCATAATAAATCGCGGGTTGCTCCTCGCGCATACCGGCGACGTATTCTGCCAGCGTAACGAGCGTTCCTTCTTTCGAGGATTTGAACAGGATCAGATCCTTTAGCGTGTCCTTGTGCGCGCCGTAGGCCTGATAAACGCCGAACTTCAGCGTCAGCCCGAAGGACTTCCAGAACTTCTCATACTCCGCGCGCTTGTTCGCTAAAAGCTTGGCTAGCTCGTTTTTAACCGATTTCTCGATATTTTTGGCAATCAGCTTCAGCTGGCGGTCGTGCTGGAGCATCTCGCGGGAGATGTTCAGCGACAGATCCTCGGAGTCAACCAGACCCTTGACAAAGCTGAAATAATCCGGCAGCAGGTCGGCGCACTTTTCCATAATCATAACACCGCCGCAATACAATGTCAAGCCCTTTTCAAACTCTTTGGTGTAATAATCAAAGGGCGCTTTGGCGGGCAGGAACAGCAGCGCGTCATAGGTCGCCGCACCCTCATTTTTCGCGTGGATGTGCGCGACGGGCGGCTCGAAGTCGTAATATTTCTCGTTGTAAAAGCTGTTGTAATCCTCGTCAGTCAGCTCACTCTTGTTCTTTTTCCAGATCGGAACGCGGCTGTTGATGGTTTCCATCGCGCGGCGGGAGGTGCTTTCCTTGGTTTCCTCATTGTAATCATACTGCTCGGTTTCCATCTCGATGGGATACCGGATGTAGTCGGAATATTTTTTCACCAGATTGCGGAGCTTGTAGTCCTCAAGAAAATCGCCGTATTTTTCGTCGTCGGCATCGTCCTTCAGCTCGAGAACAATTTCCGTTCCATGCGCAGCCTTGTCACAGGCTTCGATCGTATAGCCCTCGATGCCCTCGGACACCCAGCGAAACGCCTCCTGCGCGCCGTAGGCTCTGGTGGTGACGGTGACTTTCTTTGCCACCATGAACGCCGAGTAAAAGCCCACGCCGAACTGTCCGATGATGCTCATGTCCTCGCCCAGCTCGTTGTCCTTTTTAAAAGCAAGCGAGCCGCTCTTAGCGATGGTGCCGAGGTTCGACTCCAGCTCCTCAGCGGTCATGCCGATGCCGTTGTCGGTGATCGTCAGCGTGCGCTGGTCCTTATCCGGCGTGAGAGTGATGCGAAAGTCGTCCTTGGAAAGCCCCACAGCCGTGTCGGTGAGGGATCTGAAATACAGCTTGTCCAGCGCGTCGCTGGCGTTGGAGATCAGCTCGCGCAGGAAAATCTCCTTATGCGTATAGATGGAGTGGATCATCATCTCCATGAGCCGTTTTGATTCCGCTTTGAATGCCTTGGTTTCCATGAATGAACCAATTCCTTTCCGATTTAGTTTGCGTTTGCGCAGACGTTAGCACTCCTTCCTCAAGAGTGCTAAAACCATTATAGCACGTCCGCGGTAAAAATCAAGGGGCTGCACCAACTGTACATATTATTTTTAGATTTATTTCACATAATAAGAATCCTGCACCCTTGTCAGCCTGTATCAGATGCGTGAAAAAAACCGCCGCGCACCGCTGTGCGGAATGATGATTTTTTACAAAGAACCGTGCCGAAGGGCATTGACTTTTTGTCATTTTTGTTGTATAATTTGTGACATGATTGAGAATTTCCCATCCGCCGAAAGGAGAACCCGCACAGGAATGAGAAGATTTTTGCAACAACAGCTGCTCGCGGTGCTTTCCACCATCCGCGACGGCGTGAAAACCGCAAAAAAGCTGCCCCTCGCGCAAGCCGAGCCGGTTTTAGCGGACTGTTTCGGGGCGCTGACATCGGTGGAGGGTGTTCTGGAAAAAAACCTCTCCGCACTGCGCGCGGCGGTTTACCGTGACCTCATCGGCGCGCTGAAAGCCGCACTCGAGGCGCTTTATCAGGCGCTGACCGAAAACATTCGCACAACCCGCAGCGCCGACGAAGTAGACAAGCAGTTTCACCGCATCAGAACGGAGCTTTCCGGCGAGGGCGAGGTGCGGTATGAGATCCTGTTTCTGCCGTATCAGGCAAGCATGTGGGATTCGCTTGAGAGCGTTTGGCAGGCGGCGATGCGCGATCCGCGCTGCGATGTGTATGTGGTTGCGGCACCGTATTACGACCGCAACGCCGACCGCTCGCTTGGCGCGTTTCATGACGAGCGCGATGCTTTTCCGGCGGATGTGCAGGTTATGCCGCACCGGAACTATGATATCGCGGCGCGGCGGCCGGATATGATTTTCATCCACAACCCGTATGACGGCATAAACCTCGTCACCAGCGTCGCACCCGCGTATTACGCAAGCGAGCTGAAAAAGCACACGGAGCGGCTGATTTATATCCCGTATTTCGTCCTCGACGACACCGACCCCAAGGACGACGCGCTGTTTGAAAAGCTCAGACATTTTGCCCTGACACCGGGTGTGCTCAACGCCGACCGCGTCGCGGTTCAGTCGGAGCGAATTAAACGGATCTACTGCCGGCTGCTCGCGGATCACTTAAAACAGCCCGCGGGCGCAAAGACCGCCCTTGACGCGAAAATACTGGGGCTCGGCTCGCCGAAGCTTGACCGCGTGACGGCGCAGGAAGCAATCACGCTGCCGGAAGAATGGCGCGCGCGTATGTTTACCGCCGACGGGCGGCGCAAAAAGACCATTTTCTATAATACCTCCGTCAGTGCATTTCTTGAGCACAACGGCGCGATGCTCCGGCAGATATATGCGGTATTTGAGCGTTTCTCCAAAAGAAAGGAAACCGCGGTGCTGCTGTGGCGGCCGCATCCGCTGCTGCGCGCGACAATTTTATCCATGCGCCCGCACCTGATCGAAGCGTTCGACACGCTCATTACGCTGTGCTGCGAGTCGGACTGGGGCATTCTCGACGATACACCGGATCTTCACCGCGCCATTGCCGTCAGCGATGCGTATTACGGCGACTTGAGCTCGGTTGTTCCGCTTTTTCAGAAAACCGGAAAGCCGGTGATGATCCAGCAGATTGTAACGTCCATCAACGAAAGGAAGGGTAATCCATGAAAGTTGTGATTCTTGCCGGCGGGTACGGCACGCGCATTTCCGAGGAGTCGGTGTTAAAGCCGAAGCCCATGATTGAGATCGGCGAAATGCCCATCATCTGGCATATTATGAAGCTGTATTCTTTTTATGGCTTTCACGAATTCGTCATCTGCGCGGGCTATAAGCAGCACGTTGTGAAGGAATGGTTTGCGGATTATTTCCTCCACACCTCCGACATCACCTTTGATTTCACACAGGGCGGAGAGATGATTGTCCACAACAAATACACCGAGCCGTGGAAAGTCACCATCGTTGATACCGGACTGAACACCCAGACCGGCGGGCGCGTCAAGCGCATCCAGCCGTACATCGGCAACGAATCCTTCCTGCTGACCTACGGCGACGCGGTGGGGAACATCGACATTCGGGCGCTGGCGGATTTTCATAAAAGCAGCGGAAAAATCGGTACAATCTCCGTCTACAACTTCGGTCAGAGCAAGGGCGTGCTGGACATCCGTCCGGACAACAGCGTTGCGGCATTCCGCGAGAAATCCGACTTTGACGGCGATTTGATTAACATCGGCTTTATGGCATTTGAACCGGCGTTGTTCGATTATCTCGACGACGACAATACGATTTTTGAATGGGAACCGATGAAGCGGCTTGTTACCGAGAACCAGCTTGTCGCCCGCACGCACCGCGGCTACTGGCAATGCATGGACACCCTGCGCGAAAAGCAGCTGCTCGAGAATCACTGGGCGTCCGGCAAAGCGCCGTGGAAGGTGTGGTAAGCCGATGAAATTCGATCTTTCATTCTACCGCGGCAAGCGGGTTTTTGTCACCGGACATACGGGCTTTAAAGGCACGTGGCTGTGCCAGACGCTGCTCGGCGCGGGGGCGCAGGTGACGGGCTTTTCGCTCGCGCCACCCACCGATCCGGCGCTGTTTGATCTGGCGGGAATCGCGGGGAAAATGCGCTCGGTCATCGGCGACATCCGCGACTTGGGCGTGCTCAAGGCAGCGTTTGACGAAGCGCAGCCGGAAATTGTCCTTCATCTGGCGGCGCAGCCGATTGTCCGCGACAGCTACCGCGATCCGGTTTACACCTATCAGACTAACGTCATGGGCACGGTCAATCTGCTGGAATGCGTCCGCTTGGGCACAACGGTGAAATCCGTCGTCAACGTGACCACCGACAAGGTGTATCTCAATCGGGAATGGCACTGGGGCTATCGCGAAACCGACGCGCTCGACGGCTTTGATCCGTATTCCAACTCGAAATCCTGCTCCGAGCTTGTGACAAGCGCTTATCTCAACAGCTTTCTGCGTGACAAGAAGCTTGCCGTTTCCACCGCACGTGCCGGAAATGTCATCGGCGGCGGGGATTTTGCCAACGACCGCATCATTCCCGATTGTGTCCGCGCGGCGATGCAAAGCGCTGACATCGTGGTTCGAAATCCGTTTTCCACCCGACCGTACCAGCACGTTCTTGAGCCGCTGGGCGCATATCTGATGATTGCGGCGGCACAATACGACGACGCGCAGCTTGCGGGCTGCTACAACGTCGGACCGGACGATACGGACTGCTTCCAGACCGGTGCGCTGGTGGGACTGTTTGTTGAAAAATGGAGCGGTGGACTGCGCTGGATTGATAAAAGCGACGGCGGGCCGCACGAAGCGAATTTCCTGAAGCTGGATTGTTCCAAACTCAAAAGCACCTTTGGTTGGTCACCGCGTTGGAATCTGGACACAGCGGTTGGACTGACGGTGGACTGGGCAAAGAACTGGCTTGCCGGCGGGGACGTCGGGGCTTGCATGGACGCGCAGATTGCCGCGTTCTTTCAGGCGGATGATAAGGGGGCGGCACGGTGAACAAGGTTGTGATTACGGGCGCGGACGGCTTTGTCGGAAGCGCCGCCGCCGCGTATTTCCTGCAAAACGGCATCGCGGTGCTGGCGCTGGATCTGGCGGAAAAGCCCGCGCGGCTTGTACCACATCCGAAGCTTGTGTACAAGCAATGCGATTGTTCCGAACAAGGCGCGTTTGCGGCAGCGATACCGGCGGGGGAATATGACACCCTGCTGCATTTTGCGTGGGCAGGCTCGGCGGGCGAGGCGCGCGCGGATTATGTGCTGCAGATGCAGAATGCGCTGACGACGGTCGCTTGCATGAAAACGGCGAAGGAACGCGGCTGCACAAGATTCGTCTGCGCGGGCAGCATCATGGAAACCGAAGCCGAAGCCGCCGTCCGCGCGCAGGGGAACAAGCCCGGCGCGGGGTATATTTATGGCATCGGTAAGCAGACCGCGCACAGCTTATGCAAAACGGTCGCCGCGCAGCTCGGGATCGAGCTTGTCTGGGCGATGATCACGAACGCTTACGGCGCGGGGGAGCTGTCGCCCCGTTTTGTCAACACCACCATCCGAAAAATCCTGCGCGGCGAGGCATTGCAATTCACCGCCGCAACGCAGAATTATGACTTTGTTTATATCACCGATGTTGCGCGCGCGTTTTATCTCATCGCGCAAAACGGGAAGCCATTTTGCAATTATCTCATCGGCAGCTGTGCGGCCCGTCCGCTCAAGGAATTTATTTATGAGCTTGTGGAAGCGCTTGACCCGCAGGCGCAGCCGGTGTTTGGTGACATTCCGTTTACCGGAACGAATCTTCCCCTTGCCGCGTTTGACGCGACCCCCGCTTTGGACGACTGCGGATTTCGCGCAGAGATAAGCTTTGCCGCAGGCGCGCGCATGACGCGGGACTGGCTGAAAAATCATATCGCAACGGAGTAGAGTAACGTGGAAAAAACAATTGCAATCGTCGGCGCGGGCTTTGCGGGAAGCTTACTGGCGCGTCTTTTGGCGGAAAACGGCATGCGCGTCACCGTTTATGAACGGCGCGGACACATCGCCGGAAATATGTACGACTACACCGACGAAAACAACATCCGCATCCAGAAATACGGCCCGCACACCTTTCACACCAACCTTGATCACGTCTATGCATTGCTGCAAAGGTTTACGGAATTTACACCCTATCGGCTCAAATGCGAAGCGGTGATTGACGGAATCCCCACACCGTCGCCGTTTAACTTCAAGACCATTGATCAGTTTTTTGAACCCGATTACGCAGCGTTTTTAAAAGAAAAACTTACCGTGCGCTATCCGCAGGGAAAGGCGACGGTGCTGGAAATGCTCGAGTGCGACGATGCGGACATCAGAGCCTACGCACAGTTTTTGTTTGAAAAGGATTATAAGCTTTACACCGCCAAGCAGTGGGGAAAAAAGCCGGAGGAAATCGATCCGTCGGTGTTGCGGCGCGTGCCGATCGTGTTCAATTATAACGATACCTATTTTTACGACAAATATGAGGGACTTCCGCGCGCGGGTTTTACCGCGTTGTTTGAGAATATTCTCGACCACCCCGCTATCACCGTGCGCTTGAACGAGGACGCAATGGCGCATATTTGCATCGACGACGAAAGTGGCACGGTTTTGTTTGACGGACAAGCCCAACCGGTTGTGTTCACCGGCGCGATTGACGAACTGTTCGGCTGGCGCTTCGGACGGCTGCCTTACCGGTCGCTGTACTTTGAGCTGGAGCGGCATGACAAAAAAGACTACCAGAATGTCGCCATCGTCGCCCATCCGGCGGACGCGGCATTTACGCGCATCACCGAATACACCAAGCTGCCGGTTCAGGATGTCGGAAACGTCACGGTGATCGCAAAGGAGTATTCCGTCGCCTTTGACCGCGCAAACAGCAGGGGCAATGAGCCGTATTATCCGGTTCTGACGGAAGAAAGCAGGGCAATGTGTCAGACCTATCAGGAATATGCGCGGCGCTTTCACAACCTCATTCTCTGCGGCAGACTGGCGGACTTTCAGTATTACAACATGGATCAGGTGATTGACCGGACGCTGACGGTATTTGAAGCAATCAAGCGGCAGCTGTCCGCAGAATAATTTCACAAAAGGCTGGGATTGGTTATGGTACAGAAGTTTCAATTTGAACCGCTTGGGCTTGACGGTGCGTTTTTAATCGACCCGTTTTTTGCGCCGGACGAGCGCGGCGGTTTTATTAAGGATTTTAACGTCGAGTTGTTTGCGGCAAACGGCATTGCGCACCAGCCCAAAGAGGTTTTTTATACGCTGTCAAAGCGTGGTGTGATTCGCGCGGTGCATTTCCAGCTGGGCAGGCAGCAGGCAAAGCTTGTGCGGTGCATCAGCGGTCATGTGTACGACGTGATTGTCGATTTGCGGCCGGCATCGAAAACCTTCGGGCAGTGGCTGGGCTTTCATCTGACGGGGGAGAACCGGAAAACGCTCTATGTGCCGGAATGGTTCGGGCATGGCTATCTGGTGATTGAGGATTCTGTGGTCAGCTATCAATGCGCGGAGGTGTTTTTCGGCGACGGGGATTCGGGTATCCGCTATGATGATCCGGAGCTTGGAATCGACTGGCAGCTTTCGCAAATCGGCGGTGCGGAAAACCTCATTATCAGCGAAAAGGATCAGAAGCTGATGAGTTTTCAGGCATACCGCGGCAGTCTGCGCGCCGGCGGTGCGATGGGAGAGAACCCCCTATGAGCATCGAACTGACCGCGCTTGCGGAATTTCACGCTTTTTTTGAAAACCGCGCACCGATTGTTGTTTATGGCGCGGGGGAATTTGCGGAGATATTTCTGCAGTATAACCGTGCCTGTGCGCAGCCGTTGCAAATCCTTTGCTGTGCGGTTGAGGACGCGCGCGCCAACCCCCAGACGGTTCTGGGCGTTGCGGTGCGGCAGGTCAGTGATCTGACCGATGCGGAGAAAACCGCGGCGGCGTTGATTTGTGTGGGCGCGAAATTTCACGGGCAGATCACCACGATTCTGGAAGCCGCCGGCTTTGAAACCATTGTGCGGCTCTCCACACCGCTGGAATGCCGCATTCGTGAGGATTACTGCACCACGCGGCTCAGACCGGTTCTGCCCGACGCGGGCTATCGCTTTGCGGTAAGCCTACATGACGGCATGAAGCTGAACATTGATGACCGCACCGCGCCGCAGGGAGTATTCTGGAAATTCCGGATGAGCCGGCAGGCGGAACGGATCAGTGTGCTTGAAGCCCTGCTGCGCGGCAAGAGCTTGTGGGAAGCGTACCAAAGCCATTACGGCGGGCATCCCGTTCTGCTCCTTGTTACGGAAAACATCCCTGTCGCGCCGGACGCAAAGCCGCTGCACGAGCAGCTTGCGATTTTCACGGCGGTCAATCTCGCAGACCAACGCGGCACCGACCACACGGTTACCGGTGGGGGGCTTGACAAAATCCTGCACACCGTGCAGACCGGCGCGGCGCTGACCGACCGGCGCATCGCGGAATTTGCCGACGACACGGGCGACAACATCTCCGCGCTCAATCCGTGGTTTTCAGAGGTGTGCGCGCTGTACTGGGCTTGGAAAAACGCACCGGATGTTCCGTTTGTCGGACTGTGCCATTACCGCAGGCGGTTTGTGCTTGACGCGCACGCGCTGGCGGGGCTGGTGAACGGCGAAACCGATTTGGTTGTGGCAATGCCGGAGCTGATTCTGCCCGACAACCGCACGGTTTTCACCGAGAGCTTTCTGTTAGAAAACGACTGGGAAATCATGCTCGCGGTCATCCGGCGGGAAACGCCCGCGTATTACACGGCGGCACTTTCGCACAGCCGCAGCGTGTTCCTGCATCCGTGCAATATGCTCATCGCGCGGCGGGCTGTTTTTGCGCGCTACTGCGCGTGGCTGTTCACTGTGACAATGAAAATCATGGAGGAATGCGAAAGCCGGGGGATTGTGCATACAAACCGTTATCTCGGATATCTGTCGGAAAATCTGCTGAGTATTTTTGTGCTTGCGCACGCGGGGGATACCCGCATCGCCTGCGCGGACACGGATTTTGTTTCTTAAGGGCAATACTAAACTCTCGACGAAATGGGGTGTAAGCCCGTGCGCGCGGCGTATGGGCGGCTATGAAAGACACGTTGAATCTGGCGTTTGTTTCCAGTAAAGAATATGTACCGTTCCTGACGGTGATGCTCGAATCCATCAAAGCCAACAACCGCGACAGCAATCTGGAGTTCTACATTCTCCAAAACGGTTTTGGCGAGCGGGAAAAAGGACTGCTTGCGGGTGTGTTCGCGGGCGAGGACAACGCGACATTCCACTATGTGCCCATTGATATGGAGCGCATCGGTGCGGTGTTCGGCAATTCCTATGCCAAATACACGGCGGAAACCTGCGCGAAGCTGTTCATCTCGTGGCTGATTCCGGAGGAGCTTGATCGGATTCTGTATCTGGACATCGACATGGTCGTCAATGCCAGCCTGCGTGGGCTTTACGAGATGGATTTTGAGGGAAAGCTGCTGATTTGCTGTAAAGAAATCACGGCGGAATATGTGCCGAATCGGTTTGCGGAGGTAAAGAGCCTGCTTGCGCGGTTCGGGCCGTCGTATTTCAACACGGGTATACTGCTGCTTTCCCCGCGTGAAATACGCGCGCAGATATCAATGACGGATTTCACCGCCGCTGCCGAGGCGCTCGAGCATAAACTGCCCTTTGTCGAGCAGGATATTCACAACTACGTTTATCGCGGCAAATGCAAATTTGTCGATCCGTTTTTGTACAACTTCCATTTTATCGAGTATGCGTTCGAGGTGTTCGGCGAAAAAACCGCCTACGAATATGCAAAAGCGCATTCCGTGGTGGTGCATTACTTACAGAAGCCATGGGCGACGGGGGATGTGTTCTTCCGCCAGATCTACCGCCTGTGGTGGGAATATGCCGCAAAGACCGAATTTTTCACCGGCTGGCTGCTGGATATGTTCACCGCGATGGGCGGTCAGCTTGCGCAGAAGCGCTTTGACATCAAATATTTCAACGTGCGCGATTCCGCCGGCGGGGTCACGGGGGCGCTGCGCAGGTTCTTTGAAGCGCGCGGGTGCCGCAGCATCGGTGTTTACGGCATCGGCGTTTACGGCAGGCTTTTCATGGAACACGCGCCGGAGGGCTTTTCGTATACGCTCTTTGACCGCGCGGTGCGTGAGCATGACGGGCAGCCGGTTTTCCCGCCTGCCGACATTCCCGCGCACACCGGTCTTGACCTAATGGTGCTGACCCCCGCGAATTTTGAACAGCTGCGCTATGATCTGGCAAAGCTGACCGACGCGCCCGTCGTGACCTTTGACCACATCATCAATCAGCCGTATTTTTACAATCTATAACGCACAAAGGAGTCCGCCATGCCCAACGAATTTGCCCCCAGATCGCCAAGCTTTCTGGAAGTCTGGGAGGACACGCAGTACTGGTATTTTTCCGCCGCCAATGTCAACGGGCTGTTCCGTGCGCACAGGGAAACGATGGAAACGGCGTTCCTGAGCTGTTTTCCGGAAGAATCGGTCGGAACAAGGCTGTTGCACCGGCACGTTTTTGCGTATCAGCAGCGGCTGTATTTCACGCCCTTTTTCGGGCACGGCATCGCGATTTACACACCGGAAACCGGCGCATTTGATTTTGTCCGGCTGGCTGATGAAAACGAAAGCGGGCTGCTGTTCGCGGAATCGTATCGGGATGCGCACGACGAGCGGCTGCTGTGGATCATTCCTGCGGACAGGCGCACGGAGCTGGTTGTGTTCGACATGGAAATGCATACCTTCCGCAGCGAGATAAGCTTCTGGCGCAGCATCGAGCAAGCCGTTCCCGCCGGCACGCTGCTGTCGATTGATTCCTTCGGCACAAGCTGTACGGACAATGTGCTTCGGCTTGTGCTGTGCGGTTCAAACGCCGTCGTCAGCGTTGATTTAGACGACTTTGCGGTGCGGTGCGACCATCTGCCCGCACAGTTTTCGGCGGAAGAACTGTTCTGCTTTGACGGGGAGGAATGGTTTCTGCTCCGCAACAGCGACTCCGTGCTCTGCCACGATACAAAAACCGGAAAGCTGACTGAATACACCTGCCCGACCTGCGCGCCGTCCTCGCGCCCCTATACGCGGATCATCGCGGTGGGGGATGCGCGCTATGTGCTGCCGTTTCTGACAAACCGCATCCTGCGGATTGATCCGGCGCGCGGCGAGCTGACACCGGTCGCAATCACTTACCCGCCGCAGTTTGAACGGCTGTGCTGGCAGGATACGTTCTTTTTCGGCTTCACCCCGCTCGGCGGACAGGCAATCCGCTTGTTTCCTTATGGCGGAAACGGGATGCTGGAGCTGGATTTTCAAACCGAATCAGCGGCGTTTATCCCGCTTCTCACCGGGGAGGATAACACCAGTTTGTTCGCGCGCGCGGCGGAGGAGCAGCTGAAAAACAGCCTGCGCGGTGACAATATGTTGCAGGAAAACGACTTGGTGGGGCTTGACGAGCTGCTTGATTTTGTGGAACAGATCCAGGTTGATCCCCGCGAACAGACCGCCGGTCATGCGGGCGACGCGATCTGGGAAGCGTTGCGCAAAGAACTGCCTTAAGGCATACCGAACAAAGGAGAAACCGCATTTATGAAGCTTGCGATCTACGGCGCACAATCTCTGGCACTGGGGATGTATACCGCATTGCGCGCGCTGCATCCGGCGCTGGAAATCACCGGCTTTGTCGTGACCGAGCGGCAGGGCAATCCCGCGCGGCTTGCGGGCTTGCCGGTGACGGAGCTTGCGCGGGTGACGGATTCGGATACGCACTTCCTCATCGCCGTGCCGGAGAATCTGCACGCGGAGATTACCGCCGAGCTGCGTGCGCGGGGCTTTCACCGGTATACCTGCATGGATTCCGAAAAAGAAGCCTGCCTGATGGAGCGCTTCTACCGTTTGCACACGCCGTTTGCGCCGCTGCGCGATCTGCCCGCCGGCAGCGAACCTGCGCGGCTTTTTGTTTATCAGGTGAAAAACACGAAGGATCAGCCTTTGCGAAATCCTGCGGCGCTGCCGGACTGGGTTGTGCCGATCCAGAGCGGTGCGGCGATGACCGACGAGCGGGTAGCGGCACTGACGGACAGCGACGGAGATGGAATTTCCGAAAAAAACGAAGCATATTCCGAGCTGACCGCGCTGTATCATCTGTGGAAGAACGCGCACAGGCTCGCGCCGGGAAGCGCATACGACGGGCTTTTTCACTACCGGCGCTCGCTTGCGCTGGACGAAACGGATCTGCGGCGGATCGAAGCCGGGCAGCCGGATATGATTCTGCCGTTCCCGACCATCCACGCGCCGGACATCAACGCTCACCACACCCGCTATCTGACGCAGTCCGACTGGGACGCGATGCGCCGCGCGCTCGAAGAACTTCAGCCCGCCTATGCCCGTGCGTTTGACGGCATTTTCGCGCAGCAATATTTTTACAACTACAATATGCTCATCGCCAAGCGGGAGGTGCTTGCGCGCTACTGCGCATGGCTGTTCCCGATTTTAGCGCGCACGGAGGAGCTTGCCGCTTTGACAGGAAGCGCGCGCGGGAAGCGGTATCTCGGCTATCTCGGCGAAAGCCTGCTGACGCTATATGTGCTGTTCCACCAAAAGGAGCTGAAGCTCGCACACACCGGGCGGCTGATGCGGGTTTAGGGCAGCAGGCTGCGCGCCGGCGGTGATGCTTGCGCGCAGGATGATACAACATACAACGGTTATTTGTAAAAATATGAAAGGAACATAACAATGAAACTGCAAAAAAGAATTGCAAATTCCGCTTATCGTTCGAGTGGGTTTATCGAGAAATATCAAAGACTGATTAAAGATACGGTGATACCGTATCAGTATGCCGTATTAAATGACGAATTGCCAAATACAGAAAAAAGTCATGTTGTTCAGAATTTCATCAATGCGGGAAAAGCGCTGCGCGGTGAGGATACGGGCGACGGCTTTTATGGAATGGTATTTCAGGACAGTGATGCGGGAAAATGGATTGAGGCAGCCGCATACGCACTTGAATGCTATCCGGATCCAAGTCTTGAACAAACGGTTGACAAGCTAATTGACATCATCGCCGATGCACAGGACAGCGACGGATATCTGAACACATATTTCACAATAAAGGACAGGGAGAAACGCTGGACAAATCTTTTAGAGGCACATGAACTATATTCAGCAGGGCATCTTATAGAGGCTGCCTGTGCATATTATGACGCGACACGCAAACGGAAATTACTTGATGTGATGATGAAAAACACTTGTCATATTTATCATCATTTCATTAAAAATAATCAGGATGGTTTTCCGGGGCATCCCGAAATTGAACTGGCACTCATGAAGCTTTATGATATAACAGGAGAAAAAATCTGTCTGGAGCTTTGTGATAAGTTCATCAACACACGTGGCGTCAATCCCAATTTCTACCTTGAGGAAAAAGAAAAGCGCAACTGGACGGTATGGGGGAATGACGCAAAAAACGGGGAATATCAACAAAGCCATACGCCTGTTCGTGAACAGACCGATGCGGTTGGGCATGCGGTGCGTGCGGTTTATCTTTATACAGGGATGGCTGATTTTGCCGCTCACACAAACGACCAGGAATTAATTGCTTCCTGCCGAAGATTATGGGATAGCATCACAAAAAAACGTATGTATATTACCGGCGGTATTGGCTCAACTGTTGCGGGAGAAGCGTTCAGTGTTGATTATGACTTGCCGTCTGATACTGCTTATGCAGAAACATGTGCATCAATTGGATTAATGTTTTTCGCATCGCGCATGCTTGAAAGTGATGTTTCCAATGAATATGCGGATGTTATGGAAAGAGCCTTTTATAATACAGTTTTATCGAGTATGCAGCTGGATGGTAAGCGGTTTTTTTATGTGAACCCACTGGAGGTTATACCCGGAATTTCAGGTGTTACAGCTGCGCATCACCACGTTTCTCCTGAGCGTCCAAGCTGGCATGGCTGTGCTTGCTGTCCGCCGAATGCTGCAAGACTGATTGCGTCGCTGGGTCAGTATGCGTACGGCGAAAACGACGATACGGCATTTTGTCATCTTTTCGCAAGCGGAGAATTAAATTTTAAGAATGGAATCAAATTTACTTGTGAAACAGACTATCCTTTCGGATTTTCTGTAACATACAAAATACAAAAAGGCGGAAAGCTTGCTGTCAGAATTCCAGCATGGAGCAAACAGGTTACGCTTACTTTGAACGGTGAAAAAATTGATGCAGAAATCATCAAGGGATATGCTTATCTTTCTGTTTGCGCTGGGGAAATCGTTATGCTTGGTCTTGATGACAACCCATATTTTGTTTACGCATCATCAAAAGTACCTGCGCTGACAGGAAAAACTGCTCTTTGCAGAGGACCTCTTGTATACTGTTTTGAAGGCGTTGACAACGATAATGATGTGCTTTCTATCGCGTTAAAACAAAATGAAGCGGTAAATGTCTGCGATTATGACCAGAACCTTTTAGGCGGTATTGCTGAAATAAAGGTAAGTGCTGTTCGCAGATCCGATTTCAGTACGCTTTACAGCAATACTGCTCCAAACGAAACGCCTTTTACCGCAAAGGCTATTCCATATTTTGCATGGGGCAACCGCGGTAACAATCAAATGAGGGTATGGATGAATGAAGGTGCGCTTTAAAGGGAGAGTTATATGTTGTAAGCGGCCGGACGGTTTCGGCTTGCTTAGGGCATTCTCAGACTTTAATGACGCTGAACATTTACGCTCACACATTTGAAGCGGCAAACGCTCGGGCAATGGACGCAGTCGCAGACGCTCTCGACCTGAGCAAGACAGACAAGAACCAAAAACACGCATAAAACAGAAAACAGACAGGCGAAGAAGTTATCTCGCCTGCCTGTTTTTTTGAACGTAGTGTACAAATAGTGTACAAATTCGCTTTTCCCGAAAAATAAAAATCTCGCAAACCCCGTAGATAGGCGGTTTGCGAGCTTTTCAATATGGTGCGGCAAACGGGACTTGAATTCAGATTTTGGCTTTTTGTAGCGTTTTGCGACGTTCAGAAAAGCCCTATTTTACGCCGTTTCAGAGGTTGTGCTTTTCATATCGTTTTGCAAATTTTGTATCGTTTCAAAAAAATAACGCACAAATAACGCACAAATAACGAGTACGAATTTTCGGATAGTTAAAAATCACTAAGTTTTTCATAGGAGTTTATAGGAGCTGGAAACCAGAAAGCGGAGCTGTTCACGTCGAGCAGCTCCGCTTAAATCATTGCGCTTTATCTTGCTTTGTATCATGAAAATTCAAAGCGTTCCCCACCGTGTCCATTGCCCGAGCCTTTGCTTCGGCGAATGTATGGGCGTAGATAGTCAGCGTCGTTGTCGTGTTCGAGTGTCCTAAACAAGCCGAAACCGTTTTAACGTCAACGCCGTTGTTTATCAGCAAGCTTGCGTTCAAATGCCTGAAGCTGTGGACATTTAGAAACCGCATATTATTTCGCTCGCAGAACTTCTTAAGCCATGAATAAGGCGTTACGCCGTGCATGGGTTCGCCGTTCCATGCTGTGAAAAGCCTGTCGAGCCTTTGCCACTGGTTACCGAGCTTTAGAATTTGTGAGAGTTGCTCATTCTGGTGCTGCTTCAGAACAAACATGACTTCTGGGGGCAGCTTCAAGCAACGCCTTGAGCCTTTTGTTTTCGGTGTATCGGTGAATTGACCTAACTCTTTCGTGTAAAGCGACGTTCTTTCAATTTTCACAAGTCCGCTTTCAAAATCAATGTCTTTCCACTCAAGCCCAAGCAATTCAGCTCGACGAAAGCCGCCGTACATTGCGAGCGTGAAAAAGGCTCTGTACTTTGTCGGTGCGCTCTGGAGCAGGTCAAGCAGGTGCTGGGCTTCCTCCAGCGTGTAACATTCCTGCTCGATATTTTCCGCAGGTGGCAGCGAAACCCTATGACAAGGGTTTTCAGTAACAACTCCCATTTTGACGGCATATGCAAATATACTCGAAATAAACGAGAGGTAATGCTTAATCGTCTTCGGCGCAAGCTTGCCGCCTGTGTTCTGGTTTATGCCGTCTGCGCTCAAGCTGTTTATGAAGCTCTGGAGATTACGCACTGTAATTTTATCGAGCCTTAAGTGACCGATAGCGGCGTATGTGCGAGCCTGAAGCATTTTATAACGCTCAACGCTTTTAATTTTCATCTGAATTTCGGCGTACTCTTTGAACCACTGTTCAGCAAAGGTTTGAAACTTAACCGAGTTGACGATTTGCCCACCTCTGCATTTGTCCTCGAACATGACCGCTTGACGGGTCAACTCTTTTTGAATTTGCCTGTCACTCAAGCCGATTTCGGGAATGTATGTCATTGACTGCGTGACCTGCTTTCCGCTTGTGTCATACCCACAAGATACCTGTATTAAGTAATTGTCCTTGCGTTTGATGATTTGCGCCATAAAAACCATTCCTTTCATTTGACATGAAAGGGCGTTTGTGCTATAATATTCATGCGGTATAGCAATGCCCTTTCAGGTGTTGTTTATATTTAATCCTCTCTGTGGTTGCAACACGGAGGGGATTTTTTTATTTGTCGGAGCTTTCGCTGAAGCTCTGAATTATCAGGTCGTAGAAAATCTTCCAAAGAACGTTTTGAGCCTCAACTAATTGAGCTGCTGCATATTTAGGCTTTGTAATCATGTTTGAGTTCATTCTTTCCAAAAACAAAGGAACAAGGCTTGATAGGTTATTGAAATTTTCAATATAATTGCTTTCATTATAATTATACTGAACATCTGGCTTGCATATTTGATATACTTGAGAGATTAAAAAAGAAAACGGAACAAAATCTTCATTGCCTAAAAAGTAATTCAACGCATTTATATGATTATATTTTTTCTGAACATGATTATCAAAATGACTTTCTTCAACTTCCTTGTTCAGCTTGACAATAGCAGCAAGAGCTTTTTCAGAAAGTCCGGTATACTTACAGATTTCGTTAACGGTTACGTTTGTTGTTCTTACGTCGGTTCTACCAAGTAAATAATCTGTGGACACATCGAAAAAATCTGCGTAGAGGTTCAAAGTTTCGGCACTCAGCTTTCTTGCGCCACTTTCCAAAAAACTAATTCCCTGCTTTGAAAGTCCGAGCTTTTTTGCTAGTTCAGTTTGTGTTATTCCATGCTCTACTCGTAAATCTGCGTACCTGTCAGGCAAATTGCGTTTTTCCATGTTATTCTCCTTGTTTTCAAATTGTTGACTAAGTTATTTATTAGCCTCAAAAAAATCTTTGCGTTTACATTTGCGCCTTTTAGAAAAACTGTGGTATAATAGCAGAAGTAGACAACACCATCATCGTCTACAAATATCATACCACCTTACAATTCGGTTGTCAAGCGTTATTTTTAATTTTTTTGAAAGGAAGTGAAAAATATGACAGGACAGGAAACGAAAGCGTTCATTCTTACGTCAGGTGTGAAGCTCTGGCAGGTAGCGGCTGAATGGGGCATAGCCGATAGCAACTTCTCTCGCAGACTGCGCAAGCCGTTCAACGAGCAGGAAACCGAGCGCATTTATGCAATCGTCGAAAAGCTCAAAGCACAAAAAGAAACCGCCTGAGTACGGCAATACTCAGACGGCAAGCGGACTTGTTCAGTCCACAGGAATAAACCCACAACGAATTTATTCTTGCCTGTATTGTACCACAATTTCGGCAGGAATACAAGCCGATTACGGCAGAAAGGACACCATGACCGAAATTAAAATTCCCCAAATGCGGAGTATCAAACAGGCTGCGGCTGAATGTTCAATCCCTGAGCATTTCCTCCGTCAGCTCGTGAAGCAGAACAAGGTTGTTTACGTCCGAGCAGGTGCAAAAGCCCTTGTTAATCTGGAGAGCCTAGCCGCTTATCTGAGCAGCGGAGAGCAGGAGGCTTGACATGGTTAACATAATTGAGTATATCCCGACAGGCGCAGAGAACGCCGTTACACAAGCAGAGCTTGCCGCAGCTCTCCACGTTGACAAGCGGACAGTGCGGCAGCTCATTTATACAGCTCGACAAAATGGGGCTGTGATTTGCTCGACGCCAAATAATAGCGACGGCGGTTACTATCTCCCGATTTCTCCAGCGGAAGCCTTGCCCTATGTCCGCTTCCAGCAGTCCAGAATAAAAAGCGCACAGAGTGCTTTAGGCAGCGCAGAGCGGTATATTAACAAGGGAGGCGCAAAGAATGGCTGAAGTCAAATGGATTAAAATTGTGACCGATATTTTCGACGATGAAAAAATTCTGCTGATAGAAACGCTTCCTGAAGCAGACAGTATTATTGTTATCTGGTTCAAAATGCTGTGTCTTGCAGGCAAACAGAATAACGGCGGCGTTTTTCTAATGTCGGAAAGAATCCCATACACCGAGAAGATGTTAGCAAGCATTTTCAGGCGCAACGAAAATACAGTCATTCTCGCTCTCAAGACTTTTGAGGAGTTCGGAATGATTGAGATTATCAACGAAACTTACACAATTCCAAACTGGGGAAAACATCAATCACTTGACAGACTTGAAAAAGCAAAGGCATATGACCGAGATTTTATGCGTGGTTATAGGCAGAAGCAAAAAGAAATAGCTTGTAAGGTTGACAGTAAGGTTGACAGTAAGGTTTACAGTAAGGCTTACGTAAGTACCCTAGATAAGAATAGAGTAGATAAGATTAGAGAAGAAAAAGAGAGTGCAGACGAGAAGAAGCCACGCAAGCCCGCTTTCCTCAAATTCGGCGAATATCAGCACGTTAAACTTACGCAGGAGCAGTATGAGAAGCTCTGCTCAGACTTTGGGCAGGCTTCGGCTGATGATTACATCAAACGAGTTGATGAATACTGTCAGGGCAACGGGAAGCATTACAATGACTATAACTTGACCGTGCGCAACTGGATAAGAAAGGACGGTGAAAAGAATGGAAATGCCCGAACATCTGAGAGCAGGGATAGCGGAAGCCCGAAAAAAGAATACGGCTTCACCGTATGAAAATTATGAGCAATACCGCTGTGATAATTACAATGCAGGCGTTGGCAAGCTTGAGGGCTACGATTGCCCGAAATGCAAAAACAAAGGAGATATTGCTTTATTAAACGCAGATAATGTTCAGGTTGTCAGGGAGTGCGAGTGTATGAAAATCCGAAAAAGTCAGTTAAACCTGAAAAAAAGCGGGATTGCTCAGCAAATTGAACGTCTTACATTTGACAACTTCGAGGCTACACAGGAATGGCAGAAAACCATAAAGAAAGCCGCTGAGAGGTTCACTGAAAATGTGCAGGGCTGGTTTTACATCGGAGGACAGAGCGGAGCAGGCAAAACGCACTTATGCACGGCGATAACGGGCAAGCTCATAGCGCAGGGCAGAGAAGCCCGTTATATGCTCTGGCGTGACAGCGTGGTTCAGCTCAAGCAGGTTGCTATGGACGGCGAATACAGGGAGCTTATAGGAGATTTCAAGAACGTTCAAGTGCTTTATATTGACGATTTATTCAAGACGGAGCGGGGCAAGAGCGTTACGCGGGCTGACATTGCAATTGCGTTCGAGCTGATAAATTACCGATACATGAACGAACGGCTGATAACGATAATTTCAAGCGAGCTGACAACTAACGAGCTTATCGGAATCGACGAAGCGACGGCTGGGCGAATTGTTGAGCTGTCGAAACCGAACGGCTGCTGTTTTAATCTCAAGCAGGACAGGTCAAAAAATTATCGGCTGAGGGATTAATTACAGGAAAGGCAGGGGTGAAACAATGCACAGAAAAACCGACTATGAAAAATGGGTTGAACGCTGGGAAAAGTACGGCAACGCTATATTAGAGGATAACACGGCAGGCAAATTAAAATATATGCGGGAAGAAAACAAAGCTCATTTAAAAGACCTGAAAAACAAAAATGTGCATTTTAACATGAGTCCGGAGAAAAGACGGAGTGAAATTTCACGCTTTGAAAAAATCGTGAAAAACGAGAAAGGCAGTAAATAGTGTACAAGAAGCGGGCTGATTGGCTCGCTTCTTGTACATATTGGAGGGCGGCAGACGGTGACGAATGAAGAACTTGCGCAGGCTATCAAAGACGGACACAAAGAGCTTGAAGCGCAGCTCTGGGAGCGGGTATATAAGTTCGTCAGAATGCAAGCTGCACGATACCTGCGCAAATGTCCGCTATGTGAATCTGAGGATTTGCAGCAATCAGGCTATTTTGCAATGCTGGCAGCAGTCAAATATTATAATCCCGAGCGAGGCTTTACTTATCTAACTTATCTAAAACACACGTTGCAAAAGGCATTTGCAGAGGTCGCAGGATTACGGGGAAGCACATCTCCGCTATTTGCAGATAGTCTTAACTCAACGACGTACAAGGACAACACAGAAGAAAAAATCGAGCGGCTCTGCGACGAGGACGCACAGGAAGCCCTTGAAAGCGTTATATACGCTGAGAGTATCAATTATACTGCTGACCTGCTCGCCTCCGCTCTGGGCTTGCTGGACGCACGACAGCGACGCATGACAGAGTTAATTTACTATGTCGGATTGCCTATGGATGTTGCAGGCACACTCGCAGGCTACACTAGTAGCAGCAGACAGGCAGCAAGCGAGATACACAAAACAATTATGTTTCGGCTGCGGAATTGTTCTTACACCTCAAAGCTGAGGGCGGCTCTTGACGATTTAGCCAATTTTGACATTGGAGCGGAGGCGTTAAAAGCAAACGGGGTAAATCATTTTCGGGTTACATGGCTATCGTCTACGGAGATAGCGGCATATCGGCACATTGAACACACGAAACGGATTGAAAATGCAAAAACAGCAGCGAAAAACAAGGCAGAACTTGAGAAAAAACGGCGAGAATATGAGCAGGATAGCGCAGCGGACGAAATCGAAAAAGAGCGGTTTTTTGCATGGTGCAGACGCATAGACGGGGGAAAATCGGATGAACAAAAAAATTGAAAGCAAGAGCGAACCAAGAGAAAATACGAAAAAACGGCGAAAAATGAATGCGCAGCAGGCGGCGAAAATGATTTTAGATTTACCTGCACCAGCAAGCAACGAAAAATATTTACGTCAGCTGGGTATAGAAGAAAAAGATTATACAATGCGTGTTGCGATATATGCTGAGTTATCCCGAAAAGCAAAAAGCGGTGATGTTAAAGCGGTACGTCTATTAACACAAATTGCGGAAGAATTGCCCGAGCAGCTGCTCGCACGTGAAAAATTTGAAGCCGAGAAGAAAAAGCTTGAGGATGAAACCACCGACGCAGTGAAAAAGCTCGCCGTCATACTGGACACAATAACGGACGGGTTTTAATACAGGTGATGGAGGGAGGGAGTGGAACTTGAACCAGCAGAGAAAGAAATTTTGCGAGGCATACGCAGCTTGTGGGAATGCTACACAGGCAGCGGAGCAAGCAGGATATAGCAAGGGTTCGGCTTATAGTCAAGGGCATAGGATGTTGAAAAATGCTGAGGTACAAGATTATTTGCGCTCATTGACCGAAGAAATCCACGAAAACAGCATTGCGGAAATTGCAGAAATTCGGGCATTCTGGACGGCAACAATGCGTGACAAGAAAACAAGGTCGGGTGACAGGTTAAAAGCCTCTGAGCTTCTGGGCAAAAGTAGCGGAGCATTTGAACCTGAAAATTATCATAAAAGTAAAAATAATGAGCCTGATTTGAGTGGATTAACGATTGATGAACTACAAGCACTTTCAAACCTATGCGCCTTTCAGGGTTTATCAGAATTTGAAATAGAGCGTTTGGAATCCTTGCAAGAAAGGATTACGGAAATGAGTAAAAACGGGGATAGTGTATACCAAATTTATAATAAGCTGGAGGCAGCCCTTGCCGAAATCAAGTAAGTTATTTTAAAAAATGAGGCTATCGGAAGTAGTGAATACTCTCGATAACCTCAGTTCTTAAGCCGTGCGGTAATCTGTAAGCGTCCTGTCCAGTAATGCAAGGGCGTTCTGCACGTCGTTCATTACGCCTTTGTCTGCGACGCTGAGGGTTAAGCCATCGAGTGCGTCCTCCACCAAGCGGATGATTGAAGCGGCACTTCTAATAAGTTGCTCAGGATTTGTGCTTTCCATATGTAAGCCCTCCGTAATTTAAGATAGCCAAAGTATAACATACGGAATCAGGAAAAGCAAGCATTTTCGCCAAAAAATTATATAATTTTTATGCAAATTACCATATGGTAATATAGGCATATCGGGGCGCAAAATTCTTACCGTTCGGTAAGTAAAACGTCCACCAAAAGCCGCTTTTTCAGACAATAACGCACAAACAACGCACAAATCCGCTTTTCCCGAAAAATTAAAAACCCGCAAACCGCGTAAATACGCCATTTGCGAGCTTCTCAATATGGTGCGGCAAACGGGACTTGAACCCGTACGTCAAGGACACACGCCCCTCAAACGTGCCTGTCTGCCAGTTCCAGCACTGCCGCATATGTCGCGCTCCTTGCGAATTGCAACTATGATATTATAACACCTTTTTTTTCGTTTGTCAATACTATTTTTCATGTATTTTGCGTGACCAAAAAATTATGGAATCGCTCAACCTTCCGGTTCATCGCTCACTTTCGATTCCATCCTCTGACTTCTGCCCTCTGACTTCTAAAAAACAGCGGTGTTACGCCGAATTGCGCCTTGAATGCTCTGCTGAAATTCTCCGGGCAGGTGTATCCGCACGTCTCCGAAATCTCCGCGATCATCCGGTCGGTCTGCGCAAGCAGCTGCTTGGAATATTCCATCGTAAAGTCCGCCAGCTCGTCCTTGGGTGCGCGCCCGAACTGCTTTTTGTAAAGCGCCGAAAAATAGCTCCGCGAAAAATAACAGTGCTGCGCCATCGCCGCAACCGTCCAGTCGGTCGGCGCGCTTTTCACGGCGTTTCTTAATTGTACCAGCTTGTCGCGGATCAAGTCGTCGCGCCGCTGCTTCGGCTTCGCGGCGATGATATGCGTTTGGATGTCACTCAAAACATACAGAAACGTTTCTCTTATACGGCTTGCGTGTTCGCCGCTGCGGTCGGTCAGCATCCACGTGATCCGGTCAATTGCATAATATAAGTTGATCTCGCTGTTTTCTTCCAGATAAAAAATCTCGTTGACCGGTATCCCGAACCTGCGTGGGTCGCCCTCCTCACCCGGCTGGAATTTAATATAATCATTGACAAACGGCTGCGCTGCGCTTTTATATTGCTGTGCAGTGCCCGGTGTGTAAAGGATCCACGCGTGCGGCTTTGTCGTAAGCAGCGCACCGCCTGCCAGAATCTCAACAGGATTGTAAAAATGCAGCAGAATATACTCCTTTAATCCGTCGGGCATGTTCATGAAAAATTCTGCCGATTCCTCGCGCCGGGCAAACGCACCCCAGATTGTAACTGCCATTTCCGCACCTCCCGCCAGCATTCATAATGTTAGTATACCACACAAAATGATAGATTTCAAGAGGTGGGCTCATATTATATTGCTTGAAATCACGAAATTATTCGAGCAATCGGATTGAAATATGTGAAAAACGCTGATTTTCTGCAATTTTAAGCGCATGGGTTTCTCCAACAAAATGAACTGGTAATCCGCGCGGGATTATGCTATGGTTATGATAGAAACGTTTCCTGAAAAACACGCGGCAGCGCGGATGAAATTTGTGCATTCCAGCTAAAATGTACGGATGGAGATGCCCGTCGCCGGTAAAACGATTCCATCAGACAGGAGTATGAATTTATGAAAAAAGCAGCAAGGTTTTTCGCGGTTTTCTCAAGCATCGCGTTGGCGCTGAGCGTCAGCGCAAGCACACTGGCATATGCTGAGGGGGAATTAAATTTGGGCGATCTGGCGCAGAAAACAAAGACAAAAACGCTTTCCGCTGTGCCGATTGACAATGACAGCATCAGCACAAACCAGTACAAGTCGCTCACCGGAAACAATCCGATTTCTTCCGAGATTTTCTGTGCCGACCCGACCTCGGTGGAGTACAACGGCAGGCTCTATGTCTTTGCCACGAACGACCACCAGCAGTATGAGGTGAAAGGTGCGGATGAGGACAACACCTATGAGAAAATCAAGTCGCTTGTGATTTATTCCACCGACGACATGGTCAACTGGGTTTATCACGGCACGATTGACGTGGGCAAAATCGCACCCTGGATCACCAATTCCTGGGCGCCGTCCGTCGTATCACGCGTGGAAGCCGACGGGCTGACACATTTCTACCTGTATTTTTCCAACAACGGCATGGGTGTTGGTGTCATCACCGCGACCGACCCGCTCGGACCGTGGACCGATCCGCTCGGGAAGCCGTTCATTTCCACCGCGACACCGGGGCTTTCGGGCTGTCCGAATCCGTTTGATCCGGGCGTTGTGATCGACGGCAACGGCGACGGATGGCTGTCCTTCGGCGGCGGAAAAGCCCCGAAAGGCTCTGCGGCAAGGATTGTGAAGCTCGGCGACGATATGCTTTCGTTTGACAGCGCCTTCAAAGAAATCCCCGCGCCGTATTTCTTTGAGGCAAGCGAGCTGAATTACATCAACGGCACCTACGTCTACACCTACAACTCGGATTGGAGCGATCATTCCGCGAAGTGGAACTACGACTGCGACGCGCCCACCGCTTGCTCCATGGTTTATATGACCACAAAAACACCGCTTGATCCCGCAAGCTGGGAAATGAAGGGCGAGTACTTCAAAAACCCCGGACTGTCGGGCTTTGAGTATTCCAACAACCACACGCATTTGCAGAAATACAAGGGCAACTACTACATCCTTTATCATACGCTGGAACTCAAGGCAGGGATGGGCATCAAGGGCGGCTACCGCAGTGTGGGCGTTGACGCAATCAACGTGGACGAGGAAGCCGTAACCATCGGCGACATGGGCGGCACGAAAGCCGGTGTTGCGCCGGCGGCGAACCTCAACCCCTATCTTTCGCATCTCGGCGCGGAGGTGAACAATACCGCCGACATCACGCCGGACACCGACGATCACAACTACCCGCTCGCCGTCAGCGATCTGGCAGGCGCTTGGACGAGTGTGAAGAATGTGGAATTCTCGCAGCCGGTTCAGGAAGAAACCACCGAACCCACGCAGCCCGCAGAGAATGTTCTGACGAATGTTGACACCATTACCTACAACCTCAACGTCACTGCGGTGGACACGGACACAACCCTGACCATGTATGCAAGCGATGCCGCGGGCAACGAAGTCAGCGGTTCGGTTGATGTAACAACGACGGGCGATTACACCATCACCTGTGATTTTGCGGATGTACAGGGCTTGCAAAACTTAGGGTATTTCCGTGCATCGAATGGTGCGCTTGTCACCTTCACGCTTGAAAGCATCGTCATCAACGGGCAGTATACGCTTGATGTTTCGTCCCAGCTCACCAACACAACGCAGTGGGCGGACGGACTGAAAAACATCTGGAACGGATTTGCCGACGGCGACACGATTTATTCCTCCGACGCGGCGCTGTTCACCTATGTGCAAGCCGATAATGCGATCAAATTCTACGTCATCCCCGCCGACAGCGGCAGCGGCGATGAAAGCACAACGGATTCCATCGAAAACCCGATTTACTTCCTCGCGCAGGTCAAGGGAACAGGCACCATTGAGGTGCGGCTTGACTCGCCGCAGGGCGACGTGCTGACAAGCATCGGCTTTGATTCCGCCGACGCGTTCACGACCGTTTACAGCGATCTGATTAGCGACATCGGCGGCGTGCATGACCTCTACTTCGTATCCTCCGACGCAGGGATATCGATGAAGCTGTGGCAATTCAGCGAGGAGCTCAACCGTGAGCCTGACACCTCCGACACCGACAGCACCACCGATTCCGGTGAAAACACTTCGAACGGCGGCGACACCTCCGCGACCGACAACACCGCACAAACCGGTTTGGGCGATCATCTTTTCTTAAAGCTCTCTCTCGGCGTGCTGGTTGCGGGCATCGTATTCTCCGCCCGCGCAGTCAGACTCAGAAAGTCCGGCAAGTAAATCGGCGTAACACAAACAACGGGATTGCTCCTTTCGTGGGGCAGTCCCGTTTTGATGTTGGAGGTTAGAAGTTAGAGGTTCGTGTTACTGACCGAACGGGTAGATACACATTTTGATATTCAGCAAAATAAAAATCCCCGCAAACGCTTTGTTTGCGGGGATAATTCTTTGAAAAAACCTATCTTTTGGAGAACTGCGGTGCGCGTCTTGCGGCTTTGAGGCCGTATTTCTTGCGCTCCTTCATTCTTGGGTCGCGGGTCAGGAAGCCTGCTTTTTTCAGCGCCGGACGAAGCTCGGCGTCAAACTTGAGCAGCGCTCTGGAAAGACCGTGACGGATTGCGCCTGCCTGTCCGGTTACGCCGCCGCCGGCTACCGTGCAGACAATATCAAAATTCTCTAACGTTTCGGTGAGTGCAAGCGGCTGACGAACGATCAGTTTGAGGGTTTCAAGACCGAAATAATCGTCGATGCTTCTGCCGTTTATGGTGATGCTGCCGGTGCCTTTATAAACGCGTACGCGGGCAACGGAGTGCTTTCTTCTGCCTGTTCCGTAAAAATACGGCTGCTTGGATTCGTACATCTTTTCTGCCCCTTTCTTATAACTCGTACTTCACGGGTTTCTGCGCTGTCTGCTCATGGGTTGCACCCTTGTATACGCGCAGTCTGGTCAGCGCCGTGCGCCCTAACGTGTTGTTGGGGAGCATACCGTTGACCGCGATCGTCATCGCGCGGTCGGACTGCTCGCTCATGAGCTTGGAATACTTGATTTCCTTGAGTCCGCCGATCCAGCCGGTGTGCCATTTGTACGATTTCTGTTCAAGCTTTCTGCCGGTGAGAACTGCTTTGTCGGTGTTTAAAATGATGACGAAATCGCCGCAATCCGCGTGGGGCGCGAATGTGGGCTTGTGCTTTCCTCTGAGGATATGCGCTGCCTTTGCGGCTACGCGTCCCAGCGGTACGCCGTCCGCATCAAGGATATACCAGGTGCGGGTGATATCGCCTGCCTTGGGGCTGTAAGTTGACATAAGGTGACCATCCTTTCCAGTGTCCGGGCGATCCGGACTGCCTTGCGCTGAACAGGTTGGGTTGATCCTGTGCGGCGCGGAATTGATATGCGGTTTTTTGAAAAAAGCCCGAATCCGTGCGGTTTGCGGGCAAATTCATGGCAAAAACCGCGACAACATTGTCTATTATAAACGCATCGGCGGCGATTGTCAATAGGGGAAATACCGAAAAATTGATTTATATCCCTCTGACGCTCGTTTTCTCTTTGAAATGCTTGAATTCTCTTGTTTTCTCATCTTTCATTTCATTTTTCTTGTGGCAACACCCGGGGCGTGAAAACCGCCCCCGAAAGCGGGAACGGCGGAGTAGGACGGTGCTGCTTGTTAAACCTCCTGCGCGTCGCCACCGGCGGCGGAATCAACAGTGCTGTCGTCCGTATAAGGCTCGTCAAAGAAAATCTCGTCCGCCATGCGTTCAGCCTGCTCGTCGGTGAGCGTGACACCGTCAGCGGTGATGCGCAGGATGTCAACGCCCAGCGACGCGAAACCGTCGGTTTTGTATTCAAACACCAGTTCAATCGGGATGTTTTTATCGTTCTTATCCAGCGCCAAATACGTCGCGCGGAAGGTCACGATATGGCGTTCACCGTCGCTGGAGTAGCTCCAGTCCGCGTCGGTAGTCACGTCGGTGAGCACATCCTGCAGCGTGACAAGGGAAGCCGTTTCGTCGGCAAGCTGCTCTACATTGCACAGGGGCGCGGACTGGACCTTTGTGATAAAGTCGTCCGCATCGGCGGTGGCATAAAAGAGAAAGCTGTTCTGAAGCCCCGCCAGCACCGTCGCCGCGCTGACAATCCAGACATAGGACTTTGTTTTAAGATGGAACCCGCGGGAGATGAAATACAGCGGCGGAAAAACTGCAAGCGCCGGTTTTCCGGCATAACCTGCGCCGACCTTGCGCAGATAGCGCGCATCCCCCACGCAGATGCCGACCCACAGGACATAAAACAGGATCCACAGCGCCGCGCCCTGCACGATGTTGCTCGCTGCTTGCTCAAGATACAGGGCGAACAGCGGCAGGAGTGCCGCGTACCAGATATGGGAATTCTTTACCCGAGGCGGTTCAAAGATGTTCAGAGGCGGAGTGTTGTAGCCGTCGTATCCGCCGGTTTGGTTGTAAGTTCCGTAACCATCCATGACTTTGCTCCTTTGTTTACATTGCGCCACCGCCGCATCCCATGGAAGGTGTCGCGGCGCAACCGGATTCGTTTTCCTTATTATAACGGATTACGCGGAAAAAAGCAAGGGCACTGCCAAGCTTTCCGCAAGGCAATGCCCGATAAATTTTTACAGCTTCAGCTTATAGTGCTTCGCCTGCTTTTCAAACATTTCGGCGTAATGACCGTTGTGCGCCATGAGCGCGTCGTGCGTGCCCTGCTCGGTGATTTCGCCGTTTTCAAAGTAATAAATCCGATCTGCGCCACGTGTGGTGGAAAGACGGTGGCTGATGAAGATGATCGTCGCATCCTTTGCGTTTTCCATCATGGCGGTGTTTAAATTATATTCCGCGATCGGGTCCAGAGCGGAGGACGGCTCGTCGAGAATCGCCAGCGGGCAGTTTCCCAGCGCGAACATCCGCGCAATCGCAACCTTCTGCGCTTCTCCGCCGGAGAGCATCGTGCCGTCGTCGGAGAACTCGCGCGTCAGCTCCGCGCCAAGTCCGCCGTCAAGCTTTGTGAGCTTTGCGGAGAAGTCCGCTTTTTCGAGCGCGTTTGTCACCCGCGCTGTGTCGGCGGGAGAGAACGCGTCCATGACGACATTTTCGCCGAGTGTGCCGGCATAGAGCTGATAGTCCTGAAACACCGCGCCGATCTGTGCGCGGTAGTCGCGGATGTTCAGGTCGCGGATGTCTGTTCCTCCCCAGCGGATTTCGCCGCCGGTGACGTCGTATAAGCGCATCAGCAGCTTAATGAGCGTGGTTTTTCCCGCGCCGTTTTCACCCACGACGGCGATTTTTTCACCCGGACGGATGGTCATGCTGATGTTGCGCAGCGTGTCGCTCTGCTCCCCGTCATAGCGGTAGGAGAGGTTGCGCAGCGTGAGCGTTGTGTCGGCGGGGAGGGGCTTTGTGCCCTGCGTGGCTTCGATGTTTTCCTCGTATTCCATAAAGCGGCGGAAGCGCCCCGCGTACTGTCCGACCTTCTGGAAATTCACCAGCGCGTAATTCGCGCCGTCAAGCTGGTTGCGGATGGAATTGGCTGCGTTGTTAAGGGAAGCGACGTCGCCCAGTGCGATGCTCATTTTCACCAGTGCCAGATAGCCCAGATACAGCGGAATGCAGAAAAACGACAGGAAGGTGAATACGCCGATCCAGTTGATCAGCGACAGCACGGCGATTTTTACGCCGTATTTGCGCGCAATGGCTTTTTCCTCGTCAAGGGATTGGTTGAACTGCGCCTTGAGCGGGGCTGCAATGCCGGAGAGCTTGATTTCCTTTGCGAATTCTGGCTGGTAAAAAACGCGCTTGGAGTAATCGGTTTTGCGGTTGATTTTCTTTTTCTCGATGTCGAAAAGGTACTCCTGCTTGGTGATTGCAAAGCGCGTGATGATGTTGAGCAGGAAGCCCGCCACCGGGAAAATCGCGATCACGGGATTGATGTAGAAAATCAGCCCGCCCGCCACGAGCAGTGCGGCGATGTTCGCGAGCAGATCGGCGACGACCGACACGGACATCCCGATCATCTCCTCGCCCTGCTGTGCGGCGATGACGAAGTCGTTGAAGTATTCCGGCTTGTCGTAATAAATCAGATCCATGCGCGCGGCCTTTCGGATGATCTTGCGCTGCACACTGCCCGTCACCAGCACCGCGCGCGTTTCCACAAAGTTTCCGCAGAAATTGTTGACAGTCAGGAAGCCCGCGAAGAACACCGCCTCAAAGAGCAGAAACCATCCGATTGTGCGGATGCCCGTATCGCCGGTAATCATATCGATGAGGAGCTTGAGCAGCACCGTGTCCACCAGCACATTGCAGGAGGCAAACAGCACGGAAGAAAAAATTTTCACCAGAACCATTTTCTTGTCCGCGCGCACGGCAAAGCCCATGACATAGAACACGTTTTTCATCAGCTGAAGGACGCTGATTTTTTCAGGTGCGGGTTGTTTTGCTTCAGACATGGGAAACCGCCTCCTTCCCCGCAGCCGGCATCTCGTCGGGCAGGCTCTCCTGATAGTTGAGCGCCTGCAGGCGGAACATCGCTGCGTATTTGCCGTTTTGCTCCATGAGCGCGTCGTGCGTGCCGGCTTCGATCACCGTGCCGTTTTCGAGCATGAAAATGCGATCGGCAATCCGCGCGGAGGACAGGCGGTGGCTGATGAAAATCACCGTTTTATCGCTTGCGATCTCAAGCATGTTGTTATACATATTATATTCCGCGATCGGATCCAGCGCGGAGGAAGGTTCGTCCAGAATCACGAGGTCGGGGTTTTTCGCGAAAATCCGCGCGATGGCGATCTTCTGCGTTTCGCCGCCGGAAAGCACCGTTCCCTCCTCGTCGAATTCCTTGGAAACCATCGTGTCGATGCCGCGCGGAAGCTTTCGCAGCTTGTCGCCGAACTGGGCTTTTTCGAGCGCCTGCTCCACCAGCGCGCGCTCCGCTGCGTCCGCGGGCTCGCGCATGAGGACGTTTTGGGAAATCGGCAGTGCAAACACCTGCAGATCCTGAAACACCGTACCGATGTGCGCGCGGTAGCTTTGCGGCTCATAATGGCTGATGTTCTCGCCGCTGACGACGATTTCGCCGCCCGTGACCGGATAAAGCCCCATCAGCAGCTTGACCAGCGTGGTTTTTCCCGCGCCGTTGTGCCCGACAAACGCCACGCGCTCTCCTTTTTTGATGCGGATGTTTAAGTTGTGGAGTGTGGGCTTGGATGCCCCCGCGTAGGTGAAGCTGACATTGCGGATTTCGATGTTGTCGAGGGGCTTCTCGAGCGGGTGCAGACCGGGTGCGTTTTCCTCCTCGTCAAGGTCGAGAAACTCGTGGAGGTTGTTGATGAACAGCCCGTTTTTGTTCAAATCCACAATCCGCTCCACGCATCTGGAAATGTTCCACGAGGTGTAATCCAGCGCGCTGATCATGGCGATGTAAGCGGCGATGTCCGCACCGGTACGCGTTTTCACCACCCACGCGACATAGAAAAATGGCGCGACGATGGACATGATTACAAAAATCCCCCACCGCACGGACTCATAGAACGCAGCCTTTTTCCGCAGCCGTTTGGTGCGTTCGTACATGGAGTCGAACGCTTCCTTGTGACGGCGTAGCAGGACGTTCTTGACAGAAAAAAGCCGCAGCTCGCCCGCGTATTTTTTCTCATAAAACACACGCTTTGTGTAGGTCGCCGTGCGCCCGTCGCGGGTGTTGGAATAATCGAGCTGGTAATACACCTTGCCCGCCTTTGCGCCGAAATAGACGCTGGCGAAAATGCTCGGAATGATGAACAGCAGCAGGATCGGGTCAACCGTCACCACCATTGCCGCCGCGATACAAGCGCCGATTGCCCCCGCGATGAGCCACGCGAGAATTTCCATCACGTTCATGGCTTTGTTTACGCTGTCGTTGATGGCGCGGGTGAATTTGTCGTAAAAATCGGGCTGCTCAAAGCGGTGGTAGGGAAGGCGTTCCGCACGCTCGATGACGCTACCGAAAATATGTCGCGTGATTTCGGGCGTGCGCAGTCTTAAATAATACGCGTGCCCGGCGGAGGAGAAATGAATCAGCACATGAAACCCGCACATCACCGTGATGATGAAAAACAACTTATTAAACGGCGTGCGCGCTTCGATGCAGGTGTAGATGTATTTTGTGAGATAGACCACAAAAAACGCGTAGTAGACATTTTCGCTGATCGCCTTGAACATCGAATAGCTCACGATGCCCTTATTGCCCCGCCAGAGCATCCCGAGAATGAAGCGGACGTTCTGGAAGGGGGAATACTTTGGTTTGGGGTCGATTTCTGCCGGCATAGCGCCTCACTTTCTGCGGAAATCACCGCTCTTTCTGCGGAAAAATTGCCGCTCTACACCTTCCGTCCGCGCACAAAAACGCCGCAGGAAGCAGCCTTCTCACTGCTTCCCGCGGCGTGTAAGCCGTAGGCATCCGAAAGGTTACTTGGTTGCGCGGATCGGACGCGAAAATAATGCGCGTAAAATCCGCCTATTCGGTTTAAAGGGAAATCACCTTTAAGAACACAATACCAACTCCTTTCGGTTAATCTGTGAAAAGTATACCATGCTTTTTTCACGCTGTCAATAGGAAATTCGGAAATGATAGTAATTTATGAAACCGTGAATTTCTGCCGTTCCGGTTAAAATGCAACGGTTTTGTGAAATGATAAAACTATTTTATTTTGTGAATGTTGTTCGATGCCAGATGTGGATGGGGTTGTGGGATATGTTGTAGAATTGAACGTATACAAAGCGCGAACCATAAAAATCTTCAAAAGGATTCAAAACCAAAATGCAGTTCCTCATTGGCGGGAGCAAGCCCCCGCCCTACGGAAATTCAATCCGTGTCTATTTTACAGAAAAAACTGTAAACAAAGGGTTTCCAAAGGGTCAATTGACCCTTTGGTGAGAGAGTCCAGAGGGGGCGACGCCCCCCTTGGTAGTATGCGCATCGTCAAACACCAGCGCCCGGAACGCGTCGCCGCGCTCCTCAAAGTTCTTGAAATGCCCGTAGCTCGCGGCGGCGGGGGAGAGAATGCAAGCGGCATCCCGCGGGGTGAGCGCCTTAGCCGCACGCACGGCTTCGGCAAGGTCGGCGGTCAGAACAACGCGCACACGCTCCGGCGCACCGCCCGCCGCTTCAAGCATCACGGCAATGCGCCTGCCCGATTCGTACATGAGAACCACATTCGCAATCACACCCGCGCGCAGACTTTCGACTAAGCGTGTGTAGTCAATCCCGCGATCCATGCCGCCTAAGAGGATGGTCGTGGCGTTGGGGATGCTTTTCATCGCACTGAGCGCGGACTCCACGGTGGTGGAAATCGAGTCGTCGTAATATGCAACGCCGTCCAGCTCGCCGATCGGCTCAAGGCGGTGGGGCAGGGGTCGGTAGGTTTTCAGCGCCGCGGAAAACGCGTCCGCACCGATGCCGAAGCTCTGCGCGGCGGCGTAGACAAACGCGCAGTTGAGGAGATTGTGCGCCCCACGCAGCTTTGCGCCCGCTTCCTCAAACGAAGCAAACGGCAGATTAGCCGCATCCGGCACAAGCACCCGCGACGCGCAGTCGCCGTCGGGCAGCGCGTTTTCCCCGCACCAGAGCGTGTCAAGGGCGGACTGGTGACGGTAGATGTTGCGCTTTGCACCGTGATAAAGCGCAAGCGTCCCGTAATGATCGAGGTGATCCTCGAATAAATTCAGCAGCACCGCCGCCTGCGGCGACACCGGACAATGCTCAAGCTGGTGGCAGGACAATTCCACCACAACCACCGTACGCGGCGTGACAAGCTCCGCCACGTCAAACACAGGTGTGCCGATGTTTCCGGCAAGCAGACAGTCGCCGCGGCAGACACTCAGCACATGGTGGAGGAGCGTTGACACGGTGCTTTTGCCCTTTGTGCCGGTCACGCCGATGACCTGGCTGCGGAACGCACGCAGGAAAAGCTCCGTCTGTGTCGTCACGCGGCAGGCATAATCGGGCGCGGGCTTCGGCAGAACAATGCCGGGGCTTTTGAACACCACATCGTAGTCCTCAAGCCGGTCGAGGTAGGTTTCTCCCGAAAAAACAGCCGCATCGCCGAAGTCGAATTCCTGCGGGGCGTTGATGTCCGCAACGGCGAGGGATTTGTGCGCGGAAAGCGCTTTGAGTGTGCGGAAGGTCGAGCGTCCCTCCCGCCCGAAGCCCAGCAGCAGCACGCGCTTGTCCGCAACGGTTTCTTTTAATATCTGTAAAAAAGCATTCATTCGGCTGTTCGCTCCTGTAAAAGATGAAAGTATTCCGCCGGCACGGCGTGGTCGGGATAAAGCCTGTTCAGCAGCGCGTCAAGCGGCTCGCCGGCGGGTAAATCAATGCGCTCAAACCGCGCAAGCAGTGCGGGCAGGGGTTTTTGCTGCGCGCGGTATTGCGCCAGAACGACCCGCAGCGCGGCGCACATCTCGTCACAGCTGCCCACGCACTCAAAGGGCTTTTCGGGGCGCAGACCGATGAGCTGGTCGAACAACTCCCCAAGCTCCGGCGCGTCAAGCAGATTCCTGCCTAAGATTCCGACCAGCTCATCTTCCGGAACAAAGGGCGCTAAAATCGCGTACACAAACAGGCATTTCGCGCAAGACGCACACCACGAGTCGGTTTTACTGCCGATGTTGCAGCTTTGAAAAACGGGGTAATACTGCTTGTGCCGCGCGAAAAGCTGTGCGATTTTTACCTCCGCCAGCGGTCGCAGCAGGCTGAAATACCGCACGCCCGTGCCGAGGAATTGCTGTTCATATGCCGCGAAATCCTGCTCGAACTCAAAGCTTTTCGAATACTGGTGATTGACGTCCGAGCCGTGAACGGTCACCTCGTTGGCACTGGCTTCGTTGGAAAGCGCCACATCATCCAACCCGTTGACATATGCCGCGAGCACCGACGAGAACGCCACGAGCGCGGAAAAGGGTGTATGCCCGTTTAAGAATCCGCGTTTGTTGAGCGCGAGCATCTCCTTGTCAAGCGTGCGGCGGGCGATGATGCTGTGCGGGGGGTCTGCTGTACTGACGGCGATGGTGTCAAGTGCGGCCTTGCGCGGGTTGATGAGATAGCAGTACCGCTGCGCAGCGTGTTTGAACAGCTCGAAGCGTGACCGCGGAATCCTTTCCCCCGCCGATGGGAATTAGTACGCGCGGCTGCCCCGTTCGTCTGTGCGGCTGGGCGACAGGCTGCACAGCGGGGAGAGCGTCCGCACAGGCGATTTCCATGAAATCCTCACCCGCGTCGATGCCGTTGGTGTAGAAAAATTCGCCCAAGCCCTTCCGGTAAAGCTTTTTCCACCAGCGCTTCTGCGCCGCGTCAAGCGCCCCGCACCGTACCGTCACGCGCGGCGGACAAGCGATTTTCCAATAGCTGACCAGCTCCGTCATGCCAAGTGAAAAAATCAGGGCTTCCAGTTTTTCGCGGTCAAACTCCGCCGCCCGCACGCGCCCAATTGACCACGTCGGGTGAAATTCCGCCAGACCCGGCACGGTGAATCGGTACGCAATGTCAACCGTCTCCGCAGTCACGGTATAATCAAACCCCTCGTAGATAAATTCCGGATAAGCCGCGCGAAATGTGCAATAATCCGCTGCTCTGTTTTCCGCCAAAAATAATCACCCTTACTGTTTTATCAAAATCAAAGCGTGAAATGCCGCTTTCCATATTATACAACGCCGGGCGCGGGTTGTCAATGTTTCGGACAAACGGAGGCGGTCAGAAATCGTGATGATAGCATGATTTGCTTGAAATCAATCCGCGTTCATGTTACAATAGAAAAAACTTGTAACCAAACCAAAGCGCTTTGCATCTTTAAGGATGGAACGTTCCGAAACGGAGTTGGACGGATGGAAGACACGGAAATCCTCGCATTGTTCGAGCGGCGTGCGCAGGAAGCGATCGTACACACAAAAGAAAAATACGGCGATGTCTGCCGGGGACTGGCGTTCTCGGTTCTGCGCAGCCATGAGGACACGGAGGAATGCGAAAACGAAGCGCTGCTGATCCTGTGGAACAGCATTCCCCCCGCAAAGCCCGACCGGCTCAAGGCGTATTTGCTTAAAATCATCCGCAACTGCGCGCTTACGCGTTACCGGAAAAGCCGTGCGAAAAAGCGGGGCGGGGATGCGGAGCTGCGCCTTGCGGAGCTGGAGGAGTGCATTCCGTCGGGGGGCGGCGTTGAGCAGGAAACCGATGCCCGCGCGCTGACCGAAGCGCTCAATCGCTTTCTCGAAACCCAGCCGGAGCGGGAGCGCATGGTGTTTGTGCGCAGGTATTTCTACTGTGAGCCAGTGGCGGAGGTGGCGGAGCGATTCGGGCTGACCGAGAGCAACGCGAAGGTGATTCTCCTGCGCGTCCGCCGGAAACTGAACGATTATCTGGCGAAAGAGGGTATTTTAAATGGATAGAGAAAAACTGGACGAAGCCATCGGCGGCATCAGAGATGAATTTGTCGAAGAAGCCGATGCGCGGATTGCACCCATCCGCCGCAGCCGAAAAAAACAAATCGTTGCGGGCATCACCGCGCTGGCTGCCTGCGCGGCGTTGGTGCTGACCTATAGCAATTTCAACGGCAGGGAAAAAGACGATTCGAAAATTTCATATGATTCGGCGTCATTTGATGCGCAGGCGGCTAAAACGGAAGCAGCCAGCTCCAGCGCGGACGGCACGGAAAACGTCGGAAACACACAAGAAAACAGCGCTGTTTACCAAACGCTCAGCCTGACAAAGGGCTACAAGGCATCCGCGGATGCCGCCGGCGCGCAGGTGGACGACAAATTCCGCGACGGGATGCTGGAATTCTCTTTCAATCTGTTCCGCGAAAATGCGGCAACCGACACCGATCATGAAAACGCCCTGCTTTCCCCCGCATCGGTCATGCTGGCACTGGGCATGACGGAAAACGGCGCGTCCGGCAATACGCTGACGCAGATGGAGAAGGTTCTGGGCAACCTCACCAACAGCGAAATGAATCCTTATATGCACACGCTCACCGCGCGCTGGAGCAACGATACCTGCAACACGGCGAATTCGATCTGGTATCGCTCGGATTCTTTCGCTACACTGGATGTGAGCAAGAAATTTTTACAGACCAACGCTGATTTTTACAGCGCGGACGCGTTCGCCGCTCCCTTTGATAACACAACCCTTGCCGCAATCAACCAATGGGTGAGCGACCGCACCGACGGCGAAATTACGGACACACTGGATAAGATTCCAAATGACGCGGCGATGTATCTGATCAATACCGTTGTGTTTGAAGCGGATTGGGAATTCCAATATGAGAAAAGCGACGTGCAGAAGCGGGTGTTCCATGCCGCCGACGGCACAACACAAAGCGATGTAGAATATTTGATTAAAAGCAGTGAAGAACTTTTCTATTTAAAAGACGCGGACACAACGGGCTTTTCACGCCCGTATAAAGACGACTACAGTTTTATCGCGCTGCTTCCGAATGAAGGAACAAGCATCGATGACTATGTACAGAGCCTGACCGCGGAGAAGGTTAAAAATCTTCTGGACACCAAGACCAAACAGTCTGTCACAAGCTGTATCCCCAAGTTCAGCTATGAGGACGATTCCGAGCTAAAGAGTGCTTTGAGCGCGATGGGTATGAAAGATGCATTTGCCGGGGAAGCAGATTTCAGCCGGATGACCGATGATCCGCTTGACAAGCTCCTGATTAACAATGTTTTTCATAAAACCTTCATCCGGATGACGGAGAACGGCACAAAAGCGGGTGCTGTGACGGTGGCGGAAGTGGGTTATGGCGGTGCGGATCCGGAGAAGGCAAAAACCGTCGACCTCAACCGTCCGTTCGTCTATATGATTTATGACAACAAAACCGGTCTGCCGGTGTTCATCGGAACGGTGTATGAGATTTAATTGCAGAACACAAAGAAAAAGCCTCGGAAGCGGGGCTTTTTTTGCGGAAAATACAATGTGAAAAATTTTTTGGAAACCCTATTGACAAATTACTGTATCTATCGTATAATAACAGTAACAACAGTTCGGAGGGAGTGAACGCCGTGCGCCTACAGGTTTCGACCCTGTCGCAGATACCGATTTATGAGCAGCTCAAGCAGCAGCTGCGCGAGCAGATTTTCTCGGGCGCGCTTGCGCCGGAAGCCCAGCTGCCGTCCATCCGGATGCTGGCGAAGGAGCTGAAAATCGGCGTGATTACGGCAAAGCGCGCGTATGACGATTTGTGCGACGAGGGGATTCTGGTGTCCCGCGCGGGTGTGGGCGTGTTTGTGGCAAGGCTTGACCTTGACCGGGCGCGGCTTGTGCAGCGTGAACAGCTGCGCGAACAGCTTGCGGAACTGAAGCAAACCTGCGACGCGGCGGGGATTGCGAAAAAAGAGCTGCTGGAACTGCTTGACGAGATTTATAAGGAGGAGCAAGAGGGATGAACGGACTGGAAATCAGGGATCTGAACGTAAAAATCGGCGGGGGCTTCTCGCTCAAACAAATCAATCTGACTGTACCCAAGGGCACGCTACTGGGGCTGGTGGGGCGCAACGGCGCGGGAAAGACCAGCTTGATCAAAACGATCGCGGATGTTTACGCGCCGCGATCCGGTGTGATTCTCGCGGACGGCATCAGTGTGTATGACGACCGGCCGGCGTTTTTCACGGCGGCGGGGTTCGCGTTCGACGAATCCATCATCAATGAGCGGATGCACTTCAAACGGATGGCCGGCACGGCAAAGGCGGCGTTTCCGGAATTTGACGAGGACTTCTTCCGCGGAAAGCTTGAACATTTCGGCATCGCGCTGAACAAGAATCTCGCCGAATGCTCGCTGGGCATGAAAAAGAAATTCGCGGTCATTTTCGCGCTTGCACGCAAGCCTACGGTGCTGCTGCTTGACGAGCCGACGGCGGGCGTTGATCCGGCTGACCGCGCGGAGCTGCTGGATATGATTCTCGAATTTTTGCAGGATGGGGAACACACGGTGTTGTTTTCCACCCACATCACCAGCGATCTTGACCGGATTGCGGACTATGTGGCGCTGATGGACGGGGGCGAAATCCTGTTCAGCCGCGAAATCAACGATTTGAAAGAATCCTACCGCCTCATTCAGGCGGAGCGCGATGCGTTTACGCCGGAGGAAGCGTCCCGGCTCATCGGTGCGAAAGCGGGCGCGTTCGGCATCGAGGCGCTGACCGCCGACTTAAGCCTTGCGAAAAAGCCCGGCGTGACGGCGCGCATGGCAACGGTGGAGGAAATCATGGTGCATTTCGTGGGAAGAAAAAGCGGGGAGGATGCCGTATGAACAACGCCGGTCCGCAGCGGATTGATCTCAACCATGCGGCGCGGCTTTCCGCGCGGACGGATACCATGCTGTCGCGGCTGCTGCTGCCGGATGCGGTCAGCGCGTTTGTGATCATCATCGGTCTGGCGATTTCTGTGCGCACATACAGCACGCTGCTCATCGGGGCGGTGACGGGGGCGATGTTTTCCGGCGGAATCAGCAGCGTACATACATACGGCGCGCCCGGAAGACTCTGCCTGATGTCTATTACACCGGTGGAAAAGTCACGGATTGTCCGGAATTATCTATGCGGAATTCTGACACTTGTTCTGCTTGTGATGGGTGCTGTCTGTGTACTCGAGATGATTGTGGGTGCGATAAAGTACGGCATCGCGCAATGCTGGCGACCCATTGCGGAGCATCTGTTTAACCCGCAGCAGGCGCAGGGATTCCTGTATGCTTACCTGATGTGGGCGGCGGTGTTGTTTTTGTTTGCGTCGTTTACGTTCCGACGGAAAACGGCGGTGCACATGCTTGACAGCGGCGCGATTGCGCTGTTCATCCTGTGCTGCGATTTAAACGTTTTTCTGCGCGCGCCGGATGGGGTTCTCAGCTCCGTCAACGACGACATCATCACGGAATTTAATACCCTGCCCAATCCGGCAGCGACGCTGGCGGTGCAGGCGGTGGGTTGCGGGGCTGTCATCGCGGCAAGTGTATGTTCCTTGTTTTACAGCGCCGGAAAAAAGCCGAGGGGGACGGGCGCATGAATCGCATCAGTTTGTTAAATGCAGAGCGCCTTTCGGAGAAAGTATATCCGCGCCCTGTCAGGCTTCGCATCATCGGGTTCGGATATGTGATCGCAATGGGACTTGGCGTTTTCCTGTCACCGGCAAGCTATGATCCATGGCTGATGGGTATTCTGCTCACAGTGCTGCTTTCCGCCCGTTCCCACCGGGAGAGAATTTACGGCACACAGGGGGAGATTCGGCTGATGAAGCTTATTCCCGTGAAAAAAACGCGGGTTGTTATGCATTACGGCGGAACCCTGCTGCGGAGGCTGCCGGCTCAAGTGGGAAGCTTTGTGCTGATGGAGCTGATTGCGGGTGCGCTGGCACATGGAGTTTCACATTTTTGGCTGGATTTTTCTCAGTATATGTTTAATTTCGAACAAGCGAAGGGCTTTGCGTATTTTTATCTCATGTGGACGTCGGTGCTGTTTCTTACGGCTGCGTTTTCCTATCAGCGGAAAGCGGCGCTGCAGTTGGCGGGCTGTGCGGTCATCGCGGCGTTTTTGGCGCTTTGCAATTACAATATACGCATCCACGCATCGGGGGGCTTCAGCGCGGTGCGGGAGAAGGGCATTGTGGCGGTGTTCAACACCTTGCCCAATCCGGAAATCACGCTGGCGGTGCAGGCGGTGGTTTGCGGGGCTGTCATCGCGGCGAGCGTGTTCTCGTTGTTTTACAGTGCGTATAAAAAGCCGAAGGGGGCGGAAAAATGAAGCGTGTCAATCTGCGTAAAACAGAAAAGCTGACGAACCAGACGCTGCGCACATCGCCAAGGGAGTACAGACCATTGGTGATCGGCTATCTGGCTGTGTTTATTGGGCTGTCGGTGTTTGTTGGCATAGATGCCAAGGCGGTTTTGGGAGCGGCAATTGCCGGTGCAATCGGCGGCGAACGCTTATACGGTGCACCCGGAAAGCTCTGTCTGCTATCCGTTTCGCCGGTGGAAAAGCCGCGGATTGTTTGGTATTATCTGCGCACGGTGTTTTGGGCGGTTCTGATCATTGCTGCCGCCCTTATCGCAATTGATTTGGTTGTGGGTGCGTTCCAGTATGGCGGTGCGCAGTATTACCGCCGCTTCACAAAGGATATCTTCAATTTTGAGCAGGCAAAGGGTTATGCGTATTATTATTTGTCGTGTGTGGCGGTGCTGTTTTTATTCGCGGCATTTACGTTCCGTCGGCGCATGGCAGTGCGGTTGGCGGGCGGTGCGGCAGTCGGTGTGTATATCCTGCTTTGCAATTTGTATGTTTATCTGCGCATTCCTTTTGGTTATAGAAAAGCAATTGACTTGGGTATTACGGCGGTGTTTGACAGCCTGCCGAATCCGGAAACAACACTCGCGGTACAAGCGCTGGTTTGCGCGGGAATTGTCGTGGGAAGTGTGTTCTCGTTGTTTTACAGTGCGTATAAAAAGCCGAAGGGGGCGATGAAATGACATTCCGGCAATACCAGAAAGCCTGCAAGCTGACAACAGGCGTTCTGGAACTGCGCTGGTTTGTCGCGCTGGTAGCAATCAACGCGCTGACGGGCGTTGTGTTCGGCAGGGATGGCAGCGGCGTTTCGGTGGATTTCAGCTTGACGGTGTTTGTGCTGGCGTTCTTTATTGGCGTGGTGGGCATCGCCGTCCGCCGCGTCAAATCCCCGTGTGTGATCGGGATGCTTCCGGCGGATAATACGCGCATCGTGCGATATGACTATCTCCTGTTGCTGCGGACGCTGCTGATTGCGGTGGGGGTAATGCTGTTCATTTATGGCGCGGCTGGTGCGGCTTACTGCATCGGAAGCGGCACTTCTTTCACGGAAGCGAAAGAAGAAATCACGCGTGGTTTCAGCGACATTTATGCACACGGGAGCTTTCTTTACCGGTTTCTGCTCTGGAGCATCGTGCTGGCGGGGCTGATTCCGCTCGCCTACCTCAGACGGCTGAAAACGTGGCTGTACGGCTTCGCCGCGGATTTATTGCTGGTGTTCCTCATCAGTCAAGCAGCCGCAAATCTGGGTTTTCAGAAGTCGGGGCTGTATTTTATGGTCAATGTTCCGGAAGCGGTTTCGGGCTATCCGCACGCAGGCATTCTGTTCGGCGTAATGCTCGGCATCCTCGTCGCTGTGATCGCGGTGGGCGCGGTGCTTTCCGTCCGCTTTGCACAACGGCGGGGCAGCTGACATAAATTTTCTTCTCACAACAACCGGCACCTCCGCGCGGATCTGAATCGCGAAGTGCCGGCTGTTTTTATTGAACAAACACCGTGCGGGAATGCTTCTGCAGCGCCGTTTCTTACGCGAGAAAAAACCTCCCCGCTGATGCGGAGAGGTTCACAGTTCAGTTAATCAAACACTTACGCCTGCCGGATGCGTTCGAGTACCAATGCCGCAATCGGCGCGGCGCAGATACGGCGCGGAACGGGCGCGGGGAGGGTGAGTGATGGGTCGCCCAGCCGGATGCGGAAGTCGCCCGTCAGCTGTGCGGGAATGTCAAACCAGTGCGGGGCGTGGTGCGGGTTCAGACAGACAATCAGGCACGCACCGTCGCGTTCGAGCGAATACACAACCACCGCCGGATCGTCGGCGGGGTGGAAGTGCAGGCAGGCATTGATTTCGTCGCCGCTGCGCAAGCGCAGGAGCGGGTTTTCGCGCCGCAGGGCGACCAGCGCTTTGTAATACGCGAACACATCCGCGTGGCGCGTTTTCCGATCCCACTTGATGGAATTGGTAAAATCGGGCGCGTTGTAGCTGTTTTCCACCACGCGGTCAAGCTCGGAAAGATGCTTGTCCGCCGCCTCGGCGGGGTCGGCGAAGCGCGGCTTCTTGCGCAGAAAATCCTGCCCGAGTTGTAAAAACGGAATGCCCTGCGACAGGAAAATCACCGCCGCCGCGAGCTTGTCCATCCGTTCCCGGATGGGCTTGGGGTAATGCTTTGCACTGACGGAAAGCTTGTCCCATAGCGTGAGGTTATCGTGTGCTTCGCAGTAATTGACGGCTTGTTCGGGGCTGAGCGCCCAGCACGCGTCGGTGGAAACGCCGTAGAGCTGGTGATGTGCGCAGCTGCCCGCGATGCCGCGGCGGATGGTCGGTGCGGAGCCGTAGTTTCCGCTGACAAAGCCCATGCCGTAGGCGTTGAAGGTTTCGCCCTTGACCGCGTCGCGCAGGTTGTCGTTAAAAAGCCCGATGCCGGGCAGCAGACCGGCGTTGTATTTGAGTGCCAGCTTCGAGGAATGCACGGGGCTGTCGCCGCCCGTCCAACCTTCGCCGTAAAGGAGCAGCTGCGGGTGCAGCTTTTTCAGCTCGCGGCGCAGGATGTTCATGGTTTCAATGTCGTGCAGCCCCATCAGGTCAAAGCGGAAGCCGTCGATTTTGTATTCGGTCATCCAAAATTTCAGCGAGTCGAACATGAATTTGCGGAACATCAGATGCTCGGTCGCCGTTTCGTTGCCACAGCCGGAGCCGTTTGAGAACTGCTCCCCGCGCCGCCGGTGGTAATAGCCGGGGAAGGACCGGTGAAACGCGCTCTTTTCGGTTTCGTAGGTGTGGTTGTAAACCACGTCCATAATCACGCCGATGCCGTTTTCGTGCAAAGCGCTCACGAGCAGCTTGAATTCCCGCACGCGCGCATAGGGGTCGGCGGGGTCGGTGGAATACGAGCCCTCGGGGCAGTTGTAGTTTTTCGGGTCATAGCCCCAGTTGTACTGCGCCCTGTGTAGCTTCGCCTCGTCCACCGTCGCATAATCAAAGCAGGGGAGAAGATGAACGTGGGTGATGCCAAGCTCTTTGAAATGGGCAAGGCAGGTCGCCGCGCCGCCGCAGTCGGTGTTTTCCGCATAAAAAGCCGCGAACTTCCCGCGCAATTCGGGCGCGACGCCGCTCGACGCGTCAACCGAGAAATCGCGCACATGGCATTCGTAAATCACCGCGTCGCATGGACTTTCGAGCGAGGGGCGGGGGACGGTGTCCCAGTCGGCGGGGTTTGTTTTCGAAAAATCAATGATCGCCCCGCGGTCGCCGTTCACCCCGCAGGCTTTGGCGTAAATGTCGATGGTTTCAAAGCGGTCGCGGTAGTCAAACTCGAAGGTATAGGTATAAAAATACCCGTCGAGCGGGCGCAGAATCTCCACGCTCCATGCGCCGCGGTCACCCCGCAGCATCGGCAGGCTTTCCACGCGGTTGTCGCCCGTTCCGTCGGCGTAAATGTTGACGTAAACCGCCGTGGCTTCCGGCGACCAGGTGCAGAAGCGCGTGCTGCTTTCAGACAGCGTCGCGCCCAGATCGTCACCCCAATAGGCGTTTTCTTTGTCGTAGCGTTCAAAGTCCGTGATTTTCAGCAAGCTGCATTCATCCTTCTCCGTGCTTTGTCCGGGCAAGCACATTGCCCTGTCTGACGAGGGTTTCAAAACCCGCGGCGGTATTTTTGAAAAGCGCCGGCGCAACCGCGCACGCATCCTTTTCAAGAAACAGGATTACCGTCGAGCCGCCGAACTCAAACCTGCCTTTTTCCGCGCCTTTGTTCACAATGCCCGCGTCCGGCTGGTTGTTGCAGATCCTGCCCACCAGCAGCGCGCCGACCTCCATCTGGATCAACGCGCCGAAGCGCACGCTACGGATCACGCAGTAGCTGCGAGAATTCTGCTTATACACCGTCGTCTGTTCGCAGGCGCGCGGGTGAACGGTGTTCAGAAAGCCCTTGATGTGCCGGTCCGCTGTTTTAATCCCGTCGCAGCAATAACAATAGCGGTGATAATCGTCCACCGACAGCCGGATCACAATCGCAGTGCCGCCGGAAAACCGCGTCGCGAGGGTTTTATCGCGCAGCAGCGATGCGGCGGTGTAAACGGAATTTTTCACCGTAAACGCCGCGTCCTCCGTCAGCCGGAAGCACGAAACCTTTCCGTCGGCGGGGGAAACCAGCGCGTCCGCGCCGCCCGCAATCACGCGTTTTCCGGGAAGCATCTTCCGCGTGAAAAAATCGTTGAAGCTTTGAAAATGACGCTTCTCATAATCGCTCATGTCGATCTTGTTCTTCCGGATAAAGCCCCTGGCGAGCAGGCTTGAGAGCTTGGAATCAAGCAGCCGCCCCGCCGCTTTTGAAAGCACCGGCGCAGTCAGCGGCTTGATGAGCGTGCGCAGCACGGGCGAGCCGAATACCCGCGTTAAAAGCTTATCCTGTCCGGTGGCGGCATGAATCACCGCGCCGTCCAATCCGATGTAATCCATACCCGCACCCCGTTACAGATTTTCCCGCAGGAAGCCGATTAGAATCAGCACCGCGATCGTGCCCAGAATCAGAAGCCCCTTGAGGTTGGGCTTTTTGACCTTGATGTTGAGGACGAACAGGATGGAAATCAGCACCATGAAGCCCTGGAACACATAAGGGAACGCGTGTGCGCCCACGCTGTTTTTGGCAAGATATACCACCGGCAGAAGGATCGCCACGCTCGTCACCGGCAAGCCCTGGTATTCCTTGCGGTTTTCGGTGGTCTGCTGCTGGCGTTCTTCCTCCATAACGTTGAAAAAGCCCAGCCGGATGACCGCACCCTGAACGATCAGATACGCCGAAACCAGCCCCAGCCCGTAGTTGAAGCCCAGCGAATATCCCAGAACCGCCGGAAACACGCCGAAGCACACCATGTCGCACAGCGAGTCGATCTGGATGCCGAAAAGCTTTTCGTGGTCGGTGCGGTTCTTCATCGAGCGGGCGATTTTTCCGTCGAACAGATCGCAGATGCCCGACAGCAGCAGGCACAGAAAGCAAATCGAGTAGTTTTTCTCAAACACCTGCGTGATGCCCAGCACGGAGGATGCCAGCCCAAGATAGGTCATCACCACGGAATAATTATAGAATCCGATCATTTCAGCAACAATCTCCTTTTTAATTTATCAGATACGCTGCCACCAGCGCGCACAGCACAAGCTGGATAATGGCGAAGCGGAACACAACCTGCGTGTCCGACCAGCCCTTGTTCTTGCGCATATGGTCATGGATGGGCGTGCGCGTGTTTTTGAGAAAGTCCTTCCATTTTAGATAGCGGATGAAGGAAAGCTTCACAAGCCCCAGTCCGCCGTCCACGATGAACACCGCAGCCACAAGCAGGAACAGCAGCGGCGAGCCGGTTTTCAACGCGCCCAGCGCAATCACAACACCCAGCGCCCGGCTGCCGGCATCCCCCATCAGAAGCTTGCTCGGCGACGCGTTAAACCACAGATAAGCCGCAAGCGCCCCGCACAGGATCACCAGCATCACCGCGAACCGTCCGTCGCCGCCTGCAAAATGAATCAGTGCCGCGAGCGTGCCCAGTGTGATCACCGAGAGCGTCGCGCACAGGCCGTCCACGCCGTCGGTGCAGTTGGTGACGTTGACAGCGCCCCAGACGAGTACCGTTCCCAGTGCGACAAAGACCGCCGGGTGCAGGGTAAAACCCATGTCAAACAGCGCCAGATGCACCCGCGCCGAATTGAAGTAATAAAACGCATATGCCGTTCCCGCGCTGATCACCAGATCGACGATGCCTTTTTTTAGCTCGCCCCAGGGCGTTTTCGCCGCGTCGTCCAGATAGCCGCTGAGCATCGCCAGAAAAATGAAGCCGAGATAAACCAGCAGCTCCTTGTCCAGCCGCACCGTCAGCGCCGACACCAGAATAAACCCGGCAACAATCACAAGCCCCGCCCCGCGCGGCTTGCCCTCTGACAGCGCGCCGTTGACGGCGAACTTCCGCCCCTGGTCACGCGGCAGAATCCCCCGCAGCCCGAGAATGAGCAAAAATGTTACAAAAAACGACAGGAACACCGCCGCCGGCACAAGCAGCCGCGCCGATAAACCGGCTTCCTCCGTCAGGTAATCAATCATCCGCATCTTCCTTTTCTGTGTTTTGCGAAAAGCCGCCTTTTCTATTATACTCCGTCGCGCCGGAAATTTCAACACTGTTGTGAAAATTCTGTGGGGGGATTGATTAATTATATGAGAATCCGTCCAATAATTCCATAGGCGAAAAAAATCTTTACAAAAATCGCCGCGTGTTTTCCAACCGCTCTTGAAAACCGAAACAAGCTGTGCTATAATGAAAAGCGGCGCAAGCCGTTTTGACAAAAAATGATAGTTTTAATACAGCCGATAGATGGGAAAGGATTTTCTATGAAACCGATCAGCAAAGCCGCCGCAAGGCGAAACCGCATGATTTTACTGAGCGTCTGCGTTTTGCTCATTGTCGTTGTCGTCGTGGCGTGCGTCGCCGGACACAAGGAAGAAACGCAGGAGCCTGACGACAGCGCAAAAACATCCACCGCCGCAGATTCATCCGCATCCGCCGACTCCCCCGCGGATTCCACAGATTCCACGGGGTCTACGGATTCCGCGGTGAAGGACCTCCCCGCCATCGCGCTGCGCGAGGGGCAGGAGCTGAAGCTTGACACGGGGATTTACGGCACGGGCGACTGGACAAGCTCCGACACCGCCGTCGCCGCCGCCGGACTGGGGAAGGTCATCGGCGTTTCCAAGGGAAGCTGTACGCTCACAAACGGCAAACAGGGCGTCAGTGTACAGGTGTTTTCGGGTTATGCGACGCCTGCGGGCGGTGTGCCGGAGATCACGGTGGTTGACGGCGTGACGTATGTCAACGGCATTCTGATCGTGAACAAAACCTACTCCCTGCCGCGGGATTATGCCTACGGCGCGGACGACACAGCGATGGAACACTTAAACCAGATGTTCGATGCCGCCGCGAAGGATGGACTGAATTTGTTCATCGCATCGGGCTACCGCGATTATGACACGCAGAAAACGCTGTATGAGCAATACCGCAGTGACAGCGGCGAGGAACTTGCGGATACCTATTCCGCACGCCCGGGCCATTCCGAGCACCAGAGCGGACTTGCCTTTGACATCAACGATCCGAGCGATACGTTCACCGGAACACCCGAACAAATCTGGGTCGCCAAGCACTGCACGAAGTACGGCTTTATCATCCGCTTTCCGGAGGGCAAACAGGACTCCACCGGCTATAAATACGAATCCTGGCACGTGCGCTATGTCGGCGTCGAAGCGGCAAAGGAAATCACCGCCAGCGGAAAAAGTCTGGAGGAATTTCTGGGAATTACCTCAAAATACACCGGCGCATATCTGTCGGACAACTGAACCGCATAAAAACAAGCCGTTCCGCATCAATCGGGACGGCTTTGGTCATTGTTAACAAAATGTAATAAATTTTCAGCTGAAAAAACAGATTTGTAACTTGACATTGCGGTGGGTTTGCGTTACTATTAGAATATAGAAAAAAACGGCGCGCATTGACGCAGCCGTTGAAACAAAGGAACAAAATCAGGAGATAACCGGAGGACTTCATAATGAAGGAAAAGGATACCAACTTCCGTTTGGAACAAAAAACAAAACAAAATTTTCATAAAAAAATTACACTTTCCCAATCAGTGAGAAGGTGTTGCGCACTTGTGCTTGCGCTGGCAATCACTGTCACGGCGACGGGCTGTGCCGGCAGAGATGCGGGAAGTACCTACCAGCCCCGTTCTTCCACGGCAGCGGTAACAACCACCCCCGCACCGACCGGGACTTCCGCCGCCCCCGTCACAGTGACCGCGGGCGATTCCGACACGACCAAACAAACCACTCCCGACCAGACGGAAGCGGCAACACAGGCAAAAACCGCCGCTGTGACCGCCGCCCCCACAACAACCACCGCCAAAACAACGGCGAAAACCGTCGAAAAAATCACAGCCAAGCCTGTGACGACCGAAGCAACCACCACCGCTCCGTCAAAAACCGCTGCGGCGACTTTCGCACAGACCGCCGTCGTCACACAAGCAAAAGCAGCCACGGCTGCGGCAGCTTATACCGCTTACAACAATAAAGCCCTGCTGACCAAGAACATGAGCGCCGCGAAGCTGAAGGTGTTCAACCAGATTGTCACGGGACTGCGCGCCCATAAAACCGTCATTGACATCACCGATAACGTGCTGAAAGTCAATGATGCCAGCGATTTGATGCAGCTTGTGCAGTATTATGAATGCGAGTCACTTTTTACGGCACAGGGCTTCAGCTCGACGGTTTCCGGCGGTTACGTCAAAACCATCAAGGTCACTTACACCAAGACGGCAGCCGCTGTTTCGACAGAAAAAAATAAGCTTGCCGCGAAAATCGATGCGATTGTCGCCGCCGCCCCCGCTGGCATGAACGACTTCCAGAAGGTGAAGTACATCCACGACAAGATCATCAAGAACTGCGTTTACAGCGACACCGGATCAAACGCTTATTCCGCTTACGGCTGCCTGGTTGAGGGCAAAGCGGTTTGTCAGGGCTATTCCGAGGCATTCATGCTCCTCTGCGGTGAGCTTGGCATTCCCTGCGTCCTGATCACGGGAACGGACAAGGAAGACGGCACCAACCATATGTGGGATATGGTCAAGGTTTCCGGCGCGTGGTATCACATCGATGTTACGTGGGATGATCCGTATAAAGCCGCAGCAGAAAAGAGCTATGTGCGCTATGATTATTTCAACGTAACCGATGCGACCATTAAAATCGACCACAAAATCACCGCCAACCCCTATTACACTTACCCTGCGGCAACTGCAACTGCAGGGAATTATTACAACTACTACGGCTATACAGTTTCCACCACAGCCAATGCGAAAAGCGTCATCACTGCCCAGCTGAAAAAAGCCGCCGAAACCGACGCACAATTCATCCGCATCCGCTGCGCGAGCGCCGCGACATATAAAACCATTTCAAGCTATCTGTTTGCGGGCGACAAGGCGATTTTCACCATCCTCAAGGACACAAAAAAATCAACCGGCGCTGACTTTGACGCAAATTCCTACACCAAATTCGTGTCGGATGATCATTATACCATCACCATCAAGCTCACATATTAATATAACCGAAAAGACAATTCCATCGATTCGCAGAAAAGGTATGCGCTGATATGCTTCCCCAGTGCGGATTGAGAAAGCTGCAGATCTTTTCCATTCATCTGATGGAGCGAAGGCAAAATTCCATGGTTTAAAAAATTATTTTCGATCAAAAGCGCCGGAGAACACGCCGGCGTTTTCATTTTGCGCAGACGCTTGACAAGCTAAAAAAAAACGCTATAATGAATACTATACCGATATGATTTTAAAAGGAGCATGCATATGAAGATTTCCGCGAAGGGCAGATATGCGCTGGCGACACTGATTTACCTTGCTGGCAAGGAGCAGGGCTTTACGACGGCGGTGGAGGTTTCGGAGAAGCTCGGGATTTCGAAGCTTTATCTGGAGCAGGTTTTTGCGATACTGAAAAAGTCGGGCTTTGTCAGCTCGGTGAAGGGCTCGGCGGGCGGGTATCAGATGCTGGGCGAGCCGGCGGACATCTGCGCACTTGACGTTCTCCGCGCGACGGAGCTGACATTGTTTGAACAGGCGGAGGCCGCGCTGCCGGAGGAAACCTCCCACATCAACCGCGCGCTTGCCGCGCATCTGTGGAAGCCGCTGGACAAGAGCGTGGAGGAAGCGCTGGGTGCGGTCACACTGCGGGAGCTTGTGCGCTCGGCGTATCAGGAGTTTTACGCAGACGGTGCGGATATGTTCTATATTTGATAAGGTGGGTGCGGGATGGACATCGTTTATTTTCTTGTGCTGCTCGCGGTCACGGCGGTCGGTTTTATAGCGCTCTTGATAAAAATGCAAAACCGCGGCGGCACGCAGACCGACGAACAGCTGCGCACGCTTGCAGAACAGCAGAAAGCGCTTTCCGACCAGCTGAAATCGCAGAACGAGCAGTTTTCCACCGCGCAGAGCGCATTACGCAAGGAGCTGACCGACGCGGTGCAGACCTCCGTGAAGCTGCTGGGCGATCTGGTTGCGCAGAACCAGCGCGATTTTTCGCAGACGCAAACGGACAAGCTGACCGCGCTCGATAAGAATTTGTCAGAAAAACAACAAACCGCCGCCGAACACGTCGCCGCTCAGCTGCGCGGGGTGGAGGAGCGCATCAAAACCTTTGAAACCACCAGCGAGCAGAAGCTCGAGGGCATCCGCAATACGGTCGCAAGCCGCTTGTCGTCGATTCAGGAGGATAACGCGAAGAAGCTCGACGAAATCCGCGTCACGGTGGACGAGAAGCTTCAGAAAACGCTCGAGAGCCGCATTTCGGAGTCGTTTAAAACCGTCAGCGAGCGGCTGCGCGAGGTGTACGAGGGCTTGGGCGAGATGAAAACCCTTGCGTCGGGCGTGGGCGATCTGAAAAAGGTGCTTTCCAATGTGAAAACGCGCGGCATTCTGGGCGAAATCCAGCTCGGTGCGATTCTGTCGGAAATCCTTTCGCCGGAGCAGTACGAAACCGACTTTGCACCCATTCCCGGAAAGAGCCAGCGGGTGGAGTTCGCCGTCAAGCTGCCCGGCGACGGGGGAGAGGTCTGCTACCTGCCGATTGACTCGAAGTTCCCCGCCGATGCGTATGAAAAGCTCCAGACCGCCTATGAAAACGGTGTTCCGGAGCAGATTCAGGCGGAGTATACCGCACTCGCCGCGCGGCTGAAGTCCTTTGCCAAGGACATCCGCACCAAGTACATCGAGCCGCCCCACACTACCGCCTACGGCATCATGTTCCTGCCCTTCGAGGGACTGTATGCCGAGGTCGTCAACCGCGGGCTGTTTGAGCAGCTGCAAAACGAGTTCCAGATCATGATCGCCGGTCCGACCACAATGGCGGCGCTGCTCAATTCTCTGCAAATGGGCTTCCGGACGCTGGCGCTCCAAAAGCGCAGCACGCAGGTCTGGCAGGTGCTGGGCGCGGTCAAGTCGGAGTTTGAGAAATTCGAGGGGCTGCTCGTCAAGACGCAGAAGCGCCTGACCGACGCAACCAACGAGCTTGACCAGCTGGTGGGTGTGCGCACACGCGCCATCAACAAATCGCTGCGCGGCGTGGAGAAGCTCGAGGACGAACAGGGCGTCAAGCTGCTTGAGCTGTTCGAGGATTGATTTACAAAAACCGGCGGGTGCTTCCTGCCGGTTTTTTTTGCCGCAACAAGCAGGCGGTGCCTTTCACGGCGGCGCAAACGCGCTGTTTGATCCGACGCTGACAAGCGGGATAATCTTCACGCTGGCGGGGAAAAATATGACGGGAAGTTTCGGGAAAAGGATTGACAGAAACCGCGAAATGGTGTATGATAATTGAGTAACCCCGGCGGAAGCGGAAATCCGCGTAATCGTTTACGCAGATGTGCGCAGGGGAAGCGGCTGTGCGCCGTCAGGAGCGGCACGGCGACTTTTGAAAGGATGGTAAAAAGATGGCAGAATTTTTCAAAGACATTCCGGTTATCAAGTACGAGGGACCCAAATCGACCAACCCCCTCTCGTTCAAGTATTACAACCCCGACGAGGTCATCGCCGGCAAAACAATGAAGGAACAGCTTAAGTTCGCGCTCTCCTGGTGGCACACCATGGGCGGCGACGGAACGGATATGTTCGGCTGCGGCACGGCGGATAAAACCTGGTGCGCAAGCGATCCGGAAGAACGCGCAAAGAACAAGGTTTACGCCGCGTTTGAAATCATGGAGAAGCTCGGCATCGAGTATTATTGCTTCCACGACCGTGACCTTTCGCCGGAATACGGTTCGCTCGCGGAGTCGAACGAAAAGCTCGACGTTGTGACCGACCTGTGCAAGGAAATGCAGGACAAAACCGGCATCAAGCTGCTTTGGGGCACGGCGAAGTGCTTTGACCATCCCCGCTATATGCACGGCGCGGGAACATCCCCCTCTGCGGATGTGTTTGCTTATGCGGCGGCACAGATCAAAAAAGCGGTGGAAGCAACCGTCAAGCTCGGCGGCATGGGTTATGTGTTCTGGGGCGGACGCGAGGGCTATGATACCCTCCTCAACACCAACATGGGGCTTGAGCTGGACAACATGGCGCGCCTGATGCGCATGGTGGTAGATTACGCACGCTCCATCGGTTATACGGGCGATTTCTATATCGAACCCAAGCCCAAAGAGCCGACCAAGCACCAGTACGACTTCGACACGGCTACCGTTATCGGTTTCCTGCGCAAGTACGGTCTGGACAAGGATTTCAAAATGAACATCGAGGCAAACCACGCGACCTTGGCGCAGCACACCTTCCAGCACGAGCTGCGTGTGGCACGCGAAAACGGTGTGTTCGGCTCCATCGACGCAAACCAGGGCGATATGCTGCTGGGCTGGGATACCGACCAGTTCCCGACCAACGTCTATGACGCGGCACTTTGTATGTACGAAGTCCTCAAGGCAGGCGGCTTCACAAATGGTGGCTTGAATTTCGACTCCAAGGCGCGCAGAGGTTCGTTTGCGCCGGACGATATTTTCTTAAGCTATATTTCGGGAATGGACACCTTCGCGCTGGGTCTGCGCATCGCCGACAAAATCATCAAGGACGGCAGAATCGACAAGTTTGTTGACGACCGTTATGCAAGCTGGGTGACCGGCATCGGTGCGGAAATTGTTTCCGGCAAAGCAACCCTCGCAGACTTGGAAAAGTATGCACTCGAAAAGGGCGAGGTGGTTTCCTCCCTCTCAAGCGGACGGCAGGAGCTGCTTGAAACCGTTCTCAACAACATCATGTTCAGTTTATAAATACACAAGGGCGGACTTTTTGTTCGCCCTTGTTTCTGGGGAAAGGAGCACGGTGTGACAATTCTTTACGGAACGTCCAATCCCGCCAAGCTTGCGATGATGCAGAAATTTCTGGCGGGAGCGCAGATAAAACTACTGTCTCTTTCAGATATGAAAACCCCGCCGCCGGAGGTTGCGGAAACAGGTGCGTCCCCGCTTGAAAACGCGCGGATGAAAGCGGACGCTTATTTTAAAGCCTACGGAATACCGGTTTTTTCGTGCGATTCGGGGCTGTATTTTGATGATGTGTCGGAGGAAATCCAGCCCGGCGTAAATGTCCGCAATATCCGGTGTAAAGGCAAAAGCCTTGACGATGATGAGATGATTGCCTATTATTCAGCGCTTGCGCGGCAATATGGGGAAAACGGTGCGCTGACCGCCCGTTACCGCAACGCAATTTGCCTTGTAACCGCCGAAAACACGCGGTTTGAGAGCATGGAGGACGCACTGTCCGGCAATCCGTTTTTGCTGGTTGCAAAGCCCCACGCGACAAGATGTAAAGGCTTTCCCCTTGACAGTTTATCGGCGGAAATCGCTTCGGGAAAGTATTACAACGACCTGTCGGTCAAAGTGCAAAGCAACGACACCGTTATGGCAAACGCGTTCCGTACGTTTTTTGTGGATGCGCTAGGAGATAAAAGCTAGTAAAATCAAACTGAAGATAAAGTATATTCAATTTTCGCCCCCAGTGAAATCACAAAGCAATAGTCAAAGCACACATTGGCTAAGAGAAACAAAGGTACAATCCATAAAACAACGGGTTTCCAAAGGGGGCATGCCCCCTTTGGTGAGGGAGTCCAGAGGGGGCAACGCCCCCTTTGGGAGGGTTTATCACAGTCTGAAATAATACGCTGAAAAGCGAAAGGAGAATTTTATGGCATATGTAATCGGAATTGACTGCGGCACAAGCGGCACAAAGACGGTGCTGTTTGACGAGCTGGGTAATGTGGTGGCTTCCCACACGGTGGAGTACCCCATGTACCAGCCCAAAAACGGCTATGCGGAGCAGAACCCTAAAGACTGGGCGGACGCGGCGCTTGCCACGCTCACGGCAGTTGTCGCAAAAAGCGGTGTTGACAAAAACGATATCAAAGGCATCGGCTTGTCCGGTCAGATGCACGGGCTTGTGATGCTCGATAAGGACAACAATGTCATCCGTCCGTCCATCATCTGGTGCGACCAGCGAACGGCGGCAGAGGTTGCTTGGATGAACGAGAAAATCGGCGAGAAAAAGCTGATCGAAATCACCGCAAACCCCGCACTGACCGGCTGGACGGCGGCGAAAATTCTGTGGGTGCGCAACAACGAGCCGGAGAATTACGCGAAGTGCGCGAAGATTCTTTTGCCGAAGGACTATCTGCGGTTTATCCTGACAGGTGAATTCGCGGCGGAGGTTTCCGACGCATCGGGTATGCAGCTGCTTGATGTGGCAAAGCGCACGTGGTCGGACGAAATTCTTTCGCTGATGGAAATTGACAAGTCGCTTCTGGGCAAGCTCTACGAGAGCTGTGAGGTGACGGGAACGCTGAAAAAATCCGTCGCCGATGCAGTCGGCTTAAACGAAAGCACGGTCGTTGTCGGCGGTGCGGGCGACAACGCGGCGGCGGCAGTCGGCACAGGTGTCGTGACCGGCGGCAAGGCATTCACCACCATCGGCACATCGGGTGTCGTGTTCGCCCACACACCGGAAATCGCCATCGACCCCAAGGGCAGGGTGCATACCTGCTGTGCGGCTGTGCCGGGTGCATGGCACGTCATGGGTGTGACGCAGGGCGCCGGGCTTTCGCTGAAATGGTTCCGCGACAATTTCTGCGGCGCGGAAAAGGAAACCGCCCGCTATATGGGTGTGGATGAGTACTTCCTCATGGACAAGGAAGCCGAAACCGTTCCCGTGGGGGCAAACCGCCTGCTCTATCTGCCCTATCTGATGGGCGAGCGCACCCCCCACCTTGACCCGAACGCGCGCGGCGTGTTCTTCGGGCTGTCAGCAATGCACACGAAAAAGGAGCTGCTCCGTGCCGTGCTGGAGGGTGTGACCTACTCCCTGCGAGACTGCGTGGAGGTGTTCCGCGAGATGGGCATCTCGGTCAGCGACATGATGGCGTGCGGCGGCGGCGGTTCGTCCCCCCTGTGGCGCTCGATGCTGGCTGATCTGTACAATTGTCCGGTCAAGACGGCGGCAAGCAAGGAAGGACCGGCGTTGGGCGCGGCACTGCTTGCAAGCGTGGGTGCGGGCATTTACAAGAGCGTTCCCGAAGCGTGCGCGGCGGTTGTCAAGACCGACAAGACGCAGCAGCCCGACGCGGAGAAGGCAACGGCTTACGAGGGATATTATCAGCTTTATCGCGAAATTTACCCCGCGTTGAAGGATAGTTTTTCCAAACTGGCGGCAATGTAATGATATCAAAATAAAGTTATAAAACGAAAGGAAAATGAACATGAAGCTTTTTATCGACACCGCCAACGTAACCGAAATCCGCGAGGCGAATGACCTCGGCGTGATTTGCGGCGTAACAACCAACCCTTCCCTGATTGCCAAGGAGGGCAGAGTATTCGAGGAAGTCGTCAAGGAAATCACCTCCATCGTGGACGGCCCGATTTCCGCAGAAGTCATCTCGCTTGAAGCCGACAAGATGGTGGAGGAAGCCATCCCACTGTCGAAAATCCACAAGAACATCGTCATCAAGCTCCCCATGTGTGCAGAGGGTCTCAAAGCCTGCAAGCGCCTGACCGCCATGGGCATCAAAACCAATGTGACGCTGATTTTCTCCGCCGCACAGGCGCTGCTTGCCGCAAAGGCGGGCGCCACCTATGTTTCGCCGTTCCTCGGCAGACTCGACGACATTGGCATGGAGGGCATGGCACTGATCGAAGAAATCGTGGACATCTTTGACGCGCAGGGACTTGACACCGAAATCATCGCCGCATCCATTCGCAACCCCATCCACGTGACCGCTGCGGCGCGCCTGGGCTGCCACATCGCGACCATTCCGATGGGCGTTATCCGTCAGATGATCAAGCACCCGCTCACTGATTCCGGCATTGAGCGTTTCCTGAAGGACTGGGAAGGCGCTGTGAAGTAAATCCAGTTTTTACCGAATACAACGAACCCCTCTGTGGATCACGCCACGGAGGGGTTCGTTTCGTTTTAAACTCCTGAAGTTCGGTAAAAACAACATCGTTTTCTATTGCGATACCGCCGTATCGTTTATCATCATTTGTGGTAACGCGTAAATGAGTAGAATTGTTTTTGGCATTTACATTCTCGTGCGTTCGCGTTATAATAAAGTCATCGGTTAACCGCAAAATTGAATGGAGGTTCATTAATTATGACAAACGGAGAAAAAGTAACAGCATGGGCAATCAACCATGTGAAGAAGCATTACGCGGAGGATATTGACCTTATCATTTCGCATTCGACACTAAGAATCAACAAAGACGAAAAAACGGTCAGCTATTTTGTTCCCGCCACGGAAAAAGGATTTTTGTTCGGACAGACTTTTCTTTTGGATAATGAGGGCTTTGACATATGGGGAATCGGATGGGAACGTCTGGAGGGCTTCGCGAATCTTGAAGAGTACAACCTGACCTGCCTTGCAGACGGCGAAATTCTATACGCAAAGTCACAGCAGGCCGTGAAAAGGTTTGAGGCGTTGCAAAAAAAGTTGGCTGATAATCTGAGGAGCGACGAAACCTGCCGGAAGCTTGCACTGACCGCATATACGCAAGCCAAGCAGATTTATCTTGAAGCAGTGTTCGCACAGGACAGTGATGTGAAACTGGGGGCGGGATATGTGTTGGATTATCTGGCGCAAAGCATTGCGTTCACAAACCACCGGTATTATAAAAGTGCCCAAATTGCACAACTTGAGGAATTGCGTACAATGGAAAATGTGCCCGATGGATTTTCAGAAAAATATCTGAAAACAATCCGTGAGAAAAGCGGGGAGAAGCAGAAGAAGCTGTGTTATGAACTGATTATGCTGACAAAGGCTTTTCTGACTGAAAACGGATTTTTCTCTGCTGAAACGGTGACGGAAAAGAACTTTCAGGATCTTGCTGACTGGTATGCGGAGCTTTCCTATACCTGGCTGAGAATCCGGCATTACACTGCGCAGAACGATCCGGTCAAGGCATATATGTGGGGAATTTTCCTTCAGGAGGAACTAAACCGTGTATGCGAAGATTATGGCTTGGAAAAACAGCAGCTGATGATGGCATATAATTATGATGACCTGCCGGCTTTTGCTGCACAATCGCAGCGGATTGAAGCATGGATCAAAAACATTATATGCTCCTCCGGCGGAAGAATCAGAGCATTTGACAGCATCGGAGCGCTTGAAAATGAAGTATAAAAACGCGCAGGATATTCTCCCGGACAATCTTCTGAAAGAGCTGCAACAATACATTTCTGGTGAAACGCTTTATGTTCCAAACATCGGAAACAAAAAGCGGTGGGGAGAGGTTTCCGGATCGCGGAGCTATTACAAGCGGCGCAACGAAGCAATTCGTGAAAAATTCCGACAAGGCGGCACGATAGAAAAACTGGCAGAAGAATTCCACTTATCTGAGGATACAATAAAAAAGATTGTGTATTAAGAAAACCATACCCCTCCGTGGATTGCTCCGCGGAGGGGTATGTTCTTAAAACTCTTGAAGCTCAGTAAAAATCACAGCATTTTCTGTTGCGATGCCGCCGTATAATTTATCGTCAAGGCATCCTGTATGAAGATAGTGCAGATACATATGCTTTGCAGAGTGAGGCATTTCAAGATTCGCAGCTTCGTTGAGGTCAAACCATTGGAGTTTTCCCTCGTTGCTGGTTAAGCTTTCCGCTGTGTCTTTTAACTGTGCAAAGAAAAAATAATTCTGCCGGATCTCATCTTTTTTTAGCCGAAGCGTAATATACCGGAGTTGCAAGTTCTCAATATCGGATTCACCTAAACCGATTTCTTCTTGTAGCTCGCGTAACAGGCAGGCTTTCGCATCGTTCAATTCATTTCTCTCAAAATGTCCGCCGGCGGTTCCGACATAGCACTCGTCAACAACACGCGAACCAATGCGGTATAAGAGCAACACGCGGTTTCCGCGCATGAGATAAACGCTTGCCATATTTCTGAGAATTCCGTTCATTTCAATCTCCAATCGTTTACAGCAGCGGTGCGAAAATCCGCAGAACACTGCTTGTCAGCTTGTCCGGCAGCGACCGCCGGTTGCAGTCGTCGAGGGTGATGCGGCGGCATTTGGTGAGCATTTCCAGAAAATCCTGTTTGACCGCGTCCACGCAGATGCTTTTGTACATCACCGTTGCGCATTCAAAATGCAGGTACAGGCTGCGGAAATCGAGGTTGATTGTGCCGACAATCGCCTTTGTATCGTCGCTGACGAAATTTTTCGCGTGGACAAAGCCGTCCTCGTATTGGTAAAGCTTTACGCCCGACTGAATCAGCAGCTTGTGAAAGGACTTCCCGATCGCGTGGACATACCACTTGTCGGGCTTCCCCGGAATGATAATCCGCACGTCCACGCCGCTTTTCGCCGCGTAGGTCAGCGAGGTGATCATGTCAGAATCGAGAATTAGGTAGGGCGTTGTGATGAAAAGATACTCCTGCGCACGGTTGATAAGATCGAGATAAACCAGCTTGCCGACGGTTTCGTCGTCCACCGGCGCGTCGGCAAAGGGGATGATCACGCCGTCGGTGGGGAACGCTTCCTTGTGGTGAACGTGCGGACGCAGCGCGTCGTAGTCCTCGCTGACAATCTCCGTCAGTTCCCACATTTGCAAAAACATCATCGTGAAGCTGAATACTGCCTCGCCCTTGAGCATGACGGAGGTGTCCTTCCAGTGCCCGAAGCGGTTGACGCGGTTGATGTATTCGTCGGCTAAATTCACGCCGCCGTTGAACGCCGTGTGACCGTCAATCACGCAGATTTTCCGGTGGTCCCGGTTGTTCTGTGAGGTCGAAAGAAAGGGCTTGAACGGACTGAACACCTTGCACTTGATTCCTAAGCTGTTGAGGAAGCGGTCGTATTTGTCGGGCAGGTGCATTTGGCTGCCGAAGCCGTCATACAGCACGCGCACGTCCACGCCCTGCGCGGCTTTTTCGGTGAGAATTTCGAGAATATCGCCCCACATTTTACCCTCGGCGATGATGAAGTATTCCAGAAAGATAAAATGCTCCGCCGCAGCCAGCTCGCGCTTGAGCGTGACAAATTTCTGTTCGCCGAGCGGGAAGTATTCCACCGTGGTGTTCTGATAAGCGGGAAAGCCCGCGTGCCGCCAGATGTAGGAAGCTAAATTGCGCATTTCCGGCGAATCCGCGGCAAGCGTGCGCATGAAGGTGTCGTCCGGCATCAAAAACGGGCGGGTTTCCGCAGTTTTACGCAGGTGGTTTTTGCGGAAAAGCTGCGTGCCGATTTGTGCTTTAAAAAACACATACATCGCCGCGGAGAATACCGGAAAAATCAGCAGCGGCACAATCCACGCAAGCTTATAATCCGGACTTTCGTTGCGGTTTAAGATATAGCACACGAGTGCAAAGCCGAACACGGTCAGAAAACCATAAACCAGCGCGTAATGCTCGCTGAGCTTGACAAGCGACAAAACCATCAGCGCAATCTGTGCCAGGAGCAGTGCCACGATGATAAATTTCCGGCTGAAAATAAATTTTACGAGCTTTTTCATGACGCGCTCCTTTCTTTTCTTTGTGAAACCCGTGCGGGATTATTTGCAGAAGCTTTCTATGTAGCGGTCGATACAGGACTGGATGATTTCCCGTGCGGCGGCGGCATCTTGAATTTCGTCAATGACGGTTTCTTTGCCCTCAAGCTGCTTGTAGACCTGGAAGAAATGGCTCATCTCCGTGAAAATATGCGCGGGGAGCTGACTGATGTCGGTGTAGTAATTATAGGTCGGATCGGTGACGGGGATGCAGATGATTTTTTCGTCGGCAGCGCCGTTGTCGAGCATTTTGATCACGCCGATGGGAACACATTTGACCAGCGACAGCGGCACAAGGGTTTCCGAGCAGAGCAGCAGCACATCGAGCGGATCGCCGTCGTCGGCGTAGGTGCGCGGAATAAAGCCGTAATTCGCCGGATAATGGGTGGAGGTGTATAAAATCCGGTCCATCATCAGAAGACCGGTGTCCTTGTCCAGCTCGTATTTGACCTTAGAGCCTTTTGGAATCTCGATCACCGCGGTGAAAATTTCGGCGGTGATTTTTTTCGGGGAAATATCATGCCAGATGTTCATGGGGTACCCTCCTTATATTTTGGCGAAAAACCGTTATTCCTCCGCAGTGTGCGATAAATACAGTCCCACCTCGCACAGCTCCTCCACCATTGTGAAAATGTCCTCGCCGTCGATCTCCACCGCGGCGCACGTGCCCGGCGTGTCGGCAGTGAAAGTGTCCCAGAGCGTTTTCAATTCGCCGCACTGGGGAATGCTGTTTTTGGTCAGCACCGCTTCAAAGGGAGCTGTATCCGCGGCATAAATGCGCGTGAGCTGATACTTGACGCAGAACACCTCCGCGTTATCTGCGTGCGAGCCGAACCCGAAGCGGATCAGCCCATCGCTGAACAGCAGGTCACCGTAGCGCCGCAGCAGCTGCGCCGCCGTGTCGTGGGTGCAGCCGTCCAAATAATACACATGGTAATGAAACGCCGTTTCATCGTTCTTGCGCAGACCGGCTTCCTCCTGCTCGGTGCAGGGCAGCTCGGCGATGAAAAACAACGGGGCTTTTAGCTTGTTGAACAGCGCCGTCACAACCCGTCCACGCTCGTCCGCGCCAAGCTGAATAAGCAGGTTGTTCGTGTCCGTGCGCGAAAAGCCCGCGCAGATCCCCGCCGTGTCCGCTTCAACGCCCGGAATCAGGCGAAATGTGCCGTCCATCGTAAGCACTCCTTTTGTTTCATCGGTATATTTTTGTGCCAGCTGCAATAAACTAGCAGTACAAGCTTCGTTGTTCACAATTAACGCCGGACAAGTCCGGAAAAACGGACCAAAAACAGATGTTCTATTCCTGCAGTCCGGACTTCCGGACACTTAGCGTGGTAGAATAAGATTAAGGAAACAACAAACCCAACGCCCGGCATCACGCGGGGAGATAACGGAGGAAAGCATGGCTGAATTGATTTTAGAAGTTCTGATGTTCGCGTTCCTGTTCTTTGCCACACATGAGGTGATGACATGGCTCGCCGTGCGCGGTGAGGAGCGCGATGCCCGCCGCGCAGAAGCCTGCGACTTTGCGCGGGCGCAAATCATCCACACCGCCGCGGACAGAAGCGGGCTCGGCTCATAAGCGCACTTTCCTTTATTATACTATCCCCGCGCGTGAATTTCAACCTGCGCGACGAAAGTTCATATTTTCCCGCGCAAACCCCTGCTTTTCTTTGCCCAACCCTTTTTCTTTCTTTCAAATCACACCGTGCGCGCTGCTTCCCGCGCAATCGGTGTGCTTTTTTTATGGTAAAAAAAGAAGTTTTCCCGATGGTGTCGGTTTCCACGGAAAAGCGGCTATAATATGTGGCGGGGAATCCCTTGACCGGCGGCGCGCGCTGTGATAGAATTTTTTTACATCCCATCCGATCGGAGGCGAACAAATGATTTAATTTATTGATCAAATGCCGATTCGCCCGAAACGTCTTTTTCGACAGCTTGCGGAAACCGCGTGTTTTCGGCAAAAGAACATAATTTCGTTTTTTGGCAGCGCGCATCGGGGTTCACAGAAAGTTTTCTTTTAAAAATGGCAAAAAACGAGAGCGCGTTTTTGGGTTTTGCGTTTTTTGGGAATAATTTGTGAATGACCAACAAAAAACTTACTGAAAAATTATGCGATATGTCGAATGCAAATTTCCCGAATTGTCTTGCATTTCGGAAATATTCGTAGTATAATGGTGTTACAACGGTGAAAAGTGCGGTTTTGTGGTTATGAATCCCTGTAAAGCGTCATCCGGCGCGTTACGGCTTCAATACCCGCACGGGTGAAACGGAGGTGAACAGCTTGCTGGAATCTATGCTCATGGGCACATTCCGCCAGACAATGGACGCAAAAGGCAGAATGAATTTCCCGACGAAACTGCGCGAGGTTTTGGGCGAGCAGTTCATCGTGACACAGAGCCTGACCAAAGAGCCGGACGGCTGCCTGTATGTGTATTCGCTTGCGGACTATGAGCTGAAGGCGGAGAAAATCAGAAAGCTGCCCATGACACGCGAAGGTCAGTGGCTGCAAAGACGGTTTCTTTCGGGCGCACGCCTGGTGGAAGCGGACAAGCAGGGCAGAATCCTCCTCCCGCTGGAGCTGAGGACATATGCCGGACTGTCGACGGACGTGGTGGTTGCCGGCGTGGCGGATCGCGCGGAAATCTGGGACGAATCCAAATGGGAAAAGCTGAATTCTGAAATCGACGACGAGAAGCTCATGGAAGCGCTCTCGGGGCTTGATCTATGACGGAATTCCAACACATTCCGGTTTTGCTCGACGAATGCTTAGATGGGCTGGCAATCAGACCTGACGGCATTTACCTAGACGGCACGGCGGGCGGAGCGGGACATTCGGCTGAAATCGCAAAACGGCTCACGAACGGGCGGCTCATCGCTGTTGACCGTGACCCCGATGCGGTGGATGCCGCAAAGCAAAGGCTGCAAGGATTCAGAGCGGACGTTGTACACGCCAATTATTCGGAAATCGACGCAGTGCTCAAAGAAAAAAACATCGCAGGCGTTGACGGGATTCTCCTTGATTTAGGGGTTTCCTCGCACCAGCTCGACACCGCGCAGAGGGGCTTCTCGTATCACGAGGATGCACCGCTCGATATGCGCATGAGTCAGAGCGGAATTTCCGCGGAGGATATTGTTAACGAGTATTCCTTCGGGCAGCTGTCCAAGCTTATATTCGAATACGGCGAAGAAAAATACGCCGGGCGGATCGCCGGACAGATCGTTAAGATGCGGGAACAAAAGAGAATATATACCACGCTGGAGCTGGCAGATATTATAAAAAACGCCGTTCCGGCAAAAGCAAGGCGAGAGAAAAATCCTTGCAAAAAAACCTTTCAGGCAATCAGGATTGCCGTCAATCAGGAGCTTGATCATTTATCGGCGGCGGTTGAAAAGGCGTTTAACGCCCTCAACCCCGGGGGAAGACTTTGCATCATAACCTTTCACTCCCTCGAAGACAGGCTGGTAAAGCAGACCTTTGCGGAATTCTGCAGGGGCTGTGTGTGCCCGCCGGATTTTCCGCAGTGTGTATGCGGCAAAACGCCGCGGGGAAAGCTCGTGAACAGAAAGCCGATCGTCGCATCCGACGAGGAGCTTGCGTTAAACAAAAGAAGCAGAAGCGCAAAGCTGAGAATTATAGAAAAGCTTTGATGCGCAAAAGGAACAAAGGAAGCGGGGAGCAGTATGCCCAGACAATTCAGCACGGCACAGGCATTGCCCCGCCGCGAGGAACAAACCCAGCGCGCGCCGGAAATCCGGCACAAAAAAATCGTCCGCCCCAAAAGCATGGTATATTTCATCGAAATCTTCACCTGCGGGCTGCTCATTCTTACCCTGCTCGGCATGACCTTGTACGGGCGCGTGGAGCTGAGCCGGATCGTTGCGGAACAGTCGGGACTCACCGATCAGCTTGAGGAGCTTGATAAAGACAATCAGGCGCTTTCCGCGGAACTCGAAGCCCAGTCGGGACTGACCAATGTGGAGGATTACGCAGAAAATACGCTCGGGCTGCAAAAACTTGACAAAGCACAGATTGAATACGTCGAGATTCCAAAGTCAACCGTCATTGAAGTCGTCCAGACGGAGGATAAATCCTTCTGGGGCGAGGTTAAGGACTGGTTTGGCGATGTTATGGAATATTTTGGCGCATAATGAATAAGATAATAACGGCTACGGAAAGTTAAGCGAAATCCGCAAGGATTGATCTTAGCTTTCTTCTGTATTCATAATAGCGGCGCAAATGCGCCGGAAAACCGGACGTGCCGCCGCTTGGGCGGTTTTTACGGAACAGGGAGATGAACGAGATGTCGGACAAACCGACTTCGCTGATGAAACGACGGCTCAACGGCGTGATATTACTGCTGATTCTGATTGCAGCGGCATATGCCGCAATCAGCATGGGAAAGGTTTCGCTCAAGGAAGCGGGAATGTATCAGGAAATGGCAAACGCACAGCAGCTGCGCAGCAAGATCATCAACGCGTCGCGCGGTGCGATTTATGACGCGAATATGCAGGTATTGGCGAAAAACGCGACGGTTTACAACATCTACGTTGATCCGGTGATGATGAAAAATTACTTAGCCGGCACAAGCGGCACGGTGGAAGCGGAAAAGCTGCAGACGCTTGACCAGATTGCGGACAAACTCGCCGATCTGCTCGACATGGATGCCGCTGACATCAAGGAAAAATGCCAGAAAGACAACCGCTATCAAGACATCAAAAAAAACGTGAGCAATACCGTCGCGGATCAGATTTCGGCATATTGCACCGAGCATGAAATCGACGCAATCGGCTGCACGCCCGCGTCAAAGCGCTTCTATCCGCAGAATGAGCTTGCCGCCAGCGTCATCGGGCATCTAAACTACGACGGGCAGGGCGTTTACGGGCTGGAGTCGTATTACAACGACTTCCTTTCAGGCGTAAACGGGCGCATCCTCACCCTCAAGGACAAGGACGGCAACGACATTCCCTATCAGTACAAACAGAATTATGACGCGCAGGACGGCGATTCGCTTGTTTTAAATCTCGACATCAAGATCCAGTATTATCTCGAGAAAGCGCTTGTTGAGGGCGTGGCAAAAAACCTGCCTACCTGCCGCGCCTGCGGCATTGTGATGAACGCGAAAACCGGCGCGATTTACGCCATGGCGACCGTTCCGGGCTATGACCTCAACAGCCCCGCGACCGTGTATGATCCGGCGACCGCGGCGCAGCTTGCGGGCATCACCGATGCGGATGAGAAATCCAAACAAACCAGCGTTGCATGGGCAACCCAGTGGAAGAACAAAGCGATCAGCGAGCTGTATTACCCCGGCTCGGTATTCAAGGTTATCACCGGCTCGTCCGCACTCGATGAAAAAGCCATCAATCTTACTGAAACCTTTTCCGGTGCGACGTCCATCACTGTCAATGGCGTTCCTTATAACAACTGGGCAACCCGCGACCTCGGCCCGCAGACCTTCCAGACAGCGATGACCAACTCCGTCAACCCCGCGTTCATTCAGATCGGGCAAAAGCTCGGCATTGAGAAGTTTTTTAAATACTTCAAGGCTTACGGCTTTACCGAAAAAACCGGCATCGACCTGCCCGCCGAATCGAACAGCCTGACGGTGGACAGCGATATGACCATCATCGACCTGGCATCCAGCTCGTTCGGGCAGACGAATAAAATCACACCCATCCAGATGATCACCGCCTATGCCGCGGCGGTCAACGGCGGCTATCTGATGACGCCGCAGGTGGTGGACAAAATCGTGGACGGCAACGGAAACGTAGTCAAGGATTTCTCGCCGGTGGTGCGCCGTCAGGTGATCTCGGCGGAAACCTCCGCGACCATGCGCACCATTCTCGAAACCGTCGTCAACACCTCTCCCGGCGGCAACGCCTATATCCAGGGCTACCGCATCGGCGGAAAGTCCGGAACATCGCAGAAGATGGATGTCAATAAGAATTGGTATGTCGCATCCTACTGCGCGTTTGCGCCGGCGGATGACCCGGAAATCATTTGCCTTGTGATGGTGGACGACCCGAAGGGACCGGATTATTACGGAAGCAAGGTGGCTGCTCCCATCGTTGCGCAGACGCTCAAGGATGTGCTTCCCTACATGGGCTATTTCCCCGAATACACGGCGGAGCAGCTCAAGGAAATCGAAGCGAGCGTGACAAATGTGCAGTATCTCTCGGTGGACAACGCAAAGAAAACGCTTGAGGGGCTTGGGTTGAAAACCGAAATCCTCGGCAGCGGCGATACGGTCATCAAGCAGGTGCCGATGTCAGGCTCTGTGCAGCGCGGCAGCACGGTGCTGCTTTATACCGAAAAGAACATGGATGAAGAAACCGCCGTTGTGCCGAACCTTTACGGCATGACGCTGGACCAGGCAAAGACCGCGCTCGAAAATGCGGGCTTAAGTTTGTCCGCGCAGGGAAGTGCCGTGCATGAAGCCGGTTCTGTCGCCGGCGCAGACCAGAGCGTCGCGGCGAATGCGGAGGTTGCACGCGGCAGCATCGTGACGGTGACATTCTACGCCGCCAGCGTGTCGTCGCAGTAACAGACAGATTTCACGAAAATAGTATGTTAGAATCAAAGCGGGAGGCTAGCGTGAAAGAACGGATCAATCCCAACGAGAGAGGGGGCGAGCCCATGCATGCGCTTTCATAAACGATTTAAGCATGAAGTGCATGGGCATTAATATGAATTTACACCGGCTGATCGCGGACATCGCGCAGACAACTTTACCGGATACGGAGATAACGGATATTGTTTCCGACACGCGCGGGGTCATCACGGCGGGAACGCTGTTTGTCTGCGTGGCTGGCAAGCAGTTCGACGCGCACACCATGGCGGCGGAACTCCTCGCAAAGGGTGCGGCGGCGGTGGTTGTCGAGCGCGACCTCGGCTTGGAACGCCAGATTCTTGTTTCCGACACGCGGGAGGCGCTTTCGGCGCTGTGTGCGGCATTTTTCGGGCATCCGGAGCGGGCGTTCCAGCTGATCGGCATCACCGGCACGAACGGAAAAACCACCATTACAACGGTTTTAAAAGAAGTCCTCACGGGCTTCGGCTTCAAGGTAGGCTTAATCGGCACACGGCAGAACGAAATCGGCAACGAGATCTTTCACACTGAGCGCACGACCCCCGAGCCGTATGAGCTGTACGCGCTGTTCCGGAAAATGGCGGATGCGGGATGCGATTATGTTGTAATGGAGGTTTCCTCGCAGGGGCTAGCGCAAAAGCGCTTGGGACCGTGCCGGTTCGCGGCGGCGGCGTTTACCAACCTCACGCAGGATCATCTCGATGTTCACGGCACGATGGAGGACTATTATCAGGCGAAAAAGCTGCTGTTCGGGCTTTGCGACAAGGCGGCAGTCAACATCGACGACGCTTACGGCGCGCGGCTGTTTGACGAGATCACCTGCGAAAAGGCATCCGTCAGCACAACGCGCAAGGCGGACTTCACGGCGCGGGACATCCGGCTTCACGCTGGGGGGGCAGATTATACCATCGCCGGCGTACAGGGCGCATACCCCGTGCGGTTCGGTATTCCGGGCGTGTTCAATGTGATGAATACTGCGCAGGTGCTGGCGGTGCTTGTTCAGATGGGCTTTGCGCTTGAACGCGCAGCAGCAGCGGTGAGCGTGGCGCACGGCGTGCGCGGACGGGCGGAGGTTATTCCCACAGGGCGGGATTTCACCGTGCTGTGCGATTACGCCCACACACCGGATGCGATTGAAAACATCATGACCGCCGTGCGCGAGGTAGCGACCGGCAGGGTTGTATGCTTGTTCGGCTGCGGTGGAACCCGCGACGCAAAAAAGCGTCCGTTGATGGCGCAGGCAGCGGCACGGCATTCGGATTTTCTGATTCTCACCTCCGACAATCCGCGCGATGAAGAACCCGAGCGCATTCTTGACGAAATCGAAGCCGGACTTTCCGGCGTTACAGTTCCCTACATCAAAATCACCGATCGCATCGAAGCGATTCACTGGGCGGTGAACAACGCGCAAAAGGACGATGTCATCGTTCTGGCGGGCAAGGGTCACGAGGACTATCAGATTCTTGCGGGCGGGGTGAAAATTCACCTTGACGAGCGCGAAATCGTCGCGCAGGCACTTGCCGGGTTGAACTAACCGGTAAAATAAGGATAAGGCAAGGTACACGCATGGAAGCTATCAAGCTGTTTGACATTGTGGAAGCCGTGGGGGGAAGCTTCGGCTATCCCGGCACTGCGGAAATCACTTCTGTTTCCACCGACACCCGCACGATCACCGACGGGAGCGTGTTTGTCGCGTTGCGCGGCGAACATTTTGACGGACACGACTTCGCGGCGAAAGCCTGCGAGCTGGGCGCTGCGGCGGCAATCACCGAGCGCGCCGTCGAGGGCGCAAGGTGCATTATCGTCGATTCCACGCACAAGGCGCTGCTCGATCTGGCGGCGTTTTACCGGGATCGGTTTCACATCCACCTTGTCGGCATCACCGGCAGCGTCGGCAAAACCACCACCAAAGAGTTGATCAATCTGGTGGTTTCGGAGAAATTCAGCACCCTCGCCACACAGGGCAACAAGAACAACGAAATCGGTCTGCCCATGACGCTGTTCGGGCTGACAAAAGCCCACGGCGCGGCGGTGATCGAAATGGGAATGTCGGCGGCGGGGGAAATCTCGCGCCTGTCTATGTGCGCGCGCCCGACGATGGCTGTGATTACGAACATCGGCTATTCCCACATCGAAAACTTAGGCTCGCAGGAAAATATCCTGAAAGCAAAAATGGAAATTCTCGACGGAACGGAGTATTCCGCGCCACTGATTTTAAACCTCGATGATAAGCTGCTTGCGCAGATCGAGAGCAAGCGCGACCGCAGGATTATCTTTTATTCCCTCAGCGAAAAGGGCGCGGACTGCCACGCCGAAAACTTGTGCGCGGGCGGAGGGGGAACGGATTTTATCGTTTGTTACCGCGGCGGAAGCATCGCGGCAAGGCTCAACTGTCCGGGCGTTCACAACGTCAGCAATGCGTTGGCGGCGTTCTGTGTGGGGCTTGAGCTTGGCATCGCACCGGAGCAGATCGTGCGCGCGATTGCGTCGTACCAACCCGCGGGGATGCGTCAGAATATGGAAACCGTCAACGGCGCGACCTTCCTCATCGATTGCTACAACGCGTCGCCGGATTCGATGAAAGCGGCGCTGGGCGTACTCAAGGAACTGGAGCTTGCGTCCGGCGCGCGCAGGTTTGCCGTGCTTTCGGATATGCTGGAGCTGGGAAAATTCGCACGCCCGCTGCACAAGACCATCGGCGAAGTCTGTGCGCAGAGCGCGGATGTGCTGGTTTGCTGCGGCGAAAAGGCGGCGCTTTATGTCGAGGGCGCTTTGAAAAAGGGTATGCTGCCGGAAAACGCGCTGCATTTTCCCGACCTTGAAGCGATGACGGACTTCCTCGCCGGCGCGGTGAAGCCCGGCGATGCGGTGCTGTTTAAAGCCAGCCGCGGCATGGCGCTTGAGCGCGCTGTGGAACGGCTGCGGAGCGTCTGACGGCTGTGGACGGCTGGGTGGGCGTGATCGCGGCGGGAATCGCGTTTTTGGTGACTGCGGCGGGCGGCGCGGTGCTGTTCCCCCGAGATTCCGGCGCGCGGGCACAGCGCATTGACGGCGCGCAGACCGGTAAAACACCGCCGCCTGCTGGCATCCTGCTCTTTGCGGGGGTGGTGTGCGGGGCTTGCGCAGGACTTTCGGCTTGCGCCTATGCCGGTCAGACGGCGTTTGACGATCCCACAAATGCCGCGCTCGCGGGCTGCGCGGTTTTTACCGCGGCGCTGTTTGCGATGGGAACCTATGAGGATATGACGCTTTACCGTAGGTGTGCGAATTTTGTCTTTGCGCCGCGCGTCACCATCGCCGCGCAGGCGGGGCTGACCGTGAGCCTTCTGGTGTGGCTGAAAACAAACGGTGCGGTTTCCACAGCGGTGCTGCTGCCGTTTCAGATGGGATATGCGGAGCTTGGTTGGCTATTTTACCCGTTGACAACCGGCGCGGTACTCATTATAATAGGAGGGGCGCGGTCGTTTTCTGAAGCGCAGGGAACGGGCATCGTGACCTTTCTCACCGCGGCGGCGGGATTGGCGGCTGCGGCGCAGCTCATCGGCAACACACAGATCTCCACGGTTGCACTTGCGCTCGGCGGAGCTGCGCTGGGCTTTCTACCGGTGAACTTTCCGCCGGCGGGCGCACTGGCAGGGCGCGGCGGTGCGGGCTTTTTCGCAGGGGCAATCTGCGGGCTGTGCTTAATGAGCGGGAAGGCGTTCCTGCTGCTGCTGTGCGGCGGGGTGCTGCTGATCGAAAAGCTGACCGAAGCGCTTTCCGTGGCAAGCTATCGTCTGCGCGGGAAAAATCTGCTCAAAGAACGTCTGCTGCACAGGCAGCTGCTTGAGCAAACAGAAAACGCGAACAGAGTGATCTTGCTCTATTTATCCGCGGGTGCTGTGTTTGCTCTGGCTGCGGCCGCGTTTGCGGAATTCACACGGCGGGTGTTATAGCCAATTATTGAAAGGACGGTGACGGCTGTGGAAAATACGGATCAGTCCAGAACCCTCATCCATACCAGAAAAAATCATCATGTGCCAGCTCCGCTCCGCTACCGCCCGCGTCTTAAAATCATCCGCGATGACTTTGACAAGCCGTTTCTGATGATTGTCTGTGTGTTGCTAGTGTTTGGCATCGCGATGATGTTCTCGGCAAGCTATGTGTTCGGACTCAACTCCGCGAAAGCCGACGGCTTTCAGGAACTTAAAGATCAGGCTGGGCACGCCGGAATCGGGCTGCTTGCAATGCTCGGGCTGTCATTTTTAGATTACCACTTTTTTTCGTATAAAAAATTCGCGCACGGGCTTTTCTATATCGCACTCGGCTTGTGCTTCATGACGCTTTTTTTCGGTAAGGAAGAATCCGTGGCGGGCGCGCGGCGCTGGCTGGATCTGGGCTTTGTGACAATTCAACCCTCCGAAATCTTGAAAATCACGTTCATAATTCTCTTTACATTCATGCTGTCGGTGCGCTATCCGACTTTTAAAAAGAAATTCGCGATGCTGCCGTTTATGACAGTCCTCGGAATCAGCTGCGGCGTGGTGGCACTTCAGCGGCATTTATCCGCGCTGCTGATTTTCTTTGCCATCGGCATTTCAATGATGCTCATCGGCGGAATCCCGTGGAAATCATTTGGGAAAATGATGCTGCTGTTCGGCGCACTCGGCGTTGTGATGCTGATTGTGATGAGCGTCGGAAGCGACAGCAACCCCTTTTCTTATGTAACCGACCGTCTGAAAATCTGGCGCAACCCGCTTGCGGACAGCCGCGCGGACGGCTATCAGACCACCCAGTCCCTCATCGCCATCGGTTCGGGCGGGCTGTTCGGGCTGGGCTTCGGGCAGTCACGCCAAAAATATCTGTACTTACCGGAAGCGCAGAACGACTTTATTTTTTCCATCATCTGCGAGGAGCTTGGCTTTGTCGGCGCAATGGTGGTCATTCTGCTGTTTTTGCTGTTCATTGTTCGCGGATTCGTGATAGCCTCCCGCGCAAAGGATCGCTTCGGGATGCTGCTGACCGCGGGTATCACCTTACAGATCGCGATTCAGGCGCTGCTCAACATCATGGTGGCGATCAACGCGTTCCCGAATACGGGAGTCAGCCTGCCGTTTTTCAGCTCGGGCGGCTCGGCGCTGGTCATACAGCTGTCGGAAATGGGCATTATTCTGTCGGTTTCGCGGCAGGGGCTTGCGGAATCGTAGTACGGCGCATCAATAATCGATAAGGGAGACCGATATGATAAAAGTTCTCTTAGCCGGCGGCGGCACGGCAGGTCATCTCAACCCCGCGCTTGCGATTGCCGAAATCATCCGCAGCCATCGTCCCGACGCGGAGTTCTGCTTTGTCGGAACGCCCGGCAGTCTGGAAGAAACCCTGCTTGCGAAAACAGATTACCGTTTCGAGCGCATCAAAGTCAAGGGCTTTCAGCGGAAAATCACCGCAAAAAACATCCGGCGCAACGCACAGGCGGTCGCGTATCTGTTCACCGCCGGACGCCGCGCACGGGCGATTCTCAGCGACTTTCAGCCGGATATTGTCATCGGCACGGGCGGCTATGTGAGCGGTCCGATTGTGCGCAAGGCGGCGCAGATGGGCATTAAAACCGCCATCCATGAACAGAACGCCTTCCCCGGCGTGACCACAAAGCTGCTTTCCAAACACGCAGATGCGGTGATGCTGACGACGGAAGCGGCGGCGAAATACCTCCCCGCCGGCGTGAAATACACCGTCACGGGGCTTCCCGTGCGCAGCGGCTTCGTGAAAACCGATCGCAGTGCTGCAAAACGAGCGCTCGGCTTTGCCGTGGACGAGCCTTGCATCCTCTCCACCGGCGGAAGCCTCGGCGCGGGGCGCATCAACGAAACCGTCGCTGACCTGATGCGCTGGTATCAGAAAACCGGCGCGAAAATCAACCACATCCACGCCTACGGCGGCATGGGGCGGGACAGCTTTGTGAACTCCCTCACCGAACGGGGCATCGACCCCGTCGCGAACCCGCGCCTCGATGTGCGGGAATACATCGACAACATGGCGCTCTGCATGGCGGCGGCGGATCTGGTCATCAGCCGCTGCGGCGCGAACATTCTCACGGAAATCGAAGCGATGGGGCGCGGCTCTGTGCTGATTCCGTCGCCGATTGTCGCGGAAAATCACCAGTACCACAACGGAATGGTGCTGCAGAACGCGGGCGCTGCGGTCGTGATCGAGCAGAAAAATCTCACGGGCGAAGCGCTGATTGCGGCAGCCAAGGAGCTGACCGCAGACCCCAAACGCCTTGCAAAGCTCGGCGAAAACGCCGCAAAGCTGTTTATTCCCGATACCAACGAGCGGATTTACACCGTGCTGCGGGAGTTGCTGCCGAAACAGGAGTAAAGGCGAAAAGCTTTACACAGAAATGGCTTTCCGGCTCGCAAAGAAATCAGAGAAATCCCGCTGAAATCGCATAAAATAGGGAATTTGCAGAAAATAAAAAAACAAGTGTAAAGTTATATTGCTTTACAGAAGATGCAGAAAAAAAGGAGCGGTACGGCGCGATGAACAACCAAAAATCCGACGCGAGAGCCGTCATTTTGCACACCTGCGCCGCCGTTGCGTTCCTGTGGGAGGTCAGCAGCTTTGCGCCGCCGACGCGCTTAGGGGCGGGCATCTACGCGATGATGGGCATTGCCTGTGTCGCCGCGCTGTTTCTGGCAAGGGTGCTGTTTGTCGCGGGGCGAGTACTGTTTATGATAAGCGGCGGGTGGAAGCTTCTTATGCTGCGGTTTGACAATCGGTATTTCCTGCGTCAAAACGGCAAGCTGACGGTCATCAAGTCCTTTCCCGGCGACCGGTATTACGCGCTGACCATGCAGCCGCCGCCGTTTCCCGAAGCAAAACACCTCACGACGGGCTATGTGTACGGCGGGTTTGTCACGGCAGGGCTCGCTGCGCTGTGCGCGGGGGGCGGGGCGGCACTCACGGCGGGGTTCGCGCGGCTGTTCCTGCTTGTTTTCGCAACCGCCGGTTTCTGCACATTACTTGCGGAGCTGATTGTGTACAAGCTTCCGCTCAAAGCGAATGCCGCGACGGTTGCGTCGCAATGCAGAAATTCGCGCGCCGCGCGCCGGTGTTTTCATACGATGTATGCCGCCGATGCCGCGTTATTCACGGGGACGCGCCTGCGGGATATGTCGGAGGAATGGTTTACCTTACCTGAAAACCCCGATTATAATCAAGTGCTGACTTATGAATGCGCCAAAGTGCGGGCTTCGTTTTTGATGGACAAGCACGCATTTGAAGAAGCTGAAGAACTGCTGACCGCACTGCTCGGCATCACGGAGCAAATCAAGGGGCTGCCCGCACCCGATCTGCGGCGCGATCTGATTTATCTTGCCTGCATCCGCGGCGACATCACAGGAGCGCAGGCGCTTGCCACACCGGCGTTCCGCACGGCGGCGCAGCAGTTCAAGCATATACCCGCGTGGGCGCGCGCGGAATACGCACTCCTGCTTTTCACCGAACACCGCGACAACCGTTTGGGCGGCGGCTATGAAACCTTTTTGCGCCGGTTTGCGAAGTACCCCTACCGCGCTGCCACAGCGTCTGAATATGAGCTTGTCACCCTCGCCGGCGCGCTTTACGCCGCAGAAAATCCGGATGCGGAGGAGGAATAGCAGACTTTTTTCAGCAGATCATCGCACACGCTTTCTGAACACCGCGGAAATGAGCTTTTCACTGATATGGTTTCTCCGACACAGCCGGCGTGCGAATGTGAGCTTTTCACCGATATGGACTCTCCGGCATAGTATGTAATGTAATTTCTGATCAAAGGAGAGGCTGGCGTGAGAAATTCACAAACCACGGTGAAAGTGAGGTGCAGGCCCGTGCGGCGCTTTCATGACAAAAGCCCCGTTTCGGCTGGAATATGCAAAGGCTTGTAATTGACGGCGGAAAAAGAATCAGCGGCGAGCTTGCCGTACACGGCGCAAAGAACAGCGCGCTTCCCCTGCTTGCCGCCTGTGTGCTGGCGAAGGGCGAAACGATTTTACATAATTGCCCGCGATTGAGCGACGTGTTTGCCGCGTGCCGGATTCTGTCGCGGCTGGGATGTAAATGTACGCGCACCGAAACCGGTGTGACGGTCAGCACGGACGGACTGGTCAATTTTGACGTTCCCGACGAGCTGATGCGCGAGATGCGCTCGTCGATTGTGTTTCTGGGTGCGATTCTGGGCAGGCTCGGCAAATGCCGGCTGTCGTTTCCCGGCGGCTGTGAGTTGGGTCCGAGACCGATTGATCTTCACATCGCGGCGCTGCGGCGCATGGGTGCCGATATCCGCGAAGAATATGGGGTGCTGGACTGCACCGTTCCAAAAGGACTGCGCGGGGCGAAAATTCCGCTTTCGTTCCCGTCGGTCGGCGCAACCGAAAACATCATGCTTGCCGCGGTTCTGGCAAAGGGCGAAACGGTCATTCTCAACGCCGCCCGCGAGCCGGAAATCGGCGACCTTGCCGCGTTTCTGACCGCCTGCGGGGCGAAAATCTCCGGCGCAGGCAGCGGCACAATCACCATCCGCGGTGTCAAAGAGCTGAGCGGCTGTGAATTCTCCGTCATGCCCGACCGCATTGTCGCAAGCACATATCTGGGCGCGGCGGCGATCACCGGCGGCGAAATCCGGCTCACCGGCGCGCGTCCGCAGGACATTGACACCATCCTGCCCTTGTTCGAGCAGATGGGGTGTTCGGTTTATACCTACGAAAACAGCGTGTATCTCAACGCAAAAAAACCGCTCAAGGCGATTAAAATCATCCGTACCATGCCCTATCCGGGCTTTCCGACCGACGCGCAGGCAATCCTGATGGCGGTTCTGTGTAAGGCAGAGGGCACGAGTATGATTGTGGAAAACATTTTCGAAAGCCGCTACCGCCAGATTGACGAGCTTGTAAGAATGGGCGCGGATGTCAAAGCGGAGGGCAAGGTTGCGCTTGTCACGGGGGTGAAAAACCTCTACGGAACGAGCGTGCGGGCGACGGATCTGCGCGGCGGCGCAAGTCTGGTTTTAGCGGGGCTTTCCGCGCAGGGGCAGACCGTCGTCAGTGACGTCAAGCTCATCGACCGCGGCTATGAGTCGATCGAGGAAAGCCTCAACGCCGCCGGCGCGCAGATCATTCGGATCAGCTGAGAAAACAAAACGCCCCAGCGCGGGCGCGGAAGGAATCATTTTCATGAGGGACGTAGTAAAAACACCGCAGAACGCCGGGCGTGAACCGGTGCCTGTGCGCAAAAAACGGCGCAGAAACATGAGCCTCTATTACCTGCTGATCTTTGCATTCGTGGGGGTGGCTCTTGTTGTGCTTTCCATGACGGTGCTGTTTAACACCGCGACGGTGCGCATCAACGGCGTGACGCTTTACAGCGAGGCGCAGATCAAAGCGGTTGCCGGTGCGGATGTCGGCGACAACCTGCTGCGTCTGCGTACGGATATCATGGAACAGCGGCTGGTCAATACGCTGCCCTTTGTCGAAAGCGCGACGGTGAAAAAGCATTTTCTTTCCTCAACGCTGGAAATCAACATCACCCAAGCCGTTCCCTCGTCGCTGATCGAGCAGGACGGGAATTATTACCTCATCAGCAAGAACGGACGCATTCTTGAGGGGGAGCAGGACGCGGCAAAGCTCGATATCCCCATTGTGGAGGGCTTTGAACTGACGAGCGTGACCGTGGGGCAGAAGCTTGCCTCCGACGACCCGCTTAAGACGAAAATTTTAGCGGACATCCAGTCGGTTCTGACTGATATCGGGCTGGATAAAATCCGCAGCATTGATTTAAGCGACCGGACGGACATCCGGCTCAATTACGACGACCGCGTGACCGTGCGCATCGGAAGCTCCGTGGATCTGGATTATAAGCTGACCAGCATCCAGCAGGTAATCAACAAGCTCGGCGACGCGTTTGAGGGGCTGATTCAGTACAACAGCGCCAAGAGCGGCATCACCGTGCTGTCGAAGGATATGCTCGAGGAGCAGAACGCGGTGGACGATTCCAGGACAGCAGAAACCGGCACGACAAACCAAACGGAAAGCGGTTAATCCGGAAAAATCGCAGAGAATTTCTTAAAAATGGAACAGGATTTAGGAAATTCGCGGATTTCTCCGGAAGTTAATAAAAAATTAGAAAAATTTTAAAAAAACGTCTTGTCAAGACGATGATTTTATGATAATATATTAGTATGTTTCGTAGTACAGAAGAACGTCATCTCAGAAAAAGATAAAATCAAGGTATTGAATAGTAGGAGGATGTCGAATATGAGCTGGGCAATCAATTCGGATGAAATGCAGGGTGCAAAAATCAAGGTAATCGGTGTCGGCGGCGGCGGCGGAAACGCGCTTAACTGCATCGCCACCGAGGGCAAACTGGGCAATGTGGACTACATAGCGGTCAACACGGACATTCAGGCGCTGAAGGTTTCCAAGGCGACTGAGAAAATCCAGATCGGCACAAAGCTGACCCACGGTCTTGGCGCGGGCGGAAAGCCCGAAGTGGGCGAGTCCTCCGCACAGGAGAGCAAGGAAGAAATCGCGGAAGCGATCAAAGACGCGGACATGGTGTTCATCACCGCCGGCATGGGCGGAGGAACCGGAACGGGCGCCGCTCCCGTGGTTGCGGAAATCGCAAAGCAGCTCGGCATCCTGACGGTTGCGGTCGTCACAAAGCCGTTTAACTTCGAGGGCGCACGGAAAATGACACAGGCGGAAAAAGGCATCGGGCTTCTGCTCGAGAACGTGGATTCGCTGGTGGTCATCCCCAACCAGAACCTGCTCATCGGCGAGGCAAAGCTGACCATGCGTCAGTCCTTTAACCTTGCGGACAACGTGCTTAAAACAAACGTCACCTCCATCGCGGAGCTGATTCTCAGCCTGGGCTATATGAACGTAGACTTTGCGGACATTACCTCCATCATGAAAAACGCCGGCTATGCGCACATCGCCGTCGGCTCGGGTCAGGGCAAGGACAAGGTTGCGGACATCGCACGCCAGGTCGTTTCCAGCCCGCTGCTCGAAACCTCGATCAAGAGCGCGCGCCGCGTGCTGCTGAACATCGTCATGACCGAGGACGTTCAGATCACCGATGTGGACGACTTCACCAAGATCATCCACGACGCAATCGACCCCGAGGCAAATATGATTTTCGGTACGGGTTACACCGAGGAAGGCTCGGACACCATCAGCGTCACCATCATCGCAACCGATTTCGGCGACGCGGAAATCCCCGAGATTGCACCGGTATCCGGTTCTTCTTCAGCTGGAGATCCGATCAAGCCTACCGCGAAAATTCCGGAAAACTCCTATACCTACGACGACATCTTCAATGTGTTCAAGTAAACCGAACATTCAGCCTCCCGCTTTCCGGCGGGAGGTTTTTGCGTTGGGTGAAAATTTCGTAAAACAGGCAAAACGCGCGAAAAAAAGCTTGTCAGACGCAAAGAAATTTGATATAATAAGGGGAGAAATAAAACAGGAGGTGCGACATGAGCCCCGACCCTTTAGAACAGGATAAGCAACGGCTTCCGGCACAGCGCCGGAATCAAACGCGGGCAAGTCGCGCCATGACGGACTAGCCCTGCGTCAGTGCGGCGTGCCTGAAGGCATCGCCCGCACGCGAAAGGACTGGTCTGATATGATAATGTTTTACAAAACCATCGGCAACGCGCTCGTCGCGCTCGACGCGCCCGCTCCGGGCTGCTGGATCTCCGTGACCGAACCCACGGAAGCCGAAATCCGCAGCCTAATCGAAGAATACGGTCTTGACAGCGGCTTCGTTCGGTCGTCGCTCGATGAGGAGGAAAGCTCCCGCGTTGAGATTGAAGACGATCAGACGCTGATCATCGTCGATACCGCCGTCGCCGAAACCCAGAGCGAGAACACCGTGGTTTACTACACCATGCCGGTGGGTATTATTACAACCGAACACTATGTGTTCACCGTTTCGCTGCGCCAGAATTCCGTTTTGTCGGAAATTGCCGGCGGGGCGGTCCGCAACCTGCAGACGCATCTGAAAACGCGGTTTGTGCTGCAATGCCTGCTGCGCATCACGGCGCGGTTTCTGCAATACCTCAAGCAGATTGACAAGATTTCCTATCAGATGGAGCAGCAGCTCCACGGCTCGATGAAAAACAAAGAGCTGATCCAGCTTTTGGGGCTGGAAAAGTCGCTCGTGTATTTCTCCACCTCGCTCAAAGCAAACGATGTCACGCTTGAACGCATCCTGCGCGGGCGCGTTATCAAGCTCTATGAGGAGGATCAGGACTTACTCGAGGACGTCCTCATCGAGGTCAAGCAGGCAATCGAGATGGCGAACATCTACTCCGGCATTCTCTCGGGCATGATGGACGCGTTTGCGTCGGTGATTTCGCACAACCTCAACACCGTTATGTGGCGGCTGACGGTCATTACCATTATTATGGCGATTCCTACAATGGTTTTCAGCTTTTTTGGAATGAACACGAAGCTCCCGATCAGCAACACCTGGATGGCGATGGGGATCGCCGTCGTACTGACCGGCGTGATTTCGATGATATTGCTGAAAAGCAAGAAATAGATTTGTAAAAAACGCTGAAAATTCAACCATTATATGAAAAAACCATTGCACATTCCTGTATATTATTGTATAGTAAAGATAATCGCGGACTATCAAGCACAGTCACTTTCGCAGACGCATTTGACCGAAAATTTCGGACAAAACGCGTTTTCGTGCTTTTTTTCACGAAAAAACCAGACCGTAATTGTATATTTCGCAGAAAATGTTAAGAACCCGCAAAGATGGTTGCACAGCCCCTTGTTTTCCTGTATAATAGAAGAAACAAAGCTTTAGGAGGGTGTATCAATGGCCGGAAATGGTTATCTGAAAACCGTCAGCTTCGGTGGCTTTGATAAGAAGGACGTTTTAAATTACATAGACGACCTGACATCAAAGATTTACAGACTGGAAACAGAACTGACGGAGAAAAACGAAGCAGTTGAGAAGCTGCAGGCTGCCGGCGGCAAGGTTGCCGCGAATTTCAAGGGCAAGGAAGAGCTGGAGAAAAAGCTCGAGGAAAGCAAAAATAAGATTTCCGAACTCATGGGCTCATCGGATACCCTCAAACTGGAGCTTACCAATTATAAGAGCGAAGCCGATGCAAAGGACGCGGAGCTTGAAAAAATCAAGGCGGAGGTTGAGGATCTCAAAGAGAAGCTGACCAACGCCGAAGCAAACGCGGGCAGCGGCTCGTCGGTGTCAAGCTTTGACATTGGAAGCGTGTTCATCGAAGCGAAAAATTCTGCGGACAAAATCGTTCAGGAAGCCAAAAAGGCAGCCAAGCAGATGGAAACCGAGGCAAAGGATCTCCAGAACCAGATGCTCGACGAAGCCAACACCCAGGCGGAGCGCATTGTTGTTGAGGCAAACAAGGAATCCGAAACCATGATGACAACCGCGAAGTCCACATCGGAAGCCATGATGGCTGCGGCAAAGAGCGAGTCCACCAAGATGATGGAAAAGGCAACTGTCGAGTCTGCCGCGATGCTGGAAAAAGCAAGAACCGATTCCACGTCGATGCTCGAAAAAGCACGCTCAGAATCCACGGCGATGCTCGAAAACGCGAAGAACGATGCCGAGAACATCAAGCAGAAATCCGCCGGTCTGCGCACTGCGGTGCAGTCGGAATTCTCAAACCTCGATGCAAATCTCTCCAAGGTTGCCTCGATGCTCAACCAGCTGTTCGGCGACAGTCTTGTAAAATGCGATACCGCAAAGGGACTGGTCAGAGAAGGGCTGAAGCTTGTTGATGGTAAACGGGATTTTAATTACGGGTCGAAAGGAAGTGATGAAAACAATAATACAAATTATGTAAACGAAATCAACGACAATTTTCTACAGGATGACCAAGCTTCCGCAGAAAAGCGCCATGCCGACGAACGCAAAGCCGCCGAGGAAAAGCGCATAGCCGACGCGCACAAAGCCGCCGAGGAAAAGCGCATAGCCGATGCGCGCAAAGCCATTGAGGAGAAGCGTCAGGCACAAGCAGCGCTGAAAGCCGCCGAAGAAAAACAGTTCGCCGAGGAGCAGAAAGCTGCCGAGGCGCAGCGTTTGGCAGACGAGCAGAAAGCCGCAGCGGAAAAAACCGCACAGACAAAGTCTGCGCCGACGAAATCCGCACTGCTCAAGCAGAATAAGCTCGACATCGATATGATGGATTCTTTGAAAAAACGCATCCAATCAGGCAGCGAGCAGAAACCGGCGGACAGCGACGACGAATTCCTCCAAAAATGGAAATCCTGATTTTTCATAATGCTCATGCGCTGCGGCTGTCGCGCCGCAGCTTTATTTTTAGGGTGTCAAAGGAACTGGTTTCATGCCTGCGATTTATGAACTGAACACCGCCGATTTGAGAGAAGCGGCGAAAACACTGCGTTGCGGCGACAAGATTTTTCTTTCGGGAACGGTCTATACCGCCCGCGATGCGGCGCATAAAAAAATCAATGCGCTGCTGGACGCGGGGGAAGCCCTGCCGTTTCCGCTTGCGGGCGCAGTGATTTACTATGCGGGACCCACGCCCGCGCCCGACGGCAAGCCGATCGGCTCGTGTGGCCCGACCACCTCCGGACGCATGGACGTTTATTCGCCGCGCCTGCTGGATCTGGGGCTTGCGGCGATGATCGGCAAGGGCGAGCGCAGCGACGCGGTGCGGAATGCGATCATTCGCAACCGCGCACTGTATCTGTGCGCGGTGGGTGGTGCCGGCGCGCTGGCGGCAAGGTGCATCAAAGAATGCACGGTCATCGCGTTTGCGGAGCTGGGCTGTGAGTCGGTGAAACGCCTAACACTTGCGCGTTTTCCGCTGGTTGTGGCAAACGACGCAGCGGGTGGGGATATTTTCCTGTCTGGCAAACAGGCATACGGCGCAGCGATTTAACGCCCAAAAAGTGCATTGCTGAAGCCTCCATTGCCCGTAAAACGCTGCGCGAAAATTCTGTGTAAATTTTTTTCAAAAAATGCTTGACAGATTTATTATTCTGTGGTACAATGTGATTGTGACTATTTCTGGTGGTGTGATATGCCGTGCAGAATCGTGATGATGCGCAACTCAACAAACTGACGGACGAGCAGCTTGCCCCGCTGGCACGTGCGGGCAAAGACGCGTTCACCATTTTGGTTACACGCTATATCGGCTGGATCGATGCCTCCGCTCATAATTTTGCGGGCGGTTACGCCGATGCGACGGATTTGTCACAAGAAGGTTTAATGGCGCTGCTCGACGCAGTGAGAACTTATTCGTCAGAAAAAGACGCCAAGTTTTCCACCTATGCAGCGGTTTGCATCAGAAACCGGATGCTGTCTAGCCTCAAAAAAACCAAGCGCCTCGTTGCCAACGACGAAAGTGTCTACGCCGATCCGGAAAGCTTTTCTGAGTACCGTGCGGCGGCGACTCCCGAGAGCATCATGCTCGATAACGAGAAGCTGATAGAGCTTCATCAAAAAATCATCTCCTCTCTTTCAGAGAAAGAATGGCAAGTGTTTCAGTTATTCCTTACAGGTTCTGCTTACAGCCGGATTGCTTCGCAGCTCGGTGTGCCGCTGAAGTCCGTCGACAACGCTATGCAACGGATCAGGCGCAAGCTAAAATCGGTTTTGAGGACGGATTGCTGACACCATGCCGGCGGGAAAACCGCGCGGCGCCTCTTTATTCGGATTTTACGCATTTGCGTTGATCATCATATGGCCAAGTAGCTTAATTACAGAGCGTTGTTTATCAAAGGTGTCGGTGAAAGTCCGACTAGGCACATTTTAACTTAAGCGAGGGAAAATCTATGTTCGAAGACAAAACACTGGTATGCAAGGACTGCGGAAGCGATTTCACATTTACCGCAGGAGAGCAGGAATTCTATGCAGAAAAGGGATTCGTAAACGAACCCCAGAGATGCAAGGGATGCAGAGACTCCAGAAAGAATTCCGGCAAGCAGGAAAGAGAAATGTTCGCAGCAACTTGCGCATCTTGCGGCAAAGAGGCAAAAGTGCCTTTCAGACCCCGTGAAGATCGTCCTGTATACTGCAGCGAATGCTTCGCAAAGATGAAGGAAGGCTATTAATAGTATCTTCACCGACTCTTTCAACCGCCCGTAAAAACGGGCGGTTTTACTTTTTTCACTTGACATATTCACACAAGTTGTCAGGCATGATGCTTGCTTTTCATACAATTTTAGGTTATAATAAGAGATACAATACGGAAATGTCGCAGCGTTATACCGGTATTTCCGACAGAAAGGATGATCCATATGGCATTTGAAGTAACCGAAGATACCATCATCGGCGACGTCCTCGACGCCGATTTCGACACAGCACCCTATTTCCTTGAGATGGGAATGCATTGCCTTGGCTGCCCGGCTTCCCGCGGGGAAACCATTGAGCAGGCTTGCGCCGTTCACGGCGTGAGTGCGGAGGAACTCATCGAAAAGCTCAACACACACTTTGCAAAAGCCTAATTGTGACATATCTCCCATCAGTCAGCTTATCTGTGCGGAATTCCGGCGCAGGTCGGCTGCTTGTACGCCGGACGGACAAATTCCGTACGGCGACGACAGATTTGGAAAGAGAGGGCGTAGCATTGATGAACAACAGGCTGCTTTCCTGCGCTGAATTGGTGACGGGGAGAGCACGCGCGGTCGATGTCGGAACCGACCATGCACACCTTGCCTGCCATTTGGTGGAACAGGAAATCTGCGCCGGTGTGACTGCCTGCGACATCAACGAGGGTCCGCTTGCGGTTGCGCGGGAAAGCGTCCGCATACACGGCTTTGAAGACAAAATTACGATTATCCGAACAGACGGACTCAACGGAATCGACGGAGCGGATGTTTCCGATGTGATCATTGCCGGAATGGGCGGAGAATTGATAGCGAAAATTCTCGATCGCTGCGTTTGGGTAAAAAACGCAGAGGTCAACCTTGTTTTACAACCGATGAGCCGGATTTCCCTGCTGCGCCGCTGGCTTTACGCAAACGGCTTCGTAATTAAGGACGAGCGCACAAGCACCGATGGAAAGTTCGTCTACACCGCGATGCGCGCGTGCTTCAGCGGCAGAAAGAAGCAGCTCGACGCGTTTACCGCTTACTGCGGCAAGTTGGATTTCTCCAACACCAGTGACCGTGCTTTTTTAAAACGTCAGGCGGATAAGTTATTTGCCGCCGCGGAGGGGATGCAGAAATCCGTCCGCAAAACCCGCGAAGCGCGGGAGATCATGCTCACGGCGGAGAAAATTTATAACCGACTTTCCGTTGCCGGAAAATCGGAATGACGCGGAGGCGCTATGACCACTGTCGGCGGGATTTTTGAAGCAATCAACGGCATTGCGCCGTTTTCAACCCAGCAAAGCTATGACAACAGCGGGCTGCTGGTCGGCGGCGCGCAGGCACAGGCGCAGAAGCTTCTCATTGCGCTCGACATCACAGCGCCGGTTGCCGCGGAAGCGGTCGGCGGCGGGTTCGACCTTGTGATTGCGCACCATCCGGTGATTTTTTCGCCGTTGAAAGAACTTGATCCGGCGCATCCGGCGGTTGTGCTGGCGCGGCATGGGATCGCGGCGATCTGCGCGCACACCAATTTTGACAGTGCGAAAAACGGTATGTCAGACGCGTTTTGCAAAGCACTCGGCCTGGGTGAGTCCAGTGAGCCGCTTGCGGTTGAGGAAGGTCGGCCGTTGGGCGGAATCATTGACGCGGCATGTGCAATGCAGGCAAACGATCTGGCGGAGCTGCTGAAAACGCGTCTTGACGCACGTGTCGTCCGGTACATCTCCGGCGGAAAGCCGATCCGAAAAATCGCGTTTTGTGCAGGGAGCGGCGGGAGCAATTTTGCGGATGCGCTCGCAAAAAAATGCGACGCGTTCATCACCGGCGACATCAAACACAGCGTTTTTGTCGAAGCGGAAAATGCCGGTATCGCGTTGTTTGACGCGGGGCATTTCCATACGGAATTTGTGTTCTGCGCGGCGATGGAGCGGTTTCTCAAAGCGGCATTTCCGACGCTGGAAATACAAATTTCCCAAAAGAACCGTCCGCCGGAATGCGTATCATTCAATTAATATCAAAAGCGTGACAATTTGCTCACGCTTTTCTTGTATATCAAAGCGTTTGGCAAACAACCTGATTATGAAACGAAAGAGAGGTGCAAGCCCATGCGACGTGCAGTTTTTCACAAGCTGCGCAGCTCGCGCGTGGGCGCACGATGGCACTTGACGGTATTTTTCTGAATCTCGTGCGGGCGGAAATCGAAGCCGTTCTGCTCGACGGGCGCGTGGATAAACTCTACCAACCGTCGCGGGATGAGTTGGTGCTGAGCTTCCGCACCCGTTTGGGCAGCGCGAAGCTGTTCTGTTCGGCGGACGCAAACAGCGCGCGGGTCTGCTTGACCAAAGCTGAGATCGAGAATCCCAAGGTTCCGCCGATGTTCTGTATGCTGCTGCGCAAGCGGCTGATGGGCGCGAAGCTGACACGCGTGCGGCAGGACGGCTTTGAACGGATTCTGTTTTTTGACTTTGATGCGACCGACGAGCTGGGGGACCCCTGCCGGCTGACGCTGGTTGCGGAAATCATGGGCAGGCGCTCGAACCTCATCCTCACCGCCGAGGATGGCAGAATTTTGGACAGCATCAAGCGCGTCGGGCAGGACATCTCCCGCGTGCGCACGGTGCTGCCGGGAGTGGCATATGCCCTTCCACCGCGGGATGCGCGGCTGACGCTGTTTGAAATCACGACTGAAAACCTGCAAAGCGCACTCGCCGCGTTCGGCACGATGCCGCTTTCAAAGGCACTGGTGAAAACGCTTGAGGGAATTTCGCCCGTTTTCGCGGAAGAAGCGGTGTTCTATTGCACACGCGGCGCGGATGCTTCCGCCGACCGAACGGAGGGGGACACCCTCGACCGGCTGGTGTTCTTCCTGAAAAAAACCGCCGACGACCTGCGCGCCGGCAAGAACGTTTTTACCATCATCAAAACCAAGGACGGCATATTCAAGGACTTCTGTTTCTGCGCTGTCAGCTATTTCGGCGGGCTGATGGTGACGAGAACGCAGGACAGCGCCTGCGGATTGCTCGACAGCTTTTTCACCGAACGCGATCAAACCGCGCGGCTCAAACAACGCGCGGGCGATTTGTTCCGCCTGCTTGTCAACACCTCCGACCGCATCGCGCGCCGCATCGCCGCACAGCGCGAGGAGCTGCTTGCCTGCGCCGACCGTGAGCGCCTGCGCGTCGCGGGGGATCTGCTGACCGCGAATCTTTACCGCATCGAAAAGGGCGCCGCCCAGGCGACGGTGGAAAATTACTTTGAGCCGGACGCGCCGCAGATTTCTATCGCGCTGGATACGCGGCTTTCGCCGTCGGCAAACGCGCAGAAGTATTTCGCCGAATACCGCAAAGCCGCGCAGGCGGAGAAAATGCTCACCGGTCTGGTCGCGCAGGGCGAGCAGGAGCTTGCCTACATCGACAGCGTGTTTGACGCGCTGACCCGCGCGCAGGGCGAGAACGAAATCGCCGAGCTGCGGTTGGAGCTTGCTGAGCAGGGTTATATTAAAAAGAACCGCGGGCGCGAAAAGCCCCCGAAATCCGCGCCGCCGCTGAAATTCATTTCCTCCGACGGATTTACAATTCTCGCCGGGCGCAACAACAAGCAGAACGACAAGCTCACGCTCAAGGACGCGGCGAAGCTCGACATCTGGCTGCACACCCACAACATCCCCGGCTCGCACGTCATCATCCAGTGCAGCGGCAAAACGCCGCCCCAGCGCACCCTGAACGAAGCCGCGGTGCTTGCGGCGCTGTTTTCAAAGGCGAAAAGCTCCGCGCAGGTGCCGGTGGATTACACGCTGGTCAAGAACGTGAAAAAGCCCGGCGGCGCGCGCCCGGGCATGGTGATTTTCACCGACAACACGACGCTGTTTGTCAAGCCCGACGAAGCGGCGGCGGAACAGTTGAAAGCGAGGGCATAAGATGCAACGGCTTGCGGATGATTTTTTCCGCCGTGATGTTCTGGAAGTCGCGCCCGATCTGGTCGGAAAGCTGCTGGTGCGGCACTGCCCCGAAACCGGCGAAGTGCGCACCGTCCGCATCACAGAAACCGAAGCCTACCGCGGCGAGGAGGACACCGCCTGCCACGCCCGCCACGGACGAACGCCGCGCAACGCCCTGCTTTACGGCGAAAGCGGCGTGATTTACGTCTATCTTTGCTACGGAATACACTGGCTGATGAACATCGTCACGGGCGACATCGGCGCACCGCAGGCGGTTCTGTTGCGGGCGGGTGCGAGCGCAAACGGTCCGGCGCGGCTGACGAAAGCACTCGGTGTGGACAAGCGCTTCAACGGCATCGGCATTAACGCACAGGACATGCTGTTCATCGCCGACGACGGATTTTCCGCCGCTGTCACAACCGCACCGCGCGTGGGCATTCAATATGCCACGCCGGAGTACCGCGACAAGGAATGGCGGTTCTTAAACATTAGAAATTAAAATCAGTCAGGGGTGGGTTTATGGGAAAAATGCCTGTTTTATTTGTCGGTCACGGCTCGCCGATGAACGCGATCGAGGACAATGTTTTTTCGACACGCTGGAAAAGCATCGCAGCGGAAATTCCGCAGCCGAAAGCAATCTTAGCGGTTTCCGCGCATTGGTTTTCACATGGATTCCGCGTTTGCGATACTGCGCAGCCGCGGCTGATCTACGATATGTACGGTTTCCCGAAAGCGCTTTACGAGGTTTTATATCCGGTAAAAGGCGCGCCGGATTTCGCCGCGGAAGTGCTGAAGCTGGGCGGCGGTACCATATCGGCGGACAACAGCTGGGGCATCGACCACGGCGCATGGTCCGTGCTTTGCCGGATGTATCCCGCCGCGGACGTTCCCGTGTTTCAAGTCAGCGTGAGCCGCGACGACGATGCACGGGCGCATTTTGACATCGGGAAACAGCTCGCCGCACTGCGCGCGGAAGGCGTTCTGATTTTCGCCAGCGGCAATGTCGTCCACAACCTTGCACGGGTGGACTGGGATCTGGACGGCGGCTACGATTGGGCGGAGGAATTCGACGGCACGGTGAAAAACGCGATTCTTCGCCTTGATTTCGACGCGGTTGTTCATGCGCAAACCATATCGGATGCCTTCGCGAAAGCCGTTCCAACGCCTGACCATTTTCTTCCCCTTGTAACCGCACTTGGCGCGGCGGACGCGCAGGATGAAGTGCAGGTGTTCAACAATGCTTGCACGATGGGATCACTGTCCATGACGAGCTATTTGTTCCGCTAAAAGCTGAAATAAAAAGAAACCGCTTGCTGTCCGTTTTATTGGACAATAAGCGGTTTTTACATCGCATTGTTCTGCAACCCCATCTCATCTGCACCGCTGCGGCTGAGAAACGGTGTAGGTTTTGCTTATCCGCGCAGCTCAGCGCCGAGCGCGGACAGGGCTTTGAGCACCTTTTTCATCGCGGCTTCCGCCTGGTCATCGGTGAGCGTGCCGTCGTGCGAGCGCATGGAAATGGCGTAGGAAACGGACTTCTTGCCGTCCTCAATCTGCTTGCCCTTGTACACGTCAAACAGCTCGACCTTTTCGAGGATTTTTCCGACCGCGCCGCGGATTGCTTTCTCGAGTGCCGCGGCGGGCAGCGTGTCGTCGCACACCACCGAGATGTCACGCGTGATGGCAGGGAATTTCGGCAGGGGAACGTAAACGCGATCGGGCTCCGCGAGTGCGAGCAGCTCCGGTACAAGCAGCTTTGCCGCGTAGCATTTCGTGTCGATGCCGTAATTTTCGCAGACCGACGGATGCAGCTCGCCGAGCATCGCGAACGGTATACCGTTTTTCTCCATCACCGCAACGCGCCCGGGGTGGAACGCGCAGCGCTCACCGAACGGCGTGCTTTCATCCGCGCGCGCGGTTTCGTAGCCGGTCAGACCGATGCGGTCAAGCAGCTCTTCGATCGTGCCTTTGAGGGCGAAGAAATCCGACTCACCACCGTAGCTGCCCAAACAAAGCCGTGCCAGCTCGGCGGGGAGCTTGGTTTCGTCCGCGTCGGGAAGGTACTCCGTGCCAATTTCAAAGAGGAACGCCTCCTTGTTGCGGTTGTTGAAATTGCGCCCGAGCACCTCGCACATCGATGGCAGCACGCTGGTGCGCATCACGCTGGTATCCTCGCCGAGCGGGTTTGTGATGGTCACGGTTTTGCGGAGCGCACTGTCTGCCGGCAGGTTGATTTTATCGAAATATTTGGGCGAAATGAACGAGTAGGTTGTGATTTCGGAATACCCCAGCGCGCTCATCGTCGCGCGCAGCTTGCGCTCAAATTTCTGCGCGGGGGTGAGCTTTGCGTTGGCAACGCCCTTGATGATGGTCGCGGGAATGTTGTTGTAGCCGTAAATCCGCGCGACTTCCTCCGCCACGTCCGCCTTGCAAGCGATGTCGATGCGCACGCGCGGTGCGGTCACAACGCCGTTCTCCACGGTGAAGCCCAGCCGCGTCAGGTAATCCGCCATGTCCGCGACGGGAATGCTTGTACCTAAAAACGTGTTGATCCACGCGGGGTCGAATTCCACCGTTTTGGGCGTTTTGTCGGAATAATCCGCATCGATCAGCTCCCGCACAACTTCACCTGCGCCCAGCAGCTCCACCAGTTCAAACGCGCGCTTGATCGCGGGAAGACAATTGTCCGCGTCAAGCCCTTTTTCAAACCGCGCAGACGCATCGGTGCGCATACCGAGCTTTTTCGCCGTTGTGCGCACGCTTGCGCCGTCAAAGCAAGCCGCTTCAAAAACCACCGTTGCGGTGTCGTCCATGATGCCGCTGTATTCGCCGCCCATGACGCCGGCGACGGCGACGGGCTTTTTCGCGTCGGCAATCACAAGCATTTCCGGCGAAAGCGCGCGCTGCGTGCCGTCAAGGGTCGTGATGGTTTCCCCCGCCTGCGCGTTGCGCACGATGATGGAATTGCCCTCCACATAACGCAGATCAAACGCGTGCATGGGATGACCGTATTCGAGCATAACAAAGTTTGTGATGTCCACAAAATTGTTGATCGGGCGCACACCGCTTGCCCGCAGGCGCTCGCGCAGCCAGCGGGGGGAAGGCGCGATTTTCACGTTTTTCACTACGCCGCCGATGTAACGCGAACACAGTGCGGTATTTTTAATTTCCACCGAAAGCAAGTCCGAAACCGCACCGTCAACGCCTTGGAATGCGGGTGCTTTCACATTCGACGGAACATTGAACGTCGCCGCCGCCTCGCGCGCCAGCCCCAGCACGGACAGGCAGTCCGGGCGGTTGGAGGTGATTTCAAACTCGACAGTGGTGTCGTTTAAGCCGATTGCCGCGCGGATGTCAGCACCCGGTGTGCGGTCGCAGTCCTCGCCGAGGAGGAAAATTCCGTCCTCAATCGCATAAGGGAAATCGTGCTTTGTCAGCTTCAGCTCGCCCAGCGAACAGAGCATGCCGTTGCTCTCCACGCCGCGCAGCTTGCCCTTTTTAATTTTCACTCCGCCCGGCAGTGTCGAGCCGTCGAGTGCTGCGGGAACATAATCCCCCGCGGAAACATTCGGTGCGCCCGTGACAATCTGCACCGGCGCGTCCTTGCCCACGTCCACCATGCAGACCACCAGATGGTCGGAATTTCCGTGCGGTTCAACGCTTAGAATTTTTCCCACCACAACGTTGGAAATCTCATCGCCCTCCGCTTCAAAGCCCTCGACCTTTGAGCCGGACATGGTCATATCATAACAGAATTGCTTCACCGGCAGGCTGCAGTCCACATAGTCCGCAAGCCATTTCATAGATAAATTCATAATCGTGTCCTTACAAACGGCTCGCCGCTTGTAAGGTTTGCACCTCGCTTTCATTGATTCATCGGGGTTCGCCCGCTTATTGTGTTTACTGCGCTTTATATGCTTTTATAATGGTTGTGTTTGCTGTCCGCCAGAGCAGCTCCGCGCGTTCAAAACCGGCTTCACACAGCAGCATACGGCTGTTCTTCACTGTCAGCGGCGTGTCGTAATGATAGAATGCACCGTAGGGAATTCCCATCTCCGCGCGGATGCGCTTGTTTTCCGCGAAATAAAAATCTTCCTCTGCCTGCTCCGTCACCATGTAATCGCATTCGACGTATACACCGCCGGGCTTAAGTGCGTCGAGAATTTTCGCGTAAAGTCCCTGTTTTTCAGCGTAATCAAAATGGTGCATGGTTTCAAATGAAATTGCCGCGTCAAAGGGCGCGCCCGCGAAATCGCAGTCAAAATAACTCGCGTTGATGAGCGTAATTGCCTTGTCCGGAAATTTCACCCGCAGCCGGTCGAGCATTTCCTTGGTCAGATCAACGCCCGTAACCTGCAGGGCAGGGAAGCACGCAAAAATGGGTTCCAGTTCCAGCCCCGTGCCGCAGCCGAGGTCGAGCAGGCTTTGCGTACCCGCCGGCAGAAACGCCGGAAGTGCCGCATACGCTTCTTTCACACCGTTCACGCCGGTCAGCATATGCGCTTCATAGTCGTCCACGCGGGCGGCAAAAAAGTCGTCCATTTTTTCTAACATCGTATTCTGTCCTTTCCGATGGTGTTGAAAGATTCGTTTCAATCTTTGATCGATCAGGGAATCCTGTATCCTAACCCCTATATCAGAACTGCCCTAAAAAGCGCAGGTCGTTCTCATAGAGCAGCCGCATATCGCTGATGCCGAAGCGGCGCATGGCGACGCGCTCGAGTCCTAAGCCGAACGCGAACCCGCTGTAAACCGTCGGATCGATGCCGCAGCCCTCTAAAACCTTGGGATGCACCATGCCCGCGCCGAGCAGCTCGATGAAGCCCTCACCCTTGCACATCCGGCAGCCCTCGCCGCCGCAGTTAAAGCACATCACATCCACCTCAGCCGACGGCTCGGTGAACGGGAAGTGGTGCGGGCGCAGGCGGATTTTACACTCCTCGCCGTAAAGGCGCTTCATCAGCAGATCGAGCGTTCCCACAAGGTCGCTCATCGTGATGCCCTTGTCCACCACAAGCCCCTCAATCTGGTGGAACAGCGGTGAGTGCGTCGCGTCCACCGCGTCGGAGCGGTAAACCCGCCCGGGGGAAATGATGCGGATGGGCGGCTTGCTGTTTTCCATCACGTGCACCTGCACGGAGGAAGTCTGCGTGCGCAGAAGGATGTTGTCGGTGATATAAAAGGTATCCTGCGTGTCGCGTGCGGGGTGGTTCGGGGGAATGTTGAGCGCTTCGAAGTTGTAGTAATCGTACTCCACCTCCGGACCGTCGGCAATGTCAAAGCCCATGCCGAGGAAAATCTCCTCGATTTCGCCCATCACGATATTGAGCGGGTGAATCCTGCCCAGCCGCTTTGTTTTGCCGGGCAGTGTCACATCAAGCGTTTCCGCAGCGAGCTGTTTTGCCGCAAGCTCGGATTTGAGTGCCTGTGCGCGGGCAAAGAGAGCTTCCTCGATGTCGGCGCGGACCTTGTTGGCAAGCTGTCCGATCACGGGGCGCTCTTCCGCCGAAAGCCCACCCATCTGCTTGAGAATCGCCGTCAGCTCGCCTTTTTTGCCGAGGAATTTCAGCCGCAATTCCTCGAGCGCTTTTGTGTCTGCGACCGCGGCAAGCTGCTCTTTCGCAAGCGCTTCAATTTTTTCCAGTGCTTCTTTCATGAACAAATCCCATCCTTTCCGGCGATGTGCCGGTCAAAATAAAAACGCCCCGCCCGAAAGGACAGAACGCGTCTGTAAACCACCGATCAGAAAAGGAGCCAGCACTCCCTCCCGCCATAACGCTGCGGTTGCGTTTTCGCTTACAAAAGACCGGCGACCGGTGCGTCTTCGGCGAAACCGTTCGTGAGTGAACTTCCGCATTGCTACTCCCGCCGCGCTTTCAGCTTGTGTGCGGCTCTCTGTGGGGAACGGCGCGATGCGTACTCTCTCAGTCATTACGTTTATACAATAGAAAGGATACCACATTTTTTCAGAGAATGCAAGAACGTTTCCGGCACAGCATATAAAATTTAAATATTGTTCAAATAAGTATGCAAATTTCGCGCGAGAATTATGGTAAATTTCGGGAATACGTCCGCACCCCCCTGAATATAAATTGCGTATAGGACAGTTTATCCGATGTGAGAATTTTAGAACCAGGAGGAAGCTATGGACTTGAAAGTGAACAAGGAAACCTTTTCGACAAGCGAATCCGTGCTTGACACCGGCACGGAGCAGGCGGTGGAGCTTGACTACATTCTGCCCGACTACTACCCGGACATTTTCCGCGTGTTAAAGTGCAGACTGCTGCCCCGCATCGTATCCCACAGCATCAACGGCGAAAAGCTCAGCTTTGACCTTGTGGCGGTCATCCGCGTGATGTACCTCAGCGAAGGCTCAAACGCGGTCAGCTGCATCGAGCAGCGGCTCAACTTCACCCGCTCCGTGGACATGACCGCCCCCGCCGTCAACCCCGCGGTGACCGTTACCCCGCGCGCGGACTATGTAAACTGCCGCGTGGTCAACCAGCGCCGTCTGGATGTGCGGGGCGCTGTCAGCACGCGTGTGAAAATCACGGGCGAGCGGCAGACGAATGTCGTGTCCGACGCGTTCGGTGCGAACATCCAGCTGAAGAAAACCGCAATCAGCGTTCCGTCAAAGCGCCTGACCGCCGCCAAGCGCGTCACCGTCATTGATGAGCTGGAGCTGGGCGCATCAAAGCCGCCGGTGAAAAGCGTGCTGCGTTCGGATTGCACCGTGATACCGGGCGAGCAGAAAATCATTTCCGGCAAGCTTGTGACCAAGGGTGAGGCGAACGTCGCCATGCTTTACGCGAGCATCAACGAGGACGGCACGGACGGACTCGAAGCGGTGAAATTCACCATCCCCTTCAGCCAGATCATCGACATCGAGGGCATCGACGATTCCTTTGAGTCAATCGCCGACATCACGCCCACCAGCTGCGACATCACCGCAAAGGGCGACGGCGTTTCCACCGAGCTTGAGTGCGAGCTGGTTCTGCTGGTCAACTGCACCGCCGTAAAATTCGCCAAAGCCGATGTGGTGACGGATTCGTATTCCACCTCAAACGAGGTCAGCAACACCGTCTGCGACGCAAAGCTTGAGCGTATGCCGGTTCCCATCAACGAGAACCACACCGTCAAGCAGACCCTGACTTATCAGGAGGGCGACATTTCCGCCGTCTGCGACGCATGGAGCGACGTCAGCAACGTAACCGGACGCTTCTCCTTTGACACCGGCGAGTTTGTCATCAGCGGCAACGTCAGCTTCTGCGTCATGGCGAAGAACACCGCAGGTTGCCCGATTTATTTAGAAGGCGACACCGCCTTTGAGCATATCATCAAGACCGACAGCGCCGCGCAGGGCAGCACGATCGATCCGAAGGTCTGCGTTGCGTCCTGTACCTACAATCTGGTCGGCGCGGGAACGGTCGAGGTGAAAGCGGAACTGCGCATCGGCGGATATCTGTACGAAGCCGCGCAGTCGAAGCTGATTTCAGACATCAGTGTTGACAGCGAAAGCAAGAAGGATCAGGCATCGCCCTATGCACTCAAGCTGTATTTCGGCGACAAGAACGAGGACATCTGGGACATCGCCAAGAAATACGCCACCTCCGTTGCGGCTATCCTTGAGGAAAACGACCTCAACACCGCCACGCTGCCCGACAAGGGCATGATTCTGATTCCCCTCGTGCAGTGAGTGCAGCGAAGCCATAGAGAAAGGATTGGTCACAGGTATGACGAACGATATTTACGCGGATATTGCGCGGCGGACGGACGGCGACATTTACATCGGCGTCGTCGGTCCCGTGCGAACCGGAAAATCCAGCCTGATCAAGCGGTTCATGGAATCGCTTGTGATTCCCAACATTGAGAGCGACTATCGCCGCGAGCGTGCGGTTGACGAGCTACCCCAGTCGGCGGCGGGCAAGACCATCATGACCACCGAGCCAAAGTTTATTCCGGAAGAAGCGGTAGAAATCTCCGTCGAGGACGCGGCGAAATTCCGCGTGCGGATGATCGACTGCGTGGGCTACATCATCCCCAGCGCCATCGGTTATTTTGAAAACAACGCCCCGCGCATGGTTATGACGCCGTGGTTTGACAGCGAGATTCCCTTTAACATGGCGGCGGAGGTCGGCACGCAGAAGGTCATTACCGAGCATTCCACCATCGGGCTTGTCGTCACCACGGACGGCTCGATCACCGACCTGCCCCGCGAGGAATACGAGGAGTGCGAGGAGCGCGTCATCAATGAGCTCAAACAGATTAACAAGCCCTTTGTCGTTCTGCTCAATTGTGTTAAGCCCAAGACCCAGACCGCCCGGGATTTAAGCGCATCGCTCAGCGATAAATACGGCACAACCGTAATCCCCGTCAATTGTCTGGAGCTTGACGAGGACGACATCCGTGACATCCTCACACAGGTGCTGTACGCGTTCCCCGTCAAGGAAATCAACATCGAAATGCCGAACTGGATCAACACCCTCGACAAGGGGCACTGGCTCAAGGATGACGTGTTCCAGAGCATCAAGAACGCCGCCTGCGGGGTTGCGAATCTGCGCGAGGTCAAGGGCTTTGCGGAGTGCATCAAGGCAAGCGACAACATCACCGACACCGGTGTCAAGGTCATCGATTTGGGAACGGGCAGCGCGACCATTTCCGTCACGCTCAAAGCCGACCTGTTCTTTAAAATCGTGGGCGAAGCCACGGGACTCGAGATCAAGGACGAGAGTGACCTCATGCCACAGATTCTCTCCCTGGTCAAGGTCAACCAGCGCTACAGCAAAATCGCCGACGCGCTCAAGGACGTGGAGGAAACCGGCTACGGCATCGTGATGCCCTCCATGGACGAACTGACCTTAGACGAGCCGGAAATCATCAAGCAGGGCGGCAAGTACGGCATCCGCCTGCGCGCCACCGCACCCAGTATCCACATGATGAAAGCCGACATCACCACCGAGGTCAGCCCCATCGTCGGTTCGGAAAAGCAATCCGAAGAACTCGTGCTGTATATGCTCAACGACTTTGAGGAAGCGCCGGAGAAAATCTGGGAGTCGAACATCTTCGGTAAATCCCTCCACGAGCTTGTCAACGAGGGCTTGCAGACCAAGCTGATGAAAATGCCCGCCGACGCGCGCGCCAAGCTGCAGGAAGCCATCGAGCGCATCATCAACGAGGGCTGCGCCGGACTCATCTGTTTCATTCTATAACCGCAAAGCCTCCTCCTCACATCGGCGAAAAACGGCTTGTGTCCAGAACATTGGACACAAGCCGTTGCGTTTATTCGCGGGTGATGATGCCGTCCTTATAGCTGACGGTGCGGTTGCGTCCCTCGTTTTTGGCAATGTAGAGCATCGCGTCGGCTTTCTCGAACCAGTCTGTGGATGACCATTCGCGGCGTTCGTATTCAGCGATTCCGGTGCTGACGGTGATAAACTGATCCGCCTTCATAAACGGGAAGGTCTGCATCCCGAACACAATGCGGATTTCCTCAATGATGGCGACCGCCTCGCCGAGCTTTTGCTTCTGGAACAGCACAACGAACTCCTCGCCGCCATAGCGGAATGCGCTTGCCTTGCCCTTGACGCGGTCCTTGATGATTTTTGTCAGCGCGACCAGAACCTCATCGCCGTTTGCGTGACCGTAGGTGTCGTTGATTTTCTTGAAAAAGTCGAGATCCATCACCGCCATCTGCATCGGTGTTTTCTGCGCGGCGAACAGCCGAATTTTCGCCTCGATGCTTTCGATGAGCGCCTTGCGGTTGAACAGTCCGGTGAGCGCGTCAACCTTCATTTCCTCGATCAGCTGGTTCTGGCGTTTGTAGCCGCTGCGGATGTTTGCGAGGATTTCCTCCTCAAAGCGGATCATGACGTAAGAAGCGAAAAAGCTGAAGCCCGTTACCACATACGCCGCCGCGACATCGCCGGCAAGCGTATCGTCGCCTTTGCGCAGCTCGATGATACAAAGCATGGTTGAAACCGTCAGCGTCACAGCCGAAGCGAGGAAGACATTGCGCGTCAGCCGGCTGTCGGCGAAAATCACCGTCAACAGCACCGCGATGCACGGCATCACCAGCATCGGTCCGACGAAATAATACGTCAGCTGCATACACGCCGCTACAATGAACACCAGTGCCGCGGTCGCGTTGTTTTTTTTTGCGTGGCTGTAAGCGTCCGAACGGCAGCGGACACACGCGAACAGCAGCGCGCCGAAGTTAATTACCGACGGGGCAAGCACCATGCGTACAAGATAAAACTTCTGCGAAAATCCGAACATCAGCCGTTGAATTTCAAGTTTCCACACCAGCAGATGCCCAACCAAAAACACCAGCCCGACCAGAAAGCAGACCAGCAGGATTTTCTTCCGCCATTTGCTGAACAGATTGTTCTTTAGATTGGTTTCATTGTTAATTTCCATCCGTTGTGTCCTTTCCCGCTGCAGCTCCTGCCGGCAAACCGCCGGATGTCGCGCTGCGCGGTACCGCTTTTTAAGATTTTGTCGTCACGGGCACCACTACGCCCGCCGCGTAGTAATTCACGCCGTTCACGGTTTTATAAGCGTTGATTTTATAACGGTACACGGTGGCTTTTGTCAGACCCGTGATCATCGCGGAGGTCGCGGAAGCACTTGTCACGCGCTTTGCCAGAACCCACTTTGCCGTCGCTGTGTTGTAGCGATAAATCGCATAGCCCGTGCAGTTTGTACCTTTGTTCCACGCAAGCTTGAACGACGTCGCCGTGACGGACGACTTTGTCACGCCCGTGACCGACTTCGGTACAATTTTAAACGTCAGTGTTTTCGTACCGGTATAATTACCCTTGCCCGTCACCGTGGCGGTTGCCTTGCCGACGGCGGTGTTGTTTTTATAGGAAACGGTGAAATCTGTTCCCGCCGTTAAGCCGGAAATCTTCACCGTCGGCTTGCACGCCACGCCGGTGTATGTATACGTGCCTCTTGACAGCGCCGCCGTCAGGGAAGCGACCGACTTTTTGCCCGTGACCGTGACCGGAATGCTTTTTGTCACACCCGCGCAGACCGCCTTCAGCGTGGCTTTTCCAGCCGAAACGCCCGTCACAACGCCCGCGGCACTCACGGTAAAAATAGATTTGTTTGAGCTTGTGAAAGCAAAATCGCTGTTTTTCATCGAAAAACCGACGTAGTCCCAGCCGAGGTTTGTGCCGGCGAACGAAACGGATGCGGTTTTTCCCGCCGCCACGCTGACGGAAACGGGGGAGGGGGTGATCAGCAGCGTTGCGCTTATGACCGCTACCTTGCGGGAATGCGCACCGTCCGCCGGCTTTGTGACCGCGGTTGCCTTGTCGCTGCTGAAGCTTTGCGTCCAGTACAGCATACCGTCCACTTTTACGCAGCCGATGCCAATGCTTTTAAAGCTTGTTTCCAAAATGTTGGCGCGGTGACCGGAGGAATTCATCCATGAGGTCATCACAGCCGCCGCGGAGCTTTGCCCGGCGGCAATGTTCTCGCCTCGGTAATCACCAGAAAAGTCCAGACAGTCCGACCCGTCCGGGCGCGTGTGCGAAAAATCCACCGCGATTTCCGATGCGCGCTGCATGGCAAAAGCGAGCAGCTCCTTGTCCATCGAAAGCGCCGAAACACCCGCTGCGGCACGTTCTTTGTTGACCTTTGTCAGCACGGCGAATGCCTCGCTGTATACATCTGTGCCCGCTATCGTAATCGTCGCTGCGGAAGCCGCGGATACCGATGGCGTCTGAAAAAAAGCACCGCCTGTGAACATGGCGACCGTCATCACAACCGCCGTCATCAACCCCGCAGTCTTTGAAAAAAACTTGTTTCTCCGCATAAAATCACACTCCGATGCGCCGTTTTTGTTACTTCTATTGTATACCCGTGCCGGAAATCTGTTGTGAATGTTTTGTATCATATTCATAAATTATCGCTTGAATTCAGAAAAATTTTATGCTAAACTAATGAGCATGAAGCCGTCAAACGGTTTCATGCTCGTGTTTGCACTATTTTGCGCCCTTGTGTCTGACCACGGACAAAACTGTTTTACAGATGATCTGAATGTCCAGCCGCATCGACCAGGTGCGGATATAGGTGCTGTCCAGTTCAACGATTTGTTCGAAATCGGTGATGAGGCTTCTGCCGCTGACCTGCCACAGACCGGTGATGCCGGGCTTGAAGCTCAGGCGGCTTTTGTGGTGCGGGCTGTATTGTCTGAACTCATCCACCGTGGGCGGGCGTGTGCCGACCAGACTCATCTCACCTTTTAACACATTCAAAAACTGCGGGAATTCATCCAAGCTGGTCTTTCGCAGGAATCTGCCGATTTTCGTGATCCGCGGGTCGTCGTCAAGCTTGAACATATGCCCCTGCATCTGGTTTTTTTCCAGAAGCTCCTGTTTGCGCGCATCTGCATCCGAAATCATCGAGCGGAATTTGTAAATCTTAAACGGACGGCCGTTGCGCCCGATCCGCGTCTGGGTGTAAATCGCCGGACCGCGCGACCCGAGCTTGATTGCCGGAACAATGACAATCCCCGCGACAATGGTGATGAGCATCCCGAACAGTCCGCCGGCAACGTCAAGCAGGCGCTTCTGGAAAAGCTTGAAGTGCGTGATTTCGTTGTCGCAGGAGGTAATGACCTGAAAGCCGCCGAAAAATTCGATTTTTGGGTTGACCATCTGCTTGCCGATGTCGCTCATCACAAGGTGGACGGTGGTTCCCATCTGTGAAAACCCGTCGATCACTTCATGTACAGACGGATGACGATACCCCAGATGCACCAGAACCTCGTCAAGCACCTGCGTGCGCGCAACCTCAAACAGGTTGTCGAGATTGGCAATGACCTGCAGCCCGCCGATGGTGTCGCCGATGCGGTCTTCGTCGATCACGGCAATGGAGGTAAAGGAATAATCCCAGAAGGTTTTATTCTGAACGCTGACTAAAATATCATCTATACATTCGCTTGTGCAGACGATCATCGCCTTGCTGCCGTTGACCGTTGCGCGGTAACGCGACATGATAAAGGTTTTAAACACCAAGCGCAGCGTGTAGGTCAGCACCATGCCGCCGGCGAAAAAGCCGAATACCACCAGGCGGGAGTAAATCACCGTTTTCTGCTCCGCAAGCAGGAACAGCAGTGCAATCGCGATGATAAAGGTGTATTGCTTGCCGACGGCTTTCAGCTCATTGAACGCACCGCGCTCAAAGAATCCGCTGAAATTACGCGTCATCGCACACACGCAGAACATTGCCAGCACGACGACGAGGAACAGACTCATATAGTCGTGTACAAACTGCAGCTCCCCCCAGAACCGGATGAGATATGCGGCGACGGCGGAGAGCAGAACAGATATGATATCAACAACATAGAGATAAACAAGATATTTGCTGCTGCGCTTTATGTACATCCAATCACCTTATTGTTTCAATGAAATTAACAAAAACACGTGTGTGCAGAAAATGTGCTGCCGCCTTTGTTAATTGATTCTATCATTTACTTTACGAAAAGTCAAGTATTAATTGGAAAGGTTAATCTGTCGATTTTTCGAGAAACGTCATTCTTAAAAAATATCCATGACCGAATATGAAAATTAATAAACAAATTATCGATTCTTCAATTAATTTTGGTATAATGAATTCGTTTACTTTATAACAAATGCATGCGCGCAGACACAGAAAATCATCGGAGAGGGGGAGCGGCATGGAAGTCTACTTTGCCAGACAGCCCATTATGGATCAGACCACCAATGTTTACGGCTATGAGCTGCTCTACCGCAATTCGCCCGTACCAGCGCCCTACAGCGGCAAAAACGGCGATATTTCCACCTCCGAGGTCATCAACAATTCCTTTTTCGGCGGCGACCCTTATGCGATGTTCAACGACAAATTAATTTTCGTTAATTTTACTGAAAATCTGCTGCTTAACAAAACGCCCACGCTGCTGCCCGCCGAGCTGCTCGTCATTGAAATCCTCGAGGAGGTCACACCCACCGACGAGGTTATGGAAGCCTGCCGGAGCATGAAGAAGAAGGGCTATAAATTCGCGCTCGACGACTATATCTACTCCCCGCGCACCGGCGGTTTTCTTGAATTCGCCGACTATGTCAAGCTCGATCTGCAGATGTCAAAGCCCGATTTGGTGCGTACCTCGATGATTTGCCGCAAGCGGGGCATCAAGCTGCTCGCCGAAAAGGTGGAAACCGACGAGGATCTGGCGTTTGCGAAAACGCTTGGCTGCGTTTTAATGCAGGGATACTATTTCGCGAAGCCCCTGATTGTCACCAAACAAACCGCCTCGCCGATGCAGCTGACGTTCCTGCGGTTGGTGGCGATGCTTAACAACGACGACGTGGATTTGCGCCACATCGCGAAAATCATCGAGGTCGATTCCGCGATGACAATGAAGCTGCTGCGCGTGGTCAACGCCGTGCGGCAGGACTGGATGGAAAAAGTCACCTCGGTGCTTCATGCGGTGCGGATGCTGGGGCTTAAGCGCATCAAGGAATGGCTGTATCTCGTCGGCTTGCAGCAGCTCAAAGCCGAGGGCGCGGACGAGTTCATCACAATGGCGTTTTTCCGCGCGAAATTCTGTGAGCTGGTTGCGCACGCGATTCCGGATATCCGTCCACATGCACAAGAATTCTACCTGATGGGTCTGATTTCGGTGATCTCCAGCTTGACCAACGACGACATCGCCGATCGGATCGACGAATTCCCCGTATCCGAAAACATCAAAAAGGGTCTCAAAGGCACGGAGGATACCTACCGCGATGTGTTCGCGCTCGCGCTCTCCTATGAGCGCGCCGAGTGGGAGGTTGTGGATTATTTCTCCGAGAAGTATAAAATCTCGCAGAAATCGCTGACCAACTATTACATCACCAGCCTGAAGGCTTCCGAGCAGCTCATGCATACCGGCGTTTCCTCCCTGCGCCCCGGCACAGGCCGCCGCGCGCCGACTGCTTCCCCTCAATAACAAACACAGCGTCCCCGTGTAATCAAAACGCGGGGACGCTTTTTCGCGCTATTTACGCGCCGCTCTCAGGTTGCGGAAAAATTCGCTCAGCACGCCAGCGCAGTCCGCTTCGAGTACGCCGCCGGTCAGTGCTGGCTTGTGGTTAAACGGCAGATCAAACATCCGCAGCACGGTTTCGCAAGCGCCGGCTTTCGCGTCACGCGCCCCGAACACCACGCGCTCCACACGGGAATTGATGATTGCCCCCGCGCACATCGGGCAAGGCTCCAGCGTGACATAGAGCGTGCAGCCGATGAGCCGCCACCCGCCGAGCGTTCTGCTTGCCTGATCAATGGCAAGCAGCTCCGCGTGGGCAAGTGGGGATTTGCCGCTTTCGCGCAGGTTATAGCCCTCGCCCACAATCGTGCCGTCGCTTGTGCGCACCACGATAGCGCCCACAGGTACTTCGCCGCGCGCTTGCGCACGCCGTGCCAGTTCAAGCGCTTTCCGCATATAGATCTCGTCGTCGGTCAGCATCTTCAGCCCGCCCGTCAGTTTAAAAATCGAATGTTGAGAATCGCCGTGATGATGATGAACACCAGCCACACCGACAGCATCGCGCTTGAGAGGAAATGCCCGAGCTTGCCGCCGGTTTCGAGCGTCGTGGTGTTGTCGTCCACGCCGAAATCGCACCAGCCACTGCGGATGAATCTTGTCAGCACAATCATCGACACCGCCAGTGCCGCCGCGCAGAACACCGTCATCATCAGCCGGTAATCCGCTTGCGACAGATTGTTTTTGCACACCGTCATCGCAAATGCAATCAAATTGACAAAAATGCGCATCCCCACCGCGATCCGTACCGAGCCGGTGCGCAGGGTGAACAAGCCGATGACAACCGAATACACCGCTGCATTCCCCATCAGCGCGATATCGCCCGCCGCAAGGGTGAACACCACGCTGCTTGCCAGAAGCGCAAAGGTGTCGCCGAACTGCCGGAAGGTCTGCATCACAATGCCGCGGAAGAAAAGCTCAGAAAGCACAGCGCAGACAATCAGATCACAAACTGCAAAAATAACCGTTGCGGAAAAGTTATCCGCAAACATGAATTCCGAAAAGTTGAGGTTGATTTTTATGGTACCGAACAGCTCCGTCACGACTTGATTTACGATTTTTGCCGATACATAAGCCATGAGCATAAACATCAGCCCCGCCGCGGTGACTTTCGCGCCGATGCGGTTGTCTGGAATCACGACCTTCAGCGGGATTTTTGTCGCGCGCAGAAAAATCAGCGCCGGAACGATATAGCGCAGGATGTGTAAAAACGCGATCAGCAGCGCCGTGGAAACCGGAACAAACTGGTTTTCCCCGATGTGGGAGGAGTAAAAAATCGTTGTTCCGCCGCGTGTGAGCAGCGTATATGCCAGCGCAGATTCTAAAAACTGGATAATAAGCATGACCAGAAGCGAGGTGCCCAATAGCCCGGCGCAGCGAACCAGCGCGGTTTTTTCCGCATCGCCGGGGGAAGCCTGCACATAGCCCTGCCCGTCGATGTAAGCGTGTTCGCGTTTGTCGTGGACAAAGCGGTAAGCGTAACGGTTTTCCTTGCGCGAGCGCCATTCGAGAAAGCTGCGGTGATAGCCGCTGTCCTGGTTCTGGTAAGAACTTTCGCGCGCGACATCAATGGTGTAATCCGCAGGGGAAAGCGTGCGCGCTTTTTCCCGTGCAAGCCGTGCCGCCGTTTGTTCGGCTTCCATCTGCGCAAATAAGTCGTCCGGCGCGACTTCAGCCGAAGTCGGTTTCGGCGCAGTCGGTTCTGCTCCCGTTGCGGCAGGCAGGCTGCCGGTAGGTTCGCCGGTCGGTGTGCCGGTATGTGTATCCTCCATCCCCTCACCACGCTTTCTGTTTGCTCCGCGGAAATTCCGGCGAAACAGGGAATCAGGGCGCACCGCAGTCTGACAGCGATTGTGCGGTACGCCACCGGGAATCCAAATATTGTTCTATTTATTATAGTATTGTGGGTGTTGTTTTTCAAACACAATATGTAAATTTATCTTAAATTGATTTTTCGCGGATATAAAGCGGAAGGGCGAATGGGTTCACGGCGGGAAACTGCGTGTCCGTTGATTTTACCGCACAGTCACAAACCGGATTTACCCCAGACTTGAAAGTATTCTGCGAATTTGTTATACTGACAGTAAAGTAATGTCGGAAAAGAGGGAACGCCATGTCGGAAAAACTGCACCATCTGGGCTGCCTGCCAGAGGAGCTGGGCGGTTATGTGCTGCTTCCGGGCGACCCGAAACGTGTCGCCGTGATTGCGTCGATGCTCGACAATCCCCGCTGCGTAGCAGACAGTCGGGAATATGTGACCTGGACCGGTATGCTCGCGGGGACGGCGGTTTCCGTTGTTTCCACAGGAATCGGCGGTCCGTCCGCCGCCATCGCCGTTGAGGAGCTGGCAATGGCAGGCGTTCATACCATTGTGCGTGTCGGAACCTGCGGTGCGCTTCAGGAGGGGCTTGTGCCGGGAACGCTCATCATTCCGACAGCGGCAATCCGCAGCGAGGGAACAGCGGACACCTATCTGCCAAAAGCGTTTCCGGCGGTTGCGGAATTTACGCTTGTTCAGCGGCTGCGGGACGCGGCACAGACGCTTGGATATCCGCAGAAAACCGGCTTGGTGGACAGCAAGGATTCCTATTACGGACAACACAGACCGGAAACGATGCCGTTGGGCGAGGAATTGTCCCGCAACATGGCGATGTGGACAATGGCGGGTGCGCTGGCATCGGAGATGGAGTGTGCGGCGCTGTTTGTCGCGGCTTCGGTGCGCGGGCTGCGTGCGGCTGCGGTATTGGCGCTGTGCAGCAATCCGCTGCGGGAAAAGCGGACAGGTATTTACGAAACCTGTTTTGACACCACGCGTGCCATCGAAACAGCTGTGCGAGCATTGCGGGATCTGATTGCGTCGGAAAGCGGGGGTGCGGTGTGCTGACGGAGCGGCTCAACGACATTCTCTCGGTGTGCGCTGGGAACGAAGCAAAGCGCTGGATCTCCTCTTTCTGGGAGGTCATGGATGATGAGGTTCGTGCAATGGCGGTTGTGACAAAAAAGCGCCCCGGAACGGTTATTATCCAATCCGGTGCAAAGCCGGAGAAGGTGTACTTCCTTTTGCGAGGAACGGTAAAAATCCACAAGGAGCTTCCGGACGGCGTATTATATGAAATCGACTCGGTCAAAGCGCCCTGTCTGTTCGGTGAAACCGAAGCCATCACCGATGCGGAAAGCTCCCGCGCGACGGTTTGCACAAAGGATGAGTGCGCATGGATCGCATTGCGGAAGGAAACGTTTCTGCGCTGGATGCAAACCAGCAACCGCGCGCTTTTTCAGGTCACAAGGCTGATTATTACCAAGAATTTCAATCAGCAGTCCAAGGATCGCACCATGCTGTTTTCCCATGGCTTTCAGCGCCTTGCTTACCGGCTGCTTTCCTATTATGAAGAAACGGGCGATGCGACGGTAACGCTGGAGATCTCCCGTGAACGGCTGTCAGAGGACACCGGTCTGAACATCCGCTCCATCAGCCGCGCGCTCAATCGCCTGGAGGAACAGCAAATGATTGGACGCAGCGGAAGAAAAATTCTCATTTCCGCCGAACAATCCCGGTTGATGAAGCGGGCGGTATCCGATGAATCGGGATTGTTATAAAAACTATACAAACATTTGAGTGAGCAGCTGTGTTTTTTTGTTTGACAAAAAGGACAGCTGTCCTTTTTTAATCCGTCAAAGTCGTGTATGATAATAGCATGAGATAAACGAGGAAGTGAAACAGAGATGCAGAACTTCGGGAAAGCCTTTCCCTATATCCTTTTGACGGCGGTATGCTTCGGCACAATGGAGGTCGCGTTGAAGCTTGGCGGAAGTCATTTCGACTCCATCCAGCTCACGTTTCTCAGATTCCTGATCGGTGGCGTACTAATGATACCATTCGCGGTGCGGGATCTGAAAAAGCGCGGACATCGGTTGTCGGGCGGTGATCTTCTGTATCTGCTGCTGCTGGGGATCGTATGTGTATGCCTGTCAATGACGGTATTCCAGATCGGTGTCATGCAGACCAACGCAAGCCTTGCGGCACTTGTTATCAGCGTCAATCCGATTTTTACGATGCTGTTTGCGCATTTTCTTGCCAACGAGCGATTCACACCGAGAAAGCTGCTGGTGCTGTTGATTTGTCTGGGCGGACTTGCCGTGGCGGCGGGACCGGAAAAGCTCAGCGGCGGCAATTCGCTCAAAGGCATCCTGATTGTTCTCGCCGGCGCAGTGGCATTCGGACTTTATACCGCGATGGGAAAACGTCGGATTGCGGTCATCGGCGGTTGGGCACAGAACTGTGTCAGCTTTTTATTCGGCTGCGGGGCGCTGCTGGTTTATCTGCTTGCTGCGGGGCATCCCGTGTTCAAGGGGATTACGCTTGAAACGATTCCCTTGCTGGCTTACCTCGGTGTGGTGGTGACAGGAATCGGCTATATCGCTTTTCTCAAAGCGGTGGCGGTGGGCGGCGCATCCTGCGCTTCGGTGGCGTTTTTCATCAAGCCTTTGGTTGCGATGGCGGCGGCGTATCTCCTGCTTGACGAAGCAATCACCGGATTTATGCTGACGGGTGCCGCGATGGTCATTGCCGGATTTATCATCAATCTGCTTCCCGCGCGCAGCCGAAAGGCGGCATAACCGGAATCAAGCCATGAGGAAAGGGAGTTTTATTACGGAAAAGAAAATTGCGCAGAAAATTGCGGCGCTCACAGTTGGGCTAAGCTTTGAGGATCTGCCGGCATATGCCGTCAACCACGCGAAAACCCTGACGCTGGATGTACTTGCCTCCATGGTCGGAACACGAAATGTCATCACCAGTCAGATTGCCCGCGAAACCGCGGAGGAGCTTGGCGGTGCGGCGGAATGTACGCTGGTCGGCTCGTCAAAAAAGGTGTCCGCACCGAATGCGGCGTTTGCCAACGCCATTCAATGCTACGGCTATGATTTCGTAGATGACCACAACGAGTCAAACGCACATCCCTCTCCGGCGACATTTCCCGTAAGCCTTGCGCTGGCGGAGAAGCTGAAAAAGTCCGGCAAGGAATTTATCGAAGCCGTATGCCTCGGCAATGAGGTGGTCTGTCGCCTTGGAAGCGCCTATCTCGGCGATATGTATTATCAGGGCTTTCACCCAACCAGTACTTGCGGCTCGATGGGTGCGGCGGTCAGTGCGGCAAAGCTGCTCGGACTGGACGAAACCGCAACGGTTTACGTTCAGGGCATCGCCGGCAGCACCGTTGCGGGACTGATGGCATGGAATTCGGAGGGCTCGTTTACCAAACGCTTTCAGGCGGGGCATCCGGCAATGAATGCCGTTATCTGCGCATATCTTGCGCAAAAGGGCTTCAACGGTCCGTCGGATATCTATGAGGGCAAGGACGGCATCCTGCACGCGTATTCGTACCTTGACCATTCCGACACAAAATTTCTCACCGAGGGCTTGGGAGAAAAATGGGAGTTTGCTTCTTCAAGCATCAAGGTGTATCCCTGCTGTCGGTATTCCGGCGGGCATCTGGACGCTTGTCTGGAGCTTGTACATCAATACAGCCCCGATCCGGAACAGATTGAGAAAATCTCCATCCGTTCCTCGAAATATACCATGCGGCTTCTGGCGGAAGAACGCAAATGGCAGCCGCACAACATTGTCGATTTACAGTTCAGTATGCCCTATCAGGCGGCAATCGCCTTTGTCAATGGAAAAGTCACCGTTGACGAGTTCGATGTCAAATACATCGACGATCCGCTGGTGCGCAGTCTGATGGAACGGATGACGGTCACGGAGGATCTGGAATTTGAAGCGCGTTATCCCGAGCATTATTCCAGCGCGGTGAAAATCACCCTGCGCGGCGGAATGGAATATGAAGCGGTCATTGATGATCCGAAGGGCGACTGGCGCAACCCCGTAACATTTGATGATGTAAAAAACAAATTCCGCGCGCTTGCCAATCGGGTTTATGCTTCTCCGGAAAGAACCGAGCGCATCATAGCCTATGTGGAAGCACTTGAGCAGCAGCCCGATCTGTCCGCGCTTATGGCGCTTGTCAACGACGCGGACTGAACAAATTCAATCGAATAACATACGCAACGGCGCGTAGCAGTTTAACAAGGGACTGCTGCGCGTTGTTTTTTCAGAGGGAGTTGTATATTGTGAACACACAGATTCGTGTAAAAGATATCAGCATGGTATTCAAAAATGCAAATGGTGCTGCGACCGAGGCACTGAAAAATGTCAGCTTTGACATAGGTGAAGGCGAATTCTTTTCACTGGTCGGTCCGTCCGGCTGCGGAAAAAGCACCATGCTCCGGATTCTCTGCGATCTCTTAAAGCCTACGCAGGGTGAGGTGACGGTCAACCGTTCGACCCCCCGCGAGGTTCGCATGAATCAACAGTTTGGTATGGTGTTCCAAAACGCCGTGCTGTTTGACTGGCGCTCGGTGCGCAAAAACATCTGCCTGCCGCTGGAGATGCAGAACATGGGTCTGAAGGAACAGCGCAGGCGCACCGATGAGATGCTTGAGCTGGTCGGCTTGCAGGACTACGCGAATCATTACCCGCATCAGCTCAGCGGCGGTATGCAGCAGCGCGTCGGCATTGCGCGGGCGCTTGCGTTAAACCCGAAAATCCTGTTGATGGACGAGCCTTTTTCCGCACTGGATGAATTCACCCGCGAAAAGCTCAACGACGATCTGCTTGTCATCTGGAAGAAAACTTTAAAAACCATCATCTTTATTACCCATAATATTCAGGAAGCGGTATACCTCTCCGACCGCGTGGCGGTGCTTTCGCCTCATCCGGGACGGCTTTCCGCACTGGTGGATATTCCGCTCCCCAGACCCCGTACCAAGGAAATCCGGTTTTCCGCACAATGTACGGAGCTTGTCGCGCACATCCGCAACTGCTTTGAGGGGGTGTGATTGTGTGAAGAAAAAAACAAACAAATTTCTCTCCGTATTGATCTGTCTGGCGTTTCTTCTTTCGCTGTGGGAATTGATTGCGTGGTATTTGGATCAGGTCAAGCATGACCCCATGGCGGTGAAAAAGCTGCCGTATCTGCATCGTGTGATTGAACAGATTTTTCGCGATGCCGACAGTCTGATGTCCGCGGTGATGTTTACGTTCACAAAAGCGCTGGAAGGCTTTTTCATTGGTGCGCTGATCGGCATCGCCATCGCGGTGCTGATGAGCTTCCACAAATCACTGGAAAAAATGATTCTGCCCTATATGATCGTGTTTCAGATGATTCCGATTCTTGCGCTTGCGCCGATTGTATATTCGGTGGTCAGAGATCAGAACGCCTCACGCACCGTTCTTGCGGCATTCATCACGTTTTTCCCGGTGGCGGTGAATATGTATCAGGGGCTGCGCAGTGTGGACAACGATAAAAAGGAGCTGATGCGCATCCTTGCCGCAGATCGGATTGTGGTGTATGCAAAGCTGATGTTTCCGTTTTCAAAATCATATCTTTTCACCGGCTTGAAGCTTGCGGCACCCGCTGCGGTCACTGCGGCGATTCTCGTTGAAATGATGGGATCGAGTCAGGGCATCGGCTTTAAAATCCTAAGCGCGTTATATTATGGCGCAACCGGCGCAATCAACTTCTGGGCATCGGTTGTCATGGCGTCACTGATGGGCGTATGTACGTATTTTCTGGTGGCGGCGGTGGAACTTCTCACCTCGCCGGAGTTTTTAACCCGTTTGTTCCGGCGGAAAGGCGGTGGGGCAAAATGCTGAAGCTATTAAAAAAATGTCAGGATCTGATCATATCCCTGCTGCTGGGCGCACTCATCCTCTTTCTGTGGCAGGCGGGAAAGATCCATGAGCTTCTGAGCCTGAAGCCCTACCAGCTGCCGCTTCCGGATGAAATTCTCAAGACATTCCGCGAGAATGCAGACGTCATTCGTGACAATACCTTCTGGACACTGCGGGAAGCCTTACTGGGCATCCTCATCGGCTCGCTGATCGGTTTTGCGGTGGCGGTGTTTGCGGCGGCATTTCCGAAAATCGGTATCGGCGGAATCAGCATTGTCACCGCCGTCAATGCCATTCCGATGATTGCGATGGCATCCATTATGAACAACTGGTTCGGTATGGCGACCGCTTCCAAAGCGGCGGTTGTGGCGGTATTCAGCATGGCGGCGATGGCGCTCAACGCCTTCCGCGGAATGACGGATCTGCCCGAGTTTTCACGGGAGCTGATGCAGATTTGTGCGGCACGGCGCATGACGGTGTTCTTCAAACTCCAGCTTCCCAACAGCATCCCCTATGTGCTGACCGCCCTGAAGATCAGCACCACCACCGGTCTGATGGCGGCAATCTGCAGCGAGTTCTTTACGTCTTATAAAGGGATCGGCTATAAGCTGACTTCCTCCATTAAGCTTTCACAAATGTCAATGGCATGGTCGTACATACTGGTCGCAACCCTTTGCGGTGTGCTGATGTACGCGGTTCTTTCAGTTGTTGAGCGTGTCCTTTTGAAATGGCATGCTTCACAAAGATAAATTGTAAGGAGAGGTTTCTATGAAAAACAGATTCACCAAAACACTCAGCCTGCTGACAGCCGGTGCAATGACAGCAATTGGGCTCACCGCTTGCGGGGCGGACGAATCCAGCAATGCAACTGTAGTCAAGGACGGTAAAACACTGACCACCGTTGATTTCCAGCTCAAGTGGCTTCCCTCGGTGCAATTCATGGGCTTTTATGTGGCGTATGAAAAAGGCTATTATGAGGCGGAAGGCATTGACCTGAACATCATCTCCGGCGGAAGTGACATTGTTTCGGCACAGCAGGTTTCCATCGGTGCCGCTGACATCGGCGTTGCCAACCTGTACGGTCTGCTGCCCTATGAGGAGCAGGGACATCCCCTTGTTGAGGTCGGACAGGTATTCCAGAATGGTTCGCTGGTGCTTTGCTCGAAAGCTTCCTCCGGCATTAAGTCACCTGCGGATTTAAAGGGCAAGAAAATCGGCGCATGGGTCGGAACGGCGGATTATCCGATTTACTCCTTGCTCGAGCAGTTTGACATCAACAAGGATACCGACTGCACCATTGTCAGCCAGGACTATACCATGGACGGATTGCTCAGCGGTGAGCTGGACGTCGCCAGTGCCACGATCTACAACGAATACATCGTTCTTCAGGAAAGCGGTTTAAAGCCTGAGGAAATCAACGTCATCGACTTTGACGATTACGGCAGCGGCATGCTCGAGGATGCGGTGATTGTGAATACCGACTGGGCGGCACAGTCCGGCAATGCCGAACTGGTACAGGGTTTCCTCCGCGCTTCCATGAAGGGCTGGTCGGATGCCTGCAAAGATCCCAACGCGGCGGCTGAAATCGTATGGAAGTCTGTTGATCAGAGCAGCACCACCCTCGAACACCAAAAGGCATCCGCACAGCAGGTTGCAAAGCTCGTCGGACCGGACAGCACGGACGCATCGGCAATGCTCAAGCTTGACGATACTAAAATCAGTGCAACCGCAGATGCTTGCTTGAAATACAGCGTCATCAAAGAAAAGCCCGCGAAAATCTATGACGATTCTTATATCAAAGCAGCTGTTGCCGGACTGAGCTAAGATAACATCTGAAATAAAAAAACTGTGTCCTTCCGCCGCCGGATTTCCGGCGGCAGTGCGGGACACGAAGCAGGTGAAACGATGTCGATGCACAAAGAAGACGACCGCAGCAAGAAAATTATTTTCCTCTCAAATTGTTTGCTCAACGCCAACAATAAGGTTTATGAGTTTGCGCGCTATCCCGGTATGTTTTCAGGGGTTGTGCAGCTGCTTGACCGATATGGGCTGGGCGTTATGCAGATGGGATGTCCCGAAGTCCTTTACATGGGAAACCAACGCTGGTGGCACAGCCGGAATCTTTTTGACAACACCGGTTACAGGCGGTTATGCAGACGGCTTGCGGAACAGACAGCGGATTATTTAGAAAATTATCAGCGGGTGGGTTACGAAGTGGTCGCCATACTGACCTGTGACGGTTCGCCTAGCTGTGGGATTACAAAATCGAGCCATTGTCCGGACTGGGGCGGACGGCCCAAAGAAGTCGCGCGGGTGCTGATGGACAAGCCCGGGATTTACACCGAAGAATTACTGGCTGAACTGGAAAGCAGGGGGATACCGGTTCCGGAAATCTATGGTCTGATGATGGATGATCGGGAACGGACAAATGAACAGATTCTGGCGGACTTCGACACATTTTTGGAGCGCAAGCTTCACAGGACTGGTATTACCGGATAAACCGCACCGGAAAGGAGCAGTGCGCAGATTGCGCGCATGGAAATAGATATGAACGCTACATTAAAAACAACATTTGCGGGTATCCCGCTGGAAAACCCCTTTCTGCTTGCTTCCGCACCGCCGACGACGGATTTTGACCAAATTCTCCGTGCGTTTGAAGCGGGCTGGGGGGGGGCGGTGCTAAAAACCGCACAGTACACCCCCCGCTTTATTAAGCGCAATGTCACCCCCCGCATCTGTGCAATTCGAGAAAACGGAAAAGTCAGCGCGTTCACCAATCTGGAAATCGGAAGTCCCAAAACCACGGAGGAATTCGTCAAAGGCATCCGCAGACTGAAAGCAGCGTTTCCTGACAGAGCGGTAATATCCAGTTTGATACACGCCGATGTCATCTGTGAAAGCGAATGGAAAGAGCTGACGGTGGCGTTTGACGAAGCGGGAGCAGATGCGTTTGAATTAAATCTCTCCTGTTCTCACGGACAAGCGGAGAGCGGGGGCGGTGCTTCCATCGGTGCAAACGCAGAGATGGTGGCGCAAGTGGTGCGCTGGATTACGGAAACAACAAAAAAGCCCGTGATTCCGAAGCTGACCGCACTCACAGGAAATCTTGCCGAAAAAGGACTTGCGGCGCAGCGCGGCGGTGCGCGGGCGCTCAGCGCAATCAACACCATCAGCTCCCTGCCGGGCATTGATCTCGATACCTTTGTGCCGTATAACGCAGTCAACGGAAAGAGCGCGTTTCAGGGAATGAGCGGCAGAACGCTCAAGCCGATTGCTTTGCGCAGCGTCGCGCAGCTTTCCATGGCGACCGGACTTCCGATTTCCGCGACGGGCGGAATCTACACCTGGCAGGACTGTGCGGAATTCATTCTTGCCGGCGCGAAAACGCTGCAGATCTGTTCGGCGGTGATGGAGAACGGGTACGGTGTCATCGCAAAGCTGCGCGATGGACTCCTCAGCTATATGGAGCGGAAAGATTTTTTGTGCCTTGACGATTTCTGCGGGAAAGCCCTTGCGAACATTGTCCGCCACAACGAACTGGACAGAAGCTATCAGATGACCGCCGAAATCGACGCATCCCGCTGCGTGGGCTGCGGGAAATGTGTGACCGTCTGCGCGAACAACGGATATGGCGCAATCCGCATGGACGGCGGAAAGGCGGGGATTAATTCCCGGAAATGCGACGGCTGCGGGCTTTGTTCACAGATCTGTCCGTCCGGCTGTATCGCAATGCGGGAAAACCATGATCAATGATATCCTGTTCACCGGCGGAATGGTTGCGGACAAAAACGGTGTGTGCTGTGCGGGCATCGCCGTCCGTGACGGGAAAATCACCGGTGTTTCGGACAACCCCGCGCTGCTCGGGGCGGCGCGGAAAACGGTGGATGCGCGCGGAATGCTGATTATGCCGGGTATGATTGACACCCATACGCACATCCGCGGCGGCGGCTTTTCGTATCGGGAGGATTTTTATACCGGAACACGTGCGGCGGCATCCGGCGGGGTGACGACCGTCCTGGAAATGCCGGGCGGCAGCGCTCCGGTGTCGGAGCCGGCTGCGTTTGAAGCACGGCTGGCAGAAATGCGGCAGCATTGCGCGGTGGATTTCGGTATGTACGCGGGTGCGGGATTCGATAATCTCTCCGACGTGCCGGCGCTTGCGCAGTTAGGCGCAATCGGCTTCAAGACATTTTTAAACCAGCCGCTTAAAGGGCGGGAGCATGAGTTCCGGGGGCTTTGCGCGCCGGATGCGGACAGCCTGACGCGTGTGATGGAAACAGTTCGGGAAACGGGGCTGACGCTGACGGTACACTGTGAGGATTACGGCATCATCCAAGTTCGCAGCGCGGCGGAGCGCAGCCGGTCGGCGGGGCAATCGGATCTGGCGGCTTATATGCGTTCCCGCCCACCCGCCGCCGAGATTGCAGCCGTAAAAATCGCGCTTGCCTGTGCCGAAAAAACGGGTTGCCCGCTCAACGTCGCCCACGTCAGCACGGCGGAAGCGGCGCGGATGATTTCGGCTGCAAAGCGGCGCGGCATGGATGTATGCGCGGAATCTACGATGCACTATTTGTTTTACAGCGCGGAGGAAATGGCTGCATACGGTTCTGCCGCGAAAATGAAGCCGCCGTTTCGCGAAGCCGGAGAAGTGCTTGCGCTGAAGGAACTTCTGTCGTCCGGTGAAATTGACTATCTGGGAAGCGATCACGCGCCCTTTACCGCGGCGGAAAAGCAGTCACCGGCGCTTTGGGACGCGCCGGACGGGCTTGCGGGCATTGAGCTGATGTTTCTGCTTCTTCTGGAAGCGGTCAGCCGGGGTGAGGTGACCGTTGCGCGCGCGGCGGAGGTTTCCTCATTCGGTGCGGCACAACGCTTCGGACTGAAGCATAAGGGGATGCTTCAGCCGGGTTATGACGCGGATCTGGTGATGATACGCAGGAATCTGCCGGGGTATTCCGTGCGCAGAAGCACGCTGCTGACCAAAGCACAGCACAGCGGTGTGATTTATGAAAACACCGTGCTGCACAATCGGATCGAGCGCGTTTATCAGGGCGGCGTGCCGGTGATGAACGGAGGGGCAGTCAACACGCATCCCGGAGCGGGACGGTTTCAAACGGGAGAGGGGGAGGCACAAAAATGCTGACGGCGAACAAGGAAAGAATGCAAGCGCATCTGGAGCAGATTGCCGCCATGACGGAAATACTGGGAGAAATCACACGGCGGACATATTCCGGCGCATGGACCGACGCAGTGGAATATCTCCGCAGTGCGTTTGAACGCGCCGGTATGACGGTGCGCATGGATACGTTCGGCAACCTGATCGGCAGGTTTAATCCCGCAAATTCGAAGGAAAAGCCACTGGCAATCGGCTCTCATCTGGACAGCGTGAAAAACGCAGGGAAGTATGACGGTGTTGCCGGTATTGTCGCAGGTCTGGAAATGATTACGATGCTGCACGAGCGCGGGATTGCGCCGTGCTTTCCGGTGGAGCTGATCGCCACTGCGGATGAGGAGGGCGCAATCTGTCAGAAAGGCTATTTCGGCGCGCGTTTTATGACCGGAAGTCTGAGCGCTGATGAATGCCTCACCTTCCGCAATGCCGACGGGCTGAACCTTGCGCAGCTTCAAAAGGGCTGTCCGCTTTTTAACGGACTTGTATTCGGAACGGATGCGGGCTGGGCACGGGATTATTACCGGGGATTTCTGGAGATTCATGTGGAGCAGGGCAGTGTTCTCTGGCGAGCGGAAAAACCGGCTGGGATTGTCGTTGGTGTGGTCGGTATCGGGCGGATTTTCGTTACGCTGCGCGGAAGCGCCGATCATGCGGGACCGACGGAAATGCACGGCAGGCAGGATGCGCTTGCGGCTGCGGCGGCGCTGATTACCGCTGTTTGGAACTTAGGACAGGCGCATAACGGGGAAGCGGTCTGCACCGTCGGCAGGCTGCACAACAGCCCCAATATCCACAATGTGATTTCCGGAGAAGCAATATTGGTCATTGACTACCGCGCGCAGGATGACGCACTGGCGCGGCGGCTAGCGGAATCCATGCGGGATGAAATCGACCGGATCGCACAGGCTTATTGTGTGACTGCGCAGATTACGGATGAAATCTATACCCCTGTCAAGCGATTTGACGCGGACATGACGGATGCCGTCCGAAGGCTTGGCATGGATGCGGAGGAGCTGTTTAGCTGGGCTGGTCACGACGCAAAGGCGTTTGCGGAGGTGACGCCCACGGCGATGATTTTTATGCCGAGCGTCGGCGGAAAAAGCCATAGTCCGGACGAATATACAGCATCGGAAAGCTTTGCGCTGGTTTGTGAAAATGCGGTCAGACTGCTGACGGAGGGAGAATTCGGTTTATGAGAAAGGTGACGGTCGGCATTGTTCAGACAGCACCGCGGCTGTTGGACACGGCGCATAATTTAAAGCGGGCGGAGCTTGCACTGCGGGAAGCCGCATGTGCAGGTGCGGATATTGTCTGCCTGCCGGAGCTTTTCGCAAGCGGGTATTATCTCCCGACGCTTGCGGCGCATCTCGATACCCTTGCCGAACCGGCGGACGGAACGACCGTCCGGACACTCTGCGCGCTCGCCGCAGAGCTGCGGCTTTACGTCGTTGCGGGTGTCATGCTGCGGGAAAGCGACGGTACGGTGAGTAATGCCGCTGTTTTTATTCACGACAATGGGACGGTTGCGTATTTTTACCGGAAGCAGCATCTGTTCGGGGAGGAAGGGACGTATTTTACTGCTTCGGGCGGGTACTGTACGGCGGATACGCGGTTCGGGAGAGTCGGTACGATCATTTGTTATGACAACAATTTTCCTGAATCCGCGCGGGCAAATGCGCTGATGGGCGCAGAGCTGATCCTTTGTCCCTGTGCGTGGCGCGCGGAGGATCGTGACATTTTTAATCTCCTGCTGTCCGCACATGCGTGTGAAAATACCGTTTTTTTCTGCGCGGTGAATATGGCGGCGAAATTTGAATCGCTCACATTGTTCGGCGGCAGCCGGCTTGTGAATCCACGCGGTCAGGTTATCGCCGAATGCGGCAGCAGAGAACAGCTGCTGTGCTGCGAGATCGATCTGGATGACATTGACCGCCACCGCGCCGCGATGCCGTTCCTGCGGGATCGGAAGCCGTCGTTGTACCATCGCACATTCGGCACTTAAAAACGCCGAAAATTCGCCCGCAGCGATTGACAAACCGCGCCAAACTGTGTATAATAAATAAGTTGCCGCAGATTTTTGCGGCACATCGGGGCGTAGCTCAGTTTGGTAGAGTGCTTGGTTTGGGACCAAGATGCCGCAGGTTCGAGTCCTGTCGCCCCGACCAGCGTCGGACGATGTTGAATCTTGAAAAAGCTTCAACATCGTTTTTGTTATGTGTTAAATTCAGTACGAATATAGGGCGATTTATTTATTGGACTGGAGGTTTATATGGACTGGAAAAAGGAAAGCGAAATGTTTAATCAAATGGCAGACTATTATAATGAATACAGACCGAATTATCCCAGTGAAATAATTGATACAATTGTGAAAAGGGCAAATTTATCCGCCGGTTCAAAACTATTGAAAATAGGTTCGTGTAGCGGTAAAGCCACAGCTCAATTTGCGGATTTCGAATTCAATATGCTCTGCATTGACCCTGGGGCGGATCTGGTCAAGAAAGGGAATGAGCGGTTTAAAGGCAAAAACATTTCATTTGTTGTTTCACGGTTTGAGGATTATAACGCACCATTAGAATATTTTGATGCGATCATTTCTGCACAAGCATTTCATTGGATACCCAAACCTGCCGGTTATGAAAAATGTGCGAGAACACTAAAAAATGGCGCTTATCTGGCGCCATTTTGGAATATAGAAATGATAAAAGACACCGATTTTGATAAGGCGCTTCTTGAAATTATGTACAAGTACAATGCATTTACTTCCAGTATACCGGAAGTGGATTATAATAAACGGATGGAATCTATATCTAACGAAATCGCTCAAAGCGGCTTTTTTTCTCATCTAGAGGTATTTCACTCACATTGGGAAAAGGATTATTCTGCTGCTGAATATTTTGGGTTTGTGTCGACCGGAAATGTATTTGTTCAGAATACTGATGAAATAAAAAAGGCTTGTTATGAGGAACTCAACCAACTGGCGGCGAGGTATAATGGAATCATTAAACGGCATTACATATGTGAGCTTTATGTAGCAAAAAAATTATAATAAGTTTCAGAAAAGCAAAGGTCTCCCTCATTATCTTGACACGCTTCACTTATTCGAATATAATTATGTAGGATACATTCGAGGAGATTATCCATTGGTTTGTGAATTTCGATGAAAGTGGGCATAAGTATTACTAATTGAAGGTGGATCACTGATTATGATTATTTCTGCATCAAGAAGAACTGATATCCCTTGTTATTATTCTGAATGGTTTATTAAACGTCTGCAAGCCGGTTATGTTTTGACAAGAAATCCTATGAATCATTCGCAAGTGAGTCGAGTTTCATTATTAAATGATGTTGTTGATTGTATTGTTTTTTGGACAAAGGATGCAATTAATATAGTAAATAAATTGAAATACATTGATGAACTGGGATATAAATATTGTTTTCAATATACGATAACTCCTTATGGCATTGATATTGAAAAAAATCTACGCCCCAAGAATCAGATTATTGATAACTTTAAATTTCTTAGCTCTTTACTTGGCAGACATCGTATGGTTTGGAGATATGATCCTATAATTGTGAATGAGGACTATACCGTCGATTATCACAAGGAATATTTTGAAAAAATGTGCGAGTGTCTTTCCCCTTATACTGAAAGGGTGATAATTAGCTTTGTTGATTTATATGCCAAAATTCGTTTGAAAGGAATTCATGAAATATCATTGGAGATAATAGAAGACCTTTCCGAAACACTCGGAGCAACTGCGCGAAAACATAACATCATCATTCAAAGCTGCTGTGAAAATTATGATCTTACAAAATTTAGTATTCACAAAGGCGGTTGCATTGATCTGTCCGTAATCGAAAGGGTTTGCGGCTATAAATTGAATCTCAAACCAGATAAGGGACAAAGGAAAAATTGTAATTGCATAGAGAGTATTGATATTGGTGCATATAATACTTGTCTTAATAATTGTTTGTATTGTTATGCAAATTTCAGCGAAGAAACAGTAAAGTCAAATTATTCAAGTCATCAAGCATCCGCAGAGTTTCTTCTGGGAGAAAGAAAACCAACGGATATTGTTTATGACAGAAAGCAAAAGAGCAGCAGAAATGAATCATACGATTTTCACAATAGAGGTAATGTATGTCAGTTTCCACTTAAAAGATAACACACCCAATAAAGATTTTCTTACGTATCTTTTTCATCGTACCATGTCTTACACAGTGTTCTTATGAAAACTGAAAATGTTAAACCATTTATCGTCGCGGCTTCCTCCTATTTGACCTCCCAATTCTGCGCATTAATCATGCGGCTTAGCTCCTTAAGCCGCTTTTGCCGTTCCCGCCAATCGGGGAGAATCGCTTCGACCTGCGTCCAAAACTTGTCGGAATGGTTCATTTGCTTGATGTGCGCCAGCTCGTGTACAACCACAAGGTCAATGATTTCATCCGGCGCTAAAATCAACCGCCATGAAAAATTCACGTTTTTATTTGCGCTCATGCTGCCCCAACGCGTTTTCGCGGAATTGATTTTCAAATTGGCGACCGTCACGCCCATGATTTTTTGGAAATGCGCGACGCGCTCGGTCAAAAAACGCTTCGCCAGCAGCTTGTAAATCTGAATGACCGCTAGTTTCACACGCTCCGCAGGCAAATTCGGCGGCAGAAAAAAACAAAGCGCCGCTTCGTCAAACCCCGCGCGGTTTCCGGGGCGGGCAACAATCGGGTAGTCCTTTCCGCGATAACAGACAAGGCTGCCGTAATCAAGACAGAACGCCGCGCGTTGTTCGGTCAGCGCTTTTTGCTTTTCAAGCTGCGCCGCAATCCAGTTTTCTTTGGAAGCGACAAATTCGTCGATGCGGGCTTTTGAAACCGTCAGCGGCGCACGAACCTCCACCCCGCCCCCGCACACATACAGCGCGATGGTTTTCCGCCTGCTGCGGGTCAGCTTATAGGCGATCAAAGGAGATTCCTCCCATGCAAAACCACAAGCACTGCTGCGATTTGTAACACCATAATCAGCGGAATGCCCGCCATGAACTTGAGGTGTCTGGTTTTGTGCCGGACTGCGAGCATGGTCAGCAACATGGCGACCGAACCGCCGATCGCGGACACAATTAGCAGGGTTCGTTCGCGCACGCGCCGATGTCGTTTTTTTGCAGCGCGCTTGTCATGCACGGTGAGAACCGCCGCAAACAGACTGATGCCGCAAAGATAAGCAAATAAGTAGTTCAATCTCAACATTCCTTCGATTTTCTGTCATTGTTTATAAAAAATAAATCCCGCCGTTCGTAGGGCGCGCCCTACGGGGTTGAACAATATGCGCGGGTCATTCGGTTGCGCATTTTCCCAGCCATTTTTTCTGCTTATACCGCAGCATACTCATGCCCGCGGTCAGAACCCACGTGATGCAGGTCGTCGTCCATACCGTCCAGAAGCCGAACGCGGGAATATGCACAAGCAGCAGCGAGAACCCGACTCTGCCGACGACCTCGACAAAGCCGTTGATCAGCGCGTAGCTTGTGTCACCCGCGCCGTTGAGAAAGCCGCGTGTTGTGTGAATTGCGCCGAGGAATAAATAGAAGCAAGCCGTCATGCGCAGCGCGCCCGCGCCGATCCGGATTACATCGGGGTCCGACACGAAGATACCCACGAGGTGGTTTGCCAGAAGCAGGAACACCGTCATCACCGTCACCGCGATGCCGGCTGAAATGGCAAAGCCTGCGTGAAAGCCCTTGACGGCGCGCTTAACTTCCCTCGCGCCGATGTTCTGCGCGACAAACGCCGAAATCGCCGCGTTGAGGGACGCAAATGGCTGCTGCACAAATTGCTCGATGCGCATCGACACCGTATAAGCTGCCATCACCGTTTCGCCGAAGCCGTTTGTCACGCGCTGCAGCATGACCATCGAAACCGCAATCAGCGCGTTTTGCGCGGCGATCGGTAAGCCCATTTTCATACAGCGCAGCGCGTAGGGCTTTTCGATTTTCAGATGGGCGGCGGTGAGCTTGAAATGCGGGTTTTTGGTGAACGCGTAAATAATACTTGCCGCGGCGGAAACGGTCTGCGAAAGCACCGTTCCCCATGCCGCGCCCGCCACACTGAAGTCGAGCACAATCACAAACAGCAGCTCGAGAATGACATTGAGCACGCTCGCGAGCATCAGGAAAAACAGCGGCGTTTTCGCGTCGCCGAACGCGCGCATTGCCGACGCGATCCAGTTGTAAGCCGCCACGGCAATCGTGCCGCCGCAGGTGATGTGCATGAATTGCGCGGAAGACTCGATCAGCGCATCGGGCGTTCTGAGCGCTTGCAGAATCGGGTGAGTGAAAAAGACGGACAGCAGGCTGATCAATATGCCGAAAACGCCCGTGACAAAGGCGGAGTTGACAATCGCGGCTTTGTACCCCGCTTCGTTTCCCGCGCCGAAAAACTGGGCAATCAGCACCCCTGCGCCGATTGACAAGCCAAGGCACAGCGCATAGAACAGATACGTGACCGACCCCGTCGCCCCGATCGCGGCAATCGCATCCGCGCCGAGGTGCTTTCCGACGACAATGGAGTCCACCACGTTATAAAGCTGCTGAAACACATTGCCGACAAGCAGGGGCAGTGAGAACCGGACGATGTGTCCGATTTCACTGCCCTGTGTCATATTTCTGGAGAACAAACGCATGATTATTTCTTCTTCTTTTTTCGTAATATCGTTGTGACAACCGCCGCAGCGGCAAGAACGCCGATGCCGCCGAGGATGTACGGAAGCGCTCTGCGCGCGGGCTGTTCGGTTTCGTCGGTTTTATCGGACTCGTCGCCGGTTGCTGCCGCCATGGCGGTGGTTTTGATGCTGCCGCCCATGACCTGAACGCTGTCGATGCGCAGGGTTCCGCTTAAAACGGTCAGCTCCGCCGTATGCGCGCCGTTTGCCAGCCCCAAAGCCGAATAGGTCGTCTGCCGCGCGCCCCCGACGGGAACGGCATAGGAACTCGAAACGACTTCGCCGTCAATTTTCACCGAAATCGTACAGTCCGATTTGTCCATCGCGCCGGTTGCCAGAAAGCCCGTACCGTTGAACTGAACCGTAACCGCAGCGCCCGCGCCCGCCTCCGAGATTGTGCGCTTGTAGTTTGCAAAGCCGCTCATGGTCGTGTGCGTCCAATCGCCGGTGTAGCTGACGAGCGCGTCGGTGTTGTCATAGCGCGTGATATAGGCTTCCGCGCCGGCGACCGCTTCGGCTCTGAAGTTGTCAAAGCAGTTTTGGTTATAAGAGCTGTAAAGCGCCGCTCTGCCCGCGCCGAGCAGTGCGCCCGTTTCGGTAAAGCTTTGCACCAGCGTACCGTTGATATAGGCATTGATTAAGTTGCCGTTTGCTTCAATTTTTAAGTTCGTCCATGCCGTGCTGTCGAACTTCTCAAGCTTGCCCTCGCATTGCGCCGTCCGGTTTTTCATCAGCTTCCACGAGCCGTCGGCGAACATCTTCAGCCAGTAGCCGCTTGTGCCCTCGCAGCCTAAGCTGTAGCGCAGCCCGACACCGGTGTAATTGTCCTGCGGCTTATCGCTCTGCGCAAAGGTCACATCCGCCGACACGCTGTAATTGAGCCAGCGGTCGTCGCCGAAATTCGTCGTCGGATTCGGGGTTGCGCCCCATTCGTTCGCTTTGGTTTCGGGCGTGATTTTCTGCATGAGAACATTGTTGCCGTCGCGGTTGACAACCTCGAACGCGCCGCCCTCGTCGGTGGTGTAGCGCGGTGCGCTGCCCCTTGACGCGAGATAATTTTGCGCATAGCCCGCGTATTCATAATCGTCGGCATAGGGAAGGGCGAGAATTTTACTTTCGCCGGAAGCCGAACCATACGCGCTGGCGTCAACCGCAACCGTCGAAACCGTCACCATGGAATAGGGCTTGACGGTCACGTCATAGGTATAAACGCCGTTCGCTTCAACCGGTGTTATTGTGTTGATTTTCTTGAAGTAATTCGCGTCATAAGCCCCGCCGTCCGGACCGCGCGTTTCCCACACATCCACCGCCGAAGCCGCTTTGGCAAGGTTTTTCACCGTCATGTGATACGTAATCGGGTCGGCTGTGGTGTTGGTGATCACGGTGCTGTAATCGCCCGTTGCGGTGTCGGTTGCGGTTAAATAGGAATAAATGGCATCGACAATTGCGTGTCCGTCGCCGCCCGCAACACCGTCGGCAGCGCAGGCGCCGTCCACATACGCCCAGCCTTTTTTGATGAACTGCGAGAAATGCAGCGACATATAAAAGCCGCTGTCGAGCAGGTAATTCCCGCTCCACGGTTCGTTTGCGGTGATGAGCTGCTTCTGGCAATAGGTCACGCCGTCATAATAGGAGGACACGACGGGCTGGTATTCGTAGAGATTCATATCACCGCCGGGCACCATCGTGATGATGCGGTTGGCGATGTCGAGCAGTCCGTTGATGTCGTTTAAGCCCGAGCCGTTACCGTCGTAGCGGTAAGTCCCCTGTGCGTAGCTCATCGGGGAACAGCCCTCGCCAAACCATGCTTCCTTGCCGTATTCCTCGACAAGCTTTTTCACCTGGGGCGTTGACCAGCTGGTGTAATGGCTGCTCATCACGTCCACCGCGTCAAGCAGCTCCGGATCGGCAAGCATACGCGTTGCGATCGACCAGCCGCCGACCTCGTCGGAAGCCGCAATTTTGATTGCCGCGTAATCATAGGGCGCGCCCTGCTCGGCTTTTAAATGCGCGGAAAGATACTTGATCCACGCCGGATCGATCGCCTTTTCATTCTGCGTCGCACTGACGTACTGGAATTTCAGCCCGTAGGTTTCATAAGCCGCGTCAAGCGTTTCTTTATACCACTGATACCGCGCGGCGTAACGGTCATCGGCTTTCGTCACCCAGAGCGGCTCGCTCCACCAGAGCATATCCAGCGTCAGGTCGGGGTTGATGGTCAGCGCGTCCGCCGCAAGCTGATAGCCCGCGCCGCGCGTCACGTCCGCTTTCTCGTCCGCGGTGCGCTTCACGGCGGGTTCTGTTCCGGATGAGGAGTTGATGTCCGAACCCATTTCAAGCTTGAGATGGGTGATGCCGATGCCCTTTTCACCGAAGATGTAATTGAGGATTTCCCAGTAAGCGTCGGGGTTTTCCGTTTTGTAGTCCAGCAGCAGCCGCGAGGAATTGTTGCCGCTGACCATGCCGGCACCGCGGTTGCGCATGTTTTCTGCTGTTTTTGCCTTTGAGCCGTCGATGACGATATCCATTGTTTTTTCCTCCGCCCCCGCGTCCATGGAAAGCGGCGCAACGGGGAGCAATGCCGCGCACAGCATGACGCAAAGAATGTGTTTCAGCTTTTTCATAACAACATCTCGATTCAAATCAGATTTGTATCTCAATGCTATTATCGCCGAAAAAAGTGTTTGCGTCAATCTGAAATTTTGATTTTATTCTAAAGATATGAAACTTAAATGCTGTGCATGCTTTTGTTTTTCCGGAAAGCGGACGGCGAAATGCCCTCGTGCTTTTTGAACACCATCCCGAAATAGGTCAGGTCGCGGTAGCCGACTTGAGCGGCGACGGCGCAAATCGGCGCGTCAGTGTTCGCCAGCGCAATTTTAGCCTGCGCAATGCGCTTGCGGGCAATGTATTCCATCGGGCGCATACCCATTCCTGCTTTGAAAATGCGGCAGAAATACTGGAGCGAAACTCCCGACAGCCGCGCTAATTGCTCTAAGGTAATGTCGGCGGCGTAATTAATGTTGATGAACGCCACCGCGTCCGTCAGGGCGCTTTCTGCGTCGCTTTGTGTGTGCGGGGAAAGGAGCAGCTTTTTCATCGCCAGAATCAACTCATACAGCAGCACCGAGCAGCGCTGCGCGCCGGTGAGCGGCGTGTTTGCGGCGGAAAAAATCGCGTCAAAGATCCATGCGATCGGCTTCAGATCCGCATTGTCACGCGCAAGCCAGCCGGAAAATCCCATCTCCCGCATCAGCGCGGGCAGGTGTTCACCGCGAAAGACAACCCAGTGCGTCGTCCATTCGCCGTTTTCTGGAAAATATTCATGCGGCACGGCGGGCGGCATATAGAACAGCGAGCCTTCACTCTGAAGATATGAACATCCGTCAACGACAAGCTTCCCGCGTCCCGCAGTGGTGTAAAGAAACTGGTGCGATACCAGTCCGGTTTCCCGCACAACGTGATATTCCGGCGCGCTCACACCAATGCCGGTCAGATAGAACGGGAGCGACTTTTCGTTGCCGATGACGGGGTAAATCGCTTTGAGCATCTGCGTTCCTTTCTTTGCGCGCGGTTGAATAAGCCAACCCGATCCGCTCTTACTTCAGCCCGCGCATGAAATTCACGAAATGCGAGAACACAATTCGGCTATTCGCATTTCAATAATGATAAATTATAAATACAATAATCCTCTATTCCTTCACGGTAAAAAAAACATTCTTTTGGGATTTTAACTACCTCTTTTTTAATTCCGCCGAGCTTTTCTATTATTTTAATTGAAGCTGTGTTTGATTGCGTGCAAGTCAAAAATAATTCCGGCATTTTGTGTGCTTTTGCAACTGGTAGAATCAATCTCACTGCTTCATAAGAATAATGATTTCCTCTGTATTCATCAAAAATTTCATACCCTATGTGACCATTGTAATAAGAATGGAGATTATTTCCGATGCGTATGCTGATTTTACCTACATGAACATCATCACAATTGTATATATCATAGTAATAAAATGGAACGATTTCGTTATTGCCTTTGTTTTTCTCAATTATTTTTAATATAACTTTGTCTCCGGACAAGTAATCAAATTCATCAAAAAACGCAAACATATTTTTACACCTACATCATTATTATGCTATACTAAAATACTGTAGCAGAAGCACTGTTTCCAGAGAAGTTAAAAGTATGCATCTGCCGAGAAATCGGGTTACGATACAGTTTCCTACAATGCCTGTGTTCACCGACCTAATTGTACGAAAAGTCATGTTTGTAAGGGCGAATGTAGTCGAAAATCCGTTAAATATTGCAAGCTGTGCGGTCAATGCAATGATTTTTGCCTAGATTTTGAGGAGCTGACCTGCATGATTCGCTTGAAACAGGCTTACGGCATTACGCGCAGCAAGCCGCCCTTACTTCAGCCCGCGCATGAAATTCACGAAATGCGAGAACACAATTCCACCGTCCTCCAGCTCCGGACACCAGCGCTTTACCCATTCCAGTGACAACAGCCCGTCGTAACCCGCACCCGCGAGTGCGCGCACTGCTTCCCGCACGGGAACGTCGCCGTAGCCAAGCATTTTATAAACGATTTTTCCGTTTTCCACGCGGCTGTCCTTGACATGCACGTACTTCACCAGACCCGCAAGCCTGTCGCAGGTTTTCTCCGGCGATTCGTCGAAAAAGCGGAACGGGTGGTGGATGTCCCACAGCACGCCGCTGTTCGGATGGGCGGTGTCTTTCATAAACTGATTCATTCGCGCGGAATCCGCCAGCGAGCCGTTGGTTTCAATCAGTGGGCAGACGCCGAAGCGCGCCGCTTCGTCGCAAAGCTGCGCATATGCCTCCACCGCCGCCGCGTAGTCGCTCCGCTCGGGCTGGGGCGTGCTTTCGATCATCACGCGCATCAGACTGACATCCAGCGCTTTTGCCAGCGCGAAATATTCGTTTGCTTCCGTGAAATTGCTTTCCCGCAGAACGGGCTGTCCAAGGCAGATTCCCGTTGCGAGCATGACGACCGGAACACCCATCGCGGCGATTTCCTCACGGGTTTTCACGATGTGCGCGACTTGAAACGGCTTTGCGGCGGGTGCGTAAACCTCGTTGCCGATGCCGCGGATTTCCACGCCGTCAAAGCTTAAATCCTTTGCCGCAGAAAAAATCTCACCGAGCGTCCAGTCCGGACAGCCCAGGGTTGAAAATGCTAGTTTCATAAACGTTCGTCCTTTCATCGTATCAGATTACGCTGTGACAATATTCGCCGCGTCCTGAAGCCCCAGGAATTCCACAGCCCACTCGCGCATTTTGTATTTCATAATCTTGCCCGCGCCGTTCATCGGGAACGACTCCACAAACGCCACATAGCTCGGCACTTTGTGGAACGCCATATTTGCCGCGACAACCTTTTTCGCCTCGTCCTCTGTCCATGCAACGCCCTCTTTGAGGATGATGCAAGCCATGACTTCCTCGCCATATTTCACCGATGGAACGCCGATAACCTGAACGTCCTTTACCTTGTCATGCACGGTGTAGAGGAATTCCTCGATTTCCTTAGGGTAAATATTTTCGCCGCCGCGGATGATCATGTCCTTGATTCTGCCGGTTACTTTGTAATAACCGTCCTCGTCGCAGGTGCAAAGATCGCCGGAATGCACCCAGCCGTCCGCGTCGATGGTCTGGCGGGTGGCTTCTTCCATTTTATAATAGCCCCTCATCACGTTATAACCGCGCGCGCAGAATTCGCCCGGCACATTGGTCGGGCAGATCTCGCCGGTTTCGGGGTTGATGATTTTGCATTCCACGCCCGGAAGCGCTTTGCCGACGGTGGAAACGCGGCGCTCGATGCTGTCGGTGGTGGTCGTCATGGTGCAGGCGGGGGAAAGCTCGGTCTGACCGAAGGTGATGGTGATTTCATTTGCGCCCATTTCGTCCATGACCTGCTTCATGACCTTTACCGGACAGGGCGAACCCGCCATGATGCCGGTGCGCAGGCGCGGGAATTTGTAGTTCTTGAATTCCGGATGATCAAGAATCGCGATGAACATGGTTGGCACGCCGTGGAATGCCGTGCAAAGCTCATCCTGAATCGCCTGCATACATTTTTCCGGCTGGTACGCGTCAATCGGCACCATCGACGACGCGTGGGTCAGGCAGGACATAATCGCAAGCACCAGTCCAAAGCAATGGAAAAACGGCACGGTGACGCAGAGTCGGTCGTTGTGGGTGAATTTCATGCAGTCGCCGATTGCCTTACCGTTGTTGACGATGTTGTGGTGGGTGAGCATTACGCCCTTCGGGAAGCCCGTTGTGCCGGAAGTATACTGCATATTGACGATATCGTGCGGGGTCAGCTGTGCGTAGCGCCGGTCATAAGCGGCAAAATCGGCGGGGGAATTCTTGCCGTAAAGCGACCTGAAGTGCGCGATGCCCTTGTGTTCCTCCGCTTCGGTGTGGAAGATGTATTTCAGGCAGGGCAGGCGGTTGACATTCAGCTCGCCGCCGCCGGCTGTTTCCAGCTCCGGAATCAGCTCGTTGATGATGTCGAAATAGTTGATGTGGCGCGTTCCGCCGCACATGACGAGATATTTCGTGTCTGACTGCTTGAGCAGGTATTCCAGCTCAAAGACCTTATAATTGGTGTTGACCGTGACCAGCACCGCACCGATTTTTGCCGTTGCGAACAGCGTGAGCAGCCACTCGGGAATATTCGTCGCCCAGATGGCGATGTGGTCGCCTTTTTTCACGCCAAGGTTCAGAAATCCGCGCGCGACTTCCTCGGCTTCTTCATTGAATTCCTTCCAAGTCCGGCAATAATCCCGGTCGGTGTACTTCACGAAGTTGTCGTCCGGATACTGCGCCGCCATCCGCGCCAGCAGATCCCCGATGGTGATTTCCATCAGCGCTTCGCTGTTTGCCGCCGTTGCTTCTACCATGCCCATACATCCCTCATACCTTTCGATTTTTATCAATCCTGTTTGTAGTCCTGAAGTAATATTTTATGTGAAAAATTATAACATAGCGCGGGTGAAAAAGCAAGCGCGAATTTACGCCACGGACGGAGGGAGAATTCTCACACAGTTTGAAAAATCTACAAAAACAATTGACAAAGAAAATACAATTTGTTATAATGTATTTAGGAAAACCAGTATTCGGATGAAAACGAACAACATGGGAGAATGAAATTGATGAAAAAGAAACTCATTGCGGCTGCATCGGCGGCGATTATGCTGTTGAGTGCGGCAACAGGCGCTGTGCCTGCACAAATGAACGGACTCTTCGGCGGGGCGCCGTCGGCATATGCGGACACGCTGACGAGCGGGAATTATGAGTATGAAGTGCTTGGCGACGGCACGGTTGAAGTTACCGGTTATACCGGTTCGGAAACAGCCATGGTTATTCCTTCTGAGATTGACGGAAAAAGTGTGACGAAGATCGGCGATAATGCCTTTTCATGGAACAGTTTCTCATTCACCATGGTAACAATTCCGTCCGGTGTTACCAGCATCGGAGAGAGAGCATTTTATTACAACGACAATTTGACCGATGTGACAATTCCGGAAAGTGTAAAAACGATTGGCGACAGCGCGTTTGGCGGCTGTGCGCATCTGACCGGAATTGTGATTCCTTCCGGCGTGAAAGAAATCGATGCATATGCGTTCGACGCTTGTACTGATTTGACAAGCATTGATGTTGACTCTGCGAACACGGAATATACAAGCATCGACGGCGTGTTATACGATAAAGACGTGACGACGCTGCTGCGCTGCCCCGCTGCCGCGCATTCCGTTTCAATTCCGTTAAGCGTGACAAAAATCGGCACGGGTGCCTTCGACTCCTGCACAGAGATGACAAGCATTTCGCTTTCCTCGCAGATCACGCTCATCGGAAATCGTGCGTTTTCATTTTGCATCAGCTTGACGGAACTAAAAATCCCGACCAGCGTGACGTACATCGGAGAGGGCGCTTTCTACGGCGCGGGGCTGACCAGTATTGTGATTCCGGACAGTGTCAGCGGCATCGGAGACGGAATGTTTGAAAATTGTTCCGACCTCGTTTTCGCATCCTTGCCGAGCGGCATAACAAGCATCGGATTTGCTCAATTCTCCGGATGCGCCCATCTGACCGGCTTGGTGATCCCCCAAGGTGTTACCAGCATTGACCAGAATGCTTTCTTTGACTGTTCAAGCCTTACGCGTATCAACATTCCCAACAGCGTAACCAGTATCGATGAAGATGCTTTTGCCAACTGCACAAGCCTGACTGAAGTTACAATCCCAGCCGGCGTGACAAGCATAGGAAGTGAAGCATTCGGATATTACGATGTTGATGATATTTGTATGGTTGCTGCAAGAAGCAGTTACGGTCCATCCTTTCCTAAAGTTCCCGGATTCACAATCAACTGCTATTACGGCACTGCCGGTGAACAATATGCCCTTGATAATGGCTTTGATTATTATCTGATTCAAAAGCCCATCATCGGCTTCACTGCCAGCCAGCCCAAGGACGCGACTTATACCGGCGCGGCAATCAAGCCGACTGTTACCCTGAAAAACGGCACAACTACCCTCAAGCTCGGCACGGACTACACCGTTATATACAAAAACAACACCGCCGTCGGTAAGGCAACCTTGACAATCACCGGCAAAGGCAACTACACCGGAACAATCACCAAAACATTTAAAATCAACCCGAAAGCCGCAACCCTCTCCTCCGTCACCGCAGGCGCAAAAAAAGCCACGGTGAAATTCACCAAGGTTTCCGGCGTATCGGGCTATGTGATTTACCGCGCGACCGCAAAAACAGGTACATACACTAAGATAAAAACCACAACCGCAACGAGCTACACCAACACCGGACTGACCAAAGGCAAAACATATTATTACAAAGTCCGCTCGTATAAAACCGTCGGCGGGGTACAGTATTACAGTTCTTATTCATCGGTGAAATCTGCGAAAGCAAAATAACAACAAAAAGCCCGGTACATCTGCACCGGGCTTTTTCGCGCGCAGCCGGTGGCTGCGAAATCGCGCGCGGGAGTTGGTTGCCAAACACGCCTGGATATGCTATGATGATATTGCTCCACCAATCAGAGCGCAAGCTTTCATTGGTGGAGCAATAAAAAACAGGAAGCGGGGAGCGGGTATGGATTTTTCAGAGAAACTGGCGGTGTGCCGCAAGCGCCGCGGCTGGTCGCAGGAGCAGCTTTCGGACGAGATGGTGCTGTCGCGGCAGTCGGTGGCGAAGTGGGAGAGCGGGCAGAGCGTGCCGGAGCTTGTGCATCTCATTCGGCTGGCGGAGCTGTTCGGTGTGTCGGTGGACTATCTGGTGCGCGACGGGGAATCGTGCCTGCAAGCACCTTTGCCGCGCACTGTCGGCGAAGACGCGCTGCGCGGGTTTCTGATGACGGCAAAGCGGAAAACCTACGCGGGCAAGGGCGCGGAGTGCGCATCGTCCCGCCCGGCGTCGCACGATCTGCGGTATGCCGAGGGCGCGTTTCTTTACATCGACAGCTATCTGGGCGGCGAGCGGTTTTCCGGCGAAGAAGCTGTCTGGGAACACGGCGAGCCGGTGTTTGCGATGAATTATTCCGGCAGGGTGACGGGGGCGGCGTTCTCGGGGGATTTCCTTAAAGCGGCGCTGTGCGAAGTGCCTTACGACGCGCCGTACCGTGGGCCGGCGCATTACGCCGCGGGGGATGCCCTCTACCTGTGCCGGTGGGAGGGAACGCTTGCGTGGTTTCAGGGTTATGAGGAAATCCTGTTCAAGGGCGAGCGGATCTATGAATGCTTTTTCCACGGCGGTGCGGTGAAATAATCATGTCCGGCGCGTACCTGTTTTTGCAGGAACGCGCCGGACTCAGACTGTAGCTTAACCCTAGTCAGGGGGCGCCGCCCTTGCTGTCGCGCACGACAGCATTGACACACTCCTTCCAAAGGGGGCATGCCCCCTTTGGAAACCCGTTGTTTTTAGGATTGTACTTTGTTTTGCTTAGCAGATTTGTGTTTTCGCTGCTGCTTTGTGATTCTTGTGGGCATTCGGGAAATGAGTATAGACTTTTTCTTCAGTCTAAAGTCCGGAGCGCACCTGTTTTTGCAGGAACGCTCCGGACTTTTTGCGGATAACCCGCTAGGTAATCCCCAGCGCCGCAAGGCGGCTTCTCGGGAACGCTTGGACGTTTAGTTGACAACTTACTACGAAATTCCCATCGCCGCAAGGCGGCTTTTTACGTCAGCGGGGGTTGTGCCGTGCGCGCGGGCAAGCTGGTCGATGTCCGTGCCGGAGAAGAATTCCCCGACCAGCAGGCGCGTTTCCTCGCCGCTCCAATGGATGGGGGTGGCATCTTTTTGCCGCGCGGCAGGTTCTCCGGATTGCTGCGGCGCGGCGGCTTGCGGGGTGTTTGGCGTGTCGGAAAGCGCCGGGTGCGCCGCAAGATACTGCTCGATTTCCGCGCAGAACAACGCGCCGTACTGCGCCGCCTTGCGCGTGCCCACGCCAGCAACTGCGAGAAATTCCTCGTTTGTCACCGGCAGCTTGCGGCACATATCCGTCAGCGCTGCGTCGGTGAAAATGATGTACGCCGGCAGATGCGTCTGCGCCGCCAGATGGGCGCGCAGCTTTTTCAGCGCGGCAAACAAGCCCTCGTTTAGGCTGTGCAGGGGCTTTTCCGGCGCGGGGGCTTCCTCGCGGGCAAGCTTCATCTCAAGCGGCTTGCGGTCGCGCAGAATTTCCGCTGAGCGCGCGGACAGCTTCACCACCGGAAACTCGTCGTCGGACAAAAGCAGATAGCCCTGCTCGATCAGAAAATCAAGCATCGTTCGCACGCGGTCGCGCGAAACGTCCGCCAGCAAGCCGTAGGTGGAAAGCTTGTCAAATCCGGCGGCGAGAAGCTTTTCATTCTTCAGCCCGCGCACAACGGAAACAACCATCGACTTGCCGTAATTGCGTCCTTTTTGCGCGATGCGGTAAACGCAGGAAACAATTTTCTGCGCATCGAGCGTGATGTCCACCGTGTCGAAATTCGACGCGCAGGTCGAGCAGTTGCCGCAGAACGACGGTGCGGTTTCCCCGAAATAGCGCAGGATGAATTCGCGTAGGCAGCCGTTCAAGCCGCAATAGACGGTCATCATTTTCAGCCGCGCGCGGTCTTTTTCTTTCACCTGCGCGCGCACCTCTGGGTCGGCAGACTCGCCGGCGGTATCGCTGTTTTCAATCAGGAACTGATTCGTGCGGACATCCCTGCCGCTGTAAAGCAGGATACATTCCGCAGGCTCGCCGTCGCGCCCCGCTCGTCCGGCTTCCTGATAATAACTCTCGATGTTTTTCGGCATATTGTAATGCACAACCAGCGAAACGTCAGACTTGTCGATGCCCATGCCGAACGCGTTTGTCGCGACCATGACACGGCGGCGGTCAAAGATGAAATCGTCCTGATTCGCCGTGCGCTCCTCGTCGCTCAAGCCGGCGTGATAGCGCGTCGCGGCAAAGCCGGCGGCGTTTAAGTTTTCGCAGACCTCCTCGACGGTTTTCCGCGCAAGGCAGTAAACAATCGCGCAGCGTGTTTTATCGGCGCTGAGAATTTTCAGAAGCTCCGCGAATTTATCGCGCGGCTTTCTCACGCCGAAATACAGATTCGGGCGGTCAAAGCCGGTGGTGACGGTGAACGGCTCGTTCAAGCCGAGCATCCGGACAATGTCCGCGCGCACCTCCTGCGTGGCAGTGGCGGTAAAAGCACTCAGTACCGGGCGGCGGGGGAGGGCGGCGAGGAACTCCGTGATGCGCAGATAGCTCGGGCGGAAATCCTGCCCCCATTGCGAAACGCAGTGCGCCTCGTCCACGGCGACCATCGCGACGGGAATCCGCGCGGCAAGGCTCAAAAAGCCGTCCACGGAAAGGCGCTCGGGCGCGACATAGAGCAGCTTGTACGCGCCGTCCGCAGCAGAGCGGAGGGTGTCGGCATACTGTGCGGCGGTCATGGCGCTGTGGATGCAGGCGGCGGGAATGCCCGACTCGGCGAGGGCTTCCACCTGATCCTTCATCAGCGAAATCAGCGGCGAAATTACCACCGTCATCCCGCGCAGCAACAAAGCCGGAATCTGATAGCACACCGATTTTCCCGCGCCGGTGGGCATAATTCCCAGCGCGTCGCGCCCGGCAAGCAGGCTGTCAATCAGCTCCGCCTGACCGGGCTTGAACGCGGAATGCCCGAAATATTCTTTTAAAACAGTAAATTTATCCATCGTTTCACCTTTTATGACAGCAGGATCGGATTTCATTTTCAAGTATACCACATTTTTTGTGTGAGGGCAAGGCGCGGTGCGCGGTTTCTTTGCGAAAAGTCTAGGGCATCACCGCACAATTCGCGCCTGCGGCTTGGCGTACATCTTGCTTGCATAAATTCCGTCAGTTTGCCCAAAAATCCCTTGAAAGGCGGCGGCCTTCCTGCGGTCTTTTTGAGCAAACTGACGAAATTTCTGACTGCGCAATATGCGCACCAGAATTATGCGGTGATGCCCTAGAAATCAAAGCGTTCGCACTTGAATTTTTGTCCGAAATATGTTATACTGACTGATGAGTAAGCTGATTGCCGGATGAATAAAGCCGTTAGCTGAACAGGATGCGGCGGATTGCGCGGCAAGCCTTTGCTTGCGCCGCCGGAATGGAAAGGATGTTATTACCAATGAAGAAACTGATGCTCGGAAACGAAGCGTTTGCAAGGGGACTGTACGAGGGCGGCTGCCGCTTTGTGTCGTCTTATCCCGGAACGCCGTCCACCGAGATTACCGAATATGTCGCGGAATACGATGCGGTTTACGCCGAGTGGGCGCCCAACGAAAAAGTTGCGATGGAAGCCGCAATCGGCGCGTCCATCGGCGGGGCGCGCGCGTTCTGCGGGATGAAACACGTCGGGCTGAACGTCGCCGCCGACCCGCTTTACACCGTCGCTTACACCGGTGTCAACGGCGGGCTTGTGATCGCCGTCGCCGACGACCCGGGGATGCACTCGTCGCAGAACGAGCAGGATTCCCGCCACCACGCGATTGCGTCAAAGGTTCTGATGCTTGAACCGAGCGATTCCGGCGAATGTAAGGCTTTCACCAAAGCAGCATTTGAACTGTCCGAGGAATTCGACACGCCCGTTATCGTGCGGCTTTCCACCCGCGTTTCACATTCCCAGTCGGCGGTGGAATTGCTCGACCGCGCGGGCGATGAAATCAAGCCCTACATAAAAAATCCCGCGAAATACGTCATGATGCCCAACAACGCGCGCGGCAGACACGTATTTGTCGAGGAACGCACCAAAAAGCTGATTGCATGGGCGGAAACCTCGGAGTTAAACCGCGTTGAACTTAACGAATCCGACACCGGCGTGATCACAAGCGGCATCGCTTATCAGTACGCAAAGGAAGCGCTCGGCGATACGGTTTCCTACTTAAAGCTCGGCGTGGTTAACCCCTTGCCGGAGCGTCTGATCAAAGACTTTGCGACAAAGCATAAAAAAATTATCGTGATTGAAGAACTCGACGGCATCATCGAGCAGCACTGCAAGGCGCTGGGTGTGGACTGTGCGGGAAAAGAGATTTTCGGCTTCATCGGTGAGCTTTCACAGGCGATTATCGCGGAGAAGCTGCTAGGCAAAAAAGCGGAATTTCTGCAATTTCCGGAGAACGTGCCGGTGCGCCCGCCCGTGATGTGTGCGGGATGTCCCCATCGCGGTGTGTTCTATGCGCTGTCAAAGCATAAGGTGATGGTTTCCGGCGATATTGGTTGCTACACGCTCGGCGCTGCCGCTCCGCTTTCGGCGATGGATACGACCATCTGCATGGGCGCGTCAATCAGCGCGCTGCATGGCTATAACAAGGCGCTCGGTGCGGATGCGGCGTGCAAATCTGCGGCGGTCATCGGCGACTCGACCTTTATGCACAGCGGCATCACCGGGCTTGTGAACATCGCTTACAACGCGACAAATTCGCTTGTTCTGATTCTTGATAACTCCATCACCGGCATGACCGGACATCAGCACAACCCCACCACGGGCGTGAACCTCAAGGGTGACCCGGCGGCGGCGGTGAATCTCGAGGAGCTTTGCCGCGCGGTCGGCATCAAGCGCGTGCGCGTGGTTGACCCTTATGACATGAAAGCCACCGAGGACGCGATTGTTGAGGAGCTTGCCGCGGACGAGCCGAGTGTGATCATTTCCCGCCGCCCCTGCGCGCTGCTCAAATATGTCAAAGCGAAGCCCGCGCTGCGGATCAACAAGGACAAATGCACGGGCTGCAAGGCTTGCTTAAAAATCGGCTGCCCGGCGATTTCGGTGAAGAACAAAAAGGCGGAGATCGACCGCACCCTTTGTGTGGGCTGCGGCATCTGCAAGGCGCTCTGCCGCTTCGGCGCGATTGAAACGCCGGAATAAGGGAAGTACGAAATGGAAATCACCTACACCGACCGCATTGCGGTTGATGATTATAATCTGCTGCGGGCTTCTGCCGGATGGCCGCAGATTTGTCCGGAACAGGCACAAGCGGGACTCAACGGCAGTGTGTTTATGACGGTCGCAAAGGACGGCGCAAAAACAGTCGGCATGGCGCGTCTTGTGACGGACGGCGGATATATCGCCTATATCGCGGATGTTCTGGTTCTTCCGGAATACCAGCGCAGATACATCGGCACGGAATTGATGAACCGTGTGATGGCGAATGTTCGGGAGCGCCGGAAAGACGGCTATCAGATTCATCTGGTTCTGATGTCGGCAAAAGGGAAAGAATCGTTTTATAAACAATTCGGATTTGTAAAAAGACCGGACGATCATTTCGGTTGCAGAATGTCGCAATGGCTTTCGGAGTAGTCAGTATAAGCGGAAATTATCAGAGATGAGGATTTATAAATGGAAACAAAATCAATCATGATTGTTGGCGTGGGTGGACAGGGCTCGCTGCTTGCTTCGCGCCTGATCGGAAACGTCTTGTTGTCGGCGGGCTATGACGTGAAGGTGTCCGAGGTGCATGGCATGAGCCAGCGCGGCGGGTCGGTTGTGACCTATGTCAAATACGGTGAAGCTGTCTATTCCCCTGTCATCGAACAGGGCGAGGCGGACATCATCATCAGCTTTGAACAGCTCGAAGCGTCGCGCTATGTTTCTTATCTGAAAAAAGGCGGACACCTTGTGACTTCGACGCAGAAAATCGATCCCATGCCGGTGATTACGGGTGCTGCGGTTTATCCGGAGGACATTGTGGAAAAAATCAAAGCCCTCGGCATCGATGTCATCGCGGCGGATGCGCTTTCTCTGGCGGAGGAAGCGGGCAGCGCAAAGGCTTCTAACGTGGTGCTGATGGGCGTGGTGTCGAAGAAAATGGCGTTCCCCGAAGAAGCGTGGCAGGCGGCGCTGGAAGCATGCGTTCCCGCGAAATTCCTTGAGCTGAACAAAAAGGCGTTTGCGCTGGGCAGAGCGATTGCGTAAATCGGGCAAGGGCTGCGGGAAAGCGATTTCGGCAGCTAATAATACAGTTTATTAAAACAGAATGATGGAGGGAATTTCGGTGGGTTATTGGGAAGAATCACTGGAGTGTGCGACACCGTCGGAGATGAAGGCGCTGCAAAGCTTCCGCCTTTCGCAGACGGTGCGCAGGGTGTATGAAAACGTCGCATATTACCGCGCTAAAATGGACGAAATGGGAGTAAAGCCGGAGGACATTCAGTCGGCGGACGACCTGAAAAAGCTGCCCTTTATGTACAAACAGGATTTGCGGGATACCTACCCCTACGGGCTATTCGCCGTGCCGATGGAGGATGTTGTGCGGCTGCACGCTTCTTCCGGAACGACTGGCAAGCAGATTGTCGTGGGCTATACAAGAAACGACCTCGACATCTGGGCGAACTGCTGCGCGCGTGCGCTGACCGCGGCGGGTGCTGACAAAACCGACTTCATGCACGTTTCCTACGGCTACGGCTTGTTTACCGGCGGGCTGGGGCTGCATGGTGGCGCGGAAAAGGTCGGCATGACCACCATTCCCGTTTCAAGCGGCAATACCAACCGCCAGATCAACATCATCAAGGACTTCGGCTCGACGGTGATCTGCTGCACGCCGTCCTATGCGCTGTTCATTGCCGAAACCATGAACGAGATGGGCATCACAAAGGACGACATCAAGCTCAAGGCAGGCATTTTCGGCGCGGAAGCGTGGACGGAGGAAATGCGCGCGGAAATCGAGGACAAGCTCGGGCTCAAAGCCATGGATATTTACGGGCTGACCGAAATCATCGGCCCCGGCGTTGCTTTTGATTGTATGGAGCAAAACGGTATGCACGTCAACGAGGATCATTTCATCCCCGAAATCATCGACCCCGACACCGGCGAGGTGCTTCCCGACGGTGTGCAGGGCGAGCTGGTGTTCACCTGCATCACCAAAGAAGCCTTCCCGCTCATCCGCTACCGCACCCGTGACATCTGCACGCTCAAGCGCGAAAAATGCGCCTGTGGCAGAACGCTTGTGAAGATGATGAAGCCGCGCGGCAGAACCGACGATATGCTCATCATCCGCGGCGTAAACGTGTTCCCGTCGCAGATCGAAAGCGTTCTGCTTTCGCTCAATCTCACCGCACCCCACTATCAGCTCATTGTTGATCGCATCAACAATACCGACGTGCTCGAGGTTCAGGTGGAGATTTCCGAGCAAATGCTCGGCGACACCGTCGGCAGTATCGAGGACATGGAGGCTTCTATCAAGAATGCGATTGATTCAACCCTGGGCATTTCCGCAAAGATCCGTCTGGTTGAACCGAAAACCATCAAACGCAGCGAGGGCAAGGCGGTTCGCGTCATCGATAAAAGAAAATTAATATAAGCGCGTCGCGCAACGAAAGGTGGATTATTATGACAGTCAAACAGCTTTCTGTTTTCGTGGAAAACAAACCCGGCAGGCTCTCCTCCATCACAAAGCTTTTAGGGGATAATCAGATCGATATCCGTGCCATGTCTATTGCAGACACCAAGGATTTCGGCATTCTGCGCCTGATCGTCAACGACCCCGACAAGACGCTTGCCCTGCTCAAGGAAAATGATTATTCCGTGACCATCACAAATGTTATCGCAATCGGCATCACCGACAAGCCCGGCGCGCTCGCCGGCGCGATGGAAACACTCTACGCCAACAACATCAGCGTCGAGTATATGTACGCATTCATCAGCAAAACCGACGACACCGCCTACATCATCTTCCGCGTCGAAAACAACGAAAACGCCATCTCCTGCCTCAGCGAAGCCGGCTACAAAATCCTCACCAGCGCTGAAATCTACGATATGTAATGTGGCGCTGCCCCATACCCCGCCAAGAGGGTCAAGCTGCCGTGCGCGGCAGCTACGACCCTTTGGAAACCCGTTGTTTTGTATGGGGAAGTTTGTGGGTTTGAGCGATGTGGGGATTTTGTGCGATGTGTCCTCCTAATTTCTAACATCTGACCTCTGACCTCTGACTTCTAAAAAACGAAAGCAGGCGCGGAAACTGAATGAGAATTTTAATCAAGGTGCTTGTGTGTGCGGGAGCGGTGCTGCTGACGAGTGCCTGCGGGCTGGGCGGGGCGGACTCCGTGACGGTGTTTGATGTGTCGAAAGCATCGCAGGAGGATGCGTCCGATGCCGGATCGAAGGATGTCGCCTCGCCCGAACGTCCCGCGGCAAAGCAAGTCACAAAGGTGAAGCCCGTCAAGCTGTTGGAGCAACCCGCCGAGCCGATTGCCGACAGCACGCTGCCGCGCGTGGACATTGTTACTGACGATGCGGATTACACGCTGGGCATGGAGGCTTACACCGACGCGACGGTTTCTGTTTCCAATGCGGCAGGGAATGATGTAACGGCGCAGGCTGCCGGTGTGCGGCTGCGGGGAAATTCCACCGCCGAGCCGTGGAAAAAGCCGCTGCGGATTAAATTTGACCAGCAGGTATCGATGTTCGGCAGAAACGCCGAGCGGAGCTGGACGCTGCTGGCGAATAGTTATGACAAGACGCTGCTGCACAACGTGATTGCATATGACCTCTACGCGTACCTGTCGCCGGCGGGAACGTTCTCTTCGGTGTGTGTGCCGGTGGATGTGTATGTCAACGGCGGTTATCAGGGCGTTTACACCCTCTGCGACCAGATTGAAACGGGGAGCGGGCGGGTGGACATCAACCCCGTGCCCGCAACCGATCCCGCGCAGACGGATTTCTTGATTGAACAGGACTACCGCGCGTATTACACCGGCGGCGATACCGGCGACGAGGGCGAGGGCTGGTTCTGGATGAACACGGTCAACGAGTGCTTTGCGGTAAAATCCCCCGATCCGGACGGCGGGGATAACGCCGCGCAGACAGCATACATCAAGGATTTTATGGATCAGACCTACGCGGTGATTCTGACAAAAAACTGGGATGAAATTCAGGCGAGGATTGACGTGGATTCGTTCATCAACGGCTTTATGGCGGCGGAAATCATCAAATCGCAGGACATCAGCCAGTCGAGCGCGTATTTTTATAAAACCGCCGGTGGAAAGCTGAAATTCGGTCCGCTGTGGGACTGCGATCTGAGCATGGGCTGCGGCGATACCGGGGCGGCGGACGCGGATTTTGTGGCGGAAAAGAACTTCCTGTTTGCCGCGCTGATGGATGTGCCAGAGTTTCGGGCGCAGTATACCACGCGCTTTGCTGCGGTGCGGGAGGATGTGCTTGCGCATATGCTGGCGAAAATCACCGCGCTCATCGATGCAGACGGCGCGTCTTTTACGAATGATTATCACAATTGGGAACGCAATTTCAACTGGTGTTCCGACGAAGTCAAGGCGCTGGGCAGCTATAACGAGCAGGTCGCATACATGAAAAGCTGGCTGGAAAAACGGATGAACTGGCTTGCGCAGGAATATGCGGCGCGCGGATGAAATGGGAAAGCATGGAATAATTGCAATGATGAAAAAACACAAAAATCTGATCACGCTCGTGTTGATTGTGCTGTGCGCGGCGGGGATTGGCACGGGGATTTATTTTCTCTGGAAAAGCAGTGCGGATGCGGCGCTGGACAGCGTGAAAAGCTTTTACATCGGCATGGGGCTGATCGTTGCGGCGGCGGCTGGGATGACGGCGACGTTGCTCCTTCGCTTCTGGCTGGAAATCCGCTGGGTGCTGCCGGTGTGGGGGGCGATGCTGCTTAGTCTGGCGCTGTTTGCGAAGCTGATGGTCGCGGGCTGGGGCGGTGTGCAGAAAGCAGACAATCTCATGCTGGAGTCGCTTTTTCAGATCGTGCTGCTGCTGGCGTATCTGGGAACGGCGGCGGGCTTAACGGCGCTGTTCCGCCGGCTGTACCGCGTAAAAAAGATTTCCTATAGCGCGCCTGCCTGCTGGACGGGAGCGGTGCTGATTTACTTGTCGCCGTGGATTCTGGCGCTGACGGGCGTGCTGTAAAAGCTCACCGGTCAAAATGCGCGGGTAATAGCATGTTTCGGAAATATCAGGGAAAATGCGCAGAATGTTGGTGAAACTGCACGGCAGGCAGCGTGAAATTTAAGCAAATTGCTGAAAATGAACGAGCATCCTGCGCTTTTCATGCAAATTTTCCGGAATGCACTTGCTTTTTTCACCGAAAGCTGATATGATAAAAGATGTAGAAAGCGAATGCTTTCTGATCAGAACATCAAAGGGAGGTTTTTTACATGGCTTACAAAATTACAGAGGATTGCATCAGTTGTGGTGCATGCGAAAGCGAATGTCCGGTCAATGCGATTTCTCAGGGCGACTCGATCTATGTGATCGACGAAGCGACCTGCATTGATTGCGGCGCTTGCGCCGGCGTCTGCCCCGTGGGCGCACCGGTAGAAGGCTAAGGCAACACAGCACAATTCACGCCTACGGCTTGGTACGCATCTAGCTTGCAAAAATTCCGCCATTTTGCCCAAAAATCCCTTGCAGGGCGTCAGCCTTGCTACAGTCTTTTTGAACAAACTGGCAAAATTTTTACCGCTGTTCATCAGTTTTTAAAGAACAGCGTGGCTATCCTGCGCACCAGAATTGCGCGGTGCCGCCTTGCTTCCACATAAAACCGACCGCCTTTGCCGACGGTCGGTTTTTTTGTTATAAAGCGCAGAGCGCGGGGTTGCGGCGGATGTAATGGAACAAGTACTGCTGTGCGATGCCCTGCGTTGCGGCGGTGCAGGCGGGCAGCCCATCGGGGTAAAACCGCGCCATGACGCGTTTCATCCAGACGTCCATCGGTACGACTTCTGTGCGGTACTGCCCGTAGAGTAGCGCGCAGTCCGCAACCTTTGTGCCCACGCCGATGATCTGCATCAGCTGTGCGCGGGCATCCGCTAAGGACATGGTTTCCAGCGAATCGAGCCGGACGACGCCGTCAACTAGTTTCTGCGCCGCGTCGGCGAGATACCGCGCGCGAAAGCCCGCCCGCAGAGGGGCAAGTCCTGCCTCGCCCGCCTGTGCAAGCTGTGCCGGTGTCGGGAAGCCGCTGAACAGCGCGCACATCCGCGCGATGATGCCCTTGATGCGCGGGATGTTGTTGTTCTGCGAAAGGATGAACGAGCAAAGCGCCTCCCAGCCGTCCTGGCGCAGCAGGCGCATACCGGGCGAAAACCGGCAGGCGGCGGACAAGGTTTCGTCGTCGGCGTAGCGGTTCTTCAGGGCGGCATAATCGGTCGCGAGGTCAAAATACCGCACCCAGACCGACAAGAACGTGTCCTCATCGGTGTTTTCAAGCACAAAATAGTCGCGCTCCCTGCGGATAACCAGCGCCAGATCGCGCGCAAAACCGGTATAAGCGCCGTCCGCGCGCCGTTCCCACCGGAACGCCTGCCCGCAGTCGAGCGTCTGGTCAAGGTCAAAGTCCTCCTGCTTCAGGACAAGGTCCGCGCCGCGACGGTAAAAGTCCATACGGTTTTCCCCTCAAAATTCGTAGTATAGACCCATTATACTAGAAAAAACGCGGTTTTTCAAGTCAAAGAAATCTTTTCCGACAAAGGAGATTGGCATATGAGAGAAAGCATTCTGACCATTCCGGTCAACGAGGTGTTCGAGCCGAAATGCGGCTGCCCGATGTGCGAAATGCGCGATATGCTGGAGTCGCGTTGCATCGAATATATCATGGGTGCGGCGATGATGGAGCCGGACGTGCGGATCGAAACCAACAAGCTGGGGTTTTGTAAGGAGCATTTTGAAATGATGCGCGCGTGCAAGAACCGGCTGTCGCTCGCGCTGATGCTCGAAGAGCCACCTCAAGGAAATCGAACAGACGATTTTCACGGGGAAAAAGCTGTTTGAGAACCGCGCCGCCAAGCAGAAAAAAGCCGCGAAGCTAAACTGTGACTGCTTTGTCTGCTCGAAAATCCAATGGGGGATGGACAGGCTTCTGGTGACGGTGTTCGAGCTGTTTGAAAATTCATCGGACTTCCGGCGGTTGTTTTCCGAGCAGAAATACCTTTGCCTGCCGCATTATGAACTGCTCACGACGCTTTGTGCGGAATCCGCTTCCAAAAAAACGCAGCCGGTTTTTGCAAAGGCGTGCGAGGAGCTGGTGAAAAAATATCTTGACGAGCTGACGAAGGACGTTTCGCATTACTGTAAAATGTACGACTACCGCAACGCCGGTGCAAATGCCGATTGGGGCAATTCCAAAGACAGCATCGAGCGCGCGATTAAATTCCTGACCTCACGCTAAAAATCACAAAAGAAACCCCGTACGCATTCGTGTGAAAACGAAACGTACGGGGTTGTTCTTCGTAAAGGCTAGAGCTTTTTAATGCCCTGTGCAAGCATTGTTACCGCGAACCACACGCAGGTGTAGCACAGCACAACCGAGGAGGAAAGCTGGTCGAACGTGCCGAGAATGGTCATGATCAGCGCAATCAGAACGCCGAGAATCGACGCGGACATCTGCAAAATCACGCCCATGAGCGCTAAGAACTGGATTTTTTTCACGCCCGTCAGCAGCATCGCCAGCGCCGGGAAATGCCCCGCGCACATCATGGATGCCTGCGTACGCGGTACATAAGAGGTTTCGCGCTCGTAATCCTTGTGGAAGCTGAACGGGAGCAGCTTGACCGAGTCCATTGACACGTCAAACAGCTGGGTGAGGAAGTTGAGCGAAATAAAGCCGTCCACTGCCCGCACAACCACCAGCATATCTTCGTCGTCAAGTTCTTGCAGCCATGTTTTCACTGGCGCGCAGGCAAGCACGCGGACGACGAACAGCGCAGAAACCACGCCCGACACGGAGAGGTAAAGCACGATGTTGCCCTTGCCGTATTCCTTTTCCTTTGCCGCGGAGGGAATGCCCTCGATGGAGTGGTTGAGCATATGCTCGCGCGTTCCGAACAGTACACGCTTGTTTTCAATCCAGCCTGACAAGCCCAGACCGTCTTCGTAGATATAGCTTTCCACCGGATAGAGCATTTCTGTTTTGCCGCGCAGAATCTTAAAGAACGTGTTTTTCAAAATGCTGCCCGCCTGGCAGGCAAGGCTTGCGGCGAGGAGAATGCTTTCCTCAATTGCCGTTGTGGAAAGCGCTTTGAGGTTGACAAGCTCGACCGTTCCGTTCGGGAAAAGCTGATTGGCATCCACCAGAACGGCATTTGCATCCGCGTGGGCTTCCACCGAGGAATAGCCCAGAATGACCGCGGAGGACTGGAGGTATTTCTTCGACGCTTTGGCAAGGGGAATGTTCACAATCAGCATCAGCGCAAGCGATGAGCCGATCGTCACCGTTCCGGCAAACGCCGTGAGCATCGCATAAACTTTTTCAAACGAGCCGGAGGTGTCTTTGTTGAAAATCAGTGACAACAGAGCCACCACAATGCCGGCAAGCCCCAGCAGCGGGGCGAATTTCCGGCTGTATTCGTCGGCGATGTCCGGCGAGTAGGAGTTGGTCAGAAAGCCGTCGGTAAATTCGGTCTTGCGGACGGTTTCGAGCTGGGGGAAGGTGTCCTTGCCACCCTTGGTGAACTTTACCGCTGTGTCCTCGTCGGAAATCGTCACCACCGCGTGCTTGTCAAAATTGCCGGAAACATAGGTGAAATTGCGCTCGGTACGGTTGACGATCATCAGCTTGCCCAGCGTGTTGAACAACAGCCCTAAGATCGCGACGCTGACATAAATATGGTAATGGTCCTGCTGGATGACTTCCGCTTTAAACAGTCCCACGATGCCCGTTAGGACGGTCGCGAGAATGCCCAGCGACGCGGCGCTGTCACAGTCCGCCCGCATCCGGAAGATGCGTTTGATGCCGTTTAAAATCACGGTGTAGCTGACAAATGCGCTGACAATGCCGAGGATTGTGCAGGCGAATAGAAAGCCCTCGGAACTGATGGTGCGGTCGAGCGCACGGATCACCGGAAGCCCGAAGTCCGTCGCCAGAGCCAGATACACGCTGAACACCGATGTGAACACCAGCACGGTCAGCCGGATAAGCAGGTTGCTCTTAAGTTCGGCGATGTCCTCCGCCACGCGGGGGGCTTGCTCAAAGTCGGTGAATTCCTCCACGGAAAGCACCTCGTTGGCTTTCGCCGGTTGTTCCGGCTCATCCTCGTAGGTGTCGGTTTCGAGAATAAAGCTGCTGACTTTTTTCTGACGTGCCTCGTTGAGCGAGCGCTCGTCGGCAGCGGGCGGCGCGGGGGGTGAATTTTTGCGGCTTGGCGCTATGGCATCCATCTGCGCGGTTTTCGGCAGGATTTTACCGGAAAGCCCCAGATCGATGTCTTTGACCTGCGGGCGGCTGACCGGCGTCACCGGCTCGTCCTGCGGCTCACTGCCGCCGCGTTCGCGCTTGATGCGCTTGATGCTGTCTAAAATCGCCGTGTTTCCACTGGTGCGGCGACGTTTTTTTTCGGGGGAACTGCGCTCGAGCACGATGGTCGGCTCGGGCGCGGACGCTTGCGCGGCGGGCGGTTGCGGACGGTCCGTTTTTTCGCCGCGGGAGGCGCTCATGCCCGTGAAAACGGTGCGGGGCGCGTCTTGTTCAGCCGGCTGTACGAACTCGAATGCGGCTGGCTTGCGTACCGGTTCGGGTGCAGGCTTGACCGGTGCGGGCTCGTGTGCGGCGGGCTTGAGCGGTGCCGGCTCGAACGCCTGCGTCCGCACGGCAGGTGCAGCTGCGGGTTTCTGCGGGCTTTGCGACGAGTCGTCAAGGATTTCCTCGACGCTCAGATCGCGGAAGCGGCCGGTACTCGCCTTCTTGCTGGAATATTCCTCCAGAATGTCGTCGATCGAAAACTTGTCCGCCAACTTTTTCACTCCTCCGTATGGGTTATCTTTGCGGAATTACCGTTGTTTTGCTTTGTTGGTTCGCTGCCTGAGCGCTTCATACAGGAAAATTCCCGCCGCGACGGAAGCGTTGAGCGATGTGATTTTGCCTTGCATGGGCAAACGCAGCAGGAAGTCGCATTTCTCGCGTACCAGCCGCCCCATGCCGAAGCCCTCCGAGCCGATGACAAACGCCGCAGCGCCGGTTAGATCGGTTTCGGTGTAATCCGTGCCTGCCGCGTCCGTACCATAAATCCACACGCCGTTTTTCTTAAGCAGATCAAGCACCGCGGGGATGTTCGCCACCCGCGCCACCGGTAACCAGCTCGCCGCACCCGCAGAGGTTTTATAAACAGTGCTGTTCAAAGACGCGCTGCGCCGCTTCGGGATGATCACGCCGTGCGCGCCGCAGCCCTCCGCCGTCCGGATGACCGCGCCCAGATTGTGCGGGTCGGAAATCTCATCACAGATCACAATAAACGGATCTTCGTCCTTCTGCGCCGCGATCGCTAAGATGTCCTCGACCGTCACATAAGCCGCGCAAGCCGCGATTGCCACTACGCCCTGGTGCGATGCGCCGCCGCAAAGCTCGGATAGCTTTCTGTCCTGCGCGTCCTTGACCACGACGCCGCGTTCCTTTGCCATGCTGATGATCAGCCCGACCGAGCCGGTGGCTTCGGGGTTAACAAAGAGCGTGTCAATGGGGCGCGCGGATTTCAGCGCTTCGATGACGGGGTTGCGTCCGGCAATGATGCCGCTGTCGTCCTGTTCGTCGTCCTCTAAAACCGGTGTTTGCGCGGGGCGGGGAGAGCTGTCTGCGCGTGCGGGGCGATGCGTTTTTCCGCTGAAATCGCGGCGGTTGTTATTCATCATAGTATCTATCAGCCTATCAACTTTCTGTAATTGCATATAAATAATGCCAAAATACGAACGGAATCACTCAATATTCATGTATCATTATAACATAAAAATCTTCAAAAGGCAAATGCTTTTGAAGATTTTTTTGCTATTTTGTCGCAAGGTAAAATTTTCCGCCGTTACAGCAGAATCGTACACAGGATGATTCCCGTCAAAAGCCCTGCGCACAGCACCGCGCAGACCGTCAGTGCGCCGGAAAAACCGCCGCAGCGTTTTTTCAGCGCTTTTTTTGAGAGATAATCCGCGCAGTATTCCGTGACCTCGCCCGACATCAAGGGGATGGTGCTCTTGTCCACATCATCTTTGAGAAAGAGCATAATTTTTTCAAACTGCTCACTTTTCGGACACTTGATCTCAATGATTTGTTTATTTATGCCTTTCAACATGGTTTCCTGCCCTCCGGAAGCGATGATTTCAAATTACTTCCATATTATTGTCCGAATCCACAATTCTATTCAGCTTTTCAACAGCGTATGTTGAAAACTTCCGTAAAATCGGGGCGGGCGCATTTTTAAGTGTTGAAAATCCTGTTGAAATCGTTGAAAACTCCTGCATTTTCCGGCATCCGCGGGATTTGTTGAAACATTGTGAACAAGCTTCGATAAAGTTATTTAAGTAGAATCACATCGAAAAAATGTTAGAATCGCCACAAATATATTTATATTTCGTGAACAAACCCTATTTCGGAAATCAAACCGGAAATACGCAGATAATTCAACAAAAAAGCGCACCTTGTGCAGCGCAATAAGTAAATCACAAAGTAGGAATTCACCACGAAATCGGTTGACTTAACAAATGTGCAATCCCAAAAACAAAGGGTTTCCAAAGGGGGCATGCCCCCTTTGGTAGGAGGTGTCGGAGGGCAACGCCCTCTGACAAAAGTGTCAATCCGGCAGTCGCCAGTCCACGGCGCTGATGTTGTTTTGTGTCAGGAATGCGTTTGTGCGCGAAAAGGGGCGCGAGCCGAAAAAGCCGTTGAATGCCGACAGCGGGCTGGGGTGGGCGGACTCGATGATCAGGTGTGCGGGGTTGGTGAGCAGCGGACGCTTTACGCGTGCGTTTGCCCCCCAGAGCAGGAACACCATCGGCTGCGGGCGCGCGTTGAGGGCACTGATTACCGCATCGGTGAAAAGCTCCCAGCCCTTGCCCTTGTGGCTGTTGGGCGAGCCCTCCCGCACGGTAAGCACCGTGTTGAGCAGGAGTACGCCGCTTTGCGCCCAAGCCGTCAGCTCGCCGTGCGCCGGCGCGGAGATGCCCACATCCGCATGCAGCTCCTTGAAGATATTCTTCAGCGACGGGGGAGGGATTGCGCCGCGCCGCACGGAGAAGCACAAGCCGTGCGCCTGCCCGGCACCGTGATACGGATCCTGCCCGAGGATCACGGCTTTTACCCCCGCGTACGGCGTGGTACGCAGGGCGTTGAAAATATCATACATATCCGGATAAATCCGGCGGGTGCGGTATTCCTCCTTGAGAAATTCCCGCAGAGCGAGATAGTACGGCTTGCGGAACTCGCCGCCGATAATCTCGTCCCAGTCGTTGCCGAGCTTCACCGTTACGTGCCGCTGAGCGCCGTGTAGCCCGCGCCGACAATCAGCCCCAGCAGCATAACGGCGACAATTGCCAGGATGATAATCCGCGTAATAAGCGGTTTTTTCTGATTCATCACAAAAACACCTTTCTATTTCCGCAGCGCCGCCAAATAGTCGGTCAGGCGCTCAATGGTTTCAAAATCGGTTTCCAGCGTCTGCGCGAGGGGGAAGGGAATTCCCATGCTCTCGTATTTGGGCAGACACATTTTTTTAAACGGAAGCAGCTCGATTTTCCGCACGCAGCGGTAATCCTTTGTTAAGTAATGCAGGTCACTGATGTTTTCCATCGTGTCATTGATGCCCAGAATGATAACCTGCCGCACCCAGGTCGTTTTTTTCTTCGCTTCCAGAACATCGAGAAACTGCTTCACGCTCTCAAGCGAGCAGCCGATGTTTTTGCGGTAAAGCGCGTCGTTGGGCATTTTAATGTCGAGCAGGAACAGATCCGTCACATCAATCAGCGCTTCGATTTCGGGGGTAAGCATACAGCCGCTGGTGTCAAGGCAGGTGTGAATGCCTGCCTCCTTGCACTGCTCAAACAGCTCGCGGACAAACTCCGCCTGCACAAGCGGTTCGCCGCCGGAAACAGTGATGCCGCCGGCGTTGCGGAAATAGGTTTTATAACGGCGGACTTTCTCGAAAATCTCCTTGCTGTCGGAAACCGTTCCGCCGTTCATATCCCACGAATCGGGGTTGTGGCAGAAGATGCACCTCAGCGGACAGCCCTGTAAAAACAGCACGAAGCGCAGCCCGGGACCGTCTAACGTGCCGAGTGTCTGAATGGAGTGAATGCGACCGGTCATAGCTTGTCCTGCCGCAAAAATGCGGCTTCTCCTTCCCTCCGTGTTGTCGCGGTGAAAAAAATGAAAGTCTGCAAAAAAAGAACCGGGTGGATGTACCCGGTTCTATTATACCACATTAAATCGACTGATGAAAGGTTCTCATAATAACTTCTTTTTGCTGTTCTTTTGATAGTTTATGAAAATTCACCGCATAACCCGACACGCGGATGGTCAGGTTCGGGAATGCGTCGGGATTTTCATAAGCTTCCATCAGCTTTTCGCGGTTAAGCACGTTGACATTGATGTGGTGCGCCATTTTCGCGAAATAACCGTCGAGGATATTCGCAAGATTTGCGATGCGGGTTTCATATTCGCGCCCCAGAGTCTGCGGCGTGACGGAAAAGGTGTTGGAAATACCGTCCGCACAGCATTTGTAGTCCAGCTTTGCTACGGAGTTGAGCGACGCGAGCGCGCCGTTGGTTTCGCGGTTGTGCATGGGGTTTGCACCGGGGGCGAACGGCTCGCCCTTCTTGCGACCGTCCGGGGTAGCGCCCGTTTTCTTGCCGTAAACCACGTTCGAGGTGATGGTCAGAACCGAGAGCGTGTGCCGCGCGTTGCGGTAGGTCGGGTTCTCGCGCAGCGATTCAAACACGTTCTTGAGCATGGTCTGTGCGATTTCGTCCGCGCGGTCGTCGTCGTTGCCGAATTTCGGGAAATCGCCCTCTGTGATAAAATCGACAATATAGCCGTTCTCGTTGCGGATGGGCTTAACCTGCGCGTATTTGATTGCGCTTAAGCTGTCGGTGATCACGGACAAGCCCGCCACGCCGAACGCCATCAGCCGCTCGACCTCTGTGTCGTGGAGCGCCATCTGGGTTTTTTCGTAAGCGTATTTATCGTGCATATAATGGATGACGTTCATCGTGTTGACATAGAGCCTGCACAGCCAGCTGAGGTACGCTGTCAGGCGGCGCTGCACCTTGTCAAAGTCGAGAATTTCATCCGTGCAGGGCGCTGTCTGCGGCCCTAGGTTTTTGCCGGAAACATTGTCCCAGCCGCCGTTGAGGGCGAGGAGCAGAAGCTTGGGCAGATTGCACCGCGCGCCGAAAAACTGCATCTGCTTGCCGATTTTCATTGCCGAAACGCAGCAAGCGATCGCGTAGTCGTCGCCGTAATCCGCGCGCATCAGGTCGTCGTTTTCGTATTGGATCGAGTCGGTGTCCACCGAAACCTTCGCGCAGTAAAGCTTGAACGCCTCCGGCAGCGCCTGCGCCCAGAGGACGGTGAGGTTCGGCTCGGGTGCGGCGCCCAGATTGTAGAGCGTATGCAGCATCCGGAACGAGGTTTTTGTGACAAGCGCCTTGCCGTCCGCGGTCATGCCGCCGATGGATTCGGTGATCCACATCGGATCGCCGCCGAACAGCTCGTTGTATTCCGGCGTGCGCAGATGCCGCGCCATGCGCAGCTTCAGCACAAAGTCGTCAATCAGCTCCTGCGCCGTTTCCTCGGTCAGAACGCCGGCATCGATGTCGCGCTTGAGGTAAATGTCAAAGAAATTCGACACGCGCCCCAAGCTCATCGCCGCGCCGTTCTGCTCCTTGTTCGCGGCAAGGTACGCAAAATATGTCCACTGGATTGCTTCCCGCGCGTCTGCGGCGGGCTTGCCGATGTCAAAGCCGTACATCGCCGCCATTTCCTTGAGCTTTTTCAGGAAGGTAATCTGCTGATAAACCTCCTCGCTTAAGCGGATGTTGTCCGCGTCCATGATGTTTTCGCCAAGGCGCTGCTTGTCGCGCTTTTTCTGCTCAATCAGGAAATCCACACCGTACAGCGCGGCGCGGCGGTAGTCGCCGATGATTCTGCCCCGCCCGTAAGCGTCGGGCAAGCCGGTGATGATGCCGGCATGGCGCGCGGCCTTCATCTCGTCGGTATAAACGCGGAACACGCCGTCGTTGTGCGTGGTGCGGTAGGTAAAGTATTCCTCAATTTTTTCGGAAAGCTGATAGCCGTAGGATTCGCACGCGTCGCGCGCCATGCGGATGCCGCCGAAGGGATTTACCCCGCGCTTTAACGGCGCGTCGGTCTGGAAGCCCACAATCAGCTCGTTTTCCTTGTCCAGATAGCCGCAGGCGTAGTTGGTCAGCGACGAAACCGTGGAGGTGTCGATGTCAAGCACCCCGCCCTTTTCGCGCTCTTTTGCAAAAAGCGCTTCGGCTTTGGCAAGCAGCGCCTTTGTCCGCGCGGTCGGCGGCGCTAAAAAGTCCTCCGCGCCCTCATAAAGCGTGTAGTTTTTCTGAATAAAATCCGCAACGTCGATGGATGCTTCCCACGCGCCGCCGATGAATCCTGTCCACTGTTCGTTTCTCATAAAAAACCCTCCGATCCCGCCGCCTCCGGTGTAACAAAAAAGGGCAGTTCTCAAACAAGAACTGCCCAGACGGTCGGCTATTTCCTGCCGCGAAAACGCGTCAGCCGCACGGCACACTGTGTAAACGCACATACCCGTCAGCGCCGTACTGTATTCCCAGTATACAACCCCGCGCCCGCAAAGTCAACGGTTCGGCTGCCGAAAAACACATTTTCAGCGTTTTTTCGTAAATCAACCCCTTTCGTGCCGCGTTTTTGTATAGATTCCACAGGGATGTTTGATCTATATCTTGTGTCTGCGCCAATCAGTAAGCCCAAGCGGTAGACAAGAAGCGCGTATTTGCACGCGAGAAGCAAAAAAGCGCAGCATGGTAGTTTCAAAACACGGTAAAACGGCTTTTCGTGAAAAAGTTTTAGATAACGCTTGTAATTTTTTCGGTTATCTTGTATAATTGATACGTATCGTTAGAGAAACCGTCCGCTTTTGCGGGCTGAGGAAAGGTTGATTCGGATGAGCAGGAAAAGATTCGGAGCGATGTTCAAAAGGCTGTTGTCCGCTGTGACGGCTGCGGCGCTCGCTGTTAGCATTGTCGCGGAGGGCGCGGTGCTTCATGCGGCGGCAGAAACGGCAGATGTTACGGATACGGTGGTGCTGTACGCTGTCAATGCAGGCTATGCCATCACGCCTGAAATTCCGGACAATTACGCAACAAGCTATCAGGCGGATCTGACCGCGTCGCAGCTTGCCGGCATCACGTGGGAGGACAATTATTACGTCAGCGTTTCCGACGCCGGCGTGGTGACGCCCAAGCAGCTGACCTGGTATTATTTCGGCGGCTTCTGGAATCTGATTCCTACAACAGGCTACACCCAGACCAAGCAGACCTACAGCTTCGGGCATACGACGCTCACGGGAACATATTCCGGCGGTACGATCACGCTTGACGTGACAGTGAAGGATTACGCCGACGTGTATGTCCAGAAGGTGATGGACGATTACCTTTCCGCAAGCATCACCGACGGAATGTCGGAAACCGGCAGATTTGCGGTGATCAGCGATTTTGTTTCCGGATATTCCTGCGCAAGCAACGGCTCAACCAGCATCAAATCGCTGATTTTAAACGGCACCGGATCGCCGCTCGCGTTTTCCGAGCTGGTCTGCGCACTGTGTGACAAAGCCGGACTCCAAAGCAAGCGCCGCATGGACACAACGACCGTCACCACCGAAAGCGGAACCAGCACGACCTATACTTACACCAACCTGATCCTTGTTGACGGCGTAAAATACCGCGCGGACTTCGGCACAATCGGCACAGCACCGCGCACCGGCACGCTCACACCCTACACCTCCAACTTTGAATTTATTTATAACGACGTACAGCAAGCCTACGCGGTGTCGATGTACACCGGCTTTGATCAGGACGTGACCGTTCCGGCGGAAGTCAATGGGTATCCTGTGGTCAGAATTTTAGCGTATGCGTTTTCCGGCTTTACAGGCAAGGGCGTAAAAAGCGTCACCCTGCCGGATGCGGTGACGGTGATTAACGCCAACGCGTTTAACGGCAACCCGACGCTTGAAACCATAAACTTCGGCAGCGGGCTGAAAACCATCGGTGCAAACGCGTTCAGCTATGCAACCAGGCTCACCGCTGCGCAGCTGCCCGCCGGTGTCACATCGGTCGGCGATTCTGCGTTTAAAGGCTGTACAGCGCTTGAAAGCATCAGCCTGCCCAGCGGATTGACGGCAATTCCGGTGTCGATGGCAAGCGACTGTACGGCGCTGAAAAGCGTTGTCATCCCGTCCTCCGTCACAACCGTGGGCGATCATGCGTTTAACGGCTGTTCGTCGCTGCAAAGCGCCGATATTTCCGCGGTGACTGCAGTGAAGGAGTATACCTTTAACGACTGCGCCGCGCTTACCAGCGTCAAGCTTTCCCCCGCACTGACCATGATCGACGCGTATGCGTTCATGAACTGTGTGTCGCTGTCGGACATCACGCTTCCCGAAAGCCTGACCAATCTGGGAATCCAGTGCTTTTTCGGCTGTGCGGCGCTGGAAAGCCTGACCATCCCAGCCGGTGTGAAGGAGCTTCGGACCTATACCTTCCGCGATTTAAGCAAGCTTGTGATCACCGTTCCGGCAACTGTCACGAGCATCGCTTCCGACGCGCTGCTCGGCGTAAAAACCATCCGCTGCGAACGCAGCAGCACGGCGTATACCTATGCGAAAACAAACCGCGTGGCGTATCAGGTTACGAATCCGATTGACCTCAGCGGTGCGGCGGCGGTGCTTTCGCAGACGAAATACACCTACACCGGAAATGCCTGCAAGCCGTCCGTAAAAGTAACCCTCGCCGACGGCACGGTTCTGACCGCCGGAACGGACTATACCATGACCTACGCCGACAACACCGCGGCGGGAACCGCCACGGCAACGGTCAGTCCGACGGACATTTCCATCGGAAGCATCACGCTGACGTTTACCATCTCCCCCGCGTCCATGACCGTCACCGCAGACGGCGTATCGAAGACCTATGACGGAAAGGCGTATGGGATTTCCGTAACCGCTCCGGGCGGGGCGGCGGTGTCCTACAGCACGGATCAGAAAACCTATTCCGCGACAAAACCGACCTATTCAAAAGCGGGCACATACACCGTTTATTACAAAGTCACCAAAGCAAATTACGCCGTCGTCACCGGCAGCCAAACGGTGAAAATCGCTGCAAAGAGCATTTTCGCGATGACCGCATCGCTTTCCGCGGCAAGCTATACATATAGCGGCGCTGCGAAAAAGCCGACGGTGACGCTGAAAAACGGCGCAACCGCGCTGAAGCTGAACGCGGATTACACCGTGACCTATTCCGCCAACGCCCTCCCCGGCAAAGCGACCGTCACCGTCAAGGGCAAGGGCAATTTTACCGGAACAAAAACGCTGACCTTTACGATCAAACCGAAAACGCCTGTTGCCACGGCCACCGCGGGAACAAAAAAAGCGACCGTTAAATGGGGCAAGGTAGCCGGCGCGTCGGGCTATACCGTGTACATGGCGACCTCAAAAACTGGCACTTACACAAAAATCGCAACCGTTTCTTCTACAAAAACAAGCTATGCAAAAACAGGGCTGACCACCGGAAAAACCTATTATTTTAAACTTGTCGCTTATAAAGTCGCGACGGGCGGGAATATCAATTCTGCGGCGTCCGCGGTGGTTTTGGCAAAAATCAAATAGCAGGGGTGATGGCATATCAGATACCGGATCGCCGGTCTGACAACGGAGATTGACAACCACAGCGCAGAACTCCGCGCGCAGATGGAGGCCTACCGCGTGCCGGAGGCGGGTGCGGCGGACGTGACGTTTTCCGTGACAAAGCGCGGGATGGACGCCGTTTTCGCCGCCGGAGAAACCCTCACGGAGGAATCCGCCGAATACATTCTCACCGGCGCGGAATTTGCCGGGCGCATCCTGCGTCACGGCGCGTTTGCCCTGCATTCGTCCGCTGTGGTGTACCGCGGCCGTGCGGTGTTGTTTTCGGCACCCAGCGGCACGGGGAAATCCACCCACACCGCACTGTGGCTCGACCGCTTCGGCGCGGACGCATACATCTTAAACGATGACAAGCCCGTCATCCGGCGGGAAGGGGATTGCCTGTTCGCCTACGGTACGCCGTGGAGCGGGAAAACTCGCCTCAACCGGAACCTGCGCGTACCGCTGCATGCTGTGGTGTTCCTGACCCAGTCGCCCGACAACCGCATCGCGCCCATGTCCACGACGGAAGCGGTCAAGATGCTGTATTATCAGGCGATGCGCTGCGACAGCTCCCCGCGCGGCACGGCAGCGCTGCTCGATCTCATCGGCGACGTGGCGGAGCATATCCCGCTCTTCAGACTGCATTGCAATATGAATCCGGATGCGGCGCAAACGGCGTTCCGCGCACTGTTTCCGGAGCAAAGTTCACAAACGCGCGATACGGAGGAACAAGAATGAAAATCAAACAGGGCTATATGCTCCGCACGGTTGCGGGAAACGCGGTGGTCGTGCCGACGGGAAAAGCCGCGCTGGATTTTTCCGGCGTGATTTCCCTCAACGAAACCGGCGCATTTTTATGGAAGCTGCTCGAGCAGGATGCGGACACGGACGCGCTGGTCAAGGGCTTGCTGAACGAATTTGACACCGACGAAGCGACGGCGCGGCGAGATGTGAGCGGCTTCTACGAAAAGCTGGAAAAGGCGGGTTTGCTTGCATAAACGCATTGCGATGGCGGCGATCGAGCCGCTGCTGCTGGAAACGCTTGCCGCGGGCGGCGAGGTGACGCTGACCGTGACGGGGGTCAGTATGCGCCCGATGCTCCGGCACGGCGAGGACAGAATTGTTTTAAAAAGCCACGACGGGCGGGCTTTGAAAAAATACGAGCTGCCGCTCTATTGCCGCGCGGACGGGCGGTACGTCCTTCACCGGATCGTGGGGGTAAAACGCACCGCAGACGGTGTGCGCTATACCGCGCTCGGCGACAACCAGACCGCAAAGGAACACGGCATTACGCCCGACCGGATCGTGGGCATCGCCGTCGCTTGGCAGCGCGGGACGCAGTATTATCCCTGTTCCGGCATCCGCTACGGATTGTATTGCCGGCTGTGGTATCACACTTTAATCCTGCGGCGGATTTACCGCGGCGGAAAACGCATCCTGCGCATCGTCCTGAAAAAGAACGGAGATCACAAAGCATGAACAACCGCGACTATTTCCTGCATCTGCTGGCATCGGTTCTGCACGGGCGCGCACCGCTTGCGCCGCCGCTGGCGACCGACTGGACTGCGATCTACCGCTGTGCCGACGCGCACCAGCTGCATATGTTCTTGTGCGAAGCGGTGAGTTTGCTTCCCACAGCCGACCGGCCGCCGGAAGCGATTCTGAAAGCGCTTTCCCGCCGGAGCAAGCGCGAGCTGCTGCGCGACACGGTACAAGCCGCGTCGGAGGACGAGCTGACCCGCGCACTGGAGCAGCAGGGCATCCGGCACGTTCCGTTTAAAGGGCGCAGGCTGAAGAAGCTTTACCCGAAGCCGGAGCTGCGGATGATGGCGGATCTGGATGTGCTCATCGATGCGCGCGACGCGAAAAAGGTGCGCGCGCTGATGCTGGAGCTGGGGTATCAGAGCGAGGAATTCGGCAGAAACCACGATGTGTATTTCCGCCAGCCGTTTATGAATGTTGAAATGCACAGACGGCTGGTTGCGGCGCGTTCGCCTTTTTCGTCGGCGCTGAAGAATTATTACGCCGATGCGAAGCCGCAGGCAGGCAGCGCGTTCCGGTGTGCGTTTTCTGACGAGGCGCTGTTTGTCTATCTGCTGATTCATATGCACAAGCATTTTATCAGCGGCGGAACGGGCATCCGTATGTTTTTGGACATATGGCTGTTCCACCGCGCGCTGGATGAACAGTTCGACACCGCCGCCGTAAACAAAACGCTTGAAAAAATCGGGCTGAGTGAATTCCGCGACATGGCGCTGCGACAGGGCGACGCGTGGTTCGGCGCGGACAGCCTGCGCGGTGTGTTTTCCGACGACAAGGAAATCCGAGATTTTGTGTTCGGCAGCGGCACATACGGCACAGAACACCACGGCACAGCCGCCAAGCTGCTCGAAAACCGCGGCGGGATGCTGCGCAGAACGCTGGAGTTCTGTTTTCCGCCGCTTGACCGGATGGCGGTTCAGTATCCGGTTTTGGGAAAGCTGCCGGTGCTGCTGCCGCTTTGCTGGGTTGCGCGCGGGGCGCGGGATGTGTTCCGCTTTCCGCAGAGAAGTCTGCGCAATTTCCGCCGCACGACCGCACTGACACCGGAGCAGATCGACACCGTCCGCAGGGTTTATAAAAAATCCGGACTGATCAGATAACCACCGCCGTCGGGAATGCCCGGCGGTTTTTTTGCCGTAATTTTTCTTGCGTCAGGCTTGATTTTTCAGAACCTGTGTAGTATAATAGTATAATTAGCTATCTTATACGCTGTTATTTGGTTTTACAGAAATTAATTTAAAGGAAGTTATCAGCATGATACAGTTCCCCGCACTTGCGCAAACCGTTGCACACAGCCTCGCGCAGGCAAGCGACACCGCAATTTATAATGTCTACACCCCGCTGCCGTATAAAACGCACATGATTTTCTGCTGTCTGGCGACGCTGCTTTATGCGTTCCAGTTCAGCCGCAAGCGTAAATTCTATTATCTGCTCATGCTCATCGCCATCGACCTGACGATCGTCACCCAATTCACCGACAAGGAAAGCACCATCCACCTGCTGGGTGCGGCGGAAGCAGTTCTGCTGATCGCGGCGTTTGTGGTGTCGCGGATTGACGCGCGGAAGGCGAAAGCCCGTACCGCTGCCCTTGCGCAGGAAGAACAGGCGCGCGCGCAGATCGCGGCGGACAACGAGAATGCCGAGCGTGCGTTTGAGCGCGCGGAATTCATCGACCATGCCTTTGACGAAAAGGACAGTCCGGACGAAAACCTGAAGCTGTAAGTACAGACACGGAGCGTAATTGAAATTGAAAATTGTATTGCTTGACTGGGAAACCGTGACGGGAAATCCCGCAGAGCTGGCGGAAATCACCGCACAGGGCGAAGCGGTGCTGTTTCCGGAAACGGCGGATATGGATATCGCCGCAGCCATCGGCGGCGCGGACGCGGTGATCTGCAACAAATGCCACATCACCGAGGACGTGTTTGCGCGCTGTCCGAACCTGAAATTCGTCGGGCTGTTCGCGACGGGCTATAACAATGTTGACACCGATGCGGCGACGCGCCGGGGGGCTGTGGTCTGCAATGTGCCGGATTATTCCACCGACGCGGTCGCGCAGCACACCATGGCGTTCATCCTCAATCGCTTCAGCCGGGTGGGAGAGTACGCCGCCAACGTCAAAGCGGGCGACTGGATCCGCTGCAAGCGTTTTTCGGGCTTTCACCTGCCCACGGAGGAACTCAGCGGGAAAACATTAGGAATCGTCGGCTTCGGCAACATCGGGCGGCGCGTCGCAGAGCTGGGAAATTCGTTCGGTATGCGGGTTTTTGTCTGGAACCGCACGGCGCAGCGCGTAACGGAAGCCGGGTACGAATTCCTGCCGCTGACGGAGCTTCTTGCGCGGGCGGCTATTGTTTCGCTTCACCTGCCGCTCAATCCCGATACCAAGCATATTATAAATGAAAAAACACTTGCCGTTATGAAGCCGGACAGTTTGCTGATCAATACCGCGCGCGGCGGTCTGATTGACGAAAGCGCACTCGCCGCAGCACTGAAAAACGGCACAATCGGCGGCGCTTGTCTGGACGTTTTAAAGAAAGAACCGATGACCGCAGACTGTCCGCTGCAGGACGCACCCAACTGCGTGATCACTCCGCACGTTGCGTGGTCGCCCGTTCAGACGCGCAGCCGCCTTGTGCGCGCCGTCGCGGAAAACTTGCGCCGTTGGGCGGCGGGGCATCCGCACAATGTCGTGAATTTGTGAAATACCGGAAAGAGGAAGCAACGTGATTGATTTCACCAAAAAAACAACTGTTGTCGTCAAGGTCGGTACCTCGACGCTGACGCATAAAACAGGAAAGCTCAACATCCGCCGCGTGGAGCTGCTGGTGAAAACACTGGCGGATTTGCAAAACGCGGGAAAGAAAGTCATTCTGGTGTCCTCCGGCGCAATCGGGCTGGGGATGTCGAAGCTCGGTCTGACGGAGCGCCCGAAGGACACGCCGATGAAGCAGGCGTGCGCGGCGGTCGGGCAGTGCGAGCTGATGTATATGTATGAAAAGCTGTTCGCGGAGTACAGCCTGACGGTGGCGCAGATGCTGCTGACTAAGTATGTGCTCATCGAGGATCGGCGCAAGAACGTGGAAAATGCACTCGATCGGCTGCTTGCCTGCAACGTCATTCCGGTTGTCAACGAAAACGACACCGTGGCGATCGACGAGTTGGAGCTGGAGGTCGGCGAGAACGACTCCCTCGCGGCGATGGTTGCGGGGATCGCAAAAGCGGATCTGCTGATCATCATGACCGATCGGGACGGGCTTTATAACAAAGATCCGCGGAAGTTTGAGAACGCGGAGCTGATCCCGGTGGTGGAAAAAATCGACGGACACATCCGCGAAATCGCCGGCGGCGCAGGCTCAAGCCTCGGCACGGGCGGCATGGCGACGAAAATCAAAGCCGCGGAAATTGCCGCCGAACACGGTGTGGACATGGTCATCATGAACGGCGCAAAGCCGCAGCTGCTATATGATTTATTTGAAAACAAACCGGTCGGTACGCTGTTTGCTGCAACAAAAAACGACTAAGCCGATGCGAAACCGACTACTGAAAGGACGGTATGGGCTGTGAATTACATCCAAAAACTCGGAGAAAACGCAAAAGCGGCAAAGCGCGACCTTGCGGGCGCTCTGACCGAACAGAAAAACGACGCGCTCAAATACATCGCGGATTTTCTGATTGCGGGAACGTATCAGATCATCGAGCAGAACGCCGTTGACCTTGCCAACGCGAAGTCCGCGGGAATGACGAAATCCATGCTCGACCGGCTCATGCTAAACGAGCAGCGCATTCAAGGCATTGCCAATGCGTGCCTGCAGCTGATCAGACTTGCCGATCCGGTGGGCTATGTCGAGGGTGGAAGCGTTCGCCCCAACGGTATGCGCATCCAAAAAATCCGCGTGCCGCTCGGCGTGATCGGCATCATTTATGAAGCGCGCCCGAACGTGACCGTGGACGCCGCCGCGCTTTGCTTAAAAAGCGGCAACGCCGTGATCCTGCGCGGGGGCAAGGAAGCGCTCAATTCCAACCGCTGTCTGGTCGGCATCATGCGCGAAGCGGTGAAAAAGGCGGGCTTCCAGCCGGACATCATCCAGCTTGTCGAGGACAATGCGCGCGGCGTGGCGCTGGAAATGATGCAGGCAAACGGCTTCATTGACGTGCTGATCCCGCGGGGCGGCGCAGGGCTGATCAATGCGGTGATGGAATCCGCAACCATTCCGGTAATCGAAACCGGAACGGGCAACTGCCATGTTTATGTTGACGCAAGCGCCGACCTCTATATGGCGGTGGACATCGTGGACAACGGCAAAACCCAGCGTCCGTCTGTCTGCAACGCGGTGGAGAGTTGTCTGGTGCATAAATCCGTGGCGGACGAGTTCCTGCCGATGTTAAAGCGCCGCCTTGACCAACATAATGTGGAAATCCGCGGCTGCGAACTGACCGGTATGATTCTGGGCGACTGCGTCGTTCCCGCCACCGAGGACGACTATGCGACAGAATTTCTGGATTATATCATCTCGGTGAAGGTCGTCAGCGATCTTGCCGAAGCAATTGAACACATCGACCGCTATTCCACGCGCCACTCCGAGTGCATTGTCACGGAGAGCCTGTTCAGCGCGGAGGAATTCCAGAAATCCGTGGACGCGGCGGCGGTTTATGTCAACTGCTCCACGCGGTTCACCGACGGCGAGCAGTTCGGTCTGGGCGCTGAAATCGGCATCTCGACGCAGAAGCTCCACGCCCGCGGCCCGATGGGCTTGATGGAATTAACCACACAGAAATACCTCGTCAACGGCAGCGGTCAGATCCGCGGCTGACAGAACAATCCTACGAAAAACAAGCAGGAAATACCGCTGACGAAGCGGGAATCACCGTTTATAAAACGGGAATAGAGGATGAAAATGGCAAGTTATATCGGCGAAAGATGTATTTACTGCAACGAAGTATTCCAGCCGGACGCGGACATCGTTGTCTGCCCGGAATGCGGAACACCCTACCACCGCGCCTGCTACGAGGAGGAGGGTGCGTGCATCAACGACGATCTCCACGAGAGCGGAATGTCGTGGAATGCGCTGCACAGCGACCGACGCGTCGTGTCCGACGACGTGATGAAATGCCCGCGCTGCGGTACGGAAAACCCGCCGGCAGGGATTTTCTGCAAGTCCTGCGGTCTGCCGCTCGGGCAGTCCGACGACGCGCGCCCGTTTAACGAGGCGAACCAGACAAGCGGGCAGCAGCCGAATCCCAGCCAGTTTGATACGAGCAAGGCGGCATTTGACCCGCTCCTCGGCGGCGACTCACTCAGCCCCGAAACCGAAATTGACGGCATCAAGGTGCGTGAATTCGGCGACTACATCGGACCGAACCGGCTGTATTTTCTCAGCATTTTTCTCCGCTATGCGAAATTCGGAGCAAAGCTGAGCATCAATTTCGGCGCGATGCTGTTTCCGTTCATCTACCCGTTTTATCGGAAGATGTATAAGCCCGGCGTAATTCTGCTGCTGCTGTCCGCGCTGCTGTACGTGCCACAGCTTTTATACATCCTCCAGCATCCGGAGTATGTGCCGTCCGGGATTACTTTGCCAGCGAGCCGGAACTTCAGCTTTATCAACTCGGAATTGTTTTATCGAATTCTCATGGCGGCATCCATGTGCGTCTACGGCATCATGTTTGTCAGTGCGACGAATGCCAACAAATGGTATTATGCGCAGGCGAAAAAAACCATCCGCTCCATCAAGGAAAAATGCACCGACGAAGCGCAGTGCCGGACAGAAATCGCGCGGCGCGGCGGAACGTCGGTCCCTGCGGTACTGTGCGCGTTTGCGGGATTCTTTGTGCTAATGTACATCGCGCTGGCGGTTTATAAGTTCATATAAAGCAGCGCAGCACGGATTTTCTTGCGAATAAAAAAACAAAATCAGGTATTGACACGGCGCAAACCGTGTGATATAATTATTTGGATACCGCCGGATGAACTTGTCTGTGCGGCGTCCCAACAATTCCTTGCTCGCACACCGCACCGGAACGACCGGAAGCACCGTGTGGGCACAATCCAGAAGGAGGTGCAAAAATGGCAAAGGTAACTGAAAACTACGAAGCAATGGTTGTGTTCAGCACAAAGTCGGGCGAAGACGGCATCAAGGCTCTGACTGCGAAATTCAACGAAATGATCGAGTCCATTGCCACGGTTGAGTCGATGAACGAATGGGGCAAGCGCAAGCTCGCTTATGACATCAACTACGAAACCGAGGGCTACTACGTGCTTTGGAACTTCACCAGCAAACCGGATTTTCCGGCGGAGCTGGAGCGCGTTCTGAAGATCACCGACGGCGTTCTGCGTTTTCTCGTGACGGTAAAGTAAACCGCACAGCGAAAACCGGACGCGGATGCGTAAACAATCTGAAAGTCATGGAAAGGTAGGAGCAGGTATGTTGAATCGTGTCATTTTAATGGGCCGCATTACCCAGGAGCTGGAACTCAAACAGACGACGGGCGGAACTGCCGTTCTAAGCTTCGCCATCGCGGTGGATCGGAATTTCGTCAAGCAGGGCGAAGAGCGCCAGACGGATTTCATCAATTGTGTCGCGTGGCGGCAGCAGGCGGAATTCATTTCCAAATATTTTGGAAAAGGCAGGATGATCGCCATCGAGGGCAACCTGCGCACCAGAACCTATGACGACAAAAATGGCGTGAAGCATTATGTCACCGAGGTTTTTGTTGACAGCGTTTCGTTCACTGGCGAGGCAAAAGCCCAGGGCGGTACGTATCAGAACAACAATTCCTACGGCAACAGCTACCAGAACGCGCCGCCGCAGAATAACTACGCATCAAACACACCGTCGAACCAGTCGATTTCCATCGGCGGGATTGAGGATTTCGAGGAAATTCTCAGCGACGACGGCGCTCCTTTCTAAGGAAGCGCGCATAGAGGGAACGATCATTTTTGTGAAAAGGAGGATTTCATCATGGAAAGAGAAAGAAACGGCAAGCCCACAAAGCGCGGACGCAAAAAGGTTTGTATGTTCTGTATCGACAGAGCCGAAACCATCGATTATAAAGATATTTCCAAGCTCCGCAAGTGCATGACGGAGAGAGCGAAGATTCTTCCCCGCCGCGTAACAGGTACTTGCGCATATCACCAGAGAGAACTGACGGCATCCATCAAGAAAGCACGCCACGTTGCGCTGCTGCCTTACGTTGCCGACTAAATTCAAGCTGATTGAAAGAGCATGAAGATTTGCTTCATGCTCTTTTTGCATCCCCGCACGTTGGTGGGATTTCCGCACAGAAATTAACACCGCGCGCGCACTTGCCAAGGCGCATGATTTTTGTTATAATAAGAACATCGGAGTTGATTCCGTAAAGGGAAAGGATGATTGCCAATGAGCGAACAGATAGAAATCAAAGAGGGCAGAAACAACGAGCTGCTTCCTTGCGTGGCAATGCGCGACCTGATTGTGTTCCCCGGGATGGTGATGCACTTTGATGTGGCGCGGACAAGATCCATCAAGTCGCTGAAAAATGCCGCGGAGGGCGGACATAAGATCTTCCTCACCGCGCAGAAGGAAATCACCGTTGATGAACCGGAGCTGCAGGATTTATACCGCATCGGCGTAATCGCCGAGATCAAGCAGATTGTCCGCACACAGGACGGCATCTCCCGCGTGCTGGTGGAAGGGTTACATAAGGCAAAGCTGCTCAAGCTGTTTGTGCGTGATGATAAATCGCTGGAGTGCGAGGCGAAGATTCTGCCAAATTACGCCAAGGACGCGCTGGGCGAAAACGAACTGACTGCCGTGATGCGCGAAATCAAAAGCGGCTTCGAGGAATATTCCAAGGTCATGCCCCGTATGCCGAAGGAGCTTTACACCGCCGTGATCGGCGCGAAAACCCCGCAGGCATTGTTCGAGGCGATTACCTTCAACATCACCATGACTATCGAGGATAAGCAGCATCTGCTTGAGCTGCCCGCGGTGGGCGAAAAGCTCTGGGCGCTGATGACCATCCTGCGCAAGGAGCTGGACGTCATCCTCATCGAGCGCGCCATTCAGGAGCAGGTCAACGAACAGATCGATCAGGGTCAGCGCGAGTATTTCCTGCGCGAGCAGATGAAGGTCATCGCGCGTGAACTGGGCGAAGCCGATGAACCGCTGTCTGAAAACGATGATTATATGGATAAAATTCTGGCGTTCGCGCTGCCGGCGGAAGCGGAGGAAAAGCTGCTTGCCGAAGCAAAGCGCCTGTCGAAAATGGCACCGTCCTCGCAGGAAGCGGTCGTCATCCGCGGTTATCTCGACACCTGCCTTGCCCTGCCGTGGAATGTCAGCACAAAGGATCGCGCGGACATCGCCAAAGCGCAGAAAATCCTCGACAAGCAGCATTACGGCATGAAAAAGGTCAAGGACCGGATTTTGGAAATCCTCTCCGTGCGCGCGCTTGCGCCCGACATCAAGGGGCAGATCATCTGTCTGGTCGGACCTCCCGGCGTGGGCAAAACCTCCATCGGAAAATCCGTCGCCGAAGCGCTGGGGCGCAAATATGTCCGCGTTTCTCTGGGCGGTGTCAAGGATGAATCCGACATCCGCGGGCACAGAAAAACCTACGTCGGCTCAATGCCCGGCAGAATCATGAACGCGCTCAAGCTGGCGAAATCCTGCAACCCCGTGATGCTGCTCGACGAAATCGACAAGATGAGCAACGACTTCCGCGGCGACCCGTCGTCGGCAATGCTCGAGGTGCTGGATTCCGAGCAGAACGTGGCGTTCCGCGATCATTATCTGGAAATCCCGTTCGATTTAAGCGACGTGCTGTTCATCACCACCGCAAATACCCTCGACACCATCCAAGCCCCCCTCCTTGACCGGATGGAGGTCATTGATCTGACCAGCTACACGCGCGAGGAGAAATTCCACATCGCCAAGGAGCATCTGATCCCCAAGCAGCGCACGAAAAACGGACTTAAAGCATCGCAGATCCGCCTTGCCGACGACGCGGTTTACGCGCTCATCGACAGCTATACCCGCGAGGCGGGCGTGCGGAAGCTCGAGCGCGCCATCGGTACGCTCTGCCGCAAGGCCGCCAAGGAGATTGTCGAGCATGGCACAAAGAAGGTCGTTTTCACCGGCGACAATCTGAAGGAATTCCTCGGAACGGCGAAATACCTGCCGGATATTTATTCCAAAATCGACATGGTCGGCGTGGTCAACGGACTGGCGTGGACGGCAGCGGGCGGCGTGATGATGCCGCTTGAAGTGCTTGTGCTTGACGGCAAGGGACAGACCGAGCTGACCGGCTCGCTGGGCGACGTGATGAAGGAAAGTGCCAAGATTGCCATCAGCTATACCCGCAGCATCGCGGATATTTATGGCATCGACAAGGAGTTCTATACCAAAAAGGACATCCACGTCCACGCGCCGGAGGGTGCTGTGCCCAAGGACGGACCGTCGGCGGGCGTTACGCTCACCACGGCGCTGGTTTCTGCGCTGTCGGGCATTCCTGTGCGCAGCGACGTGGCAATGACGGGAGAAATCACGCTACTGGGCAAGGTTCTGCCAATCGGCGGGCTGCGCGAAAAAACAATGGCGGCTTACAAGGCGGGCATCAAAACCGTCGTCATCCCCATGGGCAACAAGGGCGATCTCGACGAGGTGGACGAGGTCATCAAAAGCACCATCCAGTTCGTGCTGGCGGAGAATATCTCCGATGTGCTGGCTGCGGCGCTGGTGAAGCCCGCGCCCGCGGTCGCCGCCGCATTGCCGCAAAAGCCTCGCGGCAGACGGAAAGTCATTCCGTCTGAAACACTGACAGACCGGGCGTAACAGCCCCGCCGCCATCTTTTGGAGGAACAAATGAATTTTCATAACGTCAGCTTTCTCACGTCGTTTGGTACGGCTAAGCAGCTACCTCCTCCGCAAAAGCTGGAAATCGCTTTTGCCGGACGCTCGAATGTGGGTAAGAGCTCGCTAATCAACAAGATTTTTAACCGCAAAACGCTCGCGCGCGTCAGCTCCATGCCGGGAAAAACCGCGACGATCAACTTTTTCGATTTTGAGAATCTTCACATCGTCGATCTGCCCGGTTATGGCTACGCCAAGGTGGCAAAAACCGAGAAAAGCCGCTGGGCGGAGCTGATCGAGGGCTATTTCTCCATGGACAGGAAATTCGGGCTGATTGTTCAGCTCATCGATTTCCGCCACAAGCCAAGCGGCGACGATCTCGCGATGATCAACTTCTTGCAGGAAAACGAGCTGCCCTATATTATCGTTCTTACAAAAGCCGATAAGCTCAGCAAAGCCGAGCGCGCCAACCGCCTCGCCTGCTTTTCCGTTGAAATTCCCGGCTTTTCCGAAACTGTCACCGTGCAGTTCTCCGCCGAAACCGCCGAGGGTGTCGATCAGCTTCGCGCCATCATCACCGAAATCGCCGCCGAGGAGATTGAGCAGCAGTGAGGTGTTTATCTGAGGGCTTCACCCGTGCGCTGCAGCTACGCCACCTTTGGAATCCGTTGTTTAATGGGATTACTCTTTCATTGCTAGCACGGGTTCAGATGCTTTTTTAGTTCGTTATGCGCACCGTTTACATCACGAAAAAACTTATGATTCAACATAGATGCCGCACAGCGTTTTCTGTGCGGCATTTTCGGTTATATTTACTTTTCCTGAAAAAGTGTCAGCAATGAACCGTGCAAACAACGGTTTCGCTGCGGACAAGGTCGATCATGATTTGGGCGAAAATCGGATCGAACTGCGTGCCTTTGCCGCGGGTCAGTTCGCTTAGAATATAGTCGCGGCTCATGGACGAGCGGTAGACGCGATCGGAATTCATCGCGTCGAACGCATCTGCGACGCAGATGATCCGCGCAAGCTCCGGTATGTCCTTGCCGCTCAGATGCGTGACATAGCCCTTGCCGTCATAGCGCTCGTGATGGTACAGGATCGCATCGACGATACCTTCCATGCCGTTGAAATCCTTGAGGATCTCATAGCCGACCTTTGGATGCCTGCGGATGAAGTCGAATTCCTCGTCGGTCAGCTTGCCTTTTTTGTTGAGAATTTCGTCCGGAACGCCGATTTTACCGATGTCGTGGACAAGACCGGCAAAGTAAATCAGCTCTAAATTCTCCTCGTTCCAGCCGAGCTGTTCGGCGATCAGGCGGGCGTAGGTTGCGACACGCTCGGAGTGGTGGTTGGTGAGCTGATCCTTGGCTTCCACCGCATGGCTGATGGAAAGCAGCGTCTGCATGGAAAGATCGAGGTTGCGGCTGCGCTCGTCAAGAACCGCCTGGTTGAGCGCGTCGAGATTGGATGCCTGTTTGATTTTATACAACTGAAGCTGGTAATTCAGCACCAGCGCCAACAAGAAAGTCAGCGCGAAGAGAACAGGGAACTGCACCCGATAAGCCGGGCTGTAGGAGAAGGTGACGAGGTGCCGCACCGGCGTCCAGGTGAACACGACCAGAAAGACCATAAAATAGGTACTGACGAAAAAACCGGTTCTTAAATCGCCGAACGCCATGAAGGCGCAGGGGATGATTAAAATCCAGATCGCGGAAAATCCGTTGTTGGTACCGGTCAGATAATAGAAGCTGAACACGGCTGTGCAGAAAACTGCGGTGAATCTTACAATGCCGTTGCGCCAGCCGCGGTTTTTCAGAACGAAGAAAAACCACAGAAACAGCAGAAAGAAAACAGCGGTCAGCACGGAGGTAATCCAGTCGCGCTGAATGATGTCCATAATTGTGGTGATCAGGCACGCCAGCGCAAGGCTCAGCAGGATGAAGCGGAACGTCCGGTTGCTTTCCCAACCGGTGTCGTCGCGGGAGGGACGCTGCGAGATCGTTTTCCAAATCTTCCGAACAGTTTTCATCTTGCTGCCTCCTTGCCGCAATCACGCGAAAAATGTAAAAGTTTGTTGTATACAGTATAACATAAAAAAATCGATACTGCAACACCTGCAGTAAAATTTTGAAAAATAATTTGTAAAATCCAGCCATGCTATTTCAATTAAAAATATAATTAATAATAAATTGTATAAAATTAATATTCGAAAAATAAAACCGTATTTTCTCGCTTTTTTCCGCCGCCCTCTTTACTTTCACGCTGTAATATGTTAAACTAGAAACAACGCATAAACGCCATGAAAGGAAAGGGATCAGGCATGAATACCAAGCTGAAAAATAAAAACCTCGACAACCTCTTTGACGCAATTCTCACCTTAAAAACGCAGGAGGAATGCTATAATTTCTTTGAGGATCTCTGTACGATTCTTGAGCTGAAAGCGCTCTCACAGCGGTTTCAGGTTGCGAAGATGCTCAACGAGCATCATGTGTACAGTGATATTGTCAAGGAAACCGGCGCTTCCACCGCCACCATCAGCCGCGTGAACCGCTCGATGTATATGGGCAGCGACGGCTACCAGATTGTTTTTGAGCGGCTCAAGGGGAAAACAGACGGGGAGCAGGGCGAATAATTGAACGGGTATCAGGACTTTGCGCGGTATTACGACGCGCTGACAAGCAACGTGGACTACCCCGCGATGGCGGAGCGGCTCGATGCGCTCATCCGTGCATACGGCAATGGCGGGAAGATTCTGCTCGATGTCGCGTGCGGAACGGGAACGCTGTGCGGTGCGCTGGCGGCGCGTGGGTATGACGTCATCGGCGCGGATCGCTCGCCGGAGATGCTCAATGTTGCATTTGAAAAAAAACTTGAGTCCGGACTGGACATTCAGTACATCTGTCAGGATATGACAAATCTCAACCTCTATGGCGGCGCGGACGCGGTGATCTCCACGCTCGACAGCTTCAACCACCTCAACGGGTTCGCGCAGCTTGACAAAACGTTCGGGCGGATTGTGCGCTTCTGTAATCCGGGCGCGGTGTTCTTGTTTGACATGAACACCTGCTATAAGCACGACAGCATCCTCGCCGGGCATTCGTTTGTCTACGAAACCGACGCGGTATTTTGTGCGTGGCAGAACGCGGCGGAGCAAGCGCATACTGTGCGCGTGCTACTCGACTTTTTTGTGAAAGAAGAGAACGGCTATCAGCGCTTTTCCGAGGAATTCACCGAAACCGCCTATCCGGCTGCAGAAATCGAAGCGCTGCTGGCGCGGCATGGCTTTGCGGTAATCGGTCAGTTTGACGGCTACACCGCCGCACCGCTCTGCGAAACCAGCGAGCGGGTTTTATTTGTATCAAAGAAAAGGTAAGTGGATAATAATGGGGAAAATTGTACGTTCCATCAGCGCGGATGCGTCGGTGGTTTGCTCGGCGATTGACGGGCTTGATCTGGTTGCGGAAATCGAACGCATTCACAAAACTTCAGCGGTCGTGACCGCGGCGGCGGGGCGGCTGATGATGGCGGCGTCGCTTCTGGGCTTCGGGCTGAAGGGGGAAAACGACTCGCTCACCGTGCGCATCAACGGCGGGGGACCGACGGGGAGCATCATTGCCGTGTCCGACAGCTTCGGCAACGTCCGCTGCTATGTCCAGAATCCGGTGGTTGAGCTTCCGCTCAACGCCTACGGAAAGCTTGATGTGCGCGGCGCGGTCGGCACAGAGGGCTTGCTGAGCGTGATCAAGGATCTCGGGCTGAAAGAGCCGTTTTCCGGTCAGGTGGAAATTGTTTCGGGCGAAATTGCGGAGGACATCACGCACTACCTCGCCGTCAGCGAGCAGGTGCCGAGCGTGTGCGCGCTGGGCGTGCTGGTGAATCCGGATCTGACGGTGAAACGCGCGGGCGGCTTTCTTGTCCAGCTTCTGCCATTTGCGCCGGAAAGCGCAATCGAAACGGTGGAAAAAAACATCAATGCCATGCAGTCGGTCACAAAGCTGCTTGATGCAGGCAAAACCGCGGAGGAAATCAGCCTGATGGCGCTCGACGGGCTTTCTCCCAATGTGCTGGACGATTTTTCGGTGGAATACCGCTGCGACTGTTCCCGCACAAGGGTGGAAAACGCACTGATCAGCCTTGGCGCGGCGGAGCTTTCCGACATGGCGGAAGAACCCAGCACCGAGGTCTGCTGCCATTTCTGCGGAAAGCGCTATCAGTTTTCGCCGGCGGAAATTCAGGCGCTGACGCAAAGAAACGAACCGTCCTGACGGATACACGTGGAGGTGTTTTTGTGAGAAAAAAAGAAAAAGCCCTGCTTGTGGTTGAACATCTTGCCGCGCGCTATCCCGATGCGCGCTGCTCGCTGACCTATGAGAAGCCACATGAATTGATGATAGCCGGACGGCTTTCGGCGCAATGCACGGACGCGCGGGTGAACATCGTCACAAAGGTGTTGTTTGCGCGGTATCAGTGCATCTCCGACTTTGCCGTGGCGGAAGTTTCCGACGTGGCTGAAATCGTCAAGCCCTGCGGCTTGTACAAAACCAAAGCCGCGTCGATTGTGGCGATGTGCAAAACCATCATGGAGCAGTACGGCGGGGAGATTCCCAATACCATCGAAGAGCTTGTGAAGCTGCCCGGCATCGGGCGTAAAACAGCGAACCTCATCATGGGCGACGTGTTCCATCAGCCCGCCATCGTCACCGATACCCACTGCATCCGCATCACAGGGCGGCTTGGGCTGACGAAGAATAAAGAACCGGCAAAGGTCGAGCGTGATTTGCTTAAGCTGATTCCGCCGGAGGAAAGCTCGGATTTCTGCCACCGGCTGGTGCTGTTCGGGCGGGATATCTGCAAGGCGCGCGGGGAGAAGTGCGCGGAATGCCCGCTTGCCGCGCTCTGCGTTTTTAGAAGTCAGAAGTTAGAGGTCAGAGGTTAGAGGTTGGACGGCAGGGACGGGCAGCGCGAAAAAAATTGCATATTCCGGTAAAAGGGTTTGACTTTTCAGCGGTTTTGTTATATAATATAAGTTGTGTTGTTATAGCCGGTGCTAGGAATCAGGCACGGCAAGGCTTTTATTGTAAATTTGGATGATTACGGGATTATCGTTTCATAAAAACGGGTTTCGTTATGCGCAGGCTACGGCTTTCGCGTGAGAAAGGGATGGTCAAGTCAATGGGATTGGTAGACATTTTACTCGGAAATTACAGCAAAAAAGAACTCAAACGGATTGAGCCGATTAAGCAGAAGGTGCTTGAGATAGAGCCGACCTATCAGGCAATGAGCGATGCGGAGCTGAGAAAGCAATCCATCCTGTTCAAGGATCGCATTGACGGACTGGAAACCATCGACTCCGTACTGCCGGAAGCACTGGCGGTCTGCCGCGAAGCATGCTTCCGCGTGCTGGGGAAGAAGCCGTTCCCCGTTCAGATTCTGGGCGCGATTGTCCTGCATCAGGGGCGCATCGCCGAGATGAAAACCGGTGAGGGCAAAACCCTCGTGGCGTGCCTTGCCGCTTATACCAATGCGCTCAACAGCAAGGGCGTTCACGTCGTTACGGTCAACGACTATCTGGCGAAATTCCAGTCCGAGGAAATGGGACGCGTGTTCCGTTTTCTGGGGCTTACCATCGGTGTGGTTTTAAACGGCATGAACAAGGAGCAGAAGCAAGCCGCTTATGCCGCCGACATCACCTACGGCACGAACAGCGAGTTCGGCTTTGACTATCTGCGCGATAACATGGTGATTTATAAAAAAGACAAGGTGCAGCGCGGCCACGCGTTTGCCATTGTCGATGAGGTGGACTCCATCCTCATTGACGAGGCAAGAACGCCGCTGATCATCTCCGGTCAGGGCGATAAGTCTACGGAGCTGTATCAGATTGCCGACCATTTCGCAAAATCCCTCAAACCCTATACCGTTGTGGAAATGGACGACAAGGCGGACAACGATCTGCTTGACGGCGACTATATCGTTGACGAAAAAGCCCGCACCGCCACCCTTACTAAATCCGGCGTAAAGAAAGCCGAAAAGGCGTTCAACGTCGTCAACCTCATGGACGCGGCAAACATGACGCTGCTTCACCATGTCAATCAGGCAATCAAGGCAAACAGCGTGATGCGCAACGACATCGACTATGTTGTGCGCGACGGCGAGGTGCTGATTGTCGATGAATTCACCGGACGTATCATGGACGGACGCCGCTTCAATGACGGCTTACATCAGGCAATCGAAGCCAAGGAAGGCGTGAAAGTCGCGCGCGAGTCGAAAACCATCGCCACCATCACCTATCAGAACTACTTCCGGCTGTATTCCAAGCTCTCCGGCATGACCGGTACGGCGCTCACCGAGGAGGACGAGTTCCGCGAGATTTACAAGCTTGACGTGGTGGAAATTCCCACCAACAAGCCCGTTATCCGCATCGACCAGTCCGACGTGGTATTTAAAACCGAAAAAGCGAAATACAACGCCGTCATCGAGCGCATCATCGAAGCGAACAAAAAGGGTCAGCCCGTGCTGGTCGGAACGGTTTCGATCGAGAAATCGGAAGTTCTTTCCAGAATGCTCAAGAATAAGGGCGTCAAGCACGTCGTCCTCAACGCAAAATACCACGAGAAGGAAGCCGAAATCGTTGCACAGGCAGGACATTATGCCGCTGTGACCATTGCCACCAACATGGCTGGACGCGGAACGGACATCATGCTTGGCGGTAACGCCGAATACCTCGCGAAATCCGCTCTGCGCAAGCTCGAGCTGCCCGAGGAGATTCTTGTCGAGGCAACCGGTTTTGCAGAAACCGAAGATCCGGAGATTCTTGACGCGCGGCAGAAATACAAGGATTTCTACAGCAAGTTTGCCGCCGAAATTACCGAAAAGGCAGCGGAAGTGAAACAAGCGGGCGGACTGCTCATCCTCGGTACGGAGCGCCACGAAGCGCGCCGGATCGACAACCAGCTGCGCGGACGTTCCGGACGGCAGGGCGACGAGGGCGAAAGCCAATTCTACCTCTCCCTTGAGGACGACCTGATGCGTCTGTTCGGCGGCGACCGGATCACGAATATGATGAACACCCTCAAGGTTGACGAAAATATGCCCATCCAGAGCAAAATGCTCACCAGCGTCATCGCTTCCTCCCAGAAAAAGGTCGAGGGTAAGAACTTCAACATCCGTAAAAACGTCCTCAACTTTGACGATGTTATGAACACCCAGCGCGAAATCATCTACGCGCAGCGCGCAAAGGTACTCGACGGCGAGGACATTCACGAGTATATCCTGAAAATGATCAGCGATTTTGTGAACAACACCGTCAATGCCTACCTGCTTGACGAGGATGTTCACGACAACTGGAATCTGATCGGGTTAAAGGATCAGCTCATGGGGCTGATCACCACCGACGACGACTTCAATTTCACCCCGCAGGAGCTGGAGGACACCGCCAAAAAGGACATTGTCAAGATGCTCACCGACCGCGCACTGGAATTCTACGCAAAGCGCGAAACGGAGCTGACACCCCAGCTGATGCGCGAAATCGAGCGCGTAATCCTGCTCAAAATCGTGGACACCAAGTGGATGGCGCACATCGACGACATGGACGAGCTCAAGCGCGGCATCGGACTGCGGGCATACGGACAGAAAAACCCCGTCGTCGAATACCGCATGGAGGGCTTTGATATGTTCGACGCGATGGTGGATTCCATCTGCGAGGATACCATTCGGATGCTGTTCACCGTTCAGGTGCGCCGCAACGAGGAGCCGAAGCGCGAGCAGGTGCTCAAAGCCGACCCGATCCGCACAGCGGACAAATCGCTGCTCAAGCCCGTTTCTTCCGCGAAAAAGCCCGGACGCAACGATCCCTGCCCGTGCGGAAGCGGCAAGAAATACAAGCGTTGCTGCGGCGCAACCGAATCCATGGATTAAAGTAAAATAAAAACGGGGCGGGCTGATGGTCCGCTCTGTTAAATTTAAAATAAAGTGGGGTTTTCAGGGTGTCGAACCAAGCCTTTTCCGCGGCGGACCTGCTGCTGCCGAAAGCGGAATTTATTGAAAACTGGGCTGCTGTCGCCTGCGATCAGTTCACAAGCGAGCCGGAATACTGGGAGAAGGCCTATGCAATCGCGGGGGACAAGCCCTCGACGTTGGGGATGATCCTGCCGGAGGTTTATCTGGAACAAGCCGACGTTGCAAAGCGCATCGAAGCGGCGCAGGCAAATATGGAAAAGTACCTCACCAACGGTGTTTTTGCGGAATATCCGGACGCGATGATCTACATCGAGCGCGTCCAGAGCGACGGTGCAGTGCGCGCGGGGCTGGTCGGCAAGGTTGATCTGGGAGAATATGACTACCGCAAGGGGAGCAAATCCCTCATCCGCGCGACGGAGCAGACCGTGGTCGAGCGCATTCCGCCGCGGCTGAAGGTGCGCGAGGGTGCGCCGGTCGAGCTGCCCCACATCATGATCCTGATTGACGACGCACAGAAGCGCGTGATCGAGCCGCTCGCTACGCAAAAAAACCGCTTTGTGAAGCTCTATGACACCCCGCTCATGCTCGGCGGCGGAAGGCTCACCGGCTACCTGCTCGACGACGCCGCAAAGGCGGAGATTACCGCCGCACTGGCGGAGCTGGCGGATCTGAACGCGTTCAACGCGCGGTATGATCTGACCGAAAACAACCCGATGGTCTACGCGATGGGCGACGGAAACCACTCGCTTGCCACGGCAAAGGAATTTTATGAGAATCTGAAGAAAAATAACCCGTCAAGGAATTTCACTTTACACCCAGCACGGTATGCACTCGCGGAATTGGTCAATCTCCACTCGCCCGCGCTGGCGTTTGAAGCCATCCACCGCATCGTCACTGAAGTGGACGCAAACGCCCTGTTTACTGCACTTTGCGGCGATCTCGGCGCAACCGAAACGCCCGCTGACGGCGCGCAGGAAATCGCGGCTGTTTTAAATTGTAAAGTGAAAAAGCTTTACATCACTAAGCCGACTTCCAAGCTGGCGGTGGGAAGTCTGCAAGGCTTTCTGGACGATTTCATCCGTAAAAACGGCGGCAAAATCGACTATATCCACGGCGAGCAGGTCGTGCTGAAGCTCTCTGCTGCACCGGACAGCATCGGCTTCCTGCTGCCCTGCATGGGCAAGGACGAGCTGTTCCCGACGGTCATCGCCGACGGCGCACTGCCGCGCAAAACCTTTTCGATGGGACACGCGGAGGACAAGCGTTATTATATGGAAGCGCGCAAAATAACATTGTAAGGCAGGGATAGAGTTATGTTCATTGATGAATGCCGAAAGGAATTAACCGCGCACATCATCCCGTTCTGGGCGGCGCTGGAGGACAAAGAGAACGGCGGGTTTTACGGTTTTGTGAGCCACGATCTGGCGCTTGACAAAGCAGCGCCCAAAGGCGTGATTCTCAACTCGCGGATTCTGTGGTTTTTTTCTAGCTGCTACGCCATGCTGGGGGATGCGGAGTGCCTGCGCCTTGCCGGACACGCGTTTGCATTCCTGAAAAATCACTGCACGGACAAGGAATACGGCGGCGTGTACTGGATGCTCGACTGTAAAGGCAACCCCCTTGACACGATGAAGCACACCTATAACGTCGCGTTTGCGATTTACGCGCTGGCAGCGTATTACAACGCCTGCGGCGACAGGGAAGCCCTCTCGCTGGCGAAGCGGCTTTTTGAGGATGTGGAAGCCCGCACGCCGGACGCATACGGCTACCGCGAGGCGTTCACGCGTGACTGGACGCCGACCGCCAACGATGCGCTTTCCGAGAACGGGCTGACGGCGGAAAAAACAATGAACGCCGTGCTGCACCTAATCGAGGCGTACACGGAGCTGTACAAAGCCGAGCCGGACGCGCGGGTGGGCGAGCGCCTGACGTTCTTGCTCAGGCAGACGCGCGACCAGATTTTTGACGGAACGCGCAACGCACTGCGGGTGTTTTTTGATGAAAAATTCAACGAAATCGGCGACATTCATTCCTTCGGGCATGACATTGAGGCGACGTGGTTGGTGGATCTTGCCTGCGAAACGCTTGGCGACCCCGCGCTGACCGCGGAATTCCGCGCGATGAACCTGCGCATTTCCCGCAATATTCTGGAAACCGCCTATGAAAACGGCACGCTGAACAACGAGCGCGAGCATGGGATTGTGGACAAGCGCAAAATCTGGTGGGTTCAGGCAGAAACGGTTGTGGGCTTCCTCAACGCATATCAGAAATCGGGCGACGGCGCGTTTCTGTCGGCGGCGCGGGCGGTCTGGGACTACATCCAAACGCACATCATCGACCGGCGGACGGGCAGGTGCTGTTCGGATTCTATCGTGTTTCCCTATTTAACCTTAGCAATACGT
>JASGGY010000006.1:0-28442 GCA_047602575.1 Oscillospiraceae bacterium
GGCTGAGAAACTGGCGGATACGCTCGCCTTTGTTTCCGCCGAACGAAAAGCCGCGGAACTGAAAAAGCTGCTGTGCGGGGATGCCGTGACAGAGGTACTGCTTGCGCACCGCGCGGTGATTGCGTCGGTGATTCCGGAGGTCGCGCCGTGCTTTGATTTCCCGCAGAACACGCCGCACCACTGTTATGACGTGTGGGAGCATACCTGCCGCGCAGTCGGCAACATCGCGCCGGAATTCATCCTGCGCATGGCGATGCTGCTTCACGACAGCGGTAAGCCCGCGTGCTTTTCCACAGATGAAACCGGCATTGCGCATTTTCACAAGCACCCCGCCGTGAGTGAGAAAATCGCCGCGTCGGTCTGCGCGCTGCTGAAGCTTTCAGGCGCGGAAACCGCACGGATTACCGCACTGGTTCTCGAACACGACAACCGCATTCCTGTTACGCTCCCATCCGTCCGGCGGACGCTGGCAAAGCATGGGGAGGAATTTTTCACGCAATATTTGCAAGTCCGCAACGCCGACACCCTCGCGCAGTCGATGTATAAACGAGCAGAAAAGCTTGCCGAGCTTGAAACGCTCGCCCAAACCGCCCATACCATCCTTGCGCAACAGTCCTGCCTGACGCTTGCGGGGCTTGCCATCAACGGAAACGACCTCACTGCCCTTGGCTTGCAAGGACAGGAGGTCGGTGCGGCACTCCGGAAATGCTTAAACGCGGTGCTGGACGGGACGGCGGAGAACACAAGGGAAGCGCTGTTTGCATTGTTAAAAACGGCACAATGATAATTTAGCATTTATTTTTTCATCAAGAATACCGAAATTATATAAAAATACCCCATAGAGCTATTATATCATAGCTTTATGAGGTATACTTTAAACAGGGTTATAATGCTTTCATTCTCCGCGCAAATTCATAAAGGTGTGTATCATCCGTTCCACAGCATCCGCCATATATTTTCAATGGGAATCCTTCACGCAGTAAAACCATCTCATTTGCTAAGACCTCGGCACTTGATGATATTGTTTCGGATGGTCTATCTAATTCTTCAGGTGATAAATATGCAGCATTTGCTTGAATACCTTTAAATCTTTCTCTTACAAACTGGCAATCATTTAATTCGAGCGCAGATTTCACGATTCGTGGGTGAACACAATTAGCCATGTAGCATAGCGGTTTTTCCAGCACTTCGTTATCAACCGTTTCCATAGCATTAATAAGCGTGATACCATCTGGAATTGTTCCATTTTCTCTTACCATGAAGCTTATTATGTATGGTAAATTGCTTTTCTCAATTGCCAATGCCATACCAATCGTTTCATCAAGTGTTGGCATAAGTGATGCGAAAATGAAGTCAATATCCGCTTTTTTTCATCATGTCAACCTGCCATGAATGAAGACATTCTGCTTCTTTTTTTGAAAGACAACCCTCACCAGTATACCCATCGCCCTTACAGCCAATATATCCGCCGACATATGCTTCGCATTTATAGTCAGAAATAACTTCCCTAAGAAATTCAGCATAATCATTAATTACATTTTTATCTTTGTAATCTGACAATAGCATTCTTTCCTTATTGCATCGTCTTGTGTTTGTCATAAGTAAAATAGGCAGCGCGAAATCTTCGGCAACTTTAAGATACTGTCCATAAATCTTTTCTAATGCTTCGCGACCTTGTGCATTATAAATATGACTTGCGTGCATGATATGCTTATCATGTACAAAGCCAAATTCATTTGACATTCTAAGCCCAACAGAACCTTCGGTCAAAATGATAGGAGCGTTATTAAAGCACTTTACAAATTCACTTGATGACATGGTATCCACCTACCCTATCATATGTTTTCTCTAATATTTAAATTAAAACCATTGAGCGTCACCAAGCATCAACGCGCCCACAATCCCATCGAGAGAGCCAAACCATAACGCGCGACAACGGGTTTCCAAAGGGTACTTGTACCCTTTGGCGAGGATTCTTAAGGGGCAGCGCCCCTTAAGCAGGGGTGCATATGCTGCCGTGCGCGGCAGCTCGGCGGCGCCCCTGCGTTAGCGGTCACAAATTCAATAAACGATCGCACCAAAGTCGGCGGCGATTTCGGAGAGGGTTTCGCGGTCGATGGGAGAGCTGCTGTCGATGAGAGCGCGGCCGTTGTAGTAGAGGAGCGCCATGCGGAGCACCTCGGGCACGTCGCTGCGCAGCATGACGGGGAGGTGGAGGAAATGCCCGTTCTGCCCGAAATGAAAACCGTCGTCAAACGACTTCAGCTCGATGACGATGACGTCATAGCTTTCGTCCTTGAAATCAATCAGCTCATCTGCCATGTCGAATTCGATGTCGATGACAGCCGAACATTGGATGTGTTCGGGGTTGAGGAAGAACGCCTCGTTCTCGTTTGCCGGAAGAAACGAGCTGTCGCGCTTACGCATTCCGCAGGGGGGAGCGGCTTCTGCGACTGTGCGCACGAGGGCGATTTCGGCGGTGTCCAGCTCCAGACAACCGAAGCTCTCCACACCGCAGGATAGCAGTTGCGCAAGGCGTTCGCACGTTACCGTGCCGTGGGAAAGCCGCGCGTAAAGTGGCACTTTCGCGTAGGGGTAAATTTCACGGCAGAGCGTGTCAAGGCATTGCGCACCGCAACCGCCGTCGCGCAAGCCGAATGCCGCTATGCCAAGCTCTTGTAAGCTGACCAGCCATGCCAGCGCCCGCCCGCCCATCGTGTCGGAATCGTCGCTTTCCACCACCATCATCACGGCAATGGGCAGCTCGAGTTCGCGGCAGGCGAACACCGCCGCGCGCAGCTCCGCAAGACTCGCCATGCCGTCAAGGAGGAAGCTCCGCGCGCCCTCGCGCACCAGCGTGTGCGCCTTGTCGGCGTAAACGTCCGTCATTTTTGTAAAGCTGAGTTCGCCGAAGGGCTCACAGGGCTCGCCGAGGGAGGTGATTACCCCCGGGGCGGCGCTTCCGTCAATGACCTTCGGCAAACGCAATTGGGTATCCATGTGTGTAAATCCTTTCTCTGCCACGAGCGCGGCAATTACGATTCCAGCCCGTTTGCGGCGTTGCGGATTTTGATGTCCACCTCAAAATCGCCCAGATAGCCGGAATTAATATCAATGACATACTTAAACTTCAGACTCCCGCCGTTTTCCATCAGGCTCGAGCGGATTTCGCTGGCGGTCACGCCGAGCATGAAATCGCCATAGGGCGTACCGTAATGGCAGTGGTGCTTGCGCCCCTTTTCGAGAATCAGCTGCGATTTCGCATCGCCGCTGCGCTCCATCACCACGCGGCTTTCGCCGAAGGTCGTGAGGGTGGTTTTCGCACCCTTGAAGCCCGTCGCGTCCGATTCGTCGTAGGAAATCCGATAGCCGTCGGCTGTCTTTTCGTAGTTGGCGGAAGTGAAAAGCTCTGTCTGCTGCTCCTCGCTGCCGTCACTCTGCGTGCTGACCAGGGTCAGGTATACGTCCTTTGCTTTCACTTGCATTCCCCTTTTCTTTTTTATTTGTACCGGCTTATTATTCGTACCGGCGGGCGCGCTCCATGCCCAGCATAATCAGCCGATCCATCAGTTCGCCCTGCGTCATGCCGGTTTCGCCCATCAGCTTTGGATACATGCTGATTGCGGTAAAGCCGGGCATGGTGTTGATTTCATTCAAGATTACCGTGCCGTCCGCACAGCAGAAAAAGTCAATCCGCGCCAATCCCTTGCAATTAATCGCCCTGAATGCCTTGAGCGCCGTCGCACGGACGGCTTCAATCGTTTCCTGCGGAATCCGCGCCGGTATAAACAAACCGCCACCGGCGGACTGGTATTTTGCTGCATAGTCGTAAAATTCGTTTTCCGGCTCAATTTCGCCCACTGTCGAAGCGATCGGGTCGGCGTTGCCAAGCACCGCGCACTCGCATTCTTTTCCGACAATCCCTTGCTCGACAATCACCTTGTCGTCATGGGCAAACGCAAGCCTGATGCCGCGTACCAGCTCCGCCGCGTCATGCGCTTTGGAAACGCCCACGCTCGAGCCTGCGTTGGCGGGCTTGACAAACAGCGGATATGTAAGCGCCCGGGAAATCTCCGCCGCTTTTTCATCAAGCCGGTCGAGGTCGCTTTTATAAACCGCGCGGTATTTCGCCATCGGGATGCCCGCGCTTTCTAAAATAATATGCGTAAATTCCTTGTCCATGCAGTTTGCAGATGAAATCACATCGCAGCCCACAAACGGAATGCCAGCCATCTGGAACAAGCCCTGAATCGTGCCGTCCTCGCCGTTTTTGCCGTGAATGACGGGGAACACCACGTCCACCTTGATGGTTTTGACCGTGCCGTCGTCCAGCAGCGCGACAAATCCCTTGTGCAGGGGGTCGGGACTGAGCACACAATGCACGTTGTCGGGGTTCTTCTCCCATGCGTCCTGCGCGATGAGGTCTAAGTCGCCGATGAAATGTAACCAGTGCCCTTTTTTTGTAATTCCGATGCAGATGACCTCGTATTTATCCGACGGAATGCTGCGGATGACGTGCGTCGCCGAAACCAGCGAAACCTCGTACTCGTTCGACATCCCGCCGAACACCACCGCAACGCGAATTTTTGCCATTGAAACCGTCTCCTTTTTCTGTAAGGCGCAGCCTTGTGCAGCGCTCTGTATCAATATATACGTTGAAGCTTAATTATAGCACAGCTCACGGCGATTTGCAACCGTTTATCCTATTTTTTTGCAGTAAGCAAAATCGCATGACGCCAAATTCGAAAGGCTTATCGCGCAACCATCCCGCACGGATGCACCATCACCCAAAAATCCTCGGTTTGATTGGTATACGCAATTTCATCTTTGATCGTTTTCAGACAGCGGAAGCCCGCCTTCTGATAGGAGCGGATTGCGCGTTGATTCCACGCCGCCACTCTCAGGAAAATCTCGCCTTTGTGGTTGAGCGCCGTCCTGATTACGCTCACACAATGTTCAATAAAAAGAAACCCGTTGCCTTGTCCGCAAAACAAGGGCGACAACGACCATCCAACCCACAAGTCACCGCCGTCATACTGACAGGAAACAAATCCGATCACGCGATTTTCATCCGCCAAATAAAACTGTTCTTTGCCCCAGGTATCCCTGTTGAACAAATATCCGTTCGGATGCCCCTTGAAATTATAACAATCATACGGCTGCTCGTATGCCCACCGGCTGATTTCTGAGGCAGCCGTTTCCGTGAGCGGGCGGAATTCACAACGGGTGAATAATATAGCTTTTTCATCCGCGCCGCATAAATCGTTTTTCTCGGGCATTAAAAAGCTCCTCCCTCTTGTGAAATCACAGCAAACGAATTGCCGCGCCGGACACCTTTGCGCATATCATCGCGCGACTCAATCGGCTTTTTGCGCCGTCTTTTTCAATAAAAGCTTCCCACCGAAAAAGACGATCCATGCGCCGACTGCCAGATTCAGGCCATCAGAAACGATGTGCGGAATGAACCCGTTGAGCATTGTTCCGAGCAGCCCGATCAGGGACAGAAAAATAAAGGTGGATGAAATCAAGCCCAATGCAAAAACCATAAGTTCTTTGCGCGGCATGGCGGCGTCCGCCAACTTCGCAGTAAAAACGCCTCCCCAGAAAATGATCGTGAGCGGATTTGACAAGGTGAGCACCAAGCCGGTTATCACGATGTTTGACGCGGACACATCGGTTTGCAGGGCAGGAATCAGCGCAATCCCGAACACGCCGAGCACGATGTGCATGCCGAACAGCATCAGAATCATTGCCCCGACAAAGCGGAATACCACTTTGAAGCTGTTCTTTGATAAAAGCCTACTCACGCCCACGCTCGCCAGCAATATGTAGAAAGCGTCCACCGCCGTGACGGTCAGAACCAGCGCCAGCGCCCGCAGAAAACCGTTGTTCTGCGCGGTATGAAACGTCAGCAGGCACACCGGGCCCACCGTCAGCTGAAGCATCATACCAAAGCGCAGACCCTCCGCATAGGTTCGCAGCTTCATGCGTCGGCTTCTCCACACAATTGACCGCAGTCTGAAAACGCCGCCGCTTCCTCAAACGAAAGCTTCCCGCCGAACAGGTCGAGCGCGCTGCCGATGGTGAAGTCCACTCTGTCCCGTCCGAGCGCGCCGAGCCTGCGCACATCGTCAAAAGACGCAATTCCGCCGGCATAGGTTGACTGAACGCCGGAAAATCTGCCCATAATCTCAGCAACAGGCGCTTCGATGCCCGCGTTCTTGCCCTCCGCGTCCACGGCGTGGATGAGAAACTCCGCGCAGAAGCCCGAAAGCGCTTCGAGCGTCTGCGCGCTGAACACCAGATCAGTAAAATTCTGCCACCGGTCGGTGACGATGTAATACGCCCCGCCGCGCTTCCGGCAGGAGAGGTCGAGGACAAGGCGCTCTTTTCCGACTGTATCCACAAGGCGTTTCAGATTTTCATAGTTCACAGCGCCGTCTTTGAACACATAGGACGTGACAATCACGTGGCTTGCGCCCATGTCAAGAAAGTCCTTTGCGTTTTCCGCAGTCACACCGCCGCCGATCTGCATCCCGCCGGGGAACGCCGCAAGCGCCATGCGCGCCTGTTCGAGATCCGCGGAATAATACGCACTGTTCTTCTGGTTTAAAATAATGATATGCCCGCCGCTTAACCGCTTGTCTTTATATAACCGCGCGTAGTAAGCCGCGTCGTGTGCGGAAACGAAATTTTCCCCCGCCGCATCCCCCGCATCGCAAAGCGTCGAGCCGATGATCTGCTTGACCCTCCCGTTATGAATGTCAATACACGGACGAAATTTCATTCTGCCACTCCCCTTTTCTCTATTGTAGCACATTGCGTGGGTTTTTTCAACGTCCCTGCCGCCGCGCGCGCCTTGACGGATCGGAAATTTTGCTGTATAATGAGAAATAGAGCAGGATTTCGACCGATTATCTCACAAAATTTACATACGAAACACAGAAAGGAAACTTTTAAAATGAGCAAGATGAAACGGATTTTAACGCGTCTGGGTGCTGCTTTTACCGCGGCGGCACTCACGGTGCTGTGCGCCGTACCGATTACGGCGAGCGCCGCGACGACCGCGAAGCTGGAACTCAGCAAAAACAAAATCGACATCGGCGATACCGTGGCCGTCACAATCACCCTAGCAAGCGCGGACGACGCGATTTACACCTATGAAACTCAGCTGGAATATGACGACACGATGTTCAGCTTTGTCGCGGCGGGCTCGAGCGATTATGTGACAAACAGCAACGGCGGCATCGTGAAAATCCAAGGTTGGGCGGACGTTGCCGGCGAGCCGGTTGTGTTGAAAATCAACCTCAAAGCCACCGGTTCGGGCAGCGCGATGTTCAATCTGACCAACACCGCCTTGCGCGCGGAGGACAGCACACTGCTCGGTACGCCGACCGGTTACTCCGATGTGCTGACCGTCAATGCAGCCGCTGTGACCACCCCCGCGACGACCACCGCCACCACGCCCGCAACGACAACCACCGCGAAATCCACAAACAAGCCTGCCACTTCCCCCGCGAAAACCGCCGCACAAACGACCGGTCAGAGCGTGAAGGCTTCCGCAGATTCGGACACGAACGACAACAGCAGGTTTCATAACCTCGCGCTGCAGATTTATATCATGCTCGGCATCGTCGCGGTGATTGCGGGAATCCTGCTGTTTGTTCTTCTGAAAAAGAAAAGCGGCGGTTCAAAGAAAAAACGCCCCGCCGCCCGAAGCAGCACCGCGCGCGGGAAAGCCCCCGCAAAAAAGCGCAGCACCGGAAGCTCCGGCAGAAACGGGAAAAACTCCGGTTCAAACCGGCGCAGATAACACACCGCCGCCCACGGGAAGCATCCCCACGGGCGGCGTTTTTTTGCGCTTACCGCTTGTTTTTCAAGCCCATGCGGTCAAGGGCGCGCGCGAGGACGAAGAAAAGCACAGCACTGATCGCGGTTTGCAGAAAATACGTGGGCGTTGCGGCGAGTGCGGTGACAAACGCGGTGTTCAGCACGCTGCCGGTGATGAAAATCGCCTGATACACCGTGTAGCCCGCCGCGCAGATCAGTGCGGCGGGGATGAGCGCGAGCAGATTTCTGCGGCACAGAATCGCGGGCTTTTTCGCGGTGAAGCAAAGCACCGTCGCCGCTTTGATCACCAGTGTGGCAGGCGCCCAGACCAGATAACCGCTCTGCCAATCCGCCAACGCCGCGCCGAACGCTCCCGCAAACGCCGCATACGGCGCGGGCAGCACAGAAGCCGCAAGAAAAATCACGCCGTCCCCCGCATGAATATACCCCAAAAACGAGGGTATGTGCAAAAACGCCGTCATCACAAAAATCGCCGCCGTAAAAAGCCCCGTCTGCGTGAGAAGCCGAATCCGCTGCGCATCCGTCCGCGCCATAAAACCGCCGCCTTTCCGATCAATCCGATATGCTTTATTATACGCGCTTTTTTGGAAAAAGCAAATCACTTCCGCACGGCACAGTGCAGTTTTATTTTGTGCGATTTCGCTTGATTACATCGCGAAACGGAGAGATATTCGGATATTATGCACAATGTTTTCGGAGAGGATTTTCACGCAGTATTTGCCTTTCGGCGATTTCGATAAAGTGCCGTTCCGCGCAGCGTTACGACTTGTGAAAAGGGTAGAAAAAATCCGCACCGAAGCGCGGATTCAGACTGTAGATAAACCCTCCCAAAGGGAGCTTTGCCCCCTCTGGACTCCCTCACCAAACGGGGCATGCCCCTTTGGAAACCCGTCGTTTCAGGGATTATACTTTGTTTGCTTAGCAGATTTGTGTTTTCGCTGCTGCTTTGTGATTCTTGTGGGGCATTCGGGAAATGAGTATAGACTTTTTCTTCAGTCTGAATCCGCACCGAAGCGCGGATTTTAATTACATATTACCTTTCTATTTCGTCGTTCATCGACGTGCGGAAGGGTGCTAAGGGGATGCCGGTTTCGTTGAAAATCGTCACCTGTGCGAAGTTTGTCCACAGATACCGCGCGTAGAGCGGTGCGGGGACTTCCGGCGCGGAAATCGCAATGCCTTGTCCGCAGATCTGCGCCGCAGCGGGATAGAACTGCTTGTCTGCGCCGGCAAGCGCAAAGCCGGACGGCTCGCCGTTGACGATAAAACCATTTTCCGCATGGTTAAAGCACAACTCCATCACGCCGTCCGCGATTTTATAACTGCGGTAAATTGGTCCAAACGCCTTGACGGGCTGGCTGTAAACGCCCCCGAGCGCTTGCAGCGCAAGGCGAATGCCGACGGGTTCTTTGTCGGTGGGGTGGATGTTGTCAAGCGTCCCGCGGTCGAGAATCACGGCAAGACCGGTGTTTTTCACCGTTTTGAACACGCGCGCCTGTGCCTCGCGGATACGTGCCCAGTGTTTGAAATCCTCATCGTGCGCATATTTGAACATCGGCAGCTGCACAATTAAAAACGGCAGCTCCTCATCGCCCCATTTGTGCCGCCAGAGAGAAATCAACTTTGACAACAGGCTGTAGTAAACCTTGGGCTTGTGGTCGTCGGACTCGCCTTGATAGTAGAGAAAGCCCCGCAGCGTGTAGGGGCAGACGCGCAGCACCATGGTTTCAAACAAGCCGCACGGACGGTAGGGATTCTTCGGCCCCATCGGTCCGGGCCAGAGGTTTTTGCCGATGCGCGCCTGAATTTCATCCCAGCTTAAGTTTGGCTCGGACTTGAGCAGCTCCGTCTGATCGCTGTACCACTTCGCGTCATACGCCTGAAATTCGTCGTATGCCTTGTTCAACTCGTTCTCGGTTTTGCCCGCCGTCGCGTTGTCGTATTCTTCCAGATAAGAAGCCGTATCCGCGCCGGATGCGAGGGTTTCCCTGTCCATCCAGCAGGACGCGGATGTGCCGCCCCAGTTGCAGCCGATGATGCCGACGGTAACGTTCAGCTCCGCCGCCACGCGCTTTGCAAAGTGAAACGCCACCGCACTCCATGATTTCGAATTTTCCGGAGAAGCCTCCGCCCATGCGGTGTTCTCCTCCGCTTCAAAGAAGTCCATCTCCCCTTGCGGAAGTTTTCCCTCACGCGTTTCGTGCAGATCCATATAGGCGCGTTTTTGGGTATAATAATAACGAACGTTCACGCTGCTGTCCAGCGTTTCCAGCGTCTGCGCGCCGTCCTGTGCGTTTTGCAGCTCAAGCTCCATATTTGACTGCCCGCCGGCAAGCCAAACTTCGCCAATCATCACGTTTTGGTAAACGCGTTCCTCTCCGCCGCCGGAAATCGTCAGCGTATACGCACCGCCCGCCGCCATGGGCGCTAACAGCATGGAGAATTCCCCACCCTGCGCGTTGGCGGAAGTGGTGTTTCCATGAAGCGCGGCGGTAATCACCGTGCCGTCGGGCAGGTCGGTTTTGCCCCAAAGGGCGATGTTTTTGTCGCGCTGCAGCACCATGTTGTCGCTGAAAATCGGAACAAGCTTCAGCATAAAAAAGCCTCTTTCGTTCTTAAATAACCGCCGCGCCCAGACCGCGCGCCTTGCGGAATTCGAGGAAGTCCTCGTACGTTCCCGCGCGGTCAAGACAGCCGTCGGGTGTGAGTTCAATGATGCGGTTTGCCACGGTCTGTAAAATTTCGTGGTCGTGGGAAGCGAACAGCACAACGCCCTTGAAGTCGGAAAGTCCGTTGTTGACGGCGGTGATGCTCTCAAGGTCGAGATGGTTCGTGGGGCGATCAAGCACCAGCACGTTTGAGCCGAATAGCATCATCCGCGAGAACATACAACGCACCTTTTCGCCGCCGGAGAGAACATTGACGGGCTTGTACACATCGTCGCCGGAGAACAGCATTTTTCCTAAGAAGCCGCGCAGAAAGGTTTCGGTTTCTTCGGTTTCGGAATACTGACGAATCCACTCGACGATGTTGAGCGGGCAGTTTTCAAAAAACGCGGTGTTGTCCTGCGGAAAATACGAACGCGAGGTGGAAATGCCCCATTTGAAGCTCCCTGAATCCGGTTCACTTTCCTCCATCAGGATTTTGAACAGCTCGGTGATTGCCTGCTCCGACTCACCGATAAATGCGATTTTGTCGGTTCTGCCGACGGTGAAATTCAGGTTATTAAGCAGCTTGACACCATCAACGGTTTTGGAAAGGTCACTGACGGTTAGAACTTCCTTGCCCAGCTCGCGATCCATGGTAAAGCCGATGTAGGGGTATTTCCGCGAGGAAGCCGGCATATCTTCGACGGCGATTTTATCGATGAGCTTTTTGCGGGAGGTCGCCTGACGGGATTTTGATTTGTTCGCGGAAAACTTGGCGATGAATGCCTGCAGCTCCTTGATTTTCTCCTCCGCCTTCTTATTCTGCTGCTTTAACAGACGCTGGAACAGCTGGCTGGATTCATACCAGAATTCGTAGTTGCCGACGTACATTTTAATCTTGTTGAAGTCAATGTCCACGATGTGCGTGCAGACATTATTTAAGAAATGGCGGTCATGCGAAACCACGAGTACCGTTCCGAAATAGTCGGCGAGAAAATCCTCCAGCCAGCGGATTGCGTCGATATCGAGGTGGTTGGTTGGCTCGTCGAGCAGGATGATATCCGGATTGCCGAACAGCGCCTGCGCAAGCAGCACCTTGACCTTTTCGTTGCCGGAAAGCGACGACATCTGGCTGTATAGAATTTCATCCGAAAGCCCCAGACCGGAAAGCATTTTTGCCGCGTCGCTCTCGGCTTCCCAGCCGTTTAGCTCGGCAAATTCACCCTCAAGGTGCGCGGCGGTTTCGCCGTCCTCGTCGGAGAAATCTTCTTTGGCATAAAGCGCGTCCTTTTCCTGCATAATTGCGTAAAGCCGCGCGTTGCCCATGATGACGGTGTCAAGCACCGTGAATTCGTCAAAGGCAAAATGATCTTGTTTTAAAACGGACAGGCGCGTTTCCTTTGGGATAATGACATCGCCCGACGACGGATCAAGCTCGCCGCAGAGGATGCGCAGGAACGTGGATTTTCCCGCACCGTTCGCGCCGATGATGCCGTAGCAGTTGCCGTTTGCGAATTTGAGATTGACATCCTTAAATAGATACGTTCCCCCGAACTGGAGGCTGACATTGCTGACTGTAATCATGGTTTACTCCTTTATCTTACCGGTTTTCTGACAAACATATAAAATTATTATACCACCCTTTTTTCGGATTGTAAATCATTCTTGCCAAAACTCTTGAAAAATTTAATAGAACTGTTATAATGAAAGAGGACAGAAATTTTTCCCGAAAGGATTTAATAAAAAATGAAAGACGGTTTCATCAAGGTCGCGGCGGCAACACCGGAAATTAAAGTTGCGGACTGCGCGTTTAACACGGCGCAAATTTTAGCCCTTGCCCAGCGCGCGTACAAAGCAGGTGCGAAGGTCTGCGTGTTTCCGGAGCTTTGCGTGACGGGGTATACGTGTCAGGATCTGTTCTTCCAGCGCGCGCTGGTGAAAAAGGCGGAGGAATGCGCGGCGGAGCTTGCCGCAAAAACGGCGGGCTTTGAGATGCTGGTGCTGGTCGGTCTGCCTGTGGCTGCGGGCGGAAAGCTTTATAACTGTGCGGCGGTGCTGTATGAGGGCGCGGTGTTGGGACTGGCGGTGAAAACCGCGCTGCCCAATTACGGCGAATTCTATGAGCAGCGGCATTTTGAAAAAGCACCGGAGGGCAACCGCACGGTGCGCTTTGCGGGCGCGGACGTGCCGTTTGGCAACCGGCTGCTGTTTGCTTGTGAGGAGCTGCCGGAATTTGTGCTGGGCGCAGAAATTTGCGAGGACCTGTGGACGCCGCTGCCGGTTTCGACGCATCTTGCCATGAGCGGTGCGACGGTGATTGCAAACCTTTCCGCGTCCGACGAGGTCATCGGCAAGGATGCCTACCGCCGTGCCTTGACCGCGAATCAGTCCGCGCGGCTGGTGGCGGGTTATATTTACACGAGTGCGGGCGACGGCGAATCCACGCAGGACATGGTGTTTTCCGGACACAATCTGATTTGTGAGAACGGCGCGGTTTTAGCCGAAAGCCCGCTGTTTGAGAACGGGCTGACGGTTTCGGAAATCGACGTCGCAAAGCTTGTTTCCGAGCGCAGGAAGCTGACGACTTATCCCGCCGCACAATCGGACGACTGCGATGTGATTCCGTTTTCGATGGAACTGACCGAAACCGCTTTAACGCGTGCCTACCCGCGCGCGCCGTTCATCCCCGCCGACACAGACGAGCGCACGGCGCGTTGTAAGTTAATTCTTTCGATGCAGGCGCACGGGCTGGCAAAACGGCTTGCGCACACGAATGCGGCTTGCGCGGTGCTGGGGATTTCCGGCGGGCTGGACAGCTGTCTTGCACTGCTCGTTTGCGCACAAGCGATGGATTTGTGCAAGCGTCCGCGCACGGATGTGCTTGCCGTCACGATGCCTTGCTTCGGCACAACGAAGCGAACGCGCTCAAACGCAGAGCTTCTCTGCGCAGCACTCGGTGTCAGCTTCAAAGAAGTGGACATCACCGCAGCGGTTGAGCAGCATTTTTCCGACATCGGGCAGGACGCGAAACACTTTGACATCACCTACGAAAACGGTCAGGCACGGGAACGCACGCAGGTTTTGATGGATCTTGCCAACAAGTACAACGGGCTTGTGGTGGGTACGGGCGACTTATCGGAGCTTGCGCTGGGCTGGGCGACTTATAACGGCGACCATATGTCGATGTACGGGGTGAATTCCTCTGTGCCGAAAACGCTGGTGCGGCACATCGTGAAATTCTACGCTGATACCTGTGAAAGCACGGCGCTGAAAGAAGTTTTATACGACATCCTCGACACGCCCGTATCGCCGGAGCTGCTTCCCACCAATGCGGATAAAACCGACATCAACCAGAAAACCGAGGACATTGTCGGTCCGTATGAGCTGCACGACTTTTTCCTTTACTACGCAGTGCGCTGGGCATTCCCGCCGGATAAGGTCTACCGGCTGGCACGGTATGCATTTGCCGGTGCGTATGCGGATGCGGTGCTGCTCAAATGGCTCAAAAGCTTCTACCGGCGGTTTTTCTCTCAGCAATTCAAGCGCTCGTGTATGCCGGACGGGGCGAAAATCGGATCGGTGACGCTTTCCCCGCGCGGCGACTGGCGGATGCCCTCCGATGCGTCTTGGGCGGTGTGGCGGGAGATTCTGGAACAAATCAAACTGTAGATAAAACCTAGTCAGAGGGCGTTCGCCCGTGCTGTCGTGCGCGACAGCTGCGTACCCTTTGGAAACCCATTGTTCTTATAGCTTTTTCTTTGCTTTTCTTAGCCAATTTATATTTTAACCAATACTTTGGATTCCCATTAGGTCGCTCGAAAAAAGCATATACTTTTTATTCAGTTTGATATTCTGGAGAAGTTATAAACCGCACTTGACAGGCGGGGAAGAATGTGCTATAATCCTGAAAACCAATTTCGGGAGGGCAGATTATGAACGTTCTTTTGTTAAGCGGAAGTCCGAAAACAACGGGCGCGACGGCGGAACTGATTGAAATCATCCGCGCAGCACTCGCCCCCGCGCACGAGGTGCAAACCGTCTGTCTGGGGGAATGCACCATCGCGTACTGTCTGGGCTGCCGTGTTTGCCATGAAACGGCGGCGTGCGTGCAGACGGACAATGTGCAGACAATCATGCGGCGCATGGAGGAGGCGGACAGGATTCTGATCGCCTCCCCTTCCTACTGGGCGGATATCACGGGGCAGCTTAAAGTTTTCTTTGACCGCTGCACACCGTACTGCAACACGCATGAACCCCACGCGCGGCTTTCCGCCGGAAAGAAAGCCTTCGCCGCGGCAATCCGCACCGGGTCAAGTTCCGGGGAATGCAAGCATATCATTGATAGCATCGGGCATTTTTTCGGGCATCTGGAAATCCCGCTGGCGGGTGAGATTTTCTTTACCGGCATCACGGACGAACGCGATATTTTTCCTCACCGCGCGGAAATCGAAGCATTCGCCCGCACCATCACACAATAGGAGGCTTTCCCATGGAACACGAAACCCACGCGCAGGCGGCAATGCGACTGTTTAAAAGCGGCTGTAACTGCTCACAGGCGGTGCTTTGCGCCTATTGCGAGGAGCTTGGTATGGACACGGAAACCGCGCTCAGGCTTTCCTCCGGCTTTGGCGGCGGCATGGGCAGGCTGCGGGAGGTCTGCGGGGCGGTGACGGGGGCATTTATGGCGCTTGACCTGAAATACGCAAGCGCTGACCTGACCGACAACGCCGCGAAAGCCGCACAGTATGCGCTGATCCAGCGCTATGCAAAGGCGTTTGAGGGGGAATGCGGCTCGATCATCTGCCGCGAGCTTCTGGGGCTTTCGGAAAAGCGCTCCGTTCCCGTGCCGGAATTGCGCACGGCGCAGTACTATAAAAAACGCCCCTGTGCGGAGCTTGTCGGGCTTGCCTGCGAGCTGCTTGACGCGCAATTCGGCATGGCGGAGGGAGCGGTCGGCAATGAAGCTCCATGACCTTTCGCAGCTGCTTTCGCCGCAAACGCCAGTGTATCCGGGCGATCCGCCATTTGCGTTCACACAGAAGCTGACTTTGCCCGCCGATGTCTGCGCGGTTTCGAAATTCACGGCGGGCACGCATTTCGGCACGCACATTGATGCGTTTGCGCACTTCATTGACGGCGGTCTGACGGCGGAAGCAATGCCGCTTGCGCAGTTTGTCGGGCGGGCACTGGTTGCGGCAATCACGCCGGAAAACGGAGCAATTTCGGTTACGGCGTTGGAACGCGCACTCTCGCACCGCACGGATGAGCGGATTCTGCTGCTTTCCACCGGACATGGGCGGGCGGCGGGGACGGCGGCGTTTTTTCAAAACCTGCCGCTGCTGCCGGACGGGCTTGCGGCATTGCTGACGAAAAGCGGCATCATCACGCTCGGTCTGGATTGTCCGTCCGTAGAAAGCGCCGCCGGAACGGTTGCGCTGCACAAAAGCCTGCTCGGCAGCGGCATTGCTCTGGTTGAGGGGCTGGTCGGGCTGGAGAATCTGGTGGGCAAAGTTCCGCGGTCGGTGTTTTTCAGCGCCGCCCCGCTGAAGATACGCGGCGCGGACGGCACGCCGGTGCGGGCATATGCGATGACAGAAGATTGACCGCACTTCCCCGCGCGGCATTTACTCGGCAGCGAAATTTCGGGAACAGGGTTTCGCATAAAACTGCACGCAGCCGCGCATTCTATTTTTATAAGAATAAGAAAGGAAAGCCGCCGCCGGGCGGGGTGTCTGGTATGAGTAAAACGACTGCGCCGCGCACCGGGCGGCTGAACCGCTTTTTGATGCGGCTGGTGAAAATCACGCTGGGCGCGGCACTTTACGCGGCTGGCGTGAGCGTGTTCCTTGAGCCGAACTCGGTGATTTCCGGCGGGGTGACGGGCATTTCCATGATGCTGGCGCGCTTTCTGCCGATCGGCGTGGGCACACTGGTGTTCACGCTCAACATTCCGCTGATGCTGGCTGGCTGGCGGAAGCTCGGGCGGCGGTTTTTCACCGATACGCTGATTGCCATCGCGATTGCATCGGTTTTTATCAATCTGTTCACACGGATCACCCCGCCGACAAACGACATCCTGCTCGGCTCGCTGGCGGGTGGCGCGCTCATCGCGGTGGGCATCGGGATCATCTTCCGCGCGGGCGCGACAACGGGCGGGTCGGACATCGTCGTGCGGCTGATCAAGCTCAAATATAAGCACATCAAGTCCGGCCGGATTTTCCTGATTCTGGACGGTATTATCGTGCTGTCGTCGGGAATTGTTTTCGGCGGATGGGATTATGCGCTTTACGGATCGCTGGCGCTGGTGGTGGACACCACGGTGCTGGACATCGTTTTATACGGGCGCGACGAAGCAAAGCTCGTCCTCATCGTCAGCCGAAAAGAAGACGCGATCATGGAGCAGCTGCTCAAAAAGCTTGACATCGGCGCAAGCTTTTTAAACGGTACAGGCGGCTTTACGGGGCGCGACGAGCGCGTGATTCTGTGCGCGATGAAAAAGAACGTGCTTCCGAAAGCGCGTGAGGTGGTGAAAAACACCGATCCGGAAGCATTTATGATTGTGACCTCGGCGACCGAGATTTTCGGCAAGGGCTTTAAGGGATACCAAAGCGAAATTTTTTAACGAAACGGAGCAACCAATGAAATTTGACACAAAACGGTTTAAGGGCATTATTTTTGATTTAGACGGCACGTTGGTGGACTCTCCCCATGTGTGGCAGCACATTGATGCGGTGTTCCTTGGAAAGCGCGGGCTTGCCGTGCCGGAGAATTATTTCGCGGAAGTCTGCGCGATGAATTTCAGCCAGGCTGCGGATTACACCATTGCGCGGTTCGGGTTGGACGACAAGCCGGAGGATGTTGTGCGGGAATGGTTCGACCTTGCCATCGACGAATATCGCCACAACATTCCCCTGAAGCCCCACGCGGCGGAATTCCTGCGAGCGCTGAATGCGGCGGGCATCAAAATCGCCCTTGCCACCGCCGCAGCACCGGCGCTTTTTGAAGCGGTGCTGAAAAACCACGGCGTGTACGACCTCTTTGACGCGTTCGCGTCCACGGGGGAAGTCGCGCGCGGGAAGGGCTTTCCGGATGTGTACATATTAGCAGCGGAGCGCATCGGGCTTGCGCCGGCGGACTGCGCGGTGTTCGAGGACATTCGTGAAGGAATACAGGGTGCGAAGGACGGCGGTTTTGTGAGCGTGGCGGTACTGGATGCCTCCGCCCGCGCTTGCTGGGACGCACTGAAAACAGAAGCGGATTACTGGATCAGCAGCTATGCCGAGTTAATTGAACAGGAAGTATAAAAACAGCCTGCACGACAAAACCGTGCGGGCTGTTCAACTTTATTCGATTACTACGCGAAGTACAGCATGAGCAATAGGCAGCGGAATTCTGTGATATCCGCCTGGCACATATCTATTTCCGGATTTCCGGACCCTACACCGCCCCAATTTTGTGCGACTGTGTCCATACAAGCTTCCTTGTCCTTAACCCATTGATTTTCCGCACTTTTTAACTGATCAAAAACATCCGCCGGGAGCTGTTTGCGCAAATCCGCGTAAATATCATTTAGAAATTTATCATAAGAATTGTTCAGGGCGTAATACTGGGCAATCGCGCCGACATAATAATCATCGGGTGCATTGTCATAGCCGTAATTGCTCGCTTCTAAGTCCGGCTTAATGTGACTGTATTGCTGATAAACCGCATTGTCCTGCGGAAACTTTGCGTTGAGTTCCGCAAATAAATCTGATAATAGTTTATCCGATGTTTCACTGTTCGCAGAGGTGTATTGTTCGCATACGGTAAAAAACGTTTCCTGATATGCGTTGATTTCGGTGAGCAAATCCGCGTATTTTTGCGTATCTGCGGCGATGGCGGTGTCCGTCTGTGTTTGTGCGGCGGAATCGTCAGCGGGCTTTGCGGAAACCGGCACGACAGCGGTGTTCTTCTGCGTGGTTGTGGTGGTTGCGGCTGCGGCTTTGGAGGTGGTTTCCGTGCTTTCGGTTGAACCCGACGCGCACGAAGCAAGCACCGTAGCTGCCATGAGCAGTACGGCTGCGGATAAACGCTTTTTCATTTGGTTGTCCTTCTTTTTGTTCGTTTTTACTTTTTCTATTTATAAACAATTCGCGGGGCGCTTGCCATACCTTGTTCAGCCCAGCGGAATTGCTGACCTGCACCTATGATACCGCAAACGCAGGAAAATTTCAACAACATACCTGTTACAATTTATCACAATGTGATGACAAATTTGTCCATAGATAACAGGTTGTTTTAACCCATAAGATGCACCGCAAACGCTCCGGCTTCTGCGCAGCGTCAGCTTTCGTTGCCCAAATCATCGAGCGGCAGCGTCGCAATACCGTTGAGCGACAAATTCGCGCGCTTTCCCGCCTGAAAATCAAAATAAGCCTGACAGCCGATCATCGCCGCGTTGTCGCCGCAGTACCGCAGCTCCGGCAGATAGAGCGCCATACCCACTTTTTCGCATTCTGACGCAAGCAAGCCGCGCACACCGGTATTCGCCGCCACACCGCCCGCCAGCGCAATCGTTTTATAGCCGGTTGCGCGCGCCGCGGCGATGGTTTTTCCAACCAGAATCTCACTGACCACACGCTGAAAGCTTGCCGCAACGTCGTCGCGGTTGAATGCCTCTCCTTTTTGCGTCGCGTTGTGGACGAGATTCACGACCGCTGTTTTTAAGCCGGAAAAGCTGAAATCAAACGCGCTCCCCGTCACCTTGGGATACGGCAGGGTGAAAGCGTGCGGGTTGCCGCGCCCGGCGGCTTCGTCGATGAATTTCCCACCGGGGTAATCAAACCCCAGCACGCGCGCGGCTTTGTCAAAGCACTCCCCCGCCGCGTCGTCGCGGGTTCGCCCGATGACGTGAAAATTCGTGTAGCTTTTCACCTCGACAATGTGGCTGTGTCCGCCGCTTGCCACCAGACAAAGAAAGGGCGGTTTTAATTCCGGATGGGAAAGATAATTCGCCGCGATGTGACCGGTGATGTGATGCACGGGAACAAGCGGTTTCCCCGTGCGCATGGCAAGCCCCTTCGCAAAGCTCACCCCCACCAGCAGCGTGCCGATTAAGCCCGGCGCATAGGTCACGGCGATCGCGTCGATGTCCGCCATGGTCAGCACCGCGTCGGAAAGCGCCTGCGCGCAGACCTGTGAAATGCACTCGCAGTGCCGGCGCGATGCGATTTCCGGCACAACGCCGCCGTAAAGCTTATGCTCGTCAATTTGCGTGGCAATGACGTTTGACTGTACATAAATCCCGTCCGCAACCACCGCACAGGCGGTTTCATCGCAGGAGGATTCTATCGCAAAAATGTTCATTTTCACTCCAATCCCGACGGCGCACCGTCAGTCGTTTTTGGTGTATTTGGTCATGAGCAGCGCGTCCTCGGGCGGGTCGGTGTAAAAATTGCGCCGGATGCCGACCTGCACGTACTTCAGCTTCCGGTAAAGCCGGAACGCGGCGGTGTTGCCCGCCCGCACCTCAAGGGTAATAAACTGCGCTTGCTCCGGCAGACTTCTCTCAAAAGCGATCAGAAGCGCTTCGCCGATGCCTTTTCCGCGGTGCGCGACGGTGACGGCGACGTTGTTGATGTAAACCTCATCCAATATCACCCGCGCGTTGACAAACGCAACCGCAGCGCCCTCCGCAACCGCAACCAAGGTATGCGCAAGCGGATTGCGCAGTTCTTCTGAAAACGCGTTCTCGCTCCACGGATTGGTGAAGCACTCCGCTTCGATGCCAGCCACGGCGGGAACATCGCCCGCGTTCATGACGCGGATTTCATAAGAATACTCCATCGCTATGCGTCCTGTTCCAGCAAGCGCGCGTACAGCTCGCTTTTCGTGAAGCCCGTGTCCTTCGCCACCGTGCGGCAGGCGTCCGCCGCGCGCATCCCGCCGGCAACAAGCGCCCGCGCCTGTTCCGCCGCGTCATCAACCGTCAGGGAGGGTTCTTCTTCCGCCTGTGCGCCCTCAATCACCAGCACGAATTCCCCACGCGGGGCTTGCGCGCGATACCTTGTCACCGCCTCGCTGAGCGTCGTGCGGACGACCTCCTCATAAACCTTTGTCAGTTCGCGGCACAGTGAAATCCGCCTGTCGCCGAAGGACGCAAGCATATCACGCAGCGTTGGGAGCAGCTTATGGGGCGCTTCGTAGAAAATCAGGGTGCTTGTCAATTTCGCTGCCGCCGCAAGATGCACGCGGCGGGATTTTTTATTCACCGACAAAAAGCCCTCAAACGAAAATCGCGCCGTCGGCAGCCCACTGATCGCAAGCGCCGTCACCGCCGCACTCGCAGCCGGCACGGCGCAGACCTCAATCCCATGTTCCGCACAGATGCGCACAAGCTCCTCGCCGGGATCGGAGATGCACGGCATTCCCGCGTCGGAAACCACCGCACAGCTTTCGCCGGCTAAAATCCGCGCCAGCACCGCCGCGCAGCTTTCCCGCAGATTATGCGCATGGTGGCTGACCATGGGCTTTTTGATTTCAAAATAATTAAGCAGCTTCGCCGTCACGCGCGTATCCTCCGCACAGATGAAATCCACCGCTTCAAGCGTTTCCACCGCGCGGTAGGTCATGTCGCCCAGATTGCCGATGGGCGTTCCCACCACATAGAGCTTTCCTGCCATTTATCCATTCCCGCTTTCTGTTTTCGCGGCAAAGCACAGGGCTTCCTCCGCCAGTTTGTCCAGATCCGCAAGTGTTTCCAGCGTGCTGCTTTTCCCGCGCAGTGCGGCGGAGTTCGGCATTCCCTTGAGATACCATGCCACGCATTTGCGCGCCTCGCGCATTCCGTTGCCCTCGCCGTTGTTCTCACAAATCATCGCGGCATGACGCTTCATCACCGCCACCCGCACCGCGTAATCCGGCTCGGGAAGCAGTTTGCCGCTTATAATAAATTCCCGCACCTGTTCAAACACCCACGGTCTGCCGTAGCTCCCCCGCCCGATCATCACCAAGTCGCAGCCCGCCTGTTCATACATCGCCGCACAGTCCTGCGCCGTTTTCACATCGCCGTTGCCGATGACAGGAATTTTCACCGCGTCCTTGACCGCTCGAATAACCGACCAATCGGCTTCCCCCGCATACATCTGCGTTTTCGTCCGCCCGTGAACGGCGACTGCGGCGACACCCGCCTGCTCAAGCGCTTTCGCAAGTTCCACTGCGTTGATGCTTGCCGCGTCCCACCCCGCGCGGATTTTCGCCGTCACGGGGCAAGCTGCATTTTTCACCGCCGCCGCAGCGATTTCCGCGGCACGCGCGATGTTTTTCATCAAAGCGCTTCCGCTGCCCTGCGACACGATTTTCGGCACGGGGCAGCCCATGTTCAGGTCAATGATGTCCGGCGAGAAGTCGCCGAGCAGATACGCGGCTTTGCCAACGTATTCTGCGTCCTCGCCGAATAGTTGTAACGCCATCGGGCGCTCCCCCGCCGTAACTTCGCAAAGCGCGCGCGTTTTTTTGTCGCCGTAGCACAAGCCTTTTGCGGAAATCATCTCGCTGACGAGATACGCCGCGCCGAATTCCTTACAAAGCGCACGGTATGCGCGGTCGGCGACCGACGCCATGGGGGCAAGGCACGCGGTTTTTTCGATGGTTACCGTTCCGATTTTGATTTGACCGATTTTGTTATCCAAATGAATCCTCCAATGACTTCGTAGATTGATTTATTATAAGACATCACCGTATCATTCCGGTACGCAGGATAGAAACGCTGTTCATAAAAGCTGATGAACAGCGGCTGGGAATCTCGGCGGTCTGTTAAAAAATCAGGATTTTTGACATTAACTAAATTCTAATAAATCTTTTCCCGTTGAATGACCAGTCATAGTTTCCTTCTACAGTAAATTGTTGTATTCCATCAATGTTTTCAAACTTGATCTTTACTGGGAATGAAATTAATTCAAAGCTATCATTTCCGACATTGTTCATCGGCATATAATCCCAAAACAAGGAAGAAAACAACTGCTCATTTTGATCCATTTGAATTTGCCAAATATCTTCTCCCCGCTCAATCTGATAAGTGCCGCAATATTTTAGTTTATCAATTGCACGATTTGGCTTATTATCATATTGATATCCAATCCGCTCTGTTAATTTACATATATATCTTGCCCAATCTTCATTTGATGTGTCAATCATAATTTTTTCGCACTTTAAGTTCTTATAAATCTCTTTCATTTGCTCCTGTTCATATGCCAAGCCTTTGAAAATGCTTTCATCTCCATTGTATTGATGATTTTCAAAATAACCATATGGTTCTGGTGTACCTAATACTATGTTTTTCCAACATTCACCACGTGAGGTAAATGCTTTTTCAAAGCTCTTTTGTATATCAGGTCTATATAAAAAAACAATTAAAGGGTTTAATGGCTTTATGACATCAATAATCTGATGATAGAAGTCCTCTACTTCCTTCTGGTTCCAGGCACTGGCTAATAAATACCGATCTAAGGCGTGCAAAAAGCATCCTTCTGTTATACATCTATGATCGCTTTGTAGTACTTCATCTCGAAACGCTTCCCACTTTTTAAGCATTTGAATTCGATTTAATTCCATTCCCTCCCGAGTATGTATATCTCCTTCATCAAACTCGTGAAAGCGTATCGGATGATTTTCGCATTCTTCGTGTAACCAATAAACATTTTCTTTATCTGCGATCTGCGTGTAAAGACCTTTTGAAATGCTTGATTTTCCTACAGTCGATTGACCGTCTACAATTATTAAATGATTTTTCATAATCATTCCTCCAAGTTTCAAGTTACTTATCCTTGTTGAATGATCCATTTTATCGCCCGAATGATATTATATCATATCCGGACTATTTTGACAAGGTTACCGAACAGGAAACCAAGAAAGCCTCGTGTAGATGTACGATACATATTGTAAACCTACAAATACCGCAACCCCGCACCTCAGCCCTGTTGTAAAATAAACCGTTTTGTGTTATAATAAAATGACATTGAAAATTAGCACGGATCAAGGGGTATTTTATGGAGCAAAACATCGCGTTTTCTTACGAAAATATTGGGAAAGATATACAGGTCTGCATTTCCGCCGATCACCGCTTCGGCACGGACGCATTTCTGCTGGCGGATTTCGCGGGCGCGCGGCATAAGGACAATGTGCTCGACCTGTGCGCGGGCAACGGCATTGTCGGGCTGCTTGTCTGGCGCAATTTCGCTCCCGCCGCGCTGACGGGTATTGAAATCCAGCCGCAGGCGTTTGAGCAGATGCGGCGCGGCGCGGCTGCTTCCGGACTGGACGGTTTTACGCCGGTGCTGGGCGATCTGCGCAGCTTCCACGCGGAAAAAGCCTTTGACCTTGTGACCTGCAACCCGCCTTATAAAGCCGACGGCATGGGCAGGCAAAACCCCGCGCAGGCGCAGGCAGTCGCTCGCCATGAGCTGCTTTGCACGCTTGATGATGTCTGCGTGTCGGCGGCGCGGAATCTGCGCTTCGGCGGACGGCTGTGCTTATGCAACCGCCCGGAGCGGCTGTGCGACATCATGGTGTCCATGCGCGCGCACGGGATTGAGCCGAAGCGCATCCGCTTTGTGGCAAAGGACACGGCATCCGCGCCGTGGCTTGTGCTGGCAGAGGGGCGCAAGGGCGGCGGTGCGTTTCTCAAGGTTGAGCCGACACTCATTGTCGGCGGTGCGGCGGCAGGAACGTATTCCGAGGAAATGAAGCGCGTTTACGGCATCGAAACCGCGGGAACGCTGGTGCGGCGCTGCGCAACCGAATAAACGGGAACGGGGAATTCTTATGAAATTACTGGCAATCGACGGCAACAGCATCCTAAACCGCGCGTTTTACGGCATCCGGTTTCTGACCAACTCCAAGGGCTTTCCGACCAATGCGCTCACGGGCTTTCTGAACATCCTGCTCAAGGAAATGGACGCGGTGAAGCCCGACTGCGCGGTGGCGGCGTTTGACCTGAAAGCGCCCACCTTCCGGCACAAGGCGGTGGAAAGCTATAAAGCGACGCGCAAGGGAATGCCGGACGAGCTTGCCCTGCAGATGCCGAAAATCAAGGAAATCCTCACCGCAATGGGCATTCGGGTTACGGAAATCGAGGGCTTTGAGGCGGACGATATTCTGGGTACGTGCGCGCGGATTTTCTCCGGCGAAGGCGATGAATGCCACATCGTGACGGGCGACCGCGACAGCCTGCAGCTCGTCCGCGGGAATGTCACCGTGCGCCTTGCGACCAACAAGGAAACCGTGGTCAGCACGCCGGAGAGTATCCGCGCGGCTTACGGCGTTTCGCCGGAGCAGATGATCGAGGTCAAGGCGCTCATGGGCGACGCGAGCGACAACATCAGCGGCGTTCCCGGCATCGGCGAAAAGACGGCTTACAAGCTGATTCAGGAATTCGGCTCGGTGGAAAACCTTTATGCGCAGCTTGACGCGGCGGACTTGTCGGCGGGGGTAAAAACCAAGCTTGCCGCCGGAAAGGCGCTAGCGGAGCAGAGCCGCTGGCTGGTGACCATCCGCACCGACGCGCCCGTGCCGGAAATGCCCGCGTTCTATCAGCTTGCAGCGCCGGACAGTGCGAAGCTACAGGCGCTTCTGGCGGAGCTGGAGATGTTCAAGCTTGCCGAGCGGCTGGGCGCAGCCGTTGCCGCCGGCGGTGTTTCATCCGCGACGAGCGGCATTCCCGCAGAAAAAAAGCCGGCGCTGAGCGACCTGCCCGTGCCGCAGGTTCTGGAGCCGGAGGATGTGTCGCTTCTGTCGCTTAACGCAGAGGCAAAGGCTTGCTTTCTGCTTTTTCCCGGTGAAACACCATGCGCGCAGATTCTTTCAGGCGGTAAGCTTTTCACCGCTGCGGGTGCGGAAGCGATTCTGCGTTTTCTGGAATCGCCCTGCAAAAAATTCTGCTTTGACGCAAAAGCGGCGCACCGGTTCGCGCTTTCGCACGGATGCACGGTGAACAAGCTGGCGTTTTCCGCCGAGCTTGCGGGCTATCTGCTCAATTCGCAGGCATCGGAATACACGATCGGGAATCTCTGCGCGGCTTACAAGGTTCTGTACCGCAGTGACTGCGGCGAATTTGCGGACATCGTGTCGCTGGAAGCGCTTTGTTTGCGGCTTGCGGCGGAAATTGAACAGACGGGCATGGAAAAGCTGCTGTACGAAATCGAGCAACCACTGGCTGAGGTGCTGGCATCGATGGAGCTACTGGGTGTGCGCGCGGACGCGGACGGTATCCGCACGTTCGGGGCGGCGCTGGTGGCGGACATTGCGGCAATCGAAGCGCAGATCCATGCGCTTGCCGGTCACAGCTTCAACATCGCTTCGCCCAAACAGCTCGGTGCGGTTCTGTTCGAGGAGCTTGGCTTGCCCGCCGGAAAAAAGAACAAGAGCGGTTATTCCACCAACGCTGAAACGCTCGAAGGGCTTGCGGAGCGCCACGCGATTGTGCCGCTGATTCTCGAATACCGGACACTGGCAAAGCTCAATTCCACCTATGTCGAGGGCTTGCTCAAGGTCATCGGTGCGGACGGACGCGTCCACAGCATCTTCCGCCAGACCGAAACGCGCACCGGACGGATTTCCTCCATCGAGCCGAATTTACAGAACATCCCCGTGCGCAAGGAGCTTGGACGGAATATGCGCAAGTTCTTTGTCGCCGGCGAGGGCTTCACGCTTGTGGATGCGGATTACAGCCAGATTGAGCTGCGCGTGCTTGCCACAGTCAGCGGCGACGAAACCATGCGCGCCGCCTTCGGCGAGGGCAAGGACATCCACACCTCCACCGCCGCGCAGGTGTTCGGGATGCCGGAGGATTTTGTCACCCGCGAAATGCGCAGCGCGGCAAAGGCGGTCAATTTCGGCATCATCTACGGCATCGGCGCGTATTCGCTTTCCAACGACATCGGCGTCAGCGTGGCGCAGGCGAAGCAGTATATCAAGAATTACCTCGACAATTTCGCGCGCGTCGGGGCTTTCATGGATGCCACCGTCGCTGGCGGAATAAAAAACGGCTATGTCACAACGCTGTTCGGGCGCAGGCGGTATATTCCGGAGCTTGCTTCTTCCAACAAAATCATGCAGGCATTCGGCAAACGCGCGGCGATGAACGCACCGATTCAGGGTGCTGCCGCCGACATCATCAAAATCGCGATGGTGCGCGTTTATCAGCGGCTGAAAACCGAGCGGCACAACGCGCGGCTGATTTTACAGGTGCATGATGAATTGATTCTCGAGGCTTCACCCGACGACATTGCGGCGGTCAAAGCGCTGCTGAAAGAGGAAATGGAACGCGCGATGGAATTTGCGGGTGCGGCTTACGCCGAAACCGCCGTGCCGCTGACGGTGGACATCCACACGGGCGAAAGCTGGTACGCGGCAAAGGGATAGTTTACGGTTCTAAAAAAGACGCGTTGTATTTGTGTAAATTGCATATTGTAAATATATGAAATCCATGTTAGAATACAAAGAGATATTGTGTTGGAGTGATGGTATGAGCATAACAATCAAAGATGTGGCACGGGAAGCGGGCGTGTCGGTGGCGACGGTTTCACGGGTGTCAACGGCAACGCAAATGTTTCCGACGCGGCGCATACGCTCGTCAACGAAACCATTGCCCGTTTGAATTACAGCCCGAATTTTCTGGGCAGAAACCTGCGCAAGGCAGAAACAAATACGATTCTGGTCATTCAGCCCTCGACCGAGCATTCCCTTTATTCGGAAATCATGCGCGGAATGCAGCTGAAGGCGTTTGAACTGGGCTATGACATCATTTCCTCAAATTCCAATTCCACCTCAGAAATCGAAATCCGTCAGATGAATATGCTCTTTAACCGCACGGTAGACGGCGCGGTTCTGATGGGTACGCAATACAGCGCAACAATGCTCAATGAGCTTGCCGATAAATACAACATCGCGCTTTGCTGCGAGGGCGTGGCGGGGGCGAACGTATTAACGGTGACGGTGGACGACGAACAGGCGGGCTATGACGCGGGGCGCGCGCTGCTTGCCAAGGGACACAAGCGGCTGGCGATTGTCAGCACGCTGCCCTATGCGCAGTCGTCGGTCAAGCGCGAAACAGGCTTTCTCAAAGCGCTGAACGAAGCCGGTTTACCGACGGATGAGCGCTACATATACCGCGGCTCGTATGATTACCGCAACGGCACAATCGCGTTGGATCGTTTTCTTTTGCTGGAAGAACCGCCCACGGCAATCTTCTGCGTGTCGGACCTGCTTGCTGCCGGTGTCATCCACCGCGCGGTGGACAAAGGTCTGGCGGTGGGCAAGGATCTTGCCATCATGGGCTTTGACAACATCACGATGTGCCATATGTACTCGCCGTCGATTTCCACGGTCGCGCAGCCCTGCGAGAAAATGGGCGCGATGGTGATCGAAAAGCTCATCGACAACATCACCACAAAACGCGAAAAGGACAACAAATCGTATTTCATTCCGCACGATGTGATTCTGCGGCAGTCAACGGGCGATTAATCAAACGTACAGAAGCCCCCGTTTCCGGTTGGAAGCGGGGGCTGTTTTACGGGTATACGTTCGATTTTATAACCGGTCGCTCCGGCAATTTCGTGAATTTCAGTGTGGTTTATTTGTGCTGTCTTTACATTCTGGGGCGTGCAATTTAAAGTACCCCGTTTTTATCTGCTTATTCCACCCCTCGCTTGATTACCTCCAGGCACATTCTGCCGTTGTGGTAGGGGCATTTCCACGGGCCTGCGGTTTCCTGCGTCGGGTCGGGCGTGCCGTCGGCTGAAAGCCGGTAGAACCACTCGCCGCCCGTCCGCCGGTCGATGATGTGCGTTTGGATGTAGTCCCAGACCGCCCGCGCCGCCGACAGAAACGCGCCGTCGCCCGATTTCTGATATGCGTTGAGGAAGCCCACAACCGTTTCTGCCTGAACCCACCAGATTTTGCGCTTGT
>JASGGY010000007.1:0-460591 GCA_047602575.1 Oscillospiraceae bacterium
GTGATTCCCAGTGTGGATGTCGAATATAATCCGGTTCTTGCGTCCGGTGAGATTGATCCTTTTTTCAAAAGCGCTTATGATCTGGGGAAGTTGGTAAATGCACGGGTCATATGTTCAGAAAATAACCGTAATGAGGTTATTAATACCGTCAATCAGATCATGAATGATAATGGGCTGCCTGAGTTTTTCTTATTTGACGAAAGTGACGGTGCGCAGAGGGCGCTTGTGAAATCAGAACAATTTTCAGCTCTTGGTATGCTGATTACTGCCGTAACAATTACGATTTGTGCCATTATGCTTGTACTTGGAATGTTAAGCAAGCTGAATAGGGAAAAGAAAAACTACAGCATTTATCTGCTGCTCGGCTATGAAAAGAAACGCATTTTTCACTTTGTCGCAATGGATACGCTTCTGATATTTTTAATATCAAATATCGTGGCTTTTTCATCCTTTATATATATGAAAGCAATTCATTTTGATGAAAGCATACTGGAGTTGCCTGTTGTCGGCTCTATATTTACAATGGAAATGATACTGGTGATTGCGGCTTACCTGCTCACGGCAATGAAAGTATTCAAAGCGGATATGAGCAGTGTAATCAGGGGGAACGAATAATTTTGCAGGAGGCAGCTTATGCGTTTAATCAGCTTACAGAACGTAAAAAAAGCATACGGTAAAAAACAGAAGGTGCAGGCATTGGCGGATTTATCACTTGAAATTGAACAGGGTGAAATGGTTTCCGTTATGGGGAAAAGTGGTTCAGGAAAGTCAACCATGCTGAACATTATTTCTGGAATTGATCGTTACGATTCAGGCGAATACTTTTTTGAAAGTCAGGATATGCGGTTGATCAAAGGGGACAGCATCACGGAATTTCGGCGTAAGAACATGGGCTTTATCGTTCAACATTTCGCCTTGATAGACGATTATACAGTTTATGATAATATTGCACTGCTTTTACGCTATGAGAAATGCCCCAAAAAGGAAATCGAAAAAAAAGTTCTGGAAGTGTCCGAATCACTGGAAATTGGAGATCAGCTTAAAAAATATCCGAGAGAGTTGTCCGGCGGGCAGGCACAGAGAGCCGCTATTGCCAGAGCCATCATCAACCATCCGAAAATCCTGCTTGCTGATGAACCGACAGGTGCATTGGATGAAAATACGGGCGATTCCATCATGAAGCTGCTTTTGGATTTAAACAGCAAGGGAACGACAGTTGTCATTGTCACGCATGATGAAAAGGTAGCGTCCATGTGTCAGCGAACCATATTAATCAAAGACGGAAAGAATAGATAGGGGGCATTTTTATGAAAAAGATTATAATTGCTGCGCTGATTGTTATCGTGATTTTTGCAATTGGATTCGGTATTTACAAGCTGGTTGATAATAAAACATCGGATTCCAGTTCTGTCAGTACATATTCCGACTCAAAATCAAGCATGAATGACAGTGACAGAAACAAAAAGGAACAGGATGAAATTGAGGAATATAAAAAGAATGGCGGCGGTGAAATTGTGACTGAAAACGGGGATGAATATTCCGTTGATGAAAACAGCAATGGTGCGTATACCTTTAAGGATACAAATTAGCCTATTATATGATTTACATATATAGGGTTTCCGAAGCAGTGATTGCCGCTTTGATTAGGGCGATCAGAGGGCAGTACCCCCCTGACAAAAGGTATACGACAGACGAAGATGCACAGGATTTTTATTCCTGTGCATCTTTTGCCGATAAAGCTTATCTGTCGGTTCAACACCCTACATATATTGCGAAGCACTACTGGGTTCGCTGCGTATGAGAACACTTATTTATTTCCGCCGTAAGCTTTAAGCTCCGTATTAAGTTGGGAGACAGAAGAATCAACTACGCTGGAATAGGTGTCACGCACTTTTGTCCATGTATCTTGTGAACCATCATCCTGAATTACTGTCACATCGCCATAAAGCGCATCAATCAGACACTGGTTACCATCAAATTGCTTCGGATCGCCCAGCGCTGCAGAGATGCCATAACCATAATCCGTCAACATGGTATAATCATCGCCGAGGATGGACTGGAATATATCATAATCATTCTGTGTCCAGTTCGGATTTGAAGCGAAGAATTTATCTTGGTTGGTCTGTTTATAGTCCTGTGAGGTTGCAGACACGCGGCAGCACTCATACCAGGTCTTGACAGCTTCTTTGGCGGTAGATCCCTTGACCCACATATAGGCAGTCATGTTCGAGGTTGTAATATTCAGATCCGTGTGGTTCGGATCCTTCGGCATGGGAACAACGCCCCATTCATCGTCATCCTTAGGCCCGAAATCACCTGTCGCTGCCCAGGAGCCCATTGCGTAGAACAGGCAGTTTGCGTCAAAGCATTCCTGTGCCGATCCGTACCAGCCGTTGAGAATCAATTCGCTCTTGGACATCTCATACAGCAGATTTTCCGCGCGCTCTATGTTCGGATCGCCAATGTTATTTGCAAACTGATTTGTCGCTTGGTCATAGGAAACCATGGTTTTTCCGGTTTGCTGCACAAGGTGTGGTTTGAAGAAGCCATTGATACCGTAACGTATTTCGTCACCTGTTGCGTTGCCGATGTAGGTTTTCATCATGGATTCAAAGGTATCCCATGTCCATTTATTTTCCACCCAAAGATTCTGCGGGTCGTCCAGTCCGTTTGCTGTCAGTGTATCTTTATCGTAGAAGATATACGCAGAGGCTTCGAAGGTAAGCGGTGCAACATAATGCTTTCCGCCAAGGGCGAATTGTTCGGCGGTGGTTTTTACGCCGCTCCACAGGCTGGAGTCAAAGTCAGCAAGTTCGTCAATCGGTTGGTATATATCCTTGACAATCTGTGATGGGTAAGCCAGCCATTCATATTTGAAAATATCAATATCACCGGACAGCGTATGTGTCGCCAGGTCATCAAATCTTGCGTCATGTGTAGTGGGTTTGTAAAGAATTTTCCCTCCCTTGCTTTCAAACAGAGTCAGTTCGGTGGATTTCTCCTGTGCCGCATCGGTCGGGTTGAGATCGGCCTCGCCGAGGTAGGTAATTTCTTTTTTTGCACCGTCCTGAATATTCGCAATATCCGATGCTTTTGTGATATCAACCGTTACCTTGTCAACATAGCTGGAGGATGTATCTTGTTTTTTGTCGCTGCAGGCTGTTATGGAAAATGCCAGAGTAAGGGCTGCGGTTGCCGCGAGAATGTGCTTAAATTCTTTCATTTGATTACCTCCGGAAAATTTGTTTGTCCCCTTTTCACAGTCCCCCGTACCCGCGGTGGAAAACGCCCACGGTCAGGAAAGCGTTTTCCGGCTGAGGAGGTCAGCCTTGCGGTCGGGTTTTCGTCACGAAAAAAGGGGGATGGAATCACTGTGTGCCGCGTGATGGGCGGCATAGCACAGAGCATAAGCTTATTAGGAATAGCAGTAGCATACGGAATAAACCGTTGTGGTGTCCTTTGCTGCGCCTGCATGAACTTTGTCAAGCAACCCGGTGAAATTGCTTGAGCCGAATGCTTTAACGCAATTGCTGTAGGAATACTTTGCGTAATAATGCCCATTTGCTGTTCCGGTTTCGCTGGCAGTGACCTTTGCCCAGGAAGCGCCGCCGGACCAGCTTTGAAGAATCAACTCAACTTGATTTTTCGTTCCGCTGTATTCAACATAGAAGTATCCGTTTGAGGTGATGTTTGTCGCATTGAATGTTCCACCGCTGTTTTTTGTCGTAAGGACTGAAACTGCCTGCGCCCAGGGAGCCGCGGTTGCGTTGCCCCAGAACAGAGAAACATAGCTGGCAGAAGAGCTGGATGAACTGGTTGAAGAACTGGATGTAGTGCCGTAATCATAGCAAAGTGAGATTACAGTGATGGCTGCGTCGGAAGCACCCACGTAAATCTTATCGAGCTTTCCTGAAAAATCGGATGAACCGAGGGTGCTTACGCAGTTGTTATAGGAAAACTTTGCATAATAATGTTTGTTAACTGTGCCGGATTCACTGATTTTTACCTTACCCCAGGAAGAACCACCCGACCAGCTCTAAAGAATCAGTTCTAGCTTGTCTTTAGTTCCGGTGTATTCCACATAGAAGTGTCCGCCAGATTTGATCTGCGATGCGTCAAATGTTCCGCTGTTCTTTTTCGTTGTAACCGATACCGCCTGCTGCCATGCCGAGGCAGAAGAACTGCCGTAGAACAGGGATATGTAGGTTGAAGAAGAAGTTTCGGAAGAGTTTGTGCCGGAACTGCTGGAAGAGCTTCCGGTTGAGCTCGTGTAAGAGCTTCCATAAACATTGATGGCGGCATCTGCGATTTCACCATAAGTGAAGGAATAGTTGCTGCGGTTGAATAAACCGAAGTTTTCAGCCCCACCGTCAAAGCGGTTGTTGTCCCACAGCGCGCAGGGGATTCCGTAGGATTTCGCTAGAGTGGCGTATGCAGTTGTGCATTTGACACGATCGGCAGTGTTCCATTTATTGGTCGCGCCGAATTCGCCGATAACAACCGGGATACCTTTGCTGATAAACGCGGAATTTAAGTTGCTGAAAGTTCCGGCGAGAGATGAATAATCGCTGTCCGTCCAATTGGAATGTCCACTCCCTTCATAAGCAAAATTAAATGGATGATAAGCATGGATGGAGACGGCTATCATGTTGTCGCTGGATATTTTTTTCCATCCGTAGATCTTGGCGCTGTCAGCGGATGCACAGTAGGTGGGTAGAAGCACAAGCCGTGACTGGTTGTTACCGCCGGTCGCTCGGATGGCTGCACGTGCGGCTTCGTTGTACTGGTTTACACAGTCATAATACGAGGAATTTCCGCTCCAGTCCTCACCGCAGCGCGGCTCGTTGTTTACCTCAAAAATCAGCTTGTCGCCGTAGTTTTTGAAGCGGTTGGCAATCTGCTTCCAGTCTGCCGAAAGCTCGTTTTTTACCCTTGTCTGAGTTGAGCTGTCTGTGGTTACCATGGTCTGTAGATCGTTGTGATGCACATTGATGATGACATACATTCCGTTTGCCAAACCGTAATTCACAACCGTTTCCACCCTGTCAAGATAAGATGAGCTGATGGTATAGGAGGAATCGGTGTAATTGTCGTCCCAGCGAACGGGAATACGCAGTGTTTTAAAACCCCTTGCCGCGATTTTGTCGATCATTGATTTTGTCGTTTTTGGATTTCCCCAGTAGGTTTCGTTGTACTCGGACTCCAGAGAATTGCCGAGGTTCCAGCCCGCGCCCATGTCCGCGGTCAGCTGAAATGCTGTCAGGCCGCGCATAGTGGTGGAATAGCTATAGCCGGATGCAAATTCCGAGGTATCCATGGAAGCGTAGCTTTTAATTTCCGCCGATTCAGAACACACCACCAGGAGGCTGAATGCCATTGCCGCAGATGTCAGGCATGAGATAATTTTTTTACCGAACCGATTGGACAGCCCGCGCATAAAATCAACTTCCTTTCAGATTTTTTTGAGTTAATAATTTAACTTTTGCTGCAGCATCTTTATGTTAACTCTTTTGATCAATAAAGTCAAGTACACTTAAAAACGTAAACGTTTTTGTTAAATCATTTTCTGTTAAATAAACAAACCAATGAACACGCGTTTATAGAAAATGCATATAAATAAATTAACATATAAAACAATATTAAAATTCCTAAATTGCAGAAGGAAAGGTGGGCTAAATTTATATCAATTCACAAACAAAACAATATATTGCACAATTTGTTGCAAATATTGCGAATGAATTTATTGAAATTATCGAAATGTTGTGATATAATAATAAGTAATGAATCGGAATAAAGGAACGGTGAGATCGTTTGCTTAAGGGGAAAAGAATTATTGCGGTCTGTATAACACGAATTAATCTGGAACGCAATTATGAATGTATCAGTCAGCTGCATAGGTATTGCAGCATGCTCGATTATAAGCTGTTCGTATACAATACCTGCTCGGATCTGTATTGGAACACACTGAACGAGCGCGGTGAAAAATCCGTATTTGATCTGATAGATTATGATATTACTGATGCAGTGGTCATCTTCCGAGAGACGTTCTACGACAAGGCACTGGTTGGAGACATCCTCGTAAAAGCATCGGCGGCAGGAAAACCAGCGATTGTCATCGACGGGGAAGTTAACGGAAGCATAGCCGGCTGTGTAAACATCACCCTCAGCTACAGACAGGGCTTTGAAAGCCTTGTTCGGCATATCGTCGAGTATCACGGATGCAGGGATACCGTTATGATGGCAGGGTTGAAGGGCGAGCCATACTCAGAGGAACGTATCAGGATTTTCCGGAAAGTCATGGCGGAGAACGATTTTTCTGTCGGAGACGAAGCAATCTACTATGGTGATTACTGGTCGATTCCCACAGAGCGTGCCACAGAGGAGCTTCTTTTTGGCGGAAGACTTCCACAGGCAATACTCTGTGCCAACGACGCAATGGCGATTGTGGTCTGTTCGGTGTTAAAAAAGCATGGATATACGGTTCCTGATGATGTGCTTGTCACGGGCTTTGACGGAACCTATGAGGCAAAGCTTTCCGCGCCCCCGCTGACAACCTGCGGATGCAGTTATGATAAGCTTGCCAAACAAATACGGGATATTCTCACAAAAAAGTTTGACGGAGAGGATATATGCGGTAACCATGTTTTATCATATGAACCGCGTTTTGTTCAGTCCTGCGGTTGCAGTGAAGAAACACCGATTTATGCGGGAGGTCGGCTTAAACAGCTTAACGACAGATTCAATCGGTATGTGGAAGAGGAACGCACTTTACATGAAATGTCCGCAGAGATATTAAAATGCGAAAACGGGGAGCAGGTTTCCGCACGGCTCGGGAAATTCAATTTCTACAATATGTGCTGTATACTTAATCGTGACTGCCTGGACGAAACAGTCAACCCGATGCTTGAGCCGGAAGGCTTCCCATTCAGTGAAACGATGTGTGTGTTATATAAATCTGATGCGGAGCAGTCTTTTTACAGCGAATTTCCACGCAAGAAAATACTACCTGATTTGGACTATGTTTTTGAAGAAAATAATCCGCTGGTCTTTTCTGCAGTCAACTTTTTAAACATCCCGCTCGGATATACGTGCTTTCATTTTAACGTCTATGTGGAAAATTATTTGAAAATCCCCCAGTTTGTTTATGCACTGAGCAATGCGGTCGGAGGTTATCGCAACATACGTCATCAGACATATATGGCAGCGCACATTGAGCAGATATATAAGTATGATTCGTTGACAGGCCTGTTTAACCGCAACGGATTTTACAAGGAGTTGAAAACGATTCTGGACGCGCTTCCGGAAGATAGGGGCGCACGCCTTGTGATTGTTTCAGCAGATCTGGACGGTCTAAAATACATTAACGACACCTTTGGTCACGATGAAGGTGACCGCGCGATTCGGAGTGTTGCGGATGCGCTTAGCAGCGTACGTTTGAAAAATAAGATTTGCGCCCGAATCGGCGGGGATGAGCTTTTAGCGGTGGCGGTGGTTCGTAGCGGCGAGGTGGATGCGGAGCAAATCCGCTTTGATTTGCTCACTGCGCTGGAGTGTTATAATGATACCGCGGAAAATCCATACAAGGTGTCCTCCAGTATCGGTGTAATAATTTCCGATTCCAACAGAGTGGAATTTGAAAGTCTGCTGAAAGAAGCGGACAATCGTCTGTATTCCGACAAGACTGGCAAGCCCAACTGTCGGCGCGGGTGAGCGGTAGGATACACAGCGTAAGTGGGGCGTTTCATATATGAACTACATCAGATATGCTTGGCTGTATGTAGAATAATGAATGCAAACGATAAGATTACCAAAACCAAATGCTTTCACCGCCCCTTTGCCCACTGCCGACAGAGGGGCGTTAAACTTTTCACCGGAATGCTGCTCGTAAACGGTTTTCATCGCAAGATAAGCGTCCTTTGCATTTGTCATGCAATTTAATGAAGCTGTATAAAGCAAATCATTCCCTTGGTATGATAACAGATGACATCCCATGTTTTGATATTGGGAATACTGTTCGGTTCGGAAATCAAACAACGGTATTTCCAGAAGATCGTTTTTGTAATTTGAGACCAAGAGAACATCAACTAGAGCAGGGCTTATTACTCAACTTTATAATCAATGGACTCTCTATTTCACCAGATACCGATTTTGCTGATATCATTTCCTGCAAAGAGCATCATCAAGCTGAGCTGGGGAGATTTAGAACACAGTTGGCAAAGCTGACACAAGGTTTTGTCACAGACAAGCCGATTGACGTTTTCAAAAATGAGATTAGCAATCTTTATAGCAACGAATTTATACTAGTCTTTGACGATTTTAAAGCTGCTTTAGAGGGTTCTCGCATCAAATCGTTTGCGGATACTCTGCTCAAAGTGTCCCTGCTTTTAGTCAGCACAACGGGTACTTTAGCATTGTTAGGACTGCCCGTTGAACAAGCAGTTTTTGCTGGAGCTGGTGTTTCCGTTATCTCTTCATCAATTTCATATAGCGTTGATAAAAAGAAAACCTTGCGAGAGAATCCGTATTCCTATCTGCTTGCTGTGAAGAGCGAGTGGGCATGAAGTGTGTTGTAATGAAGCTCTTACGATTTACACTCAAAACGGTCAGGGATTTGTGAATAGGATAAAGCTAATTATCAGAAAGATGCAAGTAAGCCATATAATACTGCAGATTTGTCTTTTAATCTTGATTAGTAGACAAAAGAGAAAATCAAGCCCCTTGTTTGGTATATAATGAGGTTGATAGATTTCATCATTAACATTTCTCATTATAGAAGATTAAAACCAATATATAACATTTAATTTCTAAGAGGTGTAAAATGGCTAAAAAATTTAATGCGTCCCAATTTAAAAGCAAAATGCAACAGCTTCAAAATAAACAAAAACAAATAATTCGTAATTACAACAATGCAGTTAATGATTATAATCGAAAGCTCAAATCTGCAGTCAGTAATTATAATCAAGCTGTTAAAATACATAATGCAAATGCGCGTCGGAACAGAACAATAATTAATAATCAGCTTCGCCAACTTCAATCGACTACTACAACGACGCATATCCATTACAGTTATCGTTCTTCTTCGCTGGCTATGAATGATTGGTATCAGTGATTGTTTAAATGACTTATCCCCACAACAGGAGTATATTTATAACCTAATCGAACAAGAACATGCAAATAATCTGACCACTGCAAATGCTATCTTAGATAATAAAGAACCTGAGCTATTCTCTGAACAGGATTTTGTGATTGGGAATCAACTTGCCTTAATTTCTGATGATTTAGATGCTTGGTGGAAAGGTGCTGTATTTTCGCTTAATCCCGTTAATCCAGATGCTACTAGACATTTCTGCACAAGCGCAAGAGAAATATTTACTGAGGTCATCGAAATTACAGCTCCAGATTCAGCAGTTTTTTCTGATAATCCAAATTATTTGCTAAGAATTTTGCTTGAAATAATCTAGAGGATTACATGATTTTTTGTATCCGCACAGAAGGGCGAAAAGCTGCTGATTCCGATTAATATGCGCGACGGAAGCCTGATCTGTATCGGAAAGGGCAACGAGAACTGGAACTTCTCCGCTCCGCACGGCGCGGGAAGACTGATGAGTCGCAGCAAGGCAAAGCAGAGCTTCACGGTTTCGGAATTCAAAAAGCAGATGAAGGATGTGTACACAACCTCGGTCGGTGCGTCAACGCTGGATGAATGTCCGATGGCTTACAAGGACATGAACGCAATTCTTGACCATATCGGCGATACGGCGGATGTGGTTGAAATCATCAAGCCGGTTTATAATTTTAAGGCGGGGGAGTAGGCTGTTCCTTATAAATTAGGGCATCAATTGATGTCATCTTTTTCGTCGTCACATCATAAAAAGCCCGTAGATATTATATCAACGGGCTTTGTTTTTGTAGGGGGTATTAGCCAAACTGATTTATCCCAATGAAAATGGATGGGTACAGATTTCGGATTGTAATTGAATGGTAACACGAGGGATAAAAAATTTAATCCTCGGTTTTGTTTTTTACAGTACAAATGTTTCAAATGCCTTAATTGCTTTATCCCTCATTGAAAAATCATAAATTCCTTGATTCATAAGTCTTATGGTGAAAAACATACTTTCCATAACAGACAATTTTAAATCTTCCATAAAAAGATCATAAGGATAATCAGCAACCGTTTTAGTAAGGCAGGAATAATAGTGGTCTATTAAAGGCATTGCATGCCTTTTATCTGGTTCTATATGAAGGGCAATCAGCATCGCCAAATCCTCGGTGCATAACCCGATACGTACGGCTTGGAAATCAATCATCTTCACCGTATGCGAGGACAGCTTTGAAACGAAAGTATTCCCGGGGTGTAAATCACCATGAATAACTGTGATGTTCCGACCGCTATGAAATCTATCAAAAAGAACCTGAAGGTATAATCTCTTCATACGATTGATGGCATCTTGAAAATAGTCCAGCTTATTGACATCAAGATTATTTTCAAAGCATTCCCATTTCTGTGGGATTTCATTGCTTTGCTCTTTTTGCCTGTAAAGATGAAAGTCCTTTTCCATACCGGCGATATGGGCGAGGAGATTTTCGTTCGATTCATGACGCCAATCAAGACCAACCTGCTCAAATGCATCGCCTTTTTCCCAAAAAGCAGCGTGCATTTTGGCTGCGGATTCTATAATATTGAGATAGGATGCTCTTACCATATCACCATTCTGGTTATTTTCATTAAAATAAAATCCTTGAATATAACCGTCATTTAAATCTTCCATCAACACGGATTTCTTTGAATAATCCAAATGAAAAATATAGGGAGTTAAATCGGTATGTTTGCGCAGCAAATCTAATCCCAGTATTTCTCTATCTTGTTCAGCGTACACCCTCTGTAAAATTTTGAAGTCCTTTTGAGGTGTGGATACTGTGATATAAGTATCGGTGTACCGTGATTTCACATCCTGATTATTTCTGCATACAGTTATATTTCCCATATTGGGGTTAGAGGCTGAAACAGCTTGAATGATTGCATGATCATCTATTGCCGATGTGCCATTATCTGTATTCGTTCGTTGTAGATGTTGCAAAATATATGCTGCAATGTGTTCTGCTTGCTTTTCAAGAATATTTGGTTTGTTATCTTCTATTCGTTCATCAAACGAAAACGCCGGCATAATAAGGTCGTCAATGGAACAACTGAATACTTGTGCGAGCATTGGTAAGGTTGCTATGTCGGGTAGAGAGTGTCCATTTTCCCATTTGCTGATTGCTTGCGGCGATAGAATTAGGAGTTCGGCTAATTGTTCCTGAGATAGCATATTTTTTTTTCGCATTGTGGCTATCTGCTTTCCAACAATTTTTGAATCAAACATACTTTTTCATCCTTTCAATCTGTTGTTTTCCGTATCATCAGTATAGCATGAAAACAATAACATAGCCATCCCTAATTAGTTGTCCTGACTTAACACTTAGTTAATTTGTATTTTACCACTGAAGTCAATCTCGCAATGGAAATAATTACGGGCATAAAGTACATATTATAATAAATCTGACACCGACTGTATAAAATCTAGAAAATAAATGTGTTGTATTTCTTGAATATTTATGTTATAATTGGTGGCAACCTATATATAAAGATGATTTAATTTAAAAATACACACATGGAGAAACATCATGAAAAAGAATGAAATAGCAAAGTCTCAATCTCTGAAAAATATCCGCTACGCATGGAGGCTCTTAATTGAATCCGCAAAAGCGAGAATTGCCCATATGATTATGGTAAACGTATTTGATTATTTCCAGTACATTTTCTTTTCAACAATATTCATCCGCTTCGTTCTTGGCGCAATCGAATCGCACAAGTCGTTTCATGAGATCCTGTTTTTTATTATTATTGTCAGCGTTGTTTTTGCGAGCGTGATCATATACACACTCTACGTGGAAAATGTCAGCAATCCGATAACGAATCTGAAAGTGTATAAGAATATTTACACCAGAATATATCGGAAAGCGGAGAAGGTTGACCTTTCCTGCTATGAGAATGCGGAGTTCTATAATAAATACACAATGGCAATAGACCAGTCTGATACGAAAATAATTGAGTCAATTGAAAACTGCGTAAAAACCGTCATCGGATTTTTTGCGCTTGCCGTAACGGCGTACATTATGTTTTCGATTGATTCCTTTGTTGTTCTTTTTATTGTTTTCCCAATTATGGGTAATTTCATTTTCGGCAATGTCATGAATAAGCTCTATTACTCAAGATATAAGGACGGTGTTTATTATCAGCGAAAATCGGATTACGTTAACCGCGTGATGTATCTGTCCGATTTTGCAAAGGAAATCAGACTAACCAACGTTTTTAAAATTCTCCGCAGGGATTACGACGACGCGGTAAAGGGGATTGAAAAAGTCACTGACAAGTACGCAAAGAAAGCAACTGTTTTTTCTTTTCTGCAAACATATTTTACATATACCCTGATATTTGAAGGCGTACTGCTGTACGGAAGCTACCGTGCGCTGCACAGCCATAGTATGCCGTTTTCTGATTTGGCAGTGCTGACAAGCATCATGACCACAGTAAGCTGGCTTCTTATCGGGTTTACAGAAAACCTTATGAAAATATTTGAAAACGGACTGTTCCTTCGAAACCTACGCGGATTCCTCGAATACAAGGAAAAGATAACGGACAAGGCTGACGGAATCAAGGCTCCGGAAAGCATTAACAGCATAGAATTCAGAGATGTCAGATTTGGCTATGAAAAGGATAAGCCGGTTTTAAACAGCCTGTCTTTTAAAATCAGCGGGAACTCCAGAGTGGCGCTTGTCGGGATAAATGGTGCTGGAAAAACCACGATTATAAAGCTTCTCTTCAGGCTGTATGACCCGGACGACGGCGAAATACTTATAAACGGTACAAATATAAAAGAGTATAAGCTGGCGGAATACAGAAAGCTTTTTTCGTGCGCATTTCAGGACTTTAAAATCTTCGCCGACAGTGTTACAAATAATATTTATATGGGCAGAGCGGCTGATAGTTCGGAACTGAGTGACGTTATTAAGCGTTCGGGTTTTGAAAGCGACCTGCTAAGGTTTCAAAACGGTGCTGATACGGTTTTGTCGAGGGAATTTGATAATGACGGCACAGTTCTTTCCGGCGGTCAGCAGCAGAAAATAGCGATTGCAAGAGCTTTTGCAAGAAGCTCTCCCATAAAAATTTTTGACGAGCCGTCAAGTGCGCTAGACCCGATTGCGGAGTATAATATTTTCCGCAGTATTTTAGAGGAAAGCAGCGGGTATACAACGCTGTTTATCTCTCACAGGCTTTCAACCGTCAGGGCGGCGGATTGTATTTTTATGCTTGAAAACGGCGGGGTAATTGAAACAGGCTCACATACGGAGCTGATTAAGCTTCAGGGGAAATATGCTGAAATGTATAATTATCAAGCTAGAAACTATCTCGCCGATGAGAGCTACGATGAAATATCACACATCGCTGAAGGGAGTGTTTTTTATTGAAAAAAAGCAATTCCACTCTGCGCAATACAATTGCCAATAATTTTTTTCTGATTAAGATTTGCATGAAGGAATGTCCGTGGCATATTGCATATTTTTCAATGATGTGCCTGATCAGTCAGATCATTATGTTCCTTGAATGGGTATTCGGAATTAAATACGTATTGGACAGCGTTGAGTTTAACAAGCCGCTCAGCAGACCGATTATATTTCTTTGTATTATGCTTGTCGTTCATACAATGAACGCTTTGCTTGGCGGATTTTGCTGGCACAATATCTGGCAAAAAGCACAGCCGAAGATGCAGAAGGCAATGAAAAATATCATGTATGAAAAAGCCAGAACGCTTGATCTGGAGTGCTATGACGATCCGGAATATTACAACAAATATATTCTTTCAATCAACGAAGCAAACAACATGGTTAACAGAGCGATGCAATTGCTTCAGAGAATACTCGAATCATTGACCATCATCATTTTGTACGGCGGATTTTATCTGGTTGAAGACAAGATATCCTTTTTATTTGTTATTGCGTCGTTCGCGTTAACATTTTTGTTTTCCAAGAAGCTTAATACTATTAATTTCAACCTAAAAATGGAGTGCAATCCAGTTGAAAGAAAACGTTCATACCTCCATCGTGTTCATTATCTTGCGGAATATGCAAAGGAACTGCGGCTTTATCCAGAATACAATAAAGTTCTTTTTTCGGGCTTTCAGAAATCCTGCGACGAGCTTGAGCAGATTAATAAAAAGCATTCCGGTAAGAAGTTTGCGTTTTCTTTTTTGAAATCCTACATATCCAACGATTTTATTCTTCAGGTTATGTTTTTAATCTATCTCGTGTTCCGCGCGTCGGTTATGCACGCTATTTCATACAGCGACGTTGTTGTGCTGTTTAATTCAGCGCGAAGTCTTAGAAATTCTTTAAGACGAATTGCCGATTTATTCCCATATGCGCAGGAAACCTCCTTGTATGTTGATAAGGCAAATGAGTTCTTGTCATACGAGCCGAAAATTGTCGGCGGAAGTAATGACGTTGAACCTGAAAATCACAGCATTGAGCTTGAGAACGTCAGCTTTTCTTATCAGCAGAGCGAAAAGGTAATTGACGGAATAAATCTTGAGATTAAACCATTTGATAAAATCGCAATTGTCGGTTACAACGGGGCAGGGAAGACCACTCTTGTCAAGCTTCTTATGCGATTATATGATGTATCGAACGGTAAGATTGAGCTTGACAATAATAACATAAAATCATACAAGCTTGAGGAATACCGAAAATTATTTGGAACGTGCTTTCAGGATTTTAAGATATTCGCCTGCTCTTTAAAGGAAAATGTCGTGCTTGACACAGACGGCATATCTGACAGCGAAGTAAAAGATGTTCTTAAGGATTCGGGATTTGCCGACAGGCTTGAAAAGCTTGAAAACGGGCTTGAAACACAGCTTACAACAGAATTTGACGATAACGGCGTGAATCTCTCGGGCGGAGAAGCTCAAAAGGTAGCGATTTCAAGAGCGTTCCATCAGAAGTCGCCGATCATTATTCTTGACGAGCCGTCTGCCGCACTTGACCCTATTTCGGAGTATGAGCTGAATAATTTTATTCTGGACGCGGGCAAGGACAAAACGATACTGTTTATTTCTCACAGGCTGTCAACGACGAGAAAAGCAGATAAAATTATAATGCTGGAAAACGGTAAAATCATCGAAATGGGTTCTCATGCGCAATTGCTCGCCGTGAACGGAAAGTACGCCGAGATGTGGGAGGTTCAATCGGGACAGTATAGATAATAAATATATTTTTCCTAGCATTAATTTCGAGTCTAAATACCCAACCGTGTAAATGTAAATAATGTCCATAAGAAATTATGGAGGTAAGAGGCATGAAAACAACAAAAACACACGGATTGAGCGAAAAGGAAATGGAATTGGTGCAGCTGCTGATGGCGGATTGCGAGTCTACCGGAGATATTCAGGCTAAAGTATCGATGTAGTTTATACCAATCCAATACATTGAAATTTTGTCGTCCTTGTTTCAATATTCAATGCTCAGCCATTTTCCATTGTGTATAGCCTTAAATATATCACGTTTAACACTGTCCATGGATTTTACTTCGCCATCTTCCTGCACTTTTTCGATAATCCCGCATGCTGCGGCTGTCAATCTTAATAAATCTATAACAGCTTTAATATCAAAACCAGAATGCAGCAGCTTACCGCAGAGGGTTGCAATACAGGTGGTCAGGTTTCATTCGGCTATCAGATTGTCAAGAGGGGTAGGTTGAACAAAAAGGGAAACGAAATCTACGATTTGGAAATTGGCCCCGAAAGAAGCGGATTATGTGGTTGAGATTTATGAAAAGACGGTCAAAGAGGGTTACGTTTCCTATAGGTTGGCTTCTTATCTGAACAAGTTAGAATTAAGAACACATAACGGTGCAAAGTTTCAGAGCAATGGAGATGATAAAGCCTGCCTATGATAGGTTCACAAACTGGGCGGATAAATTTGAATATTGTTCAATGGAACGAATGGAACGTCGGAAGATGATAATTTCACAGCTTGTCAGCAGGATTGAGATAGGGAAGGGGTACAAGCTCAATGTGGAGTTGAATATGGATTATGAGCAGTTTTGTGAGGGGCTTGATGTGGTGAGGGAGGATAGTAGGGTATTGGCATGATTTATATAACTAGTAGGGTGATTGAGTTTACTCCAAAAAGTTTGACAATGGTTTTAAATAAATCTTATACAAAGCGACTAAACAAGAGTTTAGTCGCTTTGTATAAGATTTCACCAATTATATAGAGATTTTTTATAAAAATTATTGTTTTATTATATGGTATTATATGCAACCATACAAAGACATATAATACATATATGATATGGTTGACAAACCAAATAAACTCAATTATAATATATTATAGCATACAAATTATATCAGGCATATAGGTTATAAAATTGCCATCAAGGAGCATAAATATAAATGTTTTCTATACAGTCATATTTATGAATTATTGATTACTAATATAATATTAGTTTTAACACTAGGTTAAATCTAATATATCATTATATATAACAGAAAGGGTTGTGTTAGTTTATGATGTGCTATTGAAAGAGCAAACATCCATACTTTAAAACAATTTACTTATTTGAGGAGATGCTAACATGAAAAAAATTTTGTCATTATTTATTGTCACTTTACTTATGTTTTCGTTTGCGACAACTGCTTTTGCAACTGAGGATGCATTAGATGCATCGGAAGATATTCTGGTTGAAAATGGACTTCCAGAAGAAAATCTTGATAATTTATCCGATAGCGTTAAAGAAGGGTTAATTGAGCAGATGACCAATGACCCTGATTCAGTAGATATAGTATCAACTGTGTCAGATGTAGACAATTTATCTGAAATTGAAAATTTCTTAGCATCATCTGATGAAGATTTAATCTCAATGGGTGCGAATCCAAGTGCAATTACTTCCTCGAGAAAAGATCTTGAAGTTTTATCTCAAAAAACGGATGAACAAATAGCAGCAGAAAAAGGCGTTAGTATTACAGAAGCAAGGTATCTACTTAAAGCAATAAAAAAAGGCAATGAAAGATCAAAAAGTGGGATAATCAAAAGTAAAAACACTAATAACGTTGTTACTGCTTCGGGTTCAATTTCGTCATCTGAGATGAAATACTCACAAATAATTTCAGATTATTCGACAAACTCTCAGCCTTATTATGGTGTAATTTTGACTTATACTTGGAACTCAGTATATGCTTTAGCTGCTTTTGATGATGTAATTGTATCAGCATGGGGAGGGAATCTTAATACAAAATCCATTGTTTCTCTTGTTGATTACCATCGTTGGAACTATCTAAGCTTTACATGGTCAAAATTCTATAAATCAACAGAAACATCTGTAGAAGAAACGCCTAATGCAGGTATTGAATTTAAATTTCCACAATCCCTTTCAGCTCCTTCAATATTTTCTGAGTCTCCTAAAACCAAGTGTGGCACAGTAGCATTTAGACTGTATCAAACAAAAAGGCAGGGATATGACACAAAAGTTATTTCCACGTATTGTCATAGGGTAATAAGCGTTTCAAGTGCATCTATTGGAATTGACTCTTCTGGTGCAGCATCTGTCAGTCTTAGTATTGGTGGGGCTTGGGATAAAACCTCACAAAAGTCAACAACCATTGCCTACTAAATGATTAACTCATAATTAATTGTATTAAAATGCAAGAGTAATTTGGTAAATTATAACGTTTAGGATTACAATCTGCATTTTAAAAAGGGTGTGTATGTGCAGATGAATATTAAAATAAAAAGGAGGAAAAATAAAAAATCTATACTTATATTTTCATTTTTTGTTTTATTGATCGCATCAATATCAGTTTTATTTATCTTTTTCAGGGGGGATAATTCTTATGATAATGATTACATTGATGATTGGGCGATTAGTAATTATGGTCAAGTAATAAATAAGTCTAAAGGCAAAAGCGGAGTAGACATTAATATCAAAGATATTTGGAAAACAAATTTTTCAACAAATAAAGTTGTTGTGGCTGTTGTGGATTCAGGTCTTGAATATTCTTGTGAATCTTTAAAAGATAAGGTTTTGATGAATATCAACGATCCAATTGATGGAGCGGATAATGATTTAAATGGATTTATAGATGATTATTGGGGATGGAATTTCTATGATGAAAATAATTCTTTATTCGAGGATTCTCTCTATGATTATCATGGTACATATATTGCGACAACAGTAGTGAAGATTGCACCGAACGCACAAATATTACCAGTTAAATTTCTTAATGCAACTTCAGGAACCGTAGAAGATGCTTTATTAGCATTAGAATATGCTGTTAGGAGAGGAGCTAAAGTCGTTAATTGTAGTTGGAACTTTAATGATAAAAATGATGCCTTGTTAGCATTCATTAAAAATAATCCAGAAGTTTTATTTGTTTGTGCTGCTGGAAATTCTAACATCAATTTAGATATAGAGTCAATATATCCATGTAGCTATAACCTTGATAATATTATAAATGTTATGGCAATAGATAATAAGGGGTTACCGTATCAGGCAAGTGGATATGGAAAAAACTGTGTTGATATTGCTTCTCCTGGCGTGGATGTTAAAGTAACTTTTCCGGAAAATGAATCTACCTTCGTAAATGGAACATCAGTGGCAACAGCTTTTGTATCTGCTACGGCAGCGCTTATTTTGTCAAATGATAGCAATCTTTCTCCTAAGAGTATTAAGGAGATAATTATAGCTAATGCAACAAAAACTCAAGAACTTAGTAGCTTTTGTAAATCCGGAGGTTACCTTAACGTGAAAGCGTGTTTAGATTCGATTAAATAGTTCATAGTTAATGCGTTTTATGCTTTGAGTTACATATACGAATGAGGGTGAGAATATTGGGCATAATTATTACAATGATTGTTGTTTCTATTGCTTTTTTCTGGATTGATTGGTTTGTCATCAATTATGCATGGGTCAATTTATACGATAATCTTTTCCGCATATCAGAAAATTTACTTTTACCAATCCTTTTTCTTATTACTGTTTTTGGGGTTATATTAACATTCATGATACTTAAGAAGTTAAAGCGATCTGGGAAAATCTATACTTTCAAATCACTTTTTACTATTTTGGTATTAATACTAGTGATAATTCTGCATAGTATCCCTATTTACTCATTCTCAAGTGAAGGCGATCAAATAACGAATGTAACAAATATTGTGTCAAAGGAGATTATAAAATCCAATGAATATTACTTGTATATTAAGAATATAAGAGATGGTAATTTAATACAGATCAAATGCAATGAAGATATTTATACAGATGTAATAATTGATGAAAATCTATTTTATACAATGCAATATCGCTTGAATCTGTTTGACAGGAAATCTGGAGTTTTAGAAGAAATAAATTTGAAAGATTTTATTGATCGTCGTAATATAAAATAATAATCATGGAGGATAATTACCAATGAAAAATAGAAATCTTGTTATTATGCTATCAATTGGATTTATTTTTGGAATTGTTATAGCGATTATTGTGAATGTTTTTATATCTATATTGTTTGGTATTGCACTTATATTTATTCCTTTGCTAATGTTAGGATCGATTTTAGGCGGAATATTGTCATTACTCATACATCTTAGAAGAAGAAGGCATATAAGGTCAATATGAAACGAAATATTGATTATGAGCAGTTCTGCAAGAAGATTGTTGAGATGGTTATGATGGTATGATTTTTATTCTGATTGTTAACAGGTTCGTAAAGGTCATAATTATATTGCAAATTAGTAACATTGCTAGAGCATGCGGCTGTTAACCGCAGGGTCGTTGGTTCGAGTCCAACTTGGGGAGCCAAGTTGAAAGCTACATCTTTTGGTGCAAAATGCACAAAAATATAGCTTTTATTTATATATAAATTTTATAAAACGAGTGCGGAGTTTATGGATTCTGCACTTTTATTTTGGAGGGAGTATAATGCCGAAGATAAAAGTTGCAGCCTATTGCCGAATCAGTTCTTTTCATGAAGAACAGGAATCAAGTCTTGATCTGCAAAAAACACATTATGAACATCTTATTCAAAGCAACTCCAACTGGGTTTTTGCAGGAATCTATGCTGATAAAGCTACTGGTACACAAACTGACTGCCGTCCGGAATTTAACCGACTTATAAGAGATTGTAAAAAGTGCATGGTAGATTTAATATTAACAAAATCCCTCAGCAGATTTGGACGCAATACGTTGAACACCTTGAAAATTGCTTATGAGCTTTTTAACATTGGAGTCAAAGTAGAGTTTGATAAAGAAAAAATTAATAATTATAACAAGGAGATGAGGTTCGCTATGGCAATGTATGCAGCAATAGCACAGGAAGAAAGCAAAAACATGAGTAATAATATCAAATGGGGTATTTCTCAGAGAATGAGGGCTGGCAAGGTTATGCTTAACTGCACAAGATTTTTAGGCTATGATAAAGACAGCCAAGGAAATTTGATAGTAGTCGAAAAGGAGGCATCTATCGTAAAAAAGATATTTGAACTGTATCTCAAGGGATTTGGTGTCCGCAGAATTAAAAAATACCTTGAAGAAAATCATATCCAAACTGTAACAGGTAAGGAAATATGGAGTACTTCAACGATTGACAGAATTCTATCAAATGAAAAGTATGTTGGGGATGTTCTTATGCAGAAAAGCTTTACTGAGGATTTCCTGACAGGAAAACGAAGAAAAAATACTGGTGAACTCGATATGTATTTCATAGAAAACAATCATGAAGCAATTATTAGCAGAGAAATGTTTGATGATGTGCAAAGAAAGAAAAATCTAATATATGGGGAATAATGTGAAGTAGATTATAGTAAGGGTTTTTTGCGCAAATTTTTATAGAGGGCTTTATAATATATCTCAATTGAAAAATAATACAGTATACATTTGTTAAGTATTGCACTTCACTTATTTATACTTGCATACAACCCAATTGTGTAGTATTATAAATAATAAAGAAATTATGAGGTGCTGCAGATGGATACTTTAGAAAGAATAAAAAAAATTTTAGATGAACGTGGATGGTCAATGTATAAATTATCAAAGATTTCTAGAGTTTCACAGTCAACTCTTTCAAATATGTTTAATCGAAATAACGATCCAAGCATTAGTACGCTTGAAGAAATATGTAAAGGGTTTGGGATGACCCTTTCTCAATTTTTTGCAGATGAGGATGATATGGTTTCTTTAGATAAAGAACAAAAAGAAATGCTTGAAAAATGGTCTTCATTGTCTTCGGATCAGAAAAATGCGTTATTAAAATTGTTGAAATAAGTGTTGTGGGGAGTTCATTTTATGGAAATAAATAAAAAATGTCAAGTTTTCACGCCAGAAGAAAATGTTCAACAGCTTTTAGATAATGTAGGATATCGCCGAAATTTGTATAATAGAAAAGTAGCTGAAAATTCTTGTGGGGATGGCAATATATTAAGTGTTATTGTTATTCGTTATATTGAAGATTGTTTGACAAATAAGATATCAAAATCAAATATAAAAAAAGGATTAGAAGAAGATATTTATGGTGCTGAAATCGACGAAGAACACATAAAGAACTGCATTATTAAGTTAAACTGTATAACAGAGAAGTATGGAATCAAACATGTAAATTGGAATATCTATCAAGGCGATTTTTTGAAATTAAATCTTGTTAATAAATTTGATTTTGTAATCGGAAATCCACCATATATCTCATATTTAGAATTATCAAATGAAACTAGAGCTTTTTTAAGAGAAAATTATTCTATTTGTAAAAACGGAAAATTTGATTATTGTTATGCATTTATTCAAGCTGGAATAAATGCACTTACTATTCAAGGGAGATTAGCATATCTCATTCCAGGGAATATCTTTAAAAATCAATTTGCTTCTGCTTTGAGAGAATTGATGCTGCCCAGATTGACAGATATTTATGATTATACAAATTTAAAGCTATTTAAAAATAAGTTAACCTCATCAGCAATTATTGTATATGATAATACAATAAATAAAAATTACATTGTATATCATGATATGGTAAATAATAACAAGTATAATATCAATAAAAGCTCACTTACAGAAAAGTGGAAATTCGAAAGAAATACTGAGTTAAATAATGAACATATAAGGTTTGGAGATGTGTTTCATGCTGCAAGTAGTGTTGCCACACTATTAAATAAAGTTTTTATTATTGACAAATATAAATGCGAAGATATCTATCTTCGTGTGGGGGATCAAAAAATAGAGATGTCAATTTTGAGAAGGGCTGTAAGTCCACGTTCTTTAAATTATAAAAAAGATGAGTTTGTAATTTTCCCTTATAGATATTATGATGGTAAGTTGATTAGATTTTCTGAAACTGAATTTGAAGAAAGTTTTCCTTTTGCGACTCAATATCTACTATCTTATAAATCTGAATTAGATAACAGAAACAGTGATAAAGGAATTAAATGGTTTGAGTATGGTAGATCACAGGCCTTGGCTCATTTAAATCAAGAAAAATTATTAACTTCAACTTTAATAACAAAAGAAGTGAAATCCTACATGCTTGATGCCCATACTATTCCAACTTCAGGATTATATATTATATCTAAAGGCATATACGATTTGAAAACTGCAAAAAAAATATTAGACAGTCCAGAGTTTCTTGAATATGTAAAAAAGATTGGAGTAATTTCAAATGGCAATTCTTTTCGTATTTCACCAAAGGATATAAATGAGTATCATTTTTTATACAGCAAGGAGATGTTGGTTAATGGCAGAAATTGAGTTTAAAGTAAGCGCAAAGGCCGCTAGGTTAATAGGAAGAGAAAATATATCTGACGTAGATGGTGCTCTAATTGAATTAATAAAAAATGCTTATGATGCTGACGCAAGTTGTGTATTCATCAAATTCTCTATGCCTTTTCCAACTGTTCCGTACTCAACGAGTATTACAAGTATTAAAAAATATATGTCTGATACTGAGTTAAAAGAAGTTTTATCATTTTATGATATCGGTGATGAGAAAGTTATTCAACGAAAAGATATTTCTGACTCGGATAAGGAGTTTTTAAAAAAAGCATTCTTCTCTAAAAATAAGATTATTGTAGCAGATAATGGAATTGGAATGCCGAAATCGGTTATCGAAACATCATGGATGCAAATTGGAACAAGTGATAAAGAAATAAATATTTACAGTGATAAGGGAAGGATTAAAACTGGAGCAAAGGGAATTGGTCGATTTGCTCTAGATAAGCTATCTTTGCAATCACAGGTTTACACCAAAAACGTGTCTGATAATTTAATTTTTTGGGCTATTGATTGGGAACAATTCTCTAAAACCAAATTATTAAATCAAATTCATGCTGAAATATCGCCTATTCATAGTAGTTCTTACCGAGAGAAGGTTGAATTATTTACAGGTGAAGATTTCCAACAAGTTAAAGATTATTGCTGGGATACTGGAACGATGATAATCCTTTCTCCTACTAGAGATGCATGGCCAGAACGCTACTTTAAAAAAACCAACAATAATTTACAGAGTATTATTCCATTAACAAGTGAAGATAAATTCGATGTTATAATATTTAATCAGTTACTTTCTGAATATAATTTTAGTACGATGAATAGAACTAATGGTATAGTAGATTATGATTTTAAAATCGTGGGTGAATTTAATGGTAATAAAGAGCTTTTTTTTACAATATATCGTAATGAAATAGATATTAATAAAGATACCGTAGAGCTTCAGGTAAGTGACGAAGTAAGTGAAGTAGTTAGTCTTGACTCTTTTTGGAGTCGTGAAATGTTAAAGAGCCAAAACTATAGCCGTGAGGATTTCGGAAAAAATATTGATCAATCTATACAATTAGATAAAATCATTAAAGATGAAGAAGTTGAGGTCTTAAATAAACTGGGCAAATTTAGCTTCGATTTTTATTTTATGAAGAACAGCAATAGTGAAATTGAGATTCTTAAGACAATTAAAAATATTGGTAAAAGAAAAGAATTTTTGAAGAATTTTAAGGGCGTTAAAATTTATAGAGATGACTTTAAAGTACGACCATACGGAGATGAGGGACAGTTATTTGACTGGATTGGACTTGGCGTAAGGTCTCAAAAAAGCCCTGCAAGTGTAACACACCCTAATGGTTCTTGGAGGGTAGAGCCATATCAGGTGCTAGGGAGCGTGAACTTAGGAAGACTAACGAATCCTCTATTGACTGATATGGCGAATCGTGAAGGCCTTGCACAAAATTCTGAATATGCGTTGCTTGTCAAAATCATAGATAAAGTGTTTGAAAGATTTGAGTACGACAGGCAATATGTTCTTCGTGAATATGGAAAATGGAAAAAGCAGAAAATCGAAGAACTCTCACCATCAAAAAATATTGTAGATAGTTTAATTGAAAATGTGAAAGAACAAAATGATAGAAATTCTGTAAATAGTAAAGATCTTAATTGGGAGTCAAAAGACTATTCCAAAAAAGACTACGAAGAAGCCATTCTTTCATTAGTAAAAAATGATGACAATGCATTGAAAACAAACCAAATATTAATGGCATTTAGCTCTGCTGGAGTTATGACAAACACATTTTCACACGAAATAAGCCGAATATCCACAGATGTTGGTAGCAGAATACAGCACTTAAGAGAGTCCGTTAAGCGTGTTCTTAATTATGGAGAGTTTTCAGGAGATCAAGATTTTAATCCATTTACTCTGATGAAAGAGTCAGAGGAAACTGATGAGCTTTTAAATTCATGGATCAAAATAATTATGGATGCCGTAAATACAAACAACTTTGAAAAGACTTTGCATAATGTAGTTGATATGGTAAATAAAATTGTGCTGATATGGACTCCTTTAATGGAAAAAAAGTATATTTCTTTCAAAACAACAAATACTAAAGATAATATCTTTTTAAACATTGCAGAGATGGATCTGCACTTAATACTTAATAACTTTTTTTTAAACTCTGCGTGGTTTTTAGAAGATTCCAAAAATAAAAATCGTCTTATTTTTGTGGACGTTTTAGATGCCGAAACTGCAGTTGAATTCCACTTAAAAAATAACGGTCCCATATTAGATGCTACATATAAAAATAATCCAAATATTATTTTTAATGCTGGGGAAACATCTAAGACTACGGGTACTGGTCTCGGACTATGGATAGTTCGAGAGGTTGTAAATCGCTATGGTGGAGAAGTTAACGCTATTGATGTGGATGATGGCTTTGAAATTAAAATTATTTTTTATAAGTGAAGGGGGATAATATGTATATTATTGGATTGATAGACGATGAATCAACACAATTATCTCGTATAAGAAGAACTATTAAAACAAATGCGCCTAAAGAAGTTGAGTTCGAATTTAAATCATATAATCTTGAGGGAAATGCAACAGAACTTGTTTCCAAGGTGTTCTCAGAAGTAATACAGGATATAAAAGCTAATGAACTTTCTCTTTTGATTATTGATTATAAAATAATGATTCAAGTTACTAAAGTTAAAGGTACTGATATTTTAAAATTGATACAAGATATATTGCCGAAATTTCCTGTAATCATCTTAACTGATGTTATATCGGAGTGTATTGATCATAATTTTGTTGATCCTGATAAGGTTTACAAAAAGAGTGAATTTTTCAAAATGGAATCGGACTATTCTAAAGAAAAAACTGCAAATATTTTTAGAAATATGATAAGGTATATAGAAGTTAAAAATACCCTAGAATATAAGTTGAGCGGTTTGAAAGGTAAAATTATCGAGAATGGTTTGGATCAGTCTGTTTTTGATGAAATTGTTGATGTAGAATCTCAATTAGATGAATTTACCCCCCTTAATCAATCGGAAGTTGAAAAAGTTTTTGATGCCGCTAAAATGAAAGAAGTTGTCAACCTTTTAGAAAAAGTTGATAAACTTTTGGAGGACTAGTATGAAGTTTAAAAACTTTAGAGACTTTAAAATTATTAGGACCTGTAATAAATCATATAAAACTTATGAGAGCTATAGGAGTTATTTAAAAAATGACTTTAGCAATCGTTGTGCTTATTGTAATCTTCATGAAAACCAAATTACTACATCTTTTGAAATTGATCATTTTATACCAAGAGATATTTTTAAGGTGATTAGGCCAGATTTGGAAACGGATTATAAAAATTTAGTGTTTTCATGTAAAAAATGTAATGATGCAAAAAGCAACAAATTTGCAGGAGATATCAATTCTGCCGATCCTCAAAACAGCCAATTTTATGATCCAGTTTTAATAAATTATAATGATATCTTCTTCAGAACTGAAATTGGAGCTATTGATTCCAATGACGAAAAAGGACGTCAAATGATAGTAGATTTACAACTCTATAGACCAATACATAATTTGGCTTGGATTTGTGAAGAGTCAAGTAAAGTATTAGACAAGATTAATGCTAAAATTTTAGAAGAATCAAATACTCAAAAAAAGATTATATTAGGACAAGCGAAAGAGAGAATTAGTGATTACTATATTGTGTGCAAGAACATATTTATTTCAAATTATAATAATAAAAAATTCGATTTAAAAGCTTATGTAGAGCCATCATTAGTTTTTGAAGCAGATAAGCTTACATAATAATAGTTTTAAAGACATCTTTTCCGTCAGTACATCACACTTAAAAACCTCGTAAATACGTCATTCACGAGGTTTTTTCATGCGCATTTTTGCGGGTGTAAACCCTGTTTTGATGCGGTTTACACCCGCAATTTTGGGCTGATAAATATCCATCGTCAGGCCGAGAAAGCAGCAATTGCAAAAATATGACTGGAAATTGAAATATATATCATAAACCGAGATCTGCAAAAGCAGGTCTCTTTTTTTGTGCTGTATTGCAAACAACATATCCTTTGGCAGTAGCAATCAAATTGTCAAAATCAGATTTTCTGACCGCGACCCAGAGGTAAAGTATATGCGATCAGCCTTTAATAGATCTATATTGACTTTCATTTTAGAATGGAGTAAAATACGAATAACAGCTATTTGTTAGTTCGTGTTTTTCGATAAAATAATTTTATTTTTGCCCATAACATGGACCACAATTGTATTATTCTACGCGCAGGTTAGCTATGGATAATTGAATTTTAGTTTTGATATGTTTTTTTGCTTTGAAAGGAATTGATAAAATGTGTACGAAAGATTCTGAAATACAAAACAGGGAAAAATCGTTTTGTAATGATGCGGGCGAAAGCAGGAATGATTGCACCGTATACAGGCTGTCCGGTGAAAACGGTGAAGTGGTTATGACAAGTTATCGGGTTTTTGAGGGGATTCATCTGATTTACAACGATGTGCATATGAAAGATTGCACAGTTGACGCAAGCATGAATCGCGATGTTCTGGAAATCAATCATTGCCGTGAAGGTCGGTTTGAGTGTGAATTTAAGAACGATTATATCTACCTTGGCGAGGGCGATTTGTCCGTCCATTTGCGCAGGGAAAACGGTGCAAACTCCTGTTTTCCGTTCGGGCATTATCACGGAATCAGCATTACGATTGATCCGATTAAAGCACCGGCGTGCTTATCCTGTATTCTTGATGGCGTGGATGTTAATGTAAACAAGCTTATGGAAAAGTTTATCACCGAGTCGGGCTGTTTTGTAATGCGTTCAAATCCGAATCTGGCACATATCTTTACGGAGCTTTACGCGGTTCCGGAACAGATCCGGAGCGGCTATTTCAAGATAAAGGTTCTAGAGGTGCTGTTGTTTCTGTCTGCGGCGGAAATTGATACAGAAAAGGAACGCAGCCGCCACATTCGGAAAAGTCATGTTGCTCTTGCCAAATCTACAGAGCAGTATCTCGTCAGCCATATCGGTGAGCACATTACGCTCAGACAGCTGGCAGAGGAGTTTCGTGTTTCTGAAACGCAGATTAAGCTCTGCTTCAAGGAAACCTACGGCTTGTCCGTATATGCATTTATTCGAGAACATAAAATGCGTACCGCCGCTGTGCTACTAGAGCAGAGTGATAAGAGCGTGCTGGAGGTTGCAGGTCTGGTTGGTTATGAAAATGGAAGCAAATTTGCCAAGGCATTCAAGGATGTGCTGGGGGTGAGTCCGAGAGAGTTTCGCATGAAAAATGTCCGGATGGAGCCTTAATTCACTGGAACGGAGTTGAAACTATTCGGGAACTGCGCTATACTGTGATAGAGAGGTGCATGGACAATGAGGTTCAGCATCTTTTTGAAAAGCATTCGATTAGCATATGCTAACTAAAAAGGAGCGTATACATGAATAAACAGAAACTCAAAGGGAAAGATCTGATGAACGTGGGCATTTATACGGCGATATACTTTGCTGTGGTTTTTGCGGTTGCAATGCTCGGATATATACCGGTACTGATGCCGCTCTTATGTGTGCTGGTGCCGTTGCTTGCGGGCGTGCCGTTCATGCTGTTTTTGACGAAGGTCAAAAAATTCGGTATGGTATGGATTATGAGCATGATGCTCGGTATCCTGATGCTTTTAACGGGCATGAGCTATTACGCAATGCTTGTGGGCGTTGTATCAGGTCTGATTTCAGAGCTGATTCTCAAAAGTGGAAAATACGCAAGCCTTCCGAAGATGGTATTGACGGCGGGGGTGTTCAGCTTCTGGGTATGGGGCAACTTCATTCCGCTGTTTACGGACATTGACGGTTATTTTTCCAGCCGGCAGGATTACGGACAGGAATACATTGATACGCTGACGAGGATTCTTCCGTTGTGGATGTGTCCGGTTCTGTTTATTACGGCATTTGTGTCGGGAATCTGCGGCGGGCTGCTCGGGAAGGCTTTACTGAAAAAACACTTCAGAAAAGCCGGAATTGCGTGATGAAAACGATTCTGATGCAGTCAGAGAATAACGGGTGGGCTCTGCGGCTTGACCCGCGGACAAAGCTGCTGCTGCTTCTCACGATGGCGTTTTTTGTGGTGGGCGGTGCCGCTGGGGAACGTCTGTATTACATACGCATCGTCTTGTGCGTGTTTCCGTTTTTGTTGTTGATGCTTTCGCGAAGATTACGTGCGGCAATGCTGTATGCCGGTGTATATTCAGTCGTATTGGTTTTGTTTCGGTTCTATGGTCCGCACGCGCATGGTATTTTAAACTTTCTGATTCTGGCGGCATCTGGGATTATAACATGCTTTCTGCCGAGTATGATGATGGGCGCATATGTGGTTTCGACGACAACGGTCAGTGAATTTACCGCGGCAATGCGGCGTATGCACATCAGTGAAAAGTTGATTATACCGATGTCGGCAATGTTCCGGTTTTTCCCGACGGTTGCGGATGAATTTTCGTCCATCAACGCGGCAATGAAGATGCGCGGCATCAGTTTTGGCGGAAAAAATGCCGCAAAGATGTTGGAATACCGCCTTGTACCGCTTATGATCTGTTCTGCAAAAATAGGAGAGGAGCTTTCCGCAGCGGCGCTGACACGAGGATTGGGAACAACGGCAAAGCGCACGAACATCTGCGAAATCGGCTTCAAAGCACAGGATTATATCGTGATAATCCTGTGTATCATGCCCATTGTTCTGACGGTTCTCGAAAGAACGGGTGCAATATAGGTGATTGCTTGATTGAACTGAAAAATGTTGATTATACATACGACAATGCACAAAACGGCTCGCTCTACGATGTTTCACTTTCGGTGAAAAAAGGTGAGACTGTCCTGCTTTGCGGAAAATCCGGTTGTGGGAAAACCACCGTTACAAGGCTGATTAACGGACTGATTCCGCATTATTATGAGGGAACGCTTTCCGGAACGGTGATTGTAAACAACGTGGATATTGCCGGATCTGAGCTGTATGAAACGGCCCGCTATGTGGGAAGTGTCTTTCAGAATCCGCGCAGTCAGTTTTTCTGCGTGGATACCACCAGTGAGCTGGCATTCGCCTGTGAGAACATGGGGCTTCCGGAAGATGAAATTCAACGACGAATAAGTAATTCTGCCAGAGAGATGGAACTGGAGCATCTGCTTGGACGGAATATTTTCCGGCTTTCCGGCGGAGAAAAGCAGAAAATTGCCTGTGCGTCTGTTTCGGCGGTACATCCGGAGGTAATCGTACTGGATGAACCGACCTCAAACCTGGATGCGGCGTCCATTGCGATGCTCAAACAGATTGTGCTACGCTGGAAATCGGCGGGGAAAACCATTGTTGTTGCGGAACACCGTCTGCAATGGTTGTGCGGTGTGTGTGACCGTGTGGTGTACCTTGATGGAGGCAGAATCGTGTTTGATATGCCGATGGCGGAATTTGTGAGGCTTCTGCCGGAATATTTGACACAGCTCGGACTGCGCCCGCTGCACATGGATGCGATGCTGCCGGTGCAGCCGTCCGATATTCCGGATGAAGCACTGGAACTGATCAACTTTCGCTATTCCCACCAAGGGAAGCAGAAGGATCTGGACATCGGGAGCCTGACGCTTCCGCGCAACAGCATCATTGCTATCGTTGGAAAAAACGGTGCGGGGAAATCCACGCTGTCACACTGCCTGTGTGGTCTGACAAAGGGTTTCAAGGGAAAAGTCCGGATGGACGGTGCGTTGCTTGGCAAACGGCAGCGCCTGAAAAAATGCTATATGGTCATGCAGGATGTGAATCATCAGCTGTTCTGTGAAAGCGTCCGCGAGGAGGTTATGCTCGGCATGAACATGGACAACACAGGCGATACGGCGCGCATTCTCACACAGCTGAATCTGGAAGAACTTACCGATCGTCACCCTGTGTCACTTTCTGGTGGGCAGAAGCAGCGCACGGCAATTGCGGCGGCGCTGCTTGCGGACAAGGAGATTCTGATTTTTGACGAGCCGACCAGCGGACTGGATTATCTGCATATGCAGGAAACCGCTCGGCTGCTCCGGTCATTGCGCGGCAAGCGCACGGTGCTGGTTATCACGCATGATCCGGAGTTGATTATGAGCTGCTGTACCCATGTGCTGCAGATGGAAAACGGCGTAGCAGAGCAGCCGTATTCTCTTGATGGGGAGGGCTGTACACGGCTGCTTGGGTATTTTAACGAAAGGGGATAGGGGAATGAAAAAGCAATCCGATTTGTCCAGGCTGCTGGGCTATGCGGGAAAGTTTAAGATTCTCGCAGTGCTGTCATGGATTCTGTCGGGAATCAGTGCACTGATTGCGTTGGTGCCGTATATTTTTATCTGGAAAATCATTAAGGAGGTGCTGGATGTCCGACCCGATTTCGGAAAAGCGGAGCACATTATGGAAAACGGCTGGATGGCAGTGCTGTTTGCAGTGATTTCCATGATGGTTTATCTGGCGGCGCTGATGTGTTCGCATATTGCGGCGTTCCGCGTGGCGACCGGTATTCGCAGTCAGGCTATGCGCCACATTATGAAGCTTCCGCTCGGTGCGGTGAAATGCTTCGGAAGCGGAAAGCTGCGTAAAATTGTCAATGAATCCAGCGCAGCGACCGAAACCTTTCTTGCCCACCAGCTTCCTGATCGGGCGGGTGCGTTCGTTACGCCGGTGGGAATGCTGATCCTGCTGCTCTGGTTTGACTGGAAATTGGGATTGTTAAGCCTTGTGCCGGTGGTGATTGCGTTTTTAATTATGTCGTTCATGGCAGGCGCGCGGATGAAAGTTAGGATGAAAGAATATCAGAATGCCCTTGCACAGATGTCCAATGAGGCGGTGGAATACGTCCGAGGAATTCCTGTGGTGAAAACCTTTGGGCAATCGGTGTTCTCCTTCAAGCGCTTCAAGGAGTCAATTGACAATTACGAAACCTGGGTGATTGCTTACACCAAACAATTGAGAATCCCAATGATGGTTTATACCACCGTCATTAATGCGGTGTTCGCTGTTCTGATTGCCGCAGCTTTGTTTATCACAAAGGATGGTGTGGACAACACGTTCCTTCTTAACCTGATTTTCTATATCATTTTCACGCCGATTATCAGCGTAACGCTGACGAAAATCATGTTTTCCAGTGAAGAGAAGCTCATCGTTGCCGACTCGATTGAGCGCATTGACAGCGTGCTGAGTATTCCGCAGATGGAAGATACGGAGCAATCCGCACATTCCCGTGACAATTCTGTTATTTTAGAAAATGTCAGCTTCCGCTATCAGCATGCCCGCACCAATGCGGTGGATGGGGTGTCAATGAAAATAGCGGCGGGAGAAAGCATCGCGCTGGTGGGTCCGTCCGGCGGCGGAAAGACTACCCTCGCCAGTCTGCTTGCACGGTTCTGGGATACAGACAGCGGCAGAATTCTGATCGGCGGTGCCGACATTCGCGAAATTCCGCAGGAGGAACTGCGCAACACCGTTTCGTTTGTTTTTCAAAACAGCCGGCTGCTGAAAGCCTCTATTCTTGAAAATGTCCGGATGGGCAGACCTGATGCTTCCCGCACGGAGGTCATGGAAGCCCTTCATTGTGCGCAATGCTCTGACATTCTGGAAAAGCTCCCTGACGGGGTTGATACGGTGATCGGAACAAAGGGTGTGTATCTCTCCGGTGGTGAACAGCAGAGAATTGCGATTGCGCGGGTGATGCTCAAAAACGCACCCATTGTCATTCTCGACGAAGCAACGGCGTTTGCTGACCCTGACAACGAGCATCGTGTGCAAGCCGCATTTGCGGAGCTGTCGAAAGGAAAAACAGTAATTATGATTGCACACCGCCTGAACGCCGTGGTGGGCGCGGACAGAATTTTCGTTCTCAAGGACGGCGAAATTACGGAAAATGGAAGTCATGAAGCCTTGATTTCACAGGGCGGCTTATACACAAGAATGTGGAATGAATACAGCCGTGCGGCAGAATGGAGGGTGGGAACACATGGGCTTGCTCAATAAAATCCAACATGAATATGCACTTTCCGAACGGGGAGCGAAGGACTTCGTGAAAAGCTGTCTGTCCTGCGCGTTGTCAGATTTGATCCTGATGTTTCCGGTGGGGTTGTTATATTTTCTTGTAAGTGATCTGCTGGACGGGGGCGTTTCCGGGGGAAGGGGAGCATTTTACTGGTGTGGTATTGCACTATGCCTGCTGGTTATTTTTGTGACAACCGGTATTCAGTACAACGCAAGCTATCTCGCAACCTATGTGGAAAGCGGTGTACGCAGGATTACGCTGGCAGAAAGGCTGCGGAAGCTCCCTCTGTCGTTTTTCGGAAAGAAGGATCTCGCCGACCTGACCAGTACTATTATGGCGGACTGTTCGTTCCTCGAAACGGTGTTCTCGCATTATATGCCGACACTCGTCGGCGCAATGATTTCGGTGGTTCTGGTTGCGTCAAGCCTGTTCTTTTTCAGCTGGCAGATGGCGCTTGCGGCGCTCTGGGTGTTGCCTGTGGCGTTTTGCATCGTCTTTTTTTCGGCGCGTGTACAGAATCTGTTCGGCCGCAGGCAGATGAAGGTGAAAATGGCGGTCGCCGACGGCATTCAGGAGGCAATCGAAACCGTCCGTGATCTGAAATCCAACAACGCATCTGAAAAATACATCAGCGGGCTGGAAGTGAAATTCCGTGAGCTGGAAAAGCGGGCGATTTTCACCGAGCTTGGCACAGCAGCGTTTGTTGCTTCCGCCCAGATGATACTCAAACTCGGCATTGCAACGGTCGCACTGGTGGGTGGCGTATTACTCAAAAGCGGTGAAATTAATGTGCTTACGTTTTTTATGTTCCTGCTGGTGGTGTCAAGGATGTATGATCCGATGCAGGCAGCGGTGATGAATCTTGCAGCGGTAATTTCCGCTAATATCCAGACCGAACGCATGAACGAGGTGCTTGATCATCCGGTGCAAAGCGGTACGCAGACGCTGACGAACAAGGGCTATGACATCGTGTTTGACCATGTGGGCTTTGCTTATGACACGAGCGAAACCGTTCTGCGGGATGTGTCCTTCACTGCAAAGCAGGGGGAAGTTACAGCGCTGATTGGCCCGTCGGGCGGCGGAAAAACCACTGTGTCGCGCCTTGCCGCGCGCTTCTGGGATGCTTCGAACGGGCATATTACCGTCGGTGACATGGACATTTCCGGGATCGACCCGGAAGCATTGCTGTCGCTATATTCAATTGTATTTCAGGATGTGACGCTGTTTGACAACACGATTCTTGAGAATATCCGCATTGGGCGTAAGGAAGCGACGGACGAAGAGGTTCTTGCGGCAGCGCACCTTGCGCACTGCGATGAGTTTGCGGAAAAGCTTCCGGAAAAATGGCACACCTTTATCGGGGAAAACGGCTCGGAGCTGTCGGGCGGTGAGCGTCAGCGGATTTCCATTGCGCGGGCTTTCTTGAAAAACGCACCGGTGATTTTTCTGGATGAGGCGACAGCGTCCCTTGATGTGGAAAATGAAACCCTGATACAGGAAGCGCTTTCACGGCTGATTGCCGACAAGACGGTGCTTGTCATCGCGCACAGAATGCGGACGGTGGCGGGTGCGGATCAAATCATCGTGTTGAAGGACGGACTGATCGCTGAATCCGGCACATCGGAGGAACTGCTTTCCCGCAAGGGGATTTTTACAGAAATGGCAAGACTTCAAAAATCGGCACAGAACTGGTCGTTGTTTGAGACGAAGTGAGATGATGTAATCAGCAGATTAGTATGAATTGAGAAGGATTTTTTTGGTTATATCATGTAGAAAGCAGCCGGCCAAGTTCAACTTGGCCCGCTTGCTTTTTATTTTAATTATGCTATATCATACAAATCTGATGAATCCGGTTTCACGAATACCTCTTTCACGAATACCTCCAGAATAAACTTTGCTCCAAGCCGAAAACCCTCAATAATGTCACGGATGAATTTCAAACCAGACTGTCTTTATCAACGAAAATACCGTTAGAAATATAGACCGTAAAATCAACCAGAAAACAACATAATACATAAAAAAGTCCAGTTTGATATTGGCCATTCTATTGCATTATTGCCGGTGATGTGTTACAATACGATTGTCCATTGATTGGATCAATATCAAAACCGTTTCTTCTGACGGGGAACAGGAACGCTCAATGAAAAGTAAAAGGCTCAGTTACATCATCGCATCGTCATTGATCATCATTCTTTCGCTTTATTTTGTGGATCAGGTTCTGCAAGTCAACTACATATCAAAAGTTTTGGTAAAGGTGTTTGTTTTTTTGATTGCGCCGCTGATCTATATCGGATTGAGCAAGTATAATTTCATCAAAGACGCATTAAAAGTCATCAAGAAGCCGTTCCGGTTCAAACTCAGTCATCTTCTCGGGCTATTGGTTGCAGTGATTCTGTTTGCCGCCTTTCTTGTCGTACAGCGGTTCATGAACGTTGACGTTCTGATTTCAGAGCTGGAAGAAAAATATCGAATCAGCAAAAACAACATATTCTTTTACGGCGCATATCTGGTTTTTGTAAATTCATTGATCGAGGAATTTTTCTTTCGGGGATTTCTGTTTCTGAATATCAAAGAGCTTCATATGAAACGGACTGCATATATTGTCAGTGCGGCTGCATTTTCGGTTTATCATATCAGCAATTTTCAGAATTGGTTCAATGTCTGGGTGCTGATGCTCGCGCTGGTCGGGCTGTTCCTGAGCGGGCTGCTTTTTAGTTTTTTAAACGACAAGGACGACACGTTTTTAAACAGCTGGTTCGTTCATATCTGTGCGGATGTTTCGATTGTTGTCATCGGGTACATTCTGTTGAACAGAGCTTAGCGATTGGGTTGATGATACAGACGGCATAGTATTGTAAGTCTTGTTTGAAAGGAGAGATCCTGTGAAGCTTTTGTTTTTGTGCAGCCAGAACAAGCGACGGAGTTTAACGGCGGAAAAGATCTTCAATAACACCGATGGGCACACAGCAAAATCCGCCGGCACTGAAAACAATGCCCGCATTAAGGTTTCAAGCGGCATGATCGGATGGGCTGATATTATTTTCACGATGGAGAAAAAGCATACCAATAGAATACAGGGGAAATACAAAGAAGAATTGAAAAATAAAAGCGTTGTGTGCTTATATATTCCTGATAACTATGCGTATATGGATCCGAAACTGATTGAGGTGCTGCGGGAGAAGGTCGAGAACTATATGCAGTCGCTGGTGACGGTAAGCGCTGATCAGTGCGAATTGTAAGATCATAGAAGCACAACAAGTCCGCGTTTTGTCAGAGCGCAAAAAAGCCCGCAGATGTGAAATCTGCGGGCTTTTTTGCGCTGTTACCAGTGACCGCCTGAACTTGCGAGCGTATTATTCCTTGACCGATCCGGAAACCAACCCCGTGTAGATATATTTTTGCAGGAACAAAAACACAACCAGCGTCGGGATGATACAGATGATGATTCCTGCGAAAATGATTTCCCACTGTGCGCCAAACGGACCGATGAATCTGTAAAGCGCCGTCGATACGACGTCGTCGTTTTGCATATACAGGTTTGCGGTATAGAAATCGTTGTAGATGCCGACAAATTTGATGATCAGAACCGTCGCGATTGCGGGCTTTAAAAGCGGCAGAATGATGCTGAAATAAATTCGCGGGTAGGACGCGCCGTCAACAATCGCACTCTCGTCAAGCGAAACCGAAATCTGGCTGAGAAACTGCATAAAAATATAAATTGATATGATGTCCGTTCCGATATAAAGAATCATCGGGGCTGCCATGGTGTTGTAAAGCCCGAGCTTGCTGACAATCTGGAAAACCGTAACCTGCATGGAGATGTTGGGCAGCAGCATGGCGAGGAGGAAAAGCGTTTTGATGAGTCTTGTGAAAATCGAGCTGAACCGCTGCATGACAAACGCCGTCATGGTGCCGGTGGTGATGGTTCCGAAGCAGGAAACGGCGATGATGATCCCGGTATTCCGCAGTCCTTCGAGTACGTTTCCCTGAATAAAAGCCGTTTTGTAGTTCTCAAAAATAAACTTCGTCGGAAGCGAAAAGACATTCGACGACGAAAATTCGTTGTGCGCTTTCAGCGAGCCGAACAGAATCACAACCAGCGGTGCGATCACAACAAAGCTCGCTGCGACGAGGAGGAGGTATTTCAACAGCGTTGTGATCACAATACCGAGGCTGAAGCGGCGGGAGCGTTTGATTTTTTTGCTCATTTGCGTCGGCGCCCTCCTTTATCTATGTCGCTGTCGCGGAATAACAACTTCTGGAGAATGGTGACAGCGATGATGATGATCAAAAGAACCACCGCAAGCGCTGAGGCTAGTCCGACTTTTTTATAGACAAACGCGGTTTCAATGGTTTTTATCACAAAGGTAGATGTTCCTAATTTTCCGCCTGTGATGATGTAAGGGATTTCAAAAACCGAAAACGCACCTTTGATTGACAAAATCAGCTGAAGCGAGATGATTGGCTTGATCGACGGGAAAATGATGTAGCGGAAGCGTTGCCATCCGTTCGCCCCGTCGAGGTATGAGGCTTCATAAATGTCTTGATTGATGGACATGATTGCGCCGATCAGCATGATGATATCAAAGCCGATGTATTTCCACATGGAAGCAAACACAAGGCAGATATTTGCCATCACCGGATCTTTCAGAAACGCCACGGACGTTCCGCCGAGTGCGGTGATGATGCTGTTGAGTGTTCCGTCCTGTGTGATGATGCCATCGCCCTTCTGATAAAACCGACGGAAAATCAGCGAAACCGCAACACCGTTCATCAGATACGGGAAGAACAGGATGCCTTTGAATAAATTCTTGCATCGGATTTTGCTGCAAAGCACGCAGGCAATGAGCAGGGCGGTGGCAAGCTGGATCACGGAACCGCATAAATAGTACATACTGTTTTTCAACGTAACAAAATAATCGGGGTTTGTAAAAACCGTTTTATAATTGTCAAGCCCGACGTATTTTGCGTCGAAGCCGAACTGGTCGCGTTCCTGAAAGCTGTATCGGATCATATTAAACGCGGGGATGAATGTAAATACAACCAGCAGCACAAGCGGAATCATCAGGAACAGTATGGTCGTGAAAAACTTTTGTCCGCTGTATGTTTTCAGCCAGCCGATCGGGCTTCTGCTGCGCTTATTCGTGTTTGTTTTCATGTTATTACTCCATAAACAAAATAAACATAGCTTTATCCCTGCCGGCGCAGCGAATGACTGCGCCGGCAAAATAAAGCCGGAAGATAAGTAATGAGAGGATGGCGTTATGATGACCGCTTATGAACCTAACACGTCTTTTCTGGCTGCGTCCCATTTCTCGTTCATATCAGCGATGATGGTGTTGAATTCGGATTCGCCCTTGCCTGCGAAAGCGGCTTCGGCAAGCTTCACTTTGAAGTTTGCGGTGTCGGTGTTCCATGTGCCGACTTCGGACGCGGTGTCAACCTTATTGAACATTCCCACGAGGTCGTCGGGCGGCGTTTCGTTGATGAAGGTTGTGACGCCGTTCATAAAGTCGGGAAGCGCGCTGCCCTTGAGTGCGCAGATCGCGGATTCGCTCTGCGCGAGTTCCGATTCGCCGCAATACCATGCAACGAATTTCTTCGCAAGCTCAGGGTTTGCGGAATGCTTGCTGACACCAAGGCAATAGTCGGCGGAAATCTGTGCGTACTGAACGCCGTTGACCGTTGTAGGCATCGGCATATATCCGACATCTGCGGGATCGGTCCCTGCGATTTCAAAAGCGGTGCGGAACTGAGAAACCGACCAGGAGCCGAGGATGAGCGTTCCGATTTTGCCCTGTGCGAACGCCGTTTTGCTGCCCTCCCACTCGGTTGAGGTCGGGTCTTCTTCGTGCAGCTTCGAGTCGGAGAAAATATCATACATCATTTTGTAAACGGTATAATAAGCGCCGCCTTGTGCAAAAAGCTCGGTCTTGTTCTTGAGGATGTTTGTTTCGTAATTCGGGTCGCCGGAGGCGGAATCAACCAGTCCCTGCCACTGCGCGAGTGTCCAGCTGTCGGCAAAGTTGGTGTACAGCGGAATGACACCGGTGCAATTTGTGGCGATGAGATTCAGATCGGCGATGAATTCATCCGGCGTTTTCGGGAGCGCCGTGATGCCGGCATCGGCAAAAATCTTCTTGTTGTAAAGAACGCCCCCCGCTAAGTTCAGCGCGGTCGGATAGCCGTAAACCTGGTTATCATACATTTTCGCATCGGCGCACTGCCATTTTTCTTTCGCGCTTTCATAGGTGTCAAGGGGAACAAAAAAGTTTGAAAGGTCCTTCAGCTGTACGGAATCGGGAATCGCAAGCACGTCGCCGTAGTCGTCGGTGCTCATCCGCGTGGAAACATCGTCGGCATAATTGGTGTAGCTGACAAACTTCACCTCGCAGTTGTTTGCCTGCTCAAACGAGTCGGCGAGCTTGTTGAGCGTTCCGTTCTGGTCAAGGTCCGTGCGCTGGGTGAGCACCTCAAGCGTGACCTTTTCTTTGGTGTCGGTGGTTGAGGCTGTCGAATCGCTGCTGTCTGAACATCCGCCGAGCGAGAGCATGGTTCCCGCCGTTATCAGCAAAGCCAACGAACCGGAAAGGATTTTTTTTGCTTTCATAGAGCGACCTCCTGTTAATTAAATATTAGCAATATTTCTGCTAAATTAATCATATCATCGGGCATAATTAAAGTCAATATATATTGAAAATGTAATCGATATTAATCATAAAGATTGTGAATAAATATAACTGAAACCGCATCGCTTTGTTTATCCTGCACAAATTCTATTGTATTCTCCGTCTGATATTCAATAGAATGGGCGTTTTACAGAGAAAATCGCAATCGATTAAGCTTTTTTACGACACAAATATATGGTTCGTGGTACTTGTGTGATGACGCAGGACGATTCGATCATACGGTTTTCACTTTCGGCGGCGTTTTTAAACCTATTAATATTCACTTATATATGTCAACGATTTTCTTAAATATAAGCTGATTTTAATGATTATCTGGGGCTATTATGGTTGTGTTCAAAAAGCGGATTGCAGCAGTTCGGGAACGAAAACATCGTTTACGAGAATCTTTCCGGAGCGTTCGGGAAAGCTTCCGCAGCTGAAAAACTTCGGATCTTTGAACTGACTGTCCTCTTTTGGGAACAACGCGTAGGCTGCGAATTGATCGCCCTTGATCTGATAATTTTCATAGACGGTGAAATCCGCCTTCCCGTTAAGCTGCAAAATGCCGTGTCCATTGCAGATACATATAATAAACCCAGCCGTCCGGTTTATCAATAGAGGCTGTCTTGGAATACCATTTTGTCGGCACCTGCGTGGAATCCGTACGTTCGCCCGCCTGCAATTCGCTGTTTTCGGCATCGCCGCTCAAATCTCCCGCTATGATATTTTTGCAGCCGGAAAAAAGAACGAGAACCGCAGCCGTTACGGAGATCAGTTTCATCACTTTCATTGCTCATCCTCCTGATCATGGTAGTTTTTATGCTTCTTGTATGGATAACAGCATCATTGTTGCACGGATACCGCCGGCTGTCAATCAATGCCGCGCATTGCTAAGAAACTCTAAAGATGCGCCCGAAACCGCACCGGATGCAATAGAACCGTGGGGAGCTTGCCTGCGCAAACAGGATGTTATGGATTCAAAAAAAAATTTTGATTGACAGCTTGACAAGCACGGGCTGATCCTGTATAATGAATCTCATAAACTACAAATGTAATTATCGTGGAGCGTGTGAATGATGGAGCTGAAAAAACTTCCCGATGCGGAATTTGAAATCATGAAAGCCGTGTGGAACAGCGACGAACCTGTGACCGCACCCCAGCTGACAGAAAAGCTGAAAGGCTTGCTTCCCGACAAGGACTGGAAGCAGCAAACCATACAGACGATGCTGATCAGGCTGGAGAAAAAGGGCTTCCTGCGCTCGGAGAAAGCGGGCAAGGAGCGAAATTTTTTCGCTGCCGTCGCACAGGAGGCGTATCTCAAAGTCGAATCCGAAAGCTTCCGGGAGCGCTTTAAAAATGGCTCGTTCAGCGGACTGGTCAAAGCACTCTACGATAGCGGCGAGGTCACGGACAAGGATGTTGCGGAGCTGAAAAAATGGCTGGATGAGGTGTAAGCAATGCTGCAGTTTATTGTGAATCTTGGGTTATGTTCGGTGGTGATGACGGCGGTCGCGGCGTGCTGGTTCGGGATCACCCGTGCAATCGGTACGCGCCAGCGCGCAAAATGGCGGTATTATCCCTGGCTGGCGGTACTGGTGGGATTTCTCACGCCGTTCAAGCCGTCGTTCGGCGCGCCGGTCGTGGAACTGGAAACCGCGCAGACAGCAGCGCAGACTGCCGTGCAGACAACGGCTTCCCAAAGCGCCAGCGCGGTGACGGTTGCGGCGCAGGGCATCGGATGGGCGGAAATTCTGTGCGCGGTGTGGCTGTGCGGAGCGGCTGTCATGCTGATGTACAGCGTTGCGGTGCAAGCCGGTTTCCGCAAGCTGTGCCGACGGCACGCATATTGTGCCGATGAAACGGCAATCGACGCAGCGCAGCGGATTTCCGCCGGTTATGGTGTGAAAAAGGAAGTCAGGTTGTTCATTCTGCCGGTGATCGCGTCGCCGATGATGACGGGATTTTTTTGCCCGACGGTGTATCTGCCCGCGCGTGCATTTACCGACGAGGAATTGCGGCTGATTTTAAAGCACGAATTGACGCATTTTCAGCGAAAAGATGTGTGGATCAAATTGCTGCTGACCGTGTGCCGGATGGTGCATTGGTTCAATCCCTTCCTGCCGCAGATCGTAAAAGCCATTGAGCAGGACTGCGAGCTTTCGTGCGATGAAGCGGTGATGCACGGCGAAACGGAGGAGAGCGCAAAGCTTTACTGCCAATGCCTGCTCAACACGGTTCTTGCGCAGAATCGTATGGCGCGCGATGCATCTTCCCGTGTGCTGGCGACTAATTTCCATAGCGGCAAGCAGAGCCTGAAAGCACGGATGGCGCGGATTGTGACAGGAGGAAAGCGCAAACGGTTCTTTGCGGTCTGTGTTGTGATTACCGTGCTGACAATTTGCTCCGGAACGCTGTTTGCGTTTGCCGACAGCAGCCATAAAAACAGCGGCGCAAATTCTACCAGCTCTCCCACCGCTCAAGTCACAACCGTAAAGCCTGCTCAAACTCAAACCTCTGCCAAAACCTCCTCTGCAGTAACAACCACAACTGCTAAATCCGCCCAATCCCAACCCGCAACTCATTCCGTAACGACCGCACCTGAAACGACAACTGCACCTGTCAATACTGAGCCGCCTATCACAACCGTTCCTAAAGACACCACGCCTCGTGAAACATCAGCGTTTGACGACGGCAAGCCGTTTGAAACACATAAGCTAAGCGACGAACAAAGCGCAGCCGTTTCAACAACTTCCGGAACAAATGCAACCACGACACGATCTTTGACCACTCGTGCGGAATAACTTCATAAATAATAAACGCTTTCATTTTTATGGGGGGTAACACCTCGTATCGGTGATTTCGTTTATCATTATAAACTACAAATGTAGTTTAATATTAGAAAGGATTGATACAAATGAAAAAGATGATGGCGGCAATTCTTGCGGTGAGCTTGCTTTTAGCGGGCTGCGGGCAGAAAGTGGAAAAGCAGAGCAGTTTAAGCTCTGACGGTGGTTCAGATTCATCCCTATCTTCAGCAGGCGTTGAATCAGTCGATTCGCAGAACAGCGGCTCTGTCCCTGACGCAAAGGACGAAGCAGAGGTGGATAAGAAGCTTGCTCCCAAGAAAACAACAACCGTACTCCTGCAGTCGCAGTCGTCAGATTCGGGAAATGTATCCAAAACCGATGATGGTTCCACAAGCAACTCCGACAGCGCAAGCTCAACGCCAACCGTTACAAAGCCTATTTCAGTAGTCACCACCGAACCCATCAAACAGGCAAGCGGCAATTCTCCTGTGACAACCACCAACAGCAATCAAAATAGTACACATTCCACAACTTCCAAATCGGAATTCTCTGACAACGGTTTTTAATTTCGGGATTTTTTGTTCTGGGCAACGGAAACATCAAAGTATATAACAAAAGCGTCACAGGTTCTAAACATAAAACAACCCACCGCCCCAAATACATAATCAAAAGATGCAGCCATTCTTATATTGGGTGCATCTTTTTATATTGTATGCTTTTTTGTGCTTCGCGGCTGATTTTCTGTCGCATTTTCTATCATTGCAGCGCATCCTTGATTTACTAATAAATCACCCTGATTTTACGCTTCCGGTCTTATGGATTTTACTTTGCCGCTGTATAATATACAGCATGGATCTTACGACCATAATCAACCTGGAGGAGAATGAATATGAAAAACAGCTTATTCAAAAGAATCGTATGCGGCGTTGTGGCAGGGGCAATGGCACTTTCTATGGCGGCTTGCGGCGCGTCGTCCGACAGCAAAAAGCCGGCGGACAAAATCACCATCGTCTGGTATCCCAACGAGTCCGCGGCGGATTATGAATCAGCTCGCGCGGAGTTCGCAAAGCTGATCACACAGGCAACCGGCAAGGAAGTCGAGCATAAGCTCACGACGGATTATTCCATCGCAATCGAAGCCATGGCATCTGGCACCGCGCAGATCTGCTTCATGGGTGCGCAGGGCTATGTGGAGGCAAACAAGAAAAGTGCGAAGGTTCAGCCGCTGTTCGTCAATTCCGGCGAGTCCGGAACGCTCGACGACGCGATTTATTACAGCTGGTTTGCGGTGAACAAGGCCGATGAGGAAACCTATCAGAAAGACGGCGCGTATTCCATCGAAGCCGTCCAGGGTAAGAGAATGTCCTATGTTTCCGACAGCTCAACCTCCGGCTTTAAAGTGCCGACCAACGCAATCATCACGCTGTTCTCCGCCACCGACAAGTGGAAAAGCATTACCGTGGACGACCTGATCGAGGGCGGCAGCGACAAGTTCTTCTCCGAGGTTCTCTACGGCGGTTCGCACCAGGGCTCTGCTGTCAACCTGCTCACCGGAAAAGCCGATGTCGCGGCGTTCTGCGACACGGAGCTTGCGGCTTACATGGATCTCGTTTCCGGAACAGAGGACACGGCGGGAGCGGTTTATCAGGTCAAAGACAACGCCACCGCACCGTTTGATTCGCTCAAGGGCAAGCAGTGTGTGATCATCAAATCCACCCCCGTCCTCAACGGACCGTTCGCTTACAATGCGGATACGCTGAGCGCCGACGACGTGAAGAAAATTCAGGATCTGTTCACCTCGGACGCGGTGACGAACAACCCGCAGATTTTCGTAACAGAAGGCTCGGGACTGGTCGGTATGTTTGAAAAAGAAGGCAGTGAGAAGTTCGTACTGGTTCAGGATTCGTGGTATGATCCGATCAGAAACATGAAATAACAACGCGGAAGAATGGGGTGCAGAGCATTGGCTATCTTAGAGCTTCAGAATGTGAGCAAGGTTTATCACAATTCCACCAAAGCGCTGAGCAATATTTCGTTCGGGATTGAGCAGGGCGAGTTCGTGGCTGTTATCGGTCCGTCCGGCGCGGGAAAATCCACCATGCTGCGCTGTATCAACCGCCTCGTCGATCCGACAGAGGGAACGGTCGTCGTGGACGGTCAGGATGTGACGCACATCCGCGGAAAAGCACTGCGGCGCGTCAGAACCAAAACGGGCATGATTTTTCAGCACTATAATCTCGTCAACCGCCTGAGCGTGATCGAGAATGTGCTGCACGGCAGGCTCGGGTATAAGTCCGCCCTGTTCGGCGCGGCTGGGATTTATACCGAGGCGGAAAAGAAGCAGGCGTTTGTCATTCTTGAAAAGCTCGGTCTGACCGATCAGGCGTATAAGCGCTGCGACGCGCTTTCCGGCGGACAGAAGCAGCGGGTCGGCATCGCACGCGCGCTGATGCAGAAGCCCAAGCTCATTCTCTGCGACGAGCCGATTGCGTCGCTCGACCCGAATGCGTCCAAAATCATCATGGACTATCTGCAGGACATCAACCGCACAATGAACATTACGTGCATTGTCAATCTCCATCAGGTTGATGTCGCCGTGCAGTACGCAAAGCGCATCATCGGCATCACCGCCGGCGAGTTGGTGTTCGACGGCAGCCCCGAGGAGCTGACCTCCGGTATGCTGCACAAGATTTACCAGTCGCATGACGGCGACCTGATCACGGATCTGAAGGAATGCGCCGTATGACTGAATTAAAACAGGGCGTCAAGAATAAGCGTCTGAGCGTTTTCGCAAAGCGCAACCGGAATTTCACGCTCATCATCCTCGTCATCGGCGCGTTGTTTGTGCTGGCATCAAAAATCACGCAGTATGAGCTTTCATCGGGAATGCGCTCCGTTCCGAACGCCTTTGGGTGGCTCGCGCATAATTTTATCCCCGACCAGAAGGCATGGGACAGGTTGCCGAACATCCTCGAAAAGCTGACGGAAACCATCCTGCTTTCGATTGCCGTGACCGTTGTTTCCGGTGTGCTTGCGTTTTTCTTCAGCCTCCTCGGCTCAAGAACAACAAAAATCAACGGCATCGTCGCAAGGCTGGTGCGCATCATCGCCGCGTTTTTCCGAAACGTTCCCGATGTTGTGTGGGCGATTCTGCTGATGTTCTCGTTCGGACAGAACGTGCTGACCGGCTTTTTTGCGCTGTTCTTTGCAACCTTCGGGATGCTGACGCGTACATTTATCGAAACCATCGACGAGGTGAGCGGCGACTGCGTGGAAGCGCTCGACGCATCGGGGGCGTCGCTGCTGCAAATTGTGTTTCAGGGGATCATGCCCTCGTCGCTCTCCGAGCTGCTGACATGGGTGCTGTTCATGATCGAAACGAACATCAGAACCTCAACGCTCATCGGTATGCTGACCGGCAGGGGAATCGGCTATCTGTTCAATCTTTACTACAAGCGGCTCGATTACGCTTCCGCAAGCCTTGTGGTCCTGTCCATCGTCGTGGTTGTCATCGCCATTGAGCTGATTTCGACCAATATCAGAAAGGTGATTATGTAAAATGTACGACGCTCTGATTTTGAACAATCCAGCCCTCAGCCACCAGATCCAAAAAACCATGCGCAAAAGCGTGTCGGGTAAAATTAAAACCCACACCGCCAATAAAAGCAGAGTCGTTGTCAAGCTCACGATGCTTGCGCTAATTGCGCTGACGGTTTACGGCTTCCTGACGTTTGATTATAAGAACATCGTTCTGTCCGACGCGGTACACGCGACGCTGACGAATTTCAGCACCGTTTTTCTTCACCCGAAGCTCACCTATGACACGACCGCGGGGATTCTGTACCAGCTTCTCGTTACGTTTAGTCTGGGTATCCTCTCAACTATATTCGGCGCGATCATTGCGTTTTTCGGCGCGCTGCTGTGCGCAAAAAACATCGCCAACCCCATCGTCGCAACGGTTGTCAAGAGTGCAGTCGCATTTGTCCGCGCCGTTCCGACCATCCTCTGGGTGCTGATTTTCGCGGTTTCAGCGGGGCTTGGCAGCGTTGCGGCTGTCGCGGGGCTGACCTTTCACAGCGCGGGGTATCTGATCAAGGCTTACGCCGAATCGATCGAGGAAATGGACGATGAAACCATCGAGGCGCTCAAGGCAAGCGGCGCGACGTTCTGGCAGATTGTGTTTCAGGCAATCCTGCCCTCGTCGATCACCTATATGCTGTCGTGGACGTTCATGCGCTTTGAAATCAACTTCACCAACGCCATCGTCATGGGTGCTGCCGCGGGTGCCGGCGGAATCGGCTACAACCTCTTTATGGCAGGCAGCTTCTACTTCGACCTGCGCGAAATGGGCTACCTCACCTACGTCGTCGTCATCGCCGTCATCCTCCTCGAAATCGCCGCCACAAAGATCAAAGCAAAAGTGAGATAAGGGGGATATTGGGGTACGCAAGGGGGCGCCGCCCCCTTGACCCCCGCCAAAGGGGGCATGCCCCCTTTGGAAACCCGTTGTTATGTTTTTTCATAGTTTGATTGGGAGGATGGCTTGTGCGTTTATTCAGGTTTGTATTTATAAAAATCGCAGAAAACATCCTCGCAATTTCTAACGTCTTACCTCTAACCTCTAACATCTAAAAAAGGAGAACTGCTTCTTAAAAGTATCAGACTGAAGATAGTATATATGCTCATTCCTCGAACGCCCAATGGAATTACAAAGCAGTAGCGAAAGCACAAATCTGCTAAGCAAAACAAAGTATAATCCATAAAACAACGGGTTTCCAAAGGGTCAATTGACCCTTTGGTGGGGGAGTCCAGAGGGGGCAAAGCCCCCTTTGGTCAGGGCACATAGTCAGTCTGCTGCTTCTTTTGAAGCATGGTAATCGGTTTATATGGATAAAAAAAGATTGTTCAGAATCATGGCGAAAGCCGAGCGCGGGGTGATTCTTGCGCTTGCTGAGAAGATTTCCCGCTCGTATGCGGTTGTGGTCGTCAAAGAGCCGTCAAAGACGCTTGCGATGATCAAGCTGCGCGAGCCGGTGAAGTCGGGGTTGTTTTACATCGGCGAGGTCATTGTTACAGAAGCCGTTGTTGAGCTTGCGGGAACAAAGGGCATTGCGGTGAACATGGGCGATGATTTTGAAAAAACGCTCGGCATGGCGGTGATTGATGCGGCTTGCAACAAAGGTATTTTCGCCGACGAGCCGGCACTGCTTGCGCTGGAAGCCGAACAACTTGCGTACGCGGAGAAAGAAAACGCGATGCACCTGAAAACGATGGTCAATTTCAATTCAATGGACGGGGAGGCACCGAAGGATGTCGGCTTTTATCAAAAAGCATAGCTTTGACATGGTATTCGATTCGCAGAAGCTGTTCCGTGCGCTATTAAAAGCGTTCTCAAACCCGATGCAGCGGCAGGATATACACGAAGCTTCTGACAAATTATACGACGCGTATCAGCCGCTTTTGGCGGTCGCGATGACGCTGCTTGACAATGAAGTGCAGTTTTTCGTCAGCGGCGACGACGCGCTGGTGGAGGAAATGGTTTCACTGACGCTTGCAAGGCGTAGCGCGGCGGAAGCGGCGGATTTCATTTTCGTCACCGACCCAAAGCAGCTTGAACCCATTATCGCAAGCGCAAAATGCGGCTCTTTGAGCGATCCGCACAAATCGGCGACCATCCTCATTCCGCTTGACGGCGAAGCATCGGAGCGCCTCACCCTGACGGGCCCCGGCATAAACGGAACGCTGCGCACTGTATGCGAGCCGTGCGTGCGCGAAGCACTGCGCCTGCGTGACGCGCAGTGCTATGAATATCCGCAGGGCATTGATTTTATTTTCATCGACGGTGCGGGCGGGCTGTTCGCAATCCCGCGGCTTGTGAAAGGGAGTGAGGCGTAATGGCATATGTTGCGGTTTCGGGCGGCAGCGAAGCAATTGACGAAAGCATCCGTCTGCTCGATTATTACAGAAGCGCTTCCGAACAGGATGTTGCAGCCGAAGTGGTGATCGGAACGCTCTCGTGCTGCTGGTTGATCGGGTGATGAGCGAAGCGGGGCTTTATGCAAAGGAATACGCGGCGCTTGCGCTCAAGCAGTGCGAGGGCTCGATTGAGGAAGCGGTGTTCCTGCTGCGGGCTTACCGCTCGACGCTGACGCGGAATTATTACACCGAAACGGTTGACACCGCCGATATGCGGATCATCCGCAGAATCTCCGCGGCGTTCAAGGACATTCAGGGCGGGCAGATTCTCGGCGCGACCTATGACTATACCCATCGGCTGATTGATTTTAAGCGTGCCGGACAAGACAGCCGGCTGCTGTTTGAGCAGCGTCTGCACTGGCTTGACAGCGAAAAGCCCGAGCCGATCCAGCCCTGCCCGCGCGTTTCGGATCTGCTTAAATCAGAGGGAATTGTGGACAGATGCGACCGCGACGACACTGCGCCCTTTGACGTCACGGAGAACCTCCTTGAATTTCCGACGCCAAGAAGCGCGCGGCTGCAGACCCTTTCGCGCGCCGATACGGGCTTTGTTTCGGGGCTTGCGTATTCCGCGCTCAGGGGGTTCGGGCAGGTTCACCCAACCGTCGGCGAGCTGCGGTGCGGCTATGCGGAAATTTGCGTGCCGTATCTGTTCGATGGGGAAGAAAGCATTTACATCGGCGAAATCCTGATCACCGAAGCCGAGTGCCTGACCGAAGCCGACGATGACGACCGGCTCAAGCTCGCGGTCGGCTACGGCGCTGTGTTCGGCAGGAACGAAACCAAAGCCATCGCCATGTCCGTCATTGACGGCGAGCTGAACCACACCGGTAATTTCCCAACCAACGACGAGGAATTCGTCCTCATGCATGGGGATTCGCTGGAAATGAACGGCTTCATCTCCCACCTTAAGCTGCCGCACTACGTAACCTTCCAATCCAAGCTTGATGCCGTGCGCAAAACGCGCCGGAGCGAGAGCTGATGGGGCGTATGCTTTGTTCACCGGCATAATTATTTTGAACTGGAGATTGGTCAGATGAATGAGAATTATAATTTCGGCTTTTTGGATGAAGGCTCGAAACGGGAGATCCGCAGGAGCTGTTTAAAGGCGGTGGCGATACCGGGGTATCAGGTGCCGTTCGGCTCGCGGGAGCTGCCGATAGGGCGCGGCTGGGGAACGGGCGGCATCCAGCTGACACTGTCGCTCATCGGTCCGGACGACGTGCTGAAGGTCATCGATCAGGGAAGTGACGAGAGCGTGAACGCAGTGAACATCAAAAAGTTCGTGAAGCTCTGCACGGACGTGACCACAACGGTGAAAACGCGTGAAGCGACGCTGATTCAGACGCGCCACCGGATTCCGGAGATTCCGCTGACAAACGATCAGATCCTGATTTTTCAAGTTCCGATGCCCGAGCCGCTGCGGGTGGTGGAGGCGCGGGAGGAAGTCACGAAAAAAATGCACGCCGAAAAGGACTACGCGCCCGTGTGGCTGCAGCTTTACGAAAGCCTGATGAAATACGAAAAGATCACCATCGCGTCCGAATACCCCTGCATGGTCGAGGATCGGTATATGATGAATCCCAGCCCGATCCCGAAATTCGACAACGACAAGCTGCATATGGCGGAATGCCTCTACCTCTTCGGCGCGGGGCGGGAGAAAAAAATTTACGCCGTTCCGCCGTACACAAGGGTCGAATCGCTGGCTTTTGACGACGTGCCGTTTGAAAAAGAAAGCTTCGCGGGGAAGTCGTGCAGGCTCTGCGGCAGCACCGATACCTATCTGGATGAGCTGTTTGACAGTGTGAACGGCGAAAAATACTACCAATGCTCGGATACCTCATATTGTCAGGAGGTGCGCAATTGCATCTGATCGAAACACCGGTTTTAAGCGTAAACGGGCTGACGGTGCGCTACGGCGACGGCTGTCCAGCGTGTCGGGACAATCTTGAAAAAAACCGTTGCCGCGTCTGCAAAACCGTCTGGGCTGCGAATGACATTTCGCTCGAGGTCTATCCGGGCGAGGTGCTGGGTATCGTCGGCGAGAGCGGCTCGGGGAAGTCCACGCTGATGAAAAGCCTGTACTTTGATTTTGCGCCGACTGCGGGCGAAGCGTTTTTACAGGAATACAAAAACGGCGAAAAAAGCATCTGGTCGGCGAGCAATTCCGAAAAACGGATGATTAAAAACAATCTCATGGGAATGGTTTATCAGAATCCCATACAGGGGCTGCGGATGGAATACTCCGCAGCTTCCAACATCGCCGAAAAAATTATTGCCGCAGGCAGCAGAAATTCCGCAGCCATGACCGCGCGCGCGACGGAGCTGCTCGAGGCGGTCGAAATTCTCACCTCGCGAATGAAGGAAGCGCCGAAGAATTTCTCGGGCGGTATGCAGCAGCGCGTTCAGATTTCAAAGGCGCTGGCGAACAACCCGTCGATTCTGCTGCTTGACGAGGTTACGACGGGGCTTGATTTGTCGGTGCAGGCAAAGGTGCTGGATTTAATCCGGAAAATCAAGGCGAAGTATCATATTTCCATTCTGCTGGTGTCACACGATCTGGCGGTGATCCGGATGCTTGCCGATAGAACCATCGTGATGCTTGACGGAAAAATCGTTGAGAGCGGGCTGACGGATCAGATTCTCGAGGATCCCCAGCACGCGTATACCCAGCAGCTTGTTCATTCGCTATTATAGGGAGGAAGCATTTTGATTGCACTGAAAAACGGAAGAATCGTTACGCCCGACAGGGTCATCGAGGACAAGGTTCTTTGTATAAAAGACGATAAAATCGAAGCGATCCGTGACAGCGTGCCAATCGGCGCGGAGGTCGTTGATGCCGGCGGGCAATACATCATGCCGGGCTTTATCGACATTCATTCGGATAAAATCGAGCAGCTGATCCAGCCCAGACCCACCTCGCAGATGGATTTCGAGCTTTCACTCAAGGAATGCGAACGGGAACTGCTCAACCTCGGCATCACCACCATGTACCATTCGCTTTCGCTGTATCAGAACGACTTTTTCGGTCAGTCGCCCATCCGCACAAAGGAAAGCGTGCTGAAAATGGCGAAGCTCATTGCAGAAGTCCACACAAAAAACCACCTGATCCGCCACAGGCTGCACCTGCGGATCGAAATCGATTTTCTAGAAGCGTTCGACATCGCGAAAACGCTGATTGAACAAGGCATGGTGCATGAGATTTCGTTCATGGATCACACCCCCGGTCAGGGGCAGTACCGCAATCTGGAGATTTATGAAAAAGCGATTTCCAATTACAGCGGCGCGGAATTCAAAACCGGCGGCATCAACGGCGTGATGACGTATCATCAGGAAAAAGAAACCCTCACGTTTTCGCAGCTGCAGGAGCTGACGGAATTTGCGCACGCGCATCACGTCGCAGTCGCTTCCCACGATGACGACACGGTGGAAAAATTACAGCTCAACAATGACCTTGGCGTGGACATCAGCGAATTCCCGATCACCATCGACGTCGCCAAAGCCGCGCACGACATGGGGCTGCTGACGGTTATCGGCGCGCCCAACATCCTCCTCGGCGGCTCGCATTCGGGGAATATGTCGGCGGCAGATGCGATTTCAGCCGGCTGCGGCGATATTCTCTGCTCGGATTATTACCCGCCGGCGATTCTGCACAGCATTTTTGTGATGCACAAAACCCACGGAACACCGCTGTGCGATATGGTCAACCGCTGCGCCCTCAATCCCGCGAAAGCCATGAAAATCGACGACGCGTTCGGCTCGCTCGAAGCCGGTAAAAAAGCCGATGTCCTGATCGTTGACCTGCTCGACGGCTACCCTGTGATTACGCACGTGTTCGTGGACGGCAGACCTACTTCCGCCGTTGCTTACAGAAAGTAGGGGCATCATGGAATTATTACGCATCGAAAACCTGTCAAAGGACTTCTACCTCCACAACGCGGGGCGCAAAATCCCTTCCTGCCAGAACATCGACTTTTCGCTTGATGTCGGCGAATTCATCGGGATTGTCGGCTTGTCGGGCGCGGGAAAATCCACCATCCTCAAATGTATCAATCGCAGCTATCTGCCGCTTGCGGGGCGGATTGTTTACGACAGCGCAGCATTTGGCAAGATTGATCTGGCGACGGCGACCGAGCGGGAGATACTGTTTTTAAGAAAATACGAAATCGGCTATGTGTCGCAGTTTTTAAACGTTATGCCCAGAACCACCGCGCAGGAGCATGTCATGAACGCGCTGATCGAAACCGGCGTGCCGGAAGCGCAGGCGCGCAGCGAAGCCGCGGAAATGCTCGCATATTTCAAGCTGCCCGAAACGCTGTGGGATTTATACCCGAACACGTTTTCCGGCGGCGAGCGGCTCAGGCTCAACCTTGCCCACGCGATGGTCAAGCACCCGCGGCTTCTGCTGCTCGACGAGCCGACGGCATCGCTTGACGACAAGACAAAAATTCTTGTCAAGGATATGCTCAAAAGGCTCAAAAGCAAAAACACCACGATGATTGGAATCTTCCACGATCTGGCGTTCATGGACGGGGTCTGCGATAAGATTTTCAACATCTCACAGGGGGCTTTCACCAATGTATAAAGCCGATCTGCACATCCATTCCACCGTGTCCGACGGAAGCGACTCGATTGCCGCAATCATCAGCGCTGCGAAAGCAAAGCACCTTGACGCAATCGCGATCACCGACCACGACACGCTTGCGCACCTTGGCTATTTTCCGGACGATCCGGGCATCCGGCTCATCGGCGGAATTGAAATCTCAGCCGTTGACAAGCGCAGCAATATGCGCACGCATATTCTGGGCTATAACATCAAAAACCCACACATCCTGCCCGCGTTCACGCAGCCCGTGCTCGAAGCGCGCAACCGCAATTCCGAGCGGCAGGCGGAAATCCTGATCGAGCATGGCTTTGCGCTTGACATCGACAAGCTTGAGCGCGCGGACGGAAAGTATTTATACAAGCAGCACATCATGGCGCAGCTTGTCAAAAGCGGTCAGGCGGCGGAGCTCTTCGGTTCGTTTTATTACAAAACCTTTAAAAACGGTGGGATTTGTGCCTTCGACATTGATTACCCCGATGCGTTTGAAGCGGTGCGCCTGATTAAGGAAAGCGGCGGCAAGGCGGTGCTTGCCCATGCGGGGCAGCAGGAGAATTTCTACCTCATCCCCGAGCTTGTGAAAGCCGGGCTTGACGGGCTGGAGCTCAACCACCACGCGAACAACGAACGCGCAAAAAAAATCATCACCGCCTACGCGCAGGAGTACGGCTTGTTCTTAACCGGCGGCAGCGATTATCACGGCGCATACGAGCCGCAGCCCTTTGGCATCGGCGATTTTATCGCGGAGGAAAGTGGGGTGAAAACACTGTGTCTGAGTTAATTCTAAGCGAGCAGCCCGTCCTCGAGGAAAATGTTGATCTTGACCACGCCGTTCTCGGGAAGTACACGCAGATTCAGGCGAACAGCGTGATTGTCGAATCGACGCTCGGCGACTACACCTACTGCGCGGGCTACAACCAGATTTATTACGCAACGCTCGGCAAATTCTGCTCCGTCGCAAGCTTTGTGCGGATCAATCCCGGGAACCATCCAACCTACAGCCGCGTCGCGCAGCACCATTTCACTTATCGCAGCGCCCTATTCGGACTTGGCGCGGACGATGCGGACTTTTTCGCCTGGCGCAAACACGACGCGGTGGAAATCGGGCATGATGTCTGGATCGGGCATAACGCAATCATCATGCCGGGCGTGAAAATCGGCAATGGCGCGGTCGTCGGCTCGGGTGCTGTGGTGACGAAGGACGTCGCACCCTACGCGGTCGTCGCGGGCGTTCCGGCAAAGACCATCAAAATGCGCTTTGACGACGCGCTGATTGAGAAAATCTCGCGCAGCGCCTGGTGGAACTGGGATCATGAAACGCTGAAGGAACGGCTGCCCGACTTCCGGAACATCGAGGTGTTCGCGGAGAAGTATCTGTGAAACAACCGGCTTGACCGATGAAAAACAGGCACACATACAGTGCGCCTGTTTTTTCTGCGGAGCGTGGTTTATTGCCAGAACAGATAATGGACGGTTTGCAGTCCGCCGCAGAAAATACCGATGCCGCAGATCATCGCCCCGAGTATGACACTTGCGACACAACCCCATTGGGCAGCCTTTAACCGCTTTTCTTTACCGGACATACGACACCGCCTTATCCTTCGAGTTCTTTTCCCTTTTTCATCAGCTCGTCGCTGAGTATGCGGTAACCGCGCAAGAATTCCGTCGCGATGCAGAAAAGCGGATACGCCAGTCCGAGCGCAATCAGGCTGCTTCCCAGGATCACAAGCACCGCGCCGAACCCGTTTCCGGCGTTATAAAAAGCGCCCGCAATGCCGATTAAGCCGATCGCCGCCGCGCCGGCAGCCGAGAAGAACACAGCCGCCACAAAAAACCATCCACAGACGATTAAAAGAAAAAAGATCACCACAGCACAGATCACGGCAGGTGCCAGAACCGGGCTTGCCAAGAGCAATGCAAATTTACTTGAGCGCATACCATCATGCTTCCCTTCTGCGTTTTGATCCGGATGTATCATTCTGATTCGCTCTGTCAGTCACAGTATAATCCCCCAAAGTAACACGATCGTAAACTTTTTTGGATAAAAGGAAACTGCGGTGCAAAATCATGCGCCGCAGTTTCTTGTTTGTCAACGCATCAAAGCGGCAAATCTTTTTTGCAGAACCGAATGCCGCCGATCGCAAAGGTCACCGCTGCGATTCCCGCCGCGACTATTGTTTTTATGATCCAGTCGTTTTCTGAAACAAGAACCGACCGGTAGTCATACAGCGTGCAGATCGATAAGTATTTGAATCCGCTCAGCGCGTCAACGCCGAGCGTGCCGAACATCGCAAGCATATTTGCCAGTATGGAAACACCGACGAACGTCCCGCTGAAGCCCATGGAGTACTTGCTCAGATTGAAGATGCCCGAACACATGAAACACACACCCGCCATTGCCAGAATCACGGTAAACGCAGAGAGAATGATTTTCGCGATCATCGCGCCGGTCAGTGTTCCACTTAAGCCCGCGCCCGCCAGGGAAAGGTCAAGCGGGCTTGCGGCATTGACGACAATATGCGCGACGGCGGTCAAGGCAAACATCAGGAACAAAGTTACGACCAAAAAGACAGTCTGCGTGAGAACAACGGCGGAGCGTCTTGCCGGATTCGAGAGAACGTATGCCATGGAACCGCGATCTACCTGCGAAGCCAGAAGCTTATTGGCGGTCAGCAGCACATAAATATCGGGCAGAATCGTCGCCATCATGCCGTAGAATATCTGGAACAGCAGACTTTTTGTCATCTCCATCGATGTGAATTGGATATTCAGTACAACCATAACGCCTGTCATGGCTGCGAACAGCACCCAATTTGCTTTCAGGGATTGTTTTAAAAGCGGTTTACTGATCATGATCATAATCCTCCGTGTTCTTAAATTTTTCGTTAAAATAGTCTTCAAGCGTATAGGGCTTGTAGCTGATGAATCTGACGTCGAGATTGGACAGTGCCGCAAACAGATCCTTTAAATCCTGATCCAGAATCCGGACGGTTACCTGATTGTACGCGTCCTGCGTCCGTACAACGCAAAACCGAAGCGCGCGGAATCGGTTGTAATCCTGTTGGTTTGTGAATTCGATCTTGTATTCCTTATCCGCATCGTGACCGGTGATCGTATTCATATCGGCGATATCGAGAATCTTGCCGGCTTTCAGAAAAGCGATCCGGTCGCAGGTTCCCTCCAGTTCGTTGAACATATGGCTGCTGACAAAAATGGTTTTACCCTGCTTCTTGTTTTCTACCATCAGCTCGATCACCGTGTCCCGCATCAGCGGATCGAGTCCGATGGTCGGTTCGTCCAAAAGAAGAATGTCCGGCTGCGCCATAAATGCCGCGACAATCGCCGTTTTTTGCTTCATGCCCTTGCTCATGCGTTTGACGGGGGCGCTCGTGTCAAGTGCCAGCCGCTGTGTCAGGCTGTCGGCGTAGGTCCGGTCCTTCAGCCGCATGAAATCGGCTTGGATGTTCAGGAAGTCCGTACCGGATTTGACATCGGGAAACGCAATCTCTCCCGGCACATAGCCGATGTGCTTTTTCAGCGCGGAAGCCTTTTTCCAGCAGTCCATTCCCATGATCGAAGCCCTGCCCTTGTCCGGATGCAGGAAGCCCATCAGGTGGCGCATGGTGGTTGTTTTTCCGCTTCCGTTGACCCCGACAAGCCCCACCGTTTCACCCTCATGAATGGAAAGACTGAGATCGAAAATTCCTTTGCCCTTGCCGTAGTCTTTTTTGACGGCGTCAAGCCGAATGATTTCACGCATGTGCCAGCCCCCCAAACGTCTTGTCGGATTTGTAGAAGTGCATAAAGTAAGTTTCGAGTGTAAATTTCTTTTCGATGAACGAAGTGATTGCGTATTTGTTGAGCGTGCGGATCATCCCATTGATGTGCGCATCGTCCGTTGTTACGGTTGCCCGCTGTCTGAGCAGGTCGGTTTCAAAGACGGTGATGTCTTTTTCTTTGGAGAATGCGGTCAGTGCCTGTGTTGACGCGAAGGTGACCTCGAACGTCTTCTTGTCATGATGGCGGATATCGGCGGCAAGCACGGTCGAAACGACGTTGCCGTCCTTGATGATCGCGATCCGCTCGCAGGTGGCATCCACCTCGTTGAAAATGTGGCTTGAGAGCAGAATCGTTTTTCCGCGCTCTTTTTCCTCTTTCATAAACGCGATAAACGTGCCCTGCATCACCGGGTCAAGTCCGCTGGTCGGTTCATCCAGAATCAGAATGGCGGGATCGTGGAGAAAAGCGGCGACAATCGCAAGCTTTCTCTTTACGCCGAGGCTCATACGCTTCGTGCTGCCGGTCGGGTCAAGTTCGAATTTTTCAAGCAGATAAGTCAGACGCGCATCGTTTGCGGCACCTTTCATTTTCTGCATCATCCTCAGAAATTCCCAGCCGGTTAGTCCCTCCGGCAAGGCAATTTCGCCCGGCAGATAGCCGACATCGGAAAGAATCTCGTGGCGTTTTTTGCCGCAATTCTTACCGTTGATTGTCGCTGTTCCTTTCTGGGGGTTGATGAACCCCATGAGGTGGCGGATGGTGGTGGTCTTGCCGGCTCCGTTGGGACCTAAAAACCCGAAGACTTCTCCTTTGCCGACTTCAAATGACACATCGAAGATTCCTCTGCCATGCCCGAAGTCCTTTGTCAGATGGTCAACTTTTAATACAGACATATTCAAACGCTCCTTTTCTTCATCGCTGTGCAGGTTGATATTGTCAGTATATCCGCCCATGGTAACACCATCGTAAACGCAAAGTAACACCACGGTAAACCGGAAAAGTTTACGTTGATGTTACCTTCGCGGGATACAATTGAAATCACAGCAGACTTATGTTATAATGACAGCAGACTTACCGCGACAGCGCGTCGGCGTGCGGCTTACAACCTGGATAAGGATTAGGGGTGCTTGGTATGGCAACGATATTGATTGTTGAGGACAACAAAAACACGCAGCTTTTGACCGCCGCAAGGCTGAAAGCTCATTTTGATGTGGTGTGTGCGAATGACGGGCTGGAAGCGCTCGATGTTATTTATAACAGGCACATTGACATGATTGTCTGCGATGTGATGATGCCGCATATGGACGGCTACGAGCTGCTCCGCCGTTTGCGCGGTGAGAAGTATGAGATGCCCATTCTGCTGCTCACCGCCAAAGGCGCGTTTGAGGACAAGCAGGAGGGCTTTCATTCTGGCACGGACGACTATATGACAAAGCCCGTCAATTATGACGAGCTGCTGCTTCGCATTCATGCGCTGCTGCGCCGCGCCCGGATTTCGGTTGACCGCAAAATCGTGATTGGCTCGGTCGTCGTGGACGCGGCAAGCTACACGGTACTCTGCGACGGCGCGTCGATTACGTTGACCAAAAAAGAGTTTGATGTGCTGTACAAGCTGCTTTCGTATCCCGGACAGATCTTCACAAAGAACCAGCTTCTCGACGAAGTCTGGGGCTATGATTCCGACAGCACGGAGGATACGGTGAAAACCCACATTAACCGCCTGCGCGGGAAGTTTCCCTCGTGTGCCGATTTTGAAATCGTAACGGTGAAAGGGCTCGGGTATAAAGCCGAAATCAGAAAGGCGGCGCAGAATGGATAAGCCGAACAGCCGTCTGGACCGCAGCCTGTCGGTCTGGCTGATTGTCCAGTCGTTTATCATCATCGGCGCGGCGATTTTTGCTTTTCTGGTGGTCGAGGTCGGATCGAACGTAATGTTCCATACGCAGATGCCGGTCAATCTCGGCTATATCCTTGGTCTGATTCTGCCGATGGGCGCGGTGCTCGGCGCATTGAATTATTATCTGGTCAAAGCTTCCTATCGGTATTTCAGCACGCTTGCCGACGCGATTGAAACGGTTGCCGACGGCGATTTTCATGTAATGCTCGACACAAAAAATGCCGGACCGTTCACCATGGTCTATGAAAATTTCAATAAGATGGGGGCGGAGCTGCAGAACGTTCCGATGCTGCGCAATGATTTTATCAACAGCTACTCCCACGAGTTCAAGACACCGATTGTTTCGATCAAGGGCTTTGCGGATCTTCTGCTTGAAACCGATGTGACCGAAGATGAACGCAGCACTTATCTGAAAATCATATCCGAAGAAGCGGGGCGGCTTGCCGATCTTGCGAACAGCACCATTCTTTTGTCAAAGCTGGATGCGCAGCAGATTATCACGGACAAAAAAACCTACGCGCTCGATGAGCAGCTGCGCAAATGCGCCATTATGCTGTCGGGTGCGTGGGAAGATAAGCACATCAGCGTCCGGAGCAATCTCGGAAATGTCGCCTATCACGGCAACGAAGCGCTGATGCAGCATCTGTGGCTGAATCTGCTCAACAATGCCGTGAAGTTCACGCCGGAGGGCGGCGAAATCAGCATCGATCTGACAGAAGCGGAAAATACCGTCCGCGTCCGCATTGCCGATACCGGCATCGGTATGGATCAGGAAACCGCAGCCCGTATCTTTGACCGGTACTTTCAGGCAGACGGGAAAGAATCCCGACAGGGTCTTGGACTTGGGCTTTCGATTGTCCGGCGCATTGTCGAATTGTGCGGCGGGGAGATTACAGTCAAGAGCAAAGACCGCGAGGGAAGTGAATTTCTTGTGATTTTACCGAACAAAAAATGATATGGCAAGCGACTGGTTTTTCACGGAACGTCGCGGCGTTCGTTCTGCACAAGAAAAAGAGCAGTCCGGTTTCTGCAACCGAACTGCTTTTGCTTTTTGTATGAAATCTTGCCGACCGCCTACCGGATGGTTTCCAGCCATGCGCGGTTGTTCCACAGCGCGCAGCCGCCGTCGCCCTCTTTAAGCAGGTGATGGTTTTCCCGGATTCTGGAGAGAAAGCCGGAGGTGAGCGCTTCTTTGAGGGAAACCTGCTTTAAATTGGTGTCGGAAAAAGGCGCGAACGGGCAGGGCTCGACATCCCCGCCGGCACTGACGTGTACAAATCCGCGGCCGGCGGCAAGGCATCCGCCGAACTGCTCCTCATCGCCGGGGAAGGGGATGAACAGCGCCGGATAACGCGCTTCGCTGGCGACGGTAAAGTCGCGCAGCCGCTTTTTGTCGGCTTTTGAAAGCACCATCGGCTCGCTGCCCGCCTCAACCGGAACGTATTCCACAAAGAGAAACAGCCGGCAGCCCTTTTGTATGTATTCCTGCGTAAAGTCGTCGGTCAGAATGCTGTCAATATTGCGGCTTGTGACGGTAACGGATATGCCGAACGGAATCCGGTCGGCGCGCAGCTCCGCCATTGTTTTTGTGACCTTTGCGTAAACCCCGCTGCCGCGTCTGGCATCTGTCTGGGCTTCGCCGCCCTCGATGCTCAGCGTCGGGATGATGTGCCGGTGCGCGGCAAACCAGGCAAGGCGGCGTTCGTCAAACAGCGTGCCGTTGGTGAACACAATGCCCGCCATTTCAGGGTGATTGCTCATCGCGTCCAGCCACCCGTGGGAAAGCAGCGGTTCGCCGCCCGCCAGCATCACGACACTGACGCCCAGCCCGGACGCTTCGTCGAGGATCTCGGCAATCCGCTCATCCGTCAGTGCATCCGCGGGCTTCCGGCTCTGTGCGCAGGCGTAGCAGCCGGCGCACGCCAGATTGCAGGCATCCGTCGTGCTGACAATCATCAGCGCGGGAACCTCAACGCCTTCCGCCGCCAGCTTCTTCCGGCTGCATTCCGCAGCTTTCAGTCCCTTGGAAAGGCGCAGAAAAGCCGATGCGGATGCCGGATAAGCGGCTAACATACTTGCCGCTGTTTTAAAAGAAAGATCAATGTGTCCCGCAAACAGGTCTTTGTATGGGGTTTTATTCATGCTAATGCCCATGCACTCCATGCTCAAATCACTAGAAAAGAGCATGCATGGGCTCGCCCTCCTCTGCTCATCTGATTTATTTGTCCTTTCACGCTTTGCCTCCGTAATGTATCGCGCTGCGCGCGTTTACATCAGCATACAGGATTTCCGCGCAGAAGTCAATGCCGGCGCGCGGGCGCAGCGAACTTTAACAGATCGTACAATCCGCACCGCAATTCTTTTATCCGTTTGTCAAATTACCGCACACAATGGCTTGGGCGAAACGAATACGGTGTTTTCATACATATGGGGTTGAAAAGCTTCCGGAAAGGTGCTATAATGACAGCAAGCAAAGCTGCAATCCGCTTTGCTGCGGAATGTTTTGATTATGATAAAAAAGGCGGCGATGAAGATGAGCAAATATATGCAGCTGTGGGAATACCTTCAAATAAACGGCGAGTCGCAGATCCGGCTTTCCTTCGACGAAATCAAGAGCATTACGGGCTTTGACATCGATCATTCCTTTTTAAATTTCAAGAAGGAATCCGCCGCTTACGGCTATCAGGTCGGGAAAATTTCGCTCAAAGAAAAGCACATCACCTTTCACAAACTGGTCTGAAACGAAATAAAAGGAGAATCATTATGCTTTTGCACATTACAGTACGCTCGGCAAAAACGGCGGAAACGGTGGCGTTTTATCAGTGGCTGCTCGGGCTGCCGGTTGTGGAAACCGTGAAATCACCGACCGGTGAGATTGTGTTCCTCGGCGGCGGAGAAACGAAATTCGAGATCATCCCGGACGAAAAGGCACAAGCCGTTGCGGCGGAGAACCTCACGATCGGCTTTGCGGTTGACAGCCTCGACGAAAAAATCGCGTTGCTCAAAAGTCGCGAGATTCCCTGCACGCCGGTGCTTTCGCCCGCACCCGGCGTAAAGTTCGTGGTTTTCACCGACTTAAACGGCTGCCGGATTCAGCTGTGCGAGCAGGGAAGCGCACAATAACAATCAAAATCAATGAAGCTTCAGTTCAACCCAACCAAGCCGTTCGGGCTAAGTATGGTTAATCGGATAAAGGACGTTGCAGCATGAAACATCACCAAAACCGCTTCCGTTTTCTTCATAAAAAAGCCGCGCTGCTGATTCTTTTAGCGGCTTTTTTCACGCTGTGCGGTTTGTTTGTGTATAACGACAGCTTCCTCTATCAAGCGCCGGTCATCAAAATCACAACTGTTTCCGAAGAAACCCTCTCCGTGCAGCCCAATGACATCAACGGCACAGAAACGCTCCGGCGGCAGACGATCAAGGGCATTGTTCTGAACACAGCGAAAAAAGGCACGACTGCGCAGCTGACCAACGAATACAGTTCGTCGGAGGTTTCAACCACCCGCTATGAAACAGGCGACCGCGTGTTTGCGCAGCTCAGCGGTGCGGGCGGCAGCTCTGGCAGAATCACCGGACTCAAGCGGGATTTCCACATCTTTGCCCTGCTCGCGCTGTTCATCCTGCTCTCGGTGGCGGTCTGCGGAAAGCGCGGGATGCTGTTTTTTTGCAGTCTGGCGCTCAACACCATTGTTTTTCTGCTGGCGGTGAAGCTCTACCTCAATGGAATACCGCTGCTGCTGCTCGGGTTTGCCGCGATGCTGGTTTTTGCCGTCGCCACAACGGTGCTGACCTGCGGCATCAAGCCCAAAGCGCTGGTTGCGGGGTTGTCCGCCGTCGTAACGTCCGTTGTCACCATCGCGCTGGCGATTCTGGTGCTGCACATCACCGACGGCGCGGGCGTGCGCTTTGATAAAATGGAATACCTCGCAGCCCCCTATGAGGAGCTGTTTCTCGTTGAGCTGCTCATCGGAAGCTTCGGCGCTGTGATGGACACGGCGGTGACCATCGCCACATCCCTTTCGGAAATCAGCGTCCAGACCGCCGGACACGACCGGAAAACCCTCGCGCAGGCCGGGCGGGAAATCGGGCTGGATATTATGGGCACCATGAGCAGCATCCTGTTTTTTGCCAACATTGCGGGCTGTATCCCGATGATCATTCTGGCGTTGCGCAACAACGTCACGTTTTTTGATGTCATTCATAATTATATTTCTCTGGAAATCACGCGTTCACTGGTCGGCAGCATCGGGATTGTTCTGACGATCCCCATCACCGTGAAGCTGGCGGCATTGTTGTTTGAAAAAATGAAATCGCCTGAAAGAAGGGCTTTGCGATGAATATGCTGCTGGCTGGCATCCTCGCGGCGCTGATGCTTGCGGTCGGGAAAAAACGCGGCGCACGGGTGCTTGTTATCATGGTAATCAATGTGTTCAGCCTTGTTTGTTTCATTTTTCTGATGTCCAGCGGAATCAATCCGGTAGCGGTAGCGGTCGTCTGCTGCGTGTGCGCGTGTGCGCTGGTTCTGTTCGGGGTCAACGGTATTTCCCAAAAAACCGTGTCCGCGTTTGTTTCGGTGACGGCGGTGACCGTGCCGATGCTGGTGTTTATTCTAATGATGGAGGACTGGACGGCCGCGCACGGATTCTCGGCGGAGGACGCGGAGGAAATCAGCTATTATTCAGAGGATATCGCACTGTCCATGCCGGCGGTCGCGGCGGCGGTTCTGCTGCTGGGCTTTATCGTGGCGGCGGCTGACATTGCTGTATCCGTCATTTCCGGGTTGAATGAAATTCATGGCGACGACCCGAACCAGAAAGCATCCGAACTGATTAAAAAAGCGTTTGTCATCAGCGGCGACATCGTCGGAACCACCGTCAACACCCTGTTTTTCGCCTATCTCGGGAGTTTTGCTTCCTTGATCATTTGGTTTATGAAGTATCAGTATAGCTTTGCCGAAATCATTAATTCAAAGCTTTTCTCGACGGATATCATCCAAATTCTCATCAGCGGCATCGGCTGTGTGCTGGTCATTCCGGTCACAATACCGGTCTATCTGAAAAGCTTGAAGCGGCATACTAAAATATAAACCGCAGTAGATTTATGCAAAAAACGGAGCACCGACAAGGTACACCGTTTTTTATTTGCCGTCAGACTGAATGAGCCGGAGAATCGGCGTGCATAAATATATTTCCCGGAATATTTTTTACGATTTTTAATGCGATTTGCACATATTCCTCAGGGGTTTCATGAAACCCGCCTTTCAGCCATTCGCCGATCAGACCTGATATAATCCCAGTCACTGCGGCTATCGCATATTTTTGCGGGATTGTAAGCAAGCCCAGCATTTGTTTTTCAAACAGGACAGTCTTGATATTTTCACCAATTCTGCTTGTAAAAGAAGGGTCGCCTTTTTCGCTCATCAGCAAAGAATAAAGTTTATTGTTTGCATAAATATATCTCGACGCCATCAGCATCAACGGCATAATTGTTTCTTCATCAAAATCGCCTTTTTTGATTTTATCTGCCAGCGCAGAAATAGCGGCGGTTTTTATTGTTACAAATAAGTCATTTTCAATTCTGTGAAGAAGAGCAAACTTATCGGTGTAATGCAGATAAAACGTACTGCGGTTGATTTCAGCGCGTTCGACTAATTTCCTCACGGTAATCTTCTGAAAACCGATTTCCTCCATCAGCTCTAAAAATACACTTTTGATGAGCTTCTCTGTTTTTATATAACGAAGATCCGTATCCTTATCCATTTTCGTTCACCTTTCCTTTCTGAAAATAGACACTTTTGCAAAAGTGACGGTTGATATTCATATATATAAGAGTATAATATACATATGACGATTAGTCAACATATGTACATTAATTTTTAAGGAGGATTTACTGTGAATATTACAATGAGCGGTCTGAACAAATGCTTTGATCAGAAACAGGTATTGTTTGATATTGATTTCTCAATTCACGCAGGCGATATCGTATGCCTGCTCGGTCCGTCCGGTTCGGGAAAAACAACGCTGATACGCTGCCTGATCGGCGCAATCAAAGCGGAACAAGGGCAGATCACTTACGACGATATTGCTGTTCCAAATCTGAAGCTGATGAAAAAAATTGGCTTTATGCCGCAAAATGATGCGTTATACGATGATCTGACGGGAGAAAATAATCTGCGCTTTTTCGGTGAGCTTTACCGGTTTGATAAAAAGCGTCTGAATGAACGTATTACAGAGGTTCTCAAGCTGGTAGATTTAGAAGAGGACAGGAAAAAATATGTCAGGAATTATTCCGGCGGTATGAAAAAACGGCTTTCCCTTGCCGCGGCAATGCTCCATGAGCCGGATGTGCTGCTGCTTGACGAGCCAACGGTGGGCATTGACCCTGTCCTGCGCAGGACAATATGGAATCAGTTCAAAGACATCAAAGCGGCTGGGAAAACCATCATTGTTTCCACCCATGTCATGGATGAAGTCGCGGAATGTGACAAAGCGGCATTGATTTATAACGGTCGTTTAATCAGCTATGATACGGTGGAAAATCTGCTTTCTGAAACGCAGAGCGGCAAGGTTGAGGAGCTGTTTTTCAAAGCGGCTGAGAATCAGAAAGGAGCTGACGCGGTATGATTGGTTTGACCAAACGTGTAATCCGTCAGATTGCCGGCGACAAGCGCAGTTTTATGATGATTGTATTTGCGCCGCTGGTAATCCTGACATTGCTGTATTTTCTGCTTGGGCCTTCAACCTACACCCCGACGATTGCGATTCACGAAAATCAGCTTCCCCCCGCACTGGTTTCTGCGCTCAAAGAGCAGGATGCGGAAATTGTCAGCATTCCCGACAACACCGACGCAAGCCAATATCTCGCAGACAACAAGGATGTTGACGCGGTATTTTCAATTTCCACAAGTGGTTCAAGCATTGCGATTTATGAATCCACCAGTAAAAGCGCAAAGGCCTTGAAAGTAATACAGAATGCTGTTGCTTCCTTAAACCCATCGGCTACATTGACGACATCAGCCGTAATCGGCAGGGATAATGCATCGTTTTTTGATAGCATGGGATACATTTTCTTCGGGCTTTTCTCATTTTTCTTGATCTTTTTAATTGCCGGAATGTCGCTTGTCAAAGAACGCAGCAGCGGAACACTGGAGCGGTTTCTGATGTCACCGATTCACAGAAGTAGCGTGATCGCAGGATACACGGCGGGCTACAGCGTGTTTGCGGTTGCGCAGGCGGTCGTCATGATGCTGTTCGGGATTTATGTGCTTGACGTCAGCTGCGCGGGTAATATTCTGTGGGCGATTCTGATGATGCTGCTGCTCGCGATTTCCGCGGTATCAATGGGCGCGCTGGTTTCGGTTTTCGCAAACAACGAGCTGCAGGTTGTTCAGTTTATCCCGATTGCCATTATTCCGCAGGTGTTTTTTTCGGGGCTGATTCCGCTCGATACGATACCCTATGGTCTGGGTAAGCTCGGGTATCTGACGCCGATTTTCTACGGCTGCAGTGCGCTCGAAGCAGGTCATGGTGATCGGCAGCGGCTTCGGCGAAATCTGGGGGTATGTTCTGGGGCTGCTCGCGTATATCCTCGTGCTGAGCGTGCTGAACACACTGGCGCTGAAGAAGTACCGGAGCATTTAGCGGCCGGCTTTCACAATAAAAAACCAATAAAGCGTTTCATTCCGACTGCGCCTTTTGCAAAAATCGCAGAGGGCGCTGTTTATTTTATGGTGTTCTGTGAAAAAATGCGGTTGACAGAGAAAAGAAAGTAAGGAACCCGCACCGGTTTCGGCGAAGGCGAATACGAGTGGAAGCTGCTCACGAGCATTGATGTTCTCAGTGATTTGAATACATAAACAAAAAGCCGGTTTCTCGCGAAGCCGGCTTTTTGTATGCGAGTGATTTTAATCCATCGTTACGTCCGGTGCTTGATCACCATTTTGTATTGCGGAATCTGCAGCTCGTCAAAGCCGACGATGTAAAGGCTGCCGCTGCTTTTTAATAGCTCGTTGAGTTGGTCAACGGGAATTGTATCTGTTACAATCACCGGCTGCGTGATGTCGAACTCGGACAGCTCGGTTTCGAGGGCTTCTTGCGATGCCCATGTTCCGAGCGATAAGTCCGTCGTGTGAATCCATGTGATCAATCGGGGGAGGAAATCGGCGGCATCCAGAACCGCCGGGCTTTTCGGATAATACACCATGGAGGCATTTTTCAGGTAATCCGCCGACTCTTTTGTGTACACACGGATGGAATTGACACCATCGGATAACAGGGAATCCAGACTGCTTTGCGTCATCGCTCCGGTTTCGGTTGTTCCTTCGTCTGTGATGGGATCTCCCCAGATGGATGTCTGGGTTGTCTGGTCAAAAGCGCCGATAACAGAAAGCAGATGGAACATCGTTGAAGTTCCGTCCAGATCGGCTTTGCCGGTATCGGGGTATAAGCTGAATGCACCGTCCGACTCCACATAGGTGTGTTCAAAATCGGATGTGACGATGGACGCGATACATTCCCGCGCTTTATTTTTGTTTTCGTCCGATGCCGTTTTCCAGAGATAATGGGTCAGGAGCTTAATGCCCTGATAATTCCGGATCGTCCAGTCATGCGTTTCGTCCAGATTGGCATCGTCCGGCATAGGTTCGGAAATTCTGTTTAAAGCGGATGTAAAGATCTCGTTGGTGTACCGCAGCGGGAATTGTGCGTTCAGTGTTTGCCCGTTTTCATCCAGAAACAGATTCTGAATGATAGCATAAGTACAGCCCAGATCACCGGAATCATAAAGTTCACCATTGCTGCGCAGCTTCGGCCCCCACATACCGGTTTCGCTATCCTGATTATTATAAAACCATTCCGCCATCGCATTTTCCCATTCGTCGGAAAAAGAATACAGATTTAACTCCTCCAACCGCTTATATCCGGTCAGCTTCGCCGCAAGGATATACGGCGTTTTGAATTTTGTCCCGATCCATCCGACCGTGGACAGGCTGTCAAGGTATTGATTCAATTCATCGGGTGTATCCAGTTCGTCCAGAAAATTCAGCGGGTATTTTAACTCCAGCGGTCTGCCTAATTCATCCGACAGATTCTTAAGCTTTTCAATTACGTTGATGGTCGGTTCAAAATATGTGAAAATCGGGTAGGAATCATCCATAAAAGCCCCAGTTTTCGGGTTCTGCAGGTTCAGATAAAATTCATACTCGTCTTCTTTTGTCTGAAAATCCGGTATTTTGATCAGGTTCTCTTTGTTTTTCATATCCGAATATAATTGGTTGATGCCTTTGAAAGCCTTGATATAATCCCCGTTGTCAAGCTCATAGGAATAGGTGAGCATTTTAAATTCAAATTGTGCCGTATAATAGCCCTCGGAAGCCAGCTCGTTGTTGAGTTTGAATAGTTTGGGCACGGTGGTAAACGTCCGGAAAATCAGAAAGCCAATCGTGAGAAGCATCAGGAGGATCACCCCGATGATCAACCGTACCTTTCTCTTTGAAATAAACTTGATAACTGCATTGTCCCGCATAAAAACCCCTTCTTTCTTGTCAGTTTTGAAGTTTGCGTTCGATTTCTTCCAGCATCTCCTCCGCCCACGAAACCTTTGCCCGCACATCATGAATCCCACGACTCAATACTATGCTCCATCGCAGCGCATCGTTTTCATCGCCGTAAAGCTTGGCGTAATCCAGAATATGCTCTTTCACCAGCATCAGCATTTCATATTCTCGTCGATAATCCCGCAGCTTGATTTGCAGCTGAAGCTGCAGCTCCTCCGTCCCCAGCTTCGATGAAAACAGAATCCACACCATAAATTCGTTGCGCATAAACTCATCCTTATGCGCATCTTTGAGCCAACGATATAAACGCTCCGCGCCAATCGGTGTGATGCTGTATTTGCGTTTGTCCGGCCCTCTGTCGCCCGGAACAACCTCCGAAACAATGCAGCCTTCGTTTTCCAGGGTTTTCAACTCGCGATAAATCTGGCTGGTCTGCGCAAGCCAGAAAAAATTCACCGAGTCGTTGAATATTTTTTTCAGCTCATAGCCCGTCATCGGCGCATACCCCAAAAACCCCAGCAATGCGTTTGATAATGACATCCCAATCTCCGTTTCTCTGACTCGTTTGTGCGTCAGTCTTTTATTTGCGGTAATAATCGCATCTATTCTACTTGTATTATATAATATGTTGTATACTTTGTCAACCGTGCCTGCTGATATTTACGAAAAGTTCATATCTATTATTGTAACAGCAGCTCCTGTACGTTATGACAGCAAAAAGCCGGTTTCTCGCGAAGCCGGCTTTTTGCATATGGAAGAAAAAAGAAGAAAGAAGATCGCTTATTCGTACCGCAGCGCCTCGACGGGGTCGAGCTTTGCCGCTTTGTTGGCGGGGTAATACCCGAAGAACACGCCGATGACCATCGAGAATGTCACCGCGACCGCAATGACCAGCATGTTTGGTGTTGTGGCATACCCCATGACGTGCGAGCCGATTGCGCCCGCGCCCAGTCCGATTCCGACGCCAATGATACCGCCGATGAGGCAGATGATCATCGACTCAACAATGAACTGAATCCGGATGTTGCCGTTAGAAGCGCCCAGCGCCTTGCGCGTGCCGATTTCGCGGGTGCGCTCGGTAATCGAAACCAGCATGATGTTCATCACGCCGATGCCGCCCACCAGCAGGCTGATGCCTGCGATGATGGAAATTGCCAGCGAGATCGTGCTGAGCATATCCGTCATGGACTCAACCATGCTCTCCATGCTGCTTGCCGTGACGGTGTAGGAATCGTTGCGCGTGTAGAATTCCGCGAAAAACGCCTTGGTCTGCGTGAGAAACGTCGAGGTGTCCGTGTCGGTGTCGCCCACCACGGTGAAGCTCGAATAGCCCGCGTCCGCGCCCGCCATGGTTTTCGCTGTGTCGAGGGGAATGTACATCGACGTCGTCGCCACCGTGTCGGTGGAGGATTCCGTCGTACCGGAGCTTTCGTATTCGTACACGCCGATGATATAGAATTTATAAATCTTACCGTTGCTGGTGTATTCAAATTCCTGCCCGATGGGATCGGTCATGGGGAACAGCGCGTTCGCGAACACGTCGCTGACCACCGCCACCTGCCTGCCGCTGTCCTTGGCATCGTCGATGAAGCGCCCGTTGACGATCGTCACATCCTCAACCTTGGTGTATTCCGCGTCAACGCCCGTAATGTTGACCGTCGCGGAATCTGCGTCCGTTTCAATCTCCTGACTGCCGACGGATTCGGTTAAGCCGATGGCGTAAATCTCATCGCCGTACGCCTGCCGGTATTCGTCAATCATCGCGGTTGAAATCAGATCATCCGCGGCATAGCTTGCCGCCATAAACATCCGCGTCCGGCTGCCCTCCGTCGAGTCGGATGAGCTTTTCTGCGTCAGACTTACGGTGATGTTGTTCGCACCCATGCTCTGCATACTCGTCGCCACCGATGTGGACATTGAGTTGCCCACCGTCATAATCGCGATGACCGAGCCAATGCCGATGATGATACCGAGCATCGTTAAAACAGCCCGCATCTTGTTGACCAGAAGTCCCCTCAGCGCAATGCTGATGTTCTCAAACAGCATCCGACGCACCCCCGTTTCCGGTGCGCACACCGATGATTTCGCCGTCCTTCAGCGTGATGATCCGCTCGCATTCCTCCGCAAGCTCCTGGCTGTGGGTAATCAGCACAATCGTCTTGCCCTGCTCGCGGTGCAGCCGGTGGAACAGGTTCATCACCAGATGACCGGTTGAGGAATCGAGCGCGCCCGTCGGCTCGTCGGCAAGAATAATCGCCGGATTGTTCGCCATGCTCCGCGCGATGGCGACGCGCTGCTTCTGCCCGCCGGAAAGCTCGTTTGACTTATGCTCGCCGCGGTCGGTCATGTCCACCATGCCCAAAAGGCTTTTTGCCCGCAGCGTGCGCTCATGCCGCGGCACGCGCGCGTACATCATCGGAAGCTCAACATTTTTCAGCGCCGTGATACGCGGCACAAGGTTGAAGGTCTGAAATACAAACCCGATTTTGCCGCATCGGATGCGGGAAATCTCCTTGTCCTTCAGCGTGCTGATGTCCGTGCCGTCTAGGATATAGCTACCCTGTGTGGGCTTGTCAAGTGCGCCGATGATGTTCATCAGCGTGCTTTTTCCGCTGCCCGACGCGCCCACGATCGCCACAAATTCGCCCTCATAAATCTTGAAGTCGATCCCGTGGAGAACCTCCAGCTCGCTGGGCGTACCGACAAAAAAGCGCTTGACAATGCCGCTCATGTCGATCATGATTTTTCGTTCCAATTCTGCTTCCCCCTTATGACGGCATCTGACCGCCGCCGCTCGGACGATTGCCGCCGCCGAAATTGCCGCCGCCGCTTGGCATCTCGCCGCTGCCGCCCATTCCGCCGAAGTTCATCATGCCACCGCTCTGTGCGGTTTCGCCGTCCGCCGTTGTCGCGTCGATGGAAGTTTCATCCGCGCTGCTGCGCACGCTCGCACCCTCCGTTAAACCGTCGCCGCTGATGACAATGTAGTAATCCGTTTCCATGCCCGTTTCCACCGTCACCGGCTCAAACGTGTCGCCGTTTTGCACATAGACCACCTTGTTGCCGCTCTCGTCCGTTCCCACCGCGTCATAGGGAACCACAAACACATCCTCCGCCTTTGTCACCACAATGTCCGCGGAAACGTTCATGCCGATGAGCAGCCCCGTGTCAGCATCCGTCACCTTGATCTGCGCGCTGAACGTGGACGATGAGGTTGAGGAGGACGACGAGGAGGACATTCCGCCCTGTCCGGAGGTCGCCGTGGAAGCGATCTGTGAAAGCTGTGAAAGCTCACCGTTGATGATGGTTTCACCCGTTGCGTCGCTGGTGATTTCCGCCGCAAGACCGGTTTTTAATTCCTGCACATCCGCCTCGTCGATGCTCACGGAGATCACCAGATTGTCCGGATCCTGTACAACAAACAGTGTCGAGCCGCTCTGCGCGTTCGAGCCGACCGTTGCGTCCACTTCGGTGATGATGCCGTCGCTTGTGGCGGTGATGGTGCAGTTTTTCAGCTGATCCTTCAAGTCGTCAAGCGTGTCGCTCTCGCCGGCTTCGTCAAGCTTTTCTTTCGCTGAATCCACGTTGTCCTGCGCCTTTTCATATGTATCCTTTAAGTTGTCAAGACTGTCAGACTTCTGTTCATAGCTCTGTTCGGCTTCGTTATAAGCCTTTTCCGCGCTGTCGTAATCCACGTTCTTTTTCGCCGCATCGAGCGCCTGTGATGCTGTGTTCAGCGCGTCGGCGGTTTTCTGCTTGTCGTCGGCGTCCGCCGTGCCGGCGTTGAGCTTGTAGCCCATCTTCTGATCCGCCGCATATGCCTTGTCATAAGCCGCCTGCTCGCTCTTGACGGAAGCCACCGCCGCGTCATAGGCTGCTTCTGCATCGTCAAGCGTGTCCTTTAAGTCCGCAAGCTCGCTCTTTGCGTCCGTGTATTTGACGGAAGCGTCGTCGCGGTCCTCTTTGGCGCTGTCATAGCTGTCCTGCGCCTCCTGTGAGGTTTTGGAAAGCGCATCCTCCTGCTTTTCGATCTGTTCCTCAATTTCCGCGGTGTCAAGCGTGCAGATGGTTTCGCCCTTTGTCACTGCGTCGCCCTCCTGCACAAGCACCTCCTTGATTTCGCCCGAAACTTCCGAGGAAATCTCTGCCACGCTTGCACTCGCCACCGTTCCCGTCACCGACACGCTGTCTGAAAGCGTTGTTTTCATCAGCCGCGTGGTGCGTGTGTAAGTCGCCGCCTCCACCGTATCTTTGTTTTTCCCGTAAAAATGCAGCCCGATGACCGTTCCGGTACCCGCCACAATCAACAGACAAAGCAAGCCGATGATGAGCCTTTTTTTCGAGCGCCGAACCCTCCTGATTCCTTTCATACCCTTCGTCCTTTCTCAAATTTAGATGTCTGTGCGGCGGAGGGGAAAAGAAAACAGCTTCCCTTCATCTTCCGTCGGCACAGCGGTCAGACGCACACAAGCGGTGCGCCGTTTTTTGTACCTGTAGAAATCATAAAGGGAAACTGCATCACAAATCAATCAGAATTGCATCAAACCTGCATCATCCGAAACTTTCAGTCGCCTATCACACGAACGTCATAAACCGCCCTGCCCATCCGTTTTCGGGAACACCATCCGCACCGTTGTGCCCATACCCGGCGCGCTTTTGAACTCCAGCGCCGCCCCGTGCAGCCGCAGAATCTCCGCGCACAGCGTCAGCCCCAGCCCCGCGCCGCCCTGCCTGCGCGCCCGCGACTTGTCCGCCATATAAAACGCTTCGGTGATGCGGGGAAGCTCTTCCGCCACCATCCCGATGCCGTTGTCGGTGATTTCCGCCGCATAGCCCTGCGCCGTTTCATACCCGCGCACCGCAACCGCCCCGTCCGCGCGCCCCGCTGCCGCAACCGCCTTGCGCGCGTTGTCAAGCAGATTGAGCAGAACCGTTTTCAGCAAATCCGCGTCCGCCGGAACAACCCGCTCCGCCGCTTCGCACGACAGCGCGATACCCTCCTGCGCAAATGTGATGCGCACCTGCTCCGCCGCGTCCGTGAGCAGCTGCGCCATGTCAGCCGCGCGCAGGGGAATGTCCACCTTTTTCAGCACAATTAAGTCGAGCAGCTTCATCGAAAGCTGCTCCAGCCGGCGGCTTTCCTCAAAAATATAGTTCGCAGAAAGCACCAGCCGCTCCTCATCCACCCGTTTTGAGCGCAGCAGATCCGCATACCCCATGATGGAGGTCAGCGGTGTTTTCAGCTCATGCGCAAAATTCCCCACAAAGCTTTCCTGCCGCCGCGCCGCATCCGTGAGGGCATCCACCGTTTGCTCCAGCTGCCCCGCCATCGCGTTGAAATCCCGCCCCAGCACGCCGATTTCATCCCGCGTGCGGATTTCCACCCGTGTCGATAAATCGCCGTCAGCCATCCGCCGCGCCGCTGCGGAAAGCGCCCTGACCGGCTTCATCAGAAGCCCCGACGCCGCCGCAGCGAACAAACATGACGCGCCCGCCATCGCCCCCATCAGCCAAAGACAGGTCGTCACCTGCCGCGTACGGTTGCGGTCAAGCATCGCAACGCTGCGGAAATTTTCCGCGTAAAACACCGTGTTCATCACCCGGATCGGCGTGAGCGCATAGACATAGGTTTCGCCGTCCGCTTTGACCGTTCCGCTCACCGGCTTGCCGCCGTCGGGCAGGGGCGCGGCGGCGATGCCGTCCGTTGCCGGAGTGCTGATCCCGCTTAATCCGCTGTCAATGAGCAGCGTGCCGTCCGCGTCATAAAGATTGAATGCCACGTTCTGCCGCGGGCGGTTCATCAGCTCCGTCTGCAGCTTCTCCCAAGTTTCTGCGGAAAGCTGCGCCGGATTGCTCAGATGCTGCGCCTGCGTTTCCATCGCAATCCGCAGCGAAAGCAGATTGCGCAGGTCGCCGCCGTCGTCAGCCGCTTGACGTTCCTCGCCGCGCACTGAGGAATCGTACCCCGCATCAATCAGATACCAGCTACCCAAACCGAAAAACACCGCGCTGATTCCCGCAATGCAAAGAAAAAGCTTCCAGAAAAACTTCATCCGCCGCTCCTAAATCTCAAGCCTGTAGCCGATTTTGTACACCGCCACGATCCGATCCTCCCAGCCGACCTTTTTGCGCAGCCGCTGAACGTGCAGGTCAATCGTCCGGCTGTCGCCCGCGTAGAAATCCCCCCACACGCGCTCATAAATCCGGTCGCGGAACAGTGCGATCCCCCGGTTGCGCACGAACAGCAGCAGCAGATCGTATTCCTTCGCCGTCAGCGCGACCGCGCAGTCGTCCTTTTTCACCACGCGCGAGAGCGTGTCGATCACAAGCCCGCCGAGTTCAACCACCTGTCCGTCCTTGTTGTAACGCCGCAGAACCGTTTCCACTCGCGCCAGCAGCTCGACCAGCTCAAAGGGCTTCGCGAGATAATCCTCCGCCCCCAGCTTTAACCCCCGCACCTTGTCGTTCACATCCGCCTTCGCCGTGAGAAAAATCACGGGAATTTCCATCGGCCGGATGTATTCCATCAGCGCGAATCCGTCCAGCTTCGGCAGCATCACATCCAGCAGCACCAGATCCGGACGCAGCGTTTCCAGCAGCGAAAGCGCTTCCTCCCCGTCGCCCGCGCACACCGTGCGGTAGCCTGCATCTGTCAGGCTGATGCGGATCAGATTTGCGATCGCCGCCTCGTCCTCCACAATCAGAATTTCGTTCATCTTGGTGTTCCTTTCCCGAAAATCGGCGTTTTTTTGAAGTGTTCGCATAGTTGACATTCCGTCTGAAAGCGACTATACTGGATTTGAATAAACCGGAATCCATCCGGCTGAAAGAAGGATTTTTATGGAAAATAAGCTCATCGCGCCCTGCGGCATTGATTGCTTCAACTGTGAAATGTACGCGGACAACCTCACCGAAGCCTTTCAGGAGCGCTTGTCGAAATCCACCGGCATTCCCGCCGCGGAAATCACCTGCGGGGGCTGCACGGGAGGGGAGTACTGCCTGCTGTTAAAAGCCCGCGGTATGCGCTGCAAAACGCTCGATTGTGCCCGGGAAAAAGGTGTGGAATTCTGCTGCGACTGCGCGGAATTTCCGTGCGTGCATCTGATGCCGCTTGCGGATTCCGCCGGACGCGTTCCGCATAACATCAAGCTGTTCAACCTTTGCATGATCAAAAAGCTCGGCGCGGCGCGTTTCGCGGAGCAAGCCGGCAACGTCCGGCATACATACTTTAACCACAAGTTCGTCATCGGCGCGGGCGGCAGCGACAGTTAAGCCGCTCCATCCCACCGCCGCGCGCGGCAGATCAGACTGTAGATAAACCCTAGTCAGGGGGCGCCGCCCCCCGACGCCTCCTGCCAAAGGGGGCATGCCCCCTTTGGAAACCCGTCGTTTCAGGGATTATTCTTTGCATTGCTTAGTAGATTTGTGCTTTCACTGCTGCTTTGCGATTCCATTCGTGCGCTCGAAAAATGAGCATATACTTTTTCTTTGGTCTGTGCGCGGGAGGCAGAATGCTTCCCGCGCATTATTTTTTATCAAAGCCCTTTCATCAAAAACAGCTCCGCGTTTTCAATCAGCAGCGCAACGGTTTTGATCAAACACCCGCAGTCCTGATACCCATGCAGGTGAAAGAACCCCTGCACGCGTTCCTCCGCCATCGTCGAGGTCATTGCCAGCGCAAATCCCAGTTCTCGCAGCCGTGCTTCCCAAAGTGCAAGCACAGCACTTCCGATACCGGCATTCCGGTGCTCCTCCGTCAGGTAAAGCAGATTCAGAAACGGATATTCATCCCAGAACAACCCCCAGCGCAGCACGCCGACCGCTTCGCCGTGCAGAACAATGAACTGCACGCGTTCCTCGCGTACCTTGTTTTCAAATTCCTGCGCGAGGAGATGCCTGTCCAGCGTCTGCCAGAAACCGAACTCCTCCGCCAGCGCGTTTTTCAGCTCAACCATTGCACACCTCCGCGATGTAAGAATCGACCAGCCCGAAAATCCATTCCCGCACCTCTGAGAACCGGAAGCCCAGCGCCGCCGCCCTGTCTGTGTTAATCGAGAATGCCGGTTCGCCATTGTAAGGAGCGGGCGTTCCGTCCGGTGACAAAATCGCCGCACAGCTGGTCTTTTCCCGCACATACGCGAGAATTTCCGCAATCGTCACCGTACCCTGTGAAGCGGCATGGATTGCACCGGTAAAATCCTGTTCCGCCAGAAAAGCGAGAAACAGCCCCGCTTCGTCGCTGCGGATAAAGCTCATCGGCGCGTCCGCGTTGTCAATATGCATCGGCACGCCCCGCACCGTGTTTTCCGCGTAGAATTTCAGCCGCCCCGTGTAATCATCCCGCCCCAGCACAACCGGCATCCGCACCGCTGCCTTAACGACCTGCGGATAGCATTGGAACAGCGCCCGCTCCGCGCCCCGCTTGACCTGCGCATAATCGCTGTCCGCGCGGTTTTCCCACCGGAACGCGCCCCGCGCCGGATCAAAATCCGCCTCGGTCGTGTTCATGTGCTTCGGCTCATATACCGCCGTCGTGGACATGTAAAGATACTGCCCGCATTCCAGCACATCCAGCAAATACCGGATGTCATTGGAGCAGTACGCAATCTTGTCAATCGCTGCGTCGAAATACCGTCCGCCCAGCGCTTTACGTAGGCTGTCGGGGTCACAGCGGTTCAGGACGATGCGTTCCACACCATCCCCGAAGCCGTCCGGCGTCAGCCCGCGCGTCGCGATTGTCACGGTATGCCCGCGCGCAGCCAGCTTTTTCACCATCGGCACACCGAAAAACCGCGTCCCGCCGAGTACAAGAATGTTCATATCTGCCCTCCCGTACATTCCGCCGCAATCAGCGGAAATACTAAATTATACCGATTCAACTTGATTAATCATCCAATCTGATGTGTTGATTTTGTCGATGGTCGTATCTTGATGACCGTCATGAAACCATTTTAATATGATCTCTTCTTTTCCAAATAATACGCTTACACCACACTTATACGCGTAAATCCAAGGTTCATTAATGTCCGCAGTAATGCATGTGAAATTTTTCAGTTTTTGATAATCAACTTCTGGGCCATCCTGATTCCATTGTGATTTAAATTCAAAAATAACAGTATTCCATTTATTGCAGTTTCGTTTATGTATAATAATGTCTGGTCGAGCATATTGTTCTCCCATGCCATATCGCTTAGCTGATTCGCCGTTCTTATTGTATTCCATATCTATATTTAGCATAGGGTGTTTAGTTAGAAATCTTTTTATAAAGTAGTGCCAGAAATACGAAACGATACAGACTTCGTTAATCTCGCGAGTTATCAAATCATAATGGTTCTTATAAACCCACTTTAAAGATGCTATTATCTGTGTTCGTACTACATGTACTACATCTTGTGTATCAATAGAATTACAAGAAAAATCTCCTACGCATTTAAATGCCGAATCATTTTGAGGACAGTTAAAACATTTCACAACTTCGTTTGGCATATACGAACACCTTCAATATTTTTATTTTGATTTGGAAGATTGTTTTATATAATGTTGATCGTCTTTATTTGCTTTTTATACGTGAATATCTATAATTTTATTCACCCCGCAGCCAACTCTCCGCCCGCACCCAGTCCTCATGCGGATAAAGCACCCGTCCCGCGCTTTCCATGTAGTCCATATATGCCAGACACGCCGCTTGCGGTGAAATTTCCAGCGCCGCCGTAACCGCATCCCGAAACGGTGGCGCGCCGTCCTGATCCCATGCCAGCTTGTCCGCGAGAAACAGCGCCATTTTATATGTGTTTGCCCCCGCTTTGAGCGTCGAATGCACCGCGATGGGGGAGAGGATGTCCGCGTCCGTCACCTTGAACCACTCCCGCGCCGCAATTTCTGACAGCCGCTGGTGCAGAAGAAACGGAAACCGCTCCTCCGCCGCGCACAACGAAAGTCCGTGCCGCTGCGCATACACAAGCATATCCTCCGCGCGGATTACGCTGCTCACATCGTGCAGAAGCCCCGCCGCAGCACATTTTTCCGCGTCCAGCCCAAGCCGCGCCGCAAGTACCTTGTTCTGCTCCGCCACCGCGCAGACGTGGGTAAAGGTGGTTTCTTTGCCGTTGGCGCAAAGCAGCGCTCCCACGTCCTCCCGCAGATTGCCGCACAGCGCCGGCAGCGTGATGTAGTCGAATTCTGCAAAAATCATATCTGTTCCTCATTTTTATTCAAATTCTGTCCGCGCCGCTGTTTAAAATGATAGCCTGATAAGTACAGAACCGCGCCCACGGTGCTTCGCAAAGCATCCCCGCCGCGTTCATTTTCTCCGCTTCAGCAAGCGTCACAAGCCGCGCGCCGACCACCTCGGTGGGCTGTAAAACCAGCGCCGCCAAATCAACCCGCGTCCGCAGCAGGAATGTATCGCAGAAGTATCGCCGTGACGGATAAAAATCCCGCCCGCAGAATACCAGCACATCCTCTTGTACATGAATACCGACCTCCTCGCCAAGCTCACGCACCGCACCTGCCGCTGTCGTTTCCCCCGCCAGCACAGATCCGCCGGAGCATTCCCAGCAAAGGGGATGGCTCTTGTCCGGATGCCGCTGCGTCAGAAGAATCTTCCCGTTCGCAATCACCCAGATTTCCGCCACCGCGTGAAAAAGCCCCTGTGGGATTTTTGCCGCATCCCGCCGCGCAATCCGCTTGCCGGTGACAACACCGTTTTCATCATATAAATCCCATTGTTCCATGCTTGTCACTCCCGATAAACAAGATGCCCGCCGTCACCGCACGGATTTTCTCGCAGCCAGGTCGGATAAAGCTTTAAACTGTGAAGATCTTCGAGCGCAACCCATTCCAGCGTGACCCGCGCATTGTCAAGCAGCACCGCCGGCGTTTGCACGCATTCGCCCGCCGGTTCGGATAATTCATAATAAAACCCCAGCGTCTGGACATTCCGTTCGCCCCACCGCCAAAACGCTTCCTCCGTCTTAAAAAGCCGCCCGCAGGTCACGGTCAGCCCCGTTTCCTCTGCAAATTCCCGCACCACCGCTTCCTGCGCGGTCTCGCCGAATTGTACCGTCCCGCCGGGCAGCGCGTATTCGTCCCCGTCGCACTGCACAAGCAGCTTCCCGCCGCGCGTCAGCAGCCCCGCCGCCCGCACCGAAAAAATGCCTTCCGCCGTATCCATCCGCAGATCCATCATCGTGACCTCCTGCTTTCATGGTATTTCGTTTTCAAATCCTGCCATACTGGAAGTATAGCACAATTAACCTACACGGTCAAGAAGCTTTGGTTTATTTCACAAAGACAGCCAATTTCATTCGACAAGTCTTGACAGATTCCCGGAAATGTATTAAAATAAAAGAATTAGACTGGGCGAAAAGTTTCCAGCCGCCTGCGCCTTGCTGCACGGGTTTGTAACGGAGTGAAAATGAAGTTGAACTACATCTGGCTGTTCGGCGAAAATTCCGCCGGCACTGCAGAAAACAACTCCTTTGTTTTATGGAAGGACACCGTGCTACGTGATGCCGGAATCGAAAAATATTTTATTCTGAAGAAAACTGCGCATACTAAACGCATCGTCCGCGGGCTGGGAAAAGCCCGCCGTTTCGTCGTATGGAAGGACAGCCTGTGGCATCTGCGGCTGTTTTTAAAAAGTGATCTGTTCTTTGTCACGCTCGGCTGCAAGGATGTTTTACCCGAGCGCCTGTTTTTCAAACCCCTGCGCCTTGCGGTCAGCCGCCCGCTGATTTATCTCCAGCACGGCACACTGGGCATGAAGCGCATCAGCATCAACGGACGCAGCTATGACAACCACCTCTGCCGATTTTTTTGCTATAATCCGCACATCGCCGCCGATCTGATCCGCTGCAACGACTACCAGCCCTATCAGCTTTATTTCGCGGGCTTTCATCCGCGTTATCAAAAAACAGTATCGCTTTATTTCAACTGGCTTGACAGAAACGGGCTGACAAACCGCGCCGCAGCACCCGTTTCTCCCGCGGAGATTAAAACCGACCGCACGGTGTTCTGGTTTCTGACCTGGCGGGATTATCTTGAAAACGGCGCAAGCGCAACGACGCTTGCCGACGCGATCCAAACCGTTTGTTCAGACGAACGTCTCGCGCGCTGGGCAGCGGAAAACCGCGTGACGATCACCCTGTGCCTGCACCGGAATTTCCGCAACACAAGTCTGAAGCTGCCGAAGCTGCCGCACATCGGCACAGTCTGGGCATCCGACACGGACATCGCCGGCAACATCGCGGAAAGCTTTCTGCTCATCACGGATTATTCGTCGCTGGGCTTTGACTTCACGCTGCTGGGGAAGCCCGTGCTGCTCTTTCAGCCCGACTTTGCGGAATACACCGCCGAGCGTGCGTTTTACTGCACCGAAGAAGCGCTGCGCCCGCACCGCGCCGAAAGCCCCGCGGCACTGATCGCGCAGCTCATTGGCGGGCAGTATGCGATCAATCGCTTTTTTGCAGACCGGCTGGCATCGCCCGTTGATTATGCCGCCCTGATGCGCGGCGACCAGAACCAGTCGATCAACCGCGACATGGTTGCTTTACAGCAATCGCGCGTGACGTTCCTTGCCGCCCGCTGGCACGAGGACGACGCTTCTTCCGCCGCTTTGTGCGAAAAAGCCCGCGCGATGATGCGGTCATTTCTTGAGGCCGGCTGCCTGGTGCGCTGCGTCCTCCTTTATGCTGAAAGCCGCGAACCCGATTTTCCAAACGGCGTAAGCGTTGAGCCGGTTGTGCGTGCATTTTATCAGAGCCGTGCGCAGCGGCTGAAACTCCGGCTGTTTTGCCGCCGCTCATATCTGCGTGGATTTGACGCGCGCACCCGCGCGGTTCTTCCCGCATATTGCGGATATGCGCTGAAAAAAATAGCCCGCGCGCTCGGCAACGAGCGCGTCGTCTGCATCGGAACAGACATCCGGCAGGCATTTGTTCAATACAATCCGCACAATCAACTTCTGACGACAATCGAGTAATGCGTCATATCATATCGTAGCTGCGCTGTGCCGCAGCTGAACGGAGCCATGTAATGAAATTTTCAATCCTTCTGATTCATACCGACGCGTCGGTTAAACTATCGCCGGAAAGCATATTCGGTCCGCTGACCGCGCTGCAGATACAGGCGCTGATTTCTGAAATCATCCTGCTTGACTGCACGCCGCCGGCAAAAGCCGGACAGGAGTCCGGGGTGAGCACTGATTTTGTATCGGACCTTCCCGCGCCGTATCGAAAAATTGTGCGCTGCATCCGCGCGGAGGAGAACGGCGAAAATCCCGTTGACCGCGCGCTGGCGCTGTGTACGGGCGCGTATGTTTATTTCGCCGATTCGACCTGCGCCGTCGCAAGCGGCACATTTGCGGATCTTGCCGCGCATACCGGTTATTTTTCAACAAGCCCCGATGTGCTTTCCCTCAACGCGCCCTGCATCGACAACGAATCGACTGCCTCCGCCGTTCCGGTGAATCCGATTGACCGCTGCCCGTTCGGCTATTTCATCCGCCGCAGCCTGCTTCTGCCCGCCGGACAGCCCTTTGCCTCGCCCTATCTTGCGGTCTGGGAAAAGGTGTTCCGCGCGTTTCTGACCGCGGCGTCGTTCGCGGATATCCCTGCGGCTGTGTGCCGGATGCGTTACGGCAATTACAGCGCCGTTCTGCTCGACGCGCTGCTCTCCGGTGCGGACGCACTGCAAAGCTTTGTGCGGGCGGTATTCGATACGGCGGTACACAACGCCGCGACGTCCGGCGCGCTTGCTTATCACAACCAGTACAACCTTTTTTGTCTGCTGCTTACTTTCTTCAACAACGAGGACAGGATCACTGCGCTGCTTTCCGAGCAGCAGAGGAAATCGGTCAAGCAATCCCTGAATGCTGTTTTCGGATTGATTGACGACGCGATTTATGCCCGCAGCAACACGCTCAAGAGCTGTCAGCTCAACTACATCCTCTCCCAGAAATATGCCTGCAGTCCGAAGCTGATCAACATACCGGCGCAGTTTGACGGTTATTTCGTCAACGGCATTATGACGGAAAATCTCCGCAGCGCGATCACCAACATCCAGTTTATCCGTCTTGACAAGGACGAAGTCTATATCGAGGGAACGACAAATCTGATCAACGACCGCGGCGGCAGCACGTTTTTCTTTACCAACAATGGAAAAAGAACCAACTGTAAACTGCGCAGCTATGACAATCAGTTTGAATGGTTCGGCGATGTGCTGCAAACCGCGCGCATCTTTTCCGCCGCGATCCCGCTTAACAGGAATACTGGCGAAAACCGCATCGAGCTGTTCGGCGTATTCGAGGGTGTCACGGTGCAGCGCAAAAGATTGACCTTCGGCAAATTCTCGCCCGTTGCCAAAGAGCTTGATAACTCCTATTACGCGGACAACGGCTGGATTGTGCGCAGTACAGCCGACGCGCTGACCGTGCGCGGTGCGGGAAAGCTTTCCGCAACGCGCGCGGAAGCGAAGCTGTTTTTCTCCCTGCTTTTTTCCGGAAAACGCATAAAAATCAAAGCCGCTGCAATCCGCCTGCTTTGCCGTGCGGCGAAATTCTTTCTGGGCAAAAAGCGGATCTGGCTTGTTTCCGACCGCATCAACCGCGGCGACGACAACGGCGAGGCATTTTTCAAATACTGTATGCAGAACACGCAGCGGTTCCGTAAGAAAAAGATTTATTTTGTGATCGAAAAAACCTGCCCCGATTACCGCCGCATCCGAAAAATCGGTCCCGTTGTCCACACCCTTTCGCTCAGGCACAAGCTGCTGCACGTGATCAGTGAGTATGTCATTTCCTCGCAGGCGAACAACCCCGTCGTCAACCCTCTGCTGAAAATGCACATCTTTTACCGCGATATGCTTGCCAAGTCGAAGTTCGTGTTCCTGCAGCACGGCATCACAAAGGATAATCAGTCCGCGTGGCTAAACAAATACAATCGCAACATCCACGGGCTGATTGTCACCACGCGCCCCGAATACGACTCGTGCTTTGAATATCCGTATTATTATTCCGAACAGGAAATCTGGCTGACGGGAATGCCCCGTTATGACCTGCTCTGCCACGACGAGCAGAAGCTCATCACCATCATGCCGACCTGGCGGAAATCGCTCACCAATGGCTCCGATCCCGCGACCGGTATCTGGAATCTTGCCGACGGCTTTGACGAAAGCGCATATTTCCGCTTTTATAACACGCTGATCAACAACGAGCGTCTGCTTTCCGCAGTAAAGCGGCACGGCTGCCGGCTGAGCTTTGTTCCGCACCCGATTTTCGCGCCTCATGCCGATCGATTCGACCGGCATCCCGACGTGGAATTTTGTGTCGGCGAAAAAACCTACCGCGAGATTTTTGCCCAGACAAACCTGCTGCTGACGGATTATTCCTCCGTGGCGTTTGACTTTGCCTATCTGCGCAAGCCGATTGTGTATGCGCATTTTGACCGTGACACGTTTTTCAGCGGCACGCATTCTTATACCGAGGGCTATTTCGATTATGAACGCGACGGCTTCGGTGAGGTGGAGCTGACGCTCGACGCAACCATCGACCGGCTGATTGCTTATGTGGAAAACAACTTTGCCGTGAGCGAAAAATATATAGAGAGAATCAACCGCACCTTTGCTTTTGATGACAGAAACTGCTGCGAACGTGTTGCAGAGCGGCTGTTGAAATAATTTGACGATAGGGGAGAAAGCGTGGAAAAGAGAGCGTTTACCAAGAACGACACCATGGTGATCAAGGGTGTAGCGATCCTGATGATGCTGTTCCATCACCTGTATCTGGACGCGTCGCGTTATAAGGGCTTTGCGGTTGACATCGCGCCGTTTTCAAAGGGGCTGCTGACCCACACCGCACAGTTCGGCAAGCTTTGCGTTGGGATCTTCCTTTTTCTGAGCGCCTACGGCATGACGGTGTCCTATAAGCGCATGAATGCGCAGTACGAATTTGACAGGCAGACCTGCGGAAAGTCCATTGCCGGGCGGTGCCTGAGTATGTTTTCCGGGTATCTGTTTATCTTTGCGATCGGCATCATCGGTTCGGTGATCCTGAAGCCGGAGATGCTGGACATTTACGGAACGGGCGTAAAAGCGGGTATGTATACCCTCATCGATCTGCTCGGTCTTGCCTATGCCTTTGATACGCCCACGCTGCTCGGCACATGGTGGTACATGAGCCTTGCTTATTCGCTGGTGGTTCTGCTGCCGGTGCTGCTTTTACTTTACCGTAAGCTTGGTATTCTGGCGGTTTCGCTGCTCTGGCTGGTCGGCTGCCGCACCGTCGGCGGCGGGGAATACAACGAAATCTGCCGCTGGATGTTCATCGGCATCATCGGGCTGTATTTCGCGGACCGGGATCTTCTCCCGAAAATCCGCGCGTTCCTGCTGGGCGGGGAATCCAGATACCGCGTGCTGTTCGGTGCGGTCAGCTTTCTGCTGCTTTCAGTGCTGTTGTTCGGGATGCTTGACTTCCGGCACAAGGTCGGCGACAACCTCATAGATGTATTCGATTGTGCCGCTGTTGTGGCGATCGTGCTGTTTGGCTACACCTTCCTCTCCGCGGTCAGATATCTGAACACCGCACTGGTGTTCCTCGGGAAGTATTCCATGAACATTTTTTTGTTCCATTCCTTCATCAGGATTAAATGGTTCAACGAGTTTACTTATTCGTTCAAATACTGGTGGCTGATTTATCTGGTTCTGCTTGCGGACTCCCTGATCGCGGCAATTCTGATTGACCTGCTGAAAAAGCTGACCCGCTATGACAAGCTGACCGGCTTTCTACTCAAACGCATCCGCTCATAAATTCCGGAACTGCCGGCAGAAAGGAGAGTCCCCGCCCGATGAATCTGTTTCGCTCCTTTCTCCGAAACCCGCGCGGCAGGCTGGTGCTGCTCAGGCGGTTCGCGGCGCAAAGCGCGTATCTGTTTTTTTACAAGCATTGTAAAATCAACGGTGGAATTGCCCTGTTTGAATCGCGAAAAGGCAAGGAGTTTGCCTGCAATATGCGCACCCTCGCACGGGAGCTTTCCGTCGGCGGCTACGGGAAATTCCGCATCTACGCCTCCTGCGAAAAATCACACCGGAAGCCGCTGCGCGCGTACCTCAACCGCTGCGGGTTAAAAAACGTGACGCTTGTCAGCTTCTCCGGTCTGCGCTACCCGGCGCTGCTCAGCCGCGCGGGGTATCTGTTCAACGACACGACCTTTCCGAAATATTTCATGAAGAAGCAAGGGCAGTGCATCGTCAACACCTGGCACGGCGTTCCGCTGAAAAAAATGGGCAGGGATTTTGAGGAAAACGCAGGGCTGACCGGCAACATCCGCAAAAATCTGCTGCTCGCCGATTATACCGTGTTCCCGAACCGCTATATGACGGATGTGATGTGTAAAGCCTACGACCTTTCAAACGCACCGTCCGGAACGGTTCTGCTGACCGGCTATCCGCGCACCGCGGCGCTGCTTGCGGACAAAAGCCCGCGCATGCTCGACGCGGAGGGGCTTGCGGGAAAGCGCGTGTATGTGTATCTCCCGACATGGCGCGGCGATATGGCGCACATCGACCAGTCCGGACAGCTCCGCTTTCTCAGCGGCTTTCTGGAGGAGATGGACCGCCTGCTCGGCGACGACGAGGTGCTTTATGTCAAGCTGCACCCTTTTGTAAAAAAAGCCGCGGACTGCACGCGGCTTGCCCATATCCGCATCGTTCCCGCAGGATATCCGCTTTATGAATTTCTCACCCTTGCCGATTGCCTGATCACGGATTATTCCAGCGTGTTTTTTGATTTCGCCGTCACAGGGCGTAAGCAGATTCTGTTTGATTATGACCGGCACGGCTACGAACGCGCGCGCGGACTTTATCTGCCGCTCGAAGCGCTGCCTTTTCCGAAGGTCAGCGATGCCGCGCAGCTCTGCGCCGCCCTGCGCAGCCCGAAGGAATATGACGACACCGCGTTTTTAGAACGCTTCTGCCCCCACGACACGCCGGATGCCGCCGCGCGGATTCTTGCCCGTGTGATTCTGAAAAAACCCGTCTGCGAAGAAGCCGCTTTTCCGGACAACGGCAAAGAGAATGTGCTGATTTATGGCGGCGGACTTGCGGTCAACGGCATGACCACCGCGCTGCTGAGCCTGCTCGCGCGCATTGACGGCACAAAGCGCAATTACATCGTGTCCTTCACCGAGCAAGCGCTTCCGTCGCCCGTGCGCGCTGCGCTGATCGACCGGAAGTATGCCGTTTCTCCGGTCTATGACCGCATCCGCTATACGCTTGCCGAGGTTGCGGCATACGTGCTTTATTTTAAGTTTAACCGCACCGGCACAACCGTGACACGTCTGCTCGACCGCTTGTACCGGCGCGAAAACGAACGCTTTTTCGGATTCTCGCGCATTTCGCACGCCGTGAATTTCACCGGCTACGAAAGCGCGCTGAACAAGATGCTGGCGCTTTACCCCAGCAGCACCATTTTTGTTCACAACGATATGGTCAACGAAATCAAGCTCAAGAACCGCCCGCACCGCCCGACACTAGAGGCCGCATACCGCTCCTACCGCCATGTCGCCGCAGTCACCGCCGACATCATCCCCTCCATCGTGCAGATCAGCGGCAGGCGCGACAACATCCGCCTTGTCGGCAACATCCACGACAGCGATTCGGTTATAAAAAAAGCGCAGGAGCCCCTGACCTTCGATCCGGAAACGGAAAGCACGGTTTCGCCGGAGCGCTTGAGCGAAATACTCGGCGGCTGCGGAAAAAAATTCGCCACCATCGGGCGGTTTTCACCGGAAAAAGCCCACGCGCGCCTCATCGACGCGTTCTGCGCCTATGCCGGAGATAAGGACGCAACTCTGATCCTCATCGGCGGCTACGGCACGCTTTACAGCGAAACGCTCGCCCACGCGCAGCGCTGTGCGCTGCCCGACAGGGTGGTTGTCATCCGTTCCATGCGCAACCCGATGCCGCTGCTCAAACGCTGTGACCTGTTCATTCTCGCATCCGAATACGAGGGACTCGGGCTTGTGCTGCTTGAAGCCGATACGCTGGGCGTTCCCGTCTTTTCCACCGACGTTCCCGGACCGCACGGCTTCCTGACCCGGCACGGCGGCTTGCTTGTGAAGAACAGCTTTGACGGCATTCTCTCCGGCTTTGCAGCCTTTGACCGCGGGGAAGTGCCGAAGCTGAACATCGACTATGAAGCGAACAACCAGTCCGCCGTCGCGGCGTTTGAGAAATTGTTTGATTAAAACAAAAACCACGGTATCGCTCAAAAGCCATACCGTGGTAGTTTTATAATATAAGCTTAATCTTCCTGCTTTGTGCGTTTGAGCAGCAGGATCAGCACCAGCGAAATCACGCAGGTGGAAGCCGCGAGGATGAACGATGCCGCGTGACCGTGGTCAACCGGCAGCCGCTGCGAAACCTGCGGGAATACCAGCGCCGAAATGCCGAAGCCCACCATGATGCAGCCGTAGTTCATGCCCATGTGCTTTGTGCCGAAATTGTCCGCCGTCAGGGCAGGGAACACGCCCGCCGAGCCGCCGAACGCGAACGCAATCGCGCCCACACAGATAAAGAACAGCGCGCCCGTTGCCGGAATCAGCAGCAGCACCGCCGCAATCGTCGTGATGATGATTGCGATGATGGTTTTCTTGCGCCCGATCACGTCGGACAGCCATGAGAACAGAAGCCGTCCCGATGCGCTTGCGACACCGGTTACCATGACAAGCGCCGTTGTGCCTGCTTCGCTTAAATCCTTTTCCTTGCCCAGCGTGATAAACTGAGGGTTGAGGATGAAGTATGCCGGCAGAATCAGCATCATGCCCACCGCGATGAGATAGAACTGCGGGGTTTTAAGCATATCAAGGGTTGTGTAATGCTTCGCCGTTGACGGCGCGCCGCCCGACGCGGAAGGCTTTGCCGCAAAATCCGCCGGCGGGTTTGCGATAAACATCGAGCTGGTCAGGCATACCACGAGGTACAGAATGCCGAGGATCAGGAACGTGTTCGGCACACCCTTGTCCGATAAAAGCCATTTGGTGAAGGGCGTGAACACCACCAGCGAGAAGCCGAATGCGCTCACCATCATGCCCGTCGCAAAGCCGCGCTTGTCCGCGAACCATTTCTGAACCACCGATACCGCCGTGGTGTAAACAAAGCCCACGCCGATGCCGCCCAGAACGCCGTATGTAAGATGAATCAGCGACGGTCTTGACGGGTCGATGAAAAGCCAAGTCGCGAGCATACCGAGCCCGATGAGCGAACTGCCCGAGATGACCACAATGCGCGGTCCGATCTTATCCTGAATTTTACCGCCCACCATAATGCCGATGACGAATGACGCCAGCATCACCGAGGACGTCATTGAACCGAAGCTTTTTGCGTCGTCCTTGCTGACCTTGAGGAACTCCAGAACCGGTCCCTTGAACACGCTCCACATATAAATGATGCCCGCGAACAGCTGAATCAGCATACCCGCAACCAGCACCACATAGCGGTTTTTGTTGATTTTCATGATTTCACTCCACTTTCTTTTTTGATGTAAGCTCATACCCCCGACGCGCAGAATCGCCGCATTTCCGCTTTAACACTTTACAGCAAAATTCATTTGCACCGAAAAAATTCCGACCAAACGCCGGATTTCAGACCTGGTTCCCTCATAACCGGACTCCGCTCCGGAAGCTGGTTATCCTCCCCCTACATATATCTCCATTTATTATACTATATTTTCCGCCCTGTGTCAAACAAAAACAGAGGGGTTTTTGATAGAAAATTCCCTCTGTGTTGTGTTTATTTTGACCAAATTGACAAAGCGCGGTGCGATTTCTCAATCGCTTTCGAGCGCTGTAAGCACCGCACGCATCGACGACGCAAATTCCGCGTCGTTGTTGTTATCAAAAATCAGCAGATCGTGCGCGTCCGACGGGTCGTCAATTTCCGCGGGAATATCAAAATTCACCCCCGCGATGTATTCGTCCCAGTGCGTAAGCTTCCAAGTGTCGCGGTTGCTGTTTCGCGTAATCATCCGCACATGGCAGACCTCCGGATCGGTGCGCACCCACACCACCACCAGCCGTGCGCCCTTTGCGGCAAGCTCCGCCCGCAGCGCGTCCATATACGCGTGGTCGCGGATTTCCCGCGTGAACGGCGCGTTGATCAGCACCATGTCGTCATAGTTAAGCGCTTCCAGCGCCAACGCCACAACCGCCTTGTATTCATAATCGCGGATGTTTGCTTCAAAAAAATCCGAGCTGCGGTCATATAGCTGCCCCGCCACCGCAAAAATCTGCTTTGACAGCACAATCAGCGTGTCCTTGTCGAGATACACCACGTGCTTTAGGTTTTTCGCCAGCTCCTTGGAGATAAACGTCTTTCCGCAAGCCGGCGGCGACGTCACCAGAATCAGCTTTTTCACCGCAATCACTTCCTTGTCTTTACTATAGCATACCCTGATGCGGTTTGCAATAGTCCGGAAAAATTTCTCCCGCGCATTTACTTTTTGCGCAAGATATTATATAATGATGAGAAAGCCCCCCAAAGGAGGATCGCGTTTTGTTCAAAAAAATTCAGTCCGCGCACAAGCGGTATGCTCTGCTGCTGCTCCTGCCCGCCGCCGTGCTGTCCGCGCCGCTCGCTGCGGGCGTTTCGAAATGGTACGCCGTCATGCTCCTGCCGTTTGCCGCAGCGTTTGTTGTCACCGCCACGGTGCTGTTTGCTGCCGGCGTTCCGCGCGCCGTCGGGGCGGCTGTCTGGAGCGCAATCGCCCTGCTTGCCTTTGTCGTTGGTATGCTCCTTATGCTGCTGTTTTCCAACAATATGCTGTCAACCGTCGGCAGTGTCTGCATCATCATTTTCATGGGCACAAGCGGAATGCTCCCCAAACGCGCGGAAAAAGCCGCCGCCCGCGCGCTTTCCGGCGAGGAAACCGAACCGGAGGTGACGTTTCTTGACGTCTACCAGCGCGCCAACGGCTTTGAAACCGGCATCCCCGCCGGAACACCCTATCCGGTTTTCGTGCGCTTCCGCTCCTTTATGACGCCGGCGCTTTCCCCCCACAGCCTGCAAAACGCACCTGCGCGCATGAAAAAGCTGCGTGTCGCCGTGTTTGTGCTGCTGCTCGTGCCGTTTGTGTTGTTTTTTCTTACACTTGACGCGGACGACACCCCCGCGCTTGCGTGGCTGATTCCCTGGGAATATATCCTTGTGGCGTTCGGCATTCCGTCCCTGAGCGCGGGCTTCGGGGTGCTGATTGCCGGCTTTCGGCGTGGGCTGTTTGCGGGGCTGATCGCGGAAGCGGCACTGGGCATCGCGATTGCCTGCGGTTATGCCCTGCACAGGCTCTCCGCGATTTCTGCACCGGTATTTCTGACCGCGCTGGCGTTGGTCTGCGCGTTTGCGGGGATGTCCGTCGTTTTGCTGGTGCGCCTGTTCCGCCGGAAATCCCGCGGCACGCTGACCTCCTTTTTTCAGGAAACAACCCTTGCCTGCGTGGACACGTTTCTGGAAGGAAACACCCCGATCCACGGTTATGACAAGCTCTTGTGCGGCACGCTGCGCTACGGTGACAACGTCGATCTTTCTGACGCGGACGCGTTTCACAGCGACATCGCCGCCTTCTGCAACCGCACAAGGATGCTGTTCGCCGGCGCGACGCTCGACACAGAAACGCGCCGTTACAACCTTTATGTGTATTTTTCCGCACCGAAGCAGGAGAAACGGCTCAGACGCTGGCTGCGCAGACACACCGACGATGCGCAGTTCACTGTCACCGCCGACCCCGACTGGAACGCATTCCGTGACAATCTGATTCCGCAGCCCGAAACGCGCATCCGGATGTTTAACGAAGCCCACCTCAGCGACTTTCCGGAAGAAACCGGCGGAGAGGTCCTGTTTCACCTCACCGCCGTGTTCGCCGATCAGGAAGCCGCCGTGTGCTTCCATGACCGGATCTTTCCCCTCTATCAGAAAGTCCTTTACACCAACAATGTCGCGGAGGTCGCCGCACTCGGGTTGATGCAGAAATACAACCACAGTGTTTTTGCCGAGCTGCTCCTCCCGCCGGAGCTGGGTGCGCTCAACATCGAAACCCTGCGCTTTCATGCCATGGTACAAGAAGCCGGCGGCTTTTATGAATCGCTCAACAACGGCGCGATCCCCATCCTGCAGACAGAAACAGAAACAGAATAAAACTGACGCCTCCGAAGCCGCGAAAGCTTCAGGGGCGTCAATCGTTATCAGACCATACTTACTGTTGAAATCGAAAGAGATATAAACTCCGGATCATTTATCGAGCTTGATTTTCTTGTCCTTTGCAACAAACAAATTGCGCACCTTCACATAAGCACTCGCCGGCGAACTTTTGAGCACCTTTTCGTATTTCCGATTTCTCAGAGTCATCTCGTCGTTCGCGGCGGTTAAGTCAGAAATCTGCTTTTTCAGCGCGGCAATTTCAACTTCCTGCTTTTTTGCATTCGGATTGAGATTTTTACGCAGCTTTGCAACATCGGCTTTCAGTGTTTTAATTGAGTGGAAATCCTTGCGTGTTTGATTAAACCACAGATCCATTGCCGATTTCATCGTATCATGCCGCCATTTAATAACCTCGTCATCGGTGCGTTTGAACTTGTCATACTTTTTGTAATTGTCGTTTTCGTCCTTGTATTTCTCAACAAATTCCAGTACCGATGCAATGAGCTTTTCGCGCGTCGGGATATGACCGCCGTTGTTCGCGGGGGGATTGGATACGTCATAATCGAACGCGTCGCTGAGGTATTCTTCTTTGGTGTAGACATGAAGCCATTGGTCATACGGCTCAAAGCGCATCAGCGAATCGGGAATTTTTCTGTTGATCACAGCAACTGGAACGCCCATGGCAAGGCAGGGAAGTGCGCAGTGCAAGCGTCTTGTCACAACGCACTTTGCATTCTGATAAATCGTCAGCAAGTCGGTGACAGCCTTTTGCCGTTCTTCCCAGCTCGCGTCGGAATCTCTGTAATCGCAGCGATGCGCGATTTCCCGCACTTCGATTCCCGTACCCTCAAGACGCTCCCTTGTCTTTTGAACCAGGTTCGCATCAATATCCACGACGCAGATATATTCTTTTTCGCTTTTTACCACCGGCATTTTTGGAAGTGCCAACGTGATACAGCCGGAAAAATAAGCATTAATCCCGATGTCCTTGAAATTGTTCAGCGTAAACATATCGCGACAGCCGACAGGTCCGTTCGCGTTGAGGTATTCGCCGCCAAGCCCCGTCAGGAATTCGGTTTTTATCGGAGAACCATCCTGATTTGCAATCGCATGATCGGAGTAGTGCATCCCCACATAAAGGGGAACGATCTGACGCGAAGGCGGGAAGTTCCATTTGTGCCACATATACCACGCGCTCATGACAACGGCAACCGGCTCGTTATGATCGGTCTTAAACGTGTCAAAGGTTTCTCTGTTGACAAAGTAATCGATGGACGGTAAAAGATTCGCCGCGGAAAAGGTTTGAATATCGTCACCGATATTCTGCGTGTTTTTGTGCATCAAGACTCCGTACTTCATGTGTTGCCCTCCGTATTTTGATTGGTAATTTATTTAATTCCACAGAAACATGATCGATTTTATGTTTACTATTCGGAATATGGTATGTAATTCTTAAAGAATTGTATTATTGATAAGTTGCGTACTTAATGCAGTCATTTCTGTTTCCTGATGAGTCACTGATATTAAAGCTAAAATAAAAGCTGCCATCCCAATCAGTACTTAAACCCGGGACATAGGTTATGCCTTCAATTTCCATGATAGTACATGAAATACTGCTACTGTAATTCAAAATATTGGATGCAGAAATTTTACTGGTATACCTTGTTTCTTCACTAATTTTATTGATTTTCATCGAATAAGGGTCAGTTATATCACCGAAAGTTACAGCACTTTTTACAATATAACTGGAAGTTCCGGACACAGTTGTTTTCGTACCTTCAATAACGTTCACATATGTGCTATAAATATATCCATCATAATAGCATGTCCCCTGAGATTTTACAGAGCTATTATTCAATAATATGCTGCAAGAACAGGTGTTGCTGTTGATAACAAAACGCTTGGTTACATTATTGATTCTTGCGACATAATAGTATATAGATACAAGCCCACTAACCTTGTCAGTCTTTTTAATTGATAATATAACATAATCAGTTCCATTCAACCGTTCTAAATATGTTATTCCGGAGAAAGGGGAAGTCACAGATGCATGATGGGCTAAATCATATACGGTATAATAGTTATCTCCTATTGTCATAGAATCTGTGCTCACTGCATTATCCAATACTGCTATATAAGGATGCCCGGCATCGTCGATGTTAGTCAAAGTTGGTACATAAAGTTGATTTGTATTAGGATTATAGGTGAGATCATTCGCCGCTCCAAGTTTTCCATAACTGAATAAAGTTGTTTTCTTACTGCTTTTTTCTGAATTTCCGCTGTATATTGGATTACCATAATTGTCTAAGCGATATCTAATAATTTGTGCCTGATCCGTATCCGGGGTGGTTTGGGCATAAAAGATATAGTTGCTTTCATTGTATGTACCACTGCAAATTCCTTCTGTATATTTAAAAGTACCGGTATCATCATTGATTCTGAAATAAAAACCTGCTTTTTCATTTGCCGCATCAGCGCTGATACTATTTAATCCGATCGGCATCAATAACAATTGACATAACAAGATAATAAAGCATATCAACTTGTTTATATCACTCACTCCTTATAAAAATCACTTCATCTATTCTATATTCAATATAATATCATTGATACATAAAATTACCGTAAAAGCTTCTTATAAATCCCCGCCGTCAATTTGAACGGCAGAATAAACAATATGATCTGCGCCGCGCTCGGGATCAGAAAATCCGCAAGGCTTGAAAATCCCGCCTTCAGCAGACCTCTGCGCACCTGAATGAATGCCTTTGTGTTGGCAAAATTCCGCCGCCGTTCATAGTTGCCCGCGTCCACGCGGTAACGCACCAGAACCTCCGGCAGGTTCGCCGCCCGCGCGCCGGCGATGAGCATCCGCGTGATGAAATCATAATCCTCGCACCGCGTCATCGCTTTGTAGCCGCCGTTTTTCATCACGAAGGATTTTTGAAACACCAGCGTCTGGTTGTTGATCGGGTTGCGCCGGCGTGCGTAGCGGAGGATTTCCTCGTGCGTGACGGGCGTTTTTTTCACCGCGATCACAGCCCCCGTGTCGGAGTCGAACTCCTCGATAAACCCACCCAGCAGCTGCGTTTCCGGATGCCGCTTCAGGTATGCCAGCTGTTTTTCACAGCGAAAGGGGAGTGCGACGTCGTCGGAATCCATCTTCACGATGATTTCGTTTCTGCAAGCCGCAATGCCGGCGTTCGCTGCGTTGCCCGTGCCGACATTTTCCTTCAGTCGCACTGCCTTGAACACCGTCGGATAAAGCTGCTCAAAGCGTATCACACACCGCTCCAGCCCCTCGCCCAACCGCCCGTCGCAGACCAGAACCAATTCATCGGGCGGGCAGGTCTGCCCCAGCATACTTTCGATGCTCATTTTCAGATACTGCGGCGTTTCCTTCGCGTAAACCGACATCATCACACTGTATTTCGTGGTTTGTTTCTTATCGTCCATGCGTTTCAAACAGCGCCAAGCGCTGCCTTTCATTCATTATTCGCGTTATTCCCAGCCGATTACGCTGCGCTTTTGTGCGATGCGCTGTGCTGCCCCTGCCGTGTCCGGCTTGATGATGCTCGATGTTCCCGCGATGAAAATATCCGTTCCCGCGTCGTAAAAGCGCTTTGCGTTTTCAACGGACATATTCCCGTCAGTCTGAATGACCAGCTCTCCGTGTCCGGTGTCCGCAAAAAGCTTCTTTAGCCTGCGCACCTTGTCTACCGTGCTTTCCACCAGCTTCTGCCCCGCAAAGCCCGGATTGACGCTCATAATCAGCACCCCGTCGATGTAGTCCAGACTTTCCTCCAACACACACAGCGGCGTGGCTGGATTGAGCGCGATGAGAGGCTTTGCACCGAGGCTTCTGATGTATTGCAGGCATTTGTTCAGATGCGGCTCGCTTTCATAATGAACCGCCGCAAAATCGCCGGGGCGGATGTCAAACCACTTGATTTTCTCCTCCGGATGATCCACCATAAAGTGGAAATCAAACGGAATCGTCGTCAGCGCACGCAGCTGCCGCACATAGTCCGTCCCGAGCGTGATATTCGGTACAAACGCGCCGTCCATGACGTCAATGTGCAGATATTCAATTTTGGCTTCCTCAAAAATGCGCAGGTATTCCAGCGTGTTCGCAATTCCCACGCACATCATCGAAACCGAAATCTGACCTTTCTTTCCCATAAACGTCCCGCTTTCCTTATAACTCGTATTTTGCCGGCTTGTCCAGAATCACTTCGTCGATGAACCGGTCGGTCGCCTTTCCGTCGGTGTAAGTGAAATTCTTCCTGATGAACGCGTCGAGGATGGAATAATCGTAGTCGTCCCGTTTCAGCGCTTCCATCAGGCTGCCAAAGTCCTTGACAATTTTTCCGGGAACAATCTGCTCATACGGCTCGTAAAAATCGCGCGTGCTTTCATACATTTTCTGGTCAAACGCAAAGAAATACATCGGTCTGCGCAGCAACGAGAATTCGTATATAATCGACGAATAGTCCGTGATCAGCACATCCACAATAAAGAGAATGTCGTTGACCTCCCGATAACCGGAAGCGTCGATGATACAATCCGCATATTCCGCCGGAATCACCACGCCATTCGAAACAAAGGGATGCATTTTAAACAGAAATACCGCACCCGTTTCGCGGCAGAATTTTCCCACTGCATGATAATCGATTTTATCAAACGGGAAAAACGCATTGAACGCATTGTCGCCCCGGAATGTCGGCGCATACAGATACACCTTTTTCGCTTTTGCGGCGGCGGGGAATTGCGCGTACATCAGCGGCACAATCCGCTCCTTGTATGCCGGGTCAAAGAAAATGTCCGTGCGCGGGATGCCGATGGGCAGAAATTTGTCCTCGTCGATGCCGAACGCCTCCGCGTGGTGCAGCGTGGAATGATACGAGCTGACCGGAACGTGCGTGTAGCATTTATGCACGTTGGTGTTGAGCGCCGGCGCGCCGGGCTTGCCCATGCGCTCAAGTCCGAGCGATTTAAACGCCCCGCAGGCGTGCCAGACCTGCACAACCTTGACCTGCAGATCGTATTCGACTTTATAGATTTCCGGGTAATAGTCGTCCAAAATCACCACATCCGATGTTGCGAGATAATACACGAATCTCAGCATTTTCCAAGGGCTTCTGGTCGTGGAAATCGTCGGTTTAAAGTCAAACCGGAATTGATAATCCTTGTCCAGCCCGCGTTCGCGCATCCGGTTGTAGATAAATTCCTCGTTGCCGCCGATTTCCGCGCGCGAGCCTGAGGTGAATAGGATCACATTGCCCTTTTTCCGCACATGCCGGTTAAAGAACCGGAACCAGCCCTGAAACGCGTCAAGCTTCACCTGGTTTACGAATTTCACAAAACCGCTCACGCGCGCCTGGTGGTTTTTGAGCCTTTTCTGGAAGAACGTCAGCGGCGGCGCGGGATATTTATAGGTGACCGCCAGATAAAATGCGCCTGTGTCCAGATCCGACTTTGACAGGCAGCTGAACAAGTGATTTGCGCTTTTATAAATCTTCAGGTTCACAGGGTTTGACTTATCGTCGTTTTCCTCATGAACAAAGCCTGCGGAAATCAATGCGGGATACAGCGCTGCGCTGCCCTGCCGAAACAGAAGGTAATAGTTTCCGGACGGAATCGGCGACTGCTGCGCTGCGCTGAGTACATTCATCGTCAGCCGGAAGCCCGTGCCCTCCACATCAAAATGCTGCGGGACAATTTTCTGTGCGTTGTCCTCGGTGACAAACCATGCTTCGATGACTTTGCCTTGATCAAAATGATAAAGCTCGCCCGTAATCTCAATGATAATTCTACGGAATGCGATGCTTCTGATGACCCCGCATCTCTTCTTTTTTTTCAAAAGCTCTGTAATTTCAGAACGTTCGGTAATTGGATTTTCTCCCGTGTTTTCGCATATCGGCATGACGGTGATATTCTCCTGCATCCAAAATTTATAACCGGAACATCACTTTTAAAGTGAATTCCGCATTGTCTTTGATGTCGTCAAAGGCGGTCTTGTATTCTTCGAGCGGGTAGGTGTGTGTGATGAGCTTTTCAAGCCCCATATCGCCGCTCTTGAACACCTCCATCGCCGTCGCCCAGTCGTTGATTCTGCGGTTGTAATTGGAATTCCACGAGCCGGACAGCGTAAGCTGTTTTCTTAAAACCGACCAGTATACGTTCTTTTCCAGCGCCAGATCCGTGTGCGGATTTCCGACCAGAATCACTTTCCCGAGCGCCCCGGTCGCGGTAATTGCAGAAGCGATCGCGGCGTTCGAGCCGACCGCCTCAAAGCAGATGTCCGCCCCGTCGCCGCCGGTGATGGCTTTGATTTTGTCCATATAATCCGCTTCGCCGGTGTCAACCGCTTCCAGCCCCAGCGACTGTGCAAGCGTTAGCTTGTCACCCGAGCGGCCGAGCATGATGACCTTTGCAACGTGCTTTTTAATCAGCAGCGCGATCAGAAATCCGATTGTACCTGTTCCGATGACTGCAACGGTGTCGTCTTTTTTGGCTTTTGCGATGTTGATCGCGTGCAGACTCACCGCGGCAGGCTCACAGAGCGCAGCCGTTTCATACGGAATTGAATCGTCAAACGGTACAAGATTCCATACCGGCACCACCAGATATTCCGCAAACGCACCGTCGCAGCGCGAGCCGAAATAGCTGTAGCCCGAACACTGCGCGTATTCCTCCATCCGGCAAGCCCTGCAGGTTTTGCAAGGCAGCAGCGGGAAAACGCAGGTTCTGCGCCCGAGCAGCGCATCGTCCACGCCGTCGCCCACCGCCACAATCTGTCCGGAGAATTCATGCCCCGGAATGGTGGGGAAGTGGTAAGTTCCGTTGAGGAACACCCGGTCGATGTCGCTTGAACAAATGCCGCTTGCCTTGATTTGAACCAGCACCGTGCCCGCCTCGAGCTTCGGAACATCCACCGTATCAAGGGTTAAGTCGCCCACCGCGTGCAGAACCAGCGCTTTCATTTTTTCCGGAATTTCAATCAGTGTTTTCATGCTTCATGCCTTTCTATGAACCGCAGTGCGCGGTGGTTACTCCGCCTGCTCGTTGATGATGCTGTTGACGATGAGCAGATCGCTGTCGGTTGTGATTTTAAAATTAATCGCATCGCCCTCAATCATATAGAGCGGATGGTTGTTGAAGGTGCAGATCTGGGATGTGCCGGTGATGACGGCGCGCTGTTCGTCGGTGAGCGCATTCTGTAAATCAATGAGCAGCTTTAAGTTAAAGCTGTCGGGGGCTTGTCCGTGGAACACCTTTGCGCGGTCGGGGATTTCGCTGACCACCTGCTTGTCGTCGGAATGCAGAATCGTGTCGCTTGCCGGCAGCGCCGTTACAACCGCCCCATGCGCAATCGCGCAGTCGATGCTGTCGTTGAGAATTTTTGTCGTCACAAACGGGCGCACCGCATCGTGGATGACGAGAATATCATCGCCGCCAAGCCCGTTGTCCGCAATGATCGCATCGGTGACGTTGCGGATGGTGTCAATCCGCTCCTTGCCGCCCAACACAATCCGCACCCTGTCCTTCTGCGGAATCAGCCGCGCCACCGCATCGTTCATATAGTCCAGAAAATCTTTGTGAACCGCGATGTAAATCGCGTCAAACCGTTCCGCCGCCAGCATGTTTTTAAGCGTGTATAAGATAATCGGACAGCCCTTGATCTCGATGAATTGTTTGGGGACTTTCGCGTTTTTCACTCTTGTGCCACTGCCGCCGGCAAGCATCGCGCCGTATATCATTGTTTAAATCCTTTCGCTGGTTAAATTTTCGATTTCATTCACAATCCGCTCCGTCGCGTTTCCGTCACAGGCGGACATATATTGCTCCTTAAACCGCCGCATCGCATTTCGGTCAAACGACTCATCTTCATGCACAATCGCCGCGGCAAGCTGGGTAGCATCCGTTACAATTGCCGCGGGCAGCGCTTTCAAATCCAGATAAAAGCCGCGGTCGGCGGTGTATTCCGCCAGATCCGGAACAAACAGCACCAGGGGTTTTTCATAAAGCGCATACTCGAAAATAATCGAAGAATAATCGGTGATCAGAACATCCGCCACTGCAAACATCCGCTCCGCCGCAATGCCGCAGTCCGCGTCCCGCTCCGCACAGTGCGGGTGCAGGCAAACCACCAGCTCCCACGCATCCCCAAGCTGTGCGCGCACAGCGTCAAGTGAGGGGAGTAGCGCAGTCGGCGAGGGATGGGAAGCATCCCCGCGGAAGGTCGGCGCAAACACCGCGATCTTTTTATCTTTTGCGGCGGGAAATTTTTGATTAAACGCCACTTTACAGGCATCGTTGTATGCCGCCGAAAAGAACTTGTCTGTTCTGCCCACGCCCAGCGGCATCACCGCTTTCCGCGGGAGTAAAAACGCCGACGCATACGCATTCACGCAGACCGGCGCGCTCACGGATACCATATCGATATTTTTTACCGGGTTGCCTAAATAATACTTCGGGATGTCGCCCGCCGTGTCATAGCCGAAGCGCTTTAAAATCCCGCACCCGTGCCAGAGCTGGATGAGCTTTGTTCCCCCGCGTTTTTCACAGGACGCCGACGGCAGGAAGTAGTTGCAGATGATAACATACCTTGCCGCCGCATACAGCCGCATAAAGGCGAACATATTTTTCAGCGTCGCCGCGAACGAATCCCTGCCGGTATCAAAAAAGCAGTCCGCAACCCGATACCCGCGCGCGATAAACGCCTCCCGCACCGACTCCATGCTGCGGGGAACGGTTCTGCTGTGGGCATCCGCGAAAACAACCAGCCGCTCATCCATCCTGCGCCGCCGGCTGTAACGGTAAACCACTGGAAGCACCGCCGCCTGCAGCAGGAATTTGACAAATTGTTTGATCAGAAAACCAAATCTAAGGCGTTTTTGCATCGCGGCGAACCAACCTCTCGCGGTACAGGCTGTTTGGTCACAGCCGCACCGATGAAACGCCAATGAATTCAAGCTGCATCGGCATATATTCAATCTAATAAATTATATCACATGGAAAAAATAATGTCAAGATTTTTAAACTAAAGGTATGTCGGGAATAGCATTTTCACACGTTGCATCCCTGTTTATGATACCACTGCTTTATGATCATACAGTGACCAACAGATAAAAATGGTTTATCACAAAGCTTCCGTCTGCATCAGCCCTTACCCGAAAATCCGCTTCAGCACAGCCCCAGCCGCATCCGCGCCGTCCCGCGGATTAAACCGCCGGTGAAATGCCGCAAGCTTTTCCGCCTGCTCCGCCGTCATCCCGCGTGAAAGCAGCGCGCACACCGCGGTTTCCAGCTCGTCCTGCGTGCGCGTTAAAATGCCGGGCAGCTCTTCCGCAGGAAGATAGAAATCCCGCATCCGGTCGCGGTATTCTTCATAATCGAACAGAAAAAACACCATCGGCTTCCCCAGATTCGCAAAATCAAAAAACACGCTCGAATAGTCCGTCACCAGCAGATCGCTCGCCAGATACAGATCGTTGATGTCGCCGTAAGCGGATACATTTTTTAGAAAATCGCTGTATGCGGAGAAATCAAACCGATCCGCCACAAAATAATGCGCCCGGAACAGCACCATGCAGTTTTCGGGAAGCGCCTTGCGAAGACGATGAAAATCCAGCGGCGGCGCAAAGGTATAGCCGTCTGCCGCATTAAACGAATTGTCGCGGAACGTCGGCGCGTAAAGAATTACCTGATGCCCCGGGGGAATCCCGAGCGTGTTTTTAATCGCGGCAATCCGCGCCGCGTCCGCTTTAAACAGCGCGTCGTTGCGGGGATAACCGGCTTCGAGCAGCTTCTCCCGCCCGCCGGGGAAGCTTAAGCCGAACGCCGACGCGAATTTTTCCGAGCAGAACGGGGAGGGGGAAAGCAGCCTTGTGATGCGCCTGCCCTCCGCTTCATACTCGCGCCGGTTTTTTGCAACCGATGCCGTCGCGTTCGCCCCCGCCGTCACATCGCAGCCGATTTTTTTATAAGGCGTGCCATGCCAGCACTGGATGTACTGCTGCTTTTTTTTCGGCACGCAATACCCGCGCAGCCGTGCGTTGGTGATCCAGTACCCCGCCTTTGCGTAACGCGCCATCGCACGCGGCGAATCGAATTTGACAAGCTCCGTCCGCGCATTAATGAGCGCTTCCGGCGCGTTTTCCGGCTTGCGCAGCACCCACGCAAAGCGGTATTCCCCATACCGCGCATCCGCAAGCATCGCCTTGTACAGCGTCAGCGGGCTGCACGCGCACCCGCGTCCCTGAAACGCGTCGAACACCACCAGCCGCGCGTCGGTGCGCAGCGTGTGCTTCATCGCCGCGTACAGCACATGACAGCCCGCCAGATAAAGCGCTTTCGCCGCTTTTTTCAGCGCCTTGTTCTTTTTCAGCAGCACCTTAACGCCCATCATCCGCACGTCCTTCCTCTGCCGGAAGCTCGATCCCGCAAAGCGCGGCAACCCGCGCGCAGCTCTGCCCGTCGGTGTGCGCGTTCATTACCGCACAGACCTGCCGCCGCTGTGCGGCATAAGCGTCCGCACCCGCCGCAATCCCGCTTATGAACGCGGATAAGTCCGCCGCGCCCTCCAGCCGATCACCCGCCAGATATGACAGGGGGTTTTCCAGCACAAACCCACGTCCGGACGCGTATTCCGAAAAATCCCGCATCATGAACGCCACCGGTCGGTCCAGCAGCAGATAGTCCAGATACACCGATGAATAATCCGTAATCAGCGCGGCACTGTATTTTATCAGCCTGTATAAGCTCATCTGCGCCGCGTCCAGCGCCGCCTGCGGCTTCATGCTGATATGCGAAAGCCCCGCGAACAGCGCCGGCTCGCTGACCGACAGCGGATGCGGCTTGATCAGCAGCAGCATGTCCGCCGCTTTGCAAATACCGTTGAGCGCCTCCAGCTCTGCGCGGCACAGCGGGAAGACCTCCGGCTCATCCGTCTGCCGGAAGGTCGGCAGCCAGACAATCAGCCGCGCCGCAGCCGTTCCCAGCGCCCGGAACAACGCATCCCGCTCCGGTTCGGAAGCGGGGGAGAGCAGCGCATCCGTGCGCGGCATTCCGCACACCGCCACCTGTTCCGCCGCGCAGCCGAAGCACCGCTTTATGATGCCGCGGTAAAACTCCGACGTCGCCAGCACATAGGTGAAGAAGCAATAGTCCGCATTCTCGTTGCCGCGCTGCGTGTTCCCAAGGGTTTTAATCGGCATCCCATGCGTGAAATTCACCACCGTCTGCGCCGCGCTGGGCTTGACGGGGAACTTCCCGAAGCAGTAGCAGCAGATTTTTGCCCGAAAAAAATAAAAAAAGCCGGCAAGCGGGCTGACAAATTTCACCCCGCCGCAAACGGCATGCTGATGCTTATAATCGTTTAAGCTGCAAACAATCGTATAACGCGCCGCCGCGCCGTTTTCGATCAGATAGTCATAAAAAGCCCGCACATTGTCCCGAAATCCCAGATTCGAGTAGAGTAGGATGATGTTTTTTTTCGGAATCGCACGATTGACCGGATTGAGCAACGCAAGACAGTTCACCAACAGATTTTTCAGCATCCCGCGCCCTCCCGTCAGGCGCGTTTTGTGCGCGCGCCGTATTTTCTCAGAAACAATTCATACAGCCGCTTGCGCAGCGAAACCGGCATCAGCGCCGATGCCGTCTGTGCCGCCGCCGATGCCAGGAAATCCGGCAGTGTTGACGCTCCCGCGCGCAGAAGCTTCAAGCGGAATCGCAGCGCGTGTTTTAAATAAGCAAACCCGCCGCGCCTTGCGTACATTTCCTTGCCCGCGCGCATGAAAAGCAGTACTTCCGGCACATTCACCGCCCGGCAGCCCGACCGCAGCATCCGCACCCAGAGATCGTAATCCTCAAACCACGGACAATCCTGATACCCGCCCGCGCGCTCGACGGCACTTTTTAAAAACGTCGTACAGGGATGATTCATCGGATTTCTGCGCCGCATATAGCGCACAATCTGCTCATGCGTAACCGGCAGCGTTTTGATCGCCGTGACCCGCGTGGGCGTTCCGGAGAATTCCGCGACGAACGCGCTGCAAAGTCCTGCTCCGTTTGCCATAGCAGCCAGCTGCTTTTCTGCGCGGTACGGCTTCGCTACATCGTCCGCATCCATCCGCAGCACGATTTCGTATCTGCACCGCGCAAGCCCCGCGTTGAGCGCATTGCCGAGCCGGCTGTGCGTTTCCAGCCGCACCACGTCCATCCGCCCGCCGAACCGCCTTTCATACCGCGCAATCACCGCTTCCAGCGCATCCCCCAGCGCCCCGTCGCAGACCAGCACGAATTGCCTGCATTGCACCGTCTGCGCCAGAATGCTGTCCAGACTATGCGAAAAATGCGCGGGCGTTTCCTTTTCATAAACCGACATCAGCACCGCGTAGTCGTTGTTCATCTTCTTTCTTCCTTTGACCATAATCGGCGTTCTCCGTAAGGGGTTCCGTGCGTTGTGTTGCGGCATTGCCTGTTTGTTCTGCCGCACGGCGCATTCTCATCCGCTTTCCTCCGACTTAAACCATCATTTTGTCAGAACACGCAGCAAGCCGCGTAAAACGCGTTTCTAGCCCTTTTCGTTTTCCAGCAAATCTGATTTTATCTTCGTTGTCGAAATCTCCGGCGTCCGCGGCAGATACACCACCTCGCACTGATCCTTTAAAAAATCAAATTTTCCAGCCCAGTCATCGCCCATCACAAACACATCAATGTTGTAAGTTAAAACATCCGTCCTTTTTTGCTCCCAGCCCCGCTCCGGTATCACCAAATCCACATACCGCACCGCTTCCAGCAGATTTTTACGTTCCTCATATGAAAAATAACACTTTTTCTGCTTCTCATCCGCGTTAAATTCATCCGTCGAAAGCGCCACAACCAGATAATCGCCCAGTGCCTTTGCGCGCTGCAGCAGATTGATGTGCCCGTAATGAATCAAGTCGAATGTGCCGTATGTGATAATTCGTTTCATCAAAAACATCCTTGTCTTTTCTAGTTTTCGGCAATATAATTACCAATATTATAACACAGCGGCATGGCTTTGTCAATACAAAATGCGCATCCGCCGATATAAGCGCGATTTTTGTTTATTATAAACATCAAACGCAATTTGATGCGATGCCAGCCAAAATTCAGCATCATGTAACAAAAAAAACCAGTCATAAACCGCATCCGTTGTTTCATAATACTGATGGGGTGAAGATTTTGAATTACGTCTGTTTCATCGGCAATGCGGAGGACACAGGATTCAGGATCAGACTGGAACGACTTTTTAGAAAGCATTTTCCCGTTGACGTCATTGACGACGAAAGCATTGTCATGGACGCAAGCGGCGAAAATACCGGCATCGACACCGCGTTTACCATCATCACGGGCGCAGCCCTCAGCGGCGGCAACAGCGGCAGCAAACGAGGCGCTGTACGCAGCGTGGTGAAAATCGACAACAGTGTGCTGGTTTTCGGCGAAAATGCCACGACCCTCCCGCAAGGGATCACCGGCAGGAATCTGACCGGCATCCTGACGCAAAGCAACCACCGGCTGACCGAATCATTGAAAAACGCGAATATCCCCGTTCTCACCTGCGGTATGTCGCAGAAAGACACCGTGACGTATTCCAGTTTCACCGGCGACAAATTGGTGGTGTCCCTGCAGCGGCGTTTAAAAACACCGCACGGCGTGACCGTAGAACCGTTTGAAATGCCGATCGCCCTTGACAGCCGTGAAGATATCATTCCTGCGCTCGTATTTTTCGCCATTTGCGCAGAATATGGGACGATTGATAAAAATTTACTAGGATAGGGCGAAAAACAGGTGCAATACTAAGATAGCAAGCCCCAAATGAACGAAGCAGACTCCGGTCAAACGGAAATGCTTCTGAAGAAAGGATGGTTTAAAATGAAAGGTATTACCACAGATCAGGGCAGACAGACTCTTGACAGATTCAAGATGGAAGCTGCAAGCGAGGTAGGCGTAACCCTCAAGAGCGGTTACAACGGTGACCTGACCGCACGTGAAGTCGGTTCAGTCGGCGGACAGATGGTCAAGAAAATGATCGATTCCTATAAGCTTGGCAACAAGCAGTAGTCCGATGATTTTCGGTTTATAAATCAAAGCCGCGGCGTCTGTAAAAAGGCGCCGCGGCAGCTTTTCGTATTCCTATTATGTTTAGAAAAATGCTGTATGTCATTTATTTTAAAATTTTTTCAGAATGTATTATGAAAATGTCAAGATTTTCTTATGAAGTATTGACTTCTAAGTCAAATCGTTGTATAATATTTTTTGATTAGAATAAAATGAATGCAGTAAGTTCTGCTTTCGATATGTGTCAATTATTGCTGAGTGATTTTCTTCGGAAATTCCAATAAACGCACATGAAATGAGGGTTTAACGCCATGAAACAGCAATATCAAATCGCTGTTGCAGGAATCGGTTATGTGGGCTTGTCTTTAGCGACATTGCTCGCAAAAAAACATATTGTAACCGCGGTGGATATTGCAGAAGAAAAGGTCGCGATGATTAATCAGAAGCTATCGCCCATTGCTGATCACGAAATAGAAGCTATTTTCAGCAGCGGGAACTTGAATCTAACCGCGACACTTGACGCAAAGGAAGCATATTCCAACGCAGATTTTGTTATCATCGCTGCACCGACCAATTATGATTCCGAAAAAAACTACTTTGATACATCCGCGATTGAAGCGGTGATCGGTCTTGTCATGCAGTATAACCCCGATGCGATCATGGTGATAAAATCCACAATACCAGTGGGATATACACGACACATCCGCGAGAAAACCGGCAGCGCAAATATTTTGTTCAGCCCCGAGTTTTTGCGCGAAAGCAGAGCTTTGTACGATAATCTATATCCTAGTCGCATCATCGTCGGAACGGATCTTAACAACGAACGTTTGATGGAAGCTGCAAGCACATTTGCGGCACTGTTGCGGGATTGTGCGTTGAAAGATCACATCGATACACTTTTTATGAGCTTTACCGAAGCAGAAGCCGTCAAGCTGTTTTCAAACACATATCTGGCTTTAAGAGTCAGCTTTTTCAATGAACTTGATACTTATGCCGAGCTGAAAGGTCTTGACACGTCGCGTATTATTACAGGCGTTTGTTTCGATCCGCGCATTGGGAATCAATACAATAATCCGAGCTTTGGATACGGCGGCTATTGTTTGCCCAAAGACACAAAGCAGTTGCTGGCAAATTACGACAATGTCCCGCAGAACCTGATTGAAGCCATTGTAAAGAGCAACCGCACGAGAAAGGATTTCATCGCTGACCGTGTACTTAAAATGTCAGGATATTATGGGTATGATGCGGATAATACATACGACAGCGCAAAAGAAAAATCTGTCGTGATCGGAATTTACCGGTTGACCATGAAAAGCCAGAGCGACAATTTCCGTCAAAGCTCCATTCAAGGTGTAATGAAGCGGATCAAAGCAAAAGGCGCAAGCATCCTCATTTACGAGCCGTCGCTGACAGATGGCACGACCTTTTTCGGCAACATGGTGCAAAACGATCTTGACGTGTTTTTAAATCGCTGCGATGCCATCATTGCCAATCGTTATGATCCGTGCTTGGACTGTGTCCGGGATAAGGTTTATACGAGGGATATTTTTCGACGCGATTAACGAGCCGTATAATAGGAGGGGCATATGGTAAAAAGAAAAAAAAGCATGAAGCTATGCTTTGCCGCTTCATCTGGCGGGCATTTTGAACAATTGTTGATGCTGATGCCCATGATGGACAAATACGACAGCTTCATTTTAACTGAAAAAACAAAATATGCCTCTGGCATAACAAATAAAAAGATTTATTACCTCAAACAAGTCAACCGAAAAGAACGAAGTTTTATTCCGCGTATGCTTGCCAACGCATTTCATTCGCTGTGTATTTTCATCAAAGAACGTCCGGATGTTATAGTCTGCACCGGTGTGCTTGCTATCATACCGATGTGCCTTATCGCGAAGCTGGCAAGAAGAAAGCTTGTGTACATCGAGTCGTTTGCGAAAGTCACATCTCCGACGAAAACAGGACAGCTGCTGTATAAATATGCCGATCAGTTTTATGTACAGTGGGAGCCGATGTTGAAAATTTACCCCCGTGCAATTTTCCTCGGTGGAATTTATTAAACCGAAAGGACGACACGATGATTTTTGTAACGCTGGGTTCGCAGAAATTTCAATTCAATCGCCTGCTGCACGCGGTTGATGATTTGATAGAAAATAAGCTGATCAGCGACGATGTTTTCGCCCAGACCGGATACAGCGATTATCTGCCCAAGCACTATCCCTATCAGGTTTTTTTAGATCGGGATGCGTTTAACCAAATGATTGACCGGTCAGAAATTGTTATCACGCACGGGGGAACCGGCGCGGTCGTAAGTGTGCTGAAAAAAAAGAAAAAAGTCATCGCCATACCCCGACTGGCACAGTATGGTGAGCACGTGGACGACCATCAGGTGCAGTTGATCAGTCAATTTCAAGCCATGAATTTAATTTGCGTTTGCAGTGACTGTGCAAAATTAACAGAAGCATTAGATTTTACGCGACAGAATGTATTTCAAGAGTACGTGTCTAATACAAATGCAATCATTCATTCTATCGACACATTCATTCAGGGAGGTATGTGATGGTGTTTGTTGTTACGGCTGTTCACAATCGTAAACACATCACAGAGCGCTTTTTGGGTTGTCTTTTAGAACAGGCTGACTCGGATCAAATTCGTCTGATTATCGTTGACGACGGCTCCGTCGACGGAACAAGCGAAATGGTGCGAGAAAAATATGCAGCCAGTACAATTCTGCAAGGGGGAGGGAATTCCTACTGGGGAGGTTCTCTCCAGAAAGCATATCAATATCTGATCGCAAATGGTATTCAAAATGATGACATTGTTTTATATGCAAACGATGATTCGGTTCTTAGCGATGATTATATAAGAAAATTGACGAAGATTCTTTCAAAACATCCCAATGCGTTGGTCACAGGATGCGGCTATGGAAAAAAAACAGGACGATATCTGGATGGACCTGTAAGTTTTAATTTTAAAAGTGGCGCGGTAAAATTACTTCCCGCCGGTGATGCCGGTAATTGTGCATCAACGCGAGCGCTCGGCATGACGGGGGAGGTTTTTCGCGACATCGGCGGCTTTCATCCGATTTTACTGCCGCATTATGCGTCGGATTACGAATATACCATCCGTGCTTTCCGCAAAGGACATCCGATTATCTCAGATACGAGCCTGCGTTATGTATTTACTGAAGAAACAACAGGCGATAACTCTCACCGGCATCTGTCTTTTAAAAAAATTATGAGCAAACGTTCAAAGCTCAATCCGATCTATAAATTGAATTTTATTCTGCTCATTGCGCCGTTTTATCGACTGCCGTTTTTTATCTTTCGGCAGATAAAGCAATTTAAACACCATCAACGAGATGAAGGAAAATCTGTATAAGGTGGTATTTGCTTGAAATGATTGTATTGCACGTTATAAAACAGATCATACTGTTTCCGGCTACTGTCATCAACCAAATCAACCTGAAGCTCCATAAAGCGGATGTTGGTAAGGGCGTTGTCATCAATGGATGGTTAAGACTGAGTGGAAGCGGACGATTGATCTTAGGGGATCATGTACGAATCAATTCCAGTCATCGGTTTAATCCGATTGGAGGAAATACTTTTTCGAGTATTTATATTAAACGCAATGCTGTGATTGAAATCGGAAAAGATACAGGTATTTCAAATGCCGCACTGTATGCGGCAAAAAACATTAATATCGGACAAAACGTCAAGATAGGCGGCAGCGTTTCAATATATGATACGGATTTTCATTCAATCGATTATCGGGAGCGCAAGCTATCAGTAGATCCAGGTGTAAAAACTGCTATGGTAAGGATAGAAGATGATGTATTTATTGGGGCTCATAGTATCATTTTAAAAGGTGTCACAATCGGTAAAAGATCGGTAATTGCGGCAGGATCGGTGGTTGTTAAAAACGTTCCGGACGATGAATTATGGGGTGGTGTCCCGGCAAAGTTTATCAAAAAGATACCCTGTACGGATGAAAACAACGACTGATTTTCTATACATAGGAATGGTGAAACACTTGAATGGGGTAGTTGGATGGGATTAGATTTCTTAAGATGGGCATATATGAAATTTAATAAAATGAAATGGAAATTACGGTATAAAGTTATTTTTGAAAAAAGCTGCGGCATTTCTTCATCTTGTGAATTTGAAGGGCGTAACCGGGTCTGCCACAATTCGTTTTTAAGTAAAACGCACTTGGGATTTGGTTCTTATGTTGGCGTGCATACAGCCCTGATTGCCGTTAAGGTTGGCAGATTCACATCAATCGGTCCTTATGTTCGTGTTACGAGCGGAAAACATCCGATCGGTACATTTGTATCAACACATCCTGCCTTTTTTTCGATGAGAAAACAAGCCGGGTTTTCGTTTGTAAAAAAACAAAAATTTGATGAAGGCATCAGCGCACGATATTACACTAACATTGGAAACGATGTTTGGATCGGCGACAGTGCAGTTCTTTTACAGGGGGTTACAATTGGAGATGGTGCGGTGATTGCCGCCGCGTCTTGTGTGACAAAGGATGTCCCGCCTTACGCTGTTGTTGCCGGTAATCCCGCACGAATTATTAAGTATCGGTTTGATGATTCCGTCATAGCGGAGCTGTTACAGAATCCATGGTGGAATCAGAGCCTTTCGTGGATTGCCGAGCATGCGGAGCTGTTTGAAAATGTAACGTCATTTATTCAAGCCGGTAAAACAATCTCGGAGGGAAAAGATCATGATTGAACCGGCTATCGTTATTGTCGCATTCAGTCGAGCGAAATCATTGGAGCGTTTGTTGTCCTCAATCAATTCCGCGGTTTATCCGCATAAACGGATTCCCTTGATTATTAGCATAGACCGATGTGATTCAAACGCGGATGTTTTAAAAGTCGCAGATGATTTTAATTGGCAGCACGGCAGGAAAGAAGTTGTCTACCAAAAGGAAACTCTGAAGCTTCGCAAACATATCATTCAATGTGCAGATTATTCCGAACGTTACGGCGCGGTTATTATTTTGGAAGATGACCTGTATGTTTCGCCATTTTTTTATCAGTACGCTTGTGAAGCTTTAACCTTTTCGGATGGAAAAGACCAAATTGGTGGCATATCCTTATATAACCATCGTTTGAATGTAAATAATATTGAACCGCATGATATTATGGATGATTCGTATGATAACTGGTATTTACAGTTTGCATCCTCATGGGGACAAGCTTGGACGAAAGCCCAGTGGGGTGCGTTTAAAACATGGTATACCGTGCACCAGGACGATGATTTGCGCGGCGACGACATACCGGAATTTGTGACAAAGTGGCCGAATTCATCATGGCTGAAGTATTTCGTTAAGTTTGTCATTGTGCATAACAAGTTTTTTTTGTATCCAAAGGTTTCCTTAACCACGAATTTTAGTGAAACAGGAACACATGTCATTGAGAATAATACCGATTATCAAGTCCCGTTACAACAGATGCAGAGAGACTATATTTTTTCCGATTTAAAGGATTCGCAATGCGTTTATGACGCGTTTTTTGAAAACATAAAATTACCCGATTACTTAGATCAAAAAGATGTCGTAATTGATTTATACGGGATCAAAAAAAAAGCGGATAAACGATATTTATTGACCAGAAGGATATGCAATTATCGCATTTTACAGTCGTTTTCCCGCAGCATGCGTCCGCACGAACAGAATATCATATCCGGAATCAGCGGCAAGGATTTCTTTTTATACGATACACAAATTAAAGCAAAAAACCCTAACCGCTTTCATGGACAGGGATTGGTTCGCTATTGCATCAAATCTATCCGAAAAGAACGATTTTGCAATATTTCAGGTATGATGTTCCGCCAGACTATGAATGGACTTAAAAGAAGATTAAAGGGAAAGTGATCATGAATTTCAAAATTGGTATTGATAAGGACAGCCTTTTCGCCCATGGGATCGTTATAAATATCGGATATGTCTCTTTTGCAACAGCATGCTACAGCATTATCGGTTATAGTATGCTGTTAAGAAACATGTTAATCATGATGTTGATGCTTACGAATGTGTATATCTTAATAAAAAACGTCGGAGAAAGCAAGCTGTTGTTGAAAATGACAGTGCTATTAGTTTTGTTGTTCGGTTCAACATATCTGCTTTATCCGGGAAATCGTTGGGCAATCAATAACATGATAATTGACGACATTCGATATATCATGCTTGCTTACTATATTGGCATGGCTTCACACAAGTCGTTGGAAAAGAGCATGAAAATATCCGCTTTTCTTATCTTAATATGCAGCTTAACTGAACCGATTACACTTTTTATCACAAGCGGAAGCGATGGATATATTGTCTTTGGATTACGCACGCTTTTTGCAGCAGTATTGTTTGAATATTTTTATTTTCTGGAGAATAAGAGAAGATATTTGTTTTGTACAATTGTCGTGTCGATTTTAATTTTACTATATGGCAACAGAAGCTCATTACTCATTGTTGTTATCTGCTTTTGCTTTTTATATCTGATAATGGGGCGGAAGAAAAATAGAGTTATCTTCTTTTTGTTCTTTGTGTTCGCTGTGATTCTATTGAGCTTATTAATTGCGAGTGATTTTCTTACCGGCATAAATCAGTCGCTTCAAAGCTTTGGGATATCCTCTCGTACGCTCACACTTATGACATCCGGTGTTGAAACGCTCGTGGATAATAACGGTCGGTCGATTATCTGGCAGAATTGCGGCGATGCGATTCTTCAAAGACCATGGACGGGGTATGGCATAGGCGGAGATCGTAACCTTTTTCTGCTTGGAAATGGTTTTATCGGAAGATTAGGCGGCGTATATGCGCACAATTTTATCTTAGAAATCATATTGGATTTCGGTTTGATCATCGGCAGCGGTTTTCTTCTTGTTATATTTGGGTGTGTTTATAAAGTATTACGAAATAAAGCACGATGGGAGTTGCGGAATCTCTTTTTCGCGCTGATAATTTCAACCGCAATCAAATTGTTTTTCTCTGCTTCGATCTGGAATGATATGACCGCATATATTTGCTTGGGATTGATCGTGAATTATTATCGATCCTCAAAAGTACAATTACATTACGAGGAAAATCGATGAATCGTGAAAAAGCATTGGTAAAAAACACATTAATCTTGGCACTGGGCACATATCTGCCGAAACTGACCACAATTATCACTCTGCCGCTGCTTACCGGAAATTTAACAAAAGAAGGCTACGGCACGTATGACTTAATTCTCACACTAGTGGCATTGTTGTTACCTGCGATGACATTACAAATTCAATCTGCCGCATTTCGCTTTTTGATCAATCATCGCCATTCTAAGCATGAAATTTCCACGGTCGTATCAAACATCCTTGCTTTCACGGTATGTGCGTCCATTGTAGGATTATTGATCGTGTTTTTTATCATTGGGCATCGATTTTCTCTAAGTTTAAAATTATTAATGATACTCTATTTTTTTCTGGACATTATTTATATTTGTTGCGGCCAGATTACAAGAGGATTGGGAAAAAACGCACTTTATGCATCAACTGCCGTCATCTTATCCGTTGTAAATTTGGCGGGAATTTGTATTGCGGTATATGGTGTGGCAAACATATTAAACGGGATTATTGTTAGTATGATCGTGTCGTGCGGTATTGGAATAACACTGCTTTTTTGCAGGGTTGGAATTTTTTCTTATTTTTCCTTCGAGGAAATATCGATTCAGAAAATCAAAAAATTGTTGTCATATTCATGGCCGATGGTTCCAAATGCGCTGTCCAACTGGGTGTTGTCATTATCGGATCGATTGTTGATCGTCGGTTTTTTGGGAATCGAAAGCAATGCGATCTATGCAGCTGCGAACAAAATACCAAATTTGGCAAAAACACTTCAAGGAACCTTTGCAAGCGCATGGCAGGAAAACGCTTCGCTCTCTGTGGATGACAAAGATGCATCAGGCTATTACAGTAAAATTTTTGACAAAACAAACGGCATTGTGATCGGCTTGGTTGCAATGCTGATCGCAACAGCACCGCTGTTTTTTTTCTTGCTGATACGGGGTGATTATGAAAAAGCATATCCGCAGATGGCAATTCTATATGTCGGTGTGTATTTTTCGTGCATGTCGACTTTTCTTGGGGGCATCTATGTTGCTTACATGAGAACCAAATCTGTGGGCTTAACCACACTGGCGGCAGCGGTGTGCAATATAGGTATTAATTTAATTGCAATGCCGCATATTGGTTTATTTGCCGCATCCATTTCAACAATGGTGAGCTATGCTTTATTGTTCCTATTTCGCATCATAAATATGAGAAAATTCAATAAGATTGTGATCAATTATAAAAAACTATTATTGTATTTGATCGTCATCATTATCATGTGTTATTTCGTTTATCAGAGGAAATGGTTGTTCAACATTTTAAATGCAGTTCTTGGCATAATATTTATGTGGGTTGTAAATAAAGAGTTGTTTTGTAACGGAGTACTGAGTGTAATAAGAAAAATCAGAAAGAAGCGTATCAAAAATCATGTTGAAGATTGATCCGATGACTTGTACTGGTTGCAGGGCTTGCGAACAAGCTTGCAGTGTAAATTGTATTACATTTGAGAAGGATGCAGCCGGTTTTATCTATCCGGCAGTGGATACGGTGAAGTGCGTCGATTGCGGACAGTGTGAGCAGGTATGCCATGCCAAAAAGCAAGAGAAAGATGTGCTTTCCGGTTATACAAAAAAACGGGAAGGGTTCTACGGCTGGTGCCGGGAATCATCTGTTGTTCAGAACAGTTCTTCAGGGGGTGCGTTTTCTGCAATTGTCAGCGCATGGCTGGAGGATGCCGGTTTTGTTTACGGTGCGGCTTTTCGTGACACATATGATTATGTTACACACGGAAAATATACCAAGCACAGCTATGTGCCTTTGAGAAAGTCAAAGTACGTTTTCTGTGATACGGCTGACAGCTACTCTGACGTAAAAAAAATGCTTGCGGAAGGGAAAAAAGTGATTTACAGCGGAACGCCTTGCCAGATTGGCGGATTAAAAGCGTTCTTAAAAAAACCATACGCCAATCTTTTGACGGTAGATTTCATTTGTCATGGAACGCCAAGCATGGATTTTTTAAATGCGCATCTGAACTTTATTCGCAAAGGCAGAGCGGTCACATACATTGATTTTCGTTCAAAAGCGCTGGGGTGGCGAAAACACTGCCTGAAAGTATGTTTGGACGGCAATGCGGAATATTTAAAACCGGTTGAGGAAGATTATTATCTCAGTATGTTTCTTGGTAACAAGACCTTGCGTTCTTGCTGCTATGCCTGCCAATATGCGGATGGTCAGCATGTGAGCGATATTACAATTGCGGATTTCTGGGGCATACATCAATTAGATCCGGATATGCATAACGATCAAGGTATTTCGCTGATTATTTTTAACCATGCAATTGAAGATGAATTACTTTCCGGACTAAAAATTACTATGCAATTGACCGCATTGGATCCCCAAGCATATGCGTATGTATTCAAATCACACGCAAGCTATGATTTTCAAGCTCGGATGAAAGAAATCCGAAAGATTCAAAAGAATGGATTTCAAAGACAATCTGAAAAGTTCTACCGCAGCAGAAGACTGCGGAAAATAAAGAACTATCTCGGTATGATAAAGCGTAAATGCACAAAGGGTTAAAGGGGAATCACGATGAATGATGTTTTGGAATGGCATTTCGCGCGGACAAAAGGCATCCTTCAGCAAGCTAAAAGAAAAGTCCTTCACAGTCAACCGCATTGTCATACATATGCAAAACGTGTTCTATTGGATGTGGAACAGGGCGCGCAATGTATTTATGAACTGCTTCAATCCAATCAGCCATGTATGATCGGAAGATATGGTGCGGTTGAGCTGGATGTGCTGTCAAGCGCTATGGTAGAATCAGCGGCGGCTGACAAGGCGTTGATGAAATGTCACAAGAAAGGACATATCTATAAAAATGCCGGCTTTTTTCCGGAAGACATCGCACAATTAAAACAATTTACCCGCGTGATGAAAGAATCCGGTATGGATGCAGATTATATCGGGGTTTGGTTTAATACAATGGAAGACTATGTGATTGACCAATGCACCCCCAAAACTGCAAAAATCGGGCTGTTACGCAGCATTGAGCCGTGGTATGCGTCCAATACCATCTGGACACAAGCGCTCGCAGGAAAAAAGGTATTGGTGATTCATCCGTTTTCCTCCACAATCCGTTCGCAGTTTCTTCACCGCGAAAGCTTATTTGCGGATCAAAGAATTTTACCGCAGTTTGAATTAATTGCGCAAAAAGCGGTTCAAACAGCTGCAAATGAAAAGGACAGCCGGTTCTCAACTTGGTTTGAAGCACTGGAATTTATGTATGAAGAAGCGATGCGGCAAGATTTTGATGTGGCGGTTTTAGGATGCGGTGCATATGGTTTTCCGCTTGCTGCGATGCTGAAAAGAGCGAAAAAAAAAGCAGTTCACATGGGCGGAGCAACCCAGCTTCTGTTCGGGATAAAAGGGAAAAGATGGGACACCCATCCCGTTATATCCGGTTTATATCGCGATACATGGGTGCGTCCGGACGATCAGGAGCGCCCAAAACGAGCTGATATTGTTGAAGACAGTTGCTATTGGTAAGGAAGGATTAACATATGAAGGTGCTGACCATCACGTTTCATACGGCGAAGAATTATGGCGCCGTACTGCAATGCTATGCCTTGCAAAAAGCAATCACGCCATATGTTGACGATGCAAGAACGATCGACTTTTCGACCGCCTCTATGCGGTATCATTTTTATCCCAAAGGGAAAGGCTTAAAAAAGATTATAAAAAGAATATTGATTTCCAAGGATGTTCCGGCGATAAAAAGAAAATTCGAGAAATACAATACGTTTATCCGACAAAACATTCGCCTGACACAGCATTATGCGAGCATTGAGGAACTGAGAACTCATCCGCCACAAGCGGACTGCGTTATTACCGGCAGCGATCAGGTTTTTAATCCGGAAAGAAGACCGGATGAAAGACAAGCTTATTTTTTGGATTTTCCTAGTTCATTTAAAGCATCCTATGCGGCAAGCTTTGGTGCTTCCGGAATTTCGGAGCAGCGAAAAGAAGAATTGACGCAGTATTTGCGTCAATTCAATCAAATCGCAATGCGCGAAGACTATGGGGTATCTCTTGCCGGACAACTCACCGGACGTTCGGACATATCTCATACAATTGATCCGGTTTTTTTACTAAGCCAGACGGAATGGAGGACGCTGGAAGAACCATACGAGGGATTGCCAAAGCAATACATTCTATATTTTAATTTAAGAGAATCCAAAACAACAAATGACATTGTAAAGAAGGTGTCAAAGGCAACTGGCTTGCCCATTGTCATGATCACAGCAAAGCCAATCCTGCCGTTTCGCTGTCAGTATGTTTTACGGGATGTCGGCCCGCAGAATTACCTGTGGTTGATTGATCATTGTGCATATCTTATCGAGGATTCGTTTCATAGCACGGCGTTTTCAATTATTTTCGAAAAGCAGTTTATTTTTTGCGATGATCATCCGAAATCATATGAAAGGGGCAGAGCTTTATTACAGCATCTCGGGCTTGCGCAATGCTATGATGTTACACGATGGAAAGAAATGATCGACCAGCCCTTATGCTACGACAATGCCAGAAAAGTGATACAGACGGATAAGAATCAAGCAATACAGTATTTGTTAGATTGTTTTCAACAAGCTGAAAAAAACAAAACACCGATACTCTCCAAAAAGAGAATTGGCATCATAACTTATACGGATAGTTTAAATTGGGGTGCACAGCTACAGGCATATGCGCTGAAGGAATCCTTTGAAAGTTTTGACAAGAATCTTGTTGTAAATCAGATTGATCATCGCCCGCTCAATCTTGCCCTATATCGAAAAGGAAAGTCCATTAAAATCATTTGTAATAACGCGGTCGCTGCTATGGAAAAAAAAGCATTCGATATTCGCGCAGAGCGAACCCGAAGCTTTCGGAATCGATTTTTGGGATTAACACCGCCATGTCATACGCAGGAGCAGATGAGGCAATTAAACGCAGCATTTGATAGTTTCGTTACCGGAAGTGATCAGGTTTGGAATTGTTCCAAAGGCATAAATGCGAATTTCTATTTGGATTTTGTGGACGATCCCAATAAAAAATGTGCATATGCAGCAAGCTTCGGCATTGCTGATTTACCGGAGCAGTACCGTCAGGAAGTTGCACAAAGATTGAAAGCATTTCGTTTTATTTCAGTCCGCGAAACCGACGGACAAAATATTCTGCAAAAAAATTGCGGGCGGTTAGTTCCCACATCATGTGACCCAGTGTTCTTGCTGCGGCGAAAACAATGGGAAAACATCATCGCGCAATCCAGCCAAGCGGAAATTCCGAAAAAAAAATACATCTTTGTGTATTCAACAGATAATTCATTGGAATTCATCCGGCTGGTCGGCAAAATAAAAAGGAAATATCACTTGCCGGTTATTTCTGTTACCGGTATACCGGGCTGCAAGGTGGTGAAGGATTCCGGTCCCGCGGAATTTATTCACTTGATCCGTGACGCGGAAACCGTTGTGACAACATCCTTCCATGCAATCGCGTTTTCTATCATTTTTCAAAAGCACTTTTATGTAATGCCGCACCATAAAACAGGCGGCCGTGTAAAAGATTTACTAAAACGCCTGGGTATTGAAGATCGGGTCGTTCGACAGTGCAGCGATGTAAATATGCCCGCTATTGATTTTAACGAGGTTCATTCGCGTCTGGACTTGTATCGGCAGCAATCAATTGAAAATCTGAAAGCAATTGTTGACGGTATGAATAACCGCTCTAAGGACAGAACGATCGAATCGGTTCATGATTTATGCACCGGGTGCAGGGTGTGCGAAACAGTCTGCCCGAAGCAGTGTATCACCATGCAAACGGATGCGGATGGATTTGTATACCCGGTTATCGATCCACAGACATGCATTCAGTGCGGGATATGCTTAAAGAAATGCCATGTCAGCAAGAACTATCCGAAGTTATCGGCGGATAACGGCTGTTTTGGTTATGCAAAGAAGGAAGTCTTGCGCATGGAAGGATCATCCGGCGGCGCTTTTTCCGCATTGGTTGAAGTTGTTTCCAAAGAATGCAGCGTCAATTTCCGGATTTATGGAAGCAGTTATGATGTGGAAAACCAGTCCGTACACCAGCAAGGTTTCACCTTTCCCGATTATAAACCGCTCTGTAAGTCAAAATATGTTTTTTCAGATCCGGAGAATACGTTTTTAGAAGCAAAAAAAAATCTGGAGGACGGCGCAACAGTACTATACTGCGGCACGCCATGCCAGATCAGTGCATTGTATCAATCGGTCGGAACACACGAAAACCTGATCACTGCGGATTTCATTTGTCACGGTGTACCATCTCAACAATTTATGCAAGCGCATGTTTCTTATATAACAGGAATGAAGCAACCCCAGACAGTAGAGTTCCGCAGCAAGGCGATGGGATGGGGTTTACACAAATACTGTTTAAAGGTTCAAAAAAACGATGGTATGATTTATTTGAAAAAAGCAGGATGCGATTTTTTCTTTACGCATTTTTTACGGAGCGATTGCTTGAGATTGGGTTGCTATCACTGTTGTTATTCAAACGCGCACCAGAGCGATATCACGCTCGGGGATTTCTGGGAAGCTTCCAGATATGTACCCGCTGAAAATACAGAAAAAGGCTTGTCTGTCGTATTTGCGAATTCGCAAAAAGGCTTTGAGTTGCTCAGAGCGCTTCACGACACAATGGAATTAAGAGATATTCCATTCGGTTATCATAAAAGCCATTGCGGATGCAGCACAAAGCAAATTGCTGCGCGCAGTGCATTTTTACGGAAGCTGCGAGAAACGGGCATTGAGAATATGGAGAAACAATTCAAACATCAGCGTGTAGTGACGCTTCTGAAAAAAGCATTGCGCCGTTAAGCACATCATATATATGTGTGAAAGTACGAATGCTCGAATGTATGTGTTTTAATAAAGCAAGCGGTGGGTGCAGAAGTATTTATCAGAACTCCACACCCCACACATCCACCCCGCTGTCCTGAAAAACCCCCGTCAGCCGGTCGCGCAGATCCTCTGCCGTAACGCCCTTTTTCCGCACAACCTGTAAGAACCCGCCGCCGCCCGCGCCGCAAATCATGCGTCCGTCGATCATGCTTTCGACCGACAGGAAAATCTGCTCGATGCAGGTGTTTGTACACCCCGCGTCGAGCTTTTTTGATTGCGCCCAGTGCGCGTTCATCAGCTGCGCAAAGTGGTCAATGTCGCCGCGTTCCAGCGCCACGCGCATGAGCGCCGCGATGTTCTGAATTTCCGCCAGCGCGCCGACCGTGTCCGCGTTACCGCCGAGATAATTGCCGATGATCTCACGCAGCAGATTCCGCGCAAGCCGCCGCTGACCGGTGTAAATCAGCGAAAACCGCTCGCCCAGCTCCGCCTGCGCGTTTTCGGGGATCGCAAGCGTGCTGTACCGGATTTCCTGCACCAGTCCGGGCGTTGTGGTGATGAATTTCACCCCCGCCGTCAGCCCTCCGATCTGATCCTGCCAGCCGCCGCCCGTTGACATCAGCTGCTCCATGATCAGAACCCGCGTGAACAGCTCCTTCTCCGTCAACTCCATGCCGAAGAATTCATAAATGCCCTTCACGCAAGCCCCCGCTAAGATGGAGCTTGTTCCAAGCCCCGAGCCGCGCGGAATGTCCGTCACTTCCGTGGAAAGATACAGCCCGCCGCCGAGTTCCGCGATGATGTCCGAAAGCGCCCCGCATCCGTCCGTGGGCAGAATCCCGCACGCGAACAGTGCCGCCTTGTGCAGCGCAAACGGATCATATGGGTTGCGGCAGTCGCACAGCGCGTCGAGTCGGTCAAATTCGCGGTAAGCCCCGCTGTCCGTGCTTGCCAGCGCAAACACAGGGCGATTAAGCCGCCTGAGCTGTGCCTTGACCGGAAGCTGCCCGCCCAGCGTGATCGCCGCGTTGAGCACCGTTCCGCCGTTTTCGATGCAGTAAGGCGGCGTGTCCGACCAGCCCCCGCCGAAATTCACCCGCACCGGCAGACGAACCTCCGCCTCATCGCGCCGCATCGCCCTGCGCGCGGGCATACCGATTGTGCGGATGGTCTCTTCAAACATCCGGTCTCTGATTTCTGCAAAACAAAGCTCGCCGAATCGCTCACGCAGCGGTTCCGCCGCGATTTTGGAAAGATTGTGATAAATCCGGATTTTCGTGCAAAAATCGAATTTGTCCGCCGCTCCCGCGACGATGTCCGCTTTCTTTGCGGAAATCACACCGCCCGCGAACAGTCGCCGGATCGCGTCCGTGCCCAATCCCGCACGCACCGCGTCAATGAACCGAAACGCCTGCACCGTGCGGTTGACTTTGATCTGCCAGGGAAGAACCTCCGACACATCCGCATTGTTGAAGCTTTCAAACAAGCTCGTGCGCTCCGCTTCCAGAAACGCCCGCGCATCCCCGCCGCCCGTCGCAAGCCGATACAATTCCAGCGCGAAATCCAGCGACTGCGCAATGGTCGCGCAGGACTTGTAAAGCCGCGCCGTCCAGAGCGTCCGCGCGCCGTTGTCCCATACGGCGGAAAGGGGGATCGCGTTTTTCTCAAGAATTTCCGTAAGCGGTATGCCGAACAGCCGCGCGTCGGCAAGCTCCGCCTTCGGGTTGTCGTCCGTGCCGTAAATCCGCACGACAAACCTGCCGTCGTTTTGCTTTAAGCAATGCACCACCGCACCGTCGGGAACGGTCTGACTGCCCAGCGTCACGCCGGAAAGAATCGCGCCCGTGCCGACCCGCCCCGCGCTGCGGACGAAGCTGTCCTCGATGTAGCTGCCCGCGCCGATTTCCGCACCCGACTGAATGTAAGCATTGCTGCAGGCGAACGAAGCCGCCGCCGCGTTGGAATTGACCGCATTCGTCCAGCCGAGGTTGTCATACCGCCCGACCTGCTCCGTGACAAGCCTAAGCAGCTCCGCGGTTGTGCCGAAATGAATGAACTCAGCGGGGGAGAGCGCAATCAGCTGCATCGCGCAGCCGTGCAAAGCTGCCCAGATCTGCGTCCGGCAAGCCGTCAGCGCTTCGGAAAAATCGCCCTCCGGCGTTTCCCTGTAATATTGCTCGAGCGTGGATTCCGATGCCAGCGGGTAAAGAAAATCCGCGTAAAACGAAATCCGCGCCGTTTCGTTGACAAACGCGTCAAACCGCGCGGGGTCGGTATCACCGTCCGTTGCAATCAGCCCGAACAGCCGGTTGACCACCTCCGCGGAAAGAATCACAGCGCCGGTGTCGATGTTGACTTTGCCCCGCGCGTTGACAGCGCCGCAGCGCGCAAGGCTCTCCGGTGTCTGCTTGTGCAGAAACGCACGCACATTCATCTGTCCGTCGGGCAGGAACACGCCGTGGTTCTTGCCGGTTTCCACATCGGCTTTGATGGAAATCGCCGCCGCACCGCGGTTGAGAAAATCAATTTGCAGCGGATTGAACAGCAGCAGCACATCCCCCGACATCACGAGCATTCCCTCCGCAATTCTTGCGGGAACGCCGCTCAAGCCGATGATGAATTCGTCAAACAGCGTCGAGCGTCTGCCATTTGGCAGCATACGGGGAACGGGCGAAAAAAGCTTACCGCACGCGGAATACTGCGGCACACGCCTGCTGTCGCCGCCGCTGTGAATGACCAGAAAGCGCTTGCCGTCAAAGCAGTCCGCAGCTCCTTCTGTTTTGCGGATATAGCGCAGCACATTGAGCGTCGCTCCGCCCGAGCCGACACGCTTTCCCTCCGGATCGGACACAACCGCGTAATGAACACCCTTGGGCAGCATCCCGTGTGTCAGGCGGTAGTCGATCTGCATCCGGTATGCCTTCGCCTGCGCGTCGTTGGATGCGGTCAGAATCACATAGTCCCACTTCGGAAAGCCCGCCGTGTGCAGGCTTTTGGTATAATCCGCCCAGTTGTCCTGATCGGATTGCTTGAGAAACAGCGAAATCAGATTGTGCATCGTTCCATTCCTTTCCACCCGTCAGCTTTTTGCCCATGTTTTGCGGTAATGCCGCGGCGAAACGCCCTCCGCCTGTTTGAACACCCGCGCAAAATACGCCGCGTCCTCCATCCCGCAAGCCTGTGCGATTTCCTCCACCGGACGGTCGGTAAAGCGCAGAAGCTCCTTTGCCTTTGCAATGCGCCGGTGAATCACATATCCGTTGATGGTCACGCCGAACTGCTTTTTAAACAACTTTGTCAGATAAAATTTATTGAGGAAAAACCGCTCCGCCAGCGCATCAAGCCGGATCTGACCGGCAAAATGCACATCAAGATATTCCTTCACCGGAAGCAGCCTGCGCGTCGCAGCCGAGGATTTTTCCGCCCCGACATCCTCCGCGAACAGCGCGGTCAGCAGCGTCGCAAGCTTTGTGAAAATACGCATATCCCGCACATGATCGTCCGTGTGCGCGGCATCAAAAATCTCGGTGAGCAGCCCCTGATACCATGCCGCGTCCTTGAGCGGAAAGCATGGCACACCGCCGCGGCTTAAGAATTTCGCGTAAATATCGTCCAAATTCGCCCCATAAAAATGCACCCACTGCAAGCTCCACAAATCCTGTGCGCTGCAGCTGTGTTCATATGCCTTGCGGCAGTCTAAAAACGCGCAGTCCCCCTGCGTCAGGGAATAAGTTTTCCCCTCATAGCGCACCGTTCCGCTCCCGCGCAGCACAAGCATGAACAGGTAAGAGCCAAGCTTTTCCCGGCGGCTGACGTGCGGGCGCAGCGCCGTGAGCGTGCCCGCTTCCTGCAAATGGATCAGGTTGCACTTCGCAAACGTCGACGGCGTATAAAGAATCCGCCTCGACGCCACATCGCCGGTGTGATACTCAATTTCCTCCATTATAAAACCTCGTTCTCAGCCCCGAATTGATGGTTTGTCATTCTCATTCATTATAACACATTTTGTCAGCCTGCGCAAGGAATTTCCGCAAAAAACCCAGCCGCTTTCCTCAAATCAGGAGAATCTTGTTTTGTTTTCAGCAAGATTGTCCAACATTTCACCAATCGGCGCTCTGTGAAAAAGCCGGAAGCCCGTGTATAATGGAGAAAACGCATACATAAATATGACTTAGAACGAAAATGGGGAGGTCAAAATGCGTCAATTTGATAAAATCTATGTTGCCGGACACAACGGCATGGTCGGAAGCGCCATCATCCGCGCACTGCGGGAAAAAGGCTTCAGCAATATCCTCACCCGCTCCCACGCACGGCTCGATCTGTGCGACCAGAATCCGGTGGAGCGCTTTTTTATGGAGGAAAAACCCGACTATGTGTTCCTTGCCGCCGCCAAGGTGGGCGGGATCTACGCGAATTCCGCCATGCCGGCTGACTTTTTGTACGAAAACATGATGGTCGAGATGAACGTCCTCAATGCCGCCCGCAGAAACGGCTGCAAGAAACTCCTGTTTTTAGGTTCGTCGTGCATCTACCCGCGGGAAGCCCCCCAGCCCATGCCGGAAACCTGCCTTTTAACCTCAGCGCTCGAGCAGACCAACGAAGCCTATGCGCTCGCGAAAATCTCCGGCTTAAAATACTGCGCCTACCTCAACAAGCAATACGGCACGGATTTCATCTCCGTCATGCCGACCAATCTTTACGGCAAAAATGACAACTATCACCCCCGCAACAGCCACGTCCTTCCCGCACTTATCCGCCGTTTCCACGAAGCAAAACAGCAGGGCGCTTCCGAAGTCGTCTGCTGGGGCAGCGGCACGCCTCTGCGGGAATTTCTCTATGTCGATGACCTCGCCGATGCGTGCGTGTTTCTGATGGAACACTATTCCGGCGATGAAGCCGTCAACATCGGCACGGGCAAGGAAATCACCATCAAGGACCTCGCCGCACTCGTCGCGCAGACCGTCGGCTATACCGGCGCAATCCGCTGGGATACCGCCCAGCCCGACGGCACGCCCCGCAAGCTTCTCGACGTTTCCAAGCTTTGAGAAGCTCGGCTGGCGTTATAAAACCGCGCTGCGTGACGGACTGCGCATCACCTATGACGACTTCCTCACTGCCCCCATGCGCGCGGCACGCTGAGAAAAGCTGCTTTGTTTTGTAAAAATACAAGAATTATTCTTACATAGTTTAAATATAACGTCCATGAAAATGGTATAATTAACCCGAAACCGGTGGAATTCCGGATATTTTCACAGATTAAAGGGGAATGATTACCATGGGCATCAAAGACAACCTCGAAGGCGTTAAGGAAATCAAAGGCGTAAAGAAAATCGGCGGCATCGTGTCGGAATTCAAGGCGTTCATTTCCCGCGGAAATGTCATTGATCTGGCAGTCGGCGTCATCGTCGGCAGCGCGTTCACCGCCATCGTGACCTCGCTGGTCAAGGACATCCTCATGCCCCTCATCGGCGTCATTTTAGCGGGCGTTAACTTTAACAGCCTTGGCGTGACGATTCCGTTCGGCAACAAGCCTTATATCAACTTCGGCTCGTTCATTCAAGCGCTGATTGTGTTTCTGATTACGGCAATGTGCGTGTTTGTTTTGGTGAAAATCATCAACTCGCTTTCCCGTAAAAAAGACGAAGCTCCCGCGGAACCGCCCGCACCGGCGGCGGACATCGTCCTGCTCACCGAAATCCGCGACCTCCTCGCCGCACAGAAAAAGGATGCGGAGTAAGTCTGATTTATCTACATATCAAAAACCGGAAAGCATCACCGCTTTCCGGTTTTTCATTTGCCCACCGCTTTTGTTCCGCGGCATTTTTGAAAACCCACCCCGCCCAGCACACGCTCGGCATCCCTGCGCGTTCTCACCCGAATGACCCTCACTCCATCCGCCCCGCGCAGTAGCCGGCGAAAGCGCGCACGGTTCTTGCCGTGCGAGAAAAGAATGGTTTTCAGAAAAGCAAAATCAAAGCGCTCCGGGCAATGCCCGCCCATATCGGCGCGGCTTTTCCCGTAATGCCGGATCACCCGCCGCACAGCCCCCCACAGACACCGCGCACGGTAAAAATCAAACCAGATCACCGCATCGCAGTAAGTCAGCCGCAGCGGAAGTGTCCGGCTGATGTTCCCATCGATGATCCACGCCGGCTTGACAAGCTCTTTCAGAAGCAGCTCATCAAATTCCGCATCCGAAGCGTGCGACCAGTTGTCGCGCCAGAACAGCTTGTCCAGATGCACAAGCGGCAGGTTCATCGCTTGCGCAAGCCTGCGCGAAAACGTGGTTTTCCCGCTTGCGTTCGCGCCGATGACAAGGATTCGTTTCAAAGGCTTCACTCCCGCATCTGTGCTAAAGTTTAAAAATTGCCGTTTCCCGCCCTACTTCACCCCAACCCGCATCCGGTAAGAAAACACAATCTCCCGCTCGCCGATAAACACCCTGCGCACCGTTTCTGAGAACTGCGCAAGTGCGCCGCAGATCAACGCAGCATCAAATTTCAAAACACTTTGCAATCCACCTTGGCTCATCGCCAACCCGATGAAACGCTCCGCTGTGCAAAGCTCCGTGTTGTGGAACACGATTTCGCGGCAGAACCGGAACTGCCCGCTCGCGCGCAGGTTGTCCAGATGCTTCGCCTTATCCCAGCGGCAGAAGCTATCTCGCAGTGCCGGATACGTTTGCTCAAGCGTATTCACCGCGCCAAATAACGCGCCGTAAGCCTGCTCTGCCTCCCAGACCGCCGCCGGCGGCCAGTCGCAGTCCACCGCCGCGAACACTCCGCCGGATTTCAGAATCCGCCCGACCTCCGCGAGCGTCGCAGCCGGCTCCATCCAGTGAAAGGACTGCGAGCAGATCACCGCGTCCGCAAAAGCGTCCGGCAGCCCCGTTTCGTGGGAATACCCCCGCAGAAACCGGATGCCCGCCGCTTCCTTTTCCCGCGCCGCCGCAAGCATATCCGCACTCGGCTCAATGCCCGTCACGCGCCCGCAGCGCCCCGCCCACGCCAGCGCGGAAAGCCCTGTGCCGCTGCCGAGATCAACCACTTCCGCCGGCATTCTGCCCAGATACTGCGTCACAAGCTCTGCCGGGAAAGCCGGCATCGCCGGTCTTGCCCCGTCATAAATCGCCGCGAACCCGTCAAATCGTCCTGCGTTTTTCATCGCCGATTCCATCCGCATTCTCCGTTCCATTTATGATTCATAATGTTCTTCCATCATAACATACCCTTTCCATCCTGTCAATGCGCGCGTTGACGAAAAAGAGATTGTTCCGCCAATCGAAGCACAAGCTTTCGTTGGCGGAGCAATCTCTTTCTACCAACCCTATTTGCATACCCTGTTTTACAAGAAGGAGGTCGCGCTCACCCCCGCACCCCCAGAATATGAATCACCCGCAGCATTTTATAAGGATACCCGCCCGTGGGCTTGTCGAGCCGGTCATACGAATGCGACGTGACAAACACCTCGCCGCGCCGCACCATCGTCACCAGCGCCGAGTGCGTAAAGCGCACCCCGTCAAAGCTCAGCTGCACCACATCCCCCGGTATCGCGGCGGAAAGCCCCTGCTCCTCGCCGTAAAGGGAAGCCCCGCCGTTGGTCGTGATAAAATTATATAGGTATTCCGCCGCCGACCACGACGCGCTGCGGTTGTTCAGATCAATGTAATACCACCCCAGCACGGGTGTGAAGTTCATCACCCCCGCGCCTGCGTACAAACACTGCGAAACGAAATTCGTGCAGTCGCCCCCCAGCTCCTCAAAGTCAAAATAAGCCGGGTTGCGTTTGTCCCACCATTCATGCGCATACGCGACCGCCTGCGCGCGGTTAAATTCCATCGCCGCCGCCCCCTTTCGCGCGGGATAAAAACCGCAGCGCCGCGAGCGGTACATACCGGTTTTTCTCCGTGATTTCCGCAAGCTGCGCGTCGTCAAGCGGGCAATCACCCCTGCCCGTTTCCATCGTGCAGGCATACAGCCCCAGCACGCGGCTCACCCAGTCCGAACAGCCCGCCTCGTCGGGCGCGGGCGACTCCTTGGCATACCCCGTGAGCGCGCAAAGCTCCTCCGTCAGCGCAAGGCTCTCCGCCCGCCTGCTTCCCGTCTGCTCGAAATCCCAGAAAATGCTTTCGCCCGCCGAATGGTAACTGATCACCCCGCGCAGAACCCCGCGTCGGTTGAGGTTTTTCACCAGCCGCGCCAGCGCCGCCGTTTCCGGCTCGGATTCATAAAAAACGCCCTTGTATTTTTCCGCTGACGGCGCGCTATTCCCCACACAATCCGCCCAGCCGCTGTTGAAATTCCGGTTGAGGTCAACGCCCTTCGCGTTTGCCTTCCACCGCGTGAAATACGCGCGCTCGGTCAGCTCCGTCGCGCTGGACAAGCGTTCCCCTGCGAAAATCCGCGACAAGCCCTCCCGCAGCCGGTCGTTGTCGATGCTGTGAATGCCGTAGCGGCTGATCATCACCCCATCCGGATTGAGGATCGGCACAATGTGCAGGCACGCCTTCGAGAAAATCGCCGAGTACCGTTCCCCGTCATAAGCCCCGCTGTGAAACTGCGTGCAGTATTCCTCCGCCAGCCCGCACAGCATCACCGCGTTGAGATATTCCCGCCCGTGGCAAGCCCCATGAACAACCACATGGCAGTCCGCCGCCGCGTTGCCGATCGCAATGTCATAAATCCCGTGCCCGTCGTGCGAGCGCCCGATCGCCGCCACCGACAAAATCCTGTGATAATGCGCAATCAGCCGCAAAATCGTGTTTTTATACTCCGTCAGCCCCATATCAAGAAACACTGCCATCCCGCCTTTTTTACCGTTTGTTTCCATTATATACGGTAAGCGGCTTGGTTCATGCGCGGGATGTAATAATATTGTAATGGCTCCGGAATTGACAAATTGCCCAGTTTGGTATATAATTATTAAACACAAGGACACAATTCGTTTTCCGAACAGGGAGAAAGCGGAAAGCTCGCTTTTTATATCTGTCCGGCGCTTTGACTGCATGGATGGGAGTATTTTTATGAGAAAAACAACCGCTTTCCTGCTTGTCGCCCTGCTGGCGGTGCTGCCCCTGTCTGCCTGCGGCATCTGGAGGCAAAGCTGCTACGATGAATTTGCATTTTTCACCGGCGAGGTGGTCGCGATTCAGGACGCGTCCACGGTGCTGATGAAAGTCACCGAGCAGACGCACGCGGATGTCGCGGTCGGCGAAATTGCCGCGTTCCGGTATGACGAAGCGTATATCCGAAATGTTGATGAGAATACATATTATGGGGGCGATATCACCGGCGGAACCTACACCCCAAAAATCGGCGACATTCTGCACGCAGATGCTTTAATCGGCACAACCCCCGTCGAAAACGGCGTTCCCACGGTTACGGTGCTGGGAATTTACACCACCGTCGAAATCGCCCCTGTCACCGTCAACGGCACAATCACCCATGTTTCACAGACCCAATTCACGTTCCGGCCCGATACCGACATCGGCATTCACAGTGCCGGCGATACCATCCGCTGCGACACCTACAACATTGATTATCAGGATGAAGCTTCTTCTGCGCTGATAACGGTCGGAAAGCACGTCACGGTGCGTTTTTACGATTACGCATCGGTCAACCCCGCGTGGATGAATTCCGCCTGTTCTCTGACAGAAGCCTGATTGATACCGCAAACCCGCAGGTCGGCAAGTGCCGTCTGCCGGTTCACGAGAGGGGAGTAACGCATGCGCAAGCCGCTTTCCATCGCGCTCGCCGCGATCATCCTGATTTCCGCGGCAATCTTCATCCGGACGGTTCTGTATGTCCATCCCGCCGCCCCGCCAGAAACCCTCACCGGCACGGTCGCCGCATACCGCGGTGACAACACCGTCCTGCTCACGGTTGCCGAATCCGAGCGCTATGACGCAGGGGAGCAGGTACTGGTGCATTACGACAGCTATTTTGCGACAACGGTTTTCACCGACCTCACCTCTTCCACCGACACCGTAACGCCGCAGCCGGGCGACGAAATCAAGCTCAGCTATTTCACCGAAGAAACCGGCGAATCCGGCGGCACGGATGTCGTCCGCACCGATTCCGCCGTGAAAACCGTTTATCAGACCAGCCGGTAACAATCTTCCGCCGCAACAGGGTGCTGTAAGCGTTAAAACCGGCAAATCCCCGCGCCTGCGCCGTCACATACCTGGCAGGCATCCTGTATCGGAGGGCTTTTTTATGAAAAATCGGATACCCGGTTTTGTCTGGTTCCTCATTCTGTTTTTTGCGGTGATTGTCTTGGTTGTGGTTATCGCGATTAACGCAAAAGACGAAAGCAACGAATACACATACGGGCTTTGCCGGAATGTACAAAACGGACGGCTATTTTAAACCTGCCCAGCCGGCGTTTTCATTCCAATGCCTAATACCTGACCGCTAAAACTTCCACCCGACTCTGATAATACCGCTCCTGAAATGCAATCGCGTCCGCGATTTCCGCCGCCGTGATTGCCCGCGCCGGGCACGCCCCCTGCGCAAGCATCACAAGCTTGTCCTCCACATCGTCCGCGCGGTGCACAACCGCGATGATCTGCCCCGTGACAAATGCGCACGGCGCGTCCTCACCGAGGACATACACATCCAGCCCCTCGCCGTCCGGCGCAATTTCCCCGGCAATATAGCCGTAATTGATCGGATAAATCATATCCGGATGCTTCGGGTGCGCCGTTCCGACCGGGCGGTCGATGGTTGCCGTCACGGTTTTGCCGAGGAAAAACCATACCTGTGCCTTGCGCAGAATGCTGCGGATCAGATCCGCCTTTCCGCCGGTATAAGCCTTGCGGTCGCGCGGAAACTGCCGTGCCAGCGCGGTTTTCAGCGTGCCGTATTCCTGCGCCTTGTCCGGATGCGCATTGAGATAATCGCGGAAATACTGATAATTGCGCCACTCCATGCTCTCAAATGGCACGACATGAATGTGATGCGTCACAATCTCCGGCTGTGCTTCCATCACAAACAGCAGCTCGTTGTCCGTTTCGCTGCGCCGGCGAAATTTTGCGCCGATCGCTTCAAGCGCGGGAATCAGTTCTTCCGCATCGTCCAAGCTTTCCGCCCCGACGGTGATGTCAAGAATCGGCTTTGCGGGGATGTGCGCAACAGACGTGCTGCCGACGTGCTGCACAGCCCGCGCCGCCCCGCCGCAAACGAGCTGCAGCGCCGCGCAGGTTTCCGCCCCAAGCGCCGCCCATTCGCACCTGTGCGGGGAAAGCGCCGAAATGCCCCGTCTTAAACCGATGAATTCGTTCATAAAAACCAACCTTTCTTTTGCTCCGGCGAATCCCGCGCCCACTGATGAAAGCGCCGAAAAACGCGCCGCAAGTGTTTTCACGTTTGTTAAAATTTCTGTTTTTCTGGCAACTTGTCCGCCGCGTCTTGACTTTTCGCACCGATGTGTTAAAATAAAAGTGTTGTTAAAATTCAAGAACGAGAGGATTTGTTTTATGAAGAAAATTATCAGCGGAAAAGTCAGAGAAGTCTATGATCTTGAGGACGGACGCCTTGTTATCGTCACTACCGACCGCATTTCGGCATTCGACGTGATTCTGCCCTCCCTCATCCCCGACAAGGGCAAGGTTCTGACCGAAATTTCGTCCTTCTGGTTTGACTACACCAAAGATATTGTGAAGAATCATATCATTTCCGACAACCTCGCCGATATGCCCGCCGCGTTCCAAAAGCCCGAATTTGAGGGCAGAACCGTCATGGTGAAAAAGCTGAAAATGGCAAACTTCGAGTTTATCGTTCGCGGCTATATGTTCGGCAGTATGTGGGATGCGTACCAAAAGAACGAGCCGTTTTGCGGCTACACCTTTGACCGCGCGTATCAGAAAGCCGAAAAGCTTGACACGCCCATCCTCACCCCCTCCACCAAGGCGACCGAGGGACATGATATTTACGTGCATTTCGATGAGCTGGTGGAAGCGATGGGTGCGGACAAAGCAAACGAAATTAAAGATGTCTGCATTGCTCTTTACAACAAATGCTTCGACTATGCCGCAAGCAAGGGCATCATCCTTGCCGACACGAAATTTGAGTTTGGTTATGATGAAAACGGCGAGCTTGTCATCGGCGACGAAATGTTCACTCCCGACTCAAGCCGTTTCTGGGATCTTGCGGCATACAAAATCGGCACATCTCCCAGCAGCTTCGACAAGCAGTTTGTCCGCGACTGGCTCACCGAACGCAACATCAACGGCAAGTCCGACGCACAGCCGCTTCCCGCCGAGGTCATCGAAAAAACCAGTGCCATTTATAAGGAATGCGTCACCCGACTCAAAGGCTAAAAGCCCACCAAAGGGGGCGTTGCCCCCTCTGGACTCCCTCACCAAAGGAGGCATGCCCCCTTTGGAAACCCGTTGTTTAGCGATTACACTTTTGTTTTGCTTATCAGATTTGTGCTTTCGCTGCTATTTTGTGATTCCACTAGGACGCTCAAAAACGATTTATACTTTATCTTTACCCAAAAGGGAGCGAATCCAATTCGCTCCCTTTTTATATGCAAACTCAAATCCCGCACAAACGCGCCGTCCCAATCTCCAACCTCCAATTACATGAATAAAATCAGACTGCCCGCCATGATGATCATGCCCGTCACAAGCCCGTAAATGGACAGGTGATGCTCGCCGTATTCCCTTGCGGAGGGAAGCAGCTCGTCGAGGGAGATGAACACCATGATCCCCGCGATTGCCGCGAAAATCACGCCGTTTACGGTGTCGTTGATAAAGGGCATCAGAAGCAGATAGCCGACCACCGCGCCCACCGGCTCGGACAGCCCGCTCAAAAAGGAATACACAAACGCTTTTTTGCGGTTTCCCGTTGCGAAATAAATCGGCACGCTCACCGCGATGCCCTCGGGGATATTGTGGATGGCGATTGCCACGACGATAGGGATTGCCACCGTCGGTTCCTGGAGCGCCGCGACAAAGGTCGCCAGCCCCTCCGGAAAATTATGTACGCCGATGGCGAGTGCCGTCAGAAATCCCGTGCGCAGCAACTTGTTCTGCACATGGACATGGCTGGTGTCGTTCATGTCCTCGACAAGCTTTGACTCATGCGGGTTTGTTTCCGACGGAATGATGCGGTCAATGAACGCAATGAGGAACATTCCGCCGAAAAAGCTCAGCGCGGTGAAAATCGCCGCCTGCTTCGCGCTGTACGCGCCAGATAAAAGCGTTTTCGCTTGCGGGAACAATTCCACCATCGAAACATAGATCATAACCCCCGCCGAAAGCCCCAGCGAGAAAGACAGAAACCGCTTGTTTGTTTTTTTCGTCACCAGCGCAATCAGGCTTCCGATGCCCGTTGACAGACCCGCGAGCGCGGTGAGCAGAAACGCAATACCGATGTTGTTGATAAAAACCCCTCCCTTTCGGCAAAAAACGCCGTTGACATTTTCCCCATTATAGCACACAATCCGCAGCACGTCAATGCGCCGCAACGGATGCAGCCGGGCGGGGGAGGGCACAAAAAAAACAGCCGCGTGCGACTGCTTCGTTTTGTTATGCGGTTGCGTAAGAAAGCCGAATTTAGACCGCTCTGGTAACTTTACCGGAACGAAGGCATCTCGAGCAAGCATAAACGTGACAAGGAGTTCCCTTGACAACCGCCTTTACGCGCTTGACATTGGGCTTCCAGGTTCTGTTGGTTCTTCTGTGGGAGTGGGACACCTTGATTCCAAAGGTAACGCCCTTTCCGCAAATTTCACATTTTGCCATTTGACTGCACCTGCCTTTCACTTCTTAGTGGAAATATCAACACTAAATATTCTAACAGATTCGGCGCAGAAAAGCAAGCACTTTTTTCTCTGTTTAAAAAAAATTAATTTTTCAAAGTCGAAAGGGGAGCGAGCAGTAAGGATATGGTTGTTTTTTTGATTCGGGTGTTGTATAATGGGTAGGGCGGGGGCTTGCTCCCGCCGTTTACGGAGAACAAAATTTTAAAATGAAGTCCGCTGATATTGGCGCGCAATCCGGTGTGCCGGAAGATTTCTGCCAGCCAACCCGAAAAGGAGTGATCACCATGCCGCATCCCCGCCGAAAGCACCCGCGCCTGAAGGACTATGACTATTCTCAGGAAGGGCTGTATTTCATCACCGTACACATCCAGAATGGTGCGCCGCTCTTATCGGCTGTGATTCCGGATGCAGAAAAGAGTGCATATGAGCCTTCCGATGTCGGCGTGGTGCTGACGCAAACCGGTATCATCGCGCAGCAGCAGCTTGAGGAGCTGGAACTGCGCTTTGATCATCTGTGCGTGGACAGTTATGTGATCATGCCCACCCACATCCACGCCATTTTTCTTTTGTCCATTCCCCCGGCGGGAGCAAGCCCCCGCCCTACCATCCCCGCAATCCTCTGCGCCTACAAATCCCTGACCACACGCGCCTGCAACAAAAAAGACGCAACCCCCGGCCGCAAGCTGTTCCAGACCTCGTTCTACGAAAAAATCCTCCGCAGCGAAAGAGAATACTGCAGAATGCTGCAACACATAGAGGAAAACCCGATCGGATGCTACTTTGGCCGTCCGGACTTTTACGACTGAGAAAGCGTTTTGCCAGTAGGGCGGGGGCTTGCTCCCGCCAAGATTATAGAAAAGGAGCATCCTCTATGTCCATTACCCTCCTCTGCTACCCCAAATGCTCAACCTGCAGGAAGACCGAACTCTTCCTCCAGTCCCGCAACATCCCCTATACCTATCGCGATATCAAGCTGGACAACCCCTCCGCCGCCGAGCTGGCACTGTGGCATAAGTACAGCGGACTCCCCCTCAAACGCTTCTTCAACACCAGCGGTCTGCTCTATAAAGAACTCGCCCTGCGCGACAAGCTCCCCGCTCTGACCGAGGACGAACAGCTTGCTCTCCTCGCCTCCGACGGAATGCTCGTCAAACGTCCGCTGCTCATCTGCGGCGAAAAAGTTCTCGTTGGTTTTAAGCAAAGCGAATGGGAAATAGAAGTCAAGTAATGTTCAATCCATGCCTTTTGATACTTCTGTGGAACGATATCTACGAACTTTGATATAGAATTATTTTCTCGCGGAATGAACTTTTCAGCCACTTTAACCATCTTGTTAAGTGAAGTCGATTTCAATACAAGCTGAGGGGGAATAGGATGGATAAGGAAGAATTTGAAGCGCTTTTCTTGCCATGTCAGGGCGCGCTTACACGGTTTGTGCGCTGGCGGATCGGAAATCCTGCCGATGCGGACGATGTATTGCAAGAAACGATCCTGCTTGTCTACCGCAATCGCGATAAGCTGAAAAATACGACCAGCTTCAAACCGTGGATGCTTCAAATTGCGCGCAATCAGTGCAACGAATATTACAGACGCAACGCCGGACGCGATGAAGTTCCGCTCAGCGAGGATGTCGCTGTTGGCCTGTTCTCAAAGAGCAGCGAACGCAGCTTGATGGTGAGAGATATTCTGGAGCATTTGCCGCAAACGAGCCGAAAAATTCTTTGCCTGTCTTATTTCAACGATTTGCCGCAAGCTGAAATTGCGCGTTTGCTGGGCGTTCCGGTCGGTACGGTGAAAAGCCGTCTGTACACAGAAAAAAAGCAGTTCCGCGCGGCATACGAACCGAAAGGAGAAAAACATATGCGCAAATTGCCAAGCAGATTACCCGAATACACCATTTCCCCCTCGGATCAGCCGCCGTTTGCGGTGAAGTGGGAGGAAATGCTGGGATGGTTTGCAGTTCCTTGTCTTGGAAAAACCTGCACGTGGGCGATTTATGATTGCTCGAGCCGCCAACGCCAGGAACAATATGCCATGAAAGTCACAGGAAATGCAGTTATTCATGGGATCAAAGGCGTCGAGATTGTTGCGGAAGAAACGCTTGCAGACGGCAAATCCGGAATCAACCGATCTTTTGTGGCACAGCTTACGGACACGCATTGCCGTATTCTGGCTGAGAGTCACATGGAGAATGAAGTCAAATGCATCTGCACATTTTTAGATAGCGATGATTTCCTGCCAAACTGGGGCTTTGGAGAAGATAACTGCGGCAACAATATTTATCCGGTGCCGCGGGGGATGATTCAGCGCGACGGAGCGTGTATCTCTTGTCCGAATATTCCCTCCGCACTGGATGTTGTCGGGCGTTATACCGTAACCATCGGCGGCAGGGCGTATGATACCATACTTGTGATGGATATTGAAAACGATAACGGAGGGGTTCTGTCCGAAACATATCTCGACCAAACCGGACGCACAGTCCTTTGGCGGCGATTCAACCGCAACGACTGGAATATGAAGCGCAACGACAAGCCGTGGAGTGAGCAACTGCCAGATAATGCGCGATTAACGGTCAACGGCATATGCTATGTACATTGGTACGATTGCATTACCGACCACATATTGTAAACAAAACAAAGACTGTATCAGAAAAATGCTTTTGTACAGTCTTTGTTTTGCAAATTCCAAAACGCCCGTGAGCTGTTCACATTTCCCCGTGTGGCATTTTTACAAGTTCCGCGCGGGGGAAACGCGCTTTTTTGTGGAAATTATTTTGTCGAAAACCCTTGACAAAGTCGGTTAGCAGTGGTAAACTTATGGTAGGGTTAGCAAGCGCTAAGTGCGCACCCCGTACCGGATTGCGAAAAAAATCCGCTTGTCCGGTTCTTGAAACCAAGCATCTTGGATAGAATGTAAGGAGGAGATTGTATGCCGCTTACTATGGCTGGAAAAGGCAGTGCGTTCTCGGTGAAGAAGATTACCGGAAAGGACGACACCAAGCGCTTTTTAGAAAACCTCGGCTTTATCGAGGGCGTGAGCGTTTCGGTCGTGTCCGAAATCGGCGGAAATCTGATCATCAACGTCAAAGGCACACGCGTCGCCCTCGACAGAACCCTCGCAGGCAGAATCATCGTATAATTTTATTGAAATAAAGGGAGTTTTGCGGAATGAAAACGCTCAAGAACACCGCCTGCGGCGAAACCGTCACCGTGGTCAAGCTCATCGGCGAAGGCGCGGTCAAACGGCGGATTATGGACATGGGGATCACAAAGGGCGTGTCGGTCTTTGTGCGGAAGGTTGCTCCCCTCGGCGACCCGATTGAAATTACCGTTCGTGGCTATGAACTTTCTCTGAGAAAAGCAGACGCAGACAGCATTCAGGTAGAATAACCCCGCTGGTCTGCGAATTTTCGCCAACAGAGTTAGCGATAACTAACATAAGCGTTTCTGCTGAAAAAACAAGCTTTAGGCACAATACCGGAAAGGAATGGTTGATATATGTCGCTCACAATCGCTCTGGCGGGCAACCCGAACTGCGGAAAGACAACCCTGTTCAACACGCTCACGGGCTCGTCGCAGTACGTCGGAAACTGGCCCGGCGTCACCGTCGAAAAGAAGGAGGGTCGCCTCAAAGGCGAAAAGGACGTGAAAGTCACAGACTTGCCCGGCATCTATTCGCTGTCGCCCTATACCCTTGAGGAGGTCGTTTCCCGGAATTATCTGCTCGCGGAAAAGCCGGATGTGATTCTGAACATTGTCGATGCCTCTAACATCGAGCGCAACCTCTACCTGACCACCCAGCTTGCCGAACTCGGCACGCCCATGATCGTCGCGCTCAATATGATGGACATCGTGAAAAAACGCGGCGATAAGATCGATACCGCCAAGCTTTCCGAGGTCTTAGGCTGCCCCGTGGTGGAAATCACCGCCGTCAAGGGCGAAGGCTCGCTGGAAGCCGCTAAAACCGCCATCGCAGCTGCAAAGTCCGCAAAAACCCCCGCACTCCACCGCTTCTCTGAAAGCGTCGAAACCGCGGTTGAGAAAATCGCCGCCTTGATCGCAGGAGCCGTGGAAGAAAACCGCCTGCGCTGGTACGCGGTCAAGCTCTTTGAACGCGACGAAAAAGCCAATGCGCAGCTGAAGCTGGATGTCGACCTCTCCGCCCGCATCGAAGCTGCCGTTGCCGACTGCGAAAGCGCCCTCGACGACGACAGCGAATCCATCATCACCGGCGAGCGCTATGACCTGATAACCGGTGTCATCGGTGATGTGTCCAAGAAAAAAACCACCGGGCTTTCCGCGTCGGATAAAATCGACCGCATCGTCACAAACCGCTTTCTGGCGCTGCCCATCTTTGCGGTCGTGATGTTCCTCGTTTACTTCCTGTCCGTTTCCACTGTCGGAACCATCTTCACCGATTGGGCAAACGACGGCGTGTTCGGCGACGGCTGGCATCTCGCCGGCATCGGTTCGTCCGATTATGCCGACGCATCCGAGGAATTCGCCGTTGCCGACGCGCAGGTTTCCGCCTTTGAAGCCGCCGCCGATGAACAAGGCATTTCAGCCGACACCGCGACAAACCTCACCGCAGTCGCCGAATACGAAAATGAGGACGGAGAGGTTTCTACATATTCCGTTGATTTCTCTGCCTACACCGCAGCGGCCGCCGTGGAAGAACCCGACCCCGCCGACTACGGCGTTTGGGTGACCGGCGTTCCCGTCCTTGCCGAAAAAGGACTCGACGCCATCCACGCAGCACCGTGGGTGCAGGATCTCACAATCAACGGCATCATCGCCGGCGTAGGCGCGGTGCTGGGCTTTCTGCCCCAAATGCTCGTGCTGTTCTTCCTCCTCGCCCTGCTTGAGGACTGCGGCTACATGGCGCGTGTCGCGTTTATCATGGATAGAATCTTCCGCCGCTTCGGACTTTCCGGAAAATCCTTCATCCCCATGCTCGTGGCTTCCGGCTGCGGCGTGCCGGGTGTCATGGCTTCCCGCACCATCGAGAACGAAAAAGACCGTAAAATGACCATCATGCTCACCACGTTCATTCCCTGCGGCGCGAAAATCCCCGTCATTGCCTTGATCGCCGGCGCGATGTTTGATAATGCTTCGTGGGTTGCGACCTCCGGCTACTTCGTCGGCATCGCCGCCATCATCTTCTCCGGCGTCATCTTAAAGAAATCAAAAGCCTTCGCCGGCGAACCCGCCCCCTTTGTCATGGAGCTTCCCACCTACCACATCCCCGGTGCAAAGGGCGTTTTCATCCATATGTGGGACAGAGCCAAATCCTTCGTCATCAAAGCCGGAACCATCATCTTCATCGCCTGCGCGCTCATCTGGTTCCTGTCAAGCTACGGCTTCACGGACGGCAGCTTCGGCGCGGTTGACGGCGCGGATTCCCTCTTAGCCGCAATCGGCGGCGCAATCGCAGTCATCTTCACCCCCTTGGGCTGGGGCAACTGGCAGTCTGCCGTCGCCGCGATTTCCGGACTTGTCGCGAAAGAAAACGTCGTCGGCACATTCGGTGTCATGTTCCGCTACAACGGTGAAGTCGCCGAAAACGGCGAGGAAATCTGGTCGAACCTCCAGTCGATCCTCACCCCCCTCGCCGCCTATTCCTTTCTCGTGTTCAACCTCCTCTGCGCACCCTGCTTTGCCGCCATCGGCGCAATCCGCCGCGAAATGGGCAGCGCAAAATGGACGTTCATCGCCATCGGCTACCAGACCGGGCTCGCCTACATTGCCGCCCTTTGCATCTACCAGCTCGGCAGATTCTTTACCGGCGGCGGCTTGGGCATCGGTACGGCAATCGCGTTCGCCGTCGCCGCAGCGTTTGTCTTCCTGCTCGTGAAGCCCTACCGCGAACACAGCGGCAAGCTGACAAGCGTCCGCGCCGTTTCAGCCAAATAACCAACCGTCATAAATCCCCCGGAAAGGATGGTTCGTATGCTGCATCTCATTACCGAAAACCTCGGCACAATCGCCGTTTGCGCGGTTATCGCGCTGCTGCTTGCGCTTGACATCGCTTATATCGTCCGAAAAAAGAAAAACGGCGCGGCTTGCATCGGCTGCTCCGGCTGCAATGCCACCGCCAAACCCAAAGCCGACGAACCGTCGTGCCAAGGAAGCTGCTCCTGCTGCGCGGGTTGTGCCACGCATCAAAAAGCTGAATAACCACTTAAAAACAGCGCCCGAACAGGCGCTGTTTTTTCGGCATTTTATAACAATTGTTTTTCGTTCTGCTATTTTAACAAAATGTATAAATTCACATTGTGCAAATCAAACAAATTCCGTTGAGAAAAAAATATTATTCCTTGATAAAACAGCGAAAACCACTTGATTTGTGCGAAAAAATGTTGTATAATAACTTCAACACCCACGCGCCGCCCCGCATCCTTCGCACGCGTGAATATAACGAATCGAGGAATGTGTATGAAGTTCATCAAAAACATGAAGCTCAACGGAAAAATTGCCATTATCATCCTGCCGATGGTTCTGCTTGCAATCGCAAACGTCATATTTTTATCGTTGAATATGGTCAAGGTTCATGAGCGAACCATGAGCGTTCTCTCGGATACGGACAATGCGTGCCAGAGCTTGGTTCTTAACGCCGACCGTGATCTCTATCAGTCAACAGAAGCAGAAATCACGCTCTATAACACCAAAGGCGTTTTTACCGCTGACCAGACAAAGGACACACTTGCCGATTTCAATGATAACCTGAAATTCGCCGACGGCACCGGTGCGGTGGACCGCATCAACAAAGCATATGACATTTTCGCTGCGTCTGAAAACGGCGATACTTTTAAAGAATCCGAGAGCGGTAAAACCTTCGCCACATTGAAAAAAGAATTTGAAAGCACCTATGAAACATGGCGCGCATCGTTTGATATTGAAGCATTTTTAAGCGGTACGGAAACCGCAGCGGGAACTGCAGCCAAATTCACCGCGCATCAGGATGATTTCAACACAATGCGCGAAACCGTAAACCTCATGGGCGACCTCATCGACCAGTACGGCACCTATGAAACCGGCATCATTCAGGATGATATGGATGCAACCATTCGCTTCACCGTCATCTTCGTGAGCATCATCATTCTTTTAGTCGGTTTTCTGGCTTTCATTGTTTCTATGAACATCAGCGGCGGCGTGAAGAAAATCAGCTCCACTGCACTGAAAATCGCAAAGGGCGACCTCAATATTTTCGTCAACCCCGAGGACATCACCAACGACGAAATCGGACAGCTCACCAACAGCGTGTCCCAGATCGCCGACCGCCTGCGCGGCTATGTCAAATACATCGCCGAAATCACCGATGTGCTGCAAACCATGGCAAACGGCGATATGCGCGTTTCGCTCACAAGCGATTATGCCGGCGAATTTGCGTCGATTAAAAAAGCGTTGCTCGAAATTTCCGGCTCGCTCAATACGACGCTGCTCTCCATCTCCGAGTCCTCCGCGCAGGTCAACACCGGCGCAAACCAGGTTGCCAGCGCTTCCCAGTCCCTCTCGCAGGGCGCAACCGAACAAGCAAGCTCGATTCAGGAACTTGCCGCAACCATCTCCGAAATTTCCGGTCAGGTGAAAACCACCGCAGGCAACACCGAGCAGGTGCTTGAGCAAATGCAGGTTGCCGGCAAGGAAGTCGGCAGCGGTGACAAGCAGATGCGCCAGATGATCGCCGCCATGAACGAAATCAACGACTCCTCCAACCAGATTTCCAAGATCATCAAAGTCATCGATGATATCGCGTTCCAGACCAACATTCTCGCGCTCAACGCCGCCGTCGAAGCCGCAAGAGCCGGTGCCGCCGGCAAGGGCTTTGCCGTTGTCGCCGACGAGGTGAGAAACCTCGCCGCCAAGAGCGCAGCCGCCGCGAAGGATACCACCGAGCTGATCGAAGCTTCCATCGAAAAAGTAAACGACGGAACGGACATCGCCAATTCCACCGCCCAGTCGCTCGAGAAAATCGTCACCGCGTTCGGTGCGGTTGACGGGCTCATCCGCGAAATCGCAGATGCCACCCAGATCCAGTCCCGCTCCATCGAGCAGGTTTCTCAGGGCATCGATCAGATTTCCGCAGTCGTTCAGACCAACTCCGCAACCGCCGAGGAAAGCGCCGCAGCCAGCGAGGAGCTGACCGGTCAGGTAACGATGCTCGACGAGTTGATTTCCAAATTCAAGCTCAAGAAAAGCGGCGCATCCCACGGCTTCTCCGGCGGTGCAGCAAAACGCGCCCCGAAGAAATCCAAACCTGCCGCCCCGAAATTCATCGCACCGGTTGACGACGACGACGACATCGTCATCCCGAAATTCTCCTCCGCCTTCAGCTATGACGACGAGGATGAACCCTCCATCAGCCTGGATGATACGTTTTCAGGGAAATACTGACAAATTGCTTGAAGGAGAACCACACGATGGGAAGATTTGAGGCTGGCATGGAATCCATGGTGGATATGTATATCTACGAATCCACCTCGCTCTTAGAACAGCTTGACCAGATATTGCTCCGCACCGAAAGCAACAACCGCTTCGTCGACGAGGATATCAACGAAATTTTTAGAATCATGCACACCATCAAGGGCAGCTCCGCGATGATGGGTCTTGAAAATATGTCCGTTCTTGCGCACAGCATCGAGGATATGTTCTTTATCCTGCGCGAGGAAAAGCCCAAAATCGGCTCGGCAGCGGCGCTGTATGAGCTGGTGTTCGCCGCGTCTGATTTGCTCAAGGCGGAAATCGACCTGCTCTCCGACGAAACGGCGCAAGCGACTGATTTTTCCGCCCAGATTGCGAAAATCGAGGATTACGTTAAGCTGCTCAAAAACGGGGGCGTTCCCGCCGAAGCACCCGCGCAAGCCGCCGCTGCCGCACAGCCCGCAGCAGCCGGACTCACCACCGTGCGCGTCTTTTTCGAGGACGGCTGCGAGATGGAAAATCTCCGCGCATTGCTTCTGATTAATAAAATCCGCGACGAATGCGATGTGCTGCAATTCACCCCCGCGGACATCGAAACCAACCCCGCCACCGCCAAGGTCATCGTCGAAAACGGCTTCCTGATATCGTTCAAAGCCACCGACGACGAGAAAATTGTGTTCAGCGCAATCGAAAACGCGTTGAACGTCAAATCCTACGAAATTGAAGAAAACGCACCACAGCCTGTGGCGGAAGCCCCCAAGCCCGTGCCGGGGAAGAAGAAAAAGGCGGAGAAAAAACCCGCGCAGGAAGCCCCGCCCCCGCCGGCGGAGGAGGAGAAAAAGGATGTTCCCGCCCAGAGCGTCGAACAGCTTAACAGCCTCATCGGCGCGAAAAACGCCGGCAAACAAAGCTTAATCAGCGTCAACCTCAACAAGCTTGACCTGCTGCTGGATATGGTCGGCGAAATTGTCATCGCCGAAGCCATGGTCGTCGCAAACCCCGATTTAAAGAACTTAAAGCTGGATAATTTCCAGAAAGCCTCGCGCCAGCTGCGCAAGCTCACCGACGAGCTGCAGGATATCGTCATGTCCATCCGCATGGTGCCGATTTCTGGCGCTTTCAGCAAAATGACGCGCATCGTCCGCGATATGAAAATCAAGCTCAACAAGGACGTTGACCTCGTCTTTGAGGGCGAGGAAACCGAGGTCGATAAGAGCGTCATTGACGTCCTCAACGACCCGCTCATGCACATGGTCCGTAACTCCATGGATCACGGCATCGAGGACGACCCCGCGGAACGCATCGCCAAGGGCAAGCCCGAAAAAGGCACGATCACCCTCTCCGCCTATAACGCCTCAAGCGAGGTTATCATCGTCGTCGGCGACGACGGCGCGGGTGTCAACACCGAAAAGGTGCTTGCCAAAGCCAAAAAGCAAGGTATGCTGACCAAGGACGAGTCCGAATACAGCGACAAAGAAATCTTCAACATGATCATGCTCCCCGGTTTTTCCACCAACGAAGCCGTCACCGAGTTTTCCGGACGCGGCGTGGGTATGGACGTGGTGCGCAAGAACATTGAGAAAATCGGCGGAACGGTTTCCGTCGACAGCAAATGGGGCGAGGGAACCAGCTTCATCATCAAAATCCCGCTCTCCCTTGCCATCGTTGATGGCATCGAGGTCGCAGTGGGCAGCTCCATCTTTACCGTACCCATCAACGTCGTCCGCGAGTCGTTCAAGCTGACGAAAAGCCAGCTGATCTACGACACCTCCGGCAACGAAATGATCAAGCTGCGCGGGGAATGCTTCCCCCTCATCCGCCTGCACAAGTTCTTCGACGTGCCCGACGCGAAAACCGACGCCTATGACGCAATGGTCATGGTCGTGGAATCCGAGGGCAAGAGCGCCTGCTTCCTGGTGGATAAGCTCTTAGGAGAGCAGCAGGTCGTCGTAAAACCTTTCTCGCCGCTGTTAAGCCGCTTCAACGTCAAGCAAAACGGCATGGCGGGCTGCACCATCCTCGGCGACGGCAGCATCACCATTATTCTGGACATCAGCAACATTCTGCTGGGCTTCTGACGCCCGCGAAAGGATACGCCCATGAGTGAGGAATTATACAACGAATCGGTGAAAAAATTCACCACCGACGGCGGCGAAATCATGATGTTCTACGTCGATGAGCGCCTGTTCGGCTTCGACATCAGCTACATCACCGAAATCATCCAGATGCAGCCGCTGACCTACGTTCCCAAAGTGCCCGACTATATCAGCGGTGTCATCAACATCCGCGGTAAGGTCGTGCCCGTGATCAGCATCCGGAAGAAATTCGGCGAGCCTGAAATTGAATACAACCGCCGCAACTGCATCATCGTCGTGGACATCGGCGATTTTCAGGCGGGGCTGATCGTGGACAACATCCGCGAGGTGTCCTTTGTTTCGCCCGATTCTCTCTGCAAAACCCCCGATTTCAAGAACGTCAACGCCTCCCGCTATATCCAGAGCATTCTCGATTATGGCGAGGACACGGTCATGCTCCTCCACATCCGCAAGCTTGTGCTTGACTGACCGCGGCAGTTTTCCCGAAATCGAATAAACAGGGGGATTGCGCATGGACGTCCGGCTGACTGATGCTGATTTTTCCAGAATCGTCAACTATATCCACGGCAACTACGGCATCAATCTCATCAAAAAACGCGTCCTCATCGAGGGCAGACTCTCAAACCTCACCGTTGAGAAGGGTTGCCAGTCGTTTAAAGAATACTTTGATCTGGTGTTCAGCGACCCCTCCGGCAAGGAAGTCCGCGAGATGGTCAACCGCCTGACCACCAACCACACCTTTTTCCTCCGCGAGCCGGAGCATTTTGAATTCTTAAAAAAAGTCGTCCTGCCCCGCATCGAGCAGACCGTCCGCGACAAGGACGCCCGCATCTGGTGCGCCGCTTCCTCGACGGGGGAAGAACCCTATACCCTCGCGATGGTGATTGATGAGTATTTCGGCGCGAAAAAAGCCGAGTGGGATTTAAAAATCCTTGCCACCGACATCTCGACCGCCGCGCTCGAAAAAGCGCGCAAAGCCGAGTATTCGGCCGAATCCGTGAAAACCCTCCCCGCGGAATGGGTGAACAAATACTTCGAGAAGATCTCCGACTCCACCTACCGCGTGCGCGCGTTTCTGCGCGGCGAGGTTGTGTTCCGCCAGTTTAACCTGATGGATAAGATCATTTATAAAAAGCCGTTTGATCTGATTTCCTGTCGCAATGTTATGATTTATTTCGATACGCCAACCAAGGACGCGCTGATTGACCGGATGTACGACGCGATGAAAAACCAAAGCTACCTCTTCATCGGTCACGCCGAAAGCATTTCCAAAAACAGCCGGTTTACCTACATCCAGCCTGCAATTTACCAGAAAAAAGAAACATAGTATAGTGGGGAACGCGTATGGACAATCTCGACCAAACAACCAAGCGGGTTAAAGTGCTCATCGTGGACGACTCCGTCCTCTTTCGTGAAACGCTCGCGAAGTTTCTTTCAGCCGACGAAGCAATCGAGGTCGTCGGAAAAGCGGGGGACGCTTATGAAGCGCGCGACAAAATCATCGCGCTGCGCCCCGACGTTTTAACCCTCGACGTCGAAATGCCCAAGATGAACGGCATCCAGTTTTTAAAAAAATTAATCCCGCAGTACCCGATCCCTGTGGTCGTGGTGTCAAGCGCCCCGATCATGGCGTTTGACGCGCTCGACGCGGGCGCGGTGGATTACGTTAAAAAGTCCGTCATCCGCTCGCCGCAGGATCTCGCTGCGTTTGCCGAGGAATTAAAAACCAAGGTCATCACCGCCGCCTCCGCAAGGGTGCGCCGTTCGCGCCTGCCGGTTGCGAAAAAGCCGCAGGAGGTCCGCGAAAAGCCCCCCGTTCCCGACATCAAAACCCTCGCCGCGCGCGCAAAAGCCGCCGCCGGCACACTCATCGCCATGGGCGCTTCCACCGGCGGGAACGGACGCACTGCAGATCGTCCTCACCGGCATGGCTGCGGACTGCCCGCCGATCGTGGTTGTCCAGCACATGCCGCCCGTCTTTACAAAAATGTTCGCCGACAGGCTCAACAAGCTCTGCGACATCGAGGTCAAGGAAGCCGAAAACGGCGACCGCCTCCGCCCCGGGCTGGCACTCCTCGCCCCCGGCGATTTCCAGATGGAGCTGAAAAAGGACTTAAACGGCTACTACGTCCGCGTCAGAACCGGCGAAAAGGTTTCCGGTCATTGCCCGTCCGTCGATGTGCTGTTTTCCAGCGTCGCCGAAGCCGCCGGCGAAAAGGCAATCGGCGTGATTATGACCGGCATGGGCGCCGACGGTGCCGAGGGCTTACTGAAAATGTACAACAAAGGCGCGTATACCATCGGTCAGAACAAAGCAACCTGCATCGTCTACGGTATGCCCTGCGTCGCCTTCGAAAAAGGCGCTGTCATGGTGCAGGCACCGCTCGACAAAATCAGCGGCATCGTCACAAAACGCTACGCAAGCTACGAAAGTCAGGGAGGTTAAGATATGAGCAATATCCTCAACCGTTTTAAGCAGCAAGAAGAAATCGTCGTCACCACCGAGAAATTCCTCTCCTTCCTCATCGGCGAACGGCATTATGCCTTCCCGATCTCCGAAGTGCAGGAAATCGTCGAGGTGCAGGAAATCACCGACGTGCCCGAGTTTCCCTATTACGTCAAAGGTGTCATCAACCTGCGCGGCGTGATCATTCCCGTCATCAGCGTGCGTATGCGCTTTAATAAGCCCGAAATCGAATTCGACGACCGCACCTGCATCATCGTCCTGCGCACCGAAGGCGTCGAAGCCGGCTTTATCGTCGATACCGTCGAGGAAGTCATTGACCTCGACAAAAAAGATATCTCTCCCGTCCCCGATATCATGACCGGCACACACACCCGCTTCATCGACAACGTCGGCAAAATCGGCAAGAAAATCGTCATGCTCCTCAGCGCCAAGCGTATGCTCACCAGCGACGAAATCAAATCCTTCGACGTCAACGCCGCCGTCACCAAACAATCCAAACTCGACAACACCGACAAAGTCCTTACCCAGCTTGAATCTGACCTTTCCGATGACTAACCAAAGGGGGCGCTGCCCCCTCTGGACACCCCTGCCAAAGGGGGCGTTGCCCCCTCTGGACTCCCTCACCAAGAGGGTAAAGCTGCCGTGCGCGGCAGCTATGTACCCTTTGGAAACCCATTGTTTTTGCAATTATACTTTTGTTTGCTTTTACTTATTTCGAGTGAATTTATAGCTTGCTATGTTTATATGACGCACCAATATAAAAAAACTGTATACAACAACAATTGCCGCTGTAAAAAACAGCGGCAATTTATTATCTCTAAACCCAGTTTAAACAGAAAGACGCACAAACGACCCCACCCGCCAAATCCTCAAAAACCCACAAATGCGAGCGATACAAACAACGGGTTTCCAAAGGGTGCATGCACCCTTTGGTGAGGGAGTCCAGAGGGGGCAACGCCCCCTTTGGGAAAGGTATCAAACTACAAAATTCGGAAGGCGGCAGCGCCGTGGGCGGGGAGGGTGACAGTGAGATTTTGGCTGAGGGGGAGGGGGGAGTGCGCCCAAAGGTCATAAATCTCGGAGGGGGAGTTGATTTCGCAGGCATTGAGATCAACGGCTATTTCGGCAGGCGAATCGCTTGCGTTAAATACAGCGAGGTAATAGCCGCCGTCCGCGCGGTGAGCGAGCCAGACAATTTCCTCCAAGCCATTGACTACGCGCCGATAGAGCTGACGCGCACCGCGGGATTGGGAGAGCATTTCGAGGAGGTCGGCGTTGGTGAGGAGCGCGTCGGTGAAGGGGTCGTTGTAGACGAGATCTCCGCCGATCATGAGGGGGGAACGCATGATGCACCACAGCGTCAGCATTGTGATCTGTTCGTCCTGCGTGAACTTCGTCCGGTTGGACTTGTCGTAGTCCTGCAAAATCGCGCCGACGGGCAGCATATCCGCGTCCGGCCAGTGCCTGGGTCCCGCGTGAATGCTCCAGACCTCCGCGCGCGCAAACATCTGGTAGAGCAGCGTCCACTGATCCCAGAAATCGTCGGTGATCCGCCAGAGGTTCGCGTGCTGCTTGAGATGCTCGGCTTCCTCGATGCGCGCCGGTCCAGGTGAAAGGCTCAGCACCATTTCCCGCCCGCAGGACGTAATCGCCTTGCTGATCATCTCGACTTCATCGCGCGGATAATGGTTTGCAATATCGTCCACCTTGACGTAATCCACGCCCCACGAAGCGTACAGCTGGAACAAGCTGTCATAATACAGCTGTGCCGCCGGCTCGTCGGGGTTGAGCCCGTACATATCCGAGTTCCATTGGCAGATCGAATTGTGCCGCGCAACCGCCCGTGCCGTCTTGTCCGTACCCAGAATCGCCGTGTTCCGGTGACAAGCTTGCCGCGGAATCCCGCGCATGATGTGAATGCCGAACTTCAGCCCCAGCCCGTGAACATAGTCTGCCAGCGGCGCAAAGCCCGCCCCGTCCTTTGCCGACGGAAAGCGGTTCACCGCCGGAATCAACCGGCTGTACGCATCCATCTCAAGCTCCGTAAAATGCACGTACTCGTGATTGGTTGCCGTGGGCTGCGACCACTGGATGTCAACCACCACATATTCCCAACCAAATCCCTTGAGATGCGCCGCCATGTATTCCGCGTTTTTCCGGACAATTTCCTCCGTCACAGCCGCGCCGTAGCAGTCCCAGCTGTTCCACCCCATCGGGGGCGTTTTTGCAACCATTTCCCTCAACCCTCCATTTTCTATATTCGTTCCGCCGAAATCGCCGTAAGCTTTTTCCGCACAGCGCTCCGCCGGAATTAAACCCTTACACCGCTACCGCGCAGCCGGCGCGCGTTCGCCTTTCAACAAACGCAGCTGCGCGGCAACCGTTGCGGTAAAAAACACAGCCAGAAACAGCGGGAAAATCCGCAGTCCCAGATAGTTCGACATCAGTCCGAACAGCGGCGGCATCGCCAGAAACGCAATGTTTGCCCCTGCCATCTGCACCCCCATTACCGACTGCGACTGGTTCGCGCCAAAGCGCCGCGGCGTCAGATGCGTCATAATCGGATAAACTGCAGCGTTCCCGATGCCGATGAGAAACAGCCCCGCCTGCGCCATTCCGGCGGGCAGCGGCAAAAACACTGATGCAATCGCCCCGCATAGAATCACCTGCCCGATTTTCAGGATCGTCATTTCCCGCACGCGACTCGACAGAACGCCCGAAATAAACCTGCCCAGCGCAATCCCCATGTAGTAAAACCCGATCGTCCGCGCCGCGATGCCCGCATCAAAGCCTTTGACTTCAACCAGAAACGACGTGCCCCAGATCCCGCAGACGCTCTCCACCGTGCAAGAACCGAAAAACACCGCACTGGATAAACGCACCTGCGCCGACCCGAGCAGCTTTATGAAAGGAATATCTGCCTGTACAAGTTCCTGCGCCCCCGTATCTTCGCTGCGCCGTGCCTGCGCCTTTTTCCACACGGGGAGCGCAAGTATCGTCAGCAGCGCGATGGAAGCCTGAAAGAAAAACATCATCCGGTATCCGCTGCGCCAGCTTGCGTTTTCCCCTAAAAATGCCGACAAAATCAACGGACTCGCCGAAACGCCCACGCCGTAAAAGCAGTGCAAAAAATTCATGTGCGAAACCTTATAATGCAGCGCCACATAGTTGTTCAGCGCCGCGTCAATCGCCCCCGCCCCCAACCCGAGCGGCACAGCCATCACAAACAGCCACAGAAAATGCGGCGACACCGAAAACCCGAACAGCGCCAGCGCTGTCACCGTCGTACTCAGCGCCGTGACCGGCCCTGTTTTCAAAAGCCGGATAATCTTCGCGCTGAAAAAACTTGCCGTCACCGTCCCCGCCGAAATCGTCAGCGTGACGAAGCTTGCATATGAAACCGGCAGCTGAAATTCCTCATGAATCACCGGCCAAGCCGACCCGAACAGCGAGTCCGGAATCCCCAAGCTGATAAACGCTGCATAAATCACCACAATCAATACCGTCGCCATGAAATCCCCCAAATGTGATAAACCCTCTGACCAAAGGGGGCGTTGCCCCCTCTGGACTCCCTCACCAAAGGGTACAAGTACCCTTTGGAAACCCATTGTTTCATAGATTATACTTTGTGTTTCTCAGAAAACTTATGTCTTAGCTTCGGCTTTGTGTTACCATAAGCGCGCTTAAAAACGAGCTTATATTTGTCTTCTGTTAAGCCTGTTACGTGTCATTATACCACGAAACTTGTGAACAAAGCAACACCCGCACGCAAAAAAGCCCGCACAAAGCGAGCTTTTTAGCCAAGCAATTTTACGAATTCGCTGCACCCCAAGCAGAATCACAAACACTTATTCCCTATGAATCCCGAATAAAACGCACGAAGTGAAATCCCAACAACTATGGGTTTCCAAAGGGTACTTGTACCCTTTGGTGAGGGAGTCCAGAGGGGGCAACGCCCCCTTTGGCAGGTGGTTTGGAGGGCAGCGCCCTCCAAGAACCCCGCACTCACTGATTACAAAACGCATCCTGATAGCACCACAGTTGGGTGGTGATGCCGCGGGGGGTGAGTTCTACGCGCAGGCGGCTGATTTCCATGTTGGTGACGGAGAAATCGCCGCCTGTTACCGTGATGCGTTCGCGGAGATCCTCGCCGCGGTAACCGGGGTAGCGCAGGGTGCGGTATTTCACGGCGCGCATGGAGTCGTTGATGCGCTGGTTGAGTGCTGTCTGCGGGTTTGCCGCCCATTGGATGTCGAAATCGAACTCTTTGTGTCGCACAATCTGCCGTGCCTGCGCGTAGGTATTTGCCGTGTTGAACGTGTCGGTGTTGCCGTCGACGTCCTGCATATGGGCGAAAGAAATCACGCGCGACAGATCCGAGCCGAACCCGTAATCCAGCAGTTCAGAAAACGCTGTGGTGTACGACTGCGCCCCTGCCGGCACAGTGAAGCGCAGATTCCGGTAGTCCAACAGATACGGGAAATCCCCGTAGGTTTTCATGCAAAGCGCCGTCACCGCATCCCATAAGCTGCAGTTTTTCTTGACATAAATATAATTCGCCGTAATCGTGTCCGCTTCGGGAATCACGTAGGGAATGCTGATGTTGTTGGAAAGCAGCCCCGCCAGATTCACGCCGTAATGTAAGTCCGGCTTCGGCTCGTTGCGGACAAGCCCCGCGGAATAGCTTACCGCCCTGACGCGCGCGAGAATCCCGCGCGGCGTTTTTTTGATCTCGCAGAATTCCGCCGACCCGTGAAAAACCGTCGCCGCACCGTCATTCAGGCGGATCGCATAAATGTCCCGCGGAAGCGTATCCATATAAAACACCGCGGATAGGGAAGCGTACGGCGTGTAGCGCTCCTTTTCAAACACCACGCGCAAAATCCCTTCGCCGATGGAAACCGCCGGCTGCCCCAATGGATAAAGCAGCAAAGTAAACCGTCCCATCACGCCACCGCTTTGTATACAAATTCCAGCGTAAACGCCGCCGTCATACCATTTCGGATAAACCGGATGCCCGACAGCATACTCGCCGACAGATCGAGCGTCCCCAGCGACGCGTTCGTCATCGTCTGCCCGAGCAGCGCCGACAGCGAGATGCTGAGCGCGTCAACCTGCGCCGCTTCGGTCACGCCGCGCACGGTCAGCGTGCAAAGCCCCCGTCCGGCGTTCTGCGTCAGAAGCCCACGCTCACCGAGCAAGCGATTTCCTCGTTCTGCGTGGAAATCAGCTTGTCAAAATCCACAATCACATCCGTCGCGAACACCGCTTCCAGTGCGCATTTCGCGTCAATGCCGACTGCCGTGGTCGTCAGCGCGGGACATTTAATCAGCGTCACACCGTAAGGCGTTTTCACGCTGCCGCCTGCCATGTAGTCGCCCACGCAGTACTTCATTTCCTCCAACGCCAGAATCTCCGCCATCGCCGCCGGGGGAACAAGCATCACGCTCATGTCGTATTCGCCCATCGAAGCCCAGAAAGCCGCCAGATCGCTGTAAGCAATGTCACTACCAGCGATGGAAGTCGCCGTCACACCGCTTGCCAGCGCAGAAACCGCCGCCGCATTCACCGCGCGGGAAATCTGTGCGCCCAGACTGCGCAGGATCACGCCGAACGCCTCCAGACGCTGCTTGCGCACGGATTCATACGAGCAGGTTAGTCTGCGAGCGAATTTCGATACCGTGGAAACCGCCGAAGCCAGCTTCACCGTTGTTTCCGGAATCGAAGCGCTCTCCGCAACTGCCGTGTCCGTGCCGGATTTCGTCACGGTTAAGCCGCGGTAATCCACACCGTCCGTATAGCTTGTCGCCGCCGCGATGAACGGGAGGAACGAAACCTCGTCCATGCCCTGCTTGATGGTGCGGCGCACGAATTCCGGAAACAGCACGGCGGATTCTTTTGTGAGAAAGAACTTCTCCACCCGGTCGGAATCCTTCCCGCTGATGCGGATGTCAAAGCGCTTGAGCTGCCGTTCAAACGCGTCGAGCGCCGCAAGGGGCGTGCCCTGATAAGCCTCGTCCGGATCGACGGAGGAAAGCGCCTCCGTGAAGCTTTTTCCGGTGATGTTGTAAAGCGACTTGTCCAGTTGAATCGTGTTGTACATAAATTTTAATCCCTTTCGTTTTTAAGAATATTATCCCGCGCGGCTGCGCGAAGCTTACAGGTTTACAGCTTAAAGCCGCGGTTGTTTTCCGCCCGCTCCGGCTTGTCCGCCAGCACCGGAAGCACCCTGCTGTGCGCCGGAACGCGCAGCTTTGCCTTGAGCGAAAGCAGCTCGTCCGCCTCCATCTTCTCAAGAAACACCCGCACCACATCGCCCCCGAGCAGCGGCTCGCACACCGCGCACAGCTTGGAAACCTCGCCGCGCAGATCCTCCGTCAGCGCATCCACTAGCTCGTTCTGTCGCTCGATCACGCGCAGGTATTCACCGTTGTCGCCGCAAGCCCCCTCGCCGTAGCGCTTTGTGACACCCGCACCCCGCTGCGCCGGAACCGCCACAAACGACCATTCATAAGCATCCGCCGGCGCATCCAGAATCACGTGACAAAGCTTTCCGTCATACGTCCGCCCCTTTTTATGCCGGCAAGGCAAGCCTTCTGCCGTCGCACCGCAAATCGAACACCGATGGCTTTTCACAGCACAGCTCACGCTGACTTCCTTCTTGATCCCGCCGTCAATCTCCGCGATCAGATCCGCGTTTTTCCCCGTGCGCACCATATACGCCTCCGCGTACAGATAGGTGTAAACCTCTCCCGCTGCGGTTTTGCGTGCCGGATCTGCTTTGATTTCTGCGGAATAAATCCGCGCGTTCTGGTTTTCCCCCTTGGGATTGTGATCAAAGATACCCGTTTTTCCCACAAACAGCTCTGCCAGCGTGTGCAGCGCCGCGATGGAAAACCGCTCGCCGTCCCGGTCAATCTCGTTGTCACACAGAATCACCGGGAAGGTGTACACCTCGCCCGCGGTGAGCGTTTTCCGGCTGTACAGATTGATTTTTGCCAAAGCAGCATCGTTTAGAATTTCCTCGCTCATCAAACAACACCCCTTTCTCTCTTGATTTTTTCGTTCTCCAGCTCAATCGACTCTGCCTGCGCGTTGTTGAGCCGTGCCTTTGAAAGCTCCGATTCATCCTGCAGATTGATGTTGTCCCATTCCACCGAAAAGTCGGTGTCCATGCCGGACAAGCGCAGAAACATCGTCACAATCTGCCGGATCACCGGTGTCAGCAAGCGCCGGAAATAATCCAGCTCGCTTGTAAGAATGTCCGCCTGCTGCTTGCTCATCCGCTCCGTCGTACTCCAGTTGAGCCCCAGCAGAAACGGCGGAATCGAAAGCTTCGTCACCAGCTGCTCCAAAAGCTGCCGCACGGGAATCTCCGTGTCGATGAGCTGGTTGTCCGCCCCGATGACCTTGATGTCCACGTCGCCCACCGTGATGAAATCCTTCACCACACCGCCGCGCGCCGCCGCCATGCCGTCCGCCCATTCGTGCGCAATCTGCAACGCGCGTTCCCGCGCCGCCGCCTGATCCGCCCCGTCCGCGCCGGGCTTATAGCTCACCGCATACCGCACATTGCCCACGCGGTCGAAATTCTGTCCCACGCATTCATAAATCCGCAGCAGAATATCGCTCAGGCACGGCAGCCCGCGCAGCATCGAAATCCCGTCCGGATACCGCGGGGAGGGGTTAAGCGCAGTGTAGAGAATGAACTGCGGGTTGGGGATTTTCACCTCCGCTGCCGCGTTCACCGCGTAGTATTCCGGCGAAAACGTCCCCCGCGCCGGACGCACCTTCACAAGCGCGCTGTCCGCGTTGTAAAGCCCGCAGACCTGCAGATTGCCGCCGACAAGGATTTCCCCCGCCGCCTTGCCGTAAGTCAGCAGACTGTCCAGATACCCGTCCAGAAAGCTCTGCAACGAGCTTTGCGATAAATTGACCGGAACCTCCGCGCAGAAGCGATCCATCTCGCCCTGAAACCGCTCATCCGCGCATTTGACGGAGAACCCGCCCGTCAGCCGAATGATTTTTGTGATACAAGCATCAATCACCGGCACCTTTGCCCGCAGCTCGTCGAACAGCTCCTGTTCAAGCAAGCCCCGTCCGCTGATGGCATAAACACCTTGGTTTGTCATCCGATCCGCCGTTGCCGCCGTAGGTAAATTCGCACCCCGCGCTGCCTTTGCGGCTTTTTTCTGAAATTGAAACTGCATTCAATGCCCCCTCTCAATTTTATTTTCTTGTTCTTTCACGCTGTTCTCCCTTCTCGTTTCTCACGCACCGCCCCGCGACAGCGACAGTACAAGGAAATCCGACCCCGTATCCCCCAGAAATGCCGTCACAAAATAACGGATGTCGTCCATCGCGTGGTCATGCTCCTTCACCGGCGCGTCCGCCCCGCCGCGGTCGTCCCAGCGGTAGAGCGCAAATTCCCGCAGCGTGTCCGCACAGCGCTCCGAGATTTTGATTTTTCCGCCCCGCAGCGCATCGCCCACGCGCCGGATGCCGCTAAGTACCTCGTTCTTCGCCGGACGCACCGGAAACTTTCCGTGCCGCCGGATGCAGGCGATAAAGGACGCCGCCGACGGGTCGCACACCACCGCTTCCACCGGAAGCGCCCCGCAAAGCGCCTCCAGCCCCGCGTAATGCTCCTCGTCCGTGCGCTGCGCCCCCTGCGTGCGGGAGTCGTAGTAGTATTCCGCCAGACGATACCACACCCCGCCCGACTCTCCCCAAAGTCCGAAGCTCGACGGGTTCACCGTGCCGTAATCGCAGCTGACCGCGTACCGTGCGATATCTCTGGGCGGGTCGGAAAATGTCGCTGCGGGGTGAAACATCGGATAAACCAACCCCGAAACAGACGCCCATTTTCCCAGCACATACCGCTCGTAAAACGCGCCGGAATATAGCCGGTGATAACGCCGGATCATTTTTTTGGAAAGCGACGGATTGTCATACAGCGTGAAGCTGACATACAGCGCGTTTTTCGCCGCCGCCTTGTCAATCCATTCGCGCTTGAACCAGTGGTAAGGCCCCTCGGGATTGCAGTTGAACCACAGCTTTGAACCCTCCGCCGAACAGCGGGCGATTGCCTGCTCCACAAATGACCGCGGCATCAGCGCCGCCTCGTCAAGCAGTACCCCGCACAGTGTGATGCCCTGAATCAGCGCCGCACTGCCCTCGTCCTTTCCGCCGAACAGGTAGAATCGGTTCGTCACCGCCCCGCAGGAAATGTCCAGGCAGTTTTTCGTCCGGAAATCCTTGACCGAAAAGCCCAGCTCCGCCAGCCGCGCGCACAGCGGTGTCACCACATTGCGCCGCAGGGAAGCGATGGTTTTCCCGCACAACGCAAAGCCCCCGCCGTTAAACCGTGCCGTCGCCCAGAGAACGAACGACACTGACATACAGAACGTCTTGCCGCTGCGCACCGCCCCGTCGCAGATGATTGCATCAAAGCCGTCGTACCGCGCGCTGTTCCACCATGTCAGCACCAACCGCTGCTTCGGGGAAAACCGCTTATACCCCGTCATCGGCGGTCACATCCCCCGCGCCGGATTCTCCGTCGGACGCATCCGCCAGCGCCTTGAAAAACCGCTGCGCCGCGTCCTCGCCGCTGTGCGCCGTTTCCAGCTCCAGCAAGCGTTCCAGCGCCTTCTGCCGGTCAAACAGGCGGATTTCCACCCCGCCGCCCTTGACCCGCTTGATTTCCGACACATTGAACAGATCCATTCGCTCCAGCTCCTGCCGCCCCGGCGCTTCCTCCGAAAACACCAGCCGTACCGCGTCGTTCGCCCGCCCGAACGCCAGCCGCTCCAGCCCCGCCTTCACCGTGTCAAGCCCCGTGCTTTCGCCAAGCAGCTTCTTCACCGCCGCGCTGCGCAACAGCTCCTCGCCCAGCGCCTGCGCGTGCTCCGGCGATGCCCCCGCCAGAATCGCCGCCTCGCCGCAGTGCCGTTTGCGTGCGTAAAAAAACGCAAACAGCCTGCGCGCGGCATTGCTTGTCAGTTCGATTGCCATCATCCTCTCCTGTACTTGCTCCACCAACGAAACCTTGCCAATCAGAGTGCAGGCTTTCATTGGTGGAGCAATATAGTTTGTAAGAATCCTCTTACACCTACCCCGCGAAAGCCCCCGAAAGTTGCACGCAAACGTACAACCATGAAAAATTTTCGTATAATTTTTCCGAAAGAAGCGGAAGTGCTTGACAAAAACCGCCCCAATGCGGTATACTAAAAAAGGCGAAATCGTTTAAAAGTTCAGATTCCGTTCAAATGCTCGAAAAGCCATAACACAAAGCAAAAGTTGCTTTGTATCATCATTTATTTATCATCTTTAAAACAGGAGGAATTTTCATGCCAAAAACCAATGTGCCCGCCGCGCCGAAAACCATTTCCAAAGACGACTTCCGGCAGGCTTTTGTAAAAATTCTCAACGACGATTACCAGACCACCCCCGCCGCCGCTTCCGACAAACAAGTCTATGAGTCTGTCACCAAAATTGTCGTGGACATCCTAAAAGAAAAGCGCCGCAAATTCATCAACCGCACTGAATCCGCGGGCAAGAAAAAAGTTTACTACCTCTCCATGGAATTTCTCATGGGGCGCTCTTTAAAAACAAGCCTGTATAATCTCGAGATGATCAACGAAGTCACCGATGCGCTCAAAGATTTTGACATCAGCATCGCCGGTGTGTTCGAGATGGAGCCTGACGCGGGACTGGGCAACGGCGGACTCGGACGGCTCGCCGCCTGCTACCTCGATGCCATGGCGACCATGGGTTATTCTGCCACCGGCTATTCGATTTGTTATGAATACGGTATTTTTAAACAAAAGCTCGAGGACGGCTGGCAGACCGAGCTGCCCGACAACTGGCTGCCCGGCGGCAAGGGCTGGCTTGTACCTGTTCCGGACAAAGCGGTCGAGATCCGCTTTGACGGAGAGCTGCGCGAAAGCTGGGACAAGCATTACCACTGCGTCACCCACGAGAACTACACAACCGTCCTTGCCGTACCGTATGACTTATACGTGTCAGGCTATGACAGCGACGGCGTGTCCGTCCTGCGCCTTTGGAAAGCCGAATGCCCGAGCTTTGATATGTCCATGTTCAACAAGGGCGACTACTCCAAAGCGCTGGGTCAGAACATCATCGCGCAGGCGATTTCAAAGGTTCTTTACCCCAACGACAACCACGCCGAGGGAAAATCCCTGCGCCTGCGCCAGCAGTATTTCATGAGCGCCGCGTCGGTGGGGGACATCGTCGCCGAGCATATGAGCGTCTACGGCACGCTCGACAACCTTCACGAAAAGGTCGCCATTCATATCAACGACACCCACCCCACCTTAGCCGTTCCCGAGCTGATGCGCATCCTGCTTGACGACTGCGGCTATTCGTGGAGCAAGTCGTGGCACATCGTCCAGAACACCTTTGCCTACACCAACCACACCGTCATGACCGAAGCCCTCGAGAAATGGGACTGCAACCTCCTCAAGAGCGTCACCCCGCGCATCTTCTCCATCATCGTGGAAATCAACGAGCGCTACTGCCGCGATCTCTACGAGCGAACCGAGGACGGCGCGCGCGTGTCGAGAATGTCCATCGTACTCAACAATCAGGTGAAAATGGCAAACCTCTGCGTCCACGCCGCCCACAGCGTCAACGGCGTTGCGAAAATCCACAGCGAAATCATCAAGAAGGAAACCTTCAAGGACGAATACCTCGACAGTCCCACGAAATTCAAGAACGTCACCAACGGCATCGCCTACCGCCGCTGGCTCTATCAGTCCAACCCCGGGCTGACCGACCTGCTGCGTGAATGTATCGGCGACGGCTTCTTAAAGGATGCCGCGAACCTGAGCAAATTCTCCGTCTTTGCCGACAACAAGAGCGTCCTCGAGCAGCTGGGCAAAATCAAAAAAGACAACAAGCTCAATTTCTCAAAATATGTGAAAAACGAACTCGGTATCGCAATCAATCCCGACTCCGTGTTCGACGTTCAGGTCAAGCGCCTGCACGAATACAAGCGCCAGCATTTAAACGCGCTGCACATCATCGCCTCCTACAACGCGCTGCGCGAGAATCCGGATCTGGATGTCGTCCCGAAAACCTATATCTTCGCCGCCAAAGCCGCCCCCGGCTATTATCTGGCAAAGCAGATCATCAAGCTGATCTGGAACATCGGCGAGGAGCTGAAAAAGAACCCGAAAATCGCTGAGAAGCTCAGCGTGGTGTTCCTTGAGGACTACCGCGTCACCCTCTCCGAGATCCTCATGCCTGCCGCGGAGCTTTCCGAGCAGATTTCGCTTGCCGGCACGGAAGCCTCCGGCACGGGCAACATGAAGCTGATGATCAACGGCGCAATCACCATCGGCACCCTCGACGGCGCAAACGTCGAAATCCACGAAGCCGTCGGCGACGACAACATCTTCCTGTTTGGCATGAAAGAAAACGAAGTCATCCTGCGCAGGAACGGCTACAAGCCCGAAGCCCTCTGCAACCAGAATGCCGCCGTCAAAGCTGCCATCGACCGGATGTACCACGGTGTCAACGGCGAGAAATTCGACGATGTGGCGAATTCCCTGAAATTCAACGACCCCTATATGGTGCTCGCGGACTTTGATTCCTACGCTAGCGCCCAGCGCTACGCGTCGGAATGCTACCGCAACCAGTTCGGCTGGCAGAAAAAATCCCTCCTGAACATCGCCGGCGCAGGCATCTTCTCCGCCGACCGCGCCGTCAACGAATACGCCCGCGACATCTGGGGCGTAGGCAGATAACAACATAACAAAAACACCGTCCGGATTTTTACTTCGGACGGTGTTCTTGACTGTCGATAAACCCTCCCAAAGGGGGCGTTGCCCCCTCTGGACTCCCCTCACCAAAGGGGGCATGCCCCCTTTGGAAACCCGTTGTTTCAGGGATTATACTTTGGTTTGCTTAGCAGATTTGTGCTTTGACTGCTGCTTTGCGATTCCATTGGGGTGATTGGAAAATGAGCATTTGCTTTTTTTCAGTCAAAAAAACACCGTCCGGTGAAAAAACCGGACGGTGTTTTTCTTGTAACAGAAAAGAGGGGACTATTCGAGGTTGAGCCGTTTTTTCATAACGGTCGCCGTCACCCAGTAAAACAGCGCGCTGAGCGCAACCGCCACGCCGTTGATTACCCAAACAAACTGCGTATAAACGTCGGCTACTATCTTATCCCATTGTTTGTTAAATTCCTGCCGATTCAAATGATTAGATTTTTCGACGAGTTTATCGTTAATGCGCGTGTCCATATTTGCGGCATACACGGCAAACAGCGTGATAAAGGTAATGGACAGCACGATGAACAGCAGCGCAAACAGCCCGTTTTTATGCTTGTTTGGCACGGAGGAAACTGCCACGCAGCAGTATGCAAACAGAATGCAGAAGCACGAACCCGTCACCACCAGCAGATGCCCGCCGCTATACAGCAACGGCAGTTTGGCAAAGTTGTCAAGATAGTCGCGGATAAGATCACCTAAATCAGAAAATGAACCAAAATAATCTATATTTATATAAACAATCAGCGCCGATGCCGTAATGACCAGCGAGGAAACCACCGCTGTAATAATGCCCACAATCATCTTGCTGACAATCAGGTTGTGAACGCTCACCGGCAGCGTGTTCATCAGATACCCCTCATCGGAAAACAGGTTGCTCTTAAACCGCTTGATGACCAGAATCACCGTATAAAAGCCTAAGAAGGTGATTGACAGAGAGAACACAACGAGGGATACCGTCTGCAAGATATTGTCACTGCTTTCGAAATTCGGATCGCCCGTTGCCGTGGAAATAATCCGGCAGATTACCGCCAGAATCAGCATTCCCAGAAACATCAGCGCACTACTTGCATAAACCGCGCGCAGCTCGTGCTTAATCAGCTTTCTTAACATCTGAACACCTCCCGGAACAGCGCATCCACGCTGCAGCCGTTTTCCTCGCGTATTTCGTCCACCGTCTTGTGCAGCTTCACAGCACCATTCTGAATCATAATCACATCATCCAGCACCGGCTCAATGTCCGCAATCAGGTGGGTGGAAATGATCACCGCCGCGTTTTCGTTGTAATTGGTGATGATCTTGTCGAGAATATAATCCCGCGCCGCCGGGTCAACACCCGCGATTGGCTCGTCAAGTAAGTATAAATCCGCCTCGCGGCTCATCACCACGATCAGCTGGATTTTTTCCTTCGTGCCCTTCGACATCCGCTTGAAGCGATCGCTCGGCTGAATCTTCAGCGCCTTGAGCATCTCAAGCGCCTTCTCCTCGTTGAAGTCCGCGTAGAAATCCTTGAAGAACCGCAGAATATCGCTCACCCGCATCCAGTCCGCGAAATAATGCCGCTCCGGTAAATAGGACACAATCTTTTTCGTTTCAATCCCGATGGGCTTCCCGTCCACCGCGAGTGTCCCGCTCGTGGGTGTGAGCAAGCCGCTCACCAGCTTGATGAACGTCGTCTTCCCGCTGCCGTTGGGTCCGAGCAAGCCAATGATCTGCCCGCGTCTGAGGCTGAGATTGATGCCGTCAAGCGCACGGAGCTTCCCGTAATTTTTGGTCAGGTTCTCACAGCGCAAAATTTCTTCCATAAAAAAATCCGCCTTTCCTCATCATATTGTCGCGTTCTTTGTGAAAACCCTAACCCGTCTGCGCGCGCAGCTTTTCCGCAATCTCTTCGCGGGTAAAGCCGTACTTTTTCATCCGCTCGAGAAACGCCGTGATCTCCGCCGCGGAAATCTGCTCGCGCAGCCGCAGGATCAGCGCCTCGTCGTCGGTGATAAACTTTCCCGCCGTGCGCTGGCTGGTGACAAGCCCCGTGCGCTCCAGCTCGGTGAGCGCCTTCTGCATCGTGTTGGGGTTGACCTTGGCTTCCTGCGCAAGATCCCGCACCGACGGAATCCGCAAGCCCCGCACGTATACCCCCGCGATAACGCGCATCTGGATTTCCTCAACCAGCTGTAAATAAACCGGTCTGTCCGATGTGATCTGCCAATTCATCCGATCCGCTCCTTTCTGATTGTATTAATACCGTAATACAATAATATAGCAGTACACCGCAATTGTCAAGCGCCCATCCTCAAATTTACACTTTGTTCACAAAAAAGGCGGAGCCATAAAAGCTCCGCTTTTTAGAGGTCAGAGGTCAGAGGTTAGAAGTCAGAAGCTGGGAGACACATTGCATAAATCCCACACACTCTTTAAATGCAACCCCTGTAAACCCCTCAGTTTTGCACATATCACTATCCATGAAACCCCACAAACTCCCCAACACAAAACAACGGGTTTCCAAAGGGTACTTGTACCCTTTGGCGAGGGGAGTCCAGAGGGGGGCAGCGCCCCCCTTTGGAAGCACGGACAAACTTATCTTCGGTTAAAGCAATGCACGCCGGGGTAGGCGGCGGAGGAGGAGAGTTGTTCTTCGATGCGGAGGAGGCGGTTGTATTTTGCGACGCGCTCGCTGCGGCTGGGGGCGCCGGTTTTGATCTGACCGGCGTTGAGGGCGACGGCGAGATCTGCAATGGTGGTGTCCTCGGTTTCGCCGGAACGGTGGGAGATGACCGCCGTGTAGCCCGCGCGCTTTGCCATCTTGATCGCCTCAAGGGTTTCGGAGAGCGAGCCGATTTGATTCAGCTTGACGAGAATCGAGTTGCCGCAGTGGTTGGTGATGCCCTTGGCAAGGCGCTTGGTGTTCGTTACGAACAAGTCGTCGCCGACCAGCTGCAGCTTGTTGCCGAGCTGCGCGGTGAGAAGCTTCCAGCCCGCCCAGTCCTCCTCGTCGAGCGCATCCTCAATCGAGTAAATCGGATACGCGTCTGCAAGCGCCTTCCAGTGCGCGATCAACTCGTCGGTGGTGTAAAGCTTCTGCGCTTTGGGCAGGAGGTAGTTGCCGTCCTCCGCTTTCCATTCGCTCGATGCCGCGTCCATCGCCAGCACAAAATCCTTGCCCGGCTCGTAGCCCGCCTTCTTTACCGCGTCAAGAATGTATTCAATCGCCTCCGCGTCGCTCGCTAGGTTCGGCGCAAAGCCGCCCTCGTCGCCGACAGAGGTCGCAAGCCCCTTTGCCTTGAGCAAGCCCGCCAGCGCGTGGAACACCTCCGTGCATTGCCGCAGCCCCTCGCGGAAGCTTTCCGCACCCACGGGCATGATCATGAATTCCTGCACGTCAATGTTGTTCGCCGCGTGCGCGCCGCCGTTTAAGATATTCATCATCGGCACGGGGAGCGTGTTCGCCGAAACGCCGCCGATGAATCGGTACAAGGGCATTTTGTAAGCCGCCGCCGCCGCTTTTGCGCTTGCGAGGGAAACGGCAAGAATCGCGTTTGCGCCGAACGCGGACTTGTCGTCCGAGCCGTCCGCGCGGATCATGATGTCGTCGATGCCGTAAACATCGGTGGGGTCTTTGCCGATGAGAAGCTTGTTGATATCGTGGTTGATGTGCTTGACCGCCTTGGAAACGCCCTTGCCGCCGAAGCGATTCTTGTCGCCGTCGCGCAGCTCAAGAGCTTCAAACTGTCCGGTGGAAGCGCCGCTGGGGGCAGCCGCCGTACCGACCGTGCCATCCTCAAGGATTACATCCGCCTCAACGGTGGGGTTCCCGCGGGAGTCGATGATTTCGCGTCCGATGATTTTTTCGATTTTCATGAAATTCATCCTTTCTGTTCGCTTTTCGTTAGCATTCGCTAACTTCACCTGCATTATACCATAATTTTCTGCGCAAGTCAAGCACATTCTGCCGAAATTGCCGTGTGCGCAGTGCGCGGCTCCCGTTATTATGCACAGGTTTTACCGAGATATTTGCGGGAGTTGAAAAATGCTGGCTGTTCGCACCGACTCACATCAGCCACGCTGTCACTGTATTCTCATTTAACAAACGAATTGATATAATGTCAGATAAACGAAATTGCTTCATGAAAAATACAACAAATAATATATGCAAACAGTACAAATAGGGCTGCTTTAAAATGGTTATTGTAACGAAATGTAGAAACTAGAATCATAAGTGTTGAAAAATGGGAAAATACATGATATAATTTATTAATAACAAATATGTAAAATCAATCATTTCGGAAGCTGTAAAGGAGGATGAAGCACACATGAAAGCGAGATTATTCATCACTGCGGCTGCATTGTTGTTGTGCCTGAGCGTATCCGCGTGCGGTAACGACAGCGAAAGCGTAAAAGACAGTACCAAAGAGGGTACAAAAGCGTCAACCACCACGACTTCCGCCGCGACAACAACTGCCGCTACCACAGCATCTGCCGCAACAACGACGACCTTAGCAAGCGCGACAGAGAGCAAAACGAGCCTTTCAAAAGCGGATATCCAGAAGATTTATATCTCCGACAATAGAAAGACAGTTGAAATCCAACCCGACTCTGATGCGTGTCCGGACATCTTATCGAAACTCTCTGTGATTCTTCAAGACGATCAGTGCGGCGGCGTAGACGGCGAGATTACGAGAGAAAAACCGGGCGGGCTTTACGGTTTCTCTGATGGTTTCTTTGTAGAAATTGACTTCGCCCAACCCCAGAAATTAACCTTCGGCAGCGATAGCTTCACAGCGGTCACGGCATTGTTCTATCGAAGTGATGAAGCCGTTATTTACCTCACAGATGAAAGCGATTTGAGCGGTGAGATTACGTCCAAAGCTGGTTATCTTTACAGAAACGAGGCGCAGTTCACGTCTTTCAACCAAACGATAGAGCCGCTGCTTTCGTGATAAAAAATTGCTCCGCCAATCAAAGCGCAAGGCTTCGTTGTCGGAGCAATTACTTTTTTCGTCCTTAAATTTCATCGGAGCGGGGGATTATTACAAAGTGTTATCAGCCGTTATAATGAAAGCAACTGAATGAAAACAGCGAAAGGAGCAGCCATGACCCTGTATCATTATTTTGACAAGCGCACCGGTCCGTTCCGCAATCTTTCCGACCTGCCGCCGGAGGGAGCGCAATCCGTGCTTGCGGATGCGCGCCGGAATTACCCCGCCAGTCAGCCCGCTTCCCGCGATGAGAACTATATGCAGCGGCGGTACGGCTATGAGGAAACCGCCCGCCGCCTGTTTGCGGACATGGGCGGTAAAATCGAGCGGGAAGCGCCCCATTTTCTATGCGTGGAGGAATGTGCGTGGCTGTACACCTGGTACGAGCAGCCCGCGTATGTGGCAATCCCGTTTGAAGAATTCGACGCGAGCACCCTGTCGTTTACTTACGGCGACCTGCACCCCACATTCAGCCCCATCGTCACCGATGGACTGGAATACCGCAGAAAGCTGTATATGCTGGACGGCATCACGGACATCATCGCTCGCTACGGCTTGCCCCAGACGCACGAATACCGCGGAGAGCTGGGCTTTCCGCGGTATGTGGAAGCGCACGCGTGGAGCGATGAAACCGTCCGCCGGTTCAGCAGCGAGTGCTTCTGGCAGGACGCGCCGCCGAAGAAGACGTATTGACCGCAAACGCCCGTTCAGTCATGCTGCTGCGGTGCTCACCCCTGCGCCGTCCTTGCAATCTCCGTGTTATCCTGTTTCCGGTCGGACAGCCCCGCAACAGGATTCGGGCAGGACTCCGCGCGGTAGTCGGTTTCAAATTTATTCTGGTGATGCGCAATGACCACGTGGCTTGCGACATTCTCAAGGTCGTGGTTGACGCGGTTCTGATAGAAGAAAAAGTCGCTGTCCCTGGGCATTTCAATCGAGGGCTTGTAGAATTCCTTGTCGGCGGTGAGCAGAATCTGCTGCGCCAGAATGCCGCGCACATAGTCGCGCGTATCGTGGAATTGCAGCAGCTTCGGGAAATTTCCATCGGGGATGACCTGTTGCCAGTCCTTGCTTTCATACCGCTGCAGGAGTGAGACGGCATTGTGCAGGTGCGCGATTTCCTGCTGTAAATGCAGCTCCCACACGGCTTTCACGTTTGGATCAAGCTCGTCCTGATAGAAGGAATAGTAGAGGTAACATTCCATATATTCATGCAGCAAAAGGTTTTCCAGCCACGTTGCTGTGGGGTCAAGCAGCGAGCCGTAATGGCTGACGTGCTGTTCCTCAATCATGGCGATTTCCATATAAAGCTGCCGCCCAAGGTCATTGGTATAGGTGTTGCCGAGGTTCATATAGAAGTTCATGGTCTGTTGTTCGCCGGCGGTGATGATGAGGGTGTTGAGCTTCGTGCGGATGTCTGCGGTTTTGAAGTCCACAGGGTTTTTCACCGCATCAAACGGGAAACGGTGCTCGGCAATCGTCGGGCGTCCCGGTGTGATGTCCACATAGCGTTTCACCAGGTTTTCAGCAGGAATCCCCGCGTCAAGGTCAAGCAGGTTCGCGTAGCGATACAAGTGGTCAAAGTCCTCAAGCAGCGCGAAATCAAGCGCTTGCTTCACATATTGGTTCGGCTCGTTTTGTGCCAGCCATGCCGTCAGATCCACCGCCACGTGCTCATACCCGATGGTGGTTTCGAGGGCGGTTTCGTCAATCGGCTTGAGCCAGTTGATGTGCTTTTGCTGCTGCTGCTCAACGCGGCGGGTGAGCGCAAGCTCACGGCGCAGATCATTGTTTTGGCAGTTGCGGTGGAACTGGTGCTTGAACATCACGGCTTCCACCTCGATGCCGTTCATCAGAATGATGCGGATTTTTGTGTAAGGGTCAACTGTCTGCTTGTTGTAGGGCTTCGGATACATCATCGCCCAGTCCATAATGGTATCCTTTAAAGTAATCGGCTTTTGTTCAAACGGGTTCATAAATTCGCTCCTTTTTTAAGATGCCAGATGTCAGAGGTCAGAGGTCAGAAATTGGGAGGATGCTGTTTTACGCTATTCATGCTTTGTGATCAACCAAAGTGAAGCACATGAAAAGCCAGAACCGGCAGCAATCAATTTTTCTTAGTATCTGTAAGAAAGCGGAAAATATTCTGCGCGCCGCCGGATGCAGTTATTTTCAAAAAAATCATCGTGTGCGTTTTGCAGAAAAATGCCCCGCTTCGGCTTTTAAACCGGAGCGGGGCACTGAGCGCTTGTCTACTTAAATTCATCCACAGCCATCAGATAACCGAAACGAAGGTCGGTTTCCCAGCCGTTTTCAAAAACTTCCGCATACCAATATGCTTTGGGATAGGGAATAATAAAGCCGTCACTCAGAATCTGGTCGCGTGTGAACTGATATGCCGGTTCAATTTCCGCATCCGTTGTTTCGCGGATATAGACTGCATATGCGGCGTTTTCGGTTGGAACATCATAATAATCAAAGCCCTCCGGAACGGGTGTGTCGGCTTTGAAAAAATAGCCCGTTAAAAAGTGCCATTCTAAGTTCTCGTCACCGAATGACCCGCCGTTGTGATGCTTCAGCCCGCAATTTTCCGTGACGGAAGCTGCATATTGTGCTTTCAGCGCGTCCAGTTTGGGTAAAAATTCGCTGCGGCGCAGCCATAACTCACCCCAGTCCTCACCCGTGCGGAACGCGTCTATCCCGATAAAACGCGTTTTACCAAGCCTGCGATACTCGAAAACTTCGCGCTCCAAAATTGAACCCTCTGTGTTTTCCATAATAATCCTTGACATTTCAAATCCACCTTGAATCGATATTTTGATGACCAAGGGTGTGAAAAATTTCAGTTGCTCGCTGTGTTCTTTCACCGCGGATGGTGCAATGCCGTGAAAGCGCGAAAACGCTTTGGAAAAGCTTTCCGAGGTATCATATTGATATCGCATCGCGACATCAATCACTTTGTTTTTTGTCAGAAGCAAATCCCGCCCGGCTAAGCTTAAGCGGCGGTTGCGGATATAATCTCCTATCGTGATTCCGGTTCCAAGGTTAAAAATCCGCGCGAAATGAGAGGGTGAAAGGAACACATGATTCGATACATCATCGACGCTGATTTCATTTGTTAGGTTGTCTTCGATGTAACGGACAGCTTTTGTTATGCTTTGTAGCCATTCCACATTTTCACCCCCTTTCCATGCTAAGTATACAGGTTTCAGTCAAGAAAGTCATGTCAAAAATTGCTTTGATTTGTCCGCTTTAAACTTTGCCCCGCTTCGGCTTTTAAACCGGAGCGGGGCGTTTGCATTTTATTCTTATATAATTCCGTAATACTGCGCAATTGCCTTTGCTTCGGCTTTTGCGAGCGTTTTCAGTTTCTCGGAGCTTACCAGAAACGCGGAGTCCTTGGCGCTGGTGTGATAGCCCTGTTCAATCAGAAACGCCGCCTTGCAGCCCGTTGTCGCGGCGTAGCGGATCACGCCGTAGTAGTCCACGCCCGACGTGCCGGGGTAGGTGCGCGTCTTGCTGCCGTCAAATTCAATGCCCATGGCGGAAGCCGCCGCGCTGCCGAGCTTGTTTGCGAAAACCTTGTTCGCCGCCGCGTCGCTCATACTGTAATAAATCTCAACGCCCGATGCCGAACTGCGTGTCGCACCCGCAACGGCGTTGCTGTGCAGACTGATAAATAAATCCGAACCATTTTTGCCGGCAAGCGTTCCGCGTACGTCTAAATCCGGATTGTCGTCGATGTCGGGGCGCGTGGTGACGACGACGAATCCGTAGCTTTCCAGCTCCGCTTTGAGATAAACCGAAAGCTTCCACATCTGTGTGCCCTCGCTCACGCCGGCATAATACCCGAACTGGTTGTAGCCGTCCACGTGTCCGGGGTCGAGCGTGATTTTAATCTGCGACGCTTTTGCCCTTGCCGCCGCGGAAAGTGCGGACGCGGTCACGGCGTTTAAATTTATGTAATCCGCCGCTGCGGCAGCGCAGACCGTCAGCGCGGTCACTGCCGCCAGCCCGCCCAGCGCCTTGCGCCTGAGTGCGGGAAGTCTGTTTTTCAGCCGCCTGCGCAGTGCCGGTGTCACCGCCGCGAACAGGAGCAGGATGCCCGCCTGCGGCATTGCACCGCTTTGCGTATGGGTGGTGACATTCAGAAACGCAGCCGTCGAGCCGATGGCGAAGGAGAGCGTTTTTGTTCCGGCGTAATTGCCCGTGAGCGTCACGATCGCCTGCGCCGTGCCGGCATCAGTGTTGTTCTGATAGGTGACGGTGTAATCCGTTCCCTCTGCCAGCGTAAGCGCGCCGTAGGTAACAATGACGGGCGGGGTAAGCGCTTCGCCGGTGTACAGCTGCATGGGGATTTCCGTGAATGTCAGCGCATCGGCGGGAGCGGGGAGGACAGAGAAGCTGCGTGTCAGCGCGCCGGTGTAGTTGCCTTTTCCGGTCAGCTTTACGGCCGCCGTTCCCGGATACCAATTCGCGGTGTAAACGGCGGTGTAATCCGTGCCGGCGGTCAGGGTTTTTCCGGCGCTCGTCACAACGGCGGGGGTAATCGCGCCGCCGGTATAAATCTGGTCGGGAACCGCTTGCAGCGACAGCGTTTGCAGATTCGCGGGGTTGATGACAAAGGTTTTTGTCACGCTGCCGGTGTAGCGCCCCATGCCTTTGACGGTCACGGTCGCCGTTCCGGCGTTGGTGTTTGCGGAATACGAAACGGTGTAATCGGTGTTGCGCTTGAGCGTTGCCGTGCCGTTTTTCACGGTCACGCTTGGCTGTTTCGCAGCGCCGGAGAACGTCGTTGCGGTATAAGCCGGCGTCACGGTACATTTGGCGAGGGAGGTGGCAATCACAATTTCCTTCGCCGTCACTTTAAATGCGTCCACATAAGCCTGCGCCGCGGTATTGGTGGAATAGGTCAGCGTAAAGCCGCTGTATCGCACATAGCCCGTTCCCGATTGATAGGCAAAGCCCAGCGCGTAATTGCCGATGCTTTTAAGCGTCTTGGGAAGGGTGGCGGCTTTGAGGAGCTTGTCGCCGAAAAATGCGCCCGCACCGATGTCGGTGATGCTTGCCGGAAGCTTCGCCGTGCTAAGCTTTGTGCAGCCCGCGAACGCGAACTCGCCGATTTTTTTCAAGCCCGCACCGAATGTTACCTTTGTGATGCCGCTGCACCCGATGAACGCGTAGGGCGAAATCTGCGTCAGCTTCGCACCGAACGAAAGACTCGTTAAACTCGTGCATTGCTGAAATGCATAGTAGCCGATGTAGGTGAGCTTGTCCGGAAAATTGATTGTCTTTAAATTCGTGCAGCCGTAAAACGCGCCGTCTGCGTCGTCGTCGCCCTCGATGCGTGTGACGGTCGCGGGGAGCGTTACGGTTTTCACCCGCGTGTTTTCAATAAAAGCGCCGTCGCCGATGCGGGTGACGGTGTGTCCGGCGATGGTTTTCGGGACAGTCACCGACGAAGCGGAACCGTTGTAGCTTGTGATGCGCGCCGTGCCGTCACTGAGCACGGTATACGAAAACGCGCCCGAGGTCGCCGCCTGTGCGCGCACGGTGGGCAGCGCCGACAGCAGCAAAAACGCCGCGGTGAGGAATGCAGTGAGCAGTATGTAGATTCGTTTCATTTAAAAACTCCATCGATAAAAGATAAACTGAGTATAGCATGGAATTGCACGGCTGTCAACGAAATGCGACAAGAAAGCACATATTTCCTGAAAATTCGCGCATTGACTTTTTGCGCATTTTCGTGTACAATAAAAGAAAATGAGGTTTTTAAAATGGAATGGTTGATACTGGTTTTAGCGGGGCTTTGCGAAATTATCTGGGCGGTCGGGCTGAAATACACCGAGGGCTTTACGCGGCTGATGCCGAGCATTGTGACGCTCGTGGGAACGGCGGCAAGCTTCATCCTGCTTGCTATCGCTCTGAAAAAGCTGCCGCTTGGCACGGCGTATGCGGTCTGGACGGGCATCGGCACAGTCGGCACGACGCTGTTCGGGATTTTTGTTTTTAAAGAACCCGCGGAGCTGCTGCGGATTCTGTGCATTCTGCTGATTGTCACGGGCATTGTGGGGCTTAAGATTCTTTCACCGGAAGCGTGAGCTGTGCGCAGGGCAGATCAATTCGGATAAAAATTACAATTATTTAGGTTTTTTTATCATGGTATGAAACTTTCTTTCTGTCGAACAATAATCACAGCAAAGGAGGTTTTCACTATGGGAATCATCGGCTGGATTATCATCGGTGCCCTGTCAGGCTGGATTGCCAGCAAATTTACGGGCAACGATAGACAAATGGGCGGCTGGAGCAATATCGTAGTCGGCATCATCGGCGGCTTTTTAGGCGGGCTGATCATGAATTTGGTCGGCGGCGAGGGAATCACAGGCTTTAATGTATGGAGTCTGCTGGTATCCATCGGCGGATCGGTGCTGCTGCTTCTGGTTGTCAACGCATTCAGAAGCTCAGGCTCAAGCTCAAAGCGCAGCTCTTAAGCGGCTTGAATCCGCGCGCAGACCCGACAACGGGCTTGGGCGCGGATTTCTTGTCAATTCGTAAAAAGAAATAACAGGAAACGATGTTAGATGTATTCAGTTATCCTTGAAAAGTTTACATTTCCGGTATTAGAAAATACATCATTCCGTGTTATAATAAATACATAAAATTATCCCACATAGTTTTATGTAATTTGTACAAAATACCTTATAAAACGACACGCCCGTGCCGAAAGAAGGAATGGATATGAAAATACACCACATTGCCGTCATGACCGACGACATTTTTCGTTTAAAGAATTTTTACGAAACCTATTTTGACGCAAAAGCGGGCGACTTGTACCACAACCCCAAAACGGGTATTCTGAGCTATTTCCTGACCTTTGAGGGCGGTTCGCAGATCGAGCTGATTTATAAGCCGCACGAGAACGTCAAGCGCGCCTGCTGCGAATGCCCGGGCTATCTGCATCTGGCGTTCACACCGGGAAACCGCGCTGGGGTGGATGCGCTCACAAAGCGCCTTGCCGACGACGGGTATGAGGTGGTCAGCCAGCCGCGGGTGACGGGCGACGGTTATTACGAAAGCGTCGTTCTGGACTGCGACGGAAACCGCATCGAAATCACGCGCTGAAACAGCATTAGCACAGCCTGAGCAACACACAAGGGAGGAATCGGCACAAGCCTTTATGACAAAAGAGGATTATTTGAACTTCTGCGTATCCATCGGCGGGGCGACCGTCGATCAGCCGTTTAAGGACGATTACAATACATATTGCGCAAGGCACAGGCTGTCGCGGAAATGGTTCGCGCTGGTTCTGGAACTCAACGGAAAAACCATTGTCAACCTTAAATGCGATCCGATGTACGCGGATTTTCTGCGCGGAATTTTTAAAAGCATCTCACCGGCATACCACATGAACAAGCGCAAGTGGATTTCCGTGGAGCTGAGCGGCGACGTGCCGGAGAAAAAGCTGCGCGCACTGACGATCGAAAGCTTTGAGCTGACCGCGCCGAAAATCAAGCTGCGTAAATAATAAAACGACGGGAGAAGCTTCATTTCCTGATCGCCCGCACAAGCTCCCGCACACCCGCCAGCAGCAGAAACACCGCGAACGCTTTCTGCAAAACCTGCGAGCCGACGGTATTGGCGAAGGCGCTGAAAAAATAAACCATGACCGCTCCTGTGACGACGGCGGGGAGGATTTCCCGCCAGCGCACGAGGCGGTTTTTTGCGTGCAGAAGCAGGGCGAGCGCGCCGATTGGCAGGAAGAACACCAGATTGATACCCTGCGCGCGGAGCTGGTCGGTTTCCTGAAAAACCGTCAGCCACACGATGAGGAGCATCCCGCCGCCCAGCCCGAGCGACGCGAGCGCACCTGTGGCAAACGCCACCAGCCAGACGATCGCCGCGCTCATTTCCACAGCAGCCGGATGCCGAACGCGATCATGACCAGCGCGAATACCGCGTTCAGGGCGCGGTTGGCGATTTTTTTCAGGAAAAACGCGCCCGCCGCCGCGCCCAGCAAGCCGGGGAGCAGATAGGGGAGTGCCGCCTGCGGATCGATCGCGCCGCGCCGGTAATACACCGCCGCGCTGATTACGCTTAGCGGCAGGGTGACGGCGATGGACGACGCGTGGGCATATTTCGGCTTTTCCCCTGCGAGCGTCAGGATCGGCACGGCGATCACGCCGCCGCCCGAACCGAACAGCCCGTTCGCCGCTCCAGCCAGCGCGCCCGCCGCCGCGAAATAGGTTTTTTTGAACCTTTGCGCAAACTCTTTCAGCTTCATAACCGCTCCGTTTTTTTATTTTCTGTTACTATTTGCAGGAACGGTGTTGTTATGCGGAAAAAGCAAAAACCGCTTCCACGGATTGACCGCGAAAACGGAATTCAATTTGTCTGATGAAAAAACTTAGTCGATTTCGACCAGGATTTTCTGGCTGATGCGCGAAGCGCCGGCGCGGGCAACGGTGCGGATCGCTTTGGCAATCCTGCCCTGCTTGCCGATGACGCGTCCCATATCCTCGGGCGCAACGTGGAGGTGATACACCACAACGCCCTCCGGATTCGGCGCGTCGGCGATTACCGACACGGCGGCTTTGTCCTCAACCAGACCGGTCACAATGACCTTGAGCAATTCTTCCATACTGCCTCCTGCCGCGTAAAGCGGTCAATTCAAGCGTTCTCCCGCCGAAAGATGCGGTAAGGCTTCAGAAGCGGCGGGGTGGGGAAGCCTTACCGGCGTTTGCGATTAAAGCACGCCGCTTTTCTTGAGGATGGATTTCACGGTATCGGTCGGCTGTGCGCCGTTTGCGATCCATGCCTTTGCCTTGTCGCCGTCAATCTTCACGAGATTGGGCTGCTTGGTGGGATCGTAATAGCCGATTTCCTCGATGAAACGCCCGTCGCGGGGATATCTGGAGTCAGCTACGATGATGCGGTAGAACGGTGCTTTCTTCGCGCCCATTCTGCGCAGTCTGATTTTTACTGCCATATTCATTCACCTCCGTGATAAAATTCATTTATAAAACGCCGTTTCCGGCATCGCAAAATGCGTTGTGTGGGTTGTGTTTAGTCGGGCATCCCCGGGAAGCCGCCCTTGCCCATGCCGCGCAGCAGGGAAAGCTTTGTCTTTTTAGTGCTGGCGCTTGAGCCACTGCCCATCACGCCCATCTGCTTCATCATTTTGAGCATCTGGTCGTATTGCTTGAGCAGCTTGTTGACGTCCTCAACCTTTGTGCCGCTGCCCGCGGCGATGCGTCGTTTGCGCTTGGGGTCGATGAGGGTTGGCTTTGCGCGCTCGGCTTTGGTCATGGACTGGATCATCGCTTCGGTGCGCTTGAGCTGCTTTTCGCCGCTTTCCGCGTCCTCGTCGGTGAGCTTTCCGCCAAGACCGGGCAGCATGGATACGATGCTCTTAAGTGAGCCGAGCTTCTGGATCTGTTTCATCTGAGAGAGCAGGTCGTTTAAATCGAAGCTGCGCTCCTTCATTTTTTTTGCAAGCTTTTTCGCTTCATCCTCGTCCACGGTCATGCTGGCTTTTTCAATCAGCGTCAGCACGTCGCCCATGCCCAGAATCCGCGATGCCATGCGCTCCGGATGGAACACCTCGAACTCGTCAAGCTTTTCGCCCATGCCCACGAATTTAATCGGCTTGCCCGTCACGGAAAGCACGGACAGCGCAGCGCCGCCGCGCGTGTCGGAGTCAAGCTTTGTGAGTAGCACGCTGTCGATGCCGAGCGCCGCGTCAAAGCTTGCGGCGACGTTGACGGCGTCCTGCCCGGTCATTGCATCCACAACGAGCATGATCTCGTGCGGTTCTGCGATTTTCTTGATGTCCTTGAGTTCGCCCATCAGCGTTTCGTCGATGTGCAGCCGTCCGGCGGTGTCGAGGATCACAAGGTCGTTGCCGTAATCCCGCGCGTGGGAAATGGCTTCCTTGACGATTTTGCGCGGGTCGATCTGACCGCGCTCAAACACGGGAACGTCCGCTTTTGCGCCGACGATTTTCAGCTGGTCAATTGCCGCCGGGCGGTAGATGTCGCACGCCACCAGCAGCGGGCGCTTGCCCTGCGCCTTGAAATACTTCGCGAGCTTCGCGGAATGGGTGGTTTTACCCGAGCCTTGGAGTCCGCACATCATGATCACGCACGGCGGCCGGTTTGGGAAATTGATTTTGGAATTCGCTTCGCCCATGAGCGAAACAAGCTCCTCGTTGACGATTTTAATGACCTGCTGCGCGGGGGTCAGGCTTTTTAAAACCTCCTCGCCCACGCTGCGCTCAGTAACCTTTGCCACAAAATCCTTGACGACCTTATAGCTGACGTCCGCTTCGAGCAGCGCCATTTTGACCTCGCGCATGGCGGCTTTAACGTCGGCTTCGCTCAGCTTTCCGCGGGATTTTAGGCGTTTGAACACGCCGCCCAGCTTTTCCGACAGACCTTCAAATGCCATAAAACTCCTCCGGCTCTATAGTACGATTAATCCAATAAATCCTCGTGCTTGCCCAGCTCCGCCAGCAAGCGCTCGACCTTGACGGTGGCGCTTCTTGAGAAATTGACCGACCGGCATTCTGTCAGGATGTCCTCGGTCATTTCGGTCAGCGTGGCAAGCAGCTCCAGATAGCGGTTCATTTTGTCGGAAAGCCCCAGCGCGTTTTCCAGTGCCAGAACGGTTTCCTCGCCGCGCTTGATGGTGTCGCGCACGCCTTGTCGGGAAATCTCCATGTTCTCGGCGATTTCCGCAAGCGACAGGTCCTCGTTGTAATACAGCTCCAGCACGTCGCGCTGCTTTTCGGTGAGCATCGCGCCGTAGATTTCTGTCAGAACCGACAGCCGCAGATCTTTTTTCAACTTCAGCGCCCCCCTGTTCCCGCGCGTTGCGGGCTGATGTAAAGGTATAAGGCTTTACATTTAAACATTATAAAGCATTCCGCGCGGCTTGTCAAGCGTTTATAAAAAATTTTCTTTACGGATGGTGGAAAAATGCCGCGGAATGTGGTATGATAGTATTACCGCGGGTTTTCGCCGCGCGACACATTGCTTTCCCGCAGAAACCGCTCTTTGATTCGGTTTTGGCGCAACAGCAAGCAGCAGCGGAGGTACGGATGAAGCACTACACACTCAAAAACCAAAGGGATTCCCTTGCAATGCCTGTTCTCGCACTGGGAACGGCGACGTTTGAGGATTTTGCGCTTGAGCATACATATTTTGAGATTCTGGACAAATTCTATGCGTTGGGCGGGCGCTGTATCGACACCGCACGGGCTTACTGCGCGTGGGCGGAGAACGGTGCGGATGTCAGCGAAACCGTAATCGGGCGCTGGATGGCGGCGCGCGGCAACCGCGGCGAGATCATCCTTGTGACAAAGGGAGCGCATCCGGACCAGATCGGCGGTGCGCCGCGCGTCAACGCACAGGCGCTTGAAAGCGACCTTGCGCGCAGTCTGGAAGCGCTGGGAACGGACTGCGTCGATGTTTACCTTGTTCACCGTGATGACCCGAAGGTTCCGGTTGCGGAAATCATGCCGACGCTTGACGGCTTTGTGAAAGCGGGGAAGGTGCGTTTTATCGGCGCATCCAACTGGAAAACCGAGCGCATCGCGGAGGCAAACGCTTTTGCCGCAGAAAACGGGCTTGAGCCGTTTCGCGTCAGTCAGATCTGTTATTCGCTTGCGCACGCGTCCACGGATATGTTCGGCGATGACACGTTGGCGGTGATGGATTCCAAGGAATATGCGTGGTATGAAAAAAATCAATTTCCGGTGATGGCGTTTTCACCGCAGGCAAAGGGTTTTTTCTCGAAGCTTGCGAAGGGCGAATCGGTCAGCCAGCTGATGGAGGGGCAGTTTGCGAGCGCTGCGAATTTAGCGCGGCTGGCGCGGGTGAAGCTGCTCAGCGAAAAGACGGGCTACTCGCCGGCGGTGATCACGCTGGGGTATCTGTCGAGTCAGGCGTTTCCGGTCACGAGCGTGTTTGCGGTGTCCAAGCTCTGGCAGCTTGAGGAGGACATGGCGGCGCAGGATTTAAGCTTTGACCGCAGCGTGACCGCTCAGCTTGAGAACATGATATAATTCGGGAGGCAGCTTTGGAACTTGTAATCGCCTTTGCGGCGGCGGTGGTCATTTATTTTGTGTTTCACATCATCACCGTCGTTGTCCAGAACCGCGCGTATCCGCTCTCAACCGCGGACGTGTTTTTATTCGAGAAAAAAAGCAAAACCAGCACTCACACCGACGAGAGCGGCATGGTGCTTGCGGAGTCAAGCTACGCGCTGTATTTCCGGATGCTCGACTCGGAGGAGGTACTCAAGCTCTCCGTCAGCCATCGGCTTTTCAACGCCATGCCCGACGAGGTTAGCGGCAGGCTCACCTATCGCGGGCAGAAATTCGTCAGCTTTGAGTATCCCAACGGATTTATTCGTTAAGAAGTCAGAAGTCAGAGGTCAGAAGCCAGAGGCTGGTTTCTCTCGCTCTGTTGTCGGCTAATACGAAAGCGCCCCGAATGGTCGGGACGCTTTTTCTTTTTTATGATCCGCTCTGCCGTCGCGTGGCGCATAAAACCCGCACGAAGCAGGTGGGTACCAGCCTGATTGTTTCGCGCTCCCTTCGTCCGTATCGCACGCGGCATAAAAGCGGCGGCGGCGGGAGGTCTGCAATCCGCAGCCAGAGCAAAGTTCCCTGTTATTATGTGTTGGATTATAAAAACCACGCTTGGTCGCACAGAGCAGAAAGCTTTTTTCACTCATTTTTTCCTTGACACTAGTATACCACAGCCGCGGCGAAATATCAATAGGCAATTTTCGTAAACTGATCAATTCTATTTTATGGAAAAATCAGATTTCGACAAATTCAAACGCGAGATTCTGCCGCATAAATGTTTCAGGCGGCAAAACGGTCTGGCTGTAGGCGGCGGTGAGCTTGGCGAGGGCGCAGGGGCGGGTGATGCCCGCGAGGGTGAACACACCGGCTGCGCGCAGGGCGGCGGCGGTACGGTAGACGCTTTCGTCGGCAAAATGGCGGCAGTCGTGCAGCCACAACGGGATGCCGGCGCTTGCACAGCCCGCGGCAAAGGTCAACAAAGAATGGGGTTCCGGCTCGACACAGGCGGTCGAGGAGTGATACAGCCCGTGCAGGACGGCGCAGGTTTTGTCGGGCGAAAACCGCAGCGTGCCGTAGTCAAGCCCCGGGTAGGGGGCGACGAGTGCCGCGGCGCGCGGGAAACGCACGGGTGCAACCGCCGTCGTCCGCGCGGCATCGCACAGCTGCTGCGGGGTGGGGTTCTGCGGGGAATCAAAGCGCACAAAAGCATTGCCGCGCCGTTCGCCGAACGCAACGCCGAACGGCGGAAGAAAGTCGTCGGTGCGCGGGTCGGCTTCGGTCAGACGCGCGGCAAGGTGGACAAGGGTTTCGCCGGTGCTGTTGCGGAAAACGGCAAACACGCCGGGCAGGCGCTCGTTTGAAATAAACCGCACCGCGGCGGTGAAATTGGCAAGCGCATTGCTTCCGGCGGCGCCCAGCGGGCGGGAAGCGGAAACAAGCACCACCGGCAGCGCAATCCCGCGCGCAAGAAAGCTCAGCATCGCGGCGGTATAGGGCAGGGTGTCCGTGCCGTGCGCCACGATAACGCCGTCATAATCGGCAAGCCGCGCGGTCGCAAGCGCGTCCGAGAGCGCTTCCCAGTGCGCGGGGAGGAGGTTCTCGCTAAGGATGTTCAGCGGTGCGATTGCGTCAAAATCGGCGGGGCAATCCGTCTGCGCCCGATACGCTTCCAGCAGCCGGAAGCCCGCGCTTTTATCGGCGGCGATGATGCCGTTTTCCGCGCACGACCCAATTGTACCGCCGGTGAAAACAACCAGAATTTTATCCATACGCGCCCTCCTGTATTCTTCTTCTGCCATTGTACCATACCTTCCGCGCAAAGTAAACCCCCGCCAAAGGGGGCGTTGCCCCCTCTGGACACCCCCGCCAAAGGGGGCGCCGCCCCCTCTGGACTCCCTCGCCAAAGGGTACAAGTACCCTTTGGAAACCCGTAGTTGTGTGGGGGAGTGAGATGTTTTCGATTGGCTGGCGGGGCGTTGATGTTTTTGATGCTCAATGGTTTTAGGTTGTAAAAAAGCCCATTTGCGGAATCAACCGCAAACGGGCTTTTTCATTACAATCAAAGAGCAAATTCCCCCACCTCACAAACCAAACCCTATGAGAACCGCAAAGCATCATCGCGTCCGCTATCCTATTGAGAAGCAGACACCCCAACGCGCGCAACGGGTTACCAAAGGGTCAATTGACCCTTTGGCGAGGATTCTTAAGGGGCAGCGCCCCCTTTGGTAGGGGGATGGGGGTTTATTCGTGGTCGCAGGTTTCGCTGCCGCAGCCGCAGCCGTCCTCCTCGAATTCGTAGAGGTTTTCGAGCCGCGCCATGAACATGGTTCCGATGCGTTCGTATTCGGCTTCGTCCTCGATGGATGCCATGATTTCCTCATCGCCCTCCATCACGGATTTAAGGATCACGACTTCGCCGTCGTTTTCCAGAACGTCGTCGGCTTCCTCGGCGTATTCAACCAGGGCGTAGTACTGTTCGCCGTCAACCTCCATTGCGTCGAGCATCTCGAAGGTTTTCTCCACGCCGTCGTCGTCGATGAGTGTGTACAGATCGGGTGTGTAATCCAGTTCTTCTGACATAAATGACCGTTCCTTTCGCTGCGCTGTAAACGTCCTCACGGATATACAAAAATACCGGCAGTTCCCCTTATGATCATAAGGCAACTGCCCGCGCAGGATTCAAAATTTATGTGGTGAAACGGACACGCCGTCGACACCGCAACATATTCATTATACTACAAGTTTTTCACAGCGTCAAGTGAAAATTCGTAAAAGTAATATTAAATAATTTAATTCGCGAAAAACGCAAAAAAACTATTGACATTGCATAAAAGCTGTGGTATAGTAAAGGCAAGGAAAGAGAAACAAAGAAGCAGCACCGCAAAAAACTTCCACAAGGGAAGCGGGCGGCGGTGGCACTTCGGAAAGCTTTCCGGCGGAGTAAGACGAGAGAAATTCGCAAAGCTTAACCGGTACAGATTTTGCAACAAGAGTTTTTGTGAACCGTTTGCTCTAATTCAAAAAGTCAGGAGGCGAGTCCAATGGACACGATCGAGTCACAGCAGAGTATCCCTACGGCTCGCTGTTGTCAGTGATAAAGACCGCAGGCGAAAAACCGGGTCAGTAACGGCGCTTGAGCCGACGAAGCAGCGCAGCCGTAGAGCAGGTTTTCAGCGGATGTTTTTGCAAGCGACGGATACTCACACCGCTTTGGATAAAGCGGACTGACCGAAGCCGGGAATTGTTGCCGTGTTGCGGGGCGGATGTTCCGCGGTAAAGACGTTGTGAAACGCAGGCGCAAGGGCTTCGGATATTCGGAAATCTCCCAGAGGAATGAGGTATTCTTATGAGAATGGTGCAGTTTTTTCTGAATAAAAAACAGTAAGGAGAGAGTCCCATGCAGAATGAAATTTCGGTTCGGGGCGCTTAAAAGAAGCAAACCCGAGACTTCAGGTGAAAGGTTGTTTTGCCGGTAAGATCCCGCGGGGGAACGGCGAGCGCATAACGCCAGATTGAAACGGAGCGAGTCCCATGGAATAGCAAAAGCATTCCGGCAAGCCCGAGGCTGTGTCAGAATCCGGAGCGAACGGTTTTTAGGTAAACGCCGCAAGGGCGGTGTACCGGCTGGTACACAAACACAGGAACGGGGCTTGTAAAGACGCTTAGGCGAATTTTCACTGAAAGGTTGAGTCCGATGGCATGAATGCCGAATGAACCGGGAAGCGGCGGCTGCCGCGTGACCGGGTGGATAGATCGAATCTTGCGAGTAAACAGAGTTTCTGCGAAATACCGATGAGGGGTGCTGCCTATGAAATTAGTGCGCACAGGCTTGACGAATATTTAACAGATAGGAGTGAGTCCGCCGGAAACTTCAGTTTCGCACCGGTCGCCGTGTCCGGCGGCAGGGTGCAAAGGATGAAATTCACAAGGATCGGAGTGAGTCCGGGAGTTCAGTTAGATTGATCCCGCGGATGCGGAGAACAAGGTTATCATAAAAGCGATCAGAGCGGGTTTCGTGGAGAAGCCCGCTCTTTATTGTGCGTTCAGGCGGCGGACGATTGCTTGTGCGGCGGAATTTTCCCACCGGTACGCATTTATCTACACTAACTTTGCGGCGGGAGCAAGCCCGTTTGGAAGTCAGAGGCCAGAGGTCAGAAGTCAGAAATGCTTCGGACATTTTGTTTCATTATTATATGGGCGTGTTTGTTTTTATACCGCGGCGGGAGCAAGCCCGTTTAGAAGTCAGAGGCCAGAGGTCAAGAAGTCAGAAATGCTTCGGACATTTTGTTTCATTATTATATGGGCGTGTTTGCTTTTATACCGCGGCGGGAGCAAGCCCCGCCCTACTTCTGCGGGAATTCTTCCCGCCAGCATCGCACAAAAACCGCCCGACGAGCGGATGGCTCAATCGGGCGGCGAGGGTTCTTATTCGGCGGAAAGGACGAACGCGACTTGCTCGTTTTCGTAGGTTGCGCTGTAGATGCTGTCGATGCCGTTTGCGACACCGTTGTTGAAAACGCCCATTGTGCTGCGTTCGATGATTACCTCACGGGTTGCGCCGTAGTAATAATTGTCGTAAACCTCAAGGATGTAGCGGTTGGGGAGATCGACGTCCTGCCGTAGGGAAATGACGTTGACTGTGCGGTAGCCGCCGAGCGTTACAACGGCGGGAACGCCTTTCTGCAACTGCTTGACGAGCCGGTCAAAGGTGTCCTGACCGCGGGTGAGGTTATAGCTTTCGGTGGTGACTTTGTTTGCGGAGAGACGGTAGAGCGATTGGTAGAATTTCAGCTCGTCCCCGCTGTACGCCGACGCGATTTTATCCGTGTTGTTCACAATGTCGAGGAACAGAAATTCAACTGAGGTCCACGGGAGGGTTTTGTCATTGAGCAGATAGGATTTGGTTGACCAGCCTTTTGACTTCGCGTCGTCGAGGGTATCGCCGTCAACGGACAGCTTGTTTCCGCCGCCGGTAAAGTCGAGATACTGTCTGCAGTTTGTGAAGGATTGAGCGGATGCCGCGGCGGCGTAAAAGTCGATCAGCGGCTGATTGTCGTCGTAATTTTTCGCGATCTTTGTGCCGGTGAGGTCATAGCCCGCGACATGCGCGTCGCCGCTACCTTGATTTTCACCGAGGGAAAGGCTCAGATTTCCGGTGTAATAATCGCGTGCGAACACCGCCATGCCGAAGGAAAGCGAATCTCCGCCGGTCACGCGCAGGTTGTTGAACGAGAAGCCGTTGAGGGACGGATTAAAGCCGGTGTTGCAGAGCATATAGCCCGCGGTCTTGATGGAGGAGGTGCTTTCACCGTCCACAATTTCGTAGTTGAGGGTGGTCATGATCTGCTGATAGACTTGCTCGAGCGCGTCGGCGTCGGAGGCGGTGTAATATTTTCCGCCGGTGCTGTCGGCGATGCCGGATAGCAGGGCGCGGTCAATGTGGTGCCCAAGGCTGACGGTCAGGATTACCACGCCGGCGTCCTCGGCTTTTTTCGCCACATCGCTGATGGTCGGCGCGTAATCGTCGGTCGATTCGCCGTCGGTCAGCACAACGAGGATATTGCAGTATTTTTTTCCGTCGGCGGTGAAATCGGCAATGCACGACTCAATGGAGCGCTCTATGTAAGTTCCGGTAAAGTTTTCGTCGCCGTTGCGGATGGAGTCGAGTGCGTTCTGGAGCTTGTCGCGGTCCTTGGTAAAGCCGGTCAGCTCGGTGTAATCGGCGGTGAATTTGCTGATGCCGATCTGCCAGTCGGTATCGAATTTTGCGATCAGGTTTTCGGCGAAATCAAGCCGCTTGAAGTCCACATCGTTTTCGTAAGAATCGGAAAGCACTTCTTTGGGGTACATCGAGCCGGAGTTGTCGATCAAAAAGCGCACGCGCGTGATGGGCTTCTGGCTGATGACCGATTTCACGCCTAAGAGATAGGTGCCGGATTTTGTGATCGCGGCGGTGACGCGCCCGCCCTTGGTGTCGGCGGTTGAGGGAAGCTCGGTGTATTTTTTTGTGTTGCTGTCAAAGAGGAAAATCGCAACGTCGCCACTTTTTACGCCGTCGTCTGCAAGTGTTGCGAAATCCGCCGCGATGGCAAGCGAGCCTTCGGCGAAGGTGTAGGGCGCATAGACCTGATACGCGCTGCTCAGTACGCCGGAGTTGACGGAAAAGCCCACCAGATCAAGCTTTGTGATGCCGGCGGCGTTGTTGTTGGCGGTGCCGGTCAACGTCAGAACCGCGCCGTCGCACGAACGGACGACGTTGACGGTTTTGTCCTTGTCTGCGGTGCTGCCGTCGGAGGAGGTCTTGAGCGGGTCAAGGCTTGCGAGCAGCTCATAGCCGTCGAGCAGGCTGTCACCGTCGGTGTCCGCAACCAGCGGGTCGGTGGAAAAGCGCAGCTCGTCGCCGTCGGACAGACCGTCCTTGTCGGTATCCATTTCGTCGATGCTTGTTTTGATGGACTGTTCTTTTCCGTTGATGACGCCGTCAAGGTCGGTGTCATCGGACGGATCGACTTCCGACGAATTGTCGCGCGTGATGAGTTCGTAATCGGCAATTTCGCCGATCAGCCGTTCGCGCTTCTGGTCACCGAGATAGCTGGAAATCAGATAGCCCGCGATGCCGAACACCACCGCGCCGACGCAGCACAGCGCAATCACGCCTTTTTTTGTAATCGGTCCGCGGCGCAGAAATTTCCTGCGCTGTGCGACCGCCGCTTTTTGTGTGAAATCTACTTTCATGTGAGTTCTCCGTTCCGTCGTGCGCCGGGAAGCTTGGGGCAGCGCGCGCCGACATTGTATTAAGATGTTGTGTGATACGGAGTCGTAACAACAGGTTAGCCTGAAAAAAAGGATAGAAATTTTACAGAAAGAAATCATTTTCTTATCCAAAATTATACGTCTTGTATCAATCAGCATACCACAAAACAGCCGCCTTGTCAACTGTCATGAAAGAAATCGACCGGTTCCTTGCGAGCTTTGTGCAGTTTGCCAAAAAAGAACGGCGATTCTGTGAAATTCTCCGAAATGTCGTTTTCCGCCGAAAGTTTCGTTAAACAGCACTTGAAAATCCTGCGAAATTCCGGTAAAATGAATGAGCCGGACGCTGTCGGATTTCGTCGGAAATGTGCAAGGCGTGCGGAATTTTAATAATAAATACAAAGTGAGGTGCGAACCCATGCGGTGCGATTGCGTCTGCTGCGCGTGGGCAAGGATATGTTTGAACAATCGGTTTTTTACCAGATTTACCCGCTCGGGCTGTGCGGTGCGCCGGCGGAGAACGACGGGGCGACGGTGCCGCGCATCAGGCGGGTCATCGACTGGATTCCCCACATCAAGGCGCTGGGTGCGGACGCGGTGTATTTCTGCCCGGTGTTTGAATCCGACCGGCACGGTTATGACACGCGGGATTATACGAAGCTTGACTGCCGCCTCGGCACGAACGCGGATTTTGCGGCGGTGTGCGAAGCGCTGCGCGAAAGCGGCATCCGCGTGTATCTCGACGGTGTGTTCAACCACGTTGGGCGGGGCTTTTTCGCTTTTGAGGACGTGATCAGAAACCGCGAGGCATCACGCTACCGCGATTGGTTCGAGATTAATTTTAACGGGAATTCGCCCTATAACGACGGCTTTTCCTATGCCGCGTGGGAGGGGCATTACGAGCTTGTGAAGCTGAATCTGCGCAACGAGGCGGTTGTGCGGTATTTATTTGATGCAATCCGCGGCTGGCGGGAGGAATTTCACATCAGCGGGCTGCGGCTGGACGTGGCATACTGCATTGATCCGGCATTCCTGCGGCGGCTGCGGGCGTTCTGCGACGGGCTGGCAGATGATTTCACGCTCATCGGAGAGGTGCTGTTCGGCGATTACAACCGGCTGGTCGGCGGCGATTTGCTGCACAGCTGCACGAATTACGAATGCTACAAGGGGTTATACTCAAGCTTTGTGTCGATGAATCTGTTTGAGATCTGCCATTCGCTGGCGCGTCAGTTCGGACCGGAGCAGTGGACCTTATACAAGAACAAGCACCTGCTCTGCTTTGCGGAAAACCATGATGTGACACGCGTGGCGAGCATTCTGACGGACAAGAACCAGCTGCGGGCGCTGTACTGTGTTCTGTTCGCGATGCCGGGTGTGCCGTGTGTGTATTACGGCGGCGAATGGGGTGCGCAGGGGCGCAAGGAGCAGGGAGATGCGGCGCTGCGTCCGGAATTTGAAGCACCCGCGCAGACCGCGCAGACCACATTCATCGCGCAGCTTGCGCGTGCGCACAAGGAAAGCCGCGCGCTGTGCTACGGCGCGTACCGCAACGTGCTTGTGACCAACCAACGGGCGGTGTTCGAGCGCAGCGTTGATGGCGAAACGGTTCTGGCGCTGGTGAGCGCATCCGGCGAAGCGGCGATGCTTTCTCTCAATGTACACGGCGCTTTCACCGATCTGCTTACAGGCGAGGATGTGGAAATCGCAGGGCAATACACCTTTGCGCCGTATGAAGCGCGGCTTTTGAGCGCGCGGTGACGGCGAGGGTAGGGCGGGGGCTTGCTCCCGCCGCGGTATAAAAGCAAAAATACCCATATAATTATGAAACAAAATGTCCGAAGCAATCTCTAACCTCTAACCTCTGACCTCTAACTTCTAACCTCTAAACGGGCTTGCTCCCGCCGGGGTATAAAAGCAAACACGCCCACATAGAATGAAGCAAGATGTCCGGAGCATTTCTGACTTCTGACCTCTGATCTCTGACTTCTAAAAAGGGAGCGTGCTTTTATGAACGGCAGCAGGAAGCTTTTTCAACCGGAGCGCGACGCGCATGAGCCGTCGGCGTATGAGCTGATGGCGGTTCAAATTCTTTTGATTGGGCTGTTTTTACTGGCTGCGGCGGCGCTGCGCCTGTTCAGCCCGGAGGAAGTACGCGCGGCGTTTGAGCAGCTGCGCGGCGGCATTGGCGCGGAATTCGTGCGGCTTCTGAGCGCGGCGGCGGGCGGTGCTTGAGCTTAGCCTTTGCGGCATCCGGCTGAAGATGTCGTTCAGCTTTTTCGCGATACTGGCGGTGGTGCTGGCGATCGACAGCCGCGCGCCGGTGCTGACGGCGCTGCTGTGCTGCCTGTTCCATGAGCTCGGGCATATCTTTTTCATGTGCCTTTACGGAATCCCGCCGAAAAGCATACTGCTCTACGGCGGGGGCTTCCGGCTTGAGCCAAACCGCGGGCGGATGATCTCCGTGCGGCAGGATGTAACCATCCTGCTGGCGGGGAGCGGCGCAAATCTGGCGCTGTACGGCTTCAGTACGCTGTTTTTCGCGGGCGCGCCGGCGCTTGCAACCTTCGCACGGGCGAATTTAATTTTCGGGCTGTTCAACCTGCTCCCTTTTAAGTATTTCGACGGGGGACAGGTGGCGGAAAAGCTGTTCGGAGAATCGCATCATTACGCGACGGTGCGGATTTACCGGCTGGTGCGGCTCGTGCTGGCGGGGCTGGTCGCGGGGGTGCTGTTTTATCTGGTGTTTTTTTGTAAGATGAATGCGTCGCTGCTGCTGACACTGTTGTATGTGGTGGTGTCGGAGCTGTTTTTTTAGCGAAAGTGTACAAATAATATTGGGAAAATTCTGCGATAATTTCGCGGATAGGGCTTGCAATGCGTGAATCGGTGTGGTATAATAGTTAAGCATTTGATTTACCGTCGGAATTTCCGACGTGAGTTAACGCCCGGACACGATCCGGACATTAAAGGCGGCAGTCCTCTGGCTTTGCGGATTTTCCGGAAAAAAGCGCGGTTCGCGTTTCAAAGCGCATGAATGTCAGAAAATAAGGAGGCGATTCAAATGGACGCATTGAAGTTAATCGCGGAGTCGAGCATCAAGCAGAACGTTCCCGTTGTGAATGTGGGCGACACCGTAAAAGTACACGTAAAGATCATGGAGGGCGAAAAGTCGCGTATCCAGATTTTTGAAGGAACAATCATCGCCAAGAAGCATGGCGGTATCAACGAAACCTTCACCGTTCGCCGTGTTGCACATGGCTGCGGCATCGAGCGCGTATTCCCGATCCATTCCCCCGCAGTAGAAAAGGTTGAGCTTGTGCGCGCAGGCCGTGTACGCCGCGCGAAGCTGTACTATCTCCGCGACAGAGTGGGCAAGGCTGCCAAGGTCAAGGACGCAATCCGCTAAGGATTCCATATTGCTTTTTAAAAGGAACGAGCCTGAGGGTTTGTTCCTTTTCTTTTCGGAAAGAGGAAAGAATACGGTTTTTGTCTGTTCATACGGCGAAATCTGAACTGTTTTTAAAATGCGGATTTTATCGGCGGCGGCTCTTGAAATACGGGAAATTTTCTGCTATAATAATATGAGTTGTTTGAAAAAGGTAATTGTTTTATGGAAAGGTCGTATGAATATGCCAGAAAAGGGCAATAACGATAACAACAAAACGGTGTATGTGGCGCTTGCTAAGCCGAGTGCCAAATTCTTTGACCCGATACTTGAATGGGCGGAGAGCTTTCTGTTCGCGATTTTTGTGGTGCTGCTGATTTTTATCTTTGTGTTCCGGCAGGTCGTGGTGGACGGCGACTCGATGAACGACACACTTGCCGACGGGCAGCGGCTGATCATCACGCACGCGTTTTACACGCCCGCGCACGGCGACATCATTGTGTTTAACAGCGAGGGGCTGAATAAAACCCTGATTAAACGCGTGATTGCCACCGGCGGGGAAACGCTTGTCATCAACTACAAGGCACACACGGTGACGGTTGACGGCACGGTTCTGAGCGAGCCGTATATCCATTCGATGATGGCGGACGAATCGTATTTCAACAAGCAGTATTACAATGCCGAAACCGGCGACTACACCTATCATGTTCCGGACGGCATGGTGTTCGCGATGGGCGACAACCGCAACAACTCCAAGGACAGCCGCGTGGATGTGGTGGGCTTTGTTCCGGTGGATGATATTCTGGGCAAGGTAATTTTAAGAATCAAGCCGTTCGGCAAGGTCTGACGGCGGGTTGCGGGCATCCGCGGAAAGACGGCGCGCATGAAAACTACCGGCATTTCGATTGAATCCCACGGCGAGCGGCGCAGGGCAAGGCTTGAAGCTTTGCTCAGCTGGCTGGAGCTGCCGGTGCTGACGGTGTTTACGGTGGTGCTGGTGTTTTCGTTTGTGCTGCGGCTTGTGCAGGTCAACGGCGCGTCGATGCAGAAAACGCTCTGGACGGGCGATCGGCTTGTGATGACGGAGCTGTTCTATACGCCGGCGGACGGTGACATTGTGGTCGTGCGGGCGGATGTGTTATCGATCAACCTGATCAAGCGCGTGATCGGCACGGCGGGGCAGGATGTGGTGATCGACTACAACACCTCGACGGTGACGGTGGACGGGGAAGTGCTGTCTGAGGACTATCTGTTTGAGCCGATGGAGGATCGGGACGACTTTGACCGGAGCTTTTGCATCGCCGCGGGCGTGTATGAATACCATGTGCCGGCGGACTGCGTGTTCGTTCTGGGCGACAACCGCAACGATTCCAACGACAGCCGCATGATCGGATTTCTTTCCGAGGACGATGTGCTGGGACACGCGGTGTACCGGATGAAGTCCATTGATGCGCAGACGGGATTTGTGAAATAAGAAAGATTGGGTAAAATGGCAGAAAACATAAATACGAAACAAATACAGTGGTTTCCCGGGCATATGGCGAAAACGCGCCGGATTATGCAGGCGAACCTCAAGCTCGTGGACGCGGTGGCGGAAATCATCGACGCGCGGATTCCGTATTCCTCGCGCAATCCAGAGATGGACGCGCTTACCGGCGCAAAGCCGCGGGTGGTGGTGCTGAATAAAGCCGACACGGCGGACGAGGCGGTCACGGCGCAGTGGCTTGCGTTTTTTCAGAAAAACAACACACCGGCGATCGCGCTGGACTGCCGCAGCGGAAAGAACGTGGGGCGGTTTTCGCCGCTGCTGCGGGAGGTGCTGCGCGAGCGGATCGAAGGCTGGCAGCGCAAGGGCATGACGGGCAGACCGATCCGGATTATGCTGGCGGGGATTCCCAATGTGGGGAAAAGCTCGTTCATCAACCGATTGGCGGGCGCGCGGCTGACGAAGGTCGAGGACCGACCGGGCGTGACGCGCGGGAAGCAGTGGATTTCGCTGGAGAGCGACTTGGAGCTGCTGGATATGCCGGGCGTGCTCTGGCCGAAATTCGAGGATCGGCGCGTGGGCGAGCATCTGGCGTTCACCGGTGCGGTGCGCGACGAGATTCTCGACACGGAAACTTTAGCGTGCAGGCTGGTGCGCGAGCTTTGTGAAACGGAAAAATACCGCGAGGCACTTTACGCGCGGTATAAAATCGACGCGGCGGACATTCTGGCGCAGGACGAGGCGGACGACCTGACGGGCTGCGCAAAGGGCTTTGCGATTCTGGAGCGGATTGCGACAAAGCGCGGGTTTCTGATTTCCGGCGGCGGGTCGGACACGTTGCGGTGCGCGGTGACGGTGATTGACGAGTTCCGCGGCGGAAAGCTGGGGCGCATCACGCTGGAGCGTCCGGAATAAGCGGCGCTGCTTGAAAAAAAGTAAGCAATCGCTTTGGAAACGCGGCGAAAGGGGGCTGTTCCCGCAAGGGCTTAACGATGGAATTATACGAATTTGACCGGCAGGCGGGCGGTGACGGCTTGCTTTGCGGGATGGACGAAGCGGGGCGCGGACCGCTGGCGGGCGATTGCTACGCGGCGGCGGTGGTGTTTGCGCCGGAAACCGTGATTGCGGGCGTCAACGACAGCAAAAAGCTGACCGCGAAAAAGCGGGAGCGCTTGTTTGAGGAAATCGTTGACAAGGCGCTGGCTTGCTGCATCGCGACGGCGACAGTGGCTGAAATCGAGGAAATCAACATCTTAAACGCGGCGATGTTAGCGATGGAGCGCGCTTTTCAAGGCGTTGCGGCGCAGCTTGCGGCGAAAGGGATGACGGTAGAACTGGCACTGGCGGACGGAAACAAAACACCGGCGCTCGATTGTACGGTCAGCGCGGTGATCGGCGGCGACGCGAAATCACAGTGTATTGCCGCGGCGTCGATTCTGGCGAAGGTCGCGCGGGATCGGTACATGGAGGAGCTTGCGGAGCAATATCCGCAGTACTTATTTGAGAAGCACAAGGGCTACGGCACGAAGCTCCATTATGAAATGCTGGCGCTGCATGGCGCGAGTCCTGTTCACCGACCGAGTTTTCTGAGGAGCTTTTATGCAAAGCAAAACGGCGCGGGCGCGGGGTAACGCGGGCGAGGACGCGGTCTGCGCGTGGCTTACACAGCGCGGGTGGCGGATCTGTGCGCGCAACTTCACGGTGCGCGGCGGGGAGATCGACATTGTGGCGGCGCGCGGCGAGGTGCTGGCGTTTGTGGAGGTCAAAACCCGCATGGCTGGGGCGCTGGTGGGCGGGGGCGAGGCGATCAATGCGACAAAGCGGAAGCATTTGATTTTTGCGGCGCAGCGGTTTCTCCAGACGCATCCGGAGTTTGACGGGCATGACGCGCGCTTTGACGCGGCATTGGTACAGACGGTTGGGGATGCGGCGACGGACATCGATTATTACGAATCCGCATTTGACGCAAGCTGTCCGTGACAAAAAATAAACAGTCATTTCAGCGGTGAAACCGTTTTGATAAATGAGAAAATGCCGCGCGGCGGCGGAACGGAGTTTGGTATGTATTATAAAAGCACGAGAAACGCGGCGGTGCAGGTGAGCGCCGCGCAGGCGATTGTTCAGGGGATTTCTGCGGACGGTGGGCTGTTTGTCCCGTCGGAGCTTCCGCGCATCACGATGGAGGAAATCCGCGCGATGGCGGAGCTTTCCTATGCGCAGCGGGCGTTTGCGGTCTTCTCGAAATTCCTGACGGACTTCACCGAGGCGGAGCTTGCGCATTGCACCGAGAGCGCTTACAGCATGAAAACCTTTGAAACAGAGAACATCTGTGAGCTTGCGCATTTGTTCAACGGCACATATATGCTTCGAGCTTTGGCATGGTCCGACCTGCGCGTTCAAGGATATGGCGCTGCAAATTCTGCCGTTTTTGCTGACGACCTCGATGAAGAAAACGAAGCTGGAAAAGAAAGTCGTGATTCTCGTGGCGACCTCCGGCGACACGGGAAAAGCCGCACTGGAGGGCTTTAAAGACGTTGCGGGTACGCAGATTCTGGTGTTCTACCCCGACGACGGCGTGTCGGCGATGCAGAAAAAGCAGATGACCACGCAGCTTGGCGAAAATGTTGGTGTGTGCGCGATTAAGGGCAATTTTGACGACGCGCAGAACGGCGTAAAAGCGATTTTCACCAGCCCGGAAACGGCTGCGGAGCTGGAGAAGGCGGGCATGGTGTTCTCGTCGGCGAATTCCATCAACTGGGGGCGGCTCGCACCGCAAATCGTATACTACATTTCCGCGTATGCGCAGCTGCTTGTGGACGGGGAAATCGAGGCGGGCGAAAAGCTCAACATCGTCGTGCCGACCGGCAATTTCGGCAATATTCTGGCGGGGTATTACGCTAAGCGGATGGGGCTGCCTATTAACAAGCTCATCTGCGCGTCGAATGCGAACAATGTGCTGACGGATTTCCTGAAAACGGGAATCTATGACCGCAACCGCGCGTTCCACACGACGATTTCGCCGTCGATGGACATTCTGATTTCATCGAATCTGGAGCGTCTGCTCTTTGATTTGTCCGGCGAAAGCGATGAGGCAATACGGCAGTGGTTCGGCTCGCTGGCGAAAACCGGTCGATATGAAGTGACCACGGCGGTGAAAGAGCGCCTGTTTGCGGAATTTTCAGCGGGCTTCTGCGACGATGCGCGCACAAAGGACTGCATCCGACGGACGTTTGAGAAATATTCCTATACCATGGACACGCACACGGCGGTTGCTGTGGCGGTTTATGAGGATTATAAAGCCGCGACGGGCGATGAAACCAAGACGCTCATCGCTTCCACCGCAAGCCCGTATAAGTTCAGCGCGAGTGTGCTGGAAGCGCTCGGCGCGGATACGGCGGCGGATGAATTCACACTCGTGGAGCGCCTGAACGAGCTGTCCGGGCTTCCCATTCCCGCGTCGCTGGCGGGTCTGAAGGACGCGCAGGTGCGCTTTACGGACATGATCCCGCGCGACGACATGACCGAATATGTACTGAAAACCTTGATAAAATAATTTTACAAAAAAATAACCCGCCGGCAAACTGCGGCGGGTCAGACTGAAGATAAAGAATCTGCACATTCTCGAGCGTTTCGATGGAATTACAAAACAGTAATTGACGCACAATTTAGCTAAGAAAAGCAAAGTACCCTCAATAAAACAACGGGTTTCCAAAGGGGGCATGCCTCCTTTGGTGAGGGAGTCCAGAGGGGGCAACGCCCCCTTTGGTTGGGGTTTAACTTCAGTCTGACCCGCCGGCAAAAATGCGGCGGGTCGGGAGCGTTTAGTGCGTGCGGGGCTTAAAGGTGTGGCAGAGCGTTTCCTGGCAGCTGTCGGGGTCGTTGCAGGAGCAGTGAACCTTGATTTTGCCGGCAACGCATTCGCTGTTTTCGCGGTTGTACATACAATTGGAAACGTCACAGCTTACGCCGTAAATTTTATCCTGATCCATTTTAATACCATCCTTTGTTTTGTTTTTCGCGCGGGGAACCGCACGGTGCAAGTCCGTAAAGCTAGTATCGGTCAAACGCGTGCGGCTATGCGCGGCAAATTCCGGATGAAACGGATGCAAAAATTTTCAAAATCAAGACACGGGGTGAACCATAATTTGGCGTTGTTTGTGATGGGCGACCTGCATCTCTCGGTGGGCGTGAAAAAGCCGATGGACATTTTCGGCGGGTGGGACAATTACATGGCGCGGATTGCGGAAAACTGGCGCGCGGTGGTGAAAGAAGCGGACACGGTGGTGATTCCGGGCGATATTTCATGGGGGATGAATCTTACGGAATCGCTGGCGGATTTTCAGCTGCTGGAGTCACTGCCCGGAACGAAGCTTCTGATGAAGGGCAATCACGATTACTGGTGGACGACGGTATCGAAGATGGAGAAGTTTTTCGCGGAAAACGAAATTCGCTCGCTGCGCATTGTTCATAACAACCATTTCGCATGGGGGGAATACGGCATCTGCGGCACGCGCGGCTGGATCAACGAGGCGGAGGAAGCGCAGGATGTGAAGGTCAACGCGCGGGAAGCCGGAAGGCTCGACGCGTCCATCCGCTCGGCGCGCAAGGCGGGGCTGAAGCCGGTTGTGTTTCTGCACTATCCGCCGGTTTACGGGTCAAGCTGCAATTACGAGATTCTTGAGGTGCTTCAGCGGCACGGCATCCGGCAGGTGTTTTATGGGCATATCCACGGAAGATTCTGCGATTATGCGGTTAACGGCGAGCGCGCGGGGATTTTTTACCGGTTGGTTTCCAGCGATTATATGAAATTTTGCCCACTGGACATCACCAAAATTGTGCAGAACGACAATTTCTAAAAACGCTCTTTCAAACAGGTTCAAAGTGTGCTATAATAGTCAAGATAAAATCTTGTATTATAATTTATTGTGGGAAACAGAAAGGATTGGATTTTCAAATGGCATTAAAGTCGTCAAAGCTGGTAGAAACCAACAAGTATGAGCTGGAAATAGAGGTTTCCGCGGAAGCGTTCGAGGAAGCTGTCCAGAAAGCTTATCTCAAAGCAAAGGGGAAGATTGCAGTTCCCGGCTTCAGAAAGGGCAAAGCACCCCGCAAAATCGTGGAAAAGCATTACGGCGAGGGCGTGTTCTATGAGGACGCGGTCAACGCTTTATACCCCGCTGCGGTCAACGAAGCGGTTGAGGAAGCGGCACTTACACTCGTCGCACGTCCGGACGTGGAAATTACTTCCGTGGAAAAGGAAACCGGCGTGACGATGAAGGTGACGGTTTTCACAAAGCCCGAGATTGAAGTGAAAGATTATAAAGGAATAGAAATCCAGAAAACGGTCAATGCTGTTACCGACGAGGACATCGACGCGGAGGGCGAAGCACTGCGCAAGAAGGGTATGCGCATCGTCACGGTTGAAGATCGCGCGGCGGCTGCAGGCGACGACGTGGTCATCGACTTTGACGGCTACAAGGGCGGTGTTGCGTTTGAGGGCGGCAAGGCAGAGGACTTTACCCTGTCACTGGGCAGCGGTCAGTTCATCCCCGGCTTTGAGGAGCAGGTTGCCGGTCACAGCACGGGCGAGGAATTCGACATTGACGTGACGTTCCCCGCGGAATACGGCGCAAAGGAGCTGGCGGGTCAGGCGGCTGTGTTCAAGATCAAGCTGAAGGAAATCAAAGCCAAGGAGTTTCCCGCGCTCGACGACGAGTATATCAAGGACACGACGGAGTTTGAGTCGCTGGAGGAATACCGCGCAGACGTGAAGAAGAAGCTCGAGGAGCGCGCGGAGCAGGCTTCCGAGCGCGAGACCGAGGGTAAGCTGTTTGACAAGGTGATCGAGAACATGACCGCGGAGATTCCCGAGGTGATGTTTGAAAACCGCGTGGACGAGATGGTGCGCGAGCTTGAGCAGCGGTTCTCCCAGCAGGGCATCACGCTGGAGATGTACCTCCAGTACACCGGACAGACCGAGGAAACCCTGCGCAAGACTTATCGCGATCAGGCGGAGAAGCAGGTTTCGCTGCGTCTGGCGCTGGAGAAAATTGCCGAGGTCGAGGGCGTTGCCGTGACAGACGAGGAAGTGGAAGCGGAGTACGCGCAGCTTGCGGAGCAGTATCAGATGGGAGTCGATAAGGTCAAGAGCTATGTGAAGCCGGACGGCATCAAGAGCGACCTTGCAGTCGGAAAGGCGGCGGACATCGTCAAGGATTCCGCAGTAATAAAATAGCCTTTCCTAAATAGAAACAGGAGGCGTTTTTATGGCATTGGTACCATACGTTGTAGAACAAACCAGCAGGGGTGAGCGCAGCTATGACATTTTTTCGCGCTTGCTCAACGACCGGATCATTATGCTCTCCGACGAGGTCAACGACACCACCGCAAGCCTTGTGGTGGCGCAGCTGCTCTATCTTGAGGGACAGGACCCGGAGAAGGACATCGACCTTTATATCAACAGCCCCGGCGGATCGGTTTCGTCCGGACTGATGATTTTTGACACGATGCAGTATATCAAGTGCGACGTTTCCACCATCTGCGTGGGCATGGCGGCATCGATGGGCGCGTTCCTGCTCTCGAGCGGGGCGAAGGGCAAGCGGTTCGCGCTGCCCAACGCCGAAATCATGATCCACCAGCCGCTGATTTCCGGCGGGTTATCCGGTCAGTGTACGGACATCAAAATCCGTTCGGACCATCTGGTGCGCACCCGCGACCGGCTCAACCGGATTCTCGCGGAAAACACCGGCAAGCCGGTCGAGCAGATTGCGCTGGACACAGAGCGCGACAACTTCATGACCGCGGACGAGGCGGCGGCTTACGGGCTGATCGACAAGGTCATCACCAAGCGCTAGGTGCGGCGACACTGAAGAAAAGGCGGAAACATAATGGCTGGAAGTGAAATGGTAAAACGGTGCAGCTTCTGCGGAAAGTCGGAGAACAAGGTCAAGAACATGTTTTCCTCCGGCAACGTTCACATCTGTGACGAGTGCGTGCTGTTCTGTTTTGATATTCTTGAGGAACAGGGAACTGTCCCCGGAGGCCGCCGCAAGACGGACATCTCCAAAAAACCGGAGGAAAAGCCCGGTCTGCTGCTTTCCAAGCCCCGCGATATCAAGGAGTTTCTGGATGAATACATCATCGGGCAGAACGAAGCGAAGATTTCCCTTGCCGTTGCGGTTTATAATCACTATAAAAGAATCACGAGCCTTGCAGCGGGAGCGGACGACGACGCGGAGCTGCAAAAGAGCAATGTGCTGCTGATCGGACCGACGGGAACGGGCAAAACGCTGCTGGCGCAGACGCTCGCAAAGCTACTCAACGTGCCGTTTGCGATTGCGGACGCCACGACGCTGACGGAAGCCGGTTATGTGGGCGACGATGTGGAAAACGTTCTGACCCGACTGATTCAGGCGGCAGACTATGACATCGAAGCTGCTGAAAAGGGCATTATTTACATCGACGAAATTGATAAGATCGCGCGCAAGAGCGAGAACACCTCCATCACCCGCGACGTGAGCGGCGAGGGCGTTCAGCAGGCGCTGTTAAAAATCGTGGAGGGTACGGTTTCCAACGTGCCGCCGCAGGGCGGACGCAAGCACCCGCATCAGGAGTTCATCCAGATCGACACGAAGAATATTCTGTTCATCTGCGGCGGGGCGTTTGAGGGACTGGATTCGGTAATCAAGAAGCGGACGGATTCGTCCACGCTCGGCTTCGGCGGAACGCTGCGCAACGCGGACGACGGCGACGCGGTGATGAAAAAGGTTATGCCCCACGACATCGTGAAATTCGGTCTGATCCCCGAGCTGGTGGGTCGGCTTCCCGTGGTGACGGTGCTCAATACGCTTGATGAGGACGCACTGGTGCGCATTCTCACCGAGCCGAAAAACTCCATCATCCGGCAGTACAAAAAGCTCTTTAAGATGGACAACATCGATCTGGTCGTGACCGACGAGGCGCAGCGCGCCATCGCACGGCAGGCGATTGCCCAGAAAACCGGTGCGCGCGGGTTGCGTTCCATCGTGGAGCGCACGCTGATGCAGCTGATGTACGACGCGCCCAGCGAGCCGAACATTTCCGCCATCACCGTGACGGAGGACGTCATCGACGGCACGGGCGAGATGCTCGTTGAGCGGACAAAGAAGCTGCCCAAGCGCGCGATGTAAGCAGCGTTTCTAAAAATAATCAACAGTTTGCCCGTGGGATTGACCTGCGGGCAAATATTTTCCATTCTTTTTAGCTGAAATTGAATAAAACGGAAAATTGCGTCAAAGATAAAGGCATCAGCAGGAAGCGATCAGACAGCGGTCGGAGGTTCGACGACGGCTGCGGTGCTTCGGTGCGGTTTTATCGAATGTGATTTTTTAGCTGCGAAAGGATGGTCAACAAATGGGCAAAATCAAACTGGCGGAATCAAAGTTCAGACAGGCACTGCGCGGAAAGGGCTTGTACATCACGCTGACGGCGTGTATCGTTGCGGCGGCGGGCGCGGGGTATTTCGCTTATGACAAGGCGATTGACAAAATCAACGACGACATTTCGCTGTCGGTTCCGGATGAATCCACAGCCGCGCCGGCGATGAACGACGCAAGTCAGGTGGACAAAACGCCCTCAAAACCGGATGTGATCCAGACAATCACCGACGCGAAGCAGGCGGTGATGCCGGTCAACGGCGCGGTGCTGACGGATTACAGCAACGGTGAGCTGGTCAAGAGCGAAACGCTGGGCGTATGGAAAACCCACGACGGTGTGGATATTGCCGCCGATGTGGGCACGGATGTCAAGGCGATGAACGACGGTACGGTTTCCGACGTATGGGAAGATCCTCTGTGGGGCGTTTGCGTGAGTATCAGCCACAGCGGGGACGTTGTGAGCTATTACTATAACCTCTCCGACGCGGTTGCCGTCAAGGAGGGCGACACCGTCACCGGCGGGCAGGTCATCGGCACAGTCGGCACGTCCGCACAGTGCGAAATCAAACTGCAATCCCACCTCCACTTCGCCGTGAAAAAGAACGGCGCGTGGACCGACCCCGTGGAATTTGTCAACCCGGGCGCGGAAAAATAGATTCCTCCGATCAGCAGAAAGCCGCACAAATTGTTTGTGCGGCTTTTTGTTGCCATCGCGGCAGAAAAAGCCCGCCGTGACAATGATCACGGCGGGCTGGTCGGTTACTTTGCTTTGGTGTATTTCACGGAGGAGAACTTGCTGTAATACTTTACGCCGCTCACGGTCTGATAGGTGCGGACCTTGTAGTAATAGGTCTTGCCTTTTGTCAGACTGGTGTTGGTGAAGCTGGTGGATGTGGTTGTTTTAACTTTGGTGTATTTGCCGCCCTTTGCGGCTGTGCGGTAGATTTCATAGCCGGATGCGCCGGAAACCTTGGTGAATTTCACTGTGGCTTTTTTGGTTCCCGCAGTAACGGAGGACAGCGTGGGGGCTTTCGGGTTGATTTTAAAGAACTTGGTGATGGTTCCGGTGAAGTTGCCCTTGCCCTTGATGGTGACGGTCGCCTTGCCGACTTTGGTGTTGTTTTTATATGAAACAGTGTAGTCGGTGTTCTTGACAAGCGTCTTTGAGCCGTGTGTCAGTGTGACTTCCGGTTTTTTGGCAGATCCGGTGTAAGTATAAGCGGTAGTGGACAGCTCGGTTTTACAGGTTGAAAGCTTGGCTTTGAGACTGTCCGGATAGTTTTCAAAACCGGAAATGGTAAACTTGATTTCGATGGAAGTGGTGTTGACCGGCGCAAAGGTCGTTTTGCCGAGCGCGTCGTTCCACTGGTTCGCGACTTGAATATTCAGAAAATCATTGGTATCCGGATCGATGATCGCCGCACCTTTGCCGGGGATGGTTGCTTTTTTGCCGTCGATATAGACTTTTACGCCGGAAACGACAATCGGCTGATCCGCCAAGCCAAGCTCATCGTCGTTTGTTGCTTCTCTGGGGAGATTGGTGGAAACACCGAGGATGTTAAATCCTGTGCAGTTTGCGGTCAGGTCGCCTTCGAGCTTCACGGAATATGTACCGTTGCCGGTGATGACGCAGTCGGTGAATGAAATGCCGTTGGGCGTGCCGTAATCGTAGGCTTTGTTGGATTTGTTCCAGGCAATGAGCTTGCCTTCCCAATCGCCTTCGCCGGCTTTGCCGTAGGTGGTGTCCTGCATGGGATTGCGGTAAGTCCACGTGTTGGTTTGAATGACCATCTGCGCTTTGAACGAAGTCTGATCCGCGGCAGCGGTGACAACAGCATCCGTTTCGTCAACTGCGGATGCGGTAAAGACGGTGAATGTGCTTGCTGCGGCGGAGAATGCGATGGTGGCGGCTGCGGTCAGCGCAAAAAGTTTCTTTTTCATAAAATCCATCCTTCTTAAAAAAGTTTCGTTGAAATCGCCATGATTGCATTCTAACACGATTTCGATAAGAAGTCAACAATTTTTTTCGGAATAAACCAGCAAATCTCATGTGCTTTGACCAACAAGCAGCCAAAACGAACGCGCATCGTTTCTGACTTTTTTGATTATACAAGTGTTTGCTTTCCCCCGCGCTGGTAACTGGGCGGTGCGGTGCAGAATTTTTCCCGCCGCGCCTTGCTATTTTGCCGGAATTGTTATATAATAATAGAAGCCGGTGCAAAAAGATACCGGCGGCTTGGACGGCATTTTGCCGGGCGGAGATGGGAGCAAGCGATGACAAGAACGCAGCGGTTTTTTGCGCGGCTCAAAACGGAGCGCGTGGCGTTTATCGGGGTCGGGGTCAGCCACAACGAGCTGATCCGTCAGTTATTGCAAAAAGGCATCCGCGTTTTAATTTGCGACAAAAAGGACGACGAGCAGTTCGACATGGCGTTGAAGGCGGAGTTTTCCGCAAAGGGCGCGGATTTTGCGCTCGGGGCGGGGTATCTCGAAGCCGCGGCGCAGTGTGGGGTGATCTTCCGGTCGCCGGGGGTGTATTTTAACGAGCCGGTTCTGGTGAAAGCGCGCGAAAACGGCGCGGTTGTCACGTCGGAAACGGAGGTTTTCTTTGACCTTTGCCCTTGCAAGAGCTACGGCGTGACCGGCTCGGACGGGAAAACCACGACCACGACGCTGATTGCGGAGATTCTGCGGGCGGACGGGCGGCGCGTGCATCTGGGCGGGAACATCGGCAAGGCGCTGCTTCCAATTGTGGAAACAATGGCGGAAACGGACTGCGCGGTGGCGGAGCTGTCGAGCTTTCAACTGATGAGTATGCGCAGGTCACCGGATGTGGCGATTTTAACGAACATTACGCCGAATCATCTGGACGTTCACGGCACGATGGAGGAATACATAGCGGCAAAGCGCAACATTCTTGACCACCAGACCGCCTTTTCGCGGGCGGTGATCAACGCGGACAACGCGGCGGCTGCGGCGCTTGCCGGTCAGGTGCGGGGGAAGCTTATGACCTTCAGCCGGCGGGAAATGCCGGCGCACGGGGCGTTTTTGCGGGCGGACGGGATGCTGTGCGCTGCGGAAAACGGCACGGTGACGGAGGTTTTTCACAAGGATCTGCTGAAAATTCCGGGACTTCACAATGTGGAAAATTTCCTGGCGGCAATTGCGGCGCTCTGGGGCGAGGTTGCGCCGGAGGCGTTTGCGGCGGTTGCGGAGAAGTTCCGCGGGGTGGAGCATCGGATTGAGCTTGTGCGCGAGAAGGACGGCGTGCGGTGGTACAACGATTCAATCGCGACCAGCCCGACGCGGGTTCTGGCGGGGCTGCACGCATTCGACGAAAAGCTGGTTGTGATCGCGGGCGGGTATGACAAGAAAATCCCGTTTGCGCCGATGGCTGCGGCGGTTTGCGCGCGGGTGAAAACGCTGATTCTTATCGGCGACGCGGCGGACGAAATTGAGCGCGCGGTGCGGGAATGCCCGGATTTTGCGGCAAGCGGGCTGAACATTCTGCGCGCGGCAGGAATGGAAAGTGCTGTACACAAGGCATATAAGCTCAGCGAGGCGGGGGATGTGGTGACGCTTTCTCCGGCGTGTGCGAGCTTTGATAAATACGAAAATTTTGAAGCGCGCGGCAGGCATTTCAAGGAACTGGTCGCGGAACTTTGATATAAGGATCTGAAACAATGGACTACCAGAAAGTTTTGGCGGAGCTGACCGGCTGCGACGGGGTTTCGGGCGATGAACAGGCTGCCTGCCGCGTTGCGGAAAGGCTGTTAAAGAAATCCGCGCGAGAGGTGTTCACCGATCCGTTCGGGAACGTGTCCGGCACAGTGGGGACGCACAATCCGGAGAAGCCGACGCTGCTGCTTGACGCGCACATCGACGAAATCGGGTTGATTGTCACCTATGTGACCCAGGACGGATTCCTGAAGTTTTCTGCCTGCGGGTCGGTGGATGCACGGACGCTAGCGGCGCAGGCGGTGCGGATTTATGCGCGCGGCGGTGAAAAAATATTAAACGGCGTGATTACCTCTACACCACCCCATCTGAAAGTCGGTAAGAGCGAAGCTCCGACGCTGGAGGATTATTGCATTGACACGGGGCTTTCCGGCACGCAGGCGAAAAAGCTGATTGCACCGGGGGATCGTGTGGTGATGATTGCACCGCTTGCTAAAGCCGGCGGGATGCTCACGGGCAAGGCGCTCGACGACCGTGCCGGTGTGGCGATTGTGCTGGGCGCGTTGGAAAAGCTCGCGGGCAGGGAAGCGGCGTACAATATTAAAGTGCAGTTTTCCGCGCAGGAGGAAACGGGCGAGCGCGGGGCAGCGATGGGTGCGTTCCGGTGTGAGCCGGATTTTGCGCTGGCGGTGGATGTTTCATTCGCGCTGACCGCGGAGGATAAGCCGGAGAAGTGCGGCAAGCTCGGCGGCGGGGCGATGATCGGCGTTGCGCCGTCGCTCGACCGAAGGCTGTCAAAGCAGCTGGAGTCGATAGCACAGGCACATGGGATTCCACACACGCTGGAAATCATGGGCGGGCTGACCGGAACGAACGCAGATGCGATTAGCACGTCACGCAAGGGCGTTCGGACGGGGCTGGTGTCCGTTCCGCTGAAGTATATGCACACGCCGGCGGAGATGATCTGCGCGGCGGATCTCGAACACTGCGCGGCGCTGATTGCGGAATTTCTCTGCGCGGAGCCGGTTTGACGAAAAAATATAAAACCAAAAAATCTCAGGATAGAGGAGCTTTGGGGCGATGAAGCTGAAGGATGAGCTGGAGAAGCTCTGCACACTGGACGGTGTTTCGGGGAACGAGGACGAGATACGCGGGTATCTCTGCGCGCGGATGCGTGGAAAAGCAGTCTGGAAAATTGACGCACTCGGCAACGTGATTGCGTTTAAAAAAGGCAAAAAGCCGCCGGAAAACAAGGTAATGGTCTGCGCGCATATAGACGAGGTCGGGCTGATCATCACCCACATCAACGCGGACGGAACATTAAAATTTTCAACCGTGGGCGGGATTGATCCGGCTGTTCTGTTCGGGCGCAGGGTGCGCGTGGGCGACGGGAAGCTTACCGGCGTGATCGGCGCAAAGGCAATTCACAACCTGACGGCGGCGGAGAAAAAAGAACGGCCGGCAGCCGAAAAGCTTTCCATCGACATCGGCTGCACGAGTGCGGAGGAAGCGCAGGCATTGTGTTCGCCGGGCGACTTTGCGTACTTCTGTGCGGACTTCACCGCGTTCGGCGAGGGGCGGATTGCCGCGAAGGCGCTGGACGACCGCGCCGGTGTTGCGGTGATGCTTGCTTTGATTGACGAGGATCTGGAATACGACACTTGGTTTGTGTTTACAGTCCAGGAAGAAATCGGAACAAGAGGGGCGAAAACAGCCACGTTTGAAGTAGAACCGGCTTTTTGCGTGGTGCTGGAGGCAACGACTGCGGCGGACATTCCGGGCGTTTCGGAGGAAAAGCGTGTTTGTGCGCTCGGCGGCGGACCGGTGGTTTCGTACATGGATAGGGCGACGATTTATAACCGCGAGTTATACAACCTCGCGTTCGATACAGCGCGCGCGGAGGGGATTCCCTGCCAGACCAAGTCGCTGGTGGCGGGCGGGAACGACGCGGGGGCGATTCATGTTTCAAAAACCGGCGTGCGGACGATCGCGGTGAGCGTGCCGTGCCGGTATTTGCATTCGCCGCATTGCGTGATTGCCTATGAAGATCTGAAACAGATGAAAAAGCTTGTGCGCGCGCTGCTGGAAAGAATCGGCGGGCTATGATCACACGGCTTACAGTGCTTTCGCCGGAGCGGTTTGACCGGCTGCGCAAGAGCCATTACGCGCGCAGGATGCTGTCGAATTTTTCCGCTTATGAAACGGGATACGAATTTTGTGCGTTCTATGAATTTCAAACGGAAGCGCTGGCGGGGATTATCAATATTTTCAACGCGACGATGACGGCGGAGGTTGATGCACTTGCAGATTTATCAGCAATTACAGAAGCGGAAATCGCGGAGCTTACGCAGTTTATTCTGCTGAACAATCCGGCGACAGTTGAGGCGGACAAGCAACTGGCGCTGCGCGTTCTGGAAGCACTCGGCGGGCTTTATAAAGCGGAGGAGCGCACGGAGTTTGAGTTTGTGGAGCGTGGGGAGGCCGCGGAGATGGCGGTGGACGAGCTTCCGCCGCTGGAAACGGTATTTTCGATCCTGAAAACCGGATTTCCGGCGATTGCGCAGGCGCACGGGCTTTGGCTGACGGACACCTCGCACCGCATCCGGCGCGGGCTTGCACAGGCGTTTGTGTATGACGGCTGCACGACGGCGACGATTCAATACATCGTGCATGGGGTCGTGCTGGTCGGGCACGTGGCGACGCTGCCGGAATTTCGGGGAACACTGCACGCGCGCAGGCTTTTGTACCGCATCGGCGGGAAGCTGGCGGCGGAGGGCTTTCGCGTGCGGCTGTTCGCGCGGGCGCATCGCGTGAGCTATTATGAGGAAATCGGATTTCGCGCAATCGGTCAGGACATCGTGCTGGAGCCGGTTTGCGGGGCTGGGGGGTAGATGGAATGGGCGAAACGGCAGATTTTTTTGAGATTGACAACCGGCTGCGCGCACTTTCTGACCGTGCGCACGCGGACTGCGCGGCGATGTTTGCGGAAATTGACGCGGTCGCGGATAACAACGGGCAGAAGGTGCTCAAGGCCTTCATCGACAGCCGCGTGAGCGAGCCTTGTCTGAAGGGAACGACGGGCTATGGCTACGGCGACATCGGGCGCGAGGCGGCAGACAAGGTTTTCGCACAGGCGTTCGGTGCGCAGGACGCGCTGGTACGGCACAGCTTCGCAAACGGAACGCACGCGCTTTCGACGGCGCTGTTCGGGGTGTTGCGGACGGGTGACAAGGTGGTTTCTTTGACGGGCAAGCCCTATGACACGCTGGAGGAAGTGATCGGCATCCGCGGCGGGCGGGGAAAAGGCAGCCTGTATGATTATGGAATAACTTACAGCCAAGTTAACTTGCTGGACAGCGGCGAGCCGGATTATCAGGCGATTTCGGAAGTGGCAAGCGGGGCGAAAGTAGCGTACATCCAGCGTTCGCGCGGGTATTCGTTGCGCCCGTCGCTTGATGTGGAAACGATTGGGAAAATGGTGGCTGCGGTGCGGCGCACGAATCCGGATGCGGTCGTGATGGTGGACAATTGCTACGGCGAATTTACGGAGCGGCAGGAGCCTTTGCAGGCGGGCGCTGACCTGATCATCGGGTCGCTGATCAAGAATCCGGGCGGCGGAATTGCTTCTACCGGCGGCTACATCGCCGGCCGCGCGGATTTGGTCGAGCTTTGCGCGGACCGGCTGACCTGCATCGGCATGGGCAAGGAAATCGGCTGCACGCTCAACCAAAGCCGCGAGATTCTGCTGGGGTTTTTCTTAGCGCCGCAGATGGTGGCATCAGCGCTGAAAACGGCGGTGTTTGCATCGCGGCTGTTTGAATTGCTCGGATTTACGGCGTTTCCCAAAAGCACGGAGCGGCGCACGGACATCATCACATCCATTCTTCTGGAAAACGAGGAGCGCCTGACGGCGTTTTGCCAGGGGATTCAGATGGGTTCGCCGGTCGATTCCTTTGCGCTGCCGGAGGCGTGGGACATGCCGGGGTATGACAGCAAGGTGATCATGGCGGCGGGGGCGTTTACGATGGGCGCGTCGATTGAGCTTTCGGCAGATGCGCCGCTGCGCGAGCCGTTTGCGGTGTGGCTGCAGGGTGGGCTGACGTACCCCACGGGGCGTGCGGGGGTCGTGCGCGCGGCACAGGAGCTGCTCAATCGCGGGTTGTTACATTTATAATAGTATGAAATCCTAATAATAGAGAGGATGTTATAAAATGGCTGAAATTTTTACGGTGTCGCTTCAGGAAATTGTGGATGAATTCAAGCTTGAGGTCGTTTATGCGCCGAAGGAAACGACGCAATTGCATATTTCAGACAACGATGTCAACCGCCCCGGCTTGCAGCTGACCGGATTCTATCAGTATTTCAACACGGAAAGAATCCAGATATGCGGTAATATGGAATTTGCTTACTTAGCGACCATCGACGAAAAGACGCGCAGGGAGCGGATCGAAACGCTTTTTTCGACCAATATTCCGTTGTTTGTCATCACGCGCGGGCATGAGGCGTATCCGGAGATGCTGGAGCTGGCGGAAAAATTCCAGATGCCGATTGTGCGCAGCACGGACAGCACCACGTCATTCATGGCGGGTCTGATTGCATTCCTGAACCTGCGTCTTGCGCCGCGGATCACGCGCCACGGCGTGCTGATTGAGGTTTACGGTGAGGGCATTCTGATCGTGGGCGAGAGCGGCGTCGGAAAGAGCGAAACCGCGATCGAGCTGGTCAAGCGTGGGCATCGGCTGGTCGCTGACGACGCGGTGGAAATCCGCAAGGTGTCGAACATCAGCCTGGTCGGCTCGTCGCCGGATAACATTCGCCATTTTCTGGAACTTCGCGGCATCGGCATCATCAACACGCGGCGGTTGTTCGGTATGGGTGCGGTCAAGGTGACGGAAAAAATTGACCTGATCGTCGAGCTGGAGGCATGGGATGCCGACAAGGTTTACGATCGGATGGGTGTGGACAACGAGTACACAACGATTTTGGGCGTACAGATTCCGAGTCTGACGATCCCGATCAAGCCCGGACGCAACCTCGCAATCATTATCGAGGTCGCGGCGATGAACAACCGCCAGAAGAAAATGGGCTATAACGCGGCGCAGGAGCTGCTTGCAAACCTCGGGCTTGAGATGGACAAGAAGGACAAGGTCAAGAGCTGGGAAACATTCTGATCAAAAAATATGAAACCATTGGAGCATAATATTAGATGAAGATCATTGCAGATTTACACACGCATACCATCGCGTCCACGCACGCTTATTCGACAATTCTGGAAAATTGCACCTACGCTGCACAAGCCGGACTGCTCGCGATTGCGATGACCGACCACGCGCCGTCAACGCCGGATTCACCGCACATCTGGCATTTTGAGAACCTGCATTGCCTGCCGCGCGAGATTGCAGGGGTGAAGGTGCTGAAGGGCGCGGAGGTGAATATACTCGACGCGGACGGCAATATTGACATTGCCGGTGCGCTTTTATCGAAGCTGGAATGGGTGGTTGCGTCCTTCCATCAACCGGCATTTGCGCCGGCGACGGAGGAAATTCACACTGCGGCGTATCTGAAAGCGGCGGAAAATCCGCACATTGACGTAATCGGGCATCCGGTGATGGCACAATATCCGTTTGATCACGCGCGTTGTCTGGCGAAATTTAAGGAATGCGGCAAGCTGGTGGAAATCAACGAGAGCGCATTGTTCAACAAGGCGGGCGCGCGGGAGAACACGGTTGCGCTTGTGCGGGCTTGCAAACAGCTGGAAGTGCCGATCACGGTGAATACGGATTGCCATTTCTGTAATATGATTGGGAAGGTTCCGGAGAGCACAAAGCTGCTGGAGGAGCTTGGATTTCCGGAGCGGCTGGTTGTGAACGCGGACTGGAAGCGGTTTGCCTCATTTTTGACGGCGAAGCGTCCGCGTATTTCCTTGTGATAATCGGAAGAACTGCACATAAATATGGAAATAGAGCCGTTGCAAACGTTTGGAATAAATACAGGTTCTGGTGAGGGATTATGCTGTACATATGCGAAAATATGAAACACGAAATTGCGCAGCTTCTTGCGGAAGCATCGGCGCTTGGTTGTCCGTTTCAGCTGGATGAGGCACTGGCGGAGCATACGACGTTTAAGGTCGGCGGACCGTGCGCGGCGATGATCCGGGTGGTTTCGGAGGAGAGCGGTGCGCGGCTGTTCGCGATGGCGCGCGGGTTGAAAATCCCGTGCTTTGTCATCGGGAAAGGCTCGAATTTGTTGTGCGACGACCGTGGGTTCGACGGGGTTGTGCTGAAAATCGGGATTGATTTTTCCGGCGTGCGGCTGGTCGGCGACGGGCTGATCGAGGCGGACGCGGGGTGTTTTTTAACAAAGCTCTGCATATTCGCGGCGGAGCATTCGCTCACGGGACTTGAGTGGGCTTACGGCATTCCCGGCAACGTCGGCGGGGCGGTTTACATGAATGCGGGCGCGTATACCGGTGAGATTAAGGACGTGATCAAGCGGGTCCGGTTCGCGTCAGCGGATGGCAGCTTGCACGAAATCGAGCGCGAGCAGATGGCGCTTTCGTATCGCAGCAGCATTTTTTCGCACAGCGACACGATGATCACGAAAGCGATTTTTCAGTTGAAACCGGGGGAGCAGGACGAAATCAAAGCACAGATGGACAACTATATGAAACTAAGAAACGACAAGCAGCCGCTGGAATTCCCCAGTGCCGGATCGACGTTTAAGCGCCCACCGGGGCAGTTTGCGGGGAAGCTGATTCAGGACTGCGGGCTGAAGGGACTGTCTGTCGGCGGCGCACAGGTTTCGGAAAAGCACAGCGGTTTTGTGATTAACCGCGGGACAGCGACGAGCGAGGAAATCTCCGCGCTGATCAAGACAGTGCAGGATACGGTGCTTGAGAAAACCGGATACTATCTGGCGTGCGAGGTCAAAAAGCTGCCTTTTGTGCTGGAGTAAAAACGCAGATCCGTTGAAAGACCAAGGAGGAAACAATGCAGTTTGTGATTGTGACCGGCATGTCCGGTTCGGGAAAATCAAGCGCGATTGACGTGCTCGAGGACATCGGATACTATTGTATCGACAACATGCCGCCCGAGCTGATTACCAAATTTGCCGGAATATGCCGGCAGATGGATGAGAAAATCGACAAGGTTGCTTTTGTTGTAGACATTCGCGGCGGAGATTTTTTCTTAAAGCTCAACGACACGATTCAGTCACTGCGACAGGAAAATTTGAAACTGAAAATTCTTTACATTGACTCAAGCGACGAAACCATCATCCGGCGCTATAAGGAAACACGGCGCAAGCATCCGTTGGATGAGATTTCCTACGGCAACATCCGCCGCGCGATTGCGTATGAGCGCGAGATGCTCGTCAATGTCAAGGAGCTGGCGGATTATTATATCGACACGACCGCGACACCGGTGACAAAACTTAAGGAACGGATTTACGAACTGTTTTTCGATGGCGAACAGGATTACATGAGCATCAACGTCGTATCGTTCGGCTTTAAGTACGGCAGCTTTTCGGAAGGCGACCTTGTTTTCGACGTTCGGTGCCTGCCAAACCCGTTTTATGTGCCGGAATTGAAGCACAAAACCGGCTTGGACAGCGAGGTCAGCGACTATGTGATGTCGTTCAGTGACGCACAGGTTCTAGCGAAGAAGCTGAAAGATCTGCTCGATTTTTTGATTCCGCTGTATGTCAAAGAGGGCAAGAGCCAGCTTGTGATCGCGTTCGGCTGCACGGGCGGAAAGCACCGCAGCGTGACGTTTGCGGAAAACACGCTGCATTATCTGGAAAACAAAGGATATAAGGTACGCGTGCAGCATCGAGATATTGATGTGCATTAAGACCGTTCTTGAGATTAAAAGGACAAGAATATGAAATCATTTTCGTTTCAAGTTAAAGAGGAAATCCTCAACAACATCGGTACCAAGCAAAAGGCGGAAGCGGTTTTGCTTGGAATTTTGTTGTTTTGCAGGCGGTTTCAGGCGGCGAATGTGAATTTTGTGACTGAGAATGAAGCTGCTTCTTCTTTTTTTATGGTGAACTTAGCACGGATTCTGAAGTCGGAGCAAGTGGTTCAGCTGGAAATCATGCCGAAAAAAGACGCGTCGCTTTTTGTGCATCGGATACGGGATCGGGTGAGTATTGCGAGTCTGCGGAATTTCTACGGGGTGAGCGATTTGAGCAAGCCCGTGCCGGATTACATTTTAAAAAAGCCTGCACTGCTGCCTGCTTTTACGGCGGGGGCTTTTTTGGCTTGCGGCAGTGTCAACGACCCGAACAAGGAATATCACTTTGAATTTGTGGTGGCGGAGGAAGCGCTTGCGGATGCGTTTGCGACGCAGTTATCAGAGCGCTTTGAAATCCCGCTGCGGAAAACAGTCCGCCGTGGGAGTACAGTTTTATACTTAAAAGAAAGCGAATTTATCGAGGACATGCTCACGCTGATGGGGGCGACACAGTCGTCCTTGGATCTGATGAATGTGAAAATATTAAAGAATGTACGCAACAAAATCAACCGCGCCGTGAATTGCGACAGCGCAAACATCGAAAAGACCCTGCGCGCGTCGGAGCGCCAGCTTGCGGACATCGCGCTGATCGAAGCGCACGGCGGGTTTGAAGCGCTGCCGGAGGATCTGCGGGAGATTGCGGAGCTGCGCGCGGAGAACCCGGAGCTGAATCTCAAGGAGCTGGGTGCTGCGCTCAGCACGCCGATTTCGCGGTCGGGTGCGAATCACCGGCTTGAGCGGTTGGCGCGGATTGCGGCGGAAATACGGCAGCGGACGGGGGAGTAAACGGCGGTTAAAATGCGCAACAAGCGATGAAACACGGCGCTTCGGCAATCATTTTCGCTTTGACTGCTGAGGAATGGGATATGCGCCGGCGTCGTTTGAGGAATACTGAATTGCATTCCCAGACGTTATGGCGCGCAGCAGTTTTTCACCGCCCGCGCCAATGTTGCAATGGAGAGGATGAAGTAGGGTGAATCATCAGAAATTGAAGTATCAACAATCGCTGAAAGCCTTGCTTGCGCTGGAATACAGCTGTGTGCAAGAGGATTTTAGCAGAGAGGATAATCTTGTCACAACCTCTGCCCTGCACCCGAATGCGCGCGCATATCATACGCAAGCACCGTTCTTTCGCATGGTCACGTTGGGCGGGAATGCCGTAATGACCGCTGATGCGGCGATTCATGGCTGGCTGCGGAAATTTTCGGCGGACAAGCCCGGACATTGCCTGTTCGAGCTGCCCAATCTGCTTGTATTAGAGGGAGAACTGAACCGGCATGGGTATACCCTCTCGGAAACGCACCATATGTTTCTGCCGTGCGGGAAAGCCGCGCCGTCTGGGGACTTCCGCGTTCGATGGTTTTTTGGGGATGAGATCGGGCAGTTTTATGGTGATCCGCGTTTTCCGAACGCGATCTGTGACCGCTTCAAGCCGGAGCGTCCGGATATCATCACGGTATGCGCCTATCATAATGAGGAAATTATGGGAATGGCGGGCTGTTCGCGCGACGCGGCGGGCTGGCAGCAGATTGGGATTGACGTGATCCCGCAGTATCGCGGACAGGGTGTGGGTAAGCATCTTGTTGCGTTGTTACGCAATGAAATTGAGCGGCGCGGGGAAATTCCGTTTTATGGAACAAGCTTGTCCAATTACCGCTCTTGGCACATCGCGCTTGCCTGCGGCTTTTCACCGGCGTGGGTGGAAATTGATGCGAAGCCTATCGTTTTACAAAATGCAGTCTGTGAAAAAATCGAATGAAAAAGTAGGATTTTTATGCACAGCATCACAATCGAAACGAGCGCCTGTTTCTGCGCCCGCTGACGGAGGAGGATGCGCCGGCGATGTTTGCGTGGGTCGGTGATGAGTGGCTTTCGCGGTATATATTTATACGACCTGCGCGTCGGCGGAGCAAATGTGAGACCGGATATATATTCAATAAATGCAAGTAAATACAAAATTAATATTTTATATGAAAGTGAGATAACGAATGAAACGTTCAAAGTCTTTTGCAATTGGGATGGCTACTTTTTTTATTTTGGTCATTTGTGCTGTTGTGATATTTCTTCTGCATCAGTATGCAATCACGAAGGCTGTAAATGCAAAGGGAGATTCTTATGATCAAGCGATTGCCGTTGTCAATGAGAATTATCCGTCAGATATCATTGCTTATGGTGAAGATATCGGCTTTCGCGCATCACTCCGTTTTCGTACGATCACAGAGATAACCGAAGCAAGCCTGACTTCTGATCAAAAATACAAATATGCGCTTTTCGTTATTAATGACAGAAACGGGCAACTTAACATCTCAGATCAAGAATTTGAATTAATTAAAAGATTGACTGAGGAAAAGAACCTTAATTTCTACTACATTGGAACACAGTATTTACAAAAATTAAAAGAATTTGGATTCTATTCAACCGAATACATGAACGATTATCACGGGATGGGATATGTGATTTCCCGAAGTCCAAGCGGTCATTCAAGTATACACGGTTTGTGGACATCAGTGGAAGAAGAAAACTATAAAATCAATCATGAGTTGTTAGGCGATATTGTAGTGGATACGTTTGTTGATGATGTAATAAAAATGCTTAACTAAAGGATGCAGTATGAAGCGTTTAATTTGCCGAATGCATTTCGCAAAAAATCGGCTCAACTATAAGGCGGATTTTCGATGCACGACATCACAATCGCAACCGAGCGCCTGCTCCTGCGCCCGCTGACGGAAGAGGATGCGCCGGCGGTGTTTGCGTGGGTCGGTGATGAGCGGGTTTCGCGGTATATGGTTTATACGACCTACGCATCAGCGGAGCAAGTGCGCGGCTGGCTGAAGTACATTGAAACAAACACATCTACTTATAATTTCGGCTTTGTACGGAAGTCTGACGGCTTATTGATCGGAAGCGGCGACATCGGGCGGGAAACATCAGAATCCGGTGAAACATGGGGCTTCGGCTATAATTTGCGCTTTGACTGCTGGGGAATGGGATATGCCACGGAAGCTGCCCGCGGAATGATGGATTACGTTCACAGCCAGTTCGGCGCGCAGCGATTTTTCGCCTCCCATGCCGAGCCGAACACCGCCTCCGGCAGGGTGATGGAAAAATGCGGACTGCGTTTTTCCGGCTATGGGGAATTCCGAAAGCTGGACGGAAGCGTCGTGATGCGGTCCAAAGAATATACGGGAACATGGGAGATGGGGAGCGCTGCGGTATGGAATTGATCGCAGCAGAAAGAGTCGTGCTCCAGCCCTATCGCAGCGAGATACCAAAGGCGCTATCATCATAGATCTAAAACTAACGCAATGTTGCGGTACGCAGCTTTCGCAGAAAGGAGTCCGGCAATGGCGTTTGTGCATCTGCATCTTCATAGCGAATATTCCCTGCTCGACGGCGCGTGCCGGATCAATGAGCTGGTCACCCATGTCAAAAGCCTTGGGCAGACGGCGGTAGCGGTGACCGACCACGGCAACCTTTATGCGGCGGTGCAGTTCTGGCTGGCTTGCAAAAAAGCGGGCATCAAGGCGGTTATCGGCTGTGAGGTCTATGTCGCGCAGCGCACGCGCTTCGACCGCGACAGCCGCTTTGACGCGAACAGCTATCACCTTGTGCTGCTTTGCGAAAACGAAACCGGCTACCGCAATCTGTGCAAGCTGGTTTCGGCGGCGTATACCGAGGGCTTTTATTCGCGCCCGCGTGTGGATTTCGAGCTTTTGCGAAAGCATTCGGAAGGACTGATCTGCCTTTCCGCCTGCATGGCGGGGGAAGTTGCGCGCAGGCTTTCGGAGGGGAATTTTGAGGCGGCAAAGGAATGCGCGCTGCGGTATCAGGGGCTATTCGGACGGGGAAATTATTTTATCGAAATACAAAACCAGAAATTCAAGGAGCAGGAGCGGCTTCTTCCGCTGCAATTCAAGCTTTCACGCGAGACGGGGATTGCGCTGGTTGCCACGAACGATGCGCATTATTTAAGGCAGAACGACGCGGCGGCGCAGCAGATTCTCATGTGCATCTCCACTAAAACCACTGTGGACGAACCGCAGGCAATGCGTTTTCCGTCGGATGAATTTTTTGTGAAAAGCGAGGCGGAAATGCTGGCGCTGTTCCCCGGTCACGAGGACGCGGTGCGCCGCACGCAGGAGCTTGCCGATCGGTGCGAGGTGAATTTCACGTTCGGCGAAACGAAGCTACCGTATTTCCGCGCGGCGGGCGAGGAGAGCAATTTTGCATATCTGCGCCGGCTGTGCGAGGAGGGGCTTGCCGCGCGATATACAACGCCCACGGACGAAGCGCGCGCGCGGCTGGATTATGAGCTGCGCGTGATCGGGGACATGGGCTACACGGATTACTTTTTAATTGTGCGCGATTTTGTGCAATACGCGAAGGATCATGACATTCCGGTCGGCGTGGGGCGCGGCTCGGGCGCGGGCAGCCTTTGCGCGTACTGCATCGGCATCACAGGCATTGATCCGCTGCGGTACAATTTGATTTTCGAGCGGTTTTTAAACCCCGAGCGCGTGAGTATGCCGGACTTTGACATTGATTTCTGCATCGAGGGGCGGCAGCGCGTGATTGATTATGTGGTGGAAAAATATGGCGCGGATCATGTGGCGCAGATTGTCACCTTCGGCACGCTGGCGGCGAAAGCGGCGGTGCGCGACGTGGCGCGGGCGATGGGGTTGAGCTATCAGGTCGGCGACGCGGTGGCAAAGCTCGTCCCGCGGGAGCTGAACATCAGCCTACGCCGCGCGATTGACGAAACGCCGGAGCTGAAAGAATTATACGGCGCAGATTTGAAAATCCGCTCGCTGCTGGACACGGCGATGCAGATTGAGGGAATGCCCCGCAACGCCGGTACGCACGCGGCGGGTGTTGTGATCACCAAAGAGCCGGTGACGGAATACGTGCCGGTGCAAAGCCGCGACGGGGTGGTTTCCACGCAGTATACGATGACGGTGCTGGAAAGTCTGGGCTTGTTGAAAATCGACTTTTTAGGGCTGCGCAACTTAACCGTAATCCGCACGTGCGAAAACGAAATTCGCAAAACCGTGCCGGACTTTTCGATCGAGCGGATTACTATGGACGATGCGGCGGTTTATAAAATGCTTTCCGACGGGCTGACCAAGGGTGTGTTTCAGTTTGAAAGCGCGGGGATGACGGAAACGATTATGCGGCTTCAGCCGACCTGCATCGAGGATCTGGTGGCGGTAATTTCGCTGTACCGCCCCGGTCCGATGGATGCGATTCCGACCTATATCCGCAACCGGCACAATCCAAAGCTGGTGCGGTACAAGCATCCGCTGCTCAAAAGCATTCTGGAAGTCACCTACGGCTGCATTGTGTATCAGGAGCAGGTGATGCAGATTTTCCGCGAGCTGGCGGGGTATTCCTACGGGCGGGCGGACATTGTGCGGCGCGCGATGTCAAAGAAAAAGCATGATGTGCTGCAAAACGAACGCAGGGCGTTTATTTTCGGCGAAAACAATCCGGGCGGCTCGGTGGGCTGCGCCGGCGCGCTGGCTAACGGTGTTCCGGAAAAGATTGCCGGGGAAATATTCGACGAGATGGCGAGCTTTGCGTCCTACGCGTTCAATAAGTCCCACGCGGCAGCATATGCGACGATTTCCTACCAGACGGCTTTTTTGAAATGCCATTACTACACCGCGTACATGGCGGCGCTGATGAGCTCCGTGGTTGGTGAGGGTACGGGCGGGAAGCTGATTGAATACTGCGCGGAATGCCGGAAAAACGGCGTTGTGCTGCTTCCCGTGGATGTCAACCGCAGCGGAGAGGCGTTCACTGCGGAGGGCGGGGCGATTCGGTTTCCGTTGGCGGCGGTGAAAGGGCTTGGCGGTGGGGCGGCGCGGGCGATCATTGACGAGCGGATCGAGAACGGCTTCTTCACCGATATTCGCGATTTCTGTTTACGGATGGCGCGGCGCGATCTGAACATCCGCGCGGTGGAAGCGTTGATTTGTGCAGGCGCGCTGGACGGCTTTCCGGAAAACCGGCGGACGATGCTGCGTAACCACGATCGTTTACTCAAAGCCGCCAATGATGAAATCCGCACCACGCTCAAGGGGCAGATGAGTTTGTTTGACATGATGGAAGAGCCGGAGGACGCTGGACTTGCGCTGCAGTACGTGGAGGAATTCACACGGCTGGAGCTTCTGGAGATGGAGCGGGAGGCGGTGGGTGTATATATCACCGGTCATCCGCTGGAGGGATTTTCGGCGCTGGGAACGGCGGCGGGCGCGGAAACCTGCGCGGGGATTGCGGCGAAAGCCGACGAAAGCGCGAAGCTGCTCAAAGACGGCGACAAGGTGGAGCTTCTGGCGATGCTGCGCGGGAAAAAGCTTTTCACGACCAGAAACGGCGGGCGGATGTGCTTCTGCGAGCTGGAGGACATGACCGGCGTGATGGAGGGCGTGGTGTTTGCGGCGGTATTTGAAACCTACAGCAATCTTCTACAGGAAAACGGAATTTTGTATCTTTCCGGGCGGCTTTCGCTCAAAGAGGACGAAGCGCCGAAGCTGCTTGTTCAGGTGGTGCGCAAGGCAGAGGATTTTGAGGCGGAGTGTGCGCGCAAGGTTTTGTGCTTACGGCTTCATTCGACAGATGCGGCGGCGCTTGGTGCGGTTAAGGCTGCTGCTTTGCGTTTTTCCGGGGAATCACAGTTACGGATTTATTTTTCGGATCTCAAAAAAATGACCGCGCTCAAGGGCGGCGGCATTGCGGTGACGAATGCGTCCGTGGATGCGCTGCTAAAGATTGTTGGGGAGGGGAACGGGGTGTTCAGCGGGTAGGGCGGGGGCTTGCTCCCGCCGGGATGGGCTGGCTGCGAAAATGTTTGTCGGACACACGTACGTTGGTAGCAGCACCTCTTTGGATGAGCCGTCTGCAATCACTTGCGTTTCACACGCGGTTGGGCTTGCTCCTCTCTGCATGAGCCGTCTGTACCATGCACATCAGCAGAAAGCGCCTCCCCGGCGGGAGCGAGCCCCCGCCCTACACCCCCCTGCTTCTATCAAACATAATCAAAATTTTTATTGACATTCCGTGAAAAAAGCGGTATAATTACCGCAGTATCAGTTTCAGAAAGAGGAGGGATCGCGATGCTTTTTGCAATCATTGGCGCGGTCATCGGTGCGGGTCTGCTCGACTTGGTGTTGGTTTCTGCAAGCAGAACAAAGAAAAAAGCAACCGACGCCAACCCGTATATTACAACACAGCTGCAGCTTGACGGGAAAAGTGACAATTATGTGAAAACCACCACAACGAGCGTAACGATCAACCGGAAATAACCGCGAAAAGGAGATTTTAGCGTGAAATACTAATAAATCGGAACAGGAGAGGGGGCGAGCCCATGCATGCTCTTTCATAGCGATTTGAGCATGGTGTGCATGGGCATTATTGTGGCAAATGTCATTTATAAATGTCCGACCTGCGGCGGGGATCTCGGCTGGTCGGCAGAAAAGCAGAACTGGACGTGCGAATATTGCGGCGACGCGTTTACGCTGGAGCAGCTTGGCGAGGTCAATGCCAAAGCGGAGCAGGAGAGCAAACAGGAGGCCTATCAGGAAGTCGATCAGGAAGAATTCACCGCGGCAAACGACGGCACGGAGGGCGGCGACATCGTCGGCTACAGCTGTTCGCACTGCGGGGCGGAAATCATCACAGACCGCGCAACCGCCGCAACCATCTGCCCGTATTGCAGAAATCCGATCATCATGGCGGCACAGGTTTCGGGAAACATCGCGCCGCAGTGGGTGATTCCGTTTAAAATTGACCGAAAAAACGTCGAGGACGCATTTTTGAAATTCGCGAAAAAACCCCTGACCCCAAAGGAATTCCGCACGAAGGAAGTTGTGAGCAAGATTCAGGGGATTTATATCCCGTTCTGGCTTTATACCGGTGCAAGCGACGGCGAGCTGTACGCTGAGGGCGTGAACACCCGCACATGGATCTCCGGCGATAAGCGGTATACCGAAAGAACCTATTACGATGTCTACCGTTCGGGCAACCTTGGGTTTACGCGCGTGCCCGCCGATGCTTCCAAAAAAACCGAGGACGCGGCGATGGACTCCATTGAGCCGTTTGATATGCAGGAAATGAGGGAATTCAACATCGGCTATCTCGCGGGCTATTACGCGGAGCGCTTTGACCTCGACGACGCGGCGTGCTTTGAACGAGCCAAGGAACGCGTCGAGCATTCCACGCTGGAGGAATTAAGAAGCACCGCGCAGTATGATTCGGTGACGGTGAAGAATTTTCAGTGCAGGATCGACTCGAGCCCCGCGGAGTACGCGCTGTTTCCGTCGTATCTGATGAAAACCAAGTATCATGGCAAGGAGTATCTCTTTGCCATGAACGGGCAGACGGGGAAATTCACAGGCAACCTGCCGATTTCAAAAATCAAGCTGACGGTGTTTTCGTTTGTCGGCGGCATCGGCGGGTTTCTGATCGGGCTGGCGGCGAGCGTGTTCGCCGGAAATTAATTGCGCTTTCTGACGCGTTTTGCGCGGAATACATATGAAAAGAGGATACGGCTATGGGATTGATTCAAATGGCAAAATCGGCAATCACCTCGGAGTTTGCGGATCAGATTGTCGAATACTTCCGGTGTGAGGACTTGACGCAGGAGCATCTGTGCAAGCCCGCCACACAGGTCAAGCGCGGAAAATCCATCAACAACGCAACGGAGAGTGTGATTTCCAACGGCTCGACCTTTGACGTGGCGGTCGGTCAGGCAGCGCTTCTGGTGGAAAACGGCAAGGTGCATGACTTCGTCATCGCCAACAACGCCTCGCTCGCGGGTAAGTATACATACGACTCCAAAACCCAGCCGTCGGTGCTCGGCGACGGCGTACACGACATCATTCCGTCGCTCAAGGACATCGTCAACCGGTTTGCGGCGGGCGGACAGTCCACCAACACCATGCGGCTGATGTATGTCAACCTCAAACCGCTGACCGGCAACAAAATCGGTTTCGGCAATGTTCCGTTCCGCGACGGGGAAATGAATTTCACCCTCAAAGCGCAGGGCCACGGCACGTTTGAATTCGTCATCGCCGACCCGATCGCGTTTTATGAAAAAATCATCCTCGATATGTTCGTGCCGATCACAAGAACCTCCGACACGGGCGCTTTGCTGCTTGAGCAGATGAAATCTGAGATGAAGCCGAAGTTCCAGAAGGCACTCACGCTTATTTCGACCAAGCGGATTCCGTATGACCAGATCGGCTTGTTCCCCGACGAGCTGGCGGAGTCGATGAACAAGGAATTGACCGAGAAGTGGCAGGAGCGCGGCATCAAGCTCACGTCCCTTGCCATCGAGCTGAACGTGGACGAGGAAAGCGCCAAGCTGATTCAGGATTACCAGAAAGCCGCGACGCTCGGCGGCAACGCGGCGATTTTCAGCGGCATGAACGCCATGTCCGTCAATGAAGCGCGCGTTGCGGCGGCGAACAACGACGGCGGCGCGATGATGGGCTTCATGGGCATGGGACTTGCTGGCATGAGTGCCGCAATGAACCAACCCGCTTACCCGCCGAATCAAACTTTCCCGACCGCACCTGCGCCCCAACAAGCAGCCGTACCCGCAGCACCCGCACCGGCAGCGGAAGCACCGGCGGCTAGCTGGACGTGCGCTTGCGGTGTGTCAAACACCGGAAAATTCTGTCTTGAATGCGGTGCGAAGAAGCCCGAAGAGGGCTGGACGTGCGCCTGTGGCGTGGTGAACAAGGGCAAGTTCTGCACCGAATGCGGCGGCAAGCGTCCGGTTGACGCGCCGGTTTATCAGTGCGATAAGTGCGGCTTCAAGCCCGCCGATCCCAAAAACCCGCCGAAATTCTGTCCGGAATGCGGCGACCCGTTCAACGACGCCGACGCAAAATAAGTTGTGGGAATAATTTTCAGAAAACGGTTATACTACATAAAAGCGCTGACGGATTTTTCATACGTCAGCGCTTTTCAACAGGAGGATTTTTGTGATGAAAGAACAAAAAGCAGGTGATACATTCGCGCGGATTTATGCGGTGGTGCGGCGCATCCCGCGCGGGAAAGTCGCAACCTACGGTCAGATCGCCGCACTGGCAGGAAATCCGCACTGGTCGCAGGTAGTGGGGTTTGCGCTGCATGTTAATCCCGAGCCGGGCGTGATTCCATGCCATCGGGTGGTCAACCGTTTCGGAGCGGTGTCATCGGCGTTCGCGTTCGGGGGCGAAAACGAACAGGTGCGCCTGCTCGAAAGCGAGGGCGTGGCATTCACGCAGGACGGACACGTGGCGCTTGAACGGTTTCTGTGGGATGGAATTACGGAGGAAGCTAAATCGTAATGGACGAGGTGAGCAGGGAGTTTTCAAGATCGATCTCTGTCTTTTCGCCGTTTGTCTGATAGAAATCCAGTGTCAGATTACAGTCGTACAGAGCGGGACGTGTACCGATGATGACGAAATCTGAACCGTCAAAGGGCGCAAAGTCCGTCACGGTGGTGCTGACACTGTCCATCGCGCGAAAATTGTAAGCGATGCTACATTCGTCAAAGGTTTGTGTTCCCGTATAGCGGGCATATATCACAAAATATGGAACATAAGCTTTCGTATCTCCGGCAAGGGTGTAAACTGTGTAGGTTACGTCATGGTCGGTGTAAATGCTTTTGTCATAATCACCATGCGCCGTGAGCGTCTGCTCCGTGTAAAAAGAGCCATAGGCTTCGGTGAATTCCGCCTGTGAATACGCATTTACACCGCACTGGCTGAAGTCCGGCTCGGTGGGTGTAACCTGCGGAATAATTATTGCCGCAATCAAAATAATGACGAAAAACAACGTGATAATCCCGACCGTTTTCGGCGCAGGCAGCGGCGCGCGAGGAGCGTCCTCCGCCATTAAACTGCGGTTGATACGGCGGCGATAAAACAGCATATAAACAAATGTAACCAACCCGGTGACACCCGCGGCAATGACAAGCAGAACACCTGCTAAAAGAAAAAAAGCAACACTGATTCCCATATCGTTCTCCTTTCAAAATGCCAAAATCCTAAATCCTAAAAACTAACCCCTAAAACTTAAATCCTAAATTCCAAACTGCTCGCGGAAAATGTTATAATAACTCCGCGTGACGGTGACAAGGCTTCCGTTTGTCATGGTGAGAATGAATTTTGACGACAAAGCGGGCTTGATGAATTTAATTTTCTTGCGTGCGACAATTGCCGAGCTGCTCACCCGCAGAAAGAGCGCGGGATCAAGGCTTTTTTCAAGCTGTGAAAGGGAATCGGCACTCCGATAAGCCCCGCCGTTGCAGCGAATGACAATCTCGTGTCCGAAGCTTTCCGCGAGAACAATTTCCCCCACAGCAATCCGCACGCGGTCGCCGTTTTCCCTGCGCACGGGGATGTGCCCGGCATAACACGTCTGTTCGGTCAAAACAAGCTCCGCGTCGTCGTCGATTTCCACCCCGAGGGTGGTGAAAAAGTCTTTCAGCTCGTCATACCGTTCATCGCTGACGGCGAGTTTCAGTTTCATGACAATGGAAGCCTCCTTTTCTATGAAGTTCGTACGATGGTATTAGCATAACGGATGCGCAAACAGAATGCAAGTGAATTTCCGCAAAATGCAAAAAAATTCCCTCAGAATGCAAAAACGCCCTCCCGCAGGAGAGCGTCAGATTAAATAAATAGCATATGTTCGTTTTTCAAGTCCCCAAATGGAATCACAAAGCAGCAACTCAAGAAAAAAGTAGCAAAGAAAAACAAAGTATAAACCACAAAACAATGGGTTTCCAAAGGGTACTTGTACCCTTTGGTGGGAGGTGTCGGAGGGTGAAACCCTCTGACATAGTTTAGTCGGCTTGTCTAACAACAACCGGTACGCGTGCGATGAGTGCGGCGGCGAGTGCGGTGATGATGATTTCGGGGATCATATACAGACCGTTGTAAATGACCGAGTAGACCACGGCGAGTCCGGTTCCGCTGAAGTGACCGAGAACAAAATCGCCGACGGACGTGATCTGAAATTCGTCAGTGAAAAACCATTCCGCCCATGTGCCGAAGAAAATTGCACCGGAAATGATGTGGCAGAGATAGCGCAGGGCGAGTGCGACGATGCTGCCCAGACAGAGCGCCTTGACCGGCGAGCCGCTTTTGCGGAACAGTCCGCCCAGACCGAGTGCCGTGTAGGCGAGGATGTAGTCAAATAAAATCACAAGAATCGCTTTCCACGCGACCATCTGGCTGTCGCCGGGGAGAAAGAACGCGCGGACGACATCAAGCCCCGTTAAAATCTGAATGATGGCATACACAAACGCACCCATCAAACCCCAACGTATGCCGTTTCGGTAAGAAATCAGCACAATCGGCAGCATACTCACCAGTGTTACCGAGCCGCCGAACGGCAGTTGGAGCGGGAGTAGCTTAGAAATGAGCGCAAGCACCGTGGCAAGCGCGATGAGCATTGCGGTTTCTACCAACCGCGCGGTTTTAGAATTGGACATGGACAAAAACCCCTTTTCTGAAATTTCCGCAAACAAAAACACCGTGTACAAACTCAGCCACGAATGATTTCCGCTGAGCGTCCGGTGCGAAATTTCAGAAAATCATCCTACGCCGGCATTATCCGGATCAGGTTAAGGGTCGAAGCCGTGCTTCCTCTCAGCCTGCCTTGCGCAAGCTCCCCTGTTTTCGTTTACCTTGTTATTATAAGCGACAATTTGTGCCGTTGTCAAGGGCTTTCATGAAAACCGTCGGGTTTAATAAATTTTCGTCGCATATCGCCGCAAAATTTGTGGTTATGCTGATTTTCCGTAAAACAACAGCGCAGCACGGCGGGATGTGGTATAATAAAGATAAACCGAAGTCGGCATACAACAACACGATACTACGCATTGGCATGATATTGATCAGAATCAAAGGGGAGGCTTGAACGTGGCGGGACTGGTGCGTTATTTAAAGAATTATCGCTTGATCAGCGCGGTGGGGCTTCTGTTTAAGCTGATTGAAGCGGTGTTTGAGCTGATTGTGCCGGTTGTCGTCGCGGCAATTGTGGATACGGGCATTCGGAATGCCGAACGCGGGTATGTGCTGAAAATGGGCGGTGTGATGATTTTGCTGGGCGTGCTGGGGCTTATTTGTGCGGTGACGGCGCAGTTTTTTGCGGCGCGCGCGTCGATGGGTTTTGGGGCGACACTGCGGGCGGATTTGTTCCGTCACATCAACACGCTTTCCCACGCGGCGATTGACAAAATCGGTACGCCCACACTCCTGACGCGCTTTTCCGGCGATGTGACGCAGGTGCAGACCTGTGTGAACATGCTCATCCGGCTGTTTCTGCGTTCGCCCGTTATCGTGGTGGGCGCAATCGCGGCGGCATTCTTCATCAGTCCGCGGCTGACCTTGATTTTCCTAGGCGCGACGGCGGTGTTCGGCATCGTCATCTGGGCGGTGATGAAGGCCTCCCTGCCGATTTACGGAAAAATCCAGAGCGGGCTTGACACCGTCACGCGGCTCACGCGGGAAACGCTTTCCGGCGCGCGCGTCATCCGCGCCTTTTCGCGGCAGGAGGACGAGGTGCGCGGCTTCACGCAGACCGCCGGCGCGCTTTCCGATTTACAGAAAAAAGCGGGCGGAATTTCGGCGTGGCTCAATCCGCTGACGGGCGTTTCGGTCAACGCGGCGATCATCCTGCTGCTCTGGCGCGGGGGCGTTTCGGTGGAAGCAGGCGGACTGTCGCAGGGACAGCTCATCGCGTTGCTCAATTATATGGTGAAAATCCTGCAGGCGCTTGTCTACCTCGCTACCTTAATTGTGATTATCACAAAGGCGCAAGCTTCCGCCAAGCGCGTCAATGCGGTTTTTGCGACGACATCAACCGTACAAGAGGGCGGCTTTGACGGCGCGGCGGATAAAAAAGCGCCTGCGGTGGAATTTGCGGATGTTTCGTTTTCTTATCAGGAAGGCGATAGCGAAAATGCGCTATCAGGGATGAATTTTACGGTTGCGGCGGGCGAAACTGTGGGCATCATCGGCTCAACCGGCGCGGGAAAAACCACGCTCATCAGCCTGATCGCGCGGTTTTATGACGCAACGCAGGGCGCGGTGCGCGTGTTCGGGCGCGATGTGCGTGAGTACACATTTTCCGCGCTGCGGGGGATGATTGCCTGCGCGCCGCAGAAAGCGGTTCTGCTGCGCGGAACGGTGCGGGACAACCTTGCGTTCGGCGGCGGGGATTTGCCGGATGAAGCGCTTTTCGCGGCGCTCGAAACCGCACAGGCTGCGGATTTTGTGCGCGGGATGGGCGGGCTTGGCGCGCAGCTTGCGCAGGGCGGTAAGAACCTCTCCGGCGGACAGCGGCAGCGGCTTAGCATTGCGCGGGCGCTTTGCGCAAAGCCGGATATTCTGATTCTTGACGACGCGGCGAGCGCGCTTGATTCCGCCACCGATCGGGCGCTGCGCGCGGCTTTGCAGAAAACGCTTGCCGGAACGACGGTGTTCGTGGTGTCGCAGCGCATCACGGCGGTGCGCGACTGCGACCGGATTCTGGTGCTAGACGACGGGCAAGTCGCGGATTTCGGCACGCATGACGCGCTGGCGGCACGATGCGGGGTTTACGCGGAGCTTGTCCGCGTCCAGACGGGAGGCAGCGATGGGCAATCCTAAACAAACCCAGGCGCGAAAAGCGCTGTCCGGACTGCTCGCGCGCATCAAGCCCTACCGCGGTCTGGTGCTGCTGGTGTTTGTGCTGTCCGCGGCGGCTGCGGCGACCGAGCTGTTTATCCCGATTCTGACGGGAAAAGCCGTGGACTGCGTCGTCGGCGCGGGTGATGTGGATTTTTCCGCGATGAAAAAAATCACCGCCGAAATCATCGCGGCGGCGCTTGTTTCGGCGGCTTGCTGGCGCGCGCAGGGCGTTCTGACGAACCGGCTCGCGTTCTTTACGGTGCGCGACATCCGTACACGGGCGTTTGCGCGGCTGACCAACGCACGGCTTTCGGCGATTGACAAGCACGCGCGCGGCGACTTAGTCAGCCGCATCACAACGGACACCGAGCAGATTTCCGACGGGCTGATTCTCGGGTTTTCCCAGTTGTTTTCGGGGCTTGTGACCATCGCCGCGACGATGATTTTCATGCTTTCGGTGAATGTGAACATCACGCTGCTGGTAATTTTTATCACACCGCTTTCGATTTTTACGGCGAAATTCATCGCGGGGAAAACCTTTTCGCTCTTTCGCGCGCAGTCGCAGGCGCGGGGGGAGCTGACCGCGCTTGCCGACGAGCTGATTGCCAACCGCAGGCTCGTCCTCGCGTTTCACCAGGAGGAAGCTGCGCAGAAGCGCTTTGATGCGGTCAACGAGCCGCTGCGCCGCGCGGGGGAAAGGGCGGTGTTTTACTCGTCGCTCGTCAACCCCGTGACGCGCTTTGTCAACGGGCTGGTGTTTGCCGGGGTGGGCGTTTTCGGCGCGTTTTCAGCGATTTCCGGCGTGATTACTGTCGGGCAGCTTTCCGCGTTTCTCACCTATGCCAATCAGTATACCAAGCCGTTCAACGAAATCAGCGGCGTGATTTCCGAGCTGCAAAACGCCCTCGCGTCCGCTTCCCGCGTGTTTGAACTGACCGACGGCGACGTGTTTTCGCCCGAGGAAGAACCGGAATCGCCGCAAGCTTTTACGCTTTCCGAAACCGCCGTGGAATTCGACGACGTGGGCTTTTCCTATTCGCCCGACCGCCCGCTCATCGCGCACTTTGACCTTTCGGTGAAGCGCGGTGAGCGCGTGGCGATTGTCGGGGCGACGGGCTGCGGAAAAACCACGCTGATCAACCTGCTCATGCGGTTTTACGATGTGTGCGCGGGCGAAATCCGCGTGGGCGGTACGGCGGTGAAACACCTGCGGCGGCGCGACCTGCGCGGAAGCTTCGGAATGGTGTTGCAGGACACGTGGCTGAAAACTGCCACCGTCGCGGAAAACATCGCTTACGGCAAGCCCGACGCCACCCGCGCGGAAATCGAAGCGGCGGCAAAAGCCTGCTGTGCCGACGGCTTTATCCGGCGGCTGCCGATGGGCTATGACACGGTGATTTCCGATGAGGGCGGGGTGATTTCCCACGGGCAAAAACAGCTTTTGTGCATCGCCCGCGCCATGCTCACCGCGCCGGAAATGCTCATCCTCGACGAAGCGACCTCGTCGGTCGATCTGCTCACGGAGGTGCGCATTCAGCGCGCATTTGCACAGCTGATGGCGGGGCGGACGAGCTTTGTCGTCGCGCACAGGCTCTCGACCGTGCGGGAAGCGGACTGCATCCTCGTCATGGACGCGGGCAAGGTCGTCGAGCGCGGTACGCACATGCAGCTACTCGCGGCAGGCGGGCTGTACGCGAAGCTTTGCGAAAGTCAGTTGGGCGGCGCGGGGGAATCGTCCTGATTGTCCGCTTCGTCGTCGCCGCGCAGGAATAGCTCCTCGGTGAGCTGCTGGAGGAATTTCAGGCGGTTTGACAGTTGGTCAAGATCATGCGCCGCATCGGTAATGCCGTTAAAAAGCTTGCAGTAAAGGGTCTGATAGTCCGTCATAATTTTCATCGTCCTTTCGTGAGTGAAATCGGAATGCTCTTATTTTAGAACAAAACATTCGATTTGTCAATAGATTATTTTGTTCTAAAGTATAATCAAATCGGTGATGAAACGATGCAGTATGAAAGAATCCGCAATCTGCGCGAGGACGCTGACCTGACGCAGGCGGCGGTGGGCGCGAAAATTAACGTCCCGCAGCGCACCTACGCTTATTACGAAAGCGGTCAGCGCATGGTGCCGCCCGAGGTTTTTGCCGCACTGGCAAGGCTCTACGGCACAAGCGTGGACTATCTCATTGGTTTAACAGATGTCAAAAAGCCGTATCCGCGAAAAAAATAATTTCCGATTGACCGCATTCGTTTGGATTGCGTTTTTTTATCAAATTATTTATCTGTATTTCAGATAAAATCGAACATTGCGCTTCCAAATATGCAATAATGTGAATGGTGATTGACATTGTTGTATCAAAACATAAAAAGAATGCGCGAGAACAGGGAACTAAAGCAAAAAGATGTGGCGCGGTATCTCCATGTTGCGCAGAATACGTACTCCCAGTACGAAACCGGAACAATCATGCTAACAATTGAAACGTTAGAAAAGCTAGCGAAGTTTTACAATACGAGTACGGATTATCTCATGGGCTTGACGGACAACCCGAAGCCCTACCCTAAAACACTTCCGAACCGATAAGACCGCTCAAAATTGCAATAAAAATTGTGCGTATCACAAATATCCACACATCACAAATTCATCTCAGCAAACAAAAGTAAAAATCCCGAAAACAATGGGTTTCCAAAGGGTACTTGTACCCTTTGGTGGGTGGTTTGGAGGGCAACGCCCTCCATATAAAGATATCAAAGAGCGGCAACGCTCTTTTTTTGCGGAAATTTTTTTGAAAAATTTTCATTGCGTTGGAAAAACAACAGACATTCGGGTGAGGAATGGTTATAATACAGATAGAAACAGCAGGGAGCTGTCAAAAAGGAGGAACATTTATGAGCAATTTTTTGAAAAACATTCCGCACGAGGAGATTGTGACACTTGGCGGGCTGGTGGAAATCGCGACTGGTCAGGTTGTCAGCCGGACGCTTGCGCAGAACAAGGCGCTGAGCGTGACGGTGTTTGCGTTTGACAAGGGCGAGGAGATTGGCACGCACGCTTCGCACGGGGACGCAATGGTGACGGTTCTGGAGGGCACGGGAAAGTTCACGGTTGACGGTCAGGTTTTCATCGTGAAAGCCGGCGAAACGCTGGTGATGCCGGCAGGGAAGCCCCATGCTGTTTTCGGTGTGGAACCGTTCAAAATGCTGCTTGTGGTTGTTTTTCCGCAGGTTGAAAATTAAGTAACAGGAGGGTATTCAAATGGGAGAAATGTTTTGTTTCCAGTGCCAGCAGACGGCACACAACACGGGCTGTGAGGGCAAGGCGGGTGTCTGCGGCAAGAAAGCCGACACCGCGAATTTTCAGGACGAGCTGACCGGCGCGCTCATCGGTCTGGCACGCGTTTTACATGGCAGGTCGAACGAAAAAACCGACCGACTCGTCGTCGAGGGCTTGTTCACGGCGGTCACGAACGTCAATTTCAACAGCAAGACGGTTCATGAACTCACCGAAAAAGTGCGCGCGGTGACGGCGCAGTATGCGGGCGGCTGCGCGGGATGTTCCGGCTGCGGCGGCGGGGAAACCACCGAATTCGACATGAAAAAGCTCTGGACGGACGACGAGGACATCCGCTCGCTCAAGAGCCTGATTCTGTTCGGCATCCGCGGCATGGCGGCATATGCCTACCACGCACTGGCACTCGGCTTCACCGACCCGACGGTCAACGCGTTCTTTTATGAAGCGCTCGCCGCAGTGGGCGACGAAACCCTCGGCATGGCGGAGCTGCTCCCGCTTGTTCTGAAAACCGGCGAGGTGAACTTCAAGTGTATGGAGCTGCTGGACAAAGCCAACACCGAAAGCTACGGCACGCCCGTTCCGACAACCGTTCCGCTGACCATCGAAAAAGGGCCTTTCATCGTCATCAGCGGTCACGACCTGTATGACCTGAAGCTTCTCCTTGAACAAACCAAGGACAAGGGCATCAACATCTACACCCACGGCGAAATGCTCCCCGCACACGGCTATCCGAAGCTCAAGGCTTACCCGCATTTAAAGGGCAATTTCGGCACGGCATGGCAGAGCCAGCAGAAGGAATTTGACAAGATTCCCGCGCCCGTGCTGTTCACGACAAACTGCCTGATGCCGATCCGCCCGAGCTACGCCGACCGCATTTTCACCACGGCGGTGGTGTCGTATCCCGAAATGGTTCACATCGGCGAGGATAAGGATTTCACCCCCGTGATCGAGAAAGCCCTCGCGCTCGGCGGCTATCCGGAGGATCAGCCCATGACCGGCATCAACGGCGGTGCAACCGTCATGACCGGCTTCGGTCACGGCACGGTGCTTTCGGTTGCCGATAAGGTGATCGACGCGGTGAAAGCCGGCGCAATCAAGCACTTCTTCCTCGTCGGCGGCTGCGACGGCGCTGCCCCCGGCAGAAGCTACTACACCGATTTCGTGAAGCAGACACCGGACGACACCGTCATCCTCACCCTTGCCTGCGGTAAGTTCCGCTTCAACGACCTCGACCTCGGCACAATCGGCGGACTCCCGCGCATCATGGACATGGGACAATGCAACGACGCGTTCAGTGCCATCAAAGTCGCCGTCGCCCTGTCGGAAGCATTCGGCTGCACGGTCAACGAGCTGCCGCTGACGCTGGTACTGTCGTGGTACGAGCAGAAAGCCGTCTGCATCCTGCTCACCCTGCTGTACCTCGGACTGAAAAATATTTATCTCGGACCCACGCTGCCCGCATTCATTTCGCCCAACGTCCTAAATTTCTTGGTCGAAAATTACAACATCACCCCAATCTCCACCCCCGAAGCAGACCTAGCAAAAATCCTCGCGAAGTAAGTGATTATTACTGAAGATTAACGCTAGTCAGAGGGCGTTGCCCTCCGACACCACCCACCAAAGGGGGCATGCCCCCTTTGGAAACCCTTTGTTTCAGAGTTTATACTTTGATATTCTTTGAAGCTTTGTGTTTTAGCTGCTACTTTGCGAGTCCATTTGGGCGCTCGGAAATAAGTATATTTGCTATCTTCAGTCAAAAGAACGTACCATCATGGTGCGTTCTTTTTGCGAAAAAAGCACAAAAAAAAATTACACGATTTTCAATAAAATTTGCACAGGAAAACAGTTGAAAAAATGCGTCAGATGTTATATAATGAAAACGATACCGTAATTCAAAAAGCGAACTTATACGAAGCCGCAGTAAAAGCACAAATTGGCTAAGCACAACAAAGTATAATCCCAAAAACAATGGGTTTCCAAAGGGTACTTGTACCCTTTGGTGGGAGTGTGTCAATGCTACCGTGCGCGGTAGCACGGGCGGCGCCCCCTGACTAAGTTTGATCAAATGAAAAGCCGCTGACGCGGCGGAATGGAGTTTTTTATGAACAATTGCCCGAAGGAAAAAATCGGAATCGTCGCTGTGAGCCGCGATTGCTTCCCCATGACGCTTTCCGTGAGCCGGAGAGAAGCGGTGGTGAAGGCTTACCGCGCGGGGGGCGGGGAGATTTATGAATGTCCCGTTTGCATTGAAAACGAAACGGACATGGTTAAGGCGCTTGCCGATGTGAAAAATGCCGGCTGCAACGCGCTGGTGGTTTACCTCGGAAATTTCGGACCGGAAACGCCTGAAACCTTGCTTGCGAAGTATTTTGAAGGACCGGCGATGTATATCGCGGCTGCGGAAGAACGCAGCGACGGACTGCTCGACGGACGCGGCGACGCGTATTGCGGTATGCTCAACGCAAGCTACAACCTCAAGCTGCGCGGCATCAAGGCTTACATACCGCAATATCCGGTCGGCACGGCGGCGGAATGCGCGCAGATGATCGCGGAATTTGCCCCCATCGCGCGGGCGGTGATCGGACTTAAAAATCTGAAAATTATCTCGTTCGGACCGCGCCCGCAGGATTTTCTTGCCTGCAACGCGCCGATCAAGCAGCTTTACAATTTAGGCGTTGAGATCGAGGAAAACAGCGAGCTGGATTTGTTTGAAGCGTATAACAAGCACGCGGGCGACGCGCGGATTGAGGCGGTTGCGGCGGAAATGGCGGCGGAGCTTGGTGCGGGAAACAAAAAGCCCGAGGTTCTGAAAAAGCTTGCGCAGTATGAAATCACGCTGCTCGACTGGATTGACGCGCACAAGGGCAGCCGCGATTATGTGGCACTGGCGGGCAAATGCTGGCCGGCATTCCAGACGCAGTTCGGGTTTGTGCCGTGCTATGTCAACAGCCGCCTGACGGGGATGGGGATTCCGGTTTCGTGCGAGGTGGACATCTACGGCGCGCTGAGCGAATTCATCGGAACCGTCGTCAGCGAGGATGCCGTGACTTTGCTCGACATCAACAATTCCGTTCCCGCGGATATGTACAACGACCATATTTCCGGAAAATTCAACTACACCCACCGCGACACATTCATGGGCTTCCACTGCGGCAACACACCCATCTGCAAGCTTGCGTGCGGGGAGATGAAGTACCAGAAAATCATGGCGCGCACCCTTCCGCAGGAATGCACAAACGGCACGCTTGAGGGCGACCTTGCGGCGGGCGACATCACCTTCTTCCGCCTGCAAAGCACCGCCGACGCAAAGCTGCGGGCTTATATCGCACAGGGCGAAATTTTGCCGGTGAAGACCATGTCCTTCGGCGGCATCGGCGTGTTCGCCATCCCGCAGATGGGGCGGTTCTATCGCCATGTGCTGATTGAGAAGAATTACCCGCACCATGGTGCTGTGGCGTTCGGGCATTTCGGCAAGGAACTGTTCGAGGTGTTCAAATTCATCGGTGTCGAGGATGGGGAAATTGATTTCAACCGCCCGGCGGCGATGCTGTATCCGGCGGAAAATCCGTTTGCGTAAGGAGAAAAACCTATGCGGGAAGACTGGTCAAATGTAACAGATGAAAGACTTGCCGCATTATTTCCCATCATCCTTGAAGCGCACAATCCGGATTGGAAAAACCGGTATGAAGCGGAGAAAGTGTTTTTGCTTGATGTTTTTGGCGCTGCGGTTGTCAGAATCAGCCACATCGGCAGCACGGCGGTTGCCGGATTGACTGCAAAACCAACGGTGGACATTCTGCTGGAAATCAAGCCGGATACGGATCTGACGGCAATTACTGCATTACCGACTGAAAAAGGCTATGTTGTAAACACGTCCCAAATCGATATCGTCATGATCATCAAAGGCTACACGCCGCGCGGGTTTGAGGGGCAGGCTTTTCACATTCACGTCCGGCATTCCGCAGATTGGGGCGAGCTGTATTTCCGCGATTTTCTGATTGCACATCCCGATGCGGCACGCGCTTATGAGGAATTGAAGATCAACCTGAAAGCGCAGTATGAGCATGATCGGGACGGCTACACGGACGCAAAAGGCGCGTTCATCCGCGCGCACACGGAACAGGCGCGGGACGAATTTCCGCACCGGTATACACCGCAGGATGCGGGATGAGTACTGCGGCGGAGCATTTCTTACGGTAACAGAATCAAATGAATTACCCCCTGTGCGGCGGCTTTTTGGCTGACGCGCAGGGGGTTTGTTTGGTTATGCGAAATTTGTATAATTCCAGTATTCATAAACAACGGATTGCATTTCTTTGTGACGGTGACGGCTGAGGAAAATCACATGGTTGTCTTTCATCTTAATGAATTTGTGATTAAATTCTTTGATTTTATTTAAGTTGATGTAATAGCTTTTATGGCATCTGGAAAAGCAGGGCGAGTTGATGACCGACTCAAGCCTGCTGATGGTAAACTGGGTTTTATAAAGCTCGCCGCGTTCGGTACAGATAAAAGTATACCGCGACAAACAATAAATGTACAGGATTTCATTGAGATCGAATTTGACAAGTCCGTCGGTTGTTTTAATGACGCGAAAACCCATCGAATCGTCGATTTTTTTTCGGATAAGCTGTTCAGCATACGCGTTGACTACATCGGGCTGCAACGGCTTGATCATCAGTCCGAACGGTTTGTGACCCATGTTGCATAAAAATGCGTTTTGAAGATAAGGGTCGGAGAATTCAGAGAGAAAGATGATCGAGATGGATGCGGATAGCCCAATGAGTTCCTCAGCGACGGAAATGCCGGAGCATTCGCCGATTTTCGTATCAATAATGACCGCGTCAACATTCGGCAGCATTGTTTTCGCGTAAGCCATAAAAGATTCGACTGCGTCGAAATATGCGGTACTTTCATTTGTGAAGGCGGTATAGTTTTTAAAAAAGTTAATTTCCTGCTCCTGTGCGCAGACAAGAATGTTGAGCAAAACACAGCACCTCTGTCCTTTATAATTTGTCAATCGGGGATTGTTCACACAACGAAATTGTATTTGGCGAATTTTTCTTTTTAAAACCGGATGCCGGCGGAGCAGTTACAAACCCGGATTAATAAAATTGATTATAACGAACCGATTTTGCGTCGTCAAGACGGATTTCATAATCGGTCGGATATTGCGATTAAAAAGCTAAATAATACCATAAAAAAACAGTTCCATGCTGAGCTGTTTTTCATTAAAACCCGAAATTATTTTTTGTATCACAGAACAATCAGGCTGACTGCAGCGCGAGCAAGCAGTATTTATATGGAAAAATACTGCTTTTTACACGCGCAGATTGATAAGTTGCAGATAGATAGTTGACGGTATGAAAACAGTTTGTTATACTTTGAATAAATCATGATGCGGCCGATGAAACAATGTGCATTTGATACGAAAAATCATGCTGTTCGTCAGGAAAAACGCATTTATTTATGATTTATGTTACACTCGGATTGTGATGAAATTCACATCACAATCCGGCTGATTTACTTTAGGAGGATGGATATGAAAACAGCTGCTCACCGTATTTCCATTAAAAGGGGTATCAGGGTCCTTTGCGCGCTGGCAGTCAGCGCCGTAATGTTCACAAGCACGGTTCTTACTTGTTCGGCGCAGACGGAGCTTGAGGCAAATGCGCAGACCGCCGGTGAATCGCTGGTAAGCTTTGCGGTCAATTTCACCGACACAAACGGAAAGACGACAACAATCAAATACGGAACAGGCTTTTTTATTTCAAAGGGAAAGTTACTGACGGCTGATAAGGTTGCGATCGCAACACATGACGAAGCGACACAGTTGAGCAGCCGGATCGCCGGCATTGCCGACAACTATCAGGATATCAGCAAATATTCTTACACCATCAGCATCACCGGGCGCAGTTACAACGGAAGACTGATTTATGTTAGACCGGCAAAGGGTTATGCGGTGATTGATGTTGACGTTTCAACGGTGTCAAGCATCCATACGGTAGGGCTGGGGGACAGCGATACCCTTCAGGTCACCTCGGCAAATAAAAGCGTTACCTCCATCGGCTTTACGGATGATGAAACCACCTATAACCCGCGCAACGGCATTGTAACGGGCATTGAGAAATATGGTATCAACGGAGTCGATGTCAACTGCTTCATTCACAACGCGGTATGCGAAGCCGATCAGCTGACACAGTATATCGGCGGACCGCTGCTTGACCCGAACGGGTATGTAGTAGGACTTAATTATTCCATGAATGTTGCCGACAACAAAGCGGTTGCGATTTCCATCAACGCCATCAAGGAAGATTTGAATAACTTCACCGACATTGAATACTCCAATGCAGGCACAACGACTCCCGGCGGCAATACTGACAGCGACACAGATTCCGATGCTTCCGTTGACGACTCCTCCAATACAACACCCGCAATCGTTACCGATTCTAACAGCGCCGCAACGACAAACAAAAACAAACTAGAAACGCGCGACTCGTCCGACGACAAAGATGAAAGCTTTCTTGAAGAGCATTTCCAAGTCATCGTGATTGCGGCGGCAGGCGCTGCGGTTCTGATTCTGATCATCGTCATCGTGGTGGTTGCCGGCAAGGGCAAAAATAAGAACATACCCTTCTCCGAATCAATTCCGAGGTCGCAATCCGGGTCTTTCCCTCCCGTTGTTCAGCCTCCGTATACGTCAACTTCTGCACAGCAGCCCCAGTTTGTAACCAACGGAGCGGGCGCGGCAGAAACCTCCCTGCTCAGCGCGGACTCCAACCTGACCACCGTACTGAGTTCGTCTGTGGCGATGGCGAGCATGGTAAAAACAAAAACCGGCGAAACCGTTTCCATCAGCCGTAATCCGTTTGTCATCGGTAAGGACACCACCAAAGCGACGTACTGCATTAAGAACAACACCTCCGTTTCCAGAGAGCATTGCCGGATTATGAATACCAACGGCACATTCACCATCGAGGATATAAATTCGACCAACGGAACGTTCGTCAACGGCATTCGATTAACGCCCCGTCAGCCCATTCAAATCCACAGCGGTGACAAAATATTGATTGCCGACGAGGAATATGGATTCGTCGCAAAATAAGGATCGTGTTTTGATGAAGTTTACAACAGCTGTTCACACAGATGTTGGAATTCGCAAAAAGACAAACCAGGATTCTGTTCTCATAATGGAATGCGAAACAGACTATGGGCATGCCATTTTGTCCATAGTCTGTGACGGTATGGGCGGTTTGTCAAAGGGCGAGTTGGCCAGCTCTGAGATCATTCTGGCATTTAAAAAATGGTTCGAGGAGGACTTCAGATATCTGATTGGACCGGTGATACGCTCCGACGCCATTTTTGGAAGCTGGAACGCGGTGGTGCAGACCATCAATCAGAAAATCGGCGATTACGGTAACCGGATGAACACCAAGCTTGGGTCAACCCTCACCGCACTTCTCATCGGCGCGGATCAGTATTTTATTATGAATGTCGGGGATTCGCGGGTGTATAAAATTTCCGATGCCATCACGCAGATCACCAAGGATCAGACCTTTATTCAGCGCGAAATGGATCTGGGCAGGCTTACACGCGAACAAGCACTTGTCCACCCGAACCGGAACGTCCTGCTGCAATGTATCGGCGCAAGTGATAGGGTCATTCCTGACACCTATATCGGAACGGTGAAATCCGGCGAGCTGTTCTTGATTTGCTCCGACGGCTTCCGTCATCTGATAACGCCAGAAGAATTCTTTCAGACTTTGCATCACTCGAAGATGGTCAGTGAGGAGATAATGCGTAATGCGCTTGTGCGCCTGACCGAGCTCAACAAAGCCAGACAGGAAGAGGATAACATATCTGCTGTCATCGTACGTTCGGATTAAGTGGGGGTTCGCGTGAAAATACAAATCGATCAGAAGAGGAGAGGGGGCGAGCCCATGCATGCTCTTTTATAGCGCTTTGAGCGTGGAGAGCATGGGCATTTGTATGCTCGAAAACGGAACGATCATTGACGGAAAATATAAAATTCTCAATAAAATCGGTCAGGGCGGTATGAGCTGCGTTTATTTGGCGATGAACGAGAAAGCCAATAAACAATGGGCAATCAAAGAAATCCGCAGGGATGGCACACAAAATTACGAGATCGTCAAACAAGGGCTGGTTGTCGAAACGGATATGCTCAAGCGGCTCTCGCACCCGAATCTGCCAAGTATCATTGATGTGATCGAGGGCGAGGATTCCTTCCTGATTGTGATGGATTACATTGAGGGGAAACCGTTGAGCAAATACCTTGATACGTATGGTGCGCAAAGCCAGAATGATGTAATTGAGTGGGCAAAGCAGCTGTGCAGCGTGCTGGGGTACCTCCACAGTCAGACACCACCCATTGTTCATAGGGATATGAAGCCCGCCAATGCTATGCTTAAGCCGGACGGCCGTGTGATGCTCATCGATTTCGGCGCGGCAAGAGAATTTAAAACAGGCAATGTCGCGGATACGACTTGCCTCGGAACACGGGGCTATGCCGCTCCGGAGCAGTACGGAGGGCAGGGTCAGACAGACGCGCGAACGGACATCTACTGCCTGGGTGCGTCCTTGTACCACCTGATTACCGGCAACAACCCCGCCAATCCGCCTTATGAAATGCGTCCAATCCGCCAGTGGAATCCGGCGTTTTCTTCCGGATTGGAGGAAATTATCCTCAAATGTACGCGTACCGATCCGAACGAACGTTATCAGAGCTGCGCGGAGCTGATGTATGCGTTGGAAAACTATCAGGAGCTGGATTACGACAAACAAAAAATCAGGACAAAAAAATGGAAGTCATATATCATGGTGGTGACGGCGACGCTTGTGTTTGCGGCGGCCGCGTGCGGGTTTAAAGCTGCGGAAAGCTCCGTGACCGCCGACACCTATGCCTCGCTGATCGATCAGGCAACTAAATCAACAGACACCGCGGACAGCATTGAGCTGCTGACCGAAGCGATGAAAACCGATCCGGGCAAAGCGGATGCCTACAACGCGTTGCTCAATGTATACTACAATGACAATGACGGCGCGCGGTCTTTTTCTAAAGAAGAAAGCACGAAGCTGTTGAACATCCTCAACGACAACAACGGCGGGTCGGCATCGTTCATTGAAGAATTTGAAACGGAGACGCCGGACGAATATGCGGAATTTGCCGTGAAGCTCGGCAACGCGTATTATTTCGGTTTACCGCAGGACGAAGAGAATAACGAAGCGGCATGGGTCGGAAAGGCAACCACCTGGTTCGGCAGCGCGCTGGAAACCAATTCACTCAGCGGCGATGCACTTGATAATGCGGAGCTGATGTACAATCTTTCCTACAATTACAGTAAATTAATCTCCGGCGGTATGTACAACAACGAAGGAGAGCCGAGTGTCGACTACAAAGGCTTCTGGAGCAATCTCGATGCGCTTGTGCACAGTGCTGAGGACAACACCAATCTGTTGAAAAAAGCAAACATCGTGAAATTCTCGGGTGCTGTGATTGCCGCTCATTACGGCGACTTTGTGAAAGCCGATATAACAATTGACGAGCAAAAAAAGCTGGCGCAGCGGCTGAAAAGTATATACAATGCACTGGAAGCTGACGCAAACAAAGATCTGTATCTCAACCTAAGCCAACTGCTCACAGCGGCAGACACGAATATCACCCAAGCACAGACCGCGCTTGATCATTCAAATCTGACCAACTAATCTGGAGGGGAAACCATGGGGGATCAAATGTCAACCATCTCATTGCTGCACAATGGTTTTATCATCTGCCTGACATTGGCAGTGGTGTGTTTCCTTGCCGCGATTCTGCTGTTTTTTGTGCTGGATATCAAAACGATCTTCTTGCTGCGCACCGGGAAGCTTCAGAAAAAAGCAATCGAACAAATTCAACAGGACAACACGCGTACTGGAACATTGTCGAATAAAAAGCGTTTAAATTTCACCGGTGAATTCACTGATAATTTAAAATCAAAAAAGCTGTCTTCCTACAACCCTCCGACCAAGGACGCGGAACAAGCACCGGCAACAGACACGCAGGGAACCTCCGTGCTTTCTCAGACGCAGGAAACCGCGCTGCTTATGCGTGAATCCGGCGCAACCGAACAGCTTGTCACCGTTTCGGACGGTGTGGCATCGATACAACAGCAGGCGGTCCAGACACCAAACCGGCATAATTCCGGTGCGATTCGATTTACCGTGGTCAAGTGTCTTGTTCTGGTGCACACCAACGAATCCATCGCCTAAAGCGCCTTGCTCTAAAAGCTGTTCAGGGAGGGAAACGATTGAAATTCAGACATCAGGATACGATGCTGCTGCGTATGGCGGTGCTGTCCGAATTCCTGTCAGCGGCGGTGATATTCTTTTTACCCGCTGCGGATGCCGGCAGAAAGCTGTTGGTTGTCGCCGGAATCCTGCTTTGGTTTTTTATGCTTAACGGCTACCTAATGCTGTTTCTCCTCAACAAAAGGAGAATCCGCTATATGCGAAAGCGACGGATTGTGATCAAAAAATCAAGCTGGGGAATTTTTATGTTCTGCTCCACAAAGCCGGGAACGCTGTTTGATGTGCTGCTTGCCGCGGGATTGATCGCTTTTTTCTTACCGTCTTTTTTCGGGCGGGATCTTGGCGAGATTATGAAATTACCGCTGTTTCTGTTCGTTTTTTCTTTCCAAATGCACTGCATATTCAATGGGGAAAATTATAAATACATCGCTTTGATCAACGAAAGGGGAAATCGCAATGGCTAAGAAGAAATCGTCTGCAAGAATCATGTCAGGGGTAATCGCGGCTGTCATGCTGCTCTCGACCGTGTTTATGGATGTTTCATGGCTGCCGATCCGCGGCAACGCGGCTGAGGAGGTAACTCCACCGACGAATGCAGCACCTGTTATCAGCATTTTATTCAATGGAAATGCGATGACCGGAACACCTCCTGTATTCAAAGACAAAGTAACGACGACCGTCACAGTTACGGACACGAATTTTGTGGGAGAAACCTCGGCGGTAACGGTTCAATCGGATCAGGCGTCCCCCATAATCGAGCAGTATTTCAATTGGGAGCTGGTGGCTCCCGATACATATGAGATTGAGTTTGACAATACCAACGAGGGCGTTTATTCAGTCAGCGTCAGCAGCACCGACGCAGAGGAAATGTATGCCTCATTGAGTACATCGTTTGTGATTGACAAAACCAAACCTGTTATCTCGGTAACTGTACCTGGCACGCACACCGGCGCTGATGCTGTCAACTATGCAACGGATGACTGCACCGCGACAATCTCGGTAACAGATGCGAATTTCAGCGCAAACGGCACGGTTGTCAAGGTGAATAATGCGGTACAATCCATCGCCGCGGGCAATTGGACAACAACGCCGGAGCATCCCAATGTTTATACTACGCAGATTCCGTTCTCGGCTGAGGGCGCTTATATCATCACAGCTGACAGTACCGATAAAGCAGAAAATGCGGGGGATCGGGCAACAGCCGCGTTCACGCTTGATAAAACCAAGCCCACAGGCAGCATTAAGGTAACAAATGCAGATATTATGGAAAACAATGAATGGAGCGCATTCATCACTGACATTAACTTTCTGCTCTATTCAAATGAAACAGCACGTGTCGCCATCACATCTTTTGATGCGTTAAGTGATGTGGCAACGGTTGAATATTTCACAGCTGTTGAACGCGAGGAGGATGTAGCAAGCAAAACGACCGGCTGGACAGCATATGATAATGCTTTTGAAATGAATCCAACCCGGAATTTCATTGTTTATGCGAAGATCACCGACAAAGCCGGAAATGTGACTTATCTCAACTCAGACGGCATCGTGCTGGAAAATAGCACACCCGTGATTTCTGTCACTTTGGAAGGAACCAAAACCATTGTTGACGGGAACAGCTATTTCATTCACGAGGTCACCGCGACAATCTCGGTAACAGATGCGAATTTCAGCGCAAACGGCACGGTTGTCAAGGTGAATAATGCGGTACAATCCATCGCCGCGGACGATTGGACAACAACGCAGGAGCATCCCAATGTTTATACTACGCAGATTCCGTTCTCGGCTGACGGCGTTTATGCCATCACAGCTGACAGTTCCGATAAAGCAGGAAATGCGGGGGATCAGGCAACAGCCGCGTTCACGCTCGACAACACAAAGCCCAGTATCTCGGTAACTGTACCTGGCACGCACACCGGTGCTGATGCTGTCAACTATGCAACGGGTGACTGCACCGCGACAATCTCGGTAACGGACGCGAATTTCAGCGCAAACGGCACGGTTGTCAAGGTGAATAATGCGGTACAATCCATCGCCACGGGCGATTGGACAACAACGCAGGAGCATCCCAATGTCTATACCGCAGAGATCCCGTTTTCGGCTGACGGCGTTTATGCCATCACAGCTGACAGTACCGATAAAGCAGGAAATGCGGGGGATCAGGCAACAGCCGTGTTCACGCTCGATAAAACGTTTCCGACGGGCAGTATCACTGCGGAAATTGACGGAAATGACAACAGCTGGACTGCGCTCCGAGTAGATGGCTTGAACGCTTTCAATACCAACAATCCTGTAACTGTTGCGATATCTGCCACTGACGTAACCATTCAGTATCTTATATCGGATAGTATCATTGCACCAACGAATTTAGCAGCAGAGGATTGGAAAAATTACGATAATGATTTTACATTATCACCTGACATGAAAAAGATTGTTTATGCAAAGTTAACCGACAATGCCGGTAATGTGTCCTATTTCAACACGGATTGGATTGTCGTTGATAACACCGCACCCACCGGTAGCATCGTTGTGAAAAATAATGACATCAGCGACATATGGAGAAACTTCCTATCCGTGATTACATTCGGGCTATACACCAATGAAAACGCAACCGTCACCATCACATCGGCTGATGCGTGCAGCGGTGTTGCAACGGTTGAATATTTCACTTCAGCAAGCGAAAAGTCGCAGACTGATTTAGAAGCGAAAAATTCCGGATGGGATAAATCCAATGGAGATTCGGATGCTGTATTCACCGTCAAGCCCAACCAGAACCTCATTGTTTACGCGAAAATCACCGACAAAGCCGGAAAAGTGACTTATCTCAGTTCAAACGGTATTATGCTGGATAAAATTGCGCCCACCGGCTGCATCGCCGTGGCGAACGCCGACATAGCCAAAGATACTGTATGGGACAAATTCCTCTCTGTCATTACATTCGGGCTATACACCAACGAAAAAGCAACCGTCACCATCACATCGGCTGATGAGCGCAGCGGTGTTGCAACGGTTGAATATTTCACTTCAGCAAGCGAAAAGTCGCAGACTGATTTAGAAGCGAAAAATTCCGGATGGGATAAATCCAATGGAGATTCGGATGTTGTATTCACCGTGAAGCCTGACCAGAACCTCATTGTTTACGCGAAAATCACCGACAAAGCCGGAAATGTTACCTATCTCAGTTCAAACGGTATTATGCTGGATAAAATTGCGCCCACCGGCAGCATCACCGTGGCGAACGCCGACATAGCCAAAGATACTGTATGGGACAAATTCCTCTCTGTCATTACATTCGGGATATACACCAACGAAAAAGCAACCGTCACCATCACATCGGCTGATGAGCGCAGCGGTGTTGCAACGGTTGAATATTTCACTTCAGCAAGCGAAAAGTCGCAGATTGATTTAGAAGCGAAAAATTCCGGATGGGATAAATCCAATGGAGATTCGGACGTTGTATTCACCGTCAAGCCTGACCAGAACCTTATTGTTTACGCGAAAATCACCGACAAAGCCGGAAATGTTACTTATCTCAGTTCGAACGGCGTTGTACTGGATGACAATGCCCCTGCGCTTTCGATTAAAATCACCGCCCCGGAAGCGATTAACGGCTTCTATAACACGGATGTGACAATGAACATTTCAGTCAGTGATCCGGCGAAAAGCAATTCGCATGCCGGAATCAAAAAGGTTTCGTACATTGTGGAAAAGGACGATGTTCAGACGGCTGCCGATACCTTGTATACTGGCAACAAAAAAACGGTGAAGTATGATTGGAACGGAAGCTTTACCGTTGATGCGGCGGACAATGATTCCAACAATGTGAAGGTGATCGTTACCGTTGAGGACAACGCGGGAAACATCGCCAAAGAAACCAAGACGCTTTCCATCGACAAGACCGCACCTGTCATGAATGTGGAACTAAACGGAACACATGACGCAGGGAACACCGCGTATTTTAGCACTGACCGCACAGCCACGATCACCGTGACCGAGCGCAATTTCAACGCGGCGGATGTCGTTGTCACAATGACCAAAGACGACGCTTCGTTCGTTGCACCGCTTTCCGGCTGGGTTGATCAGATCAGTACGGAAAACCCCGATGCTTCCACACACACCGCAACCATTGTGCTGGCGCAGGACGGCGACTACACATTCGATATCCAGTATACCGATCTTTCCGGTAACAAAGCTGAGCCGATCACAAATGCCGACATCGACAAGGTGTTCACCATCGACCAGACCAAGCCTGTGATTGAGGTGAAATACGATAACAATGCGGCTGAAAACGATCAGTATTACAAAGCGGCAAGAACCGGCACCATAGCCATCAACGAGCATAATTTTGAAGCGGACAGAATCTCCGCGGTAATCACACGCGACGGAACGCAAGTCGCCAATACCGCATGGACAACAAGCGGCAACAACAACACATCGACGTTCTCCTGCGATCAGGACGGCGTTTATGAGATCACTATTACCGGTACAGACAAAGCGGGCAATCAGCAGCAAGCTGTTGTCACACAGAATTTTATTGTGGATACCGTTAAGCCCGTGATCGACTTCAACGACAGCGTACAGGATGCGACCGCGTACGGAAAAGACAAAACCGTTGCGCCAGCCATCACGATGAGCGATGCGAATTTCGATACTGATGCGGCGAAGTACAGTGTGAAAATGACGGTTGCCAAGCTCAGTGAAACCGCGGATTATGCCGGAAACTTCACCCAAACCGATAACATCGACGGCGTGACGATTACCTACGACGCGTTTGCACAAACACTCGAAAACGACGGAATCTACACGCTTACCGCAACGGTGACGGATGCTGCGGGCAATGAAACAACACAGACCATGCAATTCTCGGTGAACTGCTTCGGATCAACGTTCGCAATCGAGGATGCGGCGACAAAGGATCAGGTCGGCACTTATACGAATGAGTCGGCAGAAGTACAGATTGTCGAGATCAATGTATCAAAACCTTTGACCCAGCAGGTTTCTGTGACCCACAACAGCGACATCAACAACACACCGGCATTTACCGTTGACGAGGGCGCGGAACAGACCGGCGAACAGACGATGGGCTGGTATCGCGGCGTATATAAAATCAGCGCCGATAACTTCTCCAATGACGGAAAATACAACGTTGTCGTTACTTCCTCCGACAATGCAGGCAACACCATGACAAGCGTGGACAACCAGCATAATTCCCAAGCAAAGGTGGAATTTGTGGTTGACAAAACAATCCCAGAAGTATCCATCGCCGGTATTGATAACGAAGGCATCTATAAAGAAGCCTCCCGTCTGGTGAAGGTGAGCTGTGACGACGTCAACTATGACAGAAGCACCCTGTCGCTTTCTCTCAACGGAAAGGAACTGAGCGCGGCTGATTATCAGGTAACCGAAAACCCCTCCGCGCTTTTGATTTCGCTCAATGTATCCGCATCCGGCTCCGGCGAGAAACAAACCCTTGAAGTTAACATCAAGGACTACGCGGGCAATTCCGCCCAAACCGCAAAGGTATCGGACTTCATCCTTTCCGCAAGCCTGCTGACGCGATTCTTAGCGAATACCCCGCTGCTGGTCGGCTCCATCCTCTTATTGCTGCTGCTGGTTGCTGCACTCATTTTCATCATCTCCAGAAAGCGCAAATTCTAATTAAACGATATTGATAAAAGAGCAAACATACCATATGTTTGCTCTTCATCAAACAAACAGAGGGCTGAACAATGTTTAGGCAGAATGATGTTGTAAACGGAATGTACCAAATCATCCGTCAGATTGGAAAAGGCGGGGTCGGTGAAATCTATCTGGCATACCACCTGCATCTTCAGAAATACGTTGTGTTAAAAAAAATTCAGGACAACATCACCGACAGCATTGAGGTCCGCAATGAAGTAGATATTCTCAAGAAGCTGCATTCCCGCTATTTACCGCAGGTTTATGACTTTTATCAGGACGCAGACACGGTCTTTTCGATTATTGATTATATTGAGGGAATGGATCTGGAGTGGTATTTGAGCAACGGCTACCGCTTTGACGAAACCCTGCTGCTGACATGGCTTCGCCAGCTGTGTGAGGTCGTCGGGTATCTGCACAGCCAGAACCCGCCGATCATCCACAGCGACATAAAACCGGCGAATATACTGATCACCCCCGACAACAACATCTGCCTGATCGACTTTAATATTTCGTTTGGTCTAAGCGGAAGCGACGAGATGAGCGGCTTTAGCAGAAATTATGCCTCGCCGGAGCAATACGGGAAGTATTGTCAGGTGACGCAGGGCATGTATTCAGCGCTGCACATCCCGATTGACGAAAGAACAGACATCTACGGAATCGGCGCAACCTTTTATCATCTGATGACGCACCGGACACCGGACATTGTCAACGGTCAGCCGCCGCTGGGTCAATTCCAGTTGCCCTATTCCGACGGTATCCGCCACATTGTCACAAAGGCAATGCACCGTGATTACAGCCAACGGTATGCGGCGGTCAGGAATCTGCAGCGGGATCTGGACAAAATCAAGAAACTCGAAAAAGGGTATAAACGCTTTTTCCTAATGCAGGTGTCATCGCTATTAATCGGGGGCGCACTGCTCATCGGCGGGCTGGCAATGGTGATCCATGGGAACAGTATGGTCAATCAGGAATCATATCAAAATGCTTATGACACGCTCTGTGCCTATTTTGCGGAGAATCAGGTTGATCTTGTTCAGGAAACAGGCAAGGACATGGTTAATAACGCCGCATATGCAAAGATTTATGAAAACGATCCCCAATGCAAAGCGGATGTGTTCTATTTTATGGCACGATCCTACTACTATGACGACCGGTTTGACAAAGCGGCGGATATTTACGCGCTGGCAATCGATTCCAGTACGGATGATCAGGCGCGGGGGTATTATTACCGCGATTATGCGTTATGCCTTGTCAAGCTCGGAGAACACGAGCAGGCGGACGCGATTATTGAAGAGGCCGATTCCCTCGGCATTTCGATGGATGAAACCGTGTTGATCCAAGCGCAGGATGCGCTAAACCGCAATGACACCGACGCGCTGAACCGCTACATCCCGCAGGTAAAACGGATTTATCAGAGCGGCTCGCTCGATCATACAGCACAATATGAAGCGGGAATCATGCTCGGCGATGTTTACGCTGCACGCGGGGACTACGACGCGGCAATTGTGGTTTTAGAACCAATGCAAGCGGCTTATACCAACAATGGCTGTCTGCGGCGGCTCGGCGCGGCTTACTTTCAATCTGCGCAAAATCAGGGCAGCGAGAAATCCGGTCTGCTCGAAAAAGCAAAAAAATGTTTTCTGACCATTCGGGAAAACGGAAGCGCTTCGCAGACGGATTGGATAAACCTTGCGTTTGTTTATAATCAGCTCGGCGAATATAACAGTGCGTACAAAATGTTTCTGGACGACGCGGTCGATGTTTATCCGAAGGAATTCCGCTTCTTCATGCTGCGTGCGTGGTTTGGCTATAAAACGGGCGATACGGAAGCATTTCAGCGCGACTATCAGACCGCGCAGCAGTTTTATAACCAGTTATACACAGCGGAAAAGGACGCGGTCAGCGCGAGCGAGTTGAATCTTCTACAGACCGAAAAACAATACTGTGGGCGTTAAACGCGGCGGGTTCCTCCGCGCGGGTAGACTGCCCGTCGAAAGGCGGCGTGATACATGAACGGCAGCGAGCTGGAAGTATGCGGCTGGGTTTTCATTGGGCTTGGCGTTGTGTGTGTGGTCGGAATGAACGTCATATTCCGTTTGTGGTATCACAAACACAGAATGTAAAACGGAGGGGTAGACGTGAACGTAAAACAGATCAGAATCATCATTTTATGTACGTTGATTGTTGTCATCCTGTGCGGAGCTGCCGTTGTGCTGGTCTCAAAAGGCAATGACAACAGCGAGGCACTGTACAACGAAAAGATCACATACGCACAGACTTGCATGGAAGCGGGCAATTATCAGGAAGCGGTGCTTGCGTTCTTAGACGCAATCGATGCGGATGATACCAATCCCGAGCCGTATCTGGCGCTGGCAAAAATTTATGCGGATAACAATCAACTGCAGGATGCCATATCCTTGCTGGAACGCGGTTATGATAAGACCGGTTCACAAGACATTCGGGATCTTCTGGCAGAGTATCGCAACAAGCTCCGTATCACACAGCTTCCGCAGGATGGCAACTCCGCCTCCGATGAATCAAAGTCAGACACATCGCAGTTTGAACTGAACACCGCCTACCTCAATTCGCTTGCGTCAACGGATTTCGCCGATTACAGCGCCGATTATACAGTCAACGCAAAGAATCTTGACGGCGATATGCTGACGGTAACGTTCGTGAATTTGAACCTCACCATGTATTATATCAACGATACCCAGCACAGCAATGTTATCAATTACCAGACAGGAAAACCGCAGGACGACGCCGTGCCGAATTTTGTCACGCTCGAAGACATCTCCGTGTCGCTGTTTTTAAACATGCCGGAGGCTATCACCGTTGACCGGCTTTCCGCGGCGGTTGGCGCAAACATTACCAGAGAACACGATGCGGAAGCGGATAAGGATCTGGTTGTATTCACCAAAGGAAACTGCACGGTGAAAATTGAATGCGATGATAACGGTACGATTACCTCCAAAACCGCATGGAACAAAATCATTCTGCCGACAAGCGCCGGAAGCGAAAAGCTGCCGGTGAAGTTCGCGGTGGCAAATGCAAGCAACGGCAATCACATCGCCGACGCGGATGTTTCGTTTTCTCAGAATCATCAGGTGGTCGCAACCGGCCATACCGACGCAGATGGTAATTGCACAATCAATCTTGCCGCCGGTGAGTATGAGGTAACAGTCACAGCAAACGGCTTTATCACAGCACTCAACAACCTGACAGTTACCAAAGGCATTGAAAATGCGCTTACGGTCGGCTTGAGTACGGAACTTTCCTCCGATCAGATGCGGATTGTCCTGCAATGGGGTGCGTATCCCGAGGATGTCGATTCGTATCTGACGCGCATCGGCAACAATTCCACCTATGTGTATTACGGCAATATGGTTGCGGATTATGCGACGCTTGACCACGATGATACAACCAGCTTCGGGCCGGAAACCATCACCATCACGGATCTGAGCCAGCCATATCTGTATTACATTCATGATTATATGGATACGCATACGCTTGGTTCCTCCGGCGCAACGGTAACTGTTTATAAAGGAAATACCCAGATCGCGACGTTTGCGGTGAACACAGCGGCAAAGGACGAGTGGTCGGTGCTGAAGATTGTCAACGGTGAAGTCACACAGGTCAATCTCTGCGACGAGGGTGTCGATCTGCCGATGGGAGCACGGTTCTAACGGTGCTGACACGGATGAGAAAGTGAGGTGTTCTTCCGCATTGAAGTTAATACGATGCGGCGGAAAACAAATATGATGGTCAGTATCCTCATCATCCTATTCGGCGTTGCATTTATTTTGATCAGCGTGGTCGTGTATAAGGTCAAAAGCGACAAAAAGCTGAAGTATTTTCAATCCGCCGAAACAATTCTCAAAAGCGAATATCTGGACAACTGCCTGCTTAATCCGTTCCTTCACGACGGCAAGGCAGAAGAAAGCTATGAGCAGCGCAGAATGCTCTATATCGAGTCGTGCAACGTCAAGCCCCAAATCGAATTTGTCTTTGATCCGCATACACAGGTCAGAATCGGACGAGAAAAAACCTGTAACCTCTGTCTGCATGATGATACGGTTTCACTCAGCCATTGCATGATCCATGAAGCCGGCAGGTTGGTATACCTCAGCGATTTTGGTTCGGCAAACGGCACAGTTGTCAGACGCGGATTATTCGGCAGGTATCACCTTCGGAATACGCAAATGGAGCTGAAAAATCATGACAGAATCATCATCGGATCAACCGTCATGAAAGTGATTTTATTTGTATACGATTCGTCCTACATTTCATGATGAATGAGGTTCGTTATGGTACTGATGATCTATAAAAAAGAAGCGTTCAAAGAGTTTCTTTTACCCAATCTGAGCAACATGGATTATGAAATCATCCTCAGCAGCACCTTGTTTCACATCAGCGCGGATGTCACACTGCGACTGGAAAACAACGACAGTGACTGGTATATTCTCAACGATGAAACCGATACAATCCTTGAAGGCGGTGAAAGCAGACAGCGTATCCTGCATGACAGCCATTTTATCCTCAAGCTTCCCGATCATTCCATTGCCAACATCATCGGCATTGACACAGTCATCTCCTATTGCATTCCTAAAAAGTATGAACTTTCGGGTACGCAGAGTATATCCATTGGAACGAACGAAAAAGCTGCGATCCGATACCAATACAACGACTATGTGTCCAAAAATCATGGTGTGCTTTCACGCACAAGCAACGGTTGGGAAATCACAGACACCAGCACCAACGGCATCTTTGTCAACAACAGACGCATCAATTTCATTCAGCCGCTTCGGTTCGGCGATATCATCAGCGTGTTCGGACTAAACATCATTTTTCTGGGCACAATGATCGGCGTCAGTGCGCGTTACGGCGCGCTTTCGATCAACGACCTCAGCGGGATTGCCAAAACACAGGCGCTCTCAGAAACAGGCACAGACTTCGGACAAGCGGAGATCTTTAACAGAGCGCCGCGCAATATCCCCAATCTGTTTGATGAGGACATTGTCATCGAGAACCCTCCTCCGGAAAAAACAACGAAAGCCGTACCCTTGCTGCAGCAGATCGGACCATCCTTCACCATGGCGATTCCGATGCTGATCGGCAGCGGGCTGGCGATTTACGGGGCGCGGTCGCATATGGCGTCAAGCGGCGCGTATATGTACACAGGGATCATCACAGCCTTAGGCTCGGCGTTTCTCGGCGCGATGTGGGGACTGATCAACCTCCGCTATCACAAAAAGCAAGAGTTTGAAGAGGAAAGACTGCGCTTTAACGCTTACGGCAACTATCTCATGCGCATCACAAAGGAAATTCAGGAGAAGTATGGGCATAACATTGCCGCACTCAAACAAATCTATCCGTCGAGCGCGGTTTGCGCCGCGTATGGAAAAACTTCCCCACAGTTGTGGAGCAGGAATGTTTCTCATGCGGATTTCCTTTTTCAAAGACTCGGGCTGGGCGATATTCCGTTTCAGGTCAGAATCAAAACACAGCCGGAGAAATTCTCGCTTTACCGCGACCGGCTGGGCGAAAAGCCGCGTGAAATTGCCCGCGCGTATCAGACATTAAAAAACGTTCCCGTAGGAATCGACTTGTTTTCAAAAACAATCTGGGGCATTGTCGGCGGCGCGGGAAAAAGCGGCGCGTTTCAGGTAATGTATGATTTAACGGCAAACATCGTCGCGAATAATTGCTATACTGATGTCAAGCTGGTTTTTATCTATGACACCGCCAACGGAAACGAGGAGAAATGGAAATCGCTGCGGTGGTTTCCGCATGTCTGGTCGGAGAACAAAACCACACGTCTGGTTGCGGATCATTACAGCGACCGGACGGAGATTTTCCATGAGCTGGCAGGCGTATTTAGATCCCGCACAGAGGAGGAACAGCCGTATTCCGACAAGGTGAAAATCCCCAAACCTTATTATGTATGCTTTATTGAGGACACGGCGCTGCTTGAGGGTGAAATCATCGCCAAATACGTGTTCAGCGAAAATCCGCGGATCGGGCTGACGACATTTCTGCTGACCGACGATGCGAACAATCTGCCGAACCAATGCGAAAATATTATCGAAAATTCCGCGAATTTGCAGGGCGTTTTCCATGCAATGGACAGCAGGCAGGAAAAACAGACGGTGGAATTTGACAACGTTGGTATTGCACAACTCGAACGACTGGCGCTTTCTGTTTCGGATTTACAAGTCAAAGAGGTGGAAAACAACCGGAATCTGGTGTCGAGCCTCGACTTTTTTTCGATGTATGAGGTTAATACCCTCGAGGAATTCCATGTGCTGGATCGCTGGAAGAAAAACCGCAGTTATGAAACCATGAAGGTGTTGATCGGGAAAAAAGCGGGCGGCGTCAATTGCTATCTCGACATTCACGAAAAATTCCATGGACCGCATGGTCTGATTGCCGGAACAACCGGCTCTGGAAAAAGTGAAACGCTTCAGACTTATATGCTGTCGCTGGCGATTAATTACAGCCCCGAGGACATCGGCTTTTTCATCATCGACTTTAAAGGCGGCGGTATGGCGAACCTGTTTTCATCACTGCCGCATCTGGTCGGTCAGATATCGAATCTTTCCGGAAACCAAGTCAGACGCGCGATGATTTCCATCAAGTCGGAGAATATGCGCCGACAGAGGATGTTCAATGAGTGCGGTGTGAACAACATCAACCAGTATACCAGGCTTTTTAAAAACAAAGAAACCAACACGCCGATTCCGCATCTCTTTATCATTATTGATGAGTTTGCGGAGCTAAAGCGTGAGGAGCCGGAATTCATGCGCGAGCTCATCAGCGTTGCGCAGGTGGGGCGCAGTCTGGGCGTTCATTTGATTTTGGCGACGCAAAAGCCAAGTGGAACGGTGGACGACAACATCTGGAGCAACACAAAATTCCGCCTGTGCCTGCGCGTTCAGGACAAGCAGGACAGTATGGACATGCTGCACAAACCGGACGCGGCATATTTGACACAATCCGGACGCTGTTATCTTCAGGTGGGAAATGACGAAATTTACGAGCTGTTTCAGTCCGGTTGGAGCGGTGCTGTTTACAATCCGGAAAGTGTGGTATCCAAAACCAATCTGGCAACAATGATTACATCATCCGGCAGAACTGCGCTGGCGGGCAGCAAGGCAAAGCTCAAACATCGCGAGGAGCAACGCGAACAGAATCTGCGTTATCTGGTGGATTTGGTCAAACGCGCGACGCAAAGCGGCGATCCCGTTGCTGCAATCAGCCGGATGAATGAGGCGCTTGCTGCAAAAGTTTTAACGATGGCGGCGGCGGAGCAGCATGATTTCGGAACCTCCGTGTCGGATCATGCGAACATGGCGGAGTTTATCGCTCAGCTTCCGGATATCAGCCTGCCGGTTGAACAGATCTGCGAACAGCTGAAAACAATACAAGTCAAGCTTCCGGAACGGAAAGAAAAAACGCAGCTTACGGCTATGGTAGAATATCTGCAAGCACTTGCGAAAAGCAGCGGATATGTTCAGAAGATGCAGCTATGGCTACCGGTTCTGCGGACGAGCATGGCGCTTGATGCGCTTGCGGAATACCGCACTCAATCGTATGAAGCGGGCAGCTGGAACGCCGTCCGCCCGAAATGGGAGTTGGAAGCGGTTGTGGGTTTTTACGACGATCCGGTCAATCAGGCGCAGGCGGCGCTGACGGTGGATTTTGCGAAAAACAGCCACTTCGCGATCTGCGGTATGATTGTCAGCGGAAAAAGCACCTTTTTGCAAACAATGCTTTTTTCGCTCGCAAACCGTTATGCACCGTCGTATTTAAACCTTTACATACTCGACTTCAGCAGCCATATGCTGGAGCCGTTTGCAGCACTTCCGCATTGCGGCGGCGTGATTTTTGAAAGCGATATGGATCAGCTCTCGAAATTCTTCCACATGATTTCCCGCGAAATGGATCGCCGCGCAAAGCTGTTCGGCGGCGGAAATTACAGCCAGTTTGTCAGCGCTTATGGCGTGACGCTGCCGGCAATTGTGATCGCGATTGACAATTTCGGAAAGCTCAAGGAAAAAACCGACAACAAATTCAACGACATCATCATGCGCCTGTTTCACGACGGCGTGGGCTTCGGTATCTATATGGCGGTATCCGCCGCCGGGTTCAGCATTGCTGAAATACCGAGCGCGATTGCAGACAACATAAAATCATGTTATTGCCTGGAGATGGGCGACAAGTTTAAGTTTATGGAAATCCTGCGCACCAACACCGTTTCCGTTCTTCCGGAAGCCGACGTACACGGCAGGGGGCTTGCGTATGTGCGCGATCGTATTCTGGAGTTCCAGACAGCTGTTGCGCTGGAAGCGTCAGACGACTACGCGCGCGGTCAAGCAATTGCAAAGGCTTGTGCGCGGATGCGGGAACAATGGACGGGCAAGCGCGCGGAGCAAATTCCCATGATTCCGGAAAACCCGACCGCTGCGGCACTTGAGCAGAGCGATTCTTATCTGGCATATTTACAGACCCCGGGGCAGATTCCGTTCGCGTATCGGACGGACGACGCGTCCGCCGCGTCAATCGACTTGATTAAAACCTATTGCTTTACCATCAGCGGAAAGAGCAACATCGGAAAAGCCAACACGCTGAAGCTGATTCTGCGTGCGGCCGCGAAAAAGAACGGCAGGCTGATTGTCATCGAGCAGACGACGGAAAAGCTTGCGATGCTCTGCGAACGGCTCGGCGGGCAGTATATCACCGACGAAACGGGCATCTTTGAGTTGGGAAAAGCTTTGACCCCGGATTTCATGGAGCGCAATCAGGAAAAGAAGCGCATCATCGCCGCCGGCGGAAACGACACGGAAGTGTATACTCAAAACGCAAAGAAACAGCCGATTTTCATCTTTATCGCCGATCTGACAAGCTTCTTAGAAACCATTTATGCCAATAACGCACAGTATAAAAACCTCAACAGCTTCTATGAAAACATTCTGGACAAAGGGTATCTGCACAATATTTACTTTTTCGGCTGTCTGAATACGGACAATCTGTTTAACATCCTTGCAAGACCGGCATATACGTATTTTACAAAATCAAAGCTTGGCGTTCATCTGGGTGGGAACATCTCACAGCAGCGCGTGTTTTCATTCACCAATCTCCCGTTCGCGGAGCAAAATAAGCCGATGAAAAAGGGGATGGGTCTTATGACGGACATGGATGACGAATCCGTCGCACATCCCATCGTGATTCCCTATGCCGGGGGGGATGCAATTTGATGGCGCTCATTGTGAGCAACAAAAGCCCGAAAGAGCTGGAGTATATGCGTGCGTTCTCAAAGCAGCTTGTGCTGGAGATGAGCGACGACGCTTGGGAATACCGCTTTTTAAAGCAAAGCACCGAGCTGGAGCAGTTGCTGCGGGAGGCATTTCTGGCGGACATTGTCTGCATCGATGTCACCATGCAGGCTTCCATACATTTCGCCGAACACGTCCGTAAAACGAATCCCAAAAGCTTTATGGTTCTTGTTTCCGACACCGCCGTTTCGCCGATGACATATATGAAACCGAGCATTGTTGCACAATCGCTGCTGCTGCGTCCCTATCAGGCGGCTCAATTGCGGGAGGTGTTCCGTGAAGCGTTTGTGACCTATCTGCACGCTTACGACAGCGAGGATGGTTCGGAACGCTTTGTTGTGGAAACGCGGGAGGGAAGACAGCTGATTGCGTTTGAGCATATTCTGTTTTTTGAAGCGCGGGAAAAGAAAATTTTTCTCAACATGGACAAGAATGAATTTTCATTTTACAGCACTCTTGAAGTGGTACAAGAAAGCCTTCCGGCAGACTTTGAGCGGTGTCACCGCGGGTTTATTGTCAACAAGAAAAAAATCAAGCAAATCAAGCTTTCGCAGAATACCATCACGCTGGCAAACGGGATGGAAATCCCGCTGTCAAGGGCGTATAAAGCCATTTTCAAGGAGCTTCGATAAAATGAAAGCAAACAGGAGTTATCTTCTTTCATTGCGCGAATTTTTATTGCTTTGCAGCGGGCTGGGTGTGGACAAGCTGTACGGCTTTGCGACAAAGGAAGCCTTTACCCGCGCGGACGCGCTCTATGGAATGCACGCGCTGACGGCAAAGGGCGTGCTGACCTCCGACGGCGCGGTGTTCCGCGTTGAACAGGCTTACAGAGACGCGGTCGATTGCATTCGTCACAAACGCTTTGCCTTAGCCGTTCAGACACCCGATTCGGCGCTTTCCGATTACTGCGTGTATGCGGCGGAACGGCTGCTGGTAACGGAGCTTACGGGGGCGGATCGAAGCCGGATACGGTTTTCGTTCTCCGCACCGGACGCACTGTGGGAGGATTTGCTGCAAAGTGGGTATATCCCGCCACAGGATGAGGATTTTGATTTTCAGGAGGACGCATACGAATTCAACGAAGCCGCGATCATCGAAACATTTGACCGCGACGGGCGGATTCCCGCACATTCCGGCGTGATGCTGATGCTGCGTAAAAGCAATGGGTCGGATACGGTTGTGGTGATTCAAAGAGAATTGTTTTGCTATTTATATGTCAACCTCGGCGGAGAAAAAAAACGAATGCCCTATTCGCGGCAGCGATTGGAAGCGTGTTATCGAAAGGTGTTAGCGCCGCAGACGCACACCGGCGGCGGGGAGGAGAACGGCCATGAAAATCATTGAAGTCTATGTATCGGCGGTGGACAGAACCTATGACTTCAAGCTTGACGAGAATGTTCCGTTGTATTTGCTGGCGGAGGAAATCTGCGAAATGGTCTGTCAGAAGGAACAATGCAACATTCAGGGTGACACCAACGAGCTGCTTTTTTACCGAAACAGCAGCAACGGCGTTGCATCCATGCACCGCACCATCCACGAAATCGGCATCCGAACCGGAGAGAAGCTGACGCTGATCTGAAATGCTCACGCAAAACAGGTGATCCGGCGGCGAAAAACTGCCGTCTGTCAGCAATTGATTCCGTAACACAGCCCGTGTGGTATTATGAAATCAATCCCGAAAGGGAAGGTTAAAATTTGAATACAGGAGGAACTCTTATGTCAAAGTTTACAGTCACATCCGCACAACTCAACGCAACGGCATCCGAACTTGTTTCGCTGGACGAACAGTTTAAAACAGCGGTTTCCAAGCTGGAGCAGAGCGAAGCACAGCTCAACGCGCAGTGGGACGGCGATGCAAACGACGCATTCCACAGAGCATTCGCAATCGACAAGCAGAAGATGACGGAATTCTACAACCTGATCATCAGTTACGTGGACTCCCTTGACAAAATCCGCCAGCGGTATGACACAGCGGAAGCAACGAACCTTGAAACAGCAAGATCCAGAAACTATTAATGTAACACCATAAATTGATAAGGAGAGAGAAGTATGACAGGTATTATTCGGGTTTCCAGCGAACAGCTGATTTCGACCGCAGGCGAGTTCCAGAGCGCGGGTTCGCTCATTCAGACACTGACCGCCGACATGATGAACAAGGTTGCATCCTTGTCCGCATCCTGGGAAGGCGACGCGTCGCAGGCATATCTGACGAAGTTCAAGGGGCTTGAAACCGACATCAACAAGCTTATTTCCATGGTTAACGAGCATGTCAGCGATCTGCAGGCAATGGCAGAGGTTTATGCAAGCGCAGAAACCGCAAACAACGACGACGCAAACGCACTGCGTACCGGTGTGATTTCCTAGGATTCATTAAAAGAAAATGTAAAATAACGGAGCGCATCTGCCTCCGTTATTTGCAATGGCTGCATCTGCCGCAAAAAAACGCAGGGAGGGATATGCAATGCTGATGATCGATTATCGCGCCGTAGACGAATGCGCACAGCGGTTCAGACAGCAAAGCCTGCTGTTATTTCTTCAGACGGATGCCCTTCGTCAGATCAGACGCAGGTTGTTGGAGCAAACCACGTTCGACGACGAGATTTTGGAGCTGACAAAACTTGCCGATGCCATGCACGCGCAGGCGGAAAAGCTCGACCGGATGAGCCGCGCGCTCAGCCGGATTTCAGAAAACACCGCGCAGTGCGAAAGAACCGTCGACTATTTCTATGAAAACTTCAACCGAACCAACGAAGCAGTTATCCGAACGAGTGACATCGGGTTTCTTTCCGCATACATGGACGGCATCAGAATGGAATAAGGATCAGTCAGATAAGCAGAGGAGGGCAAGCCCATGTAGGTGCATAGCAGCACATGGGGATTTGTATGAGCAGATTGATGATAGATGCCGCGCAGGTGGCACGTGAAGCAGAATTGTCGCAGGACAACCTGCTGCGGATGAAAACGGAGCTGAACCGGCTGACGGCATCAACGCAAGCGCTTTGCGGGGCATGGAGCGGACAGTCCGCAGCACAGATGCGCGCGCGGATGGAGCGATGTATCCGAACGCTTGCCGAACTGATTCAGACCATTGGGGACAACCGCGAGTTTTTTACAAAAGCGGCGCGCGAATTTCAGAATTGCTCGGCATATGCGGAGCGGATTGTCGATGCGATCGAACAGGGGAGGGTGCGGTTTTCATGAGCAGCGATGAGATTCGTGTTGATACCGACCGGATGGCGATGACGCTGTCAGATTGTCAGAAAAGCCTCGACTCCATGCAAAACCTTGCGGAGGGCTTGTTTTTATCCGCTCAAAGAATCCGGCAAAGCTGGGAGAGCGACACGATGGTTCAGGTGGGCGGCGATCTGGAGGACATAAAGACGCTGTTCGCGCAGACACAAACCGAATTTCGGCAGGCACTGACCGACCTTGGACGGATCATCGGCAATTATCAGGCGGCGGAAACGGGGCAGCTTGCGGAAATCGAGCGGCTTGATTCCAATCTCATTGATTAAGGCATCACCAGAACACCAGATCGGAGTTGGATTATGCTCTATTGTGATTTTGCGCGGATGAAACAGATACAGCATGCTGTGGAGCAAACCGCCGGCGAGCTGGTTCGGATCGGTGTTGCGGTGGACGCGGCAACGGACGCCGTCGGCACAGCCTGGTCTGATACCGCGTCGGAGCGATTTTCCGCGGCGGGCAGGCAGTCGGCGGTTGAAATCAACGCAATCGCACAGCGGCTCACCGCGCTCTCGTCTGCAATCGAGCAGCGTACAAATGCGCTGCTTGCGGCAGAAGAACAAAGCAAGTCAGTGATTGACGGAGAATGAAATCTATGATGAATATTGCGATCATTGCGCTCGTTGCCGTTTTTATTGTGCTGCTTTTTGTCTTGTTTTTTATGCTTCGGTACAGAAAAAACAAGCATACATTACAAGTGCGGATCAAAAAGGGCATGGATGTGAAAAAAATGAAATTTATCGACGAAGAGGACGTCGATTTAAATGGATTTCGCCAGAATAAGCTGACAAGGCTGATTACCAAACGTGAAAAAAAGCGGCGCACCTTTGCCGGCTTGCACGTGCAGATTACCGATTTGCAGATGATGGATGTCAAGCAGTGCATCATCGAAAACACGCTGACCTTCGGGCGCGAGAATATCACCAACACCGAAAGCTTTTATCAGGTGCCGTACCCGACTGTTTCCGGCAATCACTGCAGCATCAGTCTGCTCGGTGATGCGGTGGTGGTGCAGGATTTAAAATCCCGCAACGGTACCTATATCAACGACCAATGCATCCAGACGCATACCATCACAGGCAGCAGCTTTTATTTAAGACTCGGAAGCGCTTCGCTGAAGATCGAATTTTTATAACAAAAGGTGAATCGTCCTGACAAACAAGGCATTTGTCAGGCGGACAGCATCGGCAGGGGAAAATATGATAAACTTAGTTCATGGGAGTGATGGATATGTCGTCAGGATTTGATGTTGACACCGACAGGCTTCTGTCGGATATCGGCAAGTTGGATGAGGCGCTCGTACGGCTCAGACAGGCATCTGCGCAGACTTCCGATGCCGTCACAGAGCTGGATGCCGTGTGGGAAGGAACAGCCAATGATGCGTTTGTCGCGCAGTATCAAAAAGGCCACGTAGAACTGGAGCAGTATTTTCAAGAGCTGGAGCATTTCTGCGGATCGCTGAAAACAGCGAAACAGAAGTATACCAAGTGCGAGCGTGCGGTTATTACAATCGCAAATAACATCTAGCGGGGTGATGAGATGGGAAACGGTTATACGCTGCGGGTGTCCACGGAGGCAATGGCAAAAGCACAACAGACCTTTGAGCAGAGAATCATAGAGATGCAGACATCGTTTGACAGCATCGAAACAGCGATGAACCGGACAAACGGCTACTGGAAAGGCGACGCGGGTGATAAATTCCGGAACATCTATCAGGCAATGAAAACAAAAGTCACCGATCATCTAGCGCATTTAAACGAGCATAAAATCGACCTTGCCGCGATGGCTGCAACCTATACACAAGCCGAAACAGCAGCGGAAACAATCGCAGAAGCCCTGCCGGCGTCAATCATCAGCTAGGGGGATAGAAATGACTGCAAAAACATTGTTGATGAATTATCAGAAAGCAGCCCAGCAATCGGCGCGCATCGAACAGCTTGCTGAGGAACTGCGGACAATCCGCAACAACCGCGTGTCAGCGGAAATGAATACCGTTGCAGGTGCATGGAGCGGAGACGGCGCAAATGCTTATTTCGCGAAGGTCAACGCCTGGTATGCGGAAACGGAGCAGGCGGTGGAGGAAATGGTTTCGGTCGCAGCGGCTTTGCGAAAAAACGCCAAAACCATTTACAACGCTGAAATGCGCGCGCTGGAACTTGCGCGTACCTTCAGCGGAGGCGGAGGCAGTAGCTTCTAAGATAAGCGGACCAGACATTGAATGAACAGCGAGAGGTGATGAACGAATGCCACGGGTTTTGGTAGACTGGACGAAAATGCAGGCAGCATCCGGAAATCTGAGTACATATCGTAAACAGATCAGCCGGATTCAGACAGAGATGCTGGAAATTGTCAACGGCATCGCGATCCAATCACAGTCAGTTGCCACATTAAAACATAAAATCAGATCCGGCACAATCCCGAAAATCTCAAATTCCGCACAGCGGTTGCACACCCTTTCCTTAAAGCTGGATTACATCGCTGTGGAATACAAAGCCGCAGAAAACGGGATCATTTATTCGGATTTTGTGGCGGCGGCGATCCATATTACCGGATTCTTCATTTCAGCCAGCGTCGATACATCCTGGATATTCCCCGGATTGCTGCCCTTACTCGGGCTGAATGCCGCCAATATCACTGACATTGAACACAAAAAGAAAATTCTTAATATTGACCTTGACGCAAATGAAGAGGGCAATCAATTTTTCAGTGACAACGGTTTGCGGAAGGAATATAAATATTCCTCCGACAAGTCGAAGAAAAAACAAACCGAGTTACATAATATCCTCGGTGTGGAGAAAGAATTAAACATCACCGGATCAAGTGCGCACACCGACGGATCAATCAAAGGGGATCTCGGTTCACTCTCGTATGAAGCGGCTGTGAACCAACGTGTTTTAACGGGCAGGATGGGAGCAAATTTCTTGTCCGTGGACGAAAACGGAAATGTGCTTTTTGATCCGAAGATTTATGCGGAGATTGCGGCAAGCTATACCGCAGCCACCCTGTCCGTTGCCGGACAGCTCGGCAATGAAAATCTTGGACTATACGGCACGGCGACCGTAAACGTTGGAAAAGTTGCCGCGGAAGTGGGTTTGTCCGCCGGACTGTTTGATGAGAAAGGCAATGTAAGCCCTTATGTGGATGCGAAAATCGGCGGCAAAGCCGTTCTCGCTGAGCTTGAAGGGAAAGCGGGCGTGAATTTTGCCGGAATGAAAGGCGGCGTCACAGGCTCGATCGGAATCGGCGCAGGAGCGGACGCGCATGTATATGTAAAAGACCGGAATATCTCGATTGACGCAAGCGCATATTTGGGAATCGGCGGCGAGCTGAAAGCGGACATTGACGTCAGCGGCGCGGTGAAAAACATCACAGAGATTGCCGACACGGTGGTTGAAAACTGGGATACAGTCAACGACACCGTCAAAGATGTTGCGGAAGGCCTTGATTCTGTCAACAACGCGATGAACAGCACCATCCATCACGTCGCAGATGACAGTGTCAAAGCGGTAAAAAGCATTGCGAAATCTTTTTTTAACTGGTGAAACACATAAAATCACTTAACAAAGAGTTGGAGGAAAAGATATGTTTGAGGGATTATTGCCCATCGGTTCAGTGGTTCTGCTCAAGGATAGCACAAAGAAGGTTTTTATCATCGGTGTTTGTCAGCAGGACACGCAGCAGCGCATCTGGGATTATGTGGGCGCCGGTTTCCCAGAGGGGTACATCGGTCCAGACAAGACCTATCTGTTTAATGATGAACAAATCGACAAGGTATTCGCTGTGGGTTATCAGGATGAAGAGCAATTCGGATTTAAGCTCAAAGCGGATGCTGTTTTAAAGAAAATCAGGGAGAGCAATCCGTAAGCGGTTCAGGCACACCAGCCTTCCGATACAGACATTCGGGTAGCAAGACGTCTTGTTTCACACCAACGCAAGCCCGCCGCAGTCTGACAAAGACCGCGGCGGGCTTGCTGCGTTCGTTTTTTCGGTAAAATCCGCCCGTATCCTGTAAAAAAATTTGACTTGCCGCCGGAGATGTGCTATACTAAAATTGTATATAGATTCAGCCCGCTGCGAGGTGCACAAGGGCTTGTGGCTGCACGTTCGCTTCGCTGGAATCGGCGGGAATATCGCCAAAAAATCTGCATCCGAAAGGACATCGTATATGGAAATGTTAAAACTTAAGCCCGCGTTCAAGGACTATCTCTGGGGCGGAACAAGGCTACGCGACGACTTTAAAAAGGACTGTGCGTTTGAAAAAATCGCCGAGTCGTGGGAGCTTTCCTGCCATAAGGACGGCGACAGCGTCATCGCAAACGGCGCGGATGCCGGAAAAACGCTCGCTGCTTATCTTGCTGAAAACACCGCGGCACTGGGGACAAGCTGCGCACGGTTTGACAACTTCCCGATTCTAATCAAGCTGATTGATGCTAAGGACAATCTGTCCGTTCAGGTTCACCCCGACAACGACTACGCCCTGCGCGTGGAGGGGGAGTACGGCAAGACCGAAATGTGGTACATCGTCGATTGCGACGAGGGGGCTGAGCTGCTCTACGGCTTTGCGTCCGAGGTTTCTAAGGAAGAATTCGCCCGCCGCATCGCGGATAACACCCTGCTTTCGGTCACAAACAGCGTGCCGGTGAAAAAAGGTGACGTGTTTTTCATCGCGGCGGGAACACTCCACGCCATCGGGAAAGGCATTCTTATCGCGGAAATCCAGCAGAATTCCAATACCACCTACCGCATTTACGACTATGGGCGCGTGGGTGCGGACGGAAAAACGCGTCCGCTCCATGTGGAAAAAGCCCTCGATGTGACCGCGCTCTGCCCCGCGCAGCCGTATCCGGAAAGCCCCGTCGTAACGCATGCGGGCTATACCGAACAGCTTTTAGCGCAATGCGACTATTTTCATGTGACAAAGCTGGATGTAACCGCCAACGCGGCACTGGAAGTCACCGGCGAAAGCTTCGTCAGCCTGCTGTTTCTTGACGGCGCGGGAACGCTTTCCGGCGGCGGACAGGCGCTGGAATTCGCAAAGGGCGACAGCTTTTTCCTCCCCGCCGGCTTTGGAAATTATATGATATCGGGTGAATGCGAAGTCATTGTAACAAAAGTTTAATATTGAAATATGAAACAAGAGGAGCAAGCCATATGAATTATTATGTGGGCATCGACCTCGGCGGAACGAACATCAAAGCCGGCGTGGTGGATAGCGATTATCAGATTATTTCCAAACACAGCGTGAAAACTGCGCTCCCGCGTCCGGCGGAGGAAATCTGCGCGGATATGGCGGCTTGCGCGGTTGAAGCGGTGAAAAAAGCGGGACTGACGATGGATGACATCGATAGCGTCGGCATCGGCACGCCCGGCATTGCGAATTCCAAAAGCGGCATCATCGAGTATTCGAACAACTTAGGGTTTGTGAACGTGCCGATGGCGGAATGGATTTCGGCAAAGCTTGGCAAGCCGGCTTTCATTGAAAACGACGCAAACGCTGCGGCTTATGGCGAATACGTGGCGGGCGCTGCAAAAGGCGCCGACCACGCGGTCTGCATCACGCTGGGAACGGGCGTCGGCGGCGGTATTATCATTGACGGAAAAATTTACGCGGGGTTCAATTTCGGTGGGGCTGAAATCGGGCATACTGTCATCGAGGTGGACGGCCCGCCCTGCACCTGCGGACGAAAGGGCTGCTTCGAGGTGTTTTCCTCGGCGACCGGACTGATCCGCATGACAAAGGAAGCGCTTGAAGCCGATCCCGCGAGCTTGATGCACACCATGCGCAAGGACGACGCAAAGGTTTCCGCGCGGCTGGCTTTCGACGCGATGCGCGCGGGCGACGCGACCGCAAAAGCCGTTGTGGACAAGTTTATCAAGTACCTTGCCGCCGGCATCACGAACACAATTAACATCTTCCAGCCCGACGTTCTTTGCATCGGCGGCGGGGTCTGCAACGAGGGCGACGCGCTGCTTCTGCCCCTGCTGGAGATTGTCAAGCGCGAGGTCTACACGCGCAATTCCCCGAAGAACACCGAAATCGTCATCGCAAAGCTTGGCAACGACGCGGGACTCATCGGCGCGGCGTTTCTGGGGCTGGATAAGAGCGGGAAGTAGTGGTGCTGAAATTGACGGACATCACTTATAAAGATACGGATAAGGATTTACCGTTTGAGCAATTGTACCGATTGTTCGTCGCGGTGGGATGGTCAGATGGCGGCGAAATGCCGGATGAAAGTAAAACCGGATTCATGCAGCCGTGGCTGAATTCAACACTTGTTATTTCTGCTTGGGACGACGATTTTCTGGTCGGGGCTGTTCGGGTGTTAAGCGACACGATTTTCCGTTCTGTCATTTATGATTTGCTGGTTGATCCTGCTTATCAGAGCAAAGGCATCGGTAAAGAGCTTGTGAATCGGTGTAAAAGCCATTATCCCGGTTCAGGATGGCTGGTTGGATGTGAAAGAAAGAACGTTGGGTTTTATCAGAAAATGGGGTTTCAGGATGATTTGGGATCAGGTGCGTTTTTGGTTATTCCCTGCGCCTTGTTTTGATTAGATTTCATTATGGCGGTAATGCTTTTATGCAATACTGAAAGCATACGGGTGGACTTTTTCGCGAACATGGCATGTGGAGAATGTTGTATTGAAAATGAAGAAAATTTATATTAGGTGGTGTTGCGAAATGGAAAAACCTATTTTTGATTTTGTTGAACATAATGATAATTGGGTTAGTGTGTTTGAAGAAGAAAAAGAACTCTTAGCAGATGTGTTTAACGATATTTTAATAAGAATAGAACACTTTGGTTCGACTAGTATTCCTGATATATCGGCAAAACCAATCATTGACATTTTTGTTTTTGTTCTCAATATGGAAAACATTGAAGATTACGATGCCTCAATGATAAGCCGAGGATACGAATCAAGAGGAATACAAGAGTTATCTGGTTGCAAGGTTTTTGTCAAGAAAAATAAATTAAATAGAGCAACTCACAAAGTTAACATATGTAAAGAAGGTAATCAATTTAGCATTGGTGCATTACTGTTTAGGGATTATCTGCGAATTAACAAAAAAACTCGGATTAAATATGAAAAACTTAAAAAAGAACTCTATCAAAAACATTTTAATAATCAATATGCTTATGGGGACGGGAAACAAAGTTTTATTAAAGATACTATAGAAAAAGCAAAATTATACTTCACCTAATAAGTGTGTTCTACGGCGAAATGAAATCTATTTTGTCAACTCACCCTATGCACCAATTTTCCAAATGATATGTTTCCTATAACGGCACATAATTTTTTAGGACAAATACATCAATTGAGTCAACTCACCCCATGTTGAGTGTGTAGAATCGATGTCAAGAAAAATTGAAACGTTTCGAATAAAATTAATATAATATTCAATAGGAGAATGCACTGTGAGCAAGAAAGAAAACAATCGGTTTCAAATTATTTTCGAAGAAACGAATTCGATTGCATCAGGCAGCAAAGTTCTGAAAGACAAGGAAACAGACGTACTTTATTTTTTCCATTACAGTGGATATGCCGGTGGATTAACACCATTGCTTGACAAAGACGGTAAACCGCTGGTTGATTCGAGCAATCCCACAGAATAAGCATGTTCCACCCGGAAGGGTTGACATCAACTACATCGCTTACCACATATTGCGCGTGCAGCGTTTATGACGCAGAAAAATGCCTCCGTAATAGAAACATGAATACGAAATCCGGGCTTCGCGGCTCTCAGGAAAGGGTGGTCAAAAAATGCTGAATCTCGAATTCAAAGAGCAGGACTACGATGATGCGATCGAGGAACTCGTCGGCACAGAGTTTCGCAAATACGCAGCGAAAAACGGCGTTGTCTGTGATTATACATCATTTTACTTTGTTGCAAAGCAAGACGATGCAGTCATCGGCGCACTGACCGGATATTCCTATTACCAAGAGGTTTATATCGGTGACTTGATTGTGCTTGAGCCATATCGCAAGATGCACATCGGGAGTCAGCTTGTCGATGCGGTTGAACATCATTTTAAAGATAAGGGTTTCAAGCACATCAGTTTGTGTACGTTTCATTTTCAAGCGCTGGATTTTTATCAGAAGCATGGCTATCAGGTTGAGTTTGTCAGAGAAGATGTAAATAACCCGAAACTCACGAAATACTTTTTGATTAAGTATTTCAATTCATAACAGAAGTGGAATATTAATACCTATTTTTAAAATTGAGTGACATCCGTTTCATCACTTCACTGCATGTTGAGAGTGTCGTGTTGTCGTTGCTGAAAATTTTAAATAAGATTGGAGAATTAATGTGAAAGAACGTAAAAAACGAATCAAGAGAGGGGGCGAGCCCATGCTTGCTCTTTCATAGCGCTTTGCGCATGGAGTGCATGGGCATTAATATGGAACTCACGGTTGATAACATGTTGAAAATGCAAATTGAACTTCAAGATAAATACAAAGAAAAATGGGGAGGTTTATCCCCTAAAAAAGGACGCGACATGCTGTTGTGGTTGATTGGTGAGGTTGGTGAAGTCGCCGATGTGATCAAACAAGATGGTGATGAAGAGATTATGGACAATGAAATGATACGTGGACATTTCATTGAGGAGATGTGTGATGTTATGATGTATTTTAATGATATTCTACTTTGCTATGATATCACGCCGCAAGAATTTGAACGGATTTATATGAAAAAACATAATACGAATATGGGACGATGGTAGAAAGCAGTGCTTATGTAATATTTGGCATCCATTCTGTCAACTCACCCCCGATTCAAACAAACGACATCAATTAAAATCACAATATCAAAAGCAAACCACCTGCACTTGAATAAAAGTAAGAGAGGAATCATACTATGAACAGTAACGCCATCAAAAACGGGACAAACAATGCGCCTCACCGCGCGCTTTATCACGCACTCGGCTTAACGGCGGAGGAGGTTCGCCGCCCCCTCATTGGTATTGTCAATTCTTATAACGAAATTGTCCCCGGGCATATCAACCTCGACAAAATCGTGGACGCGGTGCGCATCGGTGTTGCCATGGCAGGCGGAACGCCCATCGTGTTCCCGGCGATTGCGGTCTGTGACGGCATCGCGATGGGACATCAGGGCATGAAATATTCCCTCGTGACGCGCGACCTGATCGCCGATTCCACCGAAGCAATGGCGGTTGCGCACGCGTTTGACGCGCTGGTTATGATTCCTAACTGCGACAAGAACGTACCGGGCTTGCTGATGGCGGCGGCGCGCGTGAATGTGCCGACGATTTTCGTCAGCGGCGGACCGATGCTTGCCGGACGGATTGACGGCACGCGCGCAAGCTTTTCCACCATTTCCGAAGCCGTGGGCGAATTTAATGCCGGCAGAATGACCGAGGAAAAGCTCTGCGAATATGAAGAAAAAACCTGTCCGACCTGCGGAAGCTGTTCGGGGATGTACACCGCGAATTCCATGAATTGCCTGACCGAGGTGCTCGGTATGGGTCTGCGCGGCAACGGAACGATTCCCGCGGTTTATTCCGCGCGGATTGAGCTGGCAAAGCGCGCCGGCATGAAGATTATGGAATTGCTTGAAAAAGACATCCGCCCGCGCGACATCATGACCGAGGACGCGTTCATGAACGCGCTGACCGTGGACATGGCGCTCGGCTGTTCGACCAACAGTATGCTTCATCTGCCCGCGATTGCCCACGAATGCGGCATCGAAATCAACCTCGACATCGCCAACCGCATCAGCGCCAAAACGCCCAATCTCTGCCATCTTGCCCCTGCCGGACACACCTATATGGAGGATCTTAACGAAGCGGGCGGCGTTTTCGCAGTCATGAACGAGCTGAGCAAGAAGGATCTGATCATCAAGGATTGCATTACCGTCACCGGCAAAACCGTCGGCGATAACATCAAGGGCTGCCCGAACCGCAACCATGACGTGATTCGTCCGATTGACAAGCCGTTCAGCGAAACGGGCGGAATCGCCGTGCTGCGCGGCAATTTAGCCCCCGACAGCTGTGTGGTAAAGCGCTCGGCGGTTGACGCGGAAATGCTCGCCCACACCGGCCCCGCGCGCGTGTTTGACTGCGAGGAGGACGCGATGGAAGCGATTCTCGGCGGAAAAATCAACGCCGGCGACGTGGTGGTCATCCGCTATGAAGGTCCCAAAGGCGGCCCCGGCATGCGCGAAATGCTCAATCCGACCTCCGCGATTGTGGGCATGGGGCTGGGCGCAAGCGTGGCGCTCATCACCGACGGGCGCTTTTCCGGCGCGACGCGGGGTGCGGCAATCGGGCACGTTTCTCCCGAAGCGGCAGTCGGCGGACCGATTGCGCTGGTCAATGAGGGCGATACCATTTCCATCAATATTCCGGAAAACACCATTTCGCTGGACGTCTCCGACGAGGACCTTTCCGCGCGCCGTGCACAGTGGACACCCAGAAAGCCAAAAATCACCACAGGCTACCTTGCGCGTTATGCGCACCTTGTGACCTCCGGAAACCGCGGCGCGGTGCTGGAAGTCAAGGAATAGCCGCCTTATTAAGGAGAAAAAATGAAAAAGCTGCTTAAGCTGATCCTGCTTCTGGTTGTGTTGGCTCTGATTGCCGGAATTGTTTATGTCGCGACCTACATGCTCTCCTTGCCCGACGATACGGACGAAGGGAAAATGCTGGTCAAACAGTCATGGATTTCCGAAGACGAGAAATTTACGCTGCAGCTCGGCAAGTCAAGCACCTTCTCTGTGACGGAGGACACCGGCGACGGCGCAGAAATCGTCATGCGCGGCGTTTACAAGCTCCATCCGGACGAAAATCGCATGGAACTGCTCTGCGATCCATTCCACATGGATTTGCCGGACGATTGGGCGGTTAGCAAGCACAGCAGCATTTATTACGAACTGGATGCGCCCAAGAATGACAAAGATGTTTTAAAGCTTGTCATCAATTTCGGCACAAATGCAAAGCCGGCGCAAATCACCTTTGTGCCGGGCAAGGAGGAATAGAGTGGATAAGAATCCAATTCTGCTCAAACAAGTCATCATCGCCGATCCGCAGGTTTCCTACGACGGCGCGCAGGATATTCTGATTGAAAACGGTGTGATCACGGCGATTTCCCGGGAAATACCGGCGGAGAACGCGCGCGTGATCGACGGCGCGGGGCGGCTGGTCGTGTTCCCCGGACTGTTTGATATGCATGTGCATCTACGCGACCCTGGTTTTACCCATAAAGAGGACATCCTCACCGGTACGGATGCTGCAAAGGCGGGAGGCTTTACAGCCGTCGCCTGTATGCCCAACACAAAACCCGTGCTCGACGCGCCGGAGCTGGTGCGGTACATCGAGGAAAAATCCGCCCACACCGGTGTCAAGGTTTATCCCGTTACAGCCATCACAAAGGGAATGCGCGGCGATACGCTTGCGGATTTCGACGCACTGGTGGATTGCGGGGTGAAAGCGATTTCCGATGACGGGCGGCCGGTGGAAAACGCGGAGCTGATGCGCAAAGCGCTGGAGCTTTCGGTGAAAAACGGGCTGACGGTGATTTCGCACTGTGAGGATCTGAGCATCATCAACGGCGGCATCATCAACAAGGGCGCTGTTTCTGAAGCGCTCGGCGTCCGCGGGATGGACAGAGCGTCGGAGGATTCCATCACCGCGCGGGAGATTGCGCTGGCGATGAGCTGCGGTGCGCACATCCACATCGCACATGTTTCCACGGCAGGATCGGTCAACATCATCCGCGCGGCAAAGGCTGACGGTGTGCGTGTGACCTGTGAAACCTGCCCACATTATTTTACTTATACGGATGAAAAGCTGCTTACGCGCGATGCGGACTACCGCATGAGCCCGCCCCTGCGCACGGAAGCCGACCGCGCGGCGGTGGAAGCGGCGGTCATCGACGGCACGATTGACTGCATCGTGACCGACCATGCGCCCCACACTGCGGCGGAAAAAGCGGATTTTGAGAAAGCGCCCAACGGGGTCGTGGGGCTGGAAACTTCCCTTGCGATGACGCTGACAAAGCTTTATCACACTGGCAAGCTGACGCTCGCGGAGGTCGCGCAGCGCATGAGTGTCGCGCCGCGGAAGATTCTCGGCATTGCGCCGTTGGCGGTTGCGCCGGGAATGCCCGCCGATCTGACCGTGGCCGACCCTGATCTGTGCTGGGAAGTGATCGCGCAGGAGCTGCATTCCAAATCAAAGAACACGGTGTTCAAGGGCGAAATCTGTAAAGGCAAAGTACTTTACACGATTTCCGCCGGAAAACTTGTGTTCGCATTATAAAATACGTGTAAAGGCAATATGCTTTACAGATAACTTCTGACCGAAAAAGGAGAATGCTTATGTCGTTTGATGGACTGATTGAGAAGATTATTAAGACGCAGAATCCGACCGTTGTAGGGCTGGATCCGAAGCTGGATTTCATACCGGAATACATCAAAGCAAAGAAATTCAAGAAATACGGCAAGACCATGGAAGCAGCCGCAAAGGCGCTTTATACCTTTAATAAAGAGATCATCGACGAGATTTATGACATCGTTCCCGCAGTGAAACCGCAAGCGGCTTACTACGAAATGTACGGCTGGGAGGGTGTCCGCACGCTCTATAAGACCATTCAGTACGCGAAATCGAAGGGGATGTATGTCATCACCGACGGCAAGCGCAACGACATTGGTGCGACGATGGAGGCGTATGCTGCGGCGCATCTGGGACTGACCGACGTGGGCGGCGAAATCTGCGAAGCGTTTGGTGCGGACGCACTGACGGTCAACGGGTATCTCGGCTCGGACGGCATCTCGCCGCTGCTTGAGCTATGCCGCGATCGCGATAAAGCGATTTTTGTTCTGGCGAAAACCTCGAACGCATCGTCCGGTGAATTGCAGGATCTCAAGCTGTCTGACGGCAGAGCCGTTTATGAGGCGATGGGCGAGATGTGCGAAACCTGGGGTGCTGCGGCGATGGGCAAGCTCGGCTACTCGTCCGTGGGCGCGGTGGTCGGCGCGACTTATCCGGAGCAGCTGACCGAGCTGCGCGCGAAGCTTCCGACGACGTTTTTCTTGGTGCCGGGCTACGGCGCGCAGGGCGGGGGAGCAGCCGGTGTTGCAAAGGCATTCGATCAAAACGGGCTGGGAGCGGTTGTCAATTCATCCCGCGCGGTGATGTGCGCTTACCAGAAGGAGGGCTGCGACGAGCAGGAGTTCGCCAAAGCCGCGCGCCGCGAGGTCATCCGCATGAAAGAGGACATCATCGCACACCTCGACCGCATCTCGCTGGAATAGGGACATTTCCCCGGAAATACACGCTGTAAAGTGATATGGCTTAACAGGGGAAACTGGCTCAACCGCGATGTAAAGCGTTTCAGCTTTGCACAAACACTGCCGATAAAAATCACAGGAATATCTGTAAAGCGACAATGCTTTACACATAAAAATACGCGGCGAAGCACTGCTGCGGACTGGAGAAAACAATGCGCTATACGCAAGGGAAATACCTCATCACCGAAAAGAAAACCATCGCAAAAGGAATGTTCGACCTGACGATTCTTTGCCCCGAAATCGCGGAAATTGCGCAGGCGGGGCAGTTTGTCCACGCGGCGGCGGAGGGCTTTCTGCTGCGCCGCCCGATTTCAATCTGTGACATTTCCCGGGAAAAGGGAACGATCCGTATCCTATTTGAAGCGCGCGGTGCGGGTACGGAAAAGCTTTCGCAGTCAAACAGCGGTGACTTTATCGACCTCATCGCCCCGCTCGGGCGCGGCTTCAAGCTGCTTGATCCGGCGAAAAAAGCGATCTGCATCGGCGGCGGCATCGGTACGCCCCCCATGCTCGCCGTTGCGAAGCATTACGGCAAAAACGCGATGGTCATCAGCGGATTCCGCACGGCGGGGCTTACGATTCTTCAGGAGGATTATGCGGCGGCGGGCGCGCAGACCATTCTTTGCACCGACGACGGCACGGCGGGCATCAAGGGGCGCGTGACCGAGGGGCTTCTGTCGTGTCTTGCGCAGGGAAAGCCCGACGTAATTTATGCCTGCGGGCCGACCGTTATGCTGAAAGCTGTGACCGAACTTGCGATCAAAAACGACATATTCTGCCAAGTTTCGCTGGAGCAGCGCATGGGCTGCGGCGTGGGCGCGTGCCTGGTCTGCGCCTGCAAAATCAAGCGCGGCAACGACGAATATTACGCCCATGTCTGTCAGGACGGACCGGTGTTCGATTGTAAGGAGGTGCGGTTCGATGGCTGATCTGCGCGTTAAGGTTGCGGGTGTGGAATTCAAAAACCCCGTGATTCCGGCAAGCGGCGCGTTCGGATACGGGCGCGAGTATGAGCGGTTCTTCCCGCTGTCAAAGCTCGGCGGCATTGCTGTAAAGGGAACGACCTTGCATCGCAAGGACGGCAATCCGCCTCCCCGCGTGGCGGAAACTCCTGCCGGAATGCTCAACTCCGTCGGGCTTCAGAACGGCGGGCTGGACAAGTTCTTAAAATTCGAGCTGCCCAATCTGCTGACCAAGGACACGCGCATCATCGCGAACATCGCGGGCGCGACGGTTGAGGAATGCGCGGAGCTTGCGCGGCGACTTGACGAAACGGCGGTGGACATGCTTGAGCTGAACATTTCCTGCCCGAATGTCAAGCAGGGCGGTGCTGCGTTCGGCATTTCCTGCGACAGCGCGGCGGCGGTGACGGCGGCGGTGCGCACGGTAACGAAAAAGCCACTCATGGTTAAGCTTTCCCCGAATGTGACGAGCATTGCGGACATCGCTCTGGCGGTCGAAGCAGCGGGTGCGGACGCGGTTTCGCTGATCAACACGCTCCTCGGTATGAAAATTGATATCCGCACGCGCCGTCCGGTTCTGCGCAACAACGTGGGCGGACTGTCCGGTCCGGCGGTGTTTCCGGTTGCCGTGCGGATGGTGTGGCAGGTCGCAAATGCGGTGAAAATCCCCGTGGTCGGCATGGGCGGCATTTCCTCCGCCGACGACGCGATTGAGATGATGATGGCGGGCGCATCGGCGGTTCAGGTGGGTGCGGCGCTGTTTCACAACCCGTTTGTGCCGCTGGAGATCATCGACGGCATTGACAACTGGTGTGACCAGAATGGCGTTAAATCGGTTTCCGAGCTTGTGGGAACGGTGAAGGCTTGGTAAGGCGGTTGCCGCAAGCACTTAAGATTAGAATCTGATATTATCGTTTTAAAAACCGCGGGAACGACCGCTCACGGAGGCTGCATCATGAATGATTTGCTTAACGCACAGGAAATCGCGGAGATCCTGAAAATTACGCGCAATACCGTGTACGAGCTGATCAAGCGCGGCGAGCTGCCCGCGGTCAAGGTCGGCAAGCAGGTGCGGGTTTCGCGCGCGACGGTGGAAAGCTACCTCGCGGGTGGGCAGCGTCCGGCGGCGCATCAGCCGCTTGCGCAGGAAGCGCCGCAAACAGCCCGACTGACACCGGCACTGGTAGAAAACCCGCCGCGCACAAACGAATTCATCATCTGCGGGCAGGATGTGTCGCTTGATATTCTTGCCAATCTCCTCGAAACCCGCAGCGGCGCGTTGCAGGTTCACCGGTCGTATAAAAGCAGCTACAACGGGATTTATTCGCTTTATCAGCGGCAGGTCGATCTTGCGACCGCGCATCTCTGGGACGGCGACACGGGCGCGTACAACGCTTCCTATGTGAAAAAAATGATGCCGGGCATTCCCGCGCTGCTCATGCGCATTGCAAAGCGGAACATCGGGCTGATTGTGAAAAAGGGGAATCCGGACGGAATCACCGGCTTTGCGGATTTCAAGCGCAGCGGCATCAGAATCGTCAACCGCGAAGCCGGCAGCGGCTGCAGGGTGTTTCTTGACGAAAACCTCAGACTGATGGGCTTGTCCGGCGAGCGGATCGACGGCTATTTCAACACGGTGAAATCCGGCTTTGCGGTCTGCGGTGCGGTCATCGGCGGCGAGGCGGATGTGGGCATCGGCAGCTCTAGCTCGGCGCTGAATGTATCCGAGGTGGATTTTATCCCGCTGCGCGAGGAGTGCTTTGATCTGATCATCCGCCGCAGCGATGCCGAAAAGCCACAGTTTCAGGCTGTGCTGGAGGTTGTCGCATCGGAGAGCTTCAAAAGCCAGCTCAAGAGTCTGAGCGGCTATGACACAAGCGAAACGGGAAAAATCATCGGATAACGATGGTTTCAAAGAAAACGAGGTGCGTGATGTTTTTTACGGAGGCGGAAATCGACGCGCTGATTCAAGAGGATCTGCCGTATATCGACCTGACGACCGAGGTGCTGGGGATTGCGGGACAGATGGGAAAAATCAGCTTTTTTACCCGTGAGCCCGCTGTCGTGAGCGGCACGGAGGAAGCCGTGCGCATTTTTTCAAGATTTGCAATTACGCCCGATCTTATCGTTCCGTCGGGCGGCGAAATCCAGAGCGGCGATGTGTTTTTATCCGGAACAGGACTTTCCGAAAACCTGCATAGTGCGTGGAAAATCTGCCAGAACCTGCTGGATCGCTGCGCCGGAATCGCCACGAAAACCGCGCGGTTGACGCGGATTGTCAAGTCCGTCAATCCGCATACGGAGGTTTTTTCGACCAGAAAGGTATCTTCCGGCACGAAAAAGCTTTTCATCAAATCTGTGATGAGCGGCGGGGGTTTTCCGCACCGGCTCGGGCTTTCCGAAACCGTACTGGTATTCCGGCAGCACATGAATTTTATGGGCGGGCTTGACGGGCTGATCGAGCGGCTTCCCGCAATCAAAAGCAAGGTCAGCGAGAAGAAGCTGATTGTCGAAGCGGAAACGGTCGCGGACGCCGTCCGGCTCGTACGTGCGGGTGCGGAGGGCATCCAGTTTGACAAGCTCAGCGCTGAGGAAGTTGCTGACAGCGTCAGGCAGCTCCGCGCTGTCCGTCCGGAAGTCGTCATCCTCGCCGCCGGCGGAATCGACACGCACAACGCAGCGAATTATGCCGCCGCCGGTGTCAACGCGGTCGTGGTGACTTGCCTTTACAACGCGCCGCCGGTGGATGTCGGCGTGCGGATCGAGCTGCTTTAACCGCAATAATAACACGCTTTTTTTGCCAAACAACCGCCCCGCTTCACAGAAATTTTTGTGAAGCGGGGCGTTGCTGTTTAAATCAGATTGTGCGGGTGAAGCCGGTGGGATTACTTGGCTTTCACGGACTTGACGGAGGAATACGCACTGTAATATTTCGCGCTGTTCACGGTTTTGTAAGTACGGACTTTATAATAATACGTCTTGCCCTTGGTTAAGCCGGTGTTGGTGAAGGCGGTCGCGGTCGTGGTTTTCACTTTGGTGAAAGTTCCCGTCTTGGACGAAGCGCGGTAAAGCTCGTATCCCGAAGCGCCGGAAACCTTTGTCCACTTCACGGCGGCTTTTTTCGTTCCCGCGGTGAGGGTCAGAGCGGTCGCTTTGGGGTTGATTTTAAAGGTCTTGGTGATCGTGCCGGCGTAGCTGCCCTTGCCCTTGACGGTGACTTTTGCCGTTCCGACGGCGGTATTCGCGGAATAGGTCACGGTGTAGTCCGTGCCGGATTTCAGCGTTGTCGCGCCGTTTTTCAGCGTGACTGCCGGCTTGATTGCCGATCCGGTATAAACCGCATCCTTCGGCTGTGAAACGGTAAAGCCGGAGATGGATTTCGCCGTGATTTCCACAGAAGCGGTCGCGGTGTAATCAGCATAGTTTTCTTTGGTGACTTTCACATACACGGTATAAGTTCCGACAGCCTTAAAAGTCGGGTTGGTTGTGCCGAAGGTTGTGCCGTCCGTGCTGTAAGTCACCTGCGCGCCGGCGGGTGCGGTGACGGTGACGGAAGCGGCTTTGTTGTCCCAAGTTTTCGTAACGCCGGTCGCGGTGATGCCGCTGAATGCTGCCTTTGCGATGGTGAAGGTTTTGGTTGTCACGCCGTCATAGTGATTGATGCCGGTGATGGTGACGGTCGCCGTTCCCGCTGCGGTGTTGTCGGCATAAGCCACGGTGAAGTCCGTGCCTTCGGTCAGTCCGGTGATGGTCACTGCTGGCGTTTTTGCCGTGCCGTCATAGACATAGTCTGTCTGCGATAAGGTGACGGTCTGCGGATCGATCGGGTTTTTCGGCGCAAGCACGAGCGTGTCAATCGCGGCGCTCAGCTGTGTAACCTTTGCCGCAACATCACTCGGCGCGTAATAATTGCTTCCCACAGCCGTCTGCGCGAGGGCGGCGGCATTCAGGAGCTGTGTATATGAAGCGGCGGTGTAATACGTTGCGTCAATCGCCTGTACATCGGCGAGCTTGTCGGTCAGCGCTGTTTTGTTCACAATTTTCGTACCGTTGTTCAGATACGATACAATGTGGAATTCCAGCACATCGCCGGGTGCGGAAGTCAGTGCCGTTACGGTGAGAACCGCGCCGTCATTGGTTATGGTGTAATTCGTACCGATTGCCGTTTTAAGGGCAGTTGCTGCGCCCGTCGCAAAATCCGTCGCGGTCATGGTCAGATACATATGGAAGTGGCTTGTCGCCGTGCCGCCGTAGGTGTTGAGCGTCCCCACGGGCGCACCGTTTTTCAGCAAGATTACGTGAACCATTCCCCGTGTGCAGTCTGCGTCGCGGAGGATTTCTGTGGAAACAGATGCCGGAACGGTATCGGTCGCCGCCGTCTGGCTGACGATGCGGGTTTCCAGCCCGTTGGGAACAATCATGGTATAGAGGAACGAAGCCGGCGTGCCGTCGTCAACGGAGACAGCGGTGGTGTTCGCGGCGCGGATCTTCAAGTCGCCGCCGTATGCCGCAAAGCCCATGTTCATGTGCAGGCGCAGGATTTTGCCGTCGTCGCTCAAATCCGCGCCGAGAATGCTCGAAGCGGGGATTGCCGTTCCGCCGAACGTGATCGCAAGCTCGTTGATGAACTTGACGGTATTGGTGATTTTAATCGGTTCGCTAAAGGTCACGGAAGCGTCGAGATACTGGGTGTCAACACTGGTGATTGGATCGGTCACGTGGCTGGTTGACGCGTCGCCGTCCACAATGACGGGGTGCGTGTCATAATGATCGTCGATGATATCGAAGCCGAACGCGCAGTAGGAAACGCTGAATGTCGTGGTTTCGCTCGAGATTTTCGTGCTGTCGGTCGGATCTTTCGCCAAGCCGAACAGGAAGCGGAACGCGCGTTCATCCGTAATCAGCGGGCTGTAAACCGCCGTGGGCGCAGCACCGCTCGTGCTGCGGAAAATGGATTCGTTGTAATTGAGGGCAATCATCGGCATCACGGCTTTTTCACCGCCGGACGAGCCGATGACGGTTCTGGCGGCATCGTCGAATTTGCCCGCCGCAAGCAGATTCGTTTTGTTTGCTGCGGTCGCGGTATCGGTATAAACGTTGGGGAAGTAATAGCGCGGTGTTCCCATCAGCGCTTCATAGGTAAACTCGCTCGAGGCGTAATAAGCGTTGTCGGTTGCGGAGTCGTTTTCCGTTGCCGCCTTGTCGTTCGTCCGCAGCTTAAAGGTCATGCCGGGGCCGAACGTCACGCCGGAATTGTCGAGCAGCGAGGAAACCAGCACGCCCTTTGCCGCAAAGCTTCTCAGCCCAGCCATGCCACAGATGGACTGATAATAGGCGGTTGAAGTCGAGCTGAGCTTTTCAAGGTCAGCCCAGAGATAGGTTTTGGTGAATTTGATTGTACCTTGTGAATCCAGAACGCGCACTTGGAAGGTTTTCGCGCCGTAGTTTACCACCGGCAGGGTCGCGGTCACGTCAGCATATCCCGACGCGGAAATGGTGATGTCAAACTCCTTGGTGCGCTCGGCGGTCAGCACCGTAAAAATCGGCGTCGCGGCGGTTCTAATGAACGTCAGCGTGCTGCCGTCCGCGTTGAACGAATAGGAAGCCGCGTCGAGGGTTGTGCCGCCGACCTTGACAGCGGTCACGCTGCCGACCCATGCCGCATCCGTACCGGACAGCTTGACGGACGCGTCCGTTCCGGTGAGTGTGATTTTAGTTGTGGTGATGGCGATGGCATCGAGCGCCGCGCACGGGATTTCCACGAGCAGCATACTCAGGAACATCACCAGTGCCGCCGCCATGCTGATCGCGGACGTCAGCTTGCTTTTCATTGTCTTTTGCATAAATTCCACCCTTTCATGATCGTGTTTCGCTTCTTGTGAAACGGTCTTTATATGAAGCCTTTCGGCGGAAACCCGTTGATTGCAGTTAGCGGCGGGGGGGTGGGGAGCGCCTCATTCAGCCCGTAGGCTTGGCTGATCAGCTCGGCCGTGAGGATCTCCCGCGCGCCGCCCTTGACGATGCGCTTGTCGGGCAGAATCACGGCGGCTTCGCAGTCGCAGAACACCGCGTCCTCGGGGTTGTGGGTTGTGAGGAATACCGCTTTTCCGCGCGCGGCAAGCGCTTTTACCTGCGCAAGCAGCCGGATGCGGTTGCCATAATCGAGATTCGCCGCCGGCTCGTCCATGAAAATATAGTCCGTCTGCTGCACAAGCGCCCGCGCGATGAGTACAAGCCGCCGCTCGCCGCCGCTGATTTCGGTGTAAATCCGCTCGGCTAAGTGCAGCGCGCCGACCTGCTCGAGGGCTTGCGCCGACAAGGCTTCGTCCTCCGCGCCCGGCTGCGAAAACATCGGCACATACGCGCCGCGCCCCATCAGCACCATTTGCATGACCGTGTACGGAAACGGCGGCGCATGCTCCTGCGGCACATAGGAAACGAGCCTTGAAAGCGTTGCGCGCGCAATCCCGCCAACCGGCGCGCCGTCGATGAAAACCCGCCCCGCCAGCGGCTTCTGAAAGCCGAGTATCGTCCGAAAGAGCGTGGTTTTGCCGCAGCCGTTCGCGCCGAGGAGCATCAGCAGCGCGCCCTTTTCGAGTGTCAGATTCACCCCGCCGATCACGCTGGTTTCAGCGCCCTTGCGCCGATAGCCCACGGTCAGCTCTTTGAGTTCCAGCATCGCGCCGCTCCTTTCTTCCGCCTCACGGATTTTCACAGTCGAGAATTTTCTGCGCTTGCTCCTGTGTCAGATTATAGTGATAAAAGGTCTGATAAAAATTGCGCACCTCCGCGTTTAAGTCAAGTGACGCAAACAAATCCGGATGCAAAGTTTTCGCCATATACAGCACCAGCAGGATTTTCTGCAGCCCCATATCCCAGTAGAAAACGCCCGACGGGGTCAGAACCACATGGCTGCCTTGCACCGCCGCGACGCCCGCATAGCGGTTGTCAGCCAGCAGCTGTGCCTTGATTTGCGCAACCGTCTTTCCGCCGTTCACGCCGCCGTGGTCGATGAAAATCCAGTCGGGATTCCACGCGGTGAGCTGTTCGCAGTTGACCTGTGCGCGGTTTCCGGCGTTCAGATCAGCCGAAACGGAGCGCCCGCCCGCCGCCGCAATCACCTCCGTGATGTCGGAATCCTTCCCGTAGGTCGTCAGAATGTCCGAGCCGGCGTAATAAACCCGGGGGCGTTCGCTTTCGGGCAGCTGATCCGTCACCGCCTTGATCATCGCAAGCTTTTCGTCGAAATAATGCGCGTAGTCCCGCGCTTTCTGCTGCGCGTCCGCGCCGAGGGCGTTCGCGTAATCCGCAAGCTGTGTTTTCGTTTCGCTTAAAGTCTTTGGCGCCGCGGACGAAAAAGCCGCGATGCCGAGCGCCGCGAACTGGTCAAGCTCGTTCTGCCGCGGAAAGGTGAACACAAGATCGGGCGCGTAGTTGAGCGCTTCCTCCGCGCTCACCGCGGTGTGCACGTTGTCAAGCTGCGCAACGGACTCGATTCTGCCGAACACGACCGCCGCCCACGGCAGATTTTCCGTCTGCACATCGGCGCGCAGCACGATTTTGCTTTCCGCGCCGAGTACGGTCAGCGCTTCATAAGAAGGACCGTACAACGCCGCCAGCCGGCTCGGATTTTCCGGAATGCGCACCGCCGCTGTCTTTGTACCGGCGTTGTCCGTAGAAGCCTTGCCCTGCAGCAGCGTTCCGGTGAGGGTAATGCCGTCGGGTGCGGAAAGCGTACCGAGGCTTACAACGCTGCCGGCTTGCTTTTCGGCAAGGATGAGATAATCCGCGCCCGATTCGCGGACGCTCCACAGATCGTCGGCTTTTTCAATCACCGCCTTGATGTTCACGATCACGTCCTGCGCCGTGCCGCCAATGTAGAGATGGGGCGGCTGATCCGCGCAGTCGCCGCAGGGGTTTGAAGCGAGATCCTTGTAAACGTTGAACGAATACCCCGCGAAGTTCACCGTTCCGTCGGCGGTAAGCGTTCCCGCGGCGGTGATTTTATAAAGAAGCGTTTTCGGTTTGCAGGAAGTCAGGCAAATACAGGCTGTGAGGAAAACCACGGCTGCGGTGAAAATTGCCCAAAAGCGTTTGATCATACCTGCGTCCCCCTTTGTGCGGCAAGCAGCCGGATGAAAATCGGCGCGCCGATGATTGCGGTGAGAATGCCGATGGGCAGCTCCTGCGCAAACGCACACCGCGCGATGTCGTCCACCGCGAGCATGAAAATCGCACCGAGCAGCACCGCGCAGGGGAGCAGCCTGCGGTAATCTGCGCCGGCGATCATCCGCGCGATGTGGGGAATCACCAGCCCGATCCAGCCGATCATCCCGCCGGCGGCAACGCAAGCCGCGGTCATGAGCGTTGCGCTGAGGATGATCACCGCCTTGAAAAGCCCCGTTCTCAGCCCCATCGACTGCGCCTCGTCGCGGCTAAGCGACAGGATGTTGATCCGCCAGCGGATGAGCAGCAGCGGTATCAGCCCGATGATAACGGGCAGTGCCAGCGGCAGCACCCCGCGCGCCGTGATGTAGGTCAGCCCCCCCATGAGCCAGAAGCTGATCGAGGGCATGGTGTCAAACGGATCGGCTGCGTATTTTACCAGACTGATCAGCGCCTGAAACAGCGAGCCTGTGATGATGCCGCAGAGCATGAAGGTCATTTTTCCGTCGTCGGCAGATTTCAGCACTGCGCCGCCGATGAGGCACGTCACCCCGACGGCGGCGATGCCCCCGATGAACGAGAGCGCCCACACCGCAGCACCCGAAAGCCCGAGGAGAAAGCCGAGCGCCGCGCCGAAGCCCGCACCCGCCGACGCGCCGAGCAGGTCGGGCGACACCATCGGGTTGCGGAAAATGCCCTGAAACGCCGTTCCCGCCGCCGAAAGCGCCGCCCCGATGAGCACCGCGCAAAGGATACGCGGAAGCCGCACCGCCGTCAGTACCGCGTACGCCGCCGGATAACGGCTTTCCCCGCCACCGAAAACCGTCCGCAGCACATCAGCCGTCTGCCGGAAGCCGATCATATACCGCCCGATACAGGCGGAAACCAGCATCAGCACAACCAGCGCACAGACCATGACCGTGATCTTGACCCCGAAGCGGCTTTTCATGCGGCTTCCTCCTTTCCCGTGTGTTTTAATCCGCCAGCGCCTCGGGCAGAAACAGATAGACATAACCGGTCACGTTTTTCAGCTTCACCGCCGCAAGATACCCACCGCCGCCCATGAAGTACGCATTGCGCAGGTTCGGCAGAATCGCCGCGATCCGCTCCGGCTTGGTGATCACCGTGTCGTTGCCGAATTCGCGCTCCGTCAGAAAGCCCTCCGGTGAATCGTCGCAGTAGCTTAAGAAGAAAAACGACAGCGGCGCATCGAATTTCTTGACCTTTGTAAACGGCTCAAACGGACGGAACGTGATGCTTTCCACCTCCGTGTCCGTTTCAAGCAGTGCCAGAAGTCCTTGTTCCCGCAGATACGCCATCGTGTTCGCGTCGTCCGCCGTCAGCGTCAGAACCGCGTTGTTCAGGCGATAGCCGAAGTGCGCGAGGTCATATTCCGCGTCAAAGGTAAACAGCAGCACGGCCTCTGCGCGCCGGGTCGGGAAATACCGCGTCTGCGCCGGAAGTGCTGTTTCGTCCTTGGCGATTGCCGTGAGCAGCTGCGCGCGCTGTGCGGAATCAAGGTCGAGCTTGTAGGTGTTCTGATAAAGCCCGTCGGTCAGATAAACCCCGCCGTTCTGATAGGCTTGCAAGGCGCGGATATGCGACGGGTCGCCGGTTCGGAGCGTTCCGTTCAGGAGCGTTTCCCGCGCGCTTTTCACACTCTGCGTGTCCTCAAGTGCCAGAAGCGCTTCGAGCGTGCTGATTTTTGCTGTGCTGTAATAAAAGCACGCCGTCTTGCCGTCCGCCGCGGTGTAGGTGAGCTTGATGTCATACGGCACGGTCGAATCCGCAAAGCGGTCGGTGTTCTCTAACACCGGCGCAGCGCCGTCGCTTATGATCTGCGCGTGGACAGCCTGCACAAGCTCTATTTCTGCAGGGTCGGTGAACGTGTAGTCCGCAGTGTAATAATATGTCCTGCCGGTGCTTGTTCCGGTGGAAGCCGTAAAAATCAGGTTCGGGTCGCCGGCGGCGGAAATGCTGACGGAGGAAATCCCGCCGCTTTCCGCGTAATGTTCTGCGTAAGCCTGCGACGCGAGCATCACCGCCAGCGCGGCGGCTGCCGGAAGCGCCGTGCCGACTGCCAGCCCCGCGAAAGCGCGGATTCCGCCGCTTTTGTAATGATAAACGCCCTTGCGGAGCATCACCCCGACAAGCGCCGCGCCGAGGATGGAAAAGCACCATGCATAGACTTTTCCCGCCGGATAAAGAAACGCGAATACCCCGCAGAACGTCACAAACGCGCATTCAAAGACAAGGATTTTCGGCATGATTTTGTCCGCACCGCTGATGGAAGCGTTTTCGTTGCGGCGGGTTTTCATCAGGAAAAACGCGGCGAGCATCAGAACCGGCAGGATTGCCGCCCATGCGATGAGCGCGTCCGGCGCCAGTGCCGGTACAGCGGCGGTGGAAAGCGGGCGGTAGAAGGAATTCTTCTGCGCAAGCTCGCTGTAAAAAAAGCCGATCGGGCTGACGGAAGCGAAAACGCTGACCAGTCCGTCGCGAACCGGTTCGGCGGAGGTGTAGCTCACCGCGCCGAACGGATTACCGTAAAACAGCCTTGTGAACAGCAGCTGCAGCCCGAACAGCAAGGCGGTCGGCGCTAAAATCAACCCTGCCGCCGAAACGACGGCTTCCGCGCGCGTCCCAGCCATCAGGCACGCGCAGACGGTGATAAGAAAGCTCACGGCGGCGCACACGGTCAGTCCGGCGGTGATGTAAGCGCAGCGGGCGGCTTCGCCGTCATAAAGCCCGAGCGCTTTTGCGTTGAGCGCGACGGATGCCGTCATCGGAAGCAGCACGGCAAGAAATACGCTGACCAGCCCCACGGCAATGCGGTTGAAAAGCAAATGCACGCGCTTGATTCCCAGGGCAAAATAAACAGTTGTTTCGCGCTTGTCATGCAGAAACCGGAACAGAAGCAGCGCAGTCACAACCCCCGAGAAAATCGCCGAGCCAAGCACCGCAGGGGTCAGCTCCGCCAGAAAAAACCGGTATTTGAGCTGAAGATGCGTGTAGTTGATGTTGAAAATCGACCGGTCGGAAACCGCCGCTGTCGAAAACGGAATGAGCAGCAGATTTACACCGAGCAGGATGAGCAGAACCGGAAGCGCCTTTTTTGCCGTGGCTTTGAGGTCATGCAGAATCACCGCGCTGTCAGAAAATTTCCGCCCAGTCAACCGTCCCCACCGCCCTTTCGCTTCTGAAAAAATCCTCCAAGCCCGCCGGCTCGATTGCGGCTCCGCACCCCGCCTCGCCGAGCCGACGGATAGCTTCCTCCGCATCGCAATCCGCCAGGTAAGAAAACCGGTTGTCCGCCGCCCCGATCAGCCGGAAGCCGCTCACATCAACCTGCGCAGGAAGGGTGATTTTACAGCGGGTCTGCTTCATCGCCGCAGGGTCTGCATCAAGAACCAGCCGTCCGTTGTCGAGCATACCAACCCGATCGCAGAAGCTTTCCAGCTCCGCGAGATTGTGCGAGGTCACAACCGCCGTGCCGTGCTTTTCCCGCACATAAAATCCGAGCAGCTCCCGCACCGCCTCGCGGCTTGTTACATCCAGCCCGTCAAAGGCTTCGTCGAGGAGCAGGTACTTCACATTCGCCGAAAACGCTGCGATCAGCCCAGCTTGCCGCTGCATCCCCTTTGAAAAACGCTGTATTTTTTTCTTCTCCGGAATCCGGAAAAAATCCACCAGCCCGTAATAAGTCTTGTCGTTCCACGTCGGGTAGAAGCCTTTGAAAAATCTGCGCATCGCCGCCAGCGTCCACTGCGGGAAGTACGCGACCTCCTCTGTCATAAGAAAGAGGTTTCGTTTGAGCGCCGGATTCTCATAAACCCGCACCCCGTCGGCGGTCACAGCCCCGCTGTCCTGCCGGTAAATGCCGGCGACGGTTTTCAGCAGCGTGGTTTTCCCGCACGCCGTTGCAGCCGATCAAGCCGTAAACCGCACGGTCGTCCGCGGTGAAGCTGATGTCCTCAAGCACCGGCGTGCCGCCGAAGCGTTTGTATAAGTTCTTAATCTCAATCATCACTTTGCCCTCCGGCGCTTTCTGAACAGAACCACGCCGCCCGCCGCCAGAACCGCAGCAGCCGCCGTTCCCAGCAGAATCACAGTTTTTTTGTGAAAACCGCCCGCGGATGCTGCGGCGAAAGTGCCGCGTTCGGTCGGGCTTAACACATACTGCGCAAAATCCGAAAGGCTGATCCGCGCATAGCCGCCGGAAACCACCGTCTGCGCAACCAGCTCGCCGGTTTGTGCGCGGTAGAAATAAAGCGTCTGTCCGTTTTCAAACGCATCCGAAACGCGGATATAGGTATCCGCCGCGGCGGGAAGCTTGCAGGCACTTTGAAAGGAAATGTACAGGCTGTTGTCGGGATATGCTTCGCCCTGCGCAGGCGGTACGCTTAAGATGTCCATGTTCGAAATCCAGATCCGGCGTGCCGGTCAGCTCCTTCCCGGAAAAGGTATAGGAATACCGCACAGTTCCCGTCACATCAAGCTTGCGGAAGGTCACATACTCTTCTTTTCCGAACACCGCCGCGAATTCCGGCTTGCCCTGAACGCCCGTCACAATTTCGCAGAAGCTGATCTGTCCTTTGTTGCTGTGGATGATCTGCGTCGCCGTCGTCGTGCGTGCGGTTTCGCTTGTACCCGAGCCGGTCGTCGTGCCGCTTTCGGAGGAGGGGGAAGTGCTTTGCGGTGTCGTCACAGCGGGACTTGTCTGCGTGCCGGTCGGGTCGGATTGCGGCTTTTGGCTGCCGGTCACGGTTTTGCCGGTGGTGGTGACTTTTGATACATGGATGGACGACGCCGGCTTTTCGGTTGCGGTTACCGTGGGGCTTGCGGTCGTGACGGTGGCAGAAGCCGGCTTTTTCTCAACGGTCACGTCTATGCGCGCCGTGGTTGAGGTGAATTGCCGCAGGGAAGCCGTGAGGGTGACGGTCGCTGTGCCCGCGCCGACGGCGGTGACGGTCACGGTGCCGTTGTTATACTGCGCATAAGCGACGGAGGAATTGCTCGTCGCCGCGTCAACAACGGTGTAATAGGTCGTCTTTTCCAGCCCGCCGCAGGTGCATTCGCCGTCCGCGTTCAGGCAACCGTCGCCGCAGGTCTGTGGGCATTCCGCCATGCCGCAGCCCGGCAGCTGCTCCGAGCTTGACGGTGTCAGCGTCAGACCGACCGTGACCGATTCGCCCTCCCGCAGCGTCACGGAATCGCTCGCCGCTGCGATTTTCACCTCGCCCCTGTCAAAATACGCACTGGCGTGAAAAACCGCAGGTACTGCCGGCAGCATGGCGGCAACAACAATCAGCGCGATTAATTTTCTCTGCTTCAAAACGATCCCCTCCACCCGTTAATCCAGATAAATATCCATCCTCACACAATCTCCGCCGGTTTCAATCCGGTATCCGCCGTATAGCCCGTCCCGGTTTCCCAGACAAGCGCAGAACGGCCCGCTGTGGTTTTTGATCACGCCGATCTCGGTATAAATCCCCAGATCGGCAAGCGCATTGTTGAGTTCATTATAAGCGACATATCCCACGCATTCGTGGTCATGCTCCGGCAGCAGGGGATAGCCGTTTTTCGCAAACGCAATCATCGGCACACTGCCGTGAATGACAAGTCCGTCGCGGTTGACAATGTTGTAATCCGCCTTGTCGCCGGTGAAGTAGCGCAGGTCGTCCACCTGCGTGTATTGCAGACCGTCGCGCCCGAAAAACGCCGCGCTGCCGGAAAAGTCGGTGATTTCAAGCTGGTTTGTCATCAGCCACGCAAGGCTGATGCCGGTAAAATAATCCTGCCACCCGCCCACGCCCATGCTCGGGAAAACCTTTGCGTCGCCGATGGTGCCGTAATACCCGCTGACGACCGCATCGGGATGCGCCTGCGCGAGCTGCTCAAGCGCCGCCGTCGTGAATGTTTTTGTCTGGAGCGCCCCAAGATACTCCGAGCCTTTTTTGTAGACGTTGACGGTAAAGGTCTTATCCAGACTCTGGTCATACGGGCTGCGGTTGTGGTAAAGATAGTCCGGATCAGCCGGCGGGTTTTCGCCGATGATGAGTTTCGTCAGCGCGCCGAGCTGATAATCGCGCCCGCCAGCGCTGAGCTTTAAGTACAGTGGGCCTTGCGTTGTCGAAGCGGCATTGAGCGGTGTGAAATCCTCCGAAAACGCAATCAGCGACGCGCCTGCATCAATGTCGGAAGCCTTGACTGTCACGGTGTCGCCGCCGCCATAAAAGGAAAGATAAGCATCGCCGCCCAGATCCGCACCGCACAGCGCCAGAAAGTGCATCAGATTGACCCCGCAGAACGTGTGCGCCCCGTCGCTTAAAATCACCGGCAGCCCGCGGCTGTTGAGCGTTTCATACTGAAACGAAAGCCTGCAGAGCGATTCCAGATCGCTCACGCTGTAAAGCTGCTGCTGCGGCATCGCCGTGCCGGTCACGGTGAGCACGGTAAAAAGCTCGTCGGCATCCGTGTGAAACGCTTGGGTGAAATGCACCTCGTCCGCGGTCGGCGTTCTGTCCGGCGCAACCGAAACGCGGTTCATTTCGCCCTCCTCATGCTCCACCTTGCTCTGCGCCATCGAAGCGCTCTGCGCGGTTTCCTCTGCTTTTCCGGAACAAGAACACATCAGCAAAAGCATCGCACAAGCCGACACGGCGGCTGTTTTCTGAAGTGTCAGTCTGCGCATATAGAATGCCTCCTATCCGATCAATTCGCCGTCCAGCTTTTTGTAAAGATACACCGATAATGCGATTTCGCTGTCCGACGGATCGGCAAGGCTTTCGATCCGGATGCCGTCATTCTCGCAGGTAAAGCGGTAAAGCGAGCCGTAGTAATTGTTCAGCGTGTCCGCGATGATCTGCGCCGTACCGGCAGTATCCTCGGATAAAAAATCATGCCCGTGGACTGCGCAGGCTCCGTCAAGAACCTCGCCCCCATTGGCATCTGACTGCGGCGCAGTTCCGTGGTCGGTCAGCTTCACCCACGCAATGCTCCTGATATTCCATTTTGAAAGAACCACCGCCTGCGTTCCGCCGTCCGCCGGTGTGCTGCGGATTGTCACGCCGGAGGGGATGATGCACGCCGCAGTGAACGCTTTTGCGGCATAATCGCCGCTTTCGTCCGTGACAAGGGGGATGGATTCGTCCGCGGCGGTAAGCTCGAGCTTGCCGGTGCTGACGGAATTGACTTGAACCGTCAACCCTACGGTCGTGTCGTCCTCCTGCTTGCAGGTGATCTGTTCGGGTTTCACCCGATTGCCGGAAATGGTGAGCTTCACGCTTTCTAGATCATCGCGGTCGTCGGAAACCTTCACGACGCGGTCGAATTTCAATTCGAGCAGGACATACTGTTTGTCCTCCGCGCCGGCGTTGTACGACGAAATCGTATAGTCCGTGACGACCGGCGAGTGTTCCTCTGAAAGCGCCGGCTTACAGGAAACAAGCAGCGCCAGCATGAGGACCGCCGGAAGCATTCTCTTTCGCAATCACACCCCACCTCCTCACGATAAAACGAAATCAAACAGTATGAAACGATGAGTAGATGACACGTTAAATACTGTTTGTTTATGTTTCATATCCTTATTTTACGCTTTTCCGAAAAAGGAAACAATACATCAAGCGATAGATTTCTTCTGTGCGTACCCTGCGATTCTTAGGACTTTCGCACAAATACGGTTGTTTTCGGGCAACCAATCGGCTTTTGGCGAAGCTTGCCAGAAAACGCAATTGTGCACAAACCGGGGCTGGACAAACAGGCGGAAATCTGGTATAATCAAAGTATCCGTAAAGCCGGCGCAATCGCCGACACGAAAGGAATGCTCTATGTCCACAACGCCCACAACCATCCACCTCATCCGCCACGCGGAGGCGCTCGGCAACGTCCTGCATATTTTACAGGGGAGAACCGACTGCCCGCTGTCGGAAAACGGCTACGCACAGCTTGAGAAGCTCAAAACGCGTTTTAAGGCGGGCGAGCTGACTGCGATTTACACCAGCCCCCTGATCCGCGCGGCGGAAACGGCAAAAGCGGTGAACGCGCACCAGCATTTACCCCTCATCACCGAGCCGGATCTGATTGAAATCGACGGCGGCTTGTTTGACGGGCTGCCGATCAAGCAGCTTGCCGCCGAGTATCCCGCTGAAATCGCCGTCTGGGACGAAGCGCACCACCTCTTTCAGGCACCGGGCGGGGAGTCTATGCGCGATGTGTTCGACCGCATGAAGCATACCATGCTGAAAATCGCCGCCGAAAACGAGGGCGGCACGGTCGCCGTGGTTTCCCACGGCTGCGCGATCCGCAATTTCCTCTGCTTTGCCTACGGGCTGCCTTTTGAGGAAATCAGCACCCTCGGCTGGGTGAGCAATACGTCCGTGACGACAGTGGTGTTCGATGGGCTGAACCCGACAGTGACGGTGTTCAACGACATTTCGCATCTTGGCGAGGTTACGGTATTACATTAGAAAACGGTGAAAATATGAAAATAATGGCAGTTGATTTTGGCGACGCGCGCACGGGGCTTGCCGTGTGCGACCGGACGGAGTTTCTCGCGTCGCCCGTGGGTGTGGTCGAGGAACGCAATTTTGAGCTTGCCGCGATGAAGGTCGCGCACATGGCAAAGGAATACGAGGTCGGCGAAATCGTCGTCGGCTTACCCCTGAACATGAACGGCAGCCGCGGCCCGCGCGCGGAGAAATGCGAGCGCTTCGCGACACTTGTCAACGAGCTGACTGATATTCCCGTCAATCTCTGGGACGAGCGCTCGACGACGGTATCCGCCCACGGCTACCTCAACCAGACGAATGTCCGCGGAAAAAAGCGCAAGGAAATCGTGGACGCGGTCGCCGCGGTGATAATCCTCGAGGGCTATCTTGCGTTTCGGCGCAACAAAGCTTCAAAGCCACAACCTGATCAGTAACTTATTCCGACCGGCTGAAACCAGACGGTTTTTTGTTGACATCATGCACCTGTCATGGTATAATCAACATGGCATTTATGCCGAATTTTATGAGGAAGGAGGACATTTTTATGAAACACAACCACACACAGCCGAGGAGGATTCAGAAAAACTGATCTTCCACGGCAAAACCCAAGGAGGATTTTATGTTAATAGAAACAAACCGCCTGCTCGTACGCAGCTTGTGCGAGAGCGACGCGGACGCGCTTTGGGCGGTGAAAACCGATCCGATGGTGATGAAATTCTGTCAGAATTATCTGGAGTACGGACTCAGGCGCGAGCAGACGTTGGACTATGTCCGGAATTTCATACGGTATGAAGCACAGGGCGATTGGGATACGTGGCGTTGCTATGCCGTCGCAGACAAGGAGACCGGAGAGGTGATGGGTACACTGTCCTTCGGCAAACAGCCGATGCTGCACGAATACGCACTGGGCTGGGAGCTGATGGAGCGCTTTACGAAAAAAGGCTACGCATCTGAAGCCGCGGAAGCGTTCGCGGAGTGGTTCTGCCGCGAAAACAACGTGGATTATCTGATCGTGGTGATGGATGTGGATAACCCCGCGTCCTATCGCAGCGCACAGAAATGCGGCTTTCGGCTATTTGAAAGGCGCACCATTTATAATCATCGTTATCAGGATTACTGTGACTATTATTACTTCCGCCGGTACTATTCCGGCTCAGCAATCACCAATCGTTTCTACGGCGACGAACCCTATGAAGGACGTAGCGGGGATGAAATTGACCACGCGTATCAGATGCCGTTTGAAGTTTAACATTTCATTATAACTTTCATCGTGCATTTATGTATTAAAAAAATACGGAGGGATATCAATGGAATTCATTCAATCAACAGATATCGCGGCTTTGACCAATCCGGGTGTGGTGTCGCGACAACTGCTCAACCCTGATAATTCGACCAGCACAAGAGTCACCATCACGGAAGTTCATCTGGAAGCCGGTGCGTGTCAACCCAGACATACCCATGATGCCTCCGAACAAATCTGGTATGCGCTCAAGGGCAGCGGAACGCTCCTGCTTTCCGGCGATGAAGAAAAAGCCTTTCATGCCGGCGAAGTCGTCCGCTTTGCGGATCGCGACGTGCATGGCTTGTTCAACAACGGCAGCGAAGAATTTGTTTATCTTTCCGTCACCGCACCGCCGATTCATTTCGGCTATGCGTATCAGGAAAAGCGGTAACAATTTTCACCCGCTTTAAATCCATCGATACACAAAAATCCTCTTGAAAGACATCCGTCTGCCAAGAGGATTTTTATTTAGAATCAATCACCGCTATGTATTCGTTTCAAATATATTTGTTGCAGTGTAAGTACGATGTGTCCTGAAAGTCAGACTGAAGAAAAAGCATACGCTTGCTTTTCGAGTGCCTCTCTGGGGTCACAAACCAGTAGACAAGCGCAAATTGGCAAAGAAAATCAAAGTATAAACCCTAAAACAATGGGTTTTCAAAGGGTACTTGTACCCTTTGGTGGGAGGTGTCGGAGGGTGAAACCCTCTGACTAGGGTTTATCTACAGTCTGACGTGTCCAGCGCGTTTCTCAATGTTTTCACCAGCGCACCCACAGGCGAGAAATCCCCGTCCCTGCATTCCCGCGCGGTGCGGACGACCGCACTGCCCACAATTACGCCGTCACAGTAGCCCGCCATGCGCCGCGCCTGTTCCGGTGAGGAAATGCCGAAGCCCACACAAGCGGGGCAGGCAACATGGGTTTTGATGTTGTCGAAAAATCGGTCAAAGTCGGTGGAAAACGCACTCCGCTCGCCGGTCACACCGAGGGAGGATACGCAGTAGAGAAAGCCCCTGCTGTTCGCCGAGATTTCCGCAATGCGGTTTTCGGAAGTGGGGGAAACGAGATTGATGTTGCGCACATCGTATTTTTCCGCCGTGGGCAGAAGCTCGTCGCGCTCTTCATAGGGGAGGTCGGGCACGATTACCCCGTCCACACCGTTTTTCTTGCACAGCGCGAAAAATTTCTCTGTGCCGTAAACAAAAATCGTGTTCACATACATCATCAGCAACAGCGGTGCGTCGGTTTTCGTCCGCAGGCTTTTCACAATCGCGAAAATCCCGTCGAGCGTCGTCCCGCGGGCGAGTGCGTCGAGCGAAGCCGCCTGAATCACGCTGCCCTCCGCAATCGGGTCGGAGAACGGCACACCGATTTCTACGATGTCAGCACCATTTTCGAGCATCTCCAGCACGATTTTTTCCGTCGCCGCGAGGGACGGCGTTCCCGCTGTCATAAAAGTCACCAGCGCCTTTTTCTTCTCCGCCGCCAGCCGCGCAAAGCACGTGTCAATTCTATTGTTCATTCAGATCGACCTCCCTGTATCTTGCCACGGAATACACGTCCTTGTCGCCGCGTCCGGACAGGTTGATGACAAGAATCTGCTTCGGCTGCATCTTCGGCGCAATGGTCAGCGCCGCCGCCACCGCGTGGGCAGACTCAATCGCCGGAATAATACCCTCGGTTTTCGACAGATACTCAAACGCGCAAACCGCTTCCTCGTCGGTAATATCCACATAGTCCGCGCGCTTGATGGCGTTAAGATAAGCGTGTTCCGGTCCGATACCGGGATAATCCAGCCCCGCTGATATGGAATAAACCGGATCAATCTGCCCGTATTCGTTTTGCAGAAACAGCGACTTCATGCCGTGGAAAATGCCGGTCGAGCCTTTTGTGATCGTCGCCGCATGGTCGGGCGTGTCAATGCCGCGCCCCGCCGCCTCCGCGCCCACGAGCCGGACGCTTTCGTCGCAGATAAAGTCATAGAAAGCACCCATCGCGTTCGACCCGCCGCCCACACAAGCCACCACGCAGTCGGGCAGCTTCCCCTCGCGCGCCAGCAGCTGCGCCTTGGTTTCTTCGCCGATGATTTTCTGGAAATCCCGCACCATCTGCGGGTAGGGGTGGGGACCCATCACCGAGCCGATGCAGTAATACGTCGTGTCGATGTTTGAACACCAGTCGCGGAACGCCTCGTTGATCGCGTCCTTGAGCGTCGCCGTGCCCGATTCCACCGGCACGACCTTTGCCCCGAGCAGGTTCATGCGGTAAACGTTGAGCGATTGCCGCCGCGTGTCCTCCGCGCCCATATACACGCAGCATTCCATCCCGAACAGCGCGCAGACCGTCGCCGTCGCCACTCCGTGCTGCCCCGCGCCCGTTTCCGCGATGATGCGCTTTTTGCCCATTTTCGACGCAAGCAGAATTTGCCCCAGCACATTGTTAATCTTGTGCGAACCGGTGTGGTTTAAGTCCTCGCGCTTGAGGTAAATCTTCGCCCCGCCTAAGTCTTTTGTCATCTTTTCCGCATAATAAAGCATACTCGGACGCCCTGCGTAGTCGCGGTATAATGTTTCCAATTCCGCGCGAAAATCCGCGTCCTGCGCGTAATGCGCATACGCTTCCTCCACCTCGCGCACCGCGTTCATCACCGTTTCCGGCACATACTGCCCGCCGAAATCGCCGAACCGCCCCTTATGCGTATTCTCTCCGTCCATGGTATCCTTCCTTTCGATTCTCATCAATCTCGCAACAGTGAAAATTCCCGCATCACCGCGTTGATTTTTGCCTCGTCCTTGCGCCCGTCCGTTTCAATCCCGCTGGAAAGATCCAGCCCGAACGGCTGCAAGCGCCGCGCCGCCGCAGTCAGATTTTCCGCGTTCAAGCCGCCCGCGAGAAAGAACGGCTTCGTGATATCCGCCGCTTCAATGGCGGTAAAATCCGCAGGCTTGCCCGTTCCGCCGTAGCCCGCCACGGAAAATCCATCAAGTAAAAGCTTTGCGCAGGGGAGTGCCTGCGCCGCTTCGATGTCCGCTGCCGTGCGCACGCGCACCGCTTTCCAAAGCTCCTTGTCCGTCAGGCTTCTGAGTGCAGCAAAATAATCCGCATCCTCGTCACCGTGCAGCTGAACAATATCAATAAAGGGCAGCGCCTGCACGATTTCCGGCAGCGGTGCATTGACAAACACCCCCACCCGCACGATCCGCCAGTCAAGTCGTCCGGTCAGCGCTTCAAGCTGCGCGACGCTCACCCACCGCTTTGACGGCGCAAGAATAAATCCCGCATAATCCGGCAACGCTGCGTTGACCAATGCAATGTCCTCCATCCGGCGCAGCCCGCAAAGTTTCAGCCTCATCACAGAACCTCCGTCACAGAATCCCCGCCCGCAGACGCGTCATTTCAGCCGCTGTGTCCGCTTCAAAGCGCTCGGAGAATCCTGCTTTTCTCATGAACGTTTCGCCGATCAAAACCGCGTCCGCGCCGAATTTGCGCACCATGCGCAGATCCGTGTTGTCACGCAGACCGCTTTCCGAAACCAGAATCGCCTCATCCGGCACGTTTTCCGCCACCACCCGCGTGGTTTGCAGATTCACCTCAAAGGTTTTTAAGTTGCGGTTGTTGATGCCGATGATATCCGCATCCGCCGCCGCAGCAGCTTCCAGCTCGTACAAATCATGCACCTCGGTCAGGCAGTCCATGCCAAGCCCGTGCGCGATTGCCGAGAATTCGATCAGCGTTTTCACATCTAGCAGCGCGCAGATCAGCAGCACCGCATCCGCGCCCGCTACCCGCGCGTGATAAATCTGGTAAGCGTCCACGATAAAATCCTTGCGTAGCAGCGGCAGTGAAACCGTCCCGCGGATCGCTTCCAGATACCGCATATCGCCCTGAAAATAATGCTCCTCTGTCAGAACGCTCACCGCGTCCGCGCCCGCCGCTTCATACGCGTGCGCAATCCGCACCGGGTCAAACTCCGCGCAGATCACGCCCTTTGACGGCGACGCTTTTTTGACCTCCGCAATCACCGACAGTCCGTCCTTCGCAAGCGCCGCCTTAAATCCGCGCGGTGTGGGTGCCGCTGCGGCGAGCCGCTTTGCCGCCTCCGGTGAGAGCAGCGCTTTCTCCCGCGTAAGCTGCTCAAGCCGGTGTGTTACAATATCGTCGAGTATCATAGAAAGCTCCTTTTTTCGGGTTTTGGGGTGGTTGTAGGGCGGGGGCTTGCTCCCGCCGGGATTGTGCAGCCCTGCGGCGGGAGCAAGCCCCCGCCCTACAACCCGCACCACCCCATTTAAGCCAAATTTGTCGCTGCAACCAGCTCATCCAACTTTCTCAGTGCCGCACCGGAATCAACTGACGCCCGCGCCAGCGCAATCCCCGCCGCAATGTCGGAGGCCGCCCCGCTCACATAAAGCGCACAGCCAGCGTTGAGCAGCACAATGTCCCGCTTCGCCCCACGGATCGTTCCGGCGAGAATGCCCTTTGTGATCCCCGCGTTGCAGACAGCGTCGCCGCCCACGATTTCCGACTTGTTGCCCAAACGCAGATTGAACTGCTCGGGGGAAATGGTGTACTTGATCAGCCGGTCGTCCTTCACTTCGCAGATGGTCGTGGAATCGGAAATAGAAATCTCATCCAGCCTGTCGTTGCCGTAAACCAGCATCGCCGACTTGATGCCCAGATTCATCAGCACACGCCCCATCGGCTCAAGCAAATTCGGGTCGCATACACCCAGTACAATGTAATCCGCCAGCGCAGGATTGGCAAGCGGTCCCAGGATATTGAACACCGTCCGCACCCCGAGTTGCTTACGCACAGGCCCCACAAACCGCATCGCCGCATGGTAACTCTGCGCGAATAAGAAGCTGATGCCGACTTCATCTAAACAAGCCGCCGCGCTTTCCGGCGTGGAGGTGATTTTTACCCCCAGCGCTTCCAGAACGTCCGCAGCACCGCATTTTGAGGAAACATTCCGGTTGCCGTGCTTCGCCACGCGCACCCCCGCACCCGCAATGACAAACGCCGACGTGGTGGAAATGTTAAAGCTGTTCGCCAGATCCCCACCCGTCCCCACAATGTCAATCACATTGCGCTCGTTGCGGATGACGTTCATCTTCTGTCGCATCACGCGCGCAAAGCCCGTGATCTCACTGATATGCTCACCCTTCATCCGCAGCGCGGTTAAGAAAGACGCAATCTGTGCGTTGCTCGCACGGTCACTCATGATGACGTCCATCGCGTCATAAGCTTCATCCTCAGTCAGACTCTCGCCGTCAGTCACTTTGAAAATATATTTTTTCAGCTCCGTCCGCTCCATCTCCGGAATGTTCGGCGCGGCGGCGGTTTTCACCTTGATGCCGACAATGTTATTGAGAAAATTCGAGATGATTTTGTCACCGATTTCCGTTAAAATCGACTCCGGATGGAACTGTACACCGAACGTGTCGTGCGTCTTGTGCCGCAGCGCCATAATCTGCGCCTTGTCGTCCGTCGCAATCACGCTTAAGCACGGCGGTAAGGTGATGCTGTCCACAATCAGCGAGTGATAACGCGCCGCCGCAATCTGCTCCGGCAGCCCCTCGAACAAGCCGTTTGAGGTGTTGACGGTAATCATGCTCGACTTGCCGTGCAGCTGCTCCTTTGCGACCTTGACCGTTCCGCCGAACGCCTCGCCGATCACCTGATGCCCCAGACACACGCCCAGAATCGGGATTTCGCCGCTGAATTTCTGTATCGCTGCGATGGAAATCCCCGCCGTTTTCGGATAGCCCGGACCGGGCGAAACAATGATCGCATCGGGTTTGAGCGCTTCAATTTCCGCGAGCGTAATTTCATCGTTGCGCGCGACCAAAATGTCAGGGTAAAGCTTGCCGATGGCTTGGTATAAATTATAAGTGAACGAATCGTAATTGTCAATCAATAGTATCATGGCTGCCCCTCCTATATCTCGCTCGCGGCAAGCACCGCGTTGATGACCGCCTGCGCCTTGTTGCAGGATTCCTCGTATTCGCTCTCCGCGACGCTGTCCAGCACAACGCCGCCGCCCGCCTGAATATAGGCCTTATCGTTGCGGAACAGTACCGTGCGGATGGCAATGCAGGTGTCAAGACTGCCGTCAAAGGCAAGATATCCGACCGTTCCGCCGTAAAGTCCGCGCTTGGTGGTTTCCAGCTCATCAATAATTTCCATCGCCCTTACCTTGGGCGCGCCCGAAAGCGTCCCCGCCGGCAGCACCGCCATGAGTGCGTCAAGCGGCGTTTTGTCCGCCCGCAGCGTGCCCCTGACATTGGAAACGAGGTGCATTACCTTTGAGTAACGTTCGACGAACATGAAGTCCGTCACCTCCACCGAACCAAATTCCGAAACCTTGCCGATGTCGTTGCGCCCTAGGTCAACGAGCATCGTATGCTCCGCGCGCTCCTTGGGATCATTCAACAGCCGCTGTTCGTTTTTAAAATCCTCATCGGCGGTCAGCCCGCGCTTCACCGTTCCCGCAATGGGCTTTGTAATCACCGTTTTCCCGTCAACAGAAACAAGCATCTCCGGCGACGCACCCGCGATGGCGTAATCGTCATGGTTGAAATAAAACAGATACGGCGACGGATTGGTCGAGCGCAGCATCCGGTAAACGTCAAAGCTGTCCGGCGGGTTGTCGATTTCAAAGCGCTGCGATGGCACAACCTGAAAAATATCGCCGTTGCGGATGTATTCCTTTGCGCGCTCGACATTGGTGCAGTACTGCTCCTTGGTGATGTTCGAGGTCACGTTCACCGTGCGAGCGGCGGCGTTCTTTTTCGCCATGGGCTTGGGGGTGTATTCCCGCAGCACCGTGATGATCTCCTCCGCGCGGGCAGCGCATTTTTCATAAGCCACATCTACGCTTTCCGGCGAAACCTCCGCCATGTCCGCGGAATTGATGTTGATGATGATAACCGCCTTGTTGCTTAAATGGTCATACGCGACGATTTCATCGAACAAGAATAAATTCGCGTCGGGCATATTTAAGTCGTCCGGCGGGGGATTGACCAGCGTTTTCTCGAAATACCGGATCATATCATAAGCGAAATACCCCACCAGCCCGCCGGTGAATTTCGGGCGGTTCGTGAATTTCGGCGAACGGTACCGCTCAATGAGTTCGCCGAGGAAGGTGATCGGATTCTTCACCGTGTGTTCGGCTGCGCCCGCCGCCGTGACAATCCGCGCCTTGCCGTTTTTCAGCGTAATCTCCGCCTTGGGGTTCACCCCCACGAACGAATACCGCCCCCACTGGTCCTTGTTGTCCACCGACTCAAGGATAAAACACTTCGCGTAAGCCTCGTGCAGGGCGTTGAACATCTGCACCGGCGTAAACGAGTCAATCAGCAGCTCGCGGAACACCGGCACGCTGCGATAGTCCGCAAGCAGCCCCATCGCTTCTTCTTTTGTTGGAAACAGCATAAAAAAACCTCCGTTAAGCTTAGTATTGCTTTAACGGAGGAAATCATCAATAAAAAAATCCCGCCTCCGCAAAGCCTGCAAATTGCAAACCATGGGACGACAGAATGCCGTGGTACCACCCAAATTCCCGAATAAAAATCCGGCTCAAAGATACGCCGCGAAATGAAAACAGTTCCGCATCAATATCCCGCTCCGATAACGCCGGAACACGCGGCATAAGCTACTCACGCGCACACCGCACGTTTTTGCCAAGCTCCTCACAAATCCATTCACTTACCCCGTATGTGCCGGACTTCCACCGCCGCCGGCTCTCTGTGCCACCGTCAGATAAGCTACTTACCTTTGCTCACAGGATTTCAGATATTCTGCTGTTATTATACGTGACGCAACTACGTTTGTCAAGCGCTTTACAAAAATTTCACATTCTCCGCCGCACTTGTTTTTCAGAAAATCCACCCCGTCAGAAAAAATTTCCGTCAGCCGCTTGACAAACGTTTGTTTCTATGTTATCCTTAAATTAGAACATAAGTTCTTAGGTATTACCGCATAATCTATGCAAGATAATCTATGCAAGCTAGATGTGCGCCAGAATTATGCGGTGATGTCTTAATAACAAGGAGGTTTTACATGGACTACATCGACATTTCCAAGCATCAGGGCGAAATGGATTTCGCCAAATCCAGAGCCGCCGGCGTTGAGGGCATCATCCTGCGCGCGCAATACGGCGCCGGGGAGGATACGCGTTTTCAGGAAAACTACGCAGCCGCAATCGCCGCGGGCTATCCGGACGCAGGCGTGTATGTGTTCACCACCGCCCACTACGGCGAAACTGCCACCTTCAAGTCCGCCCAGACCGCCGCGCTGGAGGAGCTTGCCGCTCTGCGCAGCCTGCTCACCGGCAAAAACATCCGCTTTGCGGCGCTGGATCTTGAGCTGGAAAGCGGCAGAACCACCGCCCTCACCCGGCAGGAGCTGACCGACTTTGCCAACTGGTACTGCGCGCAGCTTCAGGCGGCGGGCTTCGAGGCGCTTGTCTACTGCTCGATCGCGTGGCTCTACGAACGCCTCATCCCCGCCCAGCTCGAAGCCGCGCTGTGGATTGCCTACTATTACAGCGGCTATCAGCTCAACCAGACCGACGCGGTGTTCCCGACCACCCGCTACGGCAAGATGATGACCGCCGTCAAAGACAAAATCCGCCTGTGGCAGTATTCATCGAAAGGAAGCGGCGCGCTTCTGGGCGCACAATCCGCCTATGTCGATCTGAATTTCTCCTACCTCCCTCAAAAAACGGACAAACCGGAATCCGCACCCCTCACGAATTCTCCCGCCGCCCCTGCGAAAGAATCCGCCGCCGAAAAGCCAGCCCTCTACACCGTGAAAGCGGGGGACACCCTCTCCGCGATTGCCGCGGCGTACAAAACCACCGTCGCCGCCCTCGCCGCACGCAATGCCATCAAAAACCCCAACCTGATTTTCAAAGGGCAAAAGCTGAAGCTGCCCGCCGCGAAAGCCGCCGTCCAACCCAAAACCTACACCGTGAAAAAAGGTGACACCCTCTCCGCCATCGCCGCGGCGACCGGCGTGTCCGTCACGCTGCTTGTCAGGCGCAACGCGATTAAAAATCCTGACCTGATTTTCGCCGGGCAGATGCTCAAGCTAAATGAATAAACCCAAACCGCCGCGGAGTTTCAAATTCCGCGGCGGTTTCATATGTTTATATTGACAAAAACAAAAACATTGTGTAAAATTAAATTGTAATCAATCAAACGGAAAGAAGATGCCCCGATGGACAACTGCTACGAAGCCCTCAAGCTTGAGCGCCAGCTCTGCTTCCCGCTCTATGCTTGTGCAAAGGAAATCGTCCGGCGCTATCAGCCGTTCCTCGAGCCGCTCGGGCTGACCTACACGCAGTACATCGCCCTGCTGGTTTTGTGGGAACACAAAACTCTCACCGTCAAAGCGCTTGGTGAAGCCCTTTATCTCGACTCCGGCACGCTCACCCCCTTGCTCAAAAAGCTTGAGCACACCGGTCTGCTCACGCGCACCCGCCGGCTGCAGGACGAGCGCAGTGTGGAGATTACCCTCACCGACGCGGGGCTTGCCCTACGCGAACAAGCCGCCGGCATCCCGCAAAAGCTCGGCGCGTGCATTCCGGTCACGCCGGAGGAAGCACAGGCGCTGTACGTCACGCTCTATAAAATTCTCGGCAAGCCCACCCGCACAGAGTAACACGCATCCGAATTAGTTTCATAAATTTATATCCGCACAGCGGAGGAAGGAAGTTTCTTATGAGTTTCTACGAGTTCAAAGCAACCGACAACAAAGGCGCGGAGGTTTCTCTCGACGCGTTTTCCGGCAAGGTCGTTCTTGTCGTCAACACCGCCACCAAATGCGGGCTGACCCCCCAGTACGAAGCGCTCGAAAGCTTATACCAGAAGTATAAAGACCAAGGTTTGGAGATTCTCGATTTCCCCTGCAACCAATTCATGTCACAAGCCCCCGGCTCAGACGAGGAGATCCAGAGCTTCTGCACCCTCAATTACAACACCACATTCCCGCGCTTTGCCAAAATCGATGTCAACGGCGAAAACGCACACCCCCTTTACACCTGGCTCAAGGCGCAAGCCCCCAAAGACAAGGGCAACGCCAAAACCGCTGCGTTCGAGCTGGTGGTCAAGCCCCTCAACAAAACCAAAGAAAAAAGCGACGTAAAATGGAACTTCGGCAAATTCCTCATCTCAAAAACCGGCGTAGTCGCAGCCCGCTATTCCCCCGCCTACGAACCCGAAAAACTCGAAGCCGACATCGTGAAGCTTCTCGGCGAATAACAATCAAAGGGCGCTCCAGCCAGGGCGCTCTTTTTGTTTGAACAACCCCGCACCGGTTATGCCGGATAGGAAATCCCGAGCTTGTCCCGCATGAATCCCGTCAGTGCCTCCAGCGCGCTGAAGCGGAAATTCAGCCATGTGTATGCAGCCGCGAACACAAATGCCGTTATCAGAAATAGCCAGAATATCGTCAGATCCCGTTTTGACAGCGATTGGGAAGCCCTGTGCGCCCCGAACAGCGCCAGCAGCGGAAAGATCGTCACCAGCATACCGCCTTACCCCTTTCCCGCCGCGCCGTGCGAAAGCTTGCCCCGCACCGCCAGCACCATGAGTGTTGTCACCGGCAAAAGAATTTCCACCACCGTCCAGAGAAACGGTGTCACGCTGGTGTTATAAAGAATCCGATCCGTGCTTCGCTGAAAGATAAAGAACGAATAGGTCAGAACCATCGATGCCGTGCTGATGACAAGGAATTTTAAATTTTTCACCCGCACAATCTTCGCCAGCATCACCGTCATGCAGAAGAACAACAATGCAATCCGGAAGTAAATCAGAACAATCAGAACCGTCGCCAGCAGAATTTCCAGATGCCCGAGCGTGTCGGCAACCCGCGCGAGCTTGAGCGTCTGAAACGCCGGCAGGGAGAAGTAACCGATGGTGTTTCCCAGAACCCCCGCGTCGCGGATGAGAACCGCCAGAAACGCGACGAGGCCCACAATATATCCCCACAGGAACTCCTTGCCCAGCCCCGGCTTGTTCCGCTTGACATAGGGCGCGATCACCAGCATACAAACCAGCTCGCCCAGCGGAATCGTCAGCAGTATGTGCGTGCTTTGAACATACCGCATCGGCTCTTTGTCAAACAAGGGCAGGAAGTTGCGCACATCAAAAATCTGAGAGGTTGCGAAAATCGAAAATGAGATGACCGCCAGTGACAAAAAGGAAAAAAACGTCGCATAGCGCCCGATGACATTAAAGCCCTTGCTGATGGCATATGCCGCCAGCGCGATGTAGCAGATGTTCAGCACCTCAATCGGCGTGTTGGTCATAATCGTCTGCTTGACAAAGCGCCCCGCGCTGTTGAGGTTGAGCGTGGTGAGAAAATAAAAGAACAGCACATACACGCCCGAAACCACCGCACCGCCAACTTTACCGAACGCCGCCTCGTTGAGTTCAAACAAGCCTTTGTCCGGGAATTTCCGGATCAGCGTCAGCAGAACCGCCAGCACCGGCAGATACAGCACCGCCGCGAAAAGCAGAGCGGCCCACGAGTCCTGCTCCGTCAGCCCGACCACATACACCGACAGCATCGTCGCGGACTGAATAAAGCAAGCCACGCAGAACAAAAACACCGGCTTGCTGATCCGGTTTGTATTGGAATCATCCATCCGGCTACCCTCCCATTTCCAGCGATTTACCCGCCTGTCCGGTGGTTTTGATCTGCAGCTTTGCGTGAACCTTCAGCGTCACCTGCGGATAAACCTCCGTCCAGCGCGGCTTGATTTCTAAAAACCGCTTCGGATCATGCTGGTATAAATATTCGCCGACCTCATAAATATCCGCCGCCACGTCCTGCGTTTTTTTGAATGTTTCCTGACAACGCGCCTCCATCTCGCGGTTGAGCGCAGCCTGAAGCGACGCCGCAACCTCCGTCATCTCCATACCGCTGAAGCCCTGCATTTCGCCGATTGCCGCGTTTCCGTCAAGCTGCGCGTCAAACACCACGCCGCCCGCTTCGTCGAAATAAGCCCGCACCTTTGGCGTTTCCTGTTCAATGCGGATCGACGCCGTGCCGTTTTGATCTTCGATGGTCACCGCTTTGTTCATGACTCCGTCATAAAGCCACAAAAACCCCGGTATGTCCGCTTCGTCGAGCCTGCCCACCATTTTTCCGTCCGAAAACAACGCCATCCCGTCAAACGAAATCGTACTCTTTCCGTTGTCCTGCTCCTGCGCTTTGACAATCGGCACGGCGGAGGAAATGGTCTTTGAAATGATATTTGAAATAAACCGCAGACAGTTGACCCCGAACCCAGGCGCGGTTTTTTGCTCAAGATCCATCATCCCAGACAGCGCAAGCGCCGTGCTGTCCTCATTTTCCGGAACAGCCGAAAGAAACGCCTTCACATCCCCCTCAACCATATACAGGTTGACCTCAAGCCGCGCATCGATGTTGCGCAGGAAGAAATCCGTTTCGTCCTCCAGCCCTTTTTCGGCAAGCGCCTGGCTGATGACAATCATCTGGTTGTGGTGCAAAAAGAGATTGCGCGTGCTTTTGCAGCGCATTTTATCAATTGCCGACAGGATGGTTTTTTCCTCCTGTTCGACGAGAATCACGCTCGACTGCACCGGTTCTTCTCCCGCACCGCCGCCGCCCGCACCGCCGGCACTCTGGAAATCGCCCACCTGAAGCGTCACGTCAATCGCATCCGGTTCACCGCCCACGTCCAGTCCCATCCCCGTGACAATCGCCAGCGTGTCAAGCTCCCGCTGATCCCAGCATCCGCACAGCGTTAGGCTCATCGCCGCGCAGACAAGCAGGCAAGCCCGCGCACATTTGCTTTTTCTCATCGTTACAACAGCCTCACTGTCCTTTTTTTTCCGGCGGCGGAACAACCGCCACCGTCCGCACGACATCCTGACCCGCCAGCCCCAGCGGACGTTTTTTTATAAACCACTGCGGCATACGCACCAGCTTGTCCTCCTGGTTGCGCGAAACCGTCAGCCCGTCGAAATAATCCACCCCGAACGACTTGATCGAGCCTAAGTGAATCATCATCGCCAGCGCAGCCACCGTGATGCCGAACCCGCCCAGCAGCGTCGCGCAGACCATCGCCGCCAGTCGCAGAATCAATATCGAATCCGCGTGCGCCGGTATCGCGAAGCCCGATACCGCCGTGATCGCGATTGTAATGACCATCGGCGCGCCGACCAGCCCCGCGGAAACCGCCGCGTCGCCCATGACAAGCGCCCCGACGATGCTGATTGCCTGCCCGACGGGGTGGGGGAGTCGTATGCCGGCTTCCCGCAGGATTTCAAACGAAATCACCAGCACCAGAGCCTCCAGAAAAGCCGGAAACGGCGTGCCTTCACGCGCCTTTGTGATCGTGAACAGCAGCGTTGACGGAATCAGCTCCTGATGAAACGTCGTCAGCGCCAGATACATTGCCGGACCGAACACTGTGATGAAATACGCAAAAAACCGCAGCAGCCGGTTGAACGACGCGTAAAAATACCGCACCGAATAATCCTCCGACGTCTGAAAGCTCTCGGTGAACAGCATCGGTGCCGTCAGAACAAAGGGGCTTCCGTCCGCGATGATCGCCACGCGCCCCTCCAGCACCTTCGCCGCCGCCACATCCGGCTTTTCGGTATACGAAATGGTGGGGAAAATCGAAAAGGGTCTGTCCTCGATGAATTCCTCAATATAGCCCGAATCCAAAATCGCATCCGTCTTGATCGCCGAAATCCGCTCCCGTACCAGAGCGACCACCTCCGGCTTCACCACCGTATCCAGATAACACAGGCACACATCCGTCTTGGTTTTCTCGCCCACCACAAGCTGTTCCATGCGCAGCAGCGGGCTTTTGATTTTTCGGCGCATCAGGGCGGTGTTCGTGCGCAGGTTTTCCACAAAGCCTTCCCGCGGACCGCGCACGACCGACTCGGTTTCCGGCTCGCTGACCGCGCGCTTTTCCCAGCCCTTTGTGCTGATCAGCAAGCCCTTTTCGTAATGCTCAAACACCAGCACCGTGTTGCCCGAAAGCAGCCCGTCCATCAGCTTTGAAACCGATTCGTCCTCCGTCACATCCCCTGAGCAAAGCACCAGCTCCTTGACCTGCGCCGGCTGTGCGTGAATGCCGCGCGCCGCCATCGCACTGCTGTTCTCAAGTAGCGGACGCAGCACCGACTGCGTGATGATATCCGTGTTCACCAGCCCGTCAATGAAAAACAGCGCCGCGTGATACCGCTTGTCGTCGTACCAGAATTCGTGGATCACCAGATCGCCGCTGTTGCCCAGTGTCTGTTTGAAATAAGCGATGTTGTCCGCGAGCGTATCCGCCAGCTTGTCCGCGGAAAGTCGCGCGCCGTCCTTTGCCTGCTCCTGCCGCGCGGCGGCTGCGCTGTTTTCCGCCAGCAGCGCGCCGCGCCGGAGCAAGTATTTGAGTTTTTTGTAATAAAAACCGAACATAAGCTTCCTCCGCAAAATCGTTACTGCGCTTAGTATAATGCGTTCGCATGAAATTATGCGGCAAAAAAATCCGTCCGGAAGAATCCGGACGGATGAAATTTGCTTCTATTCGACTTTTACGGTCACGCTCAGCGTAAACACGCCGTTTTCGCATTCGGTGAGCATCGTACCGTCGTGATCCTTGACCGCCCGCGCGATGTTGCTCAGCCCGAAGCCATGGTTTTCGCGATCCGACTTTGTGGTGGAAAGATCCGTCACCTCGCCCGCGGAATTTTTGATCACAATCATCTGATACGGCTTATGTACATTGATATCCACCGAAATGAACCGGTACTTGTCCAGCTTGCCGCACGCCTCCAGTGCGTTGTCGAGCGCGTTTCCGAGGATGATGCAGGTGTCCGTCACGCTGAACAGCGGGTGGAAAAACCCGCTCGCAGAAAATGCGATGTGGTTTGCGGATGCCAGCCGCTCCTTTTCGCCGAGGATCGCGTTGACCAGCGGATTGCCCGTGTCAAAGCGATTGGTGTCAAAACTCATTTTTTCCGCCAGTCGCGCAATATAATCCTGCGCGTCCGCCGTCGCGCCGGAATGCACCAGCGACCCGATACATTCCATGTGGTTGCGGTAATCATGCCGGAAGCGTTTGAGTTCCTCATCCGCGCGCAGCTGTTCCTGATACCGCGCCACCTGCTCACGCACCTGCTTTTCCAGCAGACGGGAGATTTCCTTATACTGTGTCTGCGCCAGGTTGTTGATCACAAGCGACATCGTCACCGCAATCAGCAGAATGAAAAACAAAATCGTCAGAAACTGATAAACCTGCCGCTGCTTATTGAAATTCTCAGCGTCAATCGCAATGATTGTGAGCATGGATTCCATCACCTGCATCAGCAAAGCCAGCAGGACATAAATCGGTACCGTGATTTTTTTTAGCGTGGCGACAATCCCGTCAAGGCGCTGTGTGCGGATAACGCGCCACAGAAAAAACAGCATACCCATCGTGATAAAAATACTTATAAGCCATTGTGTCCGGGTATCCGCCGCGTGTCCTGTAAAAACCTTGATCGCCAGTTTCGGAATTGAGGAAATCATGGTAACCGACGTCATTGTTGCATATGCGATGTAAACCACCGATAGGCTCAGTCGTTTTCCGAGCAACAGACTCCAGACGAAGAATTTAATGTCAAACCCAATCGCAATCGCCATCGCGAACGCACCCGGATGCGCCACGGCAGGCGCATAAATCGCTCCAGCATATACGCCGGAAAACGCCGTGAATAAAATGATTTTCCACCGAACAGAAAATGGATTGATCCGGTTGTAATAACAAAACACCAGCATCGAGGTCAGCGCCAAAAGCATATCCCCCGCGCTGATCAGCAGCTGATCGCGCACAATATCATTCCCTTGCATTTGTTTTTAAAATATAATGGCTGAGCATTTTCTTGAATTCCATCCGGTAGCTCCGCCCGATCAGCCCCTGTTCGCCGTTGTCAAACAACACCGTCGTCTGCGTGTGGTTGGCGATGTGGTGCAGCCCCGCAATATAGCTTTTATGAATGCGGCAGAACAAATCTCCGGGCAGCTCCTTTTCCAGCGCGCTTAAGCTTTTCGCGCAGTCAAAGCTCTGCACGGCGGTGCGCACCACCGTGCGTTTGCGGTTTGCCTCGACATAGATAATGTCGCCGACCGCCACCCGCCAGACCTCATCCGCCGTGGGAATTTCCAAAAACCGACCGTCGCCGAGCTGCCGCAAAAGCGCGTCAAGCGCCGCAAACACCGCATTCCGTTCCACGGGCTTGACAAGAAACCGAAATGTGTTTACTTCAAAGCTTTCAAATACGATGTGCGGATAGCTCGTGAGAAAAATCACCGCCGTATCCTTGTCCGTTTCGCGCAGTCTGCGCAGGGTATCAATTCCGTTTAGCCCATCCATGCAGTAGTCCATGAACACCGCCGAAAAGCTGACTCCTGCGCCGAGCAGCGCCTGCCCGCTGTGATAACGGTAGGTGACAATGTCCATTCCACGGCTGATGGAATATTCCTCTAGAATTTTACACAACGCGTCGCATAGCACCCGCTCGTCGTCACAGACCGCAATTTTCACTTTGTCGAAATCCCCTCCGTTGGTTTTAATATGCCAAGTATAGCACAATTGCGCACGTTTGGCAAGGAAAAATGCAGTTTGTTCCAAAATCACAACAGTTTATTCCGATTTTGTTGAAATGCGTCGAAACCGGTGTTACAATGAATCCATGGACTGACACGCGGAGAAATGGGGTATAACCCGACAACAAGAGGTGTACGAATGCAGGTAATTGACCGGCAGTATCTAGATTATGAATTTGTTCTGTCCTACCGAACCAGAACGCGTCTATCCAAGCTCGGTTCGCTGGTCAGTCATATCGGAAAAAGTGTGGAGCCTATCGGGCTTTCGGTGAAAAGCCCGATTGTTTTTTCCATCAACGCCGGTGTCCGTGCGTGGGAAGAATCCGTTCTGGACATCGAATTTCTCGTGCCGGTGGGGAAGCCTTCGCCAGCAACGAGCATTACATATTAAAGCCACGCTTCCGACTGGAAAACGCCGCCAAAATCCGGCATTTCGGCTCTTACGGCATGCTCGGTCAATCCAAACACACCCTGCTCGCACACCTTGTGTCAAACGACCTCAAACCGATCACCGACTGTTATTACGTGGTGATCAAAAATGATGACTGCCATCCAGAGAACAATGTGACCGATTTATACATCGGTATAAACGGTAACATTGTGTAAAAGTGAAATCAGACTTCTATCCCCTTGGAAGTCTGATTTTTTTATTTATGGCATCACCGCACAATTCGCGCCTACGGCTTGGAACACATCTCGCTTGCATAAATTCCGTCATTTTTCCCAAAAATTCTTTCGAGGCGTCAGCCTTACTGCGGTCTTTTTGAACAAACTGACGAAATTTCTGGCTACGCAATCTGCGCACCAGAATTGTGCGGTGATGCCTTGTATTTCAACAGACAGTTCGGTAAAATTCGCTGTCAGTCCGCGCAGATGACAAAGCCGCCCAGCCCGCCGTTTTGTATCCTTGCGTATAAATCCTGCGCAAATGCCGGCAGATACCGGCACAGATACGCATAACAGCCCGGTGCCGGAATCAAAGCTTGATAGCGCAGAAAAGCCTCCGCCGCCGCCGCGCGAATGGACTGCTCCGGCATCCGCACAAATTGCTGTTGCAGTCGCCGTAGCTCCGCACCGGTGGGATACAGCGTAAACAAAGACTTTTCCAGCATCCCGCAGACAAGCAGATTGTTGAGCAGCACCTCGGCGATATTAAAAACCAGATCCGTGTACGCACAGCCGTACAGTCTGCCGTAAGCATGCAGAAAGGCTTCCGTTTCGTGTTCCGGAAACCGCGCGCAGAATTCATTCTCATGCAGAATCCCCGTGTAGTATGCACGGATAAACAGCGCACCCTTATCTTCAATCGCATATGCCGCAACGCCGAGCAGCGGGTAATCGATTGCGGCAATGCAGTTTCTCGCATCAAATCGCGCGGAATACAGGCGGAAGTATTCGTCAAACGCAGCATCCATCACATAACGATAGCCGAACAGCGGAAAGTTCAACCGCAGCGCATACGCCGATTTAAAAATTCGCACGTTCTCCCGGTGTATTTCCAGAATTAGATTCTGTCCGGCTTTGCGCAATTCCGCAACGGGCATCGTCCGCAGCGCATCAACTGCCCGCTGCGGTGATTCCAGCCCGCGCAAGAACACATCCGCCTGAAACAAAACCGAGGAATAAAGGAGCGCCGCCTGCTTTTTCGGCAGGGAACTACTCGCCCGCATGGTGAACTGTGCCGCGGTTTCGAGAAATGCTTCTTCCAGCCCGCTGCGGATTTCTGATAGCCGCTGTGCCGGGATGCACTTGTGCAGACTGCAAAGCCTGAGCAGCGAAAGCGTGTAATTTTGGGAATCCGTGTCAGCATCGCTAAACGGCAGCGCGCCGGTCAGCTCACACATCCAAATCCTCCTCGTCTTCGGCGATACCAAGCGCGGTATAGCGAATTTTCCGGCACAGCACATCCAAATCCCTGCTTTGGAGCAGCTCAATGCTGCCGCCGCTTTCGCGCTCGAAAAAATCAAACATCAAATCAAGCACCTCCTCGTCGGTCAGAATATCCAAGCACTCCTCCTTTGCTTGATAAAACACATCCAGCAGCGCGGCAAGGGTGGGAGCATACTCTGTCTGGACAAGATAAGTACTGCGCATGAATTTCTCGATCAGTAAAACCGTAACGCTTTTTCCAAACTCAATTCTGTCCTGAATCTCCAACGCTTCCTTTCCCGCCGCCGCCAGCATTTTCGCGTCCTGTTCGGACAGAACAAGCCCATACTCCGCCGACAGCGCATTGGTCTGAAGCAGTGCCGCCGTCAGCGCCGCTTCAGAAAGCGTTTGCGTCAAAAAATCCGGTGTTAATTCAAATTCCACAAAAAAACCTCCCCAAAATCGTTATTTTTGCTATTGACAATTGACTTGACTTGTGCTACAATAATATTGTTAAATGGGATATTATTTTCATACAAAAAAACAAGGCGTGTAATTTTCATTATACGCCTTTTTTGTGTCGTTGTCAAGAAAAGCGGGAGGAAGTTATGAATTTACAACAAATCGAAACCATCGCCGTTGCCGAACTGGGCGGCAGGGCAAGTCATCCCTATAAGGAAACGGGGAACAAGCTCCACCACGGCAAGCGCACCGCTGTCTTGGTGAAAACCCTTTGTGCGGAATTGAATTACACCGGCGAAACCGACACCCTCACCGTCGCGGCATGGTTTCATGATATCTGCAACGGCGGCGACCGCCACGAGGAACACGAAGCCTTGGGCGCAGCGCGCACCGCGGAACTGATTGCACCGTTCTGCACACCGGAGGAATGCGACACCATCTGCGCACTGATCGCCCGCCACGACAGCCGGAGCGCACCGGATCTTCCGCTTGAATTGAAAATCCTACAGGATGCCGATTTTCTCGACCATTTCGGCGCGTTTGAAATCTGGTGCACATTCCACTATGCGCTGAAAGAGGATTGGTCGATGGAGCGAACCGCATCGGAGATTTTGGCAGAACGTGCACGGAAGTATGAAAAGCAGCGCAATGAACTGCATTTTAACTATAGCCGGAATATTTACGAAGAAAAACACGTCTTTGTCCAAGCTTTCGCCGAACGCATGGCGCGCGAAGCGGCAGGGGAGCTTGCTTAAACGCATACATAAAAATCCGCCCTCTTATCAGGACGGATTCAGACTATGAATTAAGTATAGACTTTTTTTCGAGCGCTTTATATAGAATCACAAAACCGTAGCCACAGCACAAGGCGGCAAAGAAAATCAAAGTATAATCCCAAAAACAATGGGTTTCCAAAGGGTACTTGTACCCTTTGGTGGGGGAGTCCAGAGGGGGGCAACGCCCCCTTTGGTCAGGGTTTATCTACAGTTTACGTTTATTACAGCATATTCATCCTCAGCGCCTGCGCAAGCTGCGCCGGACAGGATGTACCCTTGCGACCGCAGGTGATGCCGTCGAGCCGCGCGATGACCTCCTCCGTGCGCATCCCGCGCACCAGCGCCGCAACGCCCTTTGCGTTGCCGTCACAGCCGCCCACAAAGACCACGTCGCGCACGATGCCGCCCTCCGTGTCGATGATGATTTTTGCGGCACAGACACCCTTTGGCTTGTATTCGACTCTCACAAAAATTCCCCCTAAAACGCAGGCGCAATGCGCGCGCTTTTCGTCCGCACCGCCGCTTCCGCAACCGCACGCGCCACCGCCGCCGGAACGCTGCGGTTAAATGCGTTGGGCAGAATAAATTCCGCACAAAGCTTGTCCGCCGGCACACACGCGGCAATCGCCTGCGCCGCGGCAAGCTTCATTTCCTCGTTGATGTCGCGCGCGCGGACTTCCAGCGCACCTTTAAAAATACCGGGGAACGCCACCACATTGTTTATCTGGTTCGGGAAATCACTGCGCCCCGTTCCCACGATGAACGCGCCTGCCGCTTTCGCTTCGTCCGGCATGATTTCCGGAACAGGATTCGCCATCGCGAACAGAATGGGCTTGTCCGCCATCGACCGCACCATCTCCGCCGTCACCTGATTGGGCGCGGAAACCCCGACAAACGCGTCCGCACCCCGCAGCGCGTCGGCAAGCAGCCCACTCTGATGCGCGCGGTTGGTGAGCGCCGCAATCTGCGCGTGAGCAGGGCTGAGCGCGGTGTTCTGCTCATTTAAAATACCGAATTTGTCGCACAGCACGATTTCCCCCACGCCCAGCGACAGCAGAAGCCGCGCAATCGCCGTTCCCGCAGCACCCGCGCCATTGATGACAAGCTTCATGTCAGAAAGCGCCTTGCCCGCGACCTTCGCCGCGTTGGTCAGCGCCGCGCCCACCACAATCGCCGTGCCGTGCTGGTCGTCGTGGAACACGGGAATGTCAAGCTTTTCTTTCAGCCGTGCCTCGATTTCAAAGCAGCGCGGTGCGGCAATGTCCTCGAGATTGATGCCGCCGAAGCTGCCCGCAATCAGCTCAACCGTCCGCACAATCTCGTCCGTGTCCTTTGAGCCGATGCAAAGCGGGAACGCGTCCACGCCGGCGAATTCTTTAAACAGCGCGCATTTGCCCTCCATCACGGGCATACCGGCAAGCCCGCCGATGTCGCCCAGCCCCAGTACAGCCGTGCCGTCGGTGATCACCGCCACCAGATTCGCGCGGCGGGTCAGCTCGTAGGAAAGATCCGGGTTTTTCTGTATCTCAAGGCACGGACGCGCCACGCCGGGGGTATAGGCATGGGTCAGCGCTTGCGCGTCGTTGATTGCCACGCGGGAAACAACCTCGATTTTGCCCCGCCATTCCCGATGCTTTTCCAGAGCGGATTCCATAATGTCCATTTTTGATTACCTCTTTCGTGCAGTGATACCTTTATTATAACACGTTCCCTTTGTTTTTGACAAGCTTTTTTTTGAATGTTTCCTTTGTGAAAAAATTATCAAAAAAACGCGGTTTAAGAAAATAATTCAAAAAAAATTGACAAAACAGTTGACAACAATGTTTCGACATGGTATAATCATTTCAGGCATATTGTTACTAATTAAGACAAGAGGTGCTTTTATGAAAAAACTAATCGCGGGCATATCAGCAGCAGTCATGGCGGTTTCGCTCGTGACGGGGACATTCTCGGATTCTGTCCAAGGGCTTTTGGACAAAAAACTCACGGCAAGCGCAGAACCAGTCGCCACCGGCACAGTATCGTTTAACGGAAGTCTTCCTTCTGCTTCAAAGGTAACAGAAGGTGTAGATTTTGGCATCAGCAGTGTTGACGGAATCTTTTTAAATTTCGTAAGCTCGAATGACCAAAGTACGCCTGACGGAACAATTAGGTATGACAGTACCAATAGCGGCATCCATGTTACCGATGCAACCAACCTGATCATACAAAGCGACGACGGCAAGGATTTCAGTTTAGATGGTTTTAAGATCAATCGTCCAACTCTTCCAGACGGCACGGTTGATATTTATTGTTATAATAATTCTGCATTTACGGGCGTGGTCTCAATACCGATCTCAGCCGGTATAGGGTTTCAATCTATCGACTTAGACACATATGACACTTCAAACGTATGGTGTTCGGATATTGATACTGCTGTGTTCGTATTCATGGGCGACGCGAGCAATTATTATTTCCAGGACTTCCAAGTCAGCCACCCCATCAACTGCGACCTTACGCTGAACGCCAACGGCGGTCAATTTCTTAGCGGTGATTCAATCAGCACTGAGACAATGAGCTACGGTGCGATCGTGGACGCGTTCGACTTACAAGATACCGGTTTAAACCTCTGGTATCCTGGCTACTCGTTTGTGGGCTGGTATACCACCCCGACAGGTGCCGGAACACTGATTCAATCCATACTTGATCTGAATGAAGACACAACCCTCTTTGCCCGTTGGAATGAGGCTGAAAGTGAACCTGAATCATACTCCATCACCTACCACAACCTCAACAATTCATCGAACTCATTGCCCACATCCTACACTTCAGAAGATGCGGACATCGCGCTGACAGCCCTTGCTAATTCCAACCTGACCTTTTTAGGCTGGTACAGCGACGCGGCGCTGACAAACCCTGTCACCTCAATTGATACGGCATCCGGCGAAAATCTGGATATCTATGCGGCATGGACACCAATCAGCTCCGCACTCACCGTAAAGCTTGCGTATACCACCACACCCTATACGGGAAACCAGCTGACACCCGCCGTAACAAAGGTTAAAATAACCGGAATCGGTATGCTCGATCCCGACACGGATTTTACGGCTACATACGGCGATAATATCAACGCCGGTGATCATGCCGGATGGGTAAATATTGAATTCACTGGAGAATATGGATTAATGGGAAGCACTTATGCGTTCTTCACCATTACTCCCGCCGCCCCCACCGCCATCTACGCAACCGGCTTTACCGGCGTTTATGACGGTCAGCCCCATACCATTGAAGTACACAACGTTCCTGCCGGCAGCGAAGTATCCTACAGCGCGACCTTAAACGGAACATATACAACAGACCCGTTATACTACATGACCGGCACACATCCCTTGTACTATAAAGTCACCAACCCCAACTACGCTGAGTTCAGCGGTTCGGCAATGGTAACAATTAACAGCGCATCGATTGCCGGCGCAGCTGTCACCCTCACCGATGCAACCGGACTTGTTTATGACGGCGACGCGAAAACACCCACAGTCGCTTCCGTGAAGCTCGGTGCAACCACGCTGGCGGTAGGCACTGACTACACCTATGAATATTCCGACAACACCGCTGCCGGTACAGCAACCGTCACCATCACCGGACAAGGCGGATACACCGGAACAGTTACCAAAACCTTCACAATCTTACCCCACACGCTGACAGCAAGCGATTTTCATTTCCTTAACAACGATAACAGCTTTGTTCTTGGCGAAGTGACAGACAATGAGCCGTATATCTACTTGACTGACGAATGGGCGGAAACGTTATCCCATGATATTGACTTCTCCGTTTCCTACATAGACAATACCGCCGCAGGAAAAGCTTATGCTGTCATCACAGGTATGCGTAACACCACGGGAACCGTGATGATTCCGTTCTATCTCACCGCCCCCGATCAGACTGTCACCGACCTGACCATCACCGGCATCACTGCCCCGACAACCGGCGCAAAGCTCGATATGACCATCAACTCAAATTCCCAGATTAATGCAACAGTCGCTGACTGGGTAGATTCGGATCTCGGCGACGGGCTGCCCGAAGATTATGTCTTTACCAGAAACAACGGATATTCAGTGGAAATCATATTGACTGCCAAGAGCGGTTATACACTTAGCGGGCTTCCGGCATTTTTGGAAAGTGTTAATTACTTCACCGTCGAAGGCGCTACGATGACATTTCTCTTTAATGACGGAAATCAGTATATCCTGATTGCTGAATTCGACAACACCGCCCCCATCACCCTCAACGGTGTGCAGGCAAGAGCAAACATAGACGGCAGCTTTGATTTCCGCCTTGTGGCAACCATCGACCAGGCGACACTTGCGCAGGAAGGCGTTGAAATCGGCTTCTGCGTTTCCTCGAACAGCACATCTCCCGACCGCAGCCATGGTAATGTGCTTACAGCAAAACAAGCCTATAAGTCAATCCAGAACAACGGCGTAACAATTGAACCCGACGGTGACGGCGACACATATTACTTTGTTGTTCATGATCTGTCACATTTTGCAAACGCTGCAGCGGTTGATGGTGCTGGTGTGGTTTATGTAACCGCATTCTACACCATCGGCGAAGATACCTATTACACAGCTCCCATGGCGATCAACCTTGCAGACCTCGCAGACTTTGTTTCAGCGCCCATCTAACGACAGAACGAAGTAAGAATGAAAGGTGAAAAACGATGAAGAAATTTTACGAAGCGCCTGAACTCGATATTACTGCGTTCCTGCTGGAAGAAACCATTGCCGCCGATTCCGGACCGAATGGGTTTACGATTTTCGACGATGACAACGACGACGGCGACACAGGCAACGGCTGGGGCGGACTCGGCTAACCACAAACAAATCAACCGGAAAGCAAAATGCTTTCCGGTTTTGTTTTGCCAAAAAAATAAAAGCCACCCAAACGAGCAGCTTCCAATCGTAAGAATCACCATCTTAAAAAATCTCCCCAACTCATAAAAAGCAACAAACCCATAAACTAAAAACAACGGGTTTCCAAAGGGGGGCATGCCCCCTTTGGTGGGGGAGTCCAGAGGGGGCAACGCCCCCTTTGGTAGGATTACTCACTTCTGCGCATTCGCGTGAACAAGCTTGAACAGGCGGTCGAGATTTTCCTTGTCGGTGACGCGTGAGCCGATGTGGGTCGGGCGCTGGTTGTAAAGCCCGTGGAAGTCAGAGCCGCCGGTCACAATTAAGTTATGCTCTTTGGCGATGGAAAGCAGCGTGTTCTTTTTCGTTTCATCGTCCGCGGAGTAGTGGTAAACCTCGATGCCGTCAAGCTTGCCCTTTTCCGCCAGCTCGCGCGCCAGCTCGACGCTGTCGAACATGAACGGATGCGCCAGCACCGCGATCCCGCGCGACGCGTGAATCAGATCCAAAACAAAATTCACATCCGGATACTCGCGCGTTACCAGACAAATTCCGTTCTTGCGGTTAAACAGCCGGTGGTTCAGCCCGCCGTACAAATCTGTCGCGTAACCGTAATTCACCAGCGCGCGCATGATGTGCTGCTTGAACACGCTCTTCGCTGCCCTTGGCGTACTTGAGCACCGCCTCGGGCGTGATGGGATAAAGCTCCATCACCTTATCAATCATCTCGTTGGCGCAAAGCCTGCGGATCTCGCACGACTTCATGCAAAGTCCCTTCAAGCCGGTCGGGCTTGTGCGGCGCGTAGCAGAGAATATGTACCTTCGCGTTGCGCTTTTTGTCCCACGCGGAAAGCTCCGCCGCGGGAATAACCTGCACGCCGTACCGTTCGCCGAGAATCTGCGCGCGGCTTGAGGAAGAAATCGTATCATGGTCGGTCAGCGCAAGCACGTCAATGCCCGTGCGCTTCGCCTGCACAATGACCTCCTCAATCCCCATCGACCCGTCGGAAAGCGTTGTGTGGCAGTGAAGATCACCCTTCATTTCACCTGACATCCTTTCGGTTTCGCAAAAGCTTATCCCGCCGTTTTCCGGCAACAGCTTTCCCGGACAAAAATTAACATTACAATTATACCATAAAAGTCACGGCAATTGCAAGCTTTTTTATCAATTTTTCTGATGCGGAAAGAATTTTTCCGCGAACCACGGCATTTCTGTGCAGAATTCCTGCCCGTCAAGATAAGAAAGCACCCCCGCGTCGGTCGAAAAACAAAATTTTACCCGCCGTGCGTGGAGCAGCTGCGTCTTTACATTGTAATCACGGTTGATCCTGTTTATTCCATATTTACCGTCGCCGAGCAGCGGAAATCCCGCCCACGCAAACTGCGCGCGGATCTGGTGCGTCCGCCCAGTAACAAGCTCCGCCTCAACCAGCGCCAGAACCCCGTCGTCCGCCAGCACCTTGTACCGCGTCACCATCGTACGGAAGCCGGGCAGGGGACGGTCGGAAACCTCTGCCGTCTTGGTGCGCTCGTCCTTGCGGTGAAACGCCCGCAGCTCCGCCTCGCGCTGCGCCGGAACGCCCGCCGTCACGCAGAGATACCGCTTTTCGATCTCGCGGTCACGGATTTTCTGGTTGAGAATCCGCAGCGCCTCCGCGGTTTTCGCGCATAGCACCAACCCGCTCGTGTTGCGGTCGATGCGGTTGCATAGCGCCGGCGCAAAGGACTGCTCCCGCGCCGGATCGTATGCGCCCTTTTCGAACAAATATCGCTGAATCCGCGCAATCAGTGTGTCCGCCGTGTTCTCCTCATCCTCGTGTACAACCAAACCGCAGGGCTTGTCCGCCAGAAGAATCTGCGCATCTTCATATACAATGTTAAGCTCCGCCCACGCATTCAAAAACGCGTATTCCGCAGCCACAACGTTGAAAAACTCATCGCCGATGTAAAGCGAAATCACATCGCCCTCCGCCAGCCGCGCCGCTCCCTCGCACCGCTTGCCGTTGAGCTTGATGCGCTTCGTGCGCAGGTATTTATAAGTCAGCCCCTGCGGCAGCTTGTCCACCGCCTTCGCCAGAAATTTATCCAGCCGCTGCCCCGCGTCGTTTGCGCCGATGAGAAGCTCCCGCACGCATAACGCCCCCTTTTACCGTTCATAATATGTTTTCACTATTATAGCATATTTTCGCGGAAAAAGCACTTTACAAATAAAAATTTTTGTTGTATAATAAGAACATTAGTTCACGAACAAATGATTCGTCAAAAAAAGTCTATACTCTTTTTCCGACTATCTCTTTAGAATCACGTACCAAAAGTAAAACACAAATTAGTTAAGAAAATCAAAGTATAATCTACAAAACAATGGGTTTCCAAAGGGTACTTGTACCCTTTGGCGGGAGGGTGTCAATGCTGCCGTGCGCGGCAGCACGGGCGGCGCCCCCTGACTAGGGTTTATCGAAAGGGGGGAGCACCATCGAAAACGTCCACAGCGGACACCGCGCCCGTATGCGAGAAAAGTTCCTCACCTCCGGCATCGGCGCGTTGGCCGAGCATGAGGTGCTCGAAATGCTGCTGTTTTTCACCGTCCCGCGCGTCAACACCAACGAAACCGCACATCGCCTGCTGCGGCAGTTCGGCTCGCTTACGGGCGTGCTCGACGCGCCCGCCGACGAGCTGTTCCGCTTCGGGCTGAACGAAAACAGCGTCGTTCTGCTGAAAATGATCCCCTCCGTACTCAAGCTCTATTCCGCGCAGAGTGCCGCGATGACGCTCGACAGCATCCGCGCGATTTCCGCGTATTTCCAAGCCGCGTTCGTCGGCGCAACGGAGGAGGAAATCAAGGTCTGCTGTCTGGACGACCGGCTCTCCGTCATCGCCTGCCCGACCGTCAGCACCGGCACGGTTAAAACCGTCACCCTCTACGCCCGAAAAGTCGTGGAAATCGCATTCCGCCACAACTGCGCGCTGGTCATTCTCGCGCACAACCACCCCGGCGGCGACGCACTCCCATCCGACGCGGACATCTCCGTCACGCGCCAGCTCATCAATGCCCTAGCGCCGCTCGGCATCCGCCTGCTTGACCACGTCATCGTCAGCCGCACGGGGACAACCTCAATGAAAGCCGCCGGCTATTTCAACATTTTTGATTAAAAAGGAAGTGCGTCCGTGGATCACTTTGAATTGGTTTCCGAATACAAACCCGCGGGCGACCAGCCCGAAGCCATCACGCAGCTTGTCGCGGGACTGCAAAAAGGACTGCGCGAGCAAACACTCTTAGGCGTCACCGGCTCGGGAAAAACCTTCACCATGGCAAATGTCATCGCGAAGGTCAACCGCCCCACGCTCGTCCTTGCCCACAACAAAACCCTCGCCGCCCAGCTTTGCAGCGAGTTCAAAGAATTTTTTCCCCGCAACAGCGTGGAATATTTCGTCAGCTACTACGATTATTACCAGCCGGAAGCCTATATCCCCGGCAAGGACGTTTATATCGAAAAGGACTCCGCCATCAACGACGAGATCGACAAGCTGCGCCATTCCGCCACCACTGCGGTCGCCGAGCGGCGCGACGTGATCATCGTGGCGAGCGTGTCGTGCATCTATTCGCTGGGCGATCCGGAGGAATACCGCTCGATGGTCGTGTCCGTGCGCAAGGGCATGGAGAAATCCCGCGAGCAGCTCGTCGCCCAGCTGGTGGGCATCCAGTACGAACGCAACGACGTGAATTTTGAGCGCAACAAATTCCGCGTGCGCGGCGACGTGGTGGAAATCTATCCCGTCAGCTCGACCGACACCGCCCTGCGCGTCGAGTTTTTCGGCGACGAAATCGAGCGCATCAGCGAAATCAACGTCGTTACCGGCGAAATCACCGCCAACTTAAACCACGCCGCGATTTTCCCCGCCTCGCATTACATCATCGGGCGCGAGAAGATGAAAGAAGCCATCGCCGACATCAAAACCGAGCTTGACGAGCGCCTTGCCTATTTTCAGGAACACGATATGCTCATCGAAGCCCAGCGCCTTGCCCAGCGCACCAATTACGACATCGAAATGCTCGAGGAAATCGGCTTTTGCAGCGGCATCGAGAACTACTCCCGCGTGCTGTCACGCCGCCCGCCCGGATCAGTGCCGTACACGCTCCTCGACCATTTTCCGGAGGATTTCCTGCTGATCGTGGACGAATCCCACGTCAGCCTGCCGCAGGTGCGCGGGATGTTCGCCGGCGACCGCGCGCGGAAAAACACGCTCATCGACTACGGCTTCCGCCTGCCGTCGGCGCTCGACAACCGCCCGCTCCAGTTCGACGAGTTCTACAGCCACATCAATCAGGCGGTCTTTGTTTCCGCCACCCCCGGGCCGTTTGAGAAAGAGCATTCCGCCCAGATTGTCGAACAGCTCATCCGCCCGACCGGGCTGCTCGACCCCGTTATCGAGGTCAAGCCCACGCAGGGGCAGATTGAGGATTTATTGTCAGAAATCCACACCCGCATTGAACGCAAGGAACGCATTCTCGTCACGACCTTGACCAAGAAAATGGCGGAGGATTTGACCGCGTTCCTCAAGGGCTACGAAATCAAGGTGCGTTATATGCACCACGACATCGACACCATTGAGCGCATGGAAATCATCCGCAACCTGCGTCTTGGGGAATTCGACGTGCTGGTGGGCATCAACCTCCTGCGCGAGGGGCTTGATCTGCCGGAGGTTTCGCTCGTGGCGATCCTTGACGCGGACAAGGAGGGCTTCCTGCGCAGCGAAAGCGCCCTCATCCAGACCATCGGGCGCGCTGCCCGCAACGCCGGCGGCAAGGTCATTATGTACGCCGATCTGGTCACGCGCTCTATGGAAAATGCACTCATGGAAACCGAGCGCCGCCGCGCGCTGCAAACAGCGTTCAACGACGCGCACGGCATTACACCGACGACCATCCAAAAGGAAGTCCGCGGTATCATTGAGATTGCCGACCGCGACGAAGCCGAGCAGGCGGTCAAAGCCACGCTCAGCCTGAACCCGCGCGAGCGCCACGACCTCATCGCCAAGCTGACCGCCGACATGAAAGCCGCCGCGAAGATGCTCGAATTCGAACACGCGGCGTTCCTGCGAGACAAAATCAACGAACTCAAAACTGCGAAATAGGGAAGGAATCACTGCATGGCAAAGGATAAAATCATCATCCGCGGCGCGCGGGAGCACAACTTAAAGAACATTGATCTGGAGCTGCCGCGCGACAAATTCATCGTCATGACCGGCTTGTCCGGCTCGGGAAAATCCTCGCTGGCATTCGATACCATCTACGCCGATGGTCAGCGCCGCTATGTGGAAAGCCTGTCCTCCTATGCGCGGATGTTCCTGGGGCAGATGGAAAAGCCCGACGTGGACAGCATCGAGGGGCTTTCGCCCGCGATTTCCATCGACCAGAAAACCACCTCCAAAAACCCGCGTTCCACCGTGGGTACGGTGACGGAAATCTATGACTACCTGCGCCTGCTCTACGCGCGGGTGGGCATCCCGCATTGCCCCGTCTGCGGGCGTGAAATCCGCCAGCAGACCATCGATCAGATTGTCGATAAAATTCTCGAGCTGCCCGACGGCACGCGCATCCAGCTGCTTGCCCCCATCGTCCGCGGACGCAAGGGCGAGTACCTCAAAGAATTAGACAGTGCGCGCAAATCCGGCTACGTCCGCGTGCGCATCGATGGCATTCTATACGAATTGTCCGAGGAAATCAAGCTGGAGAAAAACAAAAAGCACACCATCGAAATCGTCATCGACCGCCTTGTCATCAAGGACGGCATCAAATCCCGCCTCACCGACAGCATCGAAACCGCCTCCGCGCTCACCGGCGGACTCGTGGGCGTCAACGTCATCGACGGCGAGGACATGCTCTTTTCCCAGAGCTATGCCTGCCCCGCGCACGGCATCTCGATCGAGGAGCTTTCCCCCCGGATGTTCTCGTTCAACAATCCCTTCGGCGCGTGCGAAAAATGTACGGGACTGGGCGTTTTTATGGAAGTTGACCCCGATTTGATCATTCCGAACAAAGACCTCTCCATCGCCGACGGCGCAATCAAGGCGGCGGGCTGGAACAGCCTGGACGACTCGTCCATCGCAATGATGTACTATCGCGGAATTTCAAAAAAATACAATATATCACTCGATACGCCCGTCAGGGAACTGACCAAAGACCAAATCGACCTCTTTTTATACGGCACAAAGGGGCAGAAAATGGACATGGAGCGCGTCACCGATTACGGAAAGCAAAGCTACCAGTCCGACTTTGAAGGCATCATCAACAATATGCGCCGCCGCTACCGCGAGAGTGCCAGCGATTGGGCAAAGGCGGAAATTGAATCCGTCATGAGCGCAGTCAACTGTCCCGACTGCCACGGCGACCGCTTGAAGAAAGAAAGCCTTGCCGTCACCGTCGGCGGTCAGAACATCACTGAGATGACAAAGCTCTCCGTCAGCGATCTGCTGGAATTTGTCGAAAGCATCACCTTCACCGAGCGCGAGCTGCTCATCGGTGCGCAGATTATTAAAGAAATCAAAGAGCGTCTGGGCTTCCTGCGCAGCGTGGGGCTGGAATACCTCACCCTCGCGCGCGCCAGCGCCACCCTCTCCGGCGGCGAAAGCCAGCGCATCCGCTTAGCCACACAAATCGGCTCGCTGCTCGTCGGCGTACTTTACATCTTAGATGAGCCGTCCATCGGCTTACACCAGCGCGACAACGACAAGCTCATTGCCACGCTCAAGCACCTGCGCGACGTGGGCAACACCCTCATCGTCGTCGAGCATGACGAGGACACCATGCGCGCGGCGGACTACATCGTGGATATCGGTCCGGGCGCGGGCATCCACGGCGGCGAAATCCTCTGCGCCGGCAGCTTTGACGACATTGTCGCCTGTGAAACCTCCGTCACCGGTCAGTATTTAAGCGGCAAGAAAAGCATCTCCGTCCCCGCCGACCGCCGCAAGGGCTCGGGCGAATTTCTCACCGTGCTTGGTGCGTCCCAGAACAACTTAAAAAACATCGATGTGCACATCCCGCTTGGCACATTCACCTGCGTCACCGGTGTTTCGGGAAGCGGAAAAAGCTCGCTCGTCAACGAAATCATCCACAAGGAGCTTGCCGGAAAGCTCAACCGCGCGAAAATCCGCGCCGGCGCGTTCCGCGAAATAAAGGGCATCGAACACCTTGATAAGGTCATCGACATCGACCAGTCGCCCATCGGCAGAACCCCGCGTTCCAACCCCGCGACCTATACCGGCGTGTTCAACGACATCCGCGACCTTTACGCCAACACCAACGACGCAAAAATGAAGGGCTACGGACCGGGCAGGTTCTCGTTCAACATCCGCGGCGGGCGCTGTGAAGCCTGCGAGGGCGACGGCATCATCAAGATCGAAATGCACTTTTTGCCCGACATTTACGTCCCCTGCGAGGTCTGCAAGGGGCGGCGCTACAACCGCGAAACGCTCGATGTGAAATTCCGCGGAAAAAGCATCCACGACGTGCTGGAAATGACCGTCGAGGAGGGCGTGTCGTTTTTCGCCAACCACCCGAAAATCCAGCGCAAGCTCGCCACGCTCTTTGACGTGGGGCTTGGCTACATCAAAATCGGACAGCCCGCCACCACGCTCTCCGGCGGCGAAGCCCAGCGCGTGAAGCTCGCCACCGAGCTGTCAAAGCGCTCCACCGGGCGCACGATTTATATCCTCGACGAGCCGACCACGGGGCTTCACACCGCCGATGTGCACAAGCTGCTCGAGGTGCTGCAAAAGCTCTGCGACGGCGGCAACACCGTGCTGGTCATCGAGCATAATTTAGACGTGATCAAAACCGCCGACCACGTCATTGATTTAGGTCCCGAGGGCGGCGGAAAGGGCGGGGAAGTCGTTGCCGTCGGTACGCCGGAGGAAATCGCCGCCTGCGCAGCGTCCTATACCGGACACTATCTGAAAAAAGTGCTCGCATAAATCTGAATATTTTGTAAATTCTATTTACAATGCCTTTACAGTATGGTATAATTACATGGTGTGTTCGGGATAAGCCGCACACCATGTAATACCGTGCGCGCAGATTACGGGTTTTGCCCCAAAAATGGGGAGCTGTATCGCCGTAACCTATGCCACAGGTGAAAAGGAAAGAGGTACACCCATGTTAAGAAAAGACCAGAAAGACGCAGTCATTGAAGCAAACAGAACCCACGAGGGCGACACCGGTTCTCCCGAGGTGCAGATTGCCATCCTCACCAGACGCATCAACGACCTGACCGAGCATCTGAAGAAAAACAAGAACGACCACCACTCCCGCCGCGGACTTTATCAGATGATCGGCCACAGAAGAAACCTGCTCAGCTATCTGATGAAGAAGGACATCACCCGTTACAGAGCCACCATCGAAAAGCTCGGCATCCGTAAGTAATCAAGTAAATTACCACAGGGCAGCGGCATCTTGCTTCTGCCTTTTGGTGTTTATAAAAGGAAAGTCGGCGGGCGGAATTAGCATTAAACAGAGAAAACGAGCAGTTCGTTTTCCGTGTTTATTGCTAAACCTCCGCCGTTTCAGAAAATTTAAGGAGGAACGCAAATGTTTGAGAATTTCAAAGTCTTTGAAACCGAATTCGCCGGACGCAAGGTGATTGTGGAAACCGGCAAAACCTGCGAGCTTTCCAACGGCTCGTGCTGGGTGCGCTACGGCGACACCGTTGTCATGGCAAACGTCACCGCAAGCGCAAAGCCCCGCGACGGCATCGACTTTTTCCCGCTCGCCGTGGACTATGAGGAGCGCCTGTATTCCGTCGGCCGCATCCCCGGCTCGTTCATGAAGAGAGGGCAAGCCCTCCGAAAAAGCGATCCTCACTTCCCGCATGGTGGATCGCCCGATCCGCCCGCTCTTCCCGAAGGATATGCGCAACGACGTGTCCGTTGTCATGACCGTGCTGTCGGTTGATCAGGACAATTCCCCCGAAATCAGCGGCATGCTCGCAACCGCCATCGCGATTTCGATTTCTGACATCCCGTGGGCAGGCCCTGTGGCAAGCGTCAGCGTCGGTCTGGTTGACGGCGAAATCGTCCTCAATCCCACGCAGGCACAGCGCGCCGCAAGCCGCCTCAACCTCACCGTTGCCGCTTCCAAAGAAAAAATCGTCATGATCGAAGCCGGCGCGGACGAAGTTGACGAGGAAACCATGCTCGCCGCCATCGCCGCCGGTCACGAAGAGCTGAAAAAAATCTGCGCGTTCATCGACGAAATCGTCGCACAGATCGGCAAGAAAAAGTTTGCGTTCATTTCGCAGGAAGTTGACCACGACCTGTTCGACGCGATTGAATCCTTCTGCGCCGACCGCGTGAAGGAAGCCCTCGACACCGACGACAAGAACATCCGCGAAGCACGCCTTGCGCCGATCAAGAACGACATCCACGCGAAATTCGACGCCGAATTCGCCGACAAAATCGCGATGATTGACGAGTGCATTTATAAATTACAGAAGAAAATCGTCAGAAACTGGCTCTACGACGGCAAACGCGTGGACGGCAGAGGGATCGACGAAATCCGTCCGCTCGCTTCCGAGGTCGGCGTTGTTCCCCGCGTACACGGCTCGGGACTTTTCACCCGCGGACAAACGCAGGTTCTGACCATCGCCACCTTAGGTCCTGTCAGCGACGCACAGCGCATCGACGGACTCGACGACGAGGACTCCAAGCGCTATATGCACCACTACAACTTCCCGTCCTATTCCGTCGGCGAAACCCGCCCCTCCAGAGGTCCGGGCAGACGCGAAATCGGTCACGGCGCGCTGGCTGAAAAAGCCCTCGAGCCTGTGATTCCCGCGGTTGAAGACTTCCCCTATGCCATCCGTCTGGTGTCCGAGGTGCTGTCCTCCAATGGCTCGACCTCACAAGGCTCGATCTGCGGCTCTACCCTCGCCCTCATGGATGCGGGCGTTCCCATCAAAGCGCCCGTTGCCGGCATCTCCTGCGGCTTGATCACCAAGGAAAACGGCGATTGGATGACCATGGTGGACATTCAGGGTCTGGAAGACTTCTTTGGCGACATGGACTTTAAAGTCGGCGGCACGCACAAAGGCATCACCGCGATCCAGGTTGACATCAAGGTGGACGGTCTGACCCTCGACATCATCAAGGAAGCCTTCGAGAAAACCCGCAAGGGCAGACTTCACATCCTTGATGATATCATGCTCAAGGCAATCCCTGCATCCCGCCCCGAGGTCAACGAATGGGCGCCCAAGATGCTCACCACCAAAGTCCCCGTGGACAAAATCCGCGAGGTCATCGGTTCGGGCGGAAAGGTCATCCAGAAGATCACCGCGGACTGCGGCGTCAAGATCGACATCAACGACGACGGAAACGTCTTTGTTTCCGGCATCAGCAAAACCAACTGCGAAAAAGCGATTTCGATCATCAACACCATCGCCAACGATCCAGAAATTGGCGCGATCTACAAGGGCAAGGTTGTCCGCCTGATGACTTTCGGCGCGTTTGTTGAAATCGCTCCCGGCAAGGACGGACTCGTCCACATCTCCAAGCTCGACAAGCAGCGTGTGGAGAAGGTCGAGGACGTTGTCAATATCGGCGACGAAATCGTGGTCAAGGTCATGGAAATCGACAGCCAGGGCAGAATCAATCTTTCCAGAAAAGACGCCCTCACGGACATCGAAGCGAAAAAGAATTCGTAAATCATACGATAAAAAAGCAGGGAACTTCGGTTTCCTGCTTTTTTATGAAATTTAAAGAAAATAGATTGACATACGGGCGCTTATATGTTAAAATTTATACATTCGGATATCACAGAATTTACACCCGGCAGACAGAAAGGAATGTACTTATGAAAAAACTCATTTCACTCACCATGGCGGCATTGCTGACCGCCGGCGTCCTCCTGACGGAGCTGCCCGGAGCGGGCGCAAAATCCGCGCTTACCGCCAGCGCCGCAACCGCCGTGAACGAAACCACCGCCGCGCACAGCACCATCGCCACCGCGCAAGCCGTCAGCAGCAACACCACCATCAACGGCACAACCCAGATCAACGGCTCATACGATTACTATCAGTATTCGCTGCCTTCTTCCGGAAAGCTGACGGTAACGCTGAAAGCATACGACAGTATGTCTTTCCGTCTTTATGATGCCACGGGCAACGAACTTGACTGGGAATACGTTTCGCTGGACACCACAGTCGGGTTCGGCACAGAAACGTTCGATTATTACCTCGAACCGGGTACTTACAACATCGGCGTGTACGGCTATGATGCCGCGGCTTACACCCTCACCGCTGCATACGCCGCCATCACGACCAATGAAACCGAGCGCAATGACACCATCGCAACCGCCCAGACTGCCGTTTCCGGCACAACCTATACCGGTATCATGGCAATAACGGACGCAACCGACGTCTATAAAGTGACCCTTGCAAGCCCCAGTAAGCTTCAGCTTGACTTCACCTTGTTTTTTTCCAGCGCGCAACTGATCATCTACGATTCCAAATCTGCCGTCGTCAAGGATGAATACGCGTTTTGGGACCAAGCCGCCGGAAAGGCTACGGAGCAATTCAGCTATTATCTGGAAAGAGGCACGTATTACATCGCTGTATACAGTGCTTATCAGCACGGAAAATACACCCTCAAAGCAACCACATCCGCCGTTTCCGGCAACGACACCGAGCCCAACAACACCCTCGCCAAAGCGCAAGCAATCTCCGTGAATAAAACCTACAAGGGTATGCTCGCAACCACCGAAACCGACGATTATTTCAAGTTCACCCTCACCTCCGCCAAGCACGTGACCATTAACTGTAAGTCCGTTATCGAGGGCTGTGATCTGTATCTCCTCAATTCCTCCGGCAAAAAACTGGAATCGAAATATCTTTATAACGATTCAACACTCGGCTACGATCAAATCTCCTTCGAGGTCAGCCTTGCGAAGGGAACCTATTACCTTCAGTTCGACTCATCCTATTATGACGGTACCTATTCCTTTGAAGTTTCCACCAAGACAAACGTATCGGCGCTGACCGCCAGCTATCCTCCCGATATGACATACACCGGTAAAGTGCTTAAGCCCACCCTCATCGTAAAGGACGGCTCAACCAAGCTCAAAGCCGGCACGGACTACACCCTGACTTATAAGAACAACACCGCCGTCGGCGTCGCTATCATCACCGTCACCGGCAAGGGCGACTATACCGGTTCTGGCTATCGCTACTTTCAGATCGTCCCCAAGAAAACCACCCTCTCCTCCGTCACCGCCGGCACAAAAAAAGCCACGCTGAAATACACCAAGGTCAGCGGCGTAACCGGCTATGAAATCTACCGCGCGACATCCAAGACCGGCACTTACACAAAAATCAAAACCACCTCCGCAACCAGCTTCGCGAACACGGGGCTGACCAAGGGCAAGACTTATTATTATAAAGTCCGTACCTACAAAACCGTCAACGGCGTGAAATACTACAGCGCATATTCGGCAGTTAAGTACGCAAAGGCGAAATAACATCCAGTATGGAGGTCAATCAAGATGAAAAAGAAACTGATTGCGGCGTTGTCGGCTGTGGTCATGCTGTGCAGCGCGGCGGGAAGCACCGTACCGGACGGCATCATCGGGATATTTGACAAAGCCATTCCGGCAGCTGCACTGACAAGCGGAGATTTTGACTATAATGAGCGCAACGGCACAGCTGAAATCACCGGCTATCACGGAATGGCATCGGAGCTTGTGATCCCCCGGACACTGGACGGATTTCCCGTTACCGCCATAACCGGCTGGGCGTTCGTCACATCGCGTTCTTATTTGACCTCCGTGTCCGTGCCCGAGGGCGTGACGGAGATTGCCGGCGAAACTTTTTTCAACTGCAAGCTGCTCAGCAGCGTCACCATGCCGCAAAGCATCACCGCAATCGGCGAAAACGCATTTGCACAATGTGAAGCACTTACGAGCGTCAATATCCCGTCCGGCTTGACCACCATCGGGGAATGCGCATTCGCCGATTGCACGAGCCTCGCGAACCTCACGATTCCGAACAGCGTAACAAGCATCGGAGCAGGCGCGTTTTACAACTGCACAAGCCTTGCCGGTTTCACAATTCCGAATGGCGTGACAAGCATCGGAGAGAGTGCATTTTACGGTTGCACAAGCCTTGCGAGCCTTACAATTCCTTACACTGTGACAAGCATCGGGGAGAAAGCGTGCGGGTATTGTTATGACTGGGGCGACGCAAAGATCAGCGGATTCCGCCTGTATTGTTATAACGCAACGGCAGGGTATCAGTATGCGATTGACAATTCCATTGAGCCGACGCTGTGCTGGGTGAATCTGTCGGACTGCGCGATCACAGTTCCCGACGCGGTCTACAACGGCGCCGCACATACGCCGGCAGTCACGGTTCAAAACGGCAGTGCGCTTTTGTCGGAAGGCACGGATTACAGCGTTTCATTTACCGACAATCTCTCTGCGGGAACAGCCACAGTCACCGTAACCGCACTTGCGCAAGGGTATTACACCGGTACGCTTACCAAGATATTTCACATCAATAAAGCACCGATTTCCGATTTTATAGATATTGTGAATGTGGACGGCTGTACTTATTCTGGTCTGGCAAAAACGCCCGGTGTTATCATGATGGATAATAACGGTTCTCCGATTAAAGAGGGCAAGGATTATACCCTTATTTATAAAAATAATCTAAATGCTGGCACGGCTTCTGTTACCGTCACCGGTATCGGCAACTACACCGGAACAAAAACCCTCACATTCAAAATCGCCGCACGCCCCATCAACGGCTTCACCGCAACCCAGCCCAAAGACGCTATTTATACCGGCAAAGCAATCAAGCCGACAATGACACTCAAATACGGCACCAAAACGCTGGTCAGCGGCACGGACTATACCGTCACCTACGCCAAGAACACCGCCGTCGGCGAAGCGACTGTTACGATTAATGGCAAGGGCAACTACACCGGCACAATCACCAAGACATTTATGATCAACCCGAAATCCTCAGCCCTCTCCTCCGTCACCGCCGGCACAAAGAAAGCCACGCTGAAATACACGAAAGTTTCCGGCGTAACCGGCTACCAGATCTTCCGCGCGACCGCCAAGGCCGGCGCTTATTTGAAGATCAAAACCACGACCGCAACGGGCTACACCAACACAGGACTGACCAAGGGCAGGACTTACTATTATAAAGTGCGGACTTACAAAACCGTATCCGGCGTGACATACTACAGCACATTCTCGACTATCAAATCTGCAAAGGCGAAATAGATTTCAAGCGCCCTCTTTAAAGGGGGCGCTTTTGATTGTAGAAAAAGTATATGCTCATTTGTTGAGCGCCCCAATGAAATCACAAAACAGCAACTAGATCACAGATCTGCTAAGCAAAACAAAGCATAATCACTGAAACGACGGGTTTCCAAAGGGTACATAGTTGCCGCGCATGGCAACTTTACCCTCTTGGTGAGGGAGCCCAGAGGGGGCAAAGCCCCCTCTGGTTGGGGTTTAACACAGTCAAAGCGCTCTTCGCAAGGGGGCGCTTTTTTGCTGCGTCATAACCCCGTCCAACCATTCATATACTGTCAGAAAGGACAAATCCCACCACTGATATTGGAGTTGGACATATGAAACAGCAAGGCTTCCTGCTCGGCTCGGTCATCCTCGTCGCATCCGTCGTGATCACGAAAATTCTGGGGCTGGCGTTTAAAATCCCGCTCGCTAACATGACCGGCGGCACGGGCATGGGCTATTATTCGTGTGCATTTGCCGTGTTCATGCCCGTGTATGCCGTCGCGGTGTCGGGTATCCCGTCGGCGATGGCGCGTATGACCGCGGAGAACATGGCATTCGGGCGCTACCGCAATGTCCGCCGCCTGCGCCGCGCGGCGATGGTGTTTTTCACTGGCGCAGGAGTGGTGTTTTCCGTCCTGCTCATCGCGCTGGCATACCCCCTGTGCAAGTACGTCGTCAACGAGCCGAACGCGTTTTTGTCCGTCGTCGCGGTCGCGCCGTGCGTCCTGCTCGGGGCGGTGATGGCGGTGCAGCGCGGCTATTTTGAGGGAATGCGCAACATGATTCCCACCGCTGTTTCCGAAATCGTCGAGTCGGTGTTCCGGATGCTGCTCGGGCTGGGCGCCGCCTACGCCGCGGTGAAAATCGGTATGCATACGTTTTCAGAAAACGGCATGGTGTTCGGCACAACCCCCGAAAACGCCGAAAAAGCTCGCCTTGCCGTCATTCCGTTCGCCGTTGCCGCGTCCGTTTTCGGCGTCACAATCGCACACGCTGCTTCCTGCCTGTGCCTTGTCATTTTCAGCAAAGCCGGCGGAAACGGCATTCCCGACGCGCTGGTGGAAGCCGACCCCTGCGCGGAGCGGATGCGAACCCTGCTGAAGAAGCTCATTCTGCTGATGATCCCCATCGCCGTCGCATCGGTGATTTCCACCATCTCCGGCATCGTCGATCTGGTCACCATCAACCGCTGCCTGAAGGTCGCGCTCAAGCTCGGCGGCGACGTCATGGCGCGTTCCTTTGCCGGCGTCCTGCCCGACGGCGCGGGGCAGGGGATGCTGCCGAACTTCATCTACGGCTCGTATGCGGGGCTTGCGATGACCGTGTTCGGGCTTGTGCCGAGCCTGACTGCCATGTTCGGAAAAAGTGTGCTGCCCGGTATATCCGAGAGCTGGGCGGTTCATAATACCACAAGGCTGAAGAAAAACCTCAACGCCGTCCTCTTTGCCACAACCCTCACCGCCCTCCCTTGCGGGCTGGGCATCTCCGTCCTTTCCCGGGAAATCCTCTCCCTCCTCTTTGCCGGCCGTCCGGCGGAAGTCGCCGTGTCTGTCCGTCCGCTCGCGGTGCTGGGCGTGGGCGTGGTGTTCCTGTGCATCGCCGCCCCCATGTTCGCCGTGCTGCAAGCCATCGGCAGACCGGATCTTCCGGTGAAAATCACCCTCGCCGCCAGCCTTGTCAAGCTTGCCGCAAACCTCCTGCTCATCCCGCTCCCGCGGCTCAACATCACCGGCGCCGCCATTGCCACAACGCTGACCTATGCCCTCATCGCCGTCTGGTCGCTGATCGAAATCCGCCGCCTGACAAAAATCAAACTCGATGCGGCGAAAATTTTCATCAAACCAGCGATTGCGGCATTCCTCTGCACCGCTTCGGCATATCTTGTCAACAACGGGCTTGAAAATGCGTTAAATTCACAAATGCGGCTGCTTGCGGCGCTGATTTCGTCCGGCATAATATACATAATATCGCTAATTGCATTGGGCGTTGTGACGAAAAATGAATGGAAAGCCTTATTTCCCCGATAATTTTTTAAAAAGCTATTGAAATCAGCGGATTTATCGGTTATTATAATTAGGTAACAAAATTACGGAAATTCTGTTGTGATGAATTTCCCCGCTAGGAGCAGCTTCTCATGCGCATTGCCAGCCCGAACGACCGCTACACCATCGACGACCTGCTTGAGATTATGACAAAACTGCGCGGCGAAGGCGGCTGTCCGTGGGACAAGGAACAAACCCATCAGTCCATCCGCAGCAATTTTCTTGAGGAAACCTGCGAGGTGCTCGAAGCCATCGACAACAACGACCCCGTGCTGCTGCGCGAGGAGCTGGGCGATGTGCTGCTTCAGGTCGTGTTCCATACGGAGATGGAGCGCGAGCATGGCGTGTTCGACTTCACCGACGTGACCGACGAGCTTTGCAGAAAGCTCATCGTGCGCCACCCCCATGTGTTCGGTGACGTGACCGTTTCCGACTCGGGCGAGGTGTTGAAGAACTGGGACAGCATCAAGAAGCAGACCAAGGGGCAGGAAACCTTTTCCCAGACGCTTGAGAGAGCGTGCCAAAAACCTTACCCGCGCTCATGCGCGCCGAGAAAATCGGCAAGCGCGCCGGCAGGGCAGGGTACGACTTTGCGGACGCGCAGGAAGCGCTTGCTTCCCTCAAAGCCGAAATCGCGGAGCTGGAAGCGGCGATTGCCGCAAATGAAAGCGCGTGCGACATTGCGGACGAGCTGGGCGACGTGCTGTTTTCCGGCGTAAACACCGCAAGAAAGCTGCACCTTGACGCGGAGGAGGTTCTTTCGCGCGCCTGCGCAAAATTCATCGGCAGGTTTCAGACCGCGGAACAGCTGATCCTTTCCGACGGGCTTGACATCACAAAACTTTCCCCGCAGACCCTCGACACCTATTGGCAGAAAGCCAAATCAGACACACACAAAAAGAAAAGCCCGGAAACGGACGCTTTTCTGTGAATTATCAATTAATGGAGGTAAAAACAATGACCAAGGCAGAACTCGTGAATCTCATTGCGGAAAAAGGCGACTATTCCAAGAAGGACGCAGAAAAGGCACTCACCACCGTCATCGGTACGATCACCGATACCCTCGTAAAGGGCGACAAGGTGTCCCTCGTCGGCTTCGGCACATTTGAAGTACGCGAATCTAAGGAAAAGCAGAGCATCAACCCCTCCACCAAAGAAAAGATCACCGTTCCCGCAAAGAAGGTTCCGAAGTTCAAGGCAGGACAGGCGCTCAAGGCTGCCGTTGCCAAGTAGGAATATTCCCGATACGGATTACGAACCTGACAGATCGTCGGGTTCGTTTGTTTATGAAAGAAAGAGAGAATCGTATGCGTCTGGATAAATATCTCAAAGTCACCCGCCTGATCAAGCGCCGCACCGTGGCAAACGAAGCCTGCGACGCGGGGCGTGTTCTGGCAAACGGCAAGCCCGCGCGCGCGTCCTACGAGGTCAAGGTAGGCGACATGCTGGAAATCAACCTCGGGCAGAAACCGCTGAAGGTGCAGGTGCTTACTGTCAGCGAATACGCCACCAAGGAAACTGCGGCGGATCAGTATACGGTTGTGGAATAGCACCGCCGTCCGCGCTTCACCGGAAAGTTTTCAAAATCTGCGCCATGCCTGTTGACAAACGCCGCGGGGTATGGTATAATTTCCTTATCAGAAAGGTTTGGTGAATGAAAGTGGACGATTCTCCCGAAGCGGGGCGATGGTTTCCGGATTCATGTTTTTTGATTGTTTATACCGCATCATATAGGGCAATTTAATATTGCCCTATTCATGATGCGTTTTAATTTTTTGGAGGAATTTTTCTTGGACATTTTCGGAGACTTATTGTTACAGTTCCTGCTCATCCTGCTCAACGCCGTGTTTGCCTGCGCGGAAATCGCCGTCATTTCGGTCAACGACAACAAGCTCACCCGCATGGCGGCGGAGGGCGACAAGCGCGCGAAGCGTTTGGCGAAGCTTGTCAGCGAGCCGAGCCGGTTTCTTGCGACCATCCAGATCGGCATCACGCTCGTCAATCTGTTGGGAAGCGCATTCGCCGCGCAGAATTTTTCTGACGGACTGACCGGCGCATTGAAAAAAACCGGAATCCCTGTGTCGGAATCCACACTAAGCGCGTTTTCCGTCATCATCATCACCATTGCGCTGACGTATTTTACCGTCGTGCTGGGTGAGCTGTTCCCGAAACGTGTGGCGATGAATCATGCCGAAAAAATCGCCCTCGGTATGAGCAAGCTCGTGGTGATTATCTCGAAGCTCTTTGCTCCGCTGGTCTGGGCGCTCACAGCCACCTCCAACGCGCTGCTCCGGCTCATCGGCATCGACCCCAACAGCCAGGATGAGGACGTCACCGAGGAGGAAATCCGCATGATGGTGGACGTCGGCAGCGAAAAGGGCGCAATCCAGCCGGACGAAAAGAATATGATTAACAACATTTTCGAGTTCAACGACAAAACCGCAGCCGAAATCATGACCCACCGCACCGAGGTTTCCCTCCTGTGGCTTGAGGAAAGCGACGAGCAGTGGAACAGCACCATCCGCGAGGGCAGGCATTCCGTCTACCCCGTGTGCTATGAGAGTGCCGATAACATCGCCGGCGTGCTCTACGCAAAGGATTACTACCGCCTTGCCGACCGCTCCCGCGCCGAGGTCATGGACAAAGCAGCCCGCCCCGCGTATTTTGTTCCCGAGAGCGTCAAGACGGACATTCTCTTTCGCAATATGCAGAAAAACCGCACCCACTTTGCCGTTGTGCTCGACGAATACGGCGGCATGAGCGGCATCATCACCATCAACGACCTGCTCGAGCAGATTGTCGGCGACCTCGAGGACGACCTCCACATTCCCGCGGAAGAACCGGAGATCATCCGCATCGATTCGCGCACATGGAAAATCAAAGGCACCGCATCGCTCGAGGACGTTTCCGAAACGCTGGGCGTGAAGCTTCCCGAGGAATACGAAACCTTCGGCGGGCTGGTGTTCGGGCTGCTGGGCGCGATTCCCGATGACGGCGCAAGACCGGAGCTTGAGGAATTCGGGCTGACGATCAAGGTGACGGAAATCAAAGCCCACCGTCTGGAAAACGCCATCGTCTGCCTCGCCGAGCCGCTTGCGGCGTCAGACGGTGACGATGAAAAAGATGCCGAATAACCGATGATTTTGTTGACATGATGTGAAAAACATGGTATCATAAAAGAAGCGATCCGGCAGAAAGACGCACAGCTCTGACGGAATCGCAGCAAGGAGCGTGATGACATGGTTTGCCCGCGGTGCAAGGAGGTTCTTCCCGACGATGCGGAGAAATGCGAGGTCTGCGGAAAAAAGCTCAAAAAGACAAGCGTTTCGTTCTTTAAGAAAAAACAAGCCGATCCCGCGCGCCAGGACGCACCCGCAACAAAGCTGCTCAAAAGCAAGAAGCTGAAAATCGCGCTGCTTGTTGTGCTGCTTGCGGCGGTCGCGGTGATTGTGATCATTCTGATTGTCAGCGCCGTTTCCGGAAAGGGTCTGAAAACCGCCAAGGAGCTGAGCAAATACATCGGGAAAGATTACGACACCAGCATTGATAAGACGGATCTCAATCCATCCGCAAAATCAAATTTTGACGTAGTGAACCACACGATGGTGTTCAATTCGATCGTCGAGTCCGAGGACGGCATAAAAGTTGACGGCGTAAATGTTCCGGAGTGGGCGGTGACGATTCATGTCAACGATAAAAAGGAAATCGCGGATGTCACGTATACGGATTTTACGGTGCTAAAAGATAACGTCAAAGGCGAAAAGCTCAAATCCGAAATCGACACAATCGGCATTGACGTAGGCGACCCCTATGAAGAAGTCAGTGACAGCATCGGACTTGACCCATACCGCATTGTTTATACCGACGAAGAACAAACCTATTCTTATCGGTACTATTATAAGAACTCCGCCGGTGATGAGATCGGTGTTGAGCTGGCGCTGGTGTTTGACGACAACGACGAATTCGTGAAGGCGAACCCGCCGACCTACCTGTATCCCGATTTTTAAGCTAAAAAACATTCGCCGTCCGTTTTTCGCGGGCGGCGAAATTTTCGTTCATTTTTAAAAAAGTTTCGTCGTCACCGTCTTTTTTCATGGCGTTACGCGGCGAAATTCGGCAATATTCCACAAAAATATATTACAGAAGTGCAACAAATTATTTCGCAAATCAAACAAATCGCGAAAAACAGTTGACTTTGTCCGCACTTGCTGATAACATAAGTAAGAGAATCCACACAGGTTATTTCAAATAAAACCGGAGGGTCTGCATGAGCGAAAGCTTTCACCTCTGCATGGGCTGCATGAACGAGCTGGATCGGCTCGGGCACTGCACACACTGCAGCTATACATCGGGCGGCGCCCACATCAAGCCGTACCTTTCCCCGGAAACCGTCCTGGACGACCGCTATATCGTCGGTAAGCTCCTCACCCGCAACGGCGAGGGCGCTTCCTACATCGGCTATGACATGGTGACCAACGAGAAAGTCGTCGTGCGCGAGTATATCCCCGAAACGCTCTGTACGAGAAACAGCGGTTCGGATAAAATCATCGTCAATTACGATTGCCTGCCGAAATACAAGACGTTTATGTCCGAATTCGCCGAGGTCTATAAAGTCCTGTCCAAAATGCGCTCGCTCCAGCACATCGTCCCCGCGAAGGATCTGTTCACGCAGAACAACACCACCTACGCGGTGCTTGAATACGTCGAGGGCGTTTCGCTGACGAAGTTTCTGCAAGCAAACGGCGGCACACTTCCGTGGGAACAAATCCGCAAGCTTTTCCCGCCGATTTTTACAACCTTAAGCCTTGTGCATAACGCGGGCATCATCCACCGCGGCATTTCGCCGGAGAATATCCTCATCACAACCAAGGGCGAGCTGAAGCTCATCGGCTTCTGCATCAGCTCCATCCGCACCTGCAACACCGAGCTTGCACCCGAGCTGTATGCCGGCTACGCCGCGCAGGAGCAATACAATACGCTGGAGTATCAGGGGCCGTGGACGGACGTCTACGCCATCGCCGCCGTGCTTTACAGAATGCTCACCGGCTGCGTGCCGGCGGAAGCGTTCGGGCGCATCGGCAACGACACGCTCATCGAGCCGCGCCGCATCAACCCCGAAGTGCCGGCAAACGTGTCGCGCGTGATTATGGACGCAATGGCAGTCAAATGCGACCGCCGCATCCAGACCGTCACCGAGCTTGTCACCCGCCTGTTTGAACAGCCCTCTCTGGTGGAGCACCAGAAGGGCGCAACCCAGACCATCCCCATTCAGCGCATCAAACAACCCCCTCCGCCGCGCAAGCCCCCCCAGCGGAAGAAATCAAACGCGCTGCCCGTTTCTATGGCGATTTTCGGCATTGTCCTGCTCGTGGGACTGGTGGTGTTCCTGCTCGTGGTCATTTTCGGCGGCGACAATCCGGATGAAGTGAGCAGCAAGCAAGACTTCTCCGCCGCGCAGACAACGACCGCCCCTGTGACGACCGCCGCGACGACGCTTGCCACAACGGGCGAAGCGGACGGATACGGCACGGGCTCGATTATGCCCGACTTGGTCGGTCAGTATTACCCCACGGTTGAAGCCACCGTGCGCAACGATTTTACGGTGGAAATGACCTATCAGTACAGCGACGAATTCGACAGCGAAATGATCATCAAGCAAAGCATCCCCAAGGGCACGAACTATGATCCGGCGCGCAAGCCCACACTTGTGCTGACCATTTCCAGCGGTCCGGAGGAAGTCGAAGTGCCGTCCTATGCCGGCATGGCGAAAAAGGAATACCTCGAAAAGCTGTCTGATCTGAAAATCAAATACGACCTCGAGGATTACCCTACAAACGACCTCACGGCGGGCTATGTCTATAAAACCAGCGTCCTGCCCGGCGAGAAAATCAACGTCAAGAGCGCGGAAACGCTGATGGTCTACGTCGCCGTCGCCGCCCCCGAGAGCGAGCCGACCGCGGAAACCACCGAATCAACCGCCGAAACCGCGGCGCAATAGCGCGCTGTTTTGGGCAAGCTGACAAAAATTTATGGAGAAATCACCGCGAAAATTTTAAAACTGTGAAGAATGGTGTCAGATGCTTGACACCATTCTGATTTTATGCTATGATAAATTTCATAAACGATTACGCTTGGGAAACGTTTTTATCACGAGCTTTTTGTTTTTCAAATGATTTGTTTTCTGAAAGGAATGGTATAAATGGCATCAACCATCGGTGTACTGACCAGCGGAGGCGACGCACCCGGCATGAACGCAGCGGTCAGAGCAGTCGTCCGCGCGGGGCTTAGAAAAGGCATGAAGGTCTACGGCATCCGCAGGGGCTACAACGGTCTGATCAACGGCGACGTGGTCGAAATGACCGCACGCAGCGTTTCCGGCATCATCCAGCGGGGCGGCACCTGCCTCTACACCGCGCGTTGTCCGGAATTCCGCTATGAAGAAGGCTTGCAGAAAGCCAAAGGAAAGTGCATCGAGCTTGGCATGGAGGGCATCGTGGTCATCGGCGGCGACGGCTCGTTTCGCGGCGCGGCGGATCTGTCGGCGCGCGGCATTCCCTGCATCGGTCTGCCGGGAACGATCGACAATGATATTTCCTGCACCGACTATACCATCGGCTACGACACGGCGATGAACACCGCTATGGAAATGATCGATAAAATCCGAGACACGGCACAGTCCCACGACCGCTGCTCGGTGGTTGAGGTCATGGGCAGAAATGCCGGCTATATCGCCATCAACGTCGGCATCGCAGTCGGCGCGGAAGCGGTGATCACCCTTGAACGTCAGTATGACCTTGACACCATCGCGAAAAATATGCTTGAAACCCGCAAAACCGGTAAAACGCATTTCATCATTGTGGTTGCCGAGGGCGTGGGCAATTCCGAGAAGATCGCACGTGAGCTTCAGGAGAAAACCGGCATCGAGTCCCGCGCAACGATCTTAGGGCATGTGCAGCGCGGCGGTTCGCCGACGGTGCGCGACCGTGTTGTCGCAACGCAGATGGGCTATTACGCGGTGGAACTTTTAGCGCAGGGCATCGGCAACCGCGTGGTGGGCTTGCGCGAAAACAAGGTCTATGACGTGGACATTCAGGAAGCCCTCAGCATGAAGAAGCCCTTTGAGGACGACCTGTACGACATCCTCACCAATACAGCGTTCTAAGCAGACGCTGTTAAAACACGGCTTACCGGACAACACCCGCAAGGGCAAGTCCATTATGATAAGCAAAAGGCATACAGAGTAGGAAATGAAGCGTGAAGTGTCCGGCGGACGGGGAGTTGCCGCCGGAACGAAAAGTCGTGAAACGAGCTTGCGGTTTCATTTTCGCATCCCGCTGAATGCATAATATGGAAAGCTTTTCGCGGCGTTGTGTAAACAAACACGCGCCGGAGTTCCGCTGATTATTATGCTCAGGCAAAGCCTGCACGGCTGCAGGCATCGGCTCGCATAATAAGGCTGCGCAGGACACGGGAAACCGCGTCAAATTCTGTGCGCAGTCCGAAGGAGGAATTCTTATGAAGAGCTTTTTTTCAATGTTCGGCGCTTCGGCACGGGAGCTGAAGAAAATCCGCTGTCTGACAGTGACGGCACTGCTTTGCGCGGCATCGGTGGTCATCGAGATGAATTCGCTGTATCTCAACGGCGGAACGGTCAAGGTGAACTTTGCGTTTATCGCCCTGGCGGCAGTGGGCATGCTGTTCGGACCGGTCGTGGGCATGGTTGCGGGCGTTGTCTGCGACATGGTGGGCTTTTTGTCAAGCACCGGTGGGGAAGCATTCAACCCCGTTTATCCGCTGGTCGCCGCGCTGCAGGGACTGATTTACGGCATGGTGCTTTATCACGCGGCTTACGGCAAAAAATATGACCTGATCCTCCGCCGCAAAGCCAACGGCAAGGAAACCGACATCGCGCTGTATCTGCGCACGGTGATTGCTCGGCTGATTGATGTGGCTGTGATCAATCTTTTCATCAACACAGCCATTATTATGTACACAAAGGGCATCACCATGAACGGCTTCTGGGCGTTCTTCACGCCGCGCTTGATTAAAAATGTCGTGGAGCTTGCCGTTGACCTCCCGCTGCTGTTTCTCCTCCTCCCCGTGGTGCTAACAGCATATAAGCGCGTATTCCGGTCGGCACTGCAAAGCGCATAACCCTAAAATAATTTACAAAAATCACTTGTTATATTCGGCATAATGCTGTATACTATAACAAGTGATTTTTTGTTTGGAGTTGGTTTTTATGATAAACGTCGGCTTTATCGGCGCGGGTAATATGGGCTATGCCATCATGAAAGGTATGTGCGCGGGTGCTTTGACGGACGCTTGCAGCATCTATGCGTCCCCCTCTCACATCCGGCTGTTCGCCGCGGATGCGGACACATCAAAATACCAGCGCCTGACCGAGCTGGGTGTCACCGTCTGTGCAACGCCGCAGGAGCTCGTGCAACAGTGCAAGTATGTATTTCTCTCCGTCAAGCCCCAGAATCTTGAGGAACTGCTTCCGCAGATCAAGGACAGCCTGACCGCGGATACGGTCATCGTTTCCATCTGCGCGGGCATTTCGGGGGATTACATAAAAACGCGGACAAGCCCCGCAACAAAGGTCGTGCTTGTGATGCCCAACACCCCGCTGCTGCTCGGTGAGGGTGCATCGGCGCTGGCAAAGGTTGCACCCACCACGGACGAGGAATTCACGTTCGTGCGTGAGATTTTCGCAGCCTGCGGCACGGCTGAGGAAATCGCACCGGACAAAATGAAAGAAATCATCGCCGTCAATGGCTCAAGTCCCGCGTTTATCTACCTCTTTGCGAAGGCGTTTGTGGACTACGCCGTTTCTGCGGGAATCGACGCGCAGACGGCGAAGAAGCTGTTTGCAAAAACCCTGACCGGCTCGGCGAAAATGCTCACCGATAGCGGGAACACCATCGACGAGCTGATTGCCATGGTGTCAAGCAAGGGCGGCACAACCATCGCGGGGCTTGACGCGTTGCGGGCGGGCGGCTTTGAGCAAACGATCGAAAGCGCCTGCAAGGCCTGCACAAACCGCGCATACGAACTTGCGCAATAGCTCATAAAAACGGCTTGTCTGCATATACATGAACCAAACGGAAAACCGAAAGGGGAATGACCATGCAGACAACCACGCGCGCAGCCGCCCGCCGCACTGGGCTTGGCGGGAGCGCTTTACCATGTTTCTGACGGGACTTGTGCTGGCGGGGGTGCTGGCGGGAACGCTGCTGTTTCTTTTTATCAGCAGATCCGGCGACACTTCCACGCTCACGCGCCTGAAAATCGCGGGCGACGGCTTTCTCGCCGCAAGGCTTGACCAGTCGTTTGCGCGGATTCTGTTCGCAACGCTTGCCACGAACACCGGCTATCTGGCGGTGCTGTTTGCACTGGGCTTTTGGGCGATCGCTCAACCCGCCGCGCTGGGGCTGCTCCTGTTCCGCGGGCTCGGGCTTGGCGCAACCGTCGCGCAGATTTACGCGCAGTTCGGCAGGCGCGGCATTCTGATCGCTGCGGTGCTGGTCGTGCCGAACGCGTTGCTGTCGGTCTTTGCGCTTGTGCTGGGCGCGCGCGAGTCCGTACGGATGTCGAACCTCTACGCGTCGGTTTCCCTCAGACACCGCACCGCCGAGGGCATTCACGACGCGGCAAAGCTTTACGCGGTGAAATTTCTGGTGCTGGAAGCGTTCATGGCGGCTTCCGCGCTGTGCGATTGTATCTGCGCGGTGCTGTACAACCGGTTTTCTTAACGCGGTTTGGATGATAAAACGCGGTTTCAATCACGAAAGGATGTTAAAAAATGGGATTTTTCGGGGGCTACGGCAACGCCGGACCGGGTGTTGCGAAGAACACGGCGCAGAAGCGTTCATTTTTCAAGTTTCTGGAGGTCTATTTCCGCCGCTTCTGGAAGCTGATTCCGCTGAATCTGCTGTTTCTGGTGTTCTGCATTCCGGTTGTGACCATCGGACCGGCGACGGCTGGCATCACAAAGGTCTGCCGGAATTTCACGCAGGAGCGCAACGCGTTTATCTGGGGCGATTTTATCGATTCGTTCAAAAAGAATTTCAAGCAGTCCTTCCTCATGGGGCTGATTGACATCGTCGTGGCGGGCATCAGCGTGGCGGGCATCAGCGTCTACGGTCAGCTCGCCGCCCAGCAGAAGATTTTTCTCATACCGATGGCGATTTATCTGGGCTGTATGCTGATTTTCCTGATGATGCACTTCTACATCTATCCGATGATTGTGTCCACAACCTTAAGCTTTAAACAAATATTTAAGAACAGCTTTCTGCTCGTTAGCATCGGCGCGAAGAAGAGCCTGATCACGCTGGTGATCATTGTGGTATCCGTGCTGCTGACCCTGCTGCTCGCGATGGCATACACGACCCTTGCCGTGGCGCTGCTGATGGTGTTGCTGTGGGTGTTCTCGTTTAACTTTTTTGTCATCAGCTTCAACTGCTTCCCCGTCATCCGCGCGCACGTTATCGAGCCGTATTACAAAAAGCTCGGCGAGGACAACCCCGAGTTTTCCTATCTCAAAACCGATGCGGACGCTGTTTTCGCCGACAAGGGCGGCACGGAAGCCCCCGTTGTCGAGCCGAAAAAGAAGTCCGGCGGCAAGCGTATTTCTTAATTTCAAACAACAAGACAGCTCCGTTTGCGACAAGCAGACGGAGCTTTGCGTTTTTTACCAAAGTCATAGGAGGAAGTTCGCATGGCACAAGAACTAAAACAAACACGCATCAAAATCAGCGGCATGACCTGTACGAATTGCCAGAAAAAAATCGAACGCGGACTGCGCGGTACGATGGGCATTGTAACCGCAACCGTGCGTTTTTCCGCACAGACCGCGGAAATCACCTACGAGCCGGAACGCATCGCTTTGCGCGACATCTGTGCTGTTGTTGAAGGCTTGGGCTATCAGGCGGGCTTCGACGGACAAGCCGTCATGCAAACCCGCCGCACCATCCTAATCTGGGCGGCGATTGCGGCGCTGTATTTTGCGCTGGTACAGACTGGTGCTTTAAATCTGCTTGTCCCGGGGAAGCTTGCACAGACGCAAATGGGCTACGGGATGCTGTTTCTCATCGGCGTTGTCACCTCTGTCCACTGTGTGGCGATGTGCGGCGGAATAGGGCTTTCGCAGTGCGTGGGCAAAGCCGCTGATTCCGTGAAACGCACGCCGGCGATTACGGCCGCGCTGCTGTATAACGCGGGGCGCGTGGTGTCCTACACCACTGCCGGCTTTGTGCTGGGACTGGTCGGGCTGCTTGCCGGCGGGAGCGGAAGTGCGGGGCTTCCCGTCGCGGTACAGGGACTGCTCGAAGCTTGCCGCCGGGGTTTTCATGCTCATCATGGGGCTTGGGCTTGCCGGCGTGTTTCCGGCACTGCGGAAATTTCAGCTTCATCTGCCGGAATTTCTCACCAAAAAAGCCGGCACTGCCGCCGCGCGGACAACCAGTCCGCTGGTCGTGGGGCTGCTCAACGGGCTGATGCCCTGCGGTCCGCTGCAATCCATGCAGCTGGTCGCCCTTGCATCCGGCAATCCGGCGGCGGGTGCGCTGTCGATGCTCTTATTCGGGCTTGGAACCGTTCCGCTTCAGTTCGGACTGGGCGCGGTTGTTTCTGCGCTGGGCAGGAAATTCACCGCCGCCGTGACAAACGCTGGTGCGGTGATGGTGACGGTGCTGGGGTTGGCAATGCTGGCGCAGGGTGCGAGCCTTGCGGGGCTGTTTTCGACAAAGCTGCTGACCGCTGCGGTTGCGGCCGGCTGCGCCGCGGGGCTGGTGTCCGCGTTGTCGTTTAAGAAAACCGCGTGGAAAAGCCTTTCTATGACAGTGGCGGCGTGTGCCGTGATTGCGTTGTTTGTGATTCCGCGTGGCACTTCATCAAACGTTACCCCAACAAAGCTGCATATCGTTGACGGAAAGCAGCTTGTGGTCAGCACGCTTTCCGCCGGAACATACCCCGACATCACCGTCGAAGCTGGAACACCCGTCAGCTGGACCATCACCGCCCCCGCCGGCTCGCTCAACGGCTGCAACAGCCGCGTCAACATTCCGGCATTCGGCATCAGCGGTTATGCGTTTGCTACCGGCGAAAACACGCTGACCTTTACGCCGGAGAAAACCGGTAAATTCGAGTACAGCTGCTGGATGGGTATGATTCACGGCACAATCACCGTGGTGGAAGCTTCCGCGCAAGCCACCGCCGGCACAACAACTGCCGCGCCGCAGACGGCTTCCCAGACCCAAACCGACCCCGCAGTTGTTCCCGCAACAGAAGAAAGCCCCTGCTGTGCTTGATGGCTTCTAAATAAAAATGATGAGAAGAACGGAGATTGTCGATGAAAATAACACGTAAACCCTTGCTTGCCGCCGCTGCTGCGTTCGCGTTGCTGACGGCTTGCGCGTCTGAAAACAATGCGAGCGGCACAAACGCGCCCCAAACGGTTGCCGCAGGGCAAAGCCTTGTGATTGAAGTTGCCGACGTGACCGATGACGCAGGCTTTTACCCCGTCACGGTTGACGGAACGAGCATGGAGGTCATCGCGGTCAAAGCCCCCGACGGCACAATCCGCACCGCACTCAACACCTGTCAGGTCTGCAACGGCGCTGCAAAGGCATATTTTCTGCAGGTCGGCGACAAGCTGCAATGCCAGAACTGTAAGAACACCTTTACCATGGATATGGTAGAAACGACTTCCGGCGGCTGCAACCCCGTGCCGCTTTTTGACAAAGATAAAACCGTGACAGCGCAAACCATCACGGTGCAATATGATACGCTCAAAGCAAATGCGGCATATTTTCCGGCAAACTGGAAAAAATAGCGTCTTACTCCGGCGCGCGCATTGAGCAGTGAATTTCCCTGCCGTTTTGGGTTAAGTAATCCGAACCCCAGCCGTACATCGCCTCTAAAATCGGCTGGATGCTTTTCCCGAGCGGTGAAAGTTCGTACTCCACACGCGGCGGCACAACCGGAAACACCGTGCGGACGACGAGCGCGTCGCGTTCAAGCTCGCGCAGCTGCTGGGTGAGCATTTTCGGCGTCGCCTGCGGGATGAGCTTGTGCAGCGCCCCGAAGCGAAGCGTGTCGTCCATCAGGTGCCAGAGAATCAGCGCCTTGTATTTTCCGCCGATCATCGAAAGGGTCGTATCCACCGGACAATTGCATTCCTCACAGACAGATGCCATTGAAAAACCTCCTTGGTATCCTTTTGTATCGTATCGCACAAAAAAGTGCATACTTGCAAAAAGGGGAAACTGTGTTATAATGATAACAGAAGTCATTTCAAAAGTCAAGCGGAAAGGAGAACGTTATGAAACAGCAGATTCTGGAAATCAACGGGATGCACTGCGCATCTTGCTCGCAGCGCATCGAAAAGGTCGTCGGGAAGCTGCCTGGCATTACGCAGGCGACGGTGAATCTTGCGAATGAAAAGCTGTTTGTGACCTTTGACGAGCGGCTTTTGACACTGGAGCAGATTAAGGAAGCGGTCGCGAAAATCGGCTTCTCAGCAAGCGAACCGCGCACGAGCGTGACGATACCCATCGGCGGGATGAGCTGTGCTGCCTGCGCGGCGCGGATTGAGAAAACGCTCGGTAAGCTGCCCGGCGTGACGGCGGCGGCGGTGAATCTTGCCGCGGAAAAAGCCGTCGTGACCTATGACCCGCAGCGCATCCGGCGCGGCGAAATCAAAGCCGCCATCACAAAGCTCGGTTTTCAGCCGCTTGAGATTTCCGGCTCGGATGCCGCCGGCGAGGAGCGGGAGCGCCGCGAAAAAGCCATCCGCACCCTGCGGACGAAATGCGCGGTGTCGGCGGTGTTTTCGCTGCCGCTGCTGTATATCGCCATGGCGCCGATGCTCATGCACTACGTTCTCATGCTGCCGTTTCCGGCGGGGCTTGACCCGATGCGCTTCCCGCTGCGTTATGCGTTGCTGGAGCTTGCGCTGGTGATTCCGGTTGTCGCGGTGGGGTATCGGTTTTACACCGTCGGCTTTTCGTCACTCCTGCGCCGCAGCCCGAACATGGACAGCCTCATCGCCGTCGGCACAAGCGCCGCGCTGCTGCTGAGCTTATTTCAAACGATACAAATCGCGCGCGGGCATTCCGGTGCTGCGGAATCGCTTTATTACGAAAGCGCCGGCGTCATCATCACGCTGATTCTTTTAGGGAAAACGCTTGAAGCCGTTTCAAAGGGAAAAACCGGCGAAGCGATCCGAAAGCTTATGGGACTTGCCCCGCAGACCGCCCTCATCGAACGCGGTGGGGAACAGCTTGAGATTCCCATCGACGAGGTGGAGCCGGGCGACATTCTGGTCGTCAGGCCCGGCGCAAAAATCCCCGCGGACGGCGTTGTGACCGAGGGCGAAACAGCTGTGGACGAATCCATGCTCACCGGCGAAAGTATGCCGGTTGACAAAAAAGCAGGGGACACCGTCTACGCTGCTTGCGTCAACACAACCGGCGCAATCCGCCTGCGCGCTGAAAAAGTCGGTTCGGACACGGCGCTTGCGCAGATCATCCGGCTGGTCGAGGACGCGCAGGGCTCGAAAGCCCCCATCGCGGCGCTGGCGGACAAGGTTTCGGGCGTGTTCGTGCCGGCGGTGTGCGCGATTGCGGTCGCGGCGGGGCTGGCGTGGTTCATCGGCAGCGGCGATTTCGGCTTTGCGGCGACGGTGTTCATCAGCGTGCTGGTGATTGCGTGCCCGTGCGCGCTGGGGCTGGCGACGCCCACGGCGATCATGGTCGCGACGGGCAAGGGCGCGGAGAACGGCATTTTCATCAAAAGCGGCGAAGCCCTCGAAACCGCGCATAAGCTCACGGCGGTGGTGTTTGACAAAACCGGCACGATCACGGCGGGCAAACCGGCGGTGACGGACGTTCTGCCCTGCGCGGGCTTTTCGGCGGAAACGCTCCTCGCGCTGACCGCTTCCGCCGAAGCCCCGTCGGAGCATCCGCTCGGGCAGGCGATTGCCACTGCGGCGCGGGCGCGCGGGCTGGTCACGGAGAAAGCCGAACGTTTCCGCGCGCTGACCGGAAAGGGTCTGGAAGCCGTTGTCGGCGGGCGGGAAATGCTTGTCGGAAACGCCGCGCTGATGGCTGAAAACGGCATCGAAATCACCGCGCTTGCGGCGGAAGGGGCGCGCCTTGCGGCACAGGGCAAAACGCCGATGTTCGTCGCTGCGGACAAAGCCCTCGCCGGCATTGTTGCTGTGGCGGACGTGGTCAAGCCCACGAGCCATGCGGCGGTGGAAGTCTTAAAGCAAATGGGTGTCACGGTCGTCATGCTCACCGGCGACAACCTTGCCACCGCGCAGGCGATTGCCGCACAGGTCGGCATCGACAGGGTGCTCGCGCAGGTGCTTCCGCAGGACAAGGCAAACGCAATCAAAGCGCTGCAGGAAGCAGGAGGCTACGTGGCGATGGTCGGCGATGGCATCAACGACGCACCCGCGCTTGTTCAGGCAGACATCGGCATCGCGATCGGCTCGGGCACGGACGTGGCGATGGAAAGCGCCGACATCGTCCTCATGCGCGCGGAGCTGACGGATGTTCCCGCAGCGATTGCATTGAGCCGCCGCACCATCCGCAACATCCGCCAGAACCTGTTCTGGGCGTTCGGCTACAACGCGGTGGGCATCCCCGTCGCGGCGGGGGTGCTCCACCTATTCGGCGGTCCGCTGCTCAACCCCATGCTCGCGGCGGCGGCAATGAGCCTAAGCTCTGTTTCAGTTCTGACAAACGCCCTGCGGCTTAAGCGATTTCACCCGTGATGAAGAGAGTCAGGGGACGCCGCCCCCCGTCCCCCCTGCCAGAGGGGCGTTGCCCCCTCTGGACTCCCCTCACCAAAGGGTCAATTGACCCTTTGGAAACCCGTTGTTTTGTGGGTGGTACTTTGCTTTTCTTATCCGACTTTTGCTTTAGCTACTGTTTTGTGATTTCATTAGGGGGCTGGAAAAGTGAGCAGATGCTTATCTTCGGGCAAAGCGGCTTCTTGCCGCGCGTTTTACATTGTGCAAACTAATTTTATATAAATGAGGAGGATTTTTATGGAAACCATCATCAAGGTCGGCGGTATGTCCTGCGGAAACTGTGTTAAGGCGGTCAAAACTGCCGTCGAGGCGCTCGCGGGCGTGGAAAGTGCAGCAGTGGATCTCGAAAGCGGACTTGCCACCGTCACCCACGACCCCGCCCAAGCCCCCGTCGCGGCAATTAAAGAAGTGATCGAATCCAAGGGTTTTGACGTGCTGGATTGACAAAAGCAACAAAAAAGGGAAACCGTACAATGCGGTTTCCCTTTTTGCTGTTAGCTGTTAAAAGCGGGAGCGGATTTTCTGCGGAATTTATATTGGTTGGGATGGGCGCGGTGGCTTACGGCAGAACAAACAGTTCGTCGCCGGTTATCCGGCAGAAGAGATTCAAAGCGATGCAGCAGCCCAGCAGCGAAACGCTCACCATAAACAGCGTTTTTTGCGTGCGGTCTTTCACATAGGCATAAATGCTGTCGGTAAGAAACCCAGCGGAAATCGCGATGGAAACTAAGGGGAGCTTATACAGAATGTAGACAATCAGCAGCCCCTCCAGATCACGAAAAAATGCCGTGTCGGGTAGGTTAAGGTAGCTGTAAAGCACCGTGGGTAAAAGAAACAGCACATGGACGCTCGCGTAAAGAATCGCGTATGGTCGGTACATTTCACGAAGCCTCCGTTTCTGTCGGGCTGCACTTTTTTGTGCAAAAACACCCCGTGGACACCGCGAAAGCCGGCACGCACGGGGGTTCGTTCATAACTGATTAATCCGCCGATTCCGCGTCGGCTTGCGCGCTGGCGGCGACGATTTCTTTCACCACGTCAACCGCGTCGGTGAGATTTCTCGCCAGCCCGCTTAACAGCGGCAGAATCTTGTCGTCCGGCTCGGTCAGGTCGGGAACCATCACGACCTTGCACCCCGCGCGGAACGCCGAAATCACGCCGTTCGGCGAGTCCTCAAAGGCGATGCATTCGTCGGGGGAAACGCCTGCGGCTTCGGCGGCTTTGCGGTAAATGTCCGGCTCTGGCTTGCCGCGCTCGACCATGTTTCCGGCGATGATTTTCGTGAACTTCTCGTCAATGCCGGCGGTTTTGAGGAAGTATACCGTCCGATCCAGCCCCGTAGCCGTCACCACCGCCGTCAGAAAGCCCTCCGCGGTCAGGAAGTCGAGCAGCGCGTCAAGCCCGGGCTTTTTTTCAACGCCGTGCGCCGCAACGTGATCAAGGAAGAGCTTGGTACGCAGCGCTTTGATTTCCGCATAGTCAAAATCCTCGCCGAAAAAGCCGTGCAGCACGGGGGCGGCGGCGTATGCGGGCAGACTGCGGATTTCGTGGATGTGCGCGGGATTGATTGTATAGCCGAACGCCGCACCCGCTTCGATCCAGAAACGGACGGAGAGCTTTTCCGTGTCGAGCATCAGCCCGTCCATGTCAAACAGCACCGCTTTGATCACACGAACACCCCATTCTGATTTTTATAACATCTATCTTTGCATTTTAACACAAATTTCATGCGGTTGCAATGCGTATCGTTAAATGATTTATAAAACATTATTAAATTAGGAAAGAAATAAAACTATATCTGGTATGGAAAATATGTTGAATAACGAAATATGGTGGCGATAAAAACTTCTTTCCGGTATAATTGACACGGGCACGGTGATGTTATATAATAAGGAAAAGAGAAGTTTCCGCTTGGGCGGAAAACCGCGGAAAGGAGTCGCTTCCGCAGCCGGAAGTTCCGGCGGGGAGCAGCGCTTATGAACAACAACGACACGCCGCTGGAAACGCTGATTGCGCAGACCAGAGCGGCGAAAAGCGGCGGTTCTGCGCCGCGAAATACTCCTAATGAAAGAAATTCTATGCCGATTCGCGCGGCAGGCGAACCCGCGCGGCGAACCGGTGCGCCGCAGTCAGACCAAAGCACGGTTTGCCGCGGTACTGCGTCGCGCCCGGAGCAGGCAGGCACAGCGCGGACTTCCGGGCAGGCAGCCGGTGTGCGCAGGACTGCGGCGGGCGCTGCAAAATCCAGAACCGCAAAGGCGGGAACAAAAACGAAAGAAAGCGCGGTGAAGCCGGTGGCGCGGTATTACGACGAGGGCGATTCCGTTCGGGCGCGTCCGGCGAAAAAGCGGCATATTCTGCGCACGGTCATCATTGTGCTGCTGGTGCTGCTGCTGGCGGGGCTGGGGCTTTATGCATATTTGATCAAAAGCTACATCGGCGAGATGAACATCGTGGAAACCGGTCCGCGCGCGGATCTGTCGGGCGTGGCGCTGACAAGCGACGAGGATGTGCGCAATATTCTTGTCATCGGCTCGGACACGCGTTATGCGGACAAAAACGGGCGCTCGGACTCGATGATTCTCGTTTCGCTGGATACGAAAAACAACCGCGTGACGCTCTCGAGCTTTATGCGGGATATGTATGTGGAAATCCCCGGTCACGGCTGGGATAAAATGAATGCTTCCCTCGCAAAGGGCGGCGCGGAGCTTGTCATGGACACACTGGCTTACAACTTCGGCATTCAGGTGGACGAGTATCTGTATGTGGATTTCTACTCCTTTGTTGACATCGTGGACGCGGTGGGCGGGGTGGAAATCAAGCTTTCCGACGCCGAAGCCGCGGGTATGAAGAAGCCCATGTCCGAGCAGAACCGGATTCTCGGCAAGGCGAAGGGTTCGGATTACCTCAACGCCGGCGGCACGTATCTTTTAAACGGCAACCAGGCGCTGGGCTATGCACGGCTGCGGTATGTGGGTAATGCGGACTTTGAGCGCACCGACCGCCAGCGCACGGTGATTAAGAAAATCATGGAGAAAGCCAAAACATTGAGCGTTCCGGAGCTGAATGCGTTTGCGAAAACATCGTTCGGCAGCTTGACCACGAACATCGATGAGGACGCGCTGTTTAAGCTGCTGTTCAAAGCGCCGGTTTACACGGGCTATGCGGTGCAGGAGCTGCGCATTCCGGCTGACGACACGTGGAGCTACGGCACGGCGGGCACGCAGTCAATCCTCACCGTGGATTTTGACGCGAACAAGGACTTGCTCAAAAGCACGATTTACGGTAAATAATAAATTACTAACTGTAGATAAAGTATAAGCTCATTTTTCGAGCGCCCAAAAGAATCGCAAAGTAGTACCTAAAGTTAAATGGTATAGAAAAGCAAAGTGGGATCTATAAAACAACGGGTTTCCAAAGGGGGCATGCCCCCTTTGGCGGGTGGGTGTCAATGCTGCCGTGCGCGGCAGCACGGGTGAAACCCTCTGACTAGGTTTATCTTCAGTCTGAAAAGTTAATCATTTGTTCAGCCGGAGGGTTGCACGTTTGTGTGCAACTTTCCGGCTTTTTTGCGGGGTTAGTAGAAGCGGTTCGTCGTGCGGACGTTCTGCGCGGCGGTCTGACCGGTATGCTTTATGTGATATGAAAGCCGGCAGGCGGGCGGCGTATCCCGGCGGGAACAGATTGAGATAGATTGCATAGGATGTACGGGGGCAAGAAATCCATGCTTCCGAACCGAATCTGAAAAAGGAGTCGTTTAAAAAATGGAGAAAGTATGGAATCTGAAAATCGCGGTGTTTTCCGTCTGCGGCGCGGCGGGGAGCGTGTTTGCGCATCTGTTCGGCGGGTGGACGTCGGACTTTGCGACGCTGTTGATTTTCATGGGGATAGATTTTACCACGGGCATTGCCGTGGCCGGGATTTTCAAAAAATCGGCCAAGACCAAAAACGGCGCGCTGGAGAGCAACGCGGGCTTTAAAGGCATCTGCCGCAAGTGCATGATGCTGTTGTATGTGCTGATCGCAAACCGGCTGGATCTTGCGCTGGGAACGGCATATATCCGCACGGCGGTGATTGTGGCGTTTATTCTCAACGAGCTTCTGTCGATCACGGAGAACGCGGGGTTGATGGGCGTTCCGCTGCCGCCGGTGCTGAAAAAGGCGATTGAGGTGCTGAAGGACAAGAAGGACACATAGCGCCGCAGATACAAAAGCGCCCCCACTGGAACAATTGTGTGCCGGCGGAGGTGCTTATTTTTGTTATAAAAGGCGCTTGCGGTGTTTTCAAAAAGTAAGGATTTGTAGCCGAATTTTTCCTTTACAACGCGTCCTTGCCGTGCTATGATGAATACGGACTCCTAAAATTGCTCCACCAACTAAACCCTGCACAGCATTGGCGGTATTTTTTTCACACAACCGCGTTGTCGTCCTTGCAAAGCGCCAGCTTGGCTGCGTCCTCCGCCTTGCTGTGTGGAAAAAATCCTCGCCAATCAGTGCGCAAGGTTTAGTTGGTGGAGCAATAATAAAAAGAAAGAAGCGGTTGAAATGGTAGGAAAAAGAGCGGCGGCAATTCTCGCGGCGTGTATGCTTTTGGGCGGATGTGCGGCGGGGGGCAAGAAAACAGAAAGCAAGGAGTCAGCGGTTACACCGGCGGCAACCACAACGGCGGCGGCAACAACGGCGGCGACTACGACTCCGGCAGCCACAACGACGGTGGATGCGCAGGCGCTGCAAAAAGCAGCGCAGGCAAAGCTGATCAAACAGGTGTAAAAAGTCTGCAAGGGCTGGCAAGTGGCGCAGACGTGGTGTGACGATTACAACGGTGACGGCGCATATGAGCTGTTTACGTATATGGCAAACCCCGACGCGGTTCAGGATGAATACTACAATTATGAAGACACAATCGGCGCGTATTATTACGCGGGGGCAGACGGGGTGGAATGCCTGTTTGGCGATGTGTACAACGAGCCGTATGATGTGGCGCTGTGTCAGTTCGACAAGCAGGCACTTTTATTGACGAGCATCAACGGCGGCAGTTCAAGCTCTTATTCCTATGCGTGGCTCGTGGATCGGGACGGCACGCTGAAGTCGTTTTCCTTCCAGGACAGAACGCTCAAATACATGGGCGGAAACGAATTCACAAGCTTTGTGGACGATTATGATGCGTGTACGGATTTCACCGGGCATACCTGGAAGGCGTATTATCAATACTGGGACGGTGAAAAATTCTGTGAACACGGCGGGATTGAAATCTCGCAGAATCAGCTTTTAAAGGCGGACGGCGCGAAAAAATACCTTGATAAAATCACCGATGTGAACGGTAATGTACGTAAGATTTTTTACCGCGACAACAACATCATTAACATCAATTATGTCGTGGAGGACAGAAATGAAAACATGACACTGGTGTTAAATGACGGCATTGTAAAGGAACTGACGTATGAAGACAGCGACGGAAAAAAACAACCGGTCGGCTCGTATCATGGGATATACAGCGGTGCGAGTGATCCCGAGTTTGCGACGTATCCGGATGAATTTCCGCTGAAGTAAAAAAAGGATTTCACCGAAGCAAAAACAATGATTAAAAAATAAGGGAAGTAGTAACCGAAATGGGAAAGAAACTGGCGGCGATTTGCGCGGCGTGTGTGCTTTTGGGCGGCTGTTCGGCTGGAAAAGATGACAGCGGCAAAGCGCAGACAACGGCGGCAACGGTACAGACTACGGCAGTAACAACAGCACAAACCACGGCGGTTACGACCGCGCAGACCACCCCCTCGAAACTGGACGCGGCGCGGGAAAAGCTGCTTGCGGCGGTCAAAAAGAAATGCCCGGGCTGGGAAGCGGGGCAGGTGCAGTGCGGCGATTTCAATTCCGACGGCGCGTATGAGCTGTTTGTGTATATGAAAAATCCAGACGCGGGCGAATACGACGCGGCGGGTGCGTATTATTTTGCGGGAAAAGGCGGAGTGAACTGCCTGATTGACGCGCTTTATAATGCGCCGCTCGACGTCACCGTCTGCAAGCTGGGCGCGCAGCAGATGCTGCTGATGAATGTTTCGCAGGGCGGGGCGAGTTCCTACGCGTATGCGTGGCTGGTGAAGCCGGACGGCGGACTGAAGAAGTTTGAATTCGACGACGAATTTGTTTACTACGCGGGCGGGATGGAATTTACTTCAAGCTCTACCGATTATGACGCGCTTACCGATTGGACCGGGCACACGTGGAAGGCGTATTATTACTACTGGGACGGCGCGCAGTTTCGCGAGTACGGCGGGATTGAAGTCACGCGGGAGCAGTTCCTGAAAGCCGGTGGTGCGGCGGGGTATCTCGAGCAGATTAAAAAGGACGGCGGTACGCTCGGGAAAATTTTCTACCGCGCAAACGGCATTGTGAACATCAATTATACCGTGGAGAACAGGAACGAAAACATGACGCTTGTGCTTGCCGACGGTGTGGTGTCCGAAAAGCTCGCCGAGGTTGACGAGGGCTTGCTGAAGCCGATCGGGTCGTACCAAGGCATTTACGTAGTGGCGGTGCATCCGGAGTTTGCGACGTATCCGGATGAATTTCCGGTAAAATAGAGCACAAAAACATTCAGATAGAAAAGCAGTACAAAAGAACAAAGAAAGAAGCGTTGACATGGTGAAAAGAATGGCAGCGGTGCTTGCGGCGTGTGTACTTTTGGGTGGATGCGCGGCGGGCGGCGGGGAAGAAAGCACGGTGCAAACGGCGGTTACGACTGCGCAGACAATAGCAGTTACGACGGCACAAACAGCGGCAGTTACAACCGCGCAGACTACAGCGCAGACAACAACGGCACAGACAACAGCGACAACGGACGAACCAACTCAAACGGGGGAACGGCTTTGCGTTTCGATTTTCAAAGACGGGAAATCCTCAATCTGGGAGTATGACACAGTGGCGGGGACGTGGACGGAGCGCTTGAGCAAGCGCCATGTGATGCTGTCAAGCTGCATGGACGGCGCGGGAAATTTGTTCTTTATCGATGCGTTGTCGGATTATGACCAGTGGCAGGTGTTCCGCTATGATGCGGCAACGAAAAAGGTCAGCCAACTCACGGACGATATGCTGGCAAAGGGCGACGTCACCATGGCGCGGGACGGTGAAGTATATTTCAACCAATCGTCGTCGGTTGGGATGAACCGCGTGTTCCGGCTTGATAAAAAGGGGAGCGGGTATGTTCCCGTTCAGATGCAGGACGCGTCCGCGGACACGGAAATCCCTCGCTACTGCGTCGGCGATGATGATGCGATTTACACCGCAGAGTATTCTTTTTCCGAAGCAAACAAGCTTTATGAGAACTCTGAGGACGGAAACTATGTACAGGATGTGTCCATCGTTTGCTATGACAAAGCGCATCCAAACGGAAAAACGGTGACGGTGGTTCAGACGAGCTTCAGCGATGTCAGCGAATTGTCTGTGGCGGGGAAGAATCTGCTTGTCGTCAGCGAGGACGAAAAGGGCGCTTACCGCTTTCAGATTGTTGACCTGACGAGCGATAAGATTACCGCTACCTACACCGCGCACAAGCTGTGCGCAAGCAAGGGGCTGCAATATATCGGCGGGCTGGGCTGCGAATGCTGCTTGAGCGAAAACGGGGATGCGGTTTATTTTGCCGGTGTGCCGGACGGCGCGACAACGATTGACCTTGACGGGATTGAGGGCCTGAGCATGGGGTTGTTCCGACTGGATTTGAAAACCGGCAAGGTGACGCGTCTGGATACATTCAAGGACGCGATTGTTTCGGACATCACCGAGGTCATTGATTAAAACGCGGACATAGTGCTATATTAGGCAGAAGATAAACCCTAGTCAGGGGGCGCCGCCCCCCGACACCTCCTGCCAAAGGGTACTTGTACCCTTTGGTTGGGGTTGTTAGGGGGCAACGCCCCCTGACATAGGGTATGTGCCGGTGAAGCGGAGGAAGCTTTGAACGGCGGGGTAGTTGGCGGCGGATTTTGCGCAGGCAAAGCCGACGGTGCGTTTTGGTACGGGTGCGTCGAGCGGGATTTCGACAAGGCGACCGGCGGCGAGGTCGTCGGCGACAAATTCGCGGATGACGCAGGCGACGCCCATGCCGATGCGTGCGAATTCAATCAGCAGATCCATGGTGGTGACATCGAGAATCTGGTTGACTGCGATGCGGTTGGCTTTGAGATAATTGTCCACGTACAGGCGGGTGACGTTTTCCTCGTCCATGAGCATGAGGTTAGCGTGGGCGAATATCGCAGCGCCCATGAAATGCCCTTCGCGCAGGGTGAGGTTGTCGATGTACGCGCGGGAGGCGACGAAGATGTCCTCAAGTTCCCACCGCGGGAAAAAGGCGCAGGCGGTGTCGGATCGAGGCCGCTGGATGATGCCGAGATCGAGCTTGCCGTCCTCAATCAGCTTCTGGGTTTGGGCGGAATCCTGACACTCGATGGTGATGCGTGTATGGGGGTGGGCGGTGATGAATTCCCGCAGGCTGGGCAGCAGGAGGTAGCGCGCAAGTGTCGCGGACGCGCCGATTTTCAGGCGGGCGATGCCGAGGGCGCGGTTGGTGCGTAGCTTTTCCTCCGCGCGGGCAATCGCGTCAAACGCGGCGGAGAGTTGCTCGAACAGCTGTGCGCCGTCGGGGGTGAGGGTCACGCCCTTTTGGGTGCGAAGAAACAGCACAGTGCCGAGGCTTTCCTCAAGGCGTTTGATGGCTTTGGAAACGGCGGGCTGTGAGATATAAAGCTGCTCGCTTGCTTTCGAGATATTCCCCGCGCGGGCGGCGGCATAAAAAATCCGGTAACGGTTGAGATTCTGTTCGGTAAACATAAATGCGCCCTCCTCGGTATAACTCAAATTCATGAACTGTATAAATATTATGTATTTTAATTATACCATGAGATGTGATATAATTGCAATAACAGAAAAAGGATTTGATGAAATTTATCAGCCGCCGTGGGCGGGAAAGGATGTTTGGTATGGGAATGACGATGACGCAGAAGATTTTGGCGGCGCGGGCGGGGCTGGAGCGTGTGAAGCCGGGGCAGCTGATTATGGCGAAGCTGGATTTGGTTCTGGGAAATGACGTGACGAGTCCTGTGGCGATCAACGAGTTTGAAAAAGCGGGATTTACCGAGATTTTCGACAAAAACAAGGTTACGATGGTAATGGATCACTTTACACCGAACAAGGACATCAAGGCGGCGCAGCAGTGCAAGCAGTGTCGGACGTTCTGCGGGGAGCATGAAATCAAGCACTATTACGACGTGGGCGACATGGGGATTGAGCACGCGCTGCTTCCGGAAAAAGGGCTGGTTGCGCCGGGAGACTGCGTGATCGGCGCGGACTCGCACACCTGCACGTATGGGGCGCTGGGTGCGTTCTCGACGGGTGTCGGCTCGACGGATATGTGCGCGGGCATGGCGACGGGCAAGGCGTGGTTCCGCGTGCCGAGCGCGATTAAATTCAACCTCACCGGTTCGCTAACGGGATGGGCTTCGGCAAAGGATGTGATACTGCACATCATCGGCAAAATCGGCGTGGACGGTGCGCTCTACAAGTCGATGGAGTTCTCCGGTGAGGGGCTGATCAACCTGACGATGGAGGATCGGCTTTGCATGGCGAACATGGCGATTGAAGCGGGTGCGAAGAACGGTATTTTCGCCGTGGATAGCGTGACGCTTGACTATGTGCGCGGTCGGGTGAACCGTCCATTCACGGTGTTCGAGGCGGATGCGGACGCAGAGTACGACGCGGTGATGGACATTGATTTATCCAAAATCGAGCCGACCGTGGCATTCCCGCACCTCCCGGAAAACGCAAAGGTGTTCTCCGAAATCGGTGAGATTAAGATTGATCAGGTCGTGATCGGAAGCTGCACAAACGGCAGAATTGAAGATATGCGCGCAGCGGCAAAGGTGCTCGACGGCAAAAAGGTTGCACAGCACGTGCGCTGCATTGTGATCCCTGCGACGCAAAAGATTTATATGGATGCGATGAAAGAGGGCTTGCTCGAAGATTTTCATCAACGCCGGCTGCGCGGTATCAACGCCGACCTGCGGACCGTGCCTTGGCGGGCACATGGGCATCCTTGCCAAGGGAGAACGCGCTGTTGCGACGACCAATCGAAATTTCGTCGGACGCATGGGTCATCCCGAATCTGAGGTTTATCTGGCTTCTCCTGCCGTCGCTGCCGCTTCCGCCGTAGCCGGGAAGATTGCACAACCCTAGGGAGGCGCTGCCCCCAGCCCTGCCAAAGGGGGCGCTGCCCCCTCTGGACTCCCTCGCCAAGAGGGTAAAGCTACCGTGCGCGGCAGCTACAGACCCTTTGGAAACCCGTTGTTGTTGTGGGGGAGTTTGTGGGGTTTTGATGGATAGCGGGGTTTGCGAATTTGTGGAGTTTAATGGGGTTTGGTTTGTGGGATGTATCAGCTTAAGTTCTGACTTCTGGCTTTTAAAAGTTTGCGGGATGTGGTTGGGGCGGGAGCAAGCCCCCGCCCTACATGGGAAAGTCGCGTAGATTGCGGATTTGTTTTTGGGTGTGTGTGGGATTTGTGGGTTGTGACATCCTGATTTCTGGCTTTAAAGAGTTTGCGGGTTGCGGTTGCGGCGGGAGCAAGCCCCCGCCCTACATGGAGAAGCAGCGTAGGATAGTTATTTTAAACTTGAGGGTTTAATGTGATGTGTCCTCCTAATTTCTGACCTCTGACCTCTGACTTCTAATCGGAAATGGAAAAAGTGTATTCCTAATATCGATCCTTTGATTTTGAATTTCTAATAAAAGGAGCATCTAATATGGTACGTCATGTGATTATATGGAATTACGATGAGGACAAACTTCCTCTAAAAGAGCAAAGCGCTTATTCGGCGCGGATTAAGGAGGTTCTGGAGGGGCTGAAAGGCAAAGTTCCGGGGCTTCTGGAGATAAAGGTGGTGACGGAGAAGCTGCCGTCGTCGAACGGGGATATTATGCTGGACAGCTTGCTGGAGAGTCCGGCGGCGCTGGAGGGTTATCAGGTGCATCCGGCGCATCTGGAAGCGGCGCAGGTGGTGCGGGCGGTTGTGAAAACGCGCAGCTGCATGGATTTTGAAGTTTAAACGAAAGGGTGAAAAGCAATGAAGGCATCCGGTCAGGTTTTTAAATACGGGGACAATGTGGATACGGACGTGATTATTCCGGCGCGGTATCTGAACACGACGGATCATAAGGAGCTGGCGAGCCACTGCATGGAGGACATTGACGCGGACTTTGTGAAAAACGTGCGCGCGGGCGACATCATGGTGGCCCGGGAGAACTTCGGCTGCGGCTCGTCGCGCGAGCATGCGCCGATTGCGATTAAGGCGAGCGGGATTGCCTGCGTGATTGCATCGACGTTCGCGCGGATTTTTTACCGCAACGCGATCAACACGGCGCTTCCGATTCTTGAGTGTCCGGAAGCGGCGGAGAAGATCGGTGCGGGCGACGAGGTGGAGATTGATTTTGACACGGGTGTGATTACCAACCGGACGAAGGGGGAAGCCTATCAGGCGGAGCCGTTTCCGGCGTTTGTGAAAGAAATCATCGACGCGGGCGGATTGCTTAACTCGCTGCGGAAAAATGGTTAGGGTACGGCTTGCGGCGTGGGAGGAGATTCCCACGGCGGCGCGGGTGGTCTGCGCGGCTTGGAAAACGGCTTACCGGGGGCTTGTGCCGGATGCGGACATTGCGAAATACACGGATACGGAGCGTAAAACCGAATCGCTGGAGCGGCTTATACGCGGCGGGTTGAACTTATTCGTCGCGGAAGAAAACGGCGAAATCTGCGGTGCGGGGTCGTTCGGAGCGGATGAAAATGATCCGAAGCTTGCGTATCTCATGCAGCTTTATGTTGCGCCGGAAAAGCAGGGCGGCGGGATCGGAACAGCCCTGCTTGAACGGATTTGCGACGAAGCGGCAGCGTGCGGGTTTTCGGGTGTTGTGCTGAACACGCTGGAGCAGAACACGAAAGCGCGCCGGTTTTATGAGAAGCACGGGTTTGTGTATGCCGGTGCGGCGGACTCGCCGATTTTCAGCGAGCGGGTGGTTTGCGCGTTTTACCGGAAGGTTTTTTAAGGGTACTGGGGGATTGAGAATGCAGTATTTGATTAAAAAGCTAAAGCCTGAAATGGCGGGTGAATACGTAGATTTTTTTGAGAACCATGGCTTTGATGAGAACGATTGTAACAGAGGCTGCTATTGTGTGTGGCATCATTGGACAGCAGAGCACGAGAACGCGCGTAGTCTGCTTCCTCAGAACGAGCGCCCATTTGTTAAGAGAGATTATGCCATTGCGTTAATTAAAAGCGGAAAGCTGAATGGGTTTGCTGCTTTTCTAGACGGCAAAATGGCGGGCTTCTGCAATGCCGATTACAAAGAGAATTATTGGCGGCTTGACAAGCGGCATAATCCGGATTCATGGCTGGGATTAAGCGGCAAGGTTTTATCGATTGTCTGCTTTGTTGTGGATGTGAATCTGCGCGGGAAAGGAATTGCTTCGGCGCTGCTTGCACATGTATGTGATTATGCTTCTGATATGGGAATAGATTATGTGGAAGCCTATCCGTCGGTGGGTGAATTCAAGCAGTCAGCTTGCTGCGGACCGCTGCATATGTATGAAAAGCAGGGGTTTTCGGTTGTCTGTAACAGGGAATCCGAAGCGGTTGTGCGAAAAGCAACCAGACAGGGCGGCTGAATGGAATCGGTTGCGCGGCGGCGTGCCAGGAAACGGAGGGATAGGCGCATGAAAAGCAATAAATCGGCAGCGGTTCTGTATTTTATCTGCGCGGTGCTCTGGGTTGTGAACGCGGTATTCAAGCTGACGGATGCGGATGGTTCGGGAGCGGTATGGAACGGCGGGTTGGCGCTTGTGTTTTTGTGTCTGGGTTTTGTTTATCTGAAAAAGGCGAAGAAGGATTCGGATGATGACAAGGATAAAAATTAAAACGGTTGGCGGCGCGGATGATTGATTCTAAAAAATGGCGGTAAGCGTGTTGTGTGGACGTAACATGGAGGTGCTTTGCCGGATGGCTTTTTAAAGATCCGCCGGCGGGCGGTGAAAGGGAGGTGCTTGCGATGGAACTGGTTTTGCGCCCGGTCGGGTTTGTGCGCAGCGGTGTGACGGAGAAACGGGATTCCGGCTGGGGCGGGGTTGACGCGGAGATTGTTCTGGAAGCGGCTTTTACCGGCGGGCTGAAAGGGCTGGAGGCGTTTTCCCATGCGATTGTGGTTTATTACCTGCATGAAGCGGCGTTTTGTGCGGAGCGGCATCTGGTGCGCAGACCGCGCGGGCGGGCGGATATGCCGCTGCTCGGAGTGTTTGCACAGCGCGTAAAAGACAGACCGAATCCGGTGGGCATCACGGCGGTGGAGATCACGGGCGTGTCTGCGGACAGGCTGGCTGTGCGGGGGCTTGACGCGATTGACGGCACGCCGGTGCTGGACATCAAGCCGTATTTTCCGGCATATGACTGCAGGGGCAATGCGGTTGTGCCGGACTGGGTACACAGACTGATGGAAGATTATTTTTAGGGAGTGTCAGGGAATGAACAAGAAAATTGCAGTCATCAAGGGCGACGGCATCGGGCCGGAGATTGTCACGCAGGCGCTGCGGGTGCTGGACGCGGCGGGTGCGCGGTTCGGGCATGAATTTATTTATAAAGAAGTGCTGATGGGCGGCTGTGCGATTGACGCGGTGGGCGAGCCTTTGCCGGAGGAAACGGTGGAGGTGTGCCTTGCGTCGGACAGCGTGTTCCTCGGCGCGGTGGGTGGACCGAAGTGGGATAAGCTGCCGGGGCATCTGCGTCCGGAGGCGGGGCTGCTGGGCATCCGCGCGGCGCTGGGGCTGTTTGCAAACATTCGTCCGGCAAAGCTGATTCCGGCGCTGGCGGGGGCTTGTCCGCTGAAAACGGAAATCACGGACAAGGGGCTTGATCTTGTGATTGTGCGCGAGCTGATCGGCGGGGCTTATTTCGGTAAGCGTTCGACCGTGGTGGGCGAGGACGGTGTGAAAACCGCGTCGGACACGATGGCTTACAGCGATTATGAAGTGGACAGGATCTGCCGCGTGGCGTTTGAGATGGCGAAAAAGCGGCGGGGCAAGCTGCATTCTGTGGACAAGGCGAATGTGCTGGACTCCTCGCGGCTGTGGCGGGAGGTTGCGCACAAGGTGGCTGCGGATTACCCCGAGGTGGAATACGCAGATATTCTGGTGGACAACACAGCGATGCAGCTGGTGCGTGATCCGTCGCAGTTTGATGTGATCGTGACGGAGAATTTGTTCGGCGACATTCTCTCGGACGAGGCTTCGATGATCACGGGCAGTCTGGGGATGATACCCTCCGCGTCGCTGGGCGATACGTCGCTGGGGCTGTATGAGCCGATTCACGGCTCAGCGCCCGACATTGCGGGGCAGGACAAAGCAAACCCGATCGCGACGATTCTGTCGGCGGCGATGATGCTGCGGTTTTCCTTTGACATGGGCAGGGAAGCGGACGCGATTGAAGCGGCGGTGAGCGCGGTTCTGGATGCGGGCTACCGCACGGGCGATATTTTTTCAGACGGCATGACGCTGGTCGGCTGCGCGGAAATGGGCAGGCTGATTGCGGAGAAAATCTAAGGCAACACCGCACAATTCGCGCCTTCGGCTTGGTGCGCATCTAGCTTGCATAAATTCCGTCATTTTGCCCAAAAATCCCTTGAAGAGGCGAAATCCCTGCGAGGGGTAGCAGCCTGACTGCGGTTTTTTTGAACAAACCGACGAAATTTCTGACTGCGCTACCTGCGCACCAGAATTATGCGGTGTTGCCCTAGGCGACTGACCACAGGATTTTCAGTTTGGGAACAACCAGTTTTCACATAAATTTCACAGTGCGGGGGTAAGATAGGCGTATGGGAACGGCGGTAAGCGCTTTCCCGCGCCAATGATATGACGGCTTTTTACCCCAAGCCTTCATATATGTCAGCTGTGTAGGATTTTTTCTACAGAGTTTCTCCCCCATATTTTTTACCTTGACCTGCTCTTGAAAAAGGGCAGGGCTTTTTTTCATTCACACGCGGATAAAAATTTCGGTTTATGTATGGAAATCGGCTTGTGAGTATGTTATAATAAAGGGAAACTTATTTTCGGAGGTTGTGACCATGCTTTCAGACATTGAAATCGCGAGCACGGCGAAGATGCTCAGAATTACCGAAATCGCGCACAGACTCGGCATTTCCGAGGAGGAGCTTGAGCCGTTCGGGCATTACAAGGCGAAGCTCAACGAGGGGCTGATCCGGCGGCTGGCTGATCAGCCGGACGGCAAGCTGATTCTGGTGACGGCGATTAACCCCACCCCGGCGGGCGAGGGCAAGACGACGATTTCCACGGGGCTGGCGCAGAGCATGGCGGCGATCGGCAAGAACGCGGTGCTGGCGCTGCGCGAGCCGTCCTTAGGTCCTGTGTTCGGCATCAAGGGCGGGGCAGCGGGCGGCGGCTACGCGCAGGTTGTGCCGATGGAGGACATCAACCTGCACTTCACCGGTGATATGCACGCGATCACTGCGGCGAACAACCTCCTCTGCGCGCTCATTGACAACCATCTTCAGCAGGGGAATGTGTTGAACATTGACCCGCGGCGGATTTTATTCAAGCGCTGCATGGACATGAACGACCGCGCGCTGCGCAATGTGATTGTCGGGCTGGGCGGAAAAATAAACGGCGTGCCACGCGAGGACGGGTTCAACATCACGGTGGCTTCCGAAATCATGGCGGTGCTGTGTCTGGCGGCGGATCTTGACGATCTGAAAGCGCGTTTGGCGCGGATTCTTGTGGCTTACACCTATGACAACGAGTCAGTGTTTGCTGGGGATTTGGGCAGCTGCGGGGCAATGACGGCGCTTTTACGCGACGCGATGAAGCCCAATCTGGTTCAAACGCTGGAGAACACGCCGGTCATCATGCACGGGGGACCGTTTGCGAACATTGCGCACGGGTGCAATTCCGTGCGCGCGACGAAGCTGGCGCTGAAGCTGGGGGATTACTGCATCACGGAGGCGGGCTTCGGCTCGGATCTGGGTGCGGAAAAATTCTTTGACATCAAGTGCCGGTTCGCGGGGCTGAAGCCGGACTGTGTGGTGCTGGTGGCGACGGCGCGGGCGTTGAAATACAACGGCGGTGTTCCCAAAGCGGAGCTGGCGCGGGAAAATCTCACGGCGCTTTCCGCGGGCATTGTCAATTTAAAAACACATATAGAGAACATGAAAAAGTTTGGCGTTCCCGTGGTTGTGGCGATCAACCGGTTCTACGCGGACACGGATGCGGAGATTGCGTACATCCGCGATTTCTGTGCGGATAACGGGGCTGCCTGTGAGGTGGCGGAGGTGTTCGCAAAGGGCGGTGCCGGCGGCACGGCGCTGGCGGAGGCGGTCTGTCGGGTGATTGCGCGCGGGGAGGCGGATTTTGCGCCGCTTTACGCGGACAGCTTGACGATTGCGGAAAAGCTGGCGGTGATTGCGCGGGAGATTTACCGCGCCGACGGGGTGGATTTCACGGCGCAGGCGCAGAAGTCGCTGGCTGAAATCGAAAAGCTGGGCTTCGGCGGTGTGCCGGTCTGCGTAGCGAAAACGCAGTACTCGCTCTCGGACAATCCGGCGCTGCTGGGCAAGCCCGCGGGCTTCCGCATTACGGTACGGGATGTGAAATTGTCGGCGGGCGCGGGGTTTGCGGTGGCGCTGACGGGGGATATTATGACAATGCCGGGCTTGCCGAAAAAGCCAGCCGCGGAGGTTATTGACTGCGATGGGCGTGGAGGGATTACGGGGTTGTTTTAGAGAGGTTTGGCAGTTGGGGGTTTGGGGTTTGGGCTTTAGGCGGTAGGGAGTTGGCGGCGGGAGCAAGCCCCCGCCCTACGGGGGAAAGTCTGCGGGAATGTGATTTTCGATTCTGAGAGCTTGAGTTTTTAGCTTGTGCGTTGATGGCGGGAGCAAGCCCCCGCCCTACAATGCGACAATCAGCAGATTGAAAAGGATCAAGGGTTAGGAAACAGGTGGTGGGATGATGCCGGCGGTGGTGGTTTATGGACCGGAGGCGGAGCGGTTGGTGCTGGCTGCCTGTGCGCTGCTCTTGATCGGGGCGGTGATTGTGGGGGGCTGGGCTTTTTCCGGGAAAAAGGTCAGCGTCAGCACGCACCGGCTCAACAAGGGCAGGGCGCAGGTTCAGCGCGCGTTCACGCAGGCGCTCGGCGTGCAGGCGACGGAGATGAACCTGAACGATTTCACGCTGGTGGTGGGCTGCTCGGTGGAAGCGCAGCGCAAACGCAGCGGAAAGCGGATGCACTATGTGTATTCATTTTACATATATGGGTTTAATCGCACAAGCACGGCGCTGGACAGCTATGCCGCGGAGATCCGCTTCCGGCACGGCAGGCTGCAGCCGGTGAGCCTGATTCCGCTCAATGCGGAGACGGTCAGCCGGGTGGAGGTGCGGTTTTTGCGGACGTACATTGCGTTTTTCGGGAAAAACGGCAGGGAGCGCCTGCGGTTTTCTGTGCCGCCGATGAACTCAAGGGATTTTGCGGTGGGCTGTCCGGTGAATTTGGATCAGATGCTGGAGGCGGAGGAGTTTTATGACTATATCGAGCGGTTCGCAGACAACGGCGGGCAATGAGAAAAAGCCCGCGCTGAAGCGGTTTCTGCGGACAAAAAAAGCGGTATGGGTTCCGGCGACGCTGATTCTGCTCTGCGGGGCGGTGCTGCTGTTGGCGTGGAACTGCAAACGCTTTGCGGGATTATACAGAGAGTATATTTTTCCGCTGTGGCTGAACAGCTTCGGGCGGCTGACTTCGCTTCTTCCGTTTTCGCTGGGGGAAATCCTGCTTGCGATTTTCGTTATACTGATTGTAATAACGGTAATCGGGCTGCCGCTGCTGCTGATTTTCGGGAAAAAGCGCCGGAAGCAAACGGCGGGGATTGCGGCGAAATGCTGGCTCTGGGTGATCGCTTTCATCATGACGACGGAAACCTTTAACTGCTTTATTCTGTATCACGCGCCGACTTTTGCGGAGGAATACGGCTATACGACCGACCGGCACACCGACGCGCAGCTTGTGAATCTGGCGCGGCTTCTCATCACGCGCGGGAATGCGGCGGCGGAGCAGGTGAGCCGTGACGCGGACGGACAGTTTGTGCTGACGGCGGATTTAAACGAAACGGCAAAAGCTGCGCTGCGTGGGATTTCCGGCGATTATCCGCAGCTGGATGGGTTTTATCCGAATCCGAAAGACATTCACTTCAGCTATTTTATGAGCCAGCAGTATCTGATGGGGATTTACTTTCCGTTCACGCTCGAAGCGAACCTGAACACGGAGATGTATGCGCTGAATATGCCGGACACGGTGTGCCATGAGCTTTCGCACGTGCGGGGGTTTATTCTGGAGGACGAGGCGAATTTCATCGCTTATTTGGCTTGCGTCAGATCCGGAAGCGCGGATTATGTATACAGCGGGTATTATTCGTCAATCAAATATGTGATGAACAAGGTGCGCGACAACTGCGGCGAGGAAACGGCGCAGGAACTGGACGCGCTCATCGGCGACAAGCTTTACATCGATCTGACCGGCAACAGCCGCTACTGGAGCACGGTGCAGGAGGACAAGGACGCGTTGCTTCCGAGCGATGTGGTCAATGAGGTTTCCGACGCGGCGATGAACACCAGCCTCAAGCTCAACGGTGTGGAGGACGGCAGGCAGAGCTACGGCCGGATGGTGGACTTGCTGCTCAATTATTACGAAGCGGAAATTGGTTAAGGGGGAAGCCGAATGGCGCAGACGGGCGAAAACGCGGATGAGCTTTGGAATGTTCTGGATGCTGACAGGAATGTGACGGGACGGCTACACCGGCGCGGTGATCCGATGGCGGCGGGGGAATACCATCTTGTGGTGCATCTTTGCGTATTCAACAGCAAAAACGAGCTGCTCATCCAGCGCCGTCAGCCTTGGAAAAAGGGCTGGGGTGGGTTCTGGGATGTCAGCTGTGCGGGGTCGGCGACGGCGGGCGACACGAGCCGGCAGGCGGTGATCCGCGAAGTGCGCGAGGAGCTTGGGCTCACGCTGGATTTAACAGGCGAGCGGCCGTTGTTTTCGATTGCGTTTGAACACGGATACGATGATTTCTGGTTTATTGAACAAGATGTGGAGATCGGCGCGCTGACGCTGCAGGAATCCGAAGTTGCGGACGCAAAATGGGCGAACAAGGCGGAGGTGCTGCGCCTGGCTGAAGCGGGTGCATTTATTCCGTATGAATTTCTGGATCGGCTGTTTGAGATGAAGACATGGCAGAAGCACCACTGGCGGCGCTTGCCGGAACAGGAGCGCGGATGAGGGTTGTAACAAATTCGCCGGAGGAAACCATCGCCTTTGCGCGAAACTTTGCAAAGCTTCTGCGCGCGGGGGATGTGGTGGCGTTCCGCGGGGGGCTGGGTGCGGGGAAAACCACATTCACGCGCGGGCTTTCGCTGGGGCTGGGCTTGGGCGACAACGTGACCTCGCCGACCTTTGCACTGGTCAACGAATACCGCCCGAAAGGCGGGGGTGCTGGGCTGTTCCATTTTGATCTGTACCGGCTTTCGTCGGCGGAGGACGCGGAAACGACGGGGTATTATGACTACCTTGCCGAGGGCGGAATCTGCGCGGTGGAGTGGTCGGAGAACGCTGCGGCGCTGTTCGGCGCGGGAACGGTGTTTGTCGAGCTTCTTGTGCTGGACGAAAGCCGGCGCGAAATCAGGATTTACGGAGATGAACGCTTTGCTGATCATAGGGATTGAAACCTCGGGGAAAACCGCGTCGTGCGCGGTGTCCGACGGGGAGCGGATTGTGGCAGAGAGCGGGTTTGTGACGGCGCTCACGCACTCGCAGGTGATTCTGCCGCTGGCGCAGCGGGTGGTGGCGGACGCGGGGCTTGACATCGGGGCGGCGGACTGCTTCGCGGTGTCGAAGGGTCCGGGGTCGTACACGGGGCTGCGGATCGGGATTGCGGCGGTCAAGGGGCTGTGCTTTCCCGACGGAACGAGCTGTGTGGGGATTTCCACGCTTGAGGCGCTGGCTTTTCCTGTGGCTGCGGCGCAGGGCACGGCGATTTTCGCGATGATGAAAGCGCGCCCGGGCATCAGCTACTGCGGAGTTTACGCGCCGGACGGCAACAAGCTGATGTGCCTTGTGCCGGATGCGGTGATGGCGGACGAGGCGGTGAAAACGCTTGCGGCGCGGTTTTCCGACATTCTGGCGGTGGGCGACGGGGCGTCGCTGCTGGCGGGGTGCGCGGGCGTAAGGCTTGCGCCGGAGTGGGCGAACGCGCCGCGTGCGTCCGCGCTGTGCGGGTGCGCGCTGGCGAGGCGGGACGAATGGGTTGACGCGCAGCAGCTGGCGGCGGCTTATTTGCAGGAAACGAAGGCGGAGAAGGATATGCGGCATCGGTAGGGTGCGCGGGGCGGAATGGCGCGGAACAGAGCATCGCGCGTTCCATTGACAATTTCCCCGTGCGGGGCGGAACTGCGCACCGCGTTGTCACGTCGTGCCGCCAACGACACCATTGCGCGCGGGAACAATGCGCGGGGGAATTTTTCGGAAAGCGGGGAACAGGGGAGCGATGCGAAAGAAATATTATTTGCTCAGCGGGATTGCGCTGGCGGTGGTGGGGATCTGCAAGCTGGTCGGCACGCTGACCGAGAACGCGTATGTTTATATCGCGGCTTCGGTGCTGATGATCGTCAGCGGGCTGGTAATGATATTTTTTCTGGCAAAGGCACGGCGTGGCAACCGCTGAGCAATGAAATGGATGGAGGAATGCGAAAATGGTAGGAATCGGGAATGATCACGCGGGCGTGGAGCTGAAGCGTGAGATTATCGCTTATTTTGAGGAAAACAACATCGCGTATACGGACTTCGGCTGTCACGCGGGGGAGAAATGCGATTATCCGGACGCGGCGAAAACGGTGTGCGACAGGGTCGTGGACGGGACATGCGACTGCGCGGTGCTGATCTGCGGCACGGGGGTCGGGATTTCGATGGCGGCAAACAAGGTCAAGGGCATCCGCGCGGCGTGCTGCTCCGACTATTTTTCGGCGAAATATACGCGTGTACACAACAACGCGAACGTGCTGTGTTTGGGTGCGCGGGTCGTCGGCGCGGGGCTGGCGGTCGAGCTGGTGGATGTGTTCCTGCACACGGAATTTGAAACGGGCGGGCGGCATTCGGCGCGGGTGGCGAAAATTGACGCACTGGATGAGAGAAATAATCAGTTGCGCAACGAGATTTGCACCGAAAAATGCAACGAATACAAATAACGGCGTCCGGTATGCTGAAAGTAGCATGCCGGACACCGTAAAATTATCTGACTGTGTTATGCCGGATTATTGAATTTCAAGTCCCGCGCTTGCGTAGCCTGTTGCAACTGTGGCGATAGTGATTCCCGTACCCGTGCATGAGAACACGAGGAGCAATCTGTCGTCAACGCCGACGCTGTAGCTAGCAGCGGCGCTGCCTTTTACGACTGTGCCGATGTTGACAATGTTGCTGTACGAAGGCAGGTCAACGGCGACTCCCGTCGGGGAGAAGATGTTGTCGGTCGATGCGGCTGTGTTGATATAAAGCTCGGCTCTGACGGTGACAGTTGAACCGATAAGCGAGAGAGCGATAACGTTGCTGAATGTCGCCGCGAGAGTTGTCAGAGTTCCCGCTCTGGGAACAACGAACGCGAAGTTGAGAAGCGTCGCCGAAGCGCCCGTCAGGTCAATTGTCGCGCCGAGTACCGACACGCCGATTACGGAATTTCCGAAGCCGACAAATCCCGGAAGTCCGACAAGACCGCCTAAGAGGGTCGAAATCGGAAGCGGTGTGCCTGACGCGTAAGGGATAATTGTCGATGAACCCGCAGTTCCTGTTGCTCCCGTTGCGCCAGTTGCGCCGGTTGCACCAGTCGCGCCAGTAGCTCCGGTAGCTCCGGTAGCGCCGGTAGCGCCAGTTGCACCAGTCGCGCCAGTTGCACCGGTCGCGCCAGTTGCGCCAGCTTCGCCGGGGTCGCCTGTTGCGCCAGTAGAGCCAGTCGCTCCAGTAGCGCCGGTCGCGCCCGTTGCACCAGTTGCGCCAGTTGCCCCGGTTGCCCCGGTTGCGCCAGCTTCGCCGGGGTCGCCGGTAGCGCCAGTAGCTCCGGTCGCGCCGGTTGCGCCAGTTGCACCAGTCGCGCCAGTTGCACCTGTTGCTCCGGTTGCGCCGGTTGCACCAGCTTCGCCGGGGTCACCGGTTGCGCCAGTAGCGCCGGTCGCGCCAGTTGCGCCAGTTGCACCGGTTGCCCCCGTTGCGCCGGTTGCGCCGGTTGCGCCAGCTTCGCCGGGGTCTCCGGTTGCGCCAGTAGCGCCAGTTGCACCAGTCGCGCCAGTTGCGCCGGTTGCACCAGCTTCGCCGGGGTCACCGGTTGCGCCAGTCGCGCCAGTCGCGCCGGTAGCGCCGGTAGCGCCAGTTGCACCAGTCGCGCCAGTTGCACCGGTTGCACCAGTTGCACCGTTTTCGCCGGGGTTGCCGGTTGCTCCAGTAGCGCCTGTTGTACCAGTCGCGCCAGTAGCGCCAGTTGCACCAGTTGCACCGTTTTCGCCGGGGTCGCCGGTTGCGCCAGTAGAGCCAGTAGCTCCGGTAGCGCCCGTAACGCCGGTTGCCCCCGTTGCGCCGGTAGCACCGGTTGCGCCATTTTCGCCGGGGTCGCCGGTCGCGCCGGTAGCGCCAGTCGCGCCGGTAGAGCCGGTTGCCCCCGTTGCACCGGTTGCGCCAGTTGCACCGGTTGCACCAGCTTCGCCGGGGTCGCCTGTTGCGCCAGTAGAGCCAGTCGCTCCAGTAGCGCCGGTAGCGCCGGTAGCGCCAGTTGCACCGGTTGCGCCAGCTTCGCCGGGGTCGCCGGTAGCGCCAGTCGCGCCAGTTGCACCAGTCGCGCCAGTTGCACCGGTTGCACCGTTTTCGCCGGGGTCGCCAGTAGCGCCAGTAGAGCCAGTCGCGCCGGTAGCGCCTGTTGCACCAGTCGCGCCAGTTGCGCCAGTTGCACCAGTTGCACCGTTTTCGCCGGGGTCGCCGGTTGCGCCAGTAGAGCCAGTAGCTCCGGTAGCGCCGGTTGCCCCCGTTGCGCCGGTTGCACCGGTTGCGCCAGCTTCGCCGGGGTCACCGGTTGCGCCAGTAGCTCCGGTCGCGCCGGTAGCGCCTGTTGCTCCGGTCGCGCCCGTTGCACCGGTAGCGCCGGTAGCACCGGTTGCGCCAGTCGCGCCGGTAGCACCGGTAGCACCGGTAGCACCGGTCGGACCGGTTGCGCCCGTGCCGGTAGCACCGGTTGCTCCCGTCGCGCCGGTAGCGCCCGTTGCGCCCGTTGCGCCGGCAGGTCCTTGCGGTCCTTGTGGTCCGAACGGTCCTTGCGGGCCTGTCGCACCGGTAGCACCCGTTGCGCCGGTAGCGCCGGTCGGTCCGGTTGCGCCTGTGCCGGAAGCGCCCGTTGCGCCAGTAGCACCGGTAGCGCCCGTCGCACCGGTGGCGCCGGTAGCACCGGTTGCGCCTGTGCCGGAAGCTCCGGTTGCGCCCGTTGCACCCGTTGCACCCGTCGCGCCGGTCGCGCCGGTCGGTCCGACGACGCAGGTACAGCAGGACATGGTGTGATAATTCATATTATCATCGCAGCCGCCCGCGCTGTAGACGTTGGTTTTTGTATGATTGTTCATTATCTGAATCTTCCTTTCATCTGATGAATCCGACTTTCGCCGGGGAACAGGTTGTTCCGTTACACTATATGCCGTCTTCTGTGGACTTGTTCCTTGCGTTCTTTTCGGCAAAATAAGTGCGGTTGTAGGCGACGGCGGCGGAATCCGGCTTAAAGACGGCGGCGCGCTCGTTGTAGCTTTCCGCAAGCACCGTGTCGCCGAGCTGATCGTGGCAGACCGCAAGCTCGATGCAGGGCAGATAGCCGCGGCAGTCCGGCTGCGAGAAGCCCCAGTTTTTCTCCGGCGGCTTGACGGAAAGCGCTTGCTCAAACCAATAAACCGCTTCGCGCAGTCGGTTGTTCCTTAAAAACCAATAGCCCAGTGCGCACAGAGCCTCCGCGCGCGGCAGGTCGAACTGAAACGACTTTAGCAGTGCGGTCAGCGCCTGTTCGCTGTGCTTAAGCTGCTCCTCGCAGTCAGAAAGCAGCAGGCAGGCGTTGATTTTGTCCTCCACCCAGCCGTCATCGCGGGCAAGAAAGCGCCGAAGCATCGCGGCGGCGTCTTCCCAGCGGGCGTGATCCTTCAGCTCGCGGGCGTAGTAATACATACCGCGCGGGGAGAGCGTGCCGTCTTTCGCGAGAAGCTTTTCGTAGATTTCAAGATTCCGCTTTTTGGCGGGCTCTTTGATTTTTTTATGCGTGACGGCGATGTCCGCTTCCACGACCTTGCCGCTGTAGGCGATATATTCGTGAACGGGCTCGTGCCACTTGAAGCCGCGCGTGCGCTTGAGCAGACGTTCCCGGAAAAACGAGAAGGTGACATTGCCCGCGTCGTCGAAACCGGTGTTGTAGCGCATCATGACCACGTCGGTGTCGGGGGAGAGGTTTTGTTTGAGTGACCGGAGCTTGGCGATATCGGGCGCGAGCAGGATGTCGTCGGCATCAAGCCACATAAGGTAGTCCATGGTTGCTTTGGAAAAAGCGAAGTTGCGTGCGTCGGAGAAATCGTCCGTCCACGCGAAGTCGTAGAGTTTGTCGGTGTAGGCTGCGGCGATTGCCTTTGTGCGGTCGGTTGAGCCGGTGTCGGCGACGATGATTTCGTCGGCGAATTGCTTGGCGCAGTCCAGACAGCGGGCGAGGGTTTCCTCCTCGTTTTTGACAATCATGCAGACGCTGATGGTAATGGTCGGATATGGCGACGTTGCGCCTTGAAAGATCATTCGCACCCCTCCGTTTTGTGGAATCGGCGCGGCAAAACCGGTGTCGGTACTCCTGCCGCGCTTCTTACAGTATATGCGTGCGGGGCGGGGATGGTGTGCGGAAACAGGAAAAAGCCCGACTTTGATTGCGCAAAATCAGAGTCGGGCTTTTGCATGGGTATGGCGGTGGGGAGGGAGGTGTCAATTCTTTACTGCGTCGGATACGTTAATTCTGTGTTGTTGATGATGAGCTTGGAGAGGCGGTTTAAATCCAGACTGTAATAGCGGGCTTGCTGTAATGGCTGCGCCGGTCGGCAAGTGCGTTGAAGCGCGCACGCCTGCGATCCAGTTATCAAGCGAGCTTTTTTTGGGGACAAAGGCTTCGATGTGCGTCCGTATCGCCATGAGGATGTCGTTGACGCACGCCTCGCGCAGCTGGGGAAGCTCCGGAAGACGCCGGTAGACGACGGATTTAATCAGGCTGCCGAACGCATCGAGCAATGCTGCGACTGCGTCGGGGTTACGGTGCTTGATTCCGCTGACCAGCATGCATGCCTGCGTTGTATCCATGTGCGCAATTCCTTTCTTGTGGGTTCGGGTGGGGATGCAAAAGCGCTTTCAATGACTTATTCGCGCGGGGCGGTGCGATTTTAGACAGATTTAGAAAAAGAGCATATACTTGATCTTCAGTTGGCAAATTTATTTTGGTGTGTTTTTATTGCAAAGCGCTGCCGGTGGAAAGTCAAGCGGTTCGATTTGTGAAAAACAATGCTTTTTTACTGTGATGGGTTGAAACAAACAAAAGTTTGTTGTATAATAAAAGAGATGCAGGTCGGGAGGGGGCGGAGGAATGCCGGAGGGGAAAGAGATTGTGTTGCGCGCGGAGCGGATTGTGCGGAGAACGGGAGATATGGTATGCGCAGATGTGGGTTCGGCGGGGATGTGGTTCTCCACGATGGATGAGGATAAAAACGTTGCTGTGGATGCGGCGGGAGCAAGCCCCCGCCCTACGGGGAGCAGTGAATGTGCGCAAGTGGGTTCGGCGAGGATGTGGTTCTCCACGATGGATAAGGATAAAAACTTTGCAGAAGATTCGGCGGGAGCAAGCCCCCGCCCTACGGGGAGCAGTGAATGTGCGCAAGCGGGTTCGGCGGGGATATGGTTCTTCACGATGGATAAAGATAAAACTTTGCAGAAGATTCGGCGGGAGCAAGCCCCCGCCCTACGGGGAGCAGTGAATGTGCGCAAGCGGGTTCGGCGGGGATATGGTTCTCCACGATGGATAAGGATAAAAACTTTGCAGAAGATGCGGCGGGAGCAAGCCCCCGCCCACGCATGGCGAAAGCTTGAGGTGCCATGGGGCGTGAGATTAAGTTTTCAATCTGCGGATGAAGTAAAATATACTATAGGATCTGTTAGGAGGAGGTTTGCGTACTGTGGTTGGCGATAAGAATACGGCAGGAAATCCGGCGGGAGCAAGCCCCCGCCCTACGGACAATGAACTGCACGCGGAGCGGATTGTGCGGCGCGAGATTGTCCGCGGGCTGCGCGAAGCCGTGCGTCAGATTGAGAACAAGCCCGACTTTGTGCGGGATACACGATTTGCCGAGGTTGTGGTCGCGGGAAGCGATATTCATGCGGAAAAGCGCACGGAGGGACTTGCGGCGGGAGCAAGCCCCCGCCCTACCGACATTGAAACGCAGGGGGAGAAAATTCCGCATTCCGCAGGGAGAGATCTGATCAAAGAACGCTTTCTTGCAATGCGGAAGCTGCATCCGGCGCGCAGGTTTTCGCACAACGGGTTTACGCAGGAGCGCGACGACGCGGCATTCCGGGCGCAGGCGGCTTATATGGCGGATTTTTCGGACGCGTTTGACGGGCTTGTGCCGTATGAAGCCGCAGAGCCGTCGTATCAGAGCATGAACTTTGCGCAGCTGCGCACGTATTTTACTTGGCGGACGAACGCGCGGGCGGGAAGGGTTACGCCGACAAATGCGGCATATGCGGTGCTTTATGGGTATGAACTGCTTCTCGGCGTGGGTGCGGACTGCCCGCAGGATGCGCTGGACAAGCTGCTGGCGGTGTATGACGCCTGCCGCGCGGATGCGCCGAAGCTCGAGGCGGTGTTTCGCTCGTGGCTGCGGGATTTCTATTTGTTTCATGCGATTTATGAGCCATTTGAAGCGTTTGCGGCGCGCAGTCCGCTGCTGGCGGCGATGTTTCCGCCTGCGGGAGAACGCGATTTGTTCGCGGAATACGCGGGGCTTGCGGATTATAAAATCGACGCATCGGAGTTTGTGACGGAGGAAAACCGACCGAAAATCGCGGCTTGCTTCGGCGCGATGGTTGAAGCGGCGGATCGATATTTAAGCCGGTGGAAGCGTGATTTCAGATCGCTGGTATATTATGAAACGTCGCGGGCGGCGTATGTGCCGTTTTCGGGAACGCCGGCGGCGGGGGCGGGGGTGCGTTCGGACGGGACGCTGCTGACGGTGTGCGGATGGGCTTTCGATAAGCAGAACGGTGGCTGGAACGCGGCTGCGCAGCCTGTTCCGCGGCGGGTGGGCGGCTATCTGATCGGCACGATGCTTAAAGCGGCGGAGCAGCGCTTCCGGACGGCGGCGAGCTATCCGTATCAGCTGCGCGTCGGGCGGGAAAAGCTTGCCGGCGGCGAGTTTAAAGCACTTGTTCCGCAGCCGGAGGGGCTGTTTGCCGCAATGGACGCGGCGCTGGATGCGGCGTTTGCCAAAGCGAACCGGCTGGTGATTGCGGTCAATCCCGCGCGGCTGGAGGAGGTGCGCCGCAGTGCGCTGGCGATTCAGGAGCGGCTTCTGGTGAATCCGGAGGACGCTGAACCGACGCAGGATGCGCGTTCCAATGCGGAGCGGGCTTTGCCGGAGCAGGCGGAAACGGCGGAATTGGAAATAGCGGCGGTAACTTCCGGCAGGGAGCAGAATTTGATTCCGGATGCGATGGAAGCGGCAGAAGCAATCGTCGAAACGGTGCGGTTTGTTGCAGAAGAACCGTCTGGCGCGGAAGATGAGTGGGCGGCTTTCTGCCGGTCGCTGGACGAAGCCGAACGCGCGGCGGTGCGCATTGCGCTGAGCGGCGGGTCGGAAGCGGCGCTGATGAAGCTTGCGCGCGAAGCCGGACGGATGGCGGAGGTGCTTGTGGACGGGGTGAATGAGAAGGCGCTGGATCGCATCGGCGACGGCATTCTGGAGCTGTCGGACGGGCTGACAGTATACGCGGAGTATAAGGAGAATCTGGGGAGGGTGTTTATCTGATGGAAACAGCGGCAAATGCGCAGCGGGCGGCGAACCCGCCGAAGCGAATTGCAAGCACAATCATCAACGCGCTCAAGGGCGGCGTTGTGCCGCGCGTGGGGCTGGAATATATCGCGGTGGGGCGTGAGCGGGAAATCGGCGCGCTGCTCGGCGACATCGACATCGTGGCGGACGGCGGCGCGTCGTTTCGCTTTATCGTGGGCAAATACGGAAGCGGCAAGAGCTTTCTGCTGCAGACCATCCGTAATTATGCCACGGAGCGGGGGTTTGCGGTGGCGGATGCGGATTTGTCGCCGGAGCGGCGGTTTGTCGGAACAAAGGGGCAGGGGCTGGCGACTTACAAAGAGCTGATGAAAAACATTTCCACCAAGACAAAGCCCGACGGCGGTGCGTTGGCGCTGATTTTAGAGCGATGGATTTCGAGCGTAAAATCGTCCGTTGCGGCACGGGTGGATGCGTCAGACCCGATGTTTGAAACGCAGGTTGAGCAGCGTGTGCATGAAGTGGTCGGCTCGTTGCAGGGAATGGTCAACGGGTTTGAGTTCGCGCGCGCGATTTTGTTATATTACAATGCGTATAACACCGGCGACGATGAGAAAAAAGCATGCGTGCTGAAATGGTTCCGCGGGGAATATCCGACGAAAACCGAGGCGAAAAAAGACCTCGGCATCGGGTTTATTGTGACGGACGACAACTGGTACGATTTTCTGAAAATCTTTGCGGAATTCCTGATTCACGCGGGCTACAAGGGGATGCTGGTGATTGTGGACGAGCTGGTGAATCTGTATAAAATTCCGCAGTCGGTCACGCGGCAGAGCAATTATGAAAAAATCCTGACGATGTACAACGACGTGCTGCAGGGCAAAGCGCACGGGATCGGCTTTCTGCTGGGGGGCACGCCGCAGTGCGTGGAGGATAAGTACAAGGGCATTTTCAGCTATGAAGCGCTGCGCTCACGGCTGGCGGAGGGGCGCTTCTCACGCGGGGAAGCGGGGGTGCGCGATTTGCTTTCGCCGATTATCCGGCTGGAAATGCTCACGCACGACGAGGTCTATGTGCTGATTGAGAAGCTGGCGGCGATGCACGGGCTGCTGTTCGGGTACGCACCGCGGATTGACCACGCGGGGCTGGTGGCTTTTCTGGAAACCGAATACAACCGCGTGGGGGCGGCGCAGCACATCACCCCGCGCGAAATCATCCGCGATTTTATCGAGCTGCTGAATCTCCTGTACCAGAATCCGGACAGCACGACGGAAAGCATTTTAGGCACGGGCGGGCTGGTTTTTTCAGGAACGCAGGAGCAGGACGCGCTGTTTACGGAGTTTGAATTATGAGGAACGAACAAGATACGCACGGGGGGAATGCGCCCTCGATGTTTGAACGGCTGGCACCGTACATCCAGAATTATATTTACGCCGAGGGCTGGGAGGAGCTGCGCGATATTCAGGTTGCGGCTTGCGCGGCGGTGTTTGATTCGGTGGAAAACCTGCTGCTGTCCTCGGGAACGGCTTCCGGAAAAACGGAGGCGGCGTTTTTGCCGGTGCTGACGAAGCTTGACGAAAACCCGAGCCGTTCGGTGGGCGTGCTTTACATCAGCCCGCTCAAGGCGCTGATCAACGATCAGTTCAAGCGGCTGGATTTTCTGCTGCTGGAATCGGGGCTGCCGGTTTATAAATGGCACGGCGACGCGTCACAGACACAGAAAAACAAGCTGGTGAAAAACCCTTGCGGCATCCTCCAGATCACACCGGAGTCGCTCGAATCGCTGCTCATCCGCAAGCGCGGGGCTTGTCTGAAATTGTTTTCCGACCTGCGGTTTGTGATCATTGACGAGGTGCATTACTTCATGCGGGATGCGCGCGGGGTACAGGTGCTGTGCCTGCTCGAGCGCTTGCAGAAGCTGACGGGTGTCATTCCGCGCAGAATCGGGCTTTCGGCGACGCTCGGCGATGTGCAGACGGCAAAGGATTGGCTGAATGCCGGCACGGGGCGGGGTTGTCTTGCGCCGGTCGGCGAAGCGGCGAAGCAGAAAATGCGCGTTTTGGTTGAACGGTTTGTGAAGCTTTCGACCAACGAGCGCGGCGATTCGATGCAGAATTCGAACGCGGCGCATTATGAATTTCTTTATCAGATGACGCTGGACAAGAAAACCATCATTTTCACAAACTCGCGGGAGGAAACCGAATTTGTCCTCGCAAACTTGAGGCAGATTGCGTTGAAAAATAAAACAACGGACGTTTACCGCGTCCACCACGGGAACATTTCCTCCGTGCTGCGCGAACAGGCGGAGGACGAGATGAAGCTGTCGGAGGACAAAATTGTCACGGGCGCAACAGTGAGCTTAGAGCTTGGCATCGACATCGGCTCGCTGGATCAGGTGGTGCAAATCGGCACACCCGCATCGGTGTCAAGCTTTGCGCAACGGCTCGGGCGCTGCGGGCGGCGGGGACAGGTTCCGCAGATCATTTTCAGCTTTATCGACGATGTGACCGCGACCGCGTCACAGGCGCTCGGGCCGATCAACTGGGGCTTTCTGCGCCTGATCGCGATTATCGAGCTTTATACCAAAGCGCGCTGGCTGGAGCCGCTCGCGCCGGAGAAATTCCCGTTTTCGCTGCTGTATCACCAGACAATGAGCCATTTGCTTTCGGTGGGGGAAAGTGCACCGGAGCAGCTTTTTTCGGCGGTGCTGGGGCTGAAAAGCTTTGCGGAAATCCCGCGTGAGGACTACGCGCTGCTGCTGCGCCATCTGATTGACATCAAGCACATCGAGAAGCTGGAGGACGGCGGCTATGTCGTGGGCAGGGCGGGGGAGAAGATTGTCAATGATTTTCATTTCCTTGCGGTGTTTAAAGTACCGGAATACTATCTGGTGAAAGATGAAAACCGCGCCATCGGCACGGTTGACAAGATTTTTCCGGTGCAGACACGCTTTGCTCTTGCTGGGCGGACGTGGGAAACAGTGGAAATTAACGAAAAGGCAAAGGTAATTTTCGTGAAGCTTGTGCCGGGGATTTCGACGGTGGACTGGGATGTGGATTTTGAAGCGGAGCTGCACACGGTTGTGGTGCGGAAAATCCGCGATGTACTCAAATGTGACGACAGCTATCCGTATCTGACCGAGTCGTGCAAGTCGCGTCTGGCGGAAATCCGCTATCTCGCGCGTGGGGCGGGGATTCTTGACAACCGCGTGACAAGGCTTTCCGAGAACAAATACGCGGTGTTCCCGTGGATCGGCACGCGTCAGCTTTACACGCTGCACTATGCGCTGCGCAAGCGCGGGTTTAAGAGCAAAATCCCGTGGCGGCTGAGCGTGTTCCTCGAAATCAGCTTTGCGTCGAACGAAGCGAAGTCCGAGGCGATGCTGGAGGAAGTGCTTGACGAAATCGCCGCGTTCTCGCTGACAGAGCGCGACCTTGCGCTGCCCGAGGAAATCGCCATCGACCACAAGTTCAATGAATTCATCCCGCCGGAGCTGTTGAGGAAGCAGTTTGTCAATGATTTTCTTGACCTTGAGGGGCTGGGGGCTGCGATGGGCGGGTGGTGACGGGTTCATAACAATTTCGTGTTGCATTTTGTGTTGCAAATGTTTGTAAGACGGGTTTATTTGCGTAGAGTTAGATATTTTTAAAACACGATGAAATAGAAAAAAGCTCATAGACACGCAATTATGCGTATCTGTGGGCTTTAATTCTGGCGGAGAGTCAGGGATTCGAACCCTGGGTGAGTGTTACCCCACACAGCATTTCGAGTGCTGCACCTTCGACCACTCGGACAACTCTCCAGGTTTTTCGCCGGCACGGTGTTCCCTTAAACCGACTAAATTATTATATCACAAAGTTTTTGAAAAAGCAAGTTTAAAATTAGAGATTATGCAGTTTCACCTTTTATTGCGAATGGATTTGGTGCAAATCTACAATTTTTCAGCGAATATTGAGGAAAGCTTGTAATCTTTCGTCATTTGTGGTATGATTAATGATGTAGAATTCTGATCATTGGATTCGGATTCATTTATAAAAAAAGAAAAGTCCGCGGAAGCGTTACGCTGCCCAGCGGCATATAAATGGAGGTATTTACCATGACAGTGAGTGAAATGTCCGTTCTGATCTGCGACGACTCCGTATTCGCGCGCACAAAGCTCAAAAACTATATCCTGACGCTGGGTGTCAAAACCGTCTACGAGGCAATCGACGGACAGGAAGCGGTGGATAAATACATCCAGTTCCGCCCGACGGTGGCGTTCGTGGACATTGTTATGCCCATCAAGTCCGGCATCGACGTGGCGACGGAAATCGTCGAGTTCGACAAAAACGCCAAAGTCGTGATGGCGTCCTCGGTCGGCACGCAGAATTACCTCAAAGAAGCAATCAACGCCGGCGCGTATGAGTTTCTCCAGAAGCCGCTCTCCAACGAGCAGGTCGGCAAAATTTTAGAGATTATCGCGAAGGGAGTCAAATAAATGTTTGCACAATTCTTCGGCAGTTATCTGATCAACCGCGGCATCGTCACCATGGCACAGCTTTCCGAAGCCTTTGAGCGCAAAAAAACCACGCGCCTGCGCCTTGGCACCATCGCGATGAACGAGGGCGTGCTGACCGCCGCGCAGGTGGAGGAAATCCACCAGACACAGATGACAACCGACCGGCGTTTCGGTGATATCGCCATTGAAAAGGGTTATCTGACCAAGACAAAGCTCGAGGAGCTGCTTTCCGGCCAGCCGAGCGATTACCTTGTGCTCGGACAGGCGCTCGCCGACGGCGGCGTTCTAACCAACGCGGCACTCGAGGACGCGATTGCTTCCTATAAAAAAACCAACTCCCTGACCGACGAGGACATGGCTTCCGACAAAAACGACCGGCTTTCAAAAATGATCAGCGAGTTCTATCACTTTGAAAACAGCGGCAACGCGCAGTTTTATACCGAATATGTCACGCTGCTGTTCCGCAATCTCATTCGTTTCACCGGCGATGACTTCACGCCGCTGGAAACCGACATGATCAGCCGCATCTCCTGCGAAAACAGTGCGTCGCAAAAAATCGTCGGGAAAGCCGCATATCTGACCGTCATTGACACCGCCGATGCGGCGTTCGGCGCGTTTGCGGAGCGTTTTGCGGGCGAGGAAATAGCTGACAATGAATACCGCGACTCGTCGGTGAGCGAGTTTCTCAATCTGCACAACGGACTGTTCATCGTCAACCGCTCGAATGACTACGGCGACGAGTACCAGCTCACCCCGCCGGTCATCGGCAAGTGGAATACGCTCAGCTTTTCGTCGATCGCGTTTTCGATCGCGGTTGCTTACTCGTTCGGTATGGTGCGTTTTCTGATCACCGAAGCGGAATAAGCGCAGTTCTTTACATCAACTACCTATCCGCGTCGCGGCTGCACAGGGCAGAAGCGGCGCGGTTTTTGTTGTAAAAAATTTTCGCATTTAAGGATTCTTTAAGAATCGGCATGGTAGAATGGGATTCAGAAAGGGGAGTGCGATGGATGTACTGGAATATTCTGAAGAAGGATCTCAAGCGAAAGCGCACCATGAATGTCATTCTGCTGGTTTTTATTGTGCTGGCTGCGGCGTTTGTGTCGAGCAGTGTGAACAACCTGCTGTCGATTTCCACCGCGATGGACGATTATGGGAGGAAAGCTGATCTGCCGGACTATCTGATTTTTACAAAGCAGGAGCAGACGGCGGATGTCGAAGCTTTTCTGACGCAGAGCGGTGACGCGGAAACCTATGAAAAAGCGGATATGGTGTTCGTCAGCGTGGCGGACATCATCGTAAACGGGGAGGCGCTTGACACGCCGCGCACGATTGTTGCGGGCACGGCGGGGGAAGCCGGCATCAACATTTTTAACAGCGACAATCAACCCATAACCGCTGTGAAAAACGGCGAGGTGTGGATTTCCCATGTTCTGGCGCAGGAGGCGGGTGTCGGTGCAGGCGATATTCTGTCGGTTGCGTGCGGGGAAAGCACGCTGGAGCTGCGCTGTGCGGGCGAGATGAAGGACTTTGTGTTTGGTTCCTCGATGATGGGAACGTCGCGGATTCTGGTCAGCGATGCGGACTACGCGGCGCTCGCGGCAGCCGGCACAAGCGGGCTTACTTATTATGGGATCACAGCGGACGACACCGCCAAGCTGACCACGGATTTTGCGCAAACAGGCATCAACGCGGTGTTTTCCGAGGATCGGGCAACGATGAAATTTATGTATGTGATGGATATGGTCATTGCGGGGGTGATGCTGATTGTCAGTGTGTGCCTGATTCTGATTTCGGCGGTGATACTGCGCTTTACGATTGTGTTTACACTGACGGAGGAGTTCCGTGAAATTGGTGTGATGAAAGCCATCGGCATTTCGGCGCTGCGCATCCGCGGGCTTTATATTGTGAAATACTTCGCGATGGCTTGCGTGGGCGCGCTGGCAGGATTTGCGGCGGGGATACCGTTCGGCAGGCTGCTGCTTGCGCGCGTGTCGGCGAACATTGTGATGGAAAACCGGTTGGGCGTTCTGGTGAATCTGCTGTGCTGCGCGGGGGTGGTGCTGGCGGTGAGCCTGTTTGCGTACCTCGCGACGGGGCGGCTGAAGAAATTCTCACCCATTGACGCAATCCGCAACGGTGCGACCGGCGAGCGCTTTCGGCGCAAGGGCTTATTATCGCTGGGGAAAAGCAGACTTCCGGCGGTGGGCTTTCTGGCGGTCAACGACATCACCAGCGGTGTGCGGCGTTATACCGCGCTGATTTTGACCTTTGTGCTGGGCATGCTGCTGATCAATGTACCGGTCAACACGGTGACGACGCTTTCCGGCGATAATATTGTGAGTCTGTTTGCTGTGGCAAAGAGCGATGCGTATCTCATGGAGGAACTGACCTTTAACAGCAAGTCAACGCGTGCGGATGTTGAGCATCAGATTGATGTGGTCAAGCAGAAGCTGGACGCGGCGGGGATTCCGGCGCAGGTTTATAAGGAAACGATTTTTCGCTTCAGCATCGGCTTCAATGGGCATTCATCAACCTCGATCGCGTTTCAGGGAACGGGCGTGACGGCGGACCGCTATACGTATCTGGAGGGAAGTCCGCCCGAGCACGCGGACGAGATTGCCGTCACCCAGCTTGTCGCCGATAAAATCGGCGCAGCAATCGGGGATACGATTTTGGTAAAAATCGGCGATGGAGAGAAAAACTTTCTTGTGACGGCGCTGTACCAGTCGATGAACAATCTAGGCGAGGGAATCCGCTTTCATCCCGACGCAGAACTGGAGTATGCCGATGCGGTCGGGCAGTTCGCCACGCAGATCCTTTATACCGACGACCCGTCAGACAAGGTGAAAGGCGAGAGGATGGAGCAGATTAAAGCACTGTTTCCGGACAAGGATGTTTACACGGGCGGCGAATGGGTGGATGCGATGATCGGCGGGATTTCAGGAACCATCGGCGGACTGAACAGGCTGATTGTGCCGCTTGTGCTGGCGATCAACGCACTAGTGGCGGTGCTGATGGTGAAGTCGATGATCACGCGCGAAAAGGGCGAAATCGGGATGCTCAAGGCGGTGGGCTTTTCAAACGGCGCGCTGATGCGCTGGCAGTGCGGGCGCATTGGGATTGTGCTGGCGGCAGCGATTCTTATCGGCATTCTGCTCAGCACGCCGGTGTCGCAGTTGACGGCGGGGGCGGTGTTCCGGATGATGGGTGCGGGATCGATTGATTTTCAGATCAAGCCGCTGCAGGTGTATCTGCTCTATCCCGCACTGGTGTTCGCGGCGACGATGCTGGCGAGTGCGGTAACCTCATTACAGATCCGGCGCATTTCCGCGTCGGAAACAAGCAACATTGAATGATACGGAGGAATTTCTGATGAATAATATTTTAGAGGTGCGCGATTTGTGCAAAACCTATGTGGTCAACAAACGGCAGAACAATGTCCTGCGCAACGTGAGATTTTCGGTGGCGCAGGGGGAAATGGTCGCGGTGATGGGGCCGTCCGGCTCGGGGAAATCCACGCTGCTCTACACGGTGTCGGGCATGGATTCGGCGACGGCGGGCGAGGTGAAATTTTCAGACAAACCGCTGGCATCGCTTTCCGCGAAGGAGCTTGCGGATGTGCGGCTTGATGAGATGGGGTTTATCTTCCAGCAAATGTATATGCTCAAGAACTTAACGCTGCTTGACAACATTCTGCTGCCCGCACGTCAGTCAAAGCGCAACACCGCCACGAAAAAGGAGAAGCTTGCCGCGGGGGAAGTGCTGATGCACAAGCTGGGTATCAGCGATGTCGCCGCAAACGACATCAACGAGGTGTCTGGCGGACAGCTGCAGCGCGCGTGCATCTGCCGCAGCATGATCAACAGTCCTAAGATGATTTTCGCCGATGAACCGACGGGCGCGCTCAACCGACAGGCTTCCGACGAGGTGATGCGGGAGCTCAACCGCATCAACGACGAGGGAACGACCGTGATGCTGGTCACACACGACGTAAAAGTTGCGGCAAAATGCTCGCGTGTGATGTTTATAGTTGACGGGAACATCAAAGGGGAGTATAATTTAGAGAGATACAGCGAAGCCGCCGACCTGCGCGGGCGGGAGCGGGTGCTGAGCAATTGGCTGATGGAGATGGGGTGGTAACACACCCGCCGGAAGCCGGAAACGGAGCGTGCGGGATGGAGTTTCAGAAACCGGAGCGGCTGAAGAAAGGCGACAGGGTGGCGGTGGTGAGCCTGTCGTCGGGGATTTTGGGAGAAGCACCGTTTTTACATAAGCTGCGAATTGCAGAGCGGCGGCTGGCGGAGGAATTCGGGCTGGAAACTGTGGTGATGCCGCATGCGCTCAAGGGCGCTGACTTTGTCGCCGCGCATCCGGCGCTGCGCGCAAAGGATCTGACGGACGCGTTTGCGGACGAACGCATCGCGGCGGTGTTCTGCGCCATCGGCGGGGACGATGCGATCCGGACGCTGCCCTTTGTGGATTATGAAATACTACGGCGCAACCCCAAGATTTTCATGGGGTATTCCGACAGCACGGTGAACCATTTCATGATGCACAAGGCGGGGCTGGTGTCTTTTTACGGTCCGTGCGTGATGTGCGAGTTCGGCGAGTATGTCCGGATGCCGGCGTATACAGTGAACGCGGTAAAAAGCCTGTTGTTTGGCGACTCTGCGGGCTATGAAATCGCGCCCAGCCCCGTCTGGTCTGACGACTGGATTCCGTGGGACGAATCCAATCAGGGCAAGGAATACCGCTACAAGCCCGATCAACGCGGCTATGAGCTGTTACAGGGGAGCGGGATTGTCAGCGGGCCGCTGATGGGTGGCTGCTTAGATGTGCTGCCGATGCTGCTCGCGACGCCGCTGTGGATTCCGGCGGCGGACTGGGCGGGGGCGATTTTGTTTCTTGAAACCAGCGAGGAGAAGCCCAATCCGAATCTGTTTACGTACATCCTGCGAAATTTCGCGGCGCAGGGGATTCTGCGGCGTTTGAGCGGCATTGTTATCGGTAAGCCGCAGGGCGAGGTTTATTACGAGGAATACAAGCAGGCGATTTTACAGGTGGTCGCGCGGGAGGAGGGGCTTTCGCTGCCGGTGCTGTATAACGTCAATTTCGGGCACGCGCGCCCGAATGGGGTGATTCCGATGGGTGTGACGGCGCAGCTTGACTGTGGGGCGAAAACGCTGCGACTTCTGGAATCCGCGGTTTTATAAGGGGGGATACGGTGACGGACATTCTCATTGTTGAGGACAATCGGGAAATCGGGGGGCTGCTGCGCGATTTTCTCAAAGCGGCGGGGTATACGGTGCGGTTTTGCGAAACCGGCGAGGCGGCGCTCGCCGCTTTTGAAAGCGAGGGCGCGCGGTTGGTGGTGCTTGACGTCATGCTGCCGGGCATGGACGGGCTCGCGGTCTGTCGGAAGCTGCACGCGCAAAGTGCCGTGCCGATTCTCATTGTCAGCGCAAAAACCGCCAAGGAGGACAAGCTTAGCGGGCTTGTGCTGGGTGCGGATGATTACATCGAAAAGCCGTATGACATTGACATTCTGCTGGCGAAAATCGCGGGAATTTTCCAGCGCCGGTATGACGGCGGGGTGCTGGAATGCGGCGATCTGAAAATCGACAAGGCGCGCCGTGCGGTTTTCAAAGACGGTGCGGAGCTAAAAATGACAACGAAGGAATTCGAGCTGCTGCTGCTTCTGGCGGAAAACCGTGGCAAGGTGATGAACAAGGAGCTGCTCTTTAACCGCATCTGGGGCTTTGACAGCTGCTCCGAGCCGCAGACGCTGACGGTTCACATCAAATGGCTGCGCGAGAAAATCGAAGCCGACCCCCGCCATCCTGTGCGCATCGCCACGGTCTGGGGCGTGGGCTATCGCTTTGAGGACGGTGGACAATGAAAAGCTTTTACCGCTGGGCTGTGGCGGTCGCCGCGGTATTTGTGCTGCTTGCGCTGTCGGCGAATCTGGCGTTGTCGGGCGTTTTCACAAAGGACAGCGGGCGGGCTTACCGCGTGGAAATCAACCGCGCGGTAAAAGCGCTTGCGCAGAACGGCTTGGACGGCGTTGATTTGTCCGCATACGACTGCATTACCGCGATTGTTCCAAAAGGAAATGCCGGAGACGAGTTCTACGCGGGCGGGTCGCAGGATTATGTCATTCGCCAAGCCGGCGGGGAAACCTATCGCATTGAATACGAGGCACAGGGCGGCGGCGCGCAGAAACGGGCGCGGCTGGTGCTTAATTTCGCGCTGGGCGGGGCGTTTGCGGTGACGGGCGCGCTGCTGCTTTTTGCGCGCGCAAAGCTGCTCAAGCCGTTCGACCGCCTGCGCAACGTACCCTATGAGCTTTCAAAGGGCAATCTGACCGTTCCGCTGAAAGAGGGCAAGAGCCGGTTTTTCGGGCGCTTTGTGTGGGGAATGGACTTGCTGCGTGAGAATCTTGAGGAAACGCACGTGCGGGAGTTAAAGCTGCAAAAAGATAAAAAGACGCTGGTCCTGTCCGTTTCGCACGACATCAAAACGCCGCTGTCGGCGATCAAGCTTTACGCGAAAGCCCTCACGCACAACCTCTATGCCGATCGCGCGCGCCAGACGGAAATCGCGCAGGCAATCGATGGCAAAGCGGATGAAATCGAGCGCTTTGTCGCACAGATCATTCAGGCATCCGGCGAGGATTTCACGGAGCTTTCGGTCAACGCGGGCGAGTTTTATCTGGCGGCGCTCATCGCGCGCATCGATGCGTTTTATGCGGAAAAGCTGGCACTTCTGCACATCCGCTGGCGGGTCGGCGCGTGGGAAAACTGCCTGCTGGCGGGGGATCTGGAACGCGCGGTGGAGGTTTTGCAGAACCTCATCGAAAACGCGGTCAAATACGGCGACGGGCGGGAGATCGCGCTTCGCTTTACCGACGAGGAAAACTGCCGTCTGATCACGGTGGAGAACACGGGCGTGCCGCTGAACGCCAACGAGATGGATCACATTTTCGATCTGTTCTGGCGCGGCTCAAACGCGGGCGCGAACGCGGGCAACGGGCTGGGGCTTTACATCTGCCGGCAGCTGATGGTAAAAATGAACGGCGGAATTTTCGTGCGCACCACGGCGGAAACCACGTGCGTGACGGTGGTTTTCCCGCGGGCATAGCGATTTGGCAGATTACACAAATCATAGCGGCGATTTACGACAAATTATAGAATAAGCGCTTTTTTTGAAAAATAGCTTGACAACACGCTCAGAATGGTATATAATAATTAAGTCGCTATGGCGGTATAGCTCAGTTGGCTAGAGCATTCGGTTCATACCCGGAGTGTCACTGGTTCAAATCCAGTTACCGCTACCAGTTCAGGCCCGTTGGTCAAGAGGTTAAGACACCGCCCTTTCACGGCGGAATCATGGGTTCAATTCCCGTACGGGTCACCAGAAGTCTCCAGTAAGTGCTGTCAAGATTTGATAGCGGTTTCTGGAGATTTTGTTTTTGTAAGAATTGTACTTATTTTTGTTAAGTGTTACAATAAAGAAAATACAATGTCTGACTATTATAAGTCTTTAAGGATGCAGAGGAGGGGAAAATGTTATATGATTTATTTGAATCGTTTTACATTTCCAAGTGATAAAGAAATGGACGTTAGATTTGGCTCGTCATATCCATATGGCGTATTATCATTTTGTCTTACAGAAATTAAATTTGAGTCCATGACAATTTTATATGGCAACAACGGTTCAGGCAAAACAACAGCACTAAATATAATCGCAGAAAAATTGAAAATAAATCGTGATTCAATTTTTAATCAATCAAATGATTTCCCTGAATATGTGAATGTGTGTAAAGCAGATATTCAAAATAAAATACCTGAGAATAGCAGAATTATTACGAGCGATGACGTTTTTGATTATATGTTGGAAATGCGATGTTTGAATAATGGCATTGATCTTAAAAGAGAAGATATTTGTCAAGAGTATCTGGATGCGAAGTATTCCCATTTTCAACTAAAGTCAATTGCGGATTATGATGAACTCAAAAAAGTTACGAAAGCTCGAAGCAAAACACAGACACAGTTTGAAAAAAGCAAATTGATTGGCAATGTAATTGAATACTCAAATGGTGAAAATGCGTTTAGATATTTTACTGAAAAGATAGGCGAACAAGGATTATATATTTTAGACGAACCTGAAAACAGTCTCTCACCAAACAAACAGTTGGAATTAAAGAAATTTATAGAAGATTCTGCGCGATTTTTTGGCTGCCAGTTTATTATTTCAACTCATTCACCATTTTTGCTTTCGATGCAGGGAGCAAAAACATATGATCTTGATGAAAGACCTGCAAAAGTAAAACAATGGACAGAGTTAGAGAATGTACGTATATACCGTAATTTTTTCAAGTTAAATGATAATAAATTTTAATATTATACCTTTATTTTATAAAAATCTGATTGCTTTACACATTGAACACATTGACTCACATATAAACCCAAATTAATTTCAAATAATCTTCCAATTCAAAACAGGGGTAGAGATAGTTCCGGGTACGGGTCACCAAAGCAAAAGTCCGCAAACTGTGCAACCTACAGTTTGCGGACTTTTATTTTTATGGTTTCGTACAATGCGCAATATCGTTTTTTATGACAAAATGTATGGTATCTGCGCGCGATGACACAGGCTGATTTGGGCATCAAAAAACCGGAAGCGATCGCTTCCGGTTTTTTTCGTTTTATTTAGCCGAGTCCGCCCCAGCCGTTTGTCGTGTCGCCGTCGTCGTTGTCGTCGTCGAAAATCGTAAAGCCGTTCGGTCCGGATTCGTCGGCAATGGTTTCTTCCAACAAAAACGCAAGTATGTCAAGTTCAGGCGCTTGGTACGTCTTTTTCATAAGCTCGTCCTTTCATTCTTCCTTCGTTTTGTTGGTTAGGTTTCGTGCGGGAAGCCATTGTCGGTATAGGCTTTTAAGTCGTCAAGGTTCACGGTGATCACCGCGGTGTAGGTTGTTTTCTCGCCGACAGTGTAGTATGCGCGGACGTAGAGCAGACCGGTCAGCTGTTCGGCAGTGAATGTTCCGGGAACATAGGTGATGAAATAAGCCGTATCCTCCGTATCGGTGTACGCATCGGGGTAAATCGTATTCCCTTCGTTGATGATGGATTCATATGCACTTGTGGCTTTGAGCGGCGTGCCTGCATTGCGGTTGGGCGCAGTGTTGGTTTTTGAGGCAAAGAAGCCGGTTTCGATGCTGGCGGCAGCCAGGTCATCCTTGTCAATCTCGGACACATAGCGCAGGGAATAGGTGCCGTTGCCGTTGTCCTTCATCTGAACGCCGACCATCGTGACGGGGGCGGTTGGGGTATAGCCGCAATACAGGGCATACCTGCCGTTTCCCATATTGATGAGGTAGGTATTCACATACAAATCATTTTCCAGCTCAAGAAGTCCGTCTGCGCCTGCAACGGAAAACAGATCAAAAGCGTAAGAATTGTTTGTCAATAAACCGTTTAAGGTGTATCCATCGTTGAGTTTAAAAATGATTCCCAACACATTGGTGGAATTGCGTTCAAATTTGTCGGGGACTACCCCAAAATCGCTAGAATTCTCCTGCGCTTGCAGCCATTGCATGGATTCAATGGTATACTGGCTGCTCGGGCTTGCGGTTGTGTCGGGAACAGCGCCCGTCATAACGGGATCAATGCCCTTGATGGTGAAGTCGGTGACTTGCTGTGCGGGCGGCGTGATGATATAGCTGATTGTAACGGTACCCTGCGCTTTGTTTTTTCCGGTAATGATTACGAGCGCTTCTCCGACGGCATTGTTGTTCTGATAGGTGATAGTGATGTCGTCCGCGGTGCTGAGCGCGGAATCAAAGATCGATCCGTAGACCAATTCCGGCTCAACCGCCGTGCCGTCATAGGGGTAGCTGTCCGTTTCTAACCAGATGTCATTGTCCGTGATGGTATAGGGGACAATCTGGAAGGTTTTTACGATTGTTCCGGTGTAGTTGTTGATGCCGGTGATGGTGGCGGTTGCCGTACCGACTTCGGTGTTGTTTTCATAAGTGACGTCAAAGTCCGCTGTCGCAACCAGGGGAACGGAATTTAGGGTCACTGTTGCGCTCGGCGTTTTTGGCATACCGCTGTAATTGTAAGACATTGTATCTAAGTCAGCGGTTGCGCCGTCAATGGATATGGGGTTGATGGTCAGTGTTGTTGAGCCGGAAACGGCAGCGTAGTTACTGTTCGTGATTTTGTAGTAAATCGTATGCGTTCCCGCTGTGTAGAAGGATGGGCTTGTGGTGGTGTAGGTACCGTTTTGTGTTGTTGAATAAGTAATGGTGCTACCGATGGGAGCTGTGATGGTGATGTCGTGCGACCAGCCGTCAAAGTCTACGGAGTCGTTGTAGATGGTGACAGGCATCGGTATTTCGGTGGGTGTGATCTCAAAAGTTTTATCAAACGTCATGCCGTCGAGTCCGCCGTTGTGAAGGGTGACGTGAACGGTAGCAGTTCCCGCATCGATGTTATCGGAATAGGTCACGGTATAATACGGATCGGCTTGGATGATCGTGTCCTGATCCAGATAATAGAATTTCACGCCGTTGACTCTAAGCGTTGAAAACAGGGGTTCGCACGGCTCGCCGCTGTAAACAAAGCTTGACTGAGAAAGCTTGATGGTCGCTGTTTCAAACCGCGCGTAGAGGTCGGTGTCTATAGGGATCTCATTGGTGGCGGCGTCAAAATGTTGCGTCAGACCTTCGTCGTAATACCAGCCCACGAATACTTTTCCCGCTACAACCGGGTCGGCGGGCAGGGGCGTGTATGCGCCGGTGGGGATGTAATAAACCGTTGTTTCGGGTGTTGCGCCGGCAGCGTGAAACGTCACCGTGACGGGGTAGCCGAACGTCGGATACGATCCGGCATTGTATACCCATGAATTATTTGTGGAAAACAGTGTGTTCTTGTTTGTCTGCAGGGTTGTCGCGAACGCTGGGGCTTGCATCTGCGCGGTGGTGAGCTTTTCGCAGTTGGTTTGGTTGAAGGAAGAAAGCCCATCGATGCTTCCATACTCCGGTAAATCCGCGAGGGTCGTGTTGAAATAACAGTCGGTTAAATTAACATGGGTCGGATAATCCGTCTGCGAGGTGAAGATATTTCCGATATAGCCGCCCTTTGTTGTGCCGTTAATCAGGGCGGAGGAATAGCAGTTTCTGATTGTTAATGGATCTGTGTAGAAAGTGCCGCCGATTCCGCCCGCATTCTGCGGGGAGCTTGCCAGCCCAATATTACCGGTATTGTAGCAGTTGTTGAGTGCAGCTGTGCTCGAACCCATGCCGAAAATACCGCCGATTGCATTAACGCCGTTGACGGCTGCGTGGTTTGCGCAGTTTTGAATGGTGGCCGACGCGAGTACAAAGCCGACAATTCCGCCGGTAGTACTATAGTCGCCGCCGGATGAAACGGTAGCGTTATTGGTACAGTTGTTCACAGAGCCGCCGTACAGATCGCCGACGATTCCACCGGTATTGTTGTTGATGTAGTCGACTGTATTGATTTTGCCCGACACCGTACAGCCGGATATGGTATAAAAGCTGCTCAAGCCGACGATTCCGCCGTTTTGCATACCGGAGAACACGCTGGCGTTGTCGATTGTCAGGTCAATGTCTTTGATGACGCTCGCATTGCTGCCGTAATTCCAAGAAGCCTTGCCGAACAAGCCGACCGCATAATTGGCTAAATAATCATCGCTTGTTCCGGTGAGGCGCTGGATGTTCATGTTGCTGATCATATAATTTCCGCCGTCAAAATAGCCGGTGAAATAAGCTCCGGAATAATCCACAGCGATCGGCACCCAGATATATCCGGACAGGTCGATGTCGGCGGTTACGACAAAATACTTGTTGTTTAAGGTTGTGCCGCTGTTCACACCTTTTGCAAGCAGCGCAAGCTCCGCGGCGTTGCTGATCTGATAGGGGCTGCCCTGTGAGCCGTCGCCGCCAGCAAAGCTTGCTGCGGCATGGTCGGGCCAGAGAGAAGAATTCCACTGCGCATACAGGTCAAGATTGCTTGTGATTGCCGCTGCGGGGTTGAATTCCGTCTGGAAGTCCGCGTCGGTATACCAGCCGAGGAAGGCGGCATAGCTCTTGGTCGGGTCTGCGGGGAGAGTGATCGTCGCGCCGGATTCCACCGCGAGGATCGGATTCACAGGCGATCCGAAGTTGGAGTGGAAGGTTATGTCATATAAATAGACGTAAGTAACAACCAGCGTGGGGTTATTGGTTGCGACTTCTTCATAGCAATACAGCGACAATGACGGACAGCCGCTGAACGCATCATCCGCAATGATGACGGTTTTGTTTGTGGTTTTCGCTTTGACAAGGTTTGTACAGCCGGCAAACGCGCCGGCACCGATGTTGGTAACTGAAGCGGGGATCGTTACTTCGGTCAGCGGCTTGTTCGCAAACGCGCCTGCGCCGATGCCCGAAACGGCATAGCCGTCAATCGATGAGGGGATTGCCAGAACGGTATCCGTACCGTTATAAGTGTTAATGAGAATGGAATCATCCGGGAGCAGGTCATACTCATAAGTCGGCAGCCAATGCGCATACACAGTCGCATCTGTCGCATATGCTGCCGCAGGGTCGATCAGCTCGCCGCCAACGGCTTGCGTATACCAGCCGGTAAAGGTATGATCGGCATACGCCGGATCGGCAGGGAAGCTGATGGTGTTATCGTCGTTGACTATTACAGTCGTATTTGCCGTGTCGCCGCCGTTTGTATCAAAGGTGACACGCGGCATATGAGATTCCGCATAGCTGACCGAGTCGATGCCGATATAGTCGCTGTTCGAGCCGGACGGTCCGCCGTTTGTTACATAATACCGGAACGCAAAACGTCCCGTCACCTCATCGGTAAGACCCGAAACCGTGACGGTATATTTTGTCCAGTTTGTCGGATATCCGGTTTTTGACAGGCTCGGATTGATTTCCAACAGCAAAGTGGTGAAATCGCCGACTGATTCTGCGCCTGTACCCACATCCGAACCGGTCGTACTCATGCGCACCTGAAGATTTTCGGCATAAGCCACGCTGTTTGCGCGCGTGTAAAAAGACAACTCCGCGCCGTTTTTGATGTTCAACTCCGGCGTGATCAGCCAGTCGCTGAGTGTTGCGTAGCCGGAGCCGCAATTGTAGCGGACACCGGCATAACCGGCGCCGCTGTATGCAGTGAAATTAGTGTTTCCCTGCGACCATGTCGTGGTACCGATGGGGTAGCTCAGATTCTGAATAAGCCAGCCGTTGGCGGTGAGCGACGAGAAGCTGTCGAACTCCTCGGTCAGCACGGATGCCGGAAGCGCTTCGGCTTTCAATAAGTTGTCAAACAAACCAGTCACACTGCCAGAAAAAGTACCCGTAACAAGCGAAAATGCCATGACGACGGCGGAGATGCCCGCCAGTAGTTTCTTCATATGTATCCTCCTTTGTTCCATTCCGTATACATTATAATACCAAATCATATTATAATATAAATTTTAACGATTTGCAATCTTTTCTGTTCCTATAATTGCAAATTTTATGTTAAAATCATAGCTATATATAGCAAATAAGTGTGAACATAGTTTGATTTCTTCCAAGCACCGCTGTTTTGAAAAAGCACAGTGGAGGCATGGAGAGCGGTTGTTTGTTTTCTCCTGTTTTTTCGCCGTTTAATTCCATCTCCGCGGCGGGCAACGGCGCATATTTTGGGGTATAAACCCGCGCGTTGCGCTTATACTATGGGTGAAAGAAGGGAGCTGTTTTTATGAATAAAATTTCCCAGTCCTCCGTGCCGGAATTTTCCGGTTTTTCGCAGAACCCCGTTCCGGACGACACCAGGATTTATCAGCCGCGCTGCGTCAGCCCGCTGTTTGCGACCAACATCATCACCGACAACGTGACAAATTCGGACGGCAACGTCATCAACCGTGACGAGGTGAACGCCTATTACGCCAGAAAATGGGTGGACGACAACAAAAAATAGCGCGGTCTTGCCGGAGCGATTGCAATTTAACCCGAACCGTGGTATAATCATTTCATCAATGTTACGGGGTGGGTTATGAAAACAGCGTACATCATCGGCGCTTCCGGCGGGATCGGTGCTGCCTGTGCGCGGCGGCTTGCGGCGACAGGTTGGCGGATCGCAGCGCATTATCACACAAACGAAACCGCCGTGCGCGCGCTGGGTGCGGAGCTTGCGGCGCAGGGCGCGGATTTTTACGGCTTCCGGGCGGATTTGACCGCCGCCGCGGAGGTCTTTTCCGCGTTTGAAGGCGCAGCGCGCGATTTCGGTGCGCCGGAGCTGCTGGTTGTCTGCGCGGGCGTTTCGCACAGCGGGGTGTTCAATGCGATGGCTGCAGACGAAATCGACCGCATTCTCGCTGTCAATCTCAACGGTGCGCTTTACGCGGCGCGCGCTGCTGTACCTGCTATGGTTTCCCAAAAGCGCGGGAATATTATTTTCATTTCCTCCATGTGGGGGGAAACAGGCGCGTCGTGCGAGGCTGTCTATTCCGCGGCGAAAGCCGGTCTGATCGGGTTTTCAAAGGCGTTGGCGAAGGAGCTTGCCCCCTGTGCGATCCGCGTCAACTGCATCGCGCCGGGCTTCATCGACACTGCGATGAACGCTGCGCTGAGCGAAGATGAACGCGCCGCGTTTTTTGCGGATGTGCCGCTTGCCCGCGCCGGAACGCCGGAGGAGGTGGCCGATGCGGTGGAATTTATTTCCTCTGATCGGGCGTCGTATATCACCGGTGAGGTGCTGCGCGTCAACGGCGGATTCGTGATATAAGGAAATTGTGCGCGCAAATTTTGTCGGAATATCCAGAATCAACACAGAAATTTCGTGAAATAATCTAATTTTTCCGTAAAATCACCGCACTAGAACAAATTTCATCGAAAAAACGGTTGAAATTTGCGTACAGTTGCGTTATAATGAATGTAATCGAATTGTAAAACGGGGTTTCAACCTGCAGGTTACAAGACAAAAAGAGGGTAACTGCAGCCGAGGAGAGGATTGGAGCAAAATGGCAAAAGGACGAATTACAGAGCCGGAAGCGTTTTCGGCGACCGATGAATTTTCGCTCAATGAGCTGATTCACGGTGCTTTAAAAAATAAAAACAAGCAGCCGTCGCTGCGTGAGGATCACGCGCAGCGCTATGACACCGGCGAGATCCAGACACCGACGGCTGCCGCGGCTGCGAACCGTTACCGCACCGAGTCGGTTTCCGTCGAGCAGATCATCGCGGAAACAAATCACCGCCGCGGTTATGCCCAGCCCGCCGCAGAACCGGACGCACAACCGGCTGCCGTCGCTTCCGCAGATTCCGCACCGGAAGCCGAAGAAGCGGAGGAGCTTTCCATCGAGAAGATGGTGGCGCGCGCGATGGAAAAGAAAAAGCTTGCATCGCTTGACCTGCGGGCGGAAAAAATCGCCACAAGCGCCGATATCGTCGGGGCGGAGGAGCTGGCACAGCTAGACGCGATCGAGGAAGACAGCGAGAACTTTTTCCGGCGGCACAAGAAAAAGCTGATTGCCATCACATCCATTGCCGGAGTATTTATTCTGCTGCTGTTTGGCGCATCTAAGTTATTCAGCCATTATTATGGTATGTTGTCCCCGGACGACAGCACAATTGTGGATATATCGCAGAACGCAATCGACAAGAATGACACGGTAAAAGTGGACGACTATGATCAAAAGCTGCTCAATTCCTTAAAGACCGGCGACCAGATTATGTCGGACGAAAATGTCATGAACATTCTGCTGGTTGCGGAGGATCTGCGTGACACGACCGGCGACTCACGCGGAAACACCGACGTGATGATGCTCGTTTCCGTCAACAAAAAAACCGAAACCATTACACTGACCTCGTTTATGCGCGATATTTACATAGGAATCCCCGGGTATAACGCCGCCAAGCTCAACAGCGCGTATTCCAAGGGCGGCTCGGAGCTGCTGAAGCAGACCCTCACGCAGACCTTCGGCATTCAGATTGACCGCTATGTGCTGGTTAATTTCAATACATTCATGGAGATTGTGGAAGCCATCGGCGGCATGGATTTTGACGTGACCGACGCGGAAGCGAAGTCGATGAAAGCGCCCATGGCAGAGCAAAATAAGCTTTTGGGCAACGCATACGGCACGGACTATATTTCCGGCGGCGGAACATACCATTTTAATGGAAACCAAGCCCTTGCCTATTGCCGTATTCGTTATGGCTGCGGTGATGATTACGGGCGCACCAGACGCCAGCGCAACGCCATTGAACAGATGATTGATAAATCAAAGAAATTAAGTCTGCTCGAAATCAATGACCTGCTTACCGAAATCCTCCCTGACATCAAAACGAACATCACAGAGAGCGAGGCAAAGCAACTGTGCGTGGATATGTTCCTTAATTATAAGAATTATACCCGCCAGCAGATTCAGATTCCGGCAAGCGGCACATTTACCGACCAGACGATTCGCAACGAGGACTGCCTTGTGCCAAACTTCTCAGAGAACATCAAGATTTTACAGGAAACGATTTACGGTTCGACAAAGGTCACGGATCAGGACATCCAAAACGATGACCCGAACAAATACATCAAGACGACCACAGCAAGCACTCCCCCCGTAACTGCCGCGCCGACTTCGACGACCCCGTCGCACACCAACGCCACGACGACGACGACGCCGACGAAAACCGCCACCGCAACGTCCACAACCCCCTCAACCACCACCGCATCTTCCACGACGACAAAATCCACCACCACGACACCGCCTGCCGTAACCACGCCCAAACCGACAAGCACACCAACGCAGACCACCCCCGCAGCGACTGCTTCGCAAACAACTACGCCAGCCGCTTCTTAAACCAAACCGCCAGCCGCCATAACAGGCGGCTGGTTTTTTGCGCCGTGATAAGTAAGCCGGTGCGGGAATTTTTCTGAAAAACGGCAAAAAGCCCTTTTCAAATGCGCGAATCTATGGTATAATATCTGTTATGTTTATACACAATGAAAGGAAAGTGCCGCAATGGACTATCAGTTTTCCCGCAAAGTGACCCATCTTCAGGCTTCGGCGATCCGCGAAATTCTCAAATTCACCGCCGATCCGTCCGTGATTTCGTTTGCCGCCGGAAACCCCGCGCCGGAAGCGTTTCCCGTTGAGGAAATCCGTCGCATCTCCGCGCAGATTCTGGAGGAAAATCCGATTCTGGCGCTGCAGTACAGCATCACCGAGGGCTATACGCCACTGCGCGACCGACTGAAAGAATGGATGGCGCGCGAGGGGAATTTCAATCCCGAAACCGACGACCTCATCATCACCTCCGGCGCGCAGCAGGCAAACGAGCTTGCCGCAAAGGTTCTGTGCGACGAGGGCGATACACTGCTGTGCGAAGCGCCGAGCTTCATCGGTTCGCTCAACGCGTTTAAATCCTACCGCATTAACTTAGCCGGCGTCGAGATGGAAGCCGACGGCATCAGCCTGACGAAGCTTGAGGAAGCACTCCAAAAAGGCGGCGTGAAGCTGATTTACGTCATCCCGAATTTTCAGAATCCCACCGGCATCACCATGTCCGCCGAAAAGCGCAAAGCCGTGTATGCTTTGGCAAAGCAATATGACGCCGTGATTTTAGAGGACAACCCCTACGGCTACCTCCGCTTCACGGGGGAGGACATCCCGACCATCAAGAGTCTTGACACCGACGGGCGTGTGATTTATGCCGGAAGCTTTTCTAAAATCCTCGCGCCCGGCATCCGCGTGGGTTATGTGTCCGCACCTAAGGAAATCATCCAGAAAATCGTCGTGTGCAAGCAGGTTTCCGATGTGCATACGAACATCTGGGCGCAGGCGCTTGCCGACCGGTTTCTTGCGCAGACGGACTTCACCGCGCACCTTGACGGGCTGCGGGCGATTTACCGTGGAAAATGCCAGCTGATGCTGGACGAAATCCGCGCGCATTTTTCCTCAAACATCCGGTTCACAACGCCGGAGGGCGGCTTGTTCCTGTGGGGCACGTTGCCGGAGGGCAGCGACATGATGCGCTTCTGTTCCCGCGCGGTGCAGGAATTTAAGGTTGCCGTCGTGCCGGGAACGGCGTTCAATATCTCGGAGGAGCAGGTGAGCACGTCCTTCCGGATGAACTTCTCAACCCCGACCGACGCGCAGATTTCCGCGGGCTGCGCGATGCTCGGCAAGCTTTCGAAGGAACTGTTCGGCGAATAACAACAAGGAGGGCGCGCCCGCCGCTGATCGCTTATGATGATACCATACACATTGCTCCAGAAAATCCTCATCGCCGTCGCACTCATCCTCTTTGCCGCCTGCGCGGTGGGGGACATGGTGCTGCTTTCCGGCGAACTTGCCGGCGGGAAGAACGGCGTGACGCTTAATTTGCTGCTCTGTCTGCTGCTGGGCGGGGTGTTTGCCTTTCTCATCCGCCGCCCCCAGAGCGTTGAGCGCGTTGATGAGGACGACGACAAGGATGCCGTGCCGCTGCTGACCGCGACGCGCACGTATCTGTGCTTTCTTGCGCTGGACGCGTCGGCGGTGCTGACGATTGTGCTTTACGGCGAATTCGCGCTGCGCAGTCCGGTTGTCACGCTGCTTTTGGTGTCGGTAATGATTTTTGCGGCGGGTGCGGTGAAATACCTGATCGACACGCGGCGGATCGGCTTTGCCGAGGACGAACCGGCGGCTGAACCGGACACAGAAGCGGAAGTTTTGGCAGAAGAAGCAGCACCTACACCGGAACAGCCGGTGCTTTCACCGAAAGCAGAACCGGTGCCTTCCGAAAAAGCGTCCGCGCCGAAGGCGGAGGAAGTTTTGCCGGAAGCCCTGCCCGCTGATGCGCCCGCCGCATACGATCAAACTGAGAAAATTGAGGTGTAACGCTATGAGCGAAGAAAAGAAGCTGATTTTCAGCGGCATTCAACCCACCGGAACGTTCACGCTGGGCAACTACATCGGCGCGGTGCGCAACTGGGGGAAGCTGCAGGACGAGTACCGCTGCGTTTATTCCGTGGTGGATCTGCATTCGATCACCATTTCGATTGACCCCGCACAGCTGCGCCGCCAGTCGCTGGAGGCCTATGCGCTGCTCATCGCCTGCGGCATTGATCCGGAAAAGTCGGTCGCATTTTTCCAGAGCCACAATCCCAACCACGCGGAGCTGAGCTGGGTGCTTTCCTGCGTCACGCAGTACGGCGAGCTGCAGCGCATGACGCAGTTCAAAGACAAATCCGCGCGCCACGCCGACAACGTCAATGCCGGGCTGTTCACCTATCCCGTGCTGATGGCGGCGGATATTCTTGCCTATAATGCCGACTTAGTGCCGATCGGCGCGGATCAGAAGCAGCATCTTCGAGCTTGCCCGCAACGTCGCACAGCGCTTCAACCAGCGCTACGGGGAATTTTTCACCGTTCCTGAGCCGTATATCCCGCCGATGGGGAAGAAAATCCTCTCCCTCGCCGACCCGGAAAAGAAAATGTCCAAGTCTGACGAGAACCCCAACGGCTGTATTTTTATTCTCGACGACAAGGACACCATCGTGCGCAAATTCAAGCGTGCGGTCACGGACAGCGGCAGCGAGGTGAAATTCGCCGACGACAAGCCCGGCATCGCCAACCTGCTGACGATTTATTCCTGCGTTACCGACAAATCCATTGCGGAAGCGGAGGCAGAATTCGCCGGTCAGGGCTACGGCGCGTTCAAGCTTGCCGTGGGGGAAGCGGTCGCAGACCACCTCAAGCCCGTGCGCGAGGAGTTTGCCCGCCTGATGAACAACAAGGATTATCTGAAGGAATGCTACACCAAGGGCGCTGCGGACGCGCAGAACATCACCCGCAAAATCCTGACAAAGGTTTACCGGAAGGTCGGTTTTGTGGACGCGCGTTAAAACGGGCGCAGGAAAGGGTTCGGCATGAGAATGACAGCGCTTTTAAAGGATGCTTTCCGCGAGATTCGCAGGAGTGCGGGCAGGTTTCTGTCGTTGTTTCTGATCACGGCGATCGGCTGCGCGTTTTTTTCGGGCGTGAAAGCCACCATGCCCGATATGCAGGAAGCCGCCGCACAATATTACACCACGCAGAATCTGATGGACCTCAAGCTGATGTCCTCGGTCGGGGTGAAAAGCGAGGACTGCGCCGCGGTGAAAGCGGTCGAAGGCGTACGCGGCGTGATGGCAGGCTATTCCAAAGACGTGATTTACCGTCACGGCGAAAAAACCGATGCGCTGAAGCTCATGTCCTACAACACAAATGTTGTCAAAGGCTCGGATGACGACCTAAATCGCCCCGCGCTGGTGGAAGGACGTTATCCGGAAAAATCCGGCGAATGCGTTGTCGAGCGCAAGCTTTTTTCGCCCGACACTTTTATGATCGGCAACACCCTCACCGTGGCTGCGGCAGGGGAGGGCGAGGACATTCTTGATACACTGACCACGGACTCCTTCACCATTGTGGGCATCGTCAGTTCGCCGCTTTATATCGGCACAGCCCGCGACCAGACTACCATCGGAGCGGGCGTGATTGAAAGCTTTGTACTGATTCCGGAGATTGATTTCGCGGCGGATTATTATCTGGAGCTGTTTGTCAGTCTTGACGCAACCGCGGGGCTGAATCCGTATTCCGACGCCTACCGCGACGCTGTGCAGAAACAAAAAGAAGCAGTGCTTGCCGCTTTTTCGGAAAGCGTCAACGCGCGTTACACCGAACAGGTCGCGCAGCTCACCGCCCGTGCGGATGCGGCACAGGAAAAGCTTGATCAGCTATCCGCATTGTTGGAGCAAACCACGGCGCAGCTGATGACGCTTCGCAAGGAAGTCAGCGCGCAGCTTGCCGATGTGCAGAAGCGTTTTGACAAAGCGCAGGAAAGCGGCGGCGCGGGGCTGGTTCTGCGCGCGCAATATGTGCAGACCAAGGAGCAGTACGAGCGGCTCGACCGGCTGGTGAAAGATCGCGAAAAGGGTTCTGATGAAGCGGACAAGGCTTATACCGGCGAGATTGCCAGCGCGCAGGCGGAAATCGACACAAACCGCGCAAAGCTTGCGGCAAGCAAAGCGCCGGTGTTCTATACCTTTGACCGGTTTTCGCTGGACGACTATAAGGGTTATTTCGACGACAGTAAAAAAATCGACATGATTTCGAAGGTTTTTCCGGTGCTGTTTCTCTTCATCGCAGCACTCGTCTGCATGACGGCGATGACGCGGATGGCGGACGAGCAGCGGACAGTGCTGGGGCTTTATAAAGCGCTGGGCTACTCCCCGCCGCGGATTATAACGAAGTATCTGATTTACGCAGTTGTGCCGGCTTTACTGGGGAGTGCCGCCGGTGCGGTGATTGGCATGAAAACCATCCCCGCTGTGATTTTCCGCAGCTATAAGATTCTCTATACCGTTCCGAACTTTGACGCGAAGATCCATGCTTCTTATCTCGTCGGCTGTATAGCGGTGTCCGTGGTGCTGTTTACGGCGGTGGTAATCTTGTCTGTTCTGGGGGAGCTGACCCGTCGCCCCGCGCAGCTGATGCGTCCGAAAGCCCCAAAAGCCGGCAAGCGCGTCTTTCTGGAACGCTTTCCCCGCGTATGGAACAGGATGCACTTTCTGACCAAAGTTACGGTGCGCAATCTTCTGCGACAGAAATCTCGTTTTTTTATGACTCTGGCGGGAATCTCCGGCGCAACGGCGCTGATGATTACGGGCATCGGACTGAAGTATTCCGTCAGCTCGATTACATCGCTTCAGTTTGAAAAAATCTTTCACTATGACGGCATTATCGCCCTTGACACAAACAATACTATGGAAGCACCCGATGCCGCACTAAAGTCTTATCCGCAGATTGCACAGTTTGTGACTGCCGGAAGGCTTGCCTGCGATGCTTCGGCGGGCGGGGAGCAGAAATACGAGGTCAACCTCATCGGCGCGGACAAAGACGCAAACCTGCGCGATTTGGTGACGCTGAGAGATCCCGATACGGCGCAAGTGATTAACCTAGACGACAGCGGCGTGGTCATCACGCAAAAGCTCGCCGATCTTCTGCATCTGAAAAAGGGAGATTCCATCACCCTTACGCTCCTTGATGCGGGAACGCGCACGGTCAGAATCAGCGCCATCGCAGAGAATTACCTCCACCATTATGTATATATTGCCAGCAGCCTGTACCAGCAGGAGTTCGGGCAGGCGTTTACCGCCAACGCGGTATTTTTCAGGCTTGCCGACGGTGCGGACCGGGATGCGCTTTCAAAAGCAATTCAAGCCGACGACCGTTTTTTAGGCGTGTCGTATGTACAGGATAAGTTTGAAAGCTTTCAAAACTCTATTAAAAGCCTCAACGCCGTCGTGCTGATGCTCACCACGTTTGCAGTGCTGCTGGCGGTCACGGTGCTGTACAACCTCGCTTCCATCAACATCACTGAGCGCGTCCGCGAAATTGCCACACTCAAGGTGCTGGGCTTTTACGAGAGCGAAACCGGCGCGTATATCTTCCGCGAAAACGCCGTGTCCACCGCACTCGGCATTGCAGCGGGGTGGGTGCTTGGATTTTTCATGCACCGCTTTGTGGTGCGCACGGCGGAAATCGACATGATTATGTTTAACCGGAGTCTGGTCTGGTACGCGTATGTACTGGCGGGACTGCTGACGGCGGTGTTTGCGCTGGCGGTCAATTTTCTCCTGTTTTTCCGCATCAGAAACATCAATATGGTTGACTCTCTCAAATCGGTGGAATAATCCGCCGCAATCCATTCCCGAAAGGAACGATTTTTTACATGAAGCTTGGTATGGTCGGTCTGCCGAATGTCGGCAAAAGCACACTGTTTAACGCACTCACGAATGCGGGTGCGGAGTCTGCAAATTATCCGTTTTGCACGATTGAAAAAAACATCGGCATTGTGTCCGTCCCCGACGAGCGCCTTGACCGGCTCGCGGAGATGTACAAGCCCGATAAATTCACCCCCGCGACACTTGAATTCGTGGACATCGCGGGCTTGGTCAAGGGCGCGTCAAAGGGAGAGGGGCTGGGCAACAAATTCCTGGCGGACATCCGCGAGGTGGATGCGATTGTCCATGTGGTGCGCTGTTTTGAGGACATCGACATCATCCACGTTGACGGCGAAATCAATCCCGCCCGCGACATCGAAACCATCAACCTTGAGCTGGTGTTTGCCGACCTAGAGCTGGTGGAGCGACGCATTGACCGCGCGAAAAAGCTTGCCAAGGGCGACCGGAAATACGCGGGCGAGGCGGAGTTTCTCGAGCGGCTCAAAGCACATCTTGAGGAGGGCAAAAGCGCGCGTGCGTTCCCTTTCACCGACGAGGAGCGCGAAGCGATCAAGATCTCGCCCCTGCTTTCCCTCAAGCCCGTCATCTATGCCGCAAACCTCTGTGAGGACGATTTTGTGAACAGCATCGATGAAAACACGCATTACCGGACAGTCTGCGCCGTTGCCGAACAGGAAGGCTCCGCGGTGTTACCCATCTGCGCGCAGATTGAGGCGGAGATTTCCGACATGGACGACGCGGACAAGAAGATGTTTCTTTCTGAACTGGGGCTGGAGATTTCCGGCTTGAACCGCATCATCCAGGAGGGCTATACGCTGCTCGGGCTGATTTCCTTCCTCACCGCCGGCGTGCAGGAGGTGCGCGCGTGGACGATTACCCGCGGAATGAAAGCCCCGCAGGCAGCCGGTAAAATCCACACCGATTTTGAAAAGGGCTTCATCCGCGCGGAGGTCGTGGCTTATGACGACCTGATGGCGCAGGGGAGCATGAACGCCGCCAAGGAAAAGGGACTCGTGCGCTCAGAGGGCAAGGAGTATGTAATGAAGGATGGGGATATTGTTCTGTTCCGGTTTAATGTATAAATTTTACTTGTTCCGATTCACAGCTTGATACATTTTTCATATTGACAAAATCAAGATTCAGCGTTACAATAAAGCTTACGGTTGCGGCATGGAAAAACGATGGAAAGAAAAAAATCCGTCGTTGCCCGCAACGCGTGTGTCCTGCCGTTCATTGCGGCGTATCTGAAAGGAGGCTGGCTTCAGCCGTTTCACGACGAAGCGTAGAGTATGAAAAAACATATGAATCAACTGCTCGGCTATCTTAAAAAATTCGGTGCGTTTTTAAAAGCGAACCCGCTGTTCACAACGTTTATGGCGGTCACGCTCATCAACACCTATCTGGTTCGGGCATACTGCACGCACAATTATCTCGCGTTCCGTCCGATCATGGCGGATCTGGCGCTGACGCTTTTCATCGCGCTGTTCGGTTTTCTGGTCAGACAAAAGCGCAGGTTTTTATACTATATGATCGCCAATTTTATTTTGACGTTCCTTTGTATGTCGAATGCGATTTACTACACAAACTTTAAATCGTTCATCTCGATTTCGCTCCTCGCGACCGCGTCCCAACTCGGGGGCGTGATGAACGCGGTGACAGAAAATATTCTGGAAATCAAGCATTTTGCGTTCTTTCAGTCGCTGCTCATCATGATTGGCGTGTATGTCTGGATGCGCAAAAAAGGCTTGACGGCGGCGGAGGATACCCCCAAGCCGCTGCGGAAAAAATACGCGCTGCGCGGCTTTTTCACGGGGCTTGTCACCCTTGTCGCCTTTTTGATCTCTTTAAACGGTACGGATTATTCGCGCTTGTCCAATCAGTGGAACCGCGAATATGTCGTCAGTCGGTTCGGTGTGGTGGGGTATCAGCTTTCTGATATTTTTTCCACCATTAAAGGACAGCTCAATGTTCTGTTCGGCTATGAAAAAAACAAAGAGATCTTCGACAGCTTCTATCAGGATCAGGAAGAACAGACCGATCCCACAAAAAATGCCTATACCGATATTTTCAAGGGAAAGAACATCATTATCATCCACGCCGAAAGCATCCAGCAGTTCACCATGGATACCTATATCAACGGCGAGGAGCTGACCCCGAACCTGAACAAGCTTGCGCGCGGCGGCTTGTATTTCTCCAATTTTTATGCGCAGGAAAGCGTCGGCACAAGCTCCGACACGGAGTTTACCTTCAGCACCTCGCTCATGCCCGCCTCGAGCGGCACCGTTGCCATCAATTACTGGAACCGCGATTATGTGTCGATCCAGAAGCTGTTTAAACAGCTCGGCTATTATGTTTTCAGTATGCACGCCAACAACGGCTCGTTCTGGAACCGCGCGAATTTCCATGCGTCGCTCGGCTACGACCGGTTCTACAGTATGCAGGATTATAACATCGACGAAACCATCGGGCTGGGGCTTTCCGACAAAAGCTTTTTCAGCCAGTCGGTGGAGAAAATCAGCGGCATTGCACAGGAGCATCCGCAGTTTTACGCCACAATGATCATGCTCACCAACCACACGCCCTTTACCGGAATCGAAGCCGTAAGCGATTACAGCGTGGATTTCAAGTATAAAAAATACAACCAGGAAACCGGACTGTATGAGGAGATTTCCGCGCCGTTCCTTGAGGGAACGAAGCTCGGCAGCTATTTTAAATCCGTTCATTACGCCGACGAAGCGCTCGGACAGTTCATCAGCGACCTTGACAGCGTCGGGCTGCTCGACAACACCGTCATCGTCCTCTACGGCGACCACGACGCGAAGTTGAAGGAGGAGGAGTACGAGTATTATTACAACTACAACCCCTTCACGCAAACAACGCTGGAGGAAGGCGATCCGGGCTACACGCCGGTAGACGAGTTCTATTACAACATCAACCGCAAAGTGCCCTTTATCATCTGGACAAAGGATCATGCGACTTATACCCCGCAGGAAATCACGAAGGTGATGGGGATGTACGACGCGCTGCCCACGCTCGGCAATATGTTCGGCTTTACCGATAAATACGCGCTGGGAACCGATGTTTTCAGTCTGACCGGCGACGCTACCAACACCGTGATTTTCCCCAACGGGAATTTTGTCACCGATCAGGTGTATTACAACAGCCAGGAGGATCAGTATTTCGACCTTACCGGATACGATAACGTTGCGAAATATGCGTCCTGCAATCAGGTCTATAAGGATTATGTCAGCCCGATTTATCAGGAAACCCGCGACGGCAGCTTTAAAACCGCCGTGACCGCTTACAGCGAGGACAAGGCGAAAGCCCGCGTCAACGACGGCGTGGTGGATGCTTCCTATATCACCACCCGCAGCGATTACGCCAACGATCGCATTACGGTTTCCAATGCCATCATCTATTTCGACATCATCCGGAAAGAGCAGGAGCAGTCCGCTGAGGATTCCCAATCCGGCTCGTTTTCTGATGCCGTGACCTCCGCACCGATTGCAACCGGCGTGCCTTCAACCGGCGACGACGCAAAGCCCGACGCCGACCAGACGACCGCCGCACAAACCGACGCCGCGTCCTGACAAACCCAATTTGACAAACGAAAAAAAATAAACTATAATAAAGCGATATGAGTATGCCGGTTTAACGGAGCATCCGTCTGGAATCGGCATACACCGCTTTGCGAAAACGGAAGGATGGCGCATATGCCGAAATTTTTGGCAAACACGGGGCTTGCCGAAATCATCGCCGAACACAAGGGTCAGCGCAGGCAGATTTTTCTGCTTTCTTATAACGATCTGGTCAAGAAATACAAGGGCGCTGTACTGGGTTACGCGTGGGCAATCGTCAAGCCGCTGTTTACGCTCTTGATTTTGCTCTTTGCATTCCAGATCGGTCTGCGCGCTTCCTCGAACGTCAACGGCTTCCCGCGGTTTATTTTCATGCTCACGGGCTATGTGCCGTGGTTTTTCATCAGCGAGGGGATCTTAGCCGGCGCGCGTTCCATCCGCAGCAACCAGCAGTTTGTCACAAAGCTTTCCTTTCCCGTTTCTAATATTATGAGCTTCACCATGCTGTCAAACCTCTACATCCATCTTGTGCTGAGCGGTCTGATGTTTGTATACCTCGCGGTTATGGGCTATGCGCTGACGCTGTACAGTCTGCAGTTTTTCTACTTTGTGATCCTGATGTTCGTGTTTTTCCTTGCCGTGTCGTGGGCAACCGCGCCGCTGAGCGCGTTCAGCAAGGACTTTGAGAACCTCGTCAACACCATCATCACCTCCATCTTCTGGCTCTCCGGTATCTTCTGGAACACGTATGCGCTGAAAACGCGCTGGCTGGAGATTGTGATGTATTTCAATCCCATCAACTATTTCGTCAACGGCTACCGCAAGGCGTTTATTTATCACGACTTCATTTTCGCGCGGGAATACGCGCTGGAAAATCTGATTTTCTTTGGCGAGCTGATTCTTGTCATCGTCGTGGGCTCGCATTATTACAAAAAGCTGAGAAAAATTCTCCCCGATGTGCTTTAGCGCAGGGGAGCGGGGGTGATTCATCTGTCAGAACCGATCATTGAGTTTAAAAATGTTTCCAAGGAATATTTTTTATACAGCAGCAACAAAGCACGCTTTTTTTCAATTTTTAACAACAACCGCGATGTGAAAAAGCATGTCGCGCTCAAAGACGTCAGCTTTGAAGTCCGCGCGGGCGAGTCCGTGGGCATCGTGGGCAAAAACGGTGCAGGCAAATCCACCATCCTGAAAATGATCACCGGCGTGTGCTTCCCCACAGCGGGAGAGGTGATTGTGAAGAAAAAGGTTGCCGCACTCCTTGAGCTGACGGCGGGCTTTTCGCCGGAGCTGACCGGACGGGAGAATATCTACCTCAAGGGCTATATCCTGGGGCTGACCGACCGCGACATTAAGCTGATCGAGCAGGACATCGTGGACTTCGCGAGCATTGACGAATACATCGACCAGCCCGTGCGGACGTATTCCTCCGGCATGAGAATGCGGCTGGGCTTTGCCATCAACATCAACATCCGCCCCGAAATCCTCGTCGTCGATGAAGCGCTGAGCGTGGGCGATGCGGAGTTCCGCGCAAAGTGCAAAAATCGCATCCGAGAGCTGATTACCTCCGGCGTCACGGTGCTTTACGTCAGTCATTCCGTTGAAAGCGTCAAGGAAACCTGCGACCGCGCCATCTATCTGGAAAAAGGCAGAGTTCGCTTCGACGGCACCGTTGACGAGGCATTCCAGCTTTATAAAAAACCGAAAAAATAACGCAAAAAGCTCTGTGCATAACGCGCAGAGCTTTTTTATCATTCAATCGGTTCAAGCGCCTCGAGATCAAACGGCGTCTGCTGATAAACGCAATAGTTGAGCCAGTTTGAGAACAGCAGATTTGCGTGGCAGCACCAGCTAAAATGCGGGGTTTTCTCCGCGTCGTCGTCGGGGAAATAGCCGTAGGGCACCTGAATGTCCAGCCCCTTACCCAGATCGCGGAAAAATTCCTCCGCCAGCGTGCCGCGGTCGTACTCGGAATGACCGGTGAAGAAGAACTGCCGATTCGTGCGGTCGGCGATGATGTGAATGCCGGAAAGCGTTGATTCGGCGAGAATGGTCAGTGCCGGAATGTTCTCAACATCCACCCGCCGGATTTCCGTATGACGCGAATGCGGAACGGTGAACACATCGTCAAAGCCCTTGAGCAGGGGATGGTTGGGCTGGTTGATGGTATGCGGGAACACGCCGAACATCTTCTGCGCCAGCGGGTACTTCGGCACGCCGTAGTGGTAATACAGCCCCGCCTGCGCCCCCCAGCAGATGTGAATCGTTGAGTAGACATGGGTTTTTGACCACGCGAAAATCTCGCGCAGTTCATCCCAGTAATTTACTTCCTCAAACGCCAGCAGCTCAATCGGCGCGCCAGTGACAATCAGTCCGTCGTAGCGCTCGTTGCGCACCTCGTCAAAGGTTTTATAAAACTTTAACATATGATCCTCGGAGGTATTTTTCGACTTGTGGGAGGAAACCTGCACAAGCTCCACATCCACCTGAATCGGCGTGTTGCTCAGAAGCCGCAGCAGCTGTGTTTCCGTCACGATCTTATTCGGCATCAGGTTTAAAATCGCCACCCGCAGCGCGCGGATGTCCTGATGTTGCGCCCGGTTGTCGGGAATCACAAAGATATTTTCCTCCACCAGTGTGGAGAAAGCCGGAAGATTATCCGGAATTTTGATCGGCATAACCGTCACCCTTCCCAAATAAAACTGCGGGTGTCTGTTTCTTTCCGCCCGCGTTTGTGCCGTCAGTTTCATGTTCTTGTATTATAACATAGAAATCATGGCTTTTCAATAGGATTGTTTGATAAAAAAACGCCGCGGCTCTTGAAAAAAACATACGGATGCTGTATAATAGAAAAAAAGAAAACAAAGGAGTTTTACCAATGAAAATCATGGACACAATCGGTTTTGTTGAAAGCTGCGACAAGGAAGTCGGCGCGGCGATGCAGAAAGAGCTTGCGCGCCAGCGCAGAAACCTTGAGCTGATCGCCAGCGAGAACATCGTTTCTCCCGCGGTTATGGCTGCAATGGGTTCGGCGCTGACCAACAAATATGCAGAGGGCTATCCGGGCAAGCGCTATTACGGCGGCTGTGAGTGCGTGGACGTGGTGGAAACCATCGCCATAGAGCGCGCAAAGCAGCTGTTCGGCGCAGCTTACGCCAACGTGCAGCCCCATTCCGGCGCACAGGCAAATCAGGCGGTTTATTTTGCACTGCTCGAGCCGGGCGACACCGTGCTTGGCATGAGCCTTGCCCACGGCGGACACCTCACGCACGGCTCACCCGTTAACATTTCCGGTAAATATTACAACTTCGTTTCCTACGGTCTGGGCGAGGACGAAACCCTCGACTACGACAAGGTTGCGGAGCTTGCCGCGCAGCATAAGCCCAAGCTCATCGTCGCCGGCGCGTCCGCGTATCCCCGCGTCATCGACTTCGCGCGGCTTTCCGCCATTGCGAAAGAAGCCGGCGCGCTGTTCATGGTGGACATGGCGCACATCGCCGGACTGGTCGCCGCGGGCGTGCATCCCTCTCCGATGCCGTATGCCGACGTGGTGACGACAACAACCCACAAAACCTTGCGCGGACCGCGAGGCGGCTTAATCCTCACCAACGACGAGGAGCTTTCCAAAAAATTCAACAAAGCAATCTTCCCCGGCACACAGGGCGGCCCGCTGATGCACGTCATCGCCGCGAAAGCCGTTTGCTTCGGCGAAGCGCTCACCGATGAATTCAAAGCCGCACAGGTTCAGGTTGCGAAAAACGCACAGGCGCTCGCAAAAGCACTCGTTGCGCGCGGCTTCCGGCTCGTTTCCGGCGGAACGGACAACCACCTCATGCTCGTTGACCTGCGTCCCTTCAACATCACCGGCAAGGAGCTTGAGAAAAAGCTCGACGAGGTTTATATCACCGTCAACAAAAATGCCATTCCCAACGATCCCCAGAGCCCGTTCATTACCAGCGGCGTAAGAATCGGCACACCCGCCGTGACAACACGAGGACTGGTAGAAGCAGACATGGAGAAAATTGCGGAATACATCTTCCTTACCGCTTCTGATTTTGAAAATAGCGCCGATGCGATCCGCACCGGTGTGACTGAAATTTGCGATAAGTACCCGCTTTACGAGTAAGAGGTCAGAAGCCAGAGGTCGGAGGTCAGAAATTAGGCGGGAAGTTTCTACGTGAGTGATGACGTTTGTCTTATGAAAAACCTGCTTCTTTTAAGGACAGAATGAAATGAAAAGAAAACGTTTGGATCGGAATTTGAAATGGGGATTTCAATATTTTCCATACTATCAGATGCAGCTTGATTGCGAGATTTATCATGGACTGATTAGTCTGATTACGCTGACTGACGGCGCGTATTACTATTGGGATTTCCCCAAAGCGGGAAAAACTGCGGTGTGCGGCAAGGATATGGTTTGGCTGCAACTTGTGCCGAATGATTGTAAAAGATTGATTACAGCCATGTTTCTTCCACGCAATCAGACCATTATGGGAAATGCACATTCTCTTTCGTGTATCTATGTTGATGTGATGGAAAACCTCGAATATGATCCGGATGGCGTCGCAGCTTATGTGGATAAATATCTGGATGTAAGGCTGACGCCACAAGGGGATGTCCTGATTGATGACCGTGACGAACTGGATGAAGCCTTTCGATGCGGCGCGCTTTCTGAGAAGCAATATGGCGAGGCATTAACAGAATGCGATTCTATAATTTTACAGATGGGTACGGATATCGTAAAAACAGAAAAATGGTGTTGCGATATTCTCAACATCATATATGAACGCATCGCATTGGGTGAAAAGCCGATAGAGAACCGAATCAGCTGGGATAAGAATGTTCTGAGCGAGTAGAAGTCAGAAGTCAGAAGCCAGAGGTCGGAGGTCAGAAATTGGGCGGAAACTTCCTGTGCGAATCGCGAAGATGTTAATCCGGCAGGATGAATAGCCGATGACAAAGTTATCATCTACAAAACAACGGGTTTCCAAAGGGTCAATTGACCCTTTGGCGAGGGAGTCCAGAGGGGGCGGCGCCCCCTTTGGTAGCACGATCAAACGAGCGGGGCAGTACCCCGCTTGCTTTTTTAGGGGGAGGGGATTGGATGGTGCCGTTGGCGGAGCGGGTCAGACCGCAGGGGCTGGACGAGGTGTTTGGGCAAGGGCATTTGCTGGGGGCTGGGAAGCCGCTGCGCAGGATCATTGCGTCGGGGAAGATCCCGAACATGATTTTCTATGGCTCGTCGGGGATTGGAAAAACCACCGTGGCATCCATTATTGCGCAGAATACACAGATGGCGATGCACAAATTAAACGGCACGTCTGCATCCACCGCGGATATCCGCGCCATTATTGCGCAGACCAACACCTTTTCGGGCTTTCGGGGGGTGCTGCTCTACCTTGACGAGATCCAGTACCTCAACAAAAAGCAGCAGCAGTCCCTTTTGGAATACATCGAGGACGGCAGCATCACGCTCATCGCCTCCACAACGGAGAACCCGTATTTCTACATTTACAATGCGATTCTGAGCCGCAGCACGGTGTTTGAATTCAAGCCGCTTACGGCGGAGGAAGTCAAGCCCTCGATTGTGCGGGGCTTTGCGGAAATGGAGCGGGAGCTGGGCGCGCGGATTCTGGCGGACGCGCAGGTTACGGCGCACATCGCGGCGGGCTGCGGCGGGGATGTCCGCAAAGCGCTCAATACCGTCGAGCTTTGCGCGCTGAGTGCGCAGGAAACCGCCGATGGGCTGCTTGTTACGCTCGACACCGCAGCGGCGCTCACGCAGAAAAGCAATCTGCGCTATGACCGCGACGGCGACGCGCATTACAACATCCTTTCCGCGTTTCAGAAATCCATTCGCGGTTCGGACGAGAACGCCGCACTGCATTACGCCGCGCGACTGATGGAAGCGGGCGATTTGATTTCGCTGTGCCGTCGGCTGCTTGTGATTGCCGCAGAGGATGTGGGGCTTGCGTACCCGCAGGCGTTTCCGATTGTGAAAGCCTGTACGGACGCGGCGACGCAGCTTGGTTTCCCCGAAGCGCGCATCCCGCTGGCGGAAGCAATCATCCTGCTCTGCACCGCGCCGAAATCCAATTCCGCGATCAGCGCCATCGATGCGGCAATCGCCGACCTGCGCGCGGGGAAATCCGGCGACATTCCCGCGCATCTGCAGGACGGGCATTACGAGGGAGCGGCAAAACTCGGCAAAGCGGTGGGCTACCGCTACCCGCACAGCTTTCCGAACGCCTTTGTCCGGCAGCAATACCTCCCCGACGCGCTCGCGGATGCCGTCTATTACCGCTTCGGCGAAAACAAAACCGAGCAGTCCGCAGCCGCTTACCGGAAAAAGCTGCTTGACGAAAGTGAGTAATGTTGCGCTTAAGAACTTACCGCGTATCTTTTAACAAAAACCCGCCATCCTAATTTAAAAAGAGGTGCTGTTATGCTGAAATCCTTGTCTTTGCGAAAACTCCTGCCCATGCTCCTTGCCGCCACGCTGCTTGCCTCCTGCGCCGGCAATGCGGATTCCGACGCATCGAAAGCCGCCACGACGACCGTTCCTGCTGTTTCCGAGCCGGACACCTCGATCATTTCCGACCGCCCCGCTTATGAGCCGAGTGCGGACGCTTTGGCAAAATATGTGCTTACCAACCCCAATGCTGGCGAAACGACCAAAAAGATTTATGCCTATCTGGGCGAAATGACCGACAAGGGTGTTCTGAGCGCGCAGCAGGAATCCACTTGGATGGGCAGTGCCGATTATGAGATGGACTATATTTTCGACAAAACCGGAAAATACCCCGCCATACGCGGACTCGACTACATGAGCGACGACTTTGACGGTGTGAACGAGCGCGCGCTGAAGTGGTGGAACGAGGGCGGTCTGGTCACCATTTGCTGGCACACGGGCTTTGACTTCAACGGCGAGTGGAATCAGGCGATGAAAACCGAAATCACCGACTGGGATGCCGTTCTCACCGACGGAACGCCCGAAAACGTCGCTTTCCTCGCGGGCATGGACAAAGCCGCACAGGCACTGCTGAAGCTGCAGGAGCAGGGCGTGACCGTTCTCTGGCGACCGTTCCATGAGTTTGACGGCGCGTGGTTCTGGTGGGGCAAGGGCGGCAGCGAGAACTTTAAGAAGCTCTGGCAGCTGATGTATGACCGCTACACCAACCATTGGGGACTCAACAACCTCATTTGGGTGCTGGGTTATTCCGGAAACGGCAACAACTACGACCAGTGGTATCCCGGCGACGCTTACTGCGACGTTCTGGGCGCGGACAGCTACAACGGCGGCGCGCAGGAACGGCTCTGCGACCTTGTGAAAAGCGTGACGACAGCGAACAAGCCGCTTTGCTTTCACGAATGCGGCACAAATCCCACGGTTGATCAGCTTAAAGGCACGCACTGGGTGTGGTTCATGACGTGGCACACCGATTTTGTCACCAACAAAAATACGCCCGACGCATTCAAAGCGCTTTACAACAGCGATTACGTCATCACAAAGGATGAATTGCCGGATTTCAGAAGTTAAAAACAAAACAACAGCAGCCGGATGAAGCTCGGCTGCTGTTGTTTCTTTGTATAGCTATGTATCTATTCAAACACGCTCTGAATCATTTTATCGGCACTGTCGGTGGAATAGCGCCACGCGGTGATGCGGCTTCCGGTGAAATAGTACTTCATGCGCGACGGGAACGAGTTGCTCTCGAACACATCCACGATGATGAGCTTGACCTTCATTTTTTCGGGAATCATCGCCTTTATGTAAACGCTCGCCGCTTGCCCGACGGCTGCGTTTTCGTGGCTTTCCGCCAACCCCGCGAAATTTGGCGCAAGCTCGATGAACACGCCGTAGCTTTCCACGCTGCGGACAATGCCGCTGACGGTTTCGCCGACGTGGAATTCCGCAGCGTTTTCCTCCCACGTGCCGAGCAGCTCCTTGTGCGAAAGACAAATCCGCCCCGCGTCAAAGCCCCGCACCACCGCGAAAATGTCCTGCCCGTTGTAGAAGCGGTCGTTGGGGTGCGTGATGCGTGACACGGAAATCGCGTCGATCGGGATGAGCGACGGCAGCCCGCAGCCGATGTCCACAAAGCAGCCGAACGGCTCGAAGGTGCGTCACCTTTGCCGGAATAATGTCGCCCGGACGCAGGTGGCTGTGAAAAAGCCGCGCGCATTCCTCCTGCGCCGCCCGGCGGGAGAGAATCGCCACCGGCTCGCCATTTTTGCCGATGTCCATGCGCAGGGGGATGAAGCAGACGGGCTTGTTGACCTTGGAAATCAACGCGATGTCCTTGGTCACGCCCTCCGCGATGCCGACTGCGCCCTCAATGCGCGGAATCAGCCCCTTGCCGAAGGGGAGATCGACAATGAGATTGTGCTCGCTGTCGCAGACCGCCGCACGTGCTTCGAGAATTCTGCCGCGCGCCGCCGCTTCCATGAGGGATAGGGGGGAGCGCAGCGCCGCAATGTTTTCGGGAAGATACATCCGCTTGCCCTCGGGGAGATAGCTGTTTGTTGTAAGTTCCATTCTGATGACCGTTCCTTTCTCTGCTAAGAATCAACTGTTGATGTTCCATTCTATGCGGGGGAAGTCCGGTCTATGCCTGCGTGTCCGCACGGATTGCTGATGAAAAAAACGCTGCGGATTCTTTCAAAGAACGGCGTTTACGAAAGAAAATCAGTCCGCTTTTTCTGCTCTGCATCGGGCGTGTTTTTCACATTCAGCCCGCCGTAGCCGATGACGAGATTGCGCACCGCCTGCAGCTGCGCTTCCGAGCAGCGCACGTCAAGCACCGCCGGATGCCTGCCCTGCGCATCGTGGTCAATGTCGCTGTCGTAGACATAGCCCGCCGAATGCGTCACGACGGGGAAATTCGTGTGGTAATAATCGTCCGTGCCACCGCGGTCAACGGGCTTGACCGAAATCCGCCGGATGTCGCCGAGTTTGTTTTTCAGGTTGATGCCCGTGCGCTCCGCCATGTTGAAGGTGTCGAATTCCGCGGTGAGTCTGTAGTCCATATTAATACATCCTTTCCGGTAAGTGATAGGATTATTTTGGCTGGTTGGGATGGGAATATGTATGGGCGGGGAAAATCAATACGCAAAAACCGTCGGTCGGGGCTTTTTTTGTATAAAACGTTGCAGTCCCCCGAAAAATATGCTATAATAAACTTGTATATGCAAAGCGGTACATATTGATTGCCATTTTTACGCACAATAAGCGGGAAAGGAAGCGCGGCATGGACATCAGCAAGGGCGACACGCTCGTGATGAAAAAACAACACCCCTGCGGCGCGAACAAAATGCTCGTCCTGCGCGCGGGGATGGACTTCAAGCTCCGCTGCGAGGGCTGCGGGCGCGAGTTCATGATTCCGCGCGCCAAGGCGGAAAAAAATGTGAAATCCATTCTGCCCGCCCCGCAGAAAGAGTTGTAGCGTGTTTTTTTGCGTGACCGATGACTAAGATTAAAGGAGAATTTACCAATGTTTGAAAAACTGGCGCTGCTTGCGCTCAAATATGACGAAATCAATGAGAGCCTGACCAATCCGGATGTGATTAATGATCAGAATCTTTACAGGAATTTAATGAAAGAATATAAAAATCTCACCCCCATCGTCGAGAAATACCGCGATTACCTCGCCCAGAAGGAAAGCTTCGAGGAAGCGCAGGAGCTGCTTGACGCAGGCGGGCTTGACCGCGACTTCAAGGAAATGGTGCAGCTGCAATACGAGGAGTCCAAGGCGGCGCAGGAGGTGCTTGCGGAGGAGCTGAAAATTCTGCTGCTTCCCAAAGACCCCAACGACGACCGCAGTGTTATCATCGAAATCCGGGGCGGCGCGGGCGGCGACGAGGCATCGCTGTTCGCCAATTCGCTCTATCGGATGTATTCAATGTATGCCGAAGCCAAGCGCTGGAAAATTGAGATTCTCAATTCCAACGAAACCGAGCTGGGCGGCTTTAAGGAAATTTCGTTCAGCATCGAGGGCGAGGGCGCTTATTCGCGCTTTAAGTATGAAAGCGGCGTGCATCGCGTTCAGCGCGTTCCCGAAACCGAATCGCAGGGGCGCGTGCATACCTCCACCGTGACCGTCGCCGTGCTGCCGGAAGCAGACGAAGTCGAGCTGGAAATCAACCCCACCGACCTGAAAATCGACGTGTTCCGTGCCTCCGGTGCGGGCGGTCAGCACATCAATAAAACTGAATCCGCCGTGCGTATCACTTACAAACCTACCGGTCTGGTGGTGGAATGCCAGGACGAACGCAGCCAGCATAAAAACCGCGACCGCGCGATGAAAATCCTGCGCTCGAAGATTCTCGAGGAAATGCAGAACGCACAGGATCAGGAAATCGCTTCCGTGCGGCGTTCTCAGGTCGGAACGGGCGACCGCTCCGAGCGCATCCGCACGTATAATTTTCCGGAGGGACGCATCAGCGACCACCGAATTGGCTTGACGATTTATCGTTTGGAATACATCTTAAACGGCAACTTAGACGAGGTTATCGACGCGCTCGCCACCGCAGACCAAGCCGCGAAGCTTTCCGCACAGGACAATGTGTAATCCCCAAACTTTTCCTCAATCCTAATCCCTATAAAGGAGCTTTCATGACCACAAAAGTGCTTGCGTCGACCGATGAAAACATTGCGCTTGCCGCTTCGCTGCTGCGGGGCGGTGAAGTTGTTGCGATACCGACGGAAACCGTGTACGGGCTTGCGGCAAATGCGCTTGATGAAGTTGCCGTCGCGAAAATTTTCGCGGCAAAGGGCAGACCGCAGGACAACCCGCTGATTGTTCATATCGCCGATCTGGAAATGTTAGCGCCGCTTGTGCGCGAAATTCCGGTACTCGCGCTCAAATGTGCGGAGAAATTCTGGGCGGGTGCGCTGACGATGGTTCTGCCGAAGTCGGCAATCATTCCGACGGCGACAAGCGGCGGACTGGACACAGTGGGCATCCGTATGCCCGCGCATCCGGTTGCGCGCGCGGTCATCAAGGCGGCGGGTGTGCCTCTTGCCGCGCCGTCTGCGAATGTTTCCGGAAAACCCAGCCCGACACAAGCCGACCATGTTTATGCCGATTTGGCGGGGAAAATCCCGCTGATTCTGGAGGGCGGCGCGTCGGAAATCGGTGTGGAATCCACGGTAATTTCGTTTGAGGGCGACGCAATTCGCATTTTGCGTCCGGGGCAGATTTCGGCGGAGCAGCTGCGGGAGGTTTGCCCGAACGTGCTGGTTGACCGCGGGGTAACGGCGGAGGTTTCGCCGGAAGCGCCGGTAAAATCGCCGGGCATGAAATACCGACATTATTCGCCGCGCGCGGATGTTATACTGGTAAAAGCAAGTCCGCGCGCGTTTGCGCGGTATGTGCAGACTCATCCGGCGGAGGGCTTGTGCGCGCTTGTCCACCGCGCCGGACAGGGCGGGGGAGCGCCGGAGCTTCTGTTCGGCGAAACACCGGAGGAGCAGGCGGCGGCGTTGTTCGGCGCGCTGCGGGAAATCGACGCGCGCGGGTACAGGCTTTGTTATGCGATGTGTCCGGAAACAAGCGGCGTGGGGCTGGCGGTTTATAACCGGCTGCTGCGGGCGGCAGCGTTTCGGGTTGTGAACGCACAGGAAAGAAAGCGTTCCGACCGCGCGGTGGTTGGCTTAACCGGACAGAGCGGCGCGGGGAAAACCGCAGTGAGCGCCGTTTTTGCAGAAGCGGGCTACGGCGTGATTGATGCGGACAAAGCCGCGCGCGACGTGACCGCACCCGGCTCGGCTTGCTGCAAGGCGCTGGCGGAATTCTTTCCGGAAGCCTTTGATGCGGGCTTTGCGCTTGACCGGCGCAGGCTCGGTGCGCTGGTGTTCGGCGACCGTGCGCGGCTCGATCTGCTCAACCAAACCATCTATCCCTTTATTCTGGCGCACATTGACGCGCTGTCTGACGCGCTGGTGAAGGCGGGGAAAACGCTGCTTCTGCTGGACGCGCCGACCCTTTTTGAGGCGGGTGCGGATGCGTCCTGTGACGTGATTGTGAGCGTGCTTGCCGATGAAAACACGCGCCTTACCCGCGTTGTCGCCCGTGACGGAATTTCGGAGGAGCAGGCGCGCAAGCGGTTCTCCTCGCAAAAAAGCGCAGAGTTTTTCCGCGCAAATTCTGATTATACCATCGAGAACAACGCCGGAGCGGACGCACTCCATACCGCCGCGTTGCTGCTCGCGAACAAAATAAAGGAGCAATTTGATGCAATCCAACCTACGCCCTAAAAGAAAGCGCAGCCTGTTGTTTAAGCTGGCGGTGCTCGGGCTTCTCATTCTCGCGGTGAGTTGGCTTGCGCCGAAAATCGCGAAGGAAACGATTTACCCCAAGGATTATGAAAATGATGTCAGCACCTACAGCGCGGAATATCACATTGATGAGAATTTCGTTTTTGCCGTCGTGAAAACCGAGAGCAATTTCAACGCCGACGCGCAGTCGGATGTCGGCGCGGTCGGGCTGATGCAGATTATGGAAATCGCATTCGTTTCCGTGCGCGACGATCTGATGAAGGACGACCGCGGACTTACATACGCCGACATGAAAACGCCCGCCTACAACATCCAGTACGGTACGTTTTATCTGGCTTACCTCCACGATTATTTTGGCAGCTATGAGCTTGCCGCGGCGGCGTATCACGCGGGCATCACGGCGGTCAACGGCTGGATTGCCGACGGCAAAATCGACCCTCACAATTTCAAACTCGAGGACATTCCCGGTGAAACAACGCGGCACTATGTGAAAAAAGTCATGCGCGCTTATCACGCGTATTCCAATTTATACGATGAGTAATCTGAAAGGATGATTAGAAATGGAAAAAGACACGAAAAAGAAAGAGCAGTCCGAGGCGGAGAAGCTGAAAGAGCAGCTGTTCTCGAATCCGAAGCACGCCGCGTTCCTGCTGTCGGAGGACAAGGTCAAGAAGGCGGACAAGTTCTGCGAGGGGTATAAGCAGTTTCTCGATAACGCCAAAACCGAGCGCGAGGCCGTTGCCGCTGCGATTGTGCTTGCCGAGGAAAAGGGCTTCAAGGAATTCAAAAAGGGCAAGAAATACGAGCCGGGCGACAAGGTTTATGCCGTCAACCGTGGCAAGGCAATCATCCTGTGCGTGCTGGGCAGCGAGGGCTTAGAAAACGGCGTGCGGATTTCCGCCGCACACATCGACTCGCCGCGCATTGATTTAAAGCAGCATCCGCTCTATGAGGAGAGCAGCCTTGCGCTGTTTAAAACCCATTATTACGGCGGAATCAAAAAATACCAGTGGGCGGCGATTCCGCTCTCTCTGCACGGCGTGATTGTGAAAGCGGACGGCGAAAAGGTTGAGGTGAACATCGGCGAGGACGCAAAAGACCCCGTGTTCTGCGTGACCGACCTGCTGCCGCATCTGGCGGTGGAGCAGATGAAGCGCACGCTTGCCGAGGGCATCAAGGGCGAGGAGCTGAACATTCTCGTCGGCTCGCGCCCGTTTAAGGACGACAAGGTTTCCGAAGCGGTGAAGCTGAACATTCTCTCCATCCTCAACGAAAAATACGGCATCACCGAGGACGATTTCGTTTCCGCCGAGCTGGAGGCCGTTCCCGCGTTTAAGGCGCAGGACGTGGGCTTTGACCGCAGCATGGTGGGCGCTTACGGGCAGGACGACAGGGTTTGTGCTTACACCGCACTTGCGGCGATTTTAAAATGCCAGAACCCGAAAAAGACCGCCGTCACTGTCCTCACTGACAAAGAAGAGGTCGGCAGCGACGGCAACACCGGACTCGACAGCGACTATCTGCGTTATTTCCTCGAGGATCTGTCGGATATGCAGGGCGTTGCGGGCAGGGATGTGATCAGCGCGTCGGAGTGCCTTTCCGCGGACGTCAACGCCGCGTTTGACCCGACGTTCCCGGATGTGATCGAGCGGCGCAACGGGTCGTTCCTCAACTTCGGCGTGGTGATGACAAAGTTCACCGGCTCACGCGGGAAGTCCGGCACATCGGACGCTTCGGCGGAATTCGTCGGACGCGTACGGAAGCTGTTTAACGACAACAAAATCGTCTGGCAGACCGGCGAGCTGGGCAAGGTCGATATGGGCGGCGGCGGAACGGTCGCCATGTATATCGCGAAAATGAACGTCGATGTCATTGACGTGGGCGTGCCGGTGCTTTCCATGCACGCACCGTTTGAAATCACGTCGAAGCTCGATGTGTATATGGCATTCAAGGCATTTGTGTGCTTCTTTGAGGATTAAATTCAAGAATTTCTAGAACCGTCCGGAGGAAACTCCGGGCGGTTCTCGTTGTTTAATATAGAAGTACATATCCATTTCCGAGCGCCACAATGGAATCGCAAAACAATCACTATAGCACAAATTCGCAAAAAAAATCAAAGAATAAACCACACAACAATGGGTTTCCAAAGGGTACTTGTACCCTTTGGTGAGGGAGTCCAGAGGGGGCAACGCCCCCTTTGGTTAGGTTTATCAGCAGTCTGCCCGTCCGAGCAACTTCGGGCGGTTTTTTTTGTCCGGAAAAAATTTTCTGCGCGATGGGAATCGACACAAAATCCCAGCGGGGGCAATTATAATAAAGATAAGCCCCCCGAACGTTACATAAAGGTTGCCGCTATGAATTATATCTACCTTGACGTGCTGATGATCACGAATTTTTGTCTGACTTATATGACCGTCAAAGCGACGCAGCTTGTCACGCACAGCCGGCTGAAGCTTGGCAGGGGCATTGCCGCATCGTGCGTGGGAGCGGCGGCATCGTTGCTGATTGTTTTTGAAAGCACCACCGCGCTGAGCGCAATTGTGATCTTTGCGGTGAAGCTTGCCGCCGTCGCGCTCACGGTGGGGATTGCGTTCCGGCTGAAAACCATGCGGGAGCGGCTGCGCTACTGCGTGGTGTATGTGGTGGTGGCCTGCGTGTTCGCGGCGGTGACGCTGGCGTTCTGGCGGCTGACGGGAAGCCGCATCGTCTATATCCGCAATTTTACGATTTATTTCAATATCTCGATTCTGACGTTGATTGTTTCCACCATCGCCGCTTATGCGCTCATCGTGGTTTACGGCTTGATTACCGGTCGGAAGCTGACCGCCGAGAACAGCTTCCGCGCGAAGCTGACGGATGTGCTTTCCGGCAACGAAACGCTTCTTCCTGCCGTCGCGGACACCGGCAACGCCCTGTGCGATGTGTTTTCCGGAAAGCCCGTCGTGATCTGCACATCGGACACGGTGTTTGCGCACTATCACGATCTGTCGGCGCTGCGGGGCTTCCGGCTCATTCCGTGTGCAACGGTTGGCGGAACGGGGCTGATTGCCGTCACCACCCAGCTGACGGCGGAAATCACCGACAAGCACGGCAAAACCAAAACCCCTGACGCGATCGTCGGCATTGTGCCGTCTGGCGGGGGGGGAGTCAAAGCTGATTTTTCACCCGCGAATTTTGATATAGCCAAAGGAGAACCGCCATGAAAAGCCGTCTGTTTAAAACCGTCCTGACCGTTCTGCGCAAGGTGCGCAGCTTCTTTCTGGAGGAGGACACCCCCGCCCGCGCGGATTATATCAACGGCTCGGAAACGCTTCCCCCGCCGCTGACGCGTGAGGAGGAGGAGCAGGCGTTTGCGCTGCTTTCGACGGACGAGGACAGAGCGCGCGACATTCTGATTGTTCACAACCTGCGGCTGGTGGTGTATATCGCGAAGAAATTCGAGTCAACGGGCATCGGCATCGAGGATCTGATTTCCATCGGCACAATCGGATTAATCAAGTCCGTTCGCACGTTCTGTCCGGAAAAAAACATCAAGCTTGCCACCTACGCATCGCGCTGCATCGAAAACGAAATTCTGATGCACCTGCGCAAAACCGCGCCTTACCGCAACGAAATTTCCATCGACGAGCCGCTGAACATCGACTGGGACGGCAACGAGCTGCTGCTTTCCGACATTCTGGGAACGGAGGACGACACCGTCAACCGCCGCATCGAGAACGAGGTCGAAAAAAACCTGCTCCTGCGCGAGATCGAAAACCTTGACCCGCGCGAGCGCCGCATTATGGAAATGCGCTTCGGCTTAGCCGGCAAAAAAGAGATGACGCAAAAGCAGGTTGCCGACGTGGTGGGCATCTCGCAGTCGTATATTTCACGGTTGGAAAAGCGGATATTAAAATCCATCCGGTGTAATTTGGAGCGGATTTGCTGAACATAGAAAAATGGGCGATCATAACAAATAAATACCAAAAATATTGTATAATCACTGCATTGTATTTTTGTAATTATAATGTTATAATTAAAAAAAGATGTGTTTACAATGAATGCAGTAAAAAACAATTTCTTGAATGTTAATATTTTTGGAGGTACATATGATAAAAAAAGCCCGTTGTATTTTTATATTGACCATATTGGCGAGTGCTGTTCTGTCGTCATGCAATGCTTCTTCAACGGAAACGGACAGCAAGACGACTGCGCACACAACGACCCCAACTGCAACAACCACCGCTGTAACAACTGTGCCACCTGCAACAACCACTGCCAGCCAGATTACTACAGTTGATATAAATGCTACAGCGGAACTGAAAACGGCGGACATCGCTGAAATCCGGATTTACTCCGGTAAGACCATTCAAACGTATCTGGCGGATTCTGCGGAGGCTGCAAGGATTATCGCTGCTGTGAACGATGTTCTTAAAACCAACGGGGTGGATGTTGATGGTGAGGTCGGCCCTGTAAATCCGAAAAAAACATTTGATTCGTCGGATGTATGGATTGCCGTTGATTTTCAAAAGCCGCTCACAATGACCTTTGGAAGTGATATCAGAGAGAGCGTCACCGCTGTGCTATGCAATGTTTCCGATGATGCAGTGATTATTTATCTTTCTCAGGATCAGGATTTAAGCAGCAGTATTTTTTACGGCATGGGGTATGTTTACGATGTCAAGCTCAATCCAGATGCCATAAAATCCGTTAAAGCAAAATGAAACAAATCCGCTCTCCCAAACCGGAGAGCGGATTTTCTTTTACAAAACGCCGCAGCGCGCCGCTGATCATCGGCACAGCATAAATCGAAAACCGGGCAGCTTTCTTGTTACTGCGACAACATCTTGACAAGTACACCATTTCCGTTTATAATAAAAGGAAAGCATTCTTCCGGCGGGCAGCCGCGGGGATATGCTTTTTATGGAAAATCAGAAAACCGCCGGACGGCGGGGGAATGGGGAATGAGAAATGGACAAACAGCTTTTACCGGGGTCGGATATTATCATAGAGTGCCTGCTTGAGCATGGTGTTGACACGGTGTTCGGGTATCCGGGCGGCGCGGTGCTGAATATTTACGACGCGCTTTATCGCTATGCGGACAAAATCCGCCATGTCATCACCGCACACGAACAGGGTGCTTGCCACGCGGCGGACGGCTATTCCCGCACCAGCGGCAAGACAGGCGTTGTCATCGCCACCAGCGGCCCGGGCGCGACAAACCTTGTCACCGGCATCGCGACGGCATACATGGATTCCATCCCGCTGGTTGCCATCACCGGAAACGTCGCCACCGCACTGCTGGGGCTTGACAGCTTTCAGGAGGTTGACATTTGCGGCATCACCATGCCGGTGACCAAGCACAATTACATCGTCAAGGACGTTGCCAACCTTGCTGCCACCATCCGCGAGGCGTTTCGCATCGCCAACGAGGGCAGAAAAGGTCCGGTGCTGATTGACGTGCCCAAGGACATCACCATCAAAAAAGCCGCATACGAGCGCTTAGCGCCAATTCCGGTGACATTCCATAACCCGCAGGACATCAACGCGCAGATTGACGCGGCGGCGGAGCTGATCAAGCAGGCGAAGCGTCCGTTTATCTATGCCGGCGGCGGTGTGGTTTCGAGCGACGCGACGGCGGCGTTTGCGGAGCTTGTCGAAAAAATCGACGCGCCGGTTGCGCTTTCCCTCATGGGGCAGTGCGCGCTTGACAATACCAACCCGCGTTTTACCGGAATGCTGGGTATGCACGGCACAAAGACCTCATCGCTGGTTTCGACCGAATGCGACTTGATGATCGTGTTGGGCTCGAGATTTTCCGACCGTGTTTCGTGCAAGAAATCCACGTTCGCGTGTCAGACGAAAATTCTGCACATTGACATCGACCCTGCCGAAATCAACAAGAACGTCACCGCGCATCATCAGGTTGTCGGCAATCTGCCCTACATCATCGCGCGGCTCAACGACATTCTCCCGCAGCTTTCGCATCCCGCGTGGATGGCGCAGGTTGCCGCGTGGAAGGCAGAATTTCCCCTGCATCAGGTTCCCGTTTCGTCACAGGATGAGGTGCTTCCGCAGGATGTACTCGAAACGCTCGACCGCCTGACGGACGGCAACGCGATTCTCACCACCGAAGTCGGTCAACACCAGATGTGGGCGGCGCAGTATTACAATTTCCGCAAGCCGCGCTCGTTCTCCTCAAGCGGCGGGCTTGGAACCATGGGCTACGGCTTGGGTGCGTCGATGGGTGCAAAGCTTGCCAACCCCGATCGCGTTGTGGTCAACTGCGCCGGCGACGGAAGCTTCTTCATGAACTGCAACGAGCTTTCTTCTCTGGCAAAGCACAACATTCCGGTCATCGAGCTGATGTTTGACAACAACGTTCTTGGCATGGTGCGCCAGTGGCAGCGGATGTTCTACGACAAGCATTTCTCCCAGACGGATTTAAACCGCGGCACGGACTACATGAAGCTCGCCGAGGCGTTCGGTATCGCGGGCTTTGTCATCGAGAAGAAGTCCGATATCGAGCCGGTACTTGCGCAAGCAATCGCGCTCGGCCGCCCCTGCCTCATCGACTGCCGCATCAACAAGGACATCAACGTTCTCCCCATGGTCCCCGCCGACGGCGACGTCTCCGACCCGATCATGGAAATTGAAATCGAATAATACTGACTGCGGAATTGATTGGAGGGTGTTGCCCTCCAAACCACCCAGTCAGGGGGCGTTGCCCCCCGACACCCTCCACCAAAGGGTACTTGTACCCTTGGTGGGTTTATCTATTGTCTGAAACGCTATGCGCTTTTGCGGAGTGTTTTTCTGATTTTTGCGGCAATGTGGGAGGAAAATTCAAGTGCTGCGGAGCATTTGTCTACCAGCACGATGATGTAGGTTTCCGCGTATTTCGGGGGGCGGATTGTCATCGGCCACATATGCTTGACGATGATGTCCTCCTCGCGCAGCGACAGGTCGAAGCTTTCGCGCGCGTTTGCGAGTGCGATTTTCGGATGGCGGGAAACGTGAACCTTGTCGCCCTTTTGCTTCTCCACGTCGCGCCAGTCGTATAAATACAGGTCGTGGAGCAAGCCGCCGCGCGCCGCGGATTTGGAATTGAGCTTGAGCTTCCGGGCGATGAGATAGTTGTAGTAGGCGACGTTTAAGCAGTGCTGGAAGCAGGTTGTGCTGTAATGGTGGCGGAAATTGCGCATTTCGTTGACGATGTCGCTGTCTAAAAGGTCGCTGATAAAGCCGTAGAATTCGGCGGTTTTTTCGTTGTTGGTAATGGAATAGCGCGAGCCAAGGGCTTTGAGCATCGGGCATGATCCTTTCCGTTGTTGAAAATACGGGCGCTTTTTCTCTACCGCGCCAAGATATATTGTAACTGATTTCACAGAGAAAGTCAAAGTGAAAATGTGACAATTTTTTGCTTAAAATTACACAATTTTCGTAGGTTTTTCCGACGAAAATGCCGGAACATACCGTGCGTCCGCCGCCGTTCGCTCCTGAAACCAGCCGTTGAATCCGGCTTCGCAGACTTTTCCTGCAACGGCGTTGTATTCAAATGTTGCGGTTTTCCGTGAAAGGGCAGGAAATTTGGTTGAATTTTCAATCGAGAAATATTGGTTCATAAGGCTGATTAAGAGCATTTTTATACCAAAATTTTCTTTTAAGCGCGCAATAATCTCAAAGCTGTCGCGCCGGTGGGTGGGCAGAACGAGATGCCGGACGATCACGCCTTTTTTCAGCAAGCCGTTTTCAAACACCGGCGCGCCCGTGATGGCAAGCATTGCCGCGACAGACGCCAGTGCTTTTTCAAAATAATCCGCCGCCCCGCAGTAGGATTTGGCAATGTCGGGCGAGTAGAATTTCACATCCGGCAGAAAAATGTCCACGAAAGGTGCGATGAGTGCGAGCGTTTCGGGGCTTTCATAGCCGCCGCAGTTGTAAACAACCGGGATCGTCAGCCGCGTTTTCACCGCCGCGAGTGCCTGCGCGATGGACGGCGCAAAGTGGGTCGGGGTCACGAGGTTGATGTTGTGCGCGCCTTTTTCCTGCAAATCAAGAAAAATCTGTGCAAGCTCATCGGTTGTGACAGCATAGCCCATATGCGCCTGTGAAATCGCGTGATTCTGGCAGAACACGCACCCCAGCCCGCAGCCGGAAAAGAACACCGTTCCCGCGCCGTTCGTGCCGCTGATGCAGGGTTCTTCCCATTGGTGCAGGTCAGCGCGAGCGATTTTGATTTCGCTCGTCATGCCGCACAAGCCGGTTTCGCCCGTCGTGCGGTTTACGCCGCAGGCGCGGGGACAGAGCGTGCAGTTTTTATAGAAATCATCGGCAGCGGAGCGGTTCTGTTCGAGCCGTTGTGTTGTGAAGTGATGCTTCATCTAGTTTTTAAGCGAATGCAGGGGCGCGGGAATCTGACCGCCGCGGTTGATGAATTTCGATGCGGAGCGCTTGTTGAGCGGCATCACAGGGCCGCAGCCGAACAGCCCACCCCAGTCCAGCTCGTCGCCCACATCCATGCCGATGGCGGGGATCACGCGCACGGCGGTGGTTTTGGAGTTGACCATGCCGATGGCGGCTTCGTCGGCGATGATGGCGGCGATGGTGTCCGCCGTTGTGTCACCGGGAATAACAATCATATCAAGCCCCACCGAGCAGACGGCGGTCATTGCCTCGAGCTTTTCGATGGTGATCGCACCCTCTCGCGCTGCGGAAATCATACCGGCATCCTCCGACACAGGGATGAACGCGCCGGAAAGCCCGCCGATGCGCGAGCAAGCCATGACACCGCCCTTTTTCACCGCGTCGTTGAGCAGTGCGAGTGCTGCGGTTGTGCCGTGTGTGCCGCATTTTTCCAAGCCGATTTCTTCTAAAATATGCGCCACGCTATCGCCGACCGCCGGTGTGGGCGCGAGCGACAAGTCCACAATGCCGAACGGCACGCCCAGCCGCTCGGAGGCGGTTACGCCAACCAGCTGACCGACGCGCGTGATTTTATAAGCGGTTTTTTTGATGATGTCGGAAATCTGCGTGATGTCCGCGTCAGGGTATTTTGCCAGCGCCGCGCGCACCACACCCGGTCCGGAAACACCTACATTGATCATACAGTCCGGCTCGCCGACACCGTGGAAAGCACCCGCCATGAACGGATTGTCCTCCACCGCGTTGCAGAACACAACGAGCTTTGCGGCGCCGAAGCAAGCCTTATCGACGGTTTTCTCCGCTGCTTCCCGGACGATTTGCCCCATGAGCTTGCAGGCGTCGAGGTTGATGCCGGTTTTGGTCGAGCCGACGTTGACCGACGAGCAGACGCGTTCGGTCACGCGCAGCGCTTCGGGGATGGACTTGATGAGCTCATAATCGCCCGCCGAAAAGCCCTTCTGCACCAGCGCGGAATAGCCGCCGATGAGGTTGACGCCGACTTCCTTTGCGGCGCGGTCCATGGCGAGCGCGATTTTCACCGGATCGCCGGAGGATGCCGCCGTGATGATTGCCGCCGGTGTGACGGAAAGCCGCTTGTTGATGATGGGAACGCCGAATTCCTTTTCGATGTCCTCACCCACACGGACGAGCCGTGCCGCGCGGGAGGTGATTTTGTCGTAAACCTTCGCGCACGCCTTGTCCATATCCGCGTCGATGCAGTCAAGCAGGGAAATGCCCATGGTGATGGTGCGGATGTCAAGGCACTCGTCCTGAATCATGCGGATGGTTTCGAGAATATCATAAGCGTTAAGCATGTAAAAACCCTTTCTATCTCGTGGTCAGATGTGGTGCATACAGTTGAAAATATCCTCGTGCATGGTGTGGATGGATAAATTCATCGTTCGCCCGAGTTCCGCCAGCGCGTCGGACAGCGCAGGCAGGGGTGTGTTGATTTTTGAAATATCAACCAGCATGATCATCGCGAACATATCCTGTAACACCGACTGTGTCACCTCGATGACATTTGCGTTGTGCGTGGCGCATTCCGTGCTGACTTTTGCGAGAATGCCGATGGCATCCTTTCCGATCACCGTGATAACCGCTCTCATTTGACGACCACCAATCCCTTTGTTAAAATACACAGATAATAAGATACATACTTGTACCATTATAACATAACACGCCGAAAAAGCATAGGCTTGAAAGCAACAATTTTGTTACTATTTTTTGTTGAGTTTCTGTCAGAAATGCGCTATAATGAGAGAATGGTATTTTGTAGCGAAAAACGCAGCCAATTTCACTTTCATCCTACAAGGAGGAACATATGGAACTCACAAAACTGACCGATCTTCACACCCACACAAGCTTTTCGCCGGATTCGTCGGAGGATATTTATAATATGTGCGCCCGCGCGGCGGAGCTGGGGCTTGCGGCTTACGCGGTAACGGATCACTGCGAATGCAACACATGGTACGAAAAGCGCCGCTACAGCGTGGAGCAGCTCAAGGGCTTTTCGCAGCGGTACGCGCATCTGTACGCGTTCGGCTTTAAAGATACCTACGAGAAATCCGTGACCGAAACGCTGCGGATGAAGGAGCTGTTTGACGGACGGCTCAACCTTCTCTGCGGCATTGAGCTTGGGCAAGCGACTGCGGACACGGAAGCTGCGGACTATGTTGCAGCCGACAAACGGTTGGATTTTGTCATCGGCTCGATGCACCAGCTGCCCGGCTGGGATGATTTTGCGTTTATCAATTTCTCACGCATGAGCGATAAGAAGATTCAGTTTCTCGCGGGTAAGTATTTTGAGGAAGTGCTTAAATTATGCCAGTGGGGGAAATTCGACGTGCTGGGACACCTGACGTACATTCTGCGTTATATTGAGGGAAAGTACAAACGCACGGTGAACATGGCGGCGTTCGAGGAGCTCATCCGCGCGATTTTCAGCGCCGTCATCGCCCGCGGCAAGGGCATCGAGATCAACACCTCCGGCTTGCGGCAGAGCTACGGGCGGACGTTCCCGGATATAGCACTCGTCCGGCTTTACCGCTCAATGGGCGGGGAAATCCTCACCATCGGCTCTGACGCGCACTGCGTTCCGGATCTGGGTAAGGGAATTGAGCAGGGGGCTGCGCTTGCAAAGGAAGCGGGCTTCCGCTTTCTCACGTATTTTAAAAACCGCAAGCCGGAATTTCTCAGGATTCCGTAAGTCGCTTTGCCGGTCGGGCGCGGCATTTGCAGTTTCTTTGCTTATTTTTTGCACGGCGGGGTGGTTTTGCCGTGCAATGCTTGTTATAATAAATGTGGAATGATTGCAGAGAAACCGGAGAGGAGGCGCGCTGTGCGGAAACGGTGCGGGGAACGATGAAAATCCTGATTGTGGAGGACGACGAGAACATCTCGAAGATGATCACCTGTGCGCTGTCGATTGTCGGCTATGAGAGCGAGGCGTGCTTTGACGGTGCGCAGGCGGTCACGCGCGCGGAAAGCCTGCTGCCGGATTTAATCCTGCTGGATGTGATGCTGCCGGGCATGGACGGCTTTGTGGTGATGGAGCGCATCCGGCATCTGGGGATACCGGTGATTTTTCTCACCGCGATGCAGGAAGTGACCGACAAGGTGCGCGGGCTGAAGCTGGGGGCGGACGACTATATCGTCAAGCCCTTTGAAGCAGTGGAGCTGCTCGCGCGGATTGAGGTTGTGCTGCGCCGCTCGAAAAAAAGCGCGTGCATCCTAACCTTCGGCGAAATCACTGTCAACATCGACGAGCACACCGCGCGCAGCGGCGAAACGCTTGTGGCGCTCACGCCCAAGGAATTCGATGTTCTGGTGTTCTTCCTGCGCAATATCAACATCGCCCTGACCAGAGAGCGGCTGCTTTCCGCAGTGTGGGGGTATGAATTTGCCGGTGAAAGCCGGACGGTAGACATCCACGTGCAGCAGGTGCGCAGAAAAATGAAGCTGAAAAACCGGCTGGTAACCATCCCCAAGCTCGGCTACCGGTTGGAAAGCGGCAGATAGCAACTCAGACTTTCGATATAGCCTAGTCAGGGGGCGCCGCCCGTGCTGCCGCGCACGGCAGCATCGACACACTCCTGCCAAAGGGTGCATGCACCCTTTGGAAACCCGTTGTTTTATGGCTTATAAATCGCTTTAATTTACAGATTTGTGCTTTCGCTGCCACTTCGTGATTTCATTTAGGTGCTCAAAAATGAGTTTATATTCTATCTTCAGCCTGGGCGGCAGACTGCCGAAAGCGACTGCTTGTCGGAAAAAAGGGGGGCGGATTGTGCGGCTTTGGCAGAAACTGTTCCTGCTGACGATGCTGATTGTGACGGCGGCGGCGGATGTGACATCGCTGCTGGTGATACAGAACAGCCATCGGCTGAGCCTAGCGCGCGAAAAAAAAGCATTCCGCCGCGACCTATGCGTATCTGACGGCGGAGCTTGCGTCCGCTGCTGCGTTTTCGCGTTTACAAATCAGCGAGATTCTGCTGGACAAGACAGAAACCGACGCAGCCTGCGCGGCGTTCTTAAAGGAAATGACGCTTGAGGGAACGCAGGCGCTGCTGCTTGACGCGGATCAAAAAACCGTCGCGCAGGTCGGCGGAAAAACGCCCGCACTTGCCGTGCCGCTGCTTGACGGGACTGATGCAGGAACGACCTACACCATTGTGCGGGAGAACGCGGGCGCGCATTACACGCTGACCTACGGCGCGGTGCGGCTGGAGGAGATGACCTATTATTTTCTCATCGCCGCGGACATCAACGATGTGTTTTCCATGCGCACCCGCCAGCTGGAAACCGCCGGAATCGCGGGCGCGGGGATTTCAGCCGGTGCGGCGGTGCTGCTGCTGACGATCTCCGTGGCGCTGACAAGGCCGCTGCGCCGGATGAATGCGGCGACGCGCGCCATTGCACGCGGTGAATATCACCGGCGTGTGCGCGAAACCGGCAGTGCGGAGTTCACAGCGCTCGCGCAGAACATGAACGCGATGGCGCAGGCGGTGGAGGAAACGGTTCTGGCACTCGAGAAAACCGCGGAGGACAGAAAGATTTTCATCGCCAATTTCGCGCACGAGATGAAAACGCCGCTGACCTCAATCATGGGCTTTGCGGACATTCTGCGCGTAAAGAAAAAGGTTTCGGAGAAAGAGCTGCGCGAGTACGCGGGGATCATTGTGGACGAAACCAAACGGCTGCGGTCGCTTTCCTCAAAGCTGATGGAGCTGATTGCGGTCGGAAACACTGCGGTGAAGCTTGTGCCGATGAATCTGCGGGCGCTGCTGGTGGACATCGGCAACGCGCTCACGCCGATTCTGACGGCGGGGGAGCTGACGCTCGTCTGCCAGTCGCAGGACTGTGACATTCTGACGGACGCGGAGCTGTTCAAGTCGCTGATTTTCAACCTCGTTGACAACGCGATTAAGGCCTCGCCGCCGGGCGGTGAAATCCGCATCACATGCGAGGCGGTCGGGGCGCGTGTGCTTGTCACCGTCGCCGACAACGGCATCGGCATGAAGCAGGAGGACGTAAAGCGCGCGGACGAGCCTTTCTATATGGCGGACAAATCCCGCACACGCAAAGCCGGCGGCGCGGGTCTCGGGCTTGCGCTGTGCAAGGAAATCGCAAAGCTGCACGGGGGAACGCTCGAGATCGAAAGCACACCGGACAAGGGCACGCGTGTGCGCTTCTCCGCGCAGACGACACAAAGCACAGGCGGGGAGGAGGACAACCGATGAAACGGAATGCGAAGGGCAGGATTGCCGGGGCGTTCACCATCGTTGCGGCTGCGGCGATCGCGGCGTCGGGGCTAAGCTTCTCGGCGGTCGCACAGCGGCTTCTTCCGGCGGACAGCGAAACATTGGTCAACCGCGCGGGCGCAATCACGCTGGGCTTTGCCGACACAGCGCCGGTGCTTTATCCGTGGAGCGATTACCGCGAGAGCGACACGCAAGCGTTTTCCGATGCGGTGGTGTCGGATAAAATAGCGGCTTATGTGAAACTGCTTTACGGTGAGGACATCGGCACGCTGCTCAACCGGCTGATCGGGGAAGGTTTGTCTGCCGTCGCACAGTGGGCACCGGCAGACAGTGCCGATTATTCCGCCGCGATGCGCGTGAATGTTGATACACAAGGTTATTACCTTAAGGATTTTGCCTATCAGAATACTACGGGGCAGGAAATGGTACTGGATTTTGCGATGGAAAACGCCGTGGTTGTGTATTTCCGTGTTCACGAAAAAGACGCTGTGCTTCCGGCGTTCACCGATGCGGAAATTCAGACGCAGGAGGACAGGTTTGACGGCGTCTACGAGTCGTTTCTCATCGCGGCGAAATCGGTGAAAACCGACTATGTTCCGGGAAAATCAGACATTGACGCAATCTTCAAGGCTGATAACCCGGTGAGCGCGTTGTGGCGTACGCAGCGTCCGTTTTATTACAGCGGCTTTTTTTCTGAATTGCCAGTTCTGTTTGCTGAGCAGGATGCGGAGGTGTTCGCGAGTGAGGGACTGCTGTATCGCTCGGCATATTACGACAGCGTTGCAATCAATAAAGCCAATCCGTGGGCGAATGTAACCGACGCAGAAATGAACGATGACGAAGCGCAAGCTTATGAAACCGATGGGGTGCAGAATGATTTCTATTCTGTTCCGAGCGGTTCGATGCGGCTGATTACGATTTACAACCCCGTCACCGGCATCGCGGAGGGCTTTAGTTTACAGATGGAATAGTCAATCCCAACACAGTTTTTGCAACTTTCTTGCTTTTCTTTGAATACTTGATGTATTGTGCCGTGTTATCCTTATTTCAGAAAGATAAGGAGGACACAGAAATGGCGACGGTGGATTTTTCAAACCCTGTACAGTGTGTGGAATACGAGGCGTTTGTGGCGGCGCACGCAAACGGATGCTTTATGCAGTCGCTTAAGTGGGCGCGGGTGAAGCCGGACTGGGGGCATGAGGCGGTGCTGGTGCGCAACGCTGCGGGCGTTCCGGTGGCGGCGGCGTTGATTCTGATCAAAAAAGTACCCCTGCTGAAAACCTGTTTGTTCTATCTCCCGCACGGACCGGTGTGGGATTACGGCGACGCGGCAGCATTTAACGCGGTGATCGCGGAGGTGCGTAAGCTGGCGCGAAGCTATCACGCTTACCGCTGCATCCTCGACCCGTTCATCACGGAGGGCGACACGGCTGTCATCGATGCGGTCAGAGCGGCGGGATTTTCGTTTAAGGCGGATGCGGCGGAGCTAACCACCGTGCAGCCGCGCAACAACTATATGCTTTTTCTGCGCGGAAGAAGCGAGGAGCAGGTATTCGCCGCGTTCCACGGAAAGTGGCGCTATAACATCCGCGTCGCGCTGCGTCACAGCGTGGAATGCAGGGTCTGCGGCAAGGAAGCGCTCGACGATTTCTGCCGGCTGATGGAGGAAACCGGACAGCGCGATGGCTTTGCGGTGCGCAGCAAGGCATATTTCGCGCGGATGCTCGACGAACTGGGTGCGCATTGCCGGCTGTTCATGTGCTATCACGGCGATGAGGCGCTCTCGGGCGCGATCACCACGCAGTATGCGGGCAAGACCTGTTATGTTTATGGCGCGTCCTCAAATGAACACCGCGACAAAATGCCGAATTATCTCATGCAATGGACGATGATTCGCTGGGCAATCGAAAGCGGCGGCGAGGTGTATGATTTTCAGGGCATCCCGTTTTACACCGACGAAAACCACGCGAATTACGGCGTGTATCGGTTTAAGAAGGGCTTTTCCGGCGAGGTTGTGACCTATGCCGGCGAGTTCACCGAGAATTACAAGCCGGCGATTGCGGCGGTACTTAATGCACTGCTATATCTGCGTTGGCTCAAAGCCGACCTGCACCGCCGCAGGCTGATCCGCAAAAGCGCGCCGAAGAACCAGCGCGTCCGGAGAGAAGCAAGCAACCCGTCCGCATTGCAGGAACAATGTACTTGATTCAATAAAACGAAAAGCCGCTCCTTGTTGATGGGAACGGCTTTTTGGTTCGACAAATTATAGCTGCTGGATGACAAAAATATCGTAGATGCTTTTCATCGCGGTTTTAAAATCCTTTTCGCTGACGCCGACGATGATGTTCAGTTCGCTTGAGCCCTGGTCGATCATCTTGACGTTGACATGGGAGTGGGCGAGTGCGGAGAAAATCCGTCCGGCAGTGCCGCGCGTGGATTTCATGCCCCTGCCGACGACGGCGAGGAGGGCTAAATCCGTTTCGATGTCGATGCTGTCGGGCGCAACGTTGCGGTGCAGTCCGGCGAGGATTTCCTGCTCTTTTTTCGCAAACTCGTGCTGATTGACGATGACGCTCATCGTGTCGATGCCGGAGGGCATATGTTCAAACGAGATGCCGTTTTTCTCGAAAACCTCCAGCACCCTGCGCCCGAAGCCCAGCTCGGCGTTCATCATGTCTTTTTCGATGTTGACGACCGCAAAGCCGGTTTTTCCGGCAATACCGGTGATGGTGAACGGCGGCTTCTGGCTTGTGCTTTCGACAATCACCGTGCCGGGGTCGTCGGGGAGGTTGGTGTTCTTGATGTTGATGGGAATACCCGCCTTGCGCACGGGGAAAATCGCTTCTTCGTGCAGAACCGTCGCGCCCATATAGGAAAGCTCGCGCAGTTCTTTATAGGTAATCACGCGGATGGTTTCGGGGTTTTCAATCACGCGCGGATCGGCAATTAAAAAGCCGGAAACATCCGTCCAGTTTTCGTATAAGTCCGCACCTGCCGCCGCCGCGACGATCGAGCCGGTTACATCCGAGCCGCCGCGGGAAAAGGTCTTGATGGTGTCGTTGGGCATTGAGCCGTAAAAGCCCGGAATGACCGCCCGCTCCTTGACAGAAAGCACTTCGCCCAGGGTTTTCAGTGTGCGCGCCGCGTCGTAGCTGCCGCTTTCGGTGAAGAAAATCACATCCGCCGCGTCCACAAAAGCATAACCCAGATATGCAGCTAAAATAATGCCGTTGAGGTATTCCCCGCGCGAAGCCGCGTAGTCGCGACCGGCTTTGCCAATGAAGCCTGCTTTGATGGTTTCAAACTGGCTGTCAAGGGATAAGTCAAGGTTTAAATCCGCGATGATTTCGGTGTAACGCGCTTTGATAGCGGAGAATTCGTCCTCAAACGCCTTACCCTTTGCCGCGAGGTCATAACAGCGGTAGAGCATATCCGTCACCTTTGTGTCGTCGGAATACCGCTTACCGGGCGCGGAGGGAACCACATACCGCCGCGTTGCATCCGCGCGGATGATGTTGCCGACTTTAACAAACTGCGCGGCGCTTGCCAGCGAGCTTCCCCCGAATTTTACTACCTTTGTCACGTTATAAAAACTCCCAACCTATTAATTTATAAAAAATATGCCGCCATGCTGTTTGCTGCGTCTACAGCGACTATTCTATTATATTAAAATCCAGCCACTGCGTCAATGTACAAATGGGCGAATAATATGTTAATTTTCTGTGTTTTCTTGTGATAAACGACTGTGCGCCATATGCGGACAGTTGTGGAGCGAAAATCCGCGCGAAAGGCGATATACTTCCGCGCGGACAAAATGCTATCCGTCTATAAATTTTCCCATCAGTTCAAATCCGTTTTCCACATAAATTCCGGTGGCGGCGGTTTCCTCGGTGAAAGCCGCAACACCCGCAACGGGCTTGTTCCTGCGGAATATCAGAAACGGCACGGGGTCGTTGGTGTGCGTCATCAGCGCGAGCGGCGTCGCGTGGTCGGGGGTAATCAGCACCGCATAGTCATCATATTTGTCAAGCGCGTCCAGAACAGGAGCTAAAACTTGTTCGTCAATCAGCTCCAGCGAACGTTTTTTGTTTTCAATCTCATGCCGGTGACCGCACTCGTCAGGGGCTTCCACATGAACGTAAACCAAATCCTGACCGGCTGCGAATTCCGCGATGCAGGCGGCGGCTTTTCCGGTAAAATCCGTGTCGATATAACCCGTCGCGCCGGGAACGTTCACCACGTTCATGCCGGTAAATTTCCCGATGCCTTTAAGCAGGTCAACCGCCGAAATCATCGAACCGCGCAGTCCGAACTTTTCTTCAAACGGCGTCAGGCTTTTACGCACACCCTCGCCCCAGAACCACATAGAGTTCGCCGGACGCTTGCCGCGCGCAATCCGCGCCATGTTCACGGGGTGGTTTTTGAGCAAATCATAGCTTTTTTTCCATCATCGCCAGCAGCACCGCAGCATTCGGATGAGCAGGGAGATAAGCGGCAATCGGCTTTCCGGTGATGTCGTGGGGCGGGGTGAGCGTGCCGACTTCCAGTGTGCCGTTTGCTTGAATCAGACAATGGCGGTAGCTCACGCCCGCATCAAGCCGGAACACATCACTGTCGAATTGCTCCGCCAAAAAGTCGATGAGAATTTCAGCTTCCGCAGTGGAAATATCGTCGGCGCAATAATCGAGAATTGTCTTGTGAGTATTAGCAAGCCTCATCGGAGAGCGTTACCAGATTGCACCGGAACGAAACATCCGTCGGCTTCATATCGATGCCAATGGAACCGGCCTCCAGCGGAGAGCGTCCGGAATATAAATCGCGGGGTCATACCCTAAAACAGCGAGGTTCGCCACATCACTGCCGGGTTTGAGGTTGTCGGGAACGGTTTTCACCAAGCCGACCGTGGCAGTTTTCGCGAGCTTGTCCATTTGCGGCGTGTGCGACGCGCCCATCGGGGTTTTTCCGCCAAGCTCGTCAAGCGGGAAGTCCGCCATTCCGTCGCACAGCAATACTAGGTATTTGGTCATCATATAACATCCTTTCGGCAATTCACTGCTAAGTTTTATTATAACACAGCGTCCCGCACGGTGCAACAAAAATTGCGCTGAAATTTATGAACAGACGCAAAAGTGATTTTTTCGCCGAAAAGCTTTACAAGCACGGCGTTTTGTAGTAAAATAAATTGATTATTGAAAAAAGGGGAGAGTGCTTTGGCTTCGGACAAGTCTTTTATCATGCCCGCCGAATGGGAGGCACACGCGCGCACGCTGATGGAATGGTGCGTGCGGGATTCCGTGGTTTATCCGGCGCTTTATGCGGAAACCTGCGCGGGGTATGCGGAGGTGGTGCGTGCGATTTCGGAATTCGAGCCGGTGACGCTTGTGGTCAATCCGGCGGATCTGGAACAGGCGAAAAACCTCTGCGGCGCGGGAGTGGATTACGTCGAAATCCCGCACAGCGACGCGTGGGCGCGCGACAACGGTCCGACCTTTGTGCGCGGGCGCGGCGGCGAAATCGCAGGCATCAGCTGGCGCTTCAACGCGTGGGGGGAGCGGTTTACGCCCTATGGCCTTGACGATGCGATGGCGGGGGATCTGCTGCAGTATCTGGGCATTCCGATGATCGAATCCGGCTTGATTTTAGAGGGCGGCTCGATTCACAGCGACGGCGCGGGGAAGCTTCTGACAACCGCGCAGTGCCTGCTCAACAAAAATCGCAACCCGCAGTTATCGAAAGCGCAGATTGAAGCGGAGCTGCACGCGCGGCTCGGTGCAGACACTGTCATCTGGCTTGAAAACGGCTTGGACGGCGACGAAACGGACGGTCATGTGGACAACCTCGCGTGCTTTTCAAAAGCCGGAACGGTGCTGCTGCAAACCTGTGCGGACAAGAGTGACGCGAACTTCGCAGTGACGGAATCGGCACGCGGGATTCTGTCCGGAGCGGGGCTGGAGATCATTCCGATTGAGCAGCCGCCGGCGCGGTGTTACGGCAGGGTAAGGCTCACGCTGAGTTATCTCAATTTTTACCTCGTCAACGGCGGGGTGATTCTGCCCGTGTTCGGAGGGGACGCGCGGCGCACGGACGACGCGGCGGCGGCGGTGCTGCGGGAGGCTTTCCCCAGCAGAAAAATCTGCACTGTGGACGGCATGAAGCTCGTCCGCGAGGGCGGCAATGTGCATTGTATCACGCAGCAGATGCCCGTTTAGGGATTAGGAGTTAGGATTTAGGAATGAGGGGGACAGAATTTTGGATAAGTTAATCCAGCCGGAAACAGTCAAAGAGCAGTATGCGGATGATGCGAATTTATCCGTCCGTGCACGTTTGCACCAAACGTACAGCACAAACAAGCAAGGGTTTGTTCCGTGGCTGTTTGAGCGGTATTGCTTCTCGGAGGGGTTTTCCATTCTGAAGCTGGCTGTGGAAACGGTGCGCAATGGGAAGAAAACATTCAGAAACTGCCATCCGGATGCAAGCTGATTCTCTCAGATTTTTCATATGGAATGGTTGAAATTGTCAAGAATAAATATGCGGATGATAGCAATATTACTGCACAGCAAATTGACATACAATGCATAGATTATCCGGATGAATCGTTTGATGTAGTGATTGCTAACCATATGCTGTATCATGTTCCCGATTTATCAAAGGCTTTGTCGGAGGTATCACGCGTTTTGAAACCGAACGGAACATTTTATGCGGCAACAAACGGAAACGGCGGGCTGCGCGCTTTTCTGGAAGACGAATTACAGCGCGCTGATCCGGATGCAGACGGCATTTTTCGGAAAAATGGAGCTTCAGTCTTCAGAACGGGAGTGAACAATTGAAACAGCAATTCCGCGCTGTTGAAAGATATGATTATACAGACTCGCTGGAAATTACCGGAACACAGGATCTGATTGACTGGCTGAAATCAACAATGTTTCTTAATTCTGTTTCCGGTGAAAAAATTGACCGGTTGTATCGCCACTTTGAAGCCATACGCGAAAAAGACGGTGCAATTCGCATACCAAAGGAATGCGGGTTGTTTGTTTCATCAAAATAAATGGCATAAGGTCTATGTGCAGCGAATCAGCAGCAGGAGGAAAGCATATGAGAAAAGTAACGGTTGCGGCGGTGCAGTTTGCTTGTTCGGACAAGCCGGCGGTGAATCTGGAAAAAGCGCAGGACCTGGTGCGCAAAGCGGCGGCGCAGGGTGCGCAGGTGATTTTGCTGCAGGAATTGTTTGAAACGCCATATTTCTGCCAACAGGAAAAGGCGGCGTTTTACGCGCTGGCAACAGAAACCGCAGAAAATCCCGCAGTACGGGCATTGTCGGTGCTTGCAAAAGAATTGGGTGTTGTGCTGCCGGTAAGCTTTTACGAAAAAAAGAACAACGCGCGGTTTAACTCCGTGGCGATGATTGATGCGGACGGCAGCCTGCTCGGCGTTTATCGAAAAAGCCATATTCCGGACGGACCGGGCTATGAGGAGAAGTTTTATTTTTCGCCCGGCGACACGGGCTTCAAGGTCTGGGATACGGTATACGGAAAAATCGGCGTCGGGATCTGCTGGGATCGGTGGTTTCCGGAAGCGGCGCGGTGCATGGCACTCATGGGCGCTGAGCTGCTTTTATACCCCACGGCAATCGGCTCAGAGCCGGAGGATGCGGGGGTCGATTCCCGCGATCACTGGCAGCGCTGCATGACCGGTCACGCGGCGAGCAATCTTGTTCCCGTTGTCGCGTCAAACCGCATCGGCACGGAGCGGGCGGGGGAGAGCGAGATTACGTTCTACGGCTCGTCGTTCATCACCGACTGCACCGGCGCTGTGATCAAACAGGCGGACAGGGTGAGCGAAGCGATTCTCACCGCGGAATTTGACCTTGACGACTGCGCGGCAAAGCGCGCGGAGTGGGGCGTGTTCCGCGACCGCAGACCGGAATTGTATGGGGCAATGATGACGCTGGACGGAATAAAATAGATTGATAAGAGGTGACGCACGTTATGCCATCTGTTTCACAAAGAATCAAACGGGTACAACAGCCACATGGTGGGTATCTCCCGTGTAAAGCATGGACAAAAGAAGCTATACAAGACCAATATGTGCTTTCGGATTCTGAAAATCTACATGGTTCGCTTGTTGGAATGGCAGTAGATAAGTATTTAGTTCGTTATATGCTTACAGAAGACGCGAAAACCGCTTTTCAAATTTCTATAAAAGGTGCTAATCTTAATTTAATGGCGGATAAAGCGGATGCGTTAGTCAAACAGATCAAAGGATTAGACGATACATCCATAAAATGTGCATGTAAATTGTCAGGATTTGATGTGTGTGCCCGAGCCAACCCATTAGCGTATGTGCCGATTGAAGAGATCAATCCTGACAAAAATACAATCAATAACATTAGAATCATGGTAAAACGGACTCTGAACTTGTTTAAGCATCATGGTCCGATCATAAAATCTGGCTTTACTTTTAAAGGTGGATATTCAAACATTGTTGATAGAGGTGATGCGGATTATTTAACAAAAAGCGCGTTGTGGGATTTGAAAGTTGCAAGAAGCCCGATTGGTTCAAAGGAAACTTTACAAATTTTGATGTATTACATAATGGGATTACGCGCTTATAAGAAGATATTTACTGAATTGAAATACTTAGGTATATACAATCCTCGCTTGAATATCGTATACGCTTATCCAATTGATAAAATCTCGGAAGCTGTTATCAATGAAGTTTCAGAAAAAGTGATTTGTTATTCTAGCGAAGATCAAATGAAAAAAATAAATCAGATTGATTTTACAACTCAGGATTACACCATCATTGATAAATACGAAGTTCAATATATTGACGTTAAAGAAGCAGTGGTACTTCTTAAGGTTAGCAAGACAAAAGTGTATTCATTAATAAAAATGGGTTCGATTGATGGGACAAAAGTAAAGAATAAATATCAAATCACAAGGCAATCTGTTGAGGCGTATATTGAAAAGAAAAGACGACAAATGAAAATTAGTATCGGTATATCAATTTCGATAACAATTATATATTTAATTGTTACAATTATATATATGAATAAATTATAGCTCGAAGCGCACAATGCAAAATGATACTATAATATAAATATTATTTGATAAAATAAATAACATAATTATCCATCCGCCCCCACCGCAGCCAAAACAAAGCGTTTGTTCCCGCCGCTGACGCGCAGCTCAATGCTGTGCGGGGCGGCGGTTTTTTCGTCAAAAATCATGCGCACCGCCGGATTGCCCCAGCCGAACACGCTGAACGAATCGAGCGTGCAGACATACCGCCCGTCTAAGAAAACCCGCGCCTCCGCCGCCGTTTCGCTGTTGTTGGAAAGGCGGTAAACCACCGCGCAGCAGGACGAGCATACGGAAAAGCACAGGACTTTTTCAGCACCGCACGGCAGCGTTTCGAGCAGCTCGTGGAAGCAGTAGCAGCTTTCGCCGCTGCGCACAAAGCCGGAATCTGTATCCGGCATGAGTGAGATGAGTTTCATATCTTCGTATTGATCGGAAAATAGAGGCGATGCAAGCGCTTGTTCCGGCGCGGACTTTGCACTTTTGATCAGCGAAAACAAGCAGTCCGCGATCGCCGTGTGACCGGCGGGGGAGGGGTGAACCCCGTCGTCCGCATATGCCGCCCAGTCCGGTGCGCCGCACTCGAGATGGCAGGCAAACGCCGTTTGGAACGCGCAGAAATCCAGCCCATACTGCGCGCTGACCGCAAGCATATATTCCTCGCATGAGTAGCCGCTTTTCAGGAACAGCGCGACGGGAACAACTGCCGGCGCGCCGTTAAAGCGCAGGAGCTTGCGAATCAGGCTTTCAAAGCGCGCGATGCCGGATCTGGAGGTTTCCTCGTTGACAGCGTATTCCACAAACACGATGTCCGGCGAAAACGCGCGCAGTGCGGCTTCCGCAGCGATTGCGCCCATCAGGCAGTTTGTGCCGGAAAAGCCGAGGTTGCAGCCCTCGATTTTTTTATCGGGAAACAGCGCCCGCAGCCGTTCGCAGAGCAGCGCGGGGTAGGGGTTGGCAAGGGTGCTGCCGTCGCTCTGGTATCCATACGTGACCGAGCCGCCCAGAAACCCGATGCGGATGCTATCGCCCGAAAGCGCGCGGGACAAACGGCTTGCCGCGCCGTGTATGACACAGCGCGCGACGGCAGTTTCATATTCTTTTATGCCGAGTGCGTCGGCGAACAGATTGCTCATGACGGATGCCTCCATGTGCCGATGTCAACCAGCCGGCGCAGCAGCAGCGCGTATTGCTCCGCAGCTTTTGAAATGTACCCGCTCTTGCGGAAAACAATCGAAATCGCGGCGGTTGACACCTCCTCGTCAAGTGCGTAATAAACCGGATGTGCGGCGATATTTCCGAATTTCACCAGTGTGTCTGGTATCAGTGCCGCGCCCAGCCCCGCCGTCACGAACGAAAACATTGTTTCGGCGGTGCGCACCCGCAGCGATTCTTTCGGGGAAAAGCCGTACTTCCCGCAGATTTTTGCGGTCGTCGCGGCGGAAAACTCACCGCTCTGCGCCGTGATAAAGGGCAGCTCCCGCACCGCGCGAAGGTCAATCGGCGGCGCTGTGACGGTGCGCAGACTTTGCACGCGGATGTCGTGCGGCGTGACGGCGTAATCCGTGAGCGCGGCGTTGGCAGCGCTTTGCGCGGGGAGGGCGAGATACATCCGCTCACGCGCCAGCTCCTCGGCGCGAAACAGCTTCGGGTCGGCTTTCGCCGTTGTAACAAGAACATCCAGCTCGCCGTTTTTGAGCATCTGAAAAAGTGCTTGTGTATCGTCCTCCGTGACGGTGACGCTGATGCCGGGGAAGCGCGCACGGAATTCCGCGATGCTTTTCGGCAGCATACACGACGCGCGGAAGGTCGTCGCGCCGATGCGCAGCGAGCCGGTTTTCAGCCCCGCAATGTCTGCGATGCGATTGCGCAGGGTTTCCTCAATCGCCTGCATCTGCTCTGCCGCTGCGACAAACGCCTCGCCTGCCGGGGTGAGCCGCACGGGCGATGTGCTGCGGTCAAACAGCTCCGCCGACAGCTGTTTTTCCAGCGCGATGATATACTGGCTCAAGGACGGCTGCGTGACGAACAGCTTGCGCGCCGCGCCGGAAAAGCTGCCGGTTTCCGCAAGGGTCAGCACATAGTGAATCTGCTGCGCATTCATCGGACTCCTCCTATAAGTTTTTTCTTATCAGACTTATTATAATATAATAATTTGATTATTGCAAGCGGCTGTGGTATGATTGAAGAAGAAAATCTGAAATTTTATCGGAGGGATTTTTATGCGCAGATCAAAGCTGCTTGCCGCCATGACTGCCGCGGCGCTGTTTGCGACCGTCCTTGCGGGCTGCTCCGGCAAGGACAGCAGTTCCGGCGAAACCAATACCAGCAAAACGGAGGAAAATACTGTGAAAATCATCGCACTAACATCTGAGAACGTAAAGCTTGTCGGCAGAACCTGGCTTGCCGGCGACGGCACGCTCTGGACGGCGCTGTCCGGAACGGGCATCGCGTTTGACTACACCGGCAAAAAGCTTGACCTGACCCTGACCGGCGACAGTTCCGCAACGGCGGGCAACGACACCAACTATGCGCGGGTGGCAGTTTACGTGGACGGCGCGCGCGTCGCCGACGAGCTGATGAACCAGCCGGAAAAGCAAATCAGCGCCTTCACGGCGGACGCGGCGAAAACCGTTCATGTCGAGGTCGTGAAACTTTCCGAAACGGCGATGTCCACCGTCGGCATCAAGCCCATCACCATCGCCGGCGGCGAGAGCATAGTACCGCAGGCGGCGAAAGCGCATAAAATCGAGATCATCGGCGACTCCATCACCTGCGGCTACGGCGTGGACGATGAGGTCAAGGAGCATCATTTCTCCACCGCCACCGAGGATTTCACAAAATCCTACGCATATAAAACCGCACAGGCGCTCGACGCAGATTACAGCGCGTTTTCCATCAGCGGCTACGGCATCATTTCCGGCTATACCGGAAACGGAACGAAGGTTGAGGCACAGACCATCCCGCAGTATTACAACGCGCTGGGCTTTTCTTACAACCAGTTTGCCGGAACAAACGCTCCGCAGGCACTGACCTGGGACTTCACGGCGTTCCAGCCGGAGGCGATTGTCATCAACCTCGGCACAAACGACGCGACTTATACCGGCAGCGATCTGGATAAGCGGGATGAATACTGCGCGGCTTATATCGAATTCCTAAAGCAAGTGCGCGAAAAGAATCCCAATGCGAAAATCTTCTGCACGCTGGGCATCATGGGCAACTCGCTCTTCACTTCCATCGAGGAAGCGGTTTTAAAATACACCGAAGCCACCGGCGATGAGAACATTGCGACTGTGCAGTTTCAAGCGCAGGACGGCTCGCTCGGCTACGCGGCGGACTGGCACCCCACGGAAGCCACCCATGAAAAAGCGGCTGAGTTTCTGACCGAACAGATTAAAACGGCAATGGGCTGGTAACAAAATGAAAAGAGGCATCGCCGTTTTGCTGAGTGTTGTTTTAGCCTGCGCGGCGGCTGGCTGTTCCGAAAAAAGCGCGTCATCTCCTGCGGCAACCGAAGCTTCAACAACCAGAGCCACTACCACCGCCGAAGTGAAATTTACGTATGAAATTGATCCGTCAATGCCGGTGATTGCGCTGACCTTTGACGACGGTCCGAACACGACGACGACCAACGACGTGCTGGATAAGCTTGCGAAATACGGCGTGCGCGCGTCCTTTTTCCTCATCGGCAGCAACATCAATGACGACAGCGCAAAGTCCGTCAAGCGTGCGTTTGACATGGGATGCGAGATCGACAATCATTCGCAGACGCATTCCTACATGACGGGCATGACCGCGGAGCAGATCCAAGCCGAGCTTGCGTTCACCGACGAAAAAGTCCGCGCGATTACCGGCGAGGGAACGCGGTTTTCCCGTCCTCCGTATATCGCTGTCAACCAGACGATGTTTGACAGCATCGACCTGCCTTTCATCGCGGGCATCGGCGCAAACGACTGGGTTGTGTCTGTGACGCCGGACGAGCGCGCACAGCGGATTCTCGATCAGGTCAAGGACGGCAGCATCATCCTCCTGCACGACGCGGCTGGCAATTACCAGACGGTGGAAGCCCTCGACATCCTGATTCCGGCGCTGTCAGAGCGCGGCTATCAGTTTGCCACGGTCAGCGAGCTGTTTGCGGCAAAAGGCATAAAACCCGGCGCCGACACGGACATTGTCTACTCCAACGCACTCCAAACCGCAATGTACTAATCTGCACCAAAGATAAACCCTAGTCAGAGGGCGTTGCCCTCCGACACCTCCTACCAAAGGGTACAAGTACCCTTTGGAAACCCATTGTTTTTGAGATAATCATGTGTTTTTCTTAGATGATTTGTGCGTTAGCGGCGGTTTTATGATTCCATAATGACGCTCAAAAAACAAGTGTAGACTTTTTCTCAGTATAACGGCGACCGGTTTTTATCAAACCCGGTCGCCGTTATTGTTGAAATAAAATATTATACAACGGTGTTTTCTTTCACAGCCGTGATTTGATTTTGGTTAGTGCGTTTTTTTCAAGACGCGAAACCTGCGCTTGTGAAATACCGATTGCGTTGGCTACCTCTACCTGTGTTTTACCCTTGAGAAAGCGCAGATAGAGGATGTTTTTTTCGCGCGGGAGGAGATTGCGCACCGCTTCCTTGAGCGAAATTTCATCAAGCCAGTTCGTGTCCTCGTTCGCGTCACCAATTTGATCCATGACATAGAGCGTGTCGCCGGAGTCTGTGAACACCGGCTCATAGAGCGAAATCGGCTCGGAAATCGACTCAAGTGCGGCGATGATTTCGGTTCGCGGCACGTTTATTTCCCGGGAAATCTCCTCGATGGTCGGCTCCTTCTGATGCTCGAGGGTGAGCTTTTCTTTCGCCTGCATCGCCTTATAAGCGAGATCGCGCAGCGAGCGGCTGACACGGATGGGGTTGTTGTCGCGCAGAAAACGCCGCAGCTCCCCGTTGATCATCGGCACGGCGTAGGTCGAAAACCGCACGTCAAGACTTGTGTCAAAATTGTCAATCGCCTTGATCAGCCCCACCACACCGACCTGAAAAAGGTCGTCCGGCGACTCGCCGCGGTTGAGAAAATGCTGCAAAACGCTCAGCACAAGGCGCAGATTCCCGCGGATGAGCTGATCGCGGGCATCCATATCGCCCGTCTTTGCGCGCCGTAAAAGCTCCATTTTCTCCGCTTCTTTTAAAACAACCAGCTTTGAGGTATTAACCCCGCTGATTTCCACTTTGTTATACTGCATATTCGGAAACTCCACAAATTTAGTCTGTCTGCCTAAATTATTCCCGCGGAGAAAGAAGCATATGCAACGCTTTTTATGCAATTTATGGAATCAATGAAAACTTACGCTTGACAAGCGCAAGCAGCTGTGTTAGAATACAAGAAAGGCAATGACGGGAAGAAGTAGCGGCAAGTGTCCGGCAAAGAGAGCTTTCGGCTGGTGGAAGAAAGCGCGGACGCCCTGTGAATACGCCCCCGAGCCTGTGTTCTGAACGGTGAGCTGCGGCTTGCTCGCGTAGGGTCGCACGTTTTACGCGCGTTAAGCGTCCTTAAGGCGGCAGTTTGCCGTAAACAGAGGTGGTACCACGGTTTGTAAAAAATCGTCCTCCGTTGCAACGATGCGTTTGTTTCGTTGCGGCGGGGGTTTTTATTGCTCTCGCCTACCTCTTAACCCCTAAACTTTATTTCCCCGAAAGGTGTTGATACCCGTGAAATCTGCCAGAAAAGATTTCATCGCATATGCTTCGTTTTCTTTAAAATAGAAAACGAAAGGGCTGATCAGAATTGCAAATACGTTTCGCACAGGAAGCAGATCTGGCGCAGATTGCGGAAATTTTCGCGCAGCTTCACGCCGTTCACACTGAGATACGACCGGATATTTATAAAAATCCGGGTGCGGATTATTTTCGCAACGAATCGGAGAAAATGCTTGCGGATGAAAATCAGAAGCTGTTTGTCGCGGAGGCTGACGGTGTAATTGCCGGCTATGTGGCGCTGTGGGTTTATGACCGTGAGAGCGAAATTCATGTTTCCCGCAAACTCTGCAAGGTCGAGCATCTGGCGGTTCGCACGGGAATGCGCCGCACGGGTGTCGGTCGGCGGATAATGGAGTTTGTCGCGCATTACGCCGCAGAATGCAATTGCCGCGCAATCGAGCTGGGCGTCTGGGCGGAAAACTTTGACGCAGTGAATTATTACGCGGCATGCGGATTCGCTTCAAGAATCATAACACTGGAAAAAATATTATAAAAAGAACAGGAATGATAGGTATGACCTTATTTGAAGAACTCAAGCGCCGCGGGCTGATTGCCCAGACCACCAACGAGGAGAAAATCCGCGCGCTGGTTGACGGCACAAAGGTGAATTTTTACATCGGCTTTGACGCGACTGCAGACAGCCTACACATCGGGCATTTCCTGCAATTAATCGTGATGCGGCATATGCAGCTTGCCGGACACAAGCCGTTCGTCCTCCTCGGCACAGGCACGACCATGGTCGGCGATCCAACGGGAAAAACCGATATGCGCAAGATGCTCACCGTTGAGGAAATCAACGCCAACGCCGATATTTTCGCCTCGCAGATGGCGCGCTTCATCGACTTTTCCGACGGCAAGGCGGAGATTGTCCGCAACGGCGACTGGCTGATGAACATGAACTACATTCAATTCCTGCGCGATGTGGGACGTTATTTCTCGGTCAATAAAATGCTCACCTACGAGTGCTATAAATCGCGGCTCGAAAAGGGTTTGAGCTTTCTGGAATTCAACTACAACCTCATGCAGAGCTACGATTTTCTGCACCTCAACCAGAATCACGACGTGACCATGGAGCTTGGCGGCGACGACCAGTGGAGCAATATCTTAGGCGGTGTTGACCTTGTGCGCCGTGTCGAGGGCAAGGAAGTTTACGGCATGACCTTCACCCTGCTGACCACCAAAGAGGGCAAAAAGATGGGCAAAACCGAGAAGGGCGCGTTGTTCCTTGACGCAGAAAAATGCACACCTTACGAGTTCTATCAGTATTTCCGCAACATCGGCGACGATGATGTTATCAACTGTCTGAAACTACTCACATTCATTGATATTGAGAAAATCGAAGAACTCGAACGCACCCTCACCGGTTCAGAGCTTAATTCTGCCAAAGAACTTCTCGCGTTTGAACTGACGAAGATGGTTCACGGCGAACAGGAGGCAGCCAAAGCGCAGGAAGCCGCGCGTGCGGTGTTCGGCGGCGCGGGAAGCAGCGAGAATATGCCCTCCACCGAACTTCCTGCCGCGGAGCTTGACGCGGGGATTGGCATTCTCGACCTGCTCGTGCGCACCGGACTTGCACCGTCGAAAAGCGAAGCGCGCCGTCTTGTCGCACAGGGGGGAATCTCGGTTGACGACGAAAAAATCACCGATCCCAACGCAGTGATTACCGTCGGCGAGCAGGCGATTGTCAAAAAGGGAAAGAAGGTATTTCACCGCGTGGTGAGAGTCTGACCGTAACCGTATAAAAATAAAGCGTTCCGAAAAATCCGGAACGCTTTTATTGATTCGGTTAAAGAAATTAAAGATCGATTTTTTTGCCTTCCGCAATGCCGTTTACCACGTAATACGCTGCGCTGTCGTCCACGTTGACATAAACGCTGAGGGTTTTGATTTCCTCCGCGCCGCCGTCTGCGGTATAGGATGCTTTCACAAGCTCCACGATTTCGTCGGCGGAAATCTGCTTGCCCGCGTATTCCACATAAAGGTTTGCGGAAAGTACGGCTTTTGGCGCTTTCACGGCTCTGGTGGCGGGCTTTTTCGCAACGGCTTTCTTTGCGGCAGGCTTCTTTGCGGGGGCCTTTTTTGCTGCTGTTTTCACGGTGCTGCCGGGCTTTCTGCCGCGTTTGGGCTTATCTGCGGGAGCGGTTTCCGCGGTCACGGCGACAGGTTCCTCTTTGATGACGGTTTCCTCCGCGAGAACGGATTCAATTTTTTTTCTGGGCATAAAAACAACTCCTTTTCTTTGCGCTAAATTTGATATTTGAAAACAAAAAACACCTTATGGCATTATTATAAACAATTTCTTCTGCGGTGTCAAATTTTAGATTACATATTCAAATTATTTCACAGTAAATTCGTACAGATTCATAAACTGTTCGATTTCTCTGCGGGAATATTTGTACTTTTCCACAAAAAAACAGCGGCGTAATTTTCGTCTACGCCGCTGTTTCTCGTGTGTATACCGCTGTGTCGGAACTGTATGACTTGATTTTTTTGCGTGTTATTCGTCGGTTTCCTCAACGGCTTCGTCAAGATTGTCAAGTGTCACTTCAACATCCTCGGCGGCTTCCTCATCAGCGGATTGCGCTGCGTCAACAGCAGCAGCCTTCTGGGTGCTTTCGTCGTCGTCGATCGCACAGCCGCAATCGTCGCAGTCACAGTCGTCGTCGAATTCCTCGTAATCATACTCCTCTGCGTCCTTGCGCTTTTTGATCGCCAGATACGCGGCAACGGCACCTGCGGCGGCGCCAAGCCCGAGAAGAACCTTCCATCCTTTACTCATGGTGTAACCATCCTTTCTGACTTCCGCGACCGGCGCGGAGAAATTCTTAAAAACCCTGACGGGGAAGCGCGGAATGCGCGGCAGTCCCGCCGTTGACAACATTATACCAGATTTTTTTCAATAATACAAGCACCCGTGCCAAATTTTTCACAATTCGCCCGCCGCGTCAGTCCATGTCGCCGGAGAGCGTGAACATTGCCGCAAGTGCCGCAATCGGTGCGGTTTCACAGCGCAGAATCCGCTTGCCGAGTGTGAGTGTCTGCAGTCCGGCTGTGCGGCAGAGTTCCGCCTCGCGCGCGGAAAAGCCGCCCTCGCTGCCGATGAGAATGCCCGCCGCAGAAAGCGACTCTAACCCCGCCGTGCGCAGGGGAGCGCCACCTTTTTCGTAAAAAAGAAACCCAGCGTCAAGCGCTTTCATCGCCGAAACAGCTTGTTCAAGGCTTAGTATTTCCGAAATTTGCGGAATGATACTGCGCCCGGATTGCTTTGCGGCGGCTTCGGAAATTTTTATCAATCGCGCGCGTTTTTTTTCAAAGCTTTTCGTGTCAGGGCGTGAAACGCAGAACTCCGTCAGCACCGGCACAACCGCGAAAACGCCAAGTTCCGTGGCTTTCTGGACAATCAGCTCGAGCTTGTCCGCTTTCGGCATCGCCTGAAACAACGTGACGCGCAGCCGCGGCTCGACGGTCTGCGCCAGACGCGACAGCACTGCGCATTCCACCGTTTCAGCCGTGATCTGTAAAATTTCACACGAAAAATCCTCGCCCGCGCACGACAAAACCAGCGCGTCACCCGGCTTCATGCGCAGCGAACGTCCGATGTGCGCGGCATCCTCGCCCGTGAGAACCGCCCGTTCGCCGTCAATCTGTCCGACAAAAAACTTTGGCATGGCAATCCGCTCCTTATAAATAAAAAACACCAATTTCAAGCGTTCTCAAAATTGGTGTTCTGGTGCCGGCGGCGGGGGTCGAACCCGCACGGTATCACTACCACCGGATTTTGAGTCCGGCACGTCTGCCAGTTCCATCACGCCGGCGTGAATGGCACAGGCTTTATTTTAGCACAGAGTTGTGTTTTTGTCAAGAAAAATTTTCGTGGGACCAACCAATTTTGTCTTGACAATTGGTAAAGAAGATGTTATTATTTATATGAAACAATCTCTAATGTAGTTGGATGGAGTCATCTTGAAAGGACGGAGTACTATGAAAAAGCTTTTGGTGGCGGCAATGACTCTGGCTATGGTGGTCGGAACGATTGCAGTCGAACTGCCGGAAGGTCTCAACGAAGAAATCAATTCCGTCAATCTGTTGACGGTAAACGCAGAAACGAGCGGAGATTACACATACACCATTCTTGCGGATGGAACAGTTGAGATCACGGATTATAGCGGATCAGCAACGTTATTAGAAATTCCGGATACGATTGACGGGAAGAGCGTGACGAGTATAGGGAATGAAGCATTTGCGCTCAGCTACAGCCTGACCGCCTCAACTATCCCGTCAAGTGTCAAGTCCATTGCAGCGAAAGCTTTTTTTAACTGCACAAGCTTAGCAGCTATTACCATCCCATCGAGCGTGACAAGCATCGGAGCATATGCATTTTTCGGTTGTACCAGTCTGACCAGCATTGCAATCCAATCTGGCATGACGAGCATCGACGATTATGCATTTGGCTACTGCACAAACTTGACTGCCATCGTCCTGCCGAATAGCGTGACAAGTATCGGAAACTACGCGTTTTCTAACTGCTTAAGCTTGAAATCGATCACCATCCCGGATAGCGTAACGAGCATCGGAGAGTGGGCATTTTACCAATGCACAGAACTGACTACCTCCGTTATCCCGTCAAGCGTGAAGAGTATCGGCGCGTATTCGTTCTATTTCTGCGAAGCCCTGACTAGTGTCACAATTCAACCTGGGGTGACAAGCATCGGTGATTATGCGTTTTCCTATTGCACCAGTTTGACCAGCATTGTGCTTCCAAATAGTGTAACGAGTCTTGGGAACTGGGTGTTTTCTTGGTGTACAGGTCTGAAATCGATCACCATCCCGGATAGTGTAACGAGCATCGGCGCGTATGCGTTCTATAAATGCACAAGCCTGACAAGTGTTACAATTCCGATCAGATTGAAATGCATAGATAATTATACATTCTACAACAACACCAGCCTGACCAGCATTACGATCCCTTCTAGCGTGACAATCCTCAACGAGGGCGCATTTTATGGCTGCACGAGCCTAACTTCCATTACCATCCCGTCAAACGTGACGAAAATCAATTTGTGTGCACTCGGATATTATAACGATGCGAAATTGAATGCTGAGAAAATTGCTGGCTATAGAATCTCTTGTTATGCCGGTTCGGCGGCAGAGAGCTATGCTAAAGATAATGGCTTTAATTATTCGATTATCATCAAATCCACAGAAACCGTCCTCTCAAAATGCACCGCAACGCTATCCGCATCTATCTACACTTATGATGGTAAAGCGAAAAAGCCCGTCATAACTGTGAAAAACGGTACGAAAACGCTCAAGTCCGGCACGGACTATACCGTGACCTATTCCGCAAACACCGCCGTCGGCAAGGCAACCGTCACCATCAAGGGAAAAGGCAATTACACCGGTGCAATCACAAAAACATTCAAGATCAACCCGAAAGCCACCAGCCTTACCTCCGTGACAGCCGGCACGAAAAAAGCCACAGTGAAGTTTACAAAAGTTTCGGGTGCGACGGGCTACCAAATCTATCGTGCGACATCTAAGACGGGAACTTACACCAAGGTGAAAACCACCGCTTCCACCAGCTTCACAAACACCGGACTGACCAAGGGCAAGACCTATTACTATAAAGTACGGACTTACAAAACCGTCGCTGGCACAAACTATTACAGTGCGTATTCCGCGATAAAATCCGCCAAAGCGAAATAATTCCACGGTTTCCGACCGCCTGCGGCTTGAAATAAGCCGCGGGCGGTTATGTTTTTTCTGAAAATTGATATGGGCTACATAAAAATTTCAAAAACCTCTTGAAAACTTTGTGAATATGCTGTATAATCAGATTGTACAGCCGCGGCGAATTGTGAAATTCTTATAACGGCTGATCAGAAACAGTAAGGAGAGAGTACATTGAAGGTTTATTCCAGCGAAAAGATTAAAAATATCGCCCTTGCGGGGCACGGCGGTTCGGGAAAGACCTCGCTTTGCGAAGCGCTTCTGTTCAGGACGGGTGCCGCAGACCGGCTCGGACGCGTTGCCGACGGCAATACCGTTTCAGATTTCAACCCCGAAGAAATCAAACGCAAATCTTCCATCTATACCTCGCTGTCCTGCTTTTTTACCGAGGATATGAAAATAAACCTCATCGACACGCCCGGCTTGTTTGACTATGAAAGCGGCATGGCGGAGGGCATCCGCGCGTCGGACTGCGTAATGATCACCGTTTCCGGAAAGTCCGGCGCTGCCGTCGGCACGCACAAGGCTTATGATTACGCTACGGAAATGGGCAAGTCGAAAATGTTTGTTGTCACAAAGCTTGACGACGACAACGCGAATTTCAATAACGTTCTGACCGAGCTGAAAGCCGAGTTCGGGCCGTCCGTATGCCCGGTGGTCGTGCCGGTGATCGCAGACAGAAAAATCATTTCCTATGTCAATTTAATCGAAATGAAAGCCTATAAATACGACGACAAGGGCAACGCGGTCGAAACCGAAATGCCCACCGCGGAGGTTTCCGCGAAGATGGAATACCGCATCGACGGACTGGTTGCGGCGGTTTCCGAAGCTGTTGCAGAAACCGACGAGACGCTGTTCGAGAAGTTTTTTTCCGGCGAAGCGTTTACGCAAAAAGAGCTGATCGACGGCATTCACAAGGGCATGAAAGCCGGCACAATCACCCCTGTCACCTGCGTGTCGTCCACCTCGCTTGCGGGCGTGGATATGCTGCTGAAGGAAATCTCGCTGCTGCTGCCCGCCCACGAAGCGGGGGACACCGCTCAGGCGACTGACGCGTCCGGTGCGCCGGTTACGGTTGCTTGCGCGGAGGACGCGCCGCTGTCGGCGTTTGTGTTCAAAACCGTTGCCGATCCGTTTGTGGGAAAAATGTCCTTCCTCCGCGTGATGTCCGGAAAGCTCACCGCCGGGGCGGAGGTTGTCAACGCGACCACAGGCACAGTTGAAAAGGTAGGCAAGCTGATGGTGATCCGGGGCAAGAAGCAGGAGGAGGTCGCACAGGCGTGCGCGGGCGATATTGTCGCCGCCGCGAAGATGACGGTGAACACCAACGACACGATCTGCGATGCTGCCTGCGTGGTGAAATTCCCGGCAATCGCCGTGCCGAAACCTTGCTATTTCGTTGCGGTGCGTGCGAAAACGCAGGGCGACGAAAGCAAGATTTCCGGTGCGGTCACAAGGCTGCTTGAGGAGGACAAAACGCTGTCCTACACGATGGATACCGACACGCGCGAGATGCTTCTGGGGGGCTTGGGCGAGCAGCATATTTCTGCCGTGCTTGCGAAGCTCAAGGGCGATTTCGGCGTTGAGGTTGAGCTGAGCATGCCGAAAATCGCTTACCGCGAAACCATCCGCAAAAAGGTCAAGGTGCAGGGCCGCCATAAAAAGCAATCCGGCGGTCACGGTCAGTTCGGCGATGTGTGGATTGAGTTTGAGCCGTGCGTTTCCGACGAGCTGGTGTTCGAGGAAAAAGTATTCGGCGGCGCAGTTCCGCGCAATTTCTTCCCGGCGGTGGAAAAGGGCTTGCAGGAAAGCGTGCGCAAGGGCGTTCTGGCGGGCTTCCCCGTCGTGGGGCTGAAAGCGATTCTCGTGGACGGCTCGTATCACCCGGTCGATTCGTCTGAAATGGCGTTTAAAATCGCCGCCTCGGTCGCTTATAAAGACGGTCTGCGCAAAGCCGAGCCGGTGCTGCTTGAACCGATCGGCGCGCTGGCGGTGATTGTGCCGGATTCCAACACCGGCGACATGATGGGCGAGCTGAACAAGCGCCGCGGCAGGGTGCTGGGCATGACCCCGACCGAGAAAAAGGGCTTGACCGAAATCAATGCGGAAGTCCCCATGAGCGAGATGCAGGACTTCGCGCTCATCGTCCGCCAGATGACGCAGGGCATGGGCTCGTTCACGCTAGAAAAGCTGCGCTATGAGCAGCTCCCCGCCAACCTCGTGGCGGATGTCATTGCGAAATCCGCACCCGACGAGGAGTAAATCGAATATACCGGCAGGACGGATTTTTGTCCGTCCTGTCTTATTTATGAAAGGAGCTTTGCGATGAAATTACCGGAAATGATTCTGTTTGACTACGGACACACGCTGCTTTACGAGCCGGGGGCTGACCCGCTGGGGGGCGATACGGCGCTGTTTCCTTACATCACGAAAAATCCGAACAATTATACACCGGCGGATATTTGCCGCATCACGCAGGAAATCTGCGCGGAGGTTTACGACGATGACCGCCGCGTGGATTTTCATGAAAACAACCTCCGCAGGATGCTCAATGAGTATCTGGAAATCGAACTGGCGGTTTCCTTTGAGGAAGCCGAGCGGATTGTCTGGAACGGCATTTCGGCGGGTGCTGTCATGCCGGGCGCGCCAGAAATGCTGGCGCTTCTGCGCGAGAAAGGCATCCGCACCGGTGTGATTAGCAATTTAACTTGGTCCGGTGCGGCATTGGCTGAACGCATCGCGCGGCTTTTGCCGGAACATCGCTTCGACTTTATTTTAGCGTCCAGTGAATATGTCTGCCGGAAGCCCAGCCGGTTTTTGTTTGAGCTGGCACTCAAAAAGGCAAAGCTTGCGCCGGAGCAGGTGTGGTTTTGCGGCGACAGCGCGGCGGCGGATGTGCTGGGCGCGCAGGGCGCCGGGATTTTCCCCGTGCTTTATGAGAGCGCGGCGGTGGAAAATCCGTGGGCGGGGCGCAATGACGATGTGCGGATTGACGGGGATTATTTACATATCTGTGACTGGCGCGAGCTGACGGATGCGCTGGATGCGCTCGGATCGGTAAGGGAAGCGTTTTCAGTTTCATGATTTTCGGCACATTTACCCTTGCATTTTTCAGCGGATGTGCTATAATAAAAGAGTTGAGCGATTTACGCGGGGAGGGGATCTGCCATGGGCGCGGTTACAATCATCACGGGACATTACGGCGCGGGGAAAACGAACCTTGCCGTCAACCTCGCCGTTTCTGCTGCAAAAGCGGGGGAGCGGGTATCGGTTGTGGATCTCGACATCGTCAATCCCTATTTCCGGACGGCGGATTTTGCGGAATTGTTTCAGTCGCTCGGCATTGAGCTGACCGCTTCGGTTTACGCCAACTCAAACCTCGACATCCCCGCCATCAGCTTTGATTTAGAGCGGATTGCGGGCGAGGCGGGAACAGTTATCATCGACGTGGGCGGCGACGACGCGGGGGCTGCGGCGGTCGGACGGTACGCAGACGCGTTCAAGGCGCTTCCCGAACCGGCGGCACTGATTTATGTCATCAACCAGCGCCGTTTGCAGACAGAAACGGTTGCCGAAACGCTTGTGATTCTCCGCGAAATCGAAGCCGCATCGCACCTGCGCGTCACCGGAATTGTCAACAACACCAATCTCGGCGCGGAAACGGCGTTTGACACCGTCGCCGCATCCATGCCCTACGCGCGGGAAACGGCGGAAGCGGCGGACTTGCCGCTGCTGTTCACCACCGCACCCGCCGCGTTTGCGGACAAGCTGCGCATGAAATTTCCAAGTGAAGTTTTCCGTATAACAGATGTGTTTGTGCGCAAGCCGTGGGATTGACATAAAAATATTGTTTATTTTTCCAAAAGAAAGGATGAAAGATATGCCAAAAATCACCGTGAATTTTGAGCGGTGCAAGGGTTGTGCGCTTTGCACAACAGCCTGTCCGAAGAAAATTGTTGAACTGCAAAAAGAAAAGCGCAACCAGAAGGGTTATTACACCGCGCACTGCATCGACGACGACAAGTGCATCGGCTGCGCGATGTGCGCAATGATGTGTCCGGACTGCGCAATTGTGGTCGAGAAATAATTCCCAAACGAAAGGACGGTCAACCATGGAAAGAAGCCTGATGAAAGGCAACGAAGCGATTGCCGAAGCCGCAATGCGTGCGGGATGCAAGTGCTTTTTTGGTTATCCCATCACCCCCCAGACGGAGATTTCCGCCTATCTGGCAAAGAACATGGCAAAGAACGGCGGCGTGTTTTTACAGGCGGAGAGTGAAATCGCCGCAATCAATATGGTGCTTGGAGCGGCTTCCACCGGAACGCGCGTGATGACAAGCTCCTCCTCCCCGGGAATCTCGCTCAAGGGCGAGGGGATCTCGTACATAGCGGGATCGGATCTGCCCTGTGTAATTATTAATGTGCAGCGCGGCGGTCCGGGACTCGGCGGCATCCAGCCATCGCAGGCGGACTACTGGCAGGCAACCCGCGCGCTCGGACACGGCGACTTCCATGTGCTGGTGTTCGCACCGTCCTCGGTGCAGGAGATGGTGGACATGGTGACGGATGCGTTCGACCTTGCCGACGCGTACAGAATGCCCGCAATGCTGCTTGCCGACGGCTTGCTCGGTCAAATGATGGAGCCGGTTTCGTTCCCCGAAAAGAAAACCACAGCCGCCGAAAAGCCGTGGGCTGCGGACGGCCATAAGAATCAACGCGAACACAACATCATCAACTCGCTTTACCTCCAGCCCAACAAGCTGCAAGGTTCGGTGGTTGACCGCTTCGCGCGCTATGACGAAATCAAGGAAAAGCACGCGCAGGCGGAATGCTACCTCTGCGATGATGCCGATTTTGTCGTAACCGCTTACGGCGCGACCGCCCGCGTGGCGAAATCCGCGGTGAATCAGGCGCGCGCAAAGGGCATCAAAGCTGGTCTGTTCCGCCCGAAAACCCTCTGGCCGTATCCGGAAAAGCTGCTCAATGACGCTTGCGCACAGGCGAAAAAGGTGCTGTGCGTGGAGATGTCGATGGGGCAGATGATCGACGATGTGAAGCTCGCGCTCAATTGCAGAATTCCTGTGACATTTTTCGGAAGAACCGGTGGCATCATTCCCACACCCGCCGAGGTGCTTGCCGAAATCGAGAAGCTTTAAACGAAAGGACGGTAATCAATACATGGCAGTTGTTTTTGAAAGACCCCACGCCCTGTGTGACGTGTCCACGCATTATTGCCCGGGCTGTACGCATGGAATTATCCACCGCCTTGTCGCGGAGGTCATCGACGAAATGGGCATTGAGGGCGATACCATCGGCGTTTGTCCGGTCGGCTGCTCGGTCATGGCGTATGATTATTTTAATTGTGATATGATTGAAGCCCCCCACGGACGCGCCCCAGCGGTTGCGACCGGTGTTAAGCGCGCAAAGCCCGACAGCTTTGTTTTCACCTATCAGGGCGACGGCGACTTAGCGGCAATCGGCACGGCGGAAACCGTTCACGCGGCGACGCGCGGCGAGAACATTGTGATTATTTTCGTCAACAACACCACCTACGGCATGACGGGCGGACAGATGGCGCCCACGACCCTCCCCGGACAGGTGACGCAGACGACCCCCTATGGACGCGACCCGCAGGTTCAGGGCTATCCCATCCGCGTGTGCGAAATGCTCGCGACCCTTGACGGCACGGCGCTCGCGCAGCGCGTGTCCGTTGACACCGTGCCGAACATCCGCAAGGCGAAAGCGGCAATCAAGAAAGCCTTTGAGAACCAGCGCGACAAAAAGGGCTTCTCCATTGTGGAGGTGCTTTCGACCTGCCCGACCAACTGGGGGCTTTCTCCGGTGGCGGCGCTCGACCGCCTGCGCAAGGACATGGTGCCTTATTACCCGCTCGGCGTTTATAAGGACAAAAGCACGGAGGAGGGCAAGTAAATGACGACGACGAAAACCAGTGAAATTGTGCTTGCCGGCTTCGGCGGGCAGGGGATACTCTTTGCGGGAAAAATCCTCGCATACGGCGGACTGACCGACAACATGGAGGTTTCGTGGCTTCCGTCCTACGGGCCGGAAATGCGCGGCGGCACGGCGAACTGTTCGGTGTGCATTTCAAGCGAACCCATCGGCTCGCCCCTGGTGCTCAATCCGAATTACCTCATCGCGATGAATCTGCCTTCTTACCGGAAGTTCATCGACGCGGTGACACCGGGCGGCGTAGCGGTGATTGACTCGTCGATGGTGGAGGAATGCTCCGCGCGCACGGACATCAGCTGCTTTTGTGTGCCGGCGACAAAGCTTGCCGACGACAACGGGCTGTCGGGCATGGCGAACATCATCCTCATCGGCAAGCTGCTTGCCGAAACGGGCATTGTCAGCGACGCGGCACTGAAAAAAGCGATTGAGAAATCCGTTCCGCCGAAAAAGGCGCATCTGATTGAAAGCAATCTGAAAGCGATTGCAATCGGCGCGGCTTATCAGGGATAAAGCGAACTGAAACAATAAGAAACGGCCTCTACCACTGAAATGCACCCCAAAAGTTAGACAATGTGGTATAATAGAAATATACTGAAAATTGAGCTAACGAAAGGGGTGCATTTTTATGTCAAAAGGGGTAGCAAAAAAAAGATACACAGGCGAAATAAAGCAGATGGTTGTTGAAGATATGATAAATAATAAGTTATCATATCGGGATGTGCGTAGAAAGTATGGAATAACAGCACATGACATACCTCAGAAATGGGAACGCATATACCTTGAAGAAGGAGCAGAAGGATTATACATAGAACGTCGTGGACGTGCTTGTTCCGGTAACGGAACGCAGAAAGGCAGAAAACCCAAGCTTGAAAAATCAAAGGAAGAAGATTTGATTGCAGAACTGCAACGTCTTAGAATTGAGAACGAATACCTAAAAAAATTGAATGCTTTGGTTCAGTCAGAACGGCAACTGCCAAACAAAAAACATTGGTAATCAATGAACTGAAGCAGAAATACACGATTACCGCAATACTGCAGGTTGTAGACATTCCACGAAGCACATATTACTACTACTGCAAGCAGATTGAAAAGCCTGACAAATATACAGAAGTAAAGGCTGAAATGAAGCGGATATGGGAGGAATGCTCCGAAAACTATGGTTATCGACGTATGACCAAAGAGCTTCGCAACAAAAGGTGTATCAATCACAAAACTGTATCGAAGCTTATGAATCAGATGGGATTATTTTGTCATGTTAAAATGTATAAGTACAAGTCCTATAAGGGCGAAGTGGGCAAGATTGCCCCCAATCTTCTTGAAAGAAATTTTATTGCAGACAAGCCAAATGATAAATGGGTATCTGATGTAACCGAGTTCAAGCTGTTTGGAACAAAGTTGTATTTATCGCCGATTATTGACCTTTTTAATGGGGAAGTTGTTAGCTACAATTTGAGTTATCATCCGAATTTTGCACAGATAACGGATATGCTGACAAAGGCATTTGCAAAAATTCCTAATAATACAAACTTAATACTTCATACAGACCAAGGCTGGCAGTATCAGATGAAAAGGTACCAGAAAATGCTTGCTGATAAGGGCATCAGGCAAAGTATGTCGCATAAGGGCAATTGCCTTGATAATGCCTGTGCTGAAAGTTTTTTCGGCAGACTGAAAACCGAGATGTTCTATGACAGAGTTTTCAACAGCGTTGATGATTTCATCAGAAAGTTACAAAGCTATATTGAATGGTACAACACCAAACGAATTAAGTCACGTCTTGGTATGTCGCCTGTTGAATTCAATCGCTTAACCGCATAGCAAAAGCGACCAAGATTTCTCCTAGTCGCTTTCTACAAATATTCTTTTTAATTTTTGTCTAGCTTTTGGGGTTCAGATTACACCCCAAGGTAGAGACCGTTTTTGTTATTCTTCGTAAATGGATTTGTAGCCGTCATCCTTGTAATCGTCCGGGAAAATCTGATGCGCATAGGCATCTTTAAATGTGGCGACGACCTTGGACTGGTCGAGGTTGTCGGCGGTGTGTATTGATCTATTATTTGCAAACTTTACCGCGGTATACACAAGCTTATCCGGATTGCGTTCAAACGCAGGGCTGATATGATCAGTACAGAGCATTGCGCCGTCGAAGTGATTTATTATTTTTTGTTTATTTCCTCTTGACAAAAATATTGCAATGATATATAATGAGTATATACTCAATGACTCAGTGCTTTTTTAATTAAATAAGGTTTCAGAATCGTTGATCTACGAAAAGAATGCTTTCATTTTGTAGAAAACGAAGTTACTTCCTGATGGAACGAGTATGCAAGGCTTTTTTTGAAGAAATGTTTCACGCACATGAATCATACAAATATTTCGCTTCTTTTCACTCAAAAAAATGATTGCGTATTTTTGCTTGTGAAAACATAGCAAAATTTTATATGGATAGAAAGGGACGGCATGATGCGTACACAAGGAAAACGTCAAATTCAAAAAAAAGAAACAAGAGAAACGATTCTTAAAACAGCTATGCTTTTATATTCACTGCATGGGTTCTCTATTTCAACGAACTCTATCGCACAGGCGGCAGAATTATCGCATGGTTCTATTTTCGTTCATTTTCCCACACGTGATGAACTGCTGATTCATACGTTAAACCGTTTTTCGGCTGAACTTGGTGAAAAGCTTCATAATCTGTCTTTGGCAGGAGAGGATATACAGCAGCTCCTGTATACGCACATTGATATTTTAAAAGAATATGAAGCTTTCTACACCCATTTAATTTCAGAGATATCTGCTTTGCCCGAGGAAGCGAATCAAATTCTGATTTCCGTTCATTCCTTTACCTCTCATCATTTTGAAGAGGTGATTACAAAATCCGTACAAGCAGGAAAAATAAAGAACATTCCAATTCACATGATTTTCAATACCTGGATTGCATTACTGCACTATTATTTACAAAATAAAATGCTGTTTTCCCCTGAAAATTCGGTTCTGGATCGCTATCAAGATGATTTGGTGAGTACTTTTATTGCACTCATCCGAACATAAAAATAATTTTGAAAGGAAAAATATTTATGGAAACTATCAAAACCTGCATCGCCTGTGGAATGCCAATGAAATCCCCCTCAGAATTTGCTATGGGGGATACAGAAAAGGATTATTGTACCTATTGCGCCCGACCTGACGGATCAATGCAATCCTTAGAAGAAAAAAAAGCTTCAATGACCGCGTTTATTATTAGAACGCAGGGGTTAGACGAAACTGTTGCAGAAAATGCCGCCGTTGCAATGATGAAAAAATTGCCTGCGTGGAAAGATTGTTCTTTTTAGATATGCAGAAAGGGAATCGAACGCAAGCATAGAGTGTTCTTCCATTGAGCAGGATCATATGTTTTGGAGAACGACCGTGGTATTTATGACAGCACATATCCGCATGATTTCCGAGGTTTTGAGCGCAACAAAAAATCCCCGCAAACAAAGCGTTTGCGGGGATGATTCTTTAAACTTTCTTATCCCCAATTACGTTACTTGTTTGATCCAACAAGCGAAAAATATCGCCATCCATTGCATAAATATCTGCAATCGGAATTTTCATACCGCTTGTGAGAACAACCGTATAATCGCTTTCGTCGATTCTCCGGAAATGATCGCTGACAGTAACATATGCGCCGCCGCTTTTCTTTTCATCCGGTTTGAAAAAAGTAATGGATACTGTCGGACGTTCCGCTGCGTTATCAATGAGCATCTGTAGACAGGTATCAATCTGTGCTGCTTTGTATTCATTTAACGCAAGCTTTTCATCAGTCAGCCTTGCTGTTTCCTTTACCTCTGCGTCATAGCCTGCGAGCGCTGCAAAAGGTGAAAACTGTGCCGCACGGTCACGCAAGGACATTCTCTGGCGGGTGGCTGAAATGTGGCGCGGTAGTTTTATAATGTCCTCATAATTGTTTCCCATGTTTTTTCTCCCTGTGCGCCGTAATTATCGTATAGCTTGTAGGCATTTACAGTTATCACACATCCCTCTGTTTCTACATACCAGTTCTTGCCTTTCCGTGTAATAACGCTATTATTGCTTTCTATTCTCTCCTGACACCACAAAACCACATCGTCTTCACAAAGGCAGAGATTTTTCTTTATTTTTTCAATGCCCATTTGTGTAGTATGAATATTATCAATATTAGCAAAAGTTCATTTTCCATTTTCATCCTCCTTCACGCCCTATGCCCGCCGACCTGACCGTTCCGTTCAATGGTTGTTGCGCCTTTCTCGAAGTTCATCCCTTTGAGAATCGCATTTTTGCCGTATCGTTTCTTAATCTTCAGCACAGCTTTCTGTATCTCCTTTTCCCGTGCAAGCTCCTCTGCCTCCGCTTCTTTCTGCTTTCGCTGCGCCTCATAATCGGTAAACAAATCAAGCTGTTCGGGGGGCTTCCTCTACTGCGCTGCTCTCCGGAACAATGTGGTTCGCAACCACATACATCCTGCGAACCAGAAGATTCTGATCGACAATTCTCTCATAAAGCTCTGTGACCGCATCGGTTATAATCTTTGTGGAGAAAGTCTGCCTGCCGAGCTTAATGCAACCATGTGCAGACTTCGGGAGTCTTCTCCCATAATGATCTGTGGTTATTATGCCTTTGTAGTTTTGTGTATCGCTTGCAATATCATACCCGACTGTCAGCTCCATCTGATCTGTGACAAGCTCCTTACTGACTAGATCAAGCACAAGCAGGTCAGTCATTTCACGGACGATTAGCTTTCCTTTTTCATAATCATACGGGTTTTTCAAGACCTGTCCGGTGCTGACGCTGTTCGTTTCCGGCTTATACGCCTTGACATCCGCAATCGTGCAAGGCTCCCCACCCCCATGATGGTCAATGAGCAGCTCGGCATTGATTCCATACTGCTTATAAAGCAAGTCCTCGCCATACCTTAACGTTGAAATCTTCGCAATGTCACCCATCGTATACAGTCCGGCTTTCTCCAGCTTTGCGGAATACCCTTTTCCAATTCGCCAGAAGTCCGTAAGCGGACGGTGTGACCAAAGCTGTTGCCGGTATGACATTTCGTCAAGCTCAGCAATCCGGACACCGTCCTTGTCAGGAGAAGTTTTCTTTGCCACAATATCCATCGCAATCTTGCTGAGATACAGATTTGTTCCGATTCCTGCGGTCGCGGTAATTCCTGTTTCACACAGGACATCATGTATCATTTTCATGGCAAGCTCATGAGCGGTGAGCTTGTATAATTTCAATATACGCTGTGCAATCAATGAAAACCTCGTCGATTGAATAGACGTGAATATCCTCGGGGGCAATATAGTTGAGATAGATATGATAAATCTCCGTACTGATTTTCATATACTGCGCCATCTGCGGCGGTGCAACAATATAATCCACCTCTAGCGATGGATTGTTTTTCAGTTCAGTTGCATCATATGACTTCCCCGAAAGAGCGTGGTTTCTCGCCTTATATCTTCGAGCTGTGCATTCGCTTTCTTCGACCTTCGGCACGACCTCGAACAGTCTTGCCCGTCCAGGGATTCCGTATTCTTTTCAGTGACGGCGAAACTGCAAGACAGATTGTTTTTTCCGTTCGGCTTGAATCTGCCACCACAAGGTTGGTGGTAAGCGGGTAGTCAAGACCCCGTTCGACGCATTCTCGTGCATAGAAAGGTGCTGTTCGGATTCTCTATCGTGTTTCCCGATTGACAGCAATACGTAACGGAACCAAGGCGTCCAAAA
>JASGGY010000008.1:0-161434 GCA_047602575.1 Oscillospiraceae bacterium
TTCACTCGGTACTTTTTTCGCATTAATATTAAGCCTCTTCTTCTCTGTAATCATGATTTTACTTTTATTTTTGGTTGCACACGTTGATGAGGAGCAAACCGCCGTCCCGGCAATTGTTTTTTCCTGCATTTGCTTGCTTTCGATCACTGCCATGTCGGCAGGCGCGCGTGCATTTATTAACATGACCTCTGTGGCAAGTTATGTGCAAGCTTTTCCTGACTGTAATATATGCTGTCATACAATTTATACATTTATTCGTAACATATCAATCATCCACGATGATTCAATATTTGTTTTTCAATCTGTTTTTGCTGTTGATTTATTTTGTCGCAATCGTTCCGGTCTTACTGACCGGAATAAAAAATAAATAAAGGTGGTCATAAAATGGTAGATTCAACTTGTCCTCAGTGCGGTGCAGCGGTTGCTGCAGACAGTACAGAATGTAAATTCTGCGGATCACAAATTGCGCGGCAAGCAGCACCCCAGCAACCGGTTTATCAGCAGCCGATCTATCAGCAGCAACCGCAAACTGTAATTTATCAGCAGGTCGTAGCCAACAACGATGGCATTAACCCCGCATGGCCCATTAAAAGTAAAATTGCAGCCGGCGTACTTGCAATCGTGCTGGGCGGCTTAGGCATCCACAAGTTTTATCTTGGTAAAGTCGGGCTGGGTGTTGTTTATCTGCTGCTCTGCTGGACAGGTATCCCCGCGATTATCGGACTTATCGAAGGCATCATTTATTTGACCTCGAATGATCATAATTTCCAGGTTAAAAATAATGTACGTATCAGCTAGCCGGACAATCTGATTGCCGAAAATACAACGTTAAACAACCCGCCCCAGCCATAAAAAGGCAAGGGCGGGTTCGGTTTTTTAAGCGTAATAACAAAGCCATCCGTGATCCCCCTCACACCGTCACAAACCCCCGTATCTCCACAAACACCGCGTCCGTGATGCCGTCCACATAGAGCAGCTCGTAGGTGTTTTCAAACCTGCCGATTTTCGTGCGCAAATCCACAATCCCCTGCGCGGTTTCGCGGTCGAGCAGCAGCGCTTCGGAAATCTCTCGCGCGTCGGCGGTGTTGATACAGACCCTGTGCCGCACCGGCGTAGCGGTTGTCGTCGCGGAAGTTACGGGTTTGTGCGTTGTGGTTTTTGCGGAAACAACCGGCTTTTTGGTGGTCAGGTCGGGCTTTGTCGCGGAAGGTTTCGTGGTTGGTGCCGTTGTCACCGCCGGCTTTGTTTCGGGCTGTTCGCCTTTGACATACAGATATTCTGACAGCAGCGCCAGCGTTTTTTCGCCGATGCCGGAAACCTCCGTCAGCTGCGAAAGCCGCGCAAACCCGTCGTGCGCATCGCGGTAAGAAACAATCGCCGCCGCTTTGACCGCACCGATGCCGGGGATCAGTTCCAGCTCCGCCGCCGTCACGCGGTTCAGATCCGCCGGAAACACATCCTCTATGTCCGGCGCTGAAGATGCCGCTTCGGTCGCGGACGTTTCAGACGACGCGCCGGACGGCTTGTCCGGCTTCGCGGTGGTTTGCGCGGGGGAAGCTTCGTCCTGTGCCTGCGCGGAAGCGGAATTGCCGTGAAGCGGCGCGACAACGGCATTGCAGCTTTCCAGATAAATCCACACCAGCAGCAGCGAAATCACAACATACCCCGCCAGAAACACCGGCAGCTTCCACTTCGCCCACATGATGTCACCGCCTTATCATTGAATCGCGTGTTGTTTTTAATGAAAAAGCAGAAATCTGAAAATCACACGCAGTTCGAGCAACCCGCGAACGCGTAATTCAAGTTTCTGCTTTCATTATACGAAACTATGCTGATTAAGTCAAGGATTTTCGACATAATCAGACACGGATTTTATTTGTGCGGACAAGGAAATAAAGCTGAGGTGTTTAAGCCCAATCTTCTGACTTCTGACCTCAAACCGGCAACCCACTTAGGAGGATGGTTCTTACATCCGTCAGATATTCGCGCTGTGCGTCATCCCAATAGGCTTTGACATAATAAGCATCGTCGAGCTGCTCCTCGGTGATGCCTGTGATTGTGATTGTCACAAAATACTTGCCGTGATAAGCCGTGGGGAAAACCACCTCGGTTGACGCGTCGATGGACAGATATGCGGCGGTCGATTTGGTGAACGTCGTGTTCCCGCGCGTCATATCTGCGCTGCCGGACACCGCAAAACCGATTTCATTCGCTTCTTCCAACGAATCCACGACTGCCACGAGCCGCAGCTCATACCGGCTTGTGACCGGATTCAAGCGCTTTTGCGCGCCTACATAGGTAATCGGCGCGGTTTTCGGGAACACCGCCGTAATCCGACCGGTCGCCGCATCAAAGACGGTCGAATCCGCACCGGAAACGACAAACGCATCTGCGCCAAGCCCGCTGAAGGTGTAGTTTGCACCCGTTGTGAGGACAAAGGTCGCGGTGTAAGCCCGGTTGCGCGTGAATTTCGCGGGCGAATCCGTCCAGCTCACCGCGCTCACCGTAAACTGCGTGCCTGCGGCTGCAGTTGTATCCGGCACGTCGCCCGCCGCGGGGGCGGTGATGCCGGCTATCGTGGTTTCTGTCACGGTCGCGGCGGTGATGTTCACCGTCGCCGAACCGGTCGCCGTGGTGTAATTGTCTTTTGTCACCTTGTAATAAACCGTGTGTGTTCCCACATTGGTATATGACAGCTGCGCCGTGTTGTAGTCGCCGTTTTCTGTGGTGCTATAGCTGACTTCCGCGCCGACGGGTCCGTTGTTGACCGTAATCGAATGCGCCGCGCCGTCATACGCGCCGCTGTAGCCGCTTGCGGAAACGCCGGTGAGCGTCGCAGCGGTAATTGTCACCGTCGCAGAGCCTGTCACTGTGGTGTAGTTGGTTTTTTCAACCTTATAGTAAACCGTGTAATCTCCCTCGGCGGTGTAAGCCGGATTCGTCGCGGAGTAATCTGTTTCGTCCGTGCTGTAGGTAATGGTCGCGCCGGCGGGTGAGGTTACATTTACAGAAATAGAATGTGACGAGCCGTCGTATGTGCCGCTGTAATCCGTTGCGGAAACGCCGGTCATGGTTACTGACGCGATATGCACCGCGGCAGAGCCGGTCACATCGGCGTAATTAGCTTTGGTTACTTTGTAGTAAACCGTGTAATCTCCCTCGGCGGTGTAAGCCGGATTCGTCGCGGCGTAATTTATTCCGTCTTCGCTGTATGTAATCGTTGCGCCGGCGGGGGCGGTTACAGTCACATTTATAGAATGCGCCGCGCCGTCATATGCGCCGTCGTAGCCAGTCGCGGAAACGCCCGTCATGGCGGCTTCGGTAATCGCAAAGGTTGTTTCCGCAGTGGCAGGATCACACACTGTTGTGCCGGAAGAAACCGCAGTTACCTTGTATGTACCGGTATCGGTGGGTACGGCGGTGCTGGCCGCATAAGTGGTCGCGCCCGTTCCGGTGTAGGTATATGTGACGGTTTCGTCCACATACAAGCCGCTGACGGACGGAGCAATCGCCGTACCGTAAACAAAGCTGCTGTCGAGCGAAACAGTCAGCGCGCGGTGGTCAAGCCTGAGGTATGCGGGATTTGCTAGCGTTGTGCCGGATAGAATTTTACCGTGATAACCGCTGAACGCCGTTTTGGCTGTTCCCACGGCGGTGGTTGTTCCGTCCCCCGTGATCGGAAGCCAGAAGTAAAGCGTGCCGGTTCCATCCGTGTACATATCCTTGATGCCATAATCGTATGTATCCGCCTGCTGGGTTAAGACAAGGCTTTTCATCGCGGTATTCATATCATTCGGCAGCACCATACGGGTGGGGTAAACCCATGCCGTGCCGTTGGTGGGGATGACGTTGATGCCGGACGCGTTGACCGAGCCGCCGGTAATGGTAACCGCCGTGCTGCCAATCAGGTGTTGGGCGTCTATCAGCCGTCCGTTTCCGAGTCCGGTATAAGCCGAACCGTAGCCGGTTTTCACCGTACCGCCGCTGATGTTCACAGCGGTGATAAATCCGTCCGCACCGCCGCCGATGCTCGCGGCGTTTGTTTCGCTGTTTGCGGTGACAATTCCGCCGGTAATCGTGACCGTGCCGCTCCCGCAGGCTATGCTGCCCGTGCCGCTGCCGATGCCCGCGCTTGACATTCCGCCGGTCGCGGTAACCGTTCCGCCGTTGATGGTAATCGTACCGGCATTGAACGCATTTGCGCCGCTGCCGATACCGGCACCCAAATTGCCGCCTGTTGTCGTGATTGCTCCGTCATTGATGGTAATCGTGCCGCCGTTGCCGAGATACCCGCCGCCGATACCCGCTGCCATTATGCCGCCGTTCGCGACAATCGTGCCTCCGTTAATCACAATGGTTCCGGCGGAGCTGCCGTACTCTCCGCCGAGTCCCGCGCCGTACTCTCCGCCTTCCACAATCATGCCCTTGCCGCTTTCGGCATAATAATTAAGCTTCGCGCCCGCCGGTACGATAATTCCCGCTTCGTTTTCCCCGCTCTCAAAGGCGTTGACGCTCATCGCAAACAAGCTCACCGTCACACCGGACGTCAGCCGAAACGCTGCTGGAGTTGCCGTGTACTGCATATTGACGCCCACATCGGACAGCACGATGTTGTGCGCGCCGCCGGTAACAGAGATGTTGTATGAGCGGGTGATACCGATAATTTTATACCCGCGGTTGTCGGCAATGGTGATGGGATTGCCGCTCGCATCCTTGCCGCTGACCGTTCCGTCGCCGATGACAATACTCGCCTTGGTCACATCCAATACCGTCAGCGCCGACGCAGGCACAGGGAGTCCGGTTGTATCAAGATAATAATACACTCCGCCGTATTTATAATAAGCCGAGCCGTTTTCCGGCATCCAAAGATACAGACCTTTGAACAAGCTTGACTGGCACGAAAATTCCGCGGCCCCGCAGATGCTTACGTGATTGAACTCCTCCATGATTTCATTGGTATTCACCGATACCAAGCTAAGCGTTTGTCCGGCACTGTTTTTGGGCGTCGCGCCAAATGTTGTAGAAACCGAGCCGCCGTCAATCACCGCCGTACCGTTTGTACTTGCACCAAAGCCGCATCCGATTCCCTTCACATTGCTCGAATCGGAGTATGCTGTGACCGTGCCGCCGGTGATGGTTACCGCACCGCCTGCGCCGCCTTGTCCGCCGCCGATGCCCGCCGCGCCCGAACCGCCCTCCGGAGCGACATATCCCCCGTAGATGCTGACTGTGCCGCACGATTCTCCGTATTTTCCGCCGATGCCTGCGCCGGAATCCCCGCCAATCGCGTAGAGTGCGCCCGTGCTTTGTTCGCTGACGGTCAGCTTTGCGCCGACCGGCACTTCGATGCCCGCGCTGTAAGAACCGCTTTTTATGGTATTTTCCCCCACCAGAATCAACGTCACATCCGCAGTCGGGTCAACATAAAACGCACACGCGCCGGAAGTCACGCTCCGATTCACCGTGACGTTGTTCAGCGTCAGGGTCGGTTTCGCGCCGGCGGAGACAACAATGCCGGCGACAGCGCCGCTAAAGGTATAATTGCCATCGCCGTAGATATAGGCAACCCCGTTCCCGTCGTAAGTAACATCCACCGAAAGCATATCCGTCGCCGTCGCCACCGGCACCGGCACAACCAGCGTCACCAGTATTACAACCGCAATCAACGCACTAAAAAACCGCTTCATACGCGCATCCTCCAACCCATCCGCAAATTATCATGCATTTCCATTTATATCCGCAACTTATGATTATAACATTGTACCACAACTCCCCCGCAAACGCAATACGCCAAACGGCGTATTTTCGGTCGCTTCTGACCTCTGACCTCTGACTTCTAACTTCTGACTTACTTAAGCTGCGGCAGATCATTCATCTCAAATTCTTTGAATTCGTTCAGGTCGTAGGAGTGTGCCTTCACTTGCTTTTTGGGATGCTTGCCGCGATTCTGCTGCGCGGTACAAATGCCCTGCGCTTTACAGCGGTCGATGATGGCTTGTTAAAATAGTGAGTTAAAATATGGGTTGCGATAAAATCAAAACACCGCAGAAACGCATATTTCTGCGGTGTTTTGTTGTGGAAGCGAGGGGCAGGTCAGTAAAGTTCATGTCAAAAACAGTTGGGTTTTGGGACGTTTATACGGTTCTTTCGGTTACTTTAACTTCTGTGATAATATCGCGCAAATGAACGCCATCGATCGTGAATTCGAGCGCTTCGTCAGGAGTATCTTACCAACAGTCCGTTTCATCTGAATTTTCGATATACTTCTCGCAAACAAGAATCTGAATCGGTGATTCCGGTGTTTGCCGTAGCTTTGAAAAAATCCCGAATATTCTTTCTCCAACGCAGAATTCAATTTCACCGCCACGCTGAACGCACCATTTGAAATCACTGATTGAAGTAAAGCAATTATCTTCCGGGGTATTGCTTCTAATTATTTTAATATAGCATTTCCTCCTGACGGCTCTTGAATTTGGGGATGCAGTCGGTTATGCGCCACTTATATGGTTCTTTCGGAAACCTCAACCTCGGTAATGATATCGCGCAAACGAACGCCGCCGATCCTGAACTCAAGTGCTTCATCTGCGGTATCGCACCAAAAATCTGTATCTTCTGAATGATCAATATACTTTTCGCAGACAAGAATTTGCTCAGGGGATTCCGGCGTTTTACATAATCTTGCGAAAATGCCGAATGTTCTTTCTCCGACGCAAATTTCTACTTCACCGCCTTGCAGCATACACATTTTGAAGTCACTGATTGACGTGAACCGATTATGCTCCGGGTTGTATCCTTCAATTATTGCTGACATAGTTTTTCCCCCCATAAGATGTTTGAATTTTTGCGTACTTCCCTTGCTTTCAAACAATGCGCATTGCCCCGTTTGATGTAACTTGTCTTGATAATCCGACAGCCATACGGCTTAATTCTGCTGGTGGATTTATGACCAGCAGGCTGTGATTAGATACAAAACGCCGCATACAGCGGAACAATCCGCACACCATTGTCTGCTTTACCGAAATTCTTTTCCGACAGCCTGATGGCATAGGACGGACTATATTTCTTAATAAATTCAAAAAGGCTTTTCGACTGAACGTGTTGCGCTTTCTTTACTTCAATGCCGATAATCTGGTTTTCTTTTTGAATCACAAAATCAAGCGCGGCGGAATGCGCGCTCGTCCAGTAATGAATGCCGTACCCCTTTGCCGCAAGCGTCTGTGCGACGTAGTTTTCGCACACCGCACCCATAAACAAATTCGGCTCACCCGATAGAACCGTCTGCTGTGACATACCGGATTTCATCACGAGCAGTCCCGTATCTCCCATGTAAATTTTGAAAGACGACAGGTCTGCATACACCGAAATCGGCTCAATTGCTTGTTCAATACGCTGACATTTCAGGATAATTCCCGCAAATGACAACCAGTCGATTGATGCACCGAAAATCGTTGCCGAGCCGCCTTTTTGCACAACCTTATACTGAAACTTCTTGTTTTCCTTTGCTAGCTGCGCGGGGATGGAATTGTAGCACGCGCGGATTTTTACGCTTTCGCTGTTGCTTGCGTATTTCGCCATATCAGCCAGATAGTCACTGAGAATTTTATTTTGTATATCGGGTACGCCGATCAGCTTTTTGGTTGACACAAACTCGCTCACAGCTGCAGGCATACCGCCTGTGATGAGATAACAGCGATATAGGTCTGTCGCCTTGTTGTGAAGTGCTTCGGGCATCGCTTTGAGGTCTTCGTAGTGTGCGCGGATTTCGTTGCAGAGCAGTTCCTGCCCCATTGCCCACAGAAACTCCTCAAAGGAGAATGGATACATCGTAATCGTGTCGACCTTGCCGACGGGAAAGGAATACTGCTCACGGCTGATTGCAACGCCCAGCAGACTTCCTGCGGCGGCGATATGATATTCCGGCGTTTCCTCGCAAAAGTACTTGAGCGCAGTCAGCGCACGTTCACAGGATTGTATTTCATCAAAAATAATCAGCGTCTCTCTGGGAATAATCGCCTCATTTGCATATGCCTCAAGGTAGCGAAGGATCCGTTCCGGCGAGATATCGTCATTGAAATAGGACGCAACCGATGTGTTTGTTTCAAAATTAATATAGACCACGTTTTTATAGTTTTCATCTCCGAATTCACGAAGAAAATAAGTCTTTCCGACCTGTCTTGCGCCGTTCAAGATCAGCGGCTTTCGCTCGTTGCTGTTTTTCCATGCCGTAAGCTTTGCTTCAATCAGTCGTTTCATCAAATCACTCCCGATACAGTATGATCTTCTTTACTGTATAGTATACGTTGTTTTGAACGCTATGTCAAGATAAATCATAATATTTTAGATTTTTCTTGATATAGATATATAAATCAGCGTTTGAAATGCATTATGATAACATCGCATCATCAAAATTAAGCAGCCGTTTATCACGCTTAAAAACATCCGACATGGGGTTGAGATTTCAAACCATTTCGGCTATAATAATATTGTATATTACATTCGACGAAAAGCAAATTAAACCGAACGGGAGGAATTACAATTACAACCGACGAAATTCTAACCTACAGCTTGAAAAAGCTCGGCGCATATCTTGATTATCCGTTCGGTCCTGACATACAGGTGGTGAAAGTAAAAGCCCCGTCGCAGGAAAAAGGACGGATTTTCGCGCAGATATTCCACCTGCGCGGCGAGCCAAAGGTCACGCTAAACTGCGCACCCGACTTTGGCGAATTCTACCGCAGGATTTATCCCAATGCGGTGGTGCGCGGCTGGCACTGCCCGCCCGTGCAGCAACCGCACTTCAACACCGTAAGTTTGGCCGGCAGCATTCCCGATGAGGAACTCCTGCAGATGGTCAACCATTCGTACGACACGGCGGTGAAGAAGCTTCCCAAGTATGCGCGAGAGGAGTTGAGTAGGGCGGAGTGATGTGAAGCTGAGTAAAGCTCTTTCCGCACGCGCTTTACCAGTTTTAAGAGCGTTTCCATACATTTAAAAGCGGCAGACGATTTGTTGCTTTTTCTTTTTAACCCATGTGTGAAACCCCGTTTAAAAATTCGCAATTCCGTCAATATTAATTATTAACCATGCGGAACAGCATAAAAATTTTCGGAATATGAAGTTTACAATCATTCGATCATAATTGTTTTTGTAAATTATGATTTATAAACTTGCTATTTCGACAAACATATGCTAAACTGGATTTATAAAATAAGCGAGGTGACAGTTGTGATACAGCGAAAAGAATATCTTGAAAATCTTATCAGCTTTAAGGATAAAAATCTAATTAAAGCAATCACTGGTATTAGGAGATGCGGAAAATCCACTATGTTTGAGCTTTATCAGGAGTATCTTTTGCAGAATAACGTTGGCAGAGAGCAGATACATTCGGTGAATTTGGAGGATGGTGATTACCGCGCTATTCGCACCGCGGAGGAGCTTTACGAGTACGTAAATGAGCGTCTAATTGCCGACAAAATCAATTATGTTTTTCTTGATGAAGTTCAGCAGGTTGAGGATTTTCAAAGGGCTGTCGATTGGCTTTATGTGAAGAAAAATGTTGATTTGTACATCACTGGCTCAAACGCTTATCTGCTGTCTGGCGAGCTGGCAACATTGCTTTCGGGGCGATATGTGCAGATGAAAATGCTTCCGTTGTCGTTCAGGGAGTATATTTCTGCGTTCCCTGACAATCATAACACCGCTCAACTCTATATGAATTATCTGTCAAACAGTTCGTTTCCGGGAACGCTTGAGCTTGAACGCAAGCAGGATATCCGTGCATATCTTGAAGGAATATACAATACAATTCTGCTCAAGGACATCGTAACGAGAAAGAAGATTTCTGATTCGTCGATGCTCGAAAGCGTTGTGGAATTTATGTTTCACAATATTGGAAATCTTTGTTCGTCAACGAAAATCGCAAATTCCATGACATCAGCCGGTCGAAAAATCAGTGTGCCGACGGTGGAAAGTTATCTGTCCGCATTGGCTGACAGTTACATTTTGTACAAGGCTGGCAGGTATGATATTAAGGGCAAGCAGTACCTTTCAACCGGTGCGAAATACTATGTTGCAGACATTGGGCTGCGATATTTTCTGCTTGGCACGCGACATACTGACATGGGTCATGTTCTTGAGAATATCGTGTATTTGGAACTTTTGCGGCGTGGCTATGAGGTCTATGTGGGCAAATCCGGCGATGCTGAGGTGGATTTTATTGCAATCAACAGCAAGGGCGAGGAGTATTATCAGGTGTCACAGACGGTTCTTGAGCCTACAACGCTAAAGCGAGAATTGTCCGCACTTGATTCCATAAACGATCATAATCCAAAGTTTCTTTTAACTATGGACTACACGCCGTTTACATCGCATAACGGGATTAAACAGATAAATGTGTTGGAGTGGTTGGTGAGTGAGGATATATAATTTCATCTTATACTAATTCACGATTAAAAAGCGTCTAAAAATTGCGGCAAAACCTATAATCTATGGGTTTGTCGCGATTTTTCGCAGTGATTTTATGAGCGAAATAGTATTATTCACGCAAAAATCTCTTATCAATTTTCCGTTCACATTAATACCGCCGTCGCAACGTGCTTTGTTCTTGAAAGCACATTATGATAACACCGCACCATTAAAATTAATTGCCATTTATTATACATGAAAAATATCGGACGAAATCGACATTCATTCCATATTCCAAAAATAATCCGCATTGGTTGTATACTGCACAACCTTTGGATATCCGGCAACAGAATATCCGCACGGAATCAGTTCGATTTCCGAAAGAATTGAATCCGTATCGTTCAGCCTATAGTTTGTATTTAATCGCAGGGTGTTTTTGGACATATACTCTATATAATTATCGTAGCTGAAAGCCTCTGCGTTGTATGATGCATCTGCGTTCGGGTAAAAGTGCCTTCCGTTAATGATTCCTTCACGAAGCTGTGCCAGGGAAACATATTTTCCGTTATCGTCCGTAAAATACAGCCGATATGTCGGGTCGAGCATAATTCTTTCGCCTGACGGCATCAGACAATCAACCACAACATGGCAGTCGGAAAAGGGCTCTTCATAAGGCTTACATGTCACATGTCTGGCTTTTATTCCGTTGATTCGCAACAGCTCTGCCAGCATCAGCGACAATCCTCTGCAATTTGTTCTTAAATCTGTTTTCTCACAGCTCGAAATAATGCCTGTTAAACTGTGGCTGCCTTTTATAGCGGCGTTGCCGATATGCTTAAAGTTGTCACACACAAAGTCAAGCATGGCAAACACAATATCGTCCTTGTTTTTGAAATTTTCACTGCGATAGCGCGCGTAATTATATTTCAATAAAATCTCTGGGGCAGGGTTTTTCAAAACAATATAAGCGTGATGCCTGATTGCAACCTCATTGTTGTCGTACCCGCTGTATTTTCTAAGAATCTCAATGCGTGTTTCTGTTGGAACGTTTTTTAGAATTTTTCGCTTTCTTGTCTTAAAAAATATATAAACAGCTGTTCCGATTGATATGCTGATGAACCCTTCAACTATCATTTTAAAACAAAGCCATATCCTTTCACCGATCATCCGATCATCTGTTTAAGAAGTTTGGGTTACGCAAACAGCAGCAAGGAACCGGCGTGATCCCCGACGGCGATCTGATGGAGTAAACCACTGCCTCATGGCCCTGGTACAAGACCTGGAGCGACTGCTTCGCTTGACCGAGGATTACAGCAACAATTCTGCGCTGAAAAGGTTGTGTGGGGTGAGTGAGGAGTAGGCGCACATGCTTCATCGTTTTTTGCACCAATAGGAAATTTGATTAAGTGTTATAAAAAAATAAGTCAGTTATTCTTCCCTAAAAAGCACCTTATGTTCAGCCGTTTTCAATACCGCATCATTCGTCTCATGCAAACTGATGCTTCTTGATCGCGATTTCAAATACCGATACACTTCGGTATAAGGGAAATAAGCTTCTTCAATAAAACTGTTAAAGATGCGCCCTTTTTTGATTGCTTCTTTGGATCTCGCACTGGTTAATTCATAAAATTTATGATTATCCGTTTCTTTGGGAACAATTTCTACGGCTAAATCAATATCTCCTAGCTTTTCTGTATCACGTAGATAACTACCGAAAAGAATAACCTCTTTCACCTTGTATAAATAGTATTCATTCCTATTTACTTCTTGAACTCTTTCTAAAAACTCCGCAAGTTTCTTTTCGGCGGTCTTTCTAAGTATAGGCTTTGCAGCTGAAGCTATCCCCAGTGCATTTCCTTTTATTGTGTTTTTCCACAACTGTATATCCTGTAATTTTCTTTCTTTTTCAACATACCCTTCTGCTTCAAGCTTAATTAAGATATCGTCTGCTTTTTCCTTACCCAAGTTAAAAAACAACATCAGATCTTCAACATCCCAGTTATTAAAAAACTTTTTGAAAAACGACCTGAACTGCATAATTGGCAAATCAAACAGACTATCATTACTGTTAATCGTCATAATATAACCCCCATATCAAAATATAAATTTCTTATAGTAGCAAATGCAATAAGCACCCCTTGCTCGTGCAAATGTAGGAACACATTGACGGTATATGTGCTAATTGTTTTGTCACACATTAACAGCGTGTTATCAAGGTCGGTGACAATCATTTTTACAAGCATCACAGCGCCTTTTTTCTGACATAGAATATTTGGAGATCTCTCGTCTAGAGCATTAATTTGTCCGCTGTAACTTTTACAATAAATTATACCACATAATCTGTAAGAAAGCAAGAATAAAAGAACATATGTGCGAAATTTATTTGACAATACAAGTTTTAAAGTGGTATAATTAAACTAGGGGCTTGACTAGATTAGCAGAAAAAGATATACTGTAAACGGTGATGAAATCAGTGGAAAACAAATATGCTAATCGTTCGAAAATTTCTGAAGCGAAATTTCGGGAAATAATTAAGTATTTTGCCCTCGATTTAACGGCGACACAAATCGCTTTTCTGACCAACTTGAATCGCAATACTATCAACCGATATACAATAGAAATGCGAAGAATCATTCATCGTCACTGCAATGAAATTCAACGAATAGAAGCGGGCGAAATAGAGTGCGATGAAAGTTATTTCGGACCGCGCAGGATTAAAGGCAAACGCGCTCGTGCAGCAGCCGCACTTCAATACCATCAGTCTGGATAGTATTGTTCCCGACGAGGAACTCCTGCAGATGGTTGACCATGCTTATGACATGGTGGTGACGAAGCTTTCGAAGTATGTGTGGGCGGAGTTGAGTCGGGCGGAGTGATGTGAAACCGAGTAAGACGAATTCACTCTTGAAAAGTTGTAAAAAATCGCGACGGCCCTATGAATGAAAGGCTTTGCCGCGATTTTTTAGATGTTTTAAGAGTGGATAAGTATAAAACTGTTTGTAGACTGCATTTATTCGTCTGTCTGCCCTTAATTCCTTACCAGATTCCAAAGCGCATCGTAACTATCCACCACGTCATATTTGATGTTCTCACCGCTGATGGCGCGGAAATGTTCGCGGGCGCAGTGTGCTTTTGCTTTCTCAATGTCGCGCAGTTGAAAAGACGACATATTGCCCTTTGTCTCGGCGATATAATAAATATGTTTCACCTTGCCCTCATAGAAAGCAATCGCCCAGTCAGGATTGTACTTGCCGACGGGAGTGCTGATATAAAAGCCGCGCGGCAGCTTCACATAAACCTCGACCTCTTGGCTGTGCGCTTCGAGTTCGGCGGCAAATTTTTGCTCGTTGGTGGAATCGTAGATAACATAATCGTACAGATGGCGCTTTGCCTCCATAGCATTTACGCCCAATGCACCCTTTTTCAGGTCAGGCTCTGTGAAGATATCGGTGCTGAAGATCTCGGTCAGTTTGTCATATTCGATGTGTTCAATGATTGCCGTCGCCTTCTGCTCGTTAATGATGTTGGCAGCATGGGTCATGTATGCTTCGGGGTTGTTGCCAAACTGGTCAAAGACCGTTTTTTCGATGCCGGTTAAAATTGTGACCACGGCCTTACGTGTCAGCCCGGTTTCACCGACAATTTTTCCAACAAGGTCGTATCGGACCGAACTGCTCGCCGTCATCGCTGTGTAAGGCGATGCTTCCTCGCGCACCGTATCGGCACGGACAAAGCCCTCTCCCGAAAGAAGCTGGTCTTTAGAAGTCAGCGTCTTTGCCTGTTCGCCCTGCTCGACCTTGAAGTAGATTTTGGACACGCGAAGTCGCTTGTTCAGTTCGGAGATTGACTTCTTGACCAGTTCCGTTTCGTCAAACCCGACGGTGTAGTAGCTTCTGCCATTGATGCGCGACCACAGTTCTTGGAAGGCGCGGCTGTTCAGCTTTGATTGATCAAGCGTAACCTCCACGTTGTTCTTGCGGGCATTTTCCGGCTTGTTTGCATTTGGGTCATACACGGAATCAAGCACGGCAATTATATCGGCGGCGCTGCCTTCCGCTTCCGCCGGCACTTCCAGCGTGCCGTTTTTCTTTGCTTCGTAGTATTTTTCGGTAAGTTCGCCACGCTTCACATAGCCGTTTTCGATTAGGCTTTCATGAATGATTGTGGCAATGTCTTCGCCGAATTTCTCGGTAAACAGCTGCGCATCGACCTTGCGCGGACGATCGGCAACCGCTTCGGCAATTTCGCTCTGCAAGCTCTTGGCGAAGCTGTCATAGCTTTCGTTGGCGATAACGGTTAGAACATTCACATTGTGTATTTCGCTGCGGGTGAGCACGTTCTCATCCATGCGTTCACCGTACTGGTTGACGGCAAGGCGCAGACCGCGTCCGACTTCCTGACGTTTGCGGACGTCACTGCCGCTTTGCGGATATGCCGGAGAGGTACTCCAAATATTCCGGCGTGTCGTGAAAAGTCTGCTGCATATTGCCGACGATGGAATTGTACTCTTCCTCGAAACTCTCAGCGTAAGTGCCACCCGTTGAATTGCCGTGATCGTCGTATTGTTTGTACTTCGCCACCTCATCGATAAAGAACAGCGACAGAACCTTTATGCCCTTTGCGAAAAGCTGACGTTCCCGCTCGATATGGGAGAGGATGGTTTCCCGTATCTGAATGCAGCGGAGCTGTTCCTCGCTGACCGAACCGATCACATCGCCCGCAAACAGCTTCTTGCCGTTGGTAAATTCAACAGATGAATCTCTGCCGTCAATCCGCAGGATAGTGTATCCGTCCTTATACTCAGCGAGTTCGCCGGAGTTATCGAACAGGTTGTAACTTTCAGGGACAGTTCGTGAAACTTTTCCGACACCCGTGCCTCTTTTTATGTCAAACTCAATCGTAGCGGTCGGGTTGCCTTTGGAAAGGTTAATGCTCTGCACATATACATAGCCCTCCGTGGCGGTGCTGCCCGAAACGGAGATGCCTTTGACGGCTATCTTCTTTACAAGCCGTTTGTTGTAGGCTTCCAGCGCGTCAAGACGGTAAATCATGTTGTAAACGCTGTCGGATTTGTGTGTTGCCGAATACCGAAGCGTGGCAAGGGGAGAGAACTCTTTGAGCCGCTCTTTGGTTGCCGCACCTTCCACGGACTGCGGTTCGTCGATAATCAGAATCGGGTTCGTCTTTGCCAGAATGTCAATCGGGCGGCGGGAGCGGAACTCATCGAGCTTCATATAGATGCGCCGCGCGTCCTTTCCACGGGCATTGAACGCTTGGCTGTTGATAATCATCACATTAATCGCACTGTCGGAAGCGAAACGGTCAATCTCCGTTAGCTGCTTGGAATTGTAGATAAAGAAGCGGATTTTCTTGCCGTAGTCCTCGGTGAAATGCTCCTCCGTCATTTGGAAGGACTTATAAACGCCCTCACGGATAGCGACGCTCGGAACGACAACAATGAATTTACTCCACCCGTAACGCTTGTTGAGTTCGTACATTGTCTTGATATAGGTATAGGTCTTGCCAACGCCGGTTTCCATTTCAACGGTCAGGTTAAACCGACCTTCCAACTTTTCAGACGGCTTGATTTGCCTGGCACGCTGAATGGCGCGGATATGATCCAGAATTTTGTCGTCGCTGATTGCCACAGGTGCATTATTAAATCCGGTAAAGCCCTGCCCCGTGTAAAACTCATATGCTTCATGATGCCGGGGTCTATCCGATAGGTGGGTGCGTGGAACGGATGCCCCGCAAACACATCGCAAACGGCAGTCGCAGCGTCCGCTTGAAAAGGCTGATGTCTGAATTGTAATTTCATTCGCCGTCACTCTCCGTAATCTCGTTTTCCTGCTCATAATAGTAGGAATAATCTACGCCTTTCATAAACATTTCACGGTCGTTAATCCTGTCTGTCAAAGCGGATTGTAATAAGTCTTTTATCATTCCGGAATCAGACACGCTTTTTTCCATTGCTTGAAGATAGTCTTTTTTATTGATTTTGCTCCAATCCACACACTTTTTCATGTTCTTTTTTAGAATTAGGTCGAGCCAAATGCGCATGCTTCTGCCGTTGCCCTCCATAAAAGGATGCGCAACATTCATCTCCACATATTTGTCAGCAATTTCATCAAAAGTGCTTTCGGGCATTTTTTCAATTTTTTTCAGAGTTTCGGGCAAGAATCGAGCCATTGCAAATTGAAAGCCGCCTTTTGCAATGTTGAGCGTTCTGATTTTCCCTGCAAAGTCATACAGTCCGCCGAATAAATAGCCGTGAATCTGTTGCAAGCCTTTCACCGTACCGACCTCAATTGTATCAAACATTGAACTGTCGAAAAGGGCATATGCTTTGGATTTGCTCTTTTCGTCAATCGTTTCATCACTGTACGTGAACCATTCGATAAATCGATTTGCCTGTTTGCTTGGAAAAATTTTAGCAATTTTGATAATTCCGTCATTATCAAACGTATCTGTCAGATATTTTTTTCCATCAGCAGACATCAATTTCAGTTGGTTAGCGATACTAACCAACTCGTTGTTGTCTTTTTTTAATTTTGTCTTCAAGTATTTCCAATAATTTCTGTTCTTATTGTAATCATCCTCGCCGCGCAAAACGCCGATAATGTCCAATACCGAAAACCACCATTTGGATTTTTCATCATCCCAAACGGCACGGACTTCCTTTTCGTCAAAAAAACGAATTGAGATTTTACTCAACTATATCACCCTTACTTTCGTGTTGGGGGCAAGCAGTTTGAAGATTTCAAACACGTTTATTTTTTCGGCTGAATCGGTGAAGCTACTGTCGCGGAATACAGCACGGAGGGGGTTTCGGCTTGCAATTTCACGGATTGCCGTTTCACTGATTTTCTCATCAAAACAAGCAATCAGGTCGCCGCCGTTGTAGGTGTGGACGGTGAAGCCGTCAATCTTTTCGTGAATGTGCGGCATAGAAAGCGGCAAGCTCCAGTCGAGCAAGCAGCCGAACAGCAAGTCCATATCATTGCGGTCTTCTTTGATGTTGGACTGCATCATCAGGAGCATATCCTGCGTGTAGTCGCCCGCCGCATAGTAAACGTCGTTCATGTTCGTGTCGGCGAGTTTCAGAACGCGGAAGCCGATGTCGAGGTCTTGCGTTGTCATGGGGCTGTCGGCTTTGATTTTATCCCCCGCACGGCGGATGCGTTCCTTGCCGATTTCGCAAATGGTGGAATAGCCTGCTTTAGCGGCTTCCGTTCCCTCGGCGCATACTTCGGGCAACTGCACCATGATAAACTTCCGCTTACCGCCGTCCTCGGCGTTGAGCTGCATAACGGCGTGGGCAGTGGTGGCAGAACCGGAGAAGAAGTCGAGGATGATAGAGTTGTTATCAATGGCGACAATTTGTAGTATTTCCTTTATTAGGTCAATTGATTTTGGAAAGTCAAAAACTTTTGCATTCATCAATTGAGCTAAATCCTTGCTTGCGTCATCTGTCGTTCCTACATCTTCTCTTTTCCACAAATTCACTGGAACCATTCCGTTTTCAACTTCGCTAAGAAATTTTTTCAACCTTGGATAAATGTTTTCGCCATTTTGTCCCCAGTATAAACGATTATCTGCAACGTGTTGTAAATGTCGGCTTTGTTCATATTTCCATGCATTGGTCGGATGATCAATGTTTTTACCAGTAATAGGGTTTGTTATTGTATATGTTAAATTAGGGCGCTGTTCTCTTGTAGCTGGATTTACATAAGAAACACTTGTCCAAACTCCGCGTGAATCATTATCAGGGTTAGAATAAATACTATCGGATTTTTCAGTGCGTGGTGCTCGTAAATAATCAAGAACAGGTGATTTCCTGTAGACTAAGATATTATCGGTTAGCGATGCAAACATACGCGCATTATTACTTCGCGTAAATCGCTTTTCCCAAATAATATTTGCAACAAAATTGCTTTCCCCAAACACCTCATCGCATATTTTTCTTAATTGTGCCACTTCATTATCATCAATACTAATAAAAATAACCCCATCATCCCGCAGCATATTCCGCGCAAGCACAAGCCGCGGATAAATTATGCTGCACCCGTCGGAGTGGAATCGCCCGTTGGTTTCTGTGTTTTTAAACAAGCGGTCGCCGTCCTCGTCATAAACGCCCGCCTCCTCCTCGTAGCCCTCGCGGCTTGCGGCGAAGTTGTCACGGTACACAAAGTCGTTCCCCGTGTTATAAGGTGGGTCGATGTAAATCATTTTGACCTTGCCCAGATAGCTCTCTTGCAGAAGTTTCAGCACATCGAGGTTGTCGCCCTCGATGTAAAGGTTCTCGGTGGTGTCCCAGTTGCGGCTTTCCTCCACGCAGGGGCGGAGGGTCTTGCGGATCGGTTTGCCCGCTTCGGCGATTGCGGCGCGCTTGCCCACCCATGTGAACTCGTACGCTTCATCGCCGAAAACCTCCTCGCCCAACATGGCACGGAGCAGGTCGATATTCACCTTGCCCTCGACAACTGCACCGGGAAAAGCGCAGCTATTTTCGCCACGTTTTCGGCGGTGAGGTTCGGGGTTTCGAATTTTATTTTATCAGGGTTATTCATTGGAGGTGTCCTCCTTAGGTTCATCTTCCTTATCTGTTTCATAGTCTTTATTATCAAAATCGTCAAGTCCATCGTTATTGTGTGACATGCCATAAGTTATAGAACGCAACGATTCTTTCAAGGAATTATTTGGTTTTAATACATTAAGCTTTTGTTGCTCTTGATGCATTACTTCACTCAGCTGGCTCATTTGTCTGTTATATCTCTCCATAGCAGGTGAGGTCTGGAGTGTGTTGATTTTCTTTAACGCCTCTGCTGTGACAGGTGAAATTTCCGGCTGCAGTATTCTCTTAGTGGCATCATCCAGAGTTGTATTCAACGGTTGTAAGTCCTTCACTACCTTTGACATCTCCAACATGGCGATCAAAACTGACGCACCTTTGAGAACGTCAGTGACCGTAGACAAATCCATTGCCGCCATTGCAGAAGAAATTGCTGTATTTACTTCTGTCTTCTGCTTGGTATGCTTTTCATCCGAAACCCCAATTAACTTTCCAATAGAGATATCCAACTCTTTATTTATCTTTTCAAATAAGTTTCGTGAATTATTAAACAATTCTTTGTTGATGTTGTGAGCGTGCATAACATCATTTCGATAAAACTGTACATCTCTAAATCGGCTTCTAAGCGTAGGCACATCTTTCTCGCCAAGAATTTTATCCCATAGACTGTGTTCCACAAGCGAATCTAAATAAGCTTTTATCTCTTCTTTAGAATATTTGCTCTTTCCGCTGAATTCGCTTTTTGTTTCGGCGTTTATACGCTTTTTCATGTCGAGAATAAAATTCTGGTCTATGAATAGTAAGTCAAAGATTTCGCCGAAATCCATCTCTTCAATCTGTTTTATGCTTTCTTTCGCTTTTTCGTTGTCAGATATAGAAGCAGCCAGATAAAGCAGTTTCCTTAACTTTCGCTCAAGCTTATTGACCATTGGAAAAAGAATCTGATTGTAATACTCTGAACTCTCACATGACAGCACGAGCGGTGAATATTGCATGAGATACATATTTACCTCGGATAGTTTTTTTGCGCTTTCCTCATTTTTATGTGCAAGTGAATAAGAGGCAACCCAAAGGGGAGTGTTCGATATTCCAGAAATCTCCACGGTTATGCCGTCAGGCTTATATTCTTTAACTTTAGACTGATATTCGTCGGACAAAAACAGATATTCGTTAATCATACCATTTGCTCCAATTCTTTTCTCATACGTTTCAACTCGCCGTTCAGCTCGACTTGTTTATTGAACTGATTCTCGCGTAATATTTTCTTTTCCAAAGAGGAAATGTCACGCACGAGCTTTAGTTCTATTTTGCAATGGTTGTGATATACACAATTTAAAATTATAATGCTCCTTCTGTTTGTTGGCGCAACCCATGCGTAGTTTGTCAAACAGGCAACGGAAGTATGATAACGGCACCGATAGACAAATCCTATAATAATATCATATACTCTTTCATTCCCGCCGTCAAGTGCAGAAACCGTAAATCCACAAGATTTCCTCTAAAACTCCAACAATTCCCCCTTCCTCACCCTCCAGCTCCGCCCAAACCGCTCGCCCTTGATCACGCCCGCTTTCAGCAGCTTATAGCAAGTATTCTTCGAAATCCCCAGAATCTCCATCACCATATACGGCGTAAGCCACTCTAGATAGTCCTCTAAATCATCTTCGTCATAGTCATTCAATCTGGTCATAAATGTGACTGCCTCCTTATTTTCTTATTCCTTTGTTGCTTTCACAAACAAGCGCAAGCTTTCCCATTTTATGTATATATTATAATAGTATAATCGCCGTAGCACCGTAATTCATTGAGAAAATCGGTGCTGCGGCTGTTTTAATTATTCGAGAAAATTTGCGTAAATCATGAATGGAGGATGGAATATGCTGAAAAAACTGCTTTCTGCGATCAAAACGATCTTGCAGAAAATCATCAGACTGTTTGACGAAACCTTCGAGGTGTGCTAAAAACACGCTGCTCGAAAAATGTGTGGGCTTTGTCTTTGCCGCAGCGACAAGCTTGCTCTGCACATGGATTGACCACTATGATGAAGAAGATATTCTGGCGCTCCACCAAAGCGGCTATCGTTTAGATGAATTGGAAGCGCTTTTGTACGACCAAGCGGAGCTTGATCTTTGCCTGTATGAGCGTTAAGTACAGGCTGTGTTCCAAAAACGTATGGCAACCGGCACGTTGATTTTGGGACGGGTTTTGGGACAAAAGGCACGCTGTTTTACACAGAAATGCGTGCTTTTTTTACGGAGAAAAATTCGTTCCAAAAACGACGGTTTTTGAGAGGAGTGCCGCGAACATTGAAAAATTACATATTCGGTTATGCGAGGGTTTCGACCAACGACCAGAATCTTGACAGGCAGACGGATGCGCTGAAAAAAGCCGGTGCTTTGGTGATTTATGCAGAAAAGATGACCGGAACGAAAAGAAACCGACCGGAGCTGAACAAGCTTCTGGAGCGGATGGAGTTGGGCGACACGGTTGTGATCGAATCGCTTTCCCGGCTCGGGCGTTCTACCCGGGATCTGATCGAACTCGTGGAGCTGATTGAAGCCAAGGGTGTGCATCTGGTTTCTTTGAAAGAGCAAATTGATACCGCGACCTCCACGGGCAAGCTGTTGTTCACGCTGATGTCCGCAATTGCCCAATTTGAGCGGGATGTCATCGTCGAACGAACCAAGGAAGGGCTTACCGCGGCGCGGACAAGGGGCAGGTGCGGAGGACGTCCGAAAATTGACCGGACGGCGGCGGACAAGGCGCTCCGGCTCTACAATACCAATGTCTATTCGCTGAAAGAAATTGAGGAAATGACGGGTGTGAAAAGATCCACACTGTACCGCCGGATTGAGTTAGGCGGGGAGAAATAACGGAAAACAAGGTGCCGAAAGGTTGGCACCTTGTTTTTTTGTAATAGAATTGGCGGGGCAAGCAGCGAGCGGGTTGCTTGTTTCGGCTGCAGCAGATGCAATTATGGTTTATTGATTTCCTCCATCATTTCTTGAAAAACACGATCGACTTTGGCTTTCGGCGGTAAGCTTGGCGGCAGGTTCCCGATGATTGGCATTTCAGAGAACCCACTTCTTTCGTCAAATTCTAAGACGGCATTTTCCGCAAGATCCTTGTTTCGTGTTTCTTTCATGATTTCGGTGAAAATCTCGTTTCGCTTGCCCATATAGTATGACATAGAGCAGAATACGATTTTAGGCATAATCGCAATTTTTCGAGGAGTATGCGGCTCATCATCGCTTTCTGTATTACAAGTAGTGTTTTCGCTGGAATATGCCGCAGTTGCTTTCGCGTGAGATACTGTTTCGGCGATAACAGCAACGCGGTTGCTTGCATTGACAAGTCCGATGATGCTTGCCAGAATCACCGCACAACCAACGGCAATCATCACATAATCAAAGCCATAACTGCTCCCAAATCCATCCTCAATGGCGTTTTCAATGGATGTAATGGTATTTTGCGCTCCGGAATCCTGCCGCACAACTTGGATGGTTGTGACATCCTTCCACGATGAAATGTCCACCTTTTGCTTGATGCCATAATGGTTGCGGAAGGTATATGTTACGACCTCTGTGGGATAACTTGTGCCGGGTTTGATGGTATCACCGCCCGTAATATCGAAAAATACCCATGTATCTGGATCTGACGCAAGATGGGCGGAAATACTATGTGTTGCTACTGTATTCAAATGAGCGTCCCAGTTATAATCTATTTCATCATTATCAACAATAACCGTATCCTGTTGTGTGTCCTTTGAATAGGTAAATGATTTGAAATCCAGAATCGCAGGGATCATCAGCAAAATGCCGGCAATTATGCCGATCAGACAGAGCTTTTTCATGGCGGGTGTCTCCTTAAACGTATTTTTCTGCAAAGATTAGGTATGGAATTCGGCTTAATACACCTGCTCCTCTCCGGTTCCATCCAGCTTCATCCGGCTTAGGGTGCTGACGGTATCATCATAGTCGTTGTATGTCTGTATGTAGATGTAATCGCCGACTTTTACGATTTCGCTTGTTGTATCCGTTTCATCATCATTGGTTTTCATGTTTGTTGTTTTGTTGTTGTTGATGTTGTATTTAACCAAAGTGTCGCTTGTAAAAAAGTATATAAACGTGTTGTCTTGTGCATATGAATTGCCTACTTCTTCAGGGCGTTTGATAAACTCTTCGATGATTTCATCTTTTTTAATACTAAAGGAAAATCCTCCGACATCGTCAATTACTAAAATTTTATCATGCAATACAAAAAAGGGAGAACTGCGGTACAACCGCTCCATTTGCACGGTTTCTTTCTTGCTCAATGTATATCGGTACACTGCCATTGACCCCATTGACGTTTCCCAACCAGATTCCATTTTACCTCCGTAATAAATTGATCCGTCTTTCACAAAATAACTGTCGACATACTCTGAAATAAGTTGCTTGAAATCCGTACCGTCCGTGTTCACGCAATATACACCATCGCTCGATCCACCCCAGTCTTCAAGCTGAAAGTAAACCTGATCGCCGGTGACAAAGAGATTTGTCGGGGTATCCTCATCCACCAGCACCAAAAAGTCACTGCCGTCGTTTTTCACTCGCACGATTCGCCCGCCGTCAGGATCGATGACATACAAATATGCACCCTGCACATTCAATCCTTCCGGATAAAAAGTAAAATCAATCAGCTTTGTTTGTTGCTTCAAATCCTGACTGCTTCTGTAGATACTTTTGTTTTTAATATAATACAGCCAATCCCCCTGAGAGGTGATTTCCGTATTGGAATTGGTTGCTTCATAGGGCTTTCCGTTCTCATTGACCACACCATCGTCCCGCAAGGTCGTATTTACAATCGTATAACCCAAATCTCGCTGCTTCTGTATTTCATCCGCTTTATCCTGATATTCCTTTCTTTTCGCGTTGATATCGGTGTCGTCAGGCAAAACATCATATCCTGCACTCAGGCTGCTTGCAGCGGCTTGATAATTTCCCGCCTCTGCCTCCGCCGCCGCATCAGCCAGCAAATTTTCTTTTAACGAGCCTTTGAGCTGATCCACTTCCGCAAGCAGTTGCGCGTCATCCGCGAGATAGGCAGGCGTATAGTACGCCAAGTAAGCAATCGCTTTCTCATAACCATTTGTCCGCGCGGCGCTTTCCGCGTCCTGAATTAACTCGCTGCGTTTTGCGTTCATCGCCGTTTGCTTTAAAGACAAGGCCCGCGCATAAAACGGGTCGCCATCATGGAAGCTGTCCATTGCCGCAACCGCATCAGCGTAATTCTTCTCATCAATATATGACTGCATGCTTTCACAGATAGACTCGAAATAACTGCTGTTTTCCACAGATTCAGATGCGTCGTTGATTTTGATTGAGGAAAGAATGTCCAGCTCATCAACGGCATTGATTCGTTGATAAGCCTCAGTGTAATCGATCTGTTCAGACAGATACATTCCGTTGATTCCGGAAAGATAGTCCTCAAGAAAATCAATTGTGGCATTTTCTCTTTTCTCATGCCCGTCGATTTTTCGGTCGTACAAGTTTTCTGCCTTGTCAAAATCGCTGTTCTGGATATACGCTTCAAACTTGTCCACGGATTTGTCGAAGAAGTTGAAATACACCGCATAACCGCCACCGATGATGACGGCACAAGCGCCCAGTGCAACTGAGGCAAAAATCGCAAGTCGCTTCTGACCTTTTCTGTGCGCTTGCGTTGCAGGGGCGGACTTTTTCTGATCGGTTATACGCGTCGCAGTTGCAACAGCACTGGCATGGAAAGCCCCATTGGTTTCTTTTCCTTTCTGTGCATCCCTCTGCTTCTGCGGCAGCACCGCAAAGCGCGCAGAAGTGATTGTTCCGGGATAATTGCTCTCCACAGTTTTTACAAAGCATCCGTGTACCCTTCTTTCTTATCAAAACAAGCCGGTTTATTTCACAACGGCGCAAAGTCGATATATTCTTGTCCATCACAGTAGCTCCAGCAGCTGCTGAAGCAGCTGAAGATTCTCCTGCGTACCGGATTGCTCGTTCAATGCAAGGCATACCTTCAGATTTTCGCGGATGAACTCCGATTCCGTCATTGAGCTGGAAAAATACAGCTCATATACCCGCTGCGTGTTGCATATTATCGGGCGGTTGGTATAAATACTGCATCTGTTGTTCTTTAAATACATACAGCTGCCTGTGCTGTCTGTATGTTTTGCAAGCTGTACAATACAACCCGCCATATGACAGCACAAGCCACATCCAATGCAGGGAAGTTCATACTATCCCGCCACAGTCAGGAGCTTTTCTACGGAAACTGAAACCGATTTGGATTCCTCCGTCAGCTTGCCGTCGATCGTAAGAATCGGTGTATCAAGCAGCGTTTTTATCGCGCCGGCAACCGTAAGTGCTTTTGCAACAACATCTTTTGAAGGTTTGTTATACTGGGTGTAATCATTTCCCGCAAGAACCGTGATCATCTCCATCTTATCAGTCAACGGATTCAACAGATTATCGAGCTTCACCAAAAGATCAAAGAACATCTTAGCCCGAGCCTCGATTGCATTGCATAAGCTGGATGCGGTCATCAATTCTTCTGATATTTTCTGAGCCTGCGCCAGATTGCTGTAGGCGTTATCCACGTTTTTGCTTGCCTTTGCATCCAGGAAAAATCCCATAATTGCAAGTGCCGGTCCCGCAACAATGCCGCCGAGAACCATCGTTCCGCCGGCAATGCCAAAGCCACCTGCCGCAAGAGAACCTCCTCCAAGAAATGCAAGGGTCGCATTGGTCGCTGCTGCACCGCTAAGGGTAGCGATTGCTGTTCCGGTGGATGCGGCGCCAAATGTCATCGCTGCACTGTACGCACCGAATGCAGCAAGTCCGCCTGCAAGTCCGCCTCCGATAACGCCCGCCGCCAGCGATGAAGCAAGTTTACCCATTTTCTTCATATCCTCAAAGTACTGCTTGTCAACACGAAATTTCGGTAGTTCGTTCAAACCGTCGCTTCCCTCAAGCTCCACATTATGTATCGTTTCAAATACCCCGACAAACCGGTTAATGCTCTCATCCAAAACCCTTACTTTCGCTTCACCGAGCGCGTTGAGTGCGAATGCAGATGCTTTTCTTGATTTCTCCAAAGCTTCCTTAGATGTTTTATACATTGCTCCCGCTTTGGAATTCACATCCTTCGCCTCACTGTTCTGCACCCCCGCATGAATTCCTTTTCCGATTCCGGTTGCGGCTGCTGCAATTGCGATTCCTCCTAAAATAAATGGTACCGGCATAAAAAATGCTCCTCTCAAATTTATAGTCAAACCAATTACAGATGAATTGGTTCGCTCCCTGACATAATCTGCTCCAGTTCGTCCATCGTATCGAACAGAGACGTTCCTCCAAGCTGGCGTGTAATTCTGTTCACACCACTGATGTATCCGTCTACATCGTTGATTTCCGACGCTTCCTTGATTTCTGTGAATGCGGTATAAAACGCCGTCTGGTATTCCTGAAAATATCCAGCGATTACGTGCTCCATCTCCGCGCGGTATTCCCGAATGGCTGCCACCGCCGTGACACATTCCGCTTCAATCCGCAGCCGTTCCTCATGTGCTAACTTTTTTTCAGCCAGTGCTGCCATAAGCTGTCCGTAATATGAACTGGAAAACGCATAACCAATCATGCCTCCGATAACACTGCCCACAACGGGGATCGGAATTAAAATCTGTCCTGCAACGGCAAATGCTGCAGAGGAAAGCATACCCGTTCCTTTATCGCCCAATCTGGTCAGGCATTCCGTGCCGGTAATCTCCCCTTTAAAATAGTCCATCATTACATCGGATACTTGTACGGCTGCGGCAATCATTTTTCCGGGAAGTCCCACTTTTGCCAGCACCCGCACTGTCGAATTCGCGGCATTCCGCATTCCTCCGGTGATAACCGTTTCCGTAAAACCCATGATGTATCCGGATGCAGCATATTTTCCGGTTTGTATTGCCGTGTCCACCAATGCATCTCTCGCAGTTTTTTCAGATCGGGCAACTGCTACAACATTCTTTATCATTGCGATGCCGCCGCCAATTCTTGCACTGTTTTTCGCTTGAACAACTCCACCGCGGTGCGCAAGCTTTCCAACATCCTTAACTGTGGAAAGTTTCGGCTTTATCCGTGCTTCCATAGCTTCTCCGGTAGAAACACGGCTTTTTTTCAGCTTCCTGTCCAGCTGGTCCAACTTATCGAGCTTTATTTTTAGCTTTTCCTGCTGTTCGATGTTTCCAGTCTGTTCCATTTTAGCGAGTTGCCGACGAAGCCCCTTCTTTTCTATCGGGATCTGTTGTTTTATCAGGTCATATCGATCTGCGGGCACCATAATGTCACAGTCGTTATTGAGATACTTTTCGCAGTCTTTCCCCATCAGCTTGTTTAACTGACTGCTTGCGCTGTTCCCGGTGAACTTCATCTGAACGCCAGTCGCGTCAACAATAGTGCCCTGCATGTCAACCTTTACCTGATCATACAAAGGATCGTTCACCTGTCCGATGTCGTCGGTGCGTATAATACGCTGTCGACTTCCTCGGATGATGCGTTCAGCATTCTCACGAGCGGTCTCCTTGACTTCTGCGGAAAATCCTGCTTGCTGCTTGAGATTAATGCTTCTGTAATTCTTGTTGACATGACTCTTTGAAATGCTTTTCAAGCTTTTTTTCATGATTTTTCTGGTTTCATGATCTATCCCATTGTACGCAACAAGATGCTCCTTAACCGCTGCACTGTAACGCTGTAATGTCTTATCCGTAACGCTGGAAATTGCCATATTAGTCATGTCTATCAAATCCGGTCTCGCAGTAATTTTTTCATTATCGTCACTCATCGCAATCCCTCCAGTTATTATTGCATCATCTCCACCCGATCCCCCTGGCTCCTAATCCACATCTCGACCCCCTCTCCGAACACCTCGGCGGTCACCACGTAGCCGTCGGCGGTTATCTCCAGAACCTTCGCCGTCGGAAGCCTGTCGAGCACTGCTTCGATGCTTGTCCCGATGAACTTAAACTTGATCCTGCGCAGCTTCCCACCGTACATAAATTGCACGCGCTTGCGGAATTCGCCCTCCTCAAACCTGTCCTTGTGCAGCCCCGTAAACCGCTGCGCAAGAACCTCGAAGCTTTGAATCCGGTCGATGCGGTAAATCGTCGGAAACGTATCCTCCGCGTTGTCAAACACCTTTTCGCGGTCGATGTCTTCAATAAACGCTGTCAAATAAAAATAGAATTCCGAAAACATCAGTCCCGCCGGCTTTACAATTCGCTCGACAACCGTCCCATCCAGCTTTCCATAACGAATTTTCAACATCCGATTCGCATAAATCGCTTCGCCGATATCCCAAAGCATCCCAATGAATTTCTTCCCATGACGAGGCTCGATATAATGCTCAAGCTCATTGGCAATTAACCTGTTCACCAGCTTCTGATTCTGTTTCGGTACGCAGTTGTTTAAAAGCTTTGAAAGAACCGCGCTCATATCCTCCTTCCGGAAAGCCCTGCTATCCAGAAGAATTTTACACACGGCGAGAATTTCGCTGTTGGTGAGCGCGTTTTTTTCATTTCGAAGCAAATAGTGACAGCGCAGACGCTTGTCATGATAGATCTCCATTTTTTCTCCGCCGCTGACCATTTGGTTATGTAAGAATGCCGCAAGATCTTCCAAATCGCGGGAAATGGTACGGTTGCTCACATTAAAATGTGCGGCTTCCTCCTTGATCCTGATCGCGTCACCGTTCATCAACTTGGTATAATGGCAAAGAATTCGGCTGAATTTGACGCTTGAGAATAGATTGTTGTTTGTCAGTTTGTTTTCGTTAATCTTGTGCATTCCTGTCACCGCTTTTATAAATTCAAGAGGTATGATTCCTCTCTGTTCTTTCCATTATAGCGTATGTAAGTGACAACCATTGTCACTTTGCAAAAAAAACAAAAAATGTCGAAAAACTTTCCCAGTAAATAATTTCACCCAAATCTACCAGAAACCACATAGTTCAACCGAAGTGTCCACATTTATAGCATTATATCCATAAAGCCCCTTTGTTTTCAGTATAACACGACTTTTGTCGCGATGTCAATGCCTTTTAATATTATTTATACTATCTATAAGCATTTGTACTTACCCCCAAAATGCTTTAATGTTAAAGTATAGAACGGGGGAATCACTATGAAAAACACAGAACTCGCGCATAAAGTCGGGGCGAGAATCCGCCTTTTCCGCCTAAGAAAAAAGCTCAGCCAAGAGGCGCTCGCGTTGGAAGCTGAGATTAACCCGGCTTTTCTCGGACACCTTGAGCGCGGGCTGAAATGTCCGACGGTGGACACGTTGTTTAAGATTACAACGGCATTGAAAATCACGCTTTCCGACTTGCTGGATTTTGAATCTGATTCCGCCGCCGCGCACAGCGAATCACTGAAACGCATTGAAATTGCCCTGCGCGGTATGACGGAAGTTCAGGCACAAAAGACAGCGGAAATTATCGAAACGATAGCGGGAATGAGCGCTAGCCGCCAATCAGGCGAATCAACGGTAAAAGCGGACGGTTGATTCCGTTTGTCACGACGGGGGAGTTGTTCAAGCTTCGGAAGCATTTTATCAGCGTCGATTTTTCACTTTTGGACAAGCAAAGTGCGTCAAGCAGCTCAGAAACACATTGTGATGGATTCTGATTCAATAAAGCCGTAAATTTATTCAAGCGTTGCTTGATTTTCGTGTTGAAACAACTTGTATCAATCGCCCTTTTTATGCGTTCCTCCGTGACATACCGCCAAGCGGGGATGTTGTCATCGACAAAATTCCGGAGAATTTCGTTACAGTGCGCACCGAAATAGTGCAAGCAGACGGCGAGTTTCGACTTCTCCGAAAAATCAATATACTCCGATATACCCCTTGCATACAACCGCAATTCCGTTCGCAGTACGCAGTGTCCATCGGCGTTGGCTTTTCCATGATTATTCTGAATTTCTGCAGACTTATTGTAGACAGCAAGAGCAAAATCTCGGGTATCAATTTGGAAAAGATCATCGCCAAAACGAGTAGGCACGGATCTTCCCCATTGCTCCGGAAGCTTGTCTTTTTTAAGCACACGGATATATTCGTGTACAAGTTTATTGTTATAGTTTGCGCCCTTGTATTTAAATGTGTGGTCGTGACAAAGGTCAATGCGCGACAGATGGAAGTCCTCGATGTTCATCCCAATGTCGAATAATTCTATAATTTTTATTATAATCTCAACAACAATTTTGTAATCAAACTTCGCACCGGCACTAGCATATTCATCAGAATTGCCGAGCAATACAGATGGGTTGATAATAAGCTTAAACGCAGCGAAATGTGATTTTTCAATCAAGCATATCCGGACTCCGGAAACTTCATCAATCTTGCAATAGCGCACATTTTCATTGTTTACGTTAAAACAAAATTTGGACTTGATATCCTGCAACTCCTCAAGGCATTTTATATTCTTGCATAGCTCAAATGTATGTATTCCCATATTTTACTCCTTATAACAAAAAAATCGTCCGGGCGGACGACAATAATAATAACAAAAGCGCCAAGGCATTACGCCTTGACGCTACTTCTGCGCCTGTGTGACAAATGCGAAGACACCGGGATTGTTGAACTCAATTTTAACATCATCAGGCTCTATTACAATGCGGTCAATGATTATGTTAATCAGCTGCCGTGTTTGCTCCAACTCGCCTGATTGAAGCATCAGCTTTCCGCGTTCAAAAGCCGATTTAATCTGACTTTCCGATGCTTCTACTACTTGAGATTTTTGCTTCATTTCAGCAATTTGCGATAAAATCCGAAGCTTTTCCGACTCGTTTGCTTCCAATGCTTGAATCAAGGTTAAATTTCCGCTTTCGGCAATGGCATGCGTTAGATTTTCAATTTTTGTATTTATTCCTACGACTTTTTTCTTAAGTGCCTTTATCATCGGCGCAAACTCATCTGAACTTGCGTTTGCTTTATCGTTGTATTGATCAATCAAATCGGGCAGAAAATTTTTGTTGAAAGCGGCTTCCGCCAACGTTTTGAGAACATAATGCTCAAGCTTATCGCGGTTAATCGGCTTATTTCTGCAAACTCCAGATCCTCGGCTTGCACGGTTGTTGCAGCGATAGGTAACGTGTAAAAGCTTGTTCTGCCCGGAATGATGTGCATCGCCGCAGTATATGCCGCCGCACTCGCCGCAGGTGAGTTTCCCGGAAAGCAAATAAATTTCCTTGCCGCAGCCGTGCATCCCCTTGTTCTGCCGTCCGTCTAAAATTTTCTGCACACGGTCGAAATCCTCAGTTGGGATAATCTGAGGAATGCCGCCCTCAATCCGGATGATTTCCTCAGTGGGCTTGTAGGCGTGATTGTTGCGCTTTCCAGCATAATTTTTAGATTCTTTGCTATTAAATGTATACAAACCCGTGTATTTTACATTTCGCAGAATTTCATAGAGTGAGTTTTTCGCGAAATGCTTTCCGCGGCGCGTTTTCGCACCCATTTTATATAGATCATTAATAATAGCGTTGTACGATTTACCGCTGAGGACGGCTTGAAAAATATAGCGAACCAACGCGGCTTCCTCGGGGTGGAGTTCGAGCTTTTTTGTTTCCTTGTTCACCTGATACCCCAGCGGAGGAAGTCCTCCACAGTGCTTGCATTGCAGGGCATTTTCGCGCATGCCCTTCATCACTTCCCGGCTGAGGTTCGCGCTGTAGTATTCGTTGAGTCCCTCCAGCACACTTTCAAGTATAATTGATTCTGGGCTTTCGCCGTCGATGTTTTCGAGAACCGAGATGAGCGAAACGTTAAGCTTCTTCAACTCGAAACGAAATCCTATTGAGTCATGCCGGTTTCTTGCAAAGCGGTCGAGCTTATGTACAATAACCGAATCGAACGCCCCACTTTTTGCATCCTCAATCATGCGTAAAAATTCATCTCGTCCATCGGTGGTTGTGCCGGTCTTTGCTTCATCGGTGTACGTGTTCACTATAAGAATTCCGTTGTCATCGCAGTATTTCCGAATTGCGCGGAGTTGTGCTGTAATACTCTCCTCACGTTGGTTGTTTGACGAATAGCGGGCATAAACAGCTGCACGTTTAGGCTGATTTTTTAGCATTGCTTTGTCCCTCCTCTGACAAAATCGTCTGGAGAATTTGTAATAGTAGTTCCTGACAAACAGGCAGTTCCAGCGGGCGTAACATTGCCTCGCTTTGTTCAATTTGTTTTCGAGATATCGTTAACGTTGTCATATTACATCGCTCTCCTTGTTAATTTCTGAATAATCTTCAGATTAAGAGCCTGTTTGCGAGCAAATAAATTTCTAAACACATCGAATCCATGTCGATTTTTGTACGGCTGAAGAGATGAAAACGAGACCGTTTTTGATATCGGGATTTGCTACGATAAAAACATTCCGCAATTATATCGCAATGTGTCTCGTATTATATTGATTACAATTCTTTGTTGTAACTGCACTTGTAACCGTGATTGTAACTTATTTTGTAACCGTTCAAAAGTCTTTTGGGCTGACAACAGATGACCCCCGGCACAGTGAAATCTGTGCCGGGGGTTATAAAAATAATATTTATTTTAGATGCTTAGAAAAACGAACCAAGTTTCGTCATCTCAATAAATGAGTTTTATACGATATAATCTGCATGAATTCGACGAATTTAACTTGACTGGATGGGAGGAATACTTACCATCTTTATCGAAATCAACAATAAATCCTTCCTTCTTTAAGTAGGCAACGAAATGCTCTTGCTCACAATTGATTATCTGTGTTATAACTCTTACATAATCCTTCTGTTCATGCATGCACAAATATTTTTCGCCCTGGATCTCTTTTACAAAATCATAGTTTTTCTGGGTCTCCCAAGCTTCTTTAGAAAGCGGGATTTTTTTACCATCAAGTGTATGGGCGTATTTACAAAGCTGTTTGTAACCCTCCTCTGCAGAAACATTGGACTGGATCTGCTTGGGCGCATCCTCGGAAGTATCAATGCTAAAAGCAGAAGGAAGGTCTCCTTGATTTAATAGCTCAATAAACTTTTTACAATCCAAATCAAATTTTTGGTTGCAGGTCTTGTATATATTTGCCCATACAGCTAATATAAAAGCTTGCCTTTCAAGCTCAACCGGATGTAACCCAAGGTCAGGTTTTAACGCTAACATCTCCTCCATAACCAATTTAGTTGGCAAAATCCGTTTTTTATACATGTTTTGGTTCAGTATATCGGCCGAAGCCAACGAGAAGAAATAACTTTCCGCATTTTGTACTTCCGAATCTTTTTGAGTTGCGACATGATATTCAGTCGCTGGTCTTTGAAATGTCCGGTCAAATCTTTCGGATGTAATGAAAATAAAATATCTGTTTTTTATTCTTTTCCTGATCGATTCAAAGTCCGATGGCTTATAACTAATAAAAACAGGAATTTTATCACTTCCGATTAAATTATACTCACTGATACTTCTTTGTAGGACCGTAATATAGTTTAAATCCAATTGCTCCAAAAGAGATTGAATAAACAAGCGAGCTGTGTTGATTGTTTCCGGCTCTGTATGTACCACCAACGGATAATCATACTGGGTACTATCTAAATCAATGTGTTTTGATGCGGATTTAGCAGACAGAACTTTATGCTTTACTAACTCAGCTATAATACATATGCTCGATTTTCCGGATGTGATAGAAAGAAATTTTTGTAATTTGATATTTGTTTTTTTCTTATCTCTGTGTATTGATTTTAATAGATCATCATAATCGATGCAGAATGTTTCATCATTTAAAACTTCATTTAATAGGATTAGTTTCTCCAATAAAGGTTTTATACGTTCAAACTCCTGTTTAGAATCTGCGAATGTTCCTTTGCAATTATCCAATGTGAAACTATTTGAATTTATCAACAAGCATATGACATGTAGGTTGTTGAATTTTTCTATATAATAAAACACTTCAGATTTGCCGTTTATTGTAACAAACAGCTTGTACGGAATATTTATATACTGCTCCAGCACAAATTTATTTTCACCTTCATATGGTCTCTGGTTGTACATAATATCGATATACCGGTCTCGTTCCTTAATTAGATAACTTCCCGTATAGAACTTGCTCATAAATGAATCATCATTTGCTTTTTGTATGGTGTTCAGTATACGTGTTCGCGAGTTTTTATAGCTATTTATCATTAGATATTCTAATTTTTTATCAGGGGAAGCAACTTGAGTCTCATAATATTTATTATTAATATTTCTTAATATCGTGTGGAATATCTTGTTCGCCTGTTCATAATACAGTTGCGGCAATGTATCCCTGCCCTGCAAGAGTTCCTCTATCATTGTTCTATCAGATCGGCGAGTGATATTATGACTGACACCGGTTGTATCGTCAGAATCATCGTTATCGTTTTCAGATGGTATCTTGTCATCCACGTCATCATACTTTTCGTGCCCAAATATTCTACTTACTGTCCTTTCTATGCTCTCGCTTAAATGTTTAATCTTTTCATCAATGGGAATCTTGGATGACTCATCCTCGTAATCTTCGTCATCATCTTCCTGCTCCTGTTCGACTGCATCAATATCATTATCCATAAAACCAAAACCGTCGTCGAAATCATCATAAAATTCATTTGTGTTGGAGCCTTCATTGCCACGACTATCATAATTACCACGTATTATCTCCGACACAGCACTATGATCATACTTATATTTATTATGTTTTTTCTTCTTTCCCATAGAATGATACCTCCACATTTGACTGATGTCATAATAATAACGTATTTTTTGACATTTTACAAGGGTTTTCTGTGGAAATGACCTAATGATCCCATAAGTTAATGAAATCTTGCATGAATGATGTGCGTAAAAACGAAGAATATGAAATATTTTCTTGTTTTACTTGTATTCTAAATATTTTATGATATAATGAAATTAGGTTTCATGTTAAAATATTCAGTATTATACAAATGATATGCGGATATTTTTACATATAAAAATATACTTTTGAGGAGAATGTATATGTGTCAACAGATCGAATCATTATCAATTTTTGCAACAGTCTTTACGACCATTGGATCAATCGCAACTGTCTTTGGTGTACTTGCCACAGTGTGTACATATCGCTCCTCAACAATCAGGCAATCGAAACTAGCAACCATTGAGGAATACACAAGAATAAGAGATAAATATCCTAATTTATCTCCAAAGGCATCAGTAACTGTAGATGACGCAACTCGCCTAGACTATATAAAAGAGATGGAACGTTTTTGCACAGGTATTAATTTAAAAATTTACGACATAAAAACTCTGAATAAAATGTCCGGTGCAAGACTCACAACACAATATGAATATTTAAAAGACTTAATTGAAGTTAGTAAGGGGAAAGTACGAAATGCAGAACCTGAAAAATTGTATTGCGAATATAGTCAAACAATCAAAAGAATAAGAGCTCTCCGGAGTAAAAAATCACATAAATAACATATTCATATTTTAAATCATGAGTGCTGAAGTAATACTGACTATTTTTAATACAATGAACCCCCTGTATACAATTGTATACAGGGGGTTCATTCTGCCCTTTGTGATGAGGGCTTTTGTGGTGGAGGCGACGGGGGCGTATCCGAACACCCACCGGATGCGTTTTCCTCCGCATCTGCGGCGGATTTATCAATCATATCGACAGAAACCTCGTTGTCCGTGCCGGAGTAGTTAAATGTAATCACGATCTTTCCGTCATACAAAATGATTTTATGAACAAACGTATCTATAATTTTGCGCTGGTATTCCTTGTCATCCACATCTCCGCCGCGGAACGACTCCAAATAAAAAACGATTTGATCTTTTTCAAATTTTGGGTGAACGATTTGTTCCTTGGCAATTTCAACGGCGATGATCCGCTTGGACTCTTCCAGCTCCACCAGCCGATCGCGGGTCGTGCTGGTGATGATGCCCTGTTCGATGGCGCGCATGATATTTTTGATTGCCGTTTCGGTTTCGCGCAACTGTTTTTCGTAATATTCCAGCATAGACGTGTCATTCAGTTCGTTTTCCTGCGTTGTCATAACCAGGTCCGCGATATAATCAATCATATCATCGCGCAGGATGTATTCTGCGGTCGTTTTCACGACTAAATTTTCTAAATCGTCTTTTTTCACACTGCGTTTGTCGCAGGTGTGATTGCGTTTGCGGTGCAGACACGTGTAGTAATACCACTTGCGCCCGCTTTTGCCCGTGCCGCTATCGCCCGCCATCGCGCCTTGGCAGTTGCCGCAAAATAATTTTGACGTTAATAAAAAATCGTCCATGCGCGGACGTGCCGGCGCTTTTTTTCGTTTGTTCATGCGTTCCTGCACCCTTTCAAACAATTCCGGATCAACTATTTTTGGAATGCCGTCTAGAATTGAAATGTCCTGCCAACGATACACCCCGATATATTGTTGATTTTGCAAAATACGCGCAATGCCCATGTGGGAAAACGGATTGCCGCGCGACGTTTTGACACCGCGCGAATTTAAATAGCCAATAATATTCGTGACCGAATCGCCGCCATCGTACATACGGAAAATCTGCCGGACGATTTCGGCGTTATCTGGATCAATCTGATAATGTTTTTCGGAATCCACGGCGAATCCCAACGCCAGCCCCGCACCGTTGTATTTGCAGTTGAATGCACCCTCACGCATCCCGCGGATTACATCCTCGCGGATGGAATGCCACTGATATTCTGCCAGCCCCTCCAGCAGACTTTCCAACAAAACGCCGTCTTTTCCCTCCGGGATGCTTTCAGCGGCATATAAAACCTTGACGCCGTTCTTTTTCAGCCGCACCTTATTAAAAATTATTTCCTCGCGGTTCCGCCCAAAACGGTTGACCTTCCAAACGATCACTGCGTCAAACAGCCCGGATTTACTGTCGCGCAACATTTTTTGAAATTCCAACCGATTATCGGTGTGTCCGCTCTGGGCGCTGTCGGTATAGGTATTTACAATAGTAATACCTAGTTTTTTTGCATATGCAGAACATTCGCGGAGTTGCCCCTCGATGCTGGTTTCCGTCTGCTGGGGTCCGGGCGAATATCGGGCATAGATTACAGCGTTCATTTTATCACCAACCATTTATTTTACAGTAAAATCGAATGTATCCGTTTTGTTGCCGTCTGACACATCAGCCCGATACGTTCCGGCAGCGGTTCTCACGCCGATTTTCCACGTCCACGAAACATTTCCGTCGGAATCAGATGTTTTTGCATCTAGTCCGGCGGCGCTTGACGCGCCCGAAGCATAATAAACCGTAATATGATATTCTGTGGTTGGTTTGCCGACAAACGATAACGTCGCACTTTCGCCGGGAAAAAAATCAGTGCCGCCGACGGAAACCAGCGCGCCATTAGCGGCGGGGGCGTGTTTTGATGTTGCGATCGGTTTTGTCGTTGTGACAGCTACGGGAGTTGTCGATTTCGACGTTTTAGATGTTGGTTTTGTTGTTGCCGCTGGATTTGATCCAGATACCGTCGTTACAGCCCCACTGTTAGCGGGATTGTTCTCCGTGCCATCCGCGCGGGTGACCGCAATGCCAATTGTCACCAATGCAAAAAACGCCGTAATCAACCATTTAACGATGATGTTCCAGCTGGATTTTTTCCACATCAGAAATAGCCCAACAGGGAAAAACAGAATCAGCATCAGCACGATAAACCATGTTTTTGTGGAAACGGGCGGTTTGTTGTTTTGTGGATGGGTGGATGTAGTGCGGTCAGGATTTGCGGACGGGCTATTTGCGGCAGTATGCACACGATCCGTCGAAACATAGGAAACGCCAGTGCTGGGCATTCCGACGGTTCGCGTAACTTTTCCGTTTGAATTTACGGACGCCCGGAAGCCTTTAATGCCAAAGCTAATGCCAACACTTTTCTTGCCAAAACTCACGCGGGCAAATTTGCCCAAAGATATTGATTTTCTAAAACGCAATCCCATAACATCACACCTCAAAAAATTATTTTAGGGGCTTGACAACCACGAACAAACGTGCTATTATAATAAAAACAAACGTTCTACAAATAAAACAAAGCGCGACGGCTATAATACAATCATGGGAAAATTATATCAGCTATATATCACCCAATGGCGCGGTTACAAAAAAATCACATTGCGTCAATTGTCAGAAATGACCGGAATCACAAAAACCCGCATAAATGATATTGAGAGGGGGGCAATCAGCCCGAAGCTAGACGATCTGTGCCTGATCGCAGAAGCGCTGGAGTTAAACACGGCGCAATTATTTACGTGCTATACCGCTTTTAAATCTTAATATTTTGTGATTTGTCCGGGATTTCCGGACAAGATGGTTGAAATATTTTGATTAAAGGATTATTATACAATTGGATGGAGTAATAATCCACAAAAAAGGGGAAGAAAGGAGGGTTATGACAGACTACATAGAAGAACTACTGGAATTGATCCAGATGATGACGGAGGAACAAAAGCGCGCGTACATTGACATGATTCGCGCAGAGCTTGCGGCTGAATAAGCCGCAAGCTTATTTTTTTAGTTCGCCGCGTATTAAATCAAGGTAGTCTTTTCGGCGCGTTTTTCCAAGTTGGCTAAAAACATCAAGCAATTCCCTGTCCTCTTCAGAAAGAGGACTTTTTTCGTTTTGTTCGTTCCCGAGCAGATAATCAATAGATACATTGAAATAGTCTGCGAGTTGTTTTATTTTATCAAGAGATGGAACACTGCGCCCGCTTTTCCAATCGCTTATGTTTCCTGTAGATATCCCTGTGGCATCTGATACTTTTTTTGCATTAATACCCCTTGAAATCATCAACTCAAACAATTTCGGAATCTTCGTCATCTCCGCACCTCTTAATCTAAAAATTTGTTTGATTTAGCCAAAAGACTATTTTATAATTTGTAGATACAAACAAAATTCGTATATACGAGAAAAAATCATTGACAATCTCGTTTTTACGAATTATAATAGAAATATAGAAACCTTGAAAAAACGGTGCAAAAAATACGGGCAAGAAAAATCGAATTTTTCAAACCAAACTCTGCGTATTGTATTACCTCACACTAATATAATACATTTTTTTAGTCCGCTTGTCAAGGTTTCTATATCTAAAAAATAAAAAAATATTGGAAGTAGGTGAGAAAATGCCCAGTAATCGCGGAATCGAAGCGGGATTTGAACAATTCAGAATCCGCGCCAAAAAAGCCATGATCGATAAGGGCTGGAAGAATGCCGATTTAGCGAAAGCAACCGGATATGCGGAAAACACTATCATGGCGTTTATGTCGCCGTCGGGCAGCAAGTCGGAATTCACGGCAAATGTCATCGCCAAAGCGTTAGAAATCGAAAGGTAGGTACACCAGATGACAACAATCACAGTACCGATCGACTCAGGCGCGCGGGAGAGGTTTGAAGCCTACAAGCGCGGGCAGTACATTCCCCCACCGAAAACAGCATCGGCGAACGTGTCGGACAAGCAGTGGGATAGCTTCGCGGCACTGCTGGCGCGAGAGATGAAAAAGAGGGAGGAAAACAACAATGCAGGGATGCGCAAATAATATCCCGCCCCATGCGGCCGCGCACATCGCGCACGACGCGTTTAAAGCCGTCGAGCGTTTTTTTGAACAGCCGGGAACGCAGCAGAAATACGAGGCATGGCAGAAAAGCAGAAGTGAAAGGATGAAAACAAATGCCGAAAAGCAAAAAGAAGCCGTTTAAAATCACGCTGAAGCAGGCAAAAGAGCTGATCAAAAAAGAACTGAAGCTGCCCACAACTGGGCTGAAGCGCGATGTGGACGGGCATGACGACAATTATATAATGAACATCGGCGCGCTGGAAATCGAAGTTGGAGAGTGTTTTTACGTAAACAGGCTGGGAAAAGAATTGATCCAGCTGCGCGTCGGGTCCGGGAAAGCATTTTCATCGGAAAGTTTCTGGATGTTGTACGATCCGGAAACGCTGAAGCGGGATTACGCCAGAGAGGAAAAACTGAAAAAATATTATGAGGAGGAAGAATAAAATGATGGCTGCAATCATCAAGGAATCCGGCGAAAGCATCCAGAAAGGAGTCAATCCCACCGCGGAAAGCATCAGAACCGCCATCGGCGCGAACAGGCTGCTATCAGAATACATCAGCGGGAACATGGTGATGTTTTACGGCGCTGACGGCGAAATCAACGAAGTTGCAACGCAGATTCTGAAAAACGCCGGCAAAGACAATATGGGCGTGTGGGGCGATGCGATTATGATTCCGTTTGAGGAGGGAGAGCCGTATTCCATTTTAGTGGACGAGGCATGGATGGAATTCAGCAGCATCATTCGGGCGGCACGCGAAGCGCTGGAAGCGGGTGCATCGGAATGATGATCACCGCACTGGCATATGCCGCGTTGTTCTGCGGCGCGGGAATCACAGCGGGAGTTTACGCGATTGATCGCGCCGAAAAACGCGCCCGTCGGAAGCACAGGAAGGAAAGGTTGAAATGGCATGGGCAAGATTGAGTACATAACCGCACCGGACAAGCCGCTATCACCGCCGCTGAAACGCGTTGTCAGCATGGCAACACACGCCGAGGTCAAAGCCGCGCTGCATATTCTGAAAAAAGCAGATCCGCGCGACGATGAAAAAATCGCGTACATCGAAACGTCGCTGAAGCGCCGGGGTGCGGAAATGAAAAAAGCTGCCGCCAGCACGAAAGTGAATAACCTGCGGATGCGCGCGCTGCATCTGGGCGGGCTGACAAATGACGAAATCGCGGACAAGCTGAACGTGCCCGTCATCGCGGTTGACGTTGGAATGAAACGGTGCGGCATCGTGCCGAACGAGTACCGACCGCCCGAGCCGCACATCTGGGGTGCGAATCGAACCGTGGTGTTTTCGGATGCTGAAATGGCGAAGGGGACTGCCAAGCGCAAATAGAAATGAGGGAAACGAAGGGTGAGTTTAATTGCGTTTGAGAAAACCGCAATCGCACGGCTGAAAAATTTTGAACCCGACGATGGTTATTATCTCTGCTACTCTGGCGGCAAAGACAGCGACTGCATCAAGATACTGGCACATCTGGCGGGCGTGAAATTTGAAACAGTGCATAATTTAACGACCGTGGATGCACCCGAAACAGTCAGGTACATAAAATCTCAGCCGGATGTAAAAATTGATGAGCCGAAAATGTCAATGTGGAAGCTGATTGAAAAAAAGAGAATGCCGCCAACACAGTTATCAAGGTTCTGCTGCGAAGTGCTGAAGGAACGTGGCGGATTTGGCAAGGTCAAAGTCACCGGCGTGAGGTGGGCGGAATCATCAAGCCGCAGCACAAATGCAGATTTAATTAAAATTATCGGTAAACCCAAGACAACACAGAAAAAGGCAGACAGCATGAATGCTGATTACAAAGTCACAAAACAGGGCGGATTGATCCTAAATAACGATAACGATGAATCCCGCAGGCTTGTCGAGCATTGTTATCGTACGACAAACACAATGGTTAATCCGATAATTGACTGGGGCGACAGCGATGTATGGAAATTTCTGCGTCATTATGGCTGTAACAGTAATCCATTGTATTATACAACCGGTTGCCAGCGTGTCGGCTGCATCGGGTGCCCGATGGGCGGCGCACAAGGAATGATGCGAGATTTTGCACGTTATCCAATCTACAAACAAAATTACATCAAAGCGTTTGACCGGATGATAGAAGCAAGAAAACGTGACGGATTGCCGGTTGATGCCCAATGGCAGGACGGAAAACATGTCATGGCATGGTGGCTGCGGGAGGATATTAATCAAATATCATTTTTGGAGGATGAGGACGAATGACGCATTTGTTTCACGCAAATACAATCGCGCAATACAAAATCATGAAGTGGTTGATGGAGCAAGGCATAACCCGCGAGGACGTATGCAAGGTTGATTTGCCGGAGGAAGATACGGTGATAATTACCAATCCGGCGGGTCAATACCTTGTCGTAAAAAATAATGGTGGAGAAATCCACATTGTAACGGAGGATTAAGAATGCCCGAAGAACTAAAAAGCTGCCCGTGTTGTGGGGAAAAGGCAAGTGAGCGAATCATAGATACGCCGTTTAGAAACGGATGGATTGGATGCCATAAATGTCGTTTATTTATAGAATGGATTAAAGATGGGCGAAATCTTGCCATCGCCGCATGGAATCGCCGTGCTGACGGGTGGATTCCGGTCAGCGAGGGGTTGCCGAAAAATGAGCAAACCGTCCAGATATGCGCAACACGAAAGCTCAGCGATGGGAGAATATTAAAAATCGTGGGTCAGGCTATGTATGAGGACGGAACGGTAAGCACAGATCATAGCGCATACAGTTGGTTTGATGGCGGTTTGGAAGATGATGATTTTGAATACGACGAAAACGGCACTGCTCTCGTCCCGCAGGGGTGGTGGGAAGCCACAACATACTGCGAACAGTTTTACGCTGTAAGTGATTTTGTCACCCACTGGCAGCCGATGCCGGAAGCGCCGGGAGGTGAGTAATAATGTACTCCAGCTTCTATGGTGGATTTTTTGACACAAAATTGTATACATCAATTACTGATTATGTCAACTATATCAGTCGCAAATATTGGCGTACAAAAGCGAGGAAGGGTGGGTGAAAGGTTAAAATGAATATATTTGAACGCATGGAAGAAAAGCGTTGCGCTAATTGTCCAGCGCACACGGGAGGGTTTAACGGCGAAGATTACGACGATGACTGTATCATAAATCCAAATTACAGTGAGAAGATGTGTTGGAGAACATTCTTGCCGAAATTTATTATCAAAAAGATGATTCAATCTGCGTGGAAAAAGGAAGTCGACAGTTGGAACGAGCATATGAAACAAAAATATGGTGATGATTGGGAAACGCACGATTACGGCAACGAAGCGCCGGGAGGTGAAAAGGGATGAACGCAATCCCGATTGAACTGAAAGCCGCGAACGAGTTTGTTGATAAGTTGCACCGCCATCACACCGCCGTCTACCGTGATAAATTCCGGATTGGCTGCGAGATTAAAGGGCAATTGGTGGGCGTTGTACAATGCGCCCGACCTGTGGCGCGGCATTTAGACGACGGAAAAACGCTGGAGGTTGTCCGGTTATGCACGGATGGCACAAGGGGCGTATGTAGTTTTTTGTATAGTCGCGCTGCCAGAATCGCGCGTGAGATGGGATACGGCAAGATTATCACATACATACTGGACACGGAATCCGGAATCAGTTTAAGGGCGGCAGGCTGGCAAAAAGAAGCAGACATTAAAGGTCACAATTGGAGTTGCCCAAGTCGCCCCCGAAACACATCAGCACCAACGTGCAACAAGCAGCGCTATGCAAAGATTCTGGAAAACCAAAAGCCCGCACCGTCTGCCAACGATGCGAAAATGAACGAGATGAGAAAAAATGAATGATAGCAGGGTGATACATAATTTTTATTCCCTCCGCGACAGTGACGGAAACATCATCGTCGGGATGAGCTACATCAGCGGCGGGGTATACATTATTAATAATGCAAAAGGCGAAAGCATTGAAGCGGCGCAGGAGTACACCGATGAACAAATGCGAAACCCGCTGATCGCAATGGAACGATTTCAGCGGGCATGTGAACTGGTTTTGCGGATGAGGATAAAAAAAGCCCTGCAAAACAAGGGCGAAAACGTCATTATGGGATGCACCAGCACAACGGACTGCGTGGAATGCACAAAATCCGGAATATATCTGGAATCAAGATGCCCGACGAAGGACTACCAGCCGCGATGGCTGGATGAGCTGAAAGAGAACGGCATTATATGAATCAGATTATAACCAATGACAAGATCTATCGCAAACCAGATGCACCATATCCGCAGTACCGCATTAACATCAACCATCCCGACATTTTGCCGCTGTATACTGGATTCCGGCGCAGAAACAACTTACCGACGCATTTTCCAATTTCAGACAAAGAACGCAAGCGATTTGAAGATGCGATATTCGCGGCAATCAAAAACGGGAAAATCGTCGTCAAGGGGCAAAAAAATCAGCCTGCCGAATTCGACCACGGACAAGCTGATTAAGAAAATATTAAAGGAAATCCATACCTCTATTATAGCACGAATTGATATTTTTGTCAACAGGAAAAACGGGGCGCGAAGCCCTTTAAATCCTCGTTAAAGGTATTAATTTATCGACAAATATAGAGGTGCGGACGGTAAGAAAATATGAAACGATGGCGTAGGATAGTAGACTTCGGGAACGGGTGCGGCGAAGTCGAGGAGTATTACTCCACACGCCGGGGAAACAAGAAAAGTGCAAGGGGGAAAAACCGTAAGTCAACCGACATCGACCAACTGATCCTGAACGAGCGTTATGCGGAGGACAAGCTGCGATGGCTGATTAACACAAATTTCCGGCAAGGAGATATGCACATCGCACTGACATACCGGAAAAATGAACGCCCGGAGTTTGAGGAAAGCATCAAGCGAGTAAACGGTTTTTTGCGCACACTGCGAAGTCATTACAAGAAAATCGCACAGCCATGCAAGTACATCTGGAGTACGGAGCTATCAAAAAGGGGCGTAATCCACCACCATTTTGTGATTGAATACATTGACCTGAAAACATTGTCGGGGATGTGGAAATGGGGCAAGGTGTGGGTAAATGGATTACTGGATAACACCGGCGAGTATGGCGGGCTGGCGAATTACATAATCAAACAGAATCGCAGGGCATTTGACACCCCGACGTTTCCGGTAAAAAAACGCTGGAACGCATCTAAAAACCTAAAACAGCCGGAAATCCGGTACAAGCGGATGAAAGGCAAGGCGTGGCGCAATCTACCGCAGGATACGAAAAAGTACCGGATTGTCAGCGGAACGCTGAAAGACGGCATTCACGGACTGTTTGGTACACCGTGGCGGCATTATCAGATAAAATTTATAGAATAGCGGAAAGGATAAGTAGACATGATGGATTTCGGCTTTTACAACATGGACTGTATAGAGGGAATGAAGCGTTTCCCTGACAAATACTTTGATTTGGCCATTGTTGATCCGCCATATGGGATAGGGATAAATAAAAGCGGGCGTTTAGGTCACTATGGTGGAAAAAAAGAATGGGATAAAAACATACCTCCGGACGATTATTTTAAAGAACTGTTTCGTGTAAGCAACAATCAAATAATATGGGGGGGAAATTATTTTCAGTTGCCGCCTTGCAAAGGTTTTGTCATATGGGATAAAAAGCAGCCTGAAAACATATCATTTGCATCTTGCGAATTTGCATGGACATCCTTCGACAAAGTTGCAAAAACATACTACAAATCGCCAACTAACACGGATGGGAATCGCATACATCCAACACAAAAGCCCGTTGCCCTCTACACGTGGTTGTTAAACCGTTATGCCAGCACCGGCGATAAAATACTGGACACCCATGTCGGCAGTGCCTCAAGCCTGATTGCTTGTCACCAGATGAGATTTGATTACGTCGGATTTGAAATTGACAAAGATTATTTTTTAAAAGCTTCAGAGCGGTTGGAGGATGAAAAGGCACAGTTAACTTTATGGAGGTAAAAACAAATGGAAGTAAAAATATTGGTAGGTGACGCGCTAGGTGTGTTGAAAAAACTGCCGGATCAGTCAGTCCAATGCTGTGTTACCTCCCCGCCGTATTACGGGTTACGGGATTATGGCGGCGAAAAACGCGCTGTATGTCAGCTTCACGCTGTATGACAATCCGTCGCTTTCCAAAAAAATGATCCGGCGTTATCACCGGCTATATTCCGGCGCGTTCTACGAGCGGTATGTGCTGGGGAAATGGGCGTCTGTTTCGGGGTTGGTTTATCCGATGTTTCACCCCGCAGCGACATTTTCCGACCCGCCCAGAGATATCGCACGGTACGCGGTCAGCTGCGATTACGGCACGGTGAACCCGTCGAGCTTCGGACTTTGGGGAGAGTCGGGCGGGGTGTGGTACCGTCTGGCGGAATACTACTACGACTCCCGCACACGGGGGGCGCAGCGCACGGACGAGGAGCATTACGCGGGGCTGGAGGCGCTTTGCGGGGAGCTTCCGGTGGAAGCGGTGGTGTGCGATCCGTCGGCGGCGTCCTTTATCGCCTGCATCCGGCGGCACGGGAAGTTTCCGGTGCGCCCGGCGAAGAACGAGGTGCTAAGCGGCATCCGGCGCGTGGGCGACGCGCTGCGGGGCGGGAAGATCAAAATTTCGGAGCGCTGCGCGGACACGCTGCGGGAATTTGCGCTCTACCGCTGGGATGATCGCGGCGGAGCGGATGCGCCGGTGAAGGAGCATGACCACGCGATGGACGACATCCGCTATTTTGTGACGGCGTTTCTGGGGGATACGGGGACGGACTTTTTGGTGCTGTCGCTGTCGCGGGATGCGTGAGAAACGAGAAAGGAAAAAAGAATGCAGTTTCAATTTCAGAAAAAGGCCGCAAAGGCGGCGCGGGGGGTGAATTTGCCCACGGCGGCAACGGCGGATCGGATGACAAACCACGGCGTTTACGCCATCGGTGGGCGGGGGCTGCTTGAAGCGGAGCTGTTTGACGAGCTGCGGGCGAAGGTGCCGGTGATCGACGCTTGCATCACGAAGATTATCCGGCTGACGGGCGGGTTTTCCGTACGGTGCGCGGACGAGCGGTTTCAGCGCGCGGTGGATTGCTTCTGCGCGGAGGTGCCGGTCAATTTGTCGCAGGGCTCGCTGCAGAGCTTTCTGGATGGGTATCTGGACAGTCTGCTGACCTACGGCAAGGCGGCGGGGGAAATCCTGGTCGGCGGCAATCTGCAGGTCTGCGGGCTGTATAACGCGGACAGCGCGCTGGTCAAGGTACGTCCGGCGCGGGGGACGTTTTCGCCGGAATACTACGCGGTGAACGCGGCGGCGGAGGTAAAACTCCCCAACCCGCAGTTCATTCTTTACACCGCGCTCAACCCCTCCCCGCGGTATCCGGACGGCTGGACGTTATATGGGCATGACGGCAAGCTGATTTCCGACAGCGCAAGATACAAGGCATTGGGAAACAGCCTCGCACTGCCAACCGCATATTTTGTAATCAGCGGGATTGCGGAAGTCCTGCGAAAAAGAAAGGTGGCCTGAATATGCCAAAACAGAAAAAATACACAGTGCCCGCGCCATTAGAAACCATCGAACAGCAATGCGTTGTCGGATGGGCTAGTAACCAAATCCACATATACCCCGAATTGGAATGGCTGTATGCCATCCCGAACGGCGGACACCGCAGCATTAAAACCGCGGTGCAGCTCCGCAAAGAGGGCGTAAAGCCCGGTGTCAGCGATTTGTGTTTGCCCGCTGCCCGCGGAAATTTCCACGGGCTATACATCGAAATGAAGCGAATCTCCGGCGGACGTGAATCGGAGGATCAGAAAAAATTCCGGGAATTTGTGACCGCGCAGGGCTATCTTGCGGTGGTGTGTAAGGGCGCGGGGGAAGCGATTGAAACAATCAAGAATTATTTGAAACCACCAACAGTGAGAGAATTGATGGAAGATATTGTTCAAAAAAACGAGAGATGCGTTTACGGAAGATGGAATGCGTTTTTAAGCATAGAGCCATTACTTGAGCCGTTAAATTTTAAATACTCACATTTCGACGGTATTAGGTGGGTCATCATCGGCGCGGAATCAGGCAATCGCAAAGACAAGGTTATTCCCGAAAAAGCGTGGATCGACGACATTGTGAACGAGTGTCAAAAGAATGATATGCCGGTTTTTATGAAGGATTCGCTGATCCCCATCGTCGGCGAGGAAAATATGCGGCGGGAATTTCCGTGGGAGGCAAAAAAATGATGAGAACGATTGAAAATTGTTCGTTGATAAAACGGATGGGCAATGAACCCAAACGGTACGGCGGTAAGTGTCTGGGGTTCGGGGGAGATTTCGACGAGCCGTGTGAAACCTGTAAGCGGTGTAAATACAACACGGCCTATGAATCGGAATCAGAAAGCGAGGATAACCAATCATGTTAAACCATGTCGTCCTAATGGGCAGAATCGCAAACGATCTGGAATTGAAGCAAACCCAAAGCGGGCATTCCGTCATCAGTTTTAACGTTGCCGTTGATCGAAATTTCGTCAAGCAGGGCGAAGAACGCCAGACGGATTTTATCGGCTGCTATGCGTGGGGGCAAACAGCGGAATTCATCAACACCTATTTCCGCAAGGGTAGGATGATAGCCGTTGAGGGAGAAATCCGCACGCGAAATTACAAGGATCGCGACAACATTAAGCACTACGTCACGGAGGTTGAAGTCAGAAACGTTTCGTTTACCGGAGAGCCAAAGGAAAAAGAAAACGGAACACATGCAAACAACGCACCGCCCGCAAAGAACAAGTCCGCACCGGCATACGCAAAACCGCAGGAATCAATCAATATCGGCGATATTGATGATTTTGAAGAAATCATAAGTGACAACGGATCGCCGTTTTAATGAAAGGATGGAAAATATTATGGATTACAACAAGTTGGCGAAAGAGGTACACGAAAACGCGGTCGCCCACGGCTGGTGGGAAACGGAAAAAGAATTTGGCGAGCTGATCGCCCTGCTGCACAGCGAGGTTTCGGAAGCGCTGGAGGAATACCGAAAGGGTCATGAACCCGATGAAACATATTACGCAGAGGACGGTAAGCCGCAGGGCATTCCGTCGGAAATCGCAGATTTAATTCTGCGCGCACTGGATATCTGCGGGAGATATGACATTCATGTTCTGAAATTCAATCTTGAGCGGGCAAGGGACGATATGGAATCTGACAGAGGATCATACGATTGTAGCTACAAGGGTTTTGGAGATCTTATCGCACAGGAGCATGAACTCATCACAGGCATATATACGTCAAGGGAACATGACAGAATTAACGAAGTGATTATGTCAGGTGTCGGAATGGCATTATACTACGGCATCGACATCGAAAGCGTCATCATGGAAAAGCACGAGTACAACAAAAACCGTCCGTACAAGCACGGGGGCAAGATGCTGTGATAATCACCTACATAGTCATGGCAGCATCAATCACCGGAACAATGGCAAACAGTTTCAAAAAACGGGTATGTTTTGTCATTTGGGGATGCACCAATACGTTTTGGGCGGTGTATAACGCAGCCAACCACCAGTACGCACAGGCGCTGCTATACGCATTTAACCTGATTATGGCGGTTATCGGGTTTGTCAAATGGGGCGCACCGCCGAATCGGTCGCCGATGGAGGACGAAAGCGAGGCTGAAAGGAGATAAAAAGTGACCTACAAAGAAAAATGCGAGTTTCTGGAAAGCATCATCCAGCTGGACATCATCATCGAAAACCTGATCGGGATGGATTCTGAAAGTTTATACCGATGTTGCAACACGACCATCAGCACCGCCGGAGATGGCGCGCAAAACGGTAAGGGCGAAAATTCCGTTGAAAACAAAATCGGGAAATATCTTGAGTCAAAAGAAAAGACGCGTGAGAAGATCAACCGGTATATCGATCAGTACATTGACGCAAAGGATGCGGCTGAAGCGGCAATCAATGCACTGGATCTGGAATACCACGATGTCATGATCCTGTATTATATCCAGCCGAAATTGGTTGAGGATGAGGTGGGCGAAACCCACAAGCGCCGGAATACGCTGGATGATATTGCACGGATTACATTCACTGACCGGGCAGATGTTAGCCGGAAGAAGCAGGCGGCTATCGACAAAATCAATTTTCACGGAATCCCACGGAATCCCAACAATACAATGTGATATTATATGCAATAGCAAAGCACGTATGAAATAAGCCGGTGAGCGTTATGCCGTAAATCCGGTTCGGCTTTGCTTCCTCCTGCCTCGCCCGAGTGACTTCCGGGCGGGGATATTTTTGAATCGTAGCCTAATAGCGAGAGATGGGGCAACTATGGTTGATCTGGACAACATCCATGCATTTTACGTATCACCCGAATGGCGGAAGTTGCGCAAGGAGATACTCGCCGCGGATAAATTTGAATGTCAAATATGCAAGGCAAGTGGAAGATACACCAGAGCTGATCGCGTCCATCATGTGAACCATGTTGACAAGCATCCAGAGATGGCGCTACAAATGGCATACACAGATGATCGCGGCAACACGCAGCGCAACCTGATTAGCGTGTGTCGGTATTGTCATGAAACAGTTTGTCACCCGGAGCGGATGCGGCAAACACCAAAAAAACAGCCAATCACGCGAGAAAGATGGGAGTAGCACGGGCATACCCCCGGGTCAAAATAAACGCGATTTAATTTTTTGCGCGTTACTCGGAAGGGTGCTAGACAAGAGAGGGCGTTCGCACATATATGCGCGCAAGTGAGGTGAATTATCAATGCCAAAAAAAACAAAGGATAGAATACTGCGGGATGAAATTGAGACAGACCTTCGCAGACAGCTTAAATCAAACCGCACCGCGGGAAAGTACTACGCCGATTTGATATCGGACTACATGAAGTTGTGGGAAACCAAGCAAATGCTCATTGCGGATATCAAGGAGCGGGGTGTTGTGATTTCAAACATCTCCGCGTCAGCCGTGACTACGATGAAAAAATCAAATTTATTTGGTTTGATCGAGCATAACCAAGATCTGATTGAAAGACTGCGCTATGAGAACAACGAGGATAAGTTCAAGGCAATTGCCGCAATGGCAAATGCGAATTCAAAGGCAATAGCGCTGTTACATGATGCAGCAATCACGGTACGCAAAAATGATTCGGTGGCGGATTTGCTGAAAACCAATGCGCAAATGCTGAAAATACTTAACGAATTGGGCATCAAGCCGTCACAGGCTGGTGATGCAGACGATGACGAAATGTAAAACCAACTGCCCATATATAGACGAACACATCGGAATGATCCGCTCCGGCGAAATACAGTCCAGCAAGAAGTTGAAGCAAGCGGCGGATTATATCGAGCGGAAACTACTTCCGCCAGCCGACGTCATAATTGACACCGAAAAAATTGACAAAGCCATTGAACTGATAGAGCGCTACTTCGGGATGATTTTAGTCCCGTGGGAACGTTTTGTTATATCACTGGTGCATTGCTATTACCGCCGAACTGACACCGTCGTATTTGATGAATTTTTTATCATGATGGGGCGCGGAAACGGAAAAAACGGGTTTATTTCGGGGCTGGCATGGTATCTGACAACGCCGGCGCACGGGGTGCGGGGGTACAACGTCGATATCATTGCAAACAGCGAGGACCAGGCAAAAACATCATTCAACGACGTTTACGAAATGCTGGAGGATACATGGGATAAGTCGCAGCGTTTTTTTTCAAAAACGAAAGAAGAAATCCGAAACATCCGCACGAAAAGCTACATCCATTATAACACATCGAATGCCCGCACCAAAGACGGAAAGCGTTCGGCGTGTTTGATTTTTGACGAAGAACACGAGTATGAAAACGCAGCGACAATTGGCGTGTTTCAGTCTGGATTTGGCAAGCGCAAACATAGCCGGATTTTTAAAATCACCACGAATGGATATGTCCGTGATGGTGTATTGGATGATGATCTGCGGCTGGCGGACGACGTGTTAAACGGCGTAATCACCAACATCGGACTGTGTCCGTTGATTTATATGATGGACAGCGAAGAGGAGTGCAACGATCCGACGCTGTGGGAAAAAGCGAATCCGTCGATCAATTATTTTCCGGAGTTGCGGAAGCAAATCGAAAAAGAATTTATCGAAAAAGAATACAAAAGTCAAGTCAAGCTGGATTTTTACACAAAGCGCATGAACCGCCCACGCACGAATCTGGCGGTGCAAGTAACGGAATGGGAGAACATTGCCGCAACAAATCAACCGATTCCCGATTTGTCCGGACAATCGTGCATTTGCGGAATTGACTATGCGTCGTTTCGGGATTTTGCGTCGGTCAATCTGCATTTTACGGACGGCGTAAAGAAATATGACATAAATCATAGTTGGCTATGTCTGAAAAGTCCGGAATTAAGCCGAATTCGCGCGCCGTGGCAGCAGTGGGCTGACGCAGGACACATCACCGCGGTGGACGATGTGCAGATCAGCCCGGAGTTGTTGACGCAATGGATTGAAGAACGGATGCAGAAATACAACATCATCCGCGTGCAAGTGGATGGGTATCGGTTTGCACTGGTTGCAAAATACCTTGCGGTCATCGGATTTGACACAAAAGAGCGCAAAAACATCAGATTGATCAAAAATTCAGACATCGGCAAAATCGTTCCGGTGATTGAAAGCGATTTTTTGAACGGGTGCTATGTTTGGGGTGACAATCCCGTACTACGATGGGCGACAAACAACGCCTGTGTCGTTTCGCCGGGAAAATCCGACGCAACATCCAGCGGAAACAGATACTACGGAAAAATCGAACCGAAATCACGCAAAACTGATCCGTTTATGGCGTTTGTTGCGTCCGTGGTCGGTGACGACGATTTAATTGACAGCAGCGAGGTGCTGTCAGACGACATAGACCCTGAAATTTGGTAAGGATGTGAGGAAAATAGGACTGTTTGAATGGCTGTCGAAGCGGCTGGGCGGAGAAGTACCAATCAACGCCGCAAGTGCATATGGCGATGAACTGAATCAGTTGTACACAGAAGCATGTTATCGTGACATGGCATTGTGGACGGCGATTGACATCATCGCTAAAGCTGTGAGCAAGTGCGAAATTAAAGAATACAGCGCCGGCATAGAGATTCGGGGTGACAACTGGTATAAGTGGAACGTCGAACCGAACCTAAATGAAAACAGCTCGACGTTTTGGAGAAAAGTCGTCGGCAAAATCCTGACAGAGGGAGAATGCCTCGTCGTGGAGCAAAGCGGGCAATTGCTGGCGGCTGATAGTTTTCAGCGCACGGAGTACGCGCTGTATGATGATTTGTTTTCCGGCATCACGGTAAAGGACTTCACGTTTCAAAAAACATTTTCCGGGCGCGATGTGCTGTACTGGAACATCAACTATCTGGGAAATGCGCGCAGCATCAAGAATGTGGTATCGGCGGTATCAATGGCATACGCAAAAGTACTGGATTTCACAATCAAATCGCATCAGAGTGCGCGCGGTACAAAGGCATTACTCAAATATGATACGATCCCGCCGAACCTAAATCAGGAAGAAAAAAACAAATGGCTGCAAGGGCAAGTCAAAAAATATGCAGCATTTATCAATGCGGACAACGCCGTTGCAACGCTCGGAAAGGGGCTGGAGTTAGACCCGTTTGCCGCGAAAACGACATATAGCAACGAAACCACGCGCGACATCCGCGCGCTGATTGACGACATATCAGACTTCACGGCGAAATCGCTGGGAATTCCTCCGGCGCTTCTGCGCGGAGATGTGCAGGGAATTTCGGACGTGACGGATCAGCTGCTAACGTTTTCGGTTGATCCGTTCACGGACCTTCTGCGAGAGGAAATGCTGCGGAAAATCAAAGGGAAGCCCGCGGTGCTGAAGGGCGACGACATTGTATTTGACACCAGACAGATCAAACACGCGGATATAATTGGGGCAGCTACCAACATTGAAAAGCTGATCTCGTCGGCAGCATACAGCGTCAACGAAGTGCGGATGATTCTGGGAGAAAAACCGATTTTAGAGTCATGGGCGGATGAACATTTCATGACAAAAAACATTGCCACAATGGATGAAGTGATGAATCCGGTGACAGAATCAGCGAAAAATCAAACACAAATGGGATCACAGAAAGGGGGTGAGAGTGTATGACAAACAAATATTACGCTATCACCGACGCAACGGCGGAGGGCGAAGCAGACATCTATATTTTCGGTGACATCGTGACGCCGGATTGGCAGGGGTGTTATGAGATGTGGGGCGATACATCTACAACGTCCGGGCTGTCATTGGTAAATGACATCAGAGGGTTAGGCGTTGGAACAATCAACGTCCACATCAACAGCTACGGCGGCGATGTGTCGGAGGGGCTGGCGATTTACAACGCCCTGAAAAACCACGCCGCAAAAATCCGGACGTATTGCGATGGGTTCGCCTGCTCGTCCGCATCCGTTATATTTATGGCAGGCGATGAGCGCATTATGAATGACGCGTCAATCCTGATGATTCACAATGCGTGGGTTTCCGCGACAGGGGATGCAAATCAACTGCGGAAAGAAGCGGAAACGCTGGAGAAGCTGATGACGGCGTTGTGTGCGGCGTATAAAACCGGCGTAACCGTAGACGATGAGCAGTTAAAGGCAATGCTGGATGCGGAAACGTGGATTTTGCCGGAGGATGCGGTGACGATGGGGTTTGCAACCGCGACGGAAACAAAGCCCGCATCAAGCAAGGCCGCCGCAGCCGCAAAAAAATCCGTATACGCCCGAATGACATCGAAGGACGGCGTGAGTATCCTGCATGTAGCGCTGCCGGAAGCGAAACAGCCCGAGCCGAAACCGGAAAACCGGCTTAAAAATTTTATCGAATCGCTGTAAGCGAAAAGAAAGGAACATGGACAATGACTGATTTTACTGCAAAGGCAAAAAGCCGCGAGGAGATTCTGGCAAAAATGACCGCGGCGATTAAAACCGATGATGCGGAAGCGTTTACCGCCGCGTTTGACCAGATGGCAAATGAGATTCAGGCACAGATTGTCGCTGATGCAAGGGCAGCAGCTGAATCCAATGACGCTGCCGTGCTGGCACAGCGCGGCGTGCGGCAGCTTACGACCGCAGAACGGGACTACTACAACAAGGTAATCAATGCAATGCGCACCGCAAAGCCGCAGGCGGGCGTGACGTTGATCGATGAGATTCTGCCCACGACCGTGGTTGACGAGGTGTTTAAGTACATCCGCGCAGCGCACCCGCTGCTGGACGCACTGAACATCCAGAACACCGGTGCGATCACCAGATTCATCACTGCGACTACTTCGGGCGTGGCAACGTGGGGCGAGCTGAACGACGCGATCAACTCCGAAATTTCGGGAACGTTTGCCGATCTGGACATGACGTTGAACAAACTGTTTGCGCACATGATTGTGCATAACGCAACGCTGGATCTGGGTCCTGTATGGGTTGATCGATTTGTCCGCGAAGCGCTGGGCGAAGCGATCGCCGTGCAGGCGGAAGCTGCGTTTGTAGACGGTGACGGAAAGAACAAGCCCATCGGCATGAGCCGCGCACTGACCGGAGCGGTCGACGGCGTATATCCGCGCAAGACCGCAACTGCCATCACCAGCATTGACCCCGTGACCTATGGTAATCTGCTGAATACCCTGACGCAGGCACCCAACGGAAAGCGGCGCGTAGTCAATTCTGTCCTGATGGTGGTTAATCCCACGGATTATTTCACCAAGGTTTTTCCCGCGACAACGCCCCGTAACACGTCCGGCGGTTTCACGTTCGACGTATTCCCGTTTCCGACGACGGTTATCCAGTCCGCGGCAGTGCCGTCCGGCAGAGCGATTGTCGGCGTCGCAACAGAATATCTTGCGGCTGCGGGTGCGGGTACAAACGGCGGCAGGCTGGAATTCGACGACAGCGTGAAATTTCTGGAGGACTGCCGTGCGTACAGAATCAAAATGTATGCAAACGGTCGCCCCAAGGACGCAAACGCATTCGTGTATCTGGATATTTCCGGACTGATTCCGTATATCCAGCAGGTGAATGTTGTGAACGCGGCTGATTTCATCGCGGAGGGTTAATCGATGAAATACACAATCGTCAAAAAAATCCGGGATAAGTACACCAAAGCGGTGTACCGCGCCGGTGATGTCGTAGAATTTACGGATGAACGCGCAACGGAACTTAACGCCGTTGCGCATGGACCGTATGCAATCCCGATTGAGTTTCCGGAGCAGGAATCGGATAAACCGGAGCAGGAATCAACGGATGTGCCCGCGGTTAAAGCGGTGTACCGCGCCGGTGATGTCGTAGAATTTACGGATGAACGCGCAACGGAACTTAACGCCGTTGCGCATGGACCGTATGCAATCCCGATTGAGTTTCCGGAGCAGGAATCGGATAAACCGGAGCAGGAATCAACGGATGTGCCCGCGGTTAAATCTGCGAAAAAGAAAGGGAGTTAATCTATGGATGAGATGGACGGACTGATTGAGAAAGTGAAAAATTATCTGTCCATCACATGGACGGATAGTCAGACGGATGCGAAATTGACCGACAGCATAACGCGTGGCAAGGCGTATTTGAATCGGATTGTGGGAACGCAGTTGGATTATGCCGCAGAGCAGCCGCGCGAATTGCTGTTTGCCTATGTGCTGTATGACAGTAGCTATGCGCTGGATGATTTTGCGACAAATTATCAGCACGAGCTATTGTCGTTACAGATGTACACGGTCGTGCCGGACGAAACGGAGGATGAATGATGCTGAAAAAAAACAGGCTGGACGTGCAGATGTTTAATAACGGCGTTGTTGAAATCTATGGCGTGAGCAATTCTGCGGCGGATGGTAATATGCCGGTCAGCGTCAGGACAATCAAAATGCGTTTGTGTTTTTCGCGACGAACGGTTGGTGTCAACCGGTACAATCTGGGGATGCAAAATAATGTGCAAATTGATGAGTTGATCCGCTGTCAGTTACGGGAAAACGTGTCCACGCAGGACATTGCGGTCATAGGTGACAAACAGTATACGATCAAACAGATCCAGTATCCGGACGGCGTAACGCCGCCCTGTATGGATTTGTCGCTGTCGCGACTGGAGGCGGATTATGACAATACGTGATCTCGGGGCGGCGTTGGCGGCAACAGGCATCAAAACGCACCATTACAGCGGGTATAAATCCGCGTTTCCGTACATCGTCTGGGCGGAGGACGGAGAAAACAGCAGCTATGCGGACGGGAAACGTTCCACCAAAATCATAACGGGTACGACTGATTATTTCACCGAAACGGAATATGACGACAATGCCGCAGCGATTGAAAACGCAATGGCAGGAATCGGGCTGGCGTTTCGGTTAAACACGGTACTGGTTGAAAACAAACCGTCAGGCGGAATATACTGCATCCACTATGAATGGGCGTGGGAGGCGGTTGCTGATGGCTAAAATGACAATCCGAGCTGAAAAGGATTTTGAAATTGCGCTGTCAAGGCTTGAAGCAAAATCCGAAGTCATCGGCAGGAAAGCAATTTATGCGGCGGCGAATATTGTGACTGATGAAATCCGCAGGAATATTGATGCGTTGCCGGAAGAACCGTTTAAAAAGCTGAACACTGATATGGGCGAGGAATTCCAAAGTGTACCAAAGAATCAAAAAAAGGATTTGCAGGACAGTTTGGGAATCAGCGGGATTGCAGTTGACCGCGACGGAAATTTGAACACAAAAGTGGGTTTTGACGATTATGGGTATTACACAACAAAAAAATACCCGCAGGGCGTACCTAATGCGTTGACGGCAAGATCAATTGAATCGGGTTCTTCTGTCCGCCAGAAAACGCCGTTTGTTCGCCCGGCAGTCAACAAAACCAAAAATGCAGTGAAAGCCGCAATGAGCAAAGTCATCGAGGAAGAAACCAAAAAAATTATGAAGGGATGATGATACGGCATGGGAAATGTCAGAGAGTTTGTAAACGTGCGCAATATCCACATCGCGAAAGTGACCAAAGACACGGAAGCGGAATACACGGCAGCAACGCCGAGGTACTTAGCGCCTGCGGCGTCGGTTTCGCAGGAGGTAAGCGTCAATTCCAGCCCGCAGTATTACGACGGGGTTGCGAAGTGGACCTACGATTCGGAGGGTGTCACGACACTGACTATTGCGATTTCCGGACTTGGGGCGGAGGATGAGGCAGAGTTGCTGGGCAAGCCGTTTGACACCGAAAGCGGGCGGGTGTTTGACACCGGAGAATGCAACCCGCCCAAGTACGCCGTGAGTTTTGAGTTTGAAAAGGGTGCGGGCGGTAGTCGATTCTATCAATACCTGTCCGGCACGTTTTCCAAAACGAAGGATGAGGCGGAAACAAGAACCGACAGCGTCACGCCCAAAACCGCAGAGTTGGCGTATGCCGCGACGCCGACAATTCACAAATTCCAGATCGGTGCAGAACAGAAGGGCTGCAAGCGCATTTATGGTGACACTGACACGGAGCATTTTTCCGCAACGGGCTGGTTTACAGAGGTGCAGACCCCGCCGGATGTTGTTGAAACGCCGGAAGGCTAACCGCCTAAATACGCCCTATAAACGGGCGTTATGCTACAAACCGGCGCATGAGCCGGCGCGAAGCACCAATCTGAATTTTTTGGAGGAATACACATGAATGTGATTAATATCACCGTTGGAGAAAAAACATACACCGCGACGCGGATTACCGCACGGCAGACCCGCGAAAGTTTTGCCATCAATACAGCGATTATTAAGAACGCGCAGATCGGAGAAAATCTGAAAGCGCAGAGAGAAAATGAAGCGACTGAAAATCCGAATAGCACGGCGTACATGGAACTGCTGGAGGAACTGAACGAGATTAACAGCCGCAAAGCGGCACTGATCTGCGACGTGTTCGGCGGGAGGTTTTCTGTGGATGAGTTGGAGGGATCGTTGACACTGGCAGAAATCGACGGGGTTGTCAGAAACATTACACGGGGCATCAGCGGCGCAATAACAAAAAACTAAAATCGGGCGCATCCGCTGCGCCCGATGACAGAGAGTCGGATGAAATCCTGCTGGGATTCTATAAAATTTTTGTGGAGCGGCTGGGGTGGACGTTGTCGGATATTGAAAACACCGACATTGAAACGTTGTTTGATTATCTGACGTACATTGACCCCGACACAAAAATAATTAACGGAAAAACATACAAGCGGGCGGTTGAGCCGCCGTCATGGCTATAAAAAAATGAGGTGAAACTGTGGCGTTTGATATTGGACCCAGAATCGGAATCGAGGGTGAAGCGGAGTACCGCAAACAGATACAGAATATTAACACCACGATGCGCACATTGTCGTCGGAAATGCAGGCGGTGACAAGTCAGTTTGATAAAAACGACAAATCGCAGGAAAATCTGACTGCGCAGAACAAGGTTTTATCAAAGCAAATCGACGCGCAAAAAGAGAAATTAAGCGCGCTACGCGATATGCTGGAAAAATCGTCGGACAAATATGGCGAAAACGATGAAAAAACGCAGCGGTGGAAACAGCAAGTGAACAATGCAACCGCCGAACTGAACAAAATGGAACGGGAACTGTCGCAGAACACAAAGGATTTGAACGAGTCCGGAAATGCGGCGGAAAAAACGTCGTCAAAGTTTTCCGGATTGGGGAAAGCGGCGAAAGCTTCAGCCGTCGCGATGGGCGCGGTTGCCGTGGCGGCAGCTGCGGGCGCGGTGAAGCTAGGCAAAGAAGTAATCAGCGCATATGCGGATTATGAGCAGCTGACAGGCGGCATTGACACGTTATTCGGCGATTCGTCGGATAAAATGCAGGAATACGCTGCGAACGCGTATAAAACAGCGGGGCTGTCGGCGAACGACTATATGTCAACCGTCACCAGTTTTTCCGCAAGCCTGATTTCGAGTTTGGGCGGAGATACGGACAAGGCAACGAAATATGCCGATATGGCGATCACAGACATGGCGGACAACGCAAACAAGATGGGAACCGACATGGAATCCATCCAAAATGCGTATCAGGGGTTTGCTAAAAAAAACTATACGATGCTGGACAACCTGAAGCTAGGTTATGGCGGCACAAAAGAGGAAAATGGCGCGTCTGCTTGAGGACGCGGGGAAAATATCCGGCGTAAAATATGACCTATCGTCATATTCCGATGTTGTATCAGCAATCCACGTTATGCAAGACAGCATGGGCATCGCAGGAACGACGGCGGAGGAAGCGGAGCATACCATTTCGGGATCAGCGGCGGCACTAAAATCATCGTTTGAAAATCTGTTGGTTGGATTAGGCGATTCGGACGCAAACATCGAGCTGCTGACAGGGAACATGATAGACGCGTTTGAAAACGTTGTCGAAAACGTCACGCCGGTTCTGGAAAACCTCGTTGCCGCGTTGCCGGATGCGATTGGCGCGCTGATTGATGCAGTGGGCGGGATGCTGCCGGAACTGGTTGGGGTTGCAGCGGAGCTGTTTGAAAAAATGTTGTCGGCAATTCTGGAAATGTTGCCAGAACTGATACCGGCGGCAGTGGACGCGATAATGACCATCGTAAACGCATTGATTGAAAACTTGCCGCTGCTGGTATCCGCGGCGGTGCAGTTGATCACGGCGTTAATTTCCGGCATTGGCACGGCATTGCCCACGTTGATTCCGACGGCAGTGCAAGCCGTTATTACGATCGTCAATGGGCTGATTTCCGCACTGCCGCAGATTCTGTCGGCAGGGCTGTCGATTGTTCAGGGTCTGGCGGATGGACTGCTGGCGGCATTGCCGACGCTGATGGCTGCGTTGCCGCAAATCATCACAGGGATCTGAATTTTATCGTCGAATCGCTGCCGACAATCATTGACGCAGGAATCCAATTATTTGTATCGCTGATCGACGCATTACCGGATGTCATCATGCAGATCGTGGATGCGTTGCCGCAAATCATTGACGGAATCGTAACCACATTGATGGACAATCTGCCCACGATCATCGACGCAGGCGTTGATCTGCTGGTATCGCTGATTGATGCGTTGCCGGAAATTATCGAAACCATAGTGGATGCGCTGCCCAAAATTATAACCGGTATTATAAACGGGCTGTTAGCCTGTTTGCCGGATCTGATTGATGCGGGTGTCCAATTATTTATGGCGCTGATCACAAATTTGCCGGAAATCATAATCGAAATCGTAAAATCAATACCCGACATTATTGTAGCCATTGTAGATGGGATTGTTGGCGCTGTGCCGCAGTTGGCTGACGCAGGGCTGCAATTGATTCAGGGATTGTGGCAGGGAATTTCGGACGCGACGAGCTGGATCATCGACAAAATCGGTGGGTTCGCCGATTCGGTGGTTGATTCAATCAAAGATTTTTTCGGAATCCACTCGCCGTCACGCGTTATGCGTGATCAGGTCGGTTTGATGCTGGGGTATGGTATGGCTGACGGCATTGACAAAATCCGCCAGCCGCGTGAAGTCGGCAATGGCAGCGCTGAACAGCCAAGTGCAGGCGGATGCGCAAATAAACGTAGGCGTCGGAACAATCGGCAACGGAAAAGGGGGCGGAAGCGGAAGCCCGGCGGGAACAACATATGTGAGAAACGGCGTTGATAATGTGACAATCGTGAACAGTTTGGACGGGCGCGAAATCGGAAACGGCGTGACATATGCCGTTTCGCAGGGCGTAGCATCGCGCAGCGGATACCGCGGGCGCGCACAGGGGGCGATAGCGTAATGCAATACATCAACGGGGGCAGCATCACGACACAGGACGGGGTGACATATTCCCCGCGGGGATTTATATACGGCGGTGTCCGCAGTACCGATTTTGGCATTGTGCGCAATGCGGATCGGCTGTCAATCCTGCCGACGCAACGGCAATATGCGGTGGTTGTGCCTTCCCGTGATGGCGTGATTGATTACGGCATCGGCGGATACGACACGCGCGTCATCAACATGGATTTGATTTTTGAGGGGCGAGATTTCGCGGATCTGCGCGCAAGCCGCGACAAAATCATGGCGTGGTTGGGAAACATCGGCGGCGCGCCAAAAAAATTAATCATGATGGATGATCCGAACCGATACTATATGGCGAAAATCCGTCTGTTGTCGATTTTGCAATCGGGCAGGACAGGTTACTGGGTACGGTTGCATTTACCTGCAATCCGCCGTGGGCGTTTGAAAATGAAACGGTTCTGACGCCGGAACAAATCGCGTGGACGAATGCCGAACTGGTCGAAAGGCAGTTTTTCAAGAGTTTTTCGGCAGATGGCGTGATGCGGTTTGCGTTAAGCGAAACGTCATATCTGACGCCGGTTATAAAAATCATCGGATACATTCCTGCCGGGCTGACACTGACATATGGGGAAAAATCATTCGTAGTCAATCAGACAATCGGATACGACGGAATCATCATCAACCACGATGCGGAAAAAATCACGAGAATGTCAGACGGGGCAAACATCATCAATATGGTTAATCCGGAATTTTTCACGTTTTCGGTTGGAAACAATCAAATTATTGTACTGGGAGCAGACAACGAAAATGACGTTGATATCATCATTGGCGTACCAGTTGAGCCGGATTTGAACGCATTGGAGGAAGACAGAGTTGCTGATTGATATTGCAGCCGCACTGGATGAAATAAACGACGGGGAGTCAGGAACAATGCCAAACATGAGATGTTTTGTCAAGAGTCAAACAATCACCATCCCCGCAAACACGGAATCGTATGGTGGGATCATCAGCGGAATATCGGATGCGTTTGACCATGTGCAGGCCGCGTGTGTTTTGTTTGTATATCCAAATTATACAAACACGTTTGACCAGCGGATGAGCGTTGCTGACGATGATGTGGTGCAGATTTTTTACAGCCTGACGTGCGCGTCAAGAGATGAACCCGTCACGCAAAACATCCGCATCATGATTATGGGCTACAATGACTAGGGGGTGCATACCGTGCGCATAGCCGACAAGCTGATGTATCTGGCAGACACAAAAATAGCGATCGCCGCCGCAATCGTCGAAAAGGGCGGAACGATCACGCCGGACACAACATTCCGCGAATATGCCGAATTGATCCGCGAGCTGTCAAAAATCAACATCTACTACCAGCCGGAACAGCCGACCGGCGAAATTCCGGATTTGGCGCTGTGGATACGGTCATCGTTGGTGGCAAAATCCATCGTCACATTAAACGCGCAAACCATCAACGACACCTACGACGACGCAGTGGTAATCCTGACGCAGGGCGGGGTTGACAAATACTGCGTGATATCAGACAAACTAATGACCATATATAACTGGATCTACGCGATTTATTTTGTAAACGGCGAGGATCTAACGTCCGTGCCATATAGCATTTACGTTGACGGGGCGTGGACTAACACGGTGTGGGATGGTAAAATCAACGTCATGCAAAAACATCATACCCGCATCATCGACGCGGAGGACGATGTGATTATCATGCCGACATTGTCCGGAACGGTGACAGCAGATGTACAGACACCTGTTTCGGCGGGTGCGCTGTCAGGGTCAGTTCAGGCGTTTAACTTTGCCGCGCTGCTGGAGGATGATATCATGACGGTTAAAACGCTGACGGAATCCACGGTAAACACAATATTTTCATAATTTTGGAGGTAACTATGAGCGAGTTTAAGGGCATCGCCGAAATCACGCTGCGCGACGCGGTCACTGGTAAAATCACCGAGCAGCACCGCGACGAGAACATGATCACGAATGCGGTAAAAAATCTGTTGACGCTGAAGGCGGGGTATTTTAGGGGAAACACTGCCGCAAATCCATGCGCGTGTACTGAACGCGTTAATGCCAATGATCCCCAACCAGTACCGTGGGCATCCGCTGTTTCAAAACCCCCTGACGGAAAACGCAAATAAATTTTTCCGCCGTTTGACAATCCGCAGATCGGGCACGCTGGCGAGGCATACAGCGGCACAAACCCGCAGCGTGGAACGTTAAATGCCACGTCCGGCGCGATTTCCGGAGGTTATAAACTGGTGTGGAATTTCGCGACAGACCGCGCAAACGGTACGATCGCAGCCGTTGCGCTGACATCAAAATATGGCGGAAACGTTGGAATCACCAGCGCGTCGGAAAATGCGGTGTCCACGAATGATTTATCATCCGCAGGGCTGTCCAATGGGTCATACCTGCCGGATTTTCGGAACGTGTTTTTACAAACGCCGCGCTGGCAACCACATATGAAATAAGATCCTCATGCGTGGGTATACAATGCCGCAAAATAATACGTTTACGGTAGCGTCTGCATCATCCGGGGGTACGTCAGCGTCGTTTATGCAGTAAAACCTACCTGCGACAGCGGGGCTGCAAACGCAAAACACGGTTGCGACGACCGCGGTCACGACGGTTACAACTACGAACAAATCTGGCATCGCCGACAAACTGGTTTACGGACGCATCGGTATATTTAATGCGTCTATCCGTTGACCGCAAACACAATCGCATTTGTCAAATTTGATTATGCCGGAAATAAAATCACGGACACGGTAATCGCGTTGACATCGACAAATGTATTTGCCAATACGGCATCATATTTTGTCGGCGGGGTACTGGACGGATATCTATATTCTGTTGTGTCGGGATTACACCACAAGTACGCTGTATAAAATCCAAAAAATCAACATATCAACCGGTGCGTTTACGACGCTGTATAGCTATACGCAGGGGGCATCACCATCAGTGCCGACTGTCGGCATTGTAGGCAACGCACTGGCATTTATTGTGAATGTCAGTACCGGCAGCACGTACTATCCGGCGTTATTTGTAGTTGGCGACAGGGTCAATGCTGCAATTAACTATAGACTGGGGGCATCGACCGGATACGGAAAAATTTTGCCGCACGCGGCGCTGGAAGCGCCGAAGCTGCTGATTGCAGACTATAGCGGATCATCAAACGCATATGCCGCCATCGGATATTTTACGCCGTATCTGGCGACGGTCAACAATCTGGCATCTGCGGTGACAAAAACATCAGCGCAGACGATGCAAATCAGCTATACGCTGCTGGAGGTATAGCGCGAGAGGAGATCATAAGATTTGATCAACATATATGATTCCGCCGGAGAGCTGCGCGGCACGACATCAAAATTGATCGAATGCACGGTCGTCGAGGAACTGATGCGCGGGCATACGCTGGATTTTGTTATTTCAAACGATAATCCGACGCGCCCGGAAATCACACATGACTGCGGGTTTGAGCAGGACGGTCAATATTATGACGTATTCGGTGTCACCATGACATCTGGAACGGAAAACAAAACGGCGGTACACGCAGAACATGTCAGTTACCGCCTAAACGATTATACCGTACCCCCCGGGTACAGTTTCGTCGGAACGCCTACCGCGATTGCACAAGATATTCTGGATATATCGGGCGCATCAGATGAATTCACGGTATCGTCGGAATCCGCCGGAGTTTCAAAATCATTTAAAATGAACAATCAAAATGATGTTACAGCCCGCGCGGCAATTTTAGCGCTGAATGCGTTGGATGTGGAAATCGAATTTGATAACTACGATATCAGACTGGTTGATGCCGTGGGTGGGAGCGGAACAACCACCATGACAGTTGGCGTAGATATCATATCCCTGCAACGCACATGGTCGCGCACGGACGGTGAAAGCTATGATATTAGTTTGGCGCGCCCAGCGTCGGAGATCCCGCTGGGGCGTAAGGTTAAAATAGTAAATGCTGTTTTGGGTGACGGAACAGTGATTGATAGCCGCGTTGTTGCCCGCGAACGGCATCCGGATAATCCGACGCTGGATGAAATCACATTAGGCGCATTCGCGCGGGATAGTTCGGACGATGCAGTTGCCGCGCAGGTGGCGATTGACAACAAGATAACCGCCGGAGGGCTGTACAACAATGTCAGCATCGATCGCGCAAATGGAATGACATGTGTTCGATCAGATGGAAAAGTAAAAACAGTATCGAATGCAACCGTGGGATTCGCGACATACGTATACAAATCCGGAAAATGGGAAGTCACAACCATATTAGGAGAAAACGGACTGCAAATCGGAGCATATGACGAAGCGCTAGAAGGGAAGTTGGCGGAGGGTGTCGCATATAACAACGTGTCAATCACCAAGATGGCGGGATTTGTTTGCACGCACACCAACGGGAAAATCAAGATTGTGGCAAATGCGGATGTGTGTTTTGCGGTTTACACGCGCAAAAATACGTCAAGCGAGTGGGTGCTGAAAACGGCGGTTGATGAAGATGGACTTGCCGCGGCAAGCATTCGCACCGTCGGAAGCGATCTATACGGCGTAATCGGTATGATCGGCGGCACATACGGGCTAAAACTGACGAATGCGGACGGCGATATTTTTAGCGTTGTTCCGATGACAGACGGCAGCGACATTATCGGATGGGGGTTGTTTAACCACAAACAATCAACGACAATCCCGGTAATCGTATCGAACAAAAGACGCCGCATTAACCGATTTAACAACAAAAACGTGTTTGAAGCCACAGACGACGCAACCAGTCTGTCAAACGACGGAAACAGAGTATTCAGCGGGACTGAAACGGGATATGTTGTGCGTTCCGGAAACGGGAAAAACATGATACAGTCGATCGGAGATAATTTTGTTGTCACGGTTGATGGGGTGTCAATCGGAGCAGACGCAGATATTACCGTAGTAACGCCAGTCGGGAATCTTGTACTGCATTTCAAATATGGATTATTTAACGGGGTGGGTTAAAATGATAAAGCTGGACAAAAGCATGACGAAAACGGAACTGATTGCCGCGCAGAACACGAACAACGCGGCAGTAAGCGCAGGCACAACTGAAGGGATGCGGACAAAGGTGATTACCAGTAGTTTTGACATCGCATCCGGAGCAACCAACTACGGAGGAGGGTTATCGGTAACTGGTGTTTTTGACCACGTAATTTCTGCATATGCAACACTATTAGGATCGGCCGTCACATATTCATCGTTCCGACAATACATGACCACGGGTGGGAACAGTGAAATTGTCAATATTGCGTACGCGCTAAGTTGTACCGCGCCAAATTCAACCGTCACGCAGAATGTTAGAATTGTCATTATCGGTTATGATGATTAAAATAAAAAACGATAGGAGAGTAAACAAAATGAAAGACACCATCACCAAAGGCATCATATCCGCACTGGCGGCAGGAATCACGGCATATTTTAGGCTGACGGCAATCCCGATTATCGTGCTGTTTGGGTTTATGATCATAGACTACGGCACGGGAATGACAAAGGCATACATAGCCCACAGCATCAGCAGCCGGACTGGGATCGTCGGGATTCTGAAAAAATTGAGCTATTTTTGCATCGTCGCCGTCGCAATGGGCGTTGACTGGATTTTATCGCAGGGGCTGCTGCAATTCAGCGTCCATTATTCCGGCAAATATTTTATATCGCTACTGATCATCATATGGCTGATGATCAACGAGCTGATTTCGATTTTGGAAAACGTCGCCGCAATCGGCGCGCCTGTGCCGCAGTTTTTGATACGGATTGTCAAACGGTTGAAATCGGCAGCAGATACGGAAACCGATAAAATAGAAACGGAGGAAAAACAACATGGCAAGTAAAATCAATGCAAACGTAACGATGATGTTGCACCCGGAGGTGATGGCGGCGGTCAAAGCACTGCTGCTGGCGTGTGACAAAAAGGGATTGCCCATCATCATCACGCAGGGGTACAGAACCATCGCGCAGCAGAACGCGATCAAAGCTGCCGGAAATTCGTCGTGCAGCGGCAATACATACGATTCCCCGCACCAGTGGGGTGTTGCAGTTGACTTCGCGCGTGGCGACGGCAAGGGCGTGTACGATAACAGCGACGGATTTTTCCGCAAAGTCGGCAAGCTGGCTGAAACGCTGGGATTCCAGTGGGGCGGCGACTGGCGCACCCCGGACAGCCCGCACCTGCAGTATGCAAAATTTTTCGACAGCCGCGAAACCGTGCAGCTGCTGAAATCGAAATACGGCGTGCCGAACAAGTTTTTTGCCACGTGGGGCGAAACGCCCGCAAAGTCCTCCGGAGCATCCGCCAAGGTTGCCGCACCCGCCAAGGCTACACCCGCGGCGACAAACTACTACCCCAAATACACCGGCACATCTACGTCGATTGTGGACGCGCTGCAGAGCATCAAGGTGGACAGTGGATTCAACAACCGCGCTAAAATTTCCGTTAAAAATGGGATCATAAAAACCGCAGCGGACTACGGTGACAGCCGAACCAACTACAATGCAAACGTTTGCATGCTGAATCTGCTGAAAATCGGCAAGCTGAAAAAAGCGTAGCCAATCAACGCATGGATCGTGGTGCGAGTGCTTGCGCGGCGCGCACCCTAATAATTAAAAACCGCTTCCGAGATTAATTTCCGGAAGCGGTTTTTTGTTTTTGATATGGGTTAATCCAAGTCAGACGAGATGTGCATATTATGCACGGTAATCCAAACGATTCGCACTTCTTTTCCGCCTCTGTTTTCCTGCGTTTCCTTGAGCAAAATTCCGTCGATGTCTGTATAGATTACTGTTACCGTGACAAGCCAAGAGTACGGCTCTGTCTGCTCATCAAGGTCCTGCGGGTTAATGCTCCAGTAATCCCCGACATTTGCTGTGCGCAAGTCGTCGGCGTACAGATTAATGGAAACAAGTCCGTTTTCGCCGTCGCGCTCGATTGAGTACAGGGGTTCTTCCGTTTTTACAAGTACATTTTCCATGATTTTTACTCCTTTTCATTTTGAAATTTCATATTTTTGGATGGGTCACGAAACTTTATGTTGTACATAAAAACCTCATGTGCCATCATCCGCATCCATTCTGGGCTTACTGCCCGACGGTAAGGGATTAATTTGTCATCGGGAATCTTGTGCGGGGTCAGCCATCGCGCAAATGTGGCATACATGATATAATACCAATTTTCGCCGATCCGGACTATAAAGAATTTATCCGAATGCGGGTCATATGCGCCCTCGTCGATAATTAACACACCATCCACATCGTACTCCAACTCTTTGTTATCGATGGACTTCATCAGCTCGTCAATGCTCATCTGGAGCGCATCAGCAATCTTGTTCAGGCTTTCAAATCCGCATTTTTTGATGTCGCGCCGTCCTGTGCATAAATCATTGACATATTGTTTGTGAAACCCCGTAAGCGCCGCCAACTGGGATTGATTCAAGCCGGCATTCTTCAGCAGCTTGTTTAAACTCATTTATCTCACCTCCTCCACAAAATGGGCTAGTCAAAACTGCCGTCGTCATAACGCGCCATTTTAGCAAAATCACAGATAACGTGATTTTTATGCTCTGATAATGCGGTGTTGCCAAGCCAACTCCCAACGAGCTCTTTTTTGTTTTTTATGTGCCCTAACATAAGCGCACATCCTTCGGGGGGTGCGTACATATAAGATAACGCGACAATATGGACAGCCACACCATCAAGTATAAAATTATATGCCGATAGCGACGCATCATCAATGGTCATTTTGATCGTTTTTTTGGGATTATCCCACATAATATCAAAAAACTCATCCCACCAAGATCCCGAGTATAACGATGTTTCGCCGCTGCTATTTATGCTTTTGTCAGATTCCGGCAAAAAGATTTCCGCGCCATTGATTGCGTCCAACATAGCCAACAGATTAGCTAAATGTTGTTTGTTGTTTAAATCCATCACATTCACCCTTTCATTTTTTGCCCCAATTATAGCCCGTGTGGTTATAATTGTAAATAATTATTTACGTTTAATACCCATCTGCCTCCATCGTATTCCAACTCTTTGTTATCGATGGACTTCATCAACTCGTCAATGCTCATCTAGAGCGCATCAGCAACTTGTTTAAACTCATTTATCTCACCTCTTCCTGTTGTGTATCTTAACTACATTATAACACTAAAAGTTTACTTTGTCAACCCAACGTATGCCATAAAATTTCACAAATAAATTGAACGTGTTTGTACAAAGTGCTAACAAGTTCAAACGAAACCACCTCACTTCGCGAAAGAGCGGTATTCGAGTTAGCTTTATTTTTCGAGATAAAGAAATTGATTTTTATATTCATGGTTTTCATTCCAAAAAAAATCAAATTCATCTTTAGAAATTATTTCCATCGACCACGCCATAATTAACATACCAAAAATAAATTCAAAATTACCTTCAAATTTAGCAGAATTGATTTTGCTTTCAATAATTTTTAAAGCAATTCCATGTTTATTTTTCATTTTAAACATCCTTTCATTTCGCCCCGAGGGGCTGCCCTGCCGGAGCGGGGCGGGTGTTGTAAACTGCGTTATTTACCACTCGCAAATTTCATCTTTGAAAGCTTCGATTTCAGAATTCTCAAACAGCCATCCAATTTCAGAATAATCGATGTCGCCGTAGGAATAACCCTCACGCTCAAGTGCTTCATCAACGATTTCAGAAACATCAACCGCAACGTCCATGTCATAGACGCTGGAATCATCCTCCGCAAGGAGCTTGAGCGCTGCCAGACGGTGGCTGCCGGTTACAAGTTGATTGATGCCCGTATGCACCAATATCGGAGCGCCTTGCCAGCCGTTTTCGCGAATGCTTTCAGCAATTTGTGCGACCTTTTCCATGTCTACGTTGTTGATCGAGTCAACATCACAGATATCTGATAAAGTTAATGTGGTTGTAAATGTTGTTGTCATAATGATTACCGCCCTTTCGATTTTAAGAGGTTTTCTGTTCCTCTTGCCATGTTTTTATTATAACATATAGACGCCTATATGTCAATAGCATTTTTAGAAAAAGTTGCACAAACATATAGACGGCTATTAGTGCATTTTGCATATAGACGGCTATAATAAAATATGCTATACTTATAATAAGTAAGGGGTGAATTAAATGTACAATGAAATATCAAAAAAAGCATCAATGAAACACATTGCCGAAAAACGCGACAGATTTTGCACAAATTTTCCCGCGGGGAAAGCAAAGCAATACATGGAACACGCAAAATCAAAAGGAATGTCGCTGACCGCACTGATTATGAAATTGGTGGAGGAGGATATATCAAAAAATGGAGATTAACATCGGCGACCGCTTCGGACGGCTGGAAGTAATCGAAAAGTCGTCCAAAGCGCGGGAATGGATTTGTAGATGTGACTGCGGGAAAACAGTCATAAAATTAGAAAAATCCCTGCGTGACGGAGTAAAATCGTGCGGGTGTCTAAAATATGAATCAGACCACAAAACGCGCAAAAATACGATTGACATCACCGGACGGCGATATGGTAAATTGGTGGCAGTTGAATACTCGCGTAGCGCATCAGGGACGTGCTGGTGGAAATTTAAGTGTGACTGCGGAAATGTTTGCGAAAAGCGACTGAACACCGTCCGCACGGGTCACACCACGTCATGCGGGTGCGTAGGAGGGCGGGAGGGAGTAAAAGCAGGACGCGCAAAAAATTTAGTTGATGGTACAAACATAGGCAGGATACAATCAGACCGTCCTGCCAACGTCAATAAATCAGGGGTCAAGGGCGTACATTTCAACAATCGCGAACAGGTGTGGATTGCAAAAATCACGTTTCAGAGAAAATCCTATATCTGGAGATGCAAAAATTTTGCCGACGCGGTGGCAAAACGAAAGCAAGCGGAGCAAGAAATATTTGGGAAGTACTTAGACAGCAAAAGCCACGAAAAAAAATAAAAAATAAGACGCTCATGCCGGTGAGCGTCTTATTTTGTGAGCGCGTTATTCTAAAATCTTGTTGAGTGCGGTTTCAAAATCTGAACCGGATTTGATTAATAAACAAAAATATTCTTTTTTGTCGGGCGCTTCGAGCTTTGTCTGAACGTCAAGAACCTGATGTATTAAGGATATTGCATCGGCGTCGCTGAGTGATTCTAAGCCTTCCATTGCACCCCATTTTGCAAATTTAAAGATTAACTCTTTGTGATAATCGTAATATTCTGCAATCGTTGAGTACATGGGGGGGATAATATCGTTGTTGCCCTGACGGATGTCTTCTAAAATCTCGGCGGAGGAAATGCCGGCGTACTTTTTGCAGATTGCAGTTACGATGTAATCAGGGGCGATGTTTGCGTTTTCGTTGTAGTTAATAATCATATAGGTTTCCGTCCTTTCATTTTCAAGAGATGTTCTGTATCTCTTGTTCTGTATTTATTATAACATATAGACGTCTATATGTCAAGCCTTTTTGAAAATTTAATTGTAAATATTATATTAATGATGAAAAGCAAACAATCCCGCAAATCGTCCATCTAAACGATTTGCGGGATCAACACTATAGTGATATTACAACACCGAACACCCCACGCATAATGAATATTGTGGGGTTCGGATAATTTGCATTTGGTGGAGGCGACGGGAATTGAACCCGTGTCCGAAAACCCATTCATGTGAACTTCTACGAGCGTAGTCTGTTATTAGAATTCCCTTGGCGCAGCGCAAACAGACACGCACTGTGCTTTGGTAGCCTGTGTTACATCATCGGGATACAGGCTTTTCCCCATGACGTTCACCACTCGTCGACGCCCTTACCGGAGCCGTGGTACTCCCCGGCAGGACGAGCGCTGCCGTTAGGCAGCTGCTAATTCAAAACTATTTTTGTCGTTTAATTTTATAACGCGCACCGGATTATAGAGTTTGTGCGACTCTGCTCGCTTATCACACTTCAGAATCCCCGTCGAAACCTTTACGCCCCCATTTTTTTGTGAAAATTTATCCTTACCCTTGCGTCGCGTTAAACGCCGATGCCACGCTGTTCAGTCGCGCGCAAAGCGCCTCGATGCTGTCCTGCCAGTGGTGAAAAAAGCTTTGATCCGCCGAAAAATCCCGCGCCGTCTGCGTGTCCGCCGCCGTACACAGGTTCAGTGCCTGCACCGCTTGCCGGCACAGCGCGCCTGTGTCATACACCGGTTTCTTGCTGAAGCACTTCTTTCGGTCAAGCTTCGCACGGAAAACGCCCGCCGCCGTCTGAAAGCTGTCCGTCGCGCCCACCGGGATCGTCCCGTGAAGCGCCGCATCCAGAAGAACGCCGCCAGCTCATGCTTCGACGACTTCCTCATTCTCGAGCGCCGCTGTTCCGTCTTCTCTGGCAAGGTCAATCGCCAGCCTGAATACCAGATTGAGCAGATAATTGAAAAGCCGACCAGCTTTGATTGAACCCTTTTTTCCCGCTTCAGAAAATGAGTCGAACAATTCTGCTGCAATGCTGTTCTGGAATAAATCGCCGATACAGGTGATTCCCCCCGTCTGTTCGTCCTTTACAATCTGATACATCCGTCTTATCCTCCCGCCCGCCGATCCTTCATCACCCGCGCGATCTCTCTGTCCGCGTCCTTGCGTGCCGAATCGTCGCGCTTGTCGTAAAGCTTTTTGCCCTTGCAGACGCCGAGAATCAGCTTCACCCGCGAGTTTTTGAAATAAAGCTTGAGCGGAATCAGCGTCAGCCCCTCCGTCCGTACCTGCCCGAACAGCTTGAGAATCTGCTTTTTGTGCAGAAGTAGCTTGCGTTCGCGCCACGGGTCCCGGTTGAAGATATTGCCCTTTTCATAGGGGGAAATGTGCATTCCCTTCACAAACATCTCGCCGTCGTCGATTGCGCACCAGCTGTCGCGGAGGTTCACACCGCCCGCGCGCAGGGATTTTACTTCCGTGCCGACAAGTTCAATGCCCGCTTCGAGCGTTTCGACGACAAAATAATTGTGCCGCGCCTGACGGTTCTCGGCGATGTTCTTGATATTTCCCGCATCCTTGGTGTTTTTTGCGCCGGAAGCCTTTGCGCTCCCGCCGGGAATGTTCTGATGCATGGCTTGTCACCTGCCTTTCGCTGCGGAATTGGTGCAGCATTGCCGCGGATAATTAGTATACCGCAAATTTCCGCGCTTGTCAAGTGCTTCTTGCGATAATTTGGAAAACGTAATTTTCATTAATACCATTCGCAATGCACGGATATCAGGAAACAAAACGTGAGCATTCCGCATCAAGCGGCTTCCATCATCCGAGCAAGCATTCTGCCAATTCCGCCGGATTCGCTACAATGAAATCCGCTCCGCTTTTACGCAATTCGTCGTAATCGCCGTAGCCGAACAGAACGCCCACGGATAAAATTCCGACTTCTTTTGCACCGATGATATCATGCTCTCTGTCGCCGACCATGATGACATCGTTCAAATCCGAAAGCTTCATCCGGTCTAAAGCATACCGGATTACTTCACTTTTCTTCGAGCGCCTGCCGTCCAATTCGCTGCCGCTGATGAACGAAAAATAATGATCAATATGAAAATGCTTCAGAATTTCCACTGCATAAACGGTCGGCTTTGAAGTCGCTACAAACAGGGTTTTTTGTTGCGCTTTTAGTTGTTCAAGCAGTTCCGTAATCCCGTTGTAAATCGCATTTTCGTATATGCCCTTTTCCTGAAAATACACGCGATAGCTCGCCACCGCAGCCTCTGCGCCGGCATCATCAAACCCATAGTATTTCTTGAAAGAATCTCTTAACGGCGGCCCGATAAAAGCACATAAATCATCCGTGTTTTCCACATCGATTCCGACTTGATTCAATGCGTATTGAACGGAGTTCGTTATCCCGATTTTAGGATCGGTCAATGTTCCGTCCAAATCAAATAAAATATAGTTCTTGTTTGCCCCTGTATTTTTCTGCTGCACAAACAATCGCCGTCCTCTCAAATTGGAATGCCTGTTTATCAATTGCTATGAATCATCACTATACCGCAAAATTTCGTGCTTGTCAAGCGTTTTGGGACGTTTTCATGAAAAAGCCATAGCTTTCTAGGCATTTCGAGCGGGGAGGTTTGTGGCTTTCCTTTTCTTTGGCGAACGCTATCAGAAAGATAAAAAGCCCTGCCGTCCAATGTGTTTCGGGCGGCAAGACTTTTGTTTGCGGAATCTCTTAATCCGTCGTCGCGGAAAAAACCTCCACAGGTTCTTCTGCGGCTTCCTCGGCGTGGGCGTATTGCTTCACCGCGTCGATGGCGTTTTTGTCGATGCCCTCCGTCGCGTCGGGGACAAACACCGTGCGCAGCGTCATCAGCATGATTTTCAGATCTAAGAACAGCGATTGCTTTTCAATATACATCAGGTCGAGCTTAAGCTTGTCATAGGGGGTGGTGTTGTATTTTCCCATCACCTGTGCGTAGCCCGTCAAGCCCGCTTTGACCTTCAGCCGAAAGCGGAATTCGGGAATGATTTCTTCGTACTTATCCGCAATCTCCGGACGCTCCGGTCGCGGGCCTACAAAGGACATTTCCCCGCGCAGGATGTTGATCAGCTGCGGCAGCTCGTCAATGCGCGTTTTGCGGATGAATTTGCCCACCGGTGTGATCCGGCTGTCCCCGCGGCTTGCCAGACGCGCCACGCCGTCCTTTTCCGCGTTGACAATCATGCTGCGGAATTTCAGCACGTGAAAGCGCGCGCTGTCTAAGGTCAGGCGTTCCTGCGAATAGAACACCGGTCCGCGGTCGTAAAGCTTGATGATTGCCGCAAAAATCACCAGCACCGGCGACAGAATCAGCAGCATTACCGCCGACAAAAGAATGTCCGTCGCGCGCTTGAGGAATTTCTGCTCAAAGGCAAGCCCCTGGTTGCGGGAAAGCATCAGCGGGGTGTCGAACATATGGAAGTCGTCCGCGCCGCGGATGATGATATCGGAAAGCTTCGGGTCGATATAGGTGCGGATCGACCGCGCAAAGGTGAATTTTAAAATCAGATTGCGGACATGTGCGGGTACGTCGCAGATAATCACGGCTTCGTACTCGGTGATTTTGGCTTTGACCGCGTCGATGCCCTCCTCGATGCTCACGGACGAGCAAATGAGGTATTTGTCCATGCGCAGGCTCATTTTTTCTGCCAGATCGCGCGCGGAGGGGTTTCCGTAAACGATGATCATCCGGCGGGGGGGGTAAATCCGCGCGTAGATACGGTTGCTCAAAAAAGCCCAGACCGCAACCACACCCAGATCAATCACCGTTAGAAATACCAACGGTCCTAAGGGCAGCATTTTACGTCCGATCAAGCTGATCTGGAAGTATGTAACAAAATGAGTGAACAACAGGCTGAGCAGCTGAGAACCGATTGCGCCGCCGGTTTTGAAATAACCAATCTTAAAGCCCGAAAACGACCGCGCGAACGTGATGTAGACAAAGATGTAAATAAAGACGAGCAGGATGTTTCCGTTTCGCCAAAACGAGTTTTTGATGATGCTGTTGTATTGTGTATACCAGATAATGCTGAACAGCACGGCGACCGCCGCAACCAGCAGCAACGCGTCAAAGAACACGAAAATCCGCTTGAACTGCTCTTTATTTTTCATTGAAATTTTTCCCTTTCTGTTCGCCGTTCAGGGGAACCCCCCGCCGGTTTCGGCTGTGCCGGACAAGCCTTCTGCGCTGTCCGGATTCCTCACTCCATTGATTATAGCATTTTTTTCGAAAGTTTTCAATACAAATCGACGATTTTCAGTAATTTACATTCATTCTTATATAAGGATTTCCGGATGAGCTTTTCCGCGCAGCGCATCGGGGGAGGGGGTGCTTTCAAAAAATTTGACAAAAACGCGCGGAGTCATTATAATACTTGTATAGGGCTTTTTCAAGAAAACGGAGGCGACGCGATGAGAACGGAGCGGGATTTTTTGGGGCAGCGCACTCTGCCGACGGACTGCCTATATGGCATCGAAACCCTACGTGCGCGGGAGAATTTCCCGCTGGCGGGGCGGTCGGCGAACCGTTCGCTTCTGCACGCGATTGCGCTTGTCAAGCGCTGCGCCGCGCAGGCAAACGCGGCAATCGGGGCGCTGGATCAAGAAAAAGCGGCGGCGATCTGCGCGGCCTGCGATGAGCTGATTGCCGGAAAATACGATGAGAGCCTTGTCACCGACGCGCTGCAGGGCGGTGCGGGGACCTCCACGAACATGAATGTCAACGAGGTTGCGGCGAATCTGGCGCTGAAAAAGCTCGGAATGGCGGCGGGGCGGTACGATGTGATCAGCCCGCTTGACGATGTGAACATGGGGCAATCCACCAACGATGTGTACCCGACGGCGCTGCGGATTGCGGCGATCACAGCGGTGCGCGCGCTCAGCGACCAGTGCGCGGCGTTACAGGAAGCCCTCCAGCGCAGGGAGCAGGAATTCGCCGGCATTGTCAAGCTCGGGCGGACGGAGCTGACCGATGCCGTTCCCGTCACGCTCGGGCAGGAATTCGGTGCATACGCGCAGGCGATCGCCCGCGACCGGTGGCGGATTTACAAGTCCGAGGAACGGCTGCGGATGGTGAACATCGGCGGCACGGCGGTGGGTGCGCCGCAGTTTATGCCCGAAAACGCCGCGCGACGGCAGTATGCGTTTCAAATCATCGCACTGCTGCAGGAGCAGACCGGCATCGGGCTTGCGCGCGCGGAATACCCGATGGATGTGACGCAGAATCAGGATGTGTTCGCCGAAGTTTCGGGCTTTCTCAAGGCGCTGGCGGTCAATCTGATGAAGCTTTGCGGTGATCTGCGCCTGCTATCCTCCGGTCCGCACGGGGGGCTGGGGGAACTGAGGCTTGCGCCCTTGCAGGCGGGCAGCACGATCATGCCGGGAAAGGTCAACCCCGTGATTCCCGAGGCGGTGACGCAGGCGGCGATCCGGGTGATGGCGAACGACACGGCGATTGCGTTTGCGGCGGCGAGCGGCAACCTTGAGCTGAACGCGTTTATGCCGCTGATTGCGGACAGCCTGCTCGAGAGTTTGGAGCTGCTGGTTAACGCGGTGAAGATGCTGCGCGAGAAGTGCATTGATACGCTTTCCGCCGACCCTGCGCGCTGCCTGAAAAACCTGACCGGTTCACCGACCTGGTACGCGACAGTGCTTGCCCCGCACATCGGTTATGCGAAGGCGGCGGCGCTTCTCGCGCAGACCGGCGCGGACGCTGAAAAAATCAAAACGGCGGTGCTTGCAGAAAATCTGCTTTCCGCCGAACTGCTCGACGCGCTGCTGGATGCCGCAAAATTTGATACTATTTAAAAAGGGCATTAGCGTGAAAGAACGAATCAATCAGAACAAGAGAGGGGGCGAGTCCATGCATGCTCTTTCATAGCCATTTGAGCATGGAGTGCATGGGCATACTATGACTTTATTTTTCAAGAAGCTCAAACCGGCAGCGGTTCTCCCCGCGCGGGCGACGGCGGGAAGCGCCGGCTATGATCTTTCCGCCTGCATCGAAAGCCCCGTCGTTATCCGACCGGGTGAAACGGTGCGGATTCCGACGGGGCTTGCGGCTTATTTTGACGGCGGCGAAAACGTGGTGCTGCTTGTTTACCCCCGCTCGTCGCTGGCGACAAAGTTTAATATTACGCTGCCCAACTGCGTGGGCGTGGTGGACAGCGATTACCGCGGCGAAATCCTCGTCGCGCTCATCAACCTTTCCAAGACGGACTACACGGTGCTGCCAGCTGCGCGGATTGCGCAGCTGGTGGTGACGCCGGTGCTTCTGCCGGCGGTTTGCGAGGCGGACGAACTTCCGGAAACCGCACGGGGCGCGGGCGGGTTTGGGTCAACAGGGAGGTAGGGCGGGGGCTTGCTCCCGCCGGGGGTATGCTGCCGCCGGGAGCGGTCACGGGCTGCCCAATGCCTTGCGCATGAAAGCCTCCGTCGAGATGCCCGCGGGTCGGTTGTAGCGGTTAAGCTCGCACAGACAGGCTTCGTCGCGGGTGATATAATTCGGTGCTTCCGCCACGCCTAAGGTCGCCGCAAAGCCCGCCTGCCCCATTACACAGCGGGCTTCTTTGCAGACCAGCCCGTAGGGATAGGCGTAGATTTCCGGTGTAACGCCGCACTGCGCGGTGAGCAGCGCCTGATTTTTCGCCGTGTCCGCGGCAAGCATCGCACAATAGTCGGCTTCGTCCTCGCCCGGCTTGCGCATCGTGCCGCGCCGCCCGTTGTCCATACTGTGGAGGTCATAGCTATGATTGGCGATTTCGACGCGTCCGCTGGCGGCTAAGGCTTTCACGTCTTCAAAATTGAGATAGGAATACGACACGCTCTGGGTTTTCTCTTTCGCTGCCTTTTCCGTGTAGCTGCCCACGACGGAAAACACTGCCTTGCAGTCGTATTTCTCCAACAGCGCCAGCGCATAGACGAGGTTGTTGTAAGAGCCGTCGTCAAAGGTAAGCACAACCGGCTTTTCGGGGAGGGGCGTGCCGTTTTGGACATAGGCGACTAAGTCGGAAACGAACACCGTCGTGTAGCCGTGCTGCTTGAGATAGCTGATATCCTGCTCCAGCACAACGGGAGACAGCACATAATCCCCCTGCTGTGCGGCATCCTTTAGAATACTGTGATACATGATAATCGGCACAAAGATGCCGGTTTTTTCTTTTTTCGCCGCGTCCTTGGCAAAAGCCGGACGCACCAGCAGAATGCAGGCAATCAGCACCGCCGCGCATACCGTAAACACCGCCGCGTTTTTCAACAGTCCTTTATACCGCAACCGAATCATTCTTAACATCGCACGCGCGCTCCTTCTTCAATGTCAGCGGACGGAATCCTACTTTTAGTTTCCTGCCGCCAGACGTGATTTCTGACCACTTAAAGCGTATGCTTGGTTTTTGGCGGTTAGAAGCGGATCATCGGGGGATCTTGTAAAAACCGAACTGTGCGCGGATCACAGCGCAGTATAAACATTTGTTAACCTGCACAATATTTCCCTTTGTATTTTGTTCATGTGTATAATTCTTCATTTTATCTAAAATATATACTGGATTAAACTTGACAAATGATGAATCATATGTTATCCTAATGATGGTAAACGTTTACTTATTTTCAATACAATAATTTAAAACGGAGGAAAGATTATGTTCGTAAAAAGAATCTTTGCAACCGGCTTGCTGGTTGCGGCAATCGCAGGAACTGGCGCAACAGCACTTTTTGCATCGGCTGCCAATCAATACGGTAAAACGTTCAGCGTGGATGTTGCCGGTGTACGAGAAGCAAATCTGAAGGCTGTTGGTACGACAACTACAGCAACTGTTAATGGAAACACCGGCGCATCCAGCTCTCGCTGGATTGAAGTATATGTCAGTGAAAAAAATGTTTTAACCTCGACCACCACCGACTCGGCATACAAAAACCTGCAAACGTCAAATGGTGTGATATATTATTCCGCTCACATCCCCCGGTCATACAAGACATCTGACCTTTTGTACACATATTCCGTAATAACCAAGCCTGATGTACAGAATTCTTTTGTCATCGACACCATTTCATATTATAACAACCAAAGCAATTGAACAATGCTACCGGCTATATCGCTAATATAGCCGGTAGCCTATCTTTTGGAGTACATATGAGAATCTTACTGTTTAATATGTTAAGCTTTCTAAAAAGCAATAAAATGATTTTCATCATTTCCGTCCTGTGTCAGTTTGTCGCCGTACTGGTGATTCTCTTTGCGCATGGGGCGTTTCAGAATTTCCAAAAGCAAAGCCAAAGCGGTGTTTTTTTCAATAGCAGCGATATTCAATACGATATTGGTTTTGGAAATATCACCAATCAGGAAGTAATCAAAACCGATTCCGGCGTGAATACCATCTATGACTATGACGGTGGTTTGTATCTGTATGATTTATTTAAAGCTATGAACGCAATGGACAAAGAAACGAAAAAGGGCTTTACTGGCTGCGCCAATGTATATGAAATCACGGACGCAGGATACGAATGGATTCTTGTTGTTAATATGGAATATCTTGAATCATATGATGCCTATGGATATTATCAGGTTGCATTAGATAATATGGGGAAAGATCTGTCCAGCGGAAGAATGCTTACTCAGGAGGATTTTGTTACTGGAGCATACGTCGCCGTGATGTCGCCTCAAAGAGCAGATCAACTCGGCTTGGATGTCGGAGATACCTTTACATTTTTAGGCAATTCGTATGAGCTGGTTGGAACATACGATTTCGCAGAGCCTTTTATAGATGTTCCGCCCGCCACCTTACCGAATTTATATGACGACAATGCGTGTGTGACCATCAACATGAACGGCGTGATGATGACCACGAAAACCTATAACGGCATTCAAGCTGCTTTTCGCAGCGTGTTCGGAGATTACGTGAAATTCCCGCCCATCCCCACGGTGGAGGAATCCGAGGTGCAGTATTACCGCACGGTGATGCTGATTTCGCTGCTCATCGCGGCGGTTTCCGCGATTGACTTGGCGGTGCTTTACAAATTTATCCTCAACACCCGCCGCAAGCAGCTGGCCGTTTTCCGCATCACAGGCTGTACAAAATCCCGCGCACGGCGGATTTATTTATCCGAAATCCTGCTCTTTTCACTGATGTCATTCGCGGGTGCGGCGGCAGTGTATCATTTCGCGGTTCTACCGCGGCTGACAAAGATTTTTGAATTCATCGCGGATGCTTACGAGCCGAAAACCTATCTGATTCTGGGCGGAATTTATCTCGCGGCAGTGTATGGGATCCTCAATGCCATGATCTTCTTCCACATCAGAAAAACGCCGGTTGAGCTTTTGAGGGGGAGGGACAAGACGTGATTAAATACGGGTTTCGTGAATTTCAGCGCAACATTTTCACCAACCTGCTTGTCATCCTCCAGCTTGCTGTCACACTTGTGCTGACCGTCGCCATGCTCTCGGCGGTGGAAAACCGAATCAAGCTCTATCTCCCGCTCAAGGACAATCTCGCACAGGACGGCTACGCGGTGATGTTCCGAGCAGGCTCCGAGGTTTTTGCAACGGACGGATCGGAGCAGCCGATCTATCAGTTATCAAAAAACGTGACGGATGTTCTCACGGCATATTATCCGAATCTGTCCATCAGCGATCCCTACACAACCCTGCGCAGCTACAACCAGCGTGTGACGGAGCTTTATAAGCCGAAGATGTCCGACGGGGTCTGGATTGACCACGCGGAAAACAACACCGACTATGTCTGCGCCGTTGCAACTTACGGAAGCATTTATAAAGTCGGTGACATCATTGCCGGCTCGATGACTGCGCCGGGTGCGGAATTGACGCAGGAGATGATTGAGAACGGTAACTATGAGCTGCCGCGCGTTACCGTCAACATCAAAATCATCGGCGTTCTCAAGCAAAACGAATCTCTGTTCGGCGTTTCGGCAGCCGGCACAAACATGGATTATCGGGACTTTTATGTAAAAACCGCGAATCTCCCCGCCGGTGAATCCTATCTGGTGTTCAACGCAGCGGAATTGACGCAGCATCAGATCAGCCAGATGCCGTCCGGTCTGGGATTGATCAATATCGCGGACGGATTAACGGACGAACAGATCCAAAATACCCAAACCGCGCTCACCAAACTGGGTGTACTGTATGATATCCGCGGTATAAATGAGGCAAGCACCGTCTATGTTTATCACCAGCTTTATCTGCTGCTGCCCATCATCATTTGCTTTTTGCTTTTGGTTGCGGTCAGCTCGCTGAGCCTGTCGGCGATTTACACAAAAAAACAGCTGAAGAATTTCGCGCTTTATTACCTGTGCGGCAGCCGCTGGCGCAGCTGTCTGCGCATCAGCCTGATGAACACGTTGCTTGTATCCCTTGTCAGCATCCTGCTTGCGTGGGCTTTCATCAACATCGACAACGGCTTTGGTTTGTTAAAAAACACCATCGTCAGCTTCGGTTGGTATCAATTCTGTGCTTGTGCCGCTGTGCTGGTGTTTCACATTCTCGTTTCGCAGGCGATGCCGCTGCGCATTATGGCAACCACCACACCGAAAGAAATTATCACAACCTATGAATAAATTTTCAGAAAGGAGCGGCAGCATGATCAGATTAGAAAATGTCCACAAGATTTATAACCCGAAGAGATCCAATGCGTTTGAAGCGCTCAAAGGGATTTCGATGGAAATCGGCGACGGTGAGCTTGTCGCGGTGATCGGTAAGTCCGGTGCGGGAAAATCCACGCTTCTGCACATCCTCGCCTGCATTGACAGCTTTCAGGACGGCAATTATACCATTGACGATGTACTGGTGAAAAAGCTCGGCGAAAAACAATACGCGCGCATCCGCAACGAGAAAATCGGCATGGTTATGCAGGATTTCGCGCTGGTCGAGGATTTCACGGCGCTTGAAAACGTCCTGATTCCCCTGGCTTTTTCAAAGAAAAAAATCGCGGGCAAAAAACAGCGCGCCAAGCAGGCGCTTGAAGCCGTCGGCATCGCCGCGCTTGCGGGCAAGCCGGTCAACAAGCTTTCCGGCGGGCAAAAACAACGTGTCGCCATCGCGCGGGCAATCGTCAACGATCCTGCCATGATTCTCGCCGACGAGCCGACCGGCGCGCTTGATTCCAAAACCGGCGAGGAGATCATGACCTTGTTCAAAGACCTCAATGCCCAAGGACGCACCGTTGTGATTGTCACCCACGACCCGAAAATCGCCGAGCAGTGCGGCAGAATCATCGAGATTTCCGACGGGCTGATTGTTAGTTAGCCACTAAAACCATGGATGAAAAACTTCGGGCATCACCGCGTCCTTCCGGTACGGCGATGCCCGAAAACAACGAACCGCCCGCAGATGATTTTCTCTGTAGGCGGATTTGTTATCGGCGGAGTTTTTCGCAAACGGCTTCCAATTCACACAAAAATGCCTGATTATCGACGGGCGGAGTTTGGTCCGTTCCCGCGCAAAGGGCGGTGTGAATTTCATCCGCGCCGGCGCATTTTAAGATGCGCGCTCCCTGAAGCATGGCGGCTTGTGCGGTTTCGCGCGGGTTTCCGGCGGCGAGGAGCAGCACACCGGTTTTGGTGCGCGCGGGCGGGGCATCTTTTCGGATGAACCGGCTTGCCCAGCGGCTTTGCAGGCGGCTGAACAAGTTCACCGCTTCCCCCGAAAGCCCCGAAAACCAGACCGGTGACGCGAGCACCAGCGTGTCCGCGCGGTCGATTTCCGCAAACAGCGTCTGCGCGCCGTCGGAAACCGCACAGCCCGCACGGGAAAAGCAATACCGGCAGTCCGAACACGGCGCGATGTCGGTTTCGCTGGCGCAGACCAAAACGGTTTCGCCCGAAAGCCGCGCGGACAGCAGCCTGACCAGCGCGTCGGTATCCCCGCCCCTGTGGGCGGAGGCGTTCACAATCACAGTTCGCATAGACGCTCCTTTATTGGGTCTGGGGGATGGGTAGGGCGGGGGCTTGCTCCCGCCGCGGGCGATTTCCGCCGCCAGCTACTCGTTGGTCAGTACGATTTTTACAAGCTCCGGACGGTTGAATATGCGGAAGGGAAATGCGCTATTCCCTAAGCCGCGGCTGACGATCATCGCGGTTGCGCCCCGATCATACCGCCCCGCCGTATAGTCCGGAAACAGACCCTGCCCCGGTGCGTACAGTCCGATGTCCGTGAACGGGATGCGGATCTGCCCGCCATGGGCGTGCCCGCACAGCACAAGGTCAAAGCCGTACTGTGCATAAACATCAAACTGCTGCGGCATATGCGCGAGCGCAAGGGTAAACGCACCCGCCGGAACCTGCGCGGCAAGCGACTCCGCCAACGGACTTTTTTCGGTTCCCGCGATGGTCAGCTCATCCAGCCCCACCAGCCAGAAGCCCTCCGCAATCCGCACCGTTTTGTCATTGACAATCCGCACGCCCGCCTGCTCCATTTCCGCCAGAAGGCGGTCGTAGTCTGCCTGCACGCGCAGCTCGTGGTTTCCGCTGATATAATAAACCGGCGCAATTTCCGCAGCACCCTTGCAGAATGTCACCGCCGCGTCCACATCCGTATGGCGGCTGTCAATCAGATCCCCTGTGATTGCAATCAGGTCGGGCGACGCTGCGCGGATTTCCGCGAGCAGCCGTTTGCTGTCCGCGCCGAACTCCTTGTTGTGCAAATCGGAAATCTGAACGACCGTAAAGCCGTTGAGCGCGGCTGGGAATTTTGCGCTCGCAAAGGTGATGTCCGTGGTTTCCAGCGCATTGTCCTGCCACCACAAAAACGCGGTGAGGAGGATAGCTATCACACCCAGCCGGATGAGCCGGAAGCGCAGGCTGTGCTTCCGGCGTTTGCGGGATGCCGCGGCGGGCTGTGCGTCGGAAATCCGTTCAGTTCTCATCATCCGCGCACCTTCTTCATTCGGGTTTTCAAGCGGGTAGGGCGGGGGCTTGCTTCCGCCGCGGGCGCGCTTGCGTATTATGCTTCCGGCGCTTACACCCCTGCTTTTTCGGCGATTTCCAGCGTCAGCTTCGCGCGCAGCTCAGCGGGGGTGACTGCGCCGAGGTCGCCGGCTTTGCGCGAGCGCACGGAAACCGTTCCCGTTTCCAGCTCCTTGTCGCCGATGACGAGCATATAAGGGATTTTTTCCACCTGTGCCTGACGGATTTTATAGCCGATTTTCTCGTTGCGGTCGTCGATTGTTACACGCATACCAAGCGCTTCCAGACCGGCGGCGAGTTCCTCGGCATATACCTGCTGGCGGTCGGCGATGGGCATCAGGCGAACCTGCTCCGGCGCAAGCCAAAGCGGCATCGCGCCCGCAAATTTCTCGAGCATCAGCGCCAATGTCCGCTCGTAGCAGCCCAGCGATGTGCGGTGGATGATATAGGGGCGGCGGCGTGTGCCGTCGGCATCGACGTATTCCATGCCGAATTTCTCGGCGAGCATCTGGTCGATCTGTATGGTGATGAGCGTGTCCTCTTTGCCGTGAACATTGCGGATCTGGATGTCGAGCTTCGGCCCGTAGAACGCCGCTTCGTCAATGCCGATGCTGTAATCAATGCCCAGATGGTCGAGAATGCGCTTCATTGTTCCCTGTGCCTCGTCCCACTGTTCGGGCGTGCCGACGTATTTCGCGGTGTTATTCGGATCCCACTGGGAGAAGCGGTAAGTAAACGTCCTCGAGCAGTCCGACTTTTTCGAGCATAAAGCGCGCAAGCTCCAGACAGCCCTTGAATTCTTCCTTCCAGCTGTTCGGGGCGGAGAATCAGGTGCCCCTCGGAGATGGTGAACTGACGCACGCGGATTAAACCGTGCATTTCTCCGCTGTCCTCGTTGCGGAACAGCGTGGAGGTTTCGCCCAACCGCATCGGCAAATCACGATAGGAACGCTGGCGGTTGAGGAACACCTGATACTGGAACGGGCAAGTCATCGGGCGCAGGGCATACACTTCCTTGTCGGTTTCCTCGTTGCCCATGACGAACATGCCTTCTTTATAATGATCCCAGTGACCGGAAATGCGGTAGAGGTCGGATTTCGCCATGAGCGGTGTTTTTGTCAGAACATAGCCGCGACGCTGCTCCTCATCCTCGACAAAGCGCTGCAAAAGCTGCACAACCCGCGCGCCCTTGGGCAGCAGGATGGGCAAGCCCTGTCCAATGACGTCAACGGTGGTGAAATATTCCAGTTCGCGTCCAATTTTATTGTGGTCGCGGCTTTTGGCTTCCTCAAGCTTGACGAGAAACTCCTCCAGCTCCGACGCTTTCGGGAACGCCGTTCCGTAAATTCTCGACAGCTGCTTGCCCTCGTCGGCTTTTCCCCAATAAGCGCCCGTGCATTGCAAAAGCTTCATTGCCTTGATGGGCGCGGTGCTCATCAGGTGCGGGCCTGCGCACAGGTCGATGAAGTCGCCCTGCTGGTAAAAGCTGAGCGTTTCTCCCAGATTGTCGTGCTTCTGAATCAGCTCAACCTTATAGTCCTCGCCGCGGCTTTCCATCAGCGCGATTGCTTCGGCAGCGGGCAGCTCAAAGCGCGTGATTTCAAAACCGATTTTCGCAAGGCGCTTCATCTCGGCTTCGATTTTGCCCAGATCGTCGTTTGTAAACGGCTTTACCGGCGCAAAGTCGTAATAAAAGCCCGTGTCGGTCGCCGGTCCGCGCGCAAGCTTTGTATCGGGATAAAGGCTCTGCACCGCCTGCGCCAACAGGTGCGACGCGGAATGGCGGAATGCTTCCTTGCCGTCCTGCGAATCAAAGGTCAGCACCTCGAACGCGCAGTCGCCGTCCACAACCGTGCGAAGGTCGCAGACCTTGCCGTTGATCCGCACCGCGCAGGCGGCTTTATAAAGCCCCGCACCGATGCCCTTGATGATTTCCGAAGCGGGCATTGCCCCCTCGATTTCGCGGATGCTGTTGTCTTTGAGTGTTAATTTGATCATTTTTGTACCCTCCAAATTTATTCATGCTGTAATCGTCCGGCTTTTCACGGGAACTGCGCCGGAATTCTGCCGTCCGATTGCGGATTACCAATAAAAATACCCTTTGATCCTATCCACCACATCCACATTCAGCCCGTAAAGCAGCGCGTAGCGGATGAGGATGAGCGCCCAGCCTGCGATGAGCAGACCGCTGATGGTGACGGAAGCCCTGCGCAGACCCGCGTTGGTGCGCGGGGCATAGATGCTTTCGCCGTCGATGCGCGAAATTTTGTCGAACAGGACGTTGAATACATACAGCACCACGAGCATGGCGCAGAGCATCACGATCCCCGCGGCGGTTTCGAGCTTATGAAAAACCGTCATTGCGCCCGCGGCAGCCCCTCCCGCCTCCGCGGCAAGGGCGATCAGATAGAACAGGATACCAAGAAATTTCCTCATATCGTTCCTCCTTTATGGGATGTCCGTCTGTGCTTCCATTATGCAGACCGTAAACGGAAGCTGTGGGAAGCGCTGTGACCGGGTTTCCGCGAAGCCCGCGCGGGCATACCAGTCCTTGAGGACGGAATTTTCGGCGATGATGCCGATGCGAAGCGCCTTGTAGCCCAGCCGGCGGGCGTGCACTTTGGCGAATTCCACCGCCGCCGCGCCGAAGCCGCCGTGCCGGAATTCCGGCACAACGCCGAGATGTGTCAGCTCAATCCAGTCCTCGCGCCTTTCGATGCCGAAAAATCCGCACAGCGTACCATTTTCCCAGATGCCGTACTGCGCAATGCCGTTGTCCGCCTCATTGATCAGACGCTCCGTCGTAATGAACGCCGGATTTGTCGGGCAATTGCTCTGTGTCAGCCCGAATTTCTCCGCCACGTCCGCAAAAGCGCGGTGCAGAACCGCTTCCGCTAAATGCAGCTGTGCGCGGTCAAGCTCTTGAATTTCCATGAAATCATCCCCTTTCGACAAAAAAGCCCGACACGAAAAAGCCCATGCTCTTTCGTATCGGGACGACGATGCGTGTTTCCACCCTTGTTCGCGGAAAAATTTCCGCCTCATTCATGCCGGTAACGCTGGCTTGGCGGCGCGGATTGGGCGCTCTCGGAGGCGGTGTCCGCAAGCTTCACCGCCGCACCGCTTTCAGCACGTTTCTAAGAAACGGCGGTGCTCTCTTTCCGGCGGCAAGGCAAGCCGCGGCTTCCTCGTCATGGATTTTCGTTATTACCCTTATTGTACACCCAAAAAGCGCGGGTGTCAAGTTAGAAATTTGATGTTAGATGTTGGATGTTAGAGGCTGGGGCGGGAAATTGGTTTGTGCCTGGCGGCGGGCGGGTTATTTTATGGTGAAATTTGCTGGAACTAACAGCTTTATGCCGGATTCGCTTTCAAATTCGCGCACCAGAGCATAATCGCCGGGGGCGAGTGTGCCATAGGTGTCTGTCCAGACGGTATACTCCTTGCTGGATTTGCCCGGAGCAACACCCATCGCCAATGCGTTCCAAACCAATTCGTGCAGTGGCTCAAGCGCGGTGTATTTTCCGTTTTTCACACGGTATATGCTGTAATCCTCTCCGTAGGTATAGGTTGTGTCCGTGCCGTTGTAAATAAAAACCGAAATTTCCTCTGCCGATACATCCTGCGCGCGGACGCTCATAGTCAGCCTGCCGTCATCGGCAACGGTGAATTTGGCTGCAAGCTCCAGCTTTTTCTCACCCTGCCAGCCAGTGCGCACCAGCACGTAGCTGCCCGCTTTCAGCGCGCCGTAATTGCCGCCCCAGGAGATTTTCAGGTGCGCTTTTTTGCCGGCGGCGACGGTGTAGAGCATATCGGGGAAGTCCTCGGTCAGGAACGGCGTCACTTCCGCGCGTTTTCCGCCGGTGACGCGGTAAATTTTGTAGCCCGCGTTGTAATCAAGGTCTTTTGCCGATGTGTTGTCGATCACCATCGTCAGCCCCGTTGCGGAAACGCCTTCCACCGTTACCTTGTTTTTTGCCGCAACGGTGAAGTTCACCGAATAGTCGGCTGTTTTTCCGTCAGCCCAGCCGGCAAAGGTCAGCTTGTATATGCCCGGGGTGGTCGTGCAGAAGCCGCCCCAATCAAAGGTGTGGGTTGTGCTTCCGCCCGACGGAACGATGAGCATATCATCCGACACTACCATTTCATCAAGCGAATTTTCCCATGCCGGATCGTCGGTTTTTACGAGGTTGAACTGCCTGCCAAACGAAAACTCGCCGGCGGTGTTGTTGTTAATTTGGATCGTCAAGCCCGTCGCGGTGAGCGAGCCTTCCGCAAGCTTCACCGTCACCTTGCCCTGTTTCGCAACGGTGAAGTTCACCGACAGGCCAACCGTTTTCCCGTCAACCCAGCCGGAAAAAACCAGCTTGTATGCACCCGGGGTCATGGTGCAGTATCCGCCCCAGTCAAAGGCAAAGTCCGTGCTTCCGCCGGCTGAAACGATGATTGCGTCTTCCTGTACCACCATTTCGCCGAGTGTATTTTCCCACGTCGGGTCGTCAGGCTTCTCGATGTTGAACCGCCTGCCGAACACCAGCTCGCCGTTGGTTTTGTTATCAATGTGCATGGTCAAGCCCGTTGCGGTGAGTGAGCCCGCAACGACCGATGTGGTCACTTTCCCCGTGACGGGTTTTGCGGGTTCGGTCTGAGAAGCCGGCGGCTGTGCGCTGCCCGCATTTCCGGCAGACACACCGGTCTGTGTTTGGTTGATTTGCGAAACCGGCACACTCTCGTCCGGTGTTGCGGGCGGGAGTTCCTTGCGGGTAACGGTCTGATCGGATGCGGGCGGGAGCTGTTCAACCGGTGCGGTGGTCGCGGCGGTGCTGCCCGCTGTTATGCCGTTTGAATTGGCGGAATCGGCGGCGTTTGAGCAGCCCGTGCAAAACAATGCAGCCGCTGCGCAGACTGCCGCAAAGCGTGTTTTCCGGCTCATGAAAACGCCTCCTTAAAAAATTCACAAAAAGTTTTCCTCTGGCGATACCTTTATTATAATAGTCTTTGCCTGTTTTGTCAAGAATATTTCATAAGACTCCGGCGAATTTTTCGCACTGGTGAAAAGGCGCGGCATTTCTTGTGCATCGTTTTCAGAAAACTTGTATATTTTTTGTTTGTTTAACCGAAAAAAGCCTTGACAACCGTGCGGATTTGTTATAAAATAATAGTAGCATTCATTTGCACTTGATCCGTGCGGGAGGAATGACTCCGCATGGTTTGATATACCGCAGATAAAATGCGCCGCGCCCGGGGCTTTCGCGCTCCGGATTGCTTTGCGTGCGCTTTTACATCCGAAGCCTTTCACGGACGCGAACGGTCCGGATGTGAATGCTTGTACCTTTAAAATAAGATAAAAAGGAGGAAGGCTGAAAGATCATGGGTATTTATATCTTGATCGGCGCAGTTGCTTTTGTCATCGGTGCGTTTCTGGGCGGTGTGATTCTGTTCAGAAAAGGCTATCTGGCAGGCGGAGAAAACCGCCGTGTCACAGCGGAAGCCGCCATCGGTTCGGCGGAAAAGGAAGCTGAACGTTTGCTTGACGACGCAAAAAAACACGCCGACAGTCTGAAAAAAGAAGCCCTCGTTGAAGCCAAGGACGAGATACATAGGAATCGTACCGAGGCAGAACGCGAGATTAAGGAACGCCGCTCCGAGGTTTCCCGGCAGGAGCGCCGCATCCAGCAAAAGGAGGAAACCCTTGACAAAAAGCTCGACAACATCGAGCGCAAGGAGGAAGCTCTCGCCGCAAAGCACAAAACCGCCGACGAAAAGCTCGTCGAAGCTGACCGTATCAAAAACAGCCAGCTGGAAATCTTAGAACGCATTTCCGAATTCACCATCGAGCAGGCAAAGGACTATATGCTCCGGCATCTTGAAAACGAATTGGTTCACGAAAAGGCTGTGAAAATCGCCGCTTACGAAAACCAGCTGCGCGAGGAATGCGAGGACAAGGCGCGCAATCAGATTTCGCTTGCCATCGCACGATGCGCGGCGGATCAGGTTTCCGAATCCGCGGTATCGGTGGTTTCCCTGCCAAACGACGAGATGAAGGGCAGAATCATCGGACGTGAGGGCCGCAACATCCGCACCATCGAAACCCTCACCGGCGTTGACCTGATCATCGACGACACGCCGGAAGCCATCACGATTTCCTGTTTTGACCAGGTTCGCCGGGAAATCGCCCGCATCGCGCTTGAAAAGCTCATTCAGGACGGACGCATTCACCCCACGCGCATCGAGGAAATGGTCGAGAAGGCAAAACGCGAGGTCGAGCTGAAAATCAAGCAGGAAGGCGAGCGCGCGGTTCTCGAAACCAACGTACACGGACTCAATCATGAGCTTGTTAAGCTCATCGGGCGTCTGCGTTACCGCACCAGCTATCGCCAAAACGTGCTCAATCACTCGATCGAGGTTGCGCATCTCGCGGGCATGATGGCATCGGAGCTTGGCGTTGACGCAAATGTGGCAAGACGCGCCGGACTGCTTCACGACATCGGCAAGGCGCTGAGCTATGAAATCGAGGGCAGCCACGTTCAGATCGGCGTGGATGTCTGCAAGAAATACCGCGAGAGCGCGGATATCATCCACGCGATCGAAGCCCACCACGGCGATGTGGAAACCAAAACAGTGGTGGCAGCACTCGTTCAGGCTGCCGACGCGATTTCCGCGGCAAGACCGGCGGCAAGAAGCGAGAATTACGAGAATTATATCAAGAGATTACAGAAGCTTGAGGAAATTTGTACCTCTTACGACGGTGTAGAAAAGTCGTTCGCAATCCAGGCGGGACGCGAAGTCAGAATCATGATCGCGCCCGAACGCATCAACGATGAGAAGATGGTGCTGGTTGCAAGAGAAATCGCAAAGCGGATAGAAACAGAGATGGACTATCCGGGTCAGATAAAGGTTCATTTAATCCGCGAAAGCCGCGCAATTGAATACGCGAAGTAAAGCAAATAATCAAGCGGGCGCGATGTCCGCTTGTTTTATTACCAACCCCTAACTCCTAACCCCTAAAACCTAATCCCTAACATCGGAGGTCATCCTATATGGGCAATCCGGATAAGCAGCTCATTTTCTTCAAGCACAACGAGAAAACCGATTTTATCCGCAACCTCACGCCTGCGGGTTATCAGCGGATGGCAGGGATTTTCCTGCTCATCAGCGCGGGGCTGCTCACCGTGTGCGCGGTGCCGTATACGGTGCTGTGTGACACGGTGCAGAATTATGACCGGCTGGGCTTTGCGCATTTCTGGAGCGAAAACTTTTTTGTTCTGATGCTGGCGGCGGTGCTTTGCACCGGCTATCTGGCGTATCTGCTCGTGCTCATCCGGCTGTTGAAAAAAGAATTTCCGTTTGCAAAGCTAAAAGGCACGGCGTTTTTCGCAGGATATCTGGTTCTGGCTGTGGTGTCAACTGCGACGGCGTTCAACACCAAAACTGCGATCAACGGCTCGTCGGGGCGCTATGAGGGACTGCTGACGATTCTGGCATATGCGGGGCTGTTCTTCGGCTGCGCGATGCTTACGCGCGCGGATTTTAAAAAGCGCCTGTGCGACTTCATCGTAGCGGCGGGTGCTGCCAACGCGGCTTACGGCATTTTACAGGGGATTCCGGCGTTTAACGGGAAAATCCCGTCGTTCTATGACTATATGCTTTTCAGCAAAACCTTTATGGCAAGCGGGTTCACCGCCTCGCCGCTGGCACTTGCCTCGCTGGTGACGGTTTGTCTGGGGCTTTCGGTAACGGGATTTCTTCACGACGGCGCAAAGGCGCGCAAATGGTTTTATGCCGCCGCGTCCGTGGTGATGGTCGCAGCCGGCATCCTCACGCATTCGCTCACGGCGTATGTTGGCATCACAGCGGTTTGTGTAACGATTTTTATCGTCGAACTGATCCGCATTGTGAAAAAGCACGCACCGGAACGCGGCGGATTCTTTCGCCGCCCGATGGGCAAGCTCGTCGGCATCATCGCAAGCTTTGCCGCGGTGTTTGGGCTTCTCTGCGCCACGGGGCTGACCGCGCTGACCGACAACCGCACCGTCTGGATGGACAGCGGCAGCCGCTTGCTCATCACCGGCGGCTTTGACATCGACGCAGGCAAGTTCAGCATCTTCCCCACGCTTTGGGGGCACGCGATTGATGTGATCAAGGAGCATCCCCTGACCGGCGCGGGTCCCGACAACTTCAAGATGGAGGATACCTACAACGCTTATCTCCAGACGCTTCCTGCAGGGCAGCGCTCGTCCGTTGACCGCGACGAAAGCTATTACATGACGACGACGAAAGCAACGCCGGACCGCGGGTACAGCCTGCTCCTCGACACCGCCGCAAGCTCCGGCATTCCCGCGGCGGTTCTGCTGCTTGCTTTCATCGCAGCCACCGCCGTGCGCGCCGTCAAAGTCGTCCGGAAGTTCTATGCCGGCAAGGACGCTGCTTGGATGCCGACCGCCGCCGTTTGCGCCGCGCTCGCGTGGTTCGTTCAATCAAATATCAACATCTCGACCCTGACCGTCACGCCCTTTGTCATGCTGACCGCAGCGCTGATCTGGAGTCTGGATGCGGAGCAAAGCACCGAAAAAAACGCTGCGGCTGAAAAACCGCGCAAATAAAAACGAAAGCGGGCGTGTTTTTATGAAAGTCGCTTCCATCGGGGATATTGTGGAACTCAACGCGCTGCTCAAAGAAAAGTCTGCGGTTGTGCATCTGCGCGATGCCTGCGGACACCAGTCCCTTTGGATCGAGGGCGGCGACGCGTCGCTGCGGGACTTCGTGACGGATTTCTTCGCGCAAAAAGGGCTGGAGCTGAAATTCGCGGACGACGGAATCAATTTCTGGGTGCTGTAAAACAGGGGAGCTTCGTTGCCTTTCACCAAAGGGGGCATGCCCCCTTTGGAAACCCGTTGTTTTTGGGATTTTACTTTTATTCGTTTAGTTAATTATGATTGAACTACTTCTTTTGTGATTTCAGCAGGGTACAAGGAAGATGCGCATGTACTTTTATCTTGCGAGTGTGCGGAGCTTCGCCACGCTTCCGGCTTTTTTGTGACAAAACGCGTTTGACAAGCAAAAAAATACGTTGTATAATATGGTAGATTATTCCGCGAACAACACAAAGAGAGGAGCATTCTCATGGCAAATCCACCGCGCAGGCCAAGCGGTTATTATCCCAAAAAAAGCAATCGGGCGGGCGTTCTTGCCGTTGTGGTCATTGCGGCGCTGGTGATCGGCGTGATTGCACTGATTTTCATCGGGCTGTTCGGCGGCAGTACCGACACGACCGTTCCCTCGACCATCAGCACGGCAACCATCTCACCGGAGGATCAGCACGCTCCCGCCGGTCAGACAACCACAGCCCCCCAAGACTCCGCGCCGTCACAGACCACAACCGGCGTGACGACAACCTCGCCCGACCAGACCACCACGAGCGAGCCTTCCGGCGAAACCATGACCGTTCTCAACTATGTTTACCTGCGCTCCGCCCCGAACACCGAAACCAGCGAGATCCTCATCACCCTTTCCAAAGGCAAAGAGGTTGAAATCCTCGGCAAGGAGGGCGAGTGGTATAAGGTGCGCTTCAACGGCGAGGAGGGCTATGTTTACCAGTCATATCTCGGCAGCGGCACACAGGCGGCACAGCCCACAGACACAACAGTCACAACACCGGTTTCCGCGGAATAAAAAGCCTGTTCTTGAGGCAGCATTGACTCACGCCTTCCAGCGGGTCATTGACCCTTTGGACACCCGTTGTTTTGTTTTTATTCATTTGTGACCTCATTTACATTGAGCGTTTTTATCACTGCATGATAGTTATCATTTATTACATTGGTTTGAGATTTTAAGGGCTTGTGCGTTTTCTGCACAAGCTTTTGTTTTATAACTTTACACCTGTATGATGAAACGAAAGACTACAAAATGTTTAAATTTACTCAAAGTAAAAAAGGAATCAAACGCATAATAACAAAAACTATGGGTTTCCAAAGGGTACGCTGCTGTCGCGCACGACAGCTTTACCCTCTTGGTGAGGGAGTCCAGAGGGGGCAACGCCCCCTTTGGTAGGTGGCTTCAAAGGATAAGTCCGCACAAAAGCAAGTAAGTTTTCCCGTTTTGTGAAAATTGCCGCGAAAACGTTGACAAACTGTCCGATTTTCGGTACAATTAGAGTATGAACTCGTATCCGGCGGAACCCGTCACCGAAGCTTGAGGGTAAGACCGGACGAAAAACCGTAAAAAAGGAGAATTCTGTGAGAAAGCGAGCTTTTCCGCGCAAGGCGATTGCATGGCTGTGCGCGCTGGCGCTGGGCGTGACGATGCTTCCGGCAGTACCGGCGGCGGCGGCGACGGTTTACGGCGTGACGAGCCCCACGCACCGCGCGGATCTGAGCGCCTGCGCAAAGACGTACGGCATTGATGTTTCCAAGCACCAGGGCGATATTGACTGGGCGGCGGTCAAGGCATCGGGCATCCAGTACGTGGTCATCCGGCTCGGCTACCGCGGCTACGGCACAACGGGGAACATTGTTGTCGATACATATTACCGCCAGAACATTGCCGCCGCGCAGGCAGCGGGGCTGGAAACGGGCGTGTATTTTTACACGCAGGCGATCACGACCGCCGAAGCAGTCGCGGAAGCCAACACCGTGATCGAGAACCTCAAGGGCTATGCGATTACGCTTCCGGTTTATTTTGACATCGAAACGGCGACCGACGACGGCAGCGGGCGGCTTGACGCGGCGGGGCTTTCGAAAGCGAAGCAGACCGCGCTTTGCCGGGCGTTCTGCGATAAAATCGAAGCCGCAGGCTACACCGCCGGTGTTTACGCCAACAAATACTGGCTCGAAAGCGAAATCGACGGCGCGGGGCTTTCCGCGGACTATGAAATCTGGCTCGCGCATTATACCACCGCGACGACCTATGCCGGCGCTTATAAAATGTGGCAGTTTTCTTCCACCGCGGTTGTGGACGGCGTGGAAGGTGACACCGACCTCAACGTGCGGTATGATTCAAAACCCGCGCAGGTCACGGGGCTTGCCGCGGACGCGGACGAATCCGGTGCGGCAACGCTGTCGTGGGATGCGGTTGCGGGGGCGGATTTCTATCGCGTGTACCAATATGACTACGCCAAAGCCGCCTACACGCTGTTGGGTGAAACCGCGCGGCCGGCTTTCAGCGCGACTTACACTGCGGCGGCGGACACAAGCTTTGCGGTGCGTGCGGTGCAAACCATTTTCGGCATAGCTTATACGGGGACGCTCAGCGCGCCTTTGCTGATTCCAGCCGGATTTGCCGCGGAATATCCCGCACCGGCAAACTTCAGGCGCAGCGCTTCAACGGAAAACGCGATCACGCTGTCGTGGAGTGCCGCCGCGGGCGCGGTGTATTACCGTCTCTATCTGCTTGATCCGGAAACCGGTTATCAGCTCTATGCCCAGACCGACGCGTGCAAAGCCGCCGTGACGGGGCTGGATTCGGCGACGGATTACAGCTTCTGCGTGTGCGGGGTGTTTGCGGGAACGGCGGGAGACGCGCCGGGCGTTTTCACAAACGCGCTGACCACAGCGACCGATCCCGCGCAGGTTACGGGGCTTTCTTTGACGAGCTATACCACCGTCTCAGACACGCTGGCATGGGATGCCGTTCCCGCCGCGACGGGGTATCAGATTTACGCCAAAGCACCGACGGAAACGGCTTACAAAAAGCTCGCCACGGTCAGTGCAACGTCCTATACCGCCGCCGGACTGACTGCCGCGGCAACCTACAGCTATCAGGTGCGGGCTTACCGCAAATCCGCGGGGGTGACAACCTACGGCTTGTTCAGCGATGCACTTGACGCAAGCACGCGTCCGCTGGCGGTGAAAGATCTCAAAATTGCTTCCTATGGCGCGGATTCGGTCAAGCTGAGCTGGACAGCGGGGGGCGCTTGCGACGGTTATCGGATTTATCTCTACAACCCCGCGGACAAGAGTGGTAAATTCATCACATCCACCACGGCGACGCAGGTTGTGCTTGACGGTCTGACTCCGGGGCAAACCTACACCTGGCGCGTGGCTGCGGCGGTGAAAAGCAGCCGGTACTTCCTCTCCGGCGGCGGCATCATCGAGGGTGCGTGCGCGCCGGCGGCGGTCACAAAGCTTGCGGTTTCCGCTTATACCGGAACATCGGTAACGCTCTCGTGGGCGAAAAACAACACGGCGGCGGGGTACGTGGTTTACCGGTACGACAAAGCGACAAAGACCTATGTTTCTGCCGGAAAAACAACCTCGACAAGCTTTTCACTTTCCGGACTGACGCGCAACACGACCTATCCCCTGCGCGTAAAGGCATTCTATACCGCGGGCGGCAAGAATTTCTTCAGCGCCGCTGCGGATCTCACCGCCTCCACTGCGCCGAATCTTGTCACCGGTCTGAAAGCCAGCGCCGTGACAAGCAAAACCGCTACGCTCAAATGGACCGCAGCGCAAGGCGCTGACAGCTACCGCATCTACCGCGTTTCCGCCGACGGCACAAGCACCTACCTGACCGCCGTCACAAAACCAACCTGTGCGCTCAAATCACTCTCGGCAAAAACCACCTACACCTTCCGCGTCTACGCGTCGAAAACCATCGCCGGAAAAGCCTATCGCTCCGCTCCGGCTACGGTGTCATTTGTGACGAAATAGAGGTCAGAAGCCAGAGGTCAGAGGTCAGAAAAAGCGGGTACGCTGTTGCGTACCCGCTTCTCTATACAAATTTCTGATTTTTAATTTCTGACTTCTGACCTCTGACCTCTAACTAAAGCTTCTGATCATCACCGAGGGGGAAGATTTTGTCCTTGGCGATTTCGACCATGGCTTGGGTTGCGGGGACGATGTCATAGATGAGTCCGTTGCCGTCGTTTGTGCCGCTGGACTTCCATGCGAAGCCGCCGTCCCAGCCGTTTTCGTAGAGGCCCTTGTATTTCGAGGTCAGACCGTCAAGCATATAGCTGTTGTCGGTTGCGCTGAATTCGCCCAGTACATTGGGCTTGGTGTCGTCGAGCTTATAGATCGAAGGGCTGATAAGGAAGGGCATGGTGAAGGAGGTGTACTCCCATGCATACCAGTGGGTGGAATAGAAATCCATGTATGCGTTGTCGTCGCCGAAAATGGCTTTGAGCTTGTCGTCGGCGATGACATTTCCGCTGTAGTCGTCGGAGTTATACTTGGGCATTCCCATGCCGACGGTGACTAACACGTCGGAATTCGCGTGGATTGCGGCAGCGGCTTTGGCGAAATAATGCGTCATTGCGTCCCAGCTGAGCTTGCCGCACTCGTCGTTTTCGATTACCCAGTCCGGCTCGTTGCACAGGTCAATCGACCAGAAATAGTCCGAGCTGTCATAGCGCTTGACAAGCGGGATGATGTAGTTGTTGACGTAGGTATCGATTTTTGCGTCATCCTGAACCATCGCGCGCCAGCTCATGTAGTTCTGGTTGGTGTTCTTGAAATGGTCAAAGGACATCACCGTCGCCATGAGATAGATGTGGTATTTTTCCGCAAGCATCACAAGGCTGTCGAGATCCTCCCAGTGGGCGGTCGTCGCGCCGGTGAAGGTTCCGTCGGCGGAAATCTCCATGCCCACGTCGCCGTTGCAGGAAATCCACACGCGCGCCGCGTTCACGCCGCTGTTGTGGAGCGACTGGAAGTGATTGTTCCACGACATCAGGTCAAAATCGCCGCCGAAGTCGTTCCACGCGATCCACGGCGCGTTGACACCGTTGAGCCAGAGTGTTTTGCCGCCGACGGTGAAGTCGTTTCCGGATATGGTGACGTGTGCCGCGCCGGTGGTGGTGGTGGTAAACGGCTTGGCGGGCAATGATGTGGACGTTGGGGTAACAACCGACACGTTGCTGTCCGGCGCGATGCTCGTTGTGCTGTTATCCGCGCTGTCGGTATCCTTTAAGCTGCAGCTGCTAAAAATCAACATTGCCGCAGCTGATAAAGCCACCAGTTTTTTCTTCATTTCCATGCGATTCATCCTCATTTCTTGTAATCGGATCTGCCTAAAAATATTTGCATTGTTTAATTGCCGTTTTTGAGCTGGTTGTATGCCTTCATCAGGGCAATCTGGGTTTTTGCGTCGAAAATTTCGTTTTCCATGACCATGCGGTAGGCTTCCTCGAGTGGAATGCGCAGCAGGTCGATGAATTCGTCCTCGTCGAGTGCCTGCGGCAGAAACTCCAGCTCGCGGGCAAGGAACATATAGATGATCTCCGTGTCATACGCAACCGTCGGATAGAGCTTTCCGAGGGAACAGAAATCCCCTGACACAGCACCCGCTTCCTCGCGCAGCTCGCGCCTGCCGCAGGTTTCGGGGTCTTCGCCGGCTTCCAGCTTTCCGGCTGGGATTTCGAGCAGGGTGGTCTTGAACGGATAGCGGTATTGCTTGACAAAGATAACCTCCTCGTCCTCGGTCAGCGGCACAACGCAGACGCCGCCGGAGTGATGAATGACCTCGCGGAATGCGGTCTGTCCGTTTTCGAGCAGCACGGTGTCGCGCGTCAGGCGGAGGATTTTCCCCTGAAAAAGCTCCTCGCTGGCAATGGTTTTCTCATCAAGGTGCATCATCTTCGCTCCTTTCGTCGGTGGGCTGGGGGGGTTGTGCATCGGTTTGCTCGTCGGAAGCTGCAACGTGTGTTCTTACCAGAAAGCCGTTCTCGTCAAAGCGGCTGTCGTAGTCGTACTGAGGACCGGTGAACGGCTCTTTCGCTGCAGGGAACACGCGGTTTGCTGCGGCGAGGTAAACAAGCAGCGCAAAGATGCCCGCAAACGTGAGCGTAAGCCCGCTTGTCCTGCCCTGTGTGTGATAGGAAAAAACGATGGTGCTTTCGCCCTTGGGAACGGCGACTGCCATCAGTCCGCCGCTGACGTTTTCAACATCGACCGTTTTACCGTTGACCTGCGCCGACCAGCCCGCGTCGTACGGCACGCTGAAAAAGACAAGGCGCTGGTTTGCTAAAGAAATGGTGGCGGTGAAGCCGTTTGTGTCCTTGACAAAGCTTGAGCAGGACATTGACCGGCGTTTATCGCACGCGGCAGTATAGGATGTCGCGGAGGCGGTGAACATATTCGTATAGTCGGAGATATAGCCGGTGTATTTGGAAGCCTGCTCGTCGGTGAGAATCAGCGCGTCGGCAAGGACGTTGGTTTTCTGCATGGTGGAATAATTCTTCAGATCGTCCTCTGTCATGTAGTACTCATACGCAAAGCCCATGGGAACATAGTTGTCGTTTTTGTAAATATCAAAGCCGTTCTGCGAATCGTAATAAGAGAAGCCCGTGATCGGTATGACGCTTGCTCCGATTTGATCGTCCTTTTTCTGGTTGAAATAATATTTTACCGAAAGCACGCCGCGCAGCGCGTAGTAAGAGGTATCGATGCGGGTGGCGACGTCGCGTTCAAGCCCTAAGTTCTGATAGAATTCCATGATCGAGCCGTTGACCACGCTCTGGAACGAACGCATGGTGGAATAGCCCCACAGCATAGGCCAGTTGTCGGTTGCGTCGCTGGAATCCACGCGGAAAAATTCGTCGGTTCCGTCCTCGGGGAGCGTGATGTTGTCGTCGCCGTCGATGACGCGGTCGATGAATTTTTCATGCGCGCTGTAGTCGGCGGTGAAGGGCGCGAAATTTCCGTAGCCCTCGCCGAAGCCGTACCAGACCGTCGCGCCCATGCAAAGAAACACCGCGGCACTCGTCATCGTCACGGCGATGCGCAGAAAATTCCGGCGGCGGGAAAGCACATAGATCAGGACGATCAGCCCCACAAGCATCAGCAACGATACGCCGATCTGGATGTAGAACAGCTCCGGATACTGCGCTATTTTTCCGTAAACCACCGCGTCGCCGTCCTTTGACGGAAGCCGCGAGATGAGCAGAAATCCCAGTGTGAACAGCGTCACAGCGGGGACGCCTTTTTTCAGCGAAACGGCGCGGTTGTCGATCGCATATGCCGTCATCATCGCCATGATGAGGATGGGCATAAAGTACCAGCGCGCGTAATAGCTGCTGTTAAAGAGATAGAACGAGGTGTTGAGGATGGGGATGAACGCGGCGACCATGCACACGATGATGATGTGTTTTGCCCAGTGTCCGCCCTTTTCGCGGATAAAGGCAATCACGCCCGCCATCGAGAACAGCGGCAGATAGCCGGCGATGGATGCCCAGCGCCCGAGATCCGAGGGAAAGAGGTTCACCCGCGCGGGCGGGTCGGGGAGCATGAAAAAGCTCTGGATGATGCGCAGGATGCGGGTTTTGTCGCTGTACATCACCATGTCCTCGCCGTAGAGAATACCGCCCAGACGCGTGTTGGAAATCACGCCGTAGTAAGCCGGCAAAAGGATGAAGCCCGCCAGTGCAACACCGATCACGGCTTCGATCATAAGGGAGATGAATTTACGCAGGGTGATTTTAAAGTCACGGCAAGGCACGCGCACAAAGAAATAAATCACCAGAAACGTCACGATACCCGAGAGGAAGAAGTAGTTGATCACCGCACAGAGGGCGATGGCAAGGGCGAACGCACCGCGGCGGTTGTCCTGGATGCGCTGTTCAAAGGCAAGGAGGACAAGCGGAAAGAACGCCGTGAAGTCGTGGAAATGGTTGAAAAAGACATTGTACGCCTGAAAGCCGGAGAACGCATACAGCAGCGCACCGATGACGGCGGCATTTGGCGTTTTCACAAAGCGGCGGATATAGGCATAGGCGGTGAGGGCGGCGACGGCGGTTTTCAGCGCCAGCAGCACCGGCATCAGATAGATCACCGCACCCGACGGAAACGGCAGCGTGAGCCAGAAAAACGGGCTTCCCAGAATATAAAAGGCATATGAGCCGGTGAAATCCGTTCCCAGATCCGTTCCCCAGTCCCACGACACGTTGCCGTCGCGGATGGCGTCGTGGACGTAGCGGTAAAAAATTACCTGCTGCGAATTATAGTCGCCGTAATAAAGAAAATAGCCGTGATCGATGACAACCAGCGGAACAAACACCGCCAGCATCAGCAGAAACGCCAGTACAAAGACAAACCGGTAACGCTCCTTCTGCGGCGCGAGCTGCGGACGGACGATGCCAAGCCCGAAGAATTTCCCTGTTTGCTGTGCGTATTTTCTCAGTTGTAAGCGCGTGTTCATGCCCGCTTTCAGACCCCTTTCACGCGGGACAAATCCATCGCCCCGCAAACAAGATTATTATAGCACATCTCCCCTGAAAAAGAAAGTATATCTCCGAAAATTTTCAACTTGATTTTTCTGCGGATGCGCGTACGAAAAAACGGATGTGCAATGATCGGAACGAAACCAGGTTTTTCGGAAAACAGTGTTTGGCAATTGTGTGATATGAATAAAAATTTGTGTTATTATCAATATTTACTTATTTTGTTTTTCTAAATTTAACATCATCCTGTCAAAAATTTGTTATACTATCTTTGTGTGAGAACGAAACTGTTTTTCGTTATTAAAATCGTTCATTGTGCGGAGAGGATGAATCAGTATGCCCGTGCAGAATATCGGCATCACCGCCCTAGAACTTTTTGCCTACAACCCGTACCGGGTGCTCGGCGTACCGGTCAACATCGCCGAACGCGATCTTGAGCTTCATTATGCCGCACTGATGGATATGTGTGAAAGCGGCGCGATCGAGGACTATGTTTCGCCCTATGATTATGACGACCTGCCGAAAATGCAGCGCTCCATCGAAAGCTTTGATTCCGCGGCGGCGAAGCTGCAGTCAAATGGCTATCGTTGCTTTGCCTATGCCGACCGGACCTATGCCGCGCCGATTTCGGAGGCGGACGTGCGGATTTATCTGGAGAACATCACCAGCTATGACTGTTTTTTAAGCTGTTATATGTGGCTTGTCCTGCATGACCGGCGCATGACCATGAAAAACCTGTGGCTGAAGCTTTCTAAATATATTGACAAGCTGATCTGCTCCGCGCCCGACGAGTGGGACAAGGTGTTTGACGCGCGGTTTCCGCAGGAAATCTACGAGGGCGATTTTGAGCCGCTCAAGGAATTCTACGCAACCTTCTGCGAAATCATCCTGCTGCCGCTCAAGGAGCTTGTTCAGGGAACGATGAACTGCTACTCCGCAATCGAGATTCTGTCGATGGGCATTCTCGACGAAAACGAAATCGCTTATGACAAGCTGGTGGACGATCTTTCCAAATCCGCGCCGGAAGAACCCAAAAAGCGCAAGATGCGCATCAAGGGCGCACCGAAGATGAAAGAGGCGGCGGTTGAATCGCTCGCCGCTTTGCACACGCAGCAGACGCAGGCGGAGGAAACCGGAACGATCAATCTTGCGGAGGAGTACACCGAGGACGACACGCGGCTGTATTCCGCGACCCTTGAGCAGATGCTCAAGGCAAGCAAGGCGAAAAACCAGATCATCCGCGACATTGACATTTCCCGCGTGTTCGGCAGCGGCAACTTAGGCAAGGCGGAGGAAACGGTTCTGACGATGGACGCGGTCAACACACGCGTGCGTGACGAAGCGCTGCTCAAATCGCCCTATGACATCAAGGACAATTTAACGATTGAGGAAAAATACAAGGACATCAGCATCGACGAGCTGATCAATCCGGTTGTGGTCAAATACAATCCCGGTCATGCCGAAACCGCGGCGGAAAGCTCATTGGGCCGCTTTCAGGCGCAGAAGGAGGAGATTGCACAGAGCCACCGCAATCTGCGCGTGGCGGCGGGAATTGTGCTGATTCTCGGCGCTTGCGCGGTCGGCATCGTGTTATACCACGAAACCATCTGGCATTGGCTCGAACCGTTGCGCGATAAGATTTCTTCTTTGTTTGATTAAATTCTGAGCGCCTTGAACGGTCAGCGGGTCATTGACCCTCTGGAAACCCGTTGCTTTTGGGTTTTTACATTGTGAAACCACTGCGTTTGGTTTGATTTTCAAATTCTCGCATGACTGATGATAGAAATGAAGCGTGCCCGCTCCAAGATTGGAACGGGCACGCTTTTATTTTTTGTTAGATGCTGTTTTTTAGGAATTGCAGCCGGACAGTCCGGAGAGGAGAGCGGTTGTGGGGCAGGTCGAGCCGGAGCAAGTCGAGCCGTTTGTGCAGTTACCCTGAATGGCGGCTAAGACGTTCTGTGCGTTCGGGCAGGTTGAGCCGGAGCAGGTCGAGCCGTTTGCACAGCTGCCCTGAATGGCGGCGAGGACGCTCTGTGCATTTGTGCAGGTCGAGCCATTTGCGCAGCTACCCTGAACGGCTGCTAAAACGTCCTTTGCGTTGGAACAGGTTGAGCTGGGGCAGGTCGAGCCGTTTGCACAGCTGCCCTGAACGGCGGCTAAGACATCCTGTGCGCTAGGGCAGGTTGAACCGGAGCAAGTTGATCCTGAGCAGCTTGAGCCGCAGAGTGCGCCAAGACAGGCGCTGTCACCCACGCAGCCGGCACAGGCGGTTTTATCACAATCCGCGTTCGTGCAGGTGCTTGTACAAGTGTTGTCGGTGGTGGTCGGCGCTGTGGTTTCGTCAGAAGGCACGGTGGTGGTCGGTGCCGTGCTTTCGTCGGAAGGCGCGGTGGTGGTCGGTGCGGTGCTTTCGTCGGAAGGAACACTGCTATCAACGGTCGGTGCTGTGCTTTCGTCAGAAGGCACGGTGGTGGTCGGTGCTGTGCTTTCATCGGAAGGCGCTGTGCTGTTGTCGGTCACTGCGGATGTACTGCCTGCTTTCATGCCGAATTCCTGAACCCAATAATAAGTTCCGTCGATTTCGAGCGCGCCGACGCCGATGCTCTTATAATTTGCGCCTAAAATGTTCGCGCGGTGTCCGGAGGAATTCATCCATGCGGTCATGACCTCATCGGGGTCGCGCTGTCCGTAGGCGATATTCTCGCCGTAGGTTTTCGAAGAAACCGTGCTCCATGCGCTGCCGTCCGGGCGGGTGTGGGAGAAATAGGTGTGGATTTCCTCCGCGCGCAGCATTGCCGCGTTCATCAGATCCTCGTCGATCGAAAGTGCGGAAAGTCCCTGTGCGGCACGTTCCTGGTTGACGATGGTCACAACCTGTTCGGCATAAGCGCGCGACTCCTTCCCCGTCTGGGCTGCCGCTTCTACGGCGGTTGCCGCGGTGTTCGCTGTTGTATGCAAAGCTGTCGCATTAAATCCGGTCATCGCTGTGGATGTGATTCCCGCAACGGCAACGACCGCCGCAAGAATTTTCGGTATCTTTTTTCCGGTTCTCATAAGAAACCTCCTGTGAAAGTTGATATGGGTTTGTGCTGTAATTGTATTGTATCATTTTGTAACCGTTTTGTCAACCTTTTAAGTGAATGTAAATATTAGCTGAATATTTTCCTGCAAGTCAGCAGGGGGGTGACATCGTTCGCCGAAAAGCCGCAAAGAACCTTGACAAGCGACGCGCTTTTGTATATACTGAATGTATAGCATGACAGCGCGAACTTTTGTTTAATTTTTAAACAATTTGACTTTTCTGCCGGCATCTTAAAATTCCTATATAGATTAGAAAGAAGGAATGTACGTGCCCTCTAACAAGTACTATCCCGAAGATCCGCTCGATCGTGACGCATATCGACAAGCAAAAACCGACGCGGCAAACAGCAAGCTTCTCATGAATCCCTTGCGGTGGGCGCTTTTTTTCTTCTGCGTTGTGCTGTTTTTGCTGAGCATCTTGCTCAGCAAAAAGCTCGGCAACAACAACAATGCCGTTGAGCTGTTCGGCTTTCATCTCAGCGCGGCGCGGAAAACCGTTCTCAACGCAAGTCTGACGCAATTCCGGCTGCTGCTCACGGTGTTCATCTCCATGCGCTTTTATCGCGTGGGCTTTTTGGGCGCGGTGCTGCTCAACATCTATTCCCTCCTTGCGCCGCTGCGGGCGATGATTCTGTCGCCGGGGGATTTCGATTCACTGCTGGTGCTGTTCCCGCTGGTCGGTATTCTGATGTGTCTGATCGTGTTCGCGTTTCATCGGCTGCTTTATAAAGGCTTTGCGATGCTCGACAAGAGCCGTAGGGAAATTATCTCGCTGTATGAGGAGCTTTCTGCGGCAAGCGAGGAGGTATCCCAGCAAAACCATGAGCTTTCGGATTATAATGAACGCCTGATCGACAACGAAAAACAACTCAATTACATCGCCTATTACGATATTCTGACAAAGCTTCCCAACCGCAAGATGATCGAAAACGAGCTGACCGCGCTGGTTTCCCGCGGGGAGGAAAACGGGGAGAACCGTTTTGCCGTGGCGTTCATCGATCTGGATAACTTCAAAATTATCAACGACACCACCGGACATCACACCGGCGACCAGTTTCTTGTCAAGGTCACGGAGCGGATGAAAAGCTATATCTACGATGCGGACATCCTCGGGCGCATCGGCGGCGACGAGTTCGCACTGATCATCAAGCGCGGGCTTTCCAACCATGAGGCAGTCGAATACGTCAACGGCATCAAGGACATCATGCAAGCCCCCTTTAACGTTGACGGCATTGTTTTTAACATCACGGCAAGCATGGGCGTGGCGTTCTTCCCGGACGACGGCGCAACGGCGGACGAGATGCTGCGCTGCGCGGACACGGCGATGTACCGCGCCAAGGACGAGGGCAAGAACGCGGTGGTGAAATTCTGCTCGGAAATGAAAATGGAGCTTCTACAGAAAATCAATTTTGAAAAAAATCTGCTGTCGTCGCTGTCAAACAAAGAAATCTATTTGGCGTTCCAGCCGCAGTTTTCCGATTGCGGCAAGCGGCTGCGGGGCTTTGAGGTTCTGGCGCGGTGGAATTCCGCGGCGTTTGGGCTTGTTCCCCCCAATAAATTCATCCCCGTGGCAGAGGAAACCAAGTACATCCTCCGGCTGGGCGAGTGGATTCTGCGCGAGGCGTGCGAGAAATTCAAATGCTTTACGGACAACGACGACAAGCTGGTGCTGTCGGTGAATATTTCAGCGGTTCAGCTGATGGATCCGGGCTTTATCGGCATGGTGGGCAGGATTCTGCAGCAAACCGGCTATCGACCCAATCAGCTTGAGCTGGAAATTACGGAAACCGCGCTCATCACCTCGCCGCGGCTGGCAAGTCAGATCATGACCCAGCTCAAAGGCATGGGCACACGCATCGCGCTCGATGATTTCGGAACAGGCTATTCGTCGCTGAATTACTTACAGCAGCTGCCCATCGACACGCTGAAAATCGACAAAATTTTCGTGGACAACATCACCGGCAAGGACGACGAAAAGCTCATCATCGGTTCAATCATCGCCCTTGTCCATAAGCTGGACATGAACGTCATCGCCGAGGGCGTCGAAAACGACTTCCAGCTCGACTATCTCGAGAACCAGCACTGCGATTGCATCCAAGGCTTCCTTCTCGGCAAGCCCGTCAGCTATGACGAAGCCGGCGAAATCATCCGCCGCGCGTCTGCAGTGAAAATTTAACCCAGCACCGCTACCAAAGGGGGCGGTGCCCCCTCTGGACACCCTCACCAAAGGGTACAAGTACCCTTTGGAAACCCGTTGTTTTTATGATTATGTGTTTGTTGCCTGTTTTACTTTGAGCATATTTAACAGTTTGCAATCACATGTTTTACATACGGGTGTAAAGTTATAAATAAAGAGCTTGTGCAGATAACGCACAAGCTCTTTTACATCTCAGACTCATGTGAAAAATGATAAATTCAATCAAGTGACAAAAAACGCTCAATGTAAATAAGATCCCAAATGTACGAGTAACCAAAAACTACGGGTTTCCAAAGGGGGCACACCCCCTTTGGCAGGAGGTGTCGGGGGGACAGAGTCCCCTGACTAGATCGAACAACGCTCGGTAATCTGCTGGTTATTGACGGTAATGACGCGGTCGGTGTCCCGCAGGAGGGAGGTGTCGTGGGTGGCGATGATCAGGGTGGTGTTTTCGCCGATGTGGCGGATGAGCTCCATGACTTCCGTCGCTGTGGCGTGGTCTAGGGACGCCGTCGGCTCATCGGCGAACAAGATTTGTGGCTCTTTGACTAGCGCGCGGGCGATTGCGACGCGCTGGCGCTGTCCGCCGGAGATCTGGTGGGGCTTTTTGTGCAGATGCTCCTCCAGCCCGAGCTTTTGCAGCATGGTGCGGGCTTTTTCGGTGCTTGCGGCGGATTTCATCGCGACGCTGACATTTTCGAGCACACTTAAATAAGGAATGAGAAAATGCTGTTGAAAAATAAATCCGAAGTGCTCGTAGCGCTCTGCGGCGGTGTCTTTCTTTCCGGAAAGGGATGCGCCGTTGAAGAACACCTCGCCGGATGAGGGCTTTTTCAGCGCGGAAAGCAGATAGATCAGAGAGCTTTTGCCTGAGCCGGACGGCCCGACCAGCGCCACTGTTTCGCCATCCTGCACTGTGATGCTCACGCTGTCGAGCACGACCTTCTGCTTGTCGCCGTCGGGGTAAACGAGGCTGATGTTTTGTGCTTCCAGCATCCTAGCCCCTCCTTTCAATGACCGTCACAAGGTCTTTTTTCGTCAGACTTCGCAGCACCGGAATGACCGCGCACAGGAAAACGAGCAGCGGCACAATCAGCGTATAGCGCAAGCCGGAGGCGGAGAAGAACACCATTTTCTGCCCCAGCGGCGCAAAGAGCCATTTGTCGATGAAGAAAAAGCAGCCAAACGACGCCAGATACCCGATTCCCCACCCGAGGACAGAAACAAACGCGAGTTCGCCGCAAATCAGCCGGCGGATATTCTTTTTGTTGTAACCGATTGCGAACAGGATGGCGAATTCGTTGCTGCGCTGCCCATAGAAATTCATGATCAGCGCCCCGACGCACACCGCCATGCCAAGTGTTACCACCACGATGATTACCGAAAGAATGCTGTTGATGCTTTTCATCTGCTCGTCCAAGGACTTCAGCACCGTGTCGCGCGACGTGATGAAGGCGGTTTTGGAATCAATCTGACCGAGTACGTCGTTCATTTTGTCGATGTCGCCGTTTTTCGGGAAAGCCAGCGCATACATGGTCGTTTTGTCGGTATCCACGCCGGATTCCTGGAGCGAATTGAGGTAATAATTCTTTGCGCCCATGCCCATGACGGATTCTCCGGTAAATTCGCCGACAATGGTGTAAGTGCCAATGACCCACTCCGAGGAATCCACCTCGTCACCGAATTTGTCGCCGACCTTCAGGTTTTTGTTCTTGAGCATGGAGCTATGCAGGATGACCTCATATGCGCCGGGCTGCGGCATTCTGCCGTCAACCAGCTTCAGGTCGCATTGTTCAAATACCGCATTGAAGTCGCTGTCGTTGTCAAGAAAGACAATCGGCGCGGAGGTGTTCCCGAACACCGTGGTGATGGAGGTGTTGCTGATCATCACATTGTGAAGTGAATCGACGGTATCCATGGCTTTGATGCTGTCAATCGCGTCTTGTTTTAAAAAGGTCTGCCCGCGCGCTGGCTCAACAAAGGTAAATCTGCTCAGCGGCGCGATGCTGGAATCTTTCGCGCTGGCAAAGATGGAATTGACAATCGTTGTGATCAGCGAAATGCAGAACACAGCAAAAAACAACGTCACCACCACCACGGCGGCTTTCTTCTTGTTTTCCTTATAATACTTCAATGGGTTGAGCGGCTTGATCATGGGGGTCCTCCGATTTTCATAAAGTTTGTGAACCGGTGCGGCTTGCGCTTGGTTGTCCCGACGGCAGAATTTTATAAAACCAAAACCTGCCCCTGCCGTTTTTTGGCAGGGGCGGGTTGTTTTTTATTGATTTTCCTCGTCGTCGTCAAGGACGATGCGGATGTCGCCGTCCTTGGGAAGCTCGTCGGTTTCGTAGCCGTCGTCGGACTCTTCCGGCTCGTCGCTGTAGTCAAACTTTGAACGAGCGGGTGTGGGTTCGTCGTCTTCCGGCTCGTCGCTGTAATCGAACTTCGAGCGCGCAGGAGCGGGCTCATCTTCCGGCTCGTCGCTGTAATCGAACTTTGAACGGGCGGGTGCGGGTTCGTCATCCGGCTCATCGCTGTAATCGAACTTCGAGCGCGCGGGTGCTGGTTCGTCGTCCGGCTCGTCGCTGTAATCGAACTTTGAGCGGGCGGGAACAGGTTCGTCATCCGGCTCATCGCTGTAGTCGAACTTCGATCGCGCAGGTGCGGGTTCGTCGTCCGGCTCGTCGCTGTAATCGAACTTTGAGCGGGCGGGAACAGGTTCGTCATCCGGCTCATCGCTGTAATCGAACTTTGAGCGGGCAGGTGCGGGTTCGTCGTCATCGGCGGGATAAGCAAATTTCGACGCGGCGGGTTTTGCCGCCGGTGCTGCCGCAAAGTCGTCGTCATAAGAGAACTTCGACTTCTTGCTCTTTTTGCCGGCTTTGCCGCTGACCTTTGAAAGCTTGAACTTGGCTATCATGTTGCGCAGAACAAGCGACTGACCGGACAGCTCCTCGCTCGCGGAGGCGCTTTGCACGGCGGAGGCGGAGTTTGCGGATACGACGGCGGAGATTTGTTCCACGCCGGAAATGATCTGGTGGATTGCGGCTGCCTGATTCTCGCTGGCGTCGGAAATTTCCTTAGCAAGATTCTGGACGTCGCTGGATTTTTCAACGACCTGCTCGAGCGAGCCGGCGGTCTGGCGGGCGATGGAAGCACCCTTCTTGACGGCGGCTGCGGTGGAACGAATGATTTCCGCAGTCTGCTTGGCGGCTTCCGCACTCTTGGCGGCAAGGCTTCTGACCTCGTCCGCAACCACGCCGAAGCCCTTTGAGCCTTCGTGCGCGGCTTCCACGGCGGCGTTGAGCGAGAGGATGTTGGTCTGGAACGACAGCTTGTCGATGACCTTGATGATTTTAGAAATCTCCGCGGCGGAGGAACTGATTTCGTCCATGGCGGTGAGCATCCGCGCCATTTCGGTGTTGCAGTCGCTGATGGCGTGGGTGTTGTCCGCGATGGTGTGATAGGTTTTCTTTGCGGCTTTCGCGTTGTTCTGGATCATGCCGGACACGTCGCCAATGGTGGCGGAAAGCTCCTCGATTGAGCTTGCCTGTGAGGTCGCACCCTCGGACAGCGTGGTTGCGAGAGCAGAAACCTGGCTTGCGCCGCTGTTTACCTGCTCCGCGGCGGTGTTGATGTTCGAGAATGTATCGGAAAGGCTCTGGATGATGTCGTTAAAAGTGGTTTTAATCTGGATGAAATCGCCCTTGAAATCGCCCTGCACACGGTAGCGCAGGTTGCCGTCAGAGATGTTTTCCAGCGCGACGGTGATTTGGTTGATGTACATTTTTAAAGCGACGATGGTTTCCTCAAGCGAGTGGGTCAGAACGCCGGTTTCATCCTTGGCATACGAGCGCTCGACTGGCATGGAGAGGTTGCCCTTGGCAAGCTCGCGTAAACGCTTTGTTGTTTTTACAACAGGGTCGGAAATCTTGCGTGCGAACCATACCGAGCCGACGGTGGTTGCACCGAGCAGAAACAGCGCCACAAGCGGGAACACGATGAAGCTTGCTTTGCGCGCGCCCATGAAGTCGGCGGTCGGTGTGCTGATGAAAATGCCGCCGGAAATCTCTTTAAGGGTCGCGTAGCCTGCGGTGTAATCCTCGCCGTCAATGGCGCAGGTCAAGTCGCCGCTGGTGGGTGCGTCGGTTTCGCCGCTCAACGCGTCTTTCGCCAAATCGGAAAGCGGTTCGTAGTCGTCGTTGGACGATGCCTCGGTATAGAGGTTTCCGGATGAGCCAACGATGGCTTTTTCGGACTGGTATAAAATAGTGCCGTCATCTTTGACGATGAACGAATAGCTGTTTTCGCCGAAGCTGATGGCGTTGAGTTCGTCGGTGATGGCGGTTGTGTTATAAATGACTGCGACTGCCGCGGCACCGCTTTCCTGTGTGCTTGACATGGGAACGGCGATGGCAAACATCTTGGCGCCTTCGACGTCGGTGGGGTCGGTGGCATAATAATCAAGCGCACTGCCCACAAGGGTGGAGATGGTGATCGTGGTGACAAGGGTTGTTCCGTTGCCCTGAGAAAGAAGCGCCGTGCCGTTTTTATCATAAATTACCCAGCCGACGGCACCGTTTGCCATGGTGTCGTTCTTGAGCTTTACCATCATCATGGACAAAGAGTCGTTCTGTGCGCCGGTCTGTTCAGTGGTTTCGGGAGTTTTACCGGTTTGCGCGGTCTGCGCCTGTGACCCGATATCGACCGCTGCGTTTGCACTGGCGGTAACATCGGAAACAAGCTCAATGATTTTGCCGTCAACCGCGCTCGCCGCCTGGCTGGCAAGCGGCCCGATGGTGTCGCGCAGCGTATCCTCGGCGGCTTTTCCGGAAAAATAAAGTGCCAAAACGCACATCACAACGCTGATGGAAACCGCGATGACCAGTGCATATGTAATCAGCTTGATTCGCAGGCTTTTCAAAAGAACCCCTCCGTTTATACGGTTTATTACGTTGATTATATCACGTTTGCACAAATATATCAATATTGATTTGCAAATTGCCGTTTATTTTTGCTGTTTTCACAGTTTTTTGCGGTCTAATTCGTCATATTATGCAAAGAGTAACGCCCCGCGCGGAAAAGCGAGGCGTTTGTTTCCAATCACAATGTGGCGACAAGCTCAATTTCTACCAGTGCAGCGCGGGGGAGATCCTTGACCGCCACGCAGGAGCGGGCGGGTTTTCCAGTGAAAAAGCGCGCGTAAACCTCGTTGAATGCGGCAAAGTCCGCCATGTCAGCGAGAAAGCAGGTGGTCTTCACCACAGCGGAGAAGTCCGTTCCGGCGGCGGCAAGAACAGCTCCTAAATTTTTGCAAACTTGCTCGGTCTGTGCGGCGATGCCCTGCGCTTCGATCGCGCCGGTGGCGGGATTGAGGGGGATTTGTCCGGAGGTGTAGAGCATATTTCCGGCGATGATCGCCTGCGAATACGGTCCGATGGCGGACGGGGCTTGTGCGGTTGAAATGATTTTCATGTCTGTTTCTCCTTTTAATCCGTATGATTTGGGAAATGTTTCACGTGAAACATTTTTCGCGCTGGCAGTTTTATCACGGCGTGCTCATGTCAAACGGCGTTGTTTCGAGCGGCTGCTCGGTGGTGACATAATAAAATTCATCCGTATGATTTTCTCCATTTCCGGATGATCTGTTAAACTCAAAAACCATCTGCAACGCGTAACCGGACAGGATGGGAATGATCACAGCAAGCAGAAATGCAGCACCAAATCCGGAAGGCAGGATGCGGCGGGCAGGGATTTTCAGGATGAGCTTAACAAGCAGTGGGAGCAGGATTGTCAGGATCAATACAATCACCATCACATCGGCAACATATGCCGCGTAATGGGTGGAGTACACTACCTGGTCGAACAGCCAGGCAAGAAACAGGATGGCGGTCTGCGTGGTGTAGAGGACAAGCTTAGCTGTGTCGGCGCGATCATTTCCGAGCAGTGCGCGGAAAACCGTTTTTTTCAGAAGCAGCGGCAATCCCAGGAACACCAGCGCACCGCAGAGCATCACCGGAAAGACATAACCGGTGTGAGCCATGATGAGGAGAAACGGCAGATACAAGGTTGTGAGCACCATGACGACCAGCGCCATCCGGATGTAGCGGATTTCTGTCAAAACCGCATCGGCGCGCAGGGAGTCCTCCGCTCCGTCGGGCAGCTCGGTTTCGTAGATCGCGGCGGCAAGCTTGTTATGTGCGGTGTAAATAAGGAAGCCGATGACCGCGTCTATGGCAATGCCGCCGATGAGCAGGATGATGAGTAGTACCTCATCAACAAAATTTCTGCTCAGCAGAAACAGGACGAGCAATAGCAAGGCAACCCCCGCGATCGCCACCACCATCCCCAGCACACAGCGTGTTTTAAACGCGCGGATGCTGCCCGCCGCAAGCAGGCGGAGCTGTTTTTCCGTTTTCTTTGCGGTCTGGGTGTCGGCGCTTTCCTCACATGCGGTGGTGCGCCCGCCCTTGAGCAGCTCGTCGCAGGTGACATCGAAGATTTCCGCCAGTACCGGAATCAGCGTCAAATCCGGCATCGCTTCGTCGCGCTCCCACCGGCTGACGGCTTTGTCGGAGACATTCAGCTTCTCCGCCAGCGCGCTTTGCGTGTACCCGTTAGCTTTTCGCAGCACGCAGATAAACGCGCCCATTGTTTTCTTTTCCATAATAAACTCCTTTTCTCGGCTCTCGCCTTTTTGCGCAAATCGTGTTACGCTGGCATCATTCTACCAAAGCGAGAGTGAGAAGTCCACCCCGTCGTGCGGGAAAATCTCCCGCTGAGCGAGAATCGGACGTAAAAAGCGGCACTGCTTGGAATAAATTAAATGTTTCACGTGAAACATTTAACCGCCGGCAAACTTTGCAAAGTCAGCTGCTGTTCCGGAAAAGACGTTCAGGTCTATTTTATTTTCCGCACCGGAATAACCGTTCAGACGCGCTTTGTCGGTATATTGCCAGAACGTCCATTCCACCTCCGATGGGCTCGTCCACACATTCCGGATCCAGACCGGACAATCGGGGAAATTCTCCTCCAGATAAAGCTTGTAGGAACGCGCGGTGGCATAAAGGACAGGCTTTTTACCGTAAGCGGTTTCGAGCGCAGAAATCAAACTTTGCAGCTCAGCACGGACAATCGCTGGATCAGGCGGGTTCTCCTTGAATTTACCGTAAAGCTCTACATCCACAGCCGGCGGAAGTGCGTTAGCCGTCTTGGGGACTTGGCGGATAAAATTCTGCGCCTGACGATCGCCGGTGCTTTCAAAACTGAAAAAAAGATACGCGCCCACGCGCAGCCCGGCGGTGGCGGCTTGTGCGAAATTATCTTCAAAACGCGGATCGGTATAGGACGCGCCTTCGGTTGCTTTGATATATGCAAAACAAATGTCCTCGCCCGCAAGAGTCTGCCAATCAATTTTACCCTGATATTCGGACACATCCACACCGCGCACAGGGTAATCTTGTCGGGATGGGTCGTTCATTGGAATCACACCGAAAGCAACCAACAATGCGGCGACAGCAAATGTAATCACAAGTCCGGCTGCGACGACGAAAAGTGTCGCGCGTTTATGAAGCAGGGGTTTCCCGCATAACATACCCACAGTTTAACGAATGGTATCTTTGCCGCCCATATACATCCGGAGTGCTTGCGGGATTTTTACAGAACCATCAGCATTTAAGTTGTTTTCAAGAAATGCAATCAGCATACGCGGGGGCGCGACGACGGTATTGTTGAGGGTGTGGGCAAAGTATTTCGCGCCGTCCTTGTCCTTGACGCGGATGCCGAGCCTGCGGGCTTGTGCGTCGCCAAGGTTTGAGCAGCTACCCACCTCGAAATATTTCCGCTGGCGGGGCGACCATGCTTCGACATCGATGCTCTTTACTTTCAGGTCGGCAAGGTCGCCGGAGCAGCATTCCAATGTCCGAACGGGAACATCCAGCGTACGGAAAAATTCCACCGTGTAGGTGTAGAGCTTTTCAAACCATGTGGAGCTTTCCTCAGGCTTGCAAACAACGATCATTTCCTGCTTTTCAAACTGGTGGATGCGGTAAACGCCGCGCTCCTCGATGCCGTGCGCGCCGACTTCTTTCCGGAAACAGGGGGAGTAGCTGGTGAGGGTTTTTGGCAGCTCCTCCTCGGGGAGGATGGTGACGATGAATCGCCCGATCATGGAGTGCTCGCTTGTGCCGATGAGGTAGAGGTCCTCGCCCTCGATTTTGTACATCATACCTTCCATTTCCGCAAAGCTCATGACGCCGGTCACGACGTCGCTGCGGATCATGTAGGGCGGGATGCAGTAAGTGAAGCCCTTGTCGATCATGAAGTCGCGCGCGTAGGACAGAATCGCGGAATGCAGGCGCGCGATGTCGCCGGTGAGGTAATAGAAGCCGTTGCCGCTGGTTTTGCGGGCGCTGTCGATGTCGATGCCGCGCAGGTTCTCCATGATTTCCACGTGATAGGGAACGGCGAATTCCGGCACGACCGGCTCGCCGAAGCGTTCAACTTCCACATTCTCGCTGTCGTCCTTGCCGATGGGCACGTCGTCGCCGATGATGTTGGGGATCACCAGCATGATCTTCCGGATTTGCTCCTCATACTCCGCTTCGAGCTTCGTCAGCTCCGCAAGCTCGTCCGCCATCGCAGTGACCTGCGCCTTGATCTGCTCCGCTTCTTCGCGCTGACCCTTTGCCATCAGCCCGCCGATCTGCTTGCTTAACACATTGCGCTGGTTGCGCAGGTCGTCGCAGCGCGTTTTTGCGGCGCGGAATTTCACATCAAGCTCCAGCACCTCATCAACGAGAGGTAGCTTTGCGTCCTGGAATTTCTTCCGGATGTTCTCTTTCACAGCCTCCGGTTCTGCCCGGAGAAATTTCATGTCTAACATGATAAACTTCCTTTCATAAAGCCGTCACCGGCGTAATTAACTGAAATATTCCCACAGCTCCGCAAGGCTGCGGATGGCGGGTTTCTGGGCTGCGCCGTCGGTTTGCTTGCGGTCGATCCGCAGAAATCCGCAGCCTGCGCGCGCGGCGGTCAGCTTGTCCTTTTCCTCGTCGCCCACAAGCAGAACCTCGGATGCTGCAACGCCCAATTTCTCACAGATCAGCTGCATTCCCGCGGGGTTCGGCTTCCGGAACCCGCAGATCTGCGATGATACGTAACAATCCAGCTGCGCGAGCAGCTCCCCGATACACGGCACGAAAAGGGAATCCGGCATTGCCGATGGCAAATCCGTCAGTGCGGCGGTGTGAATGCCCATCTCTTTCAGACTTTTCAGGCACGGCACGGCGTCGGAATAAATCATACTCCGCAGCTTCATTCCCTCAAAAAACAGCGCGACGCATTCCTCAATCGGCGGCGCATCGCAGAACGGCGAAAGGACTTCTGAGAAAATAAACGCTGGTGTGTATTCCACCTCGCGGTAAAAAAGCCGCGGATTAAATCTTTTCAATCGCTCACAGGCTTCGTGAATTTGCGCATCTCCAAGCCCAAGCCGCATTTTTTTGCTCAGGTTGGAAAACCCCGCGGCATAAAAATCCACCCAGCACTGCGGCATTCCGACGTATTCCATGAGCGTTCCGCCGAGGTCGAACACCACGGCTTTTACGCCACTCACAGCGCACGCTCCTCGATCATTCTGAACACAGCTTCCCCCGTATCCTTGTCACGCACGCTGGAATAAACATGATATCGCACCGTGCCGTCAAAGGCGAAATAGGCATCCAGTCGCACCCTGTGCGCGGGGTCGGTCACAAGCGTTCTGCATTCCTTCGGCGAAAACCAGCCGCTCTCGGCGTTTTCCTCGGACGGTGCGGGCTCACCGCCGGCATACGCACAGATAAAATCCAGCATCAGCTTCGTCGGAATCACATCCACGCCGTTATAACCCGGGTAGGACGCCACGTTGGTTGACACGCAGAACAGCGTCTGCACCGCCGTCGTCACGCCGGTTTCCTCGGCAATTTCCCGCGCCAGCCCGTCGGTGACGCTCTCGCCGTTTTCGATTATCCCGCCGGGAAACACCCAGCCGTGCTTATGGTGCTTCACCAGAAGTAGTTTGCCCGCCGGATCGGTAACAATGCCCCCTGCGGCGACGACATGGGTCGGCAGCTTCATCTGCGTTCCTCCTGTTCGAAATGTTTCACGTGAAACATTTTCTCTTGTCTTGCTCCGTAAATAAAGATTGTTTCACGTGAAACATTTTTAGCGGCTCTCGGGATAAGCAACGTCGATCTCCGCTTCGGCGAGAATTTTCGCGATTGCCTTCAGCTCAGCCACATCGTGGAGAGAAATCTGCAGCACCGACGAGCCGTCCGGCTTGCCGTGCACGCGGATGCGCTTACCGAGGATGTCGTTCAGACTCAGCTCGACCTCCTTGAAGATGGAAACGGAGGACTTCGGCTGCCGAGATGGGGTTTCCGCGTCCGGCGCTTCGCCTTTGAGTTCCTTATAAACCACCGCTTCGGTCTGGCGGACGGACAAATCCTCCATCACCACGCGCATTGCGACGCGTTTGCGGGTTTCCTCATCGGCGATTCCGGCGATGACCTTCGCGTGGCCGGTCGTCATGTTTCCGCGGCGAAGGTGCTCCTTTGTCGTTTCATCTAAAGTAAGAAGCCGCAGCGCATTCGCCACCGTCGGGCGGGACTTTCCGATTGCTTCGGCGACCTGCGCCTGCGTCATGCCGAATTCTTCCATCAGATTCTGATAGCCGAGCGCTTCCTCGATGGGATTCAAATCCTCGCGTTGGAGGTTCTCGATCAGCGCGATCTGCATCGCAGTTTTGTCGTCAAGCTCCTTGATCAGCACGGGAACCTCGCTCAGCCCCGCCATCCGCGACGCACGCCAGCGACGTTCCCCCGCGACAATCTGGTAATATCCGTCCGCGATCGGGCGCACCAGAATCGGCTGCAAAACGCCATGAATCCGGATGGATTCCGCCAGCGACAGGATCGCTTCATCATCAAAATCCGTCCGCGGCTGCGCCTTGTTCGGCTCAATCTGCGAGAGCCGCAGCGTAGAGCCGGCGTTGCGCCGTGTGTCCTCGTTGTCATAGAAAAGCGCATCCATGCCTTTTCCGAGCTTCAATTTTCCCATCCGTTACCCCTCTTTTCTCAAACGCTTCTTTTCCCGCCGCATCAGCTCTTTGGCAAGCTCCTCATACGCCTTTGTGCCCTTTGCTTTCTTGTCGTAATACAAGCAGGGCTTCCCGAAGCTGGGCGCTTCCGACAGCGCGATGTTGCGCGGTATCACCGTTTCAAACACATTCTTTGCAAAAAACTTTTTAACCTCGTCCGCAACCTGCAGCGTCAGGTTGTAACGGGGGACATACATTGTGAAAAGGATTCCTTCAATCTCCAGATTTGGGTTCGCGTGCTCCTGAATCCGCCGGATTGTGTCGCGGATTTCCACCAAACCCTCCAGCGAAAGAAACTCACACAACATCGGGATGATCACCGAATCCGCCGCCGTCAGCGCGTTTGTCGTGAGCATATCAAGACTCGGCGGGCAATCAATGAGGATGTAATCATAGTCCGGTTTCAGCGGTAAAAGCACCATTTTCAGCCGCTTGACGCGGTTTTCCATTTCTAGCATTTCCACTGTCGTCGCTGCCAGATTGGTCTTTGCCGGAATCACCGAAACGCCCTTGAACTGCGTAGCGACGATCGCTTCCACCCCGCGGCACTCCCCGAGGATGACCTCATAGACGGTGTTGCGGATGCTTTTTTTGCTGATCCCGAAGCTGGTGGTCGTGTTGCCCTGCGGATCAAAATCCACAATCAGGATCTTTTTTCCCTTGTCGCCGAGCGCGGCGGCTAAATTGACGGCGGTTGTGGATTTTCCCACGCCGCCCTTCTGGTTGGCAACAGCAATGATCCTTCCCATCCATCAACCAACTTTCCTAATAAAAATAGTTAAGCCGTACAATTGTCCGACTTAACTATTATAGCATGATTTTTTTCCTTTGAAAAGGGGTTTATCGAAAATTTCTGTGTAAAATGTTTCACGTGAAACAATTCGTGTACCGCATCCGGCATTGAAAATGTTTCACGTGAAACATTTACGACTCTGTCAACTCCGTCTGATGCTCCGCACCCTCCACCGGGATGGTGATCACATATTCAATGAATCCCTGCGTCTGCGTTTTCCGTGCGTTTGCCGCAACCCCTGCCAGCTTCATGATTTCCACCGCTTTGTTGATGGTGTTCATAAAAAGCCGCACATCCTTAAGCACCACCGCACGCTTTTTATAACTCGACTTCAACTTTTCCTTTTCCAGGACCTTTTGTATGTACGCTTCGGTTTTCTCAACGTTCAGCCCGAATTGCGCGATTTTTTCCAGCACCTCGATGCGCAGCTCCGGCGTACCGAGCTTGAGCAGCGCCCGCGCGTGGCGCTCCGTCAGGCAAAGCCCCGAGATCACCTGCCGTTCTTCCTCCGTCAGGCGCAGAAGACGCAGCTTGTTCGCCACCGTGGACTGCGCCATGCCGAGTCGGATCGCAACATCCTCCTGTGTCATGCCGAAGATTTTTATGAGGTTGTCGATCGCTTCCGCTTCCTCAAAAAACGTCAGATCCTCGCGCTGCAGATTCTCAATCAGCGCCAGCAGCGCGGAATTTCGCTCTGTCATCTCCATCACGATGCACGGCACCGTCCGCAGACCGGCAAGCTTTGCTGCGCGCAGCCTGCGCTCGCCGGACACAAGCTCGTATTTGTCGCCTGTCTGCCGGACGGTCAACGGCTGCAGAATGCCGTCCTGTGCGATACTTTTCGCCAGCTGCGTCAGCTCGTTCGTGTCAAAGAAGCGGCGCGGCTGATGAGGGTTGGGCTTGATGAAGCCGATGTGCAGCTCCAGAACGCGGTTCACCTGCTTTTGCTTTGTTAGAATGCTCATATTTCTCATCCTTTCCGGAACAGAAAAAGCCTGTCCATGTTCATCATAACACAGTCAGGCAATTATTTCCATAAAAGATTCCGCCGTTTTTTCGTCGGTTTTTTCGTAAAAACAACGTCTTGTGAGGGCTTGTCCGATGATCACAGCGGATTTTTTGTCATCATCCCTTTGTTTCGGGGGAAACTGCGCGGTGTGTGCGTAATTTTCCGGATCGCAATCAGCGCGCGCGGGCTTCCGTCCGGCAGCGCGTAGGTCTGCACCGATTCAATCTGCCCGCCCAGAATCTTCAGTGCGGGCTTCGCGGCATTGGTTTCGTCCTCGCTGTCGCCGCCCTTCATCGCCAGAAACACCCCGCCCACACGCACAAACGGCAGGCAGTATTCCGCCAGCGCCGGCAAAAACGCAACCGCCCGCGCCGTCGCAACGTCGCATTTTTCCCGCAGCGCCGGTGCGCGCGCCGCATCCTCCGCACGCGCGTGGATGGCAACGGCATCGAGCTTCAGCGCGTCAGACAGCGTTTTTAAGAAATTCACTCGCTTGTTCAGGCTGTCAATGAGCGTGATGTTCAGGTCGCCGCGCAAAATTTTCAGCGGACAAGCCGGAAAGCCCGCGCCCGTTCCGATGTCAAACACCCGCGCGCCCGGCGGGATTTCCGCAAGCTTTGTCAGCAGCGCGCTGTCAAGAAAATGCTTCACCGCGATTTCCGCAGGCTCAGTGATTGCCGTCAGGTTCATCCGGCTGTTCCAGTCGAGCAGAATCGCCGCATATTGCGCGAACTTCTCCGCCGCTTCGTCGGAAAGCCCCAGCCCCGCCGATGCAAACACCGCGCGCAGCCGCTCATTTCCAAGAAAATATTCCTCTGTTGTCATCATACGCCCCCCTCCGCTGCAAGCCAGATCAGTAATACCGACACGTCCGCCGGATTCACGCCGGAAATCCGGCTCGCTTGTCCGATGCTCAGCGGTCGGATTTTGTTCAGCTTTTCCGCCGCCTCCAGCCGCAAGCCCCGCACCGCCGTGTAATCCACGTCCGTGGGCAGCCGCTTCTTTTCAAGCTTGCGCATACTTTCCACTTGCTCAAGTGCGATGGCAATGTAGCCCTCATATTTCACCGTCAGCTCCACCTGCTCACGCACCTCCGGCGGTAAATCTGGTGCGCCCGCATCAAATTCCGCCAGTCCGTCATAGGAAACCGCCGGTCGCCTTAAAAGCTGCGCAAATTTAATCCCTGTCGCTAAAACTTCAGTGCCAACTTGCGCCAGATAACCGTTGAGCGCTGCGCTCGGTGCAAGGTTGACTTTCCGAATCCGCGCGATTTCCTGTTCAATCAGCGCCTTTTTTTGAAGCAATTTCTCGTACCGCTGCGTTGAAATCAACCCGATTTCAAAGCCCGTCGGTGTCAGTCGTAAATCCGCGTTGTCCTGCCGCAGCAAAAGCCTGTACTCGCTGCGAGAGGTCAGCATCCGGTAGGGGTCGGTGCAGCCCTTTGTCACAAGGTCGTCAATCAGCGTGCCGATGTACGACGACGCGCGGTCAAGCACCAGCGGCGCAAGCCCCTTCATCGCCCGCGCGCAATTGATACCCGCCACAAGTCCTTGCGCGGCGGCTTCCTCGTAACCCGACGTGCCGTTAAACTGCCCGGCGCCGTACAAGCCCCGCACCGCCTTGGTTTCTAAGCTCGGGAAGAGCTGCGTCGGGTCGCAGCAATCGTATTCGATCGCGTATGCGCCGCGCATGATTTCCACCCGCTCAAGCCCCTCGATCGTGCGCAGGAACTTCAGCTGCACATCCTCCGGCAGGGAGCTTGACATACCCTGCAAATAAAATTCATCCGTGTCAAGCCCCATCGGCTCAACAAAAATCTGGTGACGCAGCTTGTCCGGAAACCGGATGACTTTGTCCTCAATCGACGGGCAATACCGCGGGCCGACTCCTTCGATTCGACCGGAATAAAGCGGGGAGCGGTGAATGTTTTCGCGGATGACGCGATGGGTTTCCTCATTGGTATAGGCGATGTAACAGCGCACCTGATTCTGCGGTTCGCCGGTTGTTTCGAAAGAAAACGGCACAATCGCATCATCGCCGTCCTGCGGTTCAAGCCGTGCGAAATCCACCGACCGTCTGTGAACGCGCGCTGGTGTGCCGGTTTTGAAGCGCCTGATGGCCACGCCTGCATCCCGCAGCGAATTTGACAGCGCATCCGCCGGCATCACCGCATCCGGACCGCCGGGATAGGAGCATTCCCCCACATGGATCAGTCCCTTGAGGTAAGTTCCCGTGGCGATGACAACCGCCTTTGCGCCGAAGCAAGTACCGAGTTTCGTCCTGACACCGCAAACAGCGCCGTTTTCAGTCAGAAGCTCTGTAACTTCCGCCTGCCGGATGAACAGGTTCTCCTGTGCCTCCAGCACTTTTTTCATGTAACTATGATACCGCACCCGATCCGCCTGCACGCGCAGGCTATGCACAGCCGGGCCTTTTCCGCGGTTGAGCATCCGGCTCTGGAGGAACGTTGCGTCCGCCGCTTTTCCCATCTCGCCGCCCAGCGCGTCAATTTCCCGCACCAGATGCCCCTTCGCCGTTCCGCCGACAGAGGGGTTGCAGGGCATATTCGCGATCCCGTCAAGCGTCAGCGTAAACACCGCAGTCCGCGCGCCGAGCCGTGCCGAAGCCAGCGCGCACTCGCATCCCGCGTGCCCAGCCCCCACAACGACCACATCGAACCGATCCAAAAAAGCTTCTTCCATATACGCTCCTTAAACTGTGATAAACGCTATGTCAGAGGGTTTCACCCGTGCTGCCGCGCACGGCAGCATCGACACCCTCCCACCAAAGGGGGCATGCCCCCTTTGGAAACCCGTTGTTTTATGAATTTTACTTTGTTTTGCTTAACTAATTGTTATTAGAGCCACTACTTGGTGATTCCATTCAGAAGCTCGAAAAACAAGCGTCTGCTTTATCTTAAGTCTGAGCAGTCGCTTTGCAGGTTTTACTTGTGTTGTTGACTAAAATGTTTCACGTGAAACATTTTACCCGCTGAACGCTGTGCAGAAAATTCCCTATTTCCCGACACAGAACTTCGCGAATACCTCGTCCACCACGCGGTCGGTTGCTTTTTCGCCGGTCAACTCCAGCAAGCAGTCCGCCGCACGGTCAAGCGCCACCGTTACCGCGTCCAGGGTTTCTCCGGCGGAAAGCGCCGCTCTTGCCGCGTCCAACAGTTCCAGCGCGCGTGTAAGGCATTCGCGCTGCCGCTCGTTGGCGTAGAGGGTTTCGCCGCTCTGATAGGGGCGCACCGCAAGTACTTTCTTGATCGCTTCCTCGAGCGCTGCCTGACCGACTTCTGTTTTGGCGGAAATTTCCACCACCGCGTCGGCGCAAGCGCTGATTTGCGCAAGCATCGCGTCGTCAAGCGCGCAGCCGAGGTCGGATTTGTTGATCAGCGCCACAACCCGCCGCCCTTTGAGCCGCGCAAGGAGCGCATAATCCTCGTTGTTCAGTGCCTGCGCGCCGTCGAACACCGCCAGCACAAGCGATGCCCGTTCAAGGCGCGCTTTTGCCATCGAAACGCCGATTTCCTCGACCGCATCGGCGGTTTCGCGCAGACCGGCGGTGTCGGAGAGCCGGAGCAGAATCCCGCCCACCATGGCTGACTCCTCGACCACATCGCGCGTCGTGCCGGGAATGTCCGTCACAATCGAGCGCGTGTAGCCCGTCAGCAGGTTCATCAACGTGGATTTCCCCACATTCGGGCGGCCGGCGATGACCGTATCCACGCCCTCGCGGTAAATCTTCCCGCTGTCCGCGTCGAGCAGAATGCCGCGCAGCGTCTGTGCGACCTCCACAAGCGTCACGGCAAGCGCATCCGGCTCGATTTCGGGAAGATCCTCCTCCGGAAAATCCACCCACGCCGCCAGCCCGCCCAGAATGCCGAGCAGCCTATTGGTCTGCGTGCGGATGTTCCGGTAAAGCCTGCCCTCGCGCACGGCGTTCGCGCTGCCCAGCGCCTGCTCGTTCTGGGCGGTGATCACATCCATCACCGCCTCCGCCTGCGTCAGGGAAAGCTTGCCGTTTAACAGCGCGCGCTTGGTGAATTCGCCCGCCTGCGCAAGCTCCGCACCCGCCCTGCAGCACGCACGCAGAATGCGCCGCGCTGAGAACACGCCGCCGTGTACCGACAGCTCCGCGGTGTCCTCGCCGGTATAGCTGTGCGGCGCGCGGAACACCGTCAGAACCGCGTCGTCGAGCCGCTCGCCGTCCTCAGTCACCCTGCCGTAGCAGCAGGTGTAACCCGCCATTTCGGCGACGCATTTCCCGCCGAAGGGCTCGAACACGCTCGCCGCGACCCGGAGCGCGTCCGCACCGCTGATCCGGATCACCGCCAGTCCGCCCGCCGCCGCCGGCGTGGAAATCGCGCAGATTGTTCGCATCCGATCACCTTACCTTACTATTTTTCCGCTAAGAAAAAAGCCGTCCGCAGTGCGCGTCCGGCTTTGTTGCTTGCTCTAGAACTCGATTTTTGAGTATAATCCGGACGGAAGATTGTCCTCTGGTTTAGGCTTTTTGTAATCCTTCTCGAAAGAGGTTTTGATGTCAAAGCTCTTGCGCGGGGTTTGTTCCCGCCGTTCGCCGCGCGGCTTGCCGCCCGGTCCGCCCTTGTTAAAGCCGCCGCCCTTGCCGCCTTTGTTGAAGCCGCCTGCACCGCGTTCCGGCCGCGGGGAAGTCGAGCTGATGATCACCTTGCGGTACGGCTCCTCGCCCACAGAACGGGACGAAACGCCCTCCAGCTCGGACACAGCCGCGTGGATGATCCGGCGCTCATACGGGTTCATCGGCTCAAGCGTCGAGCTTCTGCCGGTTTTCTTGACGCCGGCGGCGATTTTCTTCGCCAGCTCCTCAAGAACCGCCTTACGTCTTTCGCGGAAATTGCCGCAGTCGGTGGAAATTCGGAAATACTCCTTGTCGAGCCGATTCGCAATCAGCGACGCAAGATACTGCACCGCGTCAAGCAGCTCGCCCTTTTTCCCGATCAGCTCCTCCAGCCCGTCGCCGGACACGTTGAGCAGCACGCCGTTTTCGATGTCACTGGCGTCAATTTTCACGTTCTCCACGCCCATCGCCGTGAAAACGCCGATGATATACTTCTGCGCAACCTTCGTCTTTGTTTCCTCATAGGTTGCCTCGACCCGTGCGTCGCCCTTTGTTTTGCCGAACAGCCCCTTCTTGGGTTCTTCCAGCACCACAAACGAAATCTCATCCAAAGACGCGCCGAACTCCTCCGCGGCAAGCGCTTTTGCCTCCTCGACACTCTTTGCGGTCACAACCTTGCTGATTTTCGCCATATACCATGCTCCCTTCTATTCAACGGCGCAATGCCGTGAGTGATTTCCCGGGAATTACTCCTCGATATACTCTTCGCCGTATTTCTCAGCCATCCGCCTGCGCGCTTCGTTGAGGCGCTTCTTGTTTAATTCTTTCAGTTCGTTGCGGGAAAGCTTTGACTCGTCGATGTCCTCCGCTTCTTCTGCGGTATCTGCGTCCTCGCTGTCGGAACGGTTTTGTCCAAGGGCTTCCTTGCGCGCTTCAAGGGCTTTCTGCATAAAGGTCTGACGACCCTTGCGTTTTTCCTTATGACGCTCGATATCGCGTGCTACCAGCTTGTCAACATACGCGGGGGTGTAAATCTTATTGACCAGAATTGTCTGTACCATCGCCAGCAGCGACGAGGTGATCCAGTAAACGCTCAGTCCGATGGGGAAGTTGAAACCGATATAAAGCGAGAACAGCGGCATGATAAAGAACATGACCCGCATACTTTTCATCATCTGGGTGTTCTGACCGGTCTGGTTTTTCTTCATATAATGCATCGAAACCAGCGTAGTGAGCATCTGTGCGGCAAAGGTAATCAGCGGGAACAGAACCAGCACGGATTTCACCTTCGGATACTGTCCCATGTTCGTACCGAAAATGGTGTAATGGAAATCGCTCACCACTTCCTTGACGTGGGCATCAAACACATCGCCGTACCCGTCCTCCTGCACAAGCGAGAAAATCACCAGCTCGGGGCGGTTCTTCAGCTGCTTGGAAACCTTGCTGTCGTCGTTGAAATACGCTTCCAGCGGCATCGGCGCGTCTTTATAAAGCATGAGCTTTTCAACCGCCACAGTCAGCTGTGCCTGGGAAATATCGTCCGTGTGGTCATCGAAATACTTCACCATCTCGGTCGTATCGTCCACGTTCGGGTCGGTCGCGTTCTGGGCGAGGAGCTGGTTGAAGGTCGTGTCCTTTCCGATTTCCGCGGAAATAGTAATCAGGTTGCTGACGCGCGTCGTCGCTTCCGTTACCTCGTCCTTCGACAGCGGCGAAACGTACTTCAGCGGCGCATAGATAACCTCGATCATCGCGAACAGAACCAGCATCGTCACGATCATCGGCAGACAGCTCGACGACATACTCACGCCGTTTTCCTGATAGAGCTTCATCGTTTCTTCGCTTAAACGCGCCTGATCCTTGGCGTATTTTTTCTTGAGCTTTTCAATATCCGGTGCGAATTTCTGCATCTTCGCCGTGCTTTTCTGCTGCTTGATGCCCAGCGGGAACAGAATCAGCCGGATGATAAAGGTAAACACCACCAGCGAAACCGCGTAGTTTTTTAGCACAAAATAGCAAAGCTTCATCAAAAAGCCGAGCGGGATCGCGATGGTCTGGAAAAATCCTGACATTTATAGAAACATCCTTTCTGGAATGGTCTGTGCTTATTTTTTTGCGCGCTTGATTTTCAGCGCGTCTGTGAACTTGTCCGGAACATGGTCAACGCCGCCCATGCTCCACGGGTTGCATCGCAGCAGCCGCCAGACGGCAAGAATTGTCCCCTTGAAAAAGCCGTGCTTATGATAGCTTGTCAGCGCATACTGCGAACAGGTCGGGTAATATTTGCACACGGGCGGCTTGAGCGGACTCAGCACCCGCCGGTAAAACCGGATGAGCAATTCCGCGAGCTGCTTCATTGTCTGCTCCCGCGCGGGTTTCCGGCTTTCTGCGTGCCGGAAAGCTCCTTCTGCGCCTGCTTGTTCATCTCCGGAATCAGCCGGCGTCGGATAAAGCCCTCTAAATCGCGGCTGGTTTTTCCGGCAATGTCCGTTCTTGCCACAAACACCAGCTGGTAGCCGATGGGCATTTCCGCCTCACAAAGCCGGTATGCCGCGCGTACAATGCGCTTTGCGCGGTTGCGCTCAACAGCGCCGCCGATTTTCTTTCCCGCCGTGATTCCCAGAAAATTGACCGGCTCCCTGCTGCGCAGAAAATAACAGGTCACCTCACGCGACGCGGCGAATTTCCCCGCGCGGTAAAGCTTCTGGTAGACCTTATTGTCCTTGAGCGGCTCGGTAAAAAGCATATGTGTTCCTTTCCGCGCACGGGCGGATGAAAAAAGACCACACAGATACCAAATGCCTTATCCCGCGTTGGTATAGGGTGGTCAGCTTTTCGTTTGCGCCGCAAAGCGCACGGCTTCGCGGTTTTCCCGTTTAGTGGCTCAGTCTGGCTCTTCCCTTTGCGCGTCTTCTTGCCAGAACCTTGCGTCCGTTTCTTGTCGCCATTCTGGACATGAAACCATGAACTTTCTTTCTGTGCAGCTTTTTGGGCTGGTACGTTCTTTTCATTCTGCTTTCCTCCCTTGCCTTGATGTATCAATTTCTTATAAAGAAACTATCAGCAAACTAACACAGTGCGTCCGTTTTCCGCGAACCCCTGCAAGTTATCATTATAGCCGATTGCGGTAGGTCTTGTCAATAGCGTTCACAATTATTTTATGATTTTTCCCGTTTTCAGAACAGTTTAAACACTTTCTGCTGCACTATTTAATAAATAAACCGTTTCAGGCACTTGAAATTTCCTGCAATCCGTGTTATACTGAAAGAAGAAGCGGTTTGTGCGGGATTTTCCGCTGACCGCCGGCTTTTCAACCAAATTTTATAGATTCACGAACCTGTACGGTTGTTTCTGATTTTCCAGAAACTGTTACCGTGCGTTGGTTTTTTGTTGTTTTTTCTCATTTTTAGTATTGAAACGGAGTTACGGTCATGGATTTCAACGAAATCGTCGAGAGCGTCAAAAGATTCTGCCTGTCCGACCCGGGCGTGAGCGAAATCGGCTTCAACAAATGGCTCAAGCCGCTGGAAGCGGTCAGGCTTGAGGGCAAAACCTGTTACCTTGCCGCGGACAACGAGTTCACCCGCCGCACGGTGTCGGAGGTTTACGAAGCCGTTTTAAAAAGAGGCTTCCAGCAGGCGCTGGGCTTTGAGGCGGAGGTTGTGATCACCCTGCGAGCGGACCGCAGCGAGGACGACGCGATTCAGGAGATCATCAATCAGGAAAAAAACGTCAACCAGATTTTAAAAGGAGCGCGCTACGACCTGACCTTTGATAATTTTATTAAGGGTAAGTCCAACGAGCTTGCCTATGCGTTCTGCATCGCGGTTTCCGGAAAGAACGAAAATGCCGCGATGAACGCAAAAGAGGTGTTCAACCCCTTGTTCATTTACGGCGAATCGGGGCTGGGAAAAACCCATCTGCTCAAAGCCATCGAGCATGAAATCACCGCCCGCCATCCGGAGCTGAAGGTCATCTATACGACCGGCGAAAGCTTCACCAACGAGCTTGTCAAGGCAATCATGAACAAGCAGACCTATGCCTTTCACGAAAAATACCGCTCCGCCGATTTCTTTCTGGTCGATGACGTGCAGTTCATCGCCGGCCGCGATTCCTCTGAGGAGGAGTTTTTCCACACCTTCAACGAGCTTTACAACCGCGGGAAACAGATCGTGCTGACCTCGGACATCCCCCCGTCAAAGATCACCAAGCTGCAGAACCGCATCCGTACGCGCTTTGCGCTGGGCGTTCAGGTGGACGTGCAGGCGCCGGATTTTGAAACGCGCATGGCAATCGTCAAGCGTAAGGCCGAGCTGCTGAATCTTTCCCTCTCTGACGTGGTGGCGCGGATCGTTTCCGAAAAAATCAAAACCAACATCCGTCAGCTCGAGGGCGCCGTCAATAAAATGAAAGCTCTCACCATTTATACCAACGAAGTGCCGTCGGTTTCCATGGCACAGCGCGTCATCAAGGAAGTTCTCATCGACAACCAGCCCTCCGAAATCACGGTGGATCGCATCATCAGCGACGTGGCGACCGCGTTCAGCGTTTCTCCGGACGAAATCCGCAGCGCAAACCGCAACGCACCCGTTTCGCTCGCGCGTAAAATCGCAATCTACGTCTTCCGCGAAGTCAAAAGCATGACCTATATCGAAATCGGCAAAGAACTTGGCCGCAACCATTCCACCATGACCACCAGCTATCAGGACGTGTCCACCATGCTCAAGAAAAATTCCGACCTGCGCGAAACCGTCGAGGATATCATCAAAAATCTCAAGGAAAATTGATTTTTAGACTGTGATAAAACCTAGTCAGAGGGCGTTGCCCTCCGACACCTCCCACCAAAGGGGGCATGCCCCCTTTGTAAACCTGTTGTTTTTGTTTATTTATCGTTTGTGATCTTTTTTACTTTGAGCGTTTTTTTCACTTCTATGTACTTTATCCTTCGTCTGAAATAACAGAAAACGAACTGTTGAAAAACGTAAACATTTCGTAGAAACAAGGTAAAAAAACGGACTTTTCAACACTTTCAACAGAGTTTTCAACAAAACCATCCCGCAAAATTCCCATGATCGACGGACGTTACATGGTGTTACATGGATTTTTAAACAACGCGTTGAAACGCCGTTTTGAAAAATCAGCTCCGGACTTGTCCGAAAACCACGTTCTGAACAAAGTTCTCAACACCAACCGAACAGCCTTTGCGATTACCGACAAGCAGAAATTTCCGCTTTGGAAACTTTGGACGCGCTGTTGAAACTCCGTTGAGCCGCAAACTGCGCATCTGCCGACAAAAACGAGCCAAACCCAGTTTTCAACACCCCCTACTACGACTACTAATATCTTTCTATTTATTGTTTGTATTTCCGCGCAGAAAAAACTCTGCTGATTGAAACAACGTAGATTTTACATTTCGCTTAAAGGACAAGCTTGCAGTCAAAATATATATGCTAATTTTCCGGGCATCTAATAGAAGCACAAAGTATAACCAAAAGCAAAGTAAGTTAAGAAAATCAAATATACAATTTACGAAACAAAGGGTTTCCAAAGGGGGCATGCCCCCTTTGGCAGGAGGTGTCGGAGGGCAGCGCCCTCTGACTAGCTTTGAACAAACCCGGATGAAATGGAGTTATGGATATGTTTAAATTGGTTTGTGATAAGCAAGAGCTGAGCGAGGCTGTTCAGGGGGTTGGGAAAGCGGTGAGTGAGCGTTCGCCGATTACGGCGCTGGAGGGGATTCTGTTCCGGTTAAACGGGGCGACGCTGGAGCTGACTGGCTATGACCTTGAGATTGGCATCCGGACAAGCGTTTCGGTGCGCAGTGCGGACAAGGGACAGGTGGTCTGCGACGCGAAGCTGTTTACGGAGATCATCCGGAAGATGCCTGAGGGCGAGCTGTTGATTGAGGTTTCGGATAACTTACAGGTACGGATTTCCGGCGGCATGACCGAGTACCAGATCCCTGCGTGCGCGGCGGACGAGTACCCGGAGCTTCCGGTCACGGGTGAGGGCGAAAGCTTTGCGCTCCCGCAGGGCGTTTTGAAGTCCATGATCGGGGAGAGCCTGTTTGCGGTTTCTCAGAAAGATGACAAGCCCATTCTGCGCGGCGAGCTGTTTGAGATTGATAACGGCGTGATGAATCTGGTCGCGCTTGACGGGCACCGGCTTGCAGTGCGGACGGAATCGGTGAAAAACGACGGCGGGCTGAAATTCGTCGTGCCGGCGAAATCGCTCTCCGAGGTCGCTCGCTTATTGAAAGACGACGACGCGGCAGGCTGCACAATCCACGCTTCCAAGAAGCACATTATCTTTGAATTCAAGGGCTATTTTGTTTATTCCCGACTGCTCGAGGGCGAATTCCATCCCTACCGCTCCGCGATTCCGAAGGGCGGCAGCACGGAGGTTGTGGTTTCAACCAAGGACTTCATCAGCTGTCTGGACCGCGCATCCTTGCTGATCAACGAAAAAATCAGCTCGCCGGTGAAGTGCGTGTTCGGCGATGGAAAAATCAACGTCAGCTGTTCCACCATGTTCGGCGCGGTCAACGACGACGTTTATGCCGACATCACCGGACCGGTCATTAAAATCGGCTTCAAATGCAAATATCTGCTCGACGCGCTCAAAGCCGTAAAATCCGACAAGGTGCGGCTCTCGCTCGACGGCAGCTGGCTGCCGATGAAGATTCTCCCCGTCAAGGGCGATGCGTTTTTATACCTCGTTCTGCCGGTAAAAATCAAAGCGGATTAACTTTTTTACAAAAAGGATACAATATGAAAACAATTGAAGTTGCCATCCGAACAGAATTCATCAAGCTGGATTCTCTTTTGAAATTCGCGGGGGTCACGGACACCGGGGGTGCTGCCAAGGAGCTTGTGCTGATGGGGAAGGTGCGCTTTTGCGGCGAAATCTGCACCATGCGCGGGAAAAAAGTGCGCGCGGGGGATCGTGTTTCCGTGGACGGGCTTGATGCGGAGCTTCTCGTCAAGTCCGCCTTATGAAAATCCAATCGGTTCACATTGACGGCTTTCGCAACTTAAGCGGGATTGAATTTTCCGCGGGCGAGCGCCTGAATGTCATCTGGGGCGAAAACGCACAGGGTAAAACCAACCTGCTCGAAGCGCTCTGGCTCTGCACGGGCGCGCAGAGCTTCCGGCGAAACCGCGACTATGTGGGCATGGAGCGCGAAATCGCAGCGGTCACGATGCGGTTTTCCGACAGGCAGCGCACGCAGGAAATTGTGCTGCGCATGGGAAAAACCGGCGGCAGGGACAGGCTTGTCACACTCAACGGGGTGAAAAAACGTACACCGTCGGGCTTGTTCGGCAGCTTCTCCTGCGTGGTGTTCACGCCGGAGGATCTTGAGCTTGCCAAGGGTTCTCCGGAGAGCCGGCGGGTGTTTCTGGATTTGTGCATCGCACAGATCAAGCTTTCCTACGCGCGGGTCACGGCGAAATACGAGGGGCTGCTCGCGCAGCGAAACGCATTGCTGAAAACCATTGCCGCGGGCGGCGCAAAAGCCGTCGATCTTGAGGTCTGGGATGTGCAGCTTGCGCGTATGGGCGCTTATATCTCGGTGCTGCGCCACGCGTTTGTCAAAAAGCTCGGTTTGTTTGCCGGGCGGCTCTACAGCGATTTGTCCGGCGGAAAGGAAGTCCTGACGCTTTCTTATCACTCCACGGTGTTTGAAACACTTGAGGGGCGCGGCGATTTTGCCGGTGAGCTGGCGCAGGAATATCTCGCGGCGCTGCGCAGCTCCCACAGCGAGGACATCCGGGCGGGCTTCACGTCGGCGGGCGTTCACCGCGACGATCTGGTTGCGGAACTGGGCGGCTTGTCCGTACGTGAATTCGGCTCGCAGGGGCAGAAACGTTCGGTGTCGCTGGTTTACAAACTCGCGCAGGCGTTCATCCTCCATGAGGAGAGCGGCGAAGCGCCGGTTTTGCTGCTCGACGATGTGTTAAGCGAGCTTGACCGCGCGCGGCAGGAGTTTGTCCTCTCGCGCATTACGCCGATGCAGGTGTTTTTAACCTGCTGCGAACGGAATTTCTCGCAGGTCTGCGGTCTGGGCGGGGCGACCGCGCAGGGCGAAACGGGGCTGATTGCGGGTGCAAGCTATTTTCTTATGCAAAACGGCAGAATTGTGGAAAAAACGACCAATGAATTGTGATATAATTTAAGTCAGGGATTCGGAGGCAAGGAGAAGGCGATGTATCTGCATCTGGGAAACGAAACGCTGGTGCGCACAAAGGATCTGATCGGGATTTTCGATCTGGAAAATACGTCGGTTTCAAAAGCGACAAAGGGTTTTCTCGCGCAGGCGGACAAGCTCGGGCGCGTGGTGAACGTATCAATGGAGATGCCGAAAAGCTTTGTCGTCACACTTGACGAGGAGCTGACAGAGCGCGTTTATGTGACAAACATCGCGTGCAGGACGCTTTTTTTAAGAAGCAAGCGGCAGGCGGTGCAAAGCGCCGGTATTTGATGCATGTAATTTTCAGCGATTGAAGCGAATTGAGATAGATTCCCCGCAAACAGTTTGAAGAAACGGAGATTGAACATGGAGATTGTGAAAGAAACTGTTACCGACGAAGCGCAGAGCTATGACCGCGAGGTGACGCAGATCGGGAAAGAGAACAGCTATGACGAAAATCAGATACAGGTTTTAGAGGGACTGGAGGCTGTCCGAAAGCGTCCGGGTATGTACATCGGCTCGACCGGACCGCGCGGGCTGCACCATCTGGTTTATGAGATTGTGGACAACTCCATCGACGAGGCGCTTGCAGGCTACTGTTCGCAGATTACCGTTGAGCTGCTCCCGGGGGAAATCGTGCGCGTGGCGGATGACGGACGCGGCATTCCGACCGGCATTCACCCGACCGAGGGCGTGTCGGCGGCGACGGTGGTTTATACCGTTCTGCACGCGGGCGGAAAATTCGGCGGCGGCGGCTACAAGGTTTCCGGCGGGCTGCACGGCGTGGGCGCATCGGTCGTCAACGCGCTGTCCGAGTGGCTGGAAATCAACGTTCACGACGGCAAGCACGAGCATTACCAGCGGTTTGAGCGCGGCAGCTACGACACGCAGCTGAAAATTATCGGCGCGACCGCCCGCACCGGAACGACTGTCACCTTCAAAGCCGATCCGCAGATTTTTGAAACCACCGCCTATGACGCGGAGGTTCTGCTAAGCGTCTGCGTGAGCAGGCGTTCCTCAACGCGGGGATTAAGATTGTGTTCACCGATCTGCGCAACCCGGAGGATATTTTCACCGAGGAGCTGCATTATGAGGGTGGCATTCGTCAGTTTGTCGAGCATATTCACAAAAGCCGCGGGCTTGACCCGCTCGGCGAGCAGGTGATTTACATCAGTGCCGTTTCGGGCGACTCGTTTGCCGAAATCGCGCTGCAATACAACGACAGCTACAACGAGCTGATTTTGTCTTTCGCAAACAACATCCACACCACCGACGGCGGCAGCCACGAAACGGGCTTTAAAAACGCGCTGACAAAGGTGATCAACGAATACGGCAAGAAATTCAATCTTCTTAAGGACGGCGAAAAGCTCTTAGGCGACGACGTGCGCGAGGGGCTGACGGCGATTGTTTCAGTCAAGCTGACAAACTGCGAGTTTGAGGGACAGACAAAGGGACGCCTCGGCAACCCGGAGGTTCGCCCGATGGTCGAGGGCATGGTTGCCGAAAAGCTGATGAATTATCTCGAGGAAAACCCCGCCGCGGCGCGTGCGATTTTTGATAAGTCGATTCAGGCGCAAAAGGCACGCGAGGCGGCAAAGCGCGCGCGCGACTTAACACGCCGCAAATCCGCGCTCGAAAGCGCCTCCCTGCCCGGAAAGCTCGCCGACTGCTCCGACCGCGACCCCGCGTTCACCGAGCTTTACATCGTCGAGGGAGATTCCGCGGGCGGCTCGGCGAAAGAGGGCAGAGAGCGCAGATACCAGGCAATTCTGGCACTCTGGGGCAAGATGCTCAACGTCGAAAAGGCGCGCCTTGACAAGGTTTACGGCAACGAAAAGCTCATGCCCGTTGTCACCGCGCTTGGCACAAGCATCGGCGAGGACTTCGACATCACCCGCCTGCGCTACGGCAAGGTCATCATCATGGCGGATGCCGACGTGGACGGCTCGCACATCCGGACGCTGCTCTTAACGTTCTTCTTCCGCTTCATGCGCCAGCTGATTGAAACTGAGCATGTTTATATCGCACAGCCTCCCTTGTTCCGGGTGCAAAAGGGCAAGCAGGTGCGCTACGCGTTTTCCGATCCCGAGCGCGACCAATACATCGCGGAGCTCGGCGGCGAGTCCGGCAAGGTGGACGTGCAGCGCTACAAAGGTCTGGGCGAGATGGACCCCGAACAGCTCTGGGAAACCACCATGAACCCCGAAACCCGCACAATCCTCAAAATCACCATGGACGACGCCCTCAAAGCCGACGAAACCTTCACCATTCTCATGGGCGACAAAGTCCAGCCCCGCCGCGACTTCATCGAACGCAACGCCAAGTATGTGGGCAATCTCGACGTTTGATCAATGATGGGGGTTTCACCCCCGCACCCCCTCGTCAGGGGACGCTGTCCCCCGACACCTCCTGCCAAAGGGGGCATGCCCCCTTTGGAAACCCGTTGTCGCATAGGGCTGGGTTGTGCGCGATAAGAATGTGCTTGCTTGCAACTTTGTTGTGCTAATTGGTTTGGGTTTGTGATATGGGAAAGTCAGTAGAAATTGGTGGGTTAACTTCTGACCTCTGACTTCTGGCATCTAATTTCTGACCTCTGACCTCTGGCATCTGACTTCTAATCTCTAAACAATAGGAAGGATTACAATATGGGAATGATTATGAAAAAAGAGGACGGCGGCGAGAACGGCGAGCTGGACGAGGAGATTGTGATTGGTTCGGAAGCGGATGTCAACGCGGAAATCGAAAAGATGCTGCGTTCCAACACGGGCAAGGCGGACATCAAGCTGGAGTTTGCCGCGGCGCAGGAGCAGGCGGACGAGGTGATTGTGCGCATTGACGGCTACGGGCTGGAGGAAAACGAGCAGGACATGGCGGTGCGGATGTTCCAGCGGATGGTGCTGTTCCGCAAATGTGTGCGCAACACGGTGCTGCTGGGCGTTGCGGGCGCGTTTCTGCTGATCGAAAATCTCACGTCATCGACGAGATCCGGTGCGTTGTGGCTGGCGTTTGCGCTGTGCATGGCGTTTATCGTTATTGTTTGGTATAATCCGGTAAAAATCCGCAAGATTTATCTCAACGCGATGAAAGAAATTGCGGGCGACCGGTACAATTTTGCGTTGTATCCCGACCATCTTGTCATCAGCACGGTGCAGGCGGCGGGAAGCGTGGATAAATACAGCTTACTGCGGCGGCCGGACACGATGATCGCGCCAGAGGATGAAGATTTTGACGATGATGAGGACGATTCCGACGAGGAAGCCGATCCCGACAGCATCATTCCGCGCAAGATTTATTTCGAGGACAAGAGCCTGAGGATTGTGGAAAACGCGGATATTTTCCTGCTGTTATATAAGACCGATCTGATTTACATCCTGCCAAAGCGCGTGATGGATTCTTATACGGAAAAGAAGCTGTCCGAGGAATTTGAAGCAATTCTGGGCGATGAGTTTCAGATTGCGGATCTGACGGTCAGAGATTAGGGCGGAATACGGCTTTATCACATAGAAAATCATTGCCGGAAGGCGGATTGGAGAACCACGTGGCTAAAAAAAGAAATGACGATATCAGCATGGGAACTTTCATTCAGGATATGAACAAAGTGATCATGACGGATATCGAAAAAGAGATGAAAAAATCGTTTCTGGAATACTCGATGTCCGTCATCGTGGCGCGTGCGCTGCCGGATGTGCGCGACGGATTAAAGCCCGTTCACAGGCGAATTTTATACACGCTGCACGAAAACGGGCTGACACCGGACAAGGCTTACCGCAAATGCGCGGACACCGTGGGTTCGGTTCTGGGGCGGTATCATCCCCACGGCGACGCGTCGGTTTATGACGCGCTGGTGCGCATGGCGCAGAGCTTTTCGCTGCGCTATCCGCTGGTGGACGGCCACGGTAACTTCGGTTCGGTGGACGGCGACCCGCCGGCGGCTTATCGTTACACCGAGGCAAAGATGTCGAAAATATCCGTTGATATGCTCACGGATATTAACAAGGAAACCGTGCCCTTTCAGTCGAACTATGACGACCGTTTAAAAGAGCCGGTTGTGCTGCCGAGCCGCTTCCCGAATCTGCTTGTCAACGGCTCAACGGGCATTGCCGTGGGCATGGCGACGAACATTCCGCCGCACAATCTGGGAGAAGTCATTGACGCGATGAAGCTTCTGGCGGAAAATCCGGACGCGACGCTTGACGAGCTGCTGGAATGTATCAAGGGACCGGACTTCCCGACCGGCGGCATCATCATGGGGCGCGCCGGCATCCGTGCGGCTTACGCCACGGGGCGCGGAAAAATCACCCTGCGTTCCCACACCACCATCGAAGAAATCAAGGGCAGAAACTGTATCCTTGTTCACGAAATTCCCTACATGGTCAACAAGGCGAAGCTCATCGAGGCAATCGCGGCGCTGGTGAAGGAAAAACGCGTGGAGGGCATTCACGATCTGCGCGACGAGTCGGATCGGCGCGGTATGCGGATTGTGGTGGAGCTGAAAAAAGACGCGATTCCCGAGGTCGTGCGGAACAAATTGTTTTCATATACCCAGCTGCAGGACACCGTGGGTGTCATCATGCTGGCGCTAGTTAATGGCATTCCGCGGGTTCTGACACTCAAGGAAATGCTGCTGCACTATCTGGATTTTCAGGTGGATGTCATCACGCGGCGCACCGAGTTCGATCTGAAAAAAGCCCGCGAGCGTGCGCACATTCTCGCCGGACTGATCATCGCGCTGGACTTTATCGACGAGGTTATCGCGATCATCCGCTCCTCGAAAGCCCCAGCCGAGGCAAAGGAACGCCTCATTGAGCGCTTCGGGCTGAGCGAAATCCAAGCCGACGCAATCGCGCAGATGCGCCTGATTCAATTAACCGGACTGGAGCGGCAGAAAATTCTTGACGAAATGGAAGCGCTCAAGCTGAAGATTTTAGACTTTGAGGACATTCTCGCCAACCGCAGCCGCGTGCTTGCAATCATTCTGGAGGAAGCCAGCGAAATCCAGCGTCGCTTCGGCGACGAGCGCAGAACCGACATTGAAAACGTCAGCGGCGAGGTGGACATCGAGGATCTCATCCCCGTTGAGGACTGCGTGGTGGCTTACACCAACAACGGCTACATCAAGCGGATGCCGGTTTCGGTTTATAAAGCGCAGAACCGCGGCGGCAGGGGCATCACCGGCATGAAGCAGCGCGAGGACGATTTTGTGGAGGAGATGTTCATCAGCTCCACCCACGATCATGTGCTGTTTATCTCCAACAAGGGTCTGATGTACCGGATGAAGTGCTATGAAATTCCGGAGGGCTCGCGCGCGTCACGCGGGGTGAACGTGGTGAATATGCTTGCCCTTGCCGAGGGAGAAAAGCTCGCCGCGATGATCAAGACAAGCGATTTCAACCCGGGAAAATACATTGTCATCCTCACCAAGCACGGAAAAATCAAGCGCACGCCGCTTGAAGCTTACCGCAACGTCCGCAAGAACGGGCTGATTGCCATCGGTCTGGACGAGGACGACGAAATCGCCGCGGTGCGCATGACCGGCGGCGACAACGAGCTGATTGCTGCGACAAGAAACGGCGCTGCGATCCGCTTCAACGAAGCCTGCGTGCGGGAAATGTCGCGTTCTGCCCACGGTGTGAAGGCGATCCGGCTGCGCGACGGCGACGAGGTTGTGTCGATGGCGCGGGTTCGTGCCGGTGCGGCGGTGCTGACGGTTTCCGACAAGGGACTCGGCAGACGCACGGCGCTCGACGCTTACCGCGTGCAGAACCGCGGCGGCTACGGTATGCTCAACTATAAGGCTTCCGAGGAAAAGGGCTTTGTCTGCGGCATTAAGGTCATTGACGAAAGCGACGATATCATCCTGATGTCCTCCGACGGAACGGTCATTCGCTTCCGCGTCGCGGATGTGCGGATTATGGGACGCTACGCGACGGGCGTGAAGCTAATGCGCGTTGGCGAGGGCGTGAAGGTCGTGACGTTCACCCGCGCCGAGCATGACGATTCCGCCGAACTTGCCGAGGTTGAGCAGCCCTCCGAGGAGGAGCTTGCACTGGCGGCGGCTGAAGAAAGCCGCGAGGTGCTTGCACCGGAAGAACCGGACGAAACCGACGAAGCCGAACTTGACGAAACCGACGCAGAAGTGGAAGAACCCGCCGACGAAAACGCTTAAATTTCGAAAATCATAAATTTTTTAACGAACGAAAGGGTTGAACAACATGGCAGTTTTGAAAAAAACCGTATCGCGCGAGGGCTATGAAAAGCTGGAAAAGGATCTAGAATATCTCATTACCGTTAAGCGCAGCGAGGTTGCGGAGAAGCTCAAGGAAGCGCGCAGCTTCGGCGACTTGTCCGAAAACGCCGAGTATGACGAGGCAAAGAACGAGCAGGGCATTCTTGAGGCGCGCATCAACGAGCTGGAAACCATCATCGCCAACGCCATCGTGGTGGACGACGAGGCGATCACCACCCACGAGGTCGGCGTCGGTTCTATTATAAAGGTAAAGGACCTCGAATTCGGCGACATCGAAACCCTCCAGATCGTCGGTTCGACCGAATCCGATCCGGACAAGGGAAAGATTTCCGACGAATCCCCCATCGGCACGGCGGCGCTGCGCAAAAAAGTCGGCGATGTTTTTGAAGTCGAAGCCCCCGACGGCGTGATCAAATTCGAGATTCTCGAAATCAGCAAATAGGCTTTGCGCGCGGCGTTTGCCGGAGGAAACAGAAAATCCCGATAAGGAGTTCAGATCATGGAAACAACCAACGAAATCATCGAAAACGAGGAATTGTCCCGCGAGGAAATCAACATTCTCAAGAAGGTTCGGCTCGAAAAGCTTGAGGAGCTGAAAAACGCGGGCGAAGATCCGTTTTTAATCACAAAATATGATGTAACCGCAACGACCGCCGCCGCGCGCGTACAGTACGAACAGCTCGAAGCGTCGCTGAAGGAGCAGGCAGCCGGCGACGAAGCCGCCCTTAAAACAGCGCTTGACGCGCACCGCACCGCCGTGTGCATCGCGGGCAGAATCATGAGCTGGCGCGATATGGGCAAGGCAAATTTCATCGACGTGCGCGACGCAAGCGACCGGATACAGGTCTATGTGCGGATGAACGACATCGGCGAGGAAAGCTTTGCGGCGTTCAAAAAATGGGACATCGGCGACATCGTGGGCGTGGAGGGCTTTGTGTTCCGCACGCGCAAGGGCGAGATTTCCGTTCATGCGGAAAAGCTTGTTCTGCTGTCGAAATCGCTGCTGCCGCTTCCTGAAAAATGGCACGGCTTGAAGGATCAGGATATGCGCTACCGCCAGCGGTATGTGGATCTGATTTGCAATCCGGATGTGAAGGAAACCTTTGTCAAGCGCAGCCGGATTCTTTCGGAAATCCGCAAATTTCTGGACGCGCAGGGCTTTCTTGAGGTTGACACGCCGGTGCTGCACACGCTGGAAATCGGTGCGGCGGCGCGGCCGTTTAAAACCTATCACAACACGCTGGGGCTTGATATGTACCTGCGCATCGAAACGGAGCTTTATTTGAAGCGCCTGATCGTGGGCGGCTTTGACAAGGTCTACGAAGTGGGGCGGATTTTTCGCAACGAGGGCATGGACACATTCCATAATCCGGAGTTTACCACGATTGAAATGTACCAGGCATACACGGATTATCACGGCATGATGGATCTGATTGAGTCGCTCTACGCGCATCTGGCGCGGACGGTCTGCGGTGCGGATGTGATTAGCTTCCAGGGCACTGAAATCAACATGGGCGCACCGTGGCAGCGTCTATCGATGATCGATGCGGTGAAAAAATACGCAGGTGAGGATTACAACGCCTGGGCGGACGACGCGGCGGCGCGGGAGTGTGCAAAAGCGCGCGGCGTGCATCTCGACGAGGGTGAAGCGGCGACGCGCGGAAACGTACTGATTGCGTTTTTCGAGGAATTTGTCGAAGAAAAACTCATCCAGCCGACGTTTATCTATGATTATCCGGTGGAAAATTCTCCGCTGGCAAAGAGAAAGCCCGATGAACCGGCGTTCACCGAGCGGTTTGAGTATTTCATTTATGCCCGTGAAATGGGCAATGCGTTTTCGGAGCTCAACGACCCCGTTGACCAGCGGGAGCGCTTTGAAAAGCAAGTCGCCGCAAAGCGCGCACAGGGCGCAAACGCCGAGGTGGACGAGGATTTCCTCACCGCGCTGGAATACGGCATGCCCCCCACCGGCGGACTTGGCTTAGGCCTGGACCGCCTTGTCATGCTCCTGACCGACAGCGCATCCATCCGCGATGTGCTCCTGTTCCCGACCATGAAACCCCTCGCGTGACGAATCCAACTGTGATAAACGCTAGTCAGAGGGTTTCACCCGTGCTGCCGCGCACGGCAGCATCGACACACCCTCACCAAAGGGTACAAGTACCCTTTGGAAACCCATAGTTTATGGTTTAATACTTTGATTTTCTTTGCTACTTTGTGATTATGCTGTCGCTTTGTGATTCTATTAGGGCGCTCGAAAATTGAGCATTCACTTTTTCATAAAGCTGGAATGTTTCACGTGAAACATTTTTCGACACCGTTATAGAAGCAGATAAACCAGCGCGGCAAGCACCTTCCAGTCGGTTTTGTTTTTATAAAGGATGTAAAGCAGCATGGCGATGAGAATTTTTTCCTCGTCGATGCGCAGGGCTTTCAGCAAACCGCCCTGTTCGCCGTTTTTTTCGCCGAGCAGGTTGTGCAGGATGCCGCCGGAATCCGGCTTGTTGCCCATCAGGTTATGCAGAATGCCGCCGGAAGCAGAGTTCCCGCCGAAAAGATTTCCGAAACCATCGAAAATGCCCGGCGTTTTCGTGGGTGCGCTGTGCAGTTGCGCAGGCGGCGGTGCTTGATACGCGCTGTTGGCGGCGGGATTGCGGCTTTTGCTCTGCATTTCCTCAATGCGGCGCAGCGCTTCGCGGCGCATGGTGTTGAAATCCGTGCCGTTGTCAAAGGATGCCAAGGAAATCACCCCCGAGCAGCCCGCTTTCCTTAATCAGCGGGTACATCGCCATGAGCCGGAACAGCTTGATGACGCGGTCAACCTTGAGTTGGCTTTCCTCCTTGAGCATGGGGCGCAGGGCGAGCATCAGCTCGGTGTTCTTGTCGGGTTTTTTTGCCTGTCCGAAAATCTCGGTCATTTTAAAGATTTTCTCGAAATCAATGTCCAGCTCCGGCTCGGCATCGCCCCCCGCAGACGCATCGGGCGCAGGCTCGGGTTTCTCCGGTTCTGCCTGTGATGCGGCGGTGCGGGAGAGGTTTTTGAGCAGCGCTTCGAAGCCCGTATCTGTATTTTCGCCGGAATGCGCGCTGGGCTTGGCATTTTCGGCTGAAAAAATATCCAGCACCTTGCGCAGCTTATCAATGCTCTCCTTGTCACCCAAAACATTTTTGAGCTTTTCCATCAAGTCGTCCACATCATCACCTCCCGCCGGAACAAGATACGAAATTTCGTTAAAACTGCGTAGTTTCGCTGCGTATTATTTTGTGATTTGCTTAAAAATCTCCTGTGCCTGCGGCGTGGAGAGCAATTTCTCGGCGATTTTCGGGTTTGAGAGTGCGGCGAGCAGCTTTTCGCCCTCGTCCTTTGGCATGGAGGCAAGCGCCTTGTCGAAATTGCCGCTTTCCAGCTGCTTTTTTAGCTCCTCCGGCGATGTGCCGAGCTTCTGGCTGGCGATTTTCATCAGCGAGTCCAGACTTTTCTGGCTGAGTTTCAAAACGATCATCCTTTCTTATTTTTGTGACGCGCGGGTTGCTTCGCGCGGCTGTTTCAATCAAGTTTATGAAAATTTGTCCGCGCTTAGAATGCGCAGCGGGAAAAAGGGGCGACGACGGATGCGCGTAGTGGTATTTTCTGACACACATGGAAATTTAAACAACGCACGCAGGATCATGGAAAAATCCTCGCCGCGCGATTGCTTTATTTTCCTTGGCGACGGTGAGCGCGAGATTGCTTCCTTGCGCGCGCTCTATCCAGACCGCGAAATCCACGACGTCGCGGGCAACTGTGACCGTTCCGGCACAGCGCCCGGCGAGGATTTCCTCTTTGTCGGGAACGTGAAAATCGCGTTTTTCCACGGCCACAACCACCTTGCGCGCCTTGGCATCGACCGCATTGTGCAGTTCGCGAAGGAAAACTGCGCGCAGATTGTTTTGTTCGGGCATACGCACGTGCGGTTTTACAAATACCTGCCCGATGACAGGCTGCACATCCTAAACCCCGGCAGCGCTGCGCTCCCGCGGGACGAGCATCCGCCGTCATTCGCGGTGATCGACGTTTCAGACAAAGGAATTCTTTGCAACATCGCCGATATTTAGCGCTTATTTCAGTATATGCCGGACAATTTCCGAACGTGTGCGGTGTATCCCGCTGTGTTTTTGAGAAAATCTGTGAAACGGACACGGGTTCGCCGGGCGGGTCGTCGCCGCAGCCGCTGACACCCATCAACTACGTTTCCGCCGTGAAAAAGCGCATGGAACAGCCTTACGGACACAAAAAGAAAACCCCTCGCAAGCCGCGTCAATGCGTTGCTGTCATAAAGATAGATGAAGCTTTGAATGACCGTCAGAACGAATTAAAGCACATCAAGATTTTTCTTGGTGTGCTTTATATTTTATCTATTCGTTATGGCGAGTCATTTGATCATAATCGCACAACATCCGGATGCGGACACCGGGTTACTTTGCGATTTCACGGACAGTTTCATTTTTTATATTCGTTGTTGATACCGGACAGTAATCTTAAAAAGCCCGTTCTCAACGTCAGCCGAAATAGCTCCGCCGCTTTGTTCAACCAAACTTTTCGCAATGGAAAGCCCCAACCCTGTTGATGTTGCAGCCCTGGAACGGTCCGCCTTGTAAAAGCGGTCAAACACCTTGTCAGGATCAATAGGATCCGCATCAACGGGGATGACATTCGCAATTTCCAGTACGGCATCCGTATCCTGTGCCGTCAGATTCACCGATAAGTCGCCGTTGCCGTGCTCCAGACTGTTCTTCACAATGTTCGTCAGCGCGCGCTGCAGCTGTTTGGCATTTGCAAGGATATGCACGCTTCCCTCCGGAATATTCGCCTGCGGCTCTGTGCCCTTTTCCTGAAAATCATTCAGAAACGAGAACAGCACCGTGCAGATTGCAGCGCTGAAATCCACGTGCTCCATTTCTGCCGCATAACCGTGATCCTGCAGCTTTGCATAGGTGAAAAGCTCCTCCAGAATTTCATGCAGACTGCGGATTCTGTTTTGAATAATTGCGGTATAACGGCTGCGTTCCGCTTCGTCTTTGCTTTGTGCAAGCAGCTGAAAATACCCGCTCAGTGATGTCAGCGGCGTGCGGATGTCATGCGAAAGGCTCGTGATGGTTTCTTTGAGCTGTTCATCCGTATCCTTGTAATGCAGCGTAAGCTTCTTTTGCGTTGCAATCAGATCATTGACGTTTTCCGTCAATTCCTTCAGCTCCCGAAACGGCAGCTGCGCGGTCAGCAGCATATTGCTCTCATGCTGTTTTAAAAAAGAAACCCAGCGGCAGATGTTTTTGACTTCACGGTGGTATGCAATGATAAACAGGCTCATAAATAAAATCACGCCAAACATGATACACACAAGCACAACCATTGCAGCACCGACCTTCTATCAAGAATTTGAGTCAAGCCTAAGCAATATCACGTTTTTTCAACAGTAGCGCCGACAGTGCAACAGCGCATATCAAAAATACTGCAGCGACAATCATTGCTCTTGCAATATCCGCACTGGCAGTATTATAAGAAATGGAACTTACATTTTTCGAAATCAAATAGTCCGACAATTGAAATTTATCCGCGGTACGGAACATTTTATGGATGAGCGTAGTCACTACGGAAGCAATCAGCGTACTGATTCCCAAAGAACAGCAAATTCCGAACACGCTCGCTCCGGCAGAATTTCTGATTAGGATTGTCACAAAAGCAATCAACATGGCAAAAGCTGTATGCAGGACAAATTGCAACCCAAACAGCCCGAACAGCGCAGTGAAGCTGCCAATTTCTATATACCCAAAAAAGAATCGTGTACCAATAGCGGTTGAAAGAATAAAAAATGCAAGTATGACCGCCGAATAAATGGTTAAGCATACCAGTTTTGATATGACAAGTCCGCCTCGTTTTGCAATCTGTCCCGAAATGCTTTTCAGAAAACCAAACTTCATTTCGCCAATGGTAAAGGAAACCGTAAAGATTGAAAGCAATAAGAGCAGAATATTGCTCGCAATATTTTCTTGGCTCATGTCTTCCAGCGGTATGCGGTATCCATCTTGAAGCCAAGCCTGCGGCGAGCTGACCTGAATGCCAACCGAAGGTGCATCCTGCATCTGTTCAATGGTCTGCTGATATTCGGTATTGCTGCTCAGTTCTGTGATTTCATAATGCAGCAGAAAGACGGATAATGATGAAAACAGCATTGCAATGATCAGAATGACCCATGTGATTTTTAGCTTCAGCATTTTATATAAATCCATTTTAATCAGATTAAGCATTGACCGCACCTCCCGTCAGATTGATAAAATAATCCTCAAGCGCTTCACTGTTCACGCCGATGGAAGCAATCTTCAACCCGTTTTTTGCAAACGCAAGGTTGATGTCGCTGACCTCATCCAGACGCTCATAGATATAAATGGTATTGGCATCTATCACAGTGTAATTGGAAAAGCGCATGCTGTCTAAAATCACACAGGCCTTTTCCGGCGAATCCAGTTTGATTTCAATCCGCTCACTGCATTTTTCCATCAGCTCTTCGCGGGAAAGCTCCTGAAGCAGGTGCCCCGCATGAATAATGCCGTAGCTTGTCGCGATTTTCGACAGCTCCTCAAGAATATGGCTGGAAATCATAAATGTAATCTTCTTTTCTCTGTTGAGCTTCAAGATGGTTTCGCGCACCTCCGCAATACCTTGCGGGTCAAGCCCGTTGGTTGGCTCGTCCAGAATGAGCAGATCGGGTTCTCCCACAAGGGCAATTGCGATTCCCAGACGCTGTTTCATGCCCATCGAAAAATTACGTACACATTTTTTTTCGGCGTCCTGCAGCCCGACCAGCCGGAGCAATTCCTCAATATATCCTTTTTTCGAGATGCCGGCGCAGATACATTTTAGTTTCATATTGTCATACGCTGTCATGCCGGGGTAAAGCCCGGGCGTTTCAATCAATGCGCCGATCCGGTGCAGCATGGTACGGAATTCTGAACCGCTTTTCCCGAACAGCGCAATCTCGCCGGCCGTTGGCTCGGAAAGCCCGCAGATCATTTTCATAAATGTGGTTTTCCCCGCGCCGTTGCGCCCGATAAAACCATAGATCTCGCCCTGCCTGATGTGCAGGCTGACCTGATTGACTGCCTTTTGCTTTTTAAACTGCTTTGTCAGACAACTTGTACTGAGTAGATATTCCATAATCAGAGTCCTTTCTTCCCGTGATATTTTTATTATACAGGGTAAGTACAAATTTATCGCAAAGCAAAGTTAAAGATAAGTTAAAGATGTTGTTTCATGCGAAAACCGATCCCCCAGATGGTTTCGATGAATTCCTGCTCCGTGACAGCTTTGATTTTTTTTCGGATATTGCTGATATGAACGTTTACGGTCTTGTCCTCGCCGATGTAAAAATCATCCCACGCGTAGTTATAGATTTCCTGCTTGGAAAAAACCTGTGCCGGATGGAGCATCAGCAGCTCCAGAATTTTAAACTCCTGTTTTGTGAGCGCAATTCTGACGCCCCCGATCAATACACGAAAGGAGGCTTTGTCCAGCCGCAATACGCCATAGCTTATGACATCGCGCTCGGAAGCCCCGGCAAACCGGCGCAGCTGCACCTGGACCCTGGCAGCGAGCTCCTTTAAGTCAAAGGGCTTTGTAATATAATCCTCTGCGCCGGCAGTCAGAAGCTGTACCTTTCTATCCGGTTCACCAATCGCAGAAAGAACAATAACAGGAACATTCCGTAAAGATTTCATCCGGCTTAATACTTCTCCGCCGTTCATGCCCGGCAGCATAATATCCAATATCACAAGAGCAAACTGTGTAGTTTCAAAATGAAGCAGACCTTCCGTTCCCGAAAAAGCCTGTGTGCAGTAATAGCCTGACTTTGTCAGAAATTCATGCAGCAAGTTGTTGATATCTGTATCGTCCTCGACGATCAAGATGTTCTGCCCCGTTGACATGATGAACTCCTCCTGCTTATGAAATGTGATTCTCCGCAAACACACAACGAGCTATGATGCTGTTTCAGGCCAATGTCTTCATAGAATTATACCACATTTTGCTCATCCAGTGCAATAAATCTTACATACGCTACTTGATGTTTTCAAAGGAATACCAAGAAAGTTGCGCCATAGGGAACAGAAAGCCAAAGGCAAATTTGACCCCCATTCTGACCCCCATCAAACACATTTTCATAAGCTACAAACCTGTTTTAAAACCTCGAAGCAAAAAAAGTAAAACCCCTGCAAACCGCGTTAATGCGCAGTTTGCAGGGGTTAAATCTGGAGCTGGTGGCGAGAATCGAACTCGCAACCTGCTCATTACGAATGAGCCGCTCTGCCGTTGAGCCACACCAGCACTGCCGTGACGATTTTTTTGAAAATCATCGTAACATTTTTATTATACACGTTATGAGCGCATTTGTCAAGTGATAATTCCTACAAATACACACGGTTTTTTTCTGCACAGAAAAACTGAAAAAATTGTTTTTTTCACGGGCAGCCGTTTGAATTTCGCGGAAAACTGTGCTATACTGTAGTTGTATAACCGCCGCGCGCCCGAGAAACACACAGATCCCGCGCGCCGCCAACCGCAAAGGAGAGGACTATGAAAAAGAAATGGAAGCTTCGGAAATTTCTGACGATTTTCCTGCTGGTCGTCCTGGTTTTGGACATCGGCGCACTGTTCGGGATATCGTTTGTGTTTAAAAATCCGCAGGTCACGCCGAGCGCGTTCGGCTACAGCTTTTATATCACCCGCGACGGCAACACCGGCGGCGCGCAGAAACATGCCCTTGTCGCGGCGAAAAACGGCGTTGTTGCCGCGGAGGACGTGGGCAAGGTTGTGCTGTGTGAGGAGCTTGTCGCTGCCGACGGCTCGAAATATGCGGGAATTTTTCGCCTGAAAGCCGTTGATTCAACCACGGCAACAATCTTTTATACCGTCAGCACGGACGCTTCCGCCGACACGATAACGCTCAAGCCCCGCCAGGTTGTGGGCGTGGCGCAGCATTATTTTAACAGCGTCGGAAAAATCCTCGCCTTTGCCGATACGCAGGCGGGCATTCTTGTGTTTGCGGGTGTGCCGGTGGCGGTGTTTGCGTTGGTGCAGGTGCTGTTCTCGCTGTCCAAAAAGCAAAAAAAACGCGGCGCGCCCGCGCAGGATGTGCCGGATACGGACGAAATCCGGCTTGCCCCCGTTGCGGAAACGCCTCGCAAAGCCCCGAAGCCCCAGCCTGAAAAGCCCTCTCCCTCGCTCGAGGAATTTCTGCGCGGCGGCTTCGCCAGCGACCGGGCGATTGACCAAAAAGAAATCACGGACATCCGAGCGCAATATGCCGACAAGATTAATTTTTCCGCAAAAACCGCGCCGGTAGCGCCCGTTGTCCGCACAAAGCTTACCCCGCCCCCCGCAGCGCCCGACGCACCCGTGCGGATGGCGGAAACAGACCCGTCCGCCGCGCGCGCAGCACAGCCGAAAGCCCCCGTGCAGATTCCGGCGGCGCAGGAACGCACCGCGGAGATTCCCGCGCAAGCCCCACGCAAGGGCGCGTCGCCCTCCGTGTCCGACATCGACGCGATGATGGCGCAGCTGAAAAACCTCAGCCCGGCAAAAGCGTCTGCGCCCGTTCCGGAAAAGCCCGCGCAAGCCGCTCCGGTGCAAGCCGCGCCCGTCGTGAAAAAATCAGCGCCTATTTATATTGTGGAACACGACAAGAGCAAACCCTCCGTGTTTGACGCGACCCCAGCCAAGAATTACGGCGTGCCCAAAGACAGCTTTGACAGCCACGCCGCAAAGCTCGCCAAGAGCCGGAGCGATGCGCTCGCCGAGCTGATGAAGCTGATGGAAACCGAAGAATCCAATCTCCGCAAACGCATCGGCGACTGATCGCAGACTTTGATAAAACCTAGTTCGGGGGGCGCCGCCCCCATGCCCCCCCGCCAAAGGGGGCTTTGCCCCCTTTGGACTCCCCCACCAAGAGGGTCAAGCTGTCGTGCGCGACAGCAGCGTACCCTTTGGAAACCCATTGTTTTATGGTTTTTACTTAACTTAGCTTAGCTGATTTTTGTTACAGCTACTGCTTTGTGATTCCATTAAGGCGCTCGAAAAATGTGTTTATATTCTATCTTTATGTGGCGCTGCGAGAATGATCGCAGCGTTTTTTGTGGAAATTGCTTATTTCGATCTGTAATAACTTGTTGAAACTGCCGAAAGATAAAAAAATTGAAAAACCCCTTGACAAGCGTCGCAGAATGGTGTATAATTTTTTATGTTGCACGGTTCGTCTGGAGAAATCCGAGCGGTACACGGCACAATGTGTGGGAGCTTAGCTCAGCTGGGAGAGCGTCTGTCTTACAAACAGAGGGTCATAGGTTCGAGCCCTATAGTTCCCACCATTTTTTGGCCTGGTAGTTCAGTTGGTTAGAACGCTAGCCTGTCACGCTAGAGGTCGTGGGTTCGAGCCCCATTCAGGTCGCCATTTTCCTTTTCCGCAAGGAGAACGGAAAATTTGCCTCTGTAGCTCAGTCGGTAGAGCAGGGGACTGAAAATCCCCGTGTCGATGGTTCGATTCCGTCCGGAGGCACCATAGTCTTAGAAAACCGGTCTTGATTGACTTGTGAACAATCCTGCGAATGCAGCATGGGCAGTCAACGCCGTTTTCTCTGATGCTGCGGATTTAGCTCATCTGGTAGAGCGCCACCTTGCCAAGGTGGAGGTAGCGAGTTCGAGCCTCGTAATCCGCTCCAAGTAAAAGAAATTTCCCCCTGCGCGATCTGCGCGGGGGGAATTTTTTGTCGGGATTCACGGCAGGGCGCTTGTGCCGGCTATTTGATTTCTGTGCGCGTGAAAGCGTCCCACGCGATGAACATCATCAGGAACCAGTTGACGCACAGCACCACCAGCGAGAAGGTCGTGGTCTGCCCGGGGAACATCACCGAATCGTCAAACATCCGCTCAAGGCGCAGATTGGCAAACATCGTATAGCGCACCCAGTCCACTTTGTATTCGGTTTTCAGCACCGCCACAATCGTATAACCGGAGAGCAGCGCGAACATCGAAACCCCGATCGCAAAGCCCGTATTGCGCAGAAAAGCGGATACCATGAACGCCAGCGTTGTGATCAGCACGAGGTTGAGAAGGTTAAACAGTGCGTTTTTCAAAAGCATGACAGCGGGTGCGATTTCTTTAACGTCCGTTCCGTCAAACACCAGACAAACGCCCTGATGCTGGCTCGGATCGAACGCGATCAGCGATACGATTAAATTGCCCAGATAGAGCATCAGCACGGCAATCAGTCCAAGCCCCAGCACGGTGATGTATTTCGCGACAAAGATCTTCCATCTGCGCACGGGATTGATGACGAGGAATTTGATTGTCCCGCGGGAAAACTCACCGGCAATGATATTTCCGGCAATCACGATCATCAGGATGCCTGCAAAGGAGATCAGCTTCGAGGTGAAGTCAAGTGACATCCAGAAATGGCTGGAGGTGTCTTCATAATTATCATATGTAGTTCCCATATCATCAGAGAGATTGTTCGGTATGCTGTTTTCCAGCTGGTATTTCAGGAGGCGGTATTCCTGATAGGTTTTATTTTTGCTGTTGTCCGTCGTGTCAAGCTCCTCGGGCAGCGTGGTAAAAACGTTCTCATACAAATCGCTCAGTCCGAGCAGATTGGTATCAAGCTCCACGCCGGAATTTTCGTAGCAGCCAAGCCGGATGCGCAGCTGCGTTTCCATCAGTTTTGCGGAAACCGAGCATAAGGCGCCGCCCCTTGCGTCGGAGAGCAGCCACTCGTCCGTGATGAGGTTGCCGGCAATCAGCGTTGCTTTCGCGGCGGAAAGCTTGCTCTCCATGTACTGATAATAGCCCGCGGGATCGTTGCCGTTGATCAGGGTTTTGAGCTTCAGCACTGCTTCGTCGCCGGCAGGGGTTTCTAATTCCTTGGCTGCAAGGTAATTCATCGCCGCAACACCGCGCCAGTCATTTTTAGGAATCACCAGCTCCGATTTTCCGCTCATTTTATCATCGGAATGCAAATATGCGGTATTTCGATAACCAACGGAGTCCTCGTCAGAGTAATAAACAGCTTCGTCCACCTTGAACAGCACGCCCACCGCGAGCCCCGCCAGCAGGGTCAGAATCAGCATCAGATACGTGGTTCGGTTGGCAAACTGCTTGATGAATTCATTGACAACCAGCATACGCATTTTACGCAATCTGATCACCTCCTGAATTGGTCAGCTCAATGAACACGTCCTCGAGCCGTTTGTTTTCCTTGTGGGCAACGGTATAAAGCGCAACGCCGCCGCGCACAATCGCGCTGTTGACCGCGCAGATCTGCGCGTCCGCATCGGCTTTTGGCAGGGTGAATTCCAGATGAAAGCCGTCCGGTACCGTTGCCGCAGACCGGAGTGCCTCGGGTAGCGCCGCAAGTGCCGCCGCCGCATCGCTGACGCGCAACACAAAGCAAACCTCCGTTCCGGAAGCGGAAGCGATCATTTCCTCCACCGTCTGTACGCTGCGCATCACGCCGCGGACGATGATGCCCACGCGGTCGCACATTAGCTCCATCTCGCTCATCAGGTGGCTTGACACCATCACGGACACGCCCTCGTCGTGTGCAAGGTGTTTGAGGATGTCGCGCAGCTCCTTGATGCCCGCGGGGTCAAGCCCGTTGGTCGGCTCGTCGAGAATCAGCACCGACGGGCGGTGCAGAATGGCTTGCGCCACGCCTAGCCGCTGGCGCATACCAAGGGAATACTTCCCCACCTTGTCATGGATGCGGTTTTTTAAGCCCACCAGCTCAACAACCTCGTCGATGCGCGCTTTCGTTATGCCGTCGCGGATGCGCGCGTATTGCCGCAGATTTTCAAGCCCTGTCAGCTTGTGGTACATCTCCGGATTTTCGACAATCGCGCCAATGCCGCCGATTGCTTTTTCAAACTGCTTTTCCGTGTCAAAGCCGTCTATGGAAATCGCGCCCTCGTCGGCGTATAAAAGCCCGCAGATGATTTTGATTGTCGTGGTTTTGCCCGCGCCGTTCGGGCCGAGAAAGCCGAACACCTCGCCCTTTTGCGTCTGGAAGCTGATGTTGTCAAGGATTTTCTTTTTCCCCATGACCTTGGTCAGTCCGCGGACGGAGAGCGCACAGTCCTGTGCGTCAAAAGCTTGTTCAGGCATCGGTGTCAACCTCCTTGTTTTTGTCATAGGGAACGGCGGAAAGGTCATCCGTTCTATCCGACTGGTCATCCGGAAGAACGGGCTTGTCAAGCTGCTGGTAGGTTGATTCATATTCAGAGCCGTATCCGTAAATGGAAATGATTTTACAGCCTTCGTCGCTATATTGCAGGAATACCTCGCCGTTGTAGGTCATCCTGATCCGGTAGTGGTGAAAGGGCTTACTTTCGGTGTCCGGCGTTGGTGCTGTTTCGTCGTCCGGATCGATATAATCAATGCCGATGTATTGCTCGATAAGACTTTCTGTTTCATACGCCGGATTCGGACACATCGGAATGAAAATCGCCGGCGCACCCCAGAATTCCGTGGTGATTGTCACCTTGTAGCGAAATTGCGCCAGACCCGGTCCGATTTTATTGATCTTATCCTCAACCGTGAACTGATCCGCGGTACAAGCCGTCACATAGCCTGTTTCCGGCTCAGTTTTGTAATATGCCTTCAGTGCGTCCTTACACATTGAGCCATAATAGCCTCCCACCTCGTCGGGATCGATCTCATCAGTGAAAAATTCATCGATGAGCGAGGAGTACCGCACAAAGTCGGCGCGCGCCTCCGCATCGGTAAACACCTCTCCGTCGCGGAATTTCTCCGGCGTGACGGCGAGCGTGCAGCCTTGCCTGATGTAGTCCTCAACAGTCGACTCCAGTATTGGCTTGCGTTCAAGAAACCGTGCGGTATCCGCGGAAATATAAACGCTCAGCCCGATGACAACTGCCAGCGTCAGGAGCAGTCCGCGGTTGACGTGCTTGAAAGAGCGCCGCAAATTCATGTTGATTCTTCCTTTCTGCTACAGGATGTTAAGGGTGTTTCCGGAATTCAGTATAACAAAATGGCAATAAAATGTCAACCATTTCTGAACAATATTAAGAAAAATCACAGAAACCGTGAAACAAAAAACACGCAGGCTATGTGCGGCAGTCCTTTGCGTGCGCTTGTGAAACTTTCATCAAAGTAAACAATCTCGGCGCATTCTGTTCACAATAATCAGGATTTCGTACATCATTTCCGGTTCCGTTTTGTGAAAACCGCCCAAAACCGCGGGAAAAGAATTTTCACCGCTGCGCCGAAATCTTTGGAAAAGCGCTTGTGTTCGGCAAAAAATTATGTTATAATATTTAGTTGTAAGCGCAAGAAAGCTTTTTTCTATGATGGGGAGGAATATCGTGTTCAACAGCTATGAAAGTCCGTTCTGCACGCGGTACGCGAGTGCGGAAATGCAGTATCTTTTTTCGGCGGATAAGAAATTTTCCACGTGGCGGCGGCTCTGGGTCGCTCTGGCGCGCGCGGAGATGAAATTGGGGCTCAATGTCACGCAGGAACAGGTGGACGAGCTTGAGGCAAACATCGAAAACATCGACTATGAGGCGGCGGCAAAGCGCGAGGCGGTTGTCCGTCACGATGTGATGGCGCACGTTTATGCCTACGGGCTGGTTTGCCCGGGCGCATCGGGAATCATTCACTGGGGCGCGACCTCCTGCTATGTGGGCGACAACACCGATATCATCATCATGCGCGACGCGCTGAAAATCGTCAAGCGCAAGCTGCTGCGCGTGATTTTTCAGCTTTCCGAATTTGCGAAAACATACAAAACCATGCCCGCGCTGGCATACACCCACCTCCAGCCCGCCCAGCTGACCACCGTCGGCAAGCGCGCGACGCTGTGGTGCAACGAGCTTCTGATGGATCTTGAGGAACTCGATTTCCGGCTTGCGTCGCTGAAATTGCTCGGCAACAAGGGCACGACCGGCACACAGGCGTCGTTTGTGGAGCTGTTCAAGGGAGATTCGGCAAAGGTCAAGGAGCTGGAGCGCATGATTGCGGTGGAAATGGGCTTTGACGGCGTCGTGCCGGTTTCGGGGCAGACCTATTCCCGCAAAATCGACAGCATGGTGGTTTCGACGCTCGGTGGAATTGCCCAGTCAGCAAGCAAATTTTCCAACGACATCCGGCTGCTCCAGAGCTTTAAGGAAGTCGAGGAGCCGTTTGAAGACAAGCAGATCGGCTCGTCGGCAATGGCATACAAGCGCAATCCCATGCGCTGCGAGCGGATCACATCCCTTGCGCGCTATGTGATGGTAGACACCTTAAACCCCGCGTTCACCGCCGGCACACAGTGGTTCGAGCGCACGCTCGATGACTCCGCGAACAAGCGCATCGCCGTGGCGGAGGCGTTCCTTGGCACGGACGCGATTTTAAACATTCTGCTCAACGTCACCAACGGGCTGGTTGTTCACGAAAAAATCATCACCCGCCGCGTAATGGCGGAGCTGCCCTTTATGGCGACCGAAAACATCATCATGGACGCGGTCAAGCAGGGCGGTGACCGGCAGGTTCTCCACGAAAAAATCCGCAAGCTTTCCCTCATCGCGGGCGCGCGCGTTAAGGACGAGGGGCTTGACAACAACCTCTGTGAGCTGATTGTCGAAGACCCCGCGTTTATGGTCACAAAAGAAGATCTTGAAAAAATCATGATCCCCGTGCATTTCATCGGACGCAGCGCCGAGCAGGTAGACGAGTTCCTCGCGGACTGCGTCAACCCCGTTCTTGCCGCAAACGGCTTTGACAAGGACGAAAAGGAGAGCGTAAAAATCAACGTTTAATTTGGATGTTAGAAGTTAGAAGTCAGAGGTTAGAGATTTGGAGGGAAGTTTGTTGCGCTTAAACCCTTGCTTTCTTGAAGGGGAACGTGCAATGAACGCACAGCAGATGGAAATCAGGAGCGCAACCGCGCAGGACATTCCCGCGCTTGCCGATAACAGGCTGGAGTTTGTGACCCTGCTCGGCGGACTTGACGACGCGGAAGCCTTTCGCACGGCGGTCGAAACTTATTTAAACGCGCACATCTCCGACGGCGCGCTCATCACGCGAATTGCCGTGGAAAACGGCGAAATCGTGTCCTCGTGCATTCTTTCAGTTTACACCGTGCTGCCGACACGGAGCAATCTTCAAGGTAAAACTGCGGTTTTGTACAATGTTTACACCAAACAAGCCTACCGCAGAAAAGGACTTGCACAGACGCTTCTGCGGGAGCTGATCGACGAAGCGCGCGCGGCGGGAGTCGGCAAAATCCTGCTTGACTACACGTCGGACGGTTATCCGCTTTATCAGAAGCTTGGGTTTTCTGAGCTTGCGCATCAGATGGAGCTGAATTTGGATTAGATATTTGGCGGAGGGTTTGTCCGTACCATGAGGTAGGGGAAGCTGCTTTCGCTGTTCACGAGCGGGGAACGGACTTTGTTCGTCCGTTCGTGAAAACGAACGGAGGAGGGTTTGGACAGGAAGCCACTTGGGGGCAGCCCTCCCTTGCAGGGCATGCCCCCCTTGCTAAAACAGTCCACTGGACTGTTTTAGCAATTCCCCCTGTGCGGAGCGCCCTAAAGGGGTTGGACGCGGGGGTTTCGCTGACTGCGGTCAGCGCCGAGGGCTTTGCCCCTCGACCCTAAAAGCTTTTTGAAAAAAGCTTTACCAAAAACTTTTAAATCTCGCTATGTGATAAAAGCTAATCATTAAGTTTAACATCTAACAATAGTTATAAAGTTGTGTGAATGAGAAAATCTCGCAAATATTCAACACCACAACAATGGGTTTCCAAAGGGTACTTGTACCCTTTGGTAGGAGGTGTCGGAGGGCAACGCCCTCTGACATTCCCCTTGCAAAACAACAGGAGGTAAAACGATGAAATTAGAAACGCAGTGCATACATGAGGGGTATTATCCGGAGAACGGGGCGCCGCGTGTGATGCCGATTGTGCAGAGCACGACGTATCGGTTTGATTCGACCGAGCACATCGCGCAGCTGTTTGACATGCCGACGGAGTATATGTATTCGCGGTTTGCCAATCCCACGGTTGACGCGGTGGAAAAGAAAATCGCGGCGCTTGAGGGCGGCGTAGGCGCGATGGCGACTTCCTCCGGACAGGCGGCTTCGCTGCTTGCCATTCTCAACGTCTGCTCGGCGGGTGACAGCTTCATTTCGGCTTCGACGATTTACGGTGGAACGGTGAACCTGTTTGCCGTTTCCTTAAAAAAATTCGGCATCAAGTGCATTTTTGTGGACGCGGACGCATCCGAGGACGAGATCCAGAAAGCCTTTGAGCCAAACACAAAAGCCGTTTTCGGCGAAACCATTGCCAACCCCGCGCTGACCATTCTCGACATCGAAAAATTCGCCTGCATCGCGCATAAAAACAGCGTTCCGCTGATCATCGACAACACCTTTGCCACGCCCGTGCTGTGCAGACCCTTTGCATGGGGTGCTGACATCGTGGTGCATTCCACCACCAAATACATGGATGGACACGCACTTCAGGTCGGCGGGATGATTGTTGACAGCGGCAGGTTTGACTGGACAAACGGGAAGTTCCCTGACTTTGTCGAGCCGGACGAGAGCTATCACGGCGTTTCGTATACCGATGCGTTCGGGAAGCTGGCGTATATCATCAAGGCGCGTATGCAGCTCATGCGCGATTTCGGCTGCTATCCTGCGGCAAACTCGGCGTTCCTGCTCAATATCGGGCTGGAAACCCTCCATGTGCGCATGAAGCGCTATTGCGAGAATGCCATTGCGGCGGCGGAATTCCTGCAGAAATCCGACAAGGTGCTGTCCGTGCGTTACCCCGGGCTGGCAGGCGACAAATACCATGCCCTTTATAATAAGTATACCCCCGACGGCTGCTCCGGCGTGATTTTCGTTCACCATCCGGGGCGGGCGCGAAAATGCCGTGAAATTCATGGACGCGCTCAAGCTTGCCTCTATCGTTGTTCACGTTGCGGACATCCGCACCTGCGTGCTGCACCCCGCTTCTGCAACACACCGCCAGCTCACCGACGAACAGCTCATCGCCGCCGGCATCGACGCGGGCATGATCCGACTTTCCGTCGGGCTTGAGGGCATCGACGACATTCTCAAGGATCTCGCCCTTGGGCTTTCCGCCGCGGAATAAGCACAGCTTCTTACAAAAACCGGTAACAAACGGCTTTTTCATGCCGCTTTGTTCCGGATTTTTGGCTTTTATGGGGCTTGTTAAAAAAATCACAGTTTGAAGCACCGCTTTTGTGCAAATTGCGTAATCTTCGCTCGTATGCCCGAAAACCGCGGATTTATGAATCGTTTTCGGTATGAAGCTTCAAAAAGGAGTATTTTTACAGACATGAATGTTACGTTACGCGGCGCGAAAGCGAAAATCGGGCTGATCATTGCCCTTGCCATGATCGTGGCGGGCGGGGTGCTTTACTCCCTGCTCGGCGGGGAAAAGCAGGACACCGCGGCGGTTGCCGTGATGGACACGGCGGCGGTGGTGAAGGTCTGGGGCGCGGAGGCTGACCCCTACGCGCAGCGGCTCAAGGAGCTGGACGAGGTTTTCTCGGCATACGACACGGATGCGGAACTTTACAGATTAAACCAGTCGGGCGGCGGAACGGCTTCCGCAACGCTGGCGGCGGTACTCGGGATGGCGGTGCGTTACAACGCGCTCTGCCCGACGGTGGATGTGACCTGCGGCGCGCTGATTGATCTGTGGGGCATTTCCTCGGACAACCCGCGCGTACCGTCGGACGCGGAAATCGCGCAGGCGATGAAAACCGTGGGCGCAGACAAGCTGACGGTTTCCGGCAGCGCGGTGACGATCGCCCCCGGCACAAAGGTGGAGCTTGGCTGCTGCGCAAAGGGCTATGCCTGCGACGTGCTGTATGAGATGCTCAGGGACAACGGCGTGGACTGCGCTGTGGTGACGATGGATTCGTCCGCGCTGCTTTACGGCGAAAAGCCCGACGGCTCGCCATTTTCGGTTTCGGTAAAAGACCCCGACGACGAAAACGCTGTGATGGGAAGCTTCACCACCGGCGCATGCTTTGTGTCAACTGCGGGCGGCTATGAACGCAATTTTACGTCCGGCGGCGTGACATATTCCCACATCTTCGACCTTGCCACGGGAAAGCCCGCTGTGACGGATTTAACCTCCGTGACGGTGGTGACGGATTCGGGCTTTGCGTCGGATTTTATTGACACGGCGGTTTACATCGCTGGATCTGCGGGGCTTGCGCCGTTTTTAAGCGGCACGATGTTTCCCGATTTAAATTATGAAGTGATCGCCGTGACGGACACGCACAAGGTGTATGTTTCCGACGGCTTAAGAGATAGCTTTTCGATCACAGATCCGAATTTTACACTTGCACAATAGTTTCGAAATAGTTTCCGCACAGATTCAGAAAGGACGGTAAGAACCAGTGAAAATCGGCGCACTGAAGCTTCCCCACAAAAAGGCGACCGGCAAATTCGACACCGCACGCCTGCCAACGCCCACGCGCGTTGTGATCCCCTGCACCCAGCACATCGGCGCACCCAACGTCTGCCTTGTCAAGCCCGGCGAACGGGTACTGAAAGGACAGGTCATCGCGCAGACCGACGCATTTGTTTCCAGCCCCGTTCACGCGAGCGTTTCGGGAACGGTCAAAGCGATTGTGAAGCACGTCGGCTTTAACGGCGCGGTATGCGACGCGGTGGAAATCCTCACCGACGGCGAAGCGCTCTCCCCCGACATCGCGCCCCCCGTTGTGGAAAGCCGCGAAGACTTTCTGGCGGCAATCCGGAAAAGCGGACTGACGGGCTTGGGCGGCGCGGGCTTCCCGACGCACGTAAAGCTTGCGTATGACCGCACGAAAATTACGATCAATACGCTGATCATCAATGCCGCGGAGTGCGAGCCGTATGTCACGACGGACTTCCGCGAGATCTTGGAGAACGCCGCGGATGTGATTGACGGCGTGCGCGCGGCGATGAAATGGCTCGAAATCCCCCGCGCGGTGTTCTGCGTAGAGGAAAGCGCCGCCCCCGCCGCGGAGAAGCTCTCCGCACTGTGCAAGACGGAGCAGGGCATGGAGGTCTGCACGGTGAAAACGGTGTACCCGCAGGGTGCGGAAAAGGTCGCGGTGTTCAACACCACCGGACGAATCGTGCCGGAGGGCGCATTGCCCGCGGAGGTGGGCGCGATGGTACTCAACGTGACGACCTTGGGCAGCATCGGGCGTTATTTAAAAACGGGCATCCCCTTCACCGAGCGCCGCATTACCGTGGACGGTGACATTGTTCTAACCCCGTGCAACGTGATTGTTCCGGTCGGAACGCCCGTCGCGGACGTGCTGAAATTCGCCGACTGCAAGCCGGAGCTTGCCGGCAAAATCCTGTTCGGCGGGCCGATGATGGGGCTTTGTGTGGACAGAGCGGACTTCCCTGTTTTAAAAACGGCCAACGCAATTCTGGCGTTTGAGAAGCCGAAAGCCGAAGCGCCGCCGGCTGTAATGACGAACTGCATCCGCTGCGCGTCCTGCGCCGCCGTCTGTCCGGTCAATCTGCTGCCAATGGAGCTGGAGAAGCACTACGACAAGCGCCGTCCGGACGATCTGAAAAAGCTGAAGGTCAATCTGTGCCTTAACTGCGGCAGCTGTACTTATGTCTGCCCCGCGCACCGCAAGCTCGCGGAAAAGCACCAGCTCGCAAAAGAACTCGTTAAAAAGAGTTAGTCGGTATCTCCTGATTACGAACGACGAAAAAGGATGTTTTCTTATGGATTTGTTAACCGTTGCGCCCTCGCCCCATATCCGGGGGGCTGTCACCACCCAGAAAATCATGCTGCTGGTCATCATCGCACTGCTGCCGGCGTTTGTGATGTCGGTGGTGTTTTTCGGACCGCGCGCGCTGATTCTCACAGGCTTCTGCGCGGCTGCGTGCTATTTTCTTGAGTTTGTTTCCCGCCGGGTCATGAAGCGGGCGGACACCACGGGCGACCTGTCGGCGATTGTGACGGGTATGCTGCTGGCGTTCAATCTGCCGTCTACGCTGCCGCTTTGGATGGCGTTCATCGGCTGCTTCGTGGCAATCGTGATTGTCAAGCAGCTCTTCGGCGGGCTGGGTCAGAATTTCGCCAACCCCGCAATCACCGGCCGCATCGTGCTGATGGTGTCCTTCCCCGCCGCGATGGTGGGAACAACACCGTGGGCGGTTCCCTTTTCCTACAACGACGGCATTGTCACAAGCCCCACGCCGCTGGCGGATACAAGCTTCAGCTATTTTGATTTGTTTATCGGAAAATGCGGTGGCTCGCTGGGCGAAACCTCGGCGGCGGCTCTTTTGCTGGGCGGCATTTTTCTCGTCGCAATGCGCGTGATCAATCCGGTGACGCCGCTGGCGTTCATCGGCGGAACGGCGCTGTTTTCGCTTGCTGCCGGAGAAGACCCGTTGTACCAGATTCTGGCGGGCGGCTTGATGCTGGGCGCGATTTTTATGGCGACGGATTATGTGACCACGCCGATCACGACAAAAGGCAAGCTGATTTTCGGGCTTGGCTGCGCGGTGATTACGTGCCTGGTGCGGTTTTATTCGTCCATGCCCGAGGGCGTGTCGTTCTCGATTCTCTTGATGAACATCCTCACGCCTTACATTGACATGGCGACGCGCACAAAGGCATTCGGCACAAAGCAGAAGGAGGCACAGAAATGAGCGAAGCAATCGAAAAAAAGCCTCTGAATCCGGTGCGGGATGTCATTCGACCGGTTCTGACGCTGGTGATAATTCTTGCGGTTTCCGCGGCGGCGGTGGCGGGGGTTTATAAGCTCACCTACTCCGACGAGCTGATGACGAGCGATTTAAAAAAGGCGTGCGAAACGCTGTTCCCCAAGGGCTATGAAATGCTGCTGACAGACAGCGGAGAAGCGCTGACCTTTGACGGGATCAATGATGTCATTGCCGACAAGGACAGCGGGCTTCTGGCATTTGACATTACCGAAACCGGCTATACCAAAGACGGCGTGCGCGCCCTTGTGGCAGTGGACGGCGACGGAAAAATCGCGGGAATCGCCATTGTCACGCTGGCGGAAACGCCCGGCATCGGCGACAGAATCAAAGAGAGCGCGTTTCTGGAAAAATACGTTGGGCTGGACGCTTCGACGGTGGGCGACGCGGACACGGTGACGGGCGCAACCTATTCGTCAAAGGGGCTGCGCAAGGCAGCCGCGCAGGCACTGGAAACCTATAACGCGCATAAGGAGGAGATT